>CBDCXW010000008.1:0-1512068 GCA_965223945.1 Dehalococcoidia bacterium | reverse complement strand
CGAGTTCATCGGCGTGCAGAACATGGGGGTCGATACAGCCGAAGACGGCCAGGAGTTCGTGAACAAGCTGGGCGTCAACTACGCCGTCGGCCCCGACAACAACCCGAACAACGAGATCGAGATCTTCATCGCCCACAAGGTCACCGGCTTCCCCACCACCGAGTTCCTGAACAAAGAGCACGAGGTCGTCCGCAAGTGGAACGGTCTCCTGGACGCCGAGAAGCTCGACGAGCTGATCCAGGAGCTCCTGGCAGAGTAGTCCGCCTCGTGAGAGAAGAGGCATATCCTCTCCCACGACGAGACCTTTGCACAACTGTTTGGTGCATTGAATAATAAGGGGCGCTAATCTGGCGATCAGGAGGCAGCGATGCACCGAGAGATAGGAGGGGTGTCGTTTGTAGAGGGATTTCTGCCTGAGGGCATCGGCAGGAATGAGAGTTTGGAGAGAATTGACCAGGCGGTGGACTGGGACAAGTTGTCACGGCTGGTTAACGGCATCCACTCGTCATCGGAGGGCAGGAAGAGCTATCCCCCGCTGATGATGGTGAGGGTGATGCTGCTCCAGCAGTGGTATGGCGCGTCGGACCCGGCAATGGAGGAGGCGCTGTCAGACCGTCTGTCGTTTCGGCGGTTCGTGGGTCTGGGGATTCAGGACGAGTCGCCTGACCACTCGACGATCAGCCGGTTCCGCAGGTCGTTGACGGAGAGAGGGCTTGGGGAAGAGTTGCTGGAGGAGCTCAACCGACAGCTTGACGGGAAAGGCCTGATGGTGAAGTCGGGAACCCTCATGGACGCGACGCTGGTGGAGTCGCAAGGCAGCCGCAAGTCTGGGTCTGGAGAGGGGACGGACAAGGACGCGGCATGGACGCGTAAGGGCTCTCGCAGTCACTACGGCTACAAGATGCACATCGGAGTGGACGAGGGTTCCGGTCTGATACGCAAGGCGGTGTTGACGCCGGCGAATGTCAACGATACGGAAGTGGCGGACGAGTTGGCGGTGTACGCTGACCGGGCCTACGACACGCATAGGAGGAGGCAGAGGCTGAAGTCGATGGGTATACAGGACCAGATAATGAGAAGAGCGAACAAGCATCATCCTGAGGTCGCCGATGTCGAGAAGCTTCGGAACGACCTGATATCGAGAGTGCGAGCGAGGGTGGAGAAGGTGTTCGGTACGCTGAAGCGGTCATACGGCTACAGTCGGGTGCGCTACATAGGTCTTGAGCGAAACGCTACGGAGATGTGCTTCAAGTGCATGGCCTACAACCTGCGGAGGGCTGACCGGATAGTCCTCAATGGAGCGTGAGATGGTGAGGGAGGCGTGCGCCATGAAAGGGCACCCGCCGCTGAAGCGGCTGCCGAGGGTTGTCTTGGGCTGCCTACAGGGGATGATTGGACGCTGAGAACTCCCATCTCAAACCCGCTGATTGTTGACCTCTGCGCCACAGACACCCAATTCTCAACACCGAAAGTTGCGCAAAGGTCTCACGACGGGAGAGGATTAAGGTGAGGGTGCTCGGGCCTGGGCCATGTAAGGTGATGAAATAGTAGAGCCGAGCGGAACATCTCCCCCTCATCCTGGCCTCCTCCCGCAAGGGGAGAAGGGATATCTCCTCTCCCTTGACGGGTGTATAGACCGGGGACATAGGTTACACATGTTCGGAGACATGGGTTACACCATTAGGCATGGTAATTCTGTTCAGGAGGATGCCCATGCCATGGAGGGTGGAAACTGTCATGTCTCAACGCAAAGAGTTCGTCGCTCTGGCGCGGTCCGAGGGAGTGATCATGAGCGAACTGTGTTTGCGTAGTGGGATCAGCCGCAAGACTGGCTACAAGTGGCTGAGACGATACCTTGAAGGCGGAGAGCAGCGTCTGGATGATCTCCCGAAGCGCCCTCATCACTCCCCGAACCGGACGAGCGACGACATGGAGCAGCTCGTCGTAGACCTTCGCCGGGAGCATCCCACTAAGGGAGGACACGTGCTGGCCAGGATACTCAAGGATCGTGGACACAACAGTGTGCCGTCCAAGAGCACGATCACGGCCATCCTCAGACGACATCAACTTATCGAGCCATCTGAGAGTCTCAAGCACAAGCCGTATAAGCGCTTCGAGCACGAGCGGCCCAACCAGCTGTGGCAGATGGACTTCAAGGGGCATATCCCTGTCGTCAGCGGTGGACGTTGCCACCCGCTGACGGTCCTGGACGACCATTCGAGGTTCTCCCTGGGTGTGAGGGCTTGTGCAGACGAGAGGACTCAGACCGTCCATGACCATCTTACGTCCATCTTCAGCCACTACGGCATGCCCAATACGATACTGGTTGACAACGGCTCTCCCTGGGGCAGCGACGTTGACCACCCCTTCACCCCACTGACAGTCTGGCTGGTCCAACTGGGAGTCAGAGTGGTCCACAGTAGGCCATACCACCCCCAGACCCTAGGCAAGCTCGAGCGCTTCCACAGGTCCCTCAAGACTGAGCTGCTCCAGGGAAGCAGATACACCGACCTGTCCCACTGCCAGAGCAGCTTCGATGGATGGCGAGACTTCTACAACCTCCAGCGTCCTCATCACGCCCTGGACCTCAATACGCCTGCCAGCCGATACACCGTCAGCCCTCGGCCTTTCCCGGAGACGCTTCCGACCGTCGACTACGACACTGATGACCAGGTACGCTCTGTAGATGTCAACGGCCGAATATCCTTCCTGGGCAGATCATTCCCCGTCGGTAAAGCCTTCAGAGGCAAGAGGGTCGCTCTAAGGCCCACACCCACTGACGGCACATGGAAGGTCTTTTTCTCCGTCCAGTCCATCGCTACCATAGATCTCAATCAATAGAATGTGTAACCCATGTCCCCGAACAACTGTTACCCATCTCTCCGGTCTGTACAACGGGAGAGGACTAAGGTGAGGGTGCTCGGCTTGGCCCGAAGGCTGGGTTGAAGGCCGCATGAGCACCGGCGACCTGTTCCTCGTCGTAGTCCGCTGGCTCCACCTCGTCGCTGGCGCGGCCTGGGTCGGAGGCAGCCTCTTCTACCTATTCGTGCTGCGGCCCGCCCTGCGCAGGTCGCCCCCCGACTCGTCCGGCATCATCAGCGCCGCCGCAGCGGCCGAGTTCCGGGCCGTCGTCGAAACGGCAATCCTGGTTCTTGTCGCCACCGGCGTCATCCTGACCGTGAACCGGCTGACGCCCGGCGTCGCCGGCGTGCCCTACGTCGCCACCCTGGGCGTCAAGATAGCCCTCTCTGTCCTGATGTTCAGCCTCGCCTTGGGCCGCCGGAAGCGACCTCTCATGATGGAGGGCCAGCCCCAACAGGACGAGAGCCCAGGCAGACTGGCGAGAGTCCTGCGGTCCGTCTCGGGCTACAACGCCCTGGTCATCCTGGGCGTTATCGTCTTCCTCGTCTCCGACCTGCTCAAGGTGCTGTACGAGATGGCCCTCCAGGGGTAGACGCGTTGTATAATGCCCGCCCGCGATTCCCTGTGACGGAGGCGCTGGACTCATGAAGCGAGACCTGATGGATATCCTCGTATGCCCCCTGTGCAAGGGCGAGTTGGCCCTCATGGTCGACAAAGAGGAGGACGGCGACATCGTCGAGGGCGGCCTGCACTGCGCCGCCTGCGATGAGACCTACCCCATCGAGGACTCTATCCCGAACCTGCTCCCACCCGCCCTAAGGGGAGCGTAATCACCCTCTCCCTCGACGGGAGAGGGTCGGGGTGAGGGTGTCCCACTCGGTTGAGCGCCGACAGCACCGTCTCCCCGGTCACCGGATGCGCCAGGCCAGGGGCGATCTCCCCCAGCGGGCGAAGCACGAACGGTCTCTCCATCATCCGAGGGTGCGGAATTGTCAGGCCGGGAGTGTCAAGGACGGCCCGGCCGTACAGCAGGATGTCGATGTCCAGCGCCCGGGGTCCGTTGGGGAACGGCCTCGCGCCGCTCGCGCCGGCCTGCGCCCTCCGCGCCTCCGCCAGGAGCTCGAATGCGGTCAGCCGGGTCCATATCCGGCAGACGGCGTTGAGAAAGGGCGGCTGCCCCTGGAACCCGACGGGGTCGGCCTCGTACAGGCTCGATGCCTGAACGTGCCGGGAGACGCGCCGCAGCGCCTCCAGCCCCAGGCGGATGTTCGCCGCGCGGTCACCCAGGTTCGAGCCCAGCCCGATGTAGGCTTCCGACAGCATCAGCCCTGGCTCCACCCGCGAACGATGGCGTCGGACATCTTGGCGACGCGCGCCATCTCCTTGACGTCGTGCACCCTCACGATGTCGGCCCCGTTGGCTATCGACAGCGCCACGGTCGCCGCCGTGCCCTCGACCCTGTCCTCGACCGGCAGGTCGAGCACGTACCCGATGGTCGACTTGCGCGACATTCCGACGAGCAGCGGCCTGCCGAGCACGCGCAGCTCGGCCAGCCTGCGCAGTATCTCCAGGTTGTGCTCTGCCGTCTTGCCGAAGCCCATCCCCGGGTCGAGGATGATGTTCTCGAGACCCACGCCCGCGTCGACGGCCCTGTCCACGAGCCACCGGAGCCTCGATGTAACGTCCGGCACCAGATCGTCATACTCGGTATGGTCCTGGTTGTGCATGAGCACGACCGGCACCCCAGCCTCAGCCGCGACGCGGGCGATGTCCGGGTCCCGCACGAAGCCCCACACGTCGTTGATCATGTCGGCGCCCGCCGCGACCGCCCTCTCGGCCACGGCCGCCTTGTAGGTGTCGATGCTGACCGGGATGTCGATCTCGGCTTCCAACGCCTCGATGACCGGCAGCACCCTGGCCAGCTCCTCATCCGCTGAAGCCGGGCCCGCCCCGGCATAGATCGAGCTCGGACGCGTCGACTCGCCGCCCACGTCAACCATGTCGGCTCCCCACTCCTGGAAGCTCTTCGCCAGATTGATGGCCGAGTCGACGTCACTGCCAAGGCCGTCACCGGAGAATGAGTCCGGCGTGACGTTGATCACGCCCATCACGTAGGTCTTGCTTCCCCAGGCGAAGTGGGTGTCGTTTATCCTCGTTGGCTCCGGGATTCTCGGCTTCCGAGGCACTGGGTCGATGGCCTCCGTCGGCGTCCTTCACCTTGCTAGGAGCGCCCGTATTTGATACGGTTGACGCCGAATACGGCGCAAGCGAATCTTATCATGGCAATAGGCCGCAAGGTTGACCAGAAGCGGGCCGAGCTGGCCCGCAGGCGGGAGCGGGCGGAGCAGGGCGGCGGCCCGAAACGTATCGAGGCCCAACGCCGCCGCGGAAAGCTCACGGCCCGCGACCGCATAGCCCTTCTCCTTGACGATGCCACCTTCGAGGAGTTGGACCCGTTTGTGCTCTCCCGTCCAACCTACTTCGACCCTCCGGGTAGAAGCCCCCACCCCGGCGACGCCGTGGTCACCGGGCATGGCCGTGTGAACGGCCGGCTGACCTTCGTGTACTCGCAGGACTTTACCGTCTCCGGCGGGTCGCTTTCGGAGGCCGTAGCCCAGAAGATATGCAAGGTAATGGACCTCGCCGTCAGCACAGGCGCCCCGATTGTCGGCCTCATTGACTCCGGTGGCGCTAGGATCCAGGAAGGCATAGACAGTCTCTCAGGCTACAGCAAGATTTTTCACAGGAACGTCCGCTCATCCGGGGTGGTGCCGCAGATATCTACGATCCTTGGGCCGGCCGCGGGCGGGGCGACGTACTCCCCTGCCCTGACCGACTTCGTGGTGATGGTCAGCGGAATAGGCCAGATGTACATCACCGGCCCGGACGTGATCAGGGCCGTAACAGGCGAGAGTGTCAGCCTTGAAGACCTTGGCGGCGCGGCCGTCCACACCTCCACAAGCGGCGTCGCCCACTTTTCGTTCGAGTCTGAAGAGGTCTGCTTCGCCGAGCTCAGACGGCTGCTCGGATTCCTGCCCCAGAACAACATGGAAGACCCTCCCGAGCGTCTGAGCTCCGACGACCCAGGCCGGACCGACGAGGCGCTGGCGACGGTCATACCCGACAGCCCCAACGAGCCGTACAACATGCTCGCCGTGATCGACAGCGTCGTGGACGAGGGCGACTTCATGCAGGTGCACGAGAGCTTCGCTCCGAACATCCTGGTCGGCTTCGTCAGACTGGACGGGCGGACTGTTGGCATCGTAGCCAACCAGCCGGACCATATGGCAGGGGTGCTAGACATCGACGCATCGGCAAAAGCCGCGAGATTCGTGCGTTTCTGCGACGCCTTCAGCATTCCCCTGGTCACCTTCATAGACGTGCCCGGATTCATGCCCGGTACGGCGCAGGAGCACGGGGGGATCATCAGGCATGGCGCGAAGCTACTCTATGCGTACGCTGAGGCGACGGTGCCGAAGGTGAGCGTGCTCACACGCAAGGCTTATGGCGGCGCGTACATCGTCATGAGCAGCAAAGACCTTGAGAGCGACATCAACCTATCCTGGCCAACCGGTGAGGTTGCCGTAATGGGTGCCGAGGGCGCCGTCAACATAATCCATCGCAGTGACATAAAGTCATCCGACGATCCGGACAATACGCGCAGGTCGCTCGTCGAGGAGTACGAGGAACGCCTGATGAATCCCTACGTCGCGGCGAGCAGAGGGCTTATAGACGACGTGATAGACCCGGCGGAGACCCGCCCCAAGATCATCCGCGCTCTGGCAATGCTGCGGAACAAGCGGGAGACGCTTCCTGCCAAGAAGCACGGGAGCATCCCCCTTTGACCCTCGACTCCATGCCGGGAAGGGACGATAAGATCATGGCCGCCGTGATGGCCGCGGTGGAGGCCTTCCTGTCAGAGGAGGCCCAGATAGGCGAGGGCCGAGGCCGCGCCTGGAAGATGGCCGCGTGGCAGAGCCTCGACCCCTGGCTCCGGCGCTCCCGCTCATGGACCGGCCGGGACGGAATGCTGCAGTCCTGAGCTGGCGAGGGGAGCCATACGGCCCCTCCCCTGCCAAACCAATAGAAACCCATTGTCACAGAACCCTATCAAGATAACCGACACCACGTTCCGGGACGCCCATCAAAGCCTGATGGCCACGCGTCTCCGGACCTCGGACATGGAGCCGCTGGCGCCGGGCATGGACGCCGTCGGCTTCCATGCCATGGAGGTCTGGGGCGGGGCGACCTTCGACTCCGCCACCAGGTTCCTGGGGGAAGACCCGTGGGACCGCCTCCGCAGCTTCAAGAGGCTCATGCCCAACACACCCCTGATGATGCTGCTGAGGGGCCAGTCCCTCGTTGGCTATCGGAACTACGCCGACGACGTTGTCAGAGCATTCGTGCGGCAGTCGGCGGAGGTCGGGGTCGACATATTCCGCGTATTCGACGCCCTCAACGACGAACGCAATCTGCAGACGGCGATAGAAGCGGTACGGGAGAGTGGGAAGCAACTCCAGCTGACGATCTGCTACTCGGTCACCGAAGAGGGCAGGCTGGGCGGCCCGATCTACAGCCTCGACTACTACGTCGAGAAGGCCCTTCGCTTCCAGGAGATGGGCGCGGACAGCATATGCGTCAAGGACATGGCCGGCTTGATGGCCCCCTACGATGCCTACACGCTGATTTCGACTCTTAAGAAAACGGTCGACGTACCGCTCCAACTGCACACGCACTATACCAGCGGAATGGCTTCCATGACCGTCCTGAAGGCCATCGAGGCGGGCCTGGACGTTGTCGACACCTGCTTGGCCCCGCTCGCGCTCAGGACAGCCCAGCCGGCCATAGAGCCGTTGGCTGTCGCCCTGTCCGGCTCGGACCGCGACCCAGGCCTCGACCTGGACAGGCTCCTCGACATGGGGGATCGGCTCGAGTCCGTGCTTCCCGCCTACCGCGAGCACATGGAGAGTCCGCGCGCCGCCGTGATAGACGCCAAGGTGCTCAGCCACCAGATCCCTGGGGGAATGGCCAGCAATCTCGTATCGCAGCTGAGAGAGGCCGACGCGCTAGGCAGGCTCGACGAAGTGCTGGCGGACATACCGAGCACGCGGATGGAGCTGGGGTACCCTCCCCTGGTAACTCCCATGAGCCAGATGGTCGGGTCTCAGGCGGTGAGCAACGTCCTCTTCGGCCGCTATAAGATGGTGTCCGACCAGGTTAAGGACTATGTGTACGGTCTGTACGGCAGCCCCCCAGCCTCGATCGACCCCTCTGTGGCCGAGTTGGCCCTGAAGGACTACGAACGCGGCAGCGAGCCGATCTCTGTTCGGCCAGCCGATCTGATCGAGCCGGAGATGGAGCAGGCGCGAGAGGCCGTAGCCGACATCACGTCCGACATCGAGGACATCCTCACGTATGCCCTATACCCGACAACCGGACTCAGGTTCCTCCGCATCAAGCACGGACTGGAAGAGCTTCCGGAGGAGATGAAGGCGGCTCGCCCAGTGGTGGATGCCGCCGCGCCTGCGCCAAGGGTCGTCCGCCGAGTCTCGGACGGCCCCCCGAAGAGCGCCCGCGCGCGGCGCTTCAACGTATATGTGGGCGACGAGCTCTATGAGGTTGAGGTGGACCCGGTGGATGGAGCCTCCGCACGCCCAACTGGAGCCACCACGCCCGGACGGGACGGAGTCGGCCCCGCGCCAGATCAGAAGGTCGGGGCCACACTGAACGCTCCGATGCCGGGGATAGTCCTTCGTTACCTCGTCGAGGCAGGCCAGGCCGTGACCGCTGGAGATCCTGTGGTTGTCCTGGAGGCGATGAAAATGGAGAACACCCTGCCCTCTCCCATCGACGGCCGCGTCGGTCCGCTGCCGCTGGAGCCGGGAGCGACCGTCAAGAAGGCCCAGGTGCTGGCCGCGATCATCTCATGAACACCCTATCGAGCGATGTTGCTCGCAAGCAGGAGAGCGTGTTGACATATTCTTCGGCGATAGAGGCCGCGAAGGAGCACTTCGGGATCGTCCTCCAGGAGCAGCTCGAGAGACTCGAGCGAATCAAGCAAGGTGCAGACTGGACGGACTACAGCATCCTGAAACCGGTCATCATCGGCATGATCGGCGGCGACGGCATTGGCCCGAGCATCAGCGCCGAGACGAGGCGGGTGCTCGAGTACCTGTTGCGTGAACAGGTGGCGGACGGCCTCGTCGAGTTCCGCACGATCGACGGGCTCACGATAGAGAACCGCGCCGAGAAGATGCAGTCTATCCCCGATGACGTGCTCGAGGATATAGAGGCCTGCCACATCACGCTGAAGGGGCCCACCCACACCCCGGAAAAAGGGGATGGCTGGCCCAACATAGGGAGCGCGAATGTTGGAATGCGAAAAGCGCTTGACCTCTTCGCCAACGTCAGGCCCGTTAGGATTACGGACAAGGACATCGACTGGACCTTCTTTCGTGAGAACACCGAAGACCTCTATGCCCTGGGCAACCAGGGGCTGGACGTGACGCCTGAAATGAGCATCGACTTCAGGGTGATAACGACGCCCGGCTCCGAGCGCATCATCGACGCGGCGTTCGCCTACGCCAGACGAACCGGCAAGACCCGCGTCACCGTCGTCACGAAGGCAAACATCATCAAGACGACCGACGGTAGATTCCTTGAAGTGGCCGGCAGAATAGCGGAAAGATACCCGGAGATCGAGTGGGACAGCTGGTACATAGACATCATGACCGCCAAGCTGCTGGACGAGAAGCGCCGCACGCATTTCCAGGTACTGGTGCTGCCCAACCTGTACGGCGACATCCTCACCGACGAGGCCGCCGAGCTCCAGGGTGGGGTTGGCACCGCCGGTAGCGCCAACATCGGCAAGCGGAGCGCCATGTTCGAGGCCATACACGGCAGCGCTCCGAGGATGGTCAAGGAGGGCCGGGCGAAGTATGCGGACCCAAGCTCGCTACTCCGGGCCGGGGCCATGATGCTGGAACACGTCGGCTACGAGCAGATCGGCCTCAGGCTGCACAAAGCCTTGGACATCTGCGGCCAGTACGAGAGGCGCGTTGTAATTACGGGCAGGGACACAGGAGCCACCAGCGAGGAGTTTGGTGATTACGTCATGGCCACCGTGGAGGGCTCCAGCGTCGAGGATCACTGGAACGAGCTCGTGATAAGCACATGAGCCTTGTTGCCCGCCCTGAATTTCGACATGCGGATTTGACCGGTAAGCAAGTCCCGGGCTGAAACGGGCCGACTGCCATGAAAGTCCTCAGAAAGCACAACTCGACAAAGGAGGCAGTCAGAGACGAGATCGAGACCCTATTGCCGTCTCTCATGGAGCGCTTTGGCGACAGCGTATCCGACGTCAAGCACGACTGGCGCGGCGGCGACCTCGAATTCTCGTTTCGAGCCCGGGGGTTCAACGTAAGGGGGACAGTTGCAGTCTCAGACTCCGACCTACTCCTCGATCTCCGGCTCCCTTTAGCCGCCAGGATGTTTGAGGGAGGGATCAAGTCCGCGGTTGAAGGCGAGCTCGACAGGTTCCTGCACAAGAGGTCCCGAACCTAGGGATGGTCTGAATAAGTCCGTGGACTACAGCTCCACACATAGGGAATTAAGCCGTGCTGATGGGTTATTCAGAGTATCCCTAGACAAGATGGTCAATGTACGTCATTCCCAGGAGATGAATCGAACATGAGAAGAAAGGTTACGATAGTAGGCGCCGGAAACGTCGGAGCGACCGCTGCACAACGCATATTCGACCGGGGGCTCGCCGACCTGGTCCTCGTGGACATAGTCGAAGGGCTCCCGCAGGGAAAGGCCCTCGACATGCTGGAGGCCGGTCCCATAACGGGGTCCGACTCCCGGATAGTGGGTACCAACGGCTACGACGAAACTGAGGGCTCGGACATCGTCGTGGTTACGTCCGGCCTACCACGCAAGCCTGGCATGAGCCGTGACGATCTCCTGCTCACCAACATGAAGATAGTCACGAGCGTCGTCGAAGAGACTGTGCAGCGTTCCCCCGACTGCATCTTGATCATCGTCACCAACCCCTTGGACGCGATGGCCCAGAGGGCCCTTGAAGTCAGTGGCCTTCCCAGCCGCCGCGTCGTCGGGATGGCCGGAATCCTGGACACCGCGCGGTTCAGGTCCTTCCTGGCCGCGGAGATGGACGTATCCGTGAGGTCTGTATCCGCGTTCGTTCTCGGCGGCCACGGTGACACCATGGTCCCGATTGTGGGGGGTACGACGGTGGGCAGTACACCCATCTCGAAGCTGCTGCCGGCTTCTCGCGTCGAAGAGATAGTCCAGAGGACCCGCGACGGTGGCGCGGAGATAGTAAACCTCCTCAAGACGGGGAGCGCATACTATGCCCCTTCGGCCGCGATTGCCCAGATGGTTGAGGCTATCCTGCAGGACAAGCGCGAGATACTGCCCTGCACGGCGTACCTCGAGGGCCAATACGGTCTCGACGGCATATACGTTGGCGTTCCCGTCAAGCTCGGGGCCGGCGGAGTCGAGGAGATCATTGAGTTCGACCTCACAGGCGAAGAAGCGGCGCAGCTAAGGGAGTCCGCTGCCGCGGTCGAGGAGCTCTTGGAGGTCATGAGGACTTCCGGCTGATCCTGGAGGCGATCCGTTGACATCCTCGGTCAAGGAAAGCATGAGGCCCATCGCCTGGGTAGATGGCACCGTCAGGCTAATTGACCAGACGCTCCTGCCCCACCGGGAGATATGGCTGAACCTGCACGACTACCGGGAGGTTGTGGCCGCGATCAAGGATATGCGCATTCGTGGCGCGCCTGCCATCGGAGTAGCGGGAGCCTATGCCGTTGCCCTCGCGGCCGCTGAGCTTGTCAGAGGCTCCGAGACGGACTTCCCGGCCTCACTAGAGAAGGCAGCCGCAGAGATCCGCGATGCCAGGCCGACCGGTGCAAATCTTGAATGGGCCGTTGACAGGATGCTCGGAGTCGCTCGACCTTGGACCACGCCTGCCGCCGCCGTAGATGCCTTGAAAGACGAGGCGCGGTCCATTCAAGATGAGGACGAGTCGGCCAACCGCGCCATCGGCCGCCACGGTGCAGATCTCCTGCCGCGGGATGGCACAGTTCTTACTCACTGCAATGCGGGAGCGCTCGCTACGGGCGGCTTCGGCACTGCACTCGGAGTGCTCACAACGGCCTGGGATGACGGACGAATCGCGAAGGTTCTGGCAACCGAGACCATGCCGTTCCTTCAGGGAGCGAGGCTGACGGCCTGGGAGCTTGCGAGGGCAGGAGTCGACGCCTCCCTGATCGCCGACTCCGCGGCCGGCCACATGATGCAGATCGGGGAAGTCGACGCCGTAGTAACCGGGGCCGACAGGATCGCCGCCAACGGCGACGTCGCCAATAAGATCGGCACCTACTCTCTCGCTGTGCTCGCCCGGGAGAACGGAATTCCATTCTATGTCGCTGCCCCGATCAACACGCTCGACCTGAGTCTGGCCAGTGGACGCGAGATTGTCATCGAGTACCGATCGCCGGCGGAGGTCACCGATTTCGATGGAGAGCGAGTGGCCGCTAAAGGTGTCGAAGCCATCAATCCGGCCTTCGATGTCACACCCCATGAATACGTGACCGCAATAGTCACTGAGCGCGGTGTGGCACGCGCGCCATACTCCACGACTCTGCGCCGGATCGTGGAGGATGCCCGTGGCTGATCCGAGGACCGCTTTCATTGGCGGCTCCGGCCTGTACGACATGGAGCACCTGTTGGACCGGGAGGAGGTGCGGGTCGACACGCCCTTTGGTGACCCGAGCGACCGAATCGTCCTAGGAAGTCTCGCAGGGGTAAGGTTAGCATTCCTTCCCAGGCATGGACGCGGACACAGGGTCTCCCCTACCGAGGTACCGGCCAGGGCCAACATCTTCGCGCTAAAGACGCTCGGCGTTGAGCGTATCGTCTCCATTAGTGCGGTCGGCAGTCTGCGGGAGGATGTCCACCCGCTAGACATGGTCGTGCCCGACCAGTTGATCGACAGGACTGTGCGGCGTCCAGCCACCTTCTTTGGTGGCGGCCTCGTGGCACACGTGGCCTTCGCCCAGCCGTACTGTCCAGTCCTGAGCCGACTGCTGGCTGAAGCAGGGAGAAGGACGGGCCTGAGGACTCACGAGGGCGGGACCTGCGTCGTCATCGAGGGACCTCAATTCTCCACGAGGGCGGAGTCGGAGTTGTACCGCTCCTGGGGAGCGAGCATAATCGGGATGACGGCGCTTCCGGAGGCGAAGCTCGCCCGCGAGGCCGAGATATGCTACTCCACCATGGCGCTTGTCACGGACTACGACTGCTGGCATGATGCGGAAGAGACTGTAACGGTCGAAATGGTCGTTAGGAATCTTCTGAAGAACGTTGCCAGATCCAAAGACGTGGTTGCCCAACTGGTCCCAACTATGCCGGAGCAGCGCGACTGCGCTTGTGCCACCGCACTTGAGAACGCGATAATTACCGCGCCAGAGTTGGTCCCAGACAGCACGAAGGATAGACTGAAACCCATAGTGGGTAAGTACGTCGGAGGGGTGCCCATTGGAGTCAATACCCTCTAGGGTAGTCCCCGGGTCGAGTCCCCAGCAAGGTTAACAAACAGCACGGTTGGTAGTCCCAAAAAGGAGGTAACACAATGGCGAGACAGGAGCCTGGAGAGCCTTACTACCGTATAGAATCGGACGAGGCGGCGGAGCGCTACGGTAACGAAGAGGTCTTGTTCGTAGATGTGCGTCGGCTGGACGAGTATGCCGATGGGCACATCAAGGGTGCCCTATTCATCACTGTCGACGACCTTCTTGCGCGGATAGATGAGCTGCCCCAGGACAAGACCCTCATGTTCATATGCGCCCAGGGAGTGCGCAGCGGCCTCGCGTGCGAGATGGCGGCGGCTATGGGATACGACACCGAGAAGCTGTACAATATCGCGGACGGCACGGCCGCATGGATCGAGAAGGGGCACCCGACCAGCTACGGTGCTGATCCGTAAGAGCCTCTCATTGAGTAGAGAGTTAGGCTGGCAGCGGAAACGAGGCCGATAGATGTCGATTCTCGTCGTGGGCTCCGTGGCCTACGACACAATCAAGACCTCGACGGGTAGCCGAGCCGATGCCTTAGGCGGCTCGGCTACCTTCTTCTCCATAGCCGCAAGCTACTTTGCTCCGGTCAGCATAGTGGCAATCGTCGGTGACGACTTCTTGGACGATCACGTCGGATTGCTCGAGTCCCACGGTGTGGATACCTCCGGTCTCGCTCGCGCTGCAGGTGAGACTTTTCGATGGTCGGGCGTCTACTCTTCCGACAATGTCAATTCCAGGGAAACCCTCGACACGCGGCTCAACGTCTTCGCGGATTTCTCGCCGATCCTGAGCACCGAGCAGCGGGGCAAGCCCTATCTTTTCCTGGCCAACATAGTCCCAGCCCTTCAGAGCGGTGTTCTGGCCCAGATGGCAGGGCGGCCAAAGCTTGTGGCGCTGGACACCATGAACCTCTGGATAGACGGCAGCCGGGAGGCGCTGACGAAGGCGGTCGCCTCGGCCGATGTCGTATTCATGGACGAAGGCGAGGCCCGTAGTTTCTCGAGGGAGCACAGCCTCAGGGCAGCGGCGGACCGAATCCTCGCGATGGGACCGACCACCGTAGTGGTCAAACGCGGTGAGCATGGCGCGCTCGTGTTCCGCAGACAGATGACATTTGCGGCCCCGGCCTTTCCGCTCGATCACGTGGTCGATCCGACTGGAGCAGGGGACTCCTTCGCCGGGGGATTCCTGGGCTATCTGGCGTCGACAGGCGACCTGAGCGATGAGGGCTTTCGAAGGGCGGCAATGGTAGGCTCCACTATGGGTTCGTTCGCCGTCGAGAGCTTCAGCGTAGACCGCCTCAACGCCCTGACACCGAGGAAGATAGAAGAGAGGTTCAGGGCTATTGAGGAGATGACGCGGTTCGAGCCGCTGGGCCGCCGCGAATCTCTACCGTGGCGCGAGTTCGCTGCGGCGGTCTGACAGACAAGACCTAGGAGACCAAGACTTGACAACCGAAACGACAATGGGAGACATACGCGACGCCTCGCTCGCCGGAGAAGGCGTTCTCCGCATCGAGTGGGCAGCCCGAGAGATGCCGGTGGTCGGTCGCATCCGCGAGCGATTCTCCGCGGAGAAGCCGCTGAAGGGACTCTGCATCGCCGCGTGCCTTCACGTGACTTCTGAGACAGCTAACCTTGCGTTGGCTCTGCGCGATGGCGGGGCCGAGGTGGCGCTGTGCGCCAGCAATCCGCTCAGCACACAGGACGAGGTGGTCGCCGCTCTCGTGGCCGAGTACGGCATCCCGACGTACGCCGTCAACGGCGAGGACAACGATACATACTACGCCCACATCAACGCGGCGCTCGACCACCGTCCCAACATCACACTCGACGACGGTGCTGACCTCGTCGCGACTCTACACACGACTCGGACGGACGCGCTGCCAGGCGTGTTCGCCGGGTGTGAAGAGACTACTACTGGCGTCATGCGGCTCAGGAGCTTGGCGGACGCTGGTAAACTCAGGTACCCGGTAGTCGCGGTCAACGACGCCGACACGAAGCATTTCTTCGACAATCGCTATGGCACTGGACAGAGCACCCTTGATGGAATCACCAGGGCCACGAACATGCTGTGGGCCGGCAAGAACGTCGTAGTATGCGGCTATGGCTGGTGCGGCCGAGGAGTCGCTCTGCGGGCCAGAGGCATGGGAGCCCACACCATAGTTACGGAGGTGGACCCCGTCAGAGCGCTCGAGGCCGCCATGGACGGCCACCAGGTAATGACCATGGCCGAGGCATCGAAGGTCGGCGATGTGTTCATCACGCTGACGGGCGGCATGAGCGCCGTGGGGGCCGAGCATCTCGATGCCATGAAGACCGGGGCTATCGTGGCCAACAGCGGACACTTCAACGTTGAGATAGACATCGACGCCCTGGAGGACATGGCCGAAACCAAGCGGCGCGTAAGGCCTTTTGTCGATGAATATACTCTCGAAGATGGGAGGCGCATCTACCTCCTGGGAGAGGGCAGGCTCATCAATCTGGCGGCGGCCGAAGGTCATCCCTCTGCCGTCATGGACATGAGCTTCGCCAATCAGGCTCTCTCCATAGAGTTTCTGGCGCAGAAAGGCCACTCATTGGAAGCCAGCGTCTACCCTGTGCCAAAGGACATCGATCAGGAGGTCGGCAGGCTTAAGCTGCTCTCAATGGGTATCGCCATAGACTCGCTGACCGCCCGTCAACAGGAGTATCTCGAAAGCTGGGAATTGGGAACGTGAGGCCGGGGAAGGAGGACACAAGCTGAAGTTGATACCAGTAACCGCCGTGAGGTCAGTCGATGCCAAATAGTTTCTCCGATTCCCCATCCTTTCTATTCACGTCGGAGTCAGTTACCGAAGGGCACCCCGACAAGCTGTGCGACCAGATATCGGACGCCGTCCTGGACGCGCTTCTGACTATCGACCCGATGGCGCGCGTGGCATGCGAGGTGTGCGTCACCACGGGCCTCGTGGTGGTCATGGGAGAGATAACGCTTGCCGAGGGGTATGTTGACATCCCGACTATCGTTCGCCACACCATCAGGGACGCGGGCTATAAGGATTCCAGCTTCGGCTTCGACTACCAGTCGTGCGGCGTAATCGTATCGGTCCACGAGCAGTCCCACGATATAGCCAGCGGGGTGGATACAGCCCTGGAGGTGAGAGGAGAAGACGGCCTCGACAATAAGGCAGTCGAGACACTAGGAGCGGGCGACCAGGGGATGATGGTCGGATTCGCCTGCAACGAGACCCCTGAGTTGATGCCGTTGCCGATTGCTCTATCTCAACGGATCTGCCTTCGGATGGCGCAGGTGCGGAAGGATGGGACCCTCCCGTACCTGCGCCCAGACGGAAAATCCCAGGTGACGGTGGAGTACTCATTTGGCCTGCCGAAAAGGGTGCATACGGTGGTCATGAGCTCGCAGCACAACCCCGAGGTCAGCCAGTCGGTCCTCGAGCGCGATCTTGTTGAGAACGTTGCGAAAGAGGTGATCTCTCATGGTCTGCTGGATAGGAACACCCGGTTCGTGGTCAACCCGTCGGGCCGCTTCGTCATCGGCGGGCCGGTGGGTGATACAGGGCTGACCGGTCGAAAGATACTTGTCGACACCTACGGCGGATTCGCGAGGCACGGAGGTGGAGCCTTTTCAGGCAAAGATCCCACCAAGGTGGACAGGTCGGCTGCATACGCCGCTAGGTACGTCGCCAAGAACCTGGTCGCCGCCGGAATCGCCGACCGCCTGGAGATACAGGTCTCCTACGCGATCGGTATGGCCGAGCCCATCTCCATCTCTGTCGAGAGCTTCGGCACGGGCAAGGTGCCGGACGATAGGATCGTCGAGCTCATCAACCGCAACTTCGATCTGCGTCCCGGCGCCATAATCCGCGACCTTGACCTCAGAAGGCCGATCTATAGGAAGACCGCAGCCTACGGCCACTTTGGCCGACAGGACATCGATCTTCCCTGGGAGCGAACCGATTTGGCCGCGACGCTGCGGCGAGAGGCTTTCGTCCGCATCGTCGAGTCTCCAGGCGCGGCGGCCGGAGATTAGTTCGGCCTCTTCCAACAGCAATGGGCATAACATTCGGGACGGACGGTTGGCGTGGTATAACGGCCGAAGACTTCACCTTCGACAACGTCAGACTGTGTGCCCAGGGCACGGTTGACCTGCTCAGGAGCCAGGGGAACCGGCACTGCGGCCTTGTAATCGGATATGACACGCGGTTCGGCTCGGAGCGATTCGCCGCCGCCGTGGCCGAGGTGGCGGCCGGCAACCTGACCACGGCCATACTGTGCGACCGGCCCGCCCCGACTCCGGCAGTCGCCCATAACTTGGTGGCCCGCGACGCCGCAGGTGGTATCGTTATCACGGCCAGCCACAATGCAGCCGAGTGGAACGGCTTCAAATATAAACCCGACTACGGCGGCAGTGCGTCCGACGAGGTGGTCAAGCAGCTCGAAGAGCGGATCGCCGCAGCGGCCCGGGCCGGCGCCCCAGCTTCCATGACCCTTGAAGAGGGGGTTAGCAAGGGGCTGGTGGAGTATCTGGACCCGGAGCCGAGTTATCTGGGGCACCTGACCACCTTAGTCGACGTCGAGGGCATACGCTCGTCCGGGCTCAAGATCGTGGCGGACCCGATGCACGGGGCTGGAGGCGGCTATTTCGACAAATTGCTGTCTGGAGGCGATGCCTCGGTCTCCGAGATCAGGTCCGAGCGCAATCCCTCGTTCCCCGGCATGTCGCAGCCGGAGCCGATAGCCCGGAACCTGAGGCCTCTTATTACCTCAGTACGCAGGCGTAGAGCCGATGTCGGACTGGCCACCGACTGCGATGCGGACCGCCTGGGCTTGGTAGACGAAACCGGGCGGTTCATCACGACACTAGAAGCCTTCGCCCTCCTGTGCATGCACCAGCTCGATGTCCTCAAGAACAACGGCCCCATCGTCCGCTCCATCACGATGACGAACATGGTGGACCGTCTGGCCGAGCCGCATGGCGTGCGCGTCTTCAAGACCCCGGTCGGCTTCAAGCACCTCGCGCCGGTTATGATGCAGCAAAGAGCTCTCCTCGCAGGCGAGGAGAGCGGAGGCTACGCCTTTCGCGGCAGCGTCCCGGAGCGCGACGGTGTGTTGAGCGGGCTAATGGTCCTCGACCTCATGGTCAGGACCGGGCAAACGGTCTCGGAGCTGCTCAAGTCGTTGGAGGAAAGGGTCGGATCTCACCACTACGACAGACGCGACCTGACGCTCGATCGGGCTCAGCGAATGTCCGCCGTGACCAGCCTGTCTTCCACACAACCCCGGACGTTGGGCGGCAAGCGAGTCGAGAGTGTCGACACGCAGGACGGATTCCATTACACGCTTGAAGACGGCTACTGGGCCATGGTTCGATTCTCGGGCACCGAGCCCCTGCTCCGGATCTACGCAGAGGCCGAGTCGCCTGAGGCCGTGGCCCGATTGCTGGACGAGGCGACCGCCCTCGCCGGAGTGTAGCCTCGCCCCTCTTCGGGTATAATCAACCGCGATCCTCCGGTCGGAGGCACACCCGATGGGCACTATGCCCATGCTCGAAGAGAAACCACTGCTGGTCCTGATGGATGGCCACGCACTCGTCCATCGAGCTTGGCACGCAATTCAGCAGCCCCTCAACGTCGGTGCCACCGGTGAAGAGGTGCGGGCCGTCTACGGCTTCCTCAACACATTCCTGCGCACCCTGGCCGATTGGAATCCTACCCATGTGGCCATGACGTTTGACCTGCCCGTTCCGACGTTCCGCCACCGCCAGTTCAAGGACTACAAGGCACACCGCCCGCCCACGCCACCGGAGCTGCGCTCCCAGTTCGGACGCATCCGCCAGCTTATGCAGGCCTTCAGGATTCCTGTCTTCGAGAGCGAGGGATACGAGGCCGACGATGTGCTCGGTACTCTTGGACGCCAGGCAGCGGACAGCCGGATAGACGCCCTCATCCTCACGGGAGACACAGACATACTGCAACTGGTCGGCCCGTGGGTGCGAGTTCTCCTCAACTCAAGCGCCGGGAAGCGGGATCCATACGACGAGGCCGCCGTCCGAGAGCGCTACGGCGGTCTCGGACCCGAGCAACTGCCCGACCTGAAGGCCCTACAGGGTGACACCTCGGACAACGTCCCGGGCGTCCCCGGTGTCGGGAGCAAGACAGCGGTGCGCCTCATCTCGACGTACGGCAGCGTCGAAGGCGTCTTAGAGCACATCGACGAGGTGACCCCTCCGAGGGTGCAGCAGGCCCTCCGCGATAACAGGGAGCAGACCATCCTCGGAAAGACCCTCGTGTCGATCGTTCGAGACGTGCCCGTTACTCTGGAGCTCGACAGCGCGCGGTTCTGGCAGTACGACCGGTCCGAAGTCGTCGAGTTCGTGAGAGAGCTTGAGTTCTTCAGCGCGGTGTCCCGCATTCCGGCTCCGAGGGGAAACAACATTGGCCAGCAGGGCCAACTCCCGATGGCAACGGAGTCTGAAGGCACACAGGTGACGGTGGCGGACTCAGAAGAGACACTCGGCAGACTGGTCAGTGAGCTCGAAGTCGCAGGGAGATTTGCCCTAAGTGTTCAGTCGACGGCCGGCGACCCGATGACTGCGGCTGTAGTGGGGCTCGCCTTCGCGACCTCCGAAGGTCGTGCGACGTACGCGCCCGTTGCACACGAAGAGGGCCAGTCGCTCCCAGGCGAGCTGGTGCTCGAACGGCTCGCTCCCGTCTTAGAAAGCGAGTCTCTATCGAAGACGATGCATAACGCCAATTCCGGTATGACTGCTCTTGCGCGCGACGGACTGAAGGCCCGCGGGGTCGACTTCGATACTATGCTGGCGGCGCACGTCAGCGGCAGAAAGGCCCTAACGCTGCAGGCACTCGCGCTGGAGTCGCTCAGCCAGGAGTTGCCTCCGATCACAGACCTCGTGGGAACGGGCCGCAAGCGCGTCACCATGGCCCAGGTCCCCATCGGACGGGCGGCGGCGCACGCTGGGGCGGAGGCCGACCATACGCTTCGTCTCAGGGGCATGCTCGAAAGGGAGCTTGCTGAGAAGGGGCTAGTGGAGACCTTCGCCAACTTGGAGATGAGGCTGGTACCGGTCCTGGTCAAGATGCAGCGCGATGGAGTCTCGGTGGACGGTGGGATGCTCAACGAGATGTCGACCGAGCTGGCCGGTCGCCTCGCTGAGATCGAGTCCGGGATGTACGGACTCGTCGGCCACGAGTTCAACCTAAACTCCTCCCAGCAGCTCGGCGGGGTGCTCTTCGACGAGTTGAAGCTGCCACATACGAAACGTACCAAGACGGGCTATTCCACTGATGCCTCGTCGCTGGAGGAGCTGCGAGAGCGTCTGGACCGCGGGGACGTAGAGGGGGTGGACCCAAAGTCGTACGAAGTCCTGGGACAGATACTGGAGTACCGGCAGGTCTCCAAGATAAAGTCCACTTACGTCGACGCGCTTCCCGCCCTGGTCAACCCGCACACCGGTCGCATACACACGAGCTATAACCAGACGGGGTCAGCGACTGGGCGCGTCTCAAGCAACGATCCCAACGTCCAGAATATCCCTGTCCGCACCGAGTTGGGCCGGCGTGTGCGCCTTGCCTTCGTTGCCCGCGGCGCCCCGGAGTGGGCCCTGCTGGGCGCCGACTACTCGCAGATCGAGTTAAGGATCCTGGCCCACATGTCGCAGGACCCCGGGCTCGTCGAGTCGTTCCGTCGGCGAGAGGACATCCACTCCGCCACTGCCTCTTCGGTCTACGACGTGCCTATTGGGGATGTGATCCCGGAGATGAGGCGAGTTGCGAAGATAATGAATTTCGGGGTGCTGTACGGCCTTAGCGCCTTCGGAATAAGCCGCCAGACTGATCTCTCGGCGGACGAAGGGACATTCTTCATAGAGACCTACTTCGGGAAGTACCCCGGCATCCACGACTACATCGAGTCCACGAAAGAGAAGGTAAGGAAACAGGGGTACGTCGAGACGCTGAAGGGCCGGCGACGATACATCTACGAAATCCAGTCGAGGAGCTACACTACCCGCGCCGCAGGCGAGCGAATGGCCGTAAACATGCCTATCCAGGGCACCGCAGCCGACATACTCAAGATCGCCATGGTCCGTATTCAGGAGAGGATTGACGCCGAAGGGCTGCGCTCCTTGATGATCCTGCAGGTGCATGACGAGTTGATCTTCGAGGTGCCCCAGGACGAGCTGGATTCGATGCGCGACCTCGTACTCGACCTGATGCCCTCCGCAATGGAACTGACCGTCCCGCTGGAGGTCGAGCTCAAGACCGGATACAACTGGGACCAAATGGAGTAGCGGAGCCGGCAGCAGGCATGCCCCGGCTGGCAGCCTACAGGGCCCGGACTGCCTTTTCGATTTCCGCTGTTGCCTCTTCGTACGGAGTTCCGGGCTCGAACCTGAGCGGCTTCCCGAAGTGTACCTCGACATCGCCTCGCCGCAGTAGCGGGAAGTACGACGGGAACCCGGCGCGCCTGACCTTCAATCGCAGCGGAACGATCGGGACCTGGCCTCCGACGCAGATGAGCCCGGTGCCGCCCAGGAAAGGCTTCATCGGCCCCGCCACGGTCAGCTCTCCCTCGGGGTAGATCAACACAGACCAGCCTCTGTCAATGATCCGGCCCAGATTCTCCAAGCTCTTCCGGACATTACCCTCCTTGGAAAAGGGGAATCCGTTGCCCAGAAGCGGTATCGCCAAGCTGCGAATCGGGCTGCGCCACATGTGATCGGACGCGGCTATGGCGAGGCGGCGGCGAAAACGGGCCGGCATCGATTTCAGGATGATCCCGTTGTCGAGGTGCAGCGTATGGTTCGCGGCGATCATGACCGTGCTGCCGGCACCCAGGTTCTCGGCGCCGTACACCCTGGTCTTGTACGCGAGCGTCATGGCAGGGAACACCAGGCCTCTCTGGAACAGCCCCCTGAGCCCCCTGCACCACAGCGACATGCCCCAACCTGGAAACCTTATCTCCGACGCCCGGGAGCCCGATTCGACCATGGCCTGCAGCTGCTGCACGGTCGTCCCAGGTTTGATCTGAGTCTCGTCGACGTAGACGCCGGTCCCCTCCTCGATCACCGACAGAAGCTCGACCCGCTTCAGCGAGTCAAGCTCCAGATCGTCGTCAAGCGCCATGTCGGGGCTCACTTTGGCCGGAGGGATGCCGGCTATGTCAGCCACCATGAGCTCAACCGCGCTGTGACTCACTTCAGGCGTCTGTGCGGAGCTCTCCTTAGACGGCATGGCCGCCGCGTCCGTGATGAGATCCACCACCACATTCTTCTTGATCTTCAGGGTGTGGGTCCGAGGGAGGTCATCCTCAGGCCAGACCGTGTGTCCACGGATCCTCTGGTGGTCCCCAAGCTGGCTATTCGCCCATGAGACGGCCTCGTCTGCCTTACTGGGGTCCTCCATGAGTAGAACGGCGTGTACCTCTACCCTGTCGCCCTTCGTAAGACCTACGACCGTCGCGTCTGTGATGTCGGGGTGCCTGGTCAGGACGGCCTCGATGTCCTCTGGGTACACGTTCTGCCCACTGGGCAGGACGATCATGTCTTTTTTTCGACCCCTGACGTGCAACGACCCCTCTCTGTCGATGAACCCCAGATCGCCCGTCCTGTACCAGCCGTCGGAGAACGCCTCCGCAGTTCGGTCCGGCGCCTCCCAGTAACCTTGGGTGACGTTGGGACCTCGGACAAGAATCTCCTCGTCATTGGTGATCTTGACCTCCACTCCCGGGACCGGAGGCCCCGTGGAGCGGAAATCGGGCTGGTCCATGGTGTGACAGCTGATCACGGGACTGGCCTCAGTGGCGCCGTAGCCCTGAATGATCGTGACGCCGAGCTTCTCCCACTTCGCTCCAAGCTCCAAATCGAGCGCAGCGCCGCCAGTGAATATGATGTCGAGAGCGCCTCCGAGCCGCTTTCGGACTCGCCTGAAGACGATGCGGCGGGCCCAGGTCGGCAGGTGCTGCGCGACGGCAAGGGAGCGAGCCCAGAGCTTCTGCTTGCCCTGTCTTGCGACTTCTCGCTCTATCCCCTTCATCAGCAGGCCGAGCGCCTGGGGTACAAGCAGCATGAGCGTGGCACGGCGCTCGCCGGCAGTCCTCACCAACACAGTGGGCTGCATACTCGTGAGATAGGTGATGTTGGAGCCGGCCCTCAGCGGCACGAGCAGACCGCCCATCTGCTCGAACATGTGGCTGAGCGGCAGTATCGACAGCAGGCGGTCAGTGGACTTCCCTGGAACGTGCCGGGTGACTCCCAGCATGTTGGACAGAAGGTTCCCATGCGTGAGCATCACGCCTTTCGGGTCTCCCGTAGTACCGGAGGTAAACATGATCTCGACCAGGTCGTCCCAACCCAGAGCGACCGGGCGGGGCTCTCCCATCTGAGCGGACTCCGCTTCGACATCGTCCAGGCGTACTTCTGAAGCCTCGAACCCTTCGGGCCGGTCCGGGGTCACGCTGGATACAAAGGCCAACTTGGGCCTAGTCCTGGAAGACACCCTGTCCACGAAGTCTGGGTTGCTCCGCAGGTCGATCGGCACGACGGCCGCTCCGGCGCGCACGCAGCCGAAGAAGGCCAGCACCCACTGCGGGCAGTTAGGTCCCCAGAGGAGGACGCGGTCGCCCTTCTCCACTCCCCTGCTCTGGAGGAGGCTCGCGACTCGTCCCGCGCCATCCCACAGGTCCTGATACGACCAAGTCAGATACCTGAAGCCCGGCTTGAAGTACAGCGCGGGCCGGGGGCCGAAGGCCCTGGCCCTGGCCTCCAGGAACTCGACCAGCGTCTCGCCCTCTTCCCGCCACTCCGCGCTATATGTCGCCATTTCGAACTCGCGTGCCTTTCTCGTGGTCGTCTAGGAGCATCTTCAGGGATTCCGTGGCGCCCTCCCGCATCTGGGCAAAGTGGCTGAAGCAGATGGTCTCGAAATCCAGCTCCAACAGCTTCTTCAGGGACTCCATTGCCAGATCGAAGTCGTGCGTGACCGACCTTGCGGGTGGTGTGAGCACACCGTGGGAGGACTGGAGGGCATCTCCAACTATGAGGAGCTTCTTGGACTCTACGTACAGGCACATGCTGCCGGGAGTATGCCCCGGCGTGTGAACGATCCTGACCGAATCAGCCGTAGGAAGTACGTCTCCGTCCCCGAGGCGATAGGCGACCGGCACACCCTTCCCGGCAACCGAGCGAATCAGAGGCTTTGTCATCACGCCGAGCGCTGGACCTATGAAGGGGTTCGGATATTCCACCTCGCGGCTGATGATCGGGGCCTCGTCCTCATGAGCGGCGATCGGAATCGAGGCCTTGGAAAGCGGCTCCAGCCCTCCTGTATGGTCGGGGTGATAGTGGGTTACTGCCACCAAGCGTATGTCATCCATCGAATACCCGGCATCACGGAGCACAGCCGAGATCAGCCTACGACTGCCAACTCCGCCAGCATCCACGAGTACGAGGCCGTGGTTGTCTGCCAGCAGGGTCACGCGGGAGCCGATCGCCCGTATCTGAAAGACGCCTGGGGCTACTGGGAGAGGGCCGAGAATCCCAGCAGCTGGCCGGTTCCGGCTTATCTTATCCTCGACCATCGCCAGCAATATAGCACAGGCGTCGATTCAGACGCAGAATCGGGACCGCCTGTTGATGGGGCAATCGATGGTCGCCGCACCTCTTCTCGAAGAGGGCCCGAACATTTAGCCATACGTAGCGATTCAGAGACATTTCGAGACATTTAGCTTTGGGAAGGGGCCTGAGATTGTGCCATGAACGCGACACCGGGGTGACATTGGCGAGACATTCAGTGCCACCAGTGAGACATTTTGTGAGACGGCGGTGGTGTCTGAACTGTGACTCGTCGTGATTGGGATGACGGGGATGATCAGGAGAGGGTTTATCATGGAGCCAGCGTAGCACAGGGGTGCTGTCCTGTCAAAGAGACGCCTGAGGCTGGATTCCCCACCTAGGGATGCTCTGAATAAGTCCCGGTGGTTTGCGGGATAGTAACATAGGGCCAAGGCCTGAAGACGTGGGAGGCGAGGCAATGAACCAGCCGACGTTTGCGGACTTGGACTACGAGAGCAAGAAGCGAAAGACTCGCAGGGAGAAGTTCCTTGAGCGCATGGATGGACTGATCCCGTGGGAAGAGTTGGAAGAGCGCATCCGACCGTTCTATCCCAATGCTGGCCGAGGTCGGCGTCCCTACGAGTTGTCGGCGATGCTTCGCATACACTGCGTGCAGTTGTTCTACAACCTGAGCGACCCTGGGATGGAGGACATGCTCTACGAGGTCGAATCGGTGAGGCGGTTCGTAGGGCTGAGACTGCCTGGGCCGCTGCCGGACGAGACGACGATTCTGAACTTCCGCCACCTGCTGGAAGAGCATGCGTTAGGCTCGGGTCTGTTCGAGGAGATCAACCGCTATCTGGAGTCCAAGGGTCTCCGTCTTCAGGAGGGGACGATAGTGGACGCGAGCATCATAGCGGCGCCCTCATCGACGAAGAATCGGGCTAAAGAGCGCGACCCCGAGATGCACCAGACGAAGAAGGGTAACGAGTGGCACTTCGGGATGAAGGTGCACATCGGTGTGGACTCGCAGACGGGAGTGGTGCACAGCATGACCACGACATCTGCGAACGTGCATGACCTGACTGAGTTGCCCCGGTTGCTGCACGGTGGGGAGTCTCAGGTGTGGGGAGATGCTGGGTATCAGGGAGTTGACAAGAGGCCGGGCAACCGGGGCTTGGATGTGGAGTGGCAGGTCGCGATGAGGCCCGGCCAGCGTCGGAAGCTGGAGCCTGAGAGTCCTGAGGCGGTGTCGGAGAAGCGCAAAGCGTCGGTCAGAGCTAAGGTGGAGCATCCGTTCCTGTACATCAAGCGGCACTTCGGCTACGCCAAGGTCCGCTACAGGGGACTGTCCAAGAACACGCAGCGGCTGATGACGCTGCTGGGGTTTGCCAACTTGATGAGGGCCGAACAGTACCTGGCGGCGTGAAACCTTGTATAAGTGCGCCCAAAATCAGGCCTAACGGCGGCGAAACGCCCTGTCAGGGCCGGTTGTAGGCCGAGATTAACCCCCACCACGGCGCCATAAGGCAATTCAACGCCCCCAAAACCACTCCGGTCAACTCGGCCCAGCCTGAAGCCGATTGTTCAGAGCATCCCTAGATAAGAGAAGGACCTCGTTGGCGCCCGCCACGAAGGGGCTAAGATGTTTCTTGACCAAGAGAAACGATCACCAACGAGGTGCAGCTATTATGAAGCAAGGCTTACTGGCATTCCAGTACGAGCAGGAGCAGGGCTCGACGGGTATGACGGGACTGTCCGGCCTGATGACGTACGTGGAGTTGATGCAAGCAGCGGGTTTGAGGTCATCGGTAGAGCGCCACGTGAGACTGCGGGAGAGAGGTCAGGGCTGGACGGACAGCCAGATGATCATCTCGCTGATGCTGCTGAACTTGGCAGGCGGCGAGTCGGTGTCCGACCTTGATCTCCTTGAGAAGGACAGGGGGTTGTGCAGGATGCTTCGAGAGTTCGAGACCTGTGGTATGCGTCTCAGCGAGCGCAGGGCGTTGGAGAAGAGATGGCGAGTCGAGCGTCGTCGGAGCGTGCCGTCGGAGTCTGCGGTGTTCCGGTATCTGGAGAGGTTCCATGACGTGGGCGAGGAGGCGAAGCGGGAAGCTCACAGAGCATTCATACCTGCTCCCAACGGAGCTATGAAGGGTCTGCGCAAGGTGAACGCCGACCTGGTGGGCTTCGTGCAGAGCCGTTCGCCTCAGACCGAGGCCACACTGGTGGAGACGCGCAAGCACGAGGCGCTCCCCAGCTACAAGAAGTACAGGGCGTACCAGCCGCTGATCACCTACTGGTCAGAGGCCGAGTTGATCGTGCATTCGGAGTTTAGGGACGGCAACGTACCTGCGGGCCATCAGCAGTTGCGAGTGTTGATTGAAGCACTGGAGCATCTGTCTGCGCGGGTGGAAAAGGTGATGCTGCGGTCTGACACGGCGGGGTACCAGCGGGAGTTGCTGCGGTACTGCGCGGAGGGTAGAGACGAGCGGTCCGGGGTGATCGAGTTTGCGGTTGGGGTCGACGTGACGGCGGAGTTCCGCCGTGCGGTGTCCGAGGTCGCCGAGCAAGACTGGCAGACGCTGTACCGCAAGGTTGGGGAGCATCGTGTGGACACGGGCCAGCAGTGGACTGAGGTGAACTTCGTGCCCAACTGGATAGGGCACTCCAAGAACAGCCCTGAGTATCGGTTCATAGCTACCAGGGAGCGGTTGATCGAACAGCCTCTGCCGGGAATGGAGGGGCAGATGGAGCTTCCGTTCCCCGCGATGGAGCTGTCCAACAGAGGCTGGTACAAGGTCTTCGGAGTGGTGACCAACCGGAGCATTGCGGCAGATGAGTTGATCTGGTGTCAATCGCCAGGACCTATGGGCCAGTCGTCGCCAGGGTCATTGAGCCACCCTGTGGGCCTGTAGATGGACTATTATCACCGTTAGGTTTGAGGGTCAACCACCTCCTTTCGGTCGAGCAGGGCCCTGTGGGGTGACAAGCGTTCGCGGTAGCTGGCGCCTTCTATGACGATCTGGTAGCTGGCGTTGGCGAGCCGGTCGAGGGCGCTGTTGCCCAGGATGGAGTCGTCGAAGAGTCCGAGCCACTCGTCGACCGCCCTGTTGGAGGTGATGACGAAGCTGGCGGTACGATGCCTGGCGATGACCAGCTCGTAGAGGTCTATGGACTGCAGTTGGGTCATCCTGTGGAGACCGAGGTCGTCGAGGATGAGCAGGTCCGGGGCGAGGAAGGAGCGGAAGGTCTTGTCCGTGGAGTGGTCCACCCTGGCCTGAGCCATGGCCCTGAAGAAGTCGTCGGCATGTACGAAGCGGACGGTATGGCCGGCTCTGACGGCAGCATATCCGAGGGCCTGAGCGATGAAGCTCTTGCCCACGCCGACCGGTCCGACGAGCAGGACGTGCTCGTTGCGCGCCAGGAACTGGAGGGAGAAGGCGGCGTCGAGGAGTCGTCGGTCGAGTGTGATGGATGCGGACCAGTCGAAGTCTTCGAGGCGGCAGGTCTGCTCGAAGCCGGCCCTCTGGAGGCGGAGTTCGAGCCGCCTGTGGTCTCTGCGGTTGATCTCATCGGTCAGTATGATCTGCAGGAAGGATGCGTAGTCGAGCTGCTCCCTCCGTGCGAGGGCGACCCTCTCCGGCAGGGTGTTGAGCACGGCGCCGAGCTTGAGGCGCTTGAGCAGCGGAGTGAGTTCGGTCGTGGTGGTCATGAGCGTTCTCCTTGTGCTGATTGAGCGGTGCGGCCGTTGGCACGAGCGAAAACGGCGCCCGGCCTGGCGAATCGACCTGGGGGCATCGGTGGAGGCTCCGGCTGCGTGGCCTCCTGCTCCAGGGCCTCGACGAGTATGCGCTCGAGACGGCGCACGTCGATCAGGTCTACGGAGAGAGCCCTCCGGCATGCGGCATCGAGACGCTCAGGGGAGTAGCGTTCTCCCAGGCGTATGAGCTTGTGTCCCTGCCTGAGCTTGGCCCAGGGCAGCGGGCCGTCGAAGAGACGCTCGGCATAGGCTGCCACGGCCGGTCCCTGTGACGCCGCGCTGCGCTTGATCTGCTCCGGCGCTCTGAGGGTGTAGGCGCTCAGCTCTGCCGGGTAGTCGTCGGGGTCGGTGGATCTGCCGCCGCGATCCTGGCGCGGGTGTACCTTGATCAGTCTTCCCCGGTGGTAGATGCGCACCAGCTTGCTGCCGAGCCGCACCTCCACTTTCTGCCCGGGCGGGCATGTCGCAGAGGGCACCGAGTAGAGAGCGTACTGGCAGGCTATGTGGTGGTCGGGATGCACCTTGGCCGTGCGCCAGTCGGTCATCTCGTAGGGCTCTGCGTCCCACTCCCCGAGCGCGTGGCGCTCCTCATCCCGGAAGACTACCAGGGGCTGCTTGCGGGTGGTGCCGTGTATCCTCTGTCCGGCCACTTCCAGACACCATCGCCTGGCCGCAGACCTCATGTCCGACAGACCCCTGAACTCCCCGCCCTTGAAGAATCGCTCCCGCACGTAGGGCACTCCACGCTCCACGCGGGGCTTGTCCCGGGGATGGCGCACCCGCGCCGGGTCTGAGATGAAGCCCCGGTGCTGGGAGTACTCCAGGAAGCCGCGCGTGAGACGGGGATGGAGCGGATCGACACCAGCCACTGCTGCGGGGAAGTTGTCGATCACCAGGTACTTGGGAACGCCCTCGAAGAAGGCCCAAGCAGCCTCCAACCCCTCGATCACATCGACAAGCTTCTGGCTGAAGGTCGGCCAGACGAAGCTGTGCCGCGAGTATGTCAGAACGATGATCAGCGCCCAGACCACCCGGCGGCGGCCCGTCGCCGGGTCCTCTATCAAACCCAGACGACCGAAGTCCATCTCCGCCACCTCGCCGGGTGCGCTCTCCCCCATCCGTACAGTCGCCGGACTTCGCCTCTGCCAGCCCCGTCGCTGGATGAACCGCCTCAACGACGTGTACGAGACCCGGCAGCCTCGGCCCGCAAGCAGCTCATGGATACGGGTCACCTGCAGACGGTCGGCGGTGAGCCACTCGTAGACCTGGTCCGCCCAGGGGACAAGGACCTCCTCGGTCGGCGTCTCCACCTTCCGAGGGGTGCACAGGTTCAGCCCGGCCAGGCGACTTAGCTGATCCTCACTCGGAGCAGGACCGTCCCGGGCCAGACCCGCTCCCATGGCCGCCACGATGTACCTGCGGACTGTCGCCCTCGACAGCCCCGTACCGGTCGCTATCTGCCGCTGGCTGTTGCCCGACTGCCAGCGGCGCACCACTTCTGCTATCTCCACTCTCGACACCTCCCTGTACGCCATCGCTGCTCCTTACATCCAGGCTGCAGCAATGGTCGCCAATCCGGCGCCCAGGGTGGTCAAACCTCCTGGCGAAGTGGTCTATAGGTCCTGGCGATCTCCCCTTCTACTGGTACATACCTCTTGGCGTTTGACAATCTGGTGGTCGAGACAGAGGTGCGGTAAGGGCGAGGAGGTCCACAGCGTTCTGAAGAGTGACTTGGCTGGGGGCCGGCTGCCGTCGGGGCTGTTCGGGGCCAACGCCGCATGGTGGGCCATATCGGTGCTGGCCTTCAACCTGAACTCTGCCATGAAGCGGCAGGTCTTGGGCGGACAGTGGGTGGGCAAGCGTCTGAAGGCGGTGCGCTTCGCCCTGATCGCCCTACCGGGCCGTGTGATGCGTCACGCCAGGAGGTTGATCATCCGTCTTGCCCGTGGCCATCCCTCATACGAGTTGCTGCTCAGGGCGCGGCAGAGGATATTGGCGCTGGCTGCCGAGCCGTATCGAGCGTAGGGCGACCCTGCCTGGAGCATCGGTTTGTAGGCGACTCTGCCGAGTTGCCAGGCCGGGCCATGCCTTCTTCGGCCTGAGAACAGCCACAATTGGCAGCGAACCGCTGCCGATACCCTCAAAGACGGCACCCGAGACCCTGTCCGATGCCCGATCATGTCATGCGTCACCCCTGGTCGACACCCGGACACCCCCTGAAAGCACACCGAGCAGCCCCCAACCATGTCAGGTGGGGAATCTGGGTGAGGCTGGAGTGAGCAGTCGGCGGAGACGCGCTAAGGAGCAAGACGCGACTGTCCTGCTCCTGTTGACTGAGTGCATGGCCAGCCGTATGCTTGGACATAGAGCGGGAGTAACTCAGCGGTAGAGTTCCTGCCTTCCAAGCAGGCTGTCGCCGGTTCGAATCCGGTCTCCCGCTCCAAAATTCCCCTGAGCGCGGGTACGAAGCCGCCGAGGCCGTCATGACCGACGGCCTCTTTTCGTGTCCGTCCCCTAATCCGACACCCTGCCTACGCTGGATTCCGGTCGGCCCACCTGAATGCTTGCCTCGCAGACACTTCCCGGAGGGAGGACAGGTAAGTACGATGACCAAGAACCGATCCCAGAGGACCAGTGCAATGCCGAATTTCGATATCACGACGTTGATCGCTCACTTCGAGGTACACAACCGCACGGAGGGCAAGTCGCCGAGGACTGTTGAGTGGTACAACGAGGTCCTGAGGTTGTTCCTTAACTGGCTGACAAAGAGTGGTCTCTCAACGAGTCTCGACCAGATTGGTGAACCGGAGGCGCGTAGCTTCGTGCTTCATCTGCAACAGACCCCCAGCCGAGCGGGCAAGCCGCTCTCATCACACTCGATATCCAATCGCGTCCGAGCGTTGAGGGCGTTCTTCTCTTGGATTGCGAAGAAGGGATACACCGAGGTACACGTTCTGGAGGATATGCGGCCGCCGAAGACCGTGGGCCGAGTCATAGAACCGCTTAAGGAGTCCGAGGTAAGGGCCATCTTGGGCTCTATCAACACTGCCACTGTGCTGGGAGCTAGAAACGCCGCGCTCGTGTCGCTAATGCTCGACACGGGTCTAAGGTTGTCCGAGACGGCAAGCCTGGAGGTCGACGGCGTCTACGTGGACGATCGCTATGTCAAGGTGCTAGGGAAGGGTTCGAAAGAGCGGATCGTCGCTTTCGGCGCAGCTTGTCAGAGATCTCTGGTCAGCTACTACATGCACTTCAGGGTGGAGCCCGCCCACGACCGGATAATCAATTTCTTTCTTGGCATTGACGGATACCCTTTGAGCCCCAACGGGATCAAGTCGGTGATGGTGAGACTCGGCAGATCTGCAGGAGTTCCGAGGCTCCACCCTCACCTTCTGCGTCACACGTATGCAACGTCCTTCCTGCTAAACGGTGGAGACGTGTTCTTGCTCAAGCAGAACCTAGGCCACAGTTCTCTCGCTATGGTGGAGAACTACGTGCACATCGCCAGTAGTGTCGCAGCGGTGAGGAGTCAGTCCTTCTCCCCGCTGGATCGACTTAACATCCCAGTGGATAGACGCTTTAGGCACAGCTTCAGGGAAGGTCGCCGCAAAAATGGGATGAATGGCCGCATCTATCCCAACGTCGGGCGGAAGCGCTCGGCGAATGGCAGGCTATAACAGGCTGCAGAAAAGTGAGATTCGCCGGTTCGGCGCAGCCCAACAGGGGACTATATGCTTGTATACACGACAAGCCTGGCTTTCACCGGCACCGTCGGATCGGCCTCCCGTACAGTCCAGGTCGACCCTCTCAGAAGCGTAAGGGTTACGACAGCCAACCCTTGAGCGTTCCCGTGAGTCTGCTTCTCCCACATCCACTACGATGGCCGTATCCCATCCCAAAGAGTCCGTTTCCCCGGCAGTCTGGCGGCTCTCGCCCTACGGCACAACTGGCCGGCGTCAGGCGGCGGGGTGAAGTGGCTTTCCCCGCCGCCTAAAGGGAACATATCCGGCAGCCATCAGCAACTCTTCCACGTCGTGGATTCCTACGGAATCCGAGTCATGCGCGAGAGCCAGCGCTAGCATCAGCACCACGTCGCGGCTTGGGTTGGCTTTCTCGCCGGTCTCTAGTCTCAGGATGTAAGACTGATCTATCCCGCTGTATTGGGCGACCCGGTACCTGGACTTCTGAGCCCTTTGTCGTAGCATTCTGAACACTTCTGAGAATCTCTTCATGGTCACTCCAGATCTTGGGTCAATCTCAAGGCTACCTGGTCCTACCGTCACATTGGCGATACGTACGGCAATGCAGCCTCGAAACACTTGCCCAGATGCGCAGTCCATTACAGATGATCCTGCGCTGCTGGGGCGTGTACGAGACCGTGGGGCGGTTCGGCGAGTCTTCCGATCCGTCGAGCCCGATATGATGGTTCTGTCCGCTGGTTTCTTTCATATTGCGTAGTAGAGGCGGCGAGTTGTCGGGCCGCCGTCCTCCCGTTACAGGTCTTGAGATGGGCCGCCGGCGCGGACGGTGGAGGCGACACCGGCGGCGTCTCTGCCCGACTCTCCCCGTGGGGTTCAAGCCGGGGCGAGCCGGTCAGTTCTTGAAGAAGGTCAGCTGGAACCCGTCGCCCATGAGGATCTCCAGGCCGCCGGGTAACCGGGCTGCGAACATGTAGAGGGCGTGCAGGGCTCCCCCGGACGGCTCGACCCTCCTGCGCCACCGGTACATCTGCGACGCCGATGGCGGCGGCGAGGCCGCTCCAGGTGAGGCCGCTGGCCTCCTTCAGCCGTTCGAGGCGCTTGGGGAAGTCCGCCGGGAGCAGGCTGCCGTAGGGCTGGTGCTGCTCGAAGTCCGGGTTCAGTTCCAGAGTCCCGTCAAGACGGGACGACTCGTCAGTGCTATTGCTCATCGTTACCCTCCTGTCTGAAGAGCTCGTGGAAGTTCTCCACTCCGAGGGCCTTTTGCATCCGACGTCGGATGCGTCCCGAGGGCGCTCGCCCCTCGTTGACCAGCATGGAGAGGTATCCGGGGCTTATCCCGACCTCCTTGGCGATCCAGTTCTGGGAGCGGTTCAGAAGGTTGAGCCGCCTCCAGAGGGCCGCCGCGTCCAGCCGGACAACAGTCCGTCCTGCACGCCTCGGGAGTCCCTTCGCTTTGTTGGCGTTTCGCGAACGCATGGGTTTCTCGATCTCCTATATTTAGTAGAACCAGGAGCGCCGCAGGTGTTCAAGCTCCCGCCGTTTTTCCTCGTTCATTGGGGCGGCAGGGCCCCTGGGGCGACTCCCAGTAGCCGGGCGTGCGCCAGGCGCTTCCCAGCGGTCCCAGGGTGTCTATTACCTTGGCCAGGATGCGCAAGCCCCTGAGGTAGGCCTCCCGCTGCTTGGGTGTGTAGCCCGCAATCAGCTCGGCCGGGGACTCGTCCCGGCCATTTGCTTCGGGCCTCATCCCTCTGCTGCGTCTCTTCCGACTCTTGCTATCTTTCATATCGCGCGGTCGCAGCGGCGGCTTGTCCGGCCGCCGGCCTCCCGTTACAGGTCCGGGAATTGTCTGCCGGCACGGAAGGGTGAGGCGTGGCACCGGCGGTCTCCCTAACTGGCCCCTCCGTACCGCCGTTGCGCCTGGGTGCGGTGGGGCGTGTCGGCCAGTCCCGGAATAGGATCATCAACGGGGAGTCTAGACGGGCGCGGCGACCGAAAGTGGTGTATTAAGTGGTCACTTACCGATACTTTGTATCGATGGGGGGACCGTTGTCTCCGGCACCCCACGATCCAGGGAAAGCACCCTGGCGACCACGAGCTGCGGAGAGCAGACTCTCCCGGAGAGGGAGGAGGGAACTGGAGGGAGTCGGTAGCCTGAGAGAGTCTCAGGCCTCAGTCGTATCGAGTAGTCCGGTGCGTTCGGCCACGGCCTTCGAATGCTTCCTCATAGCGGCCGTGAAACCTTTTTCCCAAATGCCCCTCACGCTGTCTTCGTGAAGGCCAATCACCTCTCCCACGATGCGACAACCCGATACGTATTCGCCCCGTGGCGGTACTCCGAGTCTATCCAGGAGCCCGATGACGATCTGGATCTGGAGGTTGCGCAGAAGGAGGGCCGGATTGACGGGGCGATGGGACGGGACTTTCCTCTTTGCTCGACGAAGCCGGGTCCTGCCGGCAGCCTTCCGCTGCCACCTTAAGGCGGGGCGAAAGATGATCTTGGGGGGGCTATCAAGCTCCTCGTAGTGGCGCCTGAGGGCATCGCGGTAGACAGGGATGGACTTGGAGAGCTCGATGTAGCTTTGCAGCCTTTCGGGGGAGGGTTCGCCCAAGGGGGCGACAGGAAGGCCGCCAGGAGCTTCGACACCTCTTCGTACTCCGACTTGGAGTCCAGGCTGATCTTATCCGGGATGCCGGCCAGCATCTGCCTGGCAATCCGGAAACCCTCGCTATGAAACGGGGGACGTCTACTGGACTCAGAGCCAATTTTCTTCTTCATCCGGTCGGCCCGCCGGACCATATCGGTGAGAAGTCGACGTTCGGGGAAGTCCTGCCACCACTCCCACGTCCGGGCTCTCATGTACGCCTCGATGGTCTCCCTATCGGCCTCCTCATGCCTCCCCTCGAAGATCCGGAGGAGGCACTCAATCGCTACTTCCTCGCTGGGCCCGCCGGTCCCGAAGGCCAGGGTACCTCGAGCAGCCTCTTCAATGTGCTCCATGTGCGCTGCGACGAACCACCGGACTATGCGGAGCAGTTGGGCGAATCGCCCCGGCAGCAGTTTCATTCGTCGATCCCTCCTTCCGGTATCCCGAGTGGGTTGTGCTTGGGATGGGTATGTGCTGCCCTTGCCGCGTCGGCTTGCCGGTGGGAAGGGCTGTCCGATGGGGGCGACATCAGGCGGGCCTTTCTCGCGTCCAGCGGTGAGTCATGGAGCAAATATACCGCGTTGGGCACGGGTTGGTAAGCCTACAGCACAATATGTAGTAGGTTGATATGGTACAGCACCTACATCTCGGGGGTAAATGCAACTGTACCTTTTAGCGCGCGCCTTTCGTGCTTAGGGCCTGGCAGGGAGGGCGGCGCACTCCCAATCCTGGGGTCCCCCCATACCTTTTTGGCGCGCCGACAGGAAATCTCTATAGCTGCAAGCGGTCCCGCCTGGGTTCCGCGCGAGGTCGGGCCTGCTCCAGGAGACCTGGACGGGGCTCTACCTCGTCATTCGCAGGGACGCGGCAGAGTAGATGATCGTGATCACTGAGGCCACGAGTTCTCGCGCAGGGCCCACACCACGTCCGCGTGCCGGACCCGCAGGCGCTGAGGTCCCGGCTGACCGGTGACGCTGGCCCTGTACGGGTCACGCTCTGTTCTGAGAATGGGGACCCCTTGCAGGGCCTCAGCTGGGCTCTGCCAAGCCCGGGTGATCGGCGGTCAACTATTATTTGCCGGCAGACCTCCTGTTGAAGACGCTTCTGAGTTGCCCCGGTCCGATAGCTGGGGACGTCGAACTCCAAGATGGCCGAGTGGTGGACGATCCCTGCCAATGGCAGCTGCAGGCGGTGGCCATATCGGAACCAGTCGCGCGGGTCGCCGCTGGCCGCCATCGGGTCCTCACGCGTGAATGACGCGCCCGGGCCACTCTTCTATAGGAGGCTCGCCGCGCTGGGCATACTGTGCGATCTCGGGCGGGTCTTTAAGCAGGTACCAATCTCTCAGGGCCTCTCAACGGCGTTTTTCTCGGCCGGGTGGCTTGGTACTGGGCCGGGAAAACGCCGGAAAATCAGGCTGAGGGCCCCCAGGCCGCCCCCCTAGGCTGGTGGGGAAATCGCGGCTAACTTGGAATGCCTCTTATATTATATCGCGGTGTTTTTGCTCTCTACACACATCGCCGGTCCATCGTGCGCGCGCCTAATGTGGCCGGGCGGCGCTGGTTTGTTCCATCCTTCACAACCCCCCACGCGACGTGTGGGTGCGGCCTCCTGCACCACCACGATCTGTGGGAGCGTGTTCCCCTGGTGGTCACGCAGGCGCTCGCGGCAGAACCGAAGGGCCAGCCGCGAGCACGCTGTTGCTGTTGCTTATTCAGCTGGTCGAGTATCTTCTTGTACCTCGGGTCAAGCTCTCCATTCTGCTGATTACGGCTGCGGGCCCTCTCGGCCAGCGCGGCTGCGCTGAGTCTCGGCGCCCTCGACTGCGTCTCTCTGGTGTCGAGGTCGTGCTGGTATCGCAGCGTCGTGCTGGTCGTGACGGGTTCGCCCGTCTCGGAGGCCTCTGCCCGGAGTCGTTCCGTGACGCTCTCCGGTATCTCGACGCGCCCTTGGTTCGCCGCCGTGACGCCGTCCTCGGTGAGCGTCACGTCCCAACAGCCGACTTCCCGCTCGTCCTGTTGAGGCGGAGAGTCCGCCGCGGTCCTCGCGATACCCGTCGCTGGCGGCATCTGCGACCGCACCGCCGCGGTGCGTCTGCTGACATAGCAGCTGGTAGGTCCATGTCACGGCTGGAATTCGGCGTCGGTCGACCCTTTAGGAGCACCGAGCACGTCCCGTCAGTTCGTCGGTTCGAACGCTCCTGACATATAATGCACGTCTGGATTTGACATGGGATCACACCACCAGATTTCGGCCCAGAGCGCCTGGCTGTCAAGGGCGGAGAGAAATCAGGCCGTGTGGCGGAGCAAAAGTGTACCACTTGAGCGGCGATGTTCAGCGAAAATGTCCGCCTACGACGGGTGTCGTCGGGAGCCCTTAGTCGCAGCGAGGTTGGTGGAGCCTATGCGTCAGGGGAATCGCTGGCTGAGCGCGTGGTGACGGCCTGCCGGCTCTGCTTGAGGCGGTAGCTCTCGCCGTTCATTTCCAGGATGTGAACTCTGTGAGTGAGGCGGTCCAGCAGGGCGCCGGTCAGTCTCTCCGAGCCGAAGACCTCGGTCCACTCGTCGAAGGGCAGGTTGGTGGTGACCAGTACCGACCCCCTCTCGTATCTCTGGCTGAAGACCTCGAAGAGGAGCTCAGCGCCGGTCTTGGAAAGTGGTACGAAGCCAAGCTCGTCGACGATAAGCAGCTTGAGTCGGGCCAGCTTCTTCTGGAGGTTGAGCAGTCGCCGCTCGTCCCTGGCCTCGATCAGCTCGTGGACCAGCGAGGCGGCCGTGGTGAAGCCGACCGACAGTCCCCTCTGGCAGGCGGCGAGCCCCAGACCGAGGGCCACATGGGTCTTGCCGGTGCCGCTGTTGCCTATGGCGATGACGTTCTCCCGCCGGTCTACGTACTCGCAGCGTGCCAGCTGCATGGCCAGGTGCTTGTTCACCGACGGCATGGCCAGGAAGTCGAAGGTGTCGAGGCTCTTGGTGGCGGGGAAGCGTGCCGCCTTGATCCTGCGGTCAACCATCCGATGATGGCGGTCTATCAGCTCAAGCTCAGAGAGCCTCAGCAGGTAGCCTGGATGGTCGACGCCCTCGGCGGCGCACTGGCCGGCCACCTTGCAGTACTCCCTCAGGAAGGTGGGCAGCTTCAGCTCCTTGAGGTGATGCTCCAGCAGCACCGTAGACCTCTCGCTCACCGCCCGATCCCCGACATGAGCGCCATGTAGTCGCTGGCTGCTGTCTTCGTCACGGTGACCCTGGGCAGGTAGGGGTACAGCTCCAGGTCGAGTCTCTGGGGACGGCCCTCTATCCTGCACAGCACCAGGTGTTTGATGGCGTCGAAGCTTATGGCGCCGAGCCTGAGGGCATCACGCACGGCCTCGTACACCTCCTCCTTGCGGAAGTTCTCCACCAACCGCAGCACCTGTACGAACTCACGCTTGCCGCGCCTGCCCATCCTCGACTCCAGCAGTCTGCGCAGCATGCCGAACTCCTCCGGCAACTCCCACCCGGCCAAAGGAGCAGCCTGGTCCAGCGCTCCCGTCTTGCGCTCCAGCAGCGGCAGGTAGTGGACAGGGTCGAAGACGAAGTCGTCGCGTTCGTATGAGCGCGGATGCCGGGCTATCACCTCTGCCCCGCAGCTGATCACCACGTCACCCACATAGCCCCGGACCACCACCTCCCTGTGACCGTAGGCCACGGGCACCGAGTAGTCGTTGGTCCGGTACCGCACCAGGGACAGGGAGCTGACACGGCTCACGTGCTTGTCGCTGGCGTCGTATGGCACGGCGGGGAACGCCAGCAGGGCTTCCAGGTCACGCTCCATCCGCTGGCCTATCGTCTCCCTGTGCCCACGCAGCTGTCTCCCCATCCGTTCCAGGCACCTCTCCTCGAGGTAGGCGTTGAGCGCATCGAAGCTCGGGAACGACGGCACTGGCACCAGGAAGTTCCGGCGAGCATATCCCACCAGCCCCTCGACCTTGCCCTTGTCGTTACCCTTGCCGGGACGGCCGAACCGGATGCTCCTATAGAAGTCAAGTCGTGGCTTGAACTGTTTGGGCCGAGGTCCGTAGGGCAGAGAAGACTTCGCGAGCTACGTAGCGTTTGAGGCAACGGATGATCTCCGCCTTGCTCATCCCCTCCCTGGTGCGGCGTCGCATGTAGGACTGGGTCCGCGGGTCATACCGAAGTCTGACCACAACGATGCGATGGAGAGCAGCGTTGGCCTGACGATGACCGCCGCGATTGAGCCGATGCCGATTGGTCTTGCCTGAGGAAGCAGGTATGGGATTGACGCCGCACAGGGAGGCGAAAGAAGCCTCGGAGTGGAGGCGCTCAGGGTTGCTCCCTGCAGCCACCAGTAGAGTGGCTGCCGTGTCGGGTCCTATGCCGTAGCTGTCTACCAGGGCTGGGGATATGGTACGGGTGAGTCGTTCCAGCTCCCCCTCCAGGTCATGTATCTCCTTGCTGAGTTGACGGTAGCGGCGGGCAAGGGAGCGCAGGGTGTACTTGCCCGCCGCCGTGGGATCGTCCAGACGACCAGGCCGGAAGCTCTTGCACAGGTTGATCAGAGCACCGGCGGTGAGTCCAACGAGGGTCTCGCGAAGCTCAGCCGGGGCTGTGACAATCAGGGCCTTCATCTGATTGAAGGCCTGGGTGCGAGCCTTGACGGCCGAGTCTTTGGCGCTCTTGAGCATGCGAATCATCTCCACCTCTCCCTCCCCCGACTTGGGTGTGGCTTCGGCCACTCCCGCCAATACTGATCGAGCTGCCATCTCCGCATCGGTGGGGTCGCTCTTCCCTTTCCTGTAGCGGGTTGACCGGTCGGGCCTATTCACTTCCACAACGGTATGTCCCCTACGGGTCAGGTAGCGAGCCACTCCGGCCCCGTAGGAACCCGTACCCTCAATCCCAAAGGCGTGAATCTCTCCCAGACTCCGTGACCACCGTTCGAGATCCTGATAGCCATGCATAGTCGCCGGTGCGTGAAGCTCCCCCAGCCGTACACCCTGGCGGTCAATGGCCACTGCCACATGCTTGTCTTGGTGAGTATCCACTCCGACGACTACCCGAATAGAACGACCGCCTTCTTGATCTACGACTCCTGTCATCTCTACCACCTCCTCTGGGATAGCGCTCTGGCTGGGTGAGCGGACAGGACTGCGATGGGACTTAAAGCCAGGCTCCTATAAAGTCACTGCTCGCCGTGCCAAAGGCACTTCCGGGCCACCTCGACTCGAGTCGACAGATCCGGTTGAAGGAATGGTGCCAGTCCTCGAAGGGGTCAGACCCGGGCCGAGGTGGCCCGGTATTCATCATCGCAGTCCTCGAACAGGTAGTGCGACACCAGCTCCGAGAACACACGAGTACGCTGGCGCCGGCCGTCTCCCAGGATCCTGGCCACAGCCAGTCTCGTGTTGTCGTACAAGATGCTCCGCGGCACGCCGCCCAGGAACGAGAACGCCGAGACGTGACCGTCGCAGAACGCCTCGGTCGTCTCTGCGGGGTAGGCCTTGACGAAGCACGCGTCGCTGTGGGGAAGGTCCAGCACGAAGTAGTGGATGGTCTGCTCCACTCCTCCGATGACCGCCTTCGCCTGGCCGAAGTCGCACTGGGCATCACCAGGAGGATGGGAGAGCGGAACGTACATCTCGCGTGTCCGGCGCCGTCGCTCGCGCACGTAGTCCTTGACTATCGTGTACCTGCCACCGAACCCGTGCTCCGCTCTCAGACGGTCATAGATCCGCTTCGCCGTGTGGCGCTGCTTCCTCGGAAGACGCCGGTCCTCTTCCAGTATCCGGTCGATCACCCCGTGGTACGGGTCCAGCTTAGGGCGACGCGGCGGTGACTGTCGACGGTACCCGGGTGGCACCGAGTACTCCAGCATCTTGCGCACCGTGTCCCGGTGCAGCCCGAACACCCGGGCAGCCTCTCGCGTGCTCATCCCTTCCACCATGCAGGCCCGGCGCACTCGAACGTACAGTTCCACTTTGTACATCCTTCACACCTTCCATCGAGTTGCCTCCAACTCTATAGAAGGCGGCGGGTGGTCCAGTTTTGCAGCGCCACTCCCGAACGCTCACACCCGCCTCGCCGGTCCATTATTACTCCGCCCTTTACAGTCATATATATGGTGAGCGCAAGAAAATCGTGCACGAGGGTAGAGCATTTGTCACTTTTGACGATATGCATTTCCAGGGACTCCTAGCGAGGCTTCAAGCTATCACTACTGTATGCCTTCGCCTACTGTGTGGCCTGGCGCCCGGCGACGACCTTCAAGAGTATGTTGATCCGGGCAAGTAGATTCAAACTGGCCATTGAAGCGAAGAGGTCATCGCCCGCCGGGAGTTGCAGAAGTGGCTACGCGAATGCGAGATCGAGGTTGTCAGGGAGGGCCGGAGGTATATGTGCGCATGCATGGGCCGGAGTACCTGAGCGACGACGAGCTGCTACGCTGCGCCATCATGAGGGAGGACGAGCTAGAGCGGACTGTGCGGGATTTGGAGTGGAGCTCATCCGAGTTGGAGCGCGAACGGGACGAGGCCAGGGAAGCCGCATCCGCCAGCAGAGACGCATACAAGGAGTTGACGGAGGCGTATCCCGTGTCGGCCGTCTTCGAGCACTGAGCGCGTCCTGCCGCATCGTCAGATCGAATCCTCGGGCCATACAGCTAACGACTGGGACTGACATGAGGCCAGACGACCAAATCGCTGCCAAAGCCCCTGCCTTGCACTCATGCTCTTCTCCCGATGACTCCTGCCGGATGCTGGTGCGGGCGTCCTCATAGCTTGTTTCGGGAACTTGGCCGGAGGCGGCCATTCCAGTAGCTCGGTTAGCGACGTTTGGTTCTGCACCGGCCCCGCAGCGCTTGTTGTGGTGAGCAGGCTCAGGCTATGATGTCTTGAGTTCCCCAGATCGACAGGAGGTCCCTGACAAAACGTGCCTACACTCGAGGTTGTTTCACTTCAGGACGCACAGCTTGAGCTATCCGTGACTGGCAAGCGCGGCGTGATAGTGCGCCAGTACATGGACTACATCGGACAACTCGAAACCGGCCAAGCCGGTAAGCTCATTCCGGACGAAGGCGAAACTACAGCTGCCATTCGTCGCCGGCTCGGGGCGGCAGCGCAGCTGTTGGGAAAGAGCCTCGCCGTGAACCGCTTGGGTGACGTCGTCTACTTCTGGGATGAGGGCAGCAGCTCTGCTCCGCGTCGGAGATATCGGCGCCGGAAGACCAGCACGAAAACCGAGTAGTACTCAAGTAGTACTGGGGTAAGAGAGTCGCCCTGGGCGCACGACCCCTAACCGGCGGCCGACGTGGGAGTGCGAACGGAGCGCGCGGCTCTCGGGGGAAAGTGACGATACGAGTCGGTAGATGGCGCCCACCACGTCCATCCAGTGAACCAGCAGCGCGAGCCACTTAAGCAGCAGCGGATCGGGGATCCAGTCCGTTTCCATCGTCACAAAGACGGCCACCAAGACTCATGCGGCCAGCGTATGACCCTCATCTAGCCACCTGCTTCCAGGTCTCTTTGGATCGACTCCGGTATCGTCAGGTCAATCCCTAGCTTTACGTCGATTGCTTCCTCTCTGTAGACCAGGCATCGATTGGGCTCTGGGACCCGGTGTGCTTCCCATGCGTACCCCTTTAGCGCACCTGTCTCACGGTCTATGACGAGCTCAAGATTGATTCTCTCGTAACAAGTCTGTGCAGGTCGAATTAGAACAAACGTAGCCACGCCTGGGTACAATATATAGTCTCTGTTCCGTATACTACCCCAACATACGGTAGCGCTCAGATGTGCTAAAACGCTGGAACTTCCTCAAAACGGGTTTTTACGAGGGAATCAAGATTCACGAACTCCTCGTCGTCACTGTGCCAGTTGTGCACGTGGGATCTATCCAGCGTGGCCCGAAGAATCAAGGTTGTAGTGGTCTCCTCCTGTAAAGGGTGTCGAAGTTCAGGGGAAATGTCCGGTTAAGTGTTCAGCAAAAATGTCACTCGGTTAAGCCTCGATGGTATCAGATGATGACGTTTCGGAAACCACGCGGGATTGTCGCGTTGGCGGACCCTCAGCGTCCGTGTATTTCTTGATGGTGGCCCTGTGGATTCCCAATTCCCGTTCGATTGCCCGAAGCGACATCCCCTTGCGACGGGCTTTCTGAATCGCCTTCCATCGCTCCTTCTGAAGGAACGTCGGCTTGCGCGTAGGGGCGGCTGCGGGCCTGCCGGGCGTGGCCGCGCCGTCAGTGATCAGACCGCCACCATTCTCGTCCTCTGCCCTTGAGTCCAGCGGTTCGAGAGTCGAGATCCAGTGTTCGCCCAATCCGTTGGCGCTGGAGGATCGGACAGGAACACTTTCGGAGCCTCCGTGGCCGTTCCGGAGAAATACCGGACTGGGTGGCGCCTCCTGGGAGGAGATGATGCGTCCCTCATGCCGCACCGACAGCCGGCCGGCCAGTCCTTGCAGGACCTCCACAGCCGCCCCGGCATAACTGGGACGTTCCCGCTCTGGCAGCAACTGCAGGGTATGCAGCTGGAATCTCACCGTGTTGTCCCGGGCCACTTTTCTGCGGTGCTCAAAGCACAGGATCTGTTCCAGGCACAGCTCCGGGTCCAGGGGCCGGAATGCAGGCTCAGGGTGTTGCGGTGGGACACGGAAACGCCGGTTGAATCGCGGCAGGAACTGGTCCAGCACGCTGTTGGCTTCCCCGATGCTGCTCGCCCCTGCCAGCCGCAGTTCGGTTACGAGGCGGTCCTGGAAAGTTTCCGCCATCCGCTCCACTCTTCCCTTGGCCTGGGGAGAGAGGGCGAATATCATCTGGATCGCCAGTTCGTCCATGGCCCGGCTGAACTGGGTTGGCATCCCGGGGAGGCCGGAGCCGGGCGTGTGCCTGAAGACCCCGTGCCGGTCGGTGTACAGGGCGAGGGGAATGCCGCGGCGCTGCAAGAGGCGCTGGATCAGCAGGAAGTAGCTGTGGGCGTCCTCCTTCTCGCAGAAGAGGGCGTCGACCACCGTGCCGGTGGCATCGTCCACTGCGATCAGCAGCGTGAACGGTGGAATCCGGTCCCCCAACCACGGGTGATGACTGCCGTCCATCTGGATCAGCATTCCCTGCCGGGGCATTCGCTGGCGGCGTACCCGGTGCTTTGGCTGGCGCCTGCGCTGCGGACTGCTCAACCCGGCGTTGACCAGGATGCGCCGCAGGGTGGTCCTGCCGATGTCGATGCCGTCGCGGTCGCTCAGCAACTCGCTGAGATGGGTGTGGTTGGTCCCTGCGTACCTGGTGCGAGCCAGGTGAACCACAGCGGTTGCAACGGGCTCGGGAGTTGCGTTGGCCGGCTTGCGGCCCCGGAGACCGTGAGCAACGGTGGCAGCGCCTTTCTCCTGGTAAGCCGCAAGGATACGCCGGGTGTGTCGCGGGCTGACACCCATGAGTGTAGCCGCCTGATCCAGCGTCATGTGCTCAACCAGCAGGCTGTTGAGGATCTTGAGTCTCGTCTGTTCTTTGGGCGTCAAAGTCACATTCTCCATAAGTTGAATGTGACATTTCTGCTGGCCAGTTAGCGAGGACCTTTTCCCTGAACGTCAACACACGGGGCGGAGTAATAATGGACCGGTGAGGCGGGGGTGAGCGTTCGGGAGTGGCGCTGCAAAACCGCACCACCCGCCGCCTTCCATAGAGTTGGAGGCAACACGATGGAAGGTGTGAAGGATGTACAAGGTGGAGCTGTACGTTCGGGTGCGCGGGGCCTGCATGGTGGAGGGGATGAGCACTCGGGAGGCTGCCCGGGTGTTCGGTCTGCACCGGGATACGGTGCGCAAGATGCTGGAGTACTCGGTGCCTCCCGGGTACCGTCGACCGTCACCGCCGCGTCGCCCCAAGCTGGACCCGTACCGCGGGGTGATCGACCGGATACTGGAAGAGGACCGTAGTCTTCCGAGGAAGCAGCGCCACACGGCGAAGCGGATCTACGAGCGTCTGAGAGCGGAGCACGGCTTCACCGGTAAGTACAGGATAGTCAAGGACTCCGTGCGCGAGCGGCGGCGCCGGACACGGGAGATGTACGTTCCGCTCTCCCATCCCGCGGGACATGCCCAGTGCGACTTCGACCAGGCCAAGGCGGTCATCGGAGGAGTGGAGCAGACCGTCCACTACTTCGTGCTGGACCTTCCCCACAGCGACGCATGCTTCGTCAAGGCCTACCCCGCAGAGACGACCGAGGCATTCTGCGACGGTCACGTCTCGGCGTTCTCGTTCTTGGGCGGGGTGCCGCGGGCCTAAGTGGATGGTAGGTGGTACCATCTTCGAGATGTGACTGGGGGCTCTTTAAGCGTAGCGACGCACTAGAACGGGTAATATGGTGCAGGAGGGCAGAGGATTTCAAGAAGCATCATGGCGGCCCTGCCCGCGTCGCGCTGAACCTTGAACCAAAGTTCGCAGTACAGGACACGCTAGCCCACCAGCCCCAGTACTCGGGCTCCACGCCTTCATAGACTGCTTCGCGGCGGTTCGAGTTCCCTATACCCCTAGTAGCCCGTCCGAGAAACACGGTTGGCGAGTGCTTGGGAGTATGATGGGCCCAGTCCAGTAGCAGGGAGTCGTTGATGAGCAAGAGCTGTGAGCAGGGAGCAGTGGCGCGATCTACACAATTCGTTCAAACAGTTTTGCCAAGATGTCACCTCGCCCCTAATGACAGTTTGAACCTCCTCTGGAAATGGTTGCTGCACTAGCTAGTGCGTCGATCTGTCCTCGTCTTCCGCAAGCTGACTAAGGGCATCGCCGTGGATGCGGAAGACGCGCAACTCGGGTAGCATCTCCGCACCCAAATGCTCATAGAAGCGGTGGGCGTCCGTGTTCCAATCCAGGGCCAGCCATTCGAAGCGACCGCAGCCGCGCTCCACCGCGATGGCCGCCACGCGTCGCAGTAGCAGCGTGCCCAGCCCACGACGTCGGTATTCAGGGGACACGTAGAGGTCCTCCAGATACATGCTCCGCCGGGCGAGGGACGTGGAGTAGGTGTGGAAGTAGACGACAAATCCCGCCGGCTCGCCATCCACAAACGCCAGCAGTGCTTCCACCGCCGGCGGATCGCCAAACAGCGACGCCAGCAGGGCCTCCTCCGTCGCCGTCACTTGATGTGTGAGATGTTCGTACTCCGCCATGCCGTGGATAAAGGCGAGAAGCCGTGGTACGTCGTCCGACGTAGCAGGGCGTATCGTGAACTGCGGGTGTCGAGTCAATGCTGTCACCGTCCTTTTGGGTTGCGGAGATCCGCTGCCTCGCCGCCCTATCTCGGGCGGACCGTATTATAGAGTAGGGAGAGTTGAGGCACCTGGGGAAGCGCAAGGGGGTTGCCGGGCCACCGCATGTCTTCCGTCTGCCCTTTATCTACGACTGGGCGAGAGGGGTCGTCCATCAAGATGACCAGATAGTAATAGTCCCAACCCACCACCCTGAAGCAGGAGGTGTCAGAGGCTCACATCTGAGGAGATCTACAGCGCGAGAGTGAACCTCAACACGAAGGTTCTTGATTTTGTCCAGTTGGGTGGGCCTATTTTGATGGTAGACAGAACCGTCTTCGAGATGTGGCTGGGGGCTCTGTGAACCTACCGAGGTCGGCTGCACGACAATTGTAGCGCCAAGCCAGGCGAGTACCCGGTCAGAGTTAACCATGATGTCAGCTACACTGGTGCTCTAACCACGACCGCCATCACGCTCCTGCGACTCATCGAGCCGTCCGCCCTCAGCGCAATCCGGGATTGAGTGGAGCACGGTGAAATTCATCTCCCTATCTGATAATCGTCCAAGAGGCCGCTACGCACTGCCCACACCACAAGCTCCTGCTTGGTATCGATGCCGAGCTTGTCCTGGATGCCATAGACGCCGTTCCGTATCGTCACCGGCTGGTTGCCCCTGGCTTCAGCGATCTCAGCGTACGACAGGCCCCGCGCAAACAGCGTGAGTATCTCCTGTTCCCGCGCGGTCAGCCTGTTCAGCTCGTGAGTCGGCTGCGGCGCCCCTGCGCGGAGTCCGGCGAACACGCGCTTCATCACGTCGCCGGGAATGCGGTACTCTCCCTCTGCCACGTCGCGGACGGTACGCAGCAGCTTCTCCTTGCCGGAGTACTTCTGGAGGTAGCCGGTTGCGCCCGCGGCAACGGCCTCCATTACCGCATCTTCCTCCGATGCGGCCGTCAACATCAAGACCTTTGTGTTCGGGAGCATCTCCGTGATTTCGCGACACGCGTCGATGCCGTTCTTGAGCGGCATCATGACGTCCATGATGACTACGTCGGGCCGGAGACTCTGCGCGCCCCTCACCGCGGCCGCACCGTCTCCGGCCTGCCCCACGACATCGAAATCCCCGGCGCGCTGGAGCACCTCCCGCAGGCCGTCACGCATGATCTCATGGTCGTCCACGAGCATCACCCTGATCTGTCTGTTCGGCGCCAAGCTACGCGCCTCCTCGATTTGCGTCATATGGGACCACGCAGGTTACCATCGTGCCGCGTCCCGACTCGCCCGGACCCACGTCGAGGCTGCCGCCCATGCGCTCGACGTCCCTCCTCATGTTCCTGAATCCGTGGCCGCGCTCCGCGTAGTCGTCGGGGAGGCCAATCCCGTTGTCGGCTACGGACATGCGGAGCCTGTCGGCCTCGAAATTCAGCGCAATGGCGACCCTGTCGGCGCGCGCGTGCCTGAATGCGTTGGTCATGGCGTTGTGGGCTATCGAGAAGAGCAGCCCCCGTGTAACGGTGGAAAGCCGCGGCTCCCTGCCGGACTGCTCCACCCCGGTGGGGATCGACGTGATCGTGGTGAACGTGGAGGCGTGGGAACGCAGCACCCGGCCGAACTCCCTGCCCTCGAAGATGGGTCCCGCGTCGATGGGATGTCTCAACTCCCACATGGTCGACTTCGACAGGGCATGAACCGCTTCCAGCTTGGCGATCAGTTCGTCGCTGCCGTCGTCGTTCTGGGCCTTCGCCAGCTCTATCGCGGTCTCGATGCCCAGGCCCATCATATAAGCGGACTGGGCGATGGTGTCATGAATAGTCTGCGAGAGTTCGATCCGCTCCCGCTGAAGCTCACCTTCCCGCTCCACTGCCTCTCTCCTTCTGATCCGCTCGAACCTGGAGACCAGGTTGACCGCCGCGACGACCGTGTACATGACGGCAATCCTGGTGAACAGTACCTTTTCCTCCTTGATCTCGTAGTCGACGCCCGGCTCCAACACCAGGCTCAACGCGGCGTACACCACCGCAACCATGGTGACCCAGGCGAAGCTGAGCCTGAAGGAGGTGAACACTACGGCGAACATGGCGAGCGCGGGGTAGTACAGCACGAAGAAGGTGTTGTGGAATCCACTTGATGAGATGGCGATGCCCGCCGTAATCATCGCCCCGTCCATCACGCTGAGAGCCAGCGCCCAGTGCCGCGTGACCGTCCGATGCGACCGGATGCGGTAGTGAACGTAGCCGTTGAGGGCCAGCACCGATACCGCCAACAGCGTGGTCGGCACATAGGCAGGGTCCGCGAAGTTGGGCCGGTAGTTGAACTGCAACAGCCAGGCCGTTAGAAGAAACCATCGTACCCATACCGAAATCCTCAGGTTGTAGCGCAGGTCGTCCCGATCGGTACGATCGACCGCCCGGCGGGACTCTGCAACCGCATCGCGTGGCGTGGTCTGCAAATCCAAGCCTCGACTCCAGTAGTGTACGCCGCTCGGCGTCGTCGGTAAGGTTCAATCGTACCCCATCAGACAGGTACAAAAGCACCCCTCACATTAGGTACAAACGAACCTTACGGCGCGTAAAGGGGAGGGCTAATGTGGACGCGATTGTTGGCGCTTCATCTCGCACCAGGGGAGGACGGAAATGTCAAAGTCCATTATCAGTCTGCCGGTCGCCGGCGCGATACTTGCCATACTCCTGACCGGATGTTCACTCTTCCAGTCTTCCGATGGGCAGCCTTCCGACGCTGAGACGCCTGCGCCGTTGGCCAGGACCGTTCCGAGTCCCACCTCCACAGCGACGCCTGCCGTCGCCCCAGCGCCGACGGCCACGCCTACACCGACCAACACCCCATCCGTAACGCCCGCGGCCACGCCTACGTCTGCACCGACCAACACGCCCACTCCCACCGTAACGCCCGCGGCCATACCCACGCCAGAACCGACGCCGGAACCCGCGACTACTTCGACGCCCCAACCGACTCCCACACCGATACCGACGCCTACACCTACGCCCACCATGGCGCCGACACCTACGCCCACAGCCACACCTACACCTACGCCCGCGGGTCCGCCGATCATCCCTTTGGGGTTGGTGCCTCCTGTGCCCGGTTCATGCGGAGATGGAACCTACGATACCCCCGTGCCGGTCACCGGCTTGTTGGGAGGCAACAACTCTCCCTCGTGGAGGTCAGATTGTGCCGAAATCGCCTACGTGCAGAACCTCGGGGTGTCGGTTATGAAGCGCGACGGCGAGCATCTGCGTGACCTCTATCGATATGAGCCAGGCAGCAGTGTTGCGAGCGCCGCCAGCTGGACTGCGTGGTCTCCGGATGGTACTAGGTTGGCCTTTGCTGCGGAGAACCTCGGGAGCGACGACGGCTACTGGGCGCGGCACATCTGGGTGATTGAAGCAGATGGATCCAACATGGTGCAGTTGACGAGCGGCCCCCAGTGGGACAATAGCCCTTCCTGGTCACCAGATGGAAACCAGATAGTCTTCCAACGAGCCTTCACTGACGGCGGTAGCCAAATCGTGACCATAGACGTTGACGGCTCAAACGAGACACCGCTCACTGCCCGCTCTACGAAGGAGAGTAGCCCATCATGGTCGCCCGACGGCGCCACTATCGGGTATGTGACAGGGCAGGGCCAACTGGCGCTAATGGCGCCTGACGGCTCCAACAGGCGAGAGATTGTCGCGAACCATGCGCATGCGCGCGGAGGAATGTCATGGTCTCCCGATTCTTCACAAATCGCATACACCAGGGACCTGGGTGAATGCACCGCCATTGTCTTGATCAATGCTGACGGCACTGATGAAAGGCGCATTAGTTACCTTCCAGGCGACAGCAGAGAACCGGCTTGGTCGCCCGACGGAGAACTACTCCTATTCGTAAATTCCATTGCTCGAGGGTGGTCGCAGATCTACATTGTCAGTGCGCACGGAGGAAGCCGGGATGGTCTTGAAGAAGGCTGCGCGCAAGTCGAGCGTTATGAACCTAACCAGGACGTGGCGGCGCCCGACGATTGGCAGTCCCGCCTCCCGCAGGAGGCCGCTCCGGCCAGCGCTCTCGAGTGTCGTCCCCCCGACCCTTGGCCAGGAGGTTTTACGGTCGGCTTTCCGCGCCCTACGTGGGTACCGTCCGTCGGCAAGTTGCGGATAGCGGTGCTCTTCGTTGACTTTCCAGATGTCGTTGCAGATTACTCCACGCGCGAGGAAGCCGAACACGACGAATATGCGTTCGACCGCACAAATCTTGTTGCGATTGAGGAATACTTGGAGACGGCCAGTTACGGGAAACTTGACGTCGAGATGGTGCCTCTGCACGGCTGGCTTCGAGCTCGCCACAGCCTCGCCGCCTTCTTAACCGATAGTCTGGAGTTCTTGGATGGCACCGTATCGGAAGACATTAGCGTCGAGGCGGTTGAGCTTGCCCTCGAGGAGATGGACTTCTCAGAGATTGATGTAGTAGTCACTGTGCTACCGAGCGCATACTTCTTCGGCGGGCTTGCTGGCGGCGCCGTCCAAATCAGCGACAAGCTGATACCGACTCTTCACATCGGCCTCCTTCTTGAATACGTGATAAATGACACCGCTGGAGGTTGGGGATTCGCCGGCACACATGAATTGGCTCATGTGCTCGGACTCACGGATCTGTATCCCAAGAATTACTCTGATATCCCGTCCCCGCCAGCTGATATGCAATGGGTAGGGGTGGAGGCCGGGTTGATGGGACTGCAAGGCAGCTACCTTGCGCCCAGGAGTGCGACAAGAGGATTCGGCTTCGGCCAGACACCGTACGCGATGCTGGCATGGAGCAGATGGCAACTCGGTTGGCTTGAACCTTCACAGATACGATGCATCGTCGAGCCGTCAGCTACCGTTACTCTGACCGCGATTGATCAGCCCGGTGACGGAGTGGCAATGATTGCAGTCCCGGTAGGCGAGACTGAAGTAATAGTTATAGAGAGCCGAAGAGATCGCGGCTTTGATTCACTTCAACTGAAGGGCTACGACCGAGATGTCGTAAACAACGACGGCGTCCTGGTGTACACGGTGGATTCGTCACTGAGCGAATTGCCCATCAGATTCGCTACCGACGGCGGAGAGGGCATCTTGGACCAGTCTCCTATCCTACCGGTAGGAACAAGCATCACTGTAAAGGGTTATGAAATCACTGTCGTCGAAGACACAGGAGATACTCACACCGTTAGAGTCTCCATGCTTGACGGCGGGAATTGACTCAGTACCTAAATCAAACAAAACGGGCGCGTACAGGGGGATTGCTGCTCAACACGGTGTAATGTTAAATGGAATTGTGGCTGAGGATCAGCGATACCAAGTTGGACAGGCTGGCATGACTCAAGCTCATGAGCCAGTCGATTCTCAGGCATTCGTCTCGTAGTCGGCCGTTGAAGCTCTCCGCAAAGGGGTTCTCTGGTCTTGCCCCATTTTTTGTGCCAGTCGTAGCGCTAGTTTCGTGGGTTATTGAACCCCTGCTGCGGCCACCAGGGCAAAGGTCTCCGGGGCGAGGTTGACCAGTGACTCCGGCGACGCAGGCGGCCTCGACGGCAACAACTTCGCAGGCGGAGGGACCGCCCGCGACAGCTACTGGGATACCCAGACCTCCGGCCAGTCCGAGAGCGCTGGCGGCGAAGGCAAGACGACAAGCCGATTGCAGTCGCCCACTGGCTACACAGGAATCTACGAGAGCTGGAACTTGGACTTGGACTGTCAATCGCCAGGACCTATGGGCCAGTCGTCGCCAGGGTCATTGAGCCACCCTGTGGGCCTGTAGATGGACTATTATCACCGTTAGGTTTGAGGGTCAACCACCTCCTTTCGGTCGAGCAGGGCCCTGTGGGGTGACAAGCGTTCGCGGTAGCTGGCGCCTTCTATGACGATCTGGTAGCTGGCGTTGGCGAGCCGGTCGAGGGCGCTGTTGCCCAGGATGGAGTCGTCGAAGAGTCCGAGCCACTCGTCGACCGCCCTGTTGGAGGTGATGACGAAGCTGGCGGTACGATGCCTGGCGATGACCAGCTCGTAGAGGTCTATGGACTGCTGTTGGGTCATCCTGTGGAGACCGAGGTCGTCGAGGATGAGCAGGTCCGGGGCGAGGAAGGAGCGGAAGGTTTTGTCCGTGGAGTGGTCCACCCTGGCCTGAGCCATGGCCCTGAAGAAGTCGTCGGCATGTACGAAGCGGACGGTATGGCCGGCTCTGACGGCAGCATATCCGAGGGCCTGAGCGATGAAGCTCTTGCCCACGCCGACCGGTCCGACGAGCAGGACGTGCTCGTTGCGCGCCAGGAACTGGAGGGAGAAGGCGGCGTCGAGGAGTCGTCGGTCGAGTGTGATGGATGCGGACCAGTCGAAGTCTTCGAGGCGGCAGGTCTGCTCGAAGCCGGCCCTCTGTAGGCGGAGCTCGAGCCGCCTGTGGTCTCTGCGGTTGATCTCATCGGTCAGTATGATCTGCAGGAAGGATGCGTAGTCGAGCTGCTCCCTGCGTGCGAGGGCGACCCTCTCCGGCAGGGTGTTGAGCACGGCGCCGAGCTTGAGGCGCTTGAGCAGCGGGGTGAGTTCAGTCGTGGTGGTCATGGGCGTTCTCCTTGTGCTGATTGAGCGGTGCGGCCGTTGGCACGAGCGAAGACGGCGCCCGGCCTGGCGAATCGACCTGGGGGCATCGGTGGAGGCTCCGGCTGCGTGGCCTCCTGCTCCAGGGCCTCGACGAGTATGCGCTCGAGACGGCGCACGTCGATCAGGTCTACGGAGAGAGCCCTCCGGCATGCGGCATTGTAAAGGGCGGAGTAATAATGGACCGGCGAGGCGGGGGTGAGCGTTCGGGAGTGGCGCTGCAAAACTGGACCACCCGCCGCCTTCTATAGAGTTGGAGGCAACTCGATGGAAGGTGTGAAGGATGTACAAAGTGGAACTGTACGTTCGAGTGCGCCGGGCCTGCATGGTGGAAGGGATGAGCACGCGAGAGGCTGCCCGCGTAGCACTAGTACCGTTTCAATCTGAATATGATGGATAGATGTGTTGAAGTTTAGTACGAGCGTCCTGAGTGGAGAAGCGCCAGTCTATGACGGCGACAGCCTCATTGCGCTTACGTTCCAGCGCCGAGACCCCTCGCTTCAGTATCACCTCGTCGCTGATTCGACGGTTGAGACACTGGTTGCTAAATACGCTCAACTCTATCTCAGCCATGTTCAGCCAACTGCCGTGTAGAGGAGTGTAGTGGAACTCCAGGCGCTTGGCGATGCGCCGCGCTTCGGCTGGCTTGAAGGCATCGTACAACGAGCCCAGCTTGTGAGTGTTGAGGTTGTCCAGCACCAACCGTATCGTCTCTGTGTGAGGGTATGCATCATCAACCAGCCACCTCATCTGATGAGCGAAGTCCACAGCAGTGCGCCGCTCGGTCACCTCGACATGCCGCCAGCCAGCTTTCGGCTCACAGAACATGAACAGGTTTCGAGTGCCGTTTCGCTTGTACTCGTAGTCATATCGTTCCACCCGACCCGGCTTGGCCCCGATGACCGGTCTCTTATCGGCCACCAGTTGCCTGGATGTCTCGTCGAAACAGACCACGGGATGGTCCGGGTCGTAGTCTGCGTGGTACAGGTCCAGCACGTCCTCCATTCGAGCCACGAACTCCCCGCTCACCTCCGGGATGCACCACTCCTTCTTCTTCCACGGCTTGAGTTCGTTTTTTTGAGTATCTGGCGCACCGTCTCGAGGGAGATGCTCTCGGCAAACCCCATCGCCACCACCTTGTCGGCAAGCAGTTGGATCGTCCAATCCGCGTGTCCTTCGGGTGCGTCGCTGCACGCGATGGCTATCAGATGTGCTTCCTGTCTGCCGTCCAACTTGCGCTTCTGTCCCGGTCGAGGGCGCTCATTGAGTGCGCTGTCGAGTTCCTCCTTCACAAACCGCGTGCGCACACGTCCCACCGTGGATGCGCTTATCAATAGGCCGCTGGCGATGTCACGGTCGGTCATGCCTTCGTCCGCCTTCAGCAACACCAGCGCTCGCTTGACCTTACGGGCCGAAGTCTCGCCACGACTCGCCATCTGCTTGAGATGTGTCCGTTCCGACTCGTTCAACTCCACCTTGTACTTGAGAGCAGCCATGTCTTCGTATGTCCTCCCTATAGGATCATACATAAGACTAACCTATTTCTTATACTTGTCAAATACACATGGAACCGGTACTAGTTGAGCGCCCACTCACAGAAGACTAGTCAGGGACGAGGCTGACGTTCCTGAACCCACATTTCCCATATCAACCCTGCCGGGCGTGCCGTAAGCAGTAACATAGGCGACCGCTGTAGCCGAATAGCGGAGCATAGCAGTTATCATGAGTGCTAGACTGATCGTGATCGACAGCTTTAGTTCTTGATAACGTACCCACTCTGGAGGCACCCGATGGGTGAAAGCACCACCCCCCGCGCCACGCTCCGTTTCGACCGACGTGTACGGAAGGTGGGGCGCTTCTTGGCCCCGTCCTGCACCATCACCCGGTTGTAGCCGAAGGGGGCGTAGCTGGAAACCCAGAAGCCGCGAGAGGCGGACTCCCGCATCCCTCTCGTGACCTCCTGGGCCAAATTCTCCGAGTAGAATTCGTCCACGCTCTCGATGATGGCCTCCATCAGCTTGCCGGTGGGCGTGTCGTCGGCGTGCTCGGTGATGGAGACGACGCGAACTCCCTTGCGCCGGAGCATGGACTCGAAGGCGACGGCGTTCTCCTGCTTGCGGGTGAAGCGGGAGAACTTCCAGACCAGAATCTCCCGGAATGGGGCACTGGGCTTGGTGGCCGCGTCGATCATCTTGCGGAACTCGGGACGGTCGGCGATGCGACCGCTCTCAGCCTCGTCCACGTACTCACGGGCGACGATGTAGCCGTTCTTCTTTGCGTAGTCCCTGAGCGCCCGCAGCTGGTGCCCGGTTTCTGAAGTTCCTTGAATAAATGCGACGATCATCCACGCTCGTTCGTCACCTCTGCGAAGGCCGGTATTCAGCCCCTAACTCCTCACCTATGATCGGGTCGTTGAGAAGCGCAAGGACCAATATCACAAGGAGAATAACCGTGACGTATTGCTCGAGCTTCTTCTCTCTGGCATCCACAAACCAGACCTTCCACATGATAACCGCGAGCCCTATCGCGGCGGCGAGACCGATGATGGTGTCCATATATCTAGCCAGGCCTCTTCCTGTAAACCCCGGAACTCTCAGCCTTCGTCCGCGTCCGTAACCCTTCCTGCGCGATCAGACTTATACTGTCCCATGCCAACTTGGTCCTGGCGGACTCTGTGATCAACTGGTGAAGGAACTCGCCCTTGGCTTCGGCTGGCAGGATTGTGTAACTGTGGGCCCAATGCTTTGCAGGGCATTTCCACAGGTCGGGCTTGTAGCAGACATAGTTGTGCCGTACGTACTCCACCAAGCGATCAAACTTTGATTCCCTCGTAAAAACCCGTTTTGAGGAAGTTCCAGCGATTTAGCACATCTGAGCGCTGCCGTATGTTGGGGTAGTATACGGAACAGAGACTGTATATTGTACCCAGGCGTGGGTACGTTTGTTCTAATTCGACCTGCACAGACTTTTTGCGAGAGAATCAATCCTTCAACGGATGCACTAGCGCACCTGGCCGCTGGAATCGACGGAGAGCGAGCGCCCCAGCCCGTCCGTGCCCCCGTCAGTGGGGCCAGCCTCTCCCCCGATTCCCCTGCCGGCGTCTGCGGTCTGTTTGCGACGTGCGCGACGTCGGCGCTGACCCTCGCGTCCGATGACGCGATTCAGACGGACTTGATGCTCGATGGAGCAGTCGGTTGAGCAGGTGAGAGCTCGCGGATAGCGCCTGACGCGCTCGGCCGTCAGTGTGGACTCGCAAATCACGCAGGGACGGGTCTCGGGCGCGGGCGAAGGCAAGACCGGCGCGTGTCGGCCCTCGCGGAGCGCGTCCAAGACACCCCGAGACCTGCCGTTCAGTTTGTCGAACATCTTCCCCTTCACCTCCTGCCGGTGTCTTGCGGTCCATGTTCAGAGCGGAGCATCCCTACGAAAGAGCGGATCACCTCGCGGACAGTCTCGCACGGAGAGCAGTCGCAGTCCGGCTCGTGTTCTCCCAGCCCCCACTCTCGCGCGTCGAGGGCAGAGTCTGTGTAGCCGTCAGCGTAGTCCGCGCATCGCTGGCAGTCTGACAGCCAGCAGCAATAGTAGTCGTGCTCAGGCGTGGGCTCAGGCTTGGGCTGTGGCGTGACCGGCGCGTGAAGGCCGTCGAGGTGCGTGGCAACGACATCCCGATCCCTGTCGTTCTGTTCATCGACCTGTTCGCCGACCATTTTCTCCCCCCAACCTACCTAACTATACCTGTCGTGATAAAGATGTGTGTAGAGAGCATAAAACCGCGGATATAATATAAGAGACAGTTCAAGTTAGCTGGCGGGCCGCCCGCTTTAGGGGGCCGGGGGCCGGCCCAGGTGGTGCACCCGGACGGGGCTCATGCCTTTGCCGGCGCAGGCGCGTCGGGCGCTACCCTCGATCTTGACCACTGCCCGGGCGGGCGGGCCTGATGGCAGCCTGCACCATGTGCTCCGACGAGATAGCAGAACCACGCCACTTGTCGCGCCCCACACGCTGACCTGCAGCCCAGCTTGTGCGCGGGAGCGCGACCTGTGGCGGAAGCGCCAGGCCGCGAGGGCCGCGGCGAGGGAGGCGACGGGATGAAGCACGACAAGAGCCGAAGCTATGCCGAGGGCTATGCCGAGGGCTATGCCGAGGGCTACGCCGCTGGCAAGGAAGCGTCCCACTCTGAGGTTCTGCTGCGGGAGCTGGCGCGAAAGAAGTGGGCCAGCGCCGCGCCGATCCCCACGGACTCGGAGCATCCGGCGCGGCGCTGGTTGGCCGCACGTCACCTGTGGCGGCCCGACCTGCAGCTCCCGCCATCCGTCCGGTGGCTTCAAGCCGAGGGGCCGCCCTCGGTCGGCGGGCTCCTGGCCGCCTTTGCCCCGCCCAGACAGTTAGAGCCGTCCGGTGTGCAACTGGTCAGCGTCGACGTCGACGGTCGGCCAGCGCCGGACATTGACGGGCCGGACGGTCTCGCCATGCGCTCCATCGGGGCCATGCGCGGCGCGGTCTGCGTCCTGGGCCGGCCGGCTGCGGACCGCGGCGTCAACGTGGCTGAGGGCCTGGACGACGCCCTGGCCCTGGCGGCCCGTCTGGCCCTGGCCCGCCGTCAGCGCGGGCAGCAGGGGTGGTTTCTTCGATCTCGACCTTGCCCGCTGGCTGCCAAGCCTGAGCCCCAGATTCCCCACCTAGATAAGAGAAGGACCTCGTTGGCGCCCGCCACGAAGCGGGCTAAGATGTTTCTTGACCAAGAGAAACGATCACCAACGAGGTGCAGCTATTATGAAGCAAGGCTTACTGGCATTCCAGTACGAGCAGGAGAAGGGCTCGACGGGTATGACGGGGCTGTCCGGCCTGATGACGTACGTGGAGTTGATGCAAGCAGCGGGTTTGAGGTCATCGGTAGAGCGCCACGTGAGACTGCGGGAGAGAGGTCAGGGCTGGACGGACAGCCAGATGATCATCTCGCTGATGCTGCTGAACTTGGCAGGCGGCGAGTCGGTGTCCGACCTTGATCTCCTTGAGAAGGACAGAGGGCTGTGCAGGATGCTTCGAGAGTTCGAGACCTGTGGTATGCGTCTCAGCGAGCGCAGGGCGTTGGAGAAGAGATGGCGAGTCGAGCGTCGTCGGAGCGTGCCGTCGGAGTCTGCGGTGTTCCGGTATCTGGAGAGGTTCCATGACGCGGGCGAGGAGGCGAAGCGGGAAGCTCACAGAGCATTCATACCTGCTCCCAATGGAGCTATGAAGGGTCTGCGCAAGGTGAACGCCGACCTGGTGGGCTTCGTGCAGAGCCGTTCGCCTCAGACCGAGGCCACTCTGGACATGGATGCCACACTGGTGGAGACGCGCAAGCACGAGGCGCTCCCCAGCTACAAGAAGTACAGGGCGTACCAGCCGCTGATCACCTACTGGTCAGAGGCCGAGTTGATCGTGCATTCGGAGTTTAGGGACGGCAACGTACCTGCGGGCCATCAGCAGTTGCGAGTGTTGATTGAAGCGCTGGGCCGTCTGCCTGCGGGGGTGGACAAGGTGATGCTGAGGTCGGATACGGCGGGGTACCAGCGGGAGTTGCTGCGGTACTGCGCGGAGGGTAGAGACGAGCGGTTCGGGGTGATCGAGTTTGCGGTTGGGGTCGACGTGACGGCGGAGTTCCGCCGTGCGGTGTCCGAGGTCGCCGAGCAAGACTGGCAGACGCTGTACCGCAAGGTTGGGGAGCATCGTGTGGACACGGGTCAGCAGTGGGCTGATGTGAACTTCGTGCCCAACTGGATAGGGCACTCCAAGAACAGCCCTGAGTATCGGTTCATAGCTACCAGGGAGCGGTTGATCGAACAGCCTCTGCCGGGAATGGAGGGGCAGATGGAGCTTCCGTTCCCCGCGATGGAGCTGTCCAACAGAGGCTGGTACAAGGTCTTCGGAGTGGTGACCAACCGGAGCATTGCGGCAGATGAGTTGATCTGGTGGTCGAGACAGAGGTGCGGCAAGGGCGAGGAGGTCCACAGCGTTCTGAAGAGTGACTTGGCTGGGGGCCGGCTGCCGTCGGGGCTGTTCCGGTGTAAAGGGCGGAGTAATAATGGACCGGCGAGGCGGGGGTGAGCGTCCGGGAGTGGCGCTGCAAAACTGGACCACCCGCCGCCTTCTATAGAGTTGGAGGCAACTCGATGGAAGGTGTGAAGGATGTACAAAGTGGAACTGTACGTTCGAGTGCGCCGGGCCTGCATGGTGGAAGGGATGAGCACGCGAGAGGCTGCCCGGGTGTTCGGGCTGCACCGGGACACGGTGCGCAAGATGCTGGAGTACTCGGTGCCACCCGGGTACCGTCGACAGTCACCGCCGCGTCGCCCTAAGCTGGACCCGTACCACGGGGTGACAGACCGGATACTGGAAGAGGACCGGCGTCTTCCGAGGAAGCAGCGCCACACGGCGAAGCGGATCTATGACCGTCTGAGAGCGGAGCACGGGTTCGGTGGCAGGTACACGATAGTCAAGGACTACGTGCGCGAGCGACGGCGCCGGACACGCGAGATGTACGTTCCGCTCTCCCATCCTCCTGGTGATGCCCAGTGCGACTTCGGCCAGGCGAAGGCGGTCATCGGAGGAGTGGAGCAGACCATCCACTACTTCGTGCTGGACCTTCCCCACAGCGACGCGTGCTTCGTCAAGGCCTACCCCGCAGAGACGACCGAGGCGTTCTGCGACGGTCACGTCTCGGCGTTCTCGTTCCTGGGCGGCGTGCCGCGGAGCATCTTGTACGACAACACGAGACTGGCTGTGGCCAGGATCCTGGGAGACGGCCGGCGCCAGCGTACTCGTGTGTTCTCGGAGCTGGTGTCGCACTACCTGTTCGAGGACTGCGATGATGAATACCGGGCCACCTCGGCCCGGGTCTGACCCCTTCGAGGACTGGCACCATGCCTTCAACCGGATCTGTCGACTCGAGTCGAGGTGGCCCGGAAGTGCCTTTGGCACGGCGAGCAGTGACTTTATAGGAGCCTGGCTTTAAGTCCCATCGCAGTCCTGTCCGCTCACCCAGCCAGAGCGCTATCCCAGAGGAGGTGGTAGAGATGACAGGAGTCGTAGATCAAGAAGGCGGTCGTTCTATTCGGGTAGTCGTCGGAGTGGATACTCACCAAGACAAGCATGTGGCAGTGGCCATTGACCGCCAGGGTGTACGGCTGGGGGAGCTTCACGCACCGGCGACTATGCATGGCTATCAGGATCTCGAACGGTGGTCACGGAGTCTGGGAGAGATTCACGCCTTTGGGATTGAGGGTACGGGTTCCTACGGGGCCGGAGTGGCTCGCTACCTGACCCGTAGGGGACATACCGTTGTGGAAGTGAATAGGCCCGACCGGTCAACCCGCTACAGGAAAGGGAAGAGCGACCCCACCGATGCGGAGATGGCAGCTCGATCAGTATTGGCGGGAGTGGCCGAAGCCACACCCAAGTCGGGGGAGGGAGAGGTGGAGATGATTCGCATGCTCAAGAGCGCCAAAGACTCGGCCGTCAAGGCTCGCACCCAGGCCTTCAATCAGATGAAGGCCCTGATTGTCACAGCCCCGGCTGAGCTTCGCGAGACCCTCGTTGGACTCACCGCCGGTGCTCTGATCAACCTGTGCAAGAGCTTCCGGCCTGGTCGTCTGGACGATCCCACGGCGGCGGGCAAGTACACCCTGCGCTCCCTTGCCCGCCGCTACCGTCAACTCAGCAAGGAGATACATGACCTGGAGGGGGAGCTGGAACGACTCACCCGTACCATATCCCCAGCCCTGGTAGACAGCTACGGCATAGGACCCGACACGGCAGCCACTCTACTGGTGGCTGCAGGGAGCAACCCTGAGCGCCTCCACTCCGAGGCTTCTTTCGCCTCCCTGTGCGGCGTCAATCCCATACCTGCTTCCTCAGGCAAGACCAATCGGCATCGGCTCAATCGCGGCGGTCATCGTCAGGCCAACGCTGCTCTCCATCGCATCGTTGTGGTCAGACTTCGGTATGACCCGCGGACCCAGTCCTACATGCGACGCCGCACCAGGGAGGGGATGAGCAAGGCGGAGATCATCCGTTGCCTCAAACGCTACGTAGCTCGCGAAGTCTTCTCTGCCCTACGGACCTCGGCCCAAACAGTTCAAGCCACGACTTGACTTCTATAGGAGCATCTGGTTCGGCCGTCCCGGCAAGGGTAACGACAAGGGCAAGGTCGAGGGGCTGGTGGGATATGCTCGCCGGAACTTCCTGGTGCCAGTGCCGTCGTTCCCGAGCTTCGATGCGCTCAACGCCTACCTCGAGGAGAGGTGCCTGGAACGGATGGGGAGACAGCTGCGTGGGCACAGGGAGACGATAGGCCAGCGGATGGAGCGTGACCTGGAAGCCCTGCTGGCGTTCCCCGCCGTGCCATACGACGCCAGCGACAAGCACGTGAGCCGTGTCAGCTCCCTGTCCCTGGTGCGGTACCGGACCAACGACTACTCGGTGCCCGTGGCCTACGGTCACAGGGAGGTGGTGGTGCGCGGCTATGTGGGTGACGTGGTGATCAGCTGCGGGGCAGAGGTGATAGCCCGGCATCCGCGCTCATACGAACGCGACGACTTCGTCTTCGACCCTGTCCACTACCTGCCGCTGCTGGAGCGCAAGACGGGAGCGCTGGACCAGGCTGCTCCTTTGGCCGGGTGGGAGTTGCCGGAGGAGTTCGGCATGCTGCGCAGACTGCTGGAGTCGAGGATGGGCAGGCGCGGCAAGCGTGAGTTCGTACAGGTGCTGCGGTTGGTGGAGAACTTCCGCAAGGAGGAGGTGTACGAGGCCGTGCGTGATGCCCTCAGGCTCGGCGCCATAAGCTTCGACGCCATCAAACACCTGGTGCTGTGCAGGATAGAGGGCCGTCCCCAGAGACTCGACCTGGAGCTGTACCCCTACCTGCCCAGGGTCACCGTGACGAAGACAGCAGCCAGCGACTACATGGCGCTCATGTCGGGGATCGGGCGGTGAGCGAGAGGTCTACGGTGCTGCTGGAGCATCACCTCAAGGAGCTGAAGCTGCCCACCTTCCTGAGGGAGTACTGCAAGGTGGCCGGCCAGTGCGCCGCCGAGGGCGTCGACCATCCAGGCTACCTGCTGAGGCTCTCTGAGCTTGAGCTGATAGACCGCCATCATCGGATGGTTGACCGCAGGATCAAGGCGGCACGCTTCCCCGCCACCAAGAGCCTCGACACCTTCGACTTCCTGGCCATGCCGTCGGTGAACAAGCACCTGGCCATGCAGCTGGCACGCTGCGAGTACGTAGACCGGCGGGAGAACGTCATCGCCATAGGCAACAGCGGCACCGGCAAGACCCATGTGGCCCTCGGCCTGGGGCTCGCCGCCTGCCAGAGGGGACTGTCGGTCGGCTTCACCACGGCCGCCTCGCTGGTCCACGAGCTGATCGAGGCCAGGGACGAGCGGCGACTGCTCAACCTCCAGAAGAAGCTGGCCCGACTCAAGCTGCTTATCGTCGACGAGCTTGGCTTCGTACCACTTTCCAAGACCGGCGCTGAGCTCCTCTTCGAGGTCTTCAGCCAGAGATACGAGAGGGGGTCGGTACTGGTCACCACCAACCTGCCCTTCGACGAGTGGACCGAGGTCTTCGGCTCGGAGAGACTGACCGGCGCCCTGCTGGACCGCCTCACTCACAGAGTTCACATCCTGGAAATGAACGGCGAGAGCTACCGCCTCAAGCAGAGCCGGCAGGCCGTCACCACGCGCTCAGCCAGCGATTCCCCTGACGCATAGGCTCCACCAACCTCGCTGCGACTAAGGGCTCCCGACGACACCCGTCGTAGGCGGACATTTTCGCTGAACATCGCCGCTCAAGTGGTACACTTTTGCTCCGCCACACGGCCTGATTTCTCTCCGCCCTTGACAGTTCCGTCAGTTTCATTCTTTATCGATATTCCTCACGCGGGTTAGTGTCAACTTAATGATAGCGGATATCGCAGACCAGCCGAAATGGGAACCGGACTTCCTTTTGGTGCTCTGAGCCTACCGGCTGAGCCCCGAGGAGGAGCAGGCTGTCCTTACGGCGGCAGTAGAGCTGAGCTGTCGCCAGCTGGCTGCATGGCTCACCGACAGCAAGGGCTTCTCCGTCTCCGAGTCCACCGTCTATCGCATCCTTCGTAGAGAGGGTCTGGTCAAATCGCCCTAGATGCAGCTCAAGGCCGGCAAGGAGTACCACCGCAAGACCAGCAGGCCTCACCAGATGTGGGCCACTGACGCCTCTTACTTCAGAGTGATCGGTTGGGGCTTGTACTACCTGGTCACGGTGATGGACGACGACATCAGCTCCAAGTGCCGGTTCAGTTCATCGGAAGCCCCGAGATGACGGGCTACTTTTTTGTGGCGGTTGGACCTGATCTTGTCGTCAGCTAGCAACGCGGCACTTGCCGCCGCCACCGCAACTGGCGTCTCGTCTGGATTCAGCTTCAGTGAGGACTCGAAGGCCGCCAGTGAACCAGTAAAGTCTCCCGACTCTCGAAGTGCTACGCCCAGCGCGGCGTAGTAGCGAGAATCCAAGGGTCTGCACTCCGGACTGACTGCCCGTAGGTGTTCAACGGCTAGCCTTGCCCAACCGGTCTCGACCAGTATCCAGCCGATTTCTGCCCAAGGGACAATCCAATTCGGATCCAGAGTTACTGCGATCCAACACGCCTCCAGACCCTCTTTGACAAGGGCTTCGTCGCCGTTCCTTACACCTATGTGACCCTTGACCGACCCCATGGTGAAGTGGTTGGCGGGGTCCAGAGGATCGAGTTCAATCGCCTTGGCCACCTCGGCCAGGGCTTCGCCCACCTTCCCTTGCATCTGCAACGCGATGGAACGCTGATAGTGTTCGTAGGCTCTGGGATTGCGAACATCCCAGTCCTTGAGAATGCGGCCATCCGTCTCCTGGATAAGGGCGTCCACCTCGGATCGATGAACCTGGAAGTTGACGCCCAGCACCCTGCGAACCCAGTCCGAGCCTACCGCCGCAAGGTCGTCTTTCCACTCTTCGTCAGACTCGTCCGCGGTCAGGCTGGTCAGTAGCGGCTCTGCATGGGAAGAGCGGGACCCAAGAGTGGCGAGGTCGGCGAGACCAGCTTCGCCAATGGTTTCGTAATCAATGGCCTCGTACGCCCGCGTGACGTATCGGTGCAGGCGGTCAACTATACCCGCGACGGCTTGTGCGCCGATGTGCTTCTCGAGGATCTGGGCGATGTCGCTGACCCAATGGAGACTCCTTAGTTCGCGGACCACACGGTTGAGCTCGTCAGTATCACCATCCGTGGTCAATGCCCTACCTATCTCCACAATGTGCTCGTCGGTTGGCCTGGTGCCACGGTACACCCACGCTTCCGCTGTGTTGTCGGTCACTCCCGTCAACTCGGCGAACCTCATCAACGATAGCCCTGCCTCGCTTCGCTTCTTGTTCAGATAAGCTCCCCGCCGGCTGGCGCTAGTACCGGTTCCATGTGTATTTGGCAAGTATAAGAAATAGGTTAGTCTTATGTATGATCCTATAGGGAGGACATACGAAGACATGGCTGCTCTCAAGTACAAGGTGGAGTTGAACGAGTCGGAACGGACACATCTCAAGCAGATGGCGAGTCGTGGCGAGACTTCGGCCCGTAAGGTCAAGCGAGCGCTGGTGTTGCTGAAGGCGGACGAAGGCATGACCGACCGTGACATCGCCAGCGGCCTATTGATAAGCGCATCCACGGTGGGACGTGTGCGCACGCGGTTTGTGAAGGAGGAACTCGACAGCGCACTCAATGAGCGCCCTCGACCGGGACAGAAGCGTAAGTTGGACGGCAGACAGGAAGCACATCTGATAGCCATCGCGTGCAGCGACGCACCCGAAGGACACGCGGATTGGACGATCCAACTGCTTGCCGACAAGGTGGTGGCGATGGGGTTTGCCGAGAGCATCTCCCTCGAGACGGTGCGCCAGATACTCAAAAAAACGAACTCAAGCCGTGGAAGAAGAAGGAGTGGTGCATCCCGGAGGTGAGCGGGGAGTTCGTGGCTCGAATGGAGGACGTGCTGGACCTGTACCACGCAGACTACGACCCGGACCATCCCGTGGTCTGTTTCGACGAGACATCCAGGCAACTGGTGGCCGATAAGAGACCGGTCATCGGGGCCAAGCCGGGTCGGGTGGAACGATATGACTACGAGTACAAGCGAAACGGCACTCGAAACCTGTTCATGTTCTGTGAGCCGAAAGCTGGCTGGCGGCATGTCGAGGTGACCGAGCGGCGCACTGCTGTGGACTTTGCTCATCAGATGAGGTGGCTGGTTGATGATGCATACCCTCACACAGAGACGATACGGTTGGTGCTGGACAACCTCAACACTCACAAGCTGGGCTCGTTGTACGATGCCTTCAAGCCAGCCGAAGCGCGGCGCATCGCCAAGCGCCTGGAGTTCCACTACACTCCTCTACACGGCAGTTGGCTGAACATGGCTGAGATAGAGTTGAGCGTATTTAGCAACCAGTGTCTCAACCGTCGAATCAGCGACGAGGTGATACTGAAGCGAGGGGTCTCGGCGCTGGAACGTAAGCGCAATGAGGCTGTCGCCGTCATAGACTGGCGCTTCTCCACTCAGGACGCTCGTACTAAACTTCAACACATCTATCCATCATATTCAGATTGAAACGGTACTAGTCGAATCCAGGAAGTCCAGAGCGGCACGCGACGCACCCGCAAGGTGAAGGAGGGCTGCAACTCTCAATGCGAGCTCAATAGCGACAAGTCTGAGATACGTCTGCCAAACGGCGGCGAGATGACTCGGATATACCCGCGACATCCTGGGCAGAAGAAAGGTCCTCAGCCTGTCCCATTGAACCGCGTGCCGATCGAGAATACTCGCTAACGCCGAAGTGGATGAGGTCTCGTCTCCGGTTTGGGGGATCGTCCTGAATCCTAATTCGACCAGTGCGTCGGAAATCGCCTGGATTATCTCCGAACGGCTGGACTCCTTTACCAAGTTCTCCATGCGCCCCGAGAAGTACCGCTGGGCATTCTTGGAACGCAGTCTGGGGTCGTTGAATGCCATGCTCCTGGCCAGAACACCCAGTATCTGCCCGCTGGTCGGCAGTTGCGACGGAACTTCAGATTCCATAGTCCTTTCCGTGTCTCCGCTCAGCTTATCCACTGGGCCCGCCTGCTACCCTGGTTCATGTTACCAATCATACAGGCCATCCCTGGAGATGAACTTTCGAGAGTCTACTGAAACATCGCGAAACGCCGCCTCGACACCGACCTCGACGATAGACCGACTGTACGTGTGGGCTCCGGATGCATTGTCGAAGAACCTCCCGGCAGGGTCCACCATCACGTAGCTCCCCGTCATCAGATCGTTGCTCTCCGGCACCACCTTGATTCCGTACGCCTGGACACGCCGGCTCAGTTCGACGTACTCCTCGAACTCATCGGGGGACACCACGTAGGGATCAACAACAACGTCGTTCTGGCCCTTGACGGGTAGCACCTGAAGCAGCTTCCAACGCTCCGGATGAGCCCCAACTATGAAATCTGTGAGGTCTTCCTTGAGATTGCTCCGCGTCACGACGGTGTTCACCTTTATGCGGACCCCGTGACGCCTGAGGATACCAATCGCGCCCATATAATCACTCTCGCTCATGGGCCCGGACCGGGTTGTCCGCCCCATCCGTAACAGCGTGCCAGAATCGACCGAATCTATGCTCAGCGCTGCCCAATCGAGGTTGCCGTTGACACTATCCAGCCATGGCAGCGTGACCCGGCTTCCGTTAGTGACCACGGAGGTGGTTAGCCTCAGTTCCCTGGCAAGCCTGATCAGGTCGGGTAGCCAGGGGCAGAGAGTGGGTTCGCCGCCGGCGAAGTTGATCTTTTGGAAACCGGCCTGGGCTAGGGACTCCACCACCAATAGGCACTTCTCGCGCCCAAGATGACCTTTCGGCAGGATGTGTGGCCTGATGTCCTCAAAGGTTGCGAAACAAAACCCGCATCTCATGTTGCAGGGCTTCCACAGGTGGTAGTTCACAGTAGGAATGTCGATCGGGATGCTCATTCTGTTCCTCCAATCCAGGGTGTTTGTGCAAGAGGCACCTCAAGTGTAGGGAGCCAGCACGGCAGAGCGAACCCCCGTTGGATGGACAAATTCACGGCAGGTTACTGGATGTGGGCTAGACAATTGTTGATTCCCTCGTAACAAGTCATGATTCCCTCGTAAAAACCCGTTTTGAGGAAGTTCCAGCGATGTAGCACATTTGAGCGCTACAATATGTTGGGCTAGCATACGGAACAGAGACTGTATATCGTACCCAGGCGTGGGTACGTGTGTTCTAATTCGGCCTGCACAGACTTTTTACGAGAGAATCAAATCATGGGCGAGGGAATTGGAAGTGAGGTTTAATAGGAACGGGTAAAGTGGAGGAGTGAACTCTCAGGAGTAGGTGGTCGATGTTTCAAGCACGGGAACCGCAGGAGAGCCTTTGGCAGTCGGAGTTTCTGATCACGCCGAGGAAGGCGAAGCTGATGCGGAGGAGCTGGGCGGAGGTGTTCCGGAACGAGGCTCTGGTGCTCATAGAGGAGGAGCGGTTCGCTCCGATGTACAGCCCGGACATGGGCAGGCCGAACCGTGCGGTGCAAACGGTGCTGGGAGTGCTGGTGCTCAAGGAGATGTTCGATCTGACGGACATGGAGGCGTTGGAGGAGTTGGAGGTCAATCTGCTGTGGCACCACGCGCTGCGGCTGGAGATGGAGGAGGCGCACCTTGCCCAGAAGACGCTGCACAACTTCCGTGTGCGGTTGATGGAGCACGACGGCGGGCGGTTGGCGTTTAGTGAGACGACGGACCGGATGATAGCGGCCCTGGGAGTGCGAACGGGGAAGCAGCGCCTGGACTCGACGCACGTCATGAGCAATATCGCGGTGTTGACGCGGTTGGGTCTGTTCTGCGAGACGGTCCGAGTGTTCCTGTTAGCGGTGAGCCGTGAGCACCCTGGTCTGGGTGAAGGGATTGGGGATGGTCTGGCACAGCGGTACCTCAAGGAGAGCGGTGAAGCATCGAGGTACGAGGACGCACGTTCAGGTGAGGGGCGTCGCCGGCTGTCGGTGTGTGCGCGAGACGTGTACCGGCTGGTGGATAGGTTCCGTGGGACGGCGGTGGCGCAGATGGAGGAGTACAGGCTGTTGGAGAGGCTATTGGGGGAGCAGTGCCACGTGGGCCGGCACAGGGACGGTCGTCCCGGAGCCGATGACGACGATGCGGAAGAGGGGAAGGTGCCGATCGCGCTAAAGGAGCCGAAGGAGGTGCGATCGTACTCGATGCAGACGCCGCACGACCCGGAGGTAACCTACAGCGGACACAAGGGGAAGGGGTACGAGGTACAGGTGGCCGAGACGTGCGAAGAGGGGAACGCAATGCAGGTTATCACCCACGTGGAGGTGACGCCGTCGAGCGGCAGCGACGCCGGTGTGACGGTTGGGGTGATAGACACGTTGAGAGAGCGTGGGATCGGTCCTTCGGAGCTGTGGTGCGACACTACGTATGGTTCCGGACACAACGGATGGGAGGCAGAGCGTAGGGGGACGGAGTTGGTGAGCCCTGTCGGGGGCCGGGCGCCAGGGGAGGCCGATGAGGATGATGGGCTGGTCAGGCTGACGGCTGCTGACTTTGACATCGACGTTACGGCAAGGAGGGCTGCGGTGTGTCCCGCGGGACATGAGGCCGTGTCCGAGTACGAGGATGAAGAGGCTCCCGAGCGAGTGGAGATGCACTTCGCCCGGGAGGTGTGTGAACCCTGCTGGCTGCGCCCACGGTGTCCCGTGAGGTGGCGTCGTCGTCCTGAGCTCGGGGGAGAGTGGTCGCCGAGTGGAGCCTCCGTGCTGAGTGCGGACCTCGCCAGGGTGAACATCGGACGTAGGCGGAGGGCCGAGTCGGATGGACAATGGCGTAGACGGTACGGGTTGCGTGCGGGGATAGAGGGTACGAACTCGGAGTTGAAACGGCGCCATGGTCTTGGCCGCCTACGGGTACGTGGAGGAGAGAGGGTCCGGCTCGCAGTCTACCTCAAGGCCCTGGCGTGTAACGTCAAGCGAATGGTCCGGGCACGGTTGGACGAGATGTTGGTCCCACCGGCTGCCCTGGCCACCGCTCCCCCCGCTGCATGAAGCTACAGGAGCCGTTGCGAGCCCGCTGATGCCTACCCGGACGGGGTATGGCGCACCACAACTACCTCATCGGCCACAACACAAGCCCCGACCGGAACAAAACCAATCCCTCACGCCTAACCGCCCTCACGCCGCAGAACCAACCCGAAAGGCCCTTGTTACGAGGGAATCAATTGTTACCCCGAGCAGAGATCCGCCGCCCGCCCCAAGCCAATCGAATCCCTGACTTCAGCCCCGGCGAGGAAAGCGTCCCATGACGTCCAGTCCTCTTTGGGATGTAGAAATTCTCCCAGGGAACCGGGAAGGCGACAAGCCTTGCGACGGGCTGCAAGAAGCTGCTATTTTCGAATTGGGCGCGGCACAAGGTGGGCGTCGCGTAATATCCCAGATGCACGGTGATAGTGCACCGGGGAGCTGGCGCTGCCGTACGGCTACGCCGGTGCCATGCCCAACCTCAATGGACGGGCGATGGACGCCGGGGCGAGATGGTGCGCTCCGCCGTCCGCTGCCCCCAAAGACGAGGCGATGTAAGCACCTCGGTCTCGAACCGGCTCATGGTGTTGGTGCTTGCCGCTGGTCTGTCTATGCCTCGGTCTCCAACGACTACCCGCATCGTCGGATCGTCGGCCAACCGTTCAGCATCGTTGGTATCCTCGTAGCCCGCCAGACGACTGTACACCGACTGCCTGAGAAGGCCCACCAATCGGTGCTGCACGTTACGACCGCCCCGACTCTCCTGCAGACACTCATTCGCCGGCTCCGTCAGTCCCAGCGTACGTAGGTGGCCGTTGGTACACCTTCGATGCAACGCAGGCCGTTCCACGTGGAGGGCGAGTTGCCGTCGCTTATGGGCGCGATGCGGCCGACGTGGCGATATTCAACCAGTTTGGCCCGGCGCTATATCCCAGAGCAATGGAGGTACGGGTCGAGATGCTCGACGCTCGCCCGAGGAGCAATTGAGAAGCCACTGTAGACCGTCAGCGAAAATGGGACACATTAGGGGGTTAGGAAACCCGAGAGATTGAGCGGGTAGAGCGAGCTCCTGGACGAGGGTAGAGTACGTCATGAAAGGAGCATAGCGTGAACCAGTCACAGGTGAGTAAAGCAGAGGCCGCCCAAGAGCGGAGCGAGGAGACCAGGTCATTCGTCCGCAGGGTGAAGGCGGCAACGAGACGTAGACGGTAGGCCGGGCGGCTACGAATCGGCGAGGTCGCTGAGGAACGAGTCGGCCCAGGCAGCGGCCGTGTTCGTCCGCACCTCGTCGAGGAGGGGGGTCCACCGGCGCGCGCGTTCGCGGTGTCCCATGGCTATCCCGCGGTGGATGGCGTCCGCCGTGCCCTTGATGTCGTACGGGTTGACGATCAGCGCGTCGGTCATGGTCTCGGCCGACCCGCAGAATTTGGATAGCACCAGGACGCCGGGCCTGTCATCGCGGCTCGCGACGTACTCCTTGGCGACCAGGTTCATGCCGTCCCTGAAGGGCGTGACGAGGCAGACGTCGGCCTCGTTGTAGAACCCGGCCAGCTCCCGCTGGCTGAACGACCGGTAGAGGAAGTTGACCGGGATCCACTGGTCACGGGAGAACCGTCCGTTGATCCGTCCGACGATCTCGTCGGTGCGCCGCTTCTCGCTCGCGTATTCCGGGACGCGCTCCCGCGAGGGCACGGAGATCTGGACCAAGCTGATTTTGCCTCTGATCGACGGGCGCCGTTCCAGCAGGCGCTCGAAGGTGGCGAGGCGCTCCGGCACCCCTTTGGTGTAGTCGAGCCTGTCCACGCCGAGGACCAGCTTCTGGTCGGGGAACAGCCGCCTCAGCCCCGCGACCGCTTTAGTCTGGCGCGGAGCCGCTCCGAGTCGTCTGAATGTGTCCGGGTCGGTGCCGACCGGGTAGACGCCTACGCGGCACCGCTTCGAACCGTAGACGAACGCGTCGCCGATCTGGGCGCCGCGAAGCTCCTCGATCAGCGTGTGCATCAGGTTGCGGGAGTGGCTGCGAGTCTGCAGGCCCACCAGGTCGTAGACGAGGAGGTCCTCCAGCAGCTCCCGCGCCCACGGCAGGATCGAGAAGGTGTCGACGGACGGAAACGGGACGTGCAGGAAGAAGCCGATCTTTCCCGGCCATCCGAGCTCTCGAAGTGCAGCGGCGAGCGGGAAGAGGTGGAAGTCGTGGACCCACAGAGTGTCGTGGGGCCGCAGATGGGGCGACAGGCTCTCGGCGAACCGTCGGTTGACCCGCCGGTAGGCGGAGTACGACTCGCCTCGTACGTCAATCCTGTCCGGGTAGTTGTGCAGCAGCGGCCACAGCGTGCGGTTGGAAAAGACGTTGTAGTACAGGCTGGCCTCGCGCCTCGGCAGGTCGAGTGCGACCATGCGCCGCGGGCCGAAGTCCGAAACGGAGACGTCGCCGCCGTCGCCGGCCGCGGTCGTCCCGCCGCTCCAGCCGAACCACAGCGACTCTCTTTGACCGAGAACGGGACGGATGGCGCTTACCAGACCGCTCACCTGGCGTGTGGCAAGATCGCTGTCGCCGCTCAAGTCCTCCGTCGGAGGCAGTCGGTTCGAGACGAGTACGATGCGCTGCGCGGTGCCCATCGTCTACCTCACGTTCGGTCGGCCGGACCGGTTCCGGTCAGACACGATTCGCTGTATCGACGCCCACGTGCCGGGTCGTGTCCGTCGTGCCCCATGCGCCATCTAGCCCGCGGATCTGACCGCGTGGCCGCCGAACCGGTTCCGCATCGCCGCGAGCAGACGTGCGCCGAACGGCTGGTCCTGCCGGGACCGGAAGCGCGCTTGGAGCGCCATCGCGATGACCGGGACGGGCACGGCCAGCTCCACCGACTCCTCTACGGCCCAGCGTCCCTCGCCCGAGTCCTCGACGTAGGCCTGAATGCCCTCGAGGGCGGGGTCCTGCCGGAGCGCTTCGGCCGTCAGGTCGAGGAGCCACGACCGGACGACGCTGCCCGAGCACCAGATCTCGGCGATCTCAGCCAGGTCGAGGTCAAATTCGGACTTGGCCCGCATGAGCTCGAAGCCCTCCGCGTAGGCCTGCATCAGCCCGTACTCTATGCCGTTGTGGACCATCTTGACGAAGTGGCCGGAGCCGCTCGAACTGCTCCCGGTCCCCGCCGATCATCATGCAGTAGCCCTCCGTCAGGCCCCAGACTGCGCCGCTGGTGCCGACGTCGAGCAGGTGGATTCCGCCGCGTTCGAGAGCGGCGGCGCGGCGTGCGCTGTCCTTATAGTTGGAGTTGCCGCCGTCGATGACGACGTCGCCGCGGGAGAGCAGGTCGGCGATTCGGTCGAGGGTTGCCTCCGTCGGCTCGCCCGCCGGGACCATCATCCAGACCGCGCGGGGTGTAGACAACCTGCCGACCATGTCGTCGATCGAGTCGGCGGGGACGGCGCCGTCGGCTGCGAGGGCGGATGCGGCTTCGAGGTCGGGGTCGAAGACGACGACGCGGTGGCCTCCCCGGAGAAGGCGGCGCGTCATGTTGCCGCCCATTCGGCCCAAGCCGATCATTCCGAGCTCCATGGGCACCTCATAGCCGCGTCGTTAAGTCCAGCCGGAAGTGTAGCACAGGGACCGCAGCCTCCCGCCAGCATAGAAACGTAGGGTACCTGTTCAGACTGAGGGGCCCACACAACCCGCTACTCAGGGCGCACACAACCTTCCCGCCAACGCCGGTGTCGACCCCACCGACCCGCGGCGGCCAGGGCGAATGGCAGTCGCGTGATATAATCCGCCACCGCGTAGCGACGATTCGGATAGGTCAGGGAGCCCTGAAAATGGACCTTCGCGACAGGGTGGCGCTGGTCACCGGCGGCGGACGAGGCATCGGACGGGGCATAGCCGCGGCGCTGGCGCGCTGCGGCGCCGACGTGGTCGCGGGCGACATCAACTAGGGCGAGGCAGAGGAGACGGCGGCCGCGATAGCCGGCGCCGGTCGCAGGTCGCTCGGCGTGCGTATCGACGTGACCAGCCAGGAGTCGGTCGACGCGGCCGTCGACTCGGTCATCGCGGAGTTCGGGCGCATCGACATCCTCGTCAACAACTCGGGGATAATCGGCGCCCGTGGTTGGGAGGAGCGGGACGAGTTCACCTGGGACGACTGGGACCAGATCTTCGAGGTGAACGTCAAGGGCATAGTGCGCGTCACGAACGCCGTGATCGTACACATGAAACCGCGGCGGCACGGCAGGATCGTCAACATAGCGTCGGTGGCGGGCAGGATCGCGACCGGGACGAGCGCGCCGTACAGCGTGTCCAAGTCGGGTGTCATCATCCTCACGCAGGACCAGGCGTTGGCGTTGGCGCCCTTCGACATCACCGTCAACTCGATCTGCCCGAGCCTGCTCTGGACGCCGATGTGGGAACGCATCTGGAGTTGCTGAAGACGGGGTGCCCGAGGCCGAAGAAGTGCCGAGCTATCTTGATGCCCAGCGACGTCTTGCCGCTCCCGTACTCCCCGAGGATCAGGATCTGGTTCCAGTCGAACCCCGCCATGAAGTTGCGCCGGCGGCGACGCGCGTCGACGGTAGGTGCCAAACGACAGGCTTGTCAACCCTTGCGATCGCGGTTTGCAAACGTTTTTGCAAACTTGATCAGGCCGGTTCTACCGGGTCTCCAGCGGGTTCCAGCGGGCGGTCAGCTATGGTTAACAGGTTCTAGCGGGTTCCACCGGCCTCCAGCGGGTCAGGGTATCAGGTTGGTGTACCAAGGGCCTTCCGGTGGCTTTCTTCCACGAGACGAGCCAGACCCCGCCCGATGCGTCGTGGTTCTCAGCCAGCCACGCCCGCCACCCCTCCTGGGTCTCTGCGTGGACCAGAAGCCGTCCGTCTCTGGGATGGATTGGGGTTTCAGTCTTCAAGATGTCACGGGCAGGTAGGAAACTCGGCAGCTTATTGCATTCTACGGGGCAGAGCTGCCCGCACGCTACCTTGCCTGTATTGGGTCTGGCTGTCTCCTAGGCGTACTGACTGAGTACATCCGTTTGACACGACCGACTGACGGCGTCTACACTCGCTGCAGTCCCTGTGTGAACTCCTTGGTGTACTTGCTTGCATAATTTTGCCGAAAGCGGACACGGCACCGGTCGCTACGATCTGTTCGTTATCGGCACCGGTCCAGCGGGGCAACGCGCCGCCATACAGGCAGCCAAGCTGGGCAAGGCCGTGGGAATCTGCGAGCGCAGAGAGGTCGTCGGCGGTGCCTGCATCAACACTGGCACGATCCCCTCCAAGACTTTCCGCGAGGCCGTCCTCTACCTGACCGGCTTCAGGCAAAAGGGGATCTACGGCTCCTCCTTCGCCGTCAAGGAAAACATCTCCATGGCGGACGACCTGCTGTTCCGCTGCAACTACGTCATTGGTCGGGAGACCGACGTGATACGCCACCAGATGAGGCGGAATCGAGTTCACGTTCTGGAGGGCGAGGCCGTCTTCGAGGCCCCCCACGTCCTGTCTGTATCCGGACGAAACGGCTCGACCAGAGTCCAGGCCGACAAGATCGTGATCGCTACGGGCACGATCCCAGCACCCTCCCGAGGGTTCGACTCTGACGGCGAGACGATTATAGACTCGGACGGCATTCTGAGCCTGAACACGATCCCGCGCACGATGACCGTCGTCGGCGCGGGTGTGATTGGCATCGAGTATGCCTCTATCTTCGCCGCGCTGGGTTCTGAGGTCACCGTCGTAGAGCGGGGTACCCAAGTCCTCGACTTCATCGATAGAGAGATGTCGGATGCTCTGGTCTTCCACATGCGGAACATGGACTGCATCTTCAGGCTCGGCGAGGAGGTCGAACGGGTGGAGACCGTGCGGGGCCAGGCAGTGGCCATGCTCAGGTCCGGGAAGAGGATCGTCTCCGACCTGCTGCTCTACTCCGTCGGTCGCGTAGGCGCGACATCGGCCCTGAACCTTGCCTCGGCCGGCCTGACCACCGATGGACGCGGTCGGATACCGGTCGATGACCAATACCAGACCGCGCAACCGCACATATACGCGGTCGGCGACGTGGTGGGCTTTCCGTCGTTGGCTTCCACCTCCATGGAGCAGGGCCGGATCGCGGCCTGCCACGCCTTCGGGGTCGCGTACGACTCCTCCCCCGACAGGTTCCCATTTGGGATCTACTCGGTCCCGGAGATATCGATGGTCGGAGCCACCGAGCAGGAGCTGACGGCCGCCGGCGTACCATACGAGGTGGGCGTGGCCAGGTACCGCGAGATCGCGCGGGGCAACATTCTTGGCGACGACACCGGGATGCTTAAGCTGCTATTCCACAGGGAGACTCGGAAGCTGCTCGGCATCCACATTATCGGCGCCGAGGCCTCCGAGCTCGTCCACATCGGCCAAGCCGTATTGACCTTCGGCGGTACCCTCGATTACTTCGTCAATACCGTCTTCAACTACCCCACACTGGCGGAGTGCTATAAGGTCGCAGCCCTCGACTGCTACAACAAGATCGGGCCCGCCCCAGCATAGGTGACGATGCACTGGTCGACCAAACCCTCGCCAGCAACACTCTGACTCAAAGCGAAAGGGCTCGATGGAGACCGGTGCGCTTGTTACGGACTAAGTGAAAAGGTGGTCTGACCCCATGGGCTCTTGATCATGCAAGCCCCGCTAGATCACGAGACGCCGGTGCTCATCGTAGTCTCCGGCGCTCCTGCAAGTGGCAAGACGTGCCTGGCGAAGCGGCTGTCAGTCAGCCTCAGAATCCCGGTAATCCATAAGGACGAACTCAAGGAGACGCTCTTCGACACTCTGGGGACAGGGGACCTGGAATGGTCGAGGAAGCTTGGCGGAGCGAGCTGGGAACTCCTCTTCAGGATAGTCGATGGCCAGATCGCGGCTGGACGGTCGATTATTGCGGAGGCGAACTTCTACCCCAGTGGTTTCGAAAGGGTCCGGGAGTTGCGGGACCGATACAGCGCGCGGGTCGTAGTGGTCAACTGTACGGCAACTCCCGAGGTGCTGGTTTCCCGATACACCGTTCGTTCTCAGTCAGGTGATCGACATGCAGGGCATGTGGTCGATAGCTCCGAAGTGGCACGTCTGGATGCTCTTGTACGCTCGGGATTCTTCGAGCCAGCGGGGCTGGACACAGAAGTCATCGCAGTGGACACAACCGACTTTAGACGCGTGGATTACCCGGCGATAGCAGCACGAGTCCGGGCTTCGGTTCTCCAACCATGACGATCTGATCCCGTTTCTAGTCACCCAGCTTCAGTCTTAAGACGTCACTGCCAGGTGTGACAACAACGGCCACCAAATCGCGGACCGGCGGAAATGAGGAAGATGGAAGTCCCGGCTTGCTCGCTGTCCTAAGCCCAGACTCAGTCGATTCCTGGAGCGGGAGACCGGATTCGAACCGGCGACAGCCTGCTTGGAAGGCAGCGACGCCATTTCGGCGGCTGGTGCTGGTCTCTCAGCTACGAATTACCGACGAGGCCGATCCCGACTTTATGCTAGGCAGGGCGTCGGATTGCAGCCTCCTGTAATGCTTACTTGTCCAACTCTACATGCTTGTCTGTCAGACATCAAGGCTATTGTCCAGGTCTCCGTGTTGTTCAGGGCAAGTTCTCTGCCAGTTTGGCCAACTAGACGAGGTATCCGGCGTCGCCCCGATCCGGTCGCACCTTTCTTCGTGTCATATGAGAACCTCCAAAGTGGGATTTCGAGTCCCCTTTGGCCCACCACGCTTGACAAAATCAAGAACTTTCCAGTTGACCTTCAGATTGGTCCTATAGACTTCTGACGTTCTGATGACAAGACTTGTCTTCCGTCGTTGTGAGAGAATCGGAGGGAAATGCGCGGCAAATATGGGGCCGAGACAAGGGAATCCATTCCTTCGGCTGACGACAGCAACCGTCTGTTGTCCCGTTGCCTCTCACTGGACCTTGAAGTCGGCGTCAAAGACCGTCGCATCCGCGCTTTCGCAGGGGTACGCCCGGACACCGGACAATCCCTGGCGTTTCCTATAGCGGGAAACAGCCTCGCTGGTGCATTTGCCAAGCTGGACGACCTTGCCGGAGGCGCGGAGTTCCTGCTGGGTCACAACCTCATCGAATTCGACTTGCCCTATATAAGGGCCGCGAGTCCTAATCTGGGACTGTTGCGGCTGCCAGCGGTGGACACTCTCAGGCTCAATCCCCTGGCCTTCCCGCGCAACCCCTACCATCACCTTGTCAAGCACTACCAAGACGGGCAACTCAAACGTGGGCGCAGAAACGACCCGGAGTTGGACGCCAGATTGACGCTTGAGGTCTTCGCCAATCAGCAGAAGGAACTGCGTGACGCACCGGCTGACCTGTTGACGGCCTGGCATTGGCTCACCACGGAGGAAGATGGTGCGGGATTCGACAGGGTATTCGCCTCATTGCGTCGGGCGCGAAGACCATCCGACGCAGAGGCGCATGAAGCGATTCGGGGACGTCTGGCCGACGCCTGTCAAACACAAGCACGCGAGGTCATGGCGAATGCAACCCGACACGGCTGGGCACTGGCCTATGCGCTGGCATGGATGTCAGTGTCTGGAGGCAACTCGGTAATGCCTCCCTGGGTGCGGCATCAGTTTCCCGAAGCGGGTCGGCTGGTGCGCCGGTTACGCGACACTGCCTGCGCCGATGCCTCCTGTGAATGGTGCCGAGAACGACATGACGCCCGCAAGGAGCTTGCCCGCTGGTTCGGCTTTGACGGCTTCCGTCCTGAGCCGATGGACAACAATGGGCGGCCCATGCAGCAGTCCATCGTCGAGGTGGCAATGGCAGGAGAGCATGTGCTGGGCATCCTGCCCACCGGGGCTGGTAAGTCGCTCTGCTATCAGGTCCCAGCGCTATCCCGCTACGACAAGACCGGCGCTCTGACGGTGGTGATTTCGCCTCTGGTCGCCCTCATGGCGGATCAGGTGAAAGGACTTGAAGCGAGGGGCATCGGTTCCTGCGTCACCATCAATGGGCTTCTGTCCATGCCGGAGCGCTCCGACGCTCTGGACAGGGTGCGGCTGGGAGACGCCGGCATTCTCATCATCTCGCCGGAGCAGCTTCGCAGTGTCTCAGTGCGCCGCGTCCTCGCCCAACGCGAGATTGGCTCTTGGGTACTGGACGAGGCCCACTGCCTCTCCAAGTGGGGCCACGACTTCCGGCCGGACTACCGATATGTGGGACGCTTCATTCGTGAGAGAGCGGGGCAAGAGCCAGTGCCGCCCGTGCTATGCCTGACCGCGACGGCCAAGCCCGACGTGAAGGCCGAGATCGAGGATTACTTCCAGGAAGAACTCGGGATCAAGCTGAAGGTCTTCGACGGCGGCGCACAGCGCACCAACCTGGAGTTCGTGGTGGTGCAGACGAGCAGCGAGGGGAAGTTCGCCGACATTCATCAGATCATAGAGGCCGATCTGCCGACGGAGGAGCCGGGCGGCGCCATCGTCTACTGCGCAACGCGACGGCAGGCCGAAGAGGTTGCAGAGTTCTTGCAGGCAAAGGGGATAGATGCGAACTACTTCCATGCAGGACTGCTGCCGGAGACCAAGAAGAACGTCCAGGAGCGTTTCATCCGAGGCGATCTGCGGGCCATCGTCGCCACCAACGCCTTCGGCATGGGCATAGACAAGCCGGACGTGCGGGTCGTGATCCACGCCGACATCCCGGGTTCCCTGGAGAATTACCTACAGGAAGCGGGGCGCGCTGGACGGGACCAGCAGAGGGCGCGCTGCGTGCTGCTCTACACAGCGGATGATGTGGAGAGGCAATTTGGCATGTCTGCCCGTTCCCGACTCACACGACGCGAAATTCACGGCGTACTGAGGGCGCTGCGGAATCTCGACCGGAAGAAGCGCTTGGGCGGCGAAGTGGTGGCCACCGCAGGGGAAATCCTGGGCGAGGATGAAGAGAAGGCATTCGAGCGAGACTCGGCCACCGACGATACACGGGTGCGAACCTCAGTGGCTTGGCTGGAAGAAGCGGTGCTGCTGACCCGGGAGGAGAACAAGGTTCAGGTGTTCCCGTCCTCCCTGCGGGTGAGATCGGTGGAAGAGGCGAGAGCCAAGCTGGAAAAGGCGCGTATCGCGGATGCCTATCGCCGCCAACTGCTGACCATTGCCGAGACGCTCATCGAGGCTGATGCGGACGGAGGCATCTCCACCGACGAGTTGATGGCCGCATCGGGCCTGACACCTGAGGGAGTGCGTGGCGCGCTCCACGATATGGAGCGATTGGGCATCGCCAGCAACGACACTGTGCTGACAGCCTTCGTCCATGCAGGGGTGCAGCGTGCTTCCCGGCAACGCTTTGAGCAGGCGGCGGAACTGGAGCGGGGCCTTATCGACCTCCTGCGGGAGACGGCTCCGGACATGGAAAAGGGTGACACGTCACCACTGCATCTCCGCCTCGCTACCCAGCGGCTGAAGGACGACGGCCATGTCTACGCACTGCCGGAACTCCTGAGGCGCATCGTCCGCAGCATTGCAGCTGACGGTCGGGGTGAGGGTGGTGGTGGGGGAAGCCTTGGAGTGCGTGGGCGCGATGCGGAGACCATGCAGGTGACGTTGCAACGCGATTGGAAGGCGTTGGAGAAGACGGCCGAACTGCGACGTACGGCCGCAGGGCATCTGTTGGACCATCTGGTCGCTTGCCTGCCGTCGGGAAGCCGAGGTACGGACTTGCTGGCCGAGACGACTCTGGGCAAGCTGCTGAAGGCCATCGAGTCCAATTTGATCCTAAAGAGCGAGGTCAGGAACCCCGCCAGGCTGATGGACCGTGCGCTTCTGTGGCTGCACGAGCAGGAAGTCATTCGGCTGAACAAGGGGCTGACCGTATTCCGTCCAGCCATGACCATCCGCCTGAAGCCGGAAACACGCGGCTTTGCCCAGGCCGACTCCGCATCCCTCAAACTCCACTACGACGAACAGGTGTTGCAAATCCACGTCATGGCCGAGTATGCGGAGCAGGGTCTTGGCTCCATGGCCGACGCTCTGGGTTTGGCCATGGACTATTTCAGCTATAGCCAAGAGGAGTTTCTGAGCCGATGGCTGCCCGATAGAGAGAGGGAGGTCTCGCGCCAGACCACGCCGGAATCGTGGCGAGCAATCGTCGAGAGCTTGAACAATCCCATCCAGCGCCGCATCGTCGCAGACGACCGGGAGCAGACCAATGTGCTGGTGCTTGCCGGTCCCGGCTCGGGCAAGACACGCGTGCTCGTGCATCGTATCGCCTATCTGGTGCGTATGAAGCGCGAGAACCCTCGCGGCATCCTGGCTCTCGCCTACAACAGGCACGCAGCGATCGAAATACGCCGACGCCTAGCGGACCTTATAGGCGACGATGCCAAAGGCGTGATGGTGCTCACTTGCCACGCGCTGGCCATGCGGCTCGTCGGCGCAAGCTTCTCGGGGCGGGCAAATCGACTGGACGACGGGGAATTCCAAGAGATACTCAAGCAGGCGGTGGCCCTGCTGCGCGGGGAGGGACTGCCGCCCGATGAAGCGGACGAGTATCGCTCTCGATTGCTGGCTGGCTTCCGCTGGATACTGGTGGATGAGTACCAGGACATCGGTCCAGACCAGTATGAACTGATCTCCGCTCTTGCAGGCAGAACCCTCACTGAGGAAGACGACAGGAGCAGCCTCTTCGCAGTGGGCGACGACGATCAGAACATCTACGCCTTCAACGGCTCGTCGGTGGAGTTCATACGACGTTTCGAGGCGGACTATGGGGCCAAGCCTGCCTATCTCACCGACAACTACCGCTCCACCGGCCACATCGTCACGGCCGCCAACGCTGTTATCAAACCCGCCCGGCAAAGGATGAAGATCGGTCATACGATCCACGTCAATCGTGCACGGGAGAAGGACGCCCCAGGCGGTGTATGGGCTGAACTTGATCCAGTCGCCCGCGGTCGAATGCAAATATTGCCAGCGGGAGACGATCCCATCTCACAGGCTCAGGTAACGGTAGCCGAGTTGAAGCGGTTGTCAGGACTCACGCCGAACTGGGACTGGTCTACCTGCGCGGTGATGGCGCGCGAGTGGAGCTACCTCGACCCAGTGCGCAGCCTTTGCGAGCTTGAGGGAATTCCAGTGCAGATGGCGAACGAAGACTTCTCAGGCGTCTGGCATCTGCGGGAGACTCAGGCGTTGGTGAACTGGCTGCGCGGGCGGGACTCCCGCTTGGTGACGAATACTGACCTGAACGAATGGCTGCTTGAGCAACCCTCGGACCCTTGGACCGACCTGCTGGGCGAGGCCATGGATGAGTACGAGTTGGAAACCGGCGGAGCGGAAACGTCGGTGAGTCACTTCATCGAATGGCTGGCGGAGTGGGCACGGGAAGTGCGTCGCCGCCAGCGCGGGCTTATGTTACTTACCGCCCATCGTGCTAAGGGCTTGGAGTTCGACCACGTGGTTGTGCTGGACGGAGGCTGGGACCGCTTTGGACTTGGTGAAGACGCCGATGCCACGCGCCGACTGTACTACGTTGCCATGACCCGCGCTCGGGAAACGCTTGGCCTTGCGCGCTTTATGGAGCCACACCCGCTCCAAGACGCCTTACCCCGAATCCACCGAAGGAGGGCGTCGGGTCAGTGTCCTGAAGCGGCAAGAGGGTGCCCCTGTGAATCTGGGATAATGGTTTTGAAACAGCAAAGCCGACCCCAGAACAAGGAGCACCCGATAGATGCTAGCACGCAACCATCCCGACCGCATCCGTATCGCCTTCGACGACCACCGCCTGGTGGCCAATGCTGGGCTGCTCCTCCCGGTGACCCTAGCCCAGCACCTGGGCCTGCGTGAAGTCGTCGACAGCCACGTCGACCTGGGAGACGCGCCGGGGCGAGCGAACCCAGGAGACAAGATGCTGACCCTGGTGGCCTCGGCGCTGGCTGGGGGCGACTTCATTGACGACGCCGACGTGTTGCGTACCGGCGGGACAGCTGGCGCCATCGGCTGCGTAGTCAAGGCGCCATCCACCCTGGGAACTTTCCTGCGCAGCTTCCGGTGGGGCCACGTCCGCCAGTTGGATCGGGTGAGCCGGGAGTTGCTGTCCCGGGCCTGGGCCGCTGGTGCGGGACCCGGCGAAGGGCCGTTGACCATCGACTTGGACTCCACCATGTGCGAGACCTACGGACTGGCCAAGGAGGGGGCGCGTCACCATGGTTACACTGGCCAGCGGGGCTATCACCCGCTGCTGGCCATCGCCGCCGGCACCGGCGACGTGCTGATGTCTCGGCTGCGCGAGGGCCGCGCCAACACCGTTCGGGGCGCCGCCCACTTCCTGCGGGAGACCGTGGGCCGGGTGCGCCATGCTGGGGCTACAGGACAACTCACGGTGCGGGCCGACAGCGGCTTCTATGCCCACGCCCTGGTCGTCGTCTGCCGCAAGATGGATGTCCGCTTCTCCATCACCATCCGCCAACACGCCCGCCTCAGGGAGTTGATTGAGGCGATTCCCGAGGAGGACTGGACGCCCGTCCCCTACTGGATGGACGGCGGCGCCGACGTGGCCGAGACCACCTACACTCCCTTCCAGGGTGAGCCCGAAGCCGCCCCAGTGCGGCTCATCGTCCGGCGGGTGAAGCCCACGCCCGGTTCCCAACTGGCCCTCTTCGCCAGCTACAGCTATCACGGCTTCATCACCGACCGGGACGGGGAAACCCTGGAACTGGAGGCCGACCATCGCCGCCACGCCGAGATTGAGAATGCTATCCGAGACCTCAAGCACGGCGTCGGCCTCAACCATCTCCCCTCGGGCCGCTTCCCCGCCAACGGCGCATGGCTGGCCGTCCAGGTGCTGGCCCATAACCTGGCCCGCTGGACCGCGCGCATCGGTCTGGACGAGGGGGTGGTGACCACCAAGACCCTCCGGCGGCGCTTCTTCTCCCTGGCCGGACGGCTCACCCGCTCGGCCCGCCGCCTCACTTTGCATCTGCCACAGGGCTGGCCTTGGGAAACCCAGTTCACTCGCGCCCTGGCTCGATTGCGAGCCCTGCCATTGCCTGCCTGACGGCACCGACGGCGCCTGACACGTCCACCAGACTACCCAACCGACCCACAGAGTCGCACCGGCCCGGTCCGCGATTGTCTTCCCCTGCATGCTGTCCCGCCGACCCCGCCCCAGCGCCGCTGCCCAGGACCGCCATCGGCGCCCCCAACGACAACCAAAGGCCGCCACCGGCCCCATTTATCGGAATCGAGCGCGGACCGTCGCGTCCCACGGCCCTCACCCCTTGTTCCAACCCCAAGGCCGCTCCGCATCGGTGGATTCGGGCTTACGGGGCAGTCCCTCGCTGCTGCTCCGCCAAGCACCCATCGAACTCCCGGCGGCAGCCCCAGAACTGGCTCGCCGTTATCGGCGGCTCAGCCTGCGAGACGTCTTTCTCAGCTTCGCGGGGTACAAGCAACATGGTCATCCAGTACATCGCGCCATTGCCTCTCTCTCGCCCGGCGATAGGCTGGAGGTGCGAAACGGCTCAAATTGTTGGGAGCTTCTTGATTGCAAAGGGACGGTCGTTGGGCAACTCGCTCGTGGTTTCGAGGCCCCCGACGGTGTGCGTTGCACTTTTGCCACGGTCTTGGCCGTCGTCACCTGGGACAGGGAGCGCTCTGAACCGCAGTACCTGAGCGGTCTTCAGTGCGATGCCTGGGAAGTGGTGGTGCCGGAGTTGGTGTTCGAGCCGGGCTCTTAGTCCCCACGTTCCCTGTCATCGGACCTCAACGAACTCGCTCTCGGCATCGCCAAGCTGGGCACTTCTAAACCTTCGATGAGTTCGATACATGGCCCTATCTGAACGACAGCTACTTGATGCCCTCAGCCGGACGCCCTTCGTCGATTCGACGGAACTGGCGCTCATTCTCGGCGAGCCTCACGCAACAGTCCACCGCACCCTTACCGACCTGCTGCCCGAGGGCATCGCCGGGCGAGTAAGCCACGGCACCGCCCTCCTGCCGTCGAGCCAGAGATACCACCTGACTACCCAGGGCATCGGCGAAGCCGCCGGGGCCCTCGCCTTCGACACGCCCTCGGACTTCGTGCGGTCCTACCCCATGTCCAGGGAATGGCTGACGCTGCTCATCCGACGGATGGACGCGGTGGCCAGCATCTACCGACTTGCCGCCTCACTCTCCCCAGGCATCGACGGGCTCCAGTCCCGCGTGGAGTTCCACAGCAGGGGGCGCTTCGACGCCACCATCACGCTCCACGACGGCCGCAGCTTCGGCGTGGTGCGCCAGGGTCTGGCCCTACGGCGCCGGTCTCTCTACGACCGGCTGCGGGCCATCGCGGGGTACGACTACACCCGCCGTCCCAGCGCCGTCCTGATCCTGACCCCAAGCGTCTGGGAGGAGAGACTGACGACAAGGTTCTGCGAGCGACTGAACCTTGACGACTGCTACGTTGCCGTGGAGTCGAGGAACGCTCTCGAAAGACGGGACCTTCGCCTCTGGCACAAATACTCGTGGGTCGGCAGCACGTACCGCACGCTGGAGGACGTGAGTTCGCACGGCAGCCCCGGCGGAAGGCGTTCTACCGCATCACCGGAGCGGAAGCGGGCATCGTTGCCACGTCCCGAGCGGATGGTGCAGGCTGCGCCGGCCTTCGGCGTCAGCCCTTCGGAGAAGCGGACGCTGGACCTCATCACCGACCACCCGATGATCCCCCGTGAGCACCTGGCCCGCTGGCTCAGCATCTCGGAGGGACGGGTCAGCCAGATGATGCGCAGCCTCGTCGATACCTGGGGCCTGGTCGAACAGGGAGGAAAGCGCGGAGACGTTCGCTACACGCTGTCCGCCGAGGGCATTCGCTACGTCACGCACAGGGACCGCGCCCAGCTCCCCACCACACAGGGCATCTGGAGCACCGCCCTCACCACCGACAAACAGGGCCGGAGACGTCACGTGGGACACCGCATCGAGACGTGGGCGCGGCAGACGAAGCACGCCGACGGCATCACGTGGTTCTTGTCGCAGCTTCAGGCCGAGGCCAGGGCCGACCCCGACAGCGAGCTGCGGTGGTCCGTCCCCACCGCCAGGTCCGACCGGACCTACAACTGGGGGGATTCGGCCATTGCACCGGACGCAATTGGGCAGATGACCGCCCAGGGCCTTCGGATACCCTTCTACTTCGAGCACGAGCTACGCGCCCGTCACCCCAGGGGAGTCCTTGCCCGCTTGAGACCCTACACGCGCTATTACCATTCCAACGAGCCTAAGGACGACCAGCCGCCATACCCCGTCACCCTGTTCGTCGTGGACACCGAGGAAGTCGAGGACACCTACGTGCGCACCGCTGCCCGCATGAGCCGGACGTCGCTGCCCATCCTGGTGTCCTGCATCCCTGTGCTGTCTAACACAGGGATACTTGGAAAGTCATGGCGTCCACTGTGGCAACCGGAGTCTCCGAGACGTGCCCTGTCCGAGCTGCGCTTCTACCAATGGGACTCACTCTACCACCGGATGCGTCAGTTTCCTGTAGGGAGGGATAGATAGCGACGATACGTCCCCCATCTGCCCTTTATGCTGTCTGGGGGTACAAAATGGCACAACCGGGCAGATTTCCGGGGTCCGCCGACGGCCAAATCACCCCTGTTTTAGCTACGAAACGGGCTTGACGTGTTGCCTGACCGGTCAGGGTACAAAATGGGAAGCCATGCTAAAATAACTGGCGAGTCTGATGACAACTTGATTGCACTTTGGGAACCCTGACGTGTCAGCCGATAGGGAGGGAGAAACGATGGATGAGCACGTCCGCTGGGTGACGAAGGCGGAGGCTGCGGATGAACTGGAGATCTCCCTCTCGACCCTGGACCGGAAGATCAGGAATGGGGAGGTCGAGGTCCGCAGGGAGGGCCGCCGGGTGTTCGTGCGGATGGCGGGGGAGTACATCACCGACGAGGAGCTGTTGCGCCGGGCCGTCGCCAGGGAGCATGAGCTCGAGCGGACCGTGCGGGAGTTGGAGCAGAGCGTATCCGAGTTGAAGCTCAGAGCGTCCGAGCTGGAGCGGGAGCGGGACGAGGCCAGGGAGTCCGCAGCCACCGCCAGACGGCCGTACCACGAGCTTGAGAGGGAGTACCAGAAGGAGGTCGCCGAGCACAAGGTGACGAAGGACGTGCTCAACGTCGTCCGCATGATCGCCTTGGTGCTGTTGGCGCTGCTGATCGGCAGCGTTCTGCTGTGGTGGTTTGTGCTGAGGTAGCTGAGGTAGCTGAGGTAGAGGAAGCGCCGCCGGCCCGTCACCCCGGTCTCCAGACACATCTTCGGGAGACGTAACGCACCCCCACTTCAATCGCCTTTTCGGGGGCCAAATGTCATTGGGACCCCGCTCCAACCGGACCGCTGATGTCATTCCCCACGTTTGGCGATGTCATTGCCGTCCGGAACACCGTGATTCGACAAAGTGTTTCCTGTTTAGGTCCTGTAGGGGGGCGATTTACCCCTGTTTCAGCTACGAAATCACGACTCTGGCCGCTCTGTTACGCAACTCAATCTCCTGTACACGCCCAATACTGCGTGGCGCTCTCCGTTTCGTCGGACCTCATAGGGGCGCACACATGTGCGGGGTGTTATGAGGGCCATGCCTCCCCTGCCCGGATCCTCGACCGCTCTCACCTTGGTGGTCGGGCGTCCCCGCCATCCCCCGATTCCAGCCCTCCCTACGCCGCGCAAAAGTGCAACTGCCAGCTAGGGCCTTTGCAACTCGGCCCCGATCTCGCTCGCCTACACAAATGCAACTTTCAGCTACGGACTTGCAAACCATGTCCGGAACGTACCCGCAAGTCAAAGTGTTCACTGTGTCCATCATGGAGAGGGGTGATCCGCCCCATTTCAGCTACGAAACGGCCCGACTTGCATTTTTGCAACCAACATCATTCCTCTGTACACCCCGGCGGCATCGCCAATGAGGGTATTCGCCCCAGGTCCTATAGGGGCGCTCACGTGAGCGCCCCTATAAGTAGTTATGCCCAGCGTCTCGACCGCTCACACTGGACCGCAGGACCTGGCCCATGAGACACCCAGAGGCGGGATGAGCGGGATGAGAAGCGCCAACGGAGAGAATCCACCGACCAATCGCCGGGCTACGGCGAAGCGGGGATCGCCGACGTACTCCTCAGAGCGGCGGGAGACGATGCGGCGTGGTCTACGCATCCTCGCCCGCATGATCGCACGCGCCCACCTGCGGCGTCAGGCGGCCCGGTCCGTGACCGCGCCCAGGCTGTCAGCGGAGGACGAAGACGGAGACTGAGCGGCTCACGGAACCGTCTTTCGACGATCCCCATGTCCATGTTCCACTCTCCCCATTCGTAGCTGCGACTGCCCCATGACCGTGGGAGGAACCCCGGAATCGGATTGCTTGATCCGATTTAGCAGGCTGTCCCTTACACCCCGATTCCAGTGTTAGTGACGGTTTGAAAATGACCCAGTAGTGATGTCGCTGTTCAGAGTAAACCGTCATTGACACCAGCTACGGAACCGCCCGAGTTGCAACTTGCCGTCCCGGGCATTCTCCTGTACACGGGTAAAACACCACCAGCGTCGCCTCGAATCTCCCGCCCTGTGAGGGGGGCCTGTGTGCGGGCTCGTGTTGCCACCCTGCGAGTGACGACGCGGACCCTTGACTTCAACACAAGTGTTGTAAATAATATGAGACACGAGCGGAGGAGAGTTCCGAAGCAGGCCGAAAAGGACTTGGGGGTTGGACGAATGCTCGCCTACCCGATAACGATTGAAGAGGATGACGGTGCCGCTCTGGCGACCTCCCCCGACTTCCCAGAGTTGACCACCTTTGGAGGCGATCGGGAGGAGGCCGTCACCCGCGCCGTTCAAGCGCTCGAAGAGGCGATAGCGGCCCGCATCCAAGACCGCAAGGACATTCCCCCACCGTCCCGAGGTGCATCCTACGCCATATTGCCGACTCTGACTTCCGTGAAGGTGATGCTGTATCAGGGCATGAGAGACCAGGGCATCACCAAAGCGGAGTTGGCCCGACGCTTGGGGTGGCATCTGCCGCAGGTTGATCGCGTTCTGGACCTTCAGCACCGCTCGTGGCTTGACCAGATTGACGCCGCCCTGGGAGCTATTGGACGGCAACTGCACGTGAGTGCCACGGCTTCGCCGGGCTCAGAAGTCACTACCGTCAGAGATTACGAGGCGATAGACACCTCAGAGACGGGAACGACGAATCGCAATGGTCTTGGCGATTCTGGAGAGGACATAGACCGCCAATGACGGTAAGCCAAACGGACATAACCACGCTCAGCCAAAGGGACGAGGTATCGTCTGCCTCCCTCAAGGACCAAGGGGCCAGAAGCGGCGCTGAATCGGACTTCACACAGGCGATTCCGGTGCTGTCCGACAAGGCGGTAAATGTTGCATCGGTCCCTCAACGTAGCCCCATGCGCTATCCAGGCGGCAAGACTTGGCTCGTGCCCGAAATACGGAAGTACCTTGAGGGCCTTGACTTTCGCCCAGAGGTCTTCGTCGAGCCGTTTGCCGGTGGCGGGATCGCATCACTAACGGCAGTCATGGACTGCTACGTGGATCGTGCAGTGCTTTGCGAGAGAGACCCGGACATATCCAATCTCTGGCAATGCATGATCGACCACGCCGAAGAACTGGCTCGCCGGGTTGAGGGTTTCGTGGCAACTCCAGAGAACGTGAACGCGATATTCGCAGATGCAGGGACGTTCGGTATGGACGCCGCCTTTCGAACCCTGTTGCGGAACCGGGTCAGTCGGGGTGGCATCCTGGCCAAGGGAGCTTCGGTGATGAAGGAGGGAGAGAACGGGCATGGGATCTCCTCCCGCTGGTATCCCGACACGTTGGCGGCACGCATCCGCGCCATAGGAGACTGTGCCGAGCGGCTCGACTTTTTCCAAGGAGATGGTGTGCGCCTCGTGGATCTGTGCAAAGACACCGGAGCGGCCGCGTTCTTCATCGACCCCCCCTACACTGCCGCTGGCAAGCGGGCGGGGAGGCGTCTGTATACGTACAACGAGATCGACCACGAGGACCTGTTCGAGCGGATGTCACGGGTACGGGGCGTATTCATGATGACCTACGACGAGAGCCCCGACGTCATCGAGATGGCGCGCAGCCGGAGATTCCACCTCGCCAAGGTTCCAATGAAAAATACGCACCACGCGGTGATGTACGAGTTACTCATTACGTCGCATGAGCTGACACCATGACTCGCTCTCGACGCTTCGGGATAGGTGAGTGGTTCGGACATTCATTCGTCGGTCTGACGCGGGACGAACGCCGCTCGTATGCCGCAGGGACCGGTTCCCACCCATGCCCCTTTCGTATGGGTGGAGGAGCATGCACAAAGAAGGGCGGTGTCTGTTCATTCAGGTTATACGAAGATGATGATGGTGCGGCTATTCCTGTATCGGGCGCGGAGGCCGGATTGAGGGTTCTCTGTCCCAGGCGATTTGAAGAGGAAATGACGATCTTTCAGTGGGTGGGCGAGGTCGTCTTAGGTACTTCCAAACCTGCCATAGCCACCGAGGTTGGCTTCCTGAAGGCCGAAGATGGGAACACGCACGTGGGACGAATAGACATGGTGTTGGCGAATCAGGAGGCCGGCGCGGCAGCGCTCAATTGGTGCGCCCTAGAGATTCAAGCCGTCTACTTCTCTGGTAGGAGTATGGGTGAAGAGTTCAGAAGCATCAGGAACTACGAAGGAGAGCAGCCGCCCTTCCCGGGACAGATACGGCGGCCCGACTACCGGAGTAGTGGCCCGAAGCGTCTAATGCCCCAGTTGCAGATCAAGGTGCCTACGCTCCGTCGATGGGGCAAGAAGATGGTTGTAGTGGTAGACAAGCTCTTCTTCGAGTCCCTGGGGCGCATGGAGGAGGTCGGAGACCTGTCGAGTGGGGACATAGCGTGGTTCACCGTAGACTTCGAAGAAGACCACGCCAGCGGGCGTTTCAAGCTCGTGAGAGATAGTGTCCATGTCACCACACTTGAGAGGGCTACCGAGGGCCTGACCGGTGGCTCTCCCGTTACGTTGACCGAATTTGAGGAAGGTATACGGTCTAAGCTTGCTGGGTGAGCAAGGCCATCAGACAATGCTTCTCGAGGACCGTTGGAATGTTGACCAGTAATCCGGACTTTGGCGGATTGGAGTTGTGATGTGAGCAAGCTCGAAGATCTGACACCCGATGCTGCTGTTCGTGGCATTCGCCCAGACTCTTCCGTCACAGTGGTCAGTGTGCAGTGGCACGGCGCTGATGTCCTAACTCTCACCTATAGGAGCCCTACCGGTCAACTCGGAGAAGAGGTTCTCTTTCGGGACTCCGAATCTCGCATTGAGGTTGTGGAGCAAGGCCGTCCCTGGAGCTTCGACGGAGACGGGGAATTATTTCGCCTTGTCTCTGAAGCTAACCGCATCAAATTGGCGCACTTGTTCGACCCGGTGCTGGCTGTCCATACTTCTGAAGTTGAGCCATTTCCCCATCAGATTACGGCAGTTTACGAAGCGATGCTCGAGCGCCAGCCCTTGAGGTTCTTGCTTGCGGACGATCCGGGTGCTGGCAAAACGATTATGGCGGGGCTACTGATCAAAGAACTTATCGCTCGTGGCGACTTGCAGAGGTGTCTCGTAGTTTGTCCGGGGAACCTGGTCGAACAATGGCAGGATGAATTGCATCGGCGATTTGGCTTACCTTTCGAGATTCTTACCAATGACAAACTGGAGGCAGCTCGAACAGGCAATTGGTTCCTTGAGACCGATTTTGCGATAGGCCGACTGGACAAGCTGGCCCGTGATGAAAACGTCCAGGCCAAGCTGGGCGCCCCTGATTGCCGGTGGGACCTGATTGTCTGTGATGAGGCCCACAAAATGTCGGCCACCTTTTTCGGTGGCGAGATTAGCTACACCAAACGCTACCGGCTGGGGAAACTCCTGTCCAACCTAACACGCCATTTCCTCCTGATGACGGCTACGCCACACAACGGAAAGGAGACAGATTTTCAGCTGTTTATGGCCCTGCTCGATAGCGACCGGTTTGAAGGGCGCTTCCGAGATGGAGTCCACACAACCGACGTTTCAGATCTCATGCGCCGGGTGACGAAAGAAGAACTGGTCAAATTTGATAATACTCCATTGCTGCCGGAGCGCATCGCGGAAACCGTCCCATATATGCTGTCTGAAGGCGAGAAGAGTCTTTACGAAGATGTGACCAAATATGTGAGTGAAGAATTTAATCGGGCCGCAGCCCTGCAAAACAACAGGCGCGCCGGTAACGTCGGGTTTGCGCTTACCATCCTCCAACGGCGCTTGGCGTCATCGCCGGAGGCTATTTATCAGTCCTTGCGGCGCAGGCGTGAAAGGCTAGAAAACACGTTGCGTGAGCTTGAGGCGTTACAGCGCGATGGCAATGTTGAAAGTGCTCTCGATAAGACAGCATCCGTCTTGGATGATGAGGACATCGAAGACCTTGAAGAAGCCCCTGACGAGGAAATTGACGACATCGAAGGAGAGTTGCTGGACCGCGCTACCGCCGCCAGCACTATCGCTGAACTCAAGGCCGAGATTGCCACGCTGGGCCGATTAGAGGCCTTTGCCTTGGAGGTCCGCCGGAATGGCGGTGACAAAAAGTGGCAGGAGTTGGCAAAACTCTTTGCCAATATGTCCATGTCCAAGCAAAAGCTGGTGATATTCACCGAGCACCGCGATACGCTCCGGTATCTGGAAGGCCGGATCACTGCATTGTTAGGAAAGAGTGATGCGATAGTCTGTATTCATGGGAGCGTGAAACGAGAAGATCGCGCCAAGGCCCAGGAATCATTCGGCCTAGACCCAGAAGTCCAGGTATTGCTTGCCACTGATGCCGCTGGGGAAGGCATCAACTTGCAACGAGCCCACCTCATGGTCAACTATGACTTGCCTTGGAACCCCAACCGAATTGAACAGCGGTTCGGTCGAATTCACCGTATAGGTCAAACCGAAGTTTGCCGACTATGGAATTTAGTTGCAGTGGAAACGCGTGAAGGGGCGGTATACCAGCGCCTGCTAGAGAAACTGGAGGAAGCCCGCAGTGCGCTGGGCGGCAAAGTGTTCGATGTGCTGGGCAAGGTCCATTTCGAGGGCAGGCCACTACGGGAATTGCTCATAGAGGCTATCAGGTATGGCGAGCAACCAGAAGTCCGGGGTCGGCTTACCCAGGTAGTCGATAGTGCGTTCGACCATGATTACTTGAAGGACCTTTGGGAGGAAAAGGCACTGGTCCACGACGCTATGGATACCAGCCGAGTCCATCGGGTACGCGAACAAATGGAACGGGCCGAAGCCCGTCGGTTGCAGCCCCATTACATCGAGTCATTCTTCTTGGAGGCGTTTGGGCGTATGGGTGGCACTGTCAGAGAACGTGAACCACGCCGCTACAGGGTCATCCAGACGCCAGCGGCCATTCGCAACCGAAGTCGAGATGTCCTTCCTCGCTACGAGCGCATTGTTTTCGAGAAAGCGTTGAAGGCTCCGCAGGGCCAGCCGTTAGCTGCGTTCGTCTGCCCGGGCCATCCGTTGCTTGATGCGACGGCAGACCTCTTGTTGGAACAGAATCGAGACTTGCTGCGCCGGGGCGCAGTCCTAGTGGACGAGAACGACCAAGGACTAGAACCAAGGATACTCTTCTACTTGGACCACGCTATACAGGATGCCACCACTACGAGATCCGGTGAACGCCGGGTGATTTCCAAGCGTATGCTGTACGTAGAACTGGATGCTGAGGGCAATGCCCGGCATCCTCAGTATGCCCCTTACCTCGACTACCGTCCATTAGCAGACGGCGAGCCTGACACCGAGACAATCCTCGCCCGGCCCGAATGTGCTTGGCTGACCGGAGGTTTGGAGGACAAGGCCAAAAGTTACGCTATCGCTTCCGTCGTGCCGGGACACTTGAGGGAAGTCCGCGACCAGAAACTGGATCATATCGACAAGACCGAGACGGCCGTCAGGGAGCGCATAACCAAAGAAATCAACTATTGGGGCCACCGTGCCAACGAATTGAGAGTACAGGAACAGGCAGGGAAGACTAATGCCAGGCTGAACTCGGATGAAGCCGGCAAACGTTCACTTGAGTTACAGGAGCGTGTGCAGAAGCGCATTGAGGAGTTGCAGCTCGAAAGACAGTTATCCCCTCTACCCCCTGTGATACTTGGCAGCGTCCTGGTTGTGCCAGCAGGCCTCTTGTCTGACATGACAGGAAGACCGGCATCGACTGGTACGAGTACAACCGATAGGCAGGCTGTAGCGGCTAAGGCCCGGGAAATTGTGATGGAAGTTGAGCGGGGTCTTGGATTCGAGCCGGTAGACTGCGAACAGGAGAAACGCGGCTACGACATCGAAAGCAGAGTGCCCGGAGAAGGCAAGCTACGGTTCATTGAAGTGAAAGGCCGCGCAGCTGGAGCAGATACGCTCACCGTGACCCGAAATGAAATCCTCTACTCCTTGAACAAGCCCGACGATTTCGTTCTGGCTATGGTGGAATTCCTGCCCGAAGACCAACACCGGACTCGATACCTCCGACAGCCTTTCAGCAGCGAGCCAGATTTCGGAGTTACCAGTGTCAATTATGACTTCGCCCAACTCTTGGCGCGGTCCGAGGAGCCGAGCTAGTGCGCCCGCCGGCATACTTCAAGAGAATACGGCATGATGCGTCCGAGTTATGGGATCAACTCGAGTGCAAGCCGGAACTGGCTGGCCCGTGGCATCAATTGTTCAGGCAAGTCCAGAGTCCCCGTCATGTTGTGTCGGAACTTCTGCAAAACGCGGATGACGCTGGCGCAACAGAAGCAACCGTTGAAATCAATAGCGGCGAGTTCATCTTTTCCCACAATGGGCAAGACTTCGATGAAGAACAATTCGCTTCGTTGTGCCGATTCGGGTTTTCCAACAAGCGAACGCTGCACACCATTGGATTCCGTGGAGTGGGATTCAAGAGTACCTTTAGCCTGGGCGACGAAGTGCGTCTGGTTACTCCAACGCTCTCAGTTGCTTTTCACAAGCAAAGGTTTACCGAACCGAAGTGGATCGGGGCTGCTCGAACAACTGACGACCGCACCGAGGTTCGTGTCGTCATCCAAGACCCACTAATGCTGAAAGAGTTAGGGAAGAACCTCCAAGAATGGGGTGAAAGCCCGGCTTCGCTCCTTTTTTTCAATAGCATCCGCTCCCTCAGAGTCCATGAAAAGGAAATTCGGTGGGAGGCGCAAGGAACCGGACCTGTTGAAGATTCGGAATGGATGTCCATATCTACTACGCCTGAAAAGCAATACTTGATTCTCCGCTCCTCCTCAGAAGAATTCCCCGAGGACGCCCTGAAAGAGATCAGAGATGAACGTATGACCCCAGACGATGGCACTACGTTTCCGCCGTGCAGAGTCGAAATCGTCTTGGGCATGGAAGGACGCCTTTTTGTTGTCCTTCCCACAGGTGTGATAACCCAATTGCCGTTCGCTTGCAACGCGCCCTTTATTCAAGATCCGGCACGGATGAAGATCAAGGACCCTGCATTGTCCCGGACCAATGCTTGGCTATTGAGACGGGTAGGCGAATTAGCAGCCGATGCTATGCAAGCCTGGGTGCGTCAAGGGTCCCTTCCAATAGAGGAACGGTGCCAAGCGTATGGATTGCTCCCTGATGTTGATCGCGACGACAACTCCATTGAAGGTAGTTGCGGATCAATCGTTGAGGAAGGCTTTGAGGCAAGGACAGAAGGCAGAGCGTTCTTGCTAACCGACGCCAAGAGGCTGGAGTCTGCCGGCAAGTGCTTGGCAGTCCCGACAGAGCTGCTGGATGTTTGGTCGCAGTCCCAAGTGTCTGCCATGTTCGGCACGGACAGTCTATCAATATTGTCTCGATATGTCACAGAACGGGACAGGAGCAAGTTAATCAATTGGGGGCATATCAAGACCTTAGACAAGCCCCAGGTCCTTGAGGCACTGAAGAATCACCGTATACCTCGGCCCAGGTCTTGGCGGCAATTGCTGCACCTATGGCACTATATAGCGCCTGATGTGATCCGTCCGTGGCCCAACAATCGTGATGTGCAAATCGTGTCGGCCCAAGACAAGGAAGTCCTCTACGCCGTGAACGAAGTTGTCAGACTTGGTGAAAGACGAACTATCAATCCCACTGACTGGGACTTCCTTGCTCCTTACTTTTCCGAGCTTGATCCGAATTGGACTCGCTTCTTGACACAGGAGGGCCGCAATGCGCAAAGAAACGGCGACCAAGCTCTGGAAGAACAAGTGCAGACCGCTTCTCGATGTTTATCAGCATTAGGGCTGGCTGAGCCGACAAGCGCAGACCGATTCATCAACAGAGTGGTTGAGTCCTTCTTCTCGCAGGGACCGACGTATAAGAATCGGGACTGTGTGCGGCTAGCGCACATTGCCGCAAAACTTGGCGCTGCGGTACCGAGCAATTTCAAATGGGTTACTCAAGCCGCCCAAGTCCGAGGAACAGAGAGCAGGCTCACCCTCGCTGATATTGATGGCGACCTGGATATGTTTGTAGATGACGATTGGTACAAGAACAACGTTCTTCATGATGCCTACGCCAAACCTTCCGAAACGTGCACTTATGCGGAATGGGCTCAGTGGGTCCGGTCGCCCCGTAGCCGTCTCCACACGTTCGTTCCGCTTGCACAAACCCGAGTCAGAATAACGGGCCGGGAACGCTTGAGGGCTACACTACGGCAACGCGGTTTTGAAGGAGAACCTTACTTCCACTATAAGTACGGTAATTTTCGGATGGAGGATTGGGATTTTGACTCGACCCATTGGGGTCATTGGAATTCGCTGGCTCGGAATGACGATAAGTTTTGGAGTGACCTGCTGACCCGCATTTTGGAGCAGCCCCGCCAATATTGGACGGAGGCTATAACCGCCAGGGCGGTTCAGGAGGCGACCACCGGCAACACCCGCACGGTAACCCAAGAACCGCTAGTTCCAGAGTGGATCATGAGGTTCCGTGGTCTGCCTTGCCTTCCGAACACCTGGGGGCAACCTCACCAACCGGCGGAACTGTTCCGGCGTACCCCTGAAACGGAACCTCTACGGGATGTTGAACAATTCGTCAAGGCTGAACTGGACACAGAGGCAACCCGACCGTTGCTCGTATTGCTGGGAGTCCGCGACAAACCCACAGGGCCTGAGCGTCTTCTGGAACGGCTTCGTGCGTTGGCTGGCAGCAACACCCCGCTTCTGCCTGAAGTACAAAAGTGGTGCCATGCCCTAGACCTACTATTCGACCGCTGTTCCACCGACGAAATCCAGGAAATCAAGGCTACGTTCGCTACTGACAGGCTGATTCTCACCGAACAAGACGGATGGGCAGGCACAGAGGATGTCTATCTTAATCCCGACAGAGACGGTGTGCCTAGGGCGGTGCTCATCCATCCTTCTTTGCGTGGACTCACCCTTTGGCGCAAGATTGGGGTTACTGAACGTCCGACTGCTGACCAAGCAATTGAATGGCTGAAGGGCTTTCGCTCTGGTCAACGTCTCACAGCCCGCGATGCACGGCGCGTTCGTTCGTTGCTGCCCAGCTATTCGAGCCGCATATGGGGCGATTGTGGCCATTGGCTTAGCCTCGAAGGCGAGTGGGTGTCCGTCGATAAGCTTGCCTACTCGCTGACGATGCAGTCCCTTGTGCCATGGAATCACTTGTTTCCAGGAGTCAAGTCAATGACCGCAGACTTTCAATCGCTATCTTCGGAGACATGCCAAAGCTATCCATTCTCGGCCTTGCGAACGCTAGGGGATGTTATCGAAGAGCGATTTCAAGGGCAGTCAGGACTTCCAAATGCCCAAGAGAAGCCGTGGCTTGTTGCGCTTGGCAACGGGCTTAGACGAATTGTCTTGGACGACGACAACCAAACGGAGCGAGTTCGAGGACTAGCTTACCGGCTGTCCCAGACCCGGTGGCAGGTGGCGGAAGGCTTGGAGTCCGTGCCATATATCGACGGAACCCCAATCGGAACTTCGCGGCCCATTGATGTGCTTTGGCGTGCCGACCTTTTATATGTACAAAAGGGTTCCCCGGCAAAGATGGCCAGAGTAGTCCCACAAGAGATCGCAAGGGCCTTTAACCGGCCGGAAATAACTGACGCCATCAAGCTCTGCTATGAACGGCCTTCTGAGTTCATTAACGAATACTTAGAGGAGAGCTTCAACTTGGCTCCTATGGAAGATGCTGAACTTGATCAGCCGGTAGGGGAGCCGATTATTGAGGACGAGGAATCCAGTATTAGTTCAGTGCCTCCCTCTATAAGAGATGACGCTGATACAGGTGGTACAGACGCCAGCGAGTCCACCGTAACTGACGAAGGCGTAGACGAAGAATCGCCCGTGAGAGAGGGTGAGAATGAGACGTCGTCTACTGGGACTAGACGGCAACCACGGCAGCCTCAGCCGAGTGTCATTGAACGGTTTGCACAGGCCCACGGTTTCTCCATGAACGGAACCGGGAAGTTCTACCACGCGAACGGGAGTTGGCTAGAAAAGACTCGGGGAAATGCTTTTCCTTGGGAACTCCGGTCTGCTTCGGGTGAACTTGTACGGTATTACTGGTATAAAGAACATTGTATCCAACGGGAGCCGCTACAGTTGGAGGCGGCCATCTGGGATCTTTGCCAACAATATCCGGACTTATACTCCCTGGTGTTGACTGACGTGAAGGGCAGTCCAATCGAAATTGCTGGCAGCCTATTAGTAGAAATGCGAGAACAAGAGGAACTGATCCTACATCCCGCATCATATAGATTAGTGTACAGGGGTGAGGATGGTCGGCAGCTTTAGAGGTCAACACCCAGGGCACCGACTTTCGGCCTTTCCGAACCGCAGCTCAAGTCCCCGTACAATCGTAGTGGGACACGCTGCCGACAGCCCGTGGCATACTGTGTCTGACTTGTTGGCGCGGACGAAGCTGCGGAATCGCCCCGATCGCAATTTGTCCATCCCATCGGGCTTCCTGTAGACGGGTATGACGCCTCCGTCAACGGCCCTGTGATTCTCATGCCTCATAAGGGAGGTCACGGACGTCCGTTGTTGAGATTGAATCACAAGACAGTGGGCTACCTGGTCAAGGGTCTGAATCGCTCCGCTAGGTTCCAAAGAGGAAGCAAACCGCATGGACCTACACCAACACCTGTCGTTGTCCAGTGAATCTGTCAGGGTTGTTGTTCAATGATTATGTCAGTAGCGCTCTCCTCCAGGGGTGGTTGGGCGCGGGCTTGGCCGGGGGGCAGTTGGCCGCTGGAGCGACGGCCGTCGCGGGCCCTGAGCACGACCGGCCCAGCAGGAGCGGGCGCCGCGGCCAAGACCCGGCCCTGGTGGACGACCACGACGCTGCCGTCCAGCCGTTCCTGGACCTCGACGCGGGCCCGGGCGTAGCTGGCGCGGAGACCGTCGGGAAGCACCTGGAGTGTGGCGCCGTTGAAGTGGACGGTGTGGTCATTGGCCACGGTGCGCAGGTACTTGAAGCAAAGGGTTGACGGGAGGGAGAGGCCCGGCGGTAGGGGGCGGTACGCGGGCCCCGGCTGGGCGGGGGCGACGCCGAACTGCCGGTTGTATCGGGGGAGGAAGTCCTCGAGCATCCGGTTAGCCTCCTCGATAGGTCGCCGCGCCCGCGAGGCGCATCTCCGAGACCAGGCGGTCCTGGAAGGTGTCCCAAGCGCGCTCCACCCGGCCCTTTGCCTGGGGCGTGTGGGCCACGACGAGTCCGATGCCCAACTCTTCGAGGGCGCGGGCGAACTGGGTGGGGTCTCGCCTGCCCCGCAACTGCTCGTCCCGGCTCTCCGACTCCTGGGGTGTGCGCTGGAAGATGCTGTGCCGGTCGCTGTAGAGGGCGAGGGGGAGGCCGTGGCGGGCGATGACATCGTGGAGCATGAGCAAGTAGCCGTGGGCGTCCTCTTGCTCCCTGAACAGGGCCGCCGGGACGGTCCCGGTGGCGTCGTCAACAGCGCCGATGAGCGTCAGGCGGGGCCCGCGGCCTTCCAGCCAGTCGTGTCGGCTCCCATCGACCTGCAGCAGCATCCCCTCTTGAGGGTAGCGCTCCCTGCGCAGGAAGCGCTTGGCTGTCCGCCGGCGGCGGGGGGAGCGGACTCCGTCGGCGAGGAGGATGCGCCGGACGGTGGAGCGGGACAGGGGAATGCCCTCCCGTTCGGCCAACATCTCGGTCAGATGGGAATGGTTGAAGCCGGAGTAACGGCCCTTGGCCAGGGCCATCACCTGGGCTTGGGTCTCCGGGCTGGTGGCGGTAGCGGGTGTTCTGCCCCGGTTCCCGTGGGCCATGGCGGCAACGCCCTCCTTTCGGTACGCCGTCAGCAGCCGCCACGCATGGCGCTCGCTCACGCTCATCAGGTCGGCGGCCTCAGCCACCGACACCGCCCGTTCGATCACTCCGTTCAATACGTGTATCCGCGATTGCTCTCTGGTGGTCAACGTCAGTCCTTTCATAGACTGACATATTCACTGACCAGTTACCCACTGACCGAATCATTGCACAACGACAGACCTACACCAACACCTTGACAGTGGGCTAGCGATTGAACCATGATGTAGAGTAAGACAGATTATGAACGGTAAGCTCACCAACAGGAACACCAAGACGATCACCTTCTCCCTGCCTCCTGAGATGGCCGAGCAGGTGCAGGACGTGATGCGCGAGGAGGGCCGCACCATGAGCGAGCTTATCCGCGAGGCCCTTCGCAACTACATGGAGGAGCGGGAGTGGCTGCGGACCATCCGGTACGAGAGGCTACGCGCTCGCCATGCCGAACAGCAAGATTCACAGGGAGACTGAAGGAGGACAGCATGAAGGAGAAACACCTACAGCCGCTCACACCGGCGGCGCTCTACGCCAGGGTATCCAGCGACAGGCAGGACGTGGACCTGTCCGTGTCCGCCCAGCTGAGGGCGCTCAAGGAGTACGCAAAGGCCAACGGCTACTCCGTGGCCCGCGAGTACGTGGACGAGGCCGAGAGCGGCCGTGTCGCCGACAGACCCCAGTTCAGGGAGATGATCGAGGAGGGCGGCAAGCCGAAGGCCCCCTTTGACGTGATTCTCGTCTGGAAATTCAGCCGATTCACCCGCAAGCGCGAGCACGCCGTGGCATTCAAGTCCCAGCTGCGGCGCAAGGGCATCCGCGTGGTGTCCATCACCGAGCAGGCCGAGGACAACGCCACCGGCAGGCTGCTTGAGGGAATCATCGAGAGCGTGGACGAATATTACAGCGAAAATCTTGCCCAGGAGGTCGTACGGGGAATGAGGGAGGCCGCGTCCCGGGGCTTCTTCCTCGGCTCGAACGCCCCCTTCGGCTACAGGAAGATCAAGGTCAGCGACGGGGCGAAGGAGCGCCCCACGCTTGAGGTTGACCCTGCCACAGCCCCCGTGGTGCGGGAGGTATTCGAGAAGTCCCTGCGGGGCAGCGGCCTCAAGGAGCTATGCAAGGAGCTGAACGACCGGGGCATCACCAACCGGGGCAAACGCTGGTACAAGGGAACGCTCCACTACGTGCTGAGAAACGAGGCGTACACCGGAACCGCCGTATGGGGTAAGGCCAGCAAGGGCCAGGAAGCCGCCGACCCGGTGAGGGTTGAGGGAGCGTGGCCCGCCCTGGTGTCGAGGGAGTTGTTCGAGGATGTGCAGCAGGCGATGAGTGAGCGCGCGCCGAAGGTGCAGAGGCCCGGTAGAGTGGGGAGCAAGTTCCTGCTGAGTGGACTGCTCAAGTGTGGGGTCTGCGGCAGGCCCTACTCGGCCCAGGGAGCCAAGAGCGGCCAGTTCGCCTACTACATCTGCGGCACCCTGTTCAGAGAGGGAGCGGGAACGTGCAGCGCCCGCTACCTGAACGCTCCCAGGCTGGAGACGTTCGTGGTGGAGAAGATCAGGGAGCGGATACTGAACGAGGAGACCATCGTGGCGCTGGTGACGCTGGTGGCGGAGGAGATCGACGCCATGGCCGGGGAGCTTGCCGGCAGGCTGGATGTCATCGAGGCGGAGCTAGGGGACGTGAGGAAGCGTCTTGAGAAGCTCTACGAGGCCATTGAGACCAGCGAGTTGACCCTGGAGGTCCTGTCGCCCCGCATCATGTCTCTGAGGCACCGTGAGGAGCAACTGGAGGCTGCGAGAGAGGACGCCGAAACCCAGCTTGAGCAGAGGAGAGTGGATCTGCCCAACACCGAGGAGATCGCTCGGTACGTGGCGGACTTCCGGGAGTTCCTGAAGGATGGGACTATCCCCGAGCGGAAGGCGCTCATCCGCAACTTCGTTGAGGGCATCGAGGTAATGGGAGACGAGGCTACGCTGACGTACACTGTGCCCATGCCGAGCGACGGTGCGATGTCGGAATCGGCGTCGGTTCTTGATTTCGTCAAGTCCAGCCCACCACCGCTTACGGTAGATTCCGCAATCTTCGAGATGTGGCTCGGTAGCCTGTCAAGGTATCAAGGACTCGCGATTCCTGTAGTGTGAGGAGCCAGACCAGCAGACCCGCCGACGGGAAGCCCTGACCCGCAGCCCTCTCGATGTTCCTCCTGTTCGAGGCCCCGCACGCGGGGCCTTTCCGTTGTCCTGAGATCTCCGGTTGTCGTAGAATGTTCTATGTAGAAGAACGACTTGAGAAGGAGCGCGAATGGCGAACGCAGAGACCCCGGCGCGCCAGCGCAGGCCCAAGGAGGAGACGGCCCGTCTCGGCGATGAGATGTACAGGCGGGACGTGAAGGCGCAGGTGGAAGCCGACCACGACGGTGAGTACGTTGCCATCGACGTGGACAGCGGGAGCTGGGCAATCGCCGGTAGCGAGCTTGCCGCATCGGACAGTCTGCGGGCGCAGTGCCCGGACGCAATCAACGTCTGGCTGCTCCGAGTGGGCTACAGAGCGGTGGCCAGCATCGGGGGTGGGTCTCTGCGGAGGGCCGAGTGATAGAGGGGACCGTGAACGCAGCGTACGAGGCGGTTGTGTCCCTTCCATTACGAGGTCCGGCAGGACAAGCCCGCGACGTAGACGCCGTCGTGGACACGGGATTCACCCGCTTCCTCACCTTGCCGCCGGCGATGATCGCGGAGTTGGGATTGGGTTTCAGAGGCGTCAACCGCGTGATCCTGGCCGACGGCAGCGAAACAACCCTCGAGGTCTACGGGGTAACGGTTCTGTGGGACGGCCAGCTAAGAGAGGTCGTGGCCTACGCGTCGGATACGACGCCCCTCATCGGGATGTCGTTGCTGCACCGGCACAACCTGAACGTCGACGTCGAGGACGGCGGTCGGGTCCTCATACAGGCGAAGGCGTAGGCAGCTACGGGCTAATCCGCTAACACGAACGCCAGATGCAGGGTAACCCGTCACCCTGACGGTAATTGGCGTGCTGTTGGCGGTCTGAAGTGTTCCACCGCGGCCTCAGGCGAAGGCGATGCCTGATGTCCCGAACTCCATACCCCTAGGGGACGACATCCCGGCGGTTGGATTGGCTGGCGAGCTTGGAGCGAGATTCGAGTTCCCAAAGTGTTGCTGGCCGTAGCGTAGGCCAAGAAAACAAAGCGCACCTAGGATGAGAGCGGAGACACGATGGAGTTTCACCTCTACGAGATAGTCTTGGAAAGCCCGGTAATGTGGGTGAAAATCCAGGCATCATGCGAATCACATTGGCAAGCCAATGCTATGCTTGAAGCGCGCTTCGGCGGAACCACTAATGCCTCGCCTGGTCCAGGATACTTGCCTCAGTCATTCTCCATGCCAATCAGGCTCTCTGAATGTGTTGAGTGGGTAATGAACTGGAATTCGATTGAGCACCAGCTACCCGACGGGTGGGACGACCATGAGTTTCGACTGGTCGAAGGACCTTACTCCTGGTGCGAGAGCCTATCCGACGGTTGCGTTTGCTATGGTACGAGGGGCAGGCTGGACGCCACCTACGTTTCAGACTTTGGATTGCATGACGAAGAAGGCAGACGCAATAGGAAGTCTCAGAACGCGCGGGCAGTGCACCACAACAAGGAAGCAGAGGAAAGCTTTGCACGCCAAGACGAGTCCGCAAGAGAACGAGCACGAAAGCGACATGAAGAGTACCTTGAAGAACAGCGTACTACACGGCGGACTACATCTCCCGACCGCATCAAATATGTATCGGACATGGGTCTTAGAAACCTGGATGAAGTGTCGGGTGAAGTCGCAAGCAAGGTAAACGGGCTGACGGCTCGCGGATTCTATTGCCAGATCGACCGCAAATATCATCCGTATGACGGACAAGCCAAACAGCAGCTAATGTTCAAGGCTTTAGCGCTTGTTGCATCGCTGAGTGAGAAGAGTCAGCAAGAACGCGGGGCAATGATCGTTGCGATGGACGGCATACTGGGTCTCTGGCTCCAGAGACTTCAGAACGCCGTATGCGCTGAGAGACGAGTACAGGGAAAGGCCGACATCCCCGACGTCTTGTACAAATACGTCCCGAAGGACCGCATCGGCAACGGGGCACCAAACAGTTTGCGCGCGACCCAGATTTTGGCTTTGAACGATGATATGGAGTGCAACCTCGAAACAAGGAATGATATCGGTCGGATGGGCACGCTCGATTTTCTCGCCCTGGCGCAGTCAAAGCTAGAGCAACACTTGGGCGTATCATTGCCGTGGGAAGAGGTCCTTGATCGGAGAACTAGTTACGGTGACCTGAGGCTAACAACCTTCGTCCAGCAATACCTCAACCCACGAGTAGGCGTGGTCTCGTTCACGACCGACATCCTCGTTCCTACCATGTGGGCACACTACGCCCGGAATACTGGCATAGTCGTCGGATACGAGACTGAAGCCCTCCTGGAGCTTGGCTTCGAGATTGGGTCGGTCAGCTATTCAGAATTCGCTCCGATGTATGAACCGGCGAAGGATGACGTTATCCGCCTGTGCCTTGTTGACCACGATATTATGGAACAGGATGCCAGGGCGGGTAAGGAAAGGGAAGGCTTTCCGGTTCTATGCTATACAGACCTCACCCAGTTCTGCTCGGACTGGAAGACACTGTCACGACTATTGTTCGTGAAAGGAACCTCTTGGTCACACGAGAAAGAAGTCCGGCTACTCGTTGACCTGGAGCAGACGCGAGACATCGGCAAGCAAGACGCCAATGGTTGGCCCGTCAAGGTGATAGACCCACCACCTGAGGCAATCAGAGAAATCCACGCTGGAGCTAACACGAACAAGGCTGACGTGGAGCGAGCTATCGAGGTAGGTCGTGGCGACAACAAGAAGGGACTATTAGAGGGGCAATTGTCATCCCACGCCTTCAGGATACAGCGCACCGTCGGGACCTACCACTAGGCGCGCGGGTTCCTGGTTCTCCCAAGTACATGCTCACCGAGACCCGCGTCCGTTACCGGGTGCCGAATCACGATGAGTAGAGTCCGTCATGCAGGCGGCAGCGGTGAGCTAGGCCCCTTTCTAGCTCCCGGTCGAGTCTCCAGGGCACGACGGAAAGTGGCCGCCGATCTTCATGATGGAGAGCAGAACGCTGAACGCAGGCACGAATTCGCTCTCCACCGCCTTGAAATTGTACCTTCTCTTGTCTCGCTCGTAACCATGAACATCCCTATTCCTGATGCGCTTCAAGTTCAGATATCCAGTTTCTACCACCTTAGTTTCAACGGCGTCGAGACTGGCGTATTGGCACATCTCCATCAATAGCGACGGCAACTGATTGTCACTTTTTTTCTTCCTGTTTCTGAGGAGTGCGTCTAGGGTCTTATCGAGAGGGTAGTCGGAGAATGCGTACGAAATGCTCATACATGCGAAGGCGGCTTTGATCAGGTTTTCAGACGCGACCGAAAACAGGACCCACCCCATGTAGCGTCCGTAATTGTGGTTGAATCTGTCTTTGAGGTTATCCTCGAAATGACTGTCGTCCTGACCAGGGTACCGCGGTGTGAAGCGCCCGCCGTGCCACCTTATGAGACCGCTTTCTTCAAACAGGGCTGTGCTCGCATCGAACAAGTCCTTGCACTTCGAATGGTCCAACTTCGTCCTCCTTCGCACGTGCGTGGCCTAAGTCAGTCCTGGTGCATCATTCTCACATTGGGGCCAAATACCCGGCCCTCGGTGTCTCTGTAAGCCAAGGGCGTCCAATCCCTCACCCCGCATCTCCCCCGTAGGCATCCAGTAGCCCATCCCGGGCTCGATGAAGACGAAGGTGGGATTGTCCGCGTCGTCGCCCAGCTTGCGGCGCAACCTGCTCACGACGGTGCCCATGGGCCGCACGCCGTCGCCGCCCTTCCTGCCCCAGACCCGCCTCCCCAGATGCTCGTAAGTCAGCACCCGACCGGCGTTGGCCCCAAGCTCGGCCACCACCGCGTACGGTAGATACCGCCATCTTCGAGATGTGGCTCGGCAGCCTGTCAACGCACCGAGGTCTCTCGATTCCTGTATTGTAACGCGGTGGGGCGGAGGTACGTAAGGAGCGTCACGCTGGCCCCAAACCCTACCTACTATGCATCCGCCTCTCCCCGCGTCTCCCCCTTCGGCATTCGGTAGCTGACGCGAGGCTCAGCAAAGACGTAGGTCGGGTTCTCCCCGTCCTCCCAGACTTGCGGCGCAGTCTCACAACATGGGTGCGGAGCGTCCGCACATCCCCGGGCCTTTATTCACGATAAACAGAACCGTCTTCGAATTGTGGCTGGGGACTCTGTGAGTCTGTTTTGAATGGTAGGCAGTACCCTCTGAACGACGTCAACCATTCTTGCCGGTTGCGCGACAATCATTTTTGCCGGTCTGACGCCTTGTCTGTCTGACGATTCTGGGCCGCGTTGGTCCTATAGCTCGGCAGGTCGAACTCCAGGATCACAGAGTGGTGGACGATCCTGTCTATCGCCGCCGCGGTCGCCATCGGGTTTGCAAACACCTTCTCCCACTCGCTGAACACAAGGTTGGAGGTGATGCCCAGAGACCTGCGCTCGTAGCGCTCTGCTATCAGGGTGAACAGCACCTCGGACTCGTCGGCTCCCTGCGGCAGGTAACCCAGGTCGTCGATCACCAGCAGGTCGAAGTTGTCGAGCTTCCTGAGCATCCTGGGCAGTTCCAGGTCCCGCTTGGCTGCCAGCATGTCCTGCACCAGACGGTAAGCTGGGATGAACAGGACCGAGCGGCCGGACTCAACCAGCCTGTGCCCTATGGCGCACATGGCATGGGTCTTGCCCGTGCCGGGCATCCCGAACGCCAGCACGTTGACGCCACGGTCGACGAAGTCCCCCTCACCGAGTCTCTTGATCTGCTGTCTGAGCTGCACCGGGGTCCTGTCGTGCTCGAAGGTGTCCCAGGTCTTGCCGGCAGGCAGCTTCGATGCCCTCCTCAGACGGTCCACCCGTCTGAGCCGCCTGTCCTCTGCCTCCTGCTCCATCACCTCCACCAGGGTCACGAGAGCGTCGGCATGACCGGCCTGACTGAACCTGCCTACGGTCTCGGCCGCCAGGGTGGGCAGCTTGAACTGCCTGCACAGCTCCCTGACACGTTCTGCTACCGCGCTCGGTGTGTGAGTGTCTACCATCATCGTGCACCTCCCACCAGCAGCCGGTCGTACACACCGAGATCCACTGTCCCTGACAGCTTCAGGTCCGGCACCGGAGGCGGAGCAGGCGCAGACAGCCTGCGCACCATCGCGTAGTCGAAGCTCAGGCCCGACTCAAGCAGTCGCTTCAGCGCCCTGTCCACCTTGGACTCCATGGTTGTCGCAGCCAGGTGCAGGATCCTCACGTACTCCACGTCGGCACGCTCTCCTCTCCAGCCACGCAAAGCGTCATAGGCAAGCCTGAACGTGTGAGTCGGGAACATTTGCTCCCTGAAGCGATAGCGGGCGAACGCACCTGGCTTGCGCACCAGTGATCCGATAATGTGGCGGTAGTCGATCCGCGCTTCACCTGTGCCGTGTACCCGCTCCATGCTCTCGGCGAGATGCCCCTTGTAGTACACCTCGACGTGATCGGCGTACAGCCTGACGTCAACTACCATACCTATCAGTCTCGATGGCACCGAATACGTCCGGTTCGACACCCTGATCGTGCTCCACCTGCGCACTCTGACACGGTAGTTGGCGTACTCGGGGACCGGCGCTGGTGGAAGCGGCCGCAGATGGCGACGCTCTGTCTTGAGCTTGGAGCTCACCAGCCTGTTGCGCCGGTCGACGACTCCTCTGACGAACTCCCTGTACTCTTCCTCGGACTCGAAGTCACGGCTTCCCCTGAGTATCAGGGCCTGGTCAACGGCGTTCTTGAGACGGCGGTGTCTCTGCTCGACCACGCCGTTCTCATGCGACGACCTCGGGTTGGTCCTGGTGGCCTCCACTCCGTAGTGAGCCAGTACCGCCTCGTAACTGGCGTTCACGGCACGGCCCCTGCTGTCCCTCAACTCGTGTGTGGCAGCGGACAAGTTGTCCGTGCGCACCACCCTCGGCACGCCTCCCAGTTCCCATAGCGCTCCCTGCAGTCCCTTCACCAACGCCACGAACGTCTCTCCGAAGCACACCTCGGCATAACTCCATCCTGAGTGGCTCAACGCGAGATGGAACAGCAGGTGACGGAAGGGCTCCCCGCATATGCTCACCCCAAGCCCCGAGCAGTGTGTGAAGTCCACCTGTGCCTCCCGACCGGGCGGATGTTCCTGCTGGAAGTACACCTCCCTGTCGGGCCCGTGAAGTGCCCTGTAGTCGCGGATCCGGCGCTGCAACGTCCTCAGTTGGGAGTTGCCGAACCTGCCGGGGTGTCTCTCGTCGAGCCACTCGAGAATGGTTGTCGCAGAGAGTTCACCCTCTGGATCGGAACGCAGCAGCGGCACGACCTCACTCTCCCACACGTCCGCGAACGGGTCCGGTCTGCTTCTCCATCTTCGCCTGGCCTTCTTCCTCTCCGACGGCAGCGCTCCACCCTGCCACTTCCTTGCCGATCTCTCGCTCATGGCGGCTGATGCCGCCGCTCCCTGCTGTGTCTTTCCTTCCATTAGCTTCTGCCTCAGTAGAACTACCTGTTGATCCGTGATCAATCTGGCACCTCCTGGGTACCAGATCATCCCATCTACGGACCGGCAAGAATGGCTGTCGTCACCGGCAGAAATGATTGTCGTTGTTCACCCTCTTCCGGATGTGTCGGCCTGGCCCGCTCTGCCATAGCCCTTCCCGTGCGGCGCCCCTAGGCACTCAGTAACCGGCGTGAGGCTCGGGAATGCGGTTGGGCCCCACCGGCCTCGGCTACCGCTCCCCAAAGCCGTTGCACCCCTGTAGGTCAACGGTCACCCGGCTTTCCATTCTGCGGCCTTCAACCTCCATGAGTACCCGTGCCGACCATAGGCTGTGTTAAATCGGTGTCCCCCAAGCATCGGCCAGTGACATTAGTAACTCCACGGGAAATTCCTCTTGCCAAACGTCTTTGAGCCTGAAGGCATCGGTTTCGAGCTGAAGAAAGACCAATAGGGTTTCGGGCTGCCATATTAGAGGGTTCGCCAGATCATCTCCCTGATAACGCTCGTAGAGTTCTGTCAACTTTTCCCGATTACTGGAAACAAAGTCTTCCATTGACGCCTCAAACTGTTCTACCACTTTGGAGTTAACCACTTTCGTCAGCAGCGACAACAATTCTAGCGAGAGTTCGCGATCTCCTTGTTTAGCGGTAAACTTGAGATAATGCTGCTCAAGGACGTGAAGCAACCTAGCCTCCTCATAGCCGTCATCGGAGCAAAGTGCGTCGTAGGCTCGTTTCACTTCAGAATCAAAAAGCTCTACTAGTGCAATGAGGCGGTAAATTCCTCTTTGGACTAGTTCCGACGGGGGTTGCGCCGGTTTGTACGATAGGTAGTGGGCAGTATCAGCCCATAAGCTTTCCGCCTTTGTGAGAACCTGTATTTCGCATAGCAGGTCGCAGGATTCGACTGGACCGCCATCGTATTTGACCTCGAAGTGAGTTCCTCTGTAGTCAAGCGTCTGGAATGATACTCCAACCCGTTTGTCTTCGTGGTGGCAAATTGTAAACGTTTCCTGTACTAGTTCTTCGATCCTTGCGATGTCCCAGGGATAGTGAGCGATCACTCGAACGCCTGCTTTATCCCTGATTTCCATATACGGGTCTGAATATTTCCTTTTCAAGACCTTCTTGAGAAATGACGATATTTCTTTTGCCCTCCAATGGACGTCACAACGGATACCATTCATAATCGTCAACGATTCTATGCGTTCTGCAACCACACTAGCCAATTCCTCATATTGCACACGCTCAGCGAGGTAGCGACGCCTTAGATCTTCTATGGACGAGAATTCCATCTCTTCGCTACTAGCTCCGACCCTTCATTCCCTTGACTCGATCGACGATCTCAATCCTCGACTGGCCAGAGTCGATCTCGGTAATGTGGACCTTATCCTGGAACACATCGGTCTTCCCGAGAATCACAACCCCACATTCTAGTTCCATGCTGATGCGCCTTAAGCGAGGCTCAACCATAGCGTTGTCCTTTGAAAACTCCGTGACCGGAACTTGGCGTTCTTGCAAGTGGCTAATATACGACTGGCGATCAGGCAAGTCTAAGTTCTGGTCAGCAAATACGCGGGGGTTAATAGAGCCAACGTTTCGTTGCAATTCTGCCAAGGTAGCCACCTCATACCTGGTTTTCATAACAGGGTCGGTGACGAAATCGTTTATCCATTCCTCTGTAGCATCGAGGTAGTTCCTTGTAGTAACGCGAGGTTCCTCCCGGAGTTTGCATCCCAGGAATCCACGCAAGAAGAAATCGGCAACATCGCCCTTGTGCCATTGGGCGGATTGATTATCGGATACAAAGCCATCAATGCTCTCTAGAGTATTCCCTTCTTGAACAAAGAGACCAACTTTGAATACGCGGGTCTTGTCGGTCAACATCAAGCCGCGGAGATGTTCTACGTCGAAAGTGGATTTGCCTTGGTATTGGGTTGCTGCGACTCTGGCACCGGCCTCCCGTTCGAGTTTCATGAGGGACAATGAACGGACTCCTTCAATTCTGGTTTGGGCCACGACCAACAATCCTGGCGGGTTAGAGCCCTTTTGAGTCTGGAAGAGGTGGTTGGCCAGCTCCTGGGAGGTGTCAACGAAGGGTTTCGTTTGATTCCCCAAATTATCCATGACCAAGCCGGGAACCGGAGAACCCGAAGTACTGTCGAAGACTACCGGAAATGAGTTGTTCGTGAGTGTTCCTACCACCTTATCCCGAATGTAGTTCCGTACAGTTGTGGTCAACGGGCTCTCAATTTCACTTAGAGTTGGGGATGGACCCGAAGTATTGACCCTGCGAGAGGGTACGTCGTGAACAATGAGTTTGTCGATTTCGAGCCGTCCCAAGTCTCTAGCCATAGTCCACCCCTCTATTCGCAAATACTAGCACGTGCAGCCATTTTGATGAGCCAGGTCACGAACGCCGCCGACTTTCGGGATTCACTTGCCATTCATCAGTGATTGCCTGCCTCAGTTCCCAACCCCAACCTAGCCCCCTCAATGGGGTCAAACTTGAGCCGACCTGCCACCTTATCTTCCGGCTTGCCCACTAACCAAAACAGACCATCAACGTCTAGTCGTTCCATCTGTATCCCCCCGAAGTGCCACTGTTACCCTCTCAGGTCTTATCCGGCTCCATCAAGACGCCGCTGTTCCATCAGGCAGTGGTGTTTGGGACCTTGCTCTGGCCGGGTATATTGGCTGTTGGCATGAGCGTGCTTGCGAGACGTGTCCCTTTGGATGCCCAATGCCGTGGAGTGCTGACCAGCCTATTTGAGCACTCGATTCACTAGCTTGATAAAATTCACCCACGAGCTGCGTTCGTCTTCTGTGAGGTCTGCGGCGCTGTGCTCGCGCGTCCAGCGTAGGTAGCCCTTGGCGATTCGGTACTTGGAGAAGTCTGCAATCTCAGCGGTGAAGATGTCGACAATCGGTCGCTGGGGCTGCTTGGTGGCCACCTCCCTGACATCCCAGCCAAGCTCGGATTGGGCTATGGCGACGAGAGTGTTACGAAGGAGGTCTTCGATCTCGGGTTTGGTGATCGCGCCGGGGCAAACATCACGGGTGCGGAGAATATTCTTGTTCCCAAGAGTGTGGATCAGTGTCTCCTGTTTGGCAGCCTGATCCCCTGCGTTGTCGGAATCCAGCAGGGCGGCCACCTTGAGATTGTTGGCATGCAGGATGGTGGCGAAGTACACAACCTTGCCGGCGGCGTTCGCAGGGAGCAGAGCGATCTTCTCGTTGAGGTTGGCTAGGTCGGCGTCGCGCAACTGTTGCGCAGTGGCCTCGATATACCAGTAGTCCGTGAGGCCTTCCAGAACCAGGTTGCGTTGCTGGACGAACAGGCTCTGAGCGAGATCGTACCCAAGAGCTTCCTGTAGGGGCAGAAGGGCGGCCGGGTCGCTTGCAGTGACGCTGGTGTGCACCTTGGTGCCTTCGTCCCGGTCGGTCATCTCCACCACTCGGACCAAATCCAGTTCATCGGGTCCGACCAGGAACGGCGAATGCGTCGTATAGATAGTCTGGTTGCCTTCGGCGAGTCGCGAGATGGTCTGGCGGAACTCACGCTGTTTGAGGCCATGGAGGCTCAGCCCCGGCTCGTCCAGTAGCAGGATGGCGTTGGCGTGAGCGTCTTTGGCTTCGGCGAAGAAGACGACGAAAAATGACACAAGCCACTGGAACCCTGCAGAGCGCTGGTCGACCTCGATTTGGACGCCAAGTTCGTCCTCGACCACCACCTTGAGGTACTGGCCGTCGGCTTGTATCAGCACCGTATCTGCTTCTGCGCGAGTCGGGTCGGGGTTCCAGATCGAGCGAATTTCGCCGGTGAGGCGAACGCTTGCGGCGTTGAGCTTGATGCCGCGCTCGTCGAGCTGGCTGCGGTAACGGTCGAATGCGTCCTGATCGTCTCCCGGATCAGGAACGTCTCCGAGGTCCGCGAGTTCCCGGGCATCGAAGCCGAGCAGCTTGAGCAGGCACAGGTTCCCGTAGTCATAGCGGTCATCATCAAGGAGGTTCTGCTCGACGCGGTCGGCGAAGCGGCGCAGGTGGAGATTGGGACGAACGCGGAAATAGTTGTTGAAATAGACGAACTCCGGGAGCCGACTCTTGAGCTTCTTGACGGCCGCGTCGCGCTCCTCGGATATCCGTGTGTGCTCGAGGAGGCGAGTGTGGCGTTGATCCTCGGTTGCATCGTTCTCGTCGACGAACTCGATGATCGAATCGAGCCAGCTCCGCAGTTCAGCTGCACGGTCGCCGGAGATCCTGGTTGTCCCAACCTGCCAGTCGGCAATGACATCGTCGAGATTCGCGCCGAGCCCCGACTCATTGTCATCCTGACCTTCAACGGCACGTTTGTCGACATGGATCGCGAGGCGCTGGAGATCCTTCCGCATCTCGTCGCTGAAAACGACAACCTCCGGACCGCCTTCGAGCGTGTGCGTAGACCCGTTCTTAAGGTATCTGGTGAAGCGGTACCCAGTGGCACCGAAGCCATCCGGTAGCTCCGCGAGGTCGTCGGGCTCAAGCGCGAACCAAGCGGAGGCAACTGGGATATTCTTGGGATCTAGCCGACCTGACTGGATGTCGGCGTTATATAACTTGCGTGGGTAGTCCCGCAGCGCGTCGAACCCTTTCACCCCATCGGGAGGGTTGATCCGCTGAAGCGCCTCAAGCACGGCAGTCTTCCCGGCCTCGTTGGGCCCCACCAGAATCGTCTTGCCCTGTTCAACGTCGAACCACCCCGTGTCACGGACACAGCGATAGTTCTGGACCCGCACTTGCATCAGTCTCATCGTCTTCCCTCCAGGGTGGTGGCAGTCATGTTGTTCGCTTGCCGGATGCGGCTGTAGTTGTAAGTGCTGGGCACGGCCGCTCCTTCAGTATGGACAATCTTGGGTCCCCGACCGCATAGCGCGGGGCCCCCACTACTCCGGCGCAACGAACTCCCCTAACCAGCGTACGTTGTCAATGCTTGGGCTTGCCGCACGATAGAACCTCTCGTCAGCGGTCCACAGCTCGCAACCGAAACTCTCCGCCAACGCTAGGTAGTGGGCGTCGTAGGCCGCAGCCTGCTTGAGTTGGCTTGCAAGTTGCAGCGCTCTCACATGGAGACCCGGCAGCTGATGGAGTTCGAGCCGCGACTCAAGCAGCCTTGCCATCATGCGAATGCTGTCGCCGACGTTCAGTTCGCCACGCAACACGCGCCGGTGGAGAGCGTTGGCGACCTCGAAAGGCATGAGGTGCGGGGCGATGCGGGTGATGTCCTGGGCAACCCAGGATTGGAGGGCGGCGTGGGCCTTGTCAGAGTCGTCCTCTTCAACCAACCACTTGACCGCCAGGCTTGCATCGACAACGATAAACCCGCTCACGCCCACCCCTCGGTCTCCGCATCCCTGATCTCGCGGGCTTCTAGGATCAAGTCGGCGGAGCTCCCAGGGAGAGGCTTGCCCCCGAATATCTCCTGCCGAAGCTCAGCGAACCGCTCATGGTCCGGCTTGTCGGACAACAGTCCGGCCATCCCGTTGGCTTCGTCCTTCGTCAGCTCCCGATCGATGGCAGCTTGGCAGTACCCACGCATGCTCACGCCTTTGAGTGCGGCGATGGCTTTGAGCCGTCTCTGAAAGGTGGGATCCAAGTCCAGGGTGAGCCTCTTCTTCTTAGCTTCCATAGCCTGCCCCTCGCTAAGTTGATACTGTGAGGTAAGAATATGATAAATACGGAAAGATAATCAATACCCCGATATGAAATGGGGAACCGGAGATGCCCGAATCCTGCGCCTAGCGCCCCTGGGGTTGAATGGGTGCCAGCAGGCTACGGGACAACAGACCTCCCAAATGTAGTGCACCGATGAACAATCCTACCGACTATCTTACATCTTCAAGACTTGTCAGGTGGGTGGTTAAGCTTTACAAGGACTTGCCGCAGGTCTGGCAATTTGCACTCGCCCGCGGGTCCGTAATGGTCAAGCGCAAAGCATTGAGCTGCTCCATCAGAGAATGGACCATGCCGCTCGTGATTCTTAGCTCTGTCGATTCGAAGTTCCAAATCTGTGGCAGAAACGTAAGTGAATTGGCAAAACTACCTGGCACGACGGAACTCTCGTGAATGATCAGGTTTCTTACCCTGCGAATATCGCCCAACAGCTCGCATACCACTTGGTTAGGCTCGGTGGAAACGGCCTTCGCAATCCTTGGACGATAGTATTCGTTCCATAAGTGGTAGATGACTACGACCAGAGACTTGGCAACGTGATCCTCGAACAGCCCCTCATCCTCCAGACCTTTCAGCAGCTCTCCTTGTGTCATCTGGGCGATGGTAGAACGCCCCGGCGATTGCTTCGTATTCGGGAAAGACGACCCGGTGCTAATCAGGTTCTCGTAGTTGGCGGGTTCGATGAATTGCCCGTATCGTTCGTGTTGGGTTTTGTAGCCCAATGTAGCGTGACTGAAGGCGAAGTAATACTTGTGGCAGGCCGAGCGAAATTCCTCAAGAAGTTCTGTCGCCTCCGAACCATGCTCCTGAGGGAAAGCGCGATGGTCCTCGATAACCATTGTGAATGAGCCGCCGTTCCAATACAAAGCTGACTGTTCGTTCATTTGTCACCTAATCCTTAGCAGACGATATTGGGCGGTTCCGTTGGGTTCACGAGAGGGATGTGTAAGCAGCTCCCAGAGGCTTCTGGGGGCCACACTCCACCCGGCGGCCGCCGAAGGGGTCCTCCGCATCCGGGCTGCGGGTGAGGGTCCTGACGCGGACGCCCTGGTCGAGCAGACGCCTGGCGACGTACCTTCCTGTATAGCTGAACGCGCCGGTGACGACGGCGAGGTCGAGGTGCGGCATCGTATTCCAAGCCCTCACTTCCTCATTGAAGGTAGGTAAACAGCGGTTCAATCAGTTGCCGGGGGCTCACCTGATGTTTGTTCCCCTTTCGGCATCCGGTAGCCGACGCGAGGCTCAGCGAAGATATACTTCGGGTTCCCGGCGTCCTCCCCCAGCTTGCGGCGGAGCCGCTTCACGTAGGTGGTGACACTCCCCCTGTTCCCGGAGCGTCCAAAGCCCCACACCCGGTCCAAAAGGGCATCGAAGGTCAACACCCGTCCGGCATGCACCGACAGCTCGAAGAGCAGCTCGTACTCGGTGGGAGTCATGTGGACCGCACTCCCGGCCACGCTCACACGCCGTTCGGCGTAGTCGATGACCAGGTCGCCGAGCACGAAGGGTTCCGACGGCTCTCCCGTTGAGGCAGCCAGGCGCCGGCGCATGGCCCCCCGTACCCTTGCCACCAGCTCGGTGGGTGAGAAGGGCTTGACCATGTAGTCGGCGGCACCGGCCTCGATGGCCCGAGCGATGATCTCGTCCCTGCCATAGGCCGACAGAAAGATCACCGGCACCTCGGTGATCTCCAGGATGCTCTTCATCAGCTCGATGCCGTCGCTGCCCGGCAGCATCAGGTCCAGCAGCACCAGGCGGGGCCGGTCCCTCTCGACGATGCGGAGGGCCTCGTTCGGATCGGTGGTCACAACCGGAACATAGCCCGCCTTGGAGAGGGCGTCCCGCACATACCGGAGGACCGCCGGATCGTCGTCCACCGCCAGAATCCGCGTCAGGTTTCTAGCCCCCGTTTGCGACCTGACGCTCAGAGCGGGACTCTCGACCGCGGCGCCGGCGGCGCCGACCAACGGCAGGGTGAAGGTGAACGTAGAGCCCTGTCCCAATCCAGCGCTTGCGGCCCAGATGCGGCCGCCGTGAGCCTCCACGATCCCTTTGCAGATCGCAAGGCCGAGGCCGGTGTCCGGGGCCTCGCGTGCCGCGCCATGGCCTATGTTCCGGGAGAACTTCCGGAACAGCAACGGCATTTCGTCGGGTGACACGCCTAGGCCTTCGTCGGCCACGGACATTTCGACGCGGTCGTCCCCCAGGGAGGCGTTGACCCGGATGGGGGCGGACTCGGGGGAGTACCGGGCTGCGTTTGACAGCAGATTGCACAGGACCTGGACGATGCGCCGGCGGTCCGCCATCACCCAGGGCAGGTCAAGTTCCATATCGATCGTGACGTTTCTCCGGCCGCCTCCTGTGAAGAAGATGTTCTTCGCCTCGTCCACCAGGTCTCCCGCCTCCACCGGCTCGGGAGCCACCGACAACATGCCGGTCTCGATGCGGGCCACGTCCAGCAGGTCGCTGATCAGGTCCCGCATCCGGTCGCTCTGGGACTTGATGATGCGGATGAACTGCACCATCTCGGCGGTGTCCAGGGAGTTGAAGGACTCCAGCAGGGTGTCGACCGACCCCTTGATGGAGGTCAGGGGCGCCCGCAGCTCGTGGCTCACCATCCCCAGGAACTCGGCTCGCATCTTCTCCAACTCCTCCAGAGGCGTCATGTCCTGCATGGTGACGACCACCGTCTCCACCTCGTTGTCATCCTCCGAGCGCAACGGAGTGGCGTTGACCAGGACGGTGATCGACCGGCCATCGGGGACGCTGAGGACCATCTCCTCGGCCCGCACCGTCTCGCCCCTACTCAGCAACTGGGCGAGGGGAAGGTCCGCCAGGGACACCGCCGGCCCATCGAAGCGCCGGACGGTAAGGACTTGCAGCAGTTCTTCCGGTGGACGGTCGGGCAGCCGCACGGCTTCCATCATCCGCACCGCCTCCCGGTTGAAGGAGATCGGCGCTCCCGTCCGGGCGTCGAAGACCGCCACACCCACGGGAGAGGTGTCGACCAGCGTCTCCAGGCGCGCCCTGGCGCGCTGTTCGTCCCTGTACCGGCGGGCGTTGGCGATGACCATCGCCGCCTGGGACGCGAACATCACCAGTATCTCCTCGTCCTCCTGGGTATATTCACCTTCCTTCTCGTCGAGGTAGATGGTGCCCAAGTGCTCACCCTGGTGGCGGATTGGAGCAGCCAGAAAGGACAGGAAGGAACTCGCCGTCATGGCCGGGGGGAACTCAGGAAGCCCCAGCGTCCGGGCGTGGCTGTGGAAGTCCCGCACTCGCAGCGATTTCTGAATACTCCCAACGTAGTCAAAGAACCTGACCCGGTCCGGTTCGGGCCATAGCTTCCGTCCCTGCTCGGGCGTCATGCCGGAGCCGAAGAATTCCCGCATTCCCCCGGCATCGTCGAGGAGGATGAACACGCCATAGCGCGACCTGGTCAGGTCACGGGCGGAGGCCAGGACTCCTTGGAGCACCGTGTCGAAGTCCAGGCTTTCGTTGATGCGGAGGCTGGCCTCGCTGAGTCGGGAAAGGCGGTCCCCAGGGGCCTCAGTCTCATGACTGGAAGTGTCGGACTCGTTCATATGACAGGCCTCATCTTCTTGTAATCAAACCATGCGGCCAAGCGTCTCGGCACGCCGAAACCGGATGGTGAGCAAAGTCCTTGCGGATAGGTCGCAATCAGGCCCGATTATACCTCTTCCTGGAAAACTTCACCAGACTGCCATCGAAAACAGCCGCTTTTTCCATTGAACGTTCATAGCGAGGTGATATTTTAGCTTGACTAACCCTGTTCTCGGGAGGCTTTCATATGGGGCTCGACCGATCGGTCCATTCAGATGAGACGGCGGACGGAGTGACGCTGCCGGTCGCGCTGGGGACTGTCGTGCGCGGCGACCTAGCACAAACGTCCCCCCCCCCCCCCCCCCCGATTTTTGGCCTCGGCTAGCCGGAGGTAAGTCATGACCACCTCCCGGCGTCTTGCGCCGCTGCCGCTGCTGCTCATCGGACTGGCTGTCCTCTGCGCCGTACTGACGAACGTCCCCGGGGCCGTGCACGCCCAGACTCCGGTGAACCAGGACGCCACCGGCCGTCCGGTAGTCCTGGCTTCCGCGGAAGGCGCCGGCATCCTGTTCGCCGACACTGAGGGCATCGCCGACGGGAACGGGCTCCCTATTACAGTTTCAGGCAGTAGCTTCGTCACCTACACCTGGTCCTACCAGTGGATCCGGGTCGACGGCAACTCCGATACCAACGTGGGCACCAACTCGGCCAGTTACCAGCCTGTCGAAGCCGATGTCGGCAACAAAATCAAGGTGAGAGTCTCGTTCAGGGACAGAGACAACTACTCAGAGGCTAGGACCAGCCTGCCGTTCGGCCCGATCGCCGAACTGACCCGCACGTCAGCACCACCATCAACGCTGGTCAGCAACACGGGCCAGTCGGCGTCGGCCAATGCCGACATCACCCAGCGCTACGCCGTGGGCTTCAGGCTGGGGGATCACGGCCAAGGCTACGAAATCTCCAGCGTCTCGATCGAGCTGGCCGCGGTCCCGTCCAGTCTGACCGTCTCCCTGTGGAGCGGCGGCGTCCAAGGGGCCTTACAACCCAAAATCGCGACCAAGCTTTTCGACTTTGCCGACCCGTCCTCCTTCGCCGTCGGCCTGAACAAGTTCACGGCTCCCGCGGGCGCGTTCGCGTACCAGAACGTCAACTACTTCATCGTGCTGTCGGGTTTCGGCGCCTCGCTGTCGATCAAGGAGACGACCTCGAACGCTCAGGACGCGGGCGGCGAGACGGGGGCCGTCATCTACGACGGCGCGGCCGTCCGGGCGTTGAGCGACACTGGATACTGGGCTATTTCCACCTCGCGCGCCAGCGTGCTGCGCCTGGCCGTCGAGGGCTCGAAGCGGGCCAGGGGCATCGTGGCTTCGAACTACGCGCAACCCAGAATCGATGATATGGGCACTCCTGGTGACCTTACTGACGACACCGGTCCTCATCAAGAGATCATCTCGCTCGGCGACGGGATTGGTTTCGGAATTGAACTCGGAGCAGCGGACCGCTACCTCATCCGCGGTGTTTCCTGGAACAGGGACGACTCAACACCCGCCGGCAGCGGATTTACCAACCCGTGGGACCTGCGCTCGGGATCCCGGACGGGCGCCGTGCAGTTCAGCCTGACCAATACACGTAAGGCACCCGGCCTGCCGGTATGGACGGCTCCGCAAGGCGCAACCGTGGCAGGAGGGTGCCCCACGAGTATGGGTGTAGAGACATGCAAAAAATACGTCTTCGACCACCCTATTGGCCCCGATGATGGCGACGACATTACACGGAGACGTGATGCCATCTTAGAACGCGTTGCAGGCGCCGCTTCCGATGGCGTTGACGATCCGGCGGCGGCGGGCGTGAGCTTCACCGGCGGGAAAGGGGATGTAGATATAACCGACCCGTACATGGCCGTCCTCGGCGAGCCGCTGGACGCGATGGTGCAGAACCTGGGCCGGACCGACAACAGCTATGCGCTTGCCGACACCACCAACACTGTGTTGTCGCAGGGATTCACGACCGGTCCCGCATTACTCGGCTACCGGCTGCAGGGCATCGGCGTCAACATCGAAGGCTCCGGCAGTAACTTCCCTGACGGGCCGACGTCAGTGTCGGTGGCCGTGCACGCCGATTCGAGCGGGAAGCCGGGCACGAAGCTGGTCGACCTCGTCAGTCCCGGCGAATACGCGGCGGGCCACAGCTTCTTCGAGACGCCGCCGGGAACGTACCTAGAGGGGAGCACTTCCTACGTGCTGGTCTGGCGCCACCTCGGCGGCACCGTGCACAGGTTGCAGCGGACCTCGATCGATAGCGAGGATCCGGGCGCGCTCACCGCCTTCAGCATCGCGGACGTGTTCTATCGGGGCGCCGACCTGGACAACCTGTCCGCGAACTCAGGCAGCAATGCATTGGCAATCGCGGTGTACGGCGAGATCAACAGGGAGACCGTGGTGTACATCATGGAGCCCCCACCGCCCCCGCCGCCGCCCCCCTTCATACCGGGCGTGACCGGCGGCGGCCCGGGCCATTTCGGCGGCGACGCCATCCTCAGGTGCTTCACCTCGCCGCCCGACACATGCCCCACGTACGACGACGTCGTCCCGGCGGAGATCACCCTCTTGTCAACGACCATGACAGTGGGTACGTTCCACACAGTCGTTACCGGAACTTCCGTAACAATAATCGGCTACTCCCCCAACACGGGAACGCTTGGGTCAAATGAATTTACCTACCGGGGGACAACGTACTCGATTACCAGCCTCGCCAGGGCACAGGCTATCATCGGCACGCTCAGACCCGATAGCCTCAACCTCACAATAACCCCGGAATTCCCAAGCACATTCGACCCAAAGCTGGCAGTGCAGCTCGACGACCATCGATTTCTCCTCAGCGAGGCCAGGCGAACCGACGAAACTTTCAGATGGAACAACCACAGCCTCACCTGGTCCGCCGACGACTCCGTCTCGGTGAGAATCACCGAACCCCCAACGCCGAACGCTTACGGCTACAGGACCATCTGGAACGCGTTGATGACGGCAGAGGTAAATCCAAATGATGCTGGGACCATTGGGTTCTTCAGTGAATTGTACGGCAAATTGACCAACAACCTGATCGTGAACGGGCGGACCGATCGGGGGGTCGTCGACGACCAGTTCCGGTACCCCTGGAGCGGGTATGAGATCAAGGGGTTGTATGCTATCGGCCAAACCGGATTTTTCTTAGAATTTTATTCAAACTCCTATCCGACCGCCGACGAGGTTGCCGGATGGACGCTAGTACCGGTTCCATGTGTATTTGACAAGTATAAGAAATAGGTTAGTCTTATGTATGATCCTATAGAGAGGACATACGAAGACATGGCTGCTCTCAAGTACAAGGTGGAGTTGAACGAGTCGGAACGGACACATCTCAAGCAGATGGCGAGTCGTGGCGAGACTTCGGCCCGTAAGGTCAAGCGAGCGCTGGTGTTGCTGAAGGCGGACGAAGGCATGACCGACCGTGACATCGCCAGCGGCCTATTGATAAGCGCATCCACGGTGGGACGTGTGCGCACGCGGTTTGTGAAGGAGGAACTCGACAGCGCACTCAATGAGCGCCCTCGACCGGGACAGAAGCGCAAGTTGGACGGCAGACAGGAAGCACATCTGATAGCCATCGCGTGCAGCGACGCACCCGAAGGACACGCGGATTGGACGATCCAACTGCTTGCCGACAAGGTGGTGGCGATGGGGTTTGCCGAGAGCATCTCCCTCGAGACGGTGCGCCAGATACTCAAAAAAACGAACTCAAGCCGTGGAAGAAGAAGGAGTGGTGCATCCCGGAGGTGAGCGGGGAGTTCGTGGCTCGAATGGAGGACGTGCTGGACCTCTACCACGCAGACTACGACCCGGACCATCCCGTGGTCTGTTTCGACGAGACATCCAGGCAACTGGTGGCCGATAAGACACCGGTCATCGGGGCCAAGCCGGGTCGGGTGGAACGATATGACTACGAGTACAAGCGAAACGGCACTCGAAACCTGTTCATGTTCTGTGAGCCGAAAGCTGGCTGGCGGCATGTCGAGGTGACCGAGCGGCGCACTGCTGTGGACTTCGCTCATCAGATGAGGTGGCTGGTTGATGATGCATACCCTCACACAGAGACGATACGGTTGGTGCTGGACAACCTCAACACTCACAAGCTGGGCTCGTTGTACGATGCCTTCAAGCCAGCCGAAGCGCGGCGCATCGCCAAGCGCCTGGAGTTCCACTACACTCCTCTACACGGCAGTTGGCTGAACATGGCTGAGATAGAGTTGAGCGTATTTAGCAACCAGTGTCTCAACCGTCGAATCAGCGACGAGGTGATACTGAAGCGAGGGGTCTCGGCGCTGGAACGTAAGCGCAATGAGGCTGTCGCCGTCATAGACTGGCGCTTCTCCACTCAGGACGCTCGTACTAAACTTCAACACATCTATCCATCATATTCAGATTGAAACGGTACTAGTGCTCCCCGGCGGGAAGGAGCTGCCTTTCCCGGACGCGCCTGTTCACAATGCTCTTCCGCACAAATGGGAATTTGACTACGACCCGGGCTGGACCGCTGGAGACCAAGTATCGGTCTCCATCCGCACTGAAGACGTACAGAACCGGTACGGCCAGGTACTCCTCAAGGCAAGAAGAAGCACGACGGTAGGTGATAACGGCAACATCGTCTACGGAAAAACCCATTCTACGTACCCAAGACAACCGGATAGTGCTGGTATTTCGCGCGCAAGAGGAGACGGCAAGTTCGGCCCAGGAGTCTCGTGGGAGTTGCTGCGTCTGAATGTAATCACCGATAAAACCGGCGACACGGACCCGGTCTGGATCACTGCCACATTCAGAGCGCCAAACCAATCTGACGCCTGGACGGGGTACTGGGAAGGCCAGTTCGACGACTTCCACACGCTGTTCCTCAGGTGGATTTACCACGAGGGCGGCGTAGGCAAGGGCGCAGTCACCTACACGCTCCCGCTCAGAGCGGCCGCTACAGAAGGCGGCATCCAGCGGTCCAGGTCAGGCCGCGACGTCTCCTTCACATGGGTGCGCACGTACAAGGAATTCCAACGAAGACACCTGGACCTGGCGAACCACTCCGACCTCTTCGCCGACATGCTGACCCCGCCAAAGCCGGCCACGGCCAGAAGCACGGTAACCATCCCGGACACCGGCAATCAGCACGGCCTATACACCCCCGCTCCGACCGTGACATCAGTCGAGTTCACCTCGAACCCGGGCGCCGACCAGGTCTACGGCCCGTACTCAACCATCCAGGCTACCCTCACCTTCGACCAGGACGTAACCGTCCGGTACGCCGGCTCAAAGCGCAACGCAGCCAGCGTGCAGCTGGAGATGAACGGCGAGACCAGGACCGCCTACTACGAACGGACCGATGGCAACAAGGTCATTTTCCAATATACGGTGAAGCCCGGCGACGAAGCGCCGGTGGCGCTCAAGCTGCCACTGAACAGCCTGAAGCTGTTCTCAGAGCGGGGCCGCCAGAACGGCTCGATCCGCAACTCCGAGGGCACCGACGCGGTCCTGGACCACAATGGGATCCTCAGCACCAAGCATCGGGTGGACGCAGTTGTCCCGGAGTTCTCCAGCGCCCAGGTCTCCAATGACGGCGCCCAGGTTATGGTCACCCTGACGGAGGACATCAAGTCTCCGTCGATCCTGAGAGCCTTCGGACTGCAGACCGGCCTGCTCCAGAGCCTGGCCCTCGACGTTCGAGTGGACGGAGAATTTCCCGTTCGCAGCGACGCAGCGGTGTCCGGAGACACCGTTACCCTGACAATGTCGGAACCCATCACCCAAGGGCAGACGGTGACCGTCTCCTACGACAACCTGTTCACCAACAGTGGACCCATCTTCAGCGACCTCCACGGCAACCACCTGCCCGCCTTCAACAAGCAGCCGGCCACAAACCACTCCACGGTTGCCGGCGTGACCCAGCCCGGAGGGGGCATGGCGCTGAGCCGGACTGACCTCATCATCAACGAGGGCTCCACCAGCACCTACACGGTGTTACTCACGTCCCAGCCGACAGCTGACGTCACCGTCTCCGTCGACGATCACCCGCCAGGGCGGGCAACAGTGAGTCCCACCAGCCTCACCTTCACCACGGACAACTGGAACACGCCCCAGACCGTGACAATCAGCTCCACGGAGGACTCGAACTACCTAGACCGCTGGGTGATTCTGCGGCACACGGCCACCGGCGATGACTACCGGGCCACCGCCGCGGCGTGGCTGAAACTCCGCGACAACTACAACCTGACGACGACCACGCCGAATACGCCGGCCACCGGCAGACCCACCATCAGCGGCACCCCCGAGGTGGGGCAGACCCTCACGCTGGACATATCGGCGGTTGCCGACGCCGAGGGATTGACCAACGCGTCCTACACCTACCTGTACCAGTGGCACCGCAACGGCGCCGAGATACCGGAAGCGACGGACACCTCCTACACCCTGGTCGACGCGGACGAAGGCAAGACCATAAAGGTCAAGGTCTCCTTCACCGACGACGCGAACAACGCCGAAAGCCGCACCAGCGCGGCGACGGTGGCGGTTGCGCCCCGACCAAACAACCCGCCGACGGGGGCGCCCACCATCAACGGGACGCCCCAGGTGCGCCGGACACTGTCGGTCGACACATCGAGCATCGCCGACGCCGACGGCATGGAAACCGCCGTCTTCAGATACCAGTGGCTCGCCGCCACTGAATTCGCCACGCTGGAATTCCACGGAGAGAACAGCCCGACCTACACAGTGCCCCCAGCTGCGGCGGGGTTGGCCATAAAGGTCAAGGTCTTCTACACCGACGACCGCGGCCACACCGAGACCCTGACGAGCGAGGCCACAGAAGTGGTCGGGGCAGCACCGCCAAACTCCGACCCCACGGGCCTTCTCACAATCAGCGGCACGCCCCGGGTCGACGAGACCCTGACGGCTGACACATCCGCGATTAACGACGCCAACGGGCTCACCAACGTGTCATATACCTACGTGTGGATGGGCACCCATGTGGTCGTCGACGAGACCTCAGGAATCTCTTACACCATTGGCTTCCAAAGCTCTGACCAGACCAGTCCGACCTACGCGCTGACCCCGGCCGACCAGGGCGCAACCATAAAGGTGCGGGTGACATTCACCGACGACGACGGCTACCAGGAGTCCCTGACCAGCGCGGCAACGGAGCCGGTCGCTGCCAGGCCCAACACAGAGGCCACAGGAGCGCCCACCATCAGCGGAACGCCCCAGGTTGGCGAGACGCTGACAGCGGACGTCTCCGGAATTGAGGACGCCGACGGGCTGACCAACGTCTCCTACAGGTACCAATGGCTGGCCGGAGGCTTAGACATCGAGGTTGCAACCAGCTCTAGCTACCTGCTCACCGCCAGCGAGCAGGGCCAGGCCATCCAGGTCAAGGTGACCTTCACCGACGACGCGGACAACCAGGAGTCCCTGACGAGCGCAGAGACGCTGGAAGTGGCAGCCAAGCCCAATACGGCCGCCGCTGGAGAGCCCACCATCAGCGGAACGCCCCAGGTGGACGAGACGCTGACCGCCGGCACCTCGGCCATATCGGACGAGGACGGCCTCGACAACGTCTCCTACCAGTACCAGTGGCTGCGGGACGACGCCGACATTGCGGGACAGACGAGCTCCACCTACGAGGTGGTCCCCGCCGACGAGGGCAAGACCATCAAGGTAAGGGTGACCTTCCAAGACGACGCCGGCAACGCGGAATCCCTGATAAGCGGGGCCACAACGGCCGTGCTGGCCAGGTCCGTGCCGGTCGACGCCCTCACCGCGAGCTTCGCAAACATGCCGGCCGACCACAACGGCGAGAACTTCACCTTCCAGCTGACCTTCAGCGAGAACGTGGACGCCGGCTACGCCCGGATCCGGAACCACGCCCTCACCGTCACCGGCGCCACCATCGACAACGCCAGCCGGATCACCCAGGGCAGCAACCAGGGCTGGAACGTGGAGGTAAACCCCACCGGCAACGGAGCCGTCAGCATCACCCTGCCCGAGACCACCAACTGCTCCGACGCCGGCGCCATCTGCACGGATGACAGCAGAAAACTGTCCCATCCCACATCGGCGACAGTGGCCGGGCCACCCGCCATATCCGTCAGCGACGCCACCGTGCAGGAGGCCGAGGGAGCCGTCCTGGTCTTCACCGCCACCCTGAGCCACGCCTCAAGCAGGACCGTGACCGTGGACTACGCCACCTCCGACGGGACCGCAGTGGCTGGGTCCGATTACACCGCAGCCAGCGGCGCCCTCACCTTCAATGCAGGTGACACGTCCCAGACCGTCCAGGTCACGGTCCTGACCGACTCGGAGGACGAGAGCCAGGAAACCCTGACCCTGACCCTGTCCAACCCCAGCCAGGCCACCCTGGACGACGCCTCCGGCGCCGGCGCCATCGAGAACGGCGAATCGTCTTCCGGTACCGTGGTCAACAGCCTGCCCACCGGCCTGCCCACCGTCAGCGGCACGCCCCAGGTGGGCGAGACGCTGACGACGGACACGTCGAACATCGACGACGAGGACGGACTGACCAACGTTTCCTACAGCTACCAGTGGATCAGGAGCGAGGACGGGAACGCCGATACGGACATCGAGGATGCAACGGACTCAACCTACACGCTGACCGGCGGGGATGTCGGCAAGACCATCCAGGTGAAGGTCACCTTCACCGACGACGCAGATAACCAGGAGTCCCTGACCAGCGAGGCGACGGAGACGGTGGCTGTCAAGCCCAACACTGCACCCACAGGCCTGCCGACCATCAGCGGGACGCCCCAGGTGGACCAGACGTTGACGGCGGACACCTCGCCCATAGACGACGAGGACGGGCTGACCAACGCAACCTTCGAATATCAGTGGATCGCAGGGGGGTCGGACATCGGCGGGGCCACCGGCTCCACCTACACCCTGACCGCCAGCGAGCAGGGACAGACCATCCAGGTGCGGGTGACCTTCACCGACGACGCCGATAACGAGGAGACCCTGACCAGCGAGGCGACTGTGGCCGTGGCGGCGGCGGCTCCGGCGTCCCTCACGGCCGCATTCCATGACCTGCCCGACAGCCACGACGGCTCCACAGCCTTCACCTTCCGTATCCTCTTCAGTGAAGATGTCGGCATCAGCTACGTGAACATGCGCGACGATGCTTTCAGCCTCTCTGAAGGCGACGTCACCGGGGCACGCAGAGTCGACGGGCGCAACGACCTTTGGGAGATCACCGTCGAACCCGACGACAATAGCGACGTCGGCATCACCCTCCCCGCCAACCGGTCCTGCACCACTACAGGAGCAATCTGCACCAGGGAAGACAGCCCGCGGCAGTTGACCAACAGTCCCACTGCGACCGTAACGGGGCCCGCCGAGGCGCCGCCCACCAACACGTCAGCCGCAGGCGCGCCCACGATCAGCGGCACTCCACAGGTTGAGCAGACCCTCACCGCGGACACGTCCCCGATCACAGACGAGGACGGCCTGACCAACGTGTCCTACAGCTACCAGTGGATTGCCGGAGGGTCGGACATCGCGGGGGCCACCGGCTCCACCTACACCCTGACTGCCAGCGAGCAGGGACAGACCATCCAGGTGCGGGTGACCTTCACCGACGACGCCGATAACGAGGAGACCCTGACCAGCGAGGCGACTGCCGAGGTGACGGCGGCTCCGGCGCCGCTCACGGCATCACTGCCGGACAGCCGGTTCCAATCGGCTCGCCACAATGGCGCAGACGACCGGCCCCAGGTGATAGTCGCCTTCAGCCTGCCGGTGGCATCGTTTGAGAAGACGACGCCCTCGGTGTCGTTGACCGGCGCCGCGGTGAGCAGCGTGAGACGGCATCAAGAGGACGGGCTGGAGAACGCCTGGATATTCTTCCTGGACTCTGATGGCGACGGCGACATCGTGTTCAGCCTGGCGACCGGCCAGCCGTGCGATTCGGGCGGAATCTGCACCGAAGACGGAGAGATGCTGTCCGAAGGGGTGCAGGTCACCCTCCCTGGGCCGGAGGAAGAGGCCGGAGACGACCAGCAGACGCCCTAGGGCCGAGGCGAACAGGAAAGGGGATGCCTGCACCCGGATTGGAGAGAGTCACCGGCTGTGCTCCGAGAGGGCTTTATGCGATGCCTCGACAGCGCGTACTCCACCAAAGAGAAACCCACGACATCCCCGCCGACTTCCCGCAGCGATTGAAGCGGTTCCAGGAGGAGTCCGGCCTGTCGTGGGCGGAGATTGCCCGACGCATCGGAACCTATCCCCACACGGTGTGGCTCTGGAAAGAAGGCAAGTCTCGGCCCAACCAGCATCACATGAAGGCGTTGCTCGACCTGGCGGACGACCTCGGCCTTGGGCGCCTGTTCGCCGACTGAGGCGGAAAGCCGGTGAAGCGGGCTGCGCCCGCAGGTTGCTGAAACGCAAGAGGGCCGTATATACGGAGGGAGGCGTGACCCTGTCGCCTAACCGCCGGTATCTTCCAGGCCAGTCTCTGGCCAGTGTGTCGGCAAGCCGTCGGTACTCCTCCGCCTCGTCCAGCAGACCCTCGGCCTCCAGGTCACGGCCGCGTTTCGTGGCAAACGGCGCCGCCAGGGCTTTGCACCCCTCGCAAATGGTCCCAATCCAGTTGTCATCCAACCGGTCGTCAAGGTAGCCTTCCACGCCTCTCGTGTCGCCGTCGGTGGTGTTGACGCCGCAGAGAGCCTCCTCTTCCGCCGCATCAATGTCAAAAAGGTGCATTTCAAACACCTCCTTCGTCCTGGTATCTTCTCGCCTTAGTTCGTAGGCCCTATCGTCTCGTGATTTCATCTGCTCCTTCTCCTTCGGAAATGTAAAAAGACCCCATACATGAGCCCGCAGTCGGCCTGAAACGCAAAAAGGGCCGCATACATGGATACGCGGCAGGTCTGAAACGCAAAAAGGCCGCACACATGGCCGTGCTGGGGGAGGAACACCGTGAACCGGTGTCCTCCCCCAGTGTGTTGCGGACCAGCGTCCAGCGCCGACCACAGCTGCTCCTAGAACAGCCTCAGCGTCTGCTGCTGCGCCTGCGTCTCCTCCGGCGTTTCGGTTGACTCCGCCTGCGCCGCCCCCTGCCCGCGCCGGTTCCGGCGCCTGGCCGGTGGAGCGGGTCTCGCGTAGGCGGGATGCTTGGGCGCGTCTTCCCACCTGGCCCTCGCCCTTTCGACCACCGCCGAGACCTCCTGCGACAGCCCGGATACGTCCAGGTCGTCGAACGTCTCGATGTGCGGGTCCGACGAGGGCTGCTGCACGCCGATGGTGGCCCTGCCGCCCTTGATGGACACGACCACCTTCAGGGCCTCCAAGGCTTCGGTCTCCTCTCCGGCCGCCAGCTCATCGGCGTCACCGGAGCCCTGTTCGTCCTGCGCGGTCTCCCCGCCGCCCTCCGGCTCATCGGGGACCGCATCGTTGGAGTCTTCATCCTGGACGACCGGGGCGGCCCTGTCGTCCGCCGGGTCGCCGAAGAGACTCTCGTCTGCGCTCGGTACGTCCGAGCGCGTTGCTTCCGTTCCAACTTCGTCAGGCATGGTTTCTCCTTTCCTTCTCAGACTGTGTTCATGTGCCTGGGCGCTAGGCCGCTATCCCCGACGCCTGCCTCCTGATCTCGCCCAGGGTCTGCGGCTCCCAGTACAGGTCCCGCTCCACGGCGGGGACGCTGCCGAACACGGTCACCTCCGCCAGCTCCGTGAGGTCGAAGTACCCCAACTCTGTTTCAAACCCCTCTACGAGGCCGAAGCACAGCCCGGTCTCGGCCTGCCACTCGGTGATGTACCAGCGCCAGCCGTTGTAGGGGGAGAAGAGCTTCACCCTGGCGACCACGGCGTCGGGGTCGTCCGCGCCGTCATTGGCGTACAGGGGCGGTATGGTGTCGGCGAGCTCCTTCGTCATGAGCTTGTGCCTGCGGAGGCCGCTGTGGTTGTCCTGCCACATGGTCGTGGTCGTGGTGGTCCCGTTCTTGTCAGTCATGGTTTCTCCTGTCGTTGTTGCTTCTCAAGCGTGTCCGTTGGCGTTGTTCCCTAGGCCGATACTTCCCATTCGGAGTCCGGCCCCACGATGCGCGCCACCGCCTCCGGGGTGACATAGCTCGGCGTCACCGTTCCTTGCTCCATGTCCAGGTAGAGGCCCATGAAGGGGCAGGAGCCCGCCACCATGCGGCGGACCACCTGTAAGACCAGCGACGCCATCATCTGGTTGATGGTCGGGTCCTGGTCGGTGAGGTCGAGGGCCGCCGCGCAGTCCACGTCGGGCGGCCTCGTCGATACGGCCGTCAGCAGGTCGGGACGCTGGAGCGTGGGCGCGGGCGCCAGGTGGCACGTCTGCCCGGTGAAGGGAGGTTCGTGCAGGGTCACCGGCTCGGCGACGTTTCCCACCAGGACTTGTCCCCAGTTGGTGTCGTTGCCCGCGTCGATGAGCCACCGGCGCGGGTCTCCCGGCAGGCACTCCGCCATCGCCCTTCTCGCGGCGGCGTTGTCGGCGCAGCCGATGATGAGGCTGTCGCCGTAGTTGGGAAGGCCGGGGTAGCAGTGTCCGTGAGGGCTGGCGTCCTCATCCCTGAATGGGTAGACGGAGTAGCCCACGGGACGCCGGTACGCTTTCGCCAGCCGGTCGGCCAGGGCCTGGCTCTTGAACTTTCCCACGTCCTCTGCGTAGAAATTCTGGCGCAGCAGGTTGTGGGGCTCCACCCGGTCGTGGTCGACCAGGACGATGGTGGCCTTCCGCCCCTGGAAGAGGCGGCAGAGGCCCTCGGCCACGAAGCCGCCCGTTCCACCGCAGCCCACCACGGTGATCCAGGGGTCGTCCAGCAGGAACGCGTTGTCCAGGTAGTAGGGCATCTTTCATTCACCTCCTTTACAGTTGATGTCTGCCGTTTCCGCCTCCTGCCCCATGAGCCGGAGGCCTGAGTTAGCGCCGTCTAACACCTGGGGCCAGTCGAGCGGGGCGAAGTGGCCGTAGACCCCGACCCGGAGGCTCAGCTCCGGCCTAGGGTCGTCGAGCCTTCCCACCACCCCGTATATTCGGAAGCCCTGCTCGTCCCGGTCGTCGGTGGCCGAGAAGAAGGCGCGGGCGCCTCCGTGGGAGTGGAACTCTGCGACCACTCCCGCCGGGGGCACGTAGGCGAGCCTCGTTGCGGTCCCGGCCTGCGGGGGCACCACCAGCCGGTAGGCCCGCCCGTCCCAGCGCACGGCGAAGAACCGCTCGGTGTCAGGGGTGTCCTGGAACCAGCGCAGCCCCAGCTCGAACAGGGCCGCCGGGATGGGGCCGTGGGTTAGCTGCACCTTCTCGGTCACGGGGGCGAGCCCCCGCACCTCGCAGGCTGCGACCGGCACCCGCGCCGTCAGGTGGGCACTCTCGGACTGGACGTAGACGCCGCCCGATCCCAGGACGTAGTCGTAGCCGATGCCGTGGGCTCCGGCGAGTCCGCCGGGGTGGTTGACCAGGTAGCCCACCGGCCCAGGCGCGGCGCTAGCCGTAGCGGTAGCCGCGTCTTCCCTCGGAGACCGCCATGGCGTGGGCCACCGAACACTGGGGAACAAGGTCCTCCATCGGGTACTCAGTCTTTCCATCTATCTCCTCCCATAGCGCGACCAGGTTTTCGGGGTGCTTCTTCGACCGGTCCCGTGAATCTCCGGTAAGGGAGAAGAAGGACTGGAAGAAGCCTTCCGGTATCAGCCCCACCTCCTCGAGGAACCGGTGGCTTCCGGGGCAGACCCGCCCGTCGCTGAAGACGTTGAAGGCGGGGGCCCGGAAGAGCTGCTGCTCGGGGTCGATTGGGCGCTCCAGTGCGGCGTAGACCCAGGGGGCGCGCCCCGGCGAGCAGACGAAGACCAGCCCCGGCATGGGAAGCCGGAGCCGGGCGGGGGGCTTGAACGCCTCCCGTTGCAGGGCCACAGGCCAGACCTGGGGCGGCCTCCAAAGGGCCGCCACCTGCCCGGTCTCGCCCTGGTTCCACCAGACGGCGTCCTGGGGCAAGAGCCCCGAGGAGAAGCCCAGGTGCTGGGTGAACACGTTGGCGATCTCGTCCGCCGAGACGGTCCTGACCCAGGCAGAGTCGCCGTCGAAGCCCCGCAGCAGGATGGTCTCGCCGTAGACCTCAAGCTGGAGCTTCAGGTCGTCCCTGGGCGCATCCGCCGGACCCGGCAGGGACCATTGGGTCGTGTCGGGTTCATTGCTCATCGTCGTTGTCCTCCTTTCCTTTTTCTTGTTCCGGTATCCGCGCGAGGGTGAAGTCCAGCATCTCGGCGAAGCGGGCGGGGAGGTCATCCTCCAGCCAGTCGCCCAGCTTGCACACCGAGTCCATGAGGGCATTGGCCTTGCGCCACTCCTCCGTGCCCTCCGCGATGATGTCGTCCTCCCAGGGGTCGCAGAAGCCGTCGTAACTGCCGTCTTCGTAGGTGTGGTCGAGGAAGAAGTTGCCGGTCTCGGCGAGCACCCAGGAGCAGGCTTGCGCCGCCCCCTCGAACCGGGTCCCCTTGAGCGCATCGGTGAGGTCCTCCAGGGCTATGCCTCCTTCGGGGACTCTTTGCAGGGTCTGTTGCGGGATGCGTTCGGCGGCCGACTCCAGCCAGGCCACCCGCAGCCCGTCGGGGCCGTCGTAGTAGACGTCGGGGGGCCTGACCAGCAGGGCCATCGCCGAGAGCCCGTCCCGGTAGCCGTTCCACATCTCGTGGAGGCCGTCGTAGCCGAAGCCCATCAGGTCGAAGGGGATGCCCCTCCGCAGCCAGGACCAGGGCGGTTCGTCCTCGGCCTCCGTCCAGAACTCGATCATCGGGGCGTAGAGGGGGAAGTGCCGCTCCCCGAAGAGATTGGCGAAGCGTTCCACCCTCTGACGTATGTCAGGGGCTGAGAGCGCCGCCTCCGCCTCATTGGGAAAGAGGCGGCGCACCAGCCCCGTGAACCATGCGTAGTCGTCGGCGTAGCCGACCAGCGTCACCAGCTCCCGCAGCGACGGCGGACGCCGCTGGAGCAGTGTTGCAAGGCCGCTCAGGAGCGCCGGGGCCGCAGCTGCCATTTCAGCGCCTCCAGTAGCCGTCCCGTGGAAGCCGCGTAGTCCTGCGCCTGAGTACAGGCCATCTCCACGTCCTTCTGCCGGGAGGCGGCCGCGTCCAGGTCGAGTGAGCCGTCGGGCCGTGTGAGCTCCGCCGTGAGCTCGATGATGCTGAGGGCCGCTGGCGGGGTCGCCGCCAGCAGGCCCGCGAAGGTCCGGTTGTCCATCGGATGCCCTCCTCTAGCTCTGGGCGAAGGGGAAGGCGCCCTTGGTGCCCACCCGCCGCTGGAACTCGTAGATGGTGTCGTCGCCACGCTTGGTCTCCTTGACCGAGGCGTTGGCGATCTCCCCGTAGAAGTCGCTCAGAGTGGCCTTCACCTCGTCGACGGTCATCTCGGGGTCGGGGTCCGGGAACTCGCGGTCGTCGTATACGAACACTCTTGCCATGACTAATCTCCTTTGTGAGAGTTGCTTGTCTTCCTGCGTTGCCTATGCGGGGGAGGCCGCCGCTCCGTTTGCGGCGACCTCTCCCGTGCATCTGCGGTCTAGCGTCCTGCGCCTGCCTGTAGCTAGGCAGACAGGCCGACCGGCTCTTCCTCGCGCTGCTCTTCCTGCGTCATCGCCCACTCGAACATCGAGAGGGTCGCGGGCTGCGGCTTGCGGTTGCGCTTCGGCTTCACCGGCTCCTCGGCCATGAACTCCGCCCAGGAGAACAGCGACTGCTGCGGCTCCGGGGACTCGTCCTCGTGGTGGCCGTTGGTCCCGTTCCCGTTGACCGGGGCAGGCGTGTGCCCGTTCCCGTTGGCGTGGCGGCCGTTGGCCGGGACAAGCTCGACCGTCTGCCCGATGTCGAAGGGGTCGTGGTGGCCGTTGCCATTCCCGTTCCCGTTGACCGAGACCGTTTCCGGCTCCACCTCGACGACCTTCCAGCCGTCGTCCACCAGCAGCTCCTCGGCCTCGCTCTCGGCGTTGCGTGCCTGGGCGAACACCTCCTCCATCGTCTCGTTCTCGTCCTCCTCGTCACCGCTGACGATCCTGCGGGCCAGGGCCATCATCATGTCGTCGCCGTCGTCCCCGTATGCCGCGAGGCCGTCCTCCGGCAGCTCTCCCTCGACGGCCAGGGAGCTCTGCATCTTCTTCGCCACCAGCTTCAGCGCGTCGGCCTGGAGCGTGTTCCGGTAGCTCATGAACACCACCTTCACCGGGCGGGTCTGCCCGATGCGCCACGACCGCCGCGACGCCTGCCGGACGACGTAGACCGAATAATCCGTTTCGTCCCAAACGATGGTCGGGAAGTCGATGAGGTCGAGGCCGGTCTGCACCAGCCTGGGGTGGCAGATGAGCACGTCGATGCCCTCCTTCACCTTGTCGGCGACCCACTTCTCCCTGCGGTTCGGGGCCACCGCGTCGGCCTTCATCACCGCCACCCTGAACCCGTGCCGGGTGAGGATGTCGTCCATCCGCCCGGTGATGTCCCGCGTCCCCGTGTGGGTGACGTAGACCAGCACTCGCCTTCCCTCCAGCCGCTCGGCGGCCACCAGGTCGATGAGCGCCTTCTCCTTCGGGTAGAGCTTCTCCTCCGACAACGGCGGGACCTGCACGATGATGTCTCCCGTCCTGGGGTCGAAGACCGTCTCCCCCCTGGTGCAGCCGTCGGGGTAGGCCAACAGGGTCTGGAGGTAGGTCGCCAGCAGCCGCTTGGAGCCGCTCTTGAGGGCGGCCGCCAACTCCTTCTTCAGCTCCTCGAACACCTTGTTGTAGGCGCTGCGCTGGGAGTAGCCGGTGGCGTCCTCCTCCGAGTCCATCGAGGACACGAGGATCTTCTCCTCGTAGTCGGGCAGGCCGGAGGCAACGTCCGCCAGTCTGAGGAACACCGTGTTCCCTATGATGTGGAACAGCGCGGAAGGAACGAGTCCCGGCCGCTCCCTGGTCACCTTGCGGAAGCTGCGCCGCCTGCTGTTGCGCCCGTCCTCCACCGCGTCGTCGTCGGGCTTGCCGACAGTGACCTCCTCGAAGCCGTACCGCTTGATCCAGCGCCCCTCGTCGGAGCGCCCAAACTCCGTCCTGATCTCCGGCGAGAACCGGTAGAGCAGGTGGAAGATGGTTGAGGAGTACCCTCCGAGCAGCGTCCCGGTCAGGCTGAGGGACTTGCCGCAAACGTCTGCGAGGATGCCCGCGGCGATGCCCTGGGCCGAGCCGCGCCCCTTGAACTCGTGAACTTCGTCGCCGATCAGCAGGTCGAAGAACCCCTTCATCCTGTGCTTGATGTAGTCGGCCAGCGGGTAGCGGGCCGGGCCGGACCTGTCGGCCTGCCAGAGGGGGGCGTCGCAGCCGGCGCAGGTGTGCTTGCGCCGGTTCAGGTCCGCGAACGGCAGCGGCACGCCGTCCTTGTCGACGATCTGCGCCGTGCAGTCCGGGCAGCAGGGGACCCGGAAGGGCTCCCCCGTCTCCTCCTCCCGCAGGAGCCTTCCCTTCGAGACGGCCCACCGCTCGATGACGGCGGGCATCCAGCGGTAGGACAGCTTGGCCTTCTCACGGCTCATCACCGCGAAGAGGGGGCCGGAGCCGACGGAGAGGCGGAGCCGCTCCAGGTCGGTGATGGACTCGACGATGGCGGCGCGGACGCCGGGCACCGTCATCTCCACCTCCCGTTTCCACTTGGGGACCAGGTGGGGCGGACAGATGATGAGCACCCGCTCGAATCCCGCCATGTATGCGGCGGCGGCCCCGATGAAGGTCTTGCCGGTGCCCATCTCCCCGACTACCGTCGTGCCCCGGTGGGCCTTGAGGGAGAGGGCCGCGCCCCTGATGGCGTCGGCCTGCGCCCCCAGGGGCTTGCGGAGCAGCCTGGGGAGCGTGCCGCCGTTCTCCGAGGGCCGGTAGAGCGGCGGGTAGGACTCGACAACCCTCTTGGCTATCGCGTCCTTGAACGTGTCTATGAAACCTCCGAGGTTCATTTCAGTCGTCCTCCTATTCCGTGGTGGGCCGGAGGACGACGCCGGGAGCCGAGACGCACCACGCCCCCACGAGGGGACGTTTCTGAGTCATGGGCTCCTAGAAACGTCCCCAGGCGGTTGCTTGAACGTGCGAGACCCGCGCAGTCGGCGGGCCTCGTGAGTGCGGCTCGGTGTGAGCCGTCTATGCCGCTTTCAGGGCCTCCCTGCGGGCGGCTTCGGCGGCCCTGTACTCGTCGTAGCACCGGCCCTTCAGGTGGTACGCCTTCACCGGGGAGGACACGGCCCTCCCGTAGTCGTCGATGTCTACCGAAGCGGTCTGCATGGCGGGCTCGCCGGGGGCGATGGGCTGCCCGCACCGGCAGCAGGGTTCGAGGGTCATGGTCGGCTGCATCGTTCTTGTCTCTCCTTCCTTGTTATGAGGGTCTTCTCTGGTCGTTCCGATAGGGCGAAGGGTGAGCCGGGCTAGGCGGCGATGTCCTCGATCTGCCCGTCGTCGAGATCGAGGGCCACCACGGTCGTCGTCAGCTTCTCCCGGTGGACCTCCTTCTCCGGGGCGTCCTCGACCAACACCATGTCCTTCGAGGTGCGGCCCTTGACCAGGATGCGCCTGTCGTCGGCTTCGAGGACCAGGTTGTTCAGGAAGCCCGCCGCCACCAGCATCGCCATGTGCCCCCGTCTGAGGGGCATCAGCGGGCGGGTCCGGTTGTCGTTCGCGGGCCAGAGTGTGTCGGTGATCTCCGTGCTGGTCCACAGCCCCGACCGCCTGGCCTCAGCCGCGGCGGCGACGGGATCGACGGTGCGGGTGGTGAACAGGATGTCGCCGCTCGGCGTGGTGGCCGGGCTGTACTCCGTGTAGGAGTAGGAGTTGCGCTGGGAGCGCAGCGGCTCCGGCTCCCCCACCGCCCACTCCAGCACCATGCTCTCGGCTGTGGCGTCGGGAACGGGGTCGGCCTTCCTGTACCCCATCAGCGCCACCTGGTCGAAGACCTCGCGCTCAGGGTCGGGGAACGCCCAGCACCGCATCCGCCCATAGTGGGTGGAGAGGTAGCGGGCCGAGACCGCCAGCCGTTGGCGGGGCACGATGAAGACCAGCAGACCGCTCTCGGCCAGGTAGCGCGTGGTTTGCGTCAGGAAGGCGTGCTCCGTCCGCTTGTCTTCGGAATCAAAGTCATACGGCGGATTCAAGAGCAGCAGGCCGAAGGCGCCGTTCGCAATCGACGTTGCGAAGAGGTCGGCGGCCAGGGTGCGGTGGAGCCGCTTCTCGGCCTCCTCCGCCCGGTCCCGGTGCAGCTCCACGCCGTAGGTCTCAATGGAAATCGAGTTGGGCCGGTCGAGGTTCTCGGCCAGCCTCTGGAGCGCGTCCCCGGCCCCGCAGCAGGGGTCGAGGATACGTAGTGTGTCCCGGCCCCGGTGGTAGGAGCCGGAGGGGGTGTGAATCAGCTCGGCGATCAGGTCCACCACCCGGTCGGGAGTCGGGTAGTAGCCCCCTTTGGCTTGTGCAGCGAGTCTCATGTCGTCTCTCCTTTCTTGGTGTCGTATGTCGTCGTGGAAGGTCCGTACTGGCAGGGTTCGGGCTGACAGAAGTAGCAGTCCTTCCTCGCCCCCGCCGGCGGCACGTAGTCCTCGACAGTCACTGCCTGGAAGATGACCTGGATGCCGCAGCTGCCGCAGTGGTAGACCTCCCCGGTGTGAATGTCCCTGTCCGGTTCCTCGACCTGCGCGAACCGCTCCTTGCAGTGTGGGCAGGTGAAGAACAACGTCTGCTCCGTCATGGTCCGTCTCCTCTCCCGCCGCTTCAGGCGGCGATTGCCAGGTCCTTGTGGCGAGTGTCGATGCCGACCACCTCTCCGACGCCCACGTTGCGCTGGTAGCACAGGACCTGGTGGGTGCCGATGCTCTCGGCGCAGGCGACGCAGAAGGCAGTAATCAGCTCGGCTCGGTTGGCGACGGTCATCCGCCGCACCAGCATCGAGCCGCCCTGGGGCAGAGCCTGCCCCGTACTCGATACGGGGGTATGGCGGTAGAGCTGGACCGAGGGGTCGCGCCGCTCCGCCTCCGTCGCGGGCCGGAAGAAATGGGGCTGCCCCGACCGGCACAGGTGCTGCGAGCCGTCGTGCTCGCAGTAGCGGCAGGTCTTCCCGTCGGGGGAGAACCGCTGCCATGCCCCGTGGTTGCGCTGTCCGCGCCGCTTGTTCTTGCGCTTGGCCCGCTTCAGCATCCTATCCATCGGACGCCTCCCTGGGCAGCGTGAGCCTGCCCGACGCCACGGCGTCGGACAGGTCGTCCCGCAGCTTCTTGGCCTTGGGGGAGCACCGGTAGGCGGAGACGCCCACCGACTGGAGGGGAACGATCTCCTCTTCGTCGATGCCCCGCTCCCAGAGCCAGCCTGCCCAGGAGCCGTGCAGGGGCAGCGGGCTGCGCTTGTCGAGGAAGCGGTGGTGCAGCGCCGGGGCCTCCTCCTCCGACTGCGCCAGCAGCAGAAAGGAGTCCTTCTCGTAGCCGAACTCCGCAGTCTTGGTGTAGACGAGTGCGTGCCAGCCCCCGGTCGCCGGCAGGCGGGCTATCTTGGTCGTCCACGTTCCTATGGTCTCGTACGGGATGATGCACCGCTGGTAGCCGCCGTGGAGCGCCATGCCGTCGGCGCCCCTGATGATGTGGGCGACATCGGGGGGCTGCTTGAGCAGCGACGCCCAGATCGCCTTCAGCGCCGTCTGGGAGCCGACCATCGAGACGAACCAGAGTCCGTCCGTCCGGTCGTCGCGGGCGAAGGCGTCGGCGGTGGCGTTGAAGCCGCCTGCGCTTATCGTGAACAGGTCTTCGGGGTCTATGGTGTGAGTCGCGAGCATTGCGACCTCCTTGCGGGTGGATTGAGAGCGAAGCGCTGGGGAGCATGTCCCCCGCGTGAGAGCCGGACGGCGTGGGCCGTCAGGACATGAGGCCCCGTTCCTTGAGGCTGACGAACCGCTCGCCGCCGATGACCACGTGGTCCAGCAGCTCGATGTCCAGCAGCTTGCCCGCCTGGACCAGCTCTCTGGTGAGGGCCGCGTCCTCGGGGCTGGGCGTCGGGTCCTGGCTGGGGTGGTTGTGGCTGACGATGATGCTGGGGACGGCCTCGATGACCGCCGGGCGGAAGACCTCGGCGTTCCTCACGATGGCCGAGGACACGTTGCCCTGGTAGATGATCCGCTGGCCCACCACCTGGTTCCTGGTGTTGAGCAGCAGCACCCGGAGCTGCTCTTGGGCGAGGCCGGACATCTCCGGCCCCAGCAGCTTCCGCACGTCTTCGGGGCAGTTGATGGAGGGCGGGTCCTCCGGGCCTTCCGGCCTGGTCTCCACGTCGTAGCGGACCGCCAGCTCCCCCAGCAGGCTCAGGTTGATGCGGAGCGCGTTCAGCAGAACAGCGTCCTTGGTGTAGGTCTTCTTCCTGGTCATGTCGGCCTCCCTGCGTATCGGTTAGAACAAGAGCGGGGCCGCCCCCTGTAGATGGAAGCGGCCCCGTGGCGCGCCTTCGAGAAGGCGTCGCTATGCGGTTGTGGAGCGGGCTAGTCGAAGGGCGAGGCGTCAGGTGCCTGCCCGGCGTCGCCGTTCCCGTTGCGGGAGGAGTCGAGGAACACGACCTCGGAGGCGTGAATCTCGGTGCGGTGGCGGCGCTGGCCGTCGTCGCCTTCCCAGGAGTTCTGGACGAGGCGGCCCGCGACGTAGACGCGCTGGCCCGTCCCGACGTACTGGTTCACGGCCTCCGCAGTGGCGCCCCAGACCACGATGTTGTGCCAATCCGTCTCGTTCTCGGCGTCCTTGCGGTAGCGGTCCGTCGCCAGCCGCAGCTTGGTGACGGCGGTGCCGCCGGGGGTGTACTGCATCTCCGGGTCCGTTCCGACCCTGCCCAAGAGCTCTACCTTGTTGATCGTCCGTGCCATTTCGATTCCTCCTGAATGGTGTGGCGCGACTCTGCCGCGCCCGTTTGAATAACAGCGGGGCCGCTCCCCGATAGAGAGAAGACGGCCCCGTCCGGCGCTCCCGCGGGGGAAGCGTCTAGCTGACCCGCACGTACTCCGACTCGCCCTCCGTCACCAGGTCGGCCCGGGCCTCCGGGTCTAGCAGTGCGTTGAGCTTGCGGTAGTTGATGGAGTACCTCGTCGAAGCGACGAGGGTGACCGTGCGGCCCCCCACCGTCGCCTTGGAATCACCCTGCCGGCGCATCCACGCCTTCAGGGTGTCCAGCGCACTGCGCTTGGCCTTCTCAGGCTCCTTCATGGACTCCTGGGCCTCCGAGTAGGCCGCCACCGCGTCCCGTGCCTCCTGGTCGCTCACCTCCCTTTCTTCGGTCTCAGGTTCATCGCTGACCTCAGCCGCTCCCGGCAGGCAGACCGCCAGGAACGGGCAGCTTCGGCATTGCCAGCTAGCGGCCGAGAAGTCGCGCTCGGGCAGCGTGTCGGGGTCAGGCCCATTCTGGACGTGGTGCGCCGCCAGCTCGCCGAGCCACTCGCAGGCGTCCTGCATGGCCCGCTCCAGCCGGTGGGCGGGTATCAACTCCCAGTCCCAGGTGCGGTTGCCCGTGTCCATCGTGGCGATCACCACGTCCCGCAGGTCGCCGAACTCGCCGAGCGAGTAGAAGGCGGCCTGGGCCACCGACGCCGGGTGGCTGCGCTCCGCTCCCAGGGTTCGCCAGCGCTTGAACGCCTCCGGCCCCCGCGTCTTGATCTCGACGACCATCGGGTCGCCGTAGGCGGGGGTCTCCGGCTCCCCCTCGAACAGGAACAGCTGCGGCGCAGCCGCCTCGTCCCCCGATCCAGCCGGGGGCAGGCTTTCGTCCAGGGGCATCCGCACCGTGCCGTCAGGGTGTCCGGTCACGAGCATGTTCGGGCCTACCCTCACGGTCACCTGCTTCGGGTCCCGGGGATCGGGGGCGTCCACCTTCCAGCCCGCCCGCTCCATCGCCCGCACCACCACCGGCTCCAGAGCGTTGCCCGCCTCCATCGCCGTCAGCGAATCCTCGCTGGGGGGATTCGTCGACTGGTAGTTCGTTGCGGCGTACCAGAGGGCGCGGCGGCAGCCCAGGGCTGACGATGCCCGCACCTCCATGTTGCCGTCGTCGTCGAACCGCGCCGCAGGACGGGAGAAGACCTCCGCCCTGTCGATAGTCTCTGTCGTCATGTCGTTCCTCCTGTAAATGAGAAGCGGGGCCGCCCCGAAGGTGACAGGCCCCGCCTCGATGCCGTTGTGTGCGCCGCTCATGCGGCCGCCTTGATGTCCTGCTCTTGCGCCGTCTCCCGCTCCTCCCTGGCCTTCAGGTGCGCCTTGAGGATGTGGGCGATGCCGTCGCCGAGGCCGTGGACGGGCACGCTTCTGCCGTCGCCCATCTGGTTCCAGAATGGCTGCATCTCCTGGATGCCCTGCATCTGGTCAATCACCTCTTCGACCGGGGTTCCCCTCCGCAGATGCAGGGAGATCAACCGGCAGGCAAGCTCCGTGACGCCGTGCTGGAAGGATCCGCCCTTTCCCAGGTAGCCGAAGACCTCGAAGGGTTCGCCGTCATCGTCCACGGAGACGGTGACGAAGAGACTGCCCATCTCCGTTTGCAGCTTCGTCGTCGTGCTGGGAAGGCTGCGGGGTCTTGCCCGCGTCCCCGTAGTCATGGCCTGTCCGCCTTTCCGAGGCAGAGCGGGCGCGTCCCGGCGCACTCGATGGCCTCCATCCTCCCGTAGGCCCGCACCATCTCCGGGTCGTTGGCGAACGACTCGGCCTCGATGCAGGTGTCGAACCGCTCAAACAGGTCCGTGCCGAGGCCGCCCCGGTAGGCGACGGCGTGGTGGTGGATGCCCGGCGGGCAGTCGCGGAGGTAGGGGAGCGCCGGAGCGTAGCGGTCGAAGTAGCCCGCCACCTTCAGGGCCATCTCCCTCTCGCATTCGTCGCCCAAGCCGAGCAGCGTTCTGACGATGGGCTCCTCGCAGTCCTCCTCCGCAAAGGTCTGCGAATACATGGCGTCCCGCAGTTCGGCGGGAAGGGAGTCCCACCGCTCCGTGCTGAGCTTCAGCCCGCCGTGGCTCGGCGTCGAGACCCGCCAGACGCCCTCGGCAAGCTCTTTGACGTCCCGCGTCCAGCCCCAGGGTGTGTAGGTAACGTTCGTCGTCATTTCAGACCTCCTTGTCATCCTGTAATGAAGGAGCGGGGCTGCCCCCATCGGAGACAACCCCGCCCCATTCCGAACCCGAACCGACCGGCGGACTAGGCGGCCTGCGCCTGCTGCATCTGCCGGAGCTTGTTGGCGGCGGCCTCGACCAGCGGACCGAGCTCGGCGGCCGTCAGGTCGTCGATGCTCTTGCCCGTCTGGTTGACGACGGCGGTCCGCACACCGTCATCGTCGAAACCCTGCTCGGCGGCGATCTCGAAGATCCGCCTGCGCAGCATCTCCTCCTGGGACTCGTTGCGCCTGTCCTGAGCCTGCCGAACGGGGCTCTTGCCGTTGGACGGGGCCTGGCCGGAGTTGCCCTTGGCCGGGGCGGGAACGCGCTGCGGTTGCGGCTGGTTGCCGACCTGCGGCTGGTCGCCGTAGAAGCCGTTCCCGAACTGGACGCCGAAGCTGCGGAACGCCCGCTTCAGGCCGTCCGTGACCGCCCCTTTCATCGCCGTGTCGTGGCCGTCGAAGTTGTCCTCGGCCACCGGGTGTACGCCGAGGTCGGTGCGGGGCAGAGCGCCCGCGACGGTGACCCGCACGGGGGCGCTGTAGCCCTGGTCGACCTTCACCTCGCCGGTCTGGGGGTCGACCGTCTCGATGCGGCGCAGGGTCACGTCGCCGACCAGCTCGTAGCCCCACCCGCCAAAGCCGAAGATGCGGTTGGCCTGGTCGATTACTGCGTGGCCTTCGAGGTAGTCGAAGACCCTGCCGCCGCGCCCCTTGCGCTGGGAGACCAGCTCGGGGTCGATGGGCTGTCCGAGGGCCTGCGAGACGGCGGGCGAGAGCCCGTCCCAGAGCAGGTCGTGCTCGGTGACGATGGCGGCGTCGGGCCTGTGCCCGTTGCTGTTCCTGGCGACGACTGCGGTGTCCTTGTGGACACCGTTCGCGCTCCCGTTTCCGTTGTTGCTTCCGTTCTTGTTGAACATCTCGAAACTCCTTCTTTGGTGTCTTGCTGTTCCTGTAGCGAATGACCGATGCGGCTGCCCCTACGGGAAGCCGTGCGCGGGCGGAGCCCGTCGTTAATCGGGCATAGGTCCTCCTTGGCGGTGAGAGTGGGGTGGTGCGGGCGCGAGTCCCGCAGGCAAGCGACGGAGCGCGGAAGGCTCCGTTAGAGGGGATGGGTGGTGAGGGAGGGGGAGAAGTGGAGCGAAGCCCGCTGTGGAGCGGCGGGGAGCCGCTAGCGGGCGGAGCGGGCGGCCTGCCAGAGCAGGCGGAGGAAGGCGGCGCGTCCGTGTGGCCGGGCCGCAAGCTCGGCCACGTCGCCGATGCCGGGGGGAAGGGTGACGGCGGCGGCCCTGCGACCCAGCGGGGTCAGAAGCCGCTCCGTCGCCTCCCGGCCCGCGTCGTCCGAATCGAAGGCGAGGAAGACGCGGTCGCAGACCCGGAGGGCCTCGGCGACCCGCTCAACTCCCTGGGTGCCCAGGGCGGCGACCGCCGGGAACTCCCAGCCGGCGAGGGCGACCCAGTCGAACAGCCCCTCGGTGACGACCGCCCACAGCGGGACGGGGCCGAGACGCCCCAGGCCCAGCACCGGTTTGGGGCCGGGCAGCGCCTGGAACCGGGGCGTCCGGTCGGGATCGACGGCCCGGCCCGCAAGCCAGCGGACGAGGCCGCCGGAGACGTCGGGAACGACGACCATGCCGGCGAACCGCTCCGCACCCCGCTCCATGAACAGCCCGGAGTCCCTGATGCGCTTCTGGGAGAAGCCGAGGGACTCAAGAGCCAGCCGCAGCCCGCCGCCCGGCGCATAGCCGAGACCGAGGCGGGCGGCGGCGACGGGGCCGACGCCCCGCGAGGCCAGGTACTCCCGCGCTTCTGTGTGACGCCGGAGCTGTCCGGCTGGACGGTTGGCGGCCCTGGGCGCAGGCCCCGGGCTGCCGTCCAGCCGCGCGATGGCCTCCGGGAGGCTCAGCCCCTCGGACTTCTGGATGAAGTCCAGGACGTCGCCCCCCTCGCCGCAGCCGAAGCAGTAGAACCTTTCACTGTCGCCGTACACCGTGAAGCTGCCCTCGACCTCGTCGTGAAAGGGGCAGACGCCCTGCCGGACCCTTCCACGACCGCGCAGCCGCACCCCGGCGGCCTCCACCGTGTCGCCCAGGGGATGCCGGGCCTTCAGCGCGGGGATGTCCACGTTGACCGTGACCATCACGCGCCTCCGGTCAGGGGCCTGAGCCCCCGGAGGCTGCGCCCCGAGACGACCTTGCCCGGCCGCCAGCGCATTCCCAGCACCGCCGCGACCTCCAGCGTCCCACCGTCGCCGGTGGGAACCAGCGCAGCGGCCCGTCCCGTGCCCTGGCTGTAGACCAGGGCGCCGCGCCCGCCGAACCGCCGCTTCACCAGCTGCGTCCACTCGGAGAACGCCCACCGGACCTCCTTCGTCTCCGCTTGCGCCGCGTCCACGCTGGCGAGGACCGCCAGCGCGCCGTCGACGTCCCCAGCCTGCCTGAGCCGCCGGGCCTCGTGGATCGAGCGCACCGCGCTCGGCTCCGCCGTCTCTGGCTCGTCCGTCAACCCCATCGCAGCGAGGAGCTGGTCGACCAGCTCCTCGAGGCTGCGCCTGGGCCTGTCCACCGAGTCCATCGTCCCATTGCCTATTGCCACTGTTGCCGTCGTCATCGTGCACCTCCTAAGTGCCTGTGCTTTGTTGCCTTGCCGATTGCGCCCGCTTGTGGGCAAAGAAGAAGGGCCGCCCCCGGATGGAGACGGCCCTTGCGTGTTGGGATGGATTGTGAGAGAGCGGGAGCCCCCTCGGTCAGCGCCTGAACCTCCTTACCGGAGGACGCCGGGGCATGAACCGCCTGAGCAGCAGCGCCCCGATGCCCAGCCCGACGAGGTTCAGGAAGAAGAGCTCGCCGTCGCCGGTGATGAGCGGCGCCGCAATCACCAGGGCGACCGCCCCGGCCACCATGACCCGCTTCTGCTTCCACCAGGGCCGCTTCTCAGGGGCCCTGACCGCCGCGTCGCGCACCGGTTCGTAGGCCGTCCAGATGGGCAGCCCGATCAAGACCTCAAGCTCGGTTATCACCACGCCGGCCGAGCAGCCCCCGGTGTGGCACCTGATCTCAATGCCGTTGCCGTCCGGTCGCTGCCGAAACGCCAGCCCGTCCGACTTCCCGCCGTGACAGACCTCCGCCGTCGTCCAGAACCAACCCCGCTCGAAGCTGACCCGGTGCGGCAGCAGGTTGGCGATCCTGAGCGCGCTCGGTCCCGTGTACCGTTCCTGTGTCCGTGATTCGTCCATGCCTGTGTACCTCCTTGCTGATTGGTATGCCGTTGCCGTTGAACCCGTGTGTCCGTGCCGAAGACGCACTCCGCCCGCGGTCCAATGTCGAACGCGGAAGACGGAGTGGGGTGAGTGAAGACGCAGCTCGACCAGGGTGGATAGCGTCCAGGTTGAGGGGAAAGCTGCGAGACGTGAAGCGGCCAGCCTGCTTCTCAGTTGCAGACCGGCGCGTGTCGAAGCTGCGGTCCTGGCTGTCAGTCAGCCGTGCCGCAGGCATGAGGAACCGGTCGGAGCGAAAGACGCACTCCGACCAGCTTGCTTGGGAAGAAGCACAGGAAGCGCTCCGTTCCCGGTGTCCAGCGGATGAGGCGAGAAACCTCAGCCACCGAACGAACGCCCAGCGGATGGAGCGATCAACCCCAGCTCGCCGGACCGGTGTCCTGCGGGTGAAGGACCAACGTCAAACTTCACCCGATGGACGTGGACCGAGGACGAAGGACCAGTGTCAAACTCCGTCGATTCGGCCCGCGCTGGTTGCGAAGGACCAACGTCAACTCCGCAGTGGCCAGCATTCCCTCGTGGGCGACTCTAAGGTCAACCCGTGCAACAGGGATCACGCACCCAGGTTTCTATGGTCGGAAACCTTGGAGAAAGCCAAACAGTGCGTTCATTATTACCGCAACCGAAACCCGATGTGAAGGCCTTTCGAGCGTTGCCGCCCAAATCGTTCGATTTAGGTCATGTTTAGTTCATATTTAGTTCCAGAAAAGTTCACATCGAGCGTCCGGCAACCCGCCACACAGTCGCCCCGGTCACTTACACCACCGGCCGAACGAAACGAAGCGGCCGACCTTGCGAAGAAGCTCCCACTTTCTCAGCGCTCTCCGCGTGTCGAAGAGCGCCGTCCTGCGCCAGCTGACCTGTCCGCTCCGGTCGAGGCCCCGCAGCGGCTGCTTCTCCGGCGGAAGCGTCATCCCGTGCTCTTCGAGCAGGGCCAGCTCCACGACCAGCAGACGCTCCTGGGCCGTCAGCCAGTCGAAGCCCCCGCCCTCGTTGGGGTGCGAGTCCTTCAGCTCCCGCCACTCGACGATGAGCGGCCACGCATCGCCGAATATCTCCTCGTCGGCGTCGGCCGGCTCCCGGGTCACAAGGTCGGGGTACTCCCGCCGCATGGACGGCTTCGTGGGAGGTTTTCTGTCCCGGCCTGATGAACCGGCTTCGGCCTCGCCTGGACCATCCTGGGACGGACCGGCGCCGGCTTGACCGGCCCCGGTCCCCTGGGCGCCGTCCCGCCGCAGGGCCGCGACCTCGCCCTCGATGCCGGACAGACGCCTGCGCACCTCCTTGCCCAGCTCCTCGTGGCCCTCCTCAACCGCCTGCAACCGCCCTTCCAGCTCCTCGTTGCGCCTGCGCTGCCGCTCCGCCGCCGAGCCGACGCCCTCCTGCAACGCACGCTCCAACGCCTGGCGCACCCGCCGGGTCAGCTGCCCGGTCTTGGCGCTGTCCGTCACCGTCTGCGGGTCGATCTCCAGCACCCGCGCCGCGCCCTTGTACCCCTTGTCCCGCACCAGCTCTTGCAGCAGCGCCATGAGCCGCATGTGGTAGACGTTCTCCACGTCCTTGCTGCTTTCGATGCCGTGTTCGGTCGTTTTCATCGACTTTCCTCCTCCTCAAGAATTGCCCTCAGCTTTGGACCGGTTTCGACCAACGTCTCCGACCGGCGTCATGCACCCCCACATGCAGCGCAGATTACGCCCGGTTTTCCAACCGACCCGCCGCATCACTGCCGTGTTTACACCCCCACATCCAGCGGGTTTCGGCGCCGGGAACCGGAACCCGGCCTTTCAACAAAGTGTTCACTGTTCACCTCCTGTAGGGGGGTGATTTACCCCTGTTTCAGCTTGCCCACGACCCGACTGACGACTTCCCGACTAAAGTCACTTTCCTGTACACCCCCATTACTGCATGTCCGAGGCCGAAATCCTAGCGCCCTGAAAGGCACATCATCTGATAAGACTTTCAGGTAGTTTCCACCCGTAATTCACTCGTTCACACTCTCTGCCGAGCGATGCAATCAAACGCATCGCAGCAAAACGCAGAGAGGTGAACGAGTTGGCGCTGAAATCGAAACTCCGGTCTTTCAGGCGGTTTATTCCCCTGGCACCCGCGCTGCTCCTGGCGGCGCTGCTGGCGATCCCCGCGAGCAACATCGCCCTGGCCCAGTCCCCGCCCGACGAGCTGACCCTCGTCAACTTCGACCGGGACTTCGTGGAGCGCAAGAAGGGCGGCGAGTTCGTCGCCCGGCCCCTCTTCGACCGGGAGATCGCAACCCTCTTCTACGCCGTCCGGGACGCCGACACCGGCGACTGGATAAGCGCCATGTACCGGGTGAAGGGCGGCGAGAAGAAGAGGGGCGACGGCTGGGAGTACTCGTGGGAGTACCCCGACGCCGACGACCACCCCGACCTCGACCGCGACCGGGCCTACCTGCTGGTGATGCTGGCCGAGGCCGAGGACGGCAAGAGAGGCGACTTCTACGCCGTCGTCCCCATCTACCAGCCGGGCCGCATCTGGGACAAGATCCTCTCCGCCCTCAACCCCGGACGCTGGGCGAGGGCCTTCGCCGGCTGGATGATCGAGGGCACCCACGGGACCCTCTGCGGAGTGATTGAGCGGGCCAGCGGCGAGGACGTCGACAACTGCCGGAGGAACTCCGGCTCATGAGCGACATCCTCACCGGCACCCCTCCCGACCTGACCTACGCCCACGAGCTGGTGCGTCAGGCGTGGATGGTCGTCTGGGCCATCACGTCCGGCGCCCTGGTGGTCATCCTCGGCTGGATGGGCCTCAGTCTCATCGTGTCCGAGCACCTTGGACGCCAGCAGGCGGGGTGGCGTGAGATGGTCCCCCGCCTCGTGCTCGGCCTCGTGGCTGCCGCGTCTTCCCTGTGGTGGTGCGCCCTCGTCCTCGACGTGGCCGACGCCGTGTCGGGATTCATAGCCGTCTCCCTCAACGTCACCCCCGGAGACCTGCTCAGGGCTCCCCTCGACACGTTCCTCAGAGCCGTCCAGGCCGGAAGCGTGGGCATGGCGCAACTCCTGGCCCTGCTCTACCTGGTCTACGGCTTCTTTGTGCTCTACGTGATCGTCCAGATGGTGCTGCGCCTAGCCCTCATAGACATCCTCCTGGCCCTGGCCCCGATTGCGCTCGGGCTGTGGATTTTGCCGCACACGGCGGGATGGGGACGGCACTGGCTCAAGCTCTTCATGACGACGGTGTTCCAGCAGGCGGTGCAGCTCATCGCCCTTGCCCTGGGAATCGGCTTCCTCAACGAGTTCGCGTCGGTCGCCGCTTTCGAGCCGGTGCAGGACCTGATCTGGAAGCTGCTCATGTCCCTGGCATTCGTCTACATGGCGACCCGGGTGCCCTCAATGCTGGGCAACGCCGGGACCTTCGACTCCTGGCTCTCGATGCTCTATTTCGGCATGAACCTGCCCTCGTCGATGGTGCGGTCAGCGAAGACCATCGGGCTGATGAGCGGAGCCGCAGGTGGACCGGGAGGCATGGCGGTGGGAGCGATGGCCGCCAGCGCGGGCCTCTCGGCGGCGGCCGGCGGCCTGAGCTCCGCTGCATCGATGGCGACCCCATCGGCGGGCGGAGACGGCGGCGGCGAGCCCCGGAGCAGCGGTGAGTAGCCCGACCGAGACAACGAAATCACAAAGGCGCGGACGAGACCCGCGCCGACCAATACCACGACGGAGGAGTCGCGATGTGCAGGTAACGGAGCTTACGAACCCCGACCGGTAGAGACGAGCGGAACGCTCGAAAGCAAAGAGGAGTGAAACGAATGGAACAGCTGACACAGACCATATCGAACCTGGTGGGAATCCTGCTGGGCGTCGTGGGGGGCATCGGCGTCGGCTTCTTCATCTACGGCGCGTACCTGTACCTGACGGCCAGCGGCGCGCCCCACCAGATGGAGCGCGGCAAGAGCGCCATGATGACCGCCCTGGCGGGCATCGTCCTGGCCCTGGTCGCCTACGGCGTCGTGGAGCTGGTGATGAACGCCGTCGTGGACCCGGGAATCGAAATCGACGACGTGCTGCCCGAACCCCAAGCGCCGGACGCGGCAACCCCAACGCCGGACGGCGGGTAGGCGGACGTGAGGAAGGAGAGGAAGACATGAGAGAACACGAGGTACCGACTCACGTCCAGGCCGAGGACAGGGTGCTGCTGGGGTTGACATTCCCGCAGATCGTGGCGGTGACTGCGGTGTGCGCCATCTCCTACGGCGCATACCGCTACGCCCCCGTCGGCCCGTCCGAGGTGCGCATGGCCCTGGCCGTCGTCCTCGGGCTGTTCGGCGTGGCGATGGTGGTGGGGAAGATAGGGGGTCGGCGGCTGCCCCTGGTGGCCGCCGACCTGCTGAAGTACCGGCTGGGGGCGCGGCTCTACGCCGGGCCGGTGTCCCAGCTGGTGAGAGCGGAGCCACCCGCGCCGGCGCAGCCGGTCAGGAGCGGCCCCGGTCCGCTGAGCCTGATGGCGAAACGCGCCGGACGCGGCCTGAGAAGGCTGCGCAAGAACAGGAAGACCCGCAAGAACAAGGAGCGCCGCAACGGGCGCATGCGCTGGTTCGGCAAGCGCAGGGGGAAGGACGGGCGTAACAGTCACGGCCAGGACCACCGGGCCGAGACCCTGGAGACGAGGAATCGGAAGCCTCGCGTGGGCTGGATCCCGGTGGTGGCCCTGGCCGTCCTGATGGCGGCGGTCGTCGCCGTCCCGCAGTCGGCCCTGGCCGACGACCACGAGCCCTGGCGGGATGAGATCGACTTCGAGGTCACCGAGCCGGTGGAGGGACGCCGGATATTCGTCGAGGGACTCACCGTCTCCGGCGACCGGGCCGCCGTCACCCTCCGGGCCTCCACCCCCCTGGACATCCGCGTCCGGGCCTTCGGCGGCCCGCAGGGCACATGGCTGCGCTTCTGGGGCTCAGCCAGCCTCGACGAGGGGGAGCGCATCGACTACTCGCTCCCCCTCCACGGCCCGGCGCCGTCCTTCACCGTCTCGTGGGAGGACACCCTCGGCCAGGCCGGGGCCCTCACGGTCAAGGAAGCGCAGCTTCCCTTTCCCCTGCCGGTCGTCGAGGGGGAGTTGTGCGACATGCGTATGACTTCCCTGGGCTGGACGCCCGGAATGGTCTCCGGCGTCATCACGTCCGAGTGCGTCACACACACCGAGCACCCGGTGGACCTTCAGATGGTGGCGGGACACGCTAGCGTCACCGAGACGTCCCTGATGGACGCCCAGGTGACGGCGGTCACGGGGACGGTCGCCGCTGCCACCGGCGCGTCGAGCGCAAGCGTCGCCTTCGTCCCCAACGGAGAGACCCGCTTCCGGCTTCCCATCGGGGATGGTCAGGCGTTTCACGTAGTGAGCGTGGACGTGAGCCTTGAGGCGAACCTCCGCATCCCCATCCCCCCGCTGACGCACTTGACCCACCACCCTGAGCGGGTGGAGCAGGTCACCAGGACCGTGCACCTCTACCGCCCGGGGGACAGCGACTACGACAGCGAGACGGTGACCGTGACCAACGACGACGGCACCGAATCATCCGCCACCGCGACGGCCTACGCCTACGTCCCCAGCGCCACCATCGCCAGGCAGGTGACGGTGGACGTCCTCCACAAGGAGCACGTCAAGGCCGAGGTCATCGAGCGGGCGCCCATAGCCAAGTCGAGGGTTGAAACGCTGGCCCTTGCGTCCGGCGTCGGGTCCGACGACCCCTACGAGGTCCTGGTCCTGCCGGACCCTGAGCCCGAAGACCCGCCCGCAGAGCAGACGCCGGCAGACGGCGGTCTGCAGGGCTGGTTCGACCGGCTGGGATGGGAGTGGCCCTGGTGAGGCGGGCGCTGACGGCGACGCTTCGTGTCCGGGGTCGCGCTGGCGACGACCGGCGCGGCCCCGGACACGAAGGAGGCCATGCTGGAGCAGTTCGACCGCGTGCTCACCGCCATGTCCTACGCCGCCGCCGGACTCGCCGTCTTCGCCATCGTCTGGGCGGGATTCGCCCTGATGGCCGAGGGAGGCGAGGAGCGCGGCGGGGGCAGGGCCAAGACCGCCGTCGTTATGGCGGTGATCGGCCTGGTCCTGGTGCTTTCGGCCAAGGGCGTGGCCGCGCTGCTGAGGAGCGGCCTCGTCCCCTTCCCAACCCCATAGAGAGAAGGAATCAATCCAATTGAAGAAGCTGATTGAACGAATCACGAGGCGGAGAGCGGGGAGCGCCCCGGACGGGGCCGTCGCTCCGCCGGCAATACCCGAGGACGGACTCCCCGTGGAGCCGGAACCCGGCGCAACGACGGAGACCCCGGCCCCCAAGCCGCCGCCGGACCTGCCCCTGTTCTTCATGCTGTCGCACCTGGACGACGACGGCCCGGTGCGCCTGGACGGGGTGAAGCTCGGCGTGTGCGAGGTGATGGGCCTTGAGATCGACGAGCCGAAGCTGGGAGCTTTCGCCGGGGCGCTCAACGCCCTGGACTTTCCGGCGCAGCTGCTCGTCAGACAGCACCCGCCGGTCCTCGCACGACTGAGGGGCAGGCTGCAACAGGCGCAGCCGGAGGACCTTCCCCCGCAGACGAAAGCCGCAAGCGAGTCGCTCCAACGCCTGCTCACCGACCTTGAGGCCCGGGACGGCATCCTCGACCGGCGCTTCTACGCCGTGTGCGAGTCCGCCCGCATCGACGACCTTCGCGGGCTCCTCGCAAGGGCGGGGCTGGCCGTCCACCCCCTCCGAGGCCGCCAGCTTCGGATGTTCCTCGTGTCGGCCGCCCTGGGCGGCTCACCTTCCGAGTTCGACGAGGAGACGCCGGTCGAGGTGGAGGTCAACCGCCGCGAGATGCGCGTCGGAGACCGCCTGGTCCGCTCCCTCCACCTGGGCAAGTGGCCCCGCTCCCTCGCCCCCGGCTTCCTCCAGGGACTCATGGCGGCGGGCGCGCCGATGGACCTCTCCGTCCACGTCGGCCCCATACCCGCTGAGCAGGCAGCGAGGACGCTGGAGTGGCAGAAGGTCAGATTCGAGTCGGCGCAGAGCCTTTCCTTCAAGCGGGGCCGCACCATGTCTCCCGAGGCGGAGATCGCCCTGGAGGACATCACACGGCTTCGCGACGAGGTGCAGCGGGGCAGAGAGAGGCTGTTTCACGCTTCCCTGTCCGTGACCCTTCACGCGAAGGACGAGGCCGCGCTCAAGGAGATGACCCAGCGGGCGAAGGCCCACTTCGGCGCGACCCTGGGCAAGCTGGACGCCCTGGCCTTCCGGCAGCGCGAGGGGTTGCTTTCGACCTTGCCCCTGGCCCTGAACGCCGTGGCCGAGTGGCGCAGCCTGGACACATCCAGCATCGCCCGGCTCTTCCCCTTCTCGCCGCCCGACCTGGACACCCGCTCCGGGACCCTCTATGGCATCGACATGCGGGCCTGCTCCCCCGTGGTCTACGACCCCTGGGACGGGACGCACCTGAACGCCAACACCGCCGTCCTCGCAAGGTCGGGAAGCGGCAAGAGCTTCGCCACCAAGCTGGGAGTGCTGCGCGGCATCACGCGGGGCATCACCGCCTACGTCATCGACCCGGAGGGCGAGTACGCGGACATGGCCCGCGCAGCGGGCGGGCGCGTTCTCAGCCCCGGCGTGCCGGGCGAGGGCATGAACCCCTTCGTCATCGAGCGGGGCGACTCCGAGGAGATGCTCCAGCGCATCGGCAGCCTGAGACGGCTCATCGAGGTGATGGTGGGGGAGAGTCTCGGCGCGGAGCGCAGGGCCTCCCTCGACCACGCCCTGGCGGGCTACTACGCCGAGCCCCGCGAGCGCACCGGCTTCCGCGATTTCTACAAGTATCTGCAAGAGAGCGAGGCGGGCGACCCCGGTCTCGCACGGCTGCTCCGGCCCTTCGCCACCGGCAGCCTCCGCCACCTGCTCTCCGACGAGGGCGACGACCTTCTCGGCAGCGAGGCCCTGGTCACGGTCTTCGACCTGCGGTTGCTCGAACCGGAGCTCCGTCCCGCCGCCGCGATGGTCTGCACCGAGACGGTGTGGGCCGCCGCCGCCCAGGACCCCAAGCCCCGGTTGCTGGTCGTGGACGAGGTGTGGAGCATCATGCAGCACCCCGAGGGCACGGCCTTCATGGTCAGCATGGCGAAGCGGGCGAGGAAGCACCGCCTGGGGTTGCAGTTCATCACCCAGGACGTACAGGACCTCCTCTCCGAGGACACGTCGAGGACCATCACCGGCCACTCCGGTAGGGCGCTCCTCCAGAACGCCGCCTTCAAGCTCCTGCTTCAGCAGGACGCCGCCGCCATAAGCACGGTCGGCGACGCCTTCGACCTGCCCGAAGACCTCCAGCGCTGGCTCCTCTCATGCCCCCGTGGGGACGGCCTGCTGCTGGCAAGAGGCCAGCGATTCCCGGTCCGCATCGAGGCCACGCCGGAGGAGACGGCAGTCATCGAGTGGCGGCCCGGACGCCATTAGAGAAAGGAATGACACCTATGAAGCTCAACCCGAAGGAAATCCTCTTTGGAAACGACGACGACAGGAAGGACCCCGTGCTGCTGGCGGTGACGCCGCCGCGGGCGGGCGAGCGCACCCTGCTCGGCGTCGAGAACCTCCTCCAGTCCATCGCCGTCCCCGAACCTTTCTCCCTGGAGCTGACCGGGGACATGGACGGCGTGACCCTCATGGCCCGCTGCCTCGACGACCGGGTGGTGCGAGCCCAGCTCTCCGCCCACTACCCACAGGCTCGGATACAGAAGGTTGACGCAGAGGACGACCCCCTGCGCCTCGAAGAGGGCGAGCAGGCGTGGAGCATCACGCTGCGGGCCGACGGCCCCGAGTACGTCCCCCTGCGCACCTTCCGCGACGATGACCTCCTCGACCCCGGCTCCGACCCCCTGATAGCCCTCATGGGCGCTCTTTCGGCCCTGTACGAGGGAGAGCGCGTGGTGGCGCGGCTGATGCTGCGCTCCCTGGGACCCGACTGGTCGCAGGCCCACATGGAGAAGGCCCACAAGCGGCCCGGCATGGAGCCGAAGGAACCCGCCTACACCTACCAGACCAAGCCCCTCCAGATGGACGGCGTGACCATGGCCGTCCTCGGCCTCGGAGCTCTCGCCGCGCTGAAGGGCTACCTGTGGGTGCAGGACGGCGAGACATGGAAGGCCGCAGCCCTGGGCACGGTTACGGCTCTCGGGCTGGCCGTTGGCAGCTGGGCCTGGTGGCGGTGGAAGAAGGCCCGAAGCCGCGTCGAGGACCCCATCCTGATACAGGAGAAGGTCTCCCGCATCGCCTTCGACGCCGAGCTGCAGATCGTCGCCGTCCTGCCCGCCGACACCGGACAGCCAAGGGCCAGGGAGCTTCTCGGTCCGGTGACCGCCGCCTACCGCCACTACGACAATCCCGCGGGTGCCCGTTTCAAGGTGAGCCGCGTGCGCCCCGCCGTGCCCGATGCGCAGACGCTCCACCCGCCGGGCCCCGGCCTGTTCGGCAAACGCAGCGTCCTGGGGGTGCGCGAGATCGCCGCCCTGTGGCACCCGCCCGGCGCCGGCGACGAGACGCCCCTGGTGGAGCGGTCCGGCGCGAGGGCGCTCAGCCCCTCGGCCAAGGGCACCAGGGGCGGCGCGCTGGTGGGAGACACCACCGCCGGCGCCAAACGGGAGATCCGCTTCCCGGACGACCTTCTCAGGCGTCACCACCTCTACGTCGCCCGCACCCGCATGGGCAAGTCCACCCTCATGCACCACCTTGTCACGCACAAGCTCAGGGAGAAGGCGGCCGGCAGGGACAACGACGCCATCGTGGTCATAGACCCCCACACCGACCTGGCGGCCGGGATCCTCCAACACGTCCCCGAGTCCCTCGTCGACCGGGTGCGCCTCATCGACCTTTCCGACGAGACCCGCGCCCCGGGCATCAACCTCCTCGACACCCGCATCTTCGCCGACCGCGACCGCACCGCCGACTCGGTGGTCAGGGTGGCAAAAGGGCTGTGGGAGCAGTGGGGGCCGAGGATGCAGTCCATCCTCGAACAGACGGTCAAGACTCTGCATGAAGCGAACGAGCAGGTGGAGGCAGAGCAGCAGTACACCATCCTCGACGGCCTGAAGCTGCTCTCCAACGACCCCTTCCGCAAGGACGTGCTGAAGAAGGTCTCCGACCCCTACCTGCTGGAGTGGTGGGCCAGGGACTTCGGCAGCTGGCACCGCCAGTACAAGGCCGAGGCCCTCGCCCCCGTCCAGACCCGCCTCTCCTACTACGCATCGTCGAAGCGGGCAAGGGCCATCCTGGGACAGCGCCGCTCCACCATCGACATGCGGAAGGTAATCCACGAGGGGGGCGTCCTGCTGGTCTCCACCTCCCAGGGAACGGTGGGCAGGGACGTGGCCGCCCTCGTGGGAGCGTCGATCCTCAACCTCGTCGACGCCGTTATCCGGGAGCAGGGAAGCGTGTCGCTGAACAGGCGCCGGGGCGCCCTGGTCGTCGTGGACGAGATGCAGTCGATGCCCGGCGTGGACTACGAGTCGATGCTCTCGGAGCTCGGCAAGTTCGGGGCCAGCTTCATCCTGGCCACCCAGAGCCTCGCCAAGCTCGACGACCTCTCCCGCACCATGCGCGACACCCTGCTCGCCAACGTGGGCTGCCTCGCCGTCTTCCAGGTGGCCGGCAACGACGCCCGGACCCTGGTCTGGGAGCTGGGCAAGGACCGGGTGACCGAGGACGACATCGTGTCGCTCCCCGTCCACCACTGCTACGTCAGGGCCACCGTCGGAACCGAGCGGATGCCCGCCTTCTCGATGATGGTCAGAAAGCCGGAGGAGGGAGACCCTGCCGTCGCCGACCGCGTTCGCGAGGCGACGTCCGCATACACCGTCTCGGCCCGGCAGGCCGACTACGCAGACGCCGACGGCCACAGGAAGGTGGGCGACTACCGGAAGGGCATCGAGGACCTCGAAAACGCCGCGCAGGAAGGGGAGGCGGAAGGCGGGAAACAGACCGGAAAGCCCAAGAAGGCCCCTGCGGAGGCCGGGGAAGATGAGACCGGCGGGCACCCGAATGAGGACACGGAACAGGAGGCCGAGGCATGAGACCCGAAGGATGTGAACCCGACCTGCTCCGCACCCTGGCGTGGATGCCCTTTCTCGACCGGCAGGAGATGGTCGCCGTGTCGGGCTGGTCCAGGGCCGCCGTCTACGAGGCCGTCGAGAAGCTGGAGACCGCGGGGGCCTGTGCCTCCGTGCTCCACTCCGCCGCCCCGTTTCCCCCGGCGCGGAGGTTCCACCTCACCGCCGCGGGGCTGCGCAGGCTCGCCGATGAGGAGGACAAGCCCCTGGACATCCTGGTGCGCTCCCGTCCCGTCTCGGCGCAGTGGCGGCGCAACCTGATGGAGCGTCTGGACGCCCTCGCCGTCATCTACCGCATGGTCGTCCTCCTCTCCAACGTCGCCTACCCCATACGGTTCCGCTGGTACCGGGCGTCGCCCCTGGACGCCGCCGTGACGCTGCCCGACGGCAAGACCGTCGGGATCGTCAGGCAGGGCATCACCGCGGACCGATCGGGATTCGCCAAGCGGCTCTGGCGGCTGCGCGAAGGGCCGATGCCCGGCGCGGTCCTCGTCCTCATGGCCGACGACGTGCGGCTCCGGCACGCCCGGAGGCTGCTCTCGACCACCGACGTGCCCGCCCTCTTCGCCCTGGAGCGCGAGGCGGTCCCGGCGGGTTCGGACGACCGGATTTGGAGACCGCTCAAGGTGAGCGCCGCCGTCGACCTGCGCTACCTCCTCGACAGGACCGACCCCGGAGGAGAGCTTCCGGTAGAGGACGAGTCACGGCTCGCCTCGGTCCCCGGCGACCTTCCCGCCAGGGCCGCCGCGTCGGAAATCTCCGACCCCATGCTGCCCCTCTTTGTCCGGCCAGCCGAGAAACGCGCCCTCGACCTCATCTCCGACTGGCCCTGGATATCCCTGCAGGAGCTCGCCGGACTCATGGGTGTGGCGCCCCAGAGGGCCTCCCAGCTGGTCAACCCCCTGGAGGGGTTCGGTCTCGCTGCCCGCCTTCAGGAAGCGGGGCGGCGCCTGGCCCTCACCGACCGGGGCCTCTCCCTGCTTGCCCGCAGGGACCGCACCTCCGTGGGCGTCGCCAAGAAGCGGTGGAGCGTCGCCCCGGAGGACCCCAAGGGCTCCTTCGAGTGGCGCAACGTCACCGGCAGAAGGACCCGCCAGCTGCTCAGGAACATCGAGCACACCGCCGCCGTCCACGGCTTTCTGGCCGCGTTGACCGTGCAGGCGCCCCTGCTGGGGTGGGAGATCGTTCAGATCGACCCGCCGCGCAGGGCCTCCCGCCACTTCAGGCACGACGACCGGATGCGCGCCGTCAACCCAGACGCCTTCGGCGTCCTGCGCAAGGGCGGGACCGATTGGGCCTTCTTCCTGGAGTGGGAGCGCCGCGCCGTGCGGCCCTCCACCATGTCGGACCGCCTCGCGCCCTATCTGCGCTACTACTCATCGCACAGGCCCATCGACGACCACGGCACAAGGCCCGCCGTCCTGGTCGTCTTCGACGACGAGATCGCACAGACCCACTTCCTGCGCGTGGCGCGGGAGGAGATGCGGGCCGAGCAGGTCACGGTGCCCCTGTGGGTCTCCCACAGGGAGGCAATAGACGCACTGGGGCCGCTGGGCGGCGCATGGCGCACGCCCGCCGAATGGGAGTCGCCAAGGACCCTGCCACCCCCTGTGAACCTGGACAAACCGGCGGGAGCCTGAGCTTCAACCCCGCTCCCGTATCAACTGAATATAGGAGAACGAAAAGCCATGCGTTCGCGAGACGCCAACCAAATGAAGGGACGCCCGAGGCGTGCAGGACGGACCGTTGTCCGGCTGGATGCAGCGGCCCTCTGGCGGCGGCTCAATCTTCTGAACCGCTCCCAGAACTGGCTCGCCAGGGAGATCGGGATAAGCCCCGGATACCTCTCCATGCTGGTCAACGAGGGGCGAGCACCCTCGGGTCGCATCCGACGTCGGATGCAAAGAGCCCTAGGCGTGGACAACTTCCACGAGCTCTTTACACAGGAGGATTGCGATGACCTACAAGACTAACGATTCGTCCCGTCTCGACGGGAGGCTGGACCTGAACCCGGACGCCCCGCAGCGCCGCTCCTACGGCCACCTGCTGCCGAAGGACTTCCCCCACCGCCTCGTACGGTTCAAGGAGGCCACCGGCTTCACCTGGAGCGGCCTCGCCGGCAAGATCGGCGTCGACTACAGGCAGATGTACAGGTGGCGCAAGGGCGCCGAGCCGTCCGGGGGAGCGCTGCACGCCCTTTACGCGTTCGCCTCCACGATACCCGGCGGCCTGGAGATATTCATAGGCGAGCCGTTCCAGTTGACCTTCTTCAGGAACTGACCGGCCCGCCCCGCCCGCGCAGCCGCAACGGCGGGGTCTGAGCCGGCATAGACGCCGCCCGGCGCTCGCCCTACCGTCCGCGCCGGGCGGCGAATCCGCAGAAATGCAACGAGAGGCCAGCGGACCGACGACCCGCCGCTGCGACCACGCAACATGAAAGATCCCAGAAGAAACAACGGACGAAAGAGGCCCGGAGAGCAGGAGCTTGAAGACGCCTTGGAGCGCTCCATGCCGTCCTACTCGCCTGAAGATCGCAGGGCCGTCCTGAAGGGGCTGCGCATCCTGGCCCGCGTCGCCATCCGGTCCTACATGGAGGAGCAGGCGGCCGCATCGCCCCGGTCCGAGGCCCAGGCTGACGGCGGCGAGGAGGAGGGCTGAGATGAGCAACCCACCAACGCTGACGGTCCTCAGCTTGGGCGGAGGCGTCCAGTCCTCTGTCATGGCGCTCATGGCCGGAGAGGGCGTGTTCGCCCGCGTGCCGGACTGCGCCATCTTCGCCGACACCCGTTGGGAGCCGCCCAGTGTCTACGAGCACATCGAGTGGCTCAGAGACCAGCTGAGCTTCCCCCTGCACGTCGTCGACAACGGGCGAAGCCTCCGCGAGGACGTGAAGGCCCTCACCAACCACTCGGACTCACGCAGCTACGTGGACATACCCGTCTACCTCAAGGGACGCGACGGAGAGGGCGACGGCATCGGCAGACGCCAGTGCACCGATAACTACAAGATACGGCCCATCAGACGCAGGATGCGGGAGCTGCTAGGAGCCTGTCCGAGGATTCGTTCCGGGAGACGAAACCCGCCACGCAATAACCTGCTTACAGCAATCTGGACCTTGTCGTGGAGTAATTAGCATCTTTACACTCCACTAATGACGCATATCGTTTAGAACATTGTTTCTCGGACAGACTCCTAGGGCTGCGTCCCCGGCAGCGCGTCCCCGCCGGAACCACCGTCGAGCTGTGGCTCGGCATCTCCACCGACGAAGCCATACGCATGAAGACCTCCCGTGACAGGTGGATAGAGAACCGCTACCCCCTCATCGAGGCTGGGATGTCAAGGAGGGACTGCATGGAATGGTGGGCCGCTCGCTACGACAGACCCCTGGAACGCTCGGCCTGCGTCGCCTGCCCCTTCCAGTCCCGACACAGGTGGGTCGAGACCAAGCGCCGCTGGCCGGACCTGTTCGCCGAGGCGGTCGAGATCGACGCCAGGATGCGAGGTGGGCTGGCGTTCGCCAAGGAACCGTACCTCCATTCTCTGCGAATGCCCTTGGCGGAGGCGGTCGCCCTCGACGAGGAGGCCCTGGGAGCTGACGGCCTACGAGACGGCTTTGGGAACGAGTGCGAGGGCCACTGCGGGGTGTGAGCGGGTGGAGCCGACGGCACGGTGCAAGAAGAAGGCGTACGACGGGCGCCCCACCCTCCTAGTACATGATGAGATGGGTGGGAACGAGTCGCTGTGCAATGGGGTCCACAGCCAGCCTCAACCCCTCCAGGGTGTAGGCTCCCAGCAGAGCCGGGGCGTCGTCCTCTCCGAACACGACGAGAGTGACCTCGCTGGAGCCGTTGACCGTCGCCCAAGCTCTCCCAATGTCCATCTCCACCCGGCGACCGTCGGCGAGCAGGAAGACGCCCTTGTCCATCGGCTCGATCCCCAGCTCGCGCAGCAGGCTGCCGGGCAGCGTCGTGTAGGCGGCCCCGGTGTCTACCGTTGCCTCCACGTCCCGCTCCTGCTGCCCATCCATGCTGGAGATGCGCAGAGGGCACCTGAAAGTCCCCATAGGGAGAGCCTCTCCTTCTCAGTTTCTACCACCTCATTTTACTCCATTCAGAGCGCCGGTTATAGGGGCTGCGGCCCTTGACAGGGGCAGCCGGTTCGTCCATGATAAGGGTAGGACTTAGTATTACTACAAAGAGCAAAAAACACATGGCAAGGACCACGAAGATCGTCACCTTCTCCATGCCGCCCGCCATGGAAGAGCAACTGAGGCAGGTGGCCGAGGAGGAGGGCCGCACCGTGAGCGAGCTTCTGCGTGAGGGGTTTCGCCTCTACCTGGAGGAGAGGGAGTGGCGCAGACAGGAGAGGACGCAGATGCGGCGCTCGCGCCAACCCAATAGGAAGAGACAAGGAGGAGCAACAGATGAGTGAACGAAACGACCGCACGCCGGCAGCCCTCTACGCCAGGGTCTCCAGCGACCGCCAGGACGTGGACCTGTCCGTGTCCGCCCAGCTGAGAGCGCTCAGGGACTACGCCGACAAGAACGGCTACGAGGTCGTCCGCGAGTACGTGGACGAGGCGGAGAGCGGACGCGTGATGAACCGCCCGGAGTTCCAGAAGATGCTGGACGAGGCCAAGAGGACCGAGGCCCCCTTCGAGGAGATATTGGTCTGGAAGTTCTCCCGCTTCACCCGCAAGCGCGAGCACGCCGTCGTCCTGAAGTCCATGCTCAGGCGCAAGGGCCTCCGCGTCGTCTCCATAACCGAGCAGGCCGAGGACAACCCCACCGGCAGGCTCCTGGAAGGCATCATAGAGAGCGTGGACGAGTTCTACAGCGAGAATCTTGCCATGGAAGTCCTGCGGGGTATGAGGGAAGCCGCATCCAGGGGCTTCTGGGTGGCTCCCATGGCCCCCTACGGCTACAGGAAGGTCAAGGTGCAGGACGGCCCCAAGGAGAGGCCCACCCTGGAGCCGGACCCCGAAACGACGGGCATCGTCAAGCGCATCTTCGACCTGGCCGAGTCACGCAAGGGGATGCTGAAGATCGCCCGCGCCCTCAATGACGACGGCATCGCCAGCCCCAGGGGAAAGCTCTGGAACAAGCCCACAGTCCACAACATCCTCAGAAACGAGGCGTACCTGGGCATCCTCGTCTGGGGCAACAACGCCAAGGACGGGGCCGACCCGGTGCGGGTGGACAAGGCGTTCCCCGCCACCGTCGCCAAGGACCAGTTCGACCGGGTGAACAGGATACTGCGCTCCCGCGCCCCCAGGATGACCCACCCCCGCAGGGTCGGAAGCACCTTCCTGCTGAGCGGCCTGGTCAAGTGCTACAGGTGCAAGAGGGCGCTCTCGGGCCGCTACTCCAGCAGGGGCACGTTCCCCTACTACGTCTGCCACTCCTTCGTGAAGCGCGCGCCCGGGTCCTGCGACTCGCCCAGGGTCGACGCCCGGCAGTTCGAGGAGCTGGTCGTCGGCTTGATTCGCTCCAACATCCTGACCGAGGGCAACATTCGGAGCCTGGTCAACGTCGTGGACGAGCAGATGGACGACGTGGCCGGTGACGAGCGCAAGCGGCTGGAGACCATCCAGTCGGAGCTTGCCGACGTCAGGGGCAGGCTCGACCGGCTCTACGACCTCGTGGAGACGACGACCGAGTTCAACATGGCCGACTTCGCCCACCGCATCCGAGACCACAAGGAGCGTCAGGAGCGCCTTGAGTCCGCCGCTGAGGGGGCGAGGGCAATCCTGGCTCAGCGCAGGGCGGTCCTCGACGACGTGAAGACCATCACGGCCTACGCTAAGGACATGAGCAGGTTCCTGCAAAAGAGCGAGCTGACCGAGCTGTCAAGGGCGGAGAGAAATCAGGCCGTGTGGCGGAGCAAAAATGTACCACTTGAGCGGCGATGTTCAGCGAAAATGTCCGCCTGCGACGAGCGTCGTCAGGAGCCCTTAGTGGCAGCGAGGTCGGTGGAGTCTAGGCGTCAGGGGAATCGCTGGCTGAGCGCGTGGAGGCGGCCTGCCGGCTCTGCTTGAGGCGGTAGCTCTCGCCGTTCATTTCCAGGATGTGAACTCTGTGAGTGAGGCGGTCCAGCAGGGCGCCGGTCAGTCTCTCCGAGCCGAAGACCTCGGTCCACTCGTCGAAGGGCAGGTTGGTGGTGACCAGTACCGAACCTCTCTCGTATCTCTGGCTGAAGACCTCGAAGAGGAGCTCAGCGCCGGTCTTGGAGAGTGGGACGAAGCCGAGCTCGTCGACGATGAGCAGCTTGAGTCGGGCAAGCTTCTTCTGGAGGTTGAGCAGCCGCCGCTCGTCCCTGGCCTCGATCAGCTCGTGGACCAGCGAGGCGGCCGTGGTGAAGCCGACCGACAGCCCCCTCTGGCAGGCGGCGAGCCCCAGGCCGAGGGCCAGATGGGTCTTGCCGGTACCGCTGTTGCCTATGGCGATGACGTTCTCCCGCCGGTCTACGTACTCGCAGCGTGCCAGCTGCATGGCCAGGTGCTTGTTCACCGACGGCATGGCCAGGAAGTCGAAGGTGTCGAGGCTCTTGGTGGCGGGGAAGCGTGCCGCCTTGATCCTGCGGTCAACCATCCGATGATGGCGGTCTATCAGCTCAAGCTCAGAGAGCCTCAGCAGGTAGCCCGGATGGTCGACGCCCTCGGCGGCGCACTGGCCGGCTACCTTGCCGTACTCTCTCAGGAACGTCGGCAGCTTCAGCTCCTTGAGGTGATGCTCCAACAGCACCGTCGATCTCTCGCTCACCGCCTGCTCCCAGACATGAGCGCCATGTAGTCGCTGGCTGCTGTCTTCGTCACGGTGACCCTGGGCAGGTAGGGGTACAGTTCCAGGTCGAGTCTCTGGGGACGGCCCTCTATCCTGCACAGCACCAGGTGTTTGATGGCGTCGAAGCTTATGGCGCCGAGCCTGAGGGCATCACGCACGGCCTCGTACACCTCCTCCTTGCGGAAGTTCTCCACCAACCGCAGCACCTGCACGAACTCCCGCTTGCCTCGCCTGCCCATCCTCGACTCCAGCAGTCTGCGCAGCATGCCGAACTCCTCCGGCAACTCCCACCCGGCCAGCGGAGCAGCCTGGTCCAGCGCTCCCGTCTTGCGCTCCAGCAGCGGCAGGTAGTGGACAGGGTCGAAGACGAAGTCGTCGCGTTCGTATGAGCGCGGATGCCGGGCTATCACCTCTGCCCCGCAACTGATCACCACGTCACCCACATAGCCCCGGACCACCACCTCCCTGTGACCGTAGGCCACGGGCACCGAGTAGTCGTTGGTCCGGTACCGCACCAGGGACAGGGAGCTGACACGGCTCACGTGCTTGTCGCTGGCGTCGTATGGCACGGCGGGGAACGCCAGCAGGGCTTCCAGGTCACGCTCCATCCGCTGGCCTATAGTCTCCCTGTGCCCACGCAGCTGTCTCCCCATCCGTTCCAGGCACCTCTCCTCCAGGTAGACGTTGAGGGCATCGAAGCTCGGGAACGACGGCACAGGCACCAGGAAGTTCCGGCGAGCATATCCCACCAGCCCCTCGACCTTGCCCTTGTCGTTACCCTTGCCGGGACGGCCGAACCGGATGCTCCTATAGAAGTCAAGTCGTGGCTTGAACTGTTTGGGCCGAGGTCCGTAGGGCAGAGAAGACTTCGCGAGCTACGTAGCGTTTGAGGCAACGGATGATCTCCGCCTTGCTCATCCCCTCCCTGGTGCGGCGTCGCATGTAGGACTGGGTCCGCGGGTCATACCGAAGTCTGACCACAACGATGCGATGGAGAGCAGCGTTGGCCTGACGATGACCGCCGCGATTGAGCCGATGCCGATTGGTCTTGCCTGAGGAAGCAGGTATGGGATTGACGCCGCACAGGGAGGCGAAAGAAGCCTCGGAGTGGAGGCGCTCAGGGTTGCTCCCTGCAGCCACCAGTAGAGTGGCTGCCGTGTCGGGTCCTATGCCGTAGCTGTCTACCAGGGCTGGGGATATGGTACGGGTGAGTCGTTCCAGCTCCCCCTCCAGGTCATGTATCTCCTTGCTGAGTTGACGGTAGCGGCGGGCAAGGGAGCGCAGGGTGTACTTGCCCGCCGCCGTGGGATCGTCCAGACGACCAGGCCGGAAGCTCTTGCACAGGTTGATCAGAGCACCGGCGGTGAGTCCAACGAGGGTCTCGCGAAGCTCAGCCGGGGCTGTGACAATCAGGGCCTTCATCTGATTGAAGGCCTGGGTGCGAGCCTTGACGGCCGAGTCTTTGGCGCTCTTGAGCATGCGAATCATCTCCACCTCTCCCTCCCCCGACTTGGGTGTGGCTTCGGCCACTCCCGCCAATACTGATCGAGCTGCCATCTCCGCATCGGTGGGGTCGCTCTTCCCTTTCCTGTAGCGGGTTGACCGGTCGGGCCTATTCACTTCCACAACGGTATGTCCCCTACGGGTCAGGTAGCGAGCCACTCCGGCCCCGTAGGAACCCGTACCCTCAATCCCAAAGGCGTGAATCTCTCCCAGACTCCGTGACCACCGTTCGAGATCCTGATAGCCATGCATAGTCGCCGGTGCGTGAAGCTCCCCCAGCCGTACACCCTGGCGGTCAATGGCCACTGCCACATGCTTGTCTTGGTGAGTATCCACTCCGACGACTACCCGAATAGAACGACCGCCTTCTTGATCTACGACTCCTGTCATCTCTACCACCTCCTCTGGGATAGCGCTCTGGCTGGGTGAGCGGACAGGACTGCGATGGGACTTAAAGCCAGGCTCCTATAAAGTCACTGCTCGCCGTGCCAAAGGCACTTCCGGGCCACCTCGACTCGAGTCGACAGATCCGGTTGAAGGCATGGTGCCAGTCCTCGAAGGGGTCAGACCCGGGCCGAGGTGGCCCGGTATTCATCATCGCAGTCCTCGAACAGGTAGTGGGACTGCGATGATGTGTGTGGGCCATCTCGGTTTGGGTCTGACCCCTTCGAGGACTGGCTGAGATGCCTTCCTCGTGATCTGTCGACGCGAACTGGAGATGGCCCATAAGGTGCCAACGGTTTGGGGAGCAGTGACCTCATAGGAGCTTGGCTCAAGTCCCATCGCAGTCCTGTCCGCTCACCCAGCCAGGGCGCCATCCCAGAGGAGGCCGTAGAGATGATGGGAGTCGTAGATCAAGAAGGCGGTCGTTCTGTTCAGGTGGTCATAGGAGTGGACACTCACCAGGACAAGCATGTGGCTGTGGCCATTGACCGTCAGGGTGTCCGTCTGGAAGAGCTTCGCACGGTTGCGACCACCAATGGGTATGAGGAGCTCGAGCGGTGGTCACTAGGCCTGGGAGAGATTCAGGCCTTCGGAATTGAGGGCACAGGTTCCTATGGCGCTGGAGTCACCCGCTACCTGACGCGTAGGGGACATACCGTAGTGGAGGTTAACCGGCCCGACCGGTCAACCCGCTACCGGAAGGGGAAGAGCGATCCCACTGATGCGGAGATGGCAGCGCGTGCCGTGCTTGCCGGAGTAGCCGATGCCACTCCCAAGTCAGGTGAGGGTGAAGTCGAAATGATCCGTATGCTCAAGAGCGCGAAGGACTCGGCCGTCAAGGCTCGCACCCAGGCCATCAACCAGATGAAGGCGCTGGTTGTCACGGCCCCGGCCGAGCTTCGCGAAACGCTCGATGGTCTCGCTGCCGGTGCCCTAGTCACGCGCTGCAAGAGCTTCCGCACCGGTCGTCTGGATGGTCCCCTGGCAGCGGCCAGATACACCCTGCGCTCCCTTGCCCGCCGCTACCGTCAGCTCAGCAAGGAGGTCCACGACCTGGAGGCCGAGCTCGATCGACTTACACGGACGGCAGCCCCGGCCCTGGTAGATGGCTTCGGCATAGGGCCAGACACGGCGGCGACCCTCCTCATTGCTGCCGGGAGTAACCCGGACCGTCTCCACTCCGAGGCTGCCTTCGCCTCCCTGTGCGGAGTCAATCCCATACCTGCCTCCTCTGGCAAGACCAACCGGCATCGGCTCAACCGAGGTGGGCACCGCCAGGCCAACGCCGCTCTCCATCGCATTGTTGTCGTCAGACTTCGATACGATCCGCGCACCCAGACCTACATGCGTCGTCGCACCAAAGAGGGAATGAGCAAGGCCGAGGTCATCCGTTGCCTCAAACGCTATGTGGCTCGCGAGGTCTTCTCCGTCCTACGGAATTCAGCCCTATCCCACAGCACTCCTTGACATCTATAGGAGCATCACGAGCTCCGAGAACACACGAGTACGCTGGCGCCGGCCGTCTCCCAGGATCCTGGCCACCGCCAGTCTCGTGTTGTCGTACAAGATGCTCCGCGGCACGCCGCCCAGGAACGAGAACGCCGAGACGTGACCGTCGCAGAACGCCTCAGTCGTCTCTGCGGGGTACGCTTTGACGAAGCATGCGTCGCTGTGGGGAAGGTCCAGCACGAAGTAGTGGATGGTCTGCTCCACTCCTCCGATGACCGCCTTGGCCTGGCCGAAGTCGCACTGGGCATCACCAGGAGGATGGGAGAGCGGAACGTACATCTCGCGTGTCCGGCGCCGTCGCTCGCGCACGTAGTCCTTGACTATCGTGTACTTGCCGGTGAACCCGTGCTCCGCTCTCAGACGGTCATAGATCCGCTTCGCAGTGTGGCGCTGCTTCCTCGGAAGACGCCGGTCCTCTTCCAGTATCCGGTCGATCACCCCGCGGTACGGGTCCAGCTTAGGGCGACGCGGCGGTGACTGTCGACGGTACCCGGGTGGCACCGAGTACTCCAGCATCTTGCGCACCGTGTCCCGGTGCAGACCGAACACGCGGGCAGCCTCTCGCGTGCTCATCCCTTCCACCATGCAGGCCCGGCGCACTCGAACGTACAGTTCCACTTTGTACATCCTTCACACCTTCCATCGAGTTGCCTCGAACTCTATAGAAGGCGGCGGGTGGTCCAGTTTTGCAGCGCCACTCCCGAACGCTCACACCCGCCTCGCCGGTCCATTATTACTCCGCCCTTTACACCGACGACGCCGGCAAACGGGATGGGCGGCTCGGACTGATATCGGCCGCGCCTGTATTCGTCGTCCCAGCTACGCGAAACGGCTGCTGACTCTCCTGGCGGCACCATTCGATGCTCTCTATTCCTCATGCAGCGGAGCGGTCATATTCCCAACTAAACTCGGGCCAAAGGCGGCCACGTCGCATTGGACTATAATGAGTGTACAGGTCGGCCAGACACAGCGAAACCGGTTGCCGAGAACCGCACGGCTGTGAGAAACCACCATCGATGAGCGGAGACAGCGGACTGTGATCGCCTCAACCACCCTGCTATCGACCATGGTCGACCGAATCGTCGATCGTTTCCAACCGTCGAGGGTCTTGCTGTTCGGGTCTCAGGCCCGGGGTACGGCCCAACGGTGGAGTGACGTGGACCTGCTCGTCGTGCTGCCGGACTTGCAGGACAAGCGGCGCACCGCGATCGACATCCGCAGGTCACTGGGAGACCTCCCGGTAAGCAAGGACATCGTGGTAGCAACACCGGAGGAAGTCGATCGGCAGGGACACGTCGTAGGGACGATTCTCCATGCCGCGCTTCGGGACGGCAAGGTCGTATATGAACGACCGTGACGCCGTTGCTCACGAGGCCCGCCGCTGGCTGCGTTTTTCGGCAGAGGACCTCCAAGTCGCTCATCGTCTGCTAGCCACGTCTCCGCCTGCGCCGCGTCACGTCTGCTGGCTCTCACAGCAAACCGGGGAAAAGGCCCTAAAGGCGGCTCTTGTACTTGAGAGAATCGAGTTTCCGTTCACCCACGATTTGGACGCGCTGCGCAACATCCTTCCAGACACCTGGGGAGTTCACCAAGCCTGCCCGGACCTCGCAGAGCTGACCGAGTGGGCAGCGGAATCACGGTACCCGGCGAGTGGCCAGAAGTGACGAACGCTGACGCGACCCGTGCGGAGCTCCAAGCTAGAGCGGTCCATGACTCGGTCGCGCAGGAGTTCCGACTACGCGGCGTATACGGTCCGGCAGACTGCTAGGGGACAGGGGGCGGTCGGGAAGCGAACCGGGGCGTCGGGGCCCGTGGACTACCTGGGGGCTTTGCGGTAGATCTGGAACCTGTGGCGCCGGTGCTCCAGGACATAGAGGCGCTCCTCGTCGTCCAGGATCAGCGAGGTCAGGCCCCAGAAGTAGGGCTCGATCTGGGACGACTCGTTGTTGGGGTCCTGGAGGTGCTCCGGCAGGGGAGAGTAGAGGTCGGCGATAGCCCTGGTGTCCCGCTCGTCGACGTTCGACTCGAAGAAGTCCTCCGTCCACTTCGTCAGCGTGGCCTGGCCCCGCAGCTTCTGCACGAATGCGCCATCCGGGTCCAGGACCTGGACGCGCTGGTTGCCCCAGTCGGCGATGTACATGTACCCCTCGGCGTCGACCACCACAACGGACGGCCGGTCGAGCTGGCCGTCCCCGCGACCCGACTCGCCGAAGCTGGCGACGAAGCTGCCATCCGTGGTGAATTTCTGGATCCGGTCGTTGCGCCAGTCTGCGACATAGACGTTGTCCCGCGAGTCTACGGTGACGCCCCAAGGCATGTTGAGCTGACCCTCGCCGCCGCCGAACTCGCCCCACTGCCGCAGGTACTCTCCCTCGGTCGTGAAGACCTGGACGCGGTGGTTGTGCTGATCGACGACGTATGCGTTGTCGGCCGAGTCGAAGGCGATGCTGCACGCGCCGTTCAGCTCGCCGTCGCCGCTGCCGTGCTCCCCCCACTCGCCGACGAAGCCGCCGTCCGTCGTGTAGACGAAGACCTTGTCCTTGGCTTCGTCCGCGACGTAGAGCCGCTCCCGGCTGTCGAATGCCATGTCCGAGGGGGCCTGGAACTTCTGGTCGCCCTCACCCTCACCGTACCAGGTCGCGAACTCGCCCAGGTAGTCCTCCTCGAAGTTGCAGATCGTTATGCGGATCAGGTTGCGTTCCACGACGAAGAAGCGGCCATCGGAGCTGCGGGCCATCGCGTACGGAACGAGAAAGCCCCGCCCGCGGGCCACGTTGCTGATCATGCCGATCGTCTTGACGTATTCGAGGGTGAACGGCGGCGCCGTTGCCGTCGTGCTCACTGAGGTCACCTCCGTGTTGGTGCGGCGAAGGCCTGTCGAGGCTTGCGTCCCGGTCGTCCGCAAGGCCTAGGCGAACTGGTACTCCGGAGACGACGCTATGAGGCTGAGCAGCTCGCCGACGCGCTTTTCGGACTCCTCGTCGCGGTCGTCTCCGAGACCCACGTCGCCTCGTCTTGAGACGTGTTCGATCAGCGACTCCCGGGTCTCGGCGGAGGCCGGCACCGGCCCTGCGAGATCCAGGCAGCCGTCGACCGTCTCCTCGGGCGACAGCGTGCCGCCGTTGCTCGAGCCCAGCCTGTCGATGATCGCGCGTACCCCCGGCTGCGACACGTCGCTCAGCTCCTTGGCAGCCAGGTTGACCCGCTCGACGACCGATCCGCTGTAAAGCCACTCCGTGCCCTCGTGCCATCCCTCGACGGAGGGAGGCCGCAGGAGGCCCTGGCCCATGAAATTCGCGGCGTCGAACCGCCCGCCGTCGCTCGCCTTCGGGACCTGGCAACTCCCCGCCATGTGGATGGCTCCGACCACGAGCTCGACCGGGTTCTTGACGCGGGCGAAGCGCGCGTCGTCCGACTTGAAGTAGTCGGAGTTGAACATCGTACGCAGCACGGCGCGTATCTCGAACTCCGAGCCGAAATAAGACCGGACCATGTCGTCGACGAGCTCCTCGCCCTTCTCGTCGATCTCATCGGCGACGAAGTACTGGAACAGCCGGGTGCTTATGAACCGGGCGGTCGCCTCCTGTCGGACGATGATGTCGACCACGTCCTCGCCGTTGAAGTTGCCCGTCTCTCCGAGGAACGTCTTCTCGCCGTCGTCGTGGTCCTCGGGCCGGTACTCGAAGTGCCACGCGATGCGCCCGTAGGGCGAGAAGGAGTCCTTGTTGGCCTTGACAGCCATGTACTCGGCGTTGGCGATCGTCCAGCCTGTAAAGGCCCGGGCGCACTCTTTGACGTCCTGCTCCGTGTACGAGCCGATGCCCATGGCGAACAGCTCGAGCAGCTCGCGGCCGTAGTTCTCGTTGACCGAGCCCTTCTTGTTGTCGTTGTTGTCCAGCCAGAAGATCATCGCCGGGTCGCGGGACAGCTCGATCAGCAGGTCGCGGAAGCTGCCCAGCGAGTTCTCCCGGAACTTCTGGATCTGGTTGAGCTGCGACCGCGCCTGGTTGCCCTTCGCGTAGCCGACGGCGAACAGCCCGTGCCAGAAGAGCGTGATCTTCTCCTCCAGCGGGTTGCTCGTCGTAAGCATCCGGTAGGTCCAGTCGATGGCTCCGCCTCCGGCGCCCTCGTCGTTCGAGAGGAAGACCCGTCGGATGATGTCCTCGGGCATCGTGTTCGGCTCGCCGGGATAGAGCAGGTCATCGACGGTCGCTTCGTATCCCAGGGCGACCTTGGCTTCGAGCTCGTCCCGCGTCGCGCCGAAGCCGGCGCGGCGCATCAGATGTGCCATCAACGCTATCCGGTCGTCTGCCATCGTGGTCCTCCTGCGGGCGCTCTAGGCGGCGAAAAGGTCGAAGGCCTCGTACCTGCCGTTGACTATCGGAGCGGCGTCGAGGCTGAGCCACTGCTCCAGGACGGACGTGTAGGTGGAGCGGAAGTCGTTGTTGTAGTGCAGGTCGCCCTCGAGCTGGTCGTCATCGGCCAACGACGGGTACTCGCCGTACATGCCGCCCTTGACCGAGTCTCCGATGAGCATCGCCATGCCGCCCGAGCCGTGGTCGGTCCCCGAGCCGTTGTCCTTGATCCGGCGGCCGAACTCGGAGTACAGGAACATCACGGTGTCCTCGTTGCGGCCGTGCTCGACGAGGTCGTCATAGAAGTCGCCGACGGCCGGCGCCACCTCGTTCCATAGCATCTCGTGCTTGAAGAGCTCGCCGGAGTGCGTGTCGAAGCTGCCGTGCTGCGTGAAGTAGACCCGCGTTCCGAAATCCGCGAACATCACCTGCGCCGCGCTCTTGAGGGACTGCGCCATGGGGTTGGCCGCGTACTCGACGGTCGACTCGTACATACCGGGCGCGGTTCTCAGGATGTCCGCTCCCCGGAGCGCGTCGAGGCCGGTCTGGCCCAGGAAGCCCATCACGGCATCCTTGCCCTCCGCCCCGCCATACATCTTGCCGAACGTCTCCAGCGCGTACTCCCTCAGCGCCTGGTCCTGCATGTCCGGGAACAGGCCATACGTCTCCAAGTTGCCGACTGAGGCCACGGGCACTCCCGGGCAGCCCATCGCGCGGGGCAGGCCTCGGCCGAAGTTGACGCCCGCCAGCACGTTCTCGCCGTTGGGGTCGATGTCGCGAATCGCCCTGCCGAGCCAGCCCTCGGTGCCGACCTCCTCGGCCAGCGCGGTGTGCCAGACGTCCATCGACCTGAAGTGGGACCGGTTCGGCTTTGGGTATCCGATGCCGTTGATGATGGCGACCTTACCCTCGTCCCACAACCGTTTGATCGGCTCCAGGCCCGGCCGGAAGCCGACCTGGTCGTCGATCTTGATCACCGATTCGGGATCGATCGCGATCTCGGGGCGGGAGTCGTAGTAGAGCCCGTTGCCGTAGGGTACCAGCGTGTTCATGTAGTCGTTTCCGCCGGACAACTGGACGATGACTAGGTTGCGGTCTCCGTTCGCGGTGGTCATGTCAGGCCTCCTGGTGGGGCTGTGACTGGCGACGCCGTGCCCGACGCGGCCCATCGGGCTTCCGCGAATTGTATCAGAACAGGCATCCTTAGTAACTATCTCAAAATGGCCAGACGCCACTGTCGGCGGAACCACAGGAGCGCACATGCGAGCTGTAACACTCCGAGGGCGCAACGGACAGGATGCCAAACAGCGACAACTGGTCCGCCCTGACTCTAGGAGGGAAGGGCCTCAAGGACAAGAGTTGGCCTGGCTCTCCACCCAAGGGCAACCAGCGCATTTGCTCGATCGGCCAACCAGAGGATCGCACAGGAGCGGCTCCCCTTGGAGCAACCCCTGTGATTCCACAACCCCAACAGGACAAGACCAATGATCCAAAGACGCGACCAGACGATCAAGCGAGCACTTGAAGTCGCCAGAGAGCAGTGCCAGGGCGACGCCGATGCGTACCTTTCAAGGCTTCTGCGGACGCTGGACGGGACACTGGGTGACGCACTGGCGTTCTGCTGGGGGACGATTAGACAGGTGGAGCGGTACGCGAATGTGCCAACCCTTTCGACCCCGCGGGACTTTGGGCTGCACCACGTCGAGGAGCACCTGCTGTTCACCGCTGCCAACGACGCCCTGTCCCACCTCGACTTAGTAGAGCGCCTATTGGAAGAGGTCAAGAGCTTCTGCCAGCAAGACGTGACGCCGCATCTCGATGCATTGTCAAATGCTTGCCCGACGAGCTTTCGAGACCGGCTACGAGAGACCCGGAACCTTCTCGCTGCACATCGCGACGAACGGGTCCTATATCGAAGGTTGACGGGTGAGCACACAGCACGCGCTATCAATACGTACTTGAGGCTCGGCATCGAAGTGCCTGAGGGCTCGATGGACTCGGAGATCATTGCGTTCTCACCACCCCCTGGGGCATCGGATGAGGAGGCCGCCGAGGGAGCCTCCCGCGTCGGCCAGATCGGCGGCGGGATCGCCCACTTGGGAGAGATCACGCAGCGTATGGGGCAACTGGACGAAGCCCTCAGTTCACTGCGCCAGAACCTCTTCCCAACCCAAGCAGTCCCAACAGGACAGACGGCATAGCACAGCCCGACGTGTCCACTTCCCCGGTCGAACCGACGCACTGCGAGTGTCGGAGTCGCTGCGCGACTCGGAAGGAGGCTTTCCGGCAGCGAGTCGGAACAGCCCGGCCTAGAACCCATCAGAGGATTCCAGGTCTCCCTCGGGTTCTCGAAACCGGTCATCATGGAGAGGCATGAATGCGGGTGGGAGAGAGAGGGTGTCAACTTCAGGGCAGCGCGTGCCTGTTGTTTCCAATCCTCGGTTCCTCGCAACTGCCGGTTCGTTCGCCAACTGCTTGCATCTGGCATCGACGGTTCCCGGGGGGGTCGAGGTAATGCTTACTGAGGCCACCGAGGACTACCGAAAGGCGGAGTAGCGACGCGACCCGTTGGCGGGGACATCAGCCCTCCGGCCTGAGCGGGTCCTCAAGTGTTGTCACTGTCAGTCTTCTCTATAGGTCAACCACCCATGAGTACCGTACGTTTCCGTAGCTATTGAGTCCAGAGAGTGAAGGTTCTTAATTTTGTCCAGTTGGGTGGCCCGGCTATTGTTCGGTCTCGGCGCTGGTCTTCCTGCGCCGCCCTCGCCGACGCCGGTGGGGGTCGCTGTCCTCGTCCCAGAAGAAGACAACCTCGCCTTGGCGGTTGACGACGAGGCTCTTGCCCAACAATTGAGCTGCCGCACCGAGGCGGCGACGAATGGCAGCCGTAGTTTCGCCCGCGTCCGGGATAAGCTTGCCAGCTTGGCCTGATTCTAGCCGGTTGATGTAGTCCATGTACTGGCGCATCATCACACCGCGCTTTCCGGTAAGGGATAGCTCAAGCTGGGCGTCCTTGAGTGAAACAACTTCGAGTGTCGGCACGTCAGCCAGGGACCTCCTGTTAATCTGGGGCTCATAGACATCATAGACCGAATCTATTCGCCGCACCAAGCGTTGCGGGGCGATGAAGAACCAGAACAGCTTGCCCGTTCACCGCCCGAACCGCTGGTTGATATGTTCTACCTAGGTGCTCAATCACCAAATGCGATTGCCCCTACATTTCGGGTCGTGGGGTCTGTTGAGGGCTTGCAGTACCCGTTACCATAGTTGACGCGTCAGCCGATATTGAAGGCAAATGTTATGTGGAAGCTCGGTTGTTGGGTCACGAAGTCTGAGGCGGCTCCCGAGGCGGAGATCTCCATGTTCACGCTCGACCGGCAGATCAGGGAAGGCGACACTGATGCGGCCAGGCAGCACCTCTGCCAGCAGGGTGTTGAAGAAGGGTGTCTTAGATAGCGGACAGGTCGCGGGTGAGGTCTTGATGGCTGAGGTCGTCGTTGATTCGAATGAACGCTATTGAACTTGAGGCCTTGACGAAGACGTTCCGGCGACGAGGTTCGCTGCCGGTAAGGGCCGTTGACGGCGGCGGCGGCCCCGGCCATCGGGACAAGCACGATCTGGGTGCAGCTGGTCTACGGGATCATCGACGGGAGCGTCGTGATCGTCGAGAAACGGGCGCAGGTCTAGTCCGGGTAGGTCCCAAGGGACCGTGAGCGGTCGCCAGGCGGCCTGGCCGCAGCTCGGCGGGCGATTCCAGGGGCCTTGGACACCACCCACCCCGAAAAAACTGCGCTACGGGCCGCACAGAGCATCGCTCTTTCCGGGGATGGGATGGGGCTGAAATCGGAGGGTTGGGGCCGGTTTCGGCCAGATCCCGACCAATTGAGGCCCGCTCTAGTCCAACGCCATTCCCCAGGCGTCGGTCAGGCGCTCGGTGAGCCCGCCGACGCGGATGTGGACCTGGCCACCGTCGTACCGGATGTCGGAGTTCAGGATGGCCGCGCCGAACATCGAGTAGTCCGCCTGGCCCCACTCGGCCGGATGTCCGTCGCCCCTGGGCCGCTTGATGCTCACGTGCCAGGTGGGGATGTCGATGGGGCGGATCGCGCCGCCGCCGTAGATTTCCACGGTCGAGTAGACGGCCCCCGCTATCCTGGCCTCGCCCTTGACCCTGGGGAACCGGAGCGAGCCTATCCAGGTGGTGGTGCCGGTCGAGGACTCCGCTATCCAGAGGCCCAGCCACTCACCGTGTTGGTCCGCGCCGTCGGGGGCCAGGCGCACGACGTAGTCCCCGGGGCCCCAGTCGTAGAAACGGCGCACCCCGATGAAGTCTCCCTCGTGGCCGGACGATTCGGCCCAGCCGTCGTCCTCCGGCCACCTGGCCCCCTCGAGGTCGCGGGTGCCCCATCGGGAGAAGATCACGGCCTTGCCCCTCCTGACCACGGGGGTTGTGCCGGGGTGCGTGTTTGACTGCAGCCCGAGATAGAACGCGTTGTCGGAGACCCAGCCGTAGGACAGCATGAGGTAGAGGCCGTTCGCTCGACTCAGGGACCAGCGACTCAAGCTGGCCCGTCACCGCGCGGTCAATACCGTAGCGCCCGCTTTGGGTGATCAACTCACCTACGCCGTGGTTATCCTGGGGCTTGTGGTATTGATCGCCGGGGGCGACCTCACCATCGGCTACTTCGTGGCACTGCTCGGTGCATCGGAGCGGTTCCGCGATGCCGTTGGCCAGCTCTTCTTCTATACCACCGGCCTCAATGAGCACCTCCACTACCTCCGGGACCTTTACCTCCGGGACCTTTTCGGATACCTGGATATCGAAGACGAGCGGACCCCACCGGACACCACCGCCCGACCGGATCGGCCGATGCCCACCATCGCGGGGCCGAGATCGCCTCTAATCGAACTAGACGATGTCACCTTCTCATACCCGGGGTCTTCGACACAGACACTTGCGAGAGTAAGTCTGGTAGTCAGGCCCAAGGAGCGAATCGCCCTCGTCGGCGAGAACGGCGCCGGCAAGACAACTTTGGCGAAACTCGTGCTCGGGCTCTACTCACCGTCTGGCGGACGAAGTCGTCGCGAGGCTGCCATCCTCCTACGATACGGTACTGGGACGGGCATACGACGAACGGGGACAGGACCTGTCGACCGGCCAGTGGCAGAGGCTAGCGATTGCTCGCGCCTACTTCCGTGACGCGTCCGTACTCGTTTTGGATGAGCCGACCGCCGCCTTGGCCCGAATCCACCGATGCGGAGCGGCCTTGGGGTTGGAACAAGGGGTGAGGGCCGTGGGACGCGACGGTCCGCGCTCGATTCCGATAAATGGGGCCGGTGGCGGCCTTTGGTTGTCGTTGGGGGCGCCGATGGCGGTCCTGGGCAGCGGCGCTGGGGCGGGGTCGGCGGGACAGCATGCAGGGGAAGACAATCGCGGACCGGGCCGGTGCGACTCTGTGGGTCGGTTGGGTAGTCTGGTGGACGTGTCAGGCGCCGTCGGTGCCGTCAGGCAGGCAATGGCAGGGCTCGCAATCGAGCCAGCGCGCGAGTGAACTGGGTTTCCCAAGGCCAGCCCTGTGGCAGATGCAAAGTGAGGCGGCGGGCCGAGCGGGTGAGCCGTCCGGCCAGGGAGAAGAAGCGCCGCCGGAGGGTCTTGGTGGTCACCACCCCCTCGTCCAGACCGATGCGCGCGGTCCAGCGGGCCAGGTTATGGGCCAGCACCTGGACGGCCAGCCATGCGCCGTTGGCGGGGAAGCGGCCCGAGGGGAGATGGTTGAGGCCGACGCCGTGCTTGAGGTCTCGGATAGCATTCTCAATCTCGGCGTGGCGGCGATGGTCGGCCTCCAGTTCCAGGGTTTCCCCGTCCCGGTCGGTGATGAAGCCGTGATAGCTGTAGCTGGCGAAGAGGGCCAGTTGGGAACCGGGCGTGGGCTTCACCCGCCGGACGATGAGCCGCACTGGGGCGGCTTCGGGCTCACCCTGGAAGGGAGTGTAGGTGGTCTCGGCCACGTCGGCGCCGCCGTCCATCCAGTAGGGGACGGGCGTCCAGTCCTCCTCGGGAATCGCCTCAATCAACTCCCTGAGGCGGGCGTGTTGGCGGATGGTGATGGAGAAGCGGACATCCATCTTGCGGCAGACGACGACCAGGGCGTGGGCATAGAAGCCGCTGTCGGCCCGCACCGTGAGTTGTCCTGTAGCCCCAGCATGGCGCACCCGGCCCACGGTCTCCCGCAGGAAGTGGGCGGCGCCCCGAACGGTGTTGGCGCGGCCCTCGCGCAGCCGAGACATCAGCACGTCGCCGGTGCCGGCGGCGATGGCCAGCAGCGGGTGATAGCCCCGCTGGCCAGTGTAACCATGGTGACGCGCCCCCTCCTTGGCCAGTCCGTAGGTCTCGCACATGGTGGAGTCCAAGTCGATGGTCAACGGCCCTTCGCCGGGTCCCGCACCAGCGGCCCAGGCCCGGGACAGCAACTCCCGGCTCACCCGATCCAACTGGCGGACGTGGCCCCACCGGAAGCTGCGCAGGAAAGTTCCCAGGGTGGATGGCGCCTTGACTACGCAGCCGATGGCGCCAGCTGTCCCGCCGGTACGCAACACGTCGGCGTCGTCAATGAAGTCGCCCCCAGCCAGCGCCGAGGCCACCAGGGTCAGCATCTTGTCTCCTGGGTTCGCTCGCCCCGGCGCGTCTCCCAGGTCGACGTGGCTGTCGACGACTTCACGCAGGCCCAGGTGCTGGGCTAGGGTCACCGGGAGGAGCAGCCCAGCATTGGCCACCAGGCGGTGGTCGTCGAAGGCGATACGGATGCGGTCGGGATGGTTGCGTGCTAGCATCTATCGGGTGCTCCTTGTTCTGGGGTCGGCTTTGCTGTTTCAAAACCATTATCCCAGATTCACAGGAGCACCCTCTTGCCGCTTCAGGACACTGACCCGACGCCCTCCTTCGGTGGATTCGGGCTTGGACGCCAAGGCCGAGGTCGAGGTGTACCGGTCGTTCACGGACATGTCCCACGGCAGGTCGGTCATACTCATCTCACATCGTCTGGGCTGTGCCCGTCTGGCCGACCGGGTCGTCTTCCTCGACGCGGGTAGGATCGTGGAGGAGGGTACGCACGACGAGCTGTTGGCCCGAAGTGGCCGATACGCGGAGATGTACGAGGTACAGGCTGCATGGTATCGGTAGCGCATCCCCCACCTGAGAAGAATCGAACCGTTCATCGGGCCTGGTGATACGTTCGCGTACGCGGGAACGACGTGACACACCTATTTGTGAGTCCGCTTTACCGACCTGGCTTGAATGGACCCAAATCGACCGCCCACGCGTACCTCAGATTTCCGTGTCTATTGTGTCCGTCGAATGAAGGTTCTTGATTTTGTCCAGTTGGGTGGTCGGACGTGGATGGTAGGTGGTACCATCTTCGAGGTGTGGCTGGGCCGCCTGTGAACCCGCTTTGCACGGTAGGCGGCACCACCTCCCGGATGTGGCTGGGCATTCTGCGAACCCACCGAGGGACGCAGTTCAAGTATTTTGGTCGTACAAGGCTGAGGGACGCAACCTTGACGGTCAGCTATGCTGTAGGAGGTAAACTCGCCATTCGGCTTGCCGAAATGTCAAGTGGTCCGAATGCTCGGGCTGCATCAGGGAGACGGTGCGCAAGATCTTGCGCCGCAGCGGTGTCTGCACGCCGCGGTAGGGAATCTCCGACTTCATATAGGCGCGCATCCCCTCCGCCTTGATCGGGTCGGCGTGATCGGCGAGCGCGTCTCTGACCTCATCGACCAGTCCCGCTGCCCAGCGTGCCGACACCGCTTCCGTCCTCCTGGACCAGCAGCTTCGCGCCGGGCTTCTGCGGAGTAGACCCCTTCGTCCGCACCATGGTCGCGACCACGACCGAACCGTCGCTCCCCAACAGATTGGCGGCTTCGTGGAAGACTTCACGCATCGCTCACCACCTCCTCGACTGGACAGAGCGGGCCCCTGCCCCTACAGCTTTCCAGCAAGCGCAACCCGTTCAAACGCGCCGGCCACTATCCCACTCTTGGCACATACCTGTAATAGAAGTCGCAACGGAAAAACTTTAGGACTCGTGGGCGGTGGAGTTGGACGGAGGAGGACAGTCGACCCTGTGGTTGGAGAGCGATAAGGGTGTTTGACAGCGTTCTGAAGCGACAGTACCATTCGCGCCATCACACTCGGAGCCACTACGACACTGGACGACGATAGGGCTGGCTCATGAGCGCCGCCAAAATCCCGGATTGGGTTGTCTTTCCCGAAGATGACTGGCAAACGATCACGCCAGAGGAAACGGGACTTGACCGCGAAAAGTTCGATCGGTTCCTGGAAGGCTTGGACGTAAGAGGTGCTGCCTACGGGGGCGAAGACCACACGGGAGACAAGTGGGGCGCCGTACTCACGCGGGGCGGCTATCTGGTGCACACTTGGGGCGACAGGCACTACAAGTTTCAGACCGCCTCAACAGGCAAGACGTTCGGGAGAGCCCTCATAGGGCTTGCCGTCCAGGAGGGCATGATCGAGGCCGACGATCTGATCACCGATACCTGGACCGGTGAAGGACTGCTCTCCCACCCTCACAAGTATCTGGATCAGGGTCATCACAAGACGCTCACTTGGCGCCACCATATCGGCGATAAGTACGGCCGCACGCAGTACGCGGGATTCCCCGTCGCGATTGGCGGCTCCTTCTGGGAGAAGGGGAGTGCGTTCCTGACCAAGGCCCTGGCAGGTCAGACCATCGTCCAGTGGCCCAGCAGACCACAGCAGTCGATGCCACCCGAATGGTCCAGCTGGACTGGTGACCCCTTCTACGACAACTACGCCCACGTCGAGCCTGGCACCATCGGTCACTATGCCAGCGGCGGATTCTGGCGCCTCTCGCAGTCCCTGACGGCCCTTTGGAACAGGGACCTGAAGGAGGTCTTGGACGAGAGGATTATGGGCAAGATCGGCATTCCTGCGGACCACTGGGACTGGCTGCCCGGAAGTGTCGTCGAGCAGAACAGAGATTTCTATCCTCTGTGGCCTTCGATGTTCAACTACCTCGATCCTCCATTTGAGATCAACGGGAATGTGGTCCGAAGCGGCCCAGGGTGGGTGGTCATAACCCCGTCAGACTTAGCCCGCTTCGGCCATCTCGTCGCAACAAGGGGGAACTGGAAGGGCGAGCAGCTGCTGGACCCCGAGTGGCTGCGCGGCCATGGTGGAGGAAACGGCAGCGGTGTCTGCGGGGAGAGCAGGCACTACACCGCCATGGGTGTAGTAGCCACCCAGGGCATCTATCATCCCTATAACTCCTCGACTGGGCCGGGCAGTTTCATGACCACCAGAAGAAGCTTCGTTCCTGAGGAGGTGTTTGTAGGACCCGTGAGGGTCGCTTGATCAGCTCAGGCGACGCGGATAGCCTGAGCCCGGAGCCTGAGTAGGGAGGCGGCAATGTCTAACAAAAGGATCTTTATCGACAGACAGTTTGGGTCTATGGCTGGAGGCTTGATCACCACTATCCTCGTCCTGGTCTCACTGAGCGCCGTTCTGGCGGCCTGTGGAACAGACGGGGGCGACGATGGTGCCTCGACCGAAGAATCGACAGGTGCGACCAACGGGCTTACCGCGGGGATGCAGGCTGAAAAGGAGATAATCGAGAACGCCATTCAGACCTACTTCTCGCGTACGGGTAGGAGCGAGCTCGATCCCAGGGAGAAGCCCGGGCCTATCGGTCCCTGGCACGTTGTGCCCTTCAAGGGGGACATCAAGGGGATTCGGTTACCGACACGATACCACTACGCTTGGGACGCGGCAGGCAACATAACGGCGGTCGTCGACGCGCCTGCCGGAGAAGAAGAGTAGGAATACTAAGGGATATGCCGAAAGAGGCCTCTATATGAAGTCGTAAGGCAGGCGCTGCCGTTCGGCCTGCTGGGACTCGACTCGGACAACGGGAGCGAGTTCATCAACCACCACCTCTACACCTACTGTGAGCGCAGTGATACACCTACTGTGAGCGCAGTGAGTTCACCTTCACCCGCTCCCGCCCCTATAAGAAGAACGACAATGCTCACGTGGAGCAGAAGGACTGGACGGTGGTACGGTGGGCTGCGACCGGTACTCGACGAGGGCCGCCCTGTCCCGGCTTGAGAAGGTGCACATGCTGTCGAACGAGTACACCATCTTCTTCCTGCCGGTCATAGAGCTCCAGCACAAGAGCCGCAACGGAGCTAAGGTGCGCAAGGTCTACGACTTGGCCAGGACTCCCGACCAGCACCTTCTGGAAAGGGACGTGCTGACTGCCGGGGATCGGCAGGTCCTCGACCGAACCTACCGATCCATCAACCCTGTTCGCCTCAAGGCGCGACTCGACGCCGCCCTTGAGGCCCTGTGGGACACCGCAGATCGTCGCCGAGACCACGAGCCTTCGGTAGCAGTTACTTTTGACGCAACACGACCTCTTGACAAGACCGGTATAATAAGGTCGCGGACGTGTTCCGAAAGCGAGATCAAGGTTTCGGGAGGAGAGCAATGAGGTATTTCAAGGCGTCTATTGGCAGACATTCCTCCGTCCTCGTACTACGATTTGTTTTTCTCCTTGTCGCATTGGCGCTGTTCGCAGTTGCGTGCGGCGACGACGGGGACGATGAGGAGGCAACGCCGGCCGCTCCTGCGGCCACGGCGCCGGCTGCCGCACCGACCACGGCGCCGGTAGCTGTGCCGACCCAAGCACAAGCGACGGCCGCACCTGTCGTGATGAGAGACTCGGTCACGGTAGTCATGTCGGGCGGCTTGTCTCCCCTGGAAAACCTGGATACCACCATCAGCGGCCTGCGCTTTACGGTCGTAGCCAACGCGTATGACCCCCTGGTGCGGTATAGCGCTCAGGACAGGGTGTTCGAGCCGAAGCTGGCGACGTCGTGGGAGCAGATCGACGATAAAACGATACGGTTCAGCCTGAGGCCCAACGTCAAGTTCCAAAGCGGTGCGGCCTTTGCAGCGGACGACGTCAAGTTCCACATTGACCGCATCAAGGACCCGGACGTTGGCAGTCCGGCGAACTTCTGGTACGCCCCTGTTGAAGAGGTGAAGATAGTTGACACCCTGACGGTGGACTTCGTCGGCGAGTCTTACGGCATGCTCAACGTAGCCAACATACTGACGCCTGTCGACAAGGAGACGTTCGATCAGATCGGCGCCGACGACTATTCCCAGCAGGGAATAGGCACCGGGCCGTTCAAGGTCGTCCAGTGGGAGATCGACGACTTCATCGATCTGGAGGCGAACCCGGACTACTGGGACGGCGCTCCCCAGATAAAAACGCTGAAGTTCCACTGGATCAGCGAGGCGGCCACCAAAGTGGCGATGCTCCTAACCGATGAGGCGGACCACATCGACCTGGTGCCGCCGCACCTGGCGGCTCAGATAGACAAGCAGCCCCAGTTGGATGTCCGCGAGGCGGGCAGCCAGCGGGCGATATTCATTACGCTCAACACCTTCGAGAAGCCCTTCGACGATGTCCGTGTCCGCCAGGCGATGGCCTACGCCATCAACCTGGAGGAGATTGTAGACACCCTCTATGCGGGCAAGGCCGTGCCCCTGGCCACCACGGGCGCCAACACCATCGATTACTTCAACGACGGCATAAAGCCCTATCCCTACGATCCAGACAAGGCCAAGGAGCTGCTGGCCGCCGCGGGCTATCCCGACGGGTTCGAGACGAGCCTGGACTCGCCCTCCGGCTGGTTCTTCCTGGACAAGGAGACGGGCCAGGTGGTCGTGGAGCAGTTGGGTAAAGTAGGTATCAATGCCGAATTCTGGTCGGCGGAGATTGGGACCTTCTGGGACAAGTGGGTCAACAAGGGCAGTGCGCTGGCATACATGGCCTGTGGCAATGTACGCGGCGACATGCCCTTCTGCTACAGACTGCACTACCACTCGCAGGCGCGGGGAATCTACTATAACAGCCCTGAGATCGAGGAGCTCATCGACGGCGTCTACGCGACCTCCGATCCTGCGGAGCAGAAGAGGCTGTCCTTCGAGCTGCAGCAGTTCGTGCACGATAACGTGCCCTACATCCCGCTGTACCAGGCAAACCAGATCTTTGGCGTCAACTCCGACCTGAACTGGGAACCGGACGGGGATGAGCGCTACTACTTCCACAAGGCTTCGTGGAAGGCAAAATAGTGTTCCCTGATCCAGAGAGCGTGTCCGCCTCATACGGATAAGCAGCCTGCTATAGCGATGGCCTACGCCGGCGGCGTCAACTCCGCCGGCTGCCATCTCCGGTTTGTGCGGATTGCGTGCCGCGGCTACCGGCGGATCGATCGCCGAATAGGCGTCCAGATAGGGGCGGCTGTCTTGCAAAAATACCTAATCAAGAGGACGCTTCGCGCCCTGCTGGTGATCTGGCTGGTTTCGACGGTGGTCTTCCTGGCTCTACGCACCGTTGGAGACCCGGCAGAGATGATGGTTGGCCTCACCGGCGGCTCCGCGGAGGCGGCCGCCAAGATACGCGCCTTCCTCAAGCTCGACGTACCCCTGTACCAGCAGTACGGCAGCTTCCTGGTCGACACGGCTCAAGGGGACATGGGTGAATCGTTCCGCTACCGACAACCCGCCCTGCCAATAGTGCTCGAGCGGCTGCCCGCCACGATGGAGCTGGCGGCGGCAGGCCTCCTCATTGGCGTCTTGGGGGGAGGGACCCTCGGCATCGTGGCGGCGATGCGCCCCAACACCTGGGTCGACCAGGTGACGGTGCTGGTCGCCTTGCTCGGTCAGGCCACTCCCGTGTTTTGGCTGGGGATCATGCTGGTCTTGCTATTCTCCGTACGTCTGGACTGGCTGCCGACTTCGGGAAAGGGAGGCTTCACTCATCTGATCCTGCCGGCCGTATGTCTGTCCAACTTCACGATGGCAAGCGTAGCGCGGCTGATCAGGTCCACGATGCTGGACGTGATGTCGCAGGACTATATCCGCACGGCTCGTGCGAAGGGTCTTGAAACACCGGTGATCGTCATCCGCCACGCGTTGAAGAATGCCGTGCTGCCCGCGCTCACTGTGACCGGACTACAGCTCGCCGCCCTGCTATCCGGCGCGGTCGTCATCGAGGCCGTTTTCGCGTGGCCTGGCATAGGTTCCATGATCTTCTCTGCCATCAACGCACGGGACTTTCCCCTGGTTCAGGCTGGGACGATCATCTTCGGTGTGACGGTTGTGCTCGCCAATCTTCTGGTGGACGTCCTGTATGCCTATGTCGACCCCAGGATCAGATATGAGTAAAGTCGGCGTCACGCCGCCAATGGTCGCTCGGGAGAGATGGCGCTCTCGGCTGAGGACCGGCCTACGGCTGTTTCTTACCAGCCGTGCGGCGCTAACCGGCGTGCCGATCGTCTTGGTGGTCGTCCTGGCCGCCATATTCGCACCCTACATAACTCCCAACGACGCCTTCGAGCACCATCTAAGCCGCCGCGTCGAGCCTCCGTTCTGGCTAAAAGAGGGGAGTATCGCCAGACCCTTGGGCACCGATCAGTTTGGGCGGGACCTGCTGAGCCGCATCTTCCTTGGCGGCCGGGCGTCGCTAATCGTGGCGGTGTCGGCGGTCCTTCTTGCCGTCGTGATAGGAGTCCCTCTGGGACTCCTATCAGGCTACACCAGGGGGCTGGTTGACGAGTCGATCATGGCCTTCGTCGACGTGATGTTGGCCTTCCCCTTTCTGCTGCTGGCGATGATAATAGTATTCCTACTGGGTCCAAGCCTGATTAACGTGGTGATCGCTTTGGGGGCTGCCGGCTGGGTTACATACACCCGGGTCGTCAGAGCGGACGTACTGTCGTTGAGGGAGCGAGAGTTCGTAGTAGCAGCCAGGTCGGTCGGCTGCAATGAGATTCGGATCATCGCGCGGCACATCTTCCCCCAGATCGTGACGCCTCTCATCGTCGTGGCGACATTGCAGTTGGCCGGATTCATCGTTGTAGAGGCCGCTCTAAGCTTCTTGGGGATGGGTATCCAGCCACCGACGCCCACGTGGGGGAACATGCTGGCCGAAGGCCGCGAGTACATGCTGAACGCCTGGTGGTACGCTACTTTCCCAGGACTGGCCATCATGGTCACCGTGCTCGGCTTCAACACGGTAGGGGACTGGCTGCGGGATATCCTCGATCCACGATCTCACCTGCGCAACGTGTAGCTGGAAACCCAGGAGGTCGGCAGATATCGTAGATTCAAAGGCCGAATTCGGGATAGTTGTCGCTCACGACGTTCCGGTGAAGGTCCGCGATGGGACCAGCCTGCTGGCGGATGTCTACAGGCCAGCCCAGAACGGCGAACCGGCTCCCGGCAGGTTTCCCGCCGTCCTGTGGCGCACCTCATACGACAAGTCCCGCGTCAATTTTGTAGAACCGGCGCGCTACTTCTGCAAGAGAGGTTACGTGGCCTTTGTACAGGACATAAGGGGCCGCGGTAGGTCAGAGGGTACCGGCCAGTACAGGCACATCTTCAACGTCAACGAGGGCAGGGACGGCTACGACACCGTCGAATGGATCGCCCGGCAGTCCTGGTCCGATGGCAAGGTCGGTACTATCGGTGCGTCGCACGGCGGTATCGTGCAGAGCGCCATGGCACTCGAACGCCCCCCACATCTGAGCGCCATGTTCGTCAGTGAGTCCTCTTCGAATCCATATCACAGTGGCGTGAGGCACAACGGCGCCCTTGAGCTGCGCTACGCCGGCCACATCCTGCTCCATTCCGTTATCAGCCAAGAGGCCGATGCGGACACCCTGGCAAAACGGGCTATCGTAGAGAACATGACACAGTTTCGGGACTGGCTGAGCAGCCTGCCATGGAAGAAGGGGGCATCACCCTACTCCGCCATTCCTAGCATGGAGAAGGTCTTCCTCGATGTCTACACCCGCGGAGACTACGACGATTTCTGGAAACACCGGCAAATCAACTGGGAAGAGCACTACGACGAGTACGCCGATGTGCCTACCTACTACGAGACCGGCTGGTACGACTCGTGGCCGAGGGCCGTAACGGACAACTACGTGGCGCTGTCGAATATGAAGAAAGGGCCCTTGAAACTGATCGTCGGCAGCTGGGTCCACGGTGGTTGGAGCCGGACCTACTCGGGCGACGTGGACTTCGGCCATGACGCCTCGATAGACTACCACGCACTGGCGCTCAGGTGGTTCGACAGGTGGTTGAAGGCTCTCGACAACGCCATCGAGCGCGAGCCGCCGGTGAGGATCTTCGTGATGGGAGGCGGCGATAGCCGCAAAAACGAGGATGGGCGGCTCAACCACGGTGGCCAATGGCGCGTGGAGAACGAGTGGCCTCTGGCCCGCGCTCAGTACACGCCCTTCTATCTGCATCACGATGGGGCCCTGAGCCCAGACCGACCCGGACCAGATGATCCCCCGTGCAGCTACGCCTTCGATCCGCAGACCCCGGTGCCGAGCATCAGCGCCAACGTGTCCGGCTTCTACGAGTTGTCCCCGCCGCAGGGAACTCCCCCTGAGGGAGGTTCTTTATGGGAACACTTCCGAACTTTGCTCGCAGATGGAGCGAGCCACCAGAAGGAAGAGCCCCACATCTTCGGTTGCAAGCCGCCCTACCTACCCCTCTCGGCTCGGTCAGACGTGTTAGTCTTCCAGACGCCTCCCCTGAAAGAGAACGTGGAAGTGACAGGCCCGATCGTTATCAGGCTGTGGGCCTCTTCCTCCGCCGTTGACACCGACTTTACCGCCAAGCTTATCGACGTACATCCCCCCAACGAGGACTACCCTCAAGGCTACGATATGAACCTGACCGATAGCATTCTCCGGGCACGCTACAGGAACGGCTGGGACAAAGGGGAGTTGATGGTCCCGGGAGAGGTCTGCGAGTTCCAGTTTACGCTGTATCCCATAAGCAACCTGTTTACCGCAGGCCACAGCATCCGGGTTGACATCTCCAGCAGCGCCTTTCCGCACTTCGACGTGAATCCGAACACCGGCGAGCCCATGGGGAGACACACTCACGCCATCGTGGCGCACAACACCGTGTACGTGGATCACGTTCGCCCCTCGCATATCGTATTGCCTATTGTCCCAGTGTAGTGTTGGGTGCAACTCCGCCAGCGTAGAGCCAACACCGGTGCCTTATTCCCCGTGCAGACGGGGTGAATAACCCAGTTACTATCTGGGAGTTGCCGGTTAAGCGTCCAGACAGGGGCGACAGTCGTGCGGGCATACCTCGTTAAGCGGGCGCTTCGCGGCCTGCTGGTGATATGGCTGGTCTCCACGACGGTCTTTCTAGCTTTGCGTACTATTGGAGACCCGCCAGAGCTCGCCCATACACCACTGCATAGCCAGTACGGGAGCTTCTTGGTTTCCGCAGCCCAGGGAGACATGGGGCGCTCGTTTCGCCATCGCCTGCCGGCTCTGCCCATAGTGCTCAAGCGACTCCCCGCTACGTTGGAGCTGGCGGCCGTCGGCTTGTTCTTTGGTGTTGCAGTCGGAGGCACTCTGGGTGTTGTGGCGGCAACAAGGCCCAACACCTGGGTAGACCGAGTGACGATGTTTGTGGCGTTGCTGGGTCAGGCTACTCCTGTGTTCTGGCTGGGCATTATGCTGGTGATGCTCTTTTCGGTACGCCTGGGCTGGTTGCCGGTCGCAGGCAAAGGAGGACTCACTCACCTCATCCTCCCAGGCGTATGCTTGTCCAGCTTCACCATGGCCAGCATAGCGCGCCTGATCAGGTCGACAATGTTGGACGTGATGTCGCAGGACTATATCCGCACGGCCCGTGCGAAGGGGCTGACAACGCCTCTATTAGTCGCCCGCCACGCGCTGAAGAACGCGGCTCTTCCGACGCTCACATTGGCCGGATTGCAACTCGCCGCTCTGCTATCCGGCGCGGTCGTTGTCGAGACCGTATTCGGGTGGCCTGGGATAGGATCCCTGATCTTTTCGGCCATTAAATCACGGGACTTCCCCTTGGTGCAGGCGGGGACGATTATCTTCGGCGTGGCGGTTGTGCTCGCCAATCTTCTGGTGGACGTCCTATATGCCTATGTCGACCCCAGGATCAGGTATGAGTAGTATCCACTCTGCGCCGTCGGCACCTAGCCCCTTTTCGTTTCATTCGGAGTCGACCCCGCCGGACAACGTCGAGGTTATGTTGACCGCTGCGAGACACGGCTGCTACTATTCAGCCCTTCACCTGTACACACCGTCAACGCTGGCGGAGACGCGTTCGCTTTGGGAATCCGCCAGACGGGTTCGGGAGTCGTTCTTCATGAAGGTTGGTGTCGTCGGCGCTGGGATTTTCGGCTTACCGGCAGCGCTGGAACTGCGGAGTCGTGGTCCCGACGTCACACTATTCGAGCAGGGTGCGTTGCCCTATGAGAAGGCTAGGTCCACCGACGTACCCAAGGTAATCCGTATGGGCAGCTACGGCGCCAACGAGACGTACCTCCAGTTGCTCCGGCGTGCGACGGAACAGTGGAGAGAGTGGCAGGAGCGGCTCGGGGCGACCCTTTACGTCCAAACGGGCAAACTGCGAACCGGACTGTGAGATGGGCTGGTACGGCTTCACCCTGCCCGATGGCTTAGTCAAAGTGTGTGATTTCTTGCCCGGCGAGGTCGTCGACCCGGACGTCGACCGACATTCCAACGCCGAGTTCGTCAAGTCCATGTGGGAGTTCGTCTCGGATCGAGTCCTGCGTTGAAGAGCGGGGAGCTGATCAAGAGCCACACCTGCCTGTACACGGAGACCCCAGACCGAGATTTCGTAATCGACTGGGTCCCAGGCTGCCAACGCATCCTGATGGCCGGTGGGGGTAGTGGTCATGGCGGCAAGTTCGGCGGCTCCATAGGCGAGGTTATCGCCGACGCCCTGGAGGATAAAGACAACTATCTGGGTGACGTGTTCCCGTATCAGGGACCGGTTCGACGCTGAAGCTGTAGGCCCACAGAACGCTTCGACATCCTGACGCAGGTGAAGTGAAAAGTTTTGCGATTCCCCCAGCCTCCCCGTTACTCGGACACTATCGTGATAGGTGGCGGCACCGCCGGAGCCGCCGTAGCGGGTCTCCTTGCGGAACGGGGCGGCCAGTCGGTGCTGCTCCTCGAGGCTGGCCCCGACTACGGCCACCTGGCGGAGGGCCGATGGCCGGCCGATCTACTGGATGGCCGTGTCATCGCAGGCACACACGACTGGTCCTACGCTAGCGCGGCGTCCGCTGGCCAGACGGGCCACGCGCTCCAACGAGCCAGGGTGATCGGCGGCTGCTCATCCCATAATGGCTGCATCGCCCTTTGGGGCAGCCGTGCCGACTACGATGGCTGGGCCGCCGAGGGCAACGACGGCTGGTCGACCGAAGAGATACTTCCCTACTTTCAGAGGGCGGCGGCTAGGCTGTGTGTCCGCGGCTTCGAGCCGGAGGAGATAACCCCGTTCCACGGAGCGTGCCTCGATGCGATGGTCGGTGTCGGAATCCCTCCGTCGGCAGACCTGAACGACCTGGACGAGGATGTTGGTGCGGCGATGGCGCCGGTCAACATCAGGAACGGGATGCGGTGGAGCACGTCCTTCGCATATCTCGATCCGGTACGTGACCGGGCCGATCTGACCGTTGTGGGCGATGCCCTGGTTGACAGGATCAACCTGGACCACTCCCGAGCAGTCTCGGTCGACATCGTTCGGGAGGGGGAGAGGGCGACTATCGCGGCGGGTCGGATCGTCCTGTGTGCCGGCGCCTACGGCTCTCCCGGCGTCCTGCTCCGCTCCGGCATTGGGCCATCGGAGGAGCTCGCCCAGCTGGGGATCTCCACCCGGATTGACCTGCCCGGGGTGGGACGCAACCTGCACGACCACCCGGGTGTCAGCATGAAGCACCACGGAACGCAACTCTTCGACTCTTTGATGGAGGATTTCATCGCCGACGGCAGGACCGTCTTTACGGAGCAGAGCCTGGCCAAGGCCCGCGGCAGCCGCTGCGGCGAGGCGTTCGACCTGCACATAGCTCCCACCACCTCGGCCGGTCCTGACCAAGAAGGACGCTGGGAGTGCGTGATGTATGTTGCGCACATGGCACCGCTGTCGCGCGGCCGGCTAACGCTGCGCGACAGCGACCCGCAGAGCAGCCCGGTGATCGATACCGGTTACTTCACCGACTCCGGCGACGAGGACCTCGCTGTGCTGATGGATGGCGTCGCGATGACCAGAGAGATCGCGCATCAGGGGCCGCTTGCCGAGCTGATCGGGATGGAGCTTGACGAAACGGTCAGCATGGTTACGGCCGAGGAGCTGCGCCGCGACAGCCTTCACTACTACCACCCGGTCGGTACCTGTAGGATGGGCATTGACTCCAACCCTGCGGCTGTCGTCGACCCGACGTGCAGGGTCTACGGCGCACAGGGTCTATACGTCGTCGATGCCTCGATCATGCCCGCCGCTCCGAGAGCCAACACCAACCTGCCCGACGCTCATGGTAGCCGAACGGATCGTAGCGGCGCTCGACTAGAGGCGTCCGCCCCGGTGGCTTGCGGTCGTCGCCAGCACCTCTGCTGCCTCCGTGCGGCTCACGTCGTCCACCGGGTCCTCCAGAAGGGCCATGGGATGTGGGAGAGAGCCCAGGGACTTGAAGGGGCGCTTGGTGACTTTCTGTGGGGTCGCATTTTCATGATCAGGGCGCGTTTTGACACGCCCCGTGTCCTAATATCCCCAGATTCCCCACCTAGATAAGAGAAGGACCTCGTTGGCGCCCGCCACGAAGCGGGCTAAGATGTTTCTTGACCAAGAGAAACGATCACCAACGAGGTGCAGCTATTATGAAGCAAGGCTTACTGGCATTCCAGTACGAACAGGAGCAGGGCTCGACAGGTATGACGGGACTGTCCGGCCTGATGACGTACGTGGAGTTGATGCAAGCAGCGGGTTTGAGGTCATCGGTAGAGCGCCACATGAGACTGCGGGAGAGGGGTCAGGGCTGGACGGACAGCCAGATGATCATCTCGCTGATGCTGCTGAACTTGGCAGGCGGCGAGTCGGTGTCCGACCTTGATCTCCTTGAGAAGGACAGAGGGTTGTGCAGGATGCTTCGAGAGTTCGAGACCTGTGGTATGCGTCTCAGCGAGCGCAGGGCGTTGGAGAAGAGATGGCGAGTCGAGCGTCGTCGGAGCGTGCCGTCGGAGTCTGCGGTGTTCCGGTATCTGGAGAGGTTCCATGACGCGGGCGAGGAGGCGAAGCGGGAAGCTCACAGAGCATTCATACCTGCTCCCAATGGAGCTATGAAGGGTCTGCGCAAGGTGAACGCCGACCTAGTGGGCTTCGTGCAGAGCCGTTCGCCTCAGACCGAGGCCACTCTGGACATGGATGCCACACTGGTGGAGACGCGCAAGCACGAGGCGCTCCCCAGCTACAAGAAGTACAGGGCGTACCAGCCGCTGATCACCTACTGGTCAGAGGCCGAGTTGATCGTGCATTCGGAGTTTAGGGACGGCAACGTACCTGCGGGCCATCAGCAGTTGCGAGTGTTGGTTGAAGCACTGGAGCATCTGTCTACACGGGTGGAAAAGGTGATGCTGCGGTCTGACACGGCGGGGTACCAGCGGGAGTTGCTGCGGTACTGCGCGGAGGGTAGAGACGAGCGGTCCGGGGTGATCGAGTTTGCGGTTGGGGTCGACGTGACGGCGGAGTTCCGCCGTGCGGTGTCCGAGGTCGCCGAGCAAGACTGGCAGACGCTGTACCGCAAGGTTGGGGAGCATCGTGTGGACACGGGCCAGCAGTGGACTGAGGTGAACTTCGTGCCCAACTGGATAGGGCACTCCAAGAACAGCCCTGAGTATCGGTTCATAGCTACCAGGGAGCGGTTGATCGAACAGCCTCTGCCGGGAATGGAGGGGCAGATGGAGCTTCCGTTCCCCGCGATGGAGCTGTCCAACAGAGGCTGGTACAAGGTCTTCGGAGTGGTGACCAACCGGAGCATTGCGGCAGATGAGTTGATCTGGTGGTCGAGACAGAGGTGCGGCAAGGGCGAGGAGGTCCACAGCGTTCTGAAGAGTGACTTGGCTGGGGGCCGGCTGCCGTCGGGGCTGTTCGGGGCCAACGCCGCATGGTGGGCCATATCGGTGCTGGCCTTCAACCTGAACTCTGCCATGAAGCGGCAGGTCTTGGGCGGACAGTGGGTGGGCAAGCGTCTGAAGGCGGTGCGCTTCGCCCTGATCGCCCTACCGGGCCGTGTGATGCGTCACGGCCAGGAGGTTGATCATCCGTCTTGCCCGTGGCCATCCCTCATACGAGTTGCTGCTCAGGGCGCGGCAGAGGATATTGGCGCTGGCTGCCGAGCCGTATCGAGCGTAGGGCGACCCTGCCTGGAGCATCGGTTTGTAGGCGACTCTGCCGAGTTGCCAGGCCGGGCCATGCCTTCTTCGGCCTGAGAACAGCCACAATTGGCAGCGAACCGCTGCCGATACCCTCAAAGACGGCACCCGAGACCCTGTCCGATGCCCGATCATGTCATGCGTCACCCCTGGTCGACACCCGGACACCCCCTGAAAGCACACCGAGCAGTCCCCAACCATGTCAGGTGGGGAATCTGGGTATCCCTCCGCCCTTGACAAAGAGACAAAGGGAGGCGGGCGGGGAATAGGCGAGAATGGGGCGGAGTGGTGGGCCTGTTTTGACGATAGACAGAACCGTCTTCGAATTGTGGCTGGGGGCTCTGTGAACCTACCGTGGTCCTTGGTGCGGGTATTGTGGTGCGACAGGGCAGAGGAACGCAAGCGGCCCTACATGCTTGGTAGGCAATACCAACTTCGAACTCTAGTCCAACATGGGACAGGACGCCATCGCTTTCAATTGGCTTCGCGTTGGTACCGTCGTGGACACGAGTCAGTAAACTTGGTGGACCGATATCTTTTTTGGTGGACGGCGCTGGAGATTTACCCTGGAGCAGGCGAAACCAACATTGTCAAGAACGTTAAACGAGTTCTGAGCGATCAAGCATGTCCACAACTGACCCCACGGGACTTAGAGGATAGGCTACGTATCGGTCATATATGTCAAGGGCGGAGAGAAATCAGGCCGTGTGGCGGAGCAAAAGTGTACCACTTGAGCGGCGATGTTCAGCGAAAATATCCGCCTACGACGGGTGTCGTCGGGAGCCCTTAGTCGCAGCGAGGTTGGTGGAGCCTATGCGTCAGGGGAATCGCTGGCTGAGCGCGTGGTGACGGCCTGCCGGCTCTGCTTGAGGCGGTAGCTCTCGCCGTTCATTTCCAGGATGTGAACTCTGTGAGTGAGGCGGTCCAGCAGGGCGCCGGTCAGTCTCTCCGAGCCGAAGACCTCGGTCCACTCATCGAAGGGCAGGTTGGTGGTGACCAGGACCGACCCCCTCTCGTATCTCTGGCTGAAGACCTCGAAGAGGAGCTCCGCGCCGGTCTTGGAAAGTGGTGCGAAGCCAAGCTCGTCGACGATGAGCAGCTTGAGTCGGGCCAGCTTCTTCTGGAGGTTGAGCAGTCGCCGCTCGTCCCTGGCCTCGATCAGCTCGTGGACCAGCGAGGCGGCCGTGGTGAAGCCGACCGACAGTCCCCTCTGGCAGGCGGCGAGCCCCAGACCGAGGGCCACATGGGTCTTGCCGGTGCCGCTGTTGCCTATGGCGATGACGTTCTCCCGCCGGTCTACGTACTCGCAGCGTGCCAGCTGCATGGCCAGGTGCTTGTTCACCGACGGCATGGCCAGGAAGTCGAAGGTGTCGAGGCTCTTGGTGGCAGGGAAGCGTACAGCCTTGATCCTGCGGTCAACCATCCGATGATGGCGGTCTATCAGCTCAAGCTCAGAGAGCCTCAGCAGGTAGCCCGGATGGTCGACGCCCTCGGCGGCGCACTGGCCGGCCACCTTGCAGTACTCCCTCAGGAAGGTGGGCAGCTTCAGCTCCTTGAGGTGATGCTCCAGCAGCACCGTAGACCTCTCGCTCACCGCCCGATCCCCGACATGAGCGCCATGTAGTCGCTGGCTGCTGTCTTCGTCACGGTGACCCTGGGCAGGTAGGGGTACAGCTCCAGGTCGAGTCTCTGGGGACGGCCCTCTATCCTGCACAGCACCAGGTGTTTGATGGCGTCGAAGCTTATGGCGCCGAGCCTGAGGGCATCACGCACGGCCTCGTACACCTCCTCCTTGCGGAAGTTCTCCACCAACCGCAGCACCTGTACGAACTCACGCTTGCCTCGCCTGCCCATCCTCGACTCCAGCAGTCTGCGCAGCATGCCGAACTCCTCCGGCAACTCCCACCCGGCCAAAGGAGCAGCCTGGTCCAGCGCTCCCGTCTTGCGCTCCAGCAGCGGCAGGTAGTGGACAGGGTCGAAGACGAAGTCGTCGCGTTCGTAGGATCGCGGATGCCGGGCTATGACCTCTGCCCCGCAGCTGATCACCACGTCACCCACATAGCCGCGCACCACCACCTCCCTGTGACCGTAGGCCACGGGCACCGAGTAGTCGTTGGTCCGGTACCGCACCAGGGACAGGGAGCTGACACGGCTCACGTGCTTGTCGCTGGCGTCGTATGGCACGGCGGGGAACGCCAGCAGGGCTTCCAGGTCACGCTCCATCCGCTGGCCTATCGTCTCCCTGTGCCCACGCAGCTGTCTCCCCATCCGTTCCAGGCACCTCTCCTCGAGGTAGGCGTTGAGCGCATCGAAGCTCGGGAACGACGGCACAGGCACCAGGAAGTTCCGGCGAGCATATCCCACCAGCCCCTCGACCTTGCCCTTGTCGTTACCCTTGCCGGGACGGCCGAACCGGATGCTCCTATAGAAGTCAAGTCGTGGCTTGAACTGTTTGGGCCGAGGTCCGTAGGGCAGAGAAGACTTCGCGAGCTACGTAGCGTTTGAGGCAACGGATGATCTCCGCCTTGCTCATCCCCTCCCTGGTGCGGCGTCGCATGTAGGACTGGGTCCGCGGGTCATACCGAAGTCTGACCACAACGATGCGATGGAGAGCAGCGTTGGCCTGACGATGACCGCCGCGATTGAGCCGATGCCGATTGGTCTTGCCTGAGGAAGCAGGTATGGGATTGACGCCGCACAGGGAGGCGAAAGAAGCCTCGGAGTGGAGGCGCTCAGGGTTGCTCCCTGCAGCCACCAGTAGAGTGGCTGCCGTGTCGGGTCCTATGCCGTAGCTGTCTACCAGGGCTGGGGATATGGTACGGGTGAGTCGTTCCAGCTCCCCCTCCAGGTCATGTATCTCCTTGCTGAGTTGACGGTAGCGGCGGGCAAGGGAGCGCAGGGTGTACTTGCCCGCCGCCGTGGGATCGTCCAGACGACCAGGCCGGAAGCTCTTGCACAGGTTGATCAGAGCACCGGCGGTGAGTCCAACGAGGGTCTCGCGAAGCTCAGCCGGGGCTGTGACAATCAGGGCCTTCATCTGATTGAAGGCCTGGGTGCGAGCCTTGACGGCCGAGTCTTTGGCGCTCTTGAGCATGCGAATCATCTCCACCTCTCCCTCCCCCGACTTGGGTGTGGCTTCGGCCACTCCCGCCAATACTGATCGAGCTGCCATCTCCGCATCGGTGGGGTCGCTCTTCCCTTTCCTGTAGCGGGTTGACCGGTCGGGCCTATTCACTTCCACAACGGTATGTCCCCTACGGGTCAGGTAGCGAGCCACTCCGGCCCCGTAGGAACCCGTACCCTCAATCCCAAAGGCGTGAATCTCTCCCAGACTCCGTGACCACCGTTCGAGATCCTGATAGCCATGCATAGTCGCCGGTGCGTGAAGCTCCCCCAGCCGTACACCCTGGCGGTCAATGGCCACTGCCACATGCTTGTCTTGGTGAGTATCCACTCCGACGACTACCCGAATAGAACGACCGCCTTCTTGATCTACGACTCCTGTCATCTCTACCACCTCCTCTGGGATAGCGCTCTGGCTGGGTGAGCGGACAGGACTGCGATGGGACTTAAAGCCAGGCTCCTATAAAGTCACTGCTCGCCGTGCCAAAGGCACTTCCGGGCCACCTCGACTCGAGTCGACAGATCCGGTTGAAGGCATGGTGCCAGTCCTCGAAGGGGTCAGACCCGGGCCGAGGTGGCCCGGTATTCATCATCGCAGTCCTCGAACAGGTAGTGCGACACCAGCTCCGAGAACACACGAGTACGCTGGCGCCGGCCGTCTCCCAGGATCCTGGCCACAGCCAGTCTCGTGTTGTCGTACAAGATGCTCCGCGGCACGCCGCCCAGGAACGAGAACGCCGAGACGTGACCGTCGCAGAACGCCTCGGTCGTCTCTGCGGGGTAGGCCTTGACGAAGCACGCGTCGCTGTGGGGAAGGTCCAGCACGAAGTAGTGGATGGTCTGCTCCACTCCTCCGATGACCGCCTTCGCCTGGCCGAAGTCGCACTGGGCATCACCAGGAGGATGGGAGAGCGGAACGTACATCTCGCGTGTCCGGCGCCGTCGCTCGCGCACGTAGTCCTTGACTATCGTGTACCTGCCACCGAACCCGTGCTCCGCTCTCAGACGGTCATAGATCCGCTTCGCAGTGTGGCGCTGCTTCCTCGGAAGACGCCGGTCCTCTTCCAGTATCCGGTCGATCACCCCGTGGTACGGGTCCAGCTTAGGGCGACGCGGCGGTGACTGTCGACGGTACCCGGGAGGCACCGAGTACTCCAGCATCTTGCGCACCGTGTCCCGGTGCAGCCCGAACACCCGGGCAGCCTCTCGCGTGCTCATCCCTTCCACCATGCAGGCCCGGCGCACTCGAACGTACAGTTCCACTTTGTACATCCTTCACACCTTCCATCGAGTTGCCTCCAACTCTATAGAAGGCGGCGGGTGGTCCAGTTTTGCAGCGCCACTCCCGGACGCTCACCCCCGCCTCGCCGGTCCATTATTACTCCGCCCTTTACAGGTCCGGCTGGCGGCGCATAACCGCATGGCCAACCACCCGGTGGGAAGAGACAAGGGGCCTGAGCGCACACAGCTGAAGGGCGCCGAGGGTCGATCATAGGCCCACGAGTCGCCAACGCTCTTTGCGGGGCCGCGCCCGACGGTTAGAATGTGAATGTGATCTGGATAGGCACGTCGGGCTACCAGTACCCAGAGTGGAAGGGCAGCTTCTATCCGGAGGGCATGCCTACCTCCAAGATGCTGCCGTACTACGCCTCGTATTTCCCAACCGTCGAGATTAATTACACCTTCAGGCGGATGCCCACTGAGAAGGTTCTTGCAAACTGGGCACAGGCCACGCCTAACCCTTTCGCATTTACACTCAAAGCGCACAGGCGGATTACTCATGACGCCCGGCTCGTCGATTGCGGGCCGCTCCTGGAAACCCTCTGCTCTCGTGCGGCGGTACTGGGGCCCAAGCTCGGAGTGCTGCTGTTCCAGCTGCCGCCGTACTTCAAGAAGGACATCGTTGTGCTTCGAGACTTCCTGGCCCTGATACCCGATGGCACGAGGTGCGCGTTCGAGTTCAGGAGCAAGTCCTGGCACTCAGAGGATGTCCTGGAGGCGCTTAAGAGTCACAATGCGGCGCTCTGCATCGCCGACAGCGAAAAGATGACAACGCCGGTAGAGCTCACGGCCGGATACGGGTATTTCAGGCTCCGGGACGAAGGCTACGATCGGACGGATATTGAGCGCTGGAGCGGGAAGGTTGCGGAGGCAGCCGACCGTCTGGAGGACGTCTTCGTTTACTTCAAGCACGAAGACAAAGGCCTCGGCGCCGAGTTCGGCCGAAACATGATGGAAGCTCTCGGGTTGCCTCTGCGGGCAGTGGGCTGAGTTGCCGTTGGAGTCTGCTCGCAGCGGCGCAAGAATAAGGGTCGCCGGCGCCGTTGCCGGCGTCGTACTGATCGCCGCCCTGATGGGACTGCTGGCCTGGGGGCTTTTGAATAGGGAAGCGGTGACTGGGCGCAGCGGGGTAACGAGGGTCGACAAGCCCGCGCCCCCGATATCCATGGAGCTTCTGGATGGACAGAGGCTGGAGGTACCAGCGGGACCCGGTGCTCCCATGCTGATCAACTTCTGGGCGTCGTGGTGCCCCCCCTGCCGCGACGAGGCCGCGTTGCTTGAGAGGACGTGGCGAACCTACCGAGGCGACGGAGTGCTCTTCGTGGGCGTGGACATCCAGGACTCCGAAGCCGAGGCGCGTTCTTATGTGCGCCAGTACGATATCACCTACCCCAACGGACTCGACACCGATGGCAAGATAACCATCGACTACGGCGTGATCGGCCTGCCGGTCACCTTCTTTGTAGACTCGTCGGGAATAGTAAGGAGGCGATGGGTAGGAGCGATAGACGCCACCACGCTCGACGCGTGGCTGAACGAGCTAATTAGGGGAACGGCGCGGCAGGGCGGCTCGGAGGGTGAGAACCTGGAGCGCTTCTTCGAGTTGGAGCGGCGATGACCTCACCTCAGCCTCTTCCATCAGTGGAAGAGGCCGAGGGCGGGTCTCAAACCCGGCCCTACGATCCACGATCTGAATTGGCGGCGTAATCAAACTGAACTGGTACTACAACAGACCTCCCGCTACGAATTAGGGTATCTCGAGAAGTCGTACCCCTCCTTGACGATGACCTCGATGAGCGCGGGCTGGCCTGTCCTAGTCACGTCGACCGCCTCGTTGAACACCGGCAGGAAGCCGTCGGGCGCCTCGACCCGCTCCGACCAAGCTCCGAGAGACCGCGCCAGGTCTCTGTAGTTGCCGCCCAGGTACAGGTGCTTCTCGGCAGCCTCCGGCATGGAGCCCCGCTCGATGGCCATGGCGCCGTTGTTGAAGACCACGGTCAGGATGCCGATCCTGTGCCTTGCCGCCGTCTCGATGTCCATCCCTACCATGCCGATGGCGGCGTCGCCCATCACGTTGATGCAGAGCTTGTCCGGCTCGGCCAGCTTGGCGCCCATGATGATGCCGAGGCCGTAGCCTAGCTGGGTGGACTTGCCCCAGCCCATGTAGGTGCGGGGAGCGACGCACTCCCAGAACGGCACAAGCTGCTCCCTGGGACTGCCGGAGTCGTGGGTGATGACGGTGTTCGCACGGTCGACTGTGTGCAGCATGTCCCAGATCACGCGGTACTGATTGATCGGCACCTCGCTGGAGGTCAGCTGCGGCATCCACTCGTCCAGCCACTCTTTCTTCAGGTTGGCGATCTCTTCAACCACCTCCCCATTCCCCCTGCCGCTGCCATTCGTCCGGCTCTTGACCTCGTCGATCAGTGCCCGCAACACCAGCTTCGCGTCTCCGACCGCCGAGTATGCCGCCCTCTGGTCCTTGTTGATGTCGGCGGGATCGTTGGTCGAGTGAAGAATCGTCTTGCCTTCCGGTACCTGGGGCCCAAACCCGGTCCGCGTAAAGCTGCACCCGATCCCGAATATGACATCAGCCTTCTTCAAGAAGTGAGCAGCGCCCTTCTGGCCCGACCGCATCGCGGAGCCGAGCGACAGGGGGTGGTTCTCGGGAAAGCCGCTCTTGCCGACCATGGTGGTCAGCACCGGGATCTGCAGGGTCTCGGCAAGGTCGACGAGATCGTCGGTGGCATCCGCGTACATGATGCCCTGACCGGCATGGATCATCGGCGCCTCGGCGCTCAACAGCACCCGCGCGATCGCCTCGATGTCGCTGGGGTCTGGTGCCGTCCTGTTTCCCGCGACCGGCGTGTAGTCGAGCTCGTCGCCGTACTCTGCGGTCCACATGTCCTGTGGAACTTCGACCAGAACCGGGCTGCCCTTGCCGGTGCGGAGCTGGTAGAAGGCCGTCCGCATAAGGCCCGGGATGCGGTCGATTCTATTGATCCGTGCGCCGTACTTGATGACCGTGCGGTAGCTTTCCACCGAGTCGTACTCAGGGCTGATGTGCGCCCTATCCGTGCCGACGCCTCCGGGCAGCAGCAGTATCGGCACATTGTCTCCGAAGGCCTGCGCGGCGCCCGGGTAGGCGTTCTCGGCGCCCGGCCCCTGCTGCATCGCAAACACGCCCAACCGCTTGCCGTTGGTGGTGCGGCTGAATCCGTCGGCGATCCCCATCCCTACCCTCTCCTGCCTGCACAGGATGGGCTCGATGCCTATTCTGGCGCACTCTTCTATCAGGGGCTGCGCGGGGAAGACGAAGAGGTACTCGACTCCCTCTCGCTTCAGCACTTCGGCTACGGCGTTTACGCCTTGCATACCGGTTCCCTCCCGTGTTCGTGTTGAGTTGACGGAACGAAGGATACCCGTAGAGGCGTTCAAGTACAACGGGGATGCGGGCCCATGGGCCGGTGCTACGAACCGGCGACACTCACGCGACGCTGTTGCAACACTCTACGACACCTATCCAACACTTTTGCAACGCCTGATTCGTAGCTATTCGAAGCCGGTCCATACGGGCCGAGGTGCTCGATTCTCTGGAAAGTGCCGCATTTTGTTGGATTCAGCCCTTTCAGCGGCGACGGGGATGTGGGCGGGGCGCCCAAGCTCCCAGTGACTCCCGGGCATTATACGAACACGTGTGCGTTTGGTCAAGGGCCGCCGCGCGTCCCGATGACGACGGCGCAGCGGGCGAGACGCCCGCGCTGCCAGTCGTGTAGAGGCTAGCCGAGCCAGGGCCGATAGAGCATCCCGCCCTTCACTGTGTGGACGTGTACGAGCCTTCGGGAAGCCTCCAGAGAGGTCCCGGGCTCCCACCTGGTCGTCCCCATCCGGGTCATCGGGCTGAGCCGGTCGACCAACGCGAAGCGCCCTTCTTCTTCCCTCATTACCGTAACGTCACCCTCGGCTCCCATCTTCAGGGTGCCAATGGCGCCGGCCAGACCCAGCACGCGAGCCGGTGTCTCGGTGGAGCCCCGCACGACCTCATCCAAGGACATGCCCAGGTGTATGAGCTTGGTGAGTGTGGTGGCGAAATCGTAGACCGGCCCCTCGATGGTGGAGCTGCTGATGTCGGTGCTGACCGTATCCGGCAGGACGCCGTTCGCGAGCGCCTTTTCGGCTGCCTTGAAGGAGAAGCTGCCCCCGCCGTGTCCCAGGTCTATCACCACACCCCTAGCCTGAGCCTCTTTCATCCCCTCTACGACCTCCCCGGACTTTTCGAGGACGCCGTCCTCGAAGCCGTGGAAGGCGTGGGTGACAACGTCCCCGGGCCGAAGCATGTTCATCAACGTGGGGAGAGTCGAGGGGCTGTTGCCAACGTGGATCATCACGAAGCCGCCGAAGCCCTCGGCCGCCTCGACGGCACGCTTCAGCACCTCGACGTCGTCACTCTCGCCCAGGATGTGGCGGGCAAGGCGGGCCTTGATTCCCTTGACGTATGGTTGGTTTGCCAAGCCGGACTCGACTGCGAGGTCCACGTCGGCCCATCTCAGGTACTCGAGCTCTCCGATGTACGGAGACGGTATACCTATGGCCGAGATGTTAAGAAGGGCGAACAGCCTCGTTTGAGCACGCTCTATGTTGTGCTTGCGAAAGCCGCGGAAGGTCAGCGCGCCCGCGGAGCCCGCGTCCAGGGCGGTAGTGACGCCCAATGCCAGGTTGCTGACGTCGGGGTCGATCCCGTACGTGCAGGCTCCCCAGTAGGCATGGACGTGCAGGTCTATGAGGCCGGGCGTGACGATCAGACCGTTCGCGTCGAGGACTTCCTTCGCCTGTTCGGCGGGTATCGAGTCCTGGATAGCGGCGACCTTCCCGCGGGTCAGCGCGACATCCTTAAGGCCGCTCAGCCCTTGGGACGGGTCAACCACCGTCCCACCCTTTATCAGAAGGTCATATTGCACTTGTCGCCGGCGTCCTTACACGACCATGTTCAGGGGGTTCTGGAGCTGCTCCTTGACTTCGATCAGGAACTGCGCGCCCTCGGCGCCGTCGACGATCCTGTGGTCGGCTGACAGCGTCGCCGTCATCATCTGCGCTATCACGATCTGGTCGTCCTTGACCACGGGGCGCTTGGCAACGGTGCCGACGGCCACCACGGCGGTCTGCGGCGGGTGGATGATGGCCGCAAAGCTAGTAACGTCGAACATGCCGAGGTTGCTTATCGCGAAGGTCCCACCCGTGTACTCCTGCGTCTGCAGGCTTCCGCTCGTGGCGCGCGCCGCGAGGTCTTTACTCGCCGAGGCTATGTCCCTCAGTGACTTGTCGCCGCAGTCCATGATCGCTGGGACGATCAGCCCCTCCTCCTGTGCAATTGCCACGCCGATGTTGATGCTTTGATTGAGGCGTATCGCGTCGTCCTCGAGGTAGGCGTTGAACTTCGGGTATTTCTCAAGAGCCTTGGCACAGGCCTTGATGATAAGGTCGTTGACCGTGACTCTGACACCCTGGGGTTCGAGATCACTGTTGACTTGCTGTCGGAACTCCATGGTGCGTGTCATGTCGATTTCCGCAGACACGTAAAAGTGGGGCTTCTCCTGCTTGCTCTTGACGGTGACCCTCGATATCTGCTGGCGCATCCGGGTGAGCGGCACAAGGTCCTCGTCATGAGCAGGCTCGGGCTCGACGGTTTCCGGAGCGGATTCTTCCTCCGCTTCTTCTTCTACTGGAGCCTCGGACTCTTCTACCGGAGCTTCTTCCATCATGGGCTCTTCCGCGGCATCTTCTTCCGCCGGGGCCTCCTCCTCAAGGGACTCAGGCTCCGGCTCCTCCACTGGAGCTGCCGCCTCGGCAGCCAGCACGTCGTCCCTGGTGATACGACCTCCCGGCCCGGTCCCGACGAGCTTCGAGAGATCTATGCCCTTGTCCTCGGCGAGTTTCCGAGCGACCGGAGAGGCCCTGACGAGACGAGCGGCCGGGGCGTGTGCCTGCTCGACAGGGGTCGGGGCCTCGACGACTGCCGGCACCTCCTCCTCCGTCTGATCCTCCACTTCGGCCGATTCGTCAGGTGGCGTCTGTTCCATATCGGACGGTGGAGGATCCGTTTCCTGCATCGCCGAAAGGTCTTCTCCTTCGGCTGCTACTATGGCGATAGCCTGCCCGACCGGCACTGCAGTGCCCTCCGGGACCAGTATGCGGTGAAGCAGCCCGCTTGCATAGGACTCGAACTCGACGACGGCCTTGTCCGTCTCGATCTCGGCCACAGGGTCACCTTCCTTCACCTCGGCGCCCTCGGGGACCAGCCACCGGACAACTGTGCCCTCCTGCATGTCGTATCCCATCTGCGGCATGTTCAACTCGGTGCTCATGAAACGCTCCTCTAGAACCCAAAGTTTCGTTCGACGGCCTGCACTATGCGCTCCGGACTCGGATACACAGCAGCCTCCAATTTCCGGGAGTAGGGCGCCGGGATGTTGGCGCCTGCCACTCGGACTACCGGGCCGTCAAGGTAGTCGAACGCCTCTTCCTGAATCGAGCTTGCGATTTCGCCGGCAAAGCCGCCGGTCCGCCAGGCCTCGTCCACGACCACCGCCCTGCCTGTCTTCTTGACGGACTCGACGATAGTGTCGGTGTCCAGAGGGCGCAGAGAGCGGATATCTACCACTTCAGCCTTGCGTCCGGTCTTTTCCAGAAGCATTTCGGCTGCCTGCTCGGCGAAGCGGGCCATGCGGGAATAGGCGACAATCGTCACATCGTCTCCCGGACGGCGGACGGTTGCTGACCCTATGGGTACATCGTACCACTCGTCCGGCACATCACCCCTTGTGCCGTACAGCAGCGCGTGCTCGGCATAGATGACCGGATTGTCGTCAGCTATGGCCGACCTCAGCAGGCCCAAGGCGTCATAGGGTGTCGACGGTGCGACGACCTTCAGGCCTGGGACTGAGGCGTACCACCCCTCCAGACTCTGGGAGTGCGTTGCGCCGAGCTGGCCGCCGCCGCCAGTCACGGTGCGGATTGTCAGAGGGATGGAGAACTGCCCATTGGACATGTAGCGCAGCTTAGCGGCATGGTTGACGATCTGGTCCATCGCGAGAAGCGTGAAGTTGATCGTCATTATCTCGACGATGGGTCTCAGCCCGCCCATCGCTGCGCCGACAGCCGAGCCGACGATCACCGACTCAGCTATAGGGGTGTCCCTGACACGTTCCGCGCCGTAGCTCTCGAGGAATCCGCGCGTGACCGCGTAGCTGCCTTCGTACTCCCCGATGTCTTCTCCCATCAGGAAGACGCGGTCATCCCTTTCCAGTGCTTCACGCAGACCCCGGGCAACCGCCTCTCTTATGGTAGTCTCAGCCAATCGGATACCCCATCATCCATAAACGTTTTCGTATACGGTATCTATCCTCGGGTCAGGGCTGTTCTCGGCAAACTGGACGGCCTCCTTCACGGCTTTGTCCACCTCTTCGGCAACCCTGTCCATATCGTCATCGGATAGCAGGCCGTCGCTAAGTATGAGCCCCTTGAAACGGTCTATCGGGTCTCTGCCGCGCCATCCGGTCACCTCGTCCTGGTTTCGATACTCCTCCGGGTCGGCCAGGGAGTGTCCTCTGAATCTGTAGGTCATCGCCTCCAGGAAGACCGGACCGCCCGTGTCTCTGACCCGAGCCAAAGCCTCGCTCGTCGCCTCCCTGACGGCCACGATGTCCATGCCATCGATCTGAGCGGCCGGAATTTTGTAGGGCTCCGCCGCCAGGTATATGTCCTCTCCACCCGCATGTGTGCGGTCTACGCGGGTCCCCATACCGTAGAGGTTGTTCTCCAGAAAGAACAGTACGGGCAGCTTCCAGAGGGATGCCAGATTCATGGACTCGTGGAACTCACCCTGGTTCACAGCGCCGTCCCCGAAGAAGCACATGACGACACGCCTCTGTTTCCGATATTTGACGGCGAGGGCGAGTCCGACGGCGATGGGAAGCTGGCCGCCGACGATCGCGTAGCCGCCCATGAAGTTGCGCGACGCGTCGAACAGGTGCATAGACCCGCCCTTGCCGCCGCTGCTGCCGGTTGACTTGCCGTACAGCTCGGCCATGACGACGTTGGGGTTCATCCCCCTGGCCAGGGCGTGCCCGTGGTCGCGGTAGTGACTGACGACATAGTCGTCGACGTTCAGCAAGGGTACAGCTCCGGCGGCTACCGCCTCCTGTCCGATGTACAGGTGGAGGAATCCCCGAATCTTGCCCTGCATGTACAGTCGGCTGCTGGTCTCCTCAAACCGCCGGATCAGCAGCATCTGTCTGTAGAGCTCAATGGCCTGGGCTCTTTGCAGGCTCAAGACACCCTCACGATCTTAGATATGGATCGCCTCTCCCTCGGCGGCCAGCGCCGCCTCCTTGACTACCTCCGAGATCGTCGGGTGCGGGTGGACCGCCCAGCCAAGCTCGGCGGTCGTGCCCTCCAGCAACCGGGTCAGCCCAAGCTCGCCCAGGAGCTCGGTTACCTCGGAGCCTATCATGTGAGCGCCCAGCACCTCGCCTATCTCAGCGTCCACGACCAGCTTGACCATGCCCTCGGTCTCACCCAGGGCCAGCGCCTTGCCGCTGGCGACCATAGGAAACTTGCCGATCTTTATCTCGTGGCCGCGCTCGCGGGCCTGTGCCTCGGTGAGGCCGAAGCTGGCCACCTGGGGTCTACAGTAGATGGCTCTTGGCATTAGGTCGTAGTCGAGTCTGGGAGAGTTCAACCCAGCGATTGACTCGGCGGCCGTAACGCCCTGTGCAGAAGCCACGTGGGCCAAGAGCATCTTCCCTGTGACGTCTCCGATGGCATACAAACCCTCAACATTAGTGGCCATCCGGTCATCGATACGGACGAAGCCACGTTCAGTCTCTACCCCGATCTCGTCCAGCCCCATGTCTTCAATGTTACCTTGGACACCGACGGCTATGAGCACCTTATCGCACTCGATTACTGATTCTTCATCCCCGGACGCAACGGTAACGGACGCGGTCCCGCCGTCGACCGCTATGCCCTGAACGCCCGCGCCGGTCATTATCCTGATGCCCTGCTTCTTGAACGAGCGCTCAAGCTGCCGACTGATCTCTTCATCTTCGAGCGGGACCAGCCTTGGCAGCATCTCAACGAGGGTCACGTCCGAGCCGTAGGTCCTATAGATGTAGGCAAACTCAGCCCCGGTTGCGCCACCGCCGACTATGACAACCCGCTTCGGAGTCTCTCTTAGCTCGAGGGCCTCCCTGCTCGTGATGACCGTTTCGCGGTCTACCGGGAGACTGGGTATGGTCCTCTCACGCGCCCCGGTCGCTATGATGACATTGTTCGCTGAGAGGGTGCCGCCGCCTTCGATCTGGAGCGTGGAGGAATCCTTGAAGACACCTGTCCCCTCAATGTGCTCGACCTGATTTTTCCGAAGGAGAGCTCCGATGCCGGTCGTAAGCCGCTTCACGACTCTGCGACTGCGGTCAACTGCGACCCCGAAGTCGTAGGTCAGGTTGTCGAAGCTGATCCCGAAATCGTCGGCGTGCCGGACGAGGCCCAGGACCTCAGCGTTTCGCAGGAGCGCTTTGCTTGGAATGCATCCCCAGTTCAGACAGACGCCGCCGAGGGCATCGCGCTCTACTATTGCTGTCTTCAATCCAAGCTGTGCGGCCCTGATAGCGGCCACGTATCCGCCGGGGCCCGATCCCAGCACTACAAGATCATAGTCAGCCAATAGTCCACCTTTGGTTACACCATGTGAGTCGGCCTTGAAGACCAGGGGCCTATATCTTACACCATAGCCGGTCTACCGCAGTAGGCAGAGCGGCCGCGTGCTTCACCGACTTTGACCGGCGGGGGTCTTGCCCCCCCTCAGACGTTGAATGTCCCGGGGCTGGGGGCATTCCACCCTGAATTCGTTTCACTTGATGTTCACAACTATGGCCGCTAAGATGCCTGTCGTCACCTTTCTGCAGGACTTCCATGGGATTGCGTAGTTGGGGAGAGGCCGTACTCTGTACACCTGCACTTGATATGGAGGCGTCATGACCATCGACGAGCGGGCCATAGCAGCTTTGGAGTGGCGACTTATAGGACCGTTCCGAGGCGGGCGGTCGGTCGCTGTCGCGGGCCACCCGACCGATAGGCTAGTCTTCTACTTCGGGGCCTGCGACGGAGGCGTCTGGAAGACGACGGACGGCGGTATCTACTGGCGGAACGTCTCCGATGGCTGGTTCAACACGGCTTCCATCGGAGCCGTGGCCGTTTCGGAATCGGACCCGTCCGTCGTATACGCGGGTACAGGCGAGGCTTGCATCCGCGGGAACGTCTCCCACGGCGACGGGGTCTACCGCTCCACTGATGACGGCGCGTCCTGGGCCCACTTCGGCCTGGAGGACACCCGCCACATATCGAGGGTACGCGTCCATCCACTGGACTCCGACCTCGTCTACGTCTCGGCCCTTGGCCATATCTACGGGCCCAACGAGGAGCGCGGCGTCTTCCGGTCTTCCGACGGCGGCCGGAGCTGGGAGCGGGTCCTCTTCCGCAGTCCGACCGCGGGGGCTGCCGACCTCTCCTTAGACCACACCAACCCTAGGGTCCTGTACGCGACCATCTGGGACGCAAGTCGGACGCCGTGGAATCTCACCAGCGGCGGGCCCGACAGTGGACTCTACAGGTCTGTAGACGGCGGCGATACCTGGGGCGAGATCACACGCAACCCCGGCATGCCGGAGGGAGTGCTGGGAAGGATGGGCGTTGCCGCCTCGCCGGCCAGGCCGGGGCGGGTGTGGGCCTTGGTCCAGGCCGAGGAGGGCGGCCTGTTCCTGTCGGACGACGGCGGCGACACGTGGGAAAGGGTCAGCGACTACGGTCAGCTGAACGCACGCGCCTGGTACTACGGTCATGTGATACCCGACCCCCAGGATGCCGACACGGTCTACATTCCAAACGAACAGGTCTGGAAGTCCGTTGATGGCGGGCGGACCCTGTCGCAGATGCCGACGCCGCATGGGGACAATCACGACCTCTGGGTCGATTCTAACGATCCGGCGCGCATGATCGAGGGGAATGACGGTGGGGCCTGTGTCTCCTTCGACAGCGGCGCGTCCTGGTCGAGCCTGTACAACCAACCGACGGCGCAGTTTTACCACCTGGCCACCGACGACCGATTTCCCTATCGTGTGTACGGAACCCAACAGGACAATACGGCGATCAGCGTGCCCAGCCGTTCCGCTAGCAGGTCTCGCAAGAGCGCCATCACCTGGAGCGAGTGCTACGAGGTTGGCGACTCGGAGTGCGGTCACATCGCTGTCCGCCCTGACGACCCGAACATCGTGTACTCCGGCGGTCCTCCGGAGAGCGGGAAGGCGTTCACGCGCTACGACCACCGTACCGGGCAGCAGCGCGCCATATCGGTCTGGCCCGAGCTTTACGGAGGAGTCGGGGTCGAGCAGTACAAGCACCGTTTCCAGTGGACCTTCCCGATTACGATTTCTCCCCAAGACCCGGGAGTACTGTACGTGGCCGCCAACGTGGTCTTCCGCTCCGATAACGAGGGGCAGAGCTGGGTGGAGATCAGTCCGGACCTCACCCGGAACGATCCGACCAAGCTGGGACCATCCGGCGGGCCGCTGGCCGTTGACCAAACCGGCGTGGAGAACTACTGCACCGTCTTTGCATTCGTAGAGTCACCTCACGAACGGGGAGTCTACTGGGCGGGCTCCGACGACGGCCTTGTCCATGTTTCTCTGGACGGTGGCGAGAGCTGGGCGAACGTCACGCCGCCGAGCCTGCCGGAGTGGTCGACGGTGACCACGATAGAGGTCTCGCCACACGACCCGGCCTCGGCCTACGTAGCAGCGGTTCGCTACAAGCTGGATGATCACGCACCGTACGTCTACAAGACCAGCGACTATGGCGAAACATGGCGGTCCATCGGCGGCGGTCTGGGGAAGGACCGGATTACCAGGGTTGTCCGCGAGGACCCGGCTAGGCGGGGCCTGCTGTACGCTGGAACCGAGAGCGGCGTCTCCGTGTCCACGGACGATGGCGTCTCCTGGACGCAATTGCAGCTCAACCTTCCGGTCGTGCCGGTCCACGACCTGGCGGTCAAGGACGGTGATCTCGTGGCGGCCACCCACGGCAGGTCGTTCTGGGTGCTGGACGACCTCTCTCCACTACAGCAGTCGACCGAGTTAGTGACTATGGAGGATGTTCACCTGTTCGAGCCGCGTGCAGCGTACCGGCTGAACCCGGGCGCCAGCGCCGTGGGCAGCGGGAAGTGGCCCGCGCCGGGCCGCAACCTCACCGTAGCCGGCGGCACCCTTGTTGCTCACTACGAGCGGCTGACCGAGTCGGGCGATAGCGTAACGACGTTTCTGAACGCGGGGGCCAATCCGCCCGCCGGGGCCGTCGTCAGCTACTGGCTCTCCAAGAAGCCTGAAGACCCGGTTTCCCTCACCTTCCTCGACAGCAGGGGGGAGGTTTTGCGGAGGTTCTCAAGCGAAGCGTCTTCTGATGAGTCCGAGCCTCGCGTGCCGAACGATGCAGGCACGAATCGGTTCGTGTGGGACCTGCGACACGAGGGACCTCTACGTCTCGAAGACGACATTACGACTGCTCGGGTGTTGATCGGCCCGATGGCGGCGCCCGGTGAGTATATGGTACGGCTCGACCTCGGGGACGAAAGCCGGAGCGCATCGTTCCGGGTCCGCATGGACCCGCGGGTTTCGGCGAACCAGAAAGACCTTGACCGCCAGCTTGAGCTGTCTCTACGGATCAGGGACAGGCTATCTGAGATTCACTCGGGTGTGCTCAGGCTAAGGCGTGTTCGGGACCAGGTGGAAGAGTGGGCAAAAGGCAGGGAAGATACTCCGAAGGTATCGACGCTCGCCGCCGCGGCCCGTATTCTGAGGAACAAACTGGCAGGCATGGAGTGGCCGTTGATCCAGCCGGCGGCGCGGGCCCCGCAGGATGGCAACTACATGCCCGCCGGATTGAACGCCAAGCTGGTGGAGCTCTTTGCAGTTGTCGCGAACGCGGACGCCGCGCCGACCCAGCAGTCATGTGACCTGTTCGGCGAACTATCCGACCGGGTCGACCAGGCCCTGGGCACGTTACTGGAGACGGTCGATACCGACATTGCGGCGTTTAACGCACTGGTGACCCAGGCAGGTCTGCCAGCGGTAGCGTTCGATCGCTGAGGCTTGGGGACCACTCTGTAGTCACGGCCGTCCGGCTGAGGTTGACCGAGCTTCGGGTCGACCAGAACATCTACAGGAACGGGTACACGCCCTTGACACTCTCTTCTGGCTGACACTACCATGTCCAATGGGCCGAGGTAGCTCAGTTGGTAGAGCACAGCACTGAAAATGCTGGTGTCGTCAGTTCGATTCTGACCCTCGGCACTCAAGGTCCCGGGGGCCACAACCGGTTCGCCGCATGCAGACCACCCCGGCGGGAGTAGCTCAGCGGTAGAGCGCGTCCTTGCCAAGGACGAGGTCGAGGGTTCGAACCCCTTCTCCCGCTCCACACCTCAGTAGGTACAGACGGTTGCGACCCTCCTTCCAGCACTTCGGTCCATGACACACCCGGGAACGAGGCCGGCCGCAGTTTGGTTCCTTTACTCGGAGGATGACCGTCCTCTAGGGCAGGTATACCGAAGCCAAGGTGACACCGTGCCCACTATCGGCTCGCAAATTGCCGATGGAGAGCGCTGGAATGCCGCCGAGGTTGTGTCTTTCGAGGAATTGGCGACCACCTGCGCGATGCGCAGGTTCCGGGTCGTCCTACGTGTTCTACAGTAGCCTGGTACTGTTCAACGCGGCCATGAGTCCGGCGCGGGAAGTTGTACCCTACTTCGGCATGCGAGCCTCGCAGGATTCCCTGCCCGTCCCGGCGCTCTGTACACAGGGGCGGGAGGCGAATACGCCTCCCGCTGAGCTATCATCAACAGGTAGTCAATCCGCCCACGCTCTGGATTGGAGATGCAACGCTCAACAAGCGCGTCGACTATGGGGCGTGGGAGTACGGATAGGCTCCCGGGCCAGGGACCGAGCCGGGTGGACCGCTGCCCCCTAGCTCTTGCCTATTCTGAATAGCTTGGTCCCGCAAGTGCCACAGGTACCGCGTGTGGCGGGTCTGCCGTTCTTCATCGTGATCTGAGCGGGGTCCTGAATGTCTCTCTTGGTCCTGCACTTCATGCAGAAGGCTTCCACTGGGCACCTCCATGGATTATCTGTGCCAATTGTAGCCACAGACTAGGGCAATGGCAACCCACCACCGGGATATGGCCGAAGTCTACTACAAGATCGACCGCTACAGCACAGCCGTGCTATACTTCGCTTGAGGCCGTCGTTCCCTCCCAGCCTGGTACCCAACGGACATCGCGAAGCGGAACGTCTCCGGTGCCTGTCGGGCCCGTGCTTGTGTTATAATCCATCAACGTACGTTCGTTCTGATGAGCCCTGCTTCGGACGGGTTTCAGCGGCTTGCGCCGAGTCTGTCGGAAGGGCGAGCGGTCAACGGAGCAGAGACTCAAAATTGCTTAGAGGTAGCCTTTAAATGAGAGTGGTGTTTTTGGAAGATGTCGAAGGGGTCGCCAGGGGCGGAGATGTGCGAGAGGTCAAGAACGGGTTCGCCCGAAACTACCTGATCCCAAAGAGCCTTGCCGAGCCTGCGACCCACAACGCCCTGCAGCGTGTCGGTCGGTTGAAGGTTGAGGCAGACGGGGTCCGGCTGAAGACGCTTTCGGATATGAAGGCGCTCGCGGAAGACCTAGACGGTAGCAAGGTAGCTGTGGCGATGAGGGCTGGAGCGGGGGGCCGACTGTACGGCTCTGTGACCAGTGCGATGATCGCCGAGCGTCTCTCCGAGTCCACGGACCGGGTGATAGACCGCAGGACGGTGACGCTTCTGGAGCCGATTCGAGAGCTCGGCCTCTTTGAGGTAAACCTCCATCTTCATCAGGAGGCCGAGGCACGGATCTCCGTTCTGGTGCACGCGACTGGGACGGATCCGGATGAGCTGTTCGCCTCGCTGGAGGAGGCCGACGATAAGCCTTCGGACCCGGAAGAGGGTTCGGACGCGTAGTCGACTTGCCGCGTGACAGACGCCGGCCTTGCGGGTCTCACCGGCCGGCCACTGAAACGAAGGACGATCCTTGTACGCGGAACGTTTGCCTCCACATGACGTCGACGCGGAGGAGTCGGTAATCGGCTCCGTCCTGATCGACGGTGACTCGCTCAACAAGATAGCGCCCTTCCTGCGCTCTTCGGACTTCTACTCCGAGAAGGGCCGCTGGTGCTATGAGGCGGTGCTGGCGCTCCTGGAGCGGGGCGAGCCAATAGACCAGATCTCGGTCGCCCACGAGCTTTCGCTCCACGATAGACTTGAGGGCGTCGGCGGCACTGACTACCTCGGCCACCTGGTGTCCGTCGTTCCCACCTCCGTCCACATCGAGCACTACGGACGGATTGTCCACCACGCCTCGACAATGCGCCAGCTGATCCGTGTGGGCGGCGACATCGCGGCGATCGGCTACGAAAGCGGCCCAGACCTGGAGGAGTCGCTGAGCAAGGCCGAGAATCTGCTGTTTCGGGTGCGTTCCGGCCGGGGCTCCAGCGACTTCACCCACATCCGCGACGTGCTGGATACCTACATCGAGGAAAGCTCCGCTCTACACGATCCTGAGTTTTCCCACCTCGCGCCAATCCCGACGGGCTTCACAGACTTCGACAAGCTGCTTGCGGGGGGGCTGCAGCGGTCCGACTTCGTCGTTCTGGCGGCCCGGCCGAGCCTCGGAAAGAGCACGCTGGCCTTCAACATTGCCCGGCACGCCGCTGGCCAGGGAGCAGTGGTTGGCGTATTCAGCTTAGAGATGAGCGCGGCCCAGATAGTCCTCCGGCTCCTGTCCAGCGAGGCGGGCATAGTCGGTCACAGGCTGCGCGTGGGGCTTCTAAGCGACGCGGAGGAGACGAGGCAGCAGGACGCCATAGGAGCACTGTCGGATCTTCCGATCTACATGGATGACACGCCGATCCAGGGCATAGTGGAGATGCGAGGGAAGGCGCGCCGGCTGCAGACCGAGCGGGGCCTCGACATGCTGGTCGTCGACTACCTGCAGCTCATCAGTGGGACTGGACGCCGTGACAACAGGGTGCAGGAGATGGGAGAGATATCGCGGTCACTGAAGGGCCTCGCGCGCGACCTCGATATTCCGATACTGGCCTGTTCACAGTTGAGCCGTGCTATCGAGCAGCGTCCAACACACAGACCTCTGCTATCCGACCTGCGTGAGAGCGGGAGCATCGAGCAGGACTCAGACGTGGTCGCTTTCATCTACCGTGAGGATGTCAACACGACGCGTGAAGAGTGGGAGAAGCGGAATCCGAGCGAGCAGTACCCTGAGAACATCGCCGAGCTTATCGTGTCCAAGCACCGCAACGGGCCGCTCGGCACGATACCTCTATACTTCAGGAACGATGTTGTCAGGTTCGAAAGCATGGTGCAGACGTCGCGCGCTGCGGAGTTCGCGTAGGATGTCCTCCGGCGGGCTTCCTCGCCGCGTTCAGTACACACCTGTCCCGAACCCGATGTTCGGGACGTTGCTGGAGCAGATCGACGACCTGGGCGAGTTCAAGTGCACCCTGCGCCTTGTCTGGATGCTTCACCGCCACAGGGGTCATCCAAAGCTGGTGACGCTTGGAGAACTGAAAGCAGACCGCACACTGGCTAGGTCTCTGGCTCATCTGAACGACAGAAGCGCCATCGAACGGGCGATGAGGCTGGCCGTCCAGCGCGGGACGTTTCTCGAAGGAACTGACGAGCGCTCTGGAGAGACGGTCTACATGCTCAATTCCGAGCAAGGCAGGGCCGCCATGGCGGCTGCAGTCAAGGGACACCCTGCGATAGGTGAGAGTACGGACCTCGAACCGTGGGAAGCGGCAGTTGAGCGCCCAAACGTCTTCGCTATGTACGAAGACAACATCGGCATGATGAGTCCTATGATCGCAGACGAGCTTCGCGAAGCGGAGCAGCTATATCCAGCGGCGTGGATCGAGGATGCCTTCCGAGAGGCGGTAGAGAACAACAAGCGGAGCTGGAGGTACGTCTCTCGGATTCTTGAGCGATGGTCACAGGAAGGTAGGGGCGATGGAGAGCCTGGGAGATATCCTAAAAAGGTTGGGAGATACTACTAGGACCACATCCGCCGGACGACGGGAAGCCTACGTCCCGGTCGAGCCGCCGGAGCCAGCGGATGTGTGTGACGTCTGCGGTGGACGCGGATGGCTCACGCCCGAGGTCCCCGCCGGCCACGCTGATTTTGGCCGGGTCCTGACCTGTCGGTGCCAGCAGGAACGGATCGTGGAGGAGCGGACGGCGAGGCTGGTCAGGTACAGCAATATCGGTCACCTGAGCCGCTTCACGTTCGAGACCATCAACATGGAGGGCCTGCCGGGCGACGCGGAGAGCCGGGACAGCTTTCGAGAGGCCTATGCAGCCTCGGTAGAGTACGCCGAAGCCTCAGACGGATGGCTCGTCCTGTCGGGTCCGACCGGTACTGGCAAGACTCACCTGGCGGCGGCCATCGCGAACAGGTGCATCGGGAAAGGTGAGCCAGTCTTCTTCGCCCATGTCCCAGACCTGTTGGACCATCTCCGGTCCAGCTTCGGCCCCGACAGCGAAATCAGCTACACGGAGCTCTTTGACCAGGTCCGGAACACTCCGATGCTGGTGCTCGACGAGCTTGAGGCCCGTGGCAGCACGCCCTGGGCGCACGAGAAGCTCCGGCAGATCGTAAACCACCGCTACAACGCCCAGCTTGCGACGGTCGTTACGACCCGAGGCATCGACGAGCTGGACCCATACCTTGGGACGCGGTTGCGGAATAGTGGCCAGGTCCTGTCATTGAGGGGCAAGCCTGTGGAGCAGCTGCACCGCCTGGGCCGGATCGAGCCCGAGATGGTCGACCTTATGACCTTCGACACCTTTGACGTTCGAGGGAACGATTCGGCCGCGGACCAACAGAGGAGCCTGGAGGATGCCTTACGTTTCGCCAAGGCCTATGCCGAGTTTCCCCACGGCTGGCTGACGCTGACCGGCGAGACCGGGGTCGGGAAGACTCATCTCGCGGTGGCCATTGCGGCGGAACGCATCAAGGCCGGGCACCCAGTGTTCTTTGCGTTCGTCCCAGAGCTTCTGGACTATCTACGGCACACCTTCAGGCCAGACAGCAAAGTAACCTACGACCGGCTGTTCGACGAGGTGAAGGGCGCGGAGTTGCTGGTGCTGGACGATCTGGGCCAGGAGCACAGCAGCCCGTGGGCGGAGGAGAAGCTGTACCAGATAGTCGTCCACCGCCACAATGCCCGGCTGCCGACGGTGATTACCAGCTTCCTCGATTTCACCAAGCAGTCGGGGCCGATCAGCTCAAGAATAGGAGACCCATCCACTGGGCGGATGTTCCGAATCGACGCACCGGACTACCGTCCCATCAGGAAGGAGTCTGGCCAGTGGATGAATCGGCGCTAGGGTGAAGGACTGGGGGCGACACAGAAACGCCATCCCTGCTAATATACCTTCGATGGGCCAGTAGCTCAGTCGGTTAGAGCGCAGTCCTGATAAGACTGAGGTCCCTGGTTCGAGTCCAGGCTGGCCCACCAGAATGTACCGTACTGCGAACTCGCCCGTTCAGGACGACCTCAGCGGCGTCGGCTCCACCTATGGGAGAGTCCTCCGGCGTAGGTATGGAGTAGACGATGGCGGCCTTGCCGGGCTTGACCTCGATCTCCTTGACGAAGGAGTGGACGAAGGCCTTGGTCTCGGTCAGCTCGCTGGTCTTGAGGAAGTCGCTCATCTCCTCTGCGAAGGCGGCGATGGTGTCGGCGCTGTCCAGCAACTGCCGCCTCTCTTTCAGCAGCGCCCTCGCCCCCTCTGCGGCGACCTCCAGCTTCTCCTTGCGCTCCCGGTGCTCCCTGATGCGGTCTGAGGCGTCGGACATCTCGATGTCGGTGGTCTCGATGACCTGCCAGATGCGGCCCAGCCGCTTCTTCACGTCCTCAAGCTCCTCCTCGATGGTCTCCAGCCGCTGGCGCTGCTCGCTGGCCACCCCGTCCATCTCCTCGTCCAGCAGCTTCACCAGGTCACGGATGTTGGACTCGGTGAGGATGTTGGCCCGAATCTCATCGACGATGAGCTTCTCGAAGGACTTGGCGTTGAGCCTGGGGGTCTTGCAGGTACCGCTGCCCCGCTTGAGGAGGGAGTGGCAGACATAGTAGGTGTACTTGCCGCTCTTGGCCTCGGCGGCGGTCATGGCCTTGCCGCAGGTCTCGCACTTGAGCAAACCGCTGAGCAGGTAGGGGCTGGAAGCCCGTCGGGGGTTCACTTTCTTGGGGGCGCGAGACCCCAGCAGCTTCTTGACCTTCCGGAACTCCCCCTTGGAGACGATGGCGGGGTGTGCGTTCTCGACGCGCACCGGCGGCGCGCCGTCCTTGGCGGTGGTTCCCCAGACCAGCGTGCCCGTGTAGGCTTCGTTGAGCAGCACGTTGTGGACGGTGGTCTTGAGCCACTGCTTTCCCCTGGGGCTGGCCACGCCCTCGGCATTGAGGGCCTTGGTCACGTCGAGGATGCTGCTGCCTTGGAGCGCCATGTCGAAGATGCGGCGGGCTACGGCGTCGGCGGGCGGGTCAAGCTCCAGCTTGGGGCGCTTCTTCGTCCCGTCCTGGACGTAGACCTTCCGGTAGCCGTAGGGGGCGAAGGTGGTGACCCAGAAGCCTCTGGAAGCGGCCTCCCGCATCCCTCTCGTGACCTCTTGGGCAAGATTTTCGCTGTAGAATTCGTCCACGCTCTCGATGATGGCCTCCATGAGCTTACCGGTGGGGGAGTCGTCGGCGTGCTCGGTGATGGAGACGACCCGGACGCCCCTGCGCCGGAGCATGGCCTTGAAGGCGACGGCGTGCTCGCGCTTGCGGGTGAACCTGGAGAATTTCCAGACGAGAATCTCCTTGAAGGGAGCCTCGGGCTTGTTGGCCTCGTTCAGCATCTTCTGGAACTCGGGCCTGTCGGCGATTCTTCCGCTCTCGGCCTCGTCCACGTACTCGCGGGCTACCAGGTAGCCGTGCTTCTCGGCGTAGTCTCTGAGCGCCCTAAGCTGGGCGGCGATGGACAGGTCCACGTCCTGGCGGTCGCTGGAGACCCTGGCGTAGAGGGCCGCTGGCGTCAGATCGAGTCGGTCATTCATCAGTCTTTCCTCCTTGTGTTTCACTCTGTCCTGTCCGGCGGGAGCGCAGCCGTTCCAGCCGCTCCCGTCTGCGCCACTCCCGCTCCTCCATGAACAGGCGGATGGCCTGGCGGAGCAGCTCGCTCACGGAGAGGTCATCCTCCTTCATCACCCGCCGCACCTGCGCCTCCATCTCCGGGGGCAGGGAGAAGGTGAGGGTCTTGGACTTCCTGGGAGTGGTCACTCTCTTTTTGCCTCCTGATGTAGTGCTATGTCTTACTATAACCTATCAGGACACCGGCCATCAACCCCTACCAGGGGGCCAGCCGCCGCAGCCACCGGCCTGCGCCTGCGCCCGGGCATGTCCGAGGCGACCATCTGGGGGCCGAGCACGGCGGAGTCGCTTTCGGGCACGGCGACGACGACCACCTTGGCCAGCTTCCCCTTCCAGAAGACGGGCCTGGCGATGGCGGCGCAGCCGCCGTCGTGGGCGTATCGCGCCCTGCCGTAGCGGGCGGCCTGCTCCGCCAGGGAACCGGGAGGGATGGGCCTGCCCCTGCGGGGGACGCCTCCCCGCTGGCCGCAGATGGGGAACGTGGTCGGCGTCCCGAAGCCCCGCGTCCGGCGCACCACCTTCGCCCGCAGGTCGAGCGGGTCGGTCCAGCCTGCGGGGTCGCTCTTGTCCTCCCGCGCGTATAGGACGGCCATCAGGGGCGGGTCTCGCAGCACCTCGGCCAGCCGGATGGTCACGGCGGCGTAGGAGCATAGGAAGGCACGCTGCAACTTCAGCACGTCCAGCCCCCACTCCAGTGCCAGCGGCTCGAAGGCCCTCGGCTGCATCAGCGCCGCCGCCGCGAAGCGTTCGGCCTGTGTGCACACGATCCGGTCGGGCGGGGAGCCTGAGTCCATGTCGCAGAGGGTCTCGTGGATGATCTCGTAGGTCTCGTGGACCACCGAGTAGTCCTGGGTCCCGGCCCACATGTCCTCGCGGTAGTGGATGTCGTAGCCGCCCCCCGGCGCGCTGTAGTGGATGCCCTTCACGTCCAGGTGCCTCCTGCCCGACACCTCCCCGAACCCGGCTCGTTTCAGCAGGGCCTTGATCTGCTCCATCGTGGGGCGGGCGGGGACGTCGAAGTAGCGCACGAAGCGGGCGGCGAGGCGCTCCGGGTCCAGGGCCTCGCGGGGGGAGTCGTCCAGCAGCCTTCGGCAGAAGTCCTCTCTCGTCCTGTTCATTCCAGCAGCCTCTTGTTGGCGAATCGCTCGTACATCTCGACGATGAACCGCTTGGTCTTCAGGGTGATGGGGCCGTCGGGCCGGGTTCCCACGCGGAAGACGGGATCGGCCAGCACGTACTGGTAGGCCCGCTCAATCTCCATCGCCTCGCCGCCGTAGGGGTCGGGCTGGTCCACGCGCCCGGCCCGCTTCATCAGCTCGTCTGCGTCCACGTTGTAGAGGGCGGCCAGCTTGCCAATCATGTTGGAGCCGGGCTTCCGGCCACCCCGCTCGATCTGGGAGAGGTAGGAGCTGGAGATGCCGGTGCGCCGGGTCACGTCCCGCAGGCTGAGGTCTCCCCGCAGCCGTCTGAGCAGCGGCCCGATTTCGTCATCGCCCTCGATGGCCTCTCGGTCGTCCATCTCCCGGTCGTCGTCAAGCTCATCCATGATGTCTCCCTCTTGCATCCGTAGTTGCGAACAGCATCGCGCGCGACGTGCCTGCTACATTACAGCTACATTGTTGCTAACTAATTGTTACATCAGAGTAAGCAATTGTCAATATTTCCTTCTATATGCCCGAACTATGCCTCTCGACCATTGTCTCCACGTACTCTCTATTGCTACACTTACGCCCACAGAACACATAAGCTAACACCTGGCCCACTATACATCCCCGACGCCCCGAAGGGCCACCCCTTCAGGGCGCGCCGGACCCCACGAGAGAGACGGACCGCGTGAGTAAGAAGTCGAAGCGGAAGCTGACGGACAGGCAGGAGCGGAGGCGCATCGAGGGCCTGCGGATTCTGGCCCGCATCATCGCGCGCCACTACCTCGCCAACCCCCACCTGTACCCCAACGGCGCAGCCGGGGACGGCTCGCAGTCGGCCAAAGAGGAGAGTGCGGCGTGAAGCGCAGGCAGCCCTCCTCCAGGGTAAAGCTCGACCCACACAAGGTGTGGGAGCTTCTGAACCGGCTCAACATGACCCAGAACGAGCTGGCGCGGCTGGTCGGCACCTCGTCCGGCTACCTGTCCCAGCTCATGTCCGGGACTCGCTGCCCCTCGGCGGACATGCGCAGGCGGCTCATGGAGGCCCTGGGCGTCACCCGCTTCGATGACCTGTTCATCCTGGAGCAGGTCCATGTGTAGCGAAGGCCCCGCCACGTCCGATCCTCTGCTCATTCCGCCCGGCGTCGCCCTGATGCCCTACGACTTCCCCGAACGGCTGGAGGCCGTGAGAGAGCTGTTCGATCTCAACTGTGAGGAGATGGCGGTGGCGTTGGGGGTGGACCCGCGCCAGCTGATGCGCTGGCGCATCAAGGGCGGCGCTCCCAACGGCGGAGCGATGCTGGCCCTTGTGCGGCTGGCGGTCCGTTCGCCGGAGGGTCTGGCGAAGCTGCTGGGCGAGGACGTAATCGTGATCTTCAAACCGAGGAGGAGGGACCATGACCACTAGGAGCCTGTCCGAGGATTCGTTCCGGGAGACGAAACCCGCCACGCAATAACCTGCTTACAGCAATCTGGACCTTGTCGTGGAGTAATTAGCATCTTTACACTCCACTAATGACGCATATCGTTTAGAACATTGTTTCTCGGACAGACTCCTAGAGAACGGAAGCGGACGTTGAACAACCGGCCCCCGCCCTTTCCCGAGGACTTCGGGGAGCGGCTGGAGGGCCTGAAGGACTTGTCCGGGCTGTCGTGGGGCGAGTTCGCCGAGCGCCTCGGCGTGACGCAGCGCGGCCTGGCGAAGTGGCGCAGGGGAGGGCCGCCTTCGGGGGCCTACTTGTGGGCCATCATCGAGCTGGCCCGCGAGCTTCCCGGCGGCTACGACCTGATGATGTACGGCGACGACGGGACGGAGGAGTAGAGGGGCCATGGGACGCCGGCAGGAGCGGGTCTACCACGTAGAGCCTGAAGAGTTCCCCCAGGACTTTCCCGAGCGCCTCGACCGCTTCCGGCAGGCCGCAGGGCTGTCCTGGCGGGAGCTGGCCCGCCGCCTGAAGGTCAACGCCCGCATCGTGCGCCGATGGAAGGCGGGAACCAAGCCCGGCCCCGGCCACCTGGTCAACCTGTTGGAGTTGGCCGCGGGGATGGGGCTGCTCCACCACCTGCTGCGCGGAGTGGAAGAGCCGAGCGCGTTCCAGGGGGCGGGCCAATGACCGGATACAGGCAGGGACACATGGAGAAGGTATGCCGGGGCTGCGGTCGGGTCTACTACCGGCAGTTCCGGCGCAATTCGGGCCGGGAGGGGTGGTGCGGCGGCAGGTGCTACATGCGGACCTACCGGCGAAGCCTGGGAGAGGCCGCCAACGGGCAACCGGCGGGCGCGGCGAGGGCCGGGCGGGATGAACCGTCCGGCCCTCTTGTTCGTTGCCAAGACACTCTGGAAGGGAGAGAGACAATGACTGAGAGCGGGGAGATCATCGGATTCAATCTCGACCTGGTGGCCGAGCGCCCCCTGGTTGCGCAGACGCGGTTCGAGGAGGACGGCGGCATCGGCGTCGATTGGCGGGGCCGCTGCTGGGCCTGGCTGAACGGCGACGAGGCCCCGGCGTTGGTGGAGGTGGTGGTCAACGACGCGGAGACCGCCAGGCTGCTGTTTCCCGGCCAGGTCCGGCGGGTGCGGGCGATGGTCCGGGCCGTCGAGACGGCTGCGGGCAGGGTTGCGGGCCTGGAAGTGCTGACGGACCTGGGCTGGGAACCCCGCACGGAGCCGTGCGCCGCCGCCAGGGGACTGCACGAGGGCGGGAAGGTACGGATCGTCGGCGGTACGGTTCAGCGACAGCTCAATGGCAAGGTGGGCACGCTGCTCAGGTATACCAGCGCCACCGTCGAGGTGGACGGCAGGCGGTACGGCGTGGGAGTAAGGGGCCTGGAACCCGTCGGCGGCGGGAACGGTCCGGAGGAGGCCGCCGTGGGTCTGGACTGACGGCCAACGCCACAGGCAACGGCTGTCCATCGACGCAAAGAGGGCCGGGCGGTTCAAATCCGCCCGGCCCTCCTGTCTTTTCCGGGCCTTCCCCCTCCTCGCCGCTCACCGCCTGCCGCACCGGGGGCCTCCGCTTCGTCTTGGATGGGAGGCCCCTTTGGTGTATCGTTGGGTCTGCACCACCCCGGAAGACGCTAACGCTGCCTTGCGGCAGCCTCGCGCCCTGGCGCAGGGCGCACAAGGGGTGTGGAGATCAAGGCTGCATGATCCCGGACGCGGGCGTCTGCACTCTCGGCGTCTGGGGGCCGTCTCGGTTTGAGACGCTCTGTTCTCGTTCCGGGGAGGCTTCTGCAAAACGGGTTTGGACGAGGAGGCAATCACAGACAGAGACCGAGGAGGTTGCGCCATGGCTGTCGAAGGACGTGAAGGGAGCACCGGGAAGCAACAACGCCCCCCTTTTCCCGAGGACTTCGGGGAGCGGCTGGAACGGCTGTTGAAGATGGCCGAGCTGTCGCCGCAGGAGTTGGCCGAGATTCTCGGCGTGAAGGAGCCCACCGTGCGGAGGTGGCTCAGGGGAGGGGTGCCCAAGGGGTTCAACTACATGGGCATCATGCAGTTGGCGTGGGGCGTTCCCGGGGGCTTCAATCTAATGCTCTACGGCGACCCGGAATCGGAGGGCGAACCGGCGAAATAGGAGCGAGGGGCCGGGCCACGTCCAAGCGCCCTCCTCCTCCTCTTTCCTCATCTCCTGACGACGCCCTGGGGATCCGTCCTCGACGCCCTGCGGTTGAGGGCGCGGTCGAGGATCCCGAAGGCCAGGCGGATGCCCAGCTCCGTCACCCTTTGGGAGGGTTCCTCCTCCTGCTTGAGGAGGGCGTGGGCGATGAGGTCGGCCATCTGTAGCAGGTCGTCGTCCTGGGAGCTTCGGAAGGAGGGGCCGCCGATGATCCGCTCTATGGGGATGTCCTTCGTAGCCTCGCCGTTCCTCCCAGACCTCGTACCTGCTGGGCACGGGGTTGCGGCTCCTGAGCCTGCCGTAGAGCCGCCTGATCATCCGCTCCCCTCCCTCGTCGAAGATGAGGTGGGCGTAGCGTCCGTCCGCCGCGACGGAGGTGTTGATGCGGTTGAGCAGCCGGTTCAGGCTGACCTGTTCGTAGCCCTTTACGTCGGCCTTGCGCAGGCAGACGTTGACGACCTCGATGCCGCCCAGGGAATGGGCGGCGTTCTCTATGATGCGCAGGCCGTCCATGAAGATCTCGGCTCCCTACTCCGGGGTGAGCCTGCGGCCGGTGTTGTCGATGCGGGTCAGCTTGCCCCGTCCGGCCAGCAGGTCGCAGGCGTGCAGCTCCCGGCTGGTCGGGACGCTGTAGTCGCCCGCCAACGCCGTGCGCCAGTGCTGAATGCGGCCATGCAGGCCGTTCCATCGCTCGGCGTTCACGCCCAGGGCGGAGCGGACGTAGTAGCGGGGACCCTCGGACTCGTCGATGTAATAGATTCTCATGGCCTTGGTTCTCCTTGCATGTCGGTCAGGGGGCGCACCGGCTCGAAGCCTCCGCCCGGGGCGAACCATGCCCGTCCCAGCGGCCCCTCCCGCTCCACCAGCTCGCGGTTGGAGGCCAGCAGGGGGACGGCGGTCCTGAGACGGTCCATCTCGTCCTGCGCCACTCTCAGGAAGTGGGTCTGGGCGATATCGTCGTCGAAGACGACCAGGACGACGGGCGGCGCGCCGTGGTCGTCGATGGGCCGGTGGGACGAGTAGTAGCGCAGGTAGGGGGCGAGTCGCGCCGCCATGGTGACCGGCCGCACCGCCCTCCGCTCCCACTCCAGGAAGAAGGGCCATGCGGTCTTCCCGCGCCTGAGCATCCCGAAGGCGTCGGGGTGCACCGAGCGCCTCCCGCCGAAGTAGCGGAAGTAGCGGGACGCCCTGCGGGGCGGGTCGAGCTGGTCGATCTCCCAGCCCAGGACGCGGGCCTGGCGGGAGAGGGCCGCCGCGAAGCCGTGGACGGAGGCGGTGTGCTGCATGTCGCGGAGGAGCTGCCGGCTGCGCCTGCCGGAGACGCCGCGCCAGCCTGCTGCGGCCCCGGCGTCGGGGGGAGCGGCGCTCCACCGCTTCTTCGCTCCGCCAACGGCGGCCCGGTCCCTGCGGGCCAGCAGGGTCAGCCCCGCGTCGGTGAGCACCAGCCGCCGCTCTGCGGAGGGTACGCGGGCGGCCAGCCCGAAACCCTCAAGGGCCGTCGTGAGTTGGGAGGCGCGCTGGTTGGTGACTCCCAGCAGACCGGCGAGGTCGCCCAGGGCGAGCCAGGGCCAGTCGGAGAGCAGATCGAGGACGCGCTTCTCGGTGGGTTTCAGGAGGGCGGGCAGCATGTGCTCGGGGACGCCCCGCTCGCTCCCCCGCTCGTCGATGTCCTGGGGCATGGAGACCCGCGCCAGGGGCCGCTCGGCGGGGAGCGCGCCCCTGCGTTCGATCCGGTCGATGGCGTCTCTGAGGCTGACGGCGGCGTTGACCGAGGACAGCCGCCACACCGCGTCGTCGGTGGCCGCTGCCGCCGCCTCCCGCTCCAGGGCTAGGACCGTTGGCGTGGACGCCCGGCGCAGAATCCCTCGGGCGTAGCGCAGCCGGGTCTCGTCGGGGAGGACGAGCAGGATTCCGCCGGGCTGCGGCCCGTCCCTGAGCCGCCCGATCCGCTTGGAAAAGCCGGTGCGGTCGGTGACGTGGCCCTGCCGGACGATGCCGATGGTCCTCCCGTCGGGAAGGATGATGGCGGCGTCCATCGACATGGCGCGGTACCAGCGGAAGCGGATGGGGTGGTGGATGTTGGCGACGGCGGAGGCCAGGCGATAGACCACGGCCACGGCGTCGAGCCTCTCCAGGAGGACGCGCCGCCACCGGGCAGCCAACGGGTAGCTGCGGAGCAGCCGATCCGGGGTGAGGTCTTCCTCCTGGGCCAGGCGGCGCAGGCCGTCTGCGGTGAGGTGGAACCTGCGGGTGGGGGCAACGAGCTCCGTCCCGTGGGGTACGGAGGCGATCAGCCCGTCGTCCTCCAGCTGGCGGGCGGCCTCGTAGACCGCGCTCTGGGACCAGCCGGAGAGGGCGGCCATCTCAATCCGGTCGAGGAAGGGCATGGCGGCGAGGCGGCGAAGCAGCTCCCGCTTTCCCCCGGTGAGCGGCCTCATTCCTCAAGCTCCTCGTCGGCTGTCCCGTCCGCCGTCTCCGGGGCGTCGTCCCCAGGGTTCTGGTCGCGCTTGCTGCGCTGCTTGCGCCGGGCCTGCTCCTGGGACTGGCCGCCGCTCTCCGCCGTCTCGGTGTCCTGGCCCTTCCTGAGCTTCTCCAGCTCCTCGCGGTACCTGTCCACCAGGTCTTGCATCTCCGCGTCCCGGCGTTCGATGTCGCTGGCCGGTGTTAGGTAGCTCTCGGCCAGGTCGCGGATGCGCTCGGCTGTGTCGGCGTCTCCCGTCTCCGGCTTGGCGACCTTCATGGAGAAGGCGTCCATCCGCTCCGTTCCCACGGTGGCGCGGACGTAGCACTGGTGGACCGGCAGCGATGTGATGTCGTCCTCGGTCACCCGCTCCTTGCCCAGCTCCCACACGAGCTGGCGGGCGTCGTTGCCCGCCACCTGGAAGACGGCCAGGCAGCCCACGTTGGCCAGGATGGTGTCGCGCATGGTGCGGGAGAGGTCGTCCAGCTTGGCCAGGCTCTGGGTTGCCAGGACGAAGGACGCCCCGAACTTGCCAAGCTCCGACAACATGCTCTCGTAGTCCACGCCGGGCATGGACTGCATCTCGTCCACGACGACCAGAGCGCCCCGGCGCTGCTCGAAGGGCAGGCTGCCCTGCTCCCGTATCACGGCGTCCACCAGGTTGAGGAGGGACGCGCCCACCAGGGCGGCCACGTCCCTTCCCGCCTTGCCCTGGGCGGTGGAGACCAGCAGTATGCCGCCGTCTTGGATGGTGCGGCGCATGTCGATGGTGGAGCGGGGCTGGCCCAGGATGGCCCGCGCCCGCTTGGAGGATGCATAGTAGGAGAGGCGGGTCTGGACCGGGGCCAGGGCGTCGGCGCGGGTCTCGCGCCGCCAGCCGAAGAAGTCCCTGGCCCACCACTGAATCAGGTAGGGGTCGTTGACCTTCGCCAGCACCTCGGCGCGGAATCCGTCGTCGGCCAGGATGCGCAGTCCGTCGAGGATGGTGTACTGCTCGCCCGCGTCCGTCCTCTCATTGGCCTCGTGAAGGGTCTTCACCGTCTGTTCGAGGATCGACTGCATCCTCGGCCCCCACTGGTCCCAGAGGCCCTTGGCAATGCGCACGACCGAATCGGCGGTGCGGTCGCGGTCGGCGAAGATGCGGGTGTCCAGCAGGTTGACGCCGGGAGCTCCCCGCTCGTCGGCCAGGTCGATGAGCCGCACCTGCTCGATGAGGGACTCCGGGACGTGTTGGAGCAGGCCGCCCACCAGGTCGGCGTGGGGGTCCACGACGACGATGGCGTCTCCGTCCCTGCCCTCGGCCTTCTCCCGCATCTTGTGGGCGACGATGTGGTGCATCAGGGTGGATTTGCCCATGCGGGTGCGGGCGACGTAGAGGTGGTGGCGTCTCAGCAGGTCGTCGGGGAAGTGAATCTTCCTGGGCGTTCCGGTGGTGGTGTCGCCGACGTGGGCGCCGCCGCTGACGCTGCGGGCGGTGGGCAGCAGCACCTTGGCCCCGGCGCGGGCCACCAGGGGCGTCTCGTCACGCGCTCCGGGCGGGTGCCAGAGGCAGGCCGCCTCGCGGACGCCCATGACGCTGCGCTTGCCGAACAGGCCGGGGCCTGACGGGTGGAGCACCTGGGGGTCGGGCACGGCGGGCCGCACCCGGCTCACGTCGAGGCGCGCGCCCGCGGGGTTGTCATAGTCGCGGTAGGCGGCGGCCACCGGCTCCAGCAGCTCATTCGCCCGGTGGGGCCGGGTGCTCCGGGGCAGGATCGCCGTCACCTGAATCTCGGCGTCGAAGGCGATGCGGGAGACCTTCTCCTTGATGAGGATGGGGTCGAAGACCCGCTTGCGGGCCTTCTTCCAGCGGTGCCAGGCCCAGCCGCCCACGGCCAGGGCGAAGGCGACGCCCGCTCCCATGAGCACGGCCTTCCAGGTCTCCCCCGCCTGCACCCACAGGTAGCCCCGGAGGGCGGCCAGGGCCGCCACGCCCAGGACGGCCATCGTCACGCCGTCGGTCTGGAGGGGCTTGGTCTGATAGGTGTAGGCGGGGTCTCGCCGGTCCTCCACAGGCCGCTTGTGGGCCTTCTCCAGGTGCGCCTCCGACCAGTCGGGTCCCATCGAGCGCAGCATCAGCCGCGCCACGATGCGCTCCCCCTCGTTGAGGTTGGAGAGAGCGCCCATGAGGGCGATGAGGGGGTCCGAGCCGGGGTCGAGCAGGTCGTCGTCCCGGAAGACCCGGAGAGGCACGTACTCGGGGCCGTCGGCCCGGAGCGTCATGCTCCACGCCTGCTCGTCCTCGGCCAGGCGCAGGGGGTCGTCCCCGGCGGGAATCTCCTGTATCTGGGCCTGGGGGTAGCGGGCGGCGATCTGGGAGCGCACCACCTGGTCGTCCAGGCAGCGGGCCAAGAGCGTTACGCCGTCGGCGTCCCCGGCCAGCTCCAGGGAGAAGGGTTCGGGGACGGCGATGGAGCCGAGCATGTTCTCGACTCCCAGGAGGGTGCGCTCCCCGGTCCTGGGCGGCGTCACCGCCAGCAGCGCCGGGGGTTTCTTGGCCTCGTTGTTCAGCAGCCACTTGATGGGGTTCGCTTTCATTCGCTTGCTCCTTTCTCTATCGGTTCTCTCGCCTTGCGGTCGTTCGGTCGCTCCTAGTGACGACCGGGTCTCCACTCGATGACCTCCGTCTCCTCCGGGGTGGCCTCGATGCGGACGGGGAAGCGGTTGCCCTTCGCCAGCAGCAACCCGTCTCCACGCGGGCACGACAGGAGCCATCGCTGGAGGTCCTGGGGCAGGTCGAAGGCGTCGCCCACCGTGCTTATGGCGGCTGCGTCCTGCTGAAGCAGCAATTTGAAGGCGGCGTTCTGAAGCAGGGCGCGACCGGAGTGGCCAGTGATGGCCCGTGAGGTGTCCTCGCTGAGCAGGTCCTGGACGTCCTGGGTGATGAACTGCAACCCCAGCCGGTGCTTCCTGGCCCGCTTCGCCATGCTCACCATGAAGGCCGCTCCCTCCGGGTGCTGCATGATCGACCACACCTCGTCCACCACCAGCAGGCGGGGCTTGGGGTCCTGGGCGGCTGCGGCCCACACCGTCTCGGTGCAGACCATCGCGGCGGCGGGGCGAAGCTCCGGCTCCAGGAGCCGCAGGTCGAAGACGGTGATCAGGGCCTCGTTGGACAGCAGGTCGTCGCCCTCGTCGGAGAGGAGGTTGCGCAGGCTGCCCGTTGCGAAGGGCCGCAGCAGCCTCGCCATGTCTTTCCCTCCCGCCTCATCTCCTTGCAGGTACTCGTAGAAGTCGCGGAAGCCGGTGCGCTCGCGGGGCTGGGCGTAGTAGCCCGCCAGGGCGTGGTCCAGGGAGGCGCGCCGCTCCGCGCCGAGACTCTCGCCCACCATCACCTCTATGAGCCGGCGCAGGCTGCCGATGCGTTGAAGCAGCTCCTCGGAGTCGCCCCGCTCGATGACGAAGGGGTTCATGCCCTGGCCGGGAATGCCGGGAGAGAGGACGCGCCCGCCCGCCGCCCTCGCCATGTCGGCGTACTCGCCCTCGGGGTCGATGACGTAGGCGGTGACGCCCCTGGTCAGGCCCCGCAGCATTCCCAGCTTCGTTGCGAAGCTCTTGCCGCTGCCCGACCTTGCGAGGACGGCGGTGTTGGCGTTCAGGTGCGTCCCGTCCCAGGGGTCGTAGACCACCGGGGCGCAGGCCCGCATGTCGATGCCGTACAGCGTTCCCCTCCGGGTGTCCAGGTCGGGCGGCGAGAAGGGGAAGAGACGGGCTATGCTGGACGTGTCCAGCGTCCTCCACTCCGCCACGGCGTTGAGGGCCAGGGGCAGCGTGGACAGGATGCCCTCGCGCTGGCGGAAGGCCAGGGGATCGAGCTTGCCCAGCGTGGCGGCGAAGTGGGCCTTGGCCCGCTGGGTCATCTCCTTGAGGGACGCCTCGTCCTTCGCGTGAAGGGTGATGGAGAGCGAGGCGTGGAAGAGCCGCTCCCGGCCCCGCTGCACCTCGTCGCGGAGGCGGGTCACGTCCTCCAGGGCAATCTCCGCCTCGGGGGACATGGTGCGGCCCCGCTTGAAGGACAGCGACTGCGCCGACTCGAAGCGGACCTTCTGCCACTCCAGCGTCCTGGCCGCCTGCTCAGCGGGAATCGACCCCAGGTGGATGGACAGGTCCATCGGCGCGCCTGCGGCCATGAGGCTCTGGAGGAAGCCGGGGGCCAGGGAGCGGGGCCACTTGCCCAGGTGGAGGGAGCGGACCAGGCGGTCTCCGACGCGCACCTCGCGGCGGCGCATCTCCACCTCCACCGGCGTCTTCTCGTCCATCTCGGCGGGCGTGCCGCCCAGGGCCGAGGCCAGCATCAGCATCCGCAGACGCCTGCCGCTGAAGGGGTGGACGGACAGCCCGGCCCGCGCCAGCAGGCCGCGCAGCTCGTCGAACCGCCCGAACTCGCACACGGCGTAGAAGCGCCGGTCGAGGATGCCGTCGCGGGCTTCCAGGTCGGTCAAGAGCCTGCGAAGCGACTCGGCCGCCGCCCTCGTCTGTGGGGGAAGGTCCTGCGGTTGGGCCTCCGTGAGCTTGTCCCGCAGCCCGCCAAGGCGCGGCGGGTGCTGGCGGATGAGGAGCTGCACGGGGAAGTCGCAGGCGTTGAGCGCCCCGGCGAAGGCCCCCAGCTTCGGCTCGTCCAGCTCAAGGCCCATCACCTCGCACACGCCGAGCTTCACCCCGTCCAGGCGCACGGGGCCGTCCTCCTCCAGGTGGGAGAGCATGAAGAACGGGGGCAGGGGCGGCGGCGGCTTGGGGGCGGGCGCCTGGGGTTCCGTGGGTTCCTGGGTCTGCGGAGCGGCCACGCCGTCCGGCGGCCCCTCCGCTCCGTCTCTCTTGAATCGTTCCAACAGCTTCTTCAACTCGTTGTCTCCTTTGCGCTAGGGGGTGGGGAACGGGACGAGGCCGCTGCGCAGCAGCGCGGCGACGCCCTTGGCCAGAAGGACCAGCACCAGGCCGACGACGGCCATGACGACGGCGCTCTTGGCCTTGCCGCCGCCCCGCTCCTCGGCGCCCTCGGCCATCAGGACGAAACCGGCCCAGACGATGGCGAAGACGCAGAGGCCAGCGGCGGCGTAGGCCATAGCGGTCAAAACCTGGTCGAAGGCGTCAAGCATTTTCTGCTCCTCGGGCGGGACCGCGCCGGTGGTCGCCAGCGCGGTCCCAATCAGAAGGGTTGCCGTCAGTAGACGCCTCACCACAGCCTGCCCTCAGCTTGACTGGGGGGCCACTCCCATCCCAGCAGGTCGAACCAGTCGCTCAGAGCCTGCCCCGCACTGGATGCGGGGCCGCCGTCTGCGGGCTCCTGCTCGGCGGGCGGTTCGACCGGCTCGGGCTCCGGCAGGACCAGGACCTCGAAGGGGTCGTCGGCCCCGACGCTCGACGCCAGGGCCAGGGTCTCGTCGCGGCTCCCGGCGATGGGCGACCGCTCCACCGTCTCCGCCTTGACGTGCTCCTTGTGCAGCACGTCCACCGTCACCTGCTTGGCGATGGTGGCGCTGGGGACGTAGGCGTACGCCGTCGCGGTGGCGGACGCCGTGGCGCCGTCCTCGCAGGTGGCCGTTGCCGTCTCACTGTCGTAGTCGCTGTCCCCCGGGCGATGGAGGTGCACGGTCCTGGTGACTTGCTCCGTCCGCTCCGGGTGGTGGGTCAGCTGCACCAGGGGCGGCAGCGGAATACGAAGGGCCGCCTCCAGGTCCGCCTCGACGCTCACCTCGTAAACGGCGGCGCCCTCGCCGACGACCACACGGAAGCGGGTCTCGCCGTTGGGGACGAACGCGACGCTCGCCTGGGAGCCGCCGCCCGCGACGGCGATAGTCCCGGCGATGCCCGTCACCTCGGCGTCCATCAACGCCGTCTCGGTGACGCTGGCGTGTCCGGCCACCGTCTGAAGCTCCACCCTCTCCTCGATGGTGGATACGCAGTCGGAGGCGACGGCTCCCTCGACGACCCCCGGACTCCAGCCCAGGGAGACGACCCGCAGGTCGCAGAGCCCCCCGTCGATGGCCGGAAGGGGGTACGGGATCTGTCCGCCTTCGACGGTGACGGCCCCGGCCTGCCCCAGCGTGTCCTCCCACGAGACGGTGAAGGACGGGTTGGGGCCGTCCAGGGGGAGGGAGTAGTCGATGCGCTCCCCCTCGTCCAGGGAGGCCGAACCCCAGAACCGCAGCCACGTGCCCTCCGGCCCGCCGAAGGCGCGGACGCGGATGTCAAGGGCGGTGGCGGCCCGCAGGATGACGGCGGCCCGGTCGCCGGAGACGGTGAGTCCCTCGACGAAGAGCCGCCGCCCTTCGACCGGCTCCTCGACCTCGAAGTCGATCTCATCCCGCCAGTGGTCGTCGGCAAGGGCCGCCTGGGGGACGGCGACCGCCGCCGCCAGAGCGACGACGGCCGCGATTGCCAGGAAGCTCTTCGGGGGCTTGCTTTGCCGGGACTTCCGGCTCCCGTCCACGTTTCCGTTGATGTTGTCCTTGTCCGCCTCTGTCCTCCTGGGCTTGCCGAACCAGCGGTGGGGGCGGAAGGGCATCCTCCCGCCCTTCTTATCCCTGGCCTTGCGCTTGGGACGAAGGCGGCGCAGGGTCTTGCCAGCCCGCCTCGCCATCAGCCGCAGGGGGCCGGGGCCGGTCTTCACCGGCTGCGCCGGCGCGGGCGGCTCGCTGCGCACCAGCTGGGACGGCGGCCCGGCGTAGAGCCTCGCCCCAAGCCGGTACTTCAGCAGGTCGGCGGCCACCAGGGGCAGCCGCCGACCGCCGATCTTCCCGACGACGGCGACCAGCCCCGCCAGGCCCAGGAGGACGGCAATCGCCATCCTCACCTCCGACGGCCCGACGGGGGCGTAGCGGTATGCGCCGTAGGAGAGGGCGCACACCGCCATCATCGCCACGATCTGCGGGAAGGTGAACCCCAGCAGCACCCGGTCCTCGGCCTGCACGTGAGTCGGCACCTCGTGTTCTCTCATGCTCTTTCCTCCTTAGTTGGGTTCGCTGGGCGTGGGATTGGGCACGTCGATCTCCACCGGGGAACCCACGACGGCGTTCATCACCAGCTCGACGACGCCGTAGGCCACCATCGCCAGCACGATGCCCGCCAGGGCGGTCATCATTGCGCTCTTGCCGCGCTCCATCTGGTGGGGCGCTCCCGAGGCCGTGAGGTACAGGTACGCCCCGTAGATGAAGAAGCCCACGCCCACGACCCCCACGACGCCCAGCAGGATGCCCACCAGGTTCGATATGGTCTGCGTCAGTTGTTCCATAGGTTCTGTCTCCTCTCTCTCCGTTTCGGAGTCTCTTTCTCGTCTCCATCGGTTCCGCCGTCTCCGCTCGCCTAGCTGCACATCGCTCCCACCTCCTTTGCGTTCTCGGTGGGCGCGAACGGCGTCCGCGCCCGTTGGTCGTCGTTTGTCAGGGCTACTCGTCGCTGCTCCGGGGGGCTTCGCCGCCGTCTCCCCCGCCTGCCGATGGGGTGGCCATAGAAGCCGCCGAGCTGAGGCCGCTCCCCGCTGCCGACAGGCCCGCGCTGGCCGCAACCGCCCCAACCGCCATGCCTCCCGGACCCCCGGCGGCCCCGCCCGCTATCAGCCCGATGGTCTTGGCCGACCTGACCATCGAGGAGGGCAGGTTCATGCCGAAATAGAGCATCGAGAGCCATGAGTCGAAGGTCCCGGCGTTGCCGAGCATCGACGGCACCCGGGTCGCCATGTAGACGAAGGCCAGGGACATGAGCAGCTTCCAGACCAGGTCCTGCACCGGCTCGAAGGCCGCTATCGCGGCGAACTCGCGCAGAAACCCGAATCCCAACGCCAGGGCGATGAGCTGGATGGCCTGCTGGAACACCGTCGTCATGAACAGGCGCAGCCACTGGCGGCCCCAGCCCGCCGTGTGGGACAGAATCCACAGCCCCAGGGCGATGGGGGCCAGGGCCAGCAGGAGGTCGATGAGGGCCAGGCGCAAGATCATCTGCACGATGACGTAGAGGACGAAGAAGCCGTAGACCAGGTAGAGCGCCGCCAGCAGCAGCGCCATGCCCACGCTCCCGGCCTGCACCGCTGTCATCAGCGTGCTCAGCGTCGAGCGCAGCATGTCTCCGGGGGTGACGCCGAGGGAGAAGGCGATGAAGCCGGAAACGGCGTCGGCCACGTCGATGACCAGGGCGCACCACCACAGGGACGACGCGGCGGCCACCAGGCCCAAAACAAGGCGGGGCACCATCTCCCGCCAGCCCGCATGGGAGCGGCCCAAGTGCTCGGAGATGATGAACGAGAGGCCCATCCAGCCGAGGATGACAACCAGGGCGGCGGAGGTGATGGCCCAGACGACCATCCACGCCTGCTGCACCAGCCAGTGGCCGTAGGTGAGATGCTCAGGGGTGCCGGTGATGATGTCGGCCATGACCGGCTACCCTCCCCGGCAGTTGTCGGCGTCCTCGCCGGACGCCCGCTCGACAACTCCGCAGAGGGTCCCGTGGACGCCCTCGATGACCCACCCGGCGAAGGCTTTGGCCCAGCGGGCCGGGCTGAGGGCGGACAGAATCTTGTCCCAGATGCGCCCCGGCTGGTGGATGGGTATGACGGCGTAGAAGTCGCCCCTCAACCCGTCCTCGGTCTCGGCCAGCATGACCAGCAGGTAGGCCCGGTCGCGGTCGAGCTCGGGGTGGTCGTCAAGGTCGGGGTACTCCCAGGAATACTCCCAGCCGTCGCTCCTCTTCTTCTCGCCGCCCCGGACCCGGTACATGGCGCTTATCCAGTCGCCGGTGTCCGCGTCGCGGACGGCGTAGAAGAGGTTTGCGATCTCCCGGTCGAAGACGGGGCGGGCGACGAACTCGCCGCCGCCCTTGCGCTCCACGAACTCCCGGTCGGCGTTGACGAGGGTTAGCTCGTTACCGGGCGGGGCTTGGGCTTGGGCGATGTTGCTTGCGGGGATTGCCAGAAGCGCTGCCAGCAGCAGCGCGGCGGCCAGGGGCATCAGCCTCCTGGCTCTGCCAAGGGACCTTCGGACCGTCGATTGCGCTCCCACGATTCGCCTCCTCTTCGCTGATGGGGCCGTCTGTTCTGCCATCGAGTCTGGGAAGTCGCGGGGCCGGACACCATGCCTTATATGGGAGGACTCGCGCGTCCTCCCTTTTAGGGCATGGGAAGGAATGGGCCGGATGTGGTGTCATACCCGTGTACAGGGATTTGCTTCGGTGCCCAGAAGGGAAGTTGTGGGCTGTGGGCAACGTGAAACGGGCGTGAAGGAAGGGAAGTGAGGCCGAGCCTGCGAGCACTTTGGTGAAAGGGGTGGTTCCGACAGCGGCCCAAAAGGGAAGTCGGGGGTGGCGCGACATCGGAGCGAGCAATTGGACGGGGAGGTTGGAATCGGGGGTCGAAACCCCCTACAGGACAGCCCCCTACAGGACATGACTGCGAGGAGGGGCGACCATGAATGAGCGGGATGTGGACGGCAACGGGAGCGTGGACGCGGAGAGGCTTCGGCGGCTCAGGCTGAGCGAGTTCCTGCGGGACCTGGTGCGGCAGGAGGGCAAGATGGAGGCTGCGGAGCTGCTGGGGGTCAACCACAAGACCCTGACGCGGGCCGAGGAGTCGGGTGAGATCACGGGGCGCATGGGCGATGCGCTGGAGCTGCTGCTGAGGAGGGCGGACGACGCCGAGGTCGCGCGGCTGCGGGAGACGGTCGGTGCGCTGGAGGAGCGGGTGGCGGCGCTGGAGGGCGGCATGGAGACGCCTCCTGCGGCAGATGTGGAAGGCGGGGGTGCGCTCGAAGAAGCGGGCGACGCTGCGCAGGCTGGACCCGGAGGTGGTCACCGAGGAGCCCGACGACGACGATGATGAGGTCTACGGCGATGCGTGGCCGCTGGTGGAGGAGTGGCGACGGCTGCGGGCCGGGCATCCCCACCAGGGGAAGAGCCTGTCGTGGCTCATGACGGAGGAGCGTCTGCTCGTGCTGGAGCTGGCTATGCTGGAGGAGCACGGGCTGACCCTGCCCCCGGAGACCCAGGCCCTGCGGGGCTTCGGGCGCAAGGGGCAGATCAACCATCGCTGGAAGGCGCTGGCCGACACTCGTGTGGCGTTGAGGAAGCGGAAGCTGCTGCGCTGGGTGCGGACGGTCCTCACCCTGTGGCTGTGGCGGAAGTAGGCCCCGGAGCCGTCTCCGGGGCCGGTTTTCGGCGGTTGCTGCATCGGAGCGACATGGGAGCTACGTAGCAGCGTGTGATTTGGTGCGGGTTGGCCCAAAACCCCGTCTGAAGCCTTCCATTCGCTCGGTTGTTCGGGCGATAATTGACTCAGTTCCCGGCTTTTTCCAGCGTTTCGTGCCTAGAAACCTGGAGGATTCCCGTCCCCCGAATCCGGGACCGGTTGCATAGGATCGAGCCTTGCTCTCCGAACAGCCACCCAGGGGTCGCACCGGAAGGATTGAGCCTCGCTCTCCCGAAGGCCACCCCGGAGGACACATTCGCAGCGGTTGGAGCGTCTCTCGCTTCGGCCCCTCGGACACCCTGGTCGGAGTGCGCCCTGCACACTGGCCGGTTCCTCACGTCTGCGGCATGGTTCCTGTGGAACTGGCCGCAGCTTCACCACGCGCCGGTCTGCCATTGCAAGCTGGCTGGCTGTTTCCCCTTCGCGCAGCTTCCCAGGACGTTACCGACGTAGCTCCCGGGTCTCGCTGCGTCTCTCACCGGGCCGTCCTGTGGTTGATCTGCAGGCCGGTCGGTTCTCCCCCACTTCATAGCAGCTCCCCCTGAGTCCGCTCCTCTGAGTTGACTCTGGGCCGAGCTGCGTCTTCTTCATCCCCCACGTAGCAGCAGCTCCCCTGAGTCGATTCCCGTGAGTTGCCCCTGGGCCGAACTGCGTCTTTCTCACCACGGCGTCTCCCTGCGTTCGTCTCGTGGTCGGACTGCGTATGGCGGCGGAACGGCAACACGGATTCATGGAGTCAACAGCAACAAGGAGGTAACGACGATATGGCTACTGAACGGACGGACGGCAACGGCGAAGGAGGAGCGCACATGACGGAACGGTACACGGAACCGAGCGCGAAGCGGATCGCAGACCTGCTTCGGCACCGGGTGAGCTTCGAGCGGGGCTGGTTCTGGACGACGACGGCCATCTGTCACGGCGGCAAGTCGGACGGGCTGGCGTTCCGGCAGCGACCGGACGGCAACGGCATCGACGTGCACTGCCACACCGGGGGCTGCTCGGCCGGCGTGGTGATAACCGAACTTGAGGCGCTCATCGGGCTGCCCATCTGGACGGCCTACGAACCGGTGCGCGACGCGGCAGCCAAGGCCCCCGAGAAGCGGCCTTGGTGGAAGCGACAGCGGGTCTGGGCGCCGACGGTGGTCGCCCTGGTCGTGGCGGCGCCGCTTATCACCGGCGACGTGGAGCTCTTCGTCCTGAACCTCGTCGGGCTGGGCACCGGGGCGCTGCTGCTCCGGCGGTTCATGCCTCGGCGTCCGGTAGGGAGGGTCCGTCGCCGCTGACGACAGGTCCTCCGGCTCCCTCATACCCATCCCAACACGCAAGGGTCGTCTCCATCCGGGGACGGCCCTTCTTCTTTGCCCGCAAGCGGGCGCAATCCAAAAGCAACACAACACAGAAGGAGGTCGTGATGACAACGGCAACATTGGCAACTGGCAATCGGACGATGACGGATGTTCGGCCTAGGCGCAGCCTCGAAGAGCTGGTCGACCGGCTCATTGCGGCGCTGTTCAAGGAGGAGGAGCCGGAGGCGGAACAGGCGACGGAGACTCCGAGCGTGGCCAAGAGCCTTCACGAGGCGCGGCGGCTCAGGCAGGCGGGGGACGTGGATAGGGCGCTGGCGGTCCTCGCCGGCACCGACACGACGAAGGCTGAGCCGCATCAGGCTCGGTGGGCCTACGCCGAGTGGACGGACCTGGTGAAGCGGCGGTTCGGGGACCGGGACGCGCTGGTCTACAGCCAGGGCGCGGGACAGGCCGCCGCCCTGGTGCCCGCCGGAAACGGCGGGACGCTGGAGGTCGCGGCGGTCCTGGGAATGCGGTGGCGGCCCGGCAAGGTCGTCTCGGAGCGCAGCCTCCGGGGGCTCCGGCCCTTGGCGAAGGCTTGCCCGCGGCCCTGACCGGAGAGTGGCCCGGCGCTGGCGTAGCGCAAGCAACGGTTGACGACTCGTGAGGCAAACGGGGCGCTTCAGTGCCCTGCCTGGACCCCGGGTCGTCGCCTTCTTGCGACTGCTTGCACCCGCGCTCCGTTCCATCAGGCAGCGCCCCGCACGGAGCGCGTTGCCTCCTCCGCCCGCTCCCCTGCGGGCTTCCATCCCTCTTCCCCCAACCCCACACGCGTCGCACAGGTCTTCTCCTCGACTCCGGTTGGGGGTGGGACCTGTGCCCTATGCACGACGGAGCCTGCCCCGGACTTGATTCCGGGGGCTTGCCCCGCACACGGCCTTGCACAGAGGCCGCCCCGGACTTGATTCCGGGATGCCGCACCGGCCATTCGCCACGGCAACAACGCCACCCAAGGAGACAGTCCCGACCATCGGGACACGGATTCGAGCGGGACTGTCTCCCACAAGGGGGCGGTCCCGCTTCTTCATTACAGGAGGAAGCGACATGACGACTACGAGCATTGACAGAACCGAGAGCGAGCTCAGGGCTGCGGCGAGGCGGCGCGGGATCACCATGAAGGAGCTTGCGGCGCTGATGGACGTGAGCGCGGGCTACCTGTCGGGGCTTTCGACGGGGCGTACGCCGTGGACTCCGAAGATGCGGGAGAAGGCTGTGGCGGTCTTGGCAGAGGTCCCTGGGCAGGGGACCGTCTACCGCCAGGGCGGCGTCGTGACCGGCGAGAGCAGCTTCATCAGGGAGCGCGCCCGCACCCTGGGCATGACCATGCATGACCTGGCCGACCGCGTTGGCGTGTCCTACAGCTACATGACGCAGGTTGCCCGTGGCCGCCAGAACATGGGCGTCAAGGTCCAGGCAAGGGTCGAGTCGACGCTCAAGGCCCCGGCGAAGATCGCGCCCGCCACGTGCGCCAACCGCCAGGGCGTCGTCGTGGCCGGGGAGAGCAGCTACATCCGGGAGCGGGCCAGGGAGTTGGGCATGAGCCTGCGGGACCTGGCCGACCGCGTGGGCGTCTCCTACGGCTACATGTCAATGGTGGCGCGGGGTCATAGCAACATGGGCGTGAAGGTCCAGGCGCGGGTCGCGTCGGCGCTGGAGGCCCCGGTGAAGGTCGCGCCCGCGCAGCCCGCCTGCATCGACCGCGAGGCCGTGTGGGACCGGATGAACGCTCACGGCTTCAGCCAGAACGAGGTCGCCCGGCGAGCGGGCATCAGCTCGGCCCATCTCTCCCAGATCATGAACGGCAAGTCCTCCCCGTCGGCGGGCGTGCTGAAGGGGCTGCACGGCGTCCTGTTCCAGCCGACGAGTGCGGAGCGGGTCATGCCCGCCGAGGTGAAGGTGCTGGGCTGGCGGAAGGGAGAGCGGAGCGGGATGGTCGTTCGCGGCGCCGGTGGGCCTGGGCGCGGCGCCAAGTCCGGCGGCGGCACCGTCCGGGTCGGCGGCCGGGTGCCCTGGGGCGCGAAGGCGGAGTTCGCGTACCGCGCCGGGTACGACGGCATGGGCAGGGTCTCGGTCACGCACGTCGTCGAGCGGGGCTACTCCGCCATGCTGAAGCAGCCGGAGACGGCAGCTGCTTAGGGCTCCGTGACGCACCGCACGATGGGCGTCTGCCTCGGAGCAGCCTGGGACGGCCCGCACCGGGCCGCAAACGCGAGTCCCGCCGTGGGCGGGCCTTCGCACGTTCAAGCATTCGCCTGGGGGCGTTGCCGGAACCCGACCGCCCCCGCGGGGGCGGTGCAGTCCGTCTCCCGTCGCTCTCCGCCTTGCGGCGGCGACTGATGGAGACGCGCGTCCGGGTTCCGGCGTCGTCCTCTAACTACCACGAAAAGGAGGACGACTCACATGAACCTCGGAGGTTTCATCGACACGTTCAAGGACGCCATCGCCAAGAGGGTGGTGGAGTCCTACCCGCCGCTCTACCGGCCCTCGGAGAACGGCGGCACGATCCCCAGACTGCTCCGCAAGCCCCTGGGGGCGCAGGCCGACGCCATCAGGGGCGCGGCCCTCTCCCTCAAGGCCCACCGGGGCACCACGGTCGTCGGCGAGATGGGCACGGGCAAGACCTTCATCGGCGCAGCGGCGGCTCACATGGCGGGATTCGAGCGGGTGCTCATCATCTGCCCGCCCCACCTGGCGCCCAAGTGGAAGCGGGAGGTGGAGATGACGGTGCCCGGCGTCCGCGCCGCCATCGTCGAGTCCATCACCGACCTGGAGCGGCTTCGCCTCTCCGTCGGCTCCGGCCCCCTCTTCGCCGTGATGAGCCGGGAGAAGGCCAAGCTGGCCCACCGCTGGATGCCCGCCGTGATACAGCGGTGGGCCACGTCGAAGGGAAGGCTCATACGGGAGGAGGAGACGGGGGAGCCCTTCCGCATCCCCTGCTGCCCCGACTGCACGGCGCAGGTCGTGGACAAGGACGGCGTACCGCTGACGGACGCCGACCTGAACCGCCGCAAGCACACCTGCGCCGACTGCAACGCCCCTCTCTGGCAGGCCGACCGGTCCGGGCCAGCCCGCTATCCGTTGGCCGACTACATCAAGCACCGGATGAAGGGCTTCTTCGACCTGCTCATCGGTGACGAAGTTCACGAGTTCAAGGGGCGAGGGAGCGCCCAGGGCATCGCCGCCGGCATCCTCGCCGACGTGTGCGGCAAGTCCCTCAGCCTCACCGGGACGCTCCTCGGCGGCTACTCCTCGACCATCTTCCACCTTCTCTACAGGTTCTCGCCGGAGATTCGCACGGAGTTCGGGCGTTCCGACGAGCACCGCTGGATACAGCGGTACGGCTTCGAGGAGGTCACCATCGGCAAGCCGGACGACGACGCCATCGAGGACGGGCGCAACAGCAGGCGGCGCAGCTACCGCAAGGTAGTCAGGGAGCGGCCGGGCCTCGTGCCCAGCGCGTTGTTCCACATCATCGGGAACACGGTATTCCTGCGCCTCGCGGACGTCGCCTCCGGCCTGCCGGACTACGAGGAGAAGATCCTCGTGTCCTCGATGGACTCGGAGGAGGACGCGACGGGGTACTCCCAGCGCAGCGCCTACAACACCGTGTTCGAGGAGTTGAGGCTGAAGCTGGCGGAGGCTCTGAAGGCTGGTTCCAAGAGGCTGCTGGCGACTTACCTGCAAACCCTGCTCGCCTACCCCGACGGCTGCACCAGGGGGGAGACGGTCTTCGACCCCCGGAGCGGCGACGTGATCGTGCAGGTCCCGCCCCTGTCCGAAGACAAACTCTACCCGAAGGAGAAGGCGCTCATCGACCTGGTGGCCGCCGAGCGAATGGAGGGAAGGCGGGTGCTGGTCTACGTCACCCATACCGGGACCAGGGACATCACCGGGCGGATGGACGACATCCTCACCCGGCACGGGTTCAGGGTGGCGGTGATGAAGGCCGACGCGGTGGCCCCGAACCGGAGGGAGGCGTGGGTCGCCGACAGGGTGAAGCAGGGCATAGACGTCCTCATCTGCCACCCCAGGCTGGTGCAGACGGGCCTGGACCTCATCGACTTCCCGACCATCGTTTGGGACGAGACGGATTACAGCGTTTATGTGGTCCGGCAGGCGTCGCGGCGGTCGTGGCGCATCGGGCAGACCAGGCCGGTGAAGGTGGTGTTCATGAGCTACCGGAACACGCTCCAGGCGGATGCGCTGAAGCTGGTGGCGAAGAAGATGCAGAGCTCCCTGGCCGTCGAGGGGGAGCTGCCGGAGGACGGGCTGGCCGCCTACGGGGACGACGGCGACGACATGATGATGGCCCTGGCCCGCAAGATCGTCAGCGGCGAGGAGGAGGACGACGAAGCCGAGACGGTGGAGGAGGTCTTCGCCCAGGCGCGGAACGCCGAGGCCGCTTCCGAGGAGCTGTTGGTGGACGACAGTTGGAAGGTTGTCGAGGTCGAGCCGGAGGCCGTCGAGAGCCTGCCCCGTACTGGATACGGGGTCAATGGCAACGGACACCACACAGGCGGCATCGGGCCGACGGTCGAACTGGTTCCGGTCAACGGGCACAAGGCCAACGGCAACGGCCACGCAGCCGTCGAGGTCAACGGCAACGGGCACCATGACGAGGCCCCGGAGCCGCAGCAGTCGCTGTTCTCCTGGGCCGAGTTCCTGGCCGAGGAGCCGGTCAAGCCCAAGGGACGGAAGCGCAAGCCGAAGCCCGCCGCCACGTCCCTCTTCGAGTGGGCGCTCAGCCTGGAGCAGGAGGATGAGACGGTCGTTGCGGGGCGCTAGACCGCAAGATAATGGGGGAAGGACACCGCGATTGCAGTGTCCTTCCCCTAGAGCGCTCCTGATGTACGGTCTTTTTTGTGTGTTCACTCGGCCGACGTTGGGGGCAACCTTCCCGGAGCTTCCATGTATGGAGCCTTTTTGCGTTTCCGATCTCCACGCGGCGGGGCCGCGAAGCCCGGTGAACCGGTCCGGGCTGCTCCTTGGGGAACACGTCACCGCTTGACAAATTGCCTAATGAACGGTGATGATAAACTGCCTTTTCTTATGGTTTCTTCCAGTTCACATTGAGAGTATGGTAAAAATAGAATGATACATAGAACCATTTTCCTCGCCGCTACAGCGATTCTTCTTCTTGTTTCCGTATCTGTATTTGTGACAACTGCCCAAGCGGATGGGTCCATCCCAGACGTGGACACCGCAGAACGCGATGATGTGGTCCCAGAGGACGAGGGAGACGAGGACGCCAGTGGGCAGGGTGGAACGCCCCTCCCAGGCGTGGACACCGCAGAACGCGACGACGTGGTCCCGGAGGACGAGGGAGAAGGACGCGCCGCCAGGAGTGCGGCGACAGCGCCTGCCCCGACTGGCCTCAAGGCTACCGCATCCACCGACACCAGCGTCAGCCTGAGTTGGACGGCGGTAACCGACGCAGGCGCCTACAAGGTCGAGTACCGTAAGAGCGGCTCCACCACCTGGCGCCACGCCGGTTACGTGTACTCAGGCGCCTCGGACAAGGTGGATGGGCTGGACTGCAACACCACCTACCACTTCCAGGTTCGCGCCCGTGGAGATGGCTCGCCCTATTCCTATAGATACAGCGACCCCTCAACCAGCGTGTCGAAGAAGACCAGATCGTGTTCGCCGGTCTCGCTTCCATCGCCGCCAGCGCCTTCCGGCCTCAAGGCTACGGCTTCCACCCAGTCCAGCGTGAGCCTGAATTGGAGTTCTGTGACCAATGCGTACCGCTACAAGCTGGAGCGTCGCACGGGGACCACCGGCTCCTAGGCCACGGTGGGTTCCGAGACCAGTGGCACGAGCAAGAGGGCGAGCGGGCTGTCCTGCGGCACGACCTACTACTTCAGGGTGAGTGCTCGCGGAGACGGGTCGTCCTACTCGACGACCTTCGGCGCAACGTCGTCGAGCGTGTCGAAGAAGGCCTCGACGTGTCCGAACAGCGCCCCTACGTTTGGGGCTTCGAGCTACAGCTTCAATGTTCAAGAAGACGCATCGAATGGCGCTCTGGTCGGCACGGTGTCTGCGACGGATCCAGACACCGGCGACACGGTGTCGTACTCGTTTACCGGCGGGAACAGCGCCGGCAAGTTCGCCATCGATTCCGGCTCCGGGCGCATCACGGTTAAGAGCGGCCTCGATCACGAGACGACCGCATCCTACAGCCTGGCTGTGCAGGCGAGCGACAGGAGAGGCAGCACCGACACAGCCACCGTCAGCATTTCGGTGACGAACGTGATCAACGTCACGGTTATCGGCGACAACGAAGGAACCACGGAATCGATAACTACGACCGACGCCAGTGCGCGGTTTGACCTCGACCTCGATGTGCAGAGTGGCCGTGCCTACGTGGTCAGGATACAGGCTGTGGTTTCGGGCAAATTGGTCCCGGTGGACAGAATCAGCAATGTCGGCGCCGATACGCTTCCGGGCTATCAGTACCTTGGAACCGGGCAGATCGTATGGGTCGAAGGTGGAACTGCTCCAAAGAGCCGCCGCGTCGTCTTGGACGTGCGAGGTCCCTCCGGTCTTACCGGCTACAGAGTCTCCATATCAAAGCCCGACTTCGCATTCACCGTGCGTCCGACAGTCAGTGTCTCGTCCGGTGAACTGCGGCTGACCCAGCTACGAGTCTTTAACAGCTCGGGAAGAGGGTCGGACGATGACGACAGCAGTATCGAGGTGTCTTGCGGCAATCCGGGGAATCCAGAAGAAAGAGGAGATTGGCAAAAGCATCGCTTCGACTCCATTCGATCCGGCGGCAACTTCGTCGGGAGTGGTAAGAGCCATCAGTTCGATCTCACTACGATCTGCCGCGGAGTGGGGCCGGAACCTAATGATGACATAGACGTCTACGTTCGGCTCCATGCGAAGAGAGCCTGCCGTTCCGGGTGGACAGGCGGCTGTATAGGCGATAAGCGCGAGCATTCGGATCAGACCCTGCGCCTGAGGGTCACGTTTGACCGGCAGCGTGGATTCACGGCGCTGTGGCACAGGCCCTCCGAGATAGTGGGCGGGTTGCAAATGAGCGCCCAGCCAGACGGTTCTTGCACGGCCAGCTTCTCGCTGCATCTCAGGCCCGTCTCCGCCGCTGCCGTGTCCACACACGGAACGAGACCATTTCAAGCAGTATCGACGACGGAGCATTGTACCGATACGACCAGCACGTGGAGATTCGGGACGTCGCTGGGAGCAGTTGGAGACCAGCTATTCAACAGTGTTCCTATTGGAACCACACTACCGGCGACGCCGTTCAGGGGATGCGCCATAGCGGGTTACCCACAAGCAGAACCGAACTGCCTCAAGGGCGACCAAGCATACGCTCGTGGGCACAGCAATCTATCTCCCAATACCATCTCTTTTGGAGACGGACGAGTCTTCAAGCCGGTCTTGGAGAACTTGCTTGGTCCTGATCGAGATGATCCTGGGATACATCACTTCTCAGAAACAACGACGGGCGGCTCGCCGGTTCGATTCAACATAGTGTCCGCCAGACCGCCCTCAGTTGGCGACACCGTGCACAAGGTCGGCAGGACGACGGGCTGGACGTCCGGGAAGATCCCTGCGAGCAGTTCCGATCCTACATGTCCAGGGAATGCGTGGGGCATCCAGGACAACAGGATCTCCGAACCAGCCGTGTCACTCCATGCCTATAGGCACTACGAGTGCCTAGTATGGGTGACGCAGGTGTCACGCGGCGGCGACAGCGGCTCTCCCGTGTTCGTTCGGGAGAAGAACGCCGAGGACGTGACCCTGGTGGGGGTTCTCGTGGGAGTGGATGCTCTTAGCGCAGATAAATCCTTGTTTGTCCCCATAGAGAGAATCTACGCCGAGTCGCTGATTCAGGGCTACGACTGGCTCCCAGAAGAGATCAGGCCCATACCCAAATTGGGTGATTCCGACAATGGGGACCTCCTGCTTAACCACAGCGGGGCGTTCATCGTAGCAGAGTTCGATAGAAGGGACTTCAGCTCGAATCTGTACCCCTACCACTACAAGGCCGTTCTATTCAGGTCAGGTAATCCTGTGAGAGATGCCAGCAACAACATCGTTGCGCGGGAGGTCTCGGGGGTAGCACCAGTCGCCCGGTTCGACATCTCCAGCATTCCCCTGAGCCAGCGCAGCGGCGAGTTCACGGTCAAAGTACGTCTCTGTCCACAGGAAGACAGCGACCCTGCCACTCCCGTTATCCTGACTCATTGCAGCGACTACGGCTCGGATGGCGATACATCACTCAAGCTGCCGCCTCCACCGCGGGGGGTTGCAGTCGTCAGCGCCGGCACGGATAGCGTCAGGCTGAATTGGACCAAAGTGTCGAACACCATCGGATACGAGATCGAGTACAGGCAGGTGTCTCCATCCACTTCCGCCTGGGTCGACCGAAAGGGCTCCGTCAAATCACCCCCGGCTGCGATCACCGGTCTCACGTGCGGTATCAAGTACGAATTCAGGGTACGCGCGTACGGCGACGGCAGCGCCACTCACGACAGTGTGTGTGGCTTCTGGTCTCAGCCGGCGTCTGGGCAGACCGCCGCCTGTCCGCGCACTCGGCGCTCCGCCCAAGCGGACGAACAAGGCCATCTGGTTCTCAGCTGGCCAGCCGCATCCGACGCCGACCACTACGCGCTGGAGATTCCAGCAATCGGCTATATGGCGACGGTCGGCGGAGGCGCGACGGAGCACTCGGCACCGTGGTCGAGTCTATACGGACTCCGGGGCCAGCAGACTGCGAAGGTGTGGAGTTGCGACGCATCGGGCCTGTGCAGCTTCTACACGGATGTTTCGTTCCTGCCCCCGGCGCCCGCGCCAAAGGAACTCGCAGCTGCTCAGTCCGGCGCTGGCAAGGTCGATCTGCGCTGGGAAGCGGTCGAAGGGGCTGACGAGTACCGAGTCGAGATCAGGGCCGACTCTGCCGATGCGTGGAGCGTCGCTGTACACGACAGCGCCAGCACGGCGGTAACCATTGCCGTCGACGCTGCGACGGAGTGTCGCGAGTTCAGGGTCAGGGCGCACGGAGACGGGACGGCGTACGTTGCCGACTGGGGTCCACCGTCGGCGCCTGCAACGGTGGGATGCAACAGCCCTCCTGAGTTCACGTCTTCCGGCTACTCGTTCGAGGTCGGAGAGGATGCGGCCACGAGCACTGCGGTCGGCATAGTCTCGGCCGTGGACCCCGATGGCGACGCGGTGTCGTACTCGATCATTGGAGGCAACGAAGATGGCAGGTTCGCCATTGGAGGGACCTCCGGTGAGATCATCGTCGCGGGCGCTCTCGATTACGAGACGGCCTCGTCCTTTACGCTGACGGTAGAGGCTCGCGACGGCAACGGCGGGGCCGACACGGTGGAGGTGGAGATTCTCGTGGCAGAGGTTGCGGAGACGCCGGCTGCCACAACTCTGTCGGTGATTCCCGCGCCTCAGAGCTTGTCCGCCACATCGACGCCCGCCTCGGCAACGCTCACGTGGGACGCGCCGGACAGCCTCCATGAGCGAACGTGCCGCAGACCGCACGCAGTCGCATAGGAAGGGGCATAGTCGAAGGAGGTATCCGATGAGCAGCCACATCAGCAAATCTGTACGATCACGGTGGTATGTGCCGTCTATCGCCCTGGCGATGACCGCGTTCGCCATTGCCGCCCTGGCGATCTACGCGGTGCCGTCGGTACACGCCGCTCCGCCTCCCGGCGACTGTTGGGGTGGTGCGCTGTCTGACGACCCACTTCACTGCCGCGTTCTTGAGGAGGCCCAGAGAGACGGAATCATCGAGGTAGAGACGATATACGAGGGTGGCGGCGTACTCTACGTCTACCTGGCGCAGAACGCTCCGGTGGGAGACGAGGTATACCTGTACATCAAGACAAAGGGGAAGGAATGCGACGGACTCTACGGTTGCGAAAGCGGTGTGCTCTCTGTGTATACAGAAGATCACTTAGGTTACACCCTTCCGCGACTGGCGGTCTACCAGGACATCATGTTGCGTCCTGGAGGAGCCGACGCAGTACGCTCCGAGCGTGGATGGGCAGCGTTTAAGCAGTTGTGGCCAGAGGCCGGTGCAGGAGCCGGGGGGGCGGGTGGCGCTGCCGGAGCGGGTGGTCCTTCCGGATCGGGCAGTTTCGACGTCTCGGACATAGACTTGGTGAACATCCCTGAGGTTGATTGCGCACATCCGCGTTCTTGGTCTTCTTCCTGCAACCAGTGGCAGCGTCTCCCTAGTCTCGGCATCGCCGGCTGGCACAAGGAGGACCTAGGTCAGAAGAGGTACGTCCAGGTCAAAGCCACTTCGGACGACGATCCCAAGGTCCAGGCGGCAAGGGAGAGGATACTTCAAAAGTATAGGAAGATGACAGAAGACGACCTAGAGATAATACCGGTGAAGTACGACTACGAGGAGCTCTGGCGCTGGAGTCATATGGTGGACCGCTTCGTTTCTTCAAGGGGCAACACCATCGGAATCAGGGAGGCATGGGTCGATACGAATGATGCTAGAGGTTTTGGTGCCAAGGATGTTGTAGTGTTTCCGCTGGACGACCTAAAGGCGTTACCGTACATGAACGACCCTGAGTGGGGGCCATACAGAGATTGGGCCTCAGCTCGAGAGACTGTCGTGGTGTCAGTATTGGATGCGCAACGGGCGGAGGAGGCGCTGCCAGATCTGTTGCGGCAGTTGGGCATTCCCCTCGACGCAGTGGGAATGATCGTTCAATTCGACGAGACTCCACCTTCGAGGGCAGTCTTCTTAGACTTGCCCGCTCCTGCTGGACTAAACGAGGCCGCTTCCTCTGATATCGCGACGTGGCGCGAATTCTCGAACTGGACGCTGGCTGGCGCTGGCGCCGGGCTCCTGTTGCTTGCCACTCTCGGCTCCGCGATCTTCATAGGAGTTCGTCGTCTAGCCAGGCGACGTACATGAAGAATCAGCGCAGGGCCACCGCTTCCTACAGAGTTACGGCCGAAGAGGCGGGCAATCCGCGATTGTTACCTATTCAACCGCATCCAAGTCCACCGCCCACGAGTACCTGAGCTTTTCCGGTGCACATCTTTGTTGTAGGGTTTGTGGACAGGCACCGCTAGAATACCGCCGCATGTACTATGGGAGTGGGCCTCCTGCTCCCAGGGCCTGCTCGGCATTGCCTGATCGACTCCTCAAATCGGGACTTCCCACCGAAAAGTTCGCAATTCGGTACACTCTGGCCCACTCGTTTCTGGCCTACGCGCTATGCACTCTCACCAGCAGCGGTTGTTTCTGTTAGGCGCGGGCATTGCCGATGAGCCGGTTAAGCCCGAGGGCCGTCAGCAGAAGTCCCATCCAGACATCGTCTCCCCTGTTCGAGTGGGTGTTCAGCCTTGACAAGAGCCGGCGGGCCGAGTTGGTCGACGCGTCACTCAGGAGCGCGAAGCCAACCCTTGATCCCGACGAGCAACCAGATTCCTTTCCGAGAGTGCCAACCATAGCTCACAACCTAAAGACTATAGGCGAAGGCATGCGTTGACCGGTACGCCAAGGCAAGCGTAGAATCCGCGAGGTAGCTGCTCCCGGTGGAGGACGCTGTGTCCAAGAAAATCGGCCATATCGTCGGGCGGCCTGGAAGGGTCCATGGAGACCCTGACGTCGAGATTCCGATAGCGGAAGATCTCGTGAGTGAGCCAGGCATTCCGCAGCGACCGACGGACATATCCTTCTACAGCCGGACGGAGCCCCTGGAGACCCAAGACATCACGAAGGCGGCGGACCGCAAGTGGATCTGGTCTGTATTCAGCGAGGAAGTCAGCAAGAATCGACAGGAGCACAGAGACCATAGCAGGCCTCTCGTAGACGCCGCGGCCGTCAGCGCCGACGTCGAGCCGACCGCCACACCAGTCGGTCGAGACGTCACAGCGGAGCTGCGGAACAAGGCGCGTGAGCTCGGCTTCGGCGAGGTCGGTTTCACGAAATTCGATCGGCGCTATGTGTTCGCGGCCAAGAAGAGCTGGGTGAAGTTCGACCACGCCATCTGCCTGGCACTGGAGCAGGACTACGCTCCTACTCAGACTCTTCCAAGCATTGAGTCGGAGCGCGCCCATTTCGGGAGCTACGAGACGGCGGCCAGACTGGCCCTGGACCTGGCAGAATGCATCCGATCGCTGGGGTACCGTGCGCAGATACACCACCCGACCGACAACAGCGCGGTGTTCATTCCCATGTTCGTCGCAGCCGGACTCGGCCAACTGGGAGCCAACGGTCAACTCCTCTCACCTCACTTCGGATCGCGGGGAAGACTGTTGATCATCACGACGGATGCCCCGCTGACCTATGACTCCCCTATCGACTACGGGATGCAAGAGTTCTGCCAGAAGTGCCAGGTCTGCGTAAATCGCTGTCCGGGCCGTGCGATTTCGAGAGACAAGATTTGGTACCGCGGCGTCCTGAAGAACAAGATCACCTACGATCAGTGCAGGCCTATAGTAGTCCGCTACGAGGGCTGCGGAGTCTGCATGAAGGTCTGCCCCATCCAGCGCTACGGCATGAAGCCAGTCATGGAACACTACATCGAGAGCGGTGGCGTGCTGGGGAAGGATACCGACGAGCTAGAGGGCTACTCGATCCCTGGCAAGGGGCATTTCGGGCCGGATGAACTGCCAAAGTTCGACCGTGACACTTTCGACTTCCCTCACGGGTCCAGAGAGGACTGGCTCTTTACCCAATTCAAAGAGAGGCTCAGCAAAGAGGGACTGCCATCTGAGCCGGAAATCGTCGAGTTCGCCACCAAGGTCAAGGAGATTCTGGAAGAGGGCCCAAATACGAGAGTTGACGAGTAGCCGGCGGTCTAACCCCGGTTGCCGCTTCCCCAGGCGGACGTGATGGGCTCGCCTTCCATGAAGCGCGTCGGACGCAGCGGTCGAATGTCGATATCCGGGTTGTCGCCGGTGATTACGTCGGCCAGAGCCTCTCCGATGGGAGGGCCAATCTTGAACGAGTGTCCGCTCCCGCCGTAGCAGACGTAGTAACCCTGTACGCTGGGGACCGATCCGACCAGGGGATGCCAGTCGTCGGTGATCGTGTAGACGGATGCCCAACCGTGTAGGAACTGCGCCCCCGCAAGCGAAGGCATTCGTCGCGCCAAGGGTTCCATAATTCGACTGCGGCTGGTTGGGTCGAGTTCCTGGCTGTAATCGTCGATGTCGAGTGGCTCGATCTCCTTCGGGAAGCCCAGGCCAGCCAGAATTTTGTCGCCGTCTTGAGGCCGGAGGTAGAACCGCAAGCCTGGGTCGGAGACCACCGGCAGCGGACCAAAGCCCTCAGGCAGCCGTAGTAAGAGGTCCGTCTCGCGACTCCAACGGATTGAATCGTTCTCGCCTACCCATCGTCCCACCTGGTAACCCCATGGGCCGGCCGCGTTAACCACGACGGGGGTCTGTATCGGGCCATCGTCCGTATCCACGGCGACGACCCTGTCACCCTCCAGGCGTATACCGGTGGCTCCTATTCCCTCGTACGCGAGTAGACCCCAGCCCCTGGCACGTTCCACCAAGCTCCTGGTCGTCTTCACCGGATCAGCGTAGCCTGAGCGCGGCTCGAATATGGCTCCAACAATCCCCCGAAGATCCAGCTGAGGGACAAGCTCGCTGACGTCTTCCACCGAAAGGTCATCCACCTCCACTCCATTCTCCCGCTCTGTCCGAAGTATCTGCTGTCCAGTCTCCCGGTTGTCCTCGTCCAACAACAGCAGGAACCCCACCTGTTGGAACCCTGAGTCGCCCCCGAGCTCATCCACATCTCCTTCGAACATATGGACAGCGCGCCATGCAAGCTGCGCCGTGACCGGGTTCGAATAGTACGTTCGAACGTTCGCCGCCGAATGCCCGGTACTGCCCGAAGCCAGCCCCTGCTTCTCGAGAAGAACGACCTTACCGATGCCCTTCTTGGAGAGGAAGTGTGCGGTGCTGGCTCCCAGAATACCGCCCCCGATTACTACAAAGTCAGCGGTCTTCTCCATCTAGTGTGTCGCTCCTATCGAATGTTGGCTCTGCGGGCCTGTGTGGATTTAGGTCAGGTGCCGGACTGACGCATTCAGACCGGTGGATGTCGACCGGCTGCGGTTCCCTGCCCCATCAGCGCGGACGCCGCTCGGAGTACCAGCGCGTCTGCCAGGTGAGGTCCGATGAGCTGGACGCCGATGGGAAGTCCATCGCTGGACCAGCCAAACGGGACTGAGATGGCCGGAGAGCCCGTGAAGTCGGCTGGGATCGTGGCCCGAAGCGCATTCCGACCTGCTACAGCCTGCCCGTCCACGTGTATCGTGGATGGAGGAAAGTCCATTACTCCAGCCTCGAGCGAGATGGGGTCGTGGGGATTGGCCGGGATCGGGCTCGTGGGACAGAGCAGCAGATCGTATTCGGTGAACAGGTCCGCCGTTGCCTGCCGGAGCATCTCCACCTTCTGCAGCGCGTCCAAATAGTCGCTGAAGTCTGGCGCCGGCCATGCCATGCGCCGCCTCATGGGCTGCGACAGTTCCTCCTCACGTCCGGCGATTACGGGTTTCAGGTAGTGACTGCCCTCCGATGCATAGATAACCATGGTGAGCTGCTGGGGATCGAGCTCAGTCCAGGTGTCCAGAGATGTCTGCTCGACCTCGCAGCCTAGCGCCTCCAAGGCCGAGGCAGCGTCGCCGACAGTGGCTCGCACCTCTTTTGCGACGGGAGCGAACGGGCCGTCTGAACACCAGCCGATGCGAAGCCGAGGCAGCGGCTCGTCCAAGGCCGGACTTTCGTATGAGGGAAGAGAACCTGCGTAGTGATCGAGACCGTCGGGCCCGGACATTATTGAAAGACCCAGGTTGACATCACGAACCGATCGCCCCATTGGGCCGACGTGCATATACCTCAAGAGCGTTTCGGGCCAGTGGCCGGTCAACGGAACCCGTCCGTGGGTTGCCTTGAGACCCACGATTCCGCAGTAGCCGGCAGGCTGACGGATTGATCCTCCGACGTCGCTGCCTACGCCGAAGGGAGAAAGTCCCGCGGCTATCGCGGCCGCCTCCCCACCGCTGGAACCGCCCGCACTCCTACCGGCCATCCAAGGGTTTTCCGTCCTGCCGAACACCGCGTTCCCGGTCTCCCACCACAGCGCGAACTCCGGCATGTTCGTCTTTCCCAGCAGAATGCCGCCTGCGTCCTTCAGGCGTCTGACTACCGGCGCGTCGTCTTCTGGCACACGGTTCTCGAACAGCTTGGAGCCTCTTGTGGTCCGCACGCCCGCTGTATCGATACAGTCCTTAATTGTGAAGGGTACCCCGTGCAGTGGTCCCAGCTCGTCGCCCCGGATTACGGCCGCCTCGGCTTCTCGCGCCCGGTGCAGAGCATCTTCCGCCAGAGTAACAACAGCATTTATCCGGGGATTCACGGCATCAATACGGTCCAGGAAGGCAGTCGTCACCTCGACCGGAGAGAGAGCCTTCGAGCGAATGAGCTCGGCAAGGCGAGTCGCGTCCGAATAGCAAATCTCTTCAGTCAATCGCTAGCCTCCCCGAAGGCAATGGTCACGCTGACGCGGTCTTCACAGGCCCCACAAACAGCTCGGCCGGAAGAAAGCTCTCTCGGGCGACCGCGAAGGGATGATCGATTCCACGTGTCGCGACGCTGGCCAGCGCCGTGTAGTGCCTGCTCTCACCAGAGACGCCGCTGCCGTTTCCTCCGCTGTGACCACGCAGCCATTGGGGATCAATGAGCTGTTCGCCCTTCCAATTGCCCCTGGTAGCCACGAGATGGCCGAAACGCGCAAGGTCTGAAGCATTCATGACAGCCCAGCCGGGGCCGCCTCGCACGGTCTGCCCGTCGATTTCATAGGGTGGGTCGAGGTAGGCGCCGTGTGTGGGCCACTGAGGATAGAAGCCCCTGTCATCGCGCATGGCCCTTCCGTCCGGCCATTGCCAGTTATGCGCCTTGATCCCGATTTTGGAGAACAGCCTTTCATCCAAGACCTTCTTGATGTCCTGGTTCCAGAGCACCGTCAGCGCCTGAGTAAGTCGCCACATCCCTCCACCGCTGTAGTGGCCGATGGTACCCGGCTCGACGTGAGCGTAGTTGTCGTAGAAAGGATCACCAGTCCAGTGAGCCCAGTCAGGAACCTCCCAGAAGGGGGCACGCCAGTCCATAGTGTTCGGCGCCTCCTCCTCACCCCTACTCAGACCCGACGGGCCCTTCTCCCAGTAGTAGCCGTGATTGATTGGAAAACCTCCGAGGTGCGCGTGGCCGAACTTATAACCGAGCAGATGGTCCCAAGTCAGTGGACTATGGTGGCCTCGGTCCAGGTGTTTGTGAGGGTGAGACAGCTGCCCTTCGCCGGTCCAAGTGTCACTTACTAGATCGTCTCCCTCCACCATTCCTTCACGGACAGCCAGGCCGAAGACGGCTCGCGAAAATGCCTTGGCCATGGAGGCGGTCTGAAACCTGAAGTCCTTGTCGCCCCACGTGTACAACAGGTAACCGCCACGTGTGATGACAGTGCCCCAATCGTCACCCTCGTGTGCCTCGCCCCCTATGGAGGCGCCCGCGGCATCAATACTATCGAGGAAACCTCGGAACCCAGCTGGGTCCAAGCCAGCATTTTCAGGCGTTATGGTCTGCCAGTCTTCCTCCGGAAACGTCACCCACTCGGGTGTTTCGTAGACTCGCACTGCTCAGCTCCTGGCCACTTCGGGGAAACGCTTCTTCAGGGCCAAGTGGACACTAGCACCGCCAATCGACAAGGGTCAAGCCTGGGGCGGGCAGGGCAATCGCATTTTGACATTGGCTCGCCTCCGGTGAGCGAGCCGGAGACCGCGAGGTGAGGCAGGGCCTGGCGTTGCTCGACGGAAAATCCTCCAGATGTGTCTCACTTGTTATCATTTATGGTGATTTCATAGCTGGGCGTCGAGATTTGGCGAGACGCTTGTGAGACGTTCGCGAGACACCTGTGAGACAGTGACGCCGACAGGTACGGGGATGGTCCAACCGCAGAGTACGCGGAGAGCGCAGAGGGAGCGTCGGTGGTTGGCATTGGGGGGGCTGTAGCACATGCGTGCGGGTTTGTCAAATGTCTGAACTGTGATTGGGGGATCGAGAACAGCCTGTATTGGGTCTTGGACATGGCCTTCCATGAGGACCGCAGTAGGGTCAGAACTGGCAATGCGGACCAGAACTTGGCGGTCGTCAGGCATATGGCGGTGAACATGCTCAAACAGGAAACAACCGCAAAGGTCGGCATCAAGGCCAAGCGGAAGAAGGCCGGATGGGACTATGAATACTTGCTCAAGGTCCTCTCCACCTAAAATGCGATTGCCCTGCCTGGGGCGGCCGTGCAGACTACCGTTCGAGGGATGGACAACAAGGTCTGTGCCGCGTAAGCTTACGGCCCAATCCGTTGCCCTAGCGCGGTACTGGGATTTCGTAGCGATCCTATGGGCTTTGAGGTCGAACCATTAACGTAATCTGGATAGTCTCCGACACCTTTCGGCAGGACCATATTGGAGCCTACGGTAAGAAGCCAGACATCATAACCCCGGCCCTCGACTCCCTTGCGTCAAAATCCGTGCGGTTCGACAGACATTATGCGGCTGGCTTCCCTACCATGCCAGCGCGTGCAGACTTCGCGACCGGCCGCTGGATAATGTCGTTTATGGGATGGGAGCCTCTTCCTGACAACGTTGAAACCCTGGCCGAGCTCCTCTCAGAAGAGGGAGTCCACACCGCCGCAATGGTAGATACCCCCTTCTATGTGCGCCGTGGCATGAACTACGACAGGGGATTCCAGTCGTTCCAGATGTACACGGGCCAACAGACCAGCTTTCAGCGCGACGTCGGCCACCAGGCCATAAAGGACCAGGCAGAGGCAAGAGACGTGAGGGCCGATTGGCGTTACGAGTCGGACACCAATGTTGCCCAGACGGTTATCAGGGCAATGAGATGGCTGGAGCGTCACCATGAAGAGGACTTCTTCCTTCATATAGATGTTTGGGACCCCCACGAGCCTTGGGACGCGCCGGAGTACTACACCAAGCTCTACATGCCGGAATACGACGGTGAGGAAGTGAGAGCAGCCTACGGCCACTGGCGCGACGTGCCAGGGCTCACCGAGGAAAAGGTTAGGAAGGCCCACGCCGCCTACTGTGGCGAAGTCACCCTTGTGGATACTTGGCTCGGCTACCTGCTCGGAATGGTGGAGAGAATGGGTCTGATGGACAACACTGCCATCATCTTCACGTCCGACCACGGCTTCTACTATGGCGAGCATGGTTTCTTCGGAAAGATGAACCTCGCAAAGCTCCCCCAGGCTACGGAGAAGGTGTACATCCAGCCGGCGGCCCCTTGGGACCGCTCGCCCCTCTACGAGGAAGTCACTCTCATTCCACTGATCATTTACGTTCCAGGAGTGGAGGCGGGCACCTACGGGGGCATAACCTCAGCCGTCGACCTGATGCCCACCGTTCTTGACCTGACGGGCCACCAGGTACCCAAGTGGGTGGAGGGAAATTCGCTCGTACCCTCAATCCGAGACCGCTCCAGCCAAGGACGCGAATTCACCATAACCACTGTGCCGTTCGCCAATCCCGGAGACCCCGTGAGGTCAGTGGACCATGTGCGCCGCAACTTGCTAGTCTCTCCCGTTACCACAATCACAGCCGACGATTGGGCGCTACTGTACTCTCCGGATGGGGAGTCGGAACTCTACTGCCTGACATCCGATCCTCAACAGGAACGCAATGTCATAGGTGCTAATCCTGAGGTTGCCGGGGAGCTCCACAATTACCTGATGAAGTTCATGAAGGACACTCACTTGCCGGAGCACCTCGCCGCAGCAAGGTCGGAGCTACGTCTCTAAAAGAGGGTCGCGGCTAGGCTGTAGCTCCAGGAGGCCGTTTGGGCGTAACCCGCAGGGGACGGGTGGCAGTGCTTGGGACAGCACTGGCACAACGCCGTCGCACAGTCCCGCGGGTAGCTGGATTCCATTTTCGACACACGTCCGTTCATCGACCGTTGAGCTCTGGCAGGACTGAAGCCCGACCGTGACACAGTACATAGCCAACAGGCTGTTGCAAGCTATCCCGGTCTTTCTCATCATCGGGGCGATCACCTTTGCCCTGATGCGTGTGCCAGCCGGCGACCCTGTCACCTTCCTGGCGGCCGAAAACCCCGAGATGACCAAGGACATGATTGACGCGCTGCGAGAGGACCTGGGACTGCACCGGCCATTGGTTGTCCAGTACCTCGATTGGCAGTGGGGGGTGATCCGGGGAGACTTGGGCTACTCCTATCTCAACGGCTTTTCGGTCCTAAAGCTCATCGGCCAGCGGTTGCCAAAATCGATGGAGCTTGCCTTTGTTGCCCTAATGGTGGGCCTCCCCGTAGCTCTCGTGAGCGGGGTTCTTGCCGCCCTTTTCCGCGGGTCCTGGGTAGACAACGCCGTGACCGCAATCGTCACAGCCGGGATTTCGATTCCATCCTTTTGGCTGGCCATCATGCTGATCATAGTCTTCGCGGTGAATCTCGGGTGGCTGCCTTCCTCTGGATACGTGTCGATATTCGACGATCCGGTCAAGCACTTCCAGCTAATCGCGCTGCCCGTGGTCACCCTGGCCGTCCTGGTGGCAGCTCCAGCGATGCGTTTCCTGAGGGCAAGTCTGATTGAGGTCCTTGAGCAGGACTACGTCAGGACCGCCCGCGCCAAGGGCCTCTCAGAAGCGGTCGTCATCCTCCGGCACTCCTTGAAGAACGCCCTAATACCCACCGTGACTTTCATAGGTCTGCAGTCCGGACATCTGCTCGCGGGAACGGTCGTCATCGAGTTCGTGTTCGGCTGGACAGGACTTGGGTGGTTCACAATCGAAGCTATACAGACGAGCGACTTCCTGATTGTCCAAGGAACCGTGCTGGTCTACGCGGCGCTGTTCATGATCATCAATATCGTTGTGGACATCCTGTATGCCTACCTCGACCCGAGGATCAGGTACTAGTGGGCATCGAGACTCAAGAATGGCGACCCCCTGCCCGAGTATTGGCGAGGAGCCAACAATGACCCAGCCCAGCGAAGGGACAACCCCGGTCCGACAGGCGGAGGGCGCTGCCCGGAGCAGTCTGGGCACGGTCAAATCCAAGGGCAGCAGGTCCCTTGCTTTCGCCCGGGTCTTTCTAAGGAAGCCGGTGACGCTGATTGCAACTCTGATTCTGACAGTCCTTGTGTTCGTTTCGATCTTCGCACCATGGGTCTCGCCGCACGACCGTCTGAAGACCGACTACAAGAGCATCAATTCCGGCCCTTCGCTGGAGCATCCGATGGGAACGGATGAGGTGGGCCGAGATCTGCTGAGCCGCCTGATGCATGCCGGGCGGGTCTCTCTGACCGTGGCCGCAGGAGCGGAAGCTGTAGCCCTGATATTCGGCATACCGATAGGGCTTCTGGCTGGTTTCTTGAGAGGCATGGTCGATGCTGTGCTAATGCGCATCGTAGATGGCATCCTGGCCTTTCCATCCATCTTGTTGGCGCTTGTCATAGCATCGATCTTCGATGGCAGACTCTTTCCCGTAATGCTGGCCATCGGCGTTACGATAATACCTGCCGTCGCCCGCATAATACGAGCGGGAACGCTGCGAGAGAAGGAGCGTGAGTATATACTCGCGACCTACGCCATGGGGGCTTCCCCTCCCAGGATTGCCTTGAGGCACATCCTGCCCAATACGCTCCCTGAGCTGACGATTCAGATAACGCTGGGCTTGGCCATCGCAATACTGATCGAAGCAACTCTAAGCTTCCTTGGTCTTGGAGTTCAGCCGCCAAACTCCTCCTGGGGGACACAGCTTCAATTCGGGTACCGGGAGATCTGGTTGACTCCCTGGCAAGTCACCTTCTCTGGACTGTTCATATTCACCGCTGTCTGGGGATTCAACGTCATCGGCGACGCGCTCAGGGACACGCTTGACCCTAGACTTCGAGGCGCGTAGACTGGCCGAAATCCGGCAGGACGCCGGATGAAGGGATCATCAAGGAGGTGCTCGTTGAGAATCAGATTGTTGATTTCGACACTGGGACCAGTTATGGCACTGGTGCTGGTCGCCGCGATGGCCTGCGGGGGTGATGACGACGAGACCCCGAGTCCTACGACCCGACCCCCAGCGCCGACGGCCAAACCGGCAGCCACGCCCGTACCGGAAGATCCGACTCCCGTACCTGCGGCCACGGAGCCGCCTGCCGCGATGTCAGACATCCAGCGCGGAGGGACGTTCATCATCGGAACGCCGCAGCAGATCACAACCGTGGACGGTCACGCGGTAGGACCCCTGAACAATCGGAATGCCTGGGACGCATTTCTTGCGCCATACGTGAAGTACAAGCCCGACGGCTTGGTGGGGCCCCACCTGCTGAATTCGTGGGAGGTTTCATCGGACCTGACGAACTACACCTTTAAAATCCAGGACGGGGTGAAGTTCCACTCGGGACGGTCGATGGAGGCGGAAGACCTTAGGTTCAGCAGTCAGCGTTCTATCGATTTGGAGTCCAGCTGGAGCCAAGGCCTGTTCGGCGTGCAGAGTATCGAAGTGGTCGACCCAATGACCCTGAAGTTCACCAATGACAAGGCGAGCTCGGTCTTCCCGGACCAGTTCGAGCGCCACTACCTGGTAGCCAAGGAGAACGTCAACGACGCCCAGGGAGGCTCGGCCGGAGCCGAGGACAACTTCGGTAAACCCATAGGGACCGGCCCCTTTGAGTTCGTCGAGTTCATCCCCGGCGAGAAGGTCACCACCACGCGGTTCGCCGACTACTGGAAGATGGGCGAAGACGGAGAGGCGCTGCCATATCTAGACGGCGTCGAGGTGCGGACGATTGCAGACGCGACGGCTTTGATAGCCGCGCTTAAGACTGGAGCGGTCCATGCGTACTGGCAGCTGCCGGCCAAGCTCGCTCCGAGTCTCGAGAACGACCCGAATGCTCGAGCCGTACCGACGGCGTTCAGCACACAGCACCTGTACATGACGTTCGAGCATCAGAGGACCACAGGGGACAACGTTTTCAGCGACGTTCGTGCCAGAAGGGCCCTGTTGCTTGCGATCGACAAGGACGAGCTGGCAGCTGTTGGCTTCGGAGAATCCGGGAGTCCACTGTGGACCAACCAGTCGACTCCGGAAAATCTCCCGTTCGGCCCGGCCGGCTTCCCTGAGATCAGGCAGGACAAGGAGGAGTCCAAGAGGCTCTTTGAAGAGGTCGGTCTGAGTGAGATCAACTTCGTAGCTTGGGATGCCCCCTGGACCCAGCCTATTCTGGCGTCGGTCCAACAACAGCTGAAGGATGTGGGTGTCGATGCAGTCCTCCATATGGACAGGGTTGCCGACTGGTCATGTGCCCTTGGGCGAGGTGACTGCGGCCCAGACTGGAAATATAACAACCAAGTCAGCTTCAACGGCGCTGCCAATCCTCCTGAGCCAAGTCTGCACATCGCACAGCGCTGGCTCTGCCCAGGCGTAGACTCCATGGGCAAGTGGTGCAATGCGGAGATGGACGAGCTCGCGCTGGCGGCGACTCAGACCACGGACAACGACGAGCGGGCCAGGCTTTACAGGGAATGGAACCAGATCTTCGTTGACCAAGTCGCTTCCATTTCCTTCGTACAGCTGCAGGACTGGCACGGCGAACACAAGAGTGTGAACGGTCTCGAGGACCTTTACCTCGTGCTGTGGTTCGAGAGCGTCTGGCTCGAACAGTAGACCTAGAGACTGCTGACAAGTAGTGGGAAGGCCCAGGAGCCTCGTGGTAGGAGCTCTTGGGCCTTCCCATGTATAGGCAAAGGGAAACTGTCGGAGTAGCAACAGGGGAGGTTGCTCCTTGGTAAGGAAGGACGTTCTCTATCCGGACCTCGACACACCGTCGATCGTGGTCGATCTTGACAAGCTCCAGGGGAATATCGATGCCATGGCTAGCATGGCCGCAAAGGCCGGGATAAAGCTCAGACCCCACACAAAGGTACATAAGGGCACATACGTCTCTGGACTGCAGCTCGATGCCGGGGCGATTGGCGTCTCAGTCTCCAAACTGGGCGAGGCGGCCGTCTACGCAGATGCCGGGCAGTCGGACATTATGGTCGTCCATCCCTTCTATGGCCACCACAAGCTGAAGGCCTTACATGCCCTCCACACAAGGGCGGACATCAGCTGCGTCGTGGACAGCGTTGAGGGCGCCAGAGCCATCGGCGAGGTCGGTGCGGCCTCCGACAAGGAAGTCCCCGTGCTGCTGAAGATCAACACCAACTGCAATCGATTCGGGGTATCTCCAGGCGAGCCGACGCTCAGAGTTGCCCGAGAGCTTGCCCGGATTGCAGGCATCGAGCTAGTGGGTATCATCACGCACGAGTCAGCAATGAGCCTGCCCTCGGCCCAGGCCGTCAAGGAAATCGCGTACGAGAGCGCTTCGATTATGTCAGAGAGTGCTCGATCTCTCAGAAAGATCGGGATTAGCATAGAGCACGTGATCGCAGGCTCGACCCCGACTGCCTGGGCGCTCTGCGAGTATGCGTCGGATTTTCCTGAAATAACGGAGATCCACCCGGGTGCCTACGTCTTCGGCGATCGAGGGTATGCGAGTGCGTTTGGGATACAGGAGGAGGCATGCTCTGGAACCGTCCTCGTGACAGTGGTCAGCACGCCGGCTCCGGACCGCGCGTGCGTCGACGGCGGCTATAAGACCTTCGGCGCCGATCCCATGCTGTTCACGGCCGCCAAAGTCGGAGGCTTGGGCTCGTGGAGTCCCAGCTACGGGTCAGTAATCGGCCGGCCCGGGATCAGCGTCGACCGGCTGACGGAGGAGATCGGTATTCTTACTCTGAGTGACCCTGGGAGCGTATCGATCGGAGAACGCCTGGAGATTCTGCCCAACCACATATCTCTCGCGGTCAACCTGCGTGATAGGATCTACGGAATGCGGAACGGCGAGGTAGAGCGAGAGATTCCGGTCCTGTGCAGGGGCATGGACAACTAACACGCGGCGGGGCCCTGGTCCCCTACCCAGCAGGCACGATGGGCAATACGACGTGAGACGGCCGTTCGCGCGACAGGTGGATGGTATTGCGCGCGACCGGCATGTGGGAGTGTCGTCCCACCGGCTCCCCAGTGTTGGGGTTCACGTCGAAGCGCGGAAAGTTCGAGCTGGATATATCCACCCTGATCCGGTGGCCTGACTTGAAGAGGTTGCTCACCGGCGTGAGACTGAGCTCCACTTCGTAGACCTCTCCCGGTTCCATCAACTCCGCCTTTTCGAATCCGTTTCTGTAGCGAGCCCTGATGATCGAGTCGGTAAGATTCAGGTGGTATCCGGAAGGGTAGTCCTCGGTCGACGGGTATACGTCCACCAGCCGTGCCGTAAAGTCCGTGTCCACAGCCGTAGAAGAGGCCCACAATCTCACCGTGACAGACCCCGTGACCTCCACGTCATCTCCCAGCGCCGGGGTCTGGTAAACGAGCACGTCGGGCCTGTCCGACAGCGTGGGATAGGGAGGCCGCGCACCGATTATGCCGGGCTCCTCCTTCTGATGGGCGCCGCCACTGGTGACGACGCTTCGCATTCTGGCCCGGGGCGGCACGTAGCTTTCGTCGATCCCTTCGGGGAGCCGTACCAACTCGTAGAACCCCGTCACACTGCCGGCAACGGTGGGCACCGGATGTTGAGGATCGAATGTGAAGCTCGCCGGCGCGTCCTCGTCCCCCGGCTCTTCTAACGTTAGTGCTCCATTAGAGCGAAGGTAATACTTCGACATACACGCACGGCTAAGCGGCCATTCGTTTTCCTCTCGCCACCGGCCTCCGTGGTTGAGGCGTCCGTCGGTGTTGCGGCGGCCATCGCCTCCTCCCATGACGAAGAGCCGTACGCGCTGTTCCTTCTCTACACCGGTAGGAACCCCTTTCAACCACCGGTCAAACCAGAGGAGCCTCTCTTCGTTGTAAACAGCATCTCCCCAGTCGGTCTCTGGTCCGAAGTCGATGTCACCCGCGTAGCTTGCACCCTTGCCCCTCATCGAAGTATGGGTCCAGGGGCCCATGATGAGGCGCGTGCAGACGTTCTTCCTCTTCAGCATGGCCGTTGCGTAAACATCGGTCGACCGCAACACCGCGTCGTACCAGCCGCCGCTGATCGTCAACGGGATTTCCGAGTGTCTCTCGAAGTGAGGCACGTAGTTATTGCACTCCAGCGCCCAGAACTTGTCGTACTCTCCTCGATAGTAGTAGTCAAAGAAGACGCCTTCGAGGTTGGGAACTACAGACAGCGCCGTGTGGCCAGGTTTGAACGGAGTCTTAAACACCCACTCCCTCATCTGTTCCATCGCCTCCATAACCATCTGACGGGCCGAAGGATTGTCCTGGATCTCCTGGGCATCGTGGGCATGGAGATGCATGGCGCCGAACATGTGGAGTGCCATAGCTCCCCCGACGCGGCCCGTGCCATCGTAGAAGTTCACCGTGCTTACGTCTGTCCACATCGCGGTAAGGTGAGGAGGTCGCTCCAGGGCCATCGCCGTCTGGACCTTGCCTCCGTGAGAGGAACCCACCGTACCTATTTTCCCGCTTGACCAGGGCTGGGCCGCGATCCACTCGACCGTGTCGTAGCCATCCTGACCCTCCCTAGGGTTGGCCGTGTGGAAGTACTGGCCCGTGCCTTCCGAGTGCCCTCTGCCTCTGAGGTCCTGTAGCACCACGACATATCCTCGGGCCGTGAAGAAGTTAGCGACCGGGTCGACCCACATGACCGGGTTAGCCTTGTCATACGAAGTACGGCCCAGGATCGTGGGGAATCGCCCTTGGGCCGTCTCGCCATCTATGGTGGGTCGGTATATGTCCGCTGCCAGCCTGACGCCGTCCCGCATAGGGACCATCACATCTTGTGTGACGCTTATGCCATATTCCGCGACGGGATCTACCATTGCTCAACCTCCACTGAGACGTCCATCGACTCACTCACATGGCGAGTCGTCTCGAGCCAAATATAGCACGGAGTCCTGGGGGCAGGCATATTCCAGTTTCGTTGACGGCCAGGCAGACTAGAGATAGGATCGCCATCCAGCCAGAGCCAAGCCGTCTTCTGAGAGCACAGGGTCTGGAGACACAGGAGGCCACAATGCCGGACATGGCAGGTAAGGCAATCACGGTCAACGGGCCAGTTGATCCGAACGACCTCGGCCCCACTCTCATGCACGAGCACCTCTTCTGCGACATATCGTGGTGGAACACTCCCCCACCCGATCCAACCCCCGAGGACATGGAGCTCTGGGATGCCAAATTGACCCTTGAGAATCTGTACCTGGCCAGGGGTCGAAAGGCGATCAAGGACAACTTCGTGCTGGACGATGAGCTCCTGGCAATCGCCGAGGCCTCGAAATTTCAAGAGGTTGGCGGCCGCACCATCGTCGACGTAACCAACATTGGGTGCGGCCGGAATCCCCAAGGAGTAAAGAGAGTCGCCGGCGCAACGGGACTCAACGTCGTGATCGGTTCTGGCTGGTACCAGAAGGTCAGCCATCCACCGGACATGGACCAGCGTACTCCGGAGGACCTGGCAGAGGAGATCATCCGAGACATCACTGCGGGAGTTGGCGAGACAGGAATTCGCTCCGGCATCATCGGAGAGGTGGGTATCAACGGCGATCCGATCACGCCCAACGAAGTCAAGAGTCTCCAGGCTACGGCTTGGGCGAGCAGAGCCACAGGCGTGGCCATCTCCCTCCATCACGGCGGGATAGGACGGGAGCGTTTCGAGGTCGCAGAGATACTTGCGAGGGAGGGGGCGGACCTCACGCGGACCATCTTTGGCCACAGTGGATCGTATGCGGGCGACGTGTCGTTCCTGCTCGACCTGCTCGACCTCGGTGTCTATGTGCAGTTCGATCAGCTTGGACGACCCGTCGTACCCCTGGCAACAGGCCTCAGGCGGCACGGCCCCGATCCGACGGGGCCCGATGCCGCGACAGACGCTCTGGTAGCGGAAGTCATTCCCGAGCTCATCGACGCTGGATTCGGAGACCGTATCCTGCTGTCACACGACATCTGTTTCAAGACCTTCCTCACCGCCTATGGTGGGACGGGATACGCTTATCTGCTGGACAAGTTCATGCCTTATCTACAGACGCAAGGCGTAACCGCGGAGCAGGTCAACACGATTGTCGTCGAGAGTCCCAAGAGAGTGCTCACACTGGTGGAGGCGAGGTAGGACTACCTACCTCCTAGTCTGAATGACTGTACCAGGGTCCGAAGAAGCTCCTCATTGTCACTCCACACGACCCGGTCAGTGACCCCAACCACCCTGTAGGTGCCCGTGCCCGCGACTACATGCAGCTCGACATGAACGAAGTCGAACGCGCCGCCGGTCCGGGAGAAGACCGCCTCGTATCCCAGGAATGCTCCGACGGCGAACTGCTCCCAGGAGAGCAGCTCATAGGAGGAGCTGCTCTCCTGGGTCTTTTCCAGGATACTGAGAGACCACTCTTCTGAAGTCCGGTACTCCCGTCCCTCAAGTCTTGTGATGCCGAGCGCGAGGAAGCTCTCCTCGCTGAGGGGGGATGTGAACTCGACGCCCTCAAACGACTGTTCTTCGTCCCACACGGGGCCGGTAATCTGGGCGCCGGGGAGGTAGCTCACCTCCCAGAGACCCGACGGGTGCACGTAAGTTCGCAGATCGGCCGCAACTGTGCCGGCACCGGCAGGCGGTGTGGCGTCTCGACCGATTGCAGCCGCGGGCGCGCCAATCGTGGGGGAACTTTCGATCTCAGCGGGCTCGGCGTCACTAGAACCACAGCCTGCTACGGAGGTCGTGAACAGTGCGGTTACAATCAGGTACCCAAATGAACGCCGAAGCATCTCGTTCCTGTCGCTCGCCAGCACCGGCCAGTGTAGTTAGGTCCAGGATCGAGTGTCAAACCACATCTCCACCAGCAATCGACTTCGCCGTCTACGGCAGTTGACCAACTTGACAGTCGCATTTACCATCCCGGAGCGAGGCCTACCTGCACTGCAAGCGAGAGGAACATCGTCCCATGTCCGAAAAGCACGTGGAGCTCGTCCACCGATGGTTCGAGGAGCTGGACCGGCAGATGGGCCCGGCCCCGGAGCTCTGCACATCCGACTATACCGGACACCACCCCGGCGTCCCGCCCATGGATCTGTCAACCCACAGAGAGTATTCACGGGCGTTCTTTGCGGCAATCCCCGACCTCAAGCATGTCATTCTCGACACAGTAGTCGGAGGCGATAGAGTAGCTTGCCGCGTGGCTAACCGCGGGACGCACCGCGGACCCCTCATGGGCGTCCCGGCTACTGGAAGGTCGATCGATGCGCTGGCGATCGTTATCTTTCGGCTGGAGGGGGACAAGGTGGCAGAGTTCTGGGGCGTCTTTGACAGGTTGGGGATGCTGCAACAGGTCGGCGCCGACCCTACCTCGGCGTAGATAACCTGCGGAGCTTCAGTCAGGCAACAGCCCCAGTTGGCCTAGCATGGACATGGTGTCCCAGTAGGACATTATCGAACGAATCTTCCCATTGGAGAAATCCATCCTGAAGACACTCTGCACCCGATAGCTCTTGCCGGTCGGCCCCTCGTCCTTGAGCTGTGAGAACGGGTAGTGCGTAGCCTCCCAGTCCTCGGACGCTCCCTTCATTGCTCCCATCATCGTGCCGCCGTGTTCAATCTCGGCTAGCACCCTGTCTCCCACTGCTGTAGCCTCGATCACGTCCATCCTGAAGTCCGGGAAGGTCGTATACATTGACCTCCAGTGTGCCGCAGCTTCCTCTTTCCCCTTGAACGGCGGCTTGTCGCGACCCGCGGCACTTCGGATGGTGACGTCGTCGGCAAGAAATGTCACCATCTTCGGGATATCGTGCGCCCGATGGGCCGCTACAAAATCATGACAGACTCGAATGTTCTCTTCCTTCCCCATGCTTCACCTCGGCGTTGTTGACTCCGAGTATACAACCCTCCGCAGCTTCAGGACGACTCGGTCGCAGCATCAAGGCCTGGCTGACGTCTAACCTAGACATCCTTGCCGCAGCGTTTAGAATGAAGGTCGCGAGGGCCCGATGCTGAACTGGCTGATCCCACTCGATACTGCCACCAAGAAGAAGCGGGCGGTGGGACTCGTCATATTCGGCGTCCTCCTGCTCCTGTTCCTGCTATTCAACCGCCTGCCCAAGTTCGGGATCGTCGAGGGCGACCTCGAAGCGATCAGCGGGTCCTCGATCCAGTGCTTCCAGGGATTCTGCATCGAGTCGGGCCCGGAAACCACTCTGTGGTCCAGGTGGTGGGATTTCTCAGTCACCTATCTTGGACTCGTTGCCGTCGGCATGACCTTCGCGTTTCTCGCCGCGGGTGTCGCCGAGGCGTTTCTCTTCCCTGGAATCTCCGACGGCAAGGCGTTTTCGAAGAGGGGGCTGAAGGGAGTATTAAAGGGTCTTATCGTCGGCCCGGCCGTGACCCTGTGCTCTGCATGCATAGTCCCGATATCCAGCGCCTTTCGTAAACGAGGCGCTAGTGTAGAAGCAACAATCTCGATCGTCCAGGGCTCGGCCACGCTGAACTTGCCGGCCTTGATCATGGCAGCCCTGGTCTTCGCGCCCATGCTCTCAGGCTCGCGCATAGCTCTGAGTCTGCTGGGCGTATTGCTGATTGGTCCCCTCGTGGCTTTGGCAGCTGCAAGATCGGAGAAAGTCACCTCCACTCCAGAAGTCCCAACTCCCCTAAAGGCCCTTGACGCCACCTGGAAAGAGGCGATAGCGGAGGGGTCCCTGCTCTGGATCAGAGCCAGCTTTCGATACTTGGTCCAGCTCGGTCCGGTCATGGTCATCGCGGGTTTTGCCAGCGGGCTGGTAGTCCAGTGGATCAGCCCGGCCACGGTGTCCACTTGGCTCGGGAACAACCCAACGGGAGTTGCAATTGCCGCGACCCTCGGGGTGTTGATAAACGTGCCCCTCATGTTCGAGATCCCCCTCGTCGCAGCGCTGCTGCTTGTTGGTATGGGCACCGCGCCGGCGGCTACACTCCTGTTTGCCGCGGCGGCCGGGGGGCCTATTACATTCTGGGGACTCGCTAAAGTCCTGCCCAGAAGGGCGATAGTCACCTTTGTGGCGGCGACTTGGGGTCTTGGCTTAGTCGGCGGTCTGGGAGTACTGGCCATCGATCTACTATCTGAAAGTGACGGGCCTGGACTGAGAGAGTCCACGCTGGCTGCGCGGGCGGCGAACCCCGACCAACGCTCCAGTCAACCCGAAGTCGTCGCGGCTCTGGACGACAACATGTCGAATGGCTTCGAGCTGCTGGCCGAGAGCGACCGTGATCGGGAGTTCTATCTTGGGCTGAACCGTGCTCCCGTGGTGCCGTTCACCAACGTAGCGCCCTATGCGCTACGAAATGCGGCCGGCCCAGGCGACCAGGTGTGGAACTGGAGGCCTGGCGCAGTGGTATTCGATTACGACCGGGACGGAGACCTCGACTTCTACGTCACTTCCAGCCTCGGAAACTCCAACTACCTCTACCGCAACGAAGGCGATGGACAATTTATTGAGGTCGCTGCCGCCGCCGGCGTGGCCGCCGAGGGGAGTCATAGTTCCGGGGCGGTCGCCTGCGACCTGGACAACGATGGGTACCAGGACCTCTACGTCGGAGCACGGGGCGCGCCTGGCAGAAGCCTTGACTACAGGTCGGCTCTTGAGAATGACAACGTTGCCCGAAGTCTCCGCGAAGCCATTAAGGACCGGCTGTTCGTCAACAATGGTGACGGTACTTTCAGAGAGATGACGGAACTGGCCTTTGCTGTCGCAGTCAACATTCGCTCCACCGCCAGTGTCGCCTGCGCTGACGTGGACGGGGACGGCTGGTTGGACATCTACGTAGGGAACATGATCACAGAGGACTACTTCGCGTATGATGAGACCTCTCACCCGGGCCACTACAACGTCCTGTACCGGAACAATGGAGACCTCACATTTGATGACGTCACCGAGTCGGCTGGCGTTCGAGGCCCCGAGATATTCATGCTCAACTCAGAGGGACAGCCGCTGATGTTTTTGGACTCCAAGACGGGCCGAGCATACCAAGGCTATGATCCGCAGGGCCTCGATAGCAGGAAGAACCGCTATGGAGACCCTAGCGGCCAGACCCACGCCGTCCTATTCTTCGACTACGACGACGATGGAGACCCCGACCTCTGGTTGGCCAACGACGGCGACCTCATGCACGTCTTCCGCAACGACTCGTCGCCAAGTGAGGTCGATTTCACCTCCGTCACGGAAGCCATGGGGTTGGCTATGGTCGGAAACTGGATGGGATTCGCCGTGGGTGACTACGACGGGGACGCCGATCTCGATCTATTTGTCACGAACATGGGCTACCACCCCCTGACGGGACCTGTCCTGAAAAGGCCGGATGGCGACTGCGCCTACCACGAACAGTTCACGTGGGGCCAGTGCGCCCATTTCCTGCTCCGGAACAACGGCTTGGGCCGGTTCGAAGACGTGGCGCCAGACACCGACGTCCTGCCCAGCCTTGTCATGCCGCCGCAGTCCCTCGACCCCAGCAACATTCCCTACCCATGGGAGGTCCCCACCGGCCTGGCAGCCTATGACTTCGGTTTCGGGACCACCTTCTTCGACTTCGACAATGATGGCGACGAAGACCTGTACTGGCTGGGATCGGAGTACGGGAGAGGACAAGGACCGGGCGGAGAGATATTCCCCGCTGCTGGGCGTATGCTCAGAGGGGATGGCCGGGGCTCTTTCGAGGACATCACGATACGGTCCCGCATGCTCGGCATACAGAACGTCGACTATGCTTCGCTGGATCCGAGGGGCCCGTCGGTCAAAGCCAAGGCCGACGAGTTGCGAGTCAACTTCCATGAGAATGGGAAGGCGCTGGCCCATGGGGACTTCAACGGCGATGGCTATGTTGATCTCATCGCTACCAATAGCAGCGGACCTGTATCTGCTGGAGAGGAACAAGCGGAGTGGCAGAGTGGTCCTTTATTCCTCTGGATGAACGGCGGTGGAGACAACCACTGGATCACACTTCGGCTGAAGGGCCGCAGAGCCATAGACGGGACCGGCAGCAACGCTGACGGCGTTGGCGCGAGAGTGTACGTGAAGACCGATTCGAGCGACAAAGAGTCGCTTGTCCAGGTGCAGGAAGTCCGGGCGGGATCGAGTTATCTATCCATGGACAGCATAGACTTGGAGTTCGGCATCGGGAATGCAAGAGTAGTGGACGAGATCACGATCCTGTGGCCCAGCGGCAGAAAACAGGTACTCACGGACATCTCAGCCGACCAGGTGATCAGCATAACGGAGCCCAGGCAGTGAGTTCGCCCGACTATCTACTGCGCTCCAAGGATTGTCTTGGGAAAGGGACACGAGGTGACGATCGTGGAAGTTGACGAAGTCAAGCGGATAGCCGTTATCGGAGCCGGCCTGATAGGGCACAGTGTGTCTATGGAGTTCGCCCTTTCGGGTTACGAAGTTCACCTCAACTCGAGGTCTGAGGAGAGCCTTCGGGTTGGTCTGGACAGGATCAACGGGACTCTTCGCGCGCTTACCGAGCTTGGCGTGGTGACTCCTCATCAGGCCGCTTCGGTTCCTTCCAGGATTCACCCCAACCCAGACCTGAAGGAGACGGTCGAGAATGCCGACATAGTCATAGAGAACGTATACGAAGACTTGGAGCTTAAGCGACGTCTGTTCAGGGACATCGACACCTGGTCTCCCGAAAGAGCCGTCTTGGTGAGCGGTACGTCCACGCTGGCTCTGAGCGACCTGGCATCGGCCACGAACCGGCCCGACAAGGTCGTGCTGGCAAACTACGCCAATCCCCCGCACCTGGTCCCCTCGGTGGAGGTGCTGCGAAACGAGATGACCTCGGACAAGAGCGTTGAGATCGTCTGCGACCTCCTGAGGAGAGTTGGCAAGCGGCCCGTCGTCATTCAGAGAGAGGTACCGGGCTTCGTCGCCAACCGGCTTCAGATGGCGCTCACGCGAGAGGCACTTTCGCTCGTGGAGCAGGGGATAGTCAGTCCCAAGGATGTGGACACCATCATCAAGAACGGGATAGGCCGGCGGTGGGCTGTTGCGGGGGTGTTCGAGGTCTGGGAGCTGGCAGGTTGGGACCTCATAGAGACTATGGCCGCCTGGCTGTACCCCGATCTGGATGCTTCGCGCGGGGTGCAGGCGATACTGCAGGGAAAGGTGGAGGCGGGCGAGCTTGGCGTAAAGACTGGGAAGGGTTTCTACGATTGGACTCCTGAGGCCGCGAATGCCCTGCGGGGGCGAATTGCCCACGCTCTGGTAGAGATCGCGAAATGGCCCGAACCATCATAGTTCCGACGGTCTCTTTGGCCAGCCACCTTCTCCGCGGCTCCTCCGCTTCCTTTCGCTGAAGCAGGCCGGGGCAAATGCCTGCCGTACCAGACTGGCTTACCTGGTTCAGCGCCCGGCGCTGCAATTGGAGAGGCGTCGGCATCTCCACGCTCGTAGTCCTGCTCGGTGCAGCTGGAGTGATTGCCTTCGTAGTAGTAAGCGACTCAACAGACCGCAGTCCACCGCCAACCACGGACGTGGCGCGGCCCGCAGTAGCCACCCCGTTCTCATCGTCCTCCGATGTGACCCCGTTTACCAACGTTGCGCCCCGGGCACTGAAGAACGGATCCGACAGGTGGCCCGACCAAGTATGGAACTATCGGCCCGGCGTGGTCGTCTTCGACTACGACAGAGATGGAGACCTCGACTTCTATGTGACCGCCGAGCACGGGCACCCTAACCTCTTGTACCGCAACGACGGGGAGGCCTCTTTCGTCAACGTAGCAGAAGTCGCCGGCGTGGCGGCCGTTGAGAGCCACAGCTCAGGTGGCGTGGCGTGTGACGTTGACAACGACGGGTATCAAGACCTCTACGTCGGTGGGCGAGGCCTCGGTGGAAGCAGGCTCGATTTCCGCTCTGCCGCTGGAGATTCTGACGGATCCACTGACCTTCGAACAGCTACGACGGACCGCCTGTTTCTCAACGACGGAAACGGCGCCTTTAGGGAAATCACTGACTCCGCATTTGGCGACGCCGCCAACCTGCGATCGGCTTCAAGCGCCGCCTGCGCCGACGTGGACGGTGACGGCTGGCTCGATATCTTTGTCGGAAATCTTGTGTCAGAGGACTTCAGAGACTTCAGCAGCCCGAACCATCCCGGCCACTACAATGTCCTCTACCGAAACAACGGAGACCTCACATTTGCCGACATTTCGCAAACAGCTGGAGTAAGGGGGCCTCCCATTACCTTACGTGATCTCGATGGGCATCCAATCGAGTTTGAGGACCCCGAAACGGGCGAGACATTCGAAGGATACGACCCGACCGTCACGGACAAGCTCGGAAACAGAGTAGGCGAGCCAACCGGCCAGACTCACGCAGTGTTGTTCTTCGATTACGACGATGACCGGGACCTCGATCTGTGGGTGGCCAACGACGGGGACCGTCTCCACCTGTTTCGCAACGACTCATCCCCCGGTCAGGTGAGGTTCGTCCCGGTTGCCAGCTCCATGGGGATCGACAAGGTCGGCGCCTGGATGGGCTTCGCCGTAGGGGACTACGACGGAGACAGCGACCTTGACGTGTTTGCCACGAACATGGGCTTCCACCCTCTGCTCATGGAACCACGGCATGAACCCAGCGCGATCTGCAGCTACTCGATGAGGTTCGACTGGGGTACATGCTCGCATTTCTTGCTACGCAACGACGGCAGCCGCGACGCCCCAGCGGATACTCCAAGCCACTTCACCAACGTCGCGTCATCAACAGATGTCGTACCCAGTCCTCTGATGCCGCCGATGTCACTCGACCCCTCCAACCTCCATCCTGAATATGAAGCGCCCACCGGGCTGGCAGCCTACGACTTTGGCTTCGGAGCGACCTTCTTCGACTTCGACAACGACGGCGACCAGGACCTGTATTGGCTGGGCTCCACGACAGCCCGCGGACAGGGCCCGGGCGGTGACCTCTTCCCCTCCGCCGGCCGGATGCTCAGGGCGGACGGTTCGGGCACTTTCGAGGACATCACGGTTCGGGCGCACCTTCTCGACATCCAGAACTTCGACTACTCATCCGTGGACCCTGAACATCCAGGAATCAAGACCAGGCTCGCAGGACTCCTGACCGACTTGCATGAAAACGGCAAGGGCCTGGCGCACGGGGACTTTAACAGCGACGGCTACGTAGACCTGGTCGCCACCAATAGCAGCGGCCCCATCATAGTCCACGGGTTCGAAACTCAAATGCTCAGGGGCCCCATATTCCTATGGTTCAACGGCGGTGGCGCGAACCACTGGCTTAAGCTTCGCCTGAACGGTCGAATGGCCATCGATGGGACCGGCAGTAACGCCGATGGAATCGGCGCCAGGGTGTACTTGAAGACTACACCGAAGGGCGATTCGGAGCCTACCGTCCAGGTACAGGAGGTTCGTGCCGGCTCAAGCTACCTTTCAATGGACAGCATCGATTTGGAATTCGGACTTGGAGCTGCCGCCGTTGTGGATGAGATTACAGTCCTGTGGCCAAGTGGCAGGAGACAGGTGCTCACCGATATTTCAGCGGACCAGGCGATCGCAATTACGGAGCCCAAACAATAGAAACAAGCGCGAGACGCGTCGCCCTCTGTCAAACCCTTGCTCAGGTCTCTCGAATCCCATATCCTGTGCCCGTCGCCCGTACCCTCCACAGAGAGATTCCAACGCCATGGAAGTCCCGTCCCGGTCCCGCTTTGCCGGTAGCCGCGACGTGGCACTGCCTTGAAGGCGTCCAAACTTCTTTGCAATGAACGCTCCAGGCGTGAGGAGATGGTAAGCCCCGTCAAGTTCCACAAGGAGAGTCACAGAGGTGCAGATCCCAGCACAGATTGACCCGATCAGGTTCGAAGTAATTCGGAACGCCCTCGTCGAGGCCACGGAAGAGATGGCATCGGCGCTGAGACGGAGCGCCTACTCGACCAACATCAAGACCCGGCACGACTTTTCTTGTGCCATCTTCGATCTGAACAAGAGGACCGTAGCCCAGTCCTTCAGCCAGCCCAACCACCTCGGTTCACTGGTAGAGACCGTACCAAGGGCCCTCGATGCGTACGGTCCGGAGAGGCTGGGCGAAGGTGATGGCATTCTCGTGAACTTCCCTTACGGGGGTGGCGTTCACCTGAATGACATCGCTCTCATATCGCCGATCTTCTACGACGGCCACGTTGTCGGCTACGTGGCAAGCCTGGCTCATCATGTCGACGTGGGGGGCGGCGCTCCAGCCAGCATAGGAGCGTTTCGCGAAATCTACCAGGAAGGAGTGATCATTCCACCGGTCAAGTTTATGGTGGAAGGGCGAATCAACCGTGATGTCTTCGACCTGGTGCTTGCCCAGGTCAGGGCAAAGCGGGAGACGGCCGGAGACTTCCGCGCCCAGATCGCGTCCAACAATACCGGCATACGCCGGATGACGGCATTGTTGGACCGCATGGGCGTCGAGACGGTCGAGCGCTACGTCGATGAGCTAATTGAGTACACCAACCGGCGTACGCAGGCTGAGCTGGCGAAGCTACCCAAAGGCGTATATGCCAGCGAGGGTTACCTGGACAGCGACGGGTACACAGAAGACCCGGTCTCGTTGGTCGTCAGCGTGACCATCGACGACGATGGCCTGCTGTTCGACTTCACAGGCTCCGACCTGCAACGGCGCGCCCCGGTGAACTCGACCTACGCCCAGACCCACTCCGGCGTAGCGTTCGTACTCAAGTGCCTCATCGATCCGGATGTCCCCGTCAACGCCGGCTTCTATCGCAACGTGCGCATGGTGGCGCCGGAGGGGACTGTGGTCAACTGCACGGAGCCGTACCCGGTGGTGGGAGGCTGGGAAACGCAGATTCGTCTCGCTGACATTATCTTCAAGGCGCTGGCCCAGGCCATCCCCGAGAAGGTGCCGGCGGGCACCGAGGCCATGATCTGCCATTCGGGATTCGGAGGCTCCGATCCCTACAGGAATGAGACGTACTGCTTCCTCGAGACTATAGCAGGCGGCTACGGCGGCCGAGCCTCGAAGGATGGACCCGACGCCGTGCAGCCTCATGGCAAGAACACGGCGAACGCTCCCGTCGAGGAGACGGAGCTCAACTATCCCGTCCGGATCACCCGCTATGAGCTCGTGGAGAACTCGGATGGGCCGGGCAAATACCGCGGCGGCTTGGGGCTGCGTCGAGACTACTTCTTCCCTGACCACGAGGCATCGTTTACCATTCTCGCCGACCGCGAGCGCTGGGGACCACACGGCTTGTTCGGCGGCCTCCCCGGAGAGAGGGCGCACTACGTGCTCAATCCCGACTCCGACGCGACGGAGCTGGGTTCGAAGGTAACAGTACAGCTCAAGGAGAACGACGTGGTCAGCTACCGCACCTGTGGAGGAGGCGGATATGGCCCGCCGCAGGAACGTGACCCGGAAGATGTCCTGTGGGATGTGCGCAATGGCAAGGTGAGCGTGGAACGAGCTCGGAAGTTTTATCGAGTGGAAGTGGATGCGGACTCCTTGACCGTGGACCTGGAGGCCACTTCCAGGCTTCGCTCGGGATCCCCGGAAGACTCAGGAGGTGTCCAGTGACCGATCAGTACCGTCTCGGAGTGGATGTCGGAGGAACATTCACCGACGCCATTCTCCTGAACGAGTCCACCGGCGAGATCCGGACCGGCAAGGTCCCCTCCACTCCCAGCGACCCTTCGGATGGATTCCTCCAGGTCGTCCACCGGATGCTTGACCAAGACGATGTGGCGCCCGACACGGTGAAATACCTTGTCCACGGGACCACGGTAGCCACCAACGCGATCATTGAAGGAAACCTGTCCAGGACGGCCTTCATAACGACCGAAGGCTTCAGAGACCTGCTTGAGATCCAGACCGGGATCCGACCTGTCCTGTACGACCTGCAGTTCGAGAAGCTGCGGCCGCTGGTACCGCGATACCTGTGCTTCGGCGTGCCTGAACGCTTGGACTTCCGAGGTGATGTGCTGGTACCCCTGGACGAGGGGGCGGTGTGTCAGGTAGCCGACCAGCTGCGCGATGAGGATGTCGAGTCGGTCGCCGTATGCCTCCTCCACTCCTATATCAACCCGGACCACGAGAAGCGGATTGGCGAGATACTTGGGGAGATGCTGCCTTCCGTACTCTTCTCGCTCTCATCTGAGGTCGCCCCCGAGTTCAGGGAATACTTTCGAGCTAGCACCACCGTTATCAACGCCGCCATCCGGCCGGTGGTCTCAAGATATCTGAAGAATATTCAGGACCGAGTGCGCAAGTCGGGAATATCGGGAGAGCTGCTGGTCATGCAGAGCAGCGGCGGCGTCCTTACCTTCGAAGCAGCAATCGAGCGGCCTGTGTTCATGGTCGAGTCCGGCCCAGCTGCTGGCGTGATCGCGGCCAGCTATCTGGGAAGCTCTCTTGGCCACGAGAACGTCATCTCATTCGACATGGGCGGCACGACCGCCAAGGCCGGGCTCATCGAAAATGGAACGCCGCGTGTGACAAAAGACTACGAGGTGGGAGGAACTGCGGCGGCCACCGAGCACGGGTCGAGGGGATCGGGCTACCCCATTCGCACACCAGTTATCGATCTGGTGGAGATCGGCGCTGGTGGCGGGTCCATAGCCTGGATCGACTCCGGCGGTATTCTTCGGGTCGGCCCGCACAGTGCCGGAGCCCACCCAGGACCCGTTTGCTACGGACAGGGTGGGACCGAACCCACCATTACAGACGCTAACCTGGTGCTGGGACGTTTATCTCCCGACTACTTTCTCGGTGGCGAAATGGAGCTGGACATCGAGGGAGCCCGGCGGGCTATCGGAGAGAAGTGCGCCGAACCCTTGGGCATGGGAGTGGTCGACGTGGCCCTCGGCATAGTGGAGATCGCCAATAGCGCCATGGTGAGCGCGCTGCGCCAAGTCTCCGTCCAACGTGGATACGACCCCAGGGACTTCCTGCTTGTGGCCTTTGGAGGAGCCGGCCCCGTCCATGCCAACCGGCTGGCGGCAGAACTTGAGACCCCAACAGTTCTGGTCCCTCCGAGTCCTGGAACAACCTCAGCTATGGGCCTCCTTGTTACCGACATCAAGCACGACTACTCTGTGGCGCTGATACAACGTGCCGACAGTCTTGACCTCACGGTTGCCCACGACAGCTTCCAACGCATGAAGCTGGAGGGTGAAGCGGCACTCGCACGTGAAGGAGTGGGGGCTGAGGACACGGTCTTCGTGTACCAGGCTGACATGCGCTATGTCGGCCAAAGTTACGAGCTGACCATACCACTGGCCGACGGCGAACTAGCTCCTGGGGAGTTGACGGGTACCCTCGACCGATTCCACAGGGAGCATGAGCGCACCTACGGATTCAAGGCGGATGACGAGCCGGTCGAATTCGTCGCCCTGCGTCTGAGCGCCATCGGCAGCATCTCCAGACCCCGGACCAGGGAGATAGCTGACAACGGCCAAGGCTTGTCCTATGCCTTGAAGACGAGCCGCTCCGCATACTTTGAGGAGAGTGGAGAACTTGTGGACTGTCGCATCTACGACAGGTACAAGCTACAGCCGGGACTTGAGGTTCCGGGACCCGCCATCGTGGAGGAGGTCGACTCCACCACGGTGATTCACCCTGGCTACCGTGCGGTCGTAGACAACGCCGGCAATCTGTTCCTGCAGAAATAATGCGCGAACCGACGGTACCCGTGAACCGAGTTGAACAGCCGGGAAGCCTTCATCACCAGCGCCTAAGAGCATCGTCCGCGAGGTAGCAACACGTCCTGCCGGGGAAGGTCGCTTGCGTCCATGAGCTTGCTGCTAGAGCAGCGAGCTGTCGTAAGGTCAGACGAGACTAGCTCCCGTTGGAGCTGGAGATGAAGTCGATCTGCTCGTAGTGGCCGTTGGCTGCCAGCTCCGGATCAACGCCTAACCACCGCTCGGCGATCGTCGAGTAGATGCTGCGGAAGTCGGTGTTGAAGTGGAGGTCGCCCTCGAGGTGGTCTTCCTCCTTAAGCGACGGATACTCCCCGTAGAACCCGCCGCTGACGGGACCTCCGATGACAAACGAGACCCCGCCAGAGCCGTGGTCAGTGCCCGCTGAGTTGTCCTGAATGCGCCGTCCGAACTCGGAGAAGACGAGGACGAGTACCTCATCCTCCAGGTCGTGCTCCTTGATATCGGCCATGAAGTCGCCCAGGGCGTTGGATGTGTCGGTCCACAGCTTGGCGTGCGAATCGATCTGGCCCGCATGCGTGTCGAAGCTGCCGTGCTGGGCGTAGTAAACACGGGTGCCCAGGTCTGCCATTAGGACCTGCGCTATATTCCTCATCGACTGCGCGATGGGTGTATCGGCGTACTCGACGCTGGAAGAGTACTTCCCGGGAGCACTCCTCAGGATGTCGGCTCCCCTGAGAGCATCGAGCCCGGTCTGCCCGATGAACTGCGAGACTTCGTCGTGGGCCATGGCACTGCCGTAGATGTACGAGAAGGCCTCAAGCGCATACTCGCGCGCACTCTGTTCCTTGATGTCCGGTAGCAGCCCGTAGGTCTCCAGGTCACCCACAGATGCGACTGGCACTCCCTTGCAGGAAAGGGCTCGCGGAAGCCCGCGGCCGAAGTTCACCCCGGCCAGGACATTCTCCGCCTTAGGGTCCAGCTCCCTGATTGTACGACCCAGCCAGCCGGAGTCTCCGATGCCCACGGACTCGGCCGTGTGCCAGATGTCCATGGAGCGGAAATGGGAGCGATTCGGACTTGGATAGCCGACGCCGTTGACGACGGCGACCTTGCCTTCGTCCCACAACGCCTTCACGGGGCCCATGCTGGGATTGAAGCCGAATTGGTCGTCGAGGTGAAGTACCTGGTCAGGCTCTATCCTGACATCGGGCCTCCAATCGTAATACAGGCCGTCTCCGTAGGGAACTACCGTATTCAGCGCGTCGTTACCGCCGCCAAGTTGCACGACAACCAACGCCCGGTCCGACTTCGCGGATGTCATTTCACCCTCCCTATCACGCCACTCTGGCCGCTAATGCTACTTTGCTGTAAATGGGAGGTCAATTGACTCGGTCGAAGACCTGCAGCCTGTGCCGGTTGGTCTCCGTGACGTAGAGTCGCCCTTCCGCGTCAAGCATGACCGATACCGGTCCCCAGAACAGCTTCTCTATGTGTGACGACTCCTCGTGCGGGTCGTCGTTGAAGAACTCTATCTGGGGCTCGAGATCGGCCCTCGCTCGCGCCCCGGCCTCTTCTACATTGACCCCCAGGAAGTCATCGGCCCACTTCGAGTCTGTCGCCTCGCCTCTGAGCTTCTGGACAAACCGGCCGTCGGGGTCCAGGACCTGAACTCTCTCGTTGCCCCAATCCGCGACGGATATATACCCGTCATGGTCGACCGCTACGCTGGCCGGCTTCATGAGATCCCCGTCTACGCGGCCGGCGGAGCCATACTGGCTGATGAACCGGCCGTCGGGGGAAACCCTCTGCACCCGGTCGTTCCCCCAGTCGGCGACAAACACATCCCCATCAGCGTTTGTTGCAAGGCCCCAAGGCAGGTCGAACTGTCCCTCGCCGGTTCCGTAGGCTCCGAACTCCGTCAGAAACCGCCCGTCTTTCGTGAATCTCTGGATCCGGTGATTGCGTGCATCCGACACCAGTAGATTGTCGTCCGGGTCGAAGGCGATGCCCGATGGCCCGTTCAGTTCTCCCGGTCCGCTCCCGTGGGTGCCCCAGCTGGAGACGAAGTCGCCGGCGTCTGTGAAGATCGTAAGCCGATGGAGGTATTCGTCGCTCACATAGACCCGGCCATCGCCATCGAGGGCGATGCCGCAGGGCCATAGGAACTCGCCTTCTCCATCACCCTTCGCTCCGAACACACCAAAGTACTCGCCCTCCATGTTGAGCACCGTGACTCGGATGTTCACGGCTCCGGCGCGCTCTGATGAGCGGCTTACCACGTAGATGCGCCCGTCTTCACTCATGGCCGAGTCCACAGGATAGTGGAAGCCGCGGCCGCGCATCGCGGTCATCCCGACGGTGCACCTGTACCTCAGTAATCCCTTCTGCTCTTGGAGGTTCGCTGTGACCATCGTCTCTCCTCAGATTCAGGAGTGGAATAGTGGTGGCGCGAGTACGGCCACCACTATTCCGGGAACTTCGCCCCGTTTATGAGCGCTGAAATTCAGGTGTTGCTGCGATTAGCCGGACAACATCGGCGACACCGCGCCTGGCAGTTTCGTCGAGCTCGGGTCCGTTGACGCTGATGTCTCTGCCATCCCCGGCGTACTCCACAAGCTTCGACCGGGTCTCCTCCTGGACTGAGATAGCGCCCAAGTGGTCCAGGCAGACGTCGACCAGTCGCTCCGGGGTAACAGTGCCTCCGTTGTCAGCCGCCAGCCGTCTAATCAACGCCCGTCCCCCGGGCGTCTCAGTGTCCCCCAGCTCCTCGGACGCGAAGTTCATCCTCTCAACCAGCGCCCCTGTATCGATCCAAGCCAGGCCACCGTCCCACCCTTCGACAGAGGGGGGATTGTTCAATATCTGGCCCATGAAGTCCATTCTCTGGCCCTTGCCTATGGTCTCGTATCGCGGTGTATCCAGGGTCTCCGTAAGCCTGATGACCCCCGCCACGAGCTCGGCTGGGCTCTTGACCTTTTCGAACCAGCAGCTCTTTGATTTGAAGAAGTCGGAGTTGAACAGGACGCGAAGCATGGAGCGGATATCGTAGTTGCCGTCGAAGTATGCCTGGGAGAGCAGATCGATGGCCTCGGGGTCCCTCGCGGGCTCATATGGCCACTGAGGTACGGGTGGCTCGTCGGCCACGAAGAAGTGGTACATGTGCCTGGAAATGAACCGTGCGGTCGCGGGCTGCTTGCAAATGATGTCGACGACGTCTTCCCCGTTGAACTGGCCTGATTCCCCCAAGAACTTCTTCTCACTGTTGTCGTGGTCCTCGGGGCGGTACTCGAAGTGCCACGAGATGCGGCCGTATGGCCAGTCGGAGTCCCTGTTCGAGCGGAGCTCCATGTACTCGCGGTTCCCGATCGTCCAGCCGGTGAAGGCGCGCGCGCACACCTTGACGTCGTCTTCTGTGTAGTTCCCAGCACCCATGGCGAAGAGCTCCAGTAGCTCGCGGCCGTAGTTCTCGTTGATCGCATCCTTGTGGTTCTGTTGATTGTCGAGCCAGATGATCATAGCCGGGTCTTTGGACAACTCCACCAGCAGGTCCTTGAGGCTGCCCATGCCCCAGCGCTTGAACATCCTGATCTGGTCGGAAAGGGGCTTGGCATTGATCACCTTGGGATAGCCGGTGGCGAAGATCCCATGCCAGAACAGGGCCATCTTCTCCCGGAGCGGCGCGTTCGTGGTCGTCATCCGGTATAGCCATGCATATTTCCCACTGAGTCCGTTCAACATGCTGGACTCATCTGGATGGAACCTTCGGATGAGGTATTCCGACATTGCGGCCGGGGCACTGGTGTCCAGCAGCCGCTCGACTGTAGCCTCGTAGCCGTCGCGAACGCAGACCTCGAGCTCATCACGCGTTGCGCCGAAGCCCGCTCTGCGCATCAGGTGGGCCAGTAGCTGAATGTCCTGTTTCGCCATTACTGCGACTCCTCTCCTTAGCCCATGACCAAGACACGCTGCTCTGCTGTCATCGGCGACTAATCTTTGGCGAGCATCAGGTCAGTTGTCCGACTGGTGAAACGGTAAGAATTATACAACACCCTGCCCTGGCGATAAACCACCAGGCGGGACGTACTCGTCCCGGGATTCACGCCGCTATCGACGGCGCGGCCTACGTTTCCGCCTGAACACCCCAATACTGATCGCTCTCATCCGTCCCGTCTCCAGCTGCCTCTTGGACAGCCAGGCAACTACGACCAAACCCACTAGGACCGCCGCCGTGAGAGTGTCTCCCCTACGAAAAGCCTGCCACGCGTCTTCACCTAGCGGACGTATGAATAGAGTAGCAATCACCACCGCGACGGCCACGAGGAGCAGCCGGAACGGATGTGTGAGGATGTGACCGCGCAAAATGGCAAGGGTTGCTGCGATCACAAAAGAGACTCCGAAATAGGTGCCTACGGCGAATGCCCAATGCCACAGCGCGTACATGCTTATGGCCGTTATCGGTATCGTCAGCCAGCCCCGCGCTCCTCGAAGTCCCTGTCGCCACCTCTTGCGGGCATCCCTCCCTTCTCTGGCCAGAAACCTGCATAAGAGTCGAGGGATAAAGCGTCGTGCTCGTCGCTTCACCATGACGTCCGTGCTGAAGGCCGCCGATTCCGTCGCATCACCCAGCCGACAAGCGCAGTGCCTGCTCGGCGAAGTGGCCTTTCAGCCGTGGATAGAGCCTTCGATAACGCTCGTAGGCTTGGCCGTACGCGTCTATCGTCTTGAGGCTGGGCTCGATGCGGTCGAGTGGTCGAAGCCACGCTTGACACGCCTCCTTGACCGATTCGAACCTGCCTGCTCCTGCGGCCGCGAGTATTGCGGCGCCGTACGGCGCTCCCCCGGAGGGTGTCACGGTGACCACGGGGACGCCGAGGACGTCGGCCTGCATCTGACGCCAGAATGCGCTGCGCGCGCCTCCGCCAACTGCTACCGCCTCGCCGGCATCGACTCCCAAGCGCCTAATCAGCTCGAGTGAGTCTCGCAGCGCGAATACCACCCCCTCCATCACAGCGCGCACGAGATGTTCTCGCTGATGCCCCGTGTGCAAACCTGCGAAGACTCCTCTCGCATTTGAGTCGGCATGCGGTGTGCGCTCCCCGGTCAGGTACGGCAGGAACGTCAGTCCCTCCGCCCCCGGAGGAGTGCCGGCGGCTTCGTCTATCAGCTTATCGTATGTGGGCGCCGCCGCCTTGGAATCCAATAACGTCCGCCTGAACCACGCCAGCGCCGCACCCGCGGATAGGACGACCCCCATCAGGTACCAGCTACCTGCGAGAGCGTGGTTGAACGAATGAATGCGCATGCCAGGGTCTACGCGGGGCCGTACAATCGGCGCCACCACAGCGCCTGACGTGCCGATTGAGGTCTGAAGAGCGCCCTGTTCGACAACGCCGGAGCCGACCGCGGCGGCGGCGTTGTCTGCGCCGCCGCCGACCACCGGCGTGCCCTGACGCAGACCTAGAGCTGCCGCTGCCGCCGCGGTGAGTCCGCCGGTCACGCTTGTGGAACCTCGCACAGGCGGGAGAAGCGAAGGATCAAGTTGTAGCGCCGTGACCATCTCCTCCGACCAACAGCTCCGCCGTACGTCGAACAGCAGCGTGCCGGCGGCGTCCGAAGGCTCCGTGGCCTTCTCACCGGTCATGGCCAGTCGAACATAGTCCTTGGGCAGAAGGAGTGTGTGTGCCTGGTCGAAGAGGTGTGGCTCCTCGTCGCGCATCCACAGGAGCTTGGGTGCGGTGAAACCCTGAAGGGCCGGATTGCCCACCAGCCGACGCAGGCGTGCTTTGCCGATCTGTTCGGTTATGAATCGGCATTGGGCGGTCGTGCGAACGTCGTTCCACAGTATCGCCGGCCTCAGGACTCGGTCCGCCTTGTCAAGCAGCACTGAGCTATGCATCTGGCCCGACAACCCGATCGACGTGACCTCCCGTACGTTTGCCTGTATGCACGCGGCGCTGACCGCCTTGACTGTGCCCTGCCACCAGTCGGACGGATCTTGTTCCGCCCATCCATGCATCGGCACCGATATCTCAAGAGGCGATTCGCCCCCGCCGACAACCGCTCCAAACTCGTCCACGACCATCGCCTTGATAGCAGTGGTGCCGATGTCTATTCCGAGATAGTGTTGCGGCATTAACTTCCTTGATCCGGCCTGCCTGACACACCAACCATGACAGCGGGAATCGCAAGTTGTCAACAGACACGCGGCATCCAGGAAGTCTGGCTGATCATGAGTTTCCAATGTAGGACGCCCGGCAGATGATCAGCGTTGTGCCGATACAGAGAACTGAGGCTATTCTTGGCTTACGATCTCGTTGACCCATCTCTCGTCGGTGCGTAAGATTCGAGCGTCTGTACCGCAACCACGCTCCCCGTGCTCCGGCGTTCGACACACATGGGCCTCTGAGACATGAAAGACTCGTACGAGACGCCCCCCAAAGACCTCCTAGTCGTCGGCGGCGCCGATGGCATTGGCATGTGGCTCGTCAAGCGCGTCTTCAGCAGCGTGCCCGAAATCGGACGTATCACGCTGGCTGACATTAAGCCTCTAAACACCTCCGGGGCCGCGCGTGGACACAACCCGGACGCTAGGCACATGGTCGAGTTGGCGCAGGTGCCCAAGCCCGTAGACGCAGTCCGACTGAAAAACGGGTGCGAGTTTGCTGACTGGGCCCCAGTACGTACTGCCGCGACACCACCTGGCAGCCCACTGGCCCTCGACGATTACAGTCTGGTCATGTTGGCCGTCCCGGAAGGTCAGGTCGAGTCAGCCTCCTCTGCGGTCCTTCCTGGCCTCCGGGCCGGCGCGACAGTGTTTGACGTGGTTTCTACGAAGTCGCGGGCCATGACAGCCATGCTCGAACATGCGCCTGACGGAGTCGGCGTGCTGGGCACCCATCCGCTCTTCGGCCCAGCCGTCCCGGATGTCATCGGCCAGACCTTCTTGATGGTCCCCACCGACCGCACGCATCTTGACACATATGAATGGCTCGCCTCGCTGTTCCGCTCCCAGGGCGCTATCGTCGAGGAGACCGACGCCGAGACCCACGACCGGTATATGTTGCTGGTGCAGACACTTGCGCACTATGCCTACCTCGTGTTCGGCAAGACCCTGGCGAAGGCATCCGATTTGGGATACACCTTCGATGAGTCCCTCCGGTACAGCACTCCCCCGTACAGCATTCTGGCCGCGTTCACGTCACGCATTATCGGCGGCAACCCGGACCTCTATGCCCAGATTCAGGGGCAGGCCGATTCCGACGCTCTTCGCTCCATGTTCGTCGAGGCGGCGAAGGAGTTGGCCGACCGGTTCTCGCAGGGAGGTTCGGAGATTCTGACGGCCATTGAAGAAATCGTCCAGCCCTTCAGAGGCAGCGACGTAGCCCGCGCCTACGCCAACTCCATCGCTCTGGTAGACAGCGTGCAGCAGAGTTACCGAGACCTGCACCACAGGATGGAATCGAAGGAGCTGACCATCGTCCAGGCGCGTGACCCGCTCTCGCACGACAGCACTGTCAGGCTGCACGTGGGGATCGTTACCGACGTGGACGGGAACAGCGTCGAGATCACCAAGCGCCAGGCCATCGTAAACGGCAAGTGGTACCTCGCCTACGACCAGGAATCGGAGTCCGTTCTGAAGAGCGCGGGTAAGGGTGCCCGCCTGAACACGGCCCGCATCGAACGGCGGAATGTCCGACGGGTCTTCACGCCGGAGGAGACGAGGGATTGGCGCGCAGCCAACCTCGATCACAATAGACGGGACATTTCCGTGCTTGCCGACGAATCAGTGAACATGCAGCATATCTGCTCGGTGCTGACGCGCCTCAATGACGCCGTGCTTTCTGGCGACGTGCTCAAGGCTGAAGGGGCGCAATGGCTTACCCGCTACGGAATGAACAATGCCCTGTTGAGATTCACAATCTTCGGAGACCGGGACCCGCGGGCATGTGTGCGCGACCTGACGGAGTCACTTCGCCTGTTTGGGATCAGGACTCCGCACTGACCGTCCGCTCCGACGTTCCTCTCGATTACGAGCCAACCACTCATAGACTCGCAACTCGTCAATAGACTGCAGTTCACCCTCAAGTCACAGGTCCATCGCGTCCCCACCCCTTCGACAGGGGGTACTCCTTCATCAGTGCGGCAGCGACGGCCGCCAGTGCCAGGACGACCAAGCCCACCAGGAATGCCTCACCGATCGCACCGGCCAGAGCCGTGCGAAGGGTCGTGAGCAGGTCCTGAGCTAGCTCTGGGTTCCCAGCTCCGCCAAGCGCATCTTGAAGAGACCCGAGCGCGTTGGCGTCGACCAGCGACTGCGGGTCGTTGCCAAGCTCGGCAATGCGTTCAGGAGGCAGCGCCTCCTTCATGGCCGGCGATAGCGAGTCGGACAGTCCTGAAGCGAAGCGGCTTGCCATCAGCGACCCCAGGACCGCCAGGCCCATGGCTCCCCCCACCGAACGGTAGAACTGTGTCGCGGACGTCGCCGCGCCCAGTAGATCGTGAGGCACGGCATTCTGCACGGCAATCGTGAATGCTGGGAACGTAATCCCGAGTCCGAAGCCGAGGACGACGATATATGCAACAGCTGTGCCAAAGCTCGTGTTGGGCGACATCGTTGAGACCAAGAAGGTGCCCACGCACATCGTCAGGATCCCTGCAAGTCCCTGCAGACGGTAGTGCCCTCCCAGACGGGACATCGCCTGGCCTGAGAGCGCGGCGCCAACCACAATACCGAGCATCATCGGTGTAAGGAAGCTGCCACTGCTGGTGGCCGAGGTGCCCAGCACGCCCTGAAAGAAGAGGGGGACGAAGACGATCGTCCCGAACATACCGAATCCCGTACATGCAACCGCGAACAACGCCAGGCTGACGACGCGGCTGCGATATATGGTCAGCGGCATGATGGGATCGGTCGCCCGCAGCTCCGCAAGGAGGAGGACGGCTGCCGAGACGACCGCCACACTCAGCAGGCCCATTATCTGGAAGGACAGCCACTCGTACTGGACATTTGCCAACGACAGTGCCAGCAGCAACGATACGATCGTCACAACTAGCGCCGCCATGCCCACTACGTCGATCTGTCTCGAAACGGACGGAGGCTTCACGTTCGGGAAGAATCTGACCAGAAGGAACAGGATGGGGAGTCCTAGTGGCATGTTGATGTAGAAGACCCAGTTCCACGACAGCGTGTCCGTGATGAAGCCCCCGAGAGTCGGCCCGATGACCGAGGACATTCCGAATACGGCGGCTACAAAGCCCTGGTACTTCCCCCTGTCCGCCGGTGGGAACAGGTCTCCGACCGCGACGAATGCAAGGGCCATGAGCGAGCCCCCGCCAAGCCCCTGAATGGCTCTGAACGCGATGAGCTGGTTCATCGTCTGGCTGAGTCCGGCGAGTGCCGAGCCGATCAGGAACACGATCACGGCAGCTATGTAGAAGATCTTCCGTCCGTACAGGTCGGAGAGCCTGCCCACGATGGGGACCGCAGTCGTGGACGCTACGATGTAGGCCGACGTGACCCACGTGAAGCGGTCGAATCCGCCTAGGTCGGCTACTATTCGAGGGATTGCGGTGCCGACGATTGTCTGGTCGAGCGACGCGAGAAAGATGCCAAGCATCACGCCGGCCATGGTCAAGACCGTCTGGCGGCGCGACAGCCTGAAGCGTGCCTCGGATGAGGGGGATGCTGTACCGCCTTCTGGAGACGCCGCGGCTCCGGTGCCCTCTTGCGACACTAGTTGCTACCCTGCATCGACAATCTCGATAACCTCATCCGCGCGGCCGCTCGGTGTGACCCGAGACCAGGCCCTAGCACGCGGACCTCATCAAGCTTGGTCCGGGCAGTGGTTGCCCGATAGTTGTTGCGATGGTTTGCGCCCTTCCCCAATCAGAACGGTCGCCGATCGGATCGTTACTTCAACATAATAACCCTTCTTCCCACCTACTTCTCCTCCTGTCGGGTGTTGGTGATATAGTCTGCCGTAGAGAGCCGGGCCCTCAGCTTCACAGACGGAGGAAATGGATGGCACCCTCGAATACCAAGACGGTCCGCTTGACGATGGCGCAGGCCCTGGTCAAGTACCTGCAGGTCCAGTACAGCGAGAGGGACGGCACCAGGCGTCGCCTGATCCCCGGCGTTTTCGGCATCTTTGGCCACGGGAACGTCGCCGGCCTGGGCCAGGCCTTCTACGAGCACGGTCAGGACCTGACGTACTACCAGACCCGCAATGAGCAGTCGATGGTACACACGGCTATCGGATTCGCAAAGGCGAACCACAGGATGGCGGCGCTGGCCTGCACTTCCTCGATCGGCCCGGGTGCCACGAACATGGTGACAGGCGCCGCCACGGCGACGATCAATAGGTTGCCGGTGCTGCTACTGCCGTCGGACTACTTTGCTACGCGCCATCAGGGAACCGTTCTTCAGCAGTTGGAGCACCCGATCTCGGCCGACGTGAGCGTTAACGACTGTTTCCGGCCTGTCAGCCGCTTCTTCGACCGTATCTCGCGCCCCGAACAGATACTCACCGCTCTCCCCGAGGCGATGCGGGTGCTGACCGACCCGGCAGATACGGGGGCGGTGACTCTGGCCCTGCCGCAGGACGTGCAGACACAGGCGTATGACTACCCGGCCAACTTCTTAGAGAAACGGACCTGGAGGGTCGAGCGGCGATTGCCCGATCCCCGCCGCGTCAACGAGGCCGTCGACATGTTGAAGGGGGCCCAGCGGCCGATGATCATTGCGGGCGGCGGAGTACACTACTCCGAGGCTTGGGATGAGCTTCAGAGCTTCTCGGAGGCCCTCGGAATCCCGGTCGGCGAGACCTTCGGTGGCAAGGGCGCCATCCGACACGAGTCTCCGCTTCTCCTTGGCGGTCACGGAGTCACTGCTACGCCCTCCGCGGCCAAAATAGCGGCTCAGGCCGACCTGATAATCAGCGTCGGCACGCGGCTTACGGACTTCACCACGGGATCGCAGAGCGCGTTTCAGAATCCGGAGGTCCGGTTCATGAGCATCAATGTGACGGGCCACGACGCGTATAAGCAGGGTGCACTGCCCATCGTCGCCGACGCCCGAGAAGGCTTGACCTCTATCAACCAGGCAGCCCAGCAGGCTGGAATCAAGCCTGACTTCACCTACTTGGAAGAGATCGGCGCGTTGAAGAGAGAATGGGAAGAACAGCAGGCCCAGGAGGTCTACCGTCAGGTCCCGGGTGAGGCGATGAGCCAGGGACAGCTCATCGGCACGATCAACAAGGAGGCGCAGTCCGGGGACACCATCATCGCGGCCGCCGGGACTCCTCCCGGCGACCTGCTTAAGCTTTGGGACTCGACCGGTGGTCGTGCTTGCCACATCGAGTTCGGCTACTCATGCATGGGCTACGAGATGCCTGCCGGGCTCGGCGTCCGTATGGCCCAACCGGAGGGCGAAGTCTTCGTCTTGATCGGCGACGGCAACTATTTGATGAACCCGACGGAGCTGGTTACTGCCATGCAGGAAGGTTGGAAGGTGACGATCATCGTCTCCGAAAACCACGGCTTCCAGTCGATCCATCAGCTTCAGATGAACCGAGTCGGGCGAAACTTCGGCACTGAGTTCATGGCCCGCGACGCCGCGTCCAACCGTCTCGAAGGGGACTACCTGACGATCGACTTCGCGAAGAACGCAGAAAGCATGGGGGCCAGAGTGTGGCACGCGGCCAGCCCGGACGAGGTCCGACAGGCATTGCGGGAGGCTCGAGACGAGGCCAGGTCCTGTGTGATCGTCGCGGAAACCGAGAGCCACCGCTACCTACCGTGGTCCGGTGTGTGGTGGGACGCGCCCGCCGCCGAGGTAACTGACGACCCGGTGACCAGAGAGTTGAGGGAGCGGTACGAAAAGGAGCTTGAAGCGCAGCGGCTTCATTACTAGCCCACGGTATGTCCGGAGGAGAACGCCATGAACGTGAGGATCGCAGCGTCGCCAGACTCGTGGGGCGTCTGGTTCCCAGACGACGACCTTCAGACACCCTGGCGCCGCTTCCTGGACGAGGCGGTCGAGGCTGGCTTCGAATGGACCGAGCTTGGGCCCTATGGCTACCTGCCGACCGACCTCTCCGTGCTTCGGCCCGCCCTCGAATCGCGCAACCTGAGGCTATGCGGCGCGTTTGCCATGGAACACCTGGACGACACGTCGCTCCGACCTGAAGTCGACAGGCAGGTCAACGGCGCCGGGGAGCTGCTCGCCGCATTGGGAGCCAGGTTCCTGGTCCTGATCGACGGTACGTACACAGACCAGGCGACGGGTGAGCCGACGGCCCCAAAGAAACTGGACTCGGACGCGTGGAAGCTTCTGATCGACACCGTCCACGATCTCGCGGATACGTTCAGGGAAAGGTTTGGGCTCCAGCTCGTGTTCCATCCTCACGCAGAGACGCACGTCGAGTACGAAGACCAGATAGAGACATTCCTCGAGCAGACCGACCCCGACAGGGTGTCGCTCTGCCTCGACATCGGCCATCACGCCTACAGGGGCGGCGACCCTGTGGACTTCATGAGGCGCAACCACGACAGGGTCGGCTACATGCATCTAAAGAGCGTCGATGCCAACATCAGGCGGCGGGTCGAGTCCGAGGGCATAGTCTTCGCCAAGGCTGTCGGGATGGACATCTTCTGCGAGCCATCCGAAGGCGCCATCGACTTCCGCGCGTTCCGGGACGTTCTGGAAGAGGTCGACTACGATGGCTGGGCCGTCGTCGAGCAGGACATGTACCCGGCCCCATTCGACAAGCCGCTCCCGATTGCCAGGCGTACCCGGGCTTACCTCCGCGAGATTGGGATCGGCTGAGCCGCCGGAGAGCCGCGGCGACCCCGGCCGCTCGAAACGCCGGGGCCTCCCCTGCTCCATCTAAACTGGCCTGACGACCGACAAGGGCTCTTCGCCTCGAATAACCCGGGCGATGTTCTGCAACCCGAAGCCGGCATTTCGGGGAAAGGCTTCGACGGATACGCCGGCCATGTGCGGCGTAACGACCACGTTGCCCATTGTGAGCAGCGGATTGTCCCTGGGTGTCGGCTCCTGCTCGAACACGTCCAGTGCGGCGCCTGCTATCTCCCCGTCGCGAAGGGCGCGTATCAACGCCGCCTCGTCCACAACGCCTCCCCGGCAGGTGTTGATGACTACCGCCGTCGACTTCATCATCTTGAGCTCGCGTGTGCCGATCAAGCCTCGAGTCTGAGCATTCAGCATCGTGTGCAGGGTCACGATGTCTGACTCTCGGAGGAGCTCGTCCATGGAAAGAGCCCTCAGCGAAAGTTGTTCGACCAGCTGGGCTGGAGGATCGATGGGATCGTAGTAGACGATGCTGCAGTCCCAGCCCTGAAGCCTTCGCGCGACCTGCCGTCCGATATGTCCCATCCCGACGATCCCGACGGTCTTCCCTGCTATCTCGTATGGCCGCGTCCACTCCTCCCGCCCGATGGTACCGTACCAATCCCCAGACCTGGTCGACTCGAACTGCAGGACGAGCTTGCGTACGACACTAACCATCAGCCCGATCGTGTGCTCGGCAACGGCAGGGGCGTTGCCTCCATAGTTGTTCGCGACCTGGATCCCCATCCTATTCAGGGAAGCCACATCGATGCCATCGTAGCCCGCGCTGGTCGTCTGTACCAGCCTGAGGCGCGGACACAGCCGAGCGAGCTCGACATCGAAGCGGCCGTCCGTCACGAGCGCCGCGACAGCGTCCTTCATCACTTCCGCCTGCCCGTCGAGTTGACCGTTGCTGTCGACCCAATCCACCCTCATTCCCGAGGGCGCGAGATCCCGCACTCGCTCGAGCGGCGTGTCATTGGGACAGAAGAGGCCGACGAGATGAGACATGGTGACTCCCCTAAGTCCTGCGGCGGCACGATTCTAGTCCTGCGTCTGCTGCCGGTCAACTGACCGATCCCTCATACGCCCCTGTATAATCGGCTCTTGGAACCATCCGTCAGCGGGAGTCGAAGGAGGGCAACATGTTCGACTGGACGAATACCTACCTGGAGCTTGAGAACAGCGACGTTGACACCGCCGTCCTGATGATCGGGGCAATCGAGCAGCACGGACCTCACATGCCTATCTCGGTAGACTGGTTTGTCGGCGACGCCGTGGCCCGGGGCGTCGCCGATGCGCCTTGACGCATTCCTGATGCCTGGCATTCCCATCGGCAACTCGCACCCACACCACGGATTCCGCGGTTCTGTATCATTCTCGTTCCAGACCCTGGACGCGGTCGTCAAGGACATAGCGTACAGCCTGCTGGGCCAGGGATTCCGCCGGATCGCCCTCATCAACCACAACGGCGGCAACATCATGGTCAAGCCGACGTGCCGCGAGATCAACCTGAGTCAGAACAAGGGCAAGGTGGTGCATCTCCTGCCATCACAGGTGGCTACGGAGGGTCTCTCTACTATCATAGAGAGCCTGCATGAAGAGGTACACGCGGGCGAGTTCGAGACCTCGCTTATGATGCACCTGGCGCCGGAGCAGGTCGGCCCGCAGCGCATCGACCACGTTCCGGACGTCGAGTGGGCCGAGCTGGACTACAGGCCTCTGCGGGACATCTGCCCGGACGGGGTATGGGGTCGTTCCAGCCTCGCCACCGCGGAAAAGGGCAGGCTTGGTCTGGAGATGGTGATCGAGGCTACTGCGGCGGAGTTCGAGGAGATATTCACGCGGCTGGGGGTGCCGGCCCAGTAGGCACCAATCCCTTCACTTACGCGACACCCACGCAACACTATTCGACACTTACTCGACGCCTATTCGACACCTACGCGACACTTATTCGACACTTGTGCGACACCTGATTCGTAGCTAATCCGGTCCGGTTTGTTCGGGGCGGGCTGCGATTTTCTGCGAAACTGTCGCATTTCCCCCATTGTCGAGACCTCTGCGTAGCTCCGTCATTCCGGCGAAAGCCGGAATCCAGGCCCCTCCTGAACATATGAGCCAGCTTGCATATACTGGCGTTTCACCCTCACCCCAACCCTCTCCCGTTGTATAGACCGGGGACATAGGTTACACATGTTCGGAGACATGGGTTACACCATTAGGCATGGTAATTCTGTTCAGGAGGATGCCCATGCCATGGAGGGTGGAAACTGTCATGTCTCAACGCAAAGAGTTCGTCGCTCTGGCGCGGTCCGAGGGAGTGATCATGAGCGAACTGTGTTTGCGCAGTGGGATCAGCCGCAAGACTGGCTACAAGTGGCTGAGACGATACCTTGAAGGCGGAGAGCAGCGTCTGGATGATCTCCCGAAGCGCCCTCATCACTCCCCGAACCGGACGAGCGACGACATGGAGCAGCTCGTCGTAGACCTTCGCCGGGAGCATCCCACCAAGGGAGGACACGTGCTGGCCAGGATACTCAAGGATCGTGGACACAACAGTGTGCCGTCCAAGAGCACGATCACGGCCATCCTCAGACGACATCAACTTATCGAGCCATCTGAGAGTCTCAAGCACAAGCCGTATAAGCGCTTCGAGCACGAGCGGCCCAACCAGCTGTGGCAGATGGACTTCAAGGGGCATATCCCTGTCGTCAGCGGTGGACGTTGCCACCCGCTGACGGTCCTGGACGACCATTCGAGGTTCTCCCTGGGTGTGAGGGCTTGTGCAGACGAGAGGACTCAGACCGTCCATGACCATCTTACGTCCATCTTCAGCCACTACGGCATGCCCAATACGATACTGGTTGACAACGGCTCTCCCTGGGGCAGCGACGTTGACCACCCCTTCACCCCACTGACAGTCTGGCTGGTCCAACTGGGAGTCAGAGTGGTCCACAGTAGGCCATACCACCCCCAGACCCTAGGCAAGCTCGAGCGCTTCCACAGGTCCCTCAAGACTGAGCTGCTCCAGGGAAGCAGATACACCGACCTGTCCCACTGCCAGAGCAGCTTCGATGGATGGCGAGACTTCTACAACCTCCAGCGTCCTCATCACGCCCTGGACCTCAATACGCCTGCCAGCCGATACACCGTCAGCCCTCGGCCTTTCCCGGAGACGCTTCCGACCGTCGACTACGACACTGACGACCAGGTACGCTCTGTAGATGTCAACGGCCGAATATCCTTCCTGGGCAGATCATTCCCCGTCGGTAAAGCCTTCAGAGGCAAGAGGGTCGCTCTAAGGCCCACACCCACTGACGGCACATGGAAGGTCTTTTTCTCCGTCCAGTCCATCGCTACCATAGATCTCAATCAATAGAATGTGTAACCCATGTCCCCGAACAACTGTTACCCATCTCTCCGGTCTGTACACCCGTCAAGGGAGAGGGGGCTTCAGTCTCGGCTTTTTGGGGTGACTCTTCTCATTATGCGGACTGATGTTCGGCTTGTCAAACCCCTATCTGAACTGGTAACTGTTCAGTCTTCATGGGTCGAATCTTGAGGACCCCCGAATTGTCATTCCGAACGCAGCGCCAGCGGAGTGAGGAATCTAAGGCCTGCAATTGGGGCAGCGTTTTCCTCTACGGCCCGGCGTGTGTGCAGAGGTCTTAGATTCTTCGTCGCCGGGCTCCTCAGAATGACAACAGGACAGGACGATTCCTGCATTTCTCACCAACACTGAACTGTTACCTGAACTGCGCCCGCCATTGTCCGAATCCGGCCGCTAGTACCGGTTCCATGTGTATTTGACAAGTATAAGAAATAGGTTAGTCTTATGTATGATCCTATAGGGAGGACATACGAAGACATGGCTGCTCTCAAGTACAAGGTGGAGTTGAACGAGTCGGAACGGACACATCTCAAGCAGATGGCGAGTCGTGGCGAGACTTCGGCCCGTAAGGTCAAGCGAGCGCTGGTGTTGCTGAAGGCGGACGAAGGCATGACCGACCGTGACATCGCCAGCGGCCTATTGATAAGCGCATCCACGGTGGGACGTGTGCGCACGCGGTTTGTGAAGGAGGAACTCGACAGCGCACTCAATGAGCGCCCTCGACCGGGACAGAAGCGCAAGTTGGACGGCAGACAGGAAGCACATCTGATAGCCATCGCGTGCAGCGACGCACCCGAAGGACACGCGGATTGGACGATCCAACTGCTTGCCGACAAGGTGGTGGCGATGGGGTTTGCCGAGAGCATCTCCCTCGAGACGGTGCGCCAGATACTCAAAAAAACGAACTCAAGCCGTGGAAGAAGAAGGAGTGGTGCATCCCGGAGGTGAGCGGGGAGTTCGTGGCTCGAATGGAGGACGTGCTGGACCTGTACCACGCAGACTACGACCCGGACCATCCCGTGGTCTGTTTCGACGAGACATCCAGGCAACTGGTGGCCGATAAGAGACCGGTCATCGGGGCCAAGCCGGGTCGGGTGGAACGATATGACTACGAGTACAAGCGAAACGGCACTCGAAACCTGTTCATGTTCTGTGAGCCGAAAGCTGGCTGGCGGCATGTCGAGGTGACCGAGCGGCGCACTGCTGTGGACTTCGCTCATCAGATGAGGTGGCTGGTTGATGATGCATACCCTCACACAGAGACGATACGGTTGGTGCTGGACAACCTCAACACTCACAAGCTGGGCTCGTTGTACGATGCCTTCAAGCCAGCCGAAGCGCGGCGCATCGCCAAGCGCCTGGAGTTCCACTACACTCCCCTACACGGCAGTTGGCTGAACATGGCTGAGATAGAGTTGAGCGTATTTAGCAACCAGTGTCTCAACCGTCGAATCAGCGACGAGGTGATACTGAAGCGAGAGGTCTCGGCGCTGGAACGTAAGCGCAATGAGGCTGTCGCCGTCATAGACTGGCGCTTCTCCACTCAGGACGCTCGTACTAAACTTCAACACATCTATCCATCATATTCAGATTGAAACGGTACTAGCTCCCATTCTGCCAGATGGCCTCCATGACCGAGACCGGGTCCATCGGCAGCTCTCTCAGACGAGTCCCCGTAGCCCTGTAGATGGCGTTGGCGATGGCCCCGGGCGGCGGCACTATGGATATCTCGCCCACTCCGCGAGCTCCATAGGGGTGGCTGGGGCTGGGCACCTCTACGATCACCGTGTCGATCATCGGAAGGTCCAGGGTCACCGGCATGCGGTAGTCCAGGAGGCTCGTGTTCAGCATCTCGCCGCTCTCGCTCATGTAGTACTCCTCGTTGAGCGCCCAGCCGATGCCCTGGGCGCTTCCACCCTGCATCTGGCCCTCAACGTAGCTCGGATGGATCGCCTTTCCGGCGTCTACGACGGATGTGAACCGGTCGATCTTGACCTTCCCCGTCTCGGTGTCCACCTCGACGTCGACGATGCATCCTCCGAACGTGATGCCTTCCGATGGTGGAATCAGGCTGCTCGATCCGACGACGGGGCCGCCCGTGTCGTTGAGCTGACCAGCCAGCTCCGCGAAGCTCACGCGGAGCTCAGGGTCGGCTTTGGAGACGAAGTCTCCCTTTTTCAGGTCAAGCGTATCGGGCTCGACCTCCCAAATCCTTGCCGCCCGCTCGATCATCTGGCGCTTGACGTCTCGGGCAGCCTCGTAGGCAGCCCAGCCCGTCTTGAAGGCCGTGCTGCTGCCCGCCGTGGCCCCCGTGAAGCCGATGGAGTCGGTGTCCACGACCTGGGGGTTGATGCTCTCGACTGGCACTCCGAGGACTTCCGCGGCGTGCATGGCAACTGCCACCCTCGAGCCTCCAATGTCTGCCGAGCCTTCGCTGAGAGTCAGACTTCCGTCTGGGTTCACCTGGAGAGTGCATGCCGCCGCCGCGGTGCCGTTCATCCAGAACCCCACCGCTATCCCGCGGCCCTTGTTATCTCCTTCGATCGGAGCCGAGTAGTGAGGATGGTCCCGCATTGCCTCCAGTACCTCGACGCAGCCGATCCGCGGATTGATTGGTCCGTACGGCAGCCGCGTGCCCTCTCTGGCCGCGTTCATGAGGCGCAGCTCGATGGGATCGATCCCCAGCCTCTCGGCGAGCTCGTCGACGACGGCCTCCATGGCGAAGGCGGCATGGGTGGCGCCCGGTGCCCTGTAGGCGCCGGTCTTCGGTCTGTTCAGGACCACGTCGTAGCCGTCGATTACCAGATTGGGAATGTCGTAGGCCGAGAAGACCGACCAGGCGGCGCCGATGACCAGAGACCCCGGAAACGCGCCCGCCTCTAAGGCAAGATACGCGTAGGCTGCCGTGATCCTTCCCTCCCTGGTAGCTCCGACCTTCACCCTCATGTTGCTGCCCGGGGTTGGGGCGGTGCTCTGCAGGTCTTCGGCCCGGTCCATGACGACCTTCACCGGCCGTCCCGTCTTCTTCGACAGCATGGCGGCGACCGGCGCGCCGAAGGGGTCCAGCTTGCCCCCGAACCCGCCGCCGATCTCCATCGGCACCAGCCTGACATTGCCGGCGTCGAGGCCAAGCAGAGTCGCGGTTGCGTCCCTGACCTGAAACGGCCCCTGGGTGCTGGTCCATATCGTGACCTTGCCGTCCTTGTTCCAGAACGCCGTCGCGTTCTGCGGCTCGATGTACCCCTGGTGCACCATCGCCGTGTCGTACTCCCGCTCGATCACCACGTCGGCCTCGGCCAGTCCTCTGTCCAGGTCTCCGAGGACATACTGCGTGTGCTCCGATACGTTGGAGACCCTGTCGGTCTGTTCGCCCAGCTCCATGGTCCTCATGTGGTCGTGCAGGATCGGAGCGTCGTCTCTCATCGCCTCCTGCACGGTCACAACGGCAGGCAGCACCTCGTAGTCGACCTCGATCAGGTCCAGCGCCTCCCGGGCCTCGTGGGCGTTGGCTGCCGCTGCCGCCGCAACCGGCTGTCCTTTGTACAGCGCCTTCTTGCTGGCCAGGACGTTGTCCCTGAGGTGTCTGAGCTTGATGGCCGACTCCCCCAGATCGACGACGCCGTCAGGTGACGAGTCGACGCCCGGGAAGTCTTCGGCGGTGACGACGGCCAGGACGCCCGGCGCCGCCTCCGCCTTGCTCGTATCGATCGACCTGATAAGTGCGTGGGCGTGAGGGCTGCGCAGGACGGCCCCGTGGATCAGGCCGGCGGCTGTGAAGTCGGCCCCGTACAGGGCGCGACCGGTTACCTTGTCGGTGCCGTCGTGACGGAGCGGACGGGTGCCGACCACATCGAACTGGGTAGTCGCCAGGACCATGTTGGGCTCGTACTCTCGTGCGGCCAATGGTTCACCCCCAGGCTGCGGCTGGCACTTGGCGTGATTATGCGACGTTGGTGCGGCTCCCAGCGAATGCCCCGGTCAAACGGTCGGAGGACCCGAAGGTCTCCTGCCCGACGTGCGGATGCTGAAGGAGCGTCCCGTAGTGTACCACCAAGCCAGCGGCCGATGGCCTCGGTTGGTGAGAGGAGGCTGGGAAGTAAAGGATGAGTGCGATGGCCGGACGGGGAACCGTCCAGCCATCGCACTCTAAAGTGTCAGCTTATTGGCATGTCGGCAGGCCGAGCTCGTCGAGGTCGTCACTTTCAACGAGGTTCGTCGCCGGGTCGTCTTCCAGGTCCAGTGCCGCCGGTACGCACCCGGTGAACTGGTTGCCACTGATCCGCACCCGTTCAAGGTTAGTGAGGCTGTTCAACGAGCTCGGTATCTCACCCGTCAGCGTGTTGTTCTTGAGCCACAGGTTGGTCAGCGCGGACATGTTGCCCAGCTGGCTCGGTATCGTGCCAGTCAGCTGGTTCCCGTGCAGGTACAGCCGCTCCAGGTTGGACAGACTGCCCAGTTGCGAGGGTATCGAGCCGCTGAAGGCGTTGTCGTACAGCCCCAGCCACTCTAGGTTCGTCAGGCCGCCCAGGCCGCCCGGTATCGTGCCGCTCAGGCTGTTGCGGTTGAGCACCAGGTACTCCAGCCTGGACAGATTGGCGAACGTGGACGGTATCGGGCCGGTCAAGCCGCCGCCGCTGCGCCAGCCCTCCTGCTCGTGCAGGTACAGCCGCCGCAGCGTGGAGAGGCTGCCCAGCCGGTCCGGTATCGCTCCGGTCAGGCTGTTCTTGTCCAGCCGCAGCCAGTCCAGCCTCGGCATGCTGCCCAGTCCGGCTGGTATCGACCCTGTAATGCTGTTGCGCTGGGCGAAGAACCGCCTCAGCTGCGCCATGCCGGACCCCAGCTGGCTCGAAATGCCGGTCAGGTCGTTGTCGTAGAGGTATAGTTGCTCCAGCGTGGCGAGGTTGTTGAGCGCGCCCGGAATTATTCCCCCCAGATCGTTGCGATGGAGGTAGAGCCACTTGAGCTCGCTTACTTGGCCCAGCTCGGCCGCTATGGAGCCGTTCAGGCTCATCTCATGCAGGTAGAGCCGGGTCACGCGGGCCGGAGTCCCCTCCAGCGAGTCGCTCCGGATGCCGTCCCACTCCGTGATGGGCCTGACGACCGACCAGTTCAGAACCCTTGCGCCGTTCTCCAGCCTGTCCCTCGCCTCCAGCAGAGCCTCGCAGTCGCTTACCAGTCCAGTGTTCGACATATCTGTCACCGCACCCTGGGTGGAGCAGCCGAAGGTTACGTCGGTGACCGTTATGGTCACCGTGATCGGGTCGCTGTCTGCCGTCCCGTCGTTGGCCGTGACAGTGACGGTGTGGCTGGACCTCGTCTCCTGGTCCAGCACCGCCGCCGTCTGGATCTGGCCGCTGGCGGCTACGATGTCGAACGAGGCCGCGTCGGAGCCGCCCAGCGTGTAGGTCAGCGTGTCCCCCTGGTCGGTGTCGGTCGCCGTAACCGGGCTGCCGACGTTCGCGCCCGCCGAGGCGCCCTCGACCACGCTTCTGGTAGTGCTCGTGCTGGCGAACTCCGGCGCGCTGTTGAGCACCACGTTGATCGTCACCGTAATGCTCGCGCTGGCCGTTCCGTCGCTGGCGACGACGTCGACCGTGTACGTGATCCGGTCCAGTGTGACGCCCGCCAGCGTGAGGAGCTGGCCGTTAGCCGAGTTGATGTCGAACGACGCCGCGTCCGCGCCCTCGAGGGTGTGGTTCAGCGTGGTGCCCGCATCGGCGTCAGTCGCCGTGACAGGCTGCCCAATCGACGTGCCCGCCGGCGCGCTCCTGGCAACACTCCGAGTGGAGGTCGCGCCCTCCGTGAATACCGGCGGGTTGTTCGGCGGCCCAGTCGTGGCCTCGATCGATACCGTAATCCTGGCGAATTCCGTTCCGTCGTCGGCAGTGACAATCACCGTGTACGTCTCCCCGGCGATCAGCGTGACGCCGGATTCTGTGAGAAGCTGGCCGCTTGACGTGTTGATGTCGAACAGCCCTGCGTCCCGCCCTTCCAGGCCATAGGTCAGCGTGTCGCCCGAGTCGGCGTCCGTCGCCGTGACGGGCAGGCCAATGGACGTACCCGCCGACGCGGTTGCACTCACGCTTCGCGTGGCGCTCGCGCCATCGCTGAACACCGGTGGGTTGTTGGCCCCGGGTGCGTTCGTCGCCCCGATGCCCGGATTCGACCAGTCGCTCGTGCCCTCCGCGTTCCTCGCCCGCACCTCCACGTCGTAGGACGTGCTCGCCGAGAGTCCCTCGATCGTCACCGTCGTCCCGGTGATCGTCGTGTTCGTGACCTCGGTCCAGGACCCCGACGGCTCCCGGTACCGGTAGTCGTAGTCGGTGATGGGCGGGCCGGTGTTCCCCGGCGCTTCCCAGCTCACCTGCAGTCTCGTGCTCGATACCGCCGTCACCGTCGGCGCGAACGGCGTGTCCGGCGCCTCGTTGTCGACATCCGTCACGTTGATCCTCACGTTCGCCGCGTCGGCGCCGCCCCTGCCGTCCCTCACCCGGACCGTTACTGTGTAGCTCGCCTTCTCCTCGTGGTTCAGCTCCGCGCTCGTCCTTATCTGGCCGCCGTCCGACGTCGACAGGACGTCGAACGCGTCTGCGTCCGCCCCCTCCAGGGTGTACGTCAGCGTGTCGCCGTCCCGGTCGGTCGCCGTGATCGGAGGGCCCACGTCGGTGTTAGGCGGCGTGTTCTCGGCTACGCTCAAGCTGCGCGACCCGCCCGAGAATGTGGGGTTCCTGTTGGCCACGTCCGGGTTCGGCATGCCGGATCCCCAGCGCGACCAGTCGCCCGAGCCCTCTTCGCTCCACGCCCGCACCTGCGCCTCGTACCGAGTGCCCGCCTTCAAATCCGTGATGATCGTGCTCCTGTCCGCGCCCATGTGGGGCCACCGCAAAGAGCCGCTCCCGACCTTGCGGTAGTTCACGTCGTACCCGGTGATCCGCGGCCCCGTGTTGGCGGGCTCGGCCCACGTTACGCGCACGCTGCTCGTCGAGCCCGGTATCCCCGCCACTTTCGGGGCCGCGGGCGCGGGCGGCGGCTCGCGGCCGTCGTCTACCATGATCGTTACCGACTTCGCCGCGACGCTGTTGTCCTTCCTCTGCCTGTCGTCCACCTTCACCGTCACCGAGTAGCTCTGCCTCGCCTCGTGGTCCAGGGGCGACTTCGTACGCATCTGGCCGGATGACGAGACGATGGTGAACGAGTCGGCACCCGGGCCTTCCAGGCTGTAGGTCAGGCTGTTGCTGTCCGCGTCCGAAGCCGAGATCGCGCTGCCAATGTTCTGCCCCGCCCGCGTGTTCTCGTCTACTCTGAGCTCGATGAGCGCAACATCCCTGTCGAAGGACGGCCTGCTGTTGCTCTGGCCGGTTGTGGCCTTGGCCACGGACGACCAGTTGTCAGCGGTATCTCCTACTGGCTCTCCGTTCTTCGCCCTGACCCGCACCTCGTACTGCGTGCGGGGCTTCAGGGGCTCTGCGGTATTGCCCGGTAGTCTCCTTGTTATCTTGGTGCTCGTGTCAGTGTTGTCGGCATCATTGGTACCGTGGGGCCATAGTTCCCAATTGTCCTGTGAGGTCCCAGTCTTTACCTCGCGGTACTGTATGTCGTAGTCCGTGATGGGAGGCTTGCCTGTGTTCCGCGGGGCACTCCAGCTCACGTCCAAGCTCTGGCCCGTGTCCTTCGTCGCCGTAACCCTCGGCGCGCCCGGAGCGGATGGCGGCTCATCCACGTCACTGACCGTGATGGTCACGAATGTCAAGACGCTTCCGCCGGCCCGGTCGTCAACCTTCACCCAAACCGTGTAGTGGCAGCTCTCCTGGTGCCTCCCATCCGCATAGGCGTCGGAGTCGCTGCACACCGCCTCGGTATTCAGAGCCGACCTCGTCCGTATTTGGCCGGAAGTAGAGACGATCGAGAACAAGGCCTCGTCGGGCCCTCCGAGATCGTAGGTCAGCACATTAGAAACGGTGTCGGACGCATACACAGCGTTGCCGACATCGGTGGACGGCTTGTTCTCATCCACGCTACGTGTGGCAGTGGCTCCGTCAGTGAGTGTAGGCGGATCGTTGGTGCCCTTGTTGGTCTTGACCGTTTCCACGCCTGACCAAGTGCTTGTGCCCTCTTCATTCCTCGCGCGTACCTGCACCGAGTAGGAGGTGTCCTCATCCAACCCTGTAATCGTGGTGTTGGTGTCGGTTATGGCATTACAGTTATCGTTTAGTGTCGCGTTTCTGCAGTTGTCGTCCGACCAAGAGCCGCCGCCCTTCCGGTACTGCACGTCATAGCTGTCAATGGCGGGACCCGTGTTCCTGGCGTGCCAGGTCACTACCAGCGTTGTACTGTCGGCAGGCGAAGTCACCGTAACCGTTGGCACGTACGGAGGCTCGGCCCTGTCGCGCAACCCGATCTTTACGGTGATGGTGTCGTCGCCGTCCTCGTCCTTATCCTCGACCCTGTCGCTGTCTAGGCCGTCCCGGACCTCCACTTTCACCGTGTAGCACCTGTCGGTCCCGACCTGTTGGACAGTAAGGTCACCGCAGGTCCCGGAATTGCCGAGATCCTCGTAGCTATAGGTCGCTCCCGCCTTCGTTCGTATCTCCCCGGTCGTCTCGCTCATGGTGAACTTGCTCAACTCTTCCCGGGCAGGGTCTGAGTCCGCCGACTCGACCAGCTTGTAGGTTAGCCTGTCGTTGTCTGCGTCGTCGGCGAATAACCTTCCGACAGACTGCCCCGACCGGGGGTTCTCGTCTATCGTCCGCCAGATGGTGTAGTTAGAGCCGTCGTCGCTCCGCTCGTTCCCGGTACCGGTGCCGGGCCTGTCGTCGAATATCGGCTCCTGATTGGCCCTGTTGGTCCTCCCATTGCCTGTTCCCGACCATGCGCTATCGCGCTCGCCGTTCTTCGCCCGCACCCGTACTTCGTAGGTGGTGTTGGGGTCGAGGTCCACAATCGTGACTGTGGTGCCGGTTATGTTCAGGCAGTTACCTGTGGTCGTTTCACCGCAGTTATCGTTGGAGAATGGTTCGCTGCCCTTCCGGTACTGCACGTCATAGCTGGTAATGGCTGGCCCCGTATTTGTTGGCGCGTCCCAGCTCACGTCGAGGCTCGTGCTCGACTTCTCAGTCGCCCGAACGGTGGGACGTGCCGGCACGGACGGGGCCTCAGTCCTATCGTTTACTACGATAGTCACACCAATCGCGTCGCTTCCGCCCGCCCCGTCGGCTACCGTCACCGTCACGTAGTAGAAGCATTCAGTTTCGTCGGTGTCGTTATCGGGGTCGTTCTCGACATAGCATCGAGGGTCCTCGTGGTTCAGGGGAGCTTTCGTACGTATCTGTCCAGACCGGGTGTTGAAGTTGAACAGGTCCGCGTCGGGACCCCCGAGGCTATATGTCAGCGTGGTCGTGTCTCCGTCGGTGGCCGTCACCGGGCTGCCGATGTTCTCCCCCGCAGGGGTGTTCTCAGCCACACTCCGCTCGTCCACACTCTCTGTGGTAGGTGTGTCGTCATTCAAGACTGGCGGGCTGTTGCCCTCCTTGTTGGTCGAGCCGGTCCCCACGAACGACCAGGGGCCTGTGGACTCTCCTGTTGCCTGCACCCTCACATCGTAAGACGTGTCCACCTCCAGGTCGCTGATAGTACGCGTCGTGCCAGTGCCGTTGTGATTCGCGTCAGTAAAGGCGGTCTCTGTGCTCTTCTTGTACTCCACGTTGTAGTCGGTGATGTCTGTCCCCATGTTTTCGGGCAGGTGCCAGACCACCTTTAGACTCATGGTCGATTCGTCGTCCTGATCGCCATCTTCTACATCCTCCACCGACACTACCGTCGGTGGGTGTGGCGCGTTCGGAGCCTCGGTTCCGTTGTCGACCGTGATGGTGAGTGTCCGCGAGCAGGCCGTGCATGTCGTGGCGCGGGTCTCGCCGTCATCCACCGTCACCGTTACTTCGTATGAGGCCTTTGTTTCCGTATCCAGCGGGGCCTTGGTGATTAGCTGCCCGGTCGAAGAGTCGATGTCGAACGACGCCGCGTCCGTGCCCCCGAGTTTGTAAGTCAGAGTGTTGCCAAACTCGATGGCGGCGTCACCCGTCTCGTCCGGGTCGGTGGCCGAGATGGGGTCGCCGATGTTCACGCCAGGCGGTGTGTTCTCAAGCACGCTCCGTGAGTTGGAATCGTCGAATTCAGGCTCGACCGCATGGACCGCGTTCCCCGAAGGGAACAGCCCCCCCGAGATCGCGGCTGCAACGAGCGCAACCAGCAGTGCCAGTGTAAAGACGGGTGTTTTGTGTTTCATCGATTTCCCCCATGAGTCTCGATCGAGTAGGCTGGTGTGCCTAGAGTCCATCTTGTGACTACCCTTCAAGCGTAGCGGTCCGGTCTCCGGATTCCCGCTCCCCGTTTCCACGAGGGCAAGCTTCGCGGGAATGACGGTCTGGCGTCTCCGTGCGAACCGGAACCGGATCGAGCCGCTGCCGCCGGAGATGCCACATATAGGACTAGGCTACTGCCAGCCGCCTACAGCGTGTCAATTGAAAAGGGGGCGTCGTAATCACCAATCACGGCGCCCCTCCTCCTCCTCTCCCTCGACGGGAGAGGACTGAGGTGGGTACAGACCGGGGAGATAGGTAACACCTAGACCAGGCACATGGGTAACACATCGTGGGATTGTAATGGCAATCCCAGAGGAGGAGGATGTGTTGCCCTGGAAAGAGACGAGCGTCGAATCGGAGCGGTTGCAGTTTATCGAGCGCCACGCTGCGGGGGAAGAGACTGTTGCCGAGCTGTGCCGGAGGTTTGGTATCAGTCGCAAGACTGGTTACAAGCTGATTGGTCGGTATGAGGCCTACGGCGAGGGAGGTCTGCTCGACCTGAGCAGAGCCCCTCATTACCACCCCAACGCCACACCCACACAAGTGGTTGAGCGCATCGTTGAGGCGAAGCGCAGGCGTCCCACATGGGGCCCGAAGAAGGTCGTCGCCTGGCTGCATTCCATCGAGCCCGACGTGCCCTGGCCGTCCCCCAGCACGGCGAGCGGCATACTGGATCGTGCGGGTCTGGTGAGGCGGCGCAAGCGGCGGCGTAGGGCAACAAGCTGGGGCGAACCCTTTGCCCACGCCCAGCACCCCAACGACGTGTGGTCCATTGACCTCAAGGGCTGGTTCCGCACAGGAGATGGGATGCGCATCGATCCCCTGACGGCCCAGGACGCGATGTCCCGGTACCTGCTGGTATGCGACGGTCTGGACCGGCCCACCGGCCCTGAGGTCAAGCGCTCACTGGAGCGCGCCTTCCGTGAGTACGGCCTTCCCAGGGTCGTCAGGACCGACAACGGCCCTCCGTTCGCCAGCGTCGGATTGGGTAGCCTCACGCCGCTGTCCGCATGGTGGGTCAAGCTGGGGATAGTGCCGGAGCGGATCGAGCCGGGACACCCTGAGCAGAACGGACGCCTTGAGCGGCTTCACAGAACCCTGAAGGCGGAGACGGCTACGCCGCCAAAGGCCAACCGGAGACGACAGCGGCGAGCCCTCATCCGCTTCAGGCACAGCTACAACGTCGAGAGGCCGCACGAGGCCCTGGGACAGCGGCCTCCGAGTCTGCTGTACACGCCCTCGTTCAGGTCCTATCCTGCACGCATCAGCTCACCACAGTACGGAGCAGGAGTCACGGTACGCAGTGTCCGCAGCAACGGCGAGATCAAGTGGAAGGGAGACCTGGTATACGTCAGTGCGTCTCTCAGAGGTGAGCCCGTAGGCCTCGTACAACAGGACGAGCGAACCTGGTCCATACAGTTCGGCCCACTCCTCATCGGCATCCTGGATGATCACGAGAGACGGATCGACAAGACACCCGTGAAAGTGTTACCTATGTCCCCAGTCTAACTGTTACCCATGTGCCCGGTCGTACAGTGAGGGTGCGCCCGCCCTCCTCTCCCTCGACGGGAGAGGACTGAGGTGAGGGTGCGTTTCTCCTCCTCTCCCTCGACGGGAGAGGACTGAGGTGAGGGTGTGTTCGCCTCCTCTCCCTCGACGGGAGACCCCTCTATGCTACAACCCCCCGGACACCTAGTACCGTTTCAATCTGAATATGATGGATAGATGTGTTGAAGTTTAGTACGAGCGTCCTGAGTGGAGAAGCGCCAGTCTATGACGGCGACAGCCTCATTGCGCTTACGTTCCAGCGCCGAGACCTCTCGCTTCAGTATCACCTCGTCGCTGATTCGACGGTTGAGACACTGGTTGCTAAATACGCTCAACTCTATCTCAGCCATGTTCAGCCAACTGCCGTGTAGGGGAGTGTAGTGGAACTCCAGGCGCTTGGCGATGCGCCGCGCTTCGGCTGGCTTGAAGGCATCGTACAACGAGCCCAGCTTGTGAGTGTTGAGGTTGTCCAGCACCAACCGTATCGTCTCTGTGTGAGGGTATGCATCATCAACCAGCCACCTCATCTGATGAGCAAAGTCCACAGCAGTGCGCCGCTCGGTCACCTCGACATGCCGCCAGCCAGCTTTCGGCTCACAGAACATGAACAGGTTTCGAGTGCCGTTTCGCTTGTACTCGTAGTCATATCGTTCCACCCGACCCGGCTTGGCCCCGATGACCGGTCTCTTATCGGCCACCAGTTGCCTGGATGTCTCGTCGAAACAGACCACGGGATGGTCCGGGTCGTAGTCTGCGTGGTAGAGGTCCAGCACGTCCTCCATTCGAGCCACGAACTCCCCGCTCACCTCCGGGATGCACCACTCCTTCTTCTTCCACGGCTTGAGTTCGTTTTTTTGAGTATCTGGCGCACCGTCTCGAGGGAGATGCTCTCGGCAAACCCCATCGCCACCACCTTGTCGGCAAGCAGTTGGATCGTCCAATCCGCGTGTCCTTCGGGTGCGTCGCTGCACGCGATGGCTATCAGATGTGCTTCCTGTCTGCCGTCCAACTTGCGCTTCTGTCCCGGTCGAGGGCGCTCATTGAGTGCGCTGTCGAGTTCCTCCTTCACAAACCGCGTGCGCACACGTCCCACCGTGGATGCGCTTATCAATAGGCCGCTGGCGATGTCACGGTCGGTCATGCCTTCGTCCGCCTTCAGCAACACCAGCGCTCGCTTGACCTTACGGGCCGAAGTCTCGCCACGACTCGCCATCTGCTTGAGATGTGTCCGTTCCGACTCGTTCAACTCCACCTTGTACTTGAGAGCAGCCATGTCTTCGTATGTCCTCCCTATAGGATCATACATAAGACTAACCTATTTCTTATACTTGCCAAATACACATGGAACCGGTACTAGAACGACCCTGGCAGGTACAACCAGGGTCGTTCTCACATCAGGAGGGGGTAGGATCTTAGTTTGAAATGGAAGCGTATATGAGAAAGAAGGCTCCGGTGGGCAGCTGGTCCACTAGGCAAGCAGTCTGATGGCCGTAACGACCGCTGTGACTACTGCGGCCATTGCGACAATGCCGCCTAGGGATGCTCTGAACAATCGGCTTCAGGCTGGGCCGAGTTGACCGGAGTGGTTTTGGGGGCGTTGAATTGCCTTATGGCGCCGTGGTGGGGGTTAATCTCGGCCTACAACCGGCCCTGACAGGGCGTTTCGCCGCCGTTAGGCCTGATTTTGGGCGCACTTATACAAGGTTTCACGCCGCCAGGTACTGTTCGGCCCTCATCAAGTTGGCAAACCCCAGCAGCGTCATCAGCCGCTGCGTGTTCTTGGACAGTCCCCTGTAGCGGACCTTGGCGTAGCCGAAGTGCCGCTTGATGTACAGGAACGGATGCTCCACCTTAGCTCTGACCGACGCTTTGCGCTTCTCCGACACCGCCTCAGGACTCTCAGGCTCCAGCTTCCGACGCTGGCCGGGCCTCATCGCGACCTGCCACTCCACATCCAAGCCCCGGTTGCCCGGCCTCTTGTCAACTCCCTGATACCCAGCATCTCCCCACACCTGAGACTCCCCACCGTGCAGCAACCGGGGCAACTCAGTCAGGTCATGCACGTTCGCAGATGTCGTGGTCATGCTGTGCACCACTCCCGTCTGCGAGTCCACACCGATGTGCACCTTCATCCCGAAGTGCCACTCGTTACCCTTCTTCGTCTGGTGCATCTCGGGGTCGCGCTCTTTAGCCCGATTCTTCGTCGATGAGGGCGCCGCTATGATGCTCGCGTCCACTATCGTCCCCTCCTGAAGACGGAGACCCTTGGACTCCAGATAGCGGTTGATCTCCTCGAACAGACCCGAGCCTAACGCATGCTCTTCCAGCAGGTGGCGGAAGTTCAGAATCGTCGTCTCGTCCGGCAGCGGCCCAGGCAGTCTCAGCCCTACGAACCGCCTCACCGATTCGACCTCGTAGAGCATGTCCTCCATCCCAGGGTCGCTCAGGTTGTAGAACAACTGCACGCAGTGTATGCGAAGCATCGCCGACAACTCGTAGGGACGCCGACCTCGGCCAGCATTGGGATAGAACGGTCGGATGCGCTCTTCCAACTCTTCCCACGGGATCAGTCCATCCATGCGCTCAAGGAACTTCTCCCTGCGAGTCTTTCGCTTCTTGCTCTCGTAGTCCAAGTCCGCAAACGTCGGCTGGTTCATTGCCTCGCCTCCCACGTCTTCAGGCCTTGGCCCTATGTTACTATCCCGCAAACCACCGGGACTTATTCAGAGCATCCCTAGTTGTACTCCCACCATCCACTTGATCAAACGGGTCTCAAGGTCGCCGATGCTCTTAGCGAGGTCTGCCTTTGTCGCCAGGGAGTCCAGCCGACCTTCTATCTATGTAGCTAACCCGCTGTCCAGTGTCGCCATGACCTATTCCCTCCGAACGTAGCGCAACCTTTACCTTACCTTAATAATACCTGAGTCCCGCTCACAGCTCTTCGATTCTCTCGGACCACTTCTTCGATCTCGCGGGCCAATTCAACCTGATCCTCGAGAGCCGAGATTAGCCTGGAGGCGGCATCGAGTGGAAACAGGAAGGGAGTTTCCCCAATCTGAAGCCAGATTCCCACATCACCCTCCGGCAATTCCTCCACCCGGACCTCCATCCGAGTGGGGACTGACTCCATTTGAGCGATCTGGTCTCGTGCCGCAAGCGCCATGGCCGCACCCATCAGTGTCTGCTTAGCCGGGTCTCCCCAGCATGGCATCAACATAGGCAATCACGCCGTGAGTCCCAAGCGGGCGCATGACCCCCGGAGCCACCGTCGTTCCCGCGAAGGCAGACCTTTGCGTAACCCCCTCTCCCTTGACGAGACCTTTGCACAACCGTCATACCGGCGAAGGCCGGTATCCAGAGGGGTGGGGGCTTAGCTAGGGTGGTGTCGTTTACAACTCCCGACATCGCCTCGTCCGGTAGGTTACGCAAAGGTCTCTTGACGGGAGAGGGTTGGGGTGAGGGTGGAACGCCAGTATCTGCAAGCTGGCTCCTATGTTCAGGCAGGTCCTAGATTCCGGCTTTCGCCGGAATGACGGAGTTACGCAAAGGTCTCCGAAGGCGGGAACCCCTCCACCGCCGCGGCGCTGCCGCTCTATCGGATGGTGTCGAAGCCCTCCGCCAGGAAGTCGGAATCGTAGGCCAGGGCGAGAGTGGCGCCGTACTTCTTCATCACGACGAAGCTCATGCAGTCGACGAGGCTGAGCTTCCGCCGGTTCCGCCGGCTCAATAGCTCTGCCGCCTCGGCGTGGTCCCTGGGCGTGACCCAGTGAAGCGTGAAGTTGCGCGAGTCGGCCAGGAAGGCGAGGGCGCTCTTCAATCCGAGTCTCCTCTGAAGCACGGCCGTGGACTCCACCAGGATGTAGTTGTGAGTGAGCAGAGCGCCGCCCTCGGCCATGAGCCTGGTCATCGCGCGGACGGCCTCATGGTGGTGGTCGTCCGCGATGTCCGCGAGGGCCACGGCCGCGGAGGTGTCGAAGAAGATCACCCGGCAAAGTCCTCGGCCAGCGCGTCGTCGTGGCGCTCGGACAGAGGACGCGGGTCGCCCGGCCCGGACCGCCCGGACTCGATGAAGGAGAAGTCACTCATCGTCAGGCGGCGCGAGGCCGGAGAGGCCAGGTACTGTCCGACCGCCTCTCTGATGACGGCCGATACGGACCGGCCCTCAGCGAAGGCCTTCTGCCTCGTCAGCTCGTAGGTCGCCTCATCCAGCTGGACCTGGGTTCGCTTCATCATGTGACAACTCCACCATGTGGTATATGCATCATGCCACCATGCAGGCTCGTCGTCAATCCCTGGGCGGTGGCGCCCCCTCTCCCTTGACGGGAGAGGGCTGGGGTGAGGGTGAAATGCCGGTATCCGCAAGCTGGCTCCTCCACCTCCGTCGTTCCCGCGAAGGCGGGAATCCATCCTCGGCAAAGGGTGCGCCGTCACTACCCCGGGAGCAGTCCGCCACGCGACCCGCTCCAATCAGGTGGCGTTTCAGTCCCACCAACGCTTGATGCATCCGCACGCATGTGCTACAGTCCCCCTATGGCCATCGACCGACCCCCTCCTCGCACCACCGCTCCGCAGCCTGCCCGTACTCGCTCCGCAGCCTGCCCACCGGTGCCGTGAGTGTCAGGTAAGTGTCGGGTAAGCGTCCAGTAAGTGTCGGGTAAGTGTCCAGTAAGTGTCGCGCGAATCTCGGTCCCCAGCTATGAAATCACCGAAAAGCCGACAGATTTCGACAGATCCGGGGGAAAAACTTCCATCGAGCAGTGCGCGCCCCTGCCGCTCTTCGCTACTCAAGAAAAGTGGGTACGCGTGAGCCGCACGTAGTCCCGTGCAGACGGGAACCCAGACAGCCCTTAACTCAACCCGCACACCCGCGCCGCACACCCGCGCGCGAGGCCCCTGCCCTACCCCTCTACGGATCGTCAACTTGACGCATGCGGCGGGCAATCCTATATTAGCCTCAGTATCGACGATGAGTCCCTTCGGAGGCTGAACCTTGAAACGTCTTCTCTTCGCAACGCTATTTGTTATTGCTGTTGCCGCCTGCGGCGGCGATGGTGGGGCCGCACAACCTCAGACAGGACAGCCCTCGGGCGGCGGAGGGTCTTCCTCCCAGCAACAGAAGGCTGAGGTGGTCGAGCTTGGAATGGAAGGTGCCCTCTGGACTCGGCAATTCGGCACGAGGCACGACGAGGACGCGGCCGGCCTCGCCGTCGACGCGAGCGGCAACGTGTTCGTGACCGGCTCCACCTCTGGCCAGCTCCCAGGCCAGACCAGCTTCGGGTTCTCCGACGCCTGGGTGAGGAAGTACGACGATGCGGGCAACGAGGTGTGGACTCGCCAATTCGGGGCATCCGAAGAAGGGGCCGACTCCGGCGAAGGCGCGGCTGTCGACTCCCAGGGCAACCTGCTGATCGTCGGGAGGACCGCCAAGGCGCTCTCAGGCACAAGCGCCGGCAGCTTCGACGGCTACCTTCGGAAATACAGCGGCGACGGGAACGAGCTCTTCACCGTACAGTTCGGTACCGCGGGCCGGGACCAGGCGATGAGAGTCGCCGTCGACGGAGAGGACAACGCCTACGTGCTCGGGGAGACCCGAGGCGAGTTCGAGGGGCAGACCAACGCAGGGAAGGAGGACGTCTTCCTGGCGAAGTTCGACTCGTCCGGAGAGCAGGTCTGGCTGAAGCAGTTCGGGACTGAAGATACCGATACTTCTGAGGACCTCTTCGCGGCCGGCGACTACGTCTATGTCGCCGGCTCCACCCTGGGAGAGCTCGACCCGACGGTCACCAAGACCGCGAGAGACAACGACGCGTACGTCATGAAGATCGACTCGTCCGGCGAACAGGTGTGGGTCCGTCAGTTCGGGGGCGGAGAGGCCCAGAGCGACGCCGCGTTCGCAGTCGCTGTCGATGGCGACGGGAACGTGCTGGTCGCCGGGCGTACCTCGGGCGAGCTGCCGGAGCAGTCGACCTGGGGCGGCTTCGACGCCTTCCTCCGCAAGTACGACGCCGAAGGCACCGTGCTGTGGACGGAGCAGTTCGGGTCCGACCAGGGACTGCTCGACTCCGACACCGCTTTCGGCGTGGCCGTGGACTCAGACGGCAACACGTATGTTACCGGCACGACTGAGGGCCATCTGCCGGGCATGACAGCCTTCCGCGCCGGCGACGTTTGGCTTCGAAAGTACGACCCCGACGGCGAGGACACCTGGACTCGCCAGTTCGGGTCGGACGAGGTCGAGTCGGGGCAGCGGGTAGTGGTCACGGCCGATGCCGTCTACGTGGCGGGCACGACCACCGGCGAGCTGCCGGGGCTTGCCGAAGACTCGATGTGCCTCGACAAGCTGAAGCCGGAGGCCCTGTGCAAGCTCCAGGACCCGTTCATCCGCAAGGCGTCCAACGAATAGGACCGCCGTCCCTCCTCTCCCTCGACGGGAGAGGACTGAGGTGAGGGTGACGCACCCTTCACGAATCCCGCGATCTTGACACCGAAAGTCGGCGACGCCTATAATCGCAGCCGCTCGCGCCGGTCTTGAAGAACGAGTAAGACCGCCCAAGTCTTTCCTCTCCCTTGGCGGGAGAGGACTGAGGCGAGGGTGATCTCGGGCGCGGCATTCAGGACCAGGACTGACCTAACACGGACAAGGAAGCATGGCCCGACAGCTAGCCGTCTGGGGCCCCCCACACTACCCTCTCGGCTCATCCGAAGCCGCCACTAGAGAGGCTAACCAGTCCTACGTCAATCGATGCGCCTCCGCCGGGGTCACCAAGCTCGTTCCGGGCGGCGGAAGCAGGGGTCTGGTCGAAGCCGCCCACGAAAAGGGCCTGGAGGTCCATCCCTACAACGCCTTTCCGGCGCACGGAGGGATGCCGATCACGTACGGACAGTGGTCCACCTCGTTCGTGCGGTCGGGAATCGAGAGCCCTGAGGGGCGGCCGCTGCTGGACCAGCACCGCCCTATCTACGCGGGGCCCACGGCAACCGTCAGCGTTTCCGACTTTGCCCGCGCGCACCCGGAGTACTGGGCCCGCAAGAGGGTCGACGCCGACCGGCTGGTCCCCGGCGAGAGCCTGGCCCTGAGCCTCTCGCACCAGGAGGTGAGGGACCACGAGGCCAGCGTCTACCTGGAAATGCTGAGGACGACTGGCGGCGACGGGGTACAGGTCGAGTTCGTTCTGGGCAACGAAGACGACAACGGGGTCACCACCTACGGTTACGAGGACCGCACCGCTGGCGAGTTCACCGAGAAATACGGCAAGAGCCCGTTCGCCATACCGAACGACGACCCGGACTGGATGCAGTTCAGAGCCGACTGCGTCACCCGGTTCCTTGAAGAGCTCCGCATGAAGGTGAAGGCTGCCAACCCGAACGCGGTCCTATCGACGACGCTGATAGCCAACGACGCGGAAGACTACATCAAGCTATCGCAGGACTGGCCCGCCTGGGTGGAAAAGGGGTTGATCGACGAGTTCTACCTGTGGTTCCGCACGAACTCCAACCTGGCCGACCTCGAGCGGCATATGACCCACGCCGCCGACGCCATCGGCGGCCGCGTCCCTCTGATCGCCGAGCTCTCGTGCTACCATCCGGGCAGCTTCCAGCAGCCGGAGGCCATGCTGGAGGGCGCACGCGCCGCGCTCTCAAGCGGCGCCGATGCCGTCGGCGTCTACAGAAGCCATGCGGTCGAGCAGCTCGATTTCTGGTGTGTCCTCGAGGAGATCGCGAAGCTCTGAACCATGATGCTACTCACTGACGAGCCGCATAGCCGGCCTGAAACGGGAATGTTCGACCGTTGACACGATACGTCATCCGCCGCTCGATCCAGGCTGTCATCGTCATGGTTGGCGTGATGACTCTGACCTTCTTCCTCATAAGGTTGTCCGGCGACCCGGCGGCGTTCTTCGTCAACATCGATCTCGAGTGGGACGAGGACCGCATCGAGCTTGAGCTCGACTACGCTCGACGCCGTCTGGGGTTCGACCAGCCGCTCCCGATCCAGTACGCCAATTACCTATGGCGGATCGTCCGTCTGGACTTCCGCGAGTCGTTCAGGTACCAGGCCTCCACGAGAGAGGTGGTCTTCGAACGGCTGCCACTCACGATCCAGCTCGGGGCGGCGCAGTACGTCTTTGCGATCTTCACCGGCCTGCCGCTAGGTATCCTTGCGGCCCTGAGGCGCGGGAGTCTGCTCGACACGTCTGCGACCACACTGTCTGTCGTCGGATATGTTGTGCCCAATTTCTGGCTGGGCATACTACTCATCATCCTGTTCGCCGTCATATTGGGATGGCTGCCCAGCTCCGGCCACGAGAACTGGAAGCATTTCATTCTGCCAACCATAACCGGTGGGACGAGTACGACGGCGCTCCTGGCGAGATACGCGCGGTCGGGTATGCTGGAGGTGATGAACCAGGACTATATCCGCACGGCCAGGGCGAAGGGTCTGGCCGAGCAGCTCGTCATCATGCGGCACGCGTTCAGAAACGGGATGATCACCCTGATATCAATCAACGTACCCTTGATCACCGCTATCCTGGGTGGATCGATCGTTATAGAGAACGTATTCGGGTGGCCCGGCATTGGGCAGCTCTTCGTTCAGTCCATGAGTGTACGAGACTATCCGGTCGTATTTATGCTGACGGTCCTGCTGGGGACGATAACCGTGTTCATGTTCCTCGTGATGGACATCCTCTATTCGATAGCGGACCCGAGGATCAGGTTTGGCAACGCATGAGTCCACTCTCCCTCCATGGGAGAGTGCTAGGGTGAGGGTGAGTGTGACTTTTACAACACCGAGACTGCAAAACATGGAGGCGTCACCATAGTTACGGGTAAACGCACTGCGCTCACTCGACAGGAGCTCGAGTGGACGGGGAAGCTGACGCTCTGGGAGACCCTGCTAAAGCACCGCCTGGGAATAGCCGGGGGCGGGCTGTTCGTCGTCTTCGTCCTGATGGCGATATTCGCTCCGTGGATCACGCCTGAGGACTACCACTCAATCGATCTCGACCAGCGGCACGCCAAGCCTTTCTGGATGGACTCGGAAAACGGCGTCGGCCTGTTGGGCACGGACGGCATAGGACGTGACATCGCCAGCGGGATCGTGCTGGGGGCCCGCATCTCCATGTTCATCGGCATCAGTGTCACCCTCATGAACCTGATCCTGGCTACGGGGCCCGGGCTCGTGGCGGCCTACTATGGAGGGTGGGTCGACGACGTGATAATGCGGATCTCCGACATGAACGCGGCGCTGCCGCCCCTCGTGCTTCTGCTGGCCGTCATGGCCTTCCTGGGCCAGGGCGTCATGAACCTCATAATCTTCTTCGGAATCAGCGCCGCTCTGTCCGCGGGCCGCGTGACTCGGGGCGAGGTCTTCAGGACCAAGCACATGGAGTACGTCCAAGCCGCACGCGCCATGGGCATGAGCGATATCAGGATCATGCTGCGGCACATCTTCCCCAACATCACGGCGCCGCTGATCATCGGCCTGACGCTGGGATTCGGCGGGATAATACTCGCGGAGGCGTCGCTAAGTTACCTGGGCTTCGGCGCCAATCCGAATGAGCCCTCCTGGGGCCGGATGCTTTCGGACGCGAGGGACAACATCACCTTCGCATGGGCGCCGTCGATCGCGCCCGGTATCGCAATCGTACTGGTGGTGCTCGCCGGGAACCTGTTCGGCGACTGGCTGCGCGACACTCTGGACCCCAGACTGCGAGGCCGCCGGGTCTAGAGCTGGCGGAAGCCCGGCGTTTCGTCGGGCCTACAGCGTGGCCATCTGCGCGAGGACATCCCAGTAGTCGAGTTGGTCGACGCCGTGGGTCCGGTAGATGCCCACAGCATCCGCGCCGTTGTCCCTGGCCACCCGCGAGCCCTCCAGCATCAGCTCCGGCGTCTGGAAGCTCCCGGGGTGATAGCAGGATAGCTCGGCTATGAATGGCACGCGTCCGTTCACCACCTCCGCCACGTGCTTCACCTGGCGCTCCAGCCTCTTCAAGTCGGAATCGGTGCGCCACCACACGTACAGCTCGTCGACGATGCCCTGGTCGACCCATGCCGGCCAGTCCTGCAGGACCCTCATGTAGTCGTCGGGGTCACCGGCGATCATCGTGGTCGTGAACTGGGCGGATGGACTTTTTGCCTTGACGGCGTCTCTCAGGTCGGCAAGGAAGCCGGTGACGTAGCGGGCGCGGAACCGCAGCCAGTCGGGGTCGCCGTTGGGGATATCGAATGGGCTTTTACCGCTCTCCTGCTGGAACGCGTCGGCCACGGCGTCCTCGTACCCGTAGGTAGACACCCCGTCCGAGTCCTCATTGCCCAGGACGAACTCCACCTGAATCCCGTCGGCCCCCTGCTGCGAGTCCAGCGAGTCCAGGAAATTCTGAATCTGGTTGGCCCTTACCTCGGGGAAGGCCAGACTCATGCAGCGCCTCTCTCCAGGCTCCAGCGTCATCCGCTTGTCCCGCGTCAGGCTCCAGAACTCCGGGTGCTCTTTGGCGAAGGGCTCGAGGTTCTCCTCGCCGATGGCCGGGCCGTCGTAAATGGGTCGATGGCTCTCCAGTATCTTCTTCGCCGAGGGATCGTCCGCCTGGACTCTCAGGAAGTCCAACGACCATCCCCAGCTCCTGGAGCGGTTCCCATAGCTGGGGAACGCCGTATAGTTCACATACGGGTGGACAGCGATGCCCTTGACGCGTGCTGCGTCCACAAGCTCAGTCGTGGAGCCTCCGATCAATTTGGTTATTCCGACTCCTGAGACCTTGTCGACCCATCCCTCAAGGTCCCGGACATGGTCGGGATGACCTGGCTCGGTCGAAACGATCGGTGGACCCCAGAAGACAAGCTGTCGTGCCATTCTCATACCTCACTGCTGGCGGATTGGACTCTCGCGAAGAACAGTCCTGGCGGGAGTGGCCGCGATGATATGACCCGCTCCGAAGGAGTGTCAAGCGCGCCACGGCCCACGGGAGAGTGGCAGCTACATGCGGAGGTGAGTCAGTCCGGCCGATTCGACGCTCACTGGCACGTCCCGACCTCTCCAGTCCATTCCGCCTCGTAGGGGAGTTCTATCTCCACAGTCGCGCTCTGCAGAGCGCTTAAGGTTGAGAGCCTCTGCAGAGGCGCGGCGTAGTTGTCGCGACGTACGATCGACGAGAAGCCACGCCTGGTGAACTCGGTCGGGTCCGTGAAGGCGTACGCGGGACTGGCTGACTCCGGGGGCCAGCTCGTCGGTTTCTCCGCAGTGGTCTGCTTGCTCTGAGGCTCATCGAGGAAGGTGTACGTCTCGCCGCCTTTGGTCACGCTGAACTCGACGTCCTGCCACTCGAAATCACCCAGGTTCTTGAAGTAGACCTGGGCCTTTCGGCCCTCGCCCTCGACGCAGACATCAACCTTGAGGGGCTCATTCAAGGCCGAGTCGGAGGATGTCGCAGCTCCACCCGAGCCGCATGCGGCCGTCGCCAGAGCCGCGACACTGAGCAGAATGAGGAGGAGATATCGCATATGCAATCCGCCTGCAGGCTGCTTCTGACCCGGTGGATACTCTTAATCGATACGGCCCCAGAGGGAACAAGGAGCCAGCGCCGCTTGAGGCCTGCAGCGCCTCCTGGATGTTATCCTACGGCCGGTTTCTTCGGATGTCCAGTTCAGATGACCAGTGGGCGGGGATGGCGGGGGACAGGCGGCGTTGGCGAGCAGCCCTTCAGCCGGGTCGGAACCTTACTGGAACCCGTTAGGCAGCGAAGCGTTCGCCTTCCGGGCGCGGTGCCAACTGACGAATCCCGTGGACCTTCCTCTGGTTGGCCAATCCGGCGCTTGGTGTTGACACGAAAGTCCCGCCCCTCATATAATCCCTGACGGTCTAATTTGTGGCTTTTCGACCGCAGATTAGTAGGAATTGCCTTAGGAGGCTACGTATGAGGTACATAGGGGTTGGATTGGTCGCTTCTCTGCTGGCCGTGTTCGCCGTGGCGTGCGGCGGCACCGAGGAGATCATCAGAGAGGTCGAGGTCGAGAGAATCGTCGAGGTGGAGAAGGTCGTACAGGTAGAGGTCGAGAGGGTGGTGGAGAAGGAGGTAGTCAAGGAGGTACCTGTCGAGAAGGTAGTCGTCCAGGAGAAGATCGTCGAGGTAATGGCGCCGACGAAGGAGAACATGAACGTGGCGCTCGGCGCTTTGCCGGTCCACATAGTCGGCGGCATGATCCCTTCCCTGCAGAGCCGGATCGTTGCGACCGAGCTGTACCGGTCCGTCGGGATACTGAACGAGTCGACCGGGCAAGCTGATCCCGACCTTGGATCGTTCACCCTGATAAGCGACGATACCGTCGAGCTTTCCATCGCTCCGGGGCAGTTCTTCCACAACGGCGAAGAGATCACCGCTCAGGGACTCAAGGACCAGGTCGACTACCTGCTTACGGCCAAGCCGCTCAGGTATGCGTGGAGCTTCGGCGGGATCGGGTACGACATCGAGGTACTGGATGAGTACACCGCCGAGCTGACCCGCGAGACGCCTTCCGCGTTCTGGGCCAACGTGTTCAACACGATGATGCCCCTGGCGCCCAAGCTGCTCACCGAGGGCGGCGTGGATAACTACGCCGACAATGCGGTTGGCACCGCCGAGTTTGCGTTCGTAGACTGGCAGCGCGACTCGCATATTAACCTGGAACGCTGGGTGGACGACCCCAGGGGCCTGTCCGTGATCAAGACGATGACCTTCAGGCACGTTCCAGAGTCGGCGGTCCGCACCGCTGGCCTACAGGCAGGCGACTTTGACGTCGCGGCCCTTCTGCCGCCCGAACAGATCACCCAGCTCATCAAAAAGGGCTTCCGCATCTTCGCGGGCGATAGCATGCAGAGCCATAGCTGGTGGCTCGACTACCAGGGCTTGACGGAAGAGCTTAGCGACGTCCGCGTACGCCAGGCGATGCTGTATGCGATCGACAAAGACAAGATCTACGGGAGCATCGTCGGCGGCTACGGCAGCAAGCTGGAGTGCCAGATCGGTACTGCCGCGGCCTTCGGCTACAACCCGGACCTCAAGTCGTACCCCTTTGACCCCGACAAGGCGAAGCAGCTGCTCGCAGATGCCGGGTACCCAGACGGCTTCACCATCGAGGGTTCTTCCTCTCAGGCCCGCTACTTCCGCGACGCTGAGATAGCCCCCGCGCTTCAGGCATACTGGCGAGCCATCGGCATAGAGGTGGATATCCAGTACTTCGAGTCGGCGGCCTGGCTGGACGCCCTGATTGCCAACGTGCTTCCGCCGATAATGAACATCGGCCTGAACTGGTTCAACTCCACTAACGCCCCGAGCATGCGCAGCGCTGGACTTGACCCGACCTACGATGAGCTGCGGGCGCAGATCCCGATCACCCTGGACGACGACGAGCGCCGCAAGGTTGTCCAGGACACCGTCGCCTACGCATGCGACCAGGCCTATGGCTGGTTCGCTCACACCGTTCCGGCTCTCTACGGTCTGAACCCCGACCTTCCAGAGATAACCTGGGGCCTGGGCTTCGAGATGCACGTCCCGATGACCGACAAGTAAGCACCAGTCCTCAGCAGTAGAAGTTGAGCGCGCCGCCGGCGGGGACCTCCTCGCCGGCGGTGTTTTTTCGGAGGTCCATCCGACGCTGCTCGGACGGCCATGTTAGAATCCTGTCCGGGAGCGCGATAAATCGAAATGGAGACTGGTCCGGACTTGGAGGAACGAATGCACTTCCCTTTCGCAGGCTTGGCGGCCGGTTTACTGCTGGTATTTGCGCTGACGGCCTGCGGCTCGGGATCAAACGGCGATTCGGTGGAGAAGGTTCCGATCCTGGCAGAGGTGTGCGTGGAGGGCAAGGGACAAGCCGCAGGCCTCATCGTCAGAAACTTGAACGACTTCGAGTGGGGAGAGGTAAAGTTCCTGCTGACCAAGGGAACGAGAATTACGTCCGAGTACACGCTTGAGCGTAACTCCCCCAGCGTCTGGCCTCCTGAGAGCGTCCAGCCGGCCGAGGCGTTCAAGTTGCCTAAGAACTGGATATACAGGGGCAAAGTGGCCGGTCGTCCTCAGGAAGTGCTGCGACGCCTCACGTTCTTCAGCAGCCTGACCGGTGCGATCATCAAGATCGGCGAGCCGTTCGAAGCTACCTGGGAGTCCAACGAGCCTGTGACGGCCTGCGCCTAGCGGGCGTTCCGACGATCCACAGCAGGACGGGCGTCGGTTCTCTCTTGTTCCGCAGGCGACTGCGCGGAATAGTCGCGGCCTGACCGCCTGCCGGTCAGTTAATCAGCCGCCGATCGATAATCCTCGCAAGTTCTCTCAAACCGGCCAGGTCGGTGAGGGCTTCCGCGCCATCGGGCGCTCCAGTATGAAGGGTGACCAGCTTGTCGCTCCTCAGGAAGACTACGTTCGAGCCGATCCCGCCGGCGTTTGCCTCCATCTGGGACGAGGCGTTCCCAATCGGCGGAATCATGACCTCCAGCTCCGGCTCAGTGCTAGCCTTGACCTCCTCGTACTGGTTCGTTGCGTCCACGAGAGACTTCATGTCGAACACACCCAGCCTGATGCTCTTCGTTTCGTCCTCGTTTACGAAGAAGATGGAGAAGCCGCTGTCGAGGGAGAACATCTGCTGAACCCCCCGCTGGTCTAGCATCTGCTTCAGGTCGATGAACTGCGTCGCCTTCAGATCGGCCTGGTCCTGTAGGAAGGGTTCGATATCCTGAACTGTCAGAAGGGCCCTGAAGTCCTCCTCCGTCAGGAAGGTCGGGCCGGGAGGCTCTTCTGTGGCCGTTGAAATGGGTCCGGCCGATTTAGGCTCAAGCGTCGATTCGGACACCGGTCCATCGTCGTCTGAGCAGTGGACCAAAGCCAGAGAAGCAAGGCAGGTGAGCAGGACGAGCCTGCAGGTTCGCGCTAGCAACGTACTATGAACAGGGCTGGACCTCTCCGGTCCATTCCAGGGGATAGGGGAGGTCGACCTTGACCGTCACGCTATCCAGGAATCCAAGGTGAGTCAACCGGTTCAGCGGTGCCTTGTGAGAACTCCCGCGGTCCTGCTTGACTGATCTAAAGGTGAAGTCGCCAGCCTCCGAGAAGGGCGTCGCCGCCTTGGTGGACTCAGGTTCCCACGTCTCGGGCTTTTCCCGGCCGCCCTGCATGCTCTGAGGCTCATCGCCGAGGGTGTACGTACTGCCCCCCTTAGAGACGCTGAAAGACACAGCCTCCCATTGGAAGTCGTTCAGGTTCCTGAAGTAGATCCTGGTGTCTCTGGCCTCTCCTTCGGTGCACACTTCGACACTAAGCGAGACCTGCGGGTCGATCTTGGCCGGTGGTTGGGAGGCGCCGCCAGGTCCGCAGGCGGCCATGACTGCCAGTAGCGCCGCTAGAACTGCCGATCTCTTGAGCACCATACCTCCCTCCCGATTGTACGGCCGTGTGTCCAGATCGAGCCATGGAAGCAACGGCCCAGGTTGTACCAGTAGGCCGGCCCCAGCAACTTGCTACAAGCAGGGCTGGATCTCTCCAGACCATTCCAGGGGATAGGGGAGCTCGACCTTGACAGTCGCGCCATCCAGGAATCCAAGGTGAGTCAGCCGGTTCAGCGGAGCCTTGTGAGAAGTCCCGCGGTCCTGCTTGACTGGTCTAAAGGTGAAGTCGCCAGCCTCTGCGAAGGGCGTCGCCGGCTTGGTGGACTCAGGTTCCCACGTCTCTGGCTTCTCTCGGCCGCCCTGCATACTCTGAGGCTCATCGCCCAGGGTGTAGGTACTGCCCCCCTTGGAAACGCTGAAAGACACAGCTTCCCATTCGAAGTCGTTCAGGTTCCTGAAATAGATCTTCGTGTCTCTGGCCTCTCCTTCGGTGCACACTTCGACACTCAGAGACACCTGCGGGTCGATCTTGGCCGCTGGCTGGGAGGCTCCACCGGGCCCGCAGGCGGCCACGACTGCCAATAGCGCCGCTAGAAATGCTGATCTCTTTAGTCCCATGCCTCCCTCCTGCCGTATCTGTGCCAACGCGGGGTAGTGTATCACCCTGATAACTGGCGTCTAGAGGGAAGTGCAAAACTCGGTTTGCTAGGTAGTGTTGACATTTATATTATACTTCAAGTATGTCAATAGATATACTATCTCCAGAGCAATGGTCAAAGGTGTTTGAGTTTCTTCGGAGCCAGTCGGACTTGTACGTCGGACGGGAAGCCGAATGCAAGCGGTTCATCGGAGCCGTCTTCTGGATCACCCGAACCGGCGCGCAATGGAGGATGCTCCCAGCCGAGTACGGCAGGTGGAACAGCGTCTACAAACGGTTCGCCCGATGGTGTGAACGCGGTGTATGGGAGCGAATGCATCAGCATTTCGTCGATGACCCCGACATGGAGAACCTCATCATTCCGCCGCAGGCGCACCCAAAAAAACGGTGGGCAAGCATCACAAGCCCTTGGTCGAAGCCGAGGTGGGTTCACTACAAAGGTCCACGTGAGCGTGGATGGCCTCGGCAATCCCTTGAGGTATAGGTTGACCGGAGGGCAAGAACACGATGTCACTCAGGCTGCCGAGCTCATATCCGGGATCGAGAGTGAGCATGTGATTGCAGACCGAGCATACGACTCCAACCAGTTCCTTGGGTCGATCATCAGGAGCGGTGCAGTTCCAGTAATACCCCCTCGCTCGAACCGGAGAGAGCCGCACTCATACGACGAGTACTTATACCGAGAGCGTCATCTCGTCGAGTGTTTCATCGGCAAGATCAAGCACTACCGTCGCATCTTCTCCCGGTTCGACAAGCTGGCGAACAGATACCTCGGATTCCTGCATTTTGTAGGTGCTCTCATATGGCTAAGGTAAAATGTCAACACTACCTAGACGGCCGCCTATGCGCACGTCGCGGCGGTTGATCTCCACCTCGACCGGCGTCTCATCGTCGAAGTCCGAGGGGGTGCCTCCCAGGGCCGGCGACACGAGGAACATCCTGAGCTGCCTGTCCCTGAGCGGATGCACCGACAGTCCGGCCCGGGCCAGCATCCCGCGCAGGTCGTCGACATGTCCGAACTCGCAGATGGCGTAGAAGCGCCGGTCGAGGATGCCGTCCCGTTCCTCAAGGTCGGTGAGCAGGCGGTCGAGGGACTCGGCGGCCGCCCTCGTCTGCATGGGCAGGTCGGTGGGCTGGGCTTCGCGCAGCTTCTCCCGCATCCCGTCCAGTCGCGGCGGATGCTGCCTGATCAGCAACTGCGCGGGAAAGTCGAGGGCGTTGAGCGCGCCTGCGAAGGCCCCCAGCTTCGGCTCGTCGATCTCCAGGCCCATCACCTCGCAGACTCCGAGTTTCACGCCGTCCAGGCGCACGAGCCCGTCGTCTTCGAGGTGCGACAGCATGAAGAAGAGATGCAGCTCCGGTACCGGCCTCGGCGCGGGTTCTTCAGGCTGGGAAGTGGTCTCTTGTCCGTCGCTCCCACCACCTCGTCCGGCGGTGCTCTCCTCCGGTGGCCGTGCCGTTCCATGTCTGGTGAGTTGTTCGATCAGCTTTCTCAATTTGTGAAGACTCCTCGGATGGGTCTAGGGGATGGGGACGATGCCGCCGCTCAGCAGCGCGGCGACTCCCTTGGCGGACAGGACCAGGACGAGGCCTACGACCGCCAGTACGACTGCGGTCCTGGCCCCGCCGCTGCCCCGCTCCTCGCTCCCCTCGGCCATCAGAACGAATCCCGCCCAGACGATTGCGAAGAGGCAGAGGCCGGAGGCGGCGTATGCCATCGCCGTGAGTACGCGGTCGAAGGCGTCGAGCATTGCTTCCTCTTCAGGCGCGGCCCCTATGAGGATGAGGGCCGCCCCGGCCACAAGGATTGTCGCCAGTGCGCGCCTCACCACGGCCACTCCCATCCCAGGATGTCGAACCAGTGACGCAGAGCCTGCCCCGCACTCGATGCGGGGTCGCCGCCGGGCGACTGCTCGGCTGGCGGCTCTTCGGGCTCAGGCTCAGGCACGACCAGGACCTCGAAGGGCGCGTCGGAGCCCACGCTCGAAGCCATCTCAAGGATCTCCTCGCGGGAGCGGTCGAGCGGCTCACGGTCGACGACCTCGGCCGTAACACGCTCCGGGTGAATGATCGTGAGGGTCACGTCCCGGTTCACCGTCGCGCCGGGTATCGACAGGGTGGCAGTGACGACGTGGTGAGTCGTCGTTCCATCGCCGTGGGTGACGGTGACCGTCTCGCTGACGGTCCGGCTTGTCCCGGGCCTCCACAGGCTAACCGCCCTCGTGCGGTACTCAGTCCGCTCCGGGTGATGTGTGAGTTGGGTCAGCGGGGGAACGGGGATGCTGAGGGTCGCCTCTAGTTCCGCCTCGATTTCCAGTGCGTGAATTGCCTTGCCCGCCGCGACTGTCAGAGAGAAACGGGTTTCCCCGTCGGGGACGAACGCGACGCTCGTCGCCGATCCGCCGCTCCCGACCGTGAGAGTCCCGGCAACTGCCGTGACCTCGGCCTTCATCACCGTCGTCTCGGTCGTGTCCGCGTGTCCGGCCACCATCTGAAGCTCGACCGCCTCCTCGATCTCCGCGACGCACGCCGACTCGATAACTCCGGTGACGGCTCCTGGCGTCCAGCCCAGGGAAGTGACTCTCAGGTCGCATAGCTCGCCATCGACGGCTGGAAGCGGGTACGGTATCTGCGCTTCCTTGACGGTGACGGCCCCCGCCTGTCCCAGCTCGTCCTCCCACGAGAGGGTGAAGGACGGGACCGGGCCGTTCAGTGGGAGGGAGTAGTTGATGCTCTCCCCCTCGGCCAGCCTCGCCGACCCCCAGAAGCGGAGGGCGCGGCCCTCCGGCCCGCCGAAGGCCCGGACTCGCAGGTCCAGGCCGGTGGCGGCGCGCAGGGTCACACTGGCGGTGCCTCCCGAAACGCGGAGCCGTTCGACGAAGATCCTCCGTCCAGGCACGGTCTCCGGTATCTCGAACTCGATCTCCGGGAAGGCCTGATTTTCTTCAGGCTCGTCCCCGTCCGCTACTGCGGCCTGGGGAATGACGGCCATCAGGACTGCCAGAGCGACGGCAGGCATGAGGGAACGCCAGTCCTTAGAACGCTTTTCGTTTCCATCCCGTCCGGCGGCCTGTCGGCCTTTGACGTTGTCGGTCCTCCTGTCGTTGCGTCCGCGTCGCTTGCCGAACCAGCCGTGGGGACGGAAGGGCATCCGTCCGTTCCGGCGGCTGCGGTTCTTGCGCATCCTGCGAAGGCCCCGGCAAGCCACGACGCGCATCCTGCGAGCACCGCGCCTGCCCCGCTTCGCCATCATGCTAAGCGGGCTAGGGCCGCTCTCCACCGGCGCCGGCGGCTCGCTCCGCGCCAGCTGGGCCGGAGACCCGGCGTAGAGCCGGGCCCCAAGCCGGTACTTCAGCAGGTCGGCGGCAACCATCGGCAGCCACCTCCCTCCGATCTTCCCTACGACCATCGCGACCCCGAACAGGCCGAGGAGGACGGACAGGGCCATCCTGACCTCCGACGGTCCGGGGGCGTAGTGGTACGCGCCGTAGGACAGTGCGCTAACAGCTATCAGCGCGACGATCTGGGGAAAGGTGAACCACAGCAACACCCTGTCCTCGGCCTGCACGTGGGTCGGCACCTCGTGCTCTCTCATCTTCTTGCTCCCTTCGTCCGGCTATCCGCCGCCCTCGGTGGTGGTCTCGGTGCCGCCCTCGGGCGTGGGGGCGGGCAGGTCCGGCGTCACCGCCGGGTCGACGACGGCGTTCATCACCAGGTCGACAACGCTGTAGGCCACCATCGCCAGGATGATTCCAGCGAGGGCCGTCATCATGGCGCTTTTTCCACGCTCCATCTGCTGGGGCGCTCCGCTGGCCGTCAAATACTGGTACGCGCCAAACACGAAGAATCCCACTCCGACGACTCCATCGACGCCGAGCAGGATTCCGACCAGGTTGGAAATGGTCTGTGTCAACTGTTCCATTCGTCTGTTCTCCTTCTTCTGCTTTTGACTTGGCCGGGCGGGTCTCCCCGCCCGGCGCTTCAGCTGTCCGATCTCCGTTCCGCCGTTCGTTCACCTATCTGCACATGGCTTCACCTCCTCGCCGCATTCGCAGGCGCGGGTCTCGTCCGCGCCTACCGGTCGTCGTTGCCGTTACTCCCCCGCGCTCCTGGGCGTCGCTCCCCCGCCGCCGGCGTTGCCTCCACCTGACGGCGTGGACATGGAGGCCGCCGAGTTGATTCCGCTCGCGGCGGCGGAAATGCCCGCGCTCGCCGCAATCGCTCCCGCCGCAACGCCGGGACCGCCTGCGGCTCCACCGGCCAGCAGCCCGATGCTCCGGGCCGACCGCATGATCGACGCGGGAAGCGTCATGCCGAAGTAGAGCGTCGAGAGCCACGCGTCGAACGTCCCGGCGTTGCCCAACATGGACGGCACGCGGGTCGCCATGTAGACGAAGGCCAGGGACATCAGCAATTTCCAGATCAGGTCCTGGACCGGCTCGAAGGCGGCTATCTCGGCAAACTCGTTGAGAAACCCGAAGCCGAGGGCCAGCGCGATCAGCTGGACCGCCTGCTGGAAGACCGTCGTCATGAAGAGCCGCAGCCAGTGGCGGCCCCAGCCCGCCGTGTGGGGCAGAATCCAGAGTCCCAGCGCTATAGGGGCCAGGGCGAGAAGGATGTCGATCAACGCCAGGCGCAGAACCATCTGCACCAGCACGTAGAGGACGAAGAATCCGTAGATGAGATACAGCAGCGCGAGGAGCTGGGCCATGCCCACGCTCCCGGCCTGCACGGCGGTGAGGAACGTGTTGAGGGGAGCCCTGAGCAGGTCTCCGGGGTTGACGTTCATCTCGGCGGCGATGAAGCCGGACACGGCGTGGGCCACGTCGATGACCAGGGCGCACCACCACAGGGACGACGCGGCGGCCACGAGGCCCAGGACGAGACGGGGGATCATCTCCCGCCAGCCCGCCTGCTGCCTACCGAGATGCTGCTGCATGATGAGGCTCAGGCCCATCCAGCCGAGGATGACCACCAGCGCCCCCGACGCGACGGCCCAGACGACGAGCCACGCATCCCGCACCAGGGGATGGGCATAGGTCAGGGCGGGGGGAGTTCCGGTGAGGATGTCGCTCACGGCCTAGCCTCCCCGGCACTCGTCGGCGTCCGAGCCGCTCGCCCGCTCGACGACGCCGCACAGCGTTCCGTGGACTCCCTCAATCACCCAGCGTGCGAAGGCCCTCGCCCAGCGCGAGGGGTCGCGTGCTCCCAGCACCCGGTCCCACAGGCCGCCCGGCTGGTGCACGGGGATGACGGCGTGGAACGCCCCCGACTTCCCGCCGCCGCTCGCCAGGACGACGAGCAGGTAGGGCGTCTCGGGGTCAAGCTCTGGCTGCTCCTTCAGGGCCGGGTACTGCCACGAGTACTCCCAGCCCTCGGACAGCTTCTTGGCCCGCGCCTTGACGTGGTACATCGTCGTGATCCAGTCGCCGGTGTCGGCGTCGCGGACGGCGTAGAACAGGTTCTCGATCTCGCGGTCGAAGAGGGGACGGGCGACGAACTCGCCCTTCTTCTTGCGCTCAACGAAGTCCCGGTCGGAGTTGACCAGGACGATGTCGTCGCCGGGAGGGGCCTGGGCCAGGACGGTCCCGCTGGACGGAATCGCCAGCAGCGCTGCCAGCAGCAGGGCCGCCGCCAGGGGCATCAGCCTCCTAGGAGCCTGTCCGAGGATTCGTTCCGGGAGACGAAACCCGCCACGCAATAACCTGCTTACAGCAATCTGGACCTTGTCGTGGAGTAATTAGCATCTTTACACTCCACTAATGACGCATATCGTTTAGAACATTATTTCTCGAACAGACTCCTGCACGTCCTGACCGGATTCTCGATTGCGGTGACACGTCGCCGCCTCCTCGCAGTTGGTCGAGCCGAAGCTCTTGCAATCGAGTGTGAGGAGGCCGAGGGCCCATTCCAACGACATATAACGGGTGTCACGCATGACGGCGGTGACACCCGTTATGACGTATGGGAATCCGGGGGCTGTTCGTGGTGTCATGGGGCTGTACAGGAGATGGAGGTGGTTCCGAAAACGGAAGTGGGTGATGAGTTGAAGCTGAATCGGGGGGAAAGGCCCCCTACAGGACAATCGGAGGAAGCACTTCGGTTCCGGTGCTGGGTTCCGGCGCCGGTTCCGTTGGTCAGCTAGGAAAGTTCCGTTTTCGGAATCGGGCCTTCGGGAGAGCGACTTCCGTTTCCCAGCTACGAAAGTTCCGTTTTCGGAAGTGGCCGGTTTTCCTGTGCTCAGCTACGGAAGTCTTGAGGTTCGGATTTTCAAGGAGGAGAGAAATGGAGGAGAAACTGCTGGACGGTGAGGCCACCGCCAACCTGGAGAGTCTTCACAGCGTGCGTCTGACCGCGCTGCTGCACGACCTGATGAAGGAGGGCAAGCTGGAGGCGGCTCAGCTCCTGGGTGTCAATCACAAGACCCTGTCGGCCGCCCTCGACTCGGGGGTCCTGACGCCCAGGCTGTCCGACGCCCTGGAAAAGGTGCTGCTGTCGAGGGAGATGGAGGCCTTCGAGAAGGTCAGGGAGCGGGTGGAGGAGATGGAAGGGCGGCTGGAGGCCGTGGAGAAACAGGCTCAGAGCAACCCTGGCGAGATCGAAGAGGCCGTCGGAAGGGAGGTGGAGCGACTCATGGCGGAGTGGAACAAGGCTGTGGAGGAGCACGCCGGTTCCCAGGAAGAGGCCGAACCGGATGCAGTGGACAAGGGAGATTCACCCCCTCGAAAGCTTTTCAGGACTACGAGCCCATCGGTGGTCACGATGGAGCCGCAGCCGGGTGACGAGGAGGTCTTCGACGACGCGTGGCCGCTGGTGGACGAGTGGCGGCAGCTGCGGGAGAGACACCCGACCGAAGGCAAGGGACTGGCGTGGCTGGCCGACGAGGAGCGGCTCCGTGAGCTGGAGATCGCCCTGGTCGGGGAACACCTGCTGACGATGCCTCCCGACACGGACCCCTGGGACAGCCTGAGCCGGAGGACGCAGGTCCGCTGGCGCACGCAGACTCTGGAGCGAGTGCGCAGGGAGCGAGCTTTTGCGCAGATCAGGCGATGGATCCGACGGATTCTGACCTTCAATCTGTGGCGGGGTTAGGCTCCCGGTCAATCTGAGGCCCATCGTCGGCGCATATCAGACAGTGATTCTGGTGATACGGCCTGTTTACGTTGCCAATAGCCCCGATCATCGGTGATACCGGGTTCAGTTTCAGGCTTTTCCAGCGTTTCCCGCCCTAGAAACCTGGAGGGTCCATCCCAGACCCGGGAACGGCCGCATAGGATTGAGCGCTGCTCTCCGAACGGCCGACCCGACAGGGATAAAGCGCTTTCCCGCTGCGTGATGCGGTCGACGGATTGAGCCCTGCTCTCCCGACCCCGCATCGAAAGCCGGGACCCCTCGGTCGGAGTGGGTTCCCGCTCCGTCCGGTTCCTCATGCCTGCGGCACGGTCACGCAATGACGGGGCCGTAGGTTCTCCCCTCGCACGCGTCGGTTCGCGATGACGTTCGCGGCCTGGGCGCTCCCCCATCGACGCAGCTCCCCAGGCCGATTTCAATGACCCTGGTAGGACTCGTCACCCTCCCCCAACTCCTTCGTCCTGCGTTCGGCCCTAGGAGCCTGTCCGAGGATTCGTTCCTGGAGACGAAACCCGCCACGCAATAACCTGCTTACAGCAATCTGGACTTTGTCGTGGAGTAACATTGTTTCTCGGACAGACTCCTAGGTCGATTCGCATTTTTTCCCCGTCGCGGTTCCCTGGCATCTCCCCTTCTGAACCCAGGCCGAGCTGCGCCCTTTTTCCCCTCACACCGTCCGGTGACTCCCCGTCGCGGTCGGCGCGTTTTCCACGCACCCGCGTTCGATGGCATCCGTCGAGCGGGGCTGCGCACACGTGAATGCAACACAACACGAAGAATCCTCGCGCTTCGGATGCCGCGCGGGGCCAGCAATGAAGGAGGTGCGGATATGCACGTTTGGAAACGGGTCATCGGAACGATCCTTGGGTTCGCGGTGCGTCGTAAGCGAATGACCGCGGTGCGCTGCTGCTGATAGGTCCGCTGGTGCTGACAAGGGACGGAGAGGTCTTCGTGCTGAACGCGCTTGGGCTCGGCATCGCGGTGTTGATAGTCAGGGCGGCTCGCGCGGTTCGGTGGTGGTGGAAGACGGGGGGACCGGTAGACGGATCGGAAGACACGGATACGGAAAATCTCAAAAGGAGAGAGGACTATGACGACGGCAACATTGACAGCTGGCAATCGGACGATGGACAACGTAGTGCGGCCCAGGCGCGGCCTCGAAGAGCTGGTCGACCAACTCATGGCGGCGCTCAAGTTCGGGGACGACGACGGGACGGCGGAGCGGAGCACGGCGCGAACGATCCACGAGGCGCGAAGGCTGCGTCAGTCGGGTGATGTCGACGGGGCGCTGGAGGTCCTGGCGGAGGTGGACACGGCGAGGGCGGAGACGAACCAGGCGCGGTGGGCCTTCGCCGAGTGGAAGCAGTTGGTGAAGCGACGCTTCGGCGACAGGGACGCGCTGGTCTACAGCCAGGGCCCCGGCAGGGCCGCCGCGCTGGTTCCCACCGGCGACGGCGGGACGCTGGAGGTGGTGGCGGTCCTGGGGATGCGCTGGCGGCCCGGCAAGGTCGTCTCGGGACGCAGCCTCCGGGGCCTGCGACCCCTGAGCGGAGGTGCGTGATGGTCACGGCCAACGTGGACATCCCTGCGCTGAAAGCGCGTCACCCGCTAGCTGAGGTGGTGGAGTCTGCGGGCGTGAAGCTGAAGGGAAGAGGCAGAGTGCGGCAGGGCATCTGCCCCTTCCACGACGAAGCCGAGGGCTCCTTCACCGCATACGGCGACAGTGAACGCTGGTACTGCTTCGGCTGGAGGCCGTCATCCTCTATCGGCGGCGGACCAGGCTCAGCGAGCAAAGTTGGGAGCTATTCGACATCACCAGCGACCCGACCCAGCTTAACGATCTCTCATCGGAGAGGCCGGAGAAGGTCCGGGAACTCGCGGACGCATGGGACAAGGCTGCGTGGGAAAACCAGGTGTACCCGTTGGACGAACGCGTGGGGCTGAAGTGGCTCCTGCGAGAGACCGGCATGGGCCCTCCCGGGCCTATGGTTCTTGGGCAGGGAGCGCCGACCCTCCATTATGCTACGCATGTCATTGCTGAGCGGTCCTTCTCGATTGCAGTCGATCTGGACTACAAGCAGGGGGATGAGGGGGGCCTGGTGGCCCATGGTCATCAAGGATGCGGCTTCGTCATCTACATTGAGCTCGGGCGGCTGACCTTCGCCTACAACTGGTTTGGAAACATGCGGGAGATGGACGGTGGAGCGGTGCCCCCGGGCGCCAGGGAGATTGCCCTGCATGCTCAAGCCATGGGGAACAGCCTCTGGACCATGGGCCTCGCGGTCGACGGGGAGACCACGGCCGGGGAAGAGTTCCGAATGTTTGGCGACCAGGTCGTGCATCAGAGCTTGGACATCGGCATCGACCGCTGCTCTCCTGTCTCGTGGGACCTCCACGAGCGACACGGGAATTTCCGTTACAACGGGACATTGCATAGCGTCACGATGACTCCAGGCCCTCGTGCCCCTGACCGGGACCTCGCTCAGGTGCGCCAACGCCTGCTGGAGGAGGCCAGGAAACTGGAATGGGCGAGTGCTCAGGGAGCCCTCTACTAGGCGGTCGCAGTGAGCCTATCGGACAACAACGACACCGGACCGTGTGTCGATAACCGAACGGCCCCCGGCTCCGCGCCGGATGAGAGGAGGTAAACGTTATGTCGGTCGTCTTCGATGTCCACTCCCATTGCTTTCCGCCGCTGGGAGAAGATAGAGGGAACATGGCGCAACGACTGGCGGAGCAGCAATACAGTGCCCGAGTCCACGCCCAAGGCATACGCAGGACTCGGGACAACGCGCCCGTCGAAAAGCCGCTGCTGGCCGGCGAGAGGGACGGCATATCGTGGCTGCCCCAGGTAGACTTCCGCATCGGACGCTTCGGCCGCCTTGAGTTCACGCACGAGGGCGAGGACTACTATATGCAGTGGATGCCCCCGGCCCTGCGGGACATGTCCGCGCCTCCCGAGTATGTAGTCGCACAGATGGACTACGCAGGAGTTGACAGGGCCGTGATCCAGCACGACCGCACTTGGGGGAACCTTGACGACTACCTGGCGGACGCTATCAAACGCTATCCCGATCGCCTGGTCGCTCTAGCCCAGGTGGAAGAGTGGAGAGGCAGCGAGCCCGACCAGCTTGAGCGTGTCAGACGGCAGGTCGAGGAGCTTGGATTCTCAGGCCTGTACTTCTCCACCATCGGGTTCTTTCATGCCGATTTCAGGACCCACGTAAACGACCCCGGCCTTGATCCTTTGTGGGACCTCGTTGGCGAGTTGGGCGTTCCCATATACTGGAACCCTGGCACCCGGCAGCGGCCTTTCGTCGATGTATACCTCGACGAGGTCCGCCAGCTTGCGCGGTGGGCGGAGAGGTATCCCCACATTCCATCCGTGCTTACACACGGCCTTTACAATATCGTCTACGATGCGCCTAGCCTAGCAGCAACGTGGCCTAGCTCCTCGATAAGGGCGGGCGTGAAGCAGGACCGCTTCAGTGTTCCGCAAGAGATACTGACGCTCCTCAAGCTTCCTAACTGGCACATGGAGCTGATGCTGCACCTGATGAACCCCGACACGGAGTTTCCTCCACACAACCCGGAGCTGCACCAGGTCGTCCGCACTCTGACTGAAGAGGTCGGGGTCGATCGGCTCATGTGGGGGTCGGACATGCCGGCGTGCGAGCGAAAGGTCAGCTATCAGCAATCGATGCTGATCTTCCAGACTCAGTGCGACTTCCTCACGACTGAAGAGCGGAACAGGATCCTCGGCGACAACCTGGCCCGGCTGCATCCGCTCCCCTGAACGGCAGGAGTCTCGAATAGGACCAACACCGTTTTGAAAACGTCCACGATGTACCATGAGAGGCCACAACACAGCGACGAAAGGAGCATCAGTTGAGGAATAACAACGTACTACGCGACCTGATCGACGACGGGAAGCCCACGATAGGCACTCACCTCTTCACGCAATGGCCTGGCATGGTCGAGGTCATTGGACACACCGGCGTTATCGATTACATAGAGTTCTCGAGCCCATACGCACCTTACGATCTCTTCTCCCTTGAGAACTTCGGGCGCGCCGTCGACCTATTCGACCACATGAGCTCGATGATGAAGCTGGACCAGGAGCCCAGGACCTACCTGGCCGAGCGCGCAATTGGCTCCGGGATACAGAACGTCCTGTTTGCCGATATCCGTACCGTTGAGGACGCGAAGGAAGGTGTGAGTGCGGTGCGCCCGGAGACCCCTGAGGCAGGGGGGCGAGGCGGCGTTGCGGCCACACGTGACATAGGCTACGTCTTCCCGGGAAAGACATTGGTCGACTACTCCGACCAGCTCAATTCTGCTGTCGTCGCCATCATGGCCGAGAAGAAGTCGTGCGTGGACAACCTCGAGGAGATCCTGTCTGTGGGCGGAATAGACATGGTCCAGTTCGGTCCAGGCGACTACTCGATGAGCATAGGGAAGCATCACGACATCTTTCACCCGGAGGTCCAGAAGGCGGAGAAGCACACCATCGAGACCTGCCTTAAGATGGGCATTCGTCCAAGGGTAGAGCTCGGGGTAGAGGCCGATAGCGCAGAGGCCGCAAAGCCCTACATCGACATGGGGGTAGTCGATTTCTGCATCGGGTCGGACGCGCACACGATGTACGCCTACTGCCTGGAGCAGGGCGAGGTGATGGCCAAAGCGCTGGGCCGCTGATGGCGAGCCGACGGGGACGCGGGTGAGCCCGATGTTTCCTCTGATCTGGCGCCTGTCCAGGTAGGCGGGCGACGGTATTCGAGACGCTCTCGATCCCCGGCTTCGCGGAACGTAGGTCAAGGCAGCTCACGTATGGCGTGCTTGACAACGTGTCGCCTCGGCGGTACGGTAGGGTGACTCTCAGGCCGCCGTTACACCGCGCCGGACAGGCGGGATGACGGTTGCCGAAAACCTTTGATACTGAAGGGCGACGATGCGTATAGGGTTCCACAGCTCGGCTCTGCACAGACACCCCATAGAAGAGGCCATAGACAAGGTGGCGGCGGCCGGATTCGACGCTATCGAATTCAATGCCGAAGACATACCGTGGGCGCCGGCGCACGTCAGGCCCAGCCTCTCCGGCGAGGAGCGGGCGCGGCTGCGCCGCTGCGCCCAGGACGCCGGTGTCGCCATCTCGGCGATCGGGGGCCACATCAGCCTGGTTGAGGCGGACCCGGGCCTGCGTCAGGCGAACCTGGACTACGCCCTCGGGTGCGTCGACCTGGCGGCGGACGTGGGCGCTGAGGTTGACCACCTCTTGTCGGGGATGGCGCCCGAAGGCGTTCCTACGGACGAGGCGTGGGGCTGGCTCGTGGATGGAGTAGCCCAGTGTATTGAGCGGGGCGATGCCCTGGGCGTAACCGTGGGCTTTGAGCCGGTTGCGACGCAGTTCGTCTGCACGGTGAGAGGGCTCCAACGATTGATGAAAGCGCTGGAGCCCCTGGCGCTGCACGTCAACTACGATGCGAGCCATTACCAGGTCCACGGGGACGATCCAGTCGAGAGCGTCCGGACGTTTGGCGACCGGATAGCTCACGCCCATATCAAGGACGCGAAGGGGACTCCCGAGGCCTACGAGTTCCCTCCGCTGGGACAGGGCGACATCGACTTTCCAGGGATGGTCGCCGCGTTCCGCGAGATCGGGTACGACGGATTCCTGTCCGTCGAGTACGAGGCCAACGCCTTCGGGTACGTCGAGACAGAAGAGGAGATTCTCTCCAACAGCATCCGTTTCGTCAGAGCGCTGATCACGTAGACCCGGAGGAGGACGTTCATGCGGAACACGACCAACGAGGTCCTAGACGCCCTCAAGGAGTTGGGGTCGGCAACGGTCCAGAACGCCGTGGTGTATAACATGGGGGGCACCCCCGACGGCCACACGCGCAAGGTCGAGGGGGGCCAGCCGGAGAACTACACGGGGCCTGATATCCGTTGCATGCTGCCGGAGCTGGGGCCGGTGGTCGGCTACGCGGTTACTGCCGAGATCACCACCAACGATCCCGACACGCCGGGTGTCCCGTGGGACGACTATCACGAGGCGCTCGCGCGCGAGACGGCGCCCGTGATCGCCGTCCTCAAGGACGCGGACTCGCGGCCGGGGCGGGGCGCGGCTTTCGGCGACGACATGGCGGGACGCTACAAGGCTTTCGGCGTGGCGGGGGTTATCGTTGACGGGTCGGTGCGGGACCTCGACGGGATAAGGGAGGTGGGCATGCCCATCTGGGGCGGCGGCCGCGTGCCGGGGCATGGCGTCTTCACGCTGGTCCGCGTCAACGGCCCCGTGACCGTCGCACATCTCACAATAGAGTACGGAGACCTGCTCGTGGCCGACTCCGACGGCTGCACGAAGGTCCCAGGAGACCAGGACCCCGAAGACATCCTACGTCACGCCCTGGAGGTCCAGGCGCGCGAGTGGAAGTCGCGGGAGCTCTACCGTCAGCCTGGATTCGACATGGCGCGTTGGAGAGAGCTCAGGGCCAGCAGCGAGATACCGCCGGGCTGAGCCGTCCGGCGTGCACACGGCGATAGCGCACCTTTCCTTTTCGGGTGTTCCATTGCCTTCCGTTAGCCTCCGGGATGGGGCTGCTGGACGGTTAGGGAGGCCCTTTTCGAAAGTCAGTGTGGCCAAAGGTCCTTAGCGGTGAGGGCTTTTTCGAGGGGTGCCATTCTGGGCCATTCACCTCTGGGATGGGTAAGCTCGGGGCGGCGAGGGCTCGGCCCTGTCCCTGTGGGATGTCAAAGCATTGTACGTATGTTCTTTGAGATCACGGGGGGAGGGGCTGACCAACTGTCCACGGGTTTCGCGGCGCGGTTGCGACCGACGCCATGGAAGATGAAAATGGTGGCAGCCTTTGGTGGGAGGGAGGAAGCGGGCGGGGACGCCCGCGCTCCCAGTCTGGGTCCCCGCCTTCGCGGGGGATGACGGGTGGTTGAGGGGGATGACGATTCTGGTCTGTCAGATCGCTCCGAGGGTTATTCTCGGAGGAATCTATCATGGGGGTTGCGACCCCCACCACGGAGGATGAAAACGCGGCCATCGTATCGTCATTCCTGTAGATGCCAAGGATACTCTGAACAAGTCTGCTGGGTGTGCGATAGTACCATGTCACCGAGAATAGAGGATGTTTGGGGTGAACGATGCTATGGACCAGCCAACATTGAATCCCTCGTAACAAGGGGCTTTCGGGTTGGTACTGGGGAGTGAGGACGGTTAGGTGTGGAGGGGTTGGATGTTCCGGTTGGGGCTTGTGTAGTGGCCGATGAGGTCGTTGTGGTGTGACCTACGCCGTCGGGGTAGGGATTACCGGGTTGGCAGCGTCGCCCGCAGGGGTCATGCAGCGGCGGGGACAGTGGCCAGGGCAGCCGGCCGGGCCAACGTCTCGTCCATCTCGATCAGTCGTGCCCCGACCATCCGCTTGACGTTGCATGCCAGGGTCTTGAGGTAGACGGCGAGCCGGACCCTCTCGCCGCCACGTACCCGTAAGCGGCCCAGACCATGGCGCCGTTTCATTTCCGAGTTCGTCCCCTCTATCCCCGCACGCAGCCCGTACCGTTTGCGCCACTGTCCGTCTGACTCTGCCGCACGCCTCCGTGCGATGTTCATCCTCGCCAGGTCCGCACTCAGCACGTACGCTCCACCCCGTGACCACTCTCCCCCAAGCTCAGGGCGACTGCGCCACCCCACAGGGCACCGGGCACGCAGCGCGCAGGGCTCACACACCGCCCGGGCGAAGTGTATCTCCACCCGCTCAGGCGCATCCTCATCCTCGTACTCTGCCACCGCCCCATGTCCCGCGGGACACACCGCACTCCTAGTACCGGTTCCATGTGTATTTGACAAGTATAAGAAATAGGTTAGTCTTATGTATGATCCTATAGGGAGGACATACGAAGACATGGCTGCTCTCAAGTACAAGGTGGAGTTGAACGAGTCGGAACGGACACATCTCAAGCAGATGGCGAGTCGTGGCGAGACTTCGGCCCGTAAGGTCAAGCGAGCGCTGGTGTTGCTGAAGGCGGACGAAGGCATGACCGACCGTGACATCGCCAGCGGCCTATTGATAAGCGCATCCACGGTGGGACGTGTGCGCACGCGGTTTGTGAAGGAGGAACTCGACAGCGCACTCAATGAGCGCCCTCGACCGGGACAGAAGCGCAAGTTGGACGGCAGACAGGAAGCACATCTGATAGCCATCGCGTGCAGCGACGCACCCGAAGGACACGCGGATTGGACGATCCAACTGCTTGCCGACAAGGTGGTGGCGATGGGGTTTGCCGAGAGCATCTCCCTCGAGACGGTGCGCCAGATACTCAAAAAAACGAACTCAAGCCGTGGAAGAAGAAGGAGTGGTGCATCCCGGAGGTGAGCGGGGAGTTCGTGGCTCGAATGGAGGACGTGCTGGACCTGTACCACGCAGACTACGACCCGGACCATCCCGTGGTCTGTTTCGACGAGACATCCAGGCAACTGGTGGCCGATAAGAGACCGGTCATCGGGGCCAAGCCGGGTCGGGTGGAACGATATGACTACGAGTACAAGCGAAACGGCACTCGAAACCTGTTCATGTTCTGTGAGCCGAAAGCTGGCTGGCGGCATGTCGAGGTGGCCGAGCGGCGCACTGCTGTGGACTTTGCTCATCAGATGAGGTGGCTGGTTGATGATGCATACCCTCACACAGAGACGATACGGTTGGTGCTGGACAACCTCAACACTCACAAGCTGGGCTCGTTGTACGATGCCTTCAAGCCAGCCGAAGCGCGGCGCATCGCCAAGCGCCTGGAGTTCCACTACACTCCCCTACACGGCAGTTGGCTGAACATGGCTGAGATAGAGTTGAGCGTATTTAGCAACCAGTGTCTCAACCGTCGAATCAGCGACGAGGTGATACTGAAGCGAGAGGTCTCGGCGCTGGAACGTAAGCGCAATGAGGCTGTCGCCGTCATAGACTGGCGCTTCTCCACTCAGGACGCTCGTACTAAACTTCAACACATCTATCCATCATATTCAGATTGAAACGGTACTAGTTGCCATGGCGTCGATGTAGAAGTCGGATGCCGTCAGCCTGACCGGCTCATCACCACCTCCGTCGGGTTCCTTGTGCGACCGGCCACCGACCGGGCTCACCAGCTCCGTACCCCTGCGCTCCGCCTCCCATCCGTTCCGGCCAGAACCATACGACGTGTCCGCCCACAGCTCCGAAGGACCTATCCCCCGCTCACTCAACTCGTCGATCACCCGCGTCGTCACCACAGAGTCGCTGCCGCTCGATGGCGTGACCTCCACGTGCGTGATCATCTGAACGGCGTTGTCGCTCTCACACGTCTCGGCCACCTGCACCTCGTATCCCTTCCCCTTGTGTCCGCTGTAGGTCACCGCCGGGTCGTGCGGTGTCTGCAGCGAGTCCGACCGCACCTCCCTCGGCTCCCTCAGCGCTATCGGCACCTTCCCCTCTGCCGCATCGTCGTCATCCGCTCCGGGACGACCGTCCCTGTGACTACCCACGTGGCACTGCTCGCGCAACAGCCGCTCCAACAGCCCGTGCTCGTCCATCTGCGCCACCGCCGTCCCGCGGAACCGATCGACCAGCCGGTACACGTCGCGCGCGCACACCGACAGCCGACGACGCCCCTCTCCCGAACGCGCGTCCTCGTATTGGGATGCTTCCCCGGTCTCCCTCAGGTACCGCTGGGCCAGACCATCCCCAATCCCTTCTCCCAAGCCAGGGTGCTCACGGCTCACCGCCAGCAGAAACACCCGGATCGTCTCGCAGAACAGCCCCAACCGCGTCAACACCGCGATGTTGCTCATGATGTGCGTAGAGTCAACGCGCTGCTTGCCTGTACGAAGACCCAGAGCCTCGATCATCCGGTCCGTCGTCTCGCAGAACGCCAACCGCCCCCCGTCGTGCTCCATCAACCGCACGCGGAAGTTGTGCAGCGTCTTTTGCGCAAGGTGTGCCTCCTCCATCTCCAACCCCAGCGCGTGATGCCACAGCAGGTTGAACTCCAACTCCTCCAGGGCCTCGATGTCCGTCAGATCGAACATCTCCTTGAGCACCAGCACCCCGAGCAACGTCTGCACCGCGCGGTTGGGCCTGCCCATGTCCGCGCTGTACATCTCAGCGAACCGCTCCTCGTCTATCAGCGGCAGAGCCTCGTTCCGAAACACCTGCGCCCAACTCCTCCGCATCAGCCTAGCCTTCCTCGGCGTGATCAGAAACTCCGACTGCCATAGGCTCTCTTGAGGCTCTCTCGTTCGAAACATCGACTGCCTACTCCTGCTCCTGAGTCTTCTCTCCTCCACCTTCTCCAGGACCTATTATCTTCAATGCCACAACCCTCAACCACGACTTTTTACGACAGAATCAAGGTTGTGGACTTGGAGTACGAGGGCAAGAAGCGTAAGACCCGCCGGGAGATATTCCTGGAGCGCATGGATAGCCTGGTCCCATGGGATCGGCTGGAAGGGCGTATCCGCCCTTTCTATCCCAAGGCGGGCCGGGGCCGAAGACCGTATGAGTTGTCTGCGATGCTGCGGATACACTGCGTGCAGTTGTTCTACAACCTGAGTGACCCTGGTATGGAGGACGTGCTCTACGAGGTCGAGTCGGTGAGACGGTTCGTAGGTCTGAGGCTGTCAGGCCCGCTGCCGGACGAGACGACGATCCTGAACTTCCGTCATCTGTTGGAAGAGCACGAGTTGGGGCAGAGTCTGTTCGAGGAGATCAACCCGTCATCTCGAATCCCAGGGACTGCGGCTTCGGGAGGGGACGATCGTGGACGCGAGCATCATCGAGGCGCCGTCATCGACGAAGAATCGTGCTGGTGATCGCGACCCTGAGATGCGTCAGACGAAGAAGGGGAACGAGTGGCACTTTGGGATGAAGGTACACATCGGTGCGGACGCTGAGGCGGGAGTAGTGCATAGCATATCTACGACATCGGCGAACGTGCATGACGTGACAGAGGCGCACCGGCTGCTTCACGGCGGAGAGAAACGGGTGTGGGGCGATGCGGGGTATCAGGGAGTCGACAAGCGTGCGGAGAACCGTGAGTTGGGTGTGGACTGGCAGGTAGCGATGAGGCCCGGCCGGCGACGGCAACTGGGGCAAGGGAGCTGTGAGGCGCTTGCGGAGAAGCACAAAGCATCGATCAGGGCGAAGGTGGAGCATCCGTTCCTGTACGTGAAGCGGCACTTTGGGTACGCCAAGGTCCGGTACCGAGGGCTGGCTAAGAACACGCAACGACTGATGTTGTTGCTGGGGCTGACCAACCTGATAACGGCAGAACGATATATGGCGGTCTGACGTGGGCAAAGTGCGCCTAAACCAGAGATATGAGCGACGAGACGTCCCGGCAGAGCCGTCTTAGGGCAGCGGCAGCATCAATCGGCATGCAATAAAAGAGCGGACATCCCCGTCAATATTCCTTCTGTACATCCCATACGGCTAACAAGAAGTTGTTCAGATGTTCCTTAGGTAATTCGCTGACAGATTGGTATTCAATGGTAGACCGATCTGGAGGCGAAGATGCGAGACAACAGCAATGACCGCACGGTGGAACGAAGCTACATACAAAAGTGGCGTTTTCTCATCCGGGAGTACGAGCTGGTCAAGGCGAAGAAGCACGTTCGGTTCCGCTTCCTCCAAGACTTCTACAACTTCCATGGCACCAATCGTCAGACCTTTGCCAAGTACTACAACCGCTACCGTCAGACGGGCGCCGATGAGGCCCTGCTGCCACTGAAACGGGGACCCAAGTGGAAGAGCCGCCGTACCCTGCCGTTCATCGAGGAGAAGGTGCTGGAGCAGCGGCGCAAGGGTATCAACCGCTACGAGACCTATGCCATATTCAAGCCGACGCTCAAGTCCCATACCCCTTCACCTTCCACCATATACGCCATAACCAAGCGCTAGCAGCCCGTCCGAGAAACACGGTTGGCGAGTGTTTGTGGGTATGATGGGCCCAGTCCAGTAGCGGGGAGTCGTTGATGAGCAAGACCTACCTTCCCTACGAGAACCCGAGCAGCAGTTGCTGTTGCCAGCGGCGTTGCAGGAGTGGCTGCCTGACGACCATCTGGCCTACTTCATATCCGACGTGGTGGACCAGTTGGACATGTCGGAGGTCACCGCTCGCTACGAGCGGGAACGGCGTGGCGGGCCGCCGTATCATCCACGGATGATGGTCAAGGTGTTGCTCTACGGCTACTGCGTCGGGGTGGCGTCCTCACGCCGCATCGCCCTGCGTCTCCACGAGGACATCGCCTTCAGGGTGTTGGCGGCGAACAACACACCGGACTTCCGGACCATCTCCGACTTTCGCAAGGATAATGTGGATGCGCTGTCGGGCCTGTTCGTACAGGTACTGGCGTTGTGCCAGCAGGCGGGGCTGGTGAAGCTGGGGCACGTGGCGCTGGACGGCACGAAGGTCAAGGCCAACGCATCGAAGCATAAGGCGATGAGTTACCAACGGATGAAGGAGAAGGCAGCGCAGTTGGCGGCGGAGGTAACGGAGTTGTTGCGGCAGGCCCAGGCAGCGGATGATGAGGAAGACCGGCGGTACGGCAAAGACAAGCGTGGAGATGAGTTGCCGGAGGAGTTGGCCTTTCGAGAGGGTCGGTTGGAGAAGATACGGGAAGCCATGGCGGCGCTGGAAGCCGAGGCGCAGGCGGCTGCCGAACAGGCCGAGGCCGAAGGTGGTAAGCACCCGGGTGTGCCCGACGACAAGGCCCAGCGTAACTTCACCGATACCGAGTCGCGCATCATCCCCGCACCTGGAGGAAAGGACTTCCTGCAAGCGTACAACTGTCAGGCGGTGGTGGACAGCGCTCACCAGGTGATCGTGGCGGCGCGGGCCACAAACCAGACTTCGGATAAGCAACAGGCTGCGGCGATGATGGAGGAGACCATCGACAACGTCGGTGCAGTCCCCAGGGAAGTATCCGCCGATGCTGGCTATTACTCGGCAAAGGCAGTCGACGAGCTTTATGCTCTGGGCGTGGACCCGTTCGTCGCGCCGGAGCAGACCCGCCACGGTCGGGTTGTGCCACCCGCGCCCCGAGGTCGCATACCCAGCCATCTGTCTCCCAGGGACCGGATGCGACGGAAGTTACAGACCAGGCGGGGTCGGCAGCGCTACGCTTTGCGGATGCAAACTGTGGAGCCGGTATTCGGCCAGATCAAGCAGGGCCGGGGATTCCGGCAGTTCCTGCTGCGGGGACTGGAGAAGGTGAACGGCGAATGGTCGCTGATCTGCACAGGCCACAACCTGCTCAAACTGTTCCGCTTTGGGGTCAATCTGCACAGGAAAGCACGGGTTGATGGGTCAGCCCAACGCATCAGGAACTTTTGCCGAGGTAGCGAGCACGACGCTATTCGCAAAGCTATCTGGGGGCCGGCCGGCGCAACCGGCAAAATCAGTTGTCGCGATCCATTGTCGCTGACCCGCAAGCACCGTTAGATAATCCTCGGACGGGCTGCTAGTGTCTCAACAGGTTGACCAAGGAGATTCAGACCACCAAGCGCAGGATAATCAAGACCCGTGCCGGGGAGTTGGGCCACCTGGACTCCCACCACCTGAGCCGGGACCTGGTTCTGGGCGCCAGGCGGCGCTACTACCTGGTATCGATAGTGGATGCCTGCACCCGGCTGGCTTGGGCCGAGGTGGTGGATGACCTAAAGAGTCTGAGTGTGATGTTCGCCGCGTTCAAGTGCATCAACATGCTCAACGCCGAATACGGGGTGTGCTTCGAGGCGGTCATCACCGACAACGGCCCTGAGATGGCCTCGCCCAGGAATCGGACCCATCATCCCATGGAGCGGATGCTGGTGGAACTGGGGATCAAGCATCGCTACACTCGGCCCTACCGGCCGCAGACCAACGGGAAGGTGGAACGGTTCTGGCGCACCCTGAACGATGATCTGCTGGAGGGGACCACCTTCGAGTCTGTAGAGGCGTTGAAGGATGAGTTGATGCAGTACCTCCTCTACTACAACACCGAGAGGCCACACTAAGCCCTGGGAGGCAAGACCCCACTGGAGACACTGCAATTTCTGTCAGCGAATTAGTCGACATTTACAGGGAATGACATGGAGAGCGGGAAAACTTGACCTGTGACTTGCTTTGTGGTAGGACTTGACGAGTTGCGGATACGGAAGATGGCCCACAGTCCTGAGTCTGCTTTATACTGGGAGAGGAGACGACGAAATGCGTATAATTGCCAAGTCTCGGAGTCTTATGGTCGTGGTCGGAGCAGCAATGCTGGTGTCGCTTTTGGCGGCGTGTGGAGCAGAGAAAGAGATAGTGGAGGTCGAGAAGGAGGTGGTGAGGGAAGTCCCTGTAGAGGTGGTAGTGGAGAAGGAGGTGGTGACGGTAAAGGAGGTACCAGTGGAGGTGGTCGTGGAGGTCGAGGTAATCAAGGAAGTTGTGAAGGAGGTACCGGTCGCCGCCGTGATATATGAGGTGCCGGTGTATCCGGGCAAGGTCACCCTCATGACGGGGAACTGGGCGAACGAGAGGTGGGACCCGAGGGACGGCGGCAAGTGGGGCATGTCGTACATGCGGCAACTCCACGGGTATCTCATCGAGGGAAACCAGAGTAACCAGCTGATCCCGGGCATAGCCACAGACTGGGAGCTGGGATCGGACCTGCGGACGTACACCTACACGTTGCGGGATGGGGTCAAGTTCCATAACGGCGACGACCTGACGATGGACGACGTCGTCTTCACGCTGGAGCACATGTTCTCGCCAGAGGCGCAGGGCAAGTCCCTGAACGCCCAAGTTATCGCGCACGGCAAGCTGGTCGAAAACGTCGAGGTTACCGGCCCCAATAAGTTCAGCATGACGCTCACTAGTTCGAAGGCTGACTGGCCTTTCTACCAGTCCAGGATATTCCCGGACCATCCGGGAGGCGCGATCCTGCCGAAGAACGCTTTCGATACGCTGGGAGACGAGGGCTGGGAGAAGGCGCCCGTCGGGTCCGGGCCGTTTCGCCTGGTCAAACACAGCCCGTCCGAGCTGATACGAATGGAGCGATTCGACGACTACTACTATCAGCTGGACAACGGTCTCGACGAGGACAGGAGGACGAAGTTCCAGACCCTGGACATGCTCCTGGTGCCCGAGGAGGCCACCAGGGTAGCCGCCCTCGTAGCGGGGCAGGCTGATATAGTGGAGGCCAGCCTGGCGAGCATCGATCGGATCGAGGGCGGCGGCGGGCATATCGTGTGGAGCAGGGAGTCCTGGTACCACATGGCCCTCCAGCACTATTGCTGGGAGCCGGACCGGATCTGCAACGACAAGAAGGTGCGCCAGGCGTTCCAGTACGCGATTGACCAGGACCTCATACGGGACACGCTCTACCGCGGTGGGGGGATGTTCCAGACCGACGGCTGGCTCCACGTGACGCCGGGCGTTCTGGGGTGGGGCCCGGACATTCGCCCGTACCCCTATAACGCGGCGAAGGCCCAGGCGCTGCTGGCGGAGGCGGGGTACCCGGACGGAGCGGGATTCCCGGACGACCTCAAGGTCATCACCTACGAGGCCGCCGAATGGCCGCTGCTCCCTGAGATGTCCCGCATGGTGGCGGACATGCTGGAGGAAACCCTGAACATCCCGGTGGAGTTCATCGTCGGCGAGTACGGCGACATCGTTGCGAGAATCGAGGCCGGCGAGGTCGGCAACCACATCTTCCTGAGGGTGAATGACAACCGCTGGGACGGCGGCTCTATCGCGGTCTGCTGCTACATGGAGCCGTTCGCTTGGCATACCCGCGGGGCTGACCAGAATATCCACGCGGCCGGCATGAAGGCCGTGGCCGAGCTGGACCCGGACAAGAGGCACGCGGCATACAACGAGTTCTACAAGGTCATTCACGACGAGCAGTACGCGTTCGGCCTGGGTTACATCAACCTGCCGTACGGTGTGAGCGCCCGCGTCGTCGACTGGCAGCCGTGGCCCGTGAACTCCTACCCGAACGCTCTGTGGACGATAGTCGTCGATGACTAAAGTGCCCACCCGGTACGGGGTGAGCCGGTTACGGCCTTACGCAGGGGGCGGCCCCGGTCCGATGTGCAGGGGCCATCGAGCCGGGCGCGGCCCCCTGCGTCTTGGGCCATGCGCATAGGCCGGGGCTCGACGGGACATGTACCGCTTCGTCCTCTTTCGGGTGGCCCAAGCTGTTGTCACCCTCTTCGTCCTAAGCGCGGCCATATTCACTATGGTCAACCTGTCGGGCGACCCCGTGCTCCTGATGCTCCCGCCCTTCGCTACCGTCGAGGACCGGGAGCAGCTCAGGAAGAACCTGGGCCTGGACAAGCCTCTTCTCGTCCAGTACGGCCTCTTCCTGAGGAACTTATCCCGGGGCGAGCTGGGTAACTCGATCACCACCAGGCGTCCCGCCAGGGACGTGCTGTTCGAGAGGCTCCCCGCAACCCTGCAGCTGGCCGCCGGGGGTATGATACTCGCCATACTCGTCGGCGTCCCGCTGGGTATACTGACCGCCGTCACCCGCGATTCGATATTCGACAGGGCCGGCAGGATGCTCGCCGTTCTCGGTATGGCGGCCCCTGCGTTTTGGATAGCCATAATGCTGATCCTCCTGTTCGGTGTCACCTTGAAGTGGCTCCCGACGTTCGGGAGAGGCGGCCCCGACCACTTCATACTGCCCTGCACCGTCGTGGCGCTTCCTATCATCGCGAGCATGGTCAGGCTCGGGCGCTCCAGCATGCTGGAGATACTGGACAGCGAGTTCATCAAGTTCGCGAGGATGAAGGGAGTGGGCGAGCGCCTGATCATCTGGAAGCACGCTCTGAGGAACGCCCTGATACCCCTCGTGACCTTCGGAGGGATCAGCCTGGCCGGGCTGCTGAACGGCGCCATCGTGGTCGAGGTCGTGTTCGCGTGGCCCGGCGTCGGCCGGCTGATGCTGGAAGGCGTCCGGAACAAGGACTTCCCCATCGTGGAGGCAACCGTGCTGACCTCCGGCTTCTTCTTCATACTCACGGCCACGCTGGTGGACATCCTCTATGCGTACATTGACCCGAGGATAAGGTACGATTAGTGGCGCGTCAGAGGGGGAGGTCTTGGTAGCGGTCCGGGCGACGGAGACCGTGGCCCGCGTGGCGTCGGCCAGAAGGCGGATCGCACAGCTCAGGCTGCCGTGGATACCGGTGCTCGTCCTGGGAGCGCTGTTCGTCTGCGCCGCCTTCGCGCCGTTCCTGTCGCCCCACGACCCCACCGACATAGACGCGCGCAACGGCAGGCTGCCGCCGTGGACGAGCCTGCGGTTCCCGCTCGGCACCGACGTCCTAGGCCAGGACATGTTGAGCCGGCTCATCCACGGCGCGAGGACCTCCGTCACTGTCAGCCTGGTGGCCCTCGGACTAGGGGCCGTCGTGGGGACGTTCCTCGGTGTCATCTCCGGCTTCCGGGGAGGCTGGCTGGACGTCGTGATCATGCGAATCGTCGATGCGTTCCTCGGTTTTCCGACCATTCTCCTGGCTCTGGTCATCGTGGTCACGTTGGGCAGGGGGCTCGAGAACATAGTCATCGCCGTGGCGCTGACCGTATGGGCGAGGTTCGCGCGCATGGTGAGGGGTGAGGTCTTGGTCGTGAAAGGCCAGGACTTCGTAGACATCGCCAGGGTGACCGGCGTCAACGGCCGGGTGATAATGTGGCGGCACATCTTTCCCAACGTCGTCAACACCCTGATGATCGTGACTGGACTGTTGGTAGGGGAGGTGATCCTGCTGGAGGCGTCCCTGAGCTTCCTGGGGCTGGGCCTGGAGCCCGGAACGCCGTCCTGGGGCCTGATGGTTTCCGAGGGCCAGGACGCGATCTTCGACCTGTGGTGGCTGTCCCTCTTCCCCGGTCTGGCCATCACCGTGGTGGTTATGGCCTTCAACTTCTTTGCGGACTGGCTGCGGGACACCCTGGACCCCAGGCTGCGGCGAGTGTGATACCAGGCTGACACGTCAAATCGAAGGTTGGCGGAGGAGTGAAGGACCGCCTGGCACAAGGAGCTGCGTTGGACCGGGACATCGTTCTGCAGGTGGAGGACCTGAGGACCCACTTCCACACCCGCACGGGTGTAGTGAAGGCCGTCGACGGGGTCTCGTTCCACGTCAGACGCGGCGAGACGCTGGGCATCGTCGGAGAGTCGGGATCGGGCAAGAGTGTCACCGCGCTGTCCGTTCTGCGGCTCGTCCCGGAGCCGGCCGGCCGGATCGTCGGCGGCCGGATCGTGTTCGACGGCCAGGACCTGATGGAGAAGTCGAAGCGCGAGATGTCGGAGATCAGGGGCCTAGGTATCTGCATGATCCCCCAGGACCCGATGACGTCCCTTAACCCGGTATTCTCCATCAGGGACCAGCTTACCGAGACGCTCAGGGCGGGCCGGCACCCGTCCGGCGGATCTACGTGGGAGCAGGCGGTGGAGCTGCTGCGAAGAGTGAGGATACCGGCCCCGGAGGTCCGGATGCGGAGCTTTCCCCACCAGATGAGCGGAGGAATGCGGCAGCGGGTCGTGGGCGCGATCGCGGTCTCTAGGGCGCCCCAGGTGCTCATTGCCGACGAGCCCACCACGTCGCTGGACGCGACCATTCAGCTCCAGTATCTCCGCCTGCTGAAGGACATCCAGGAGGAGACGGGCGTGGCCATCATCTTTATCACCCACGATTTCGGCGTCGTGTCCAGGATGTGCGACCGGGTGGCCGTCATGTACGCGGGCAAGATAGTCGAGACCGCGGGCGTGGTCGACCTGTTTTCGGCTCCCTCTCACCCCTACACTGAGGCGCTGCTGAGGTCGCTGCCGGACGTGAATGAGGAGGTGGAGTGGCTGACCGCCATCGAGGGACAGCCGCCCAACCCCGACGATCTGCCCCAGGGGTGCTCCTTCGAGCCGCGCTGTCCCTACGCGTTCGACCGGTGTCGAGCCGAGTACCCGGTCGAGTTCGCGGTGGAGCCCGGACACACGGCTCGCTGCTGGAGACTTGATGACTCAGGTTAGCCCGGCCTCGCCGGTCATCGCCCTCGAAGGCGTCAAGAAGCACTTTCCCGTCACCTCCGGGCTGGTGCTCAGGAGGGTCCTGGGACAGATCAGGGCGGTCGACGGTGTCTCTTTCGAGATTCGGCGGGGCGAGACCTACAGCCTTGTCGGGGAGTCGGGATGCGGAAAGACGACGACCGCCAGGCTGATTCTTCTTCTGGAGATGCTGACATCCGGCCGTATACGCTTCAACGGCAATAACGTCGACAGCTTCGGCGCCCGGGAGCTGCGAAAGTACCGGACGTCGGTCCAGGCGGTCTTCCAGGACCCGTGGAGCTCGCTGAATCCGCGGCTGAAGGTGCGCTCCATCGTCGCGGAGCCGGTCACCGCGCACAGGCGGCTGACCAAGCGGGAGGTCAGGTCCGAGGTGGAGTCGCTGCTGGAGGAGGTCGGGCTGCATCCCGACCACGCCGACAACTATCCTCACGAGTTCAGCGGAGGCCAGCGGCAGAGGATCGCGGTCGCCAGGGCCCTCTCCCTGCGGCCTCAGGTCATAGTCCTCGACGAGCCCGTCTCCGCGCTGGACGTGTCGATCAGGGCGCAGATCATGAACCTGCTGAAGCGGCTCCAGAAGGAGCACAACATCAGCTATCTGCTGATCGCGCACCAGCTGGCTACGGTCCGGTACATGAGCCAGCGCGTCGGGGTGATGTACCTGGGCAAGATCGTCGAAGAGGCTGACAGCCGGGAGCTGTTCACCAATCCTCTCCACCCGTACACCAGGGCCCTGATATCGGCCTCGCTCTCATCCCGGCCCGGCGTCCAGCAGGAGGAGATCGTGTTGAGCGGAGAGGTGCCGTCGCCGGTGGCCCCGCCGACGGGCTGCTCCTTTCACCCCCGGTGTCCGGCCGCTTTCGAACCCTGTCCCGGCGATGAGCCTGAACTCATGGAGGTCGCCCCCGGACATTTGGTGTCGTGCCACCTTTACCCGGGCTGACGCCAAGCCGCTATGATACGCGCCGGGGGTGTGGGGGTGTCCCCACATTAAATCCGGGAGGGAGAGGGGGACCCTTGGCACCACCCTCCGTCTAGGTGGGGGATTTGGGCATACGGTAATTAGCGGAATAGTCGAAACGAATTGGCGTAAGGAGAGAAGATGCACAACATATCAGCCGAAGACCTCGATAGCCTGGTCCGTAGAATCCTGCTCGCGGCGGGCGCGGACGAGCGGAACGCGAGCCGCGTGGCGGAGGCGCTGGTCTCCTCCAACCTGAGCGGCGTCGACACCCACGGCGTCTTCCACCTGCCTGGCTACGTGTCGGAGATCAGGGTAGGGCAGCTCGTCCCAACGGCGTGGCCCAAGATCGTGCGGGAGACGCCGAACACTGCCCTCGTGGAGGGCAACTGGACCTTCGGACACGTCGTCGCCAAGTACACTATGGAGGTGGCAATCCGCAAGGCGCGCGAGCACGACGTCGGGATCGCCAGTCACGTCCAGGCCCTGCACATCGGGCGTCTGGGAGAGTACGCCGAGCTGGCGGCCTCCCAGGGAATGGTGGGCTTCGTCCTGGCTTCCGGCTACGGCGTGGCGGAGCCGGTGGCCGTTCCTTACGGCGGGAGGGAGCCCGTGCTGCACACCAATCCGATCTCCATGGGCTTCCCCGCCGACGAGGAGCCTCCGTTGGTGTTCGACTTCGCGACCACGGTCGTCGCCGGCTCCAAGGTGCAGGTCGCGCAGGCCCAGGGCGATCAGATTCCTCTGGGCTGGAGGGTCGACGAGGACGGCAATCCGACGACCGATGCGTTGGGCTACCCGGATAAGGGCGGGCTTCTGCCCTTCGGGGCGCACAAGGGCTACAGCATCATGCTGGCCGATGAGGTGCTGGGCAGGATCCTGTCCGGTTCCGACTCATACGTCGAGGAGGGGCGCGGCAACCCCAGCATGCGACACCAGGGAGTCACCATGATCGCGTTCCGCGCGGACCTGTTCCAGCCTCTGCAGCAGTTCAAGGGCAGGGTCGACGGGCTGGTGCGCAAGGTGAGGGCGGTGCCTCCGGCGGCCGGCTTCGACGAGGTGCTCGTCCCCGGGGACCTGGAGAGCCGCGCGCGGGAGAGGAGGTGCAGGGACGGGATTCCGTTGCCCGACCACGTGTGGGACAAGCTCGTCAAGGTGGCGCAGTCGCTGGGCGTGGAGGGGTCTTAGGCTCCGGGTGCTAGTCGTCGTAGACCGGGGACTCGGCGTCCACCGCGCTCTCGATCTCCTTCAGGAACCGGATCTGCTGCGCCATTACGGTCTCGAGATCGGGCCTGTCCGCCGCCTGCGCCTGCTTCCTGAACACATCCTGGGACGTGTACGGCATATATACCGAGACGTAGCCGTCGAAGGCGCATTCCCTCAGGATCCTGTAGATGGCCTTGAAGTCGGCGTGGCCCGTTCCCAGGCGATAGTGGTTCGTCTCGTTCATGTGGATGACCCTGCTGCGGCTTCCAGCCGCCTGGATCGCGTGCGGAATCGAGGCCTCCGCGACGTTCATGTGGAACACGTCGGGCTGGACGCCCAGGTTGTCCAGGCCCAGCTCGTCGATCACGCGGATAGCGTCGTTTACCGTCGTAAGCAGCCCTGGAATCGCCTCGTACTGGTTGAGCGGCTCCAGGAGGATCGAAACCCCGCGATCAGCCGCGTATTCGCACACCTGTCTGAGGGACTCCCCGAAGTTCTGCCTGAGGGTCTGGATGGGGGCCACGGGAAACGGGACCTCCGGCACGGGCGGCTGTGACACACATACGTTGAAGAACTGCGCGTTCAGCTCCACGGCGAGGTCTATGGCCCGCCTGGAGTAGGCTATGCCCCGCTGCCTGGCCTTCTCATCCAGGCTGGACAGGTCCCTGTCCTCTCCGGAGTGGACGTACCCCCAGGTCCCCATTATCTCAGGGACCTCCAGTCCCAGGTCGTTCACTATCCCCCTGATTGCCCCGGGATCGTCCACCTCCACGGGAAGGTCCGCGCCGTCATATCCCGCGGACTTGACGGCGGTGAGGACACGTACGGGGTCCTCCGCGACGCTGTATCCCATCCACTTCAACGTTGGACATACGGCGGAGTAGCGAAAGGCCACTTGATTCACCCCCGGGGGCATACCCATATGCTGGCCGCGACGTCGTAGCTGAACGCCACGCGGCTGTCGTTGCAGACCATCGTTATCACGCCGCGGGCCGGCGCCGCTTCCTCTACCGCGACAACCTGGCTCGGTATCACGCTGTGCGTCACCAGGTACTCCAGAAGCGCCTGATCGTCCTCCGGCACCCGGTCCACCACGTACTCATGTCCGGGAGCGGTGGCGGCCAGGCTGATGGCGTCCTTGGGAGGAGTATAGCCGCTTCCGGGCACGGGGTGTCCGAACGGGCAGGTCTTGACATCGCCAAGCCGGGCGGGATCTTCTCCTCCAGCTCCGGCGAGATGGCGTGCTCGAGGCGATGGGCCTCGATGTGGCACCTTTCGAGCTCCATGCCCAGCAGGTCCACGACCATTCGCTCCGACAGCCTGTGGCGGCGCACGATGCTCTCGGCGGCCTTATGGCCGTCCCTGGTCAAGGTAACTCGCTTTTTGGAGCCGGAGCTCACCAGGCCTTCGCGGCCCATCCTGCGTATCATTGCGGCCACCGAGGGCAGGGAGATGCCCAGCCCTTCGTCGATAGGCAGGGTCTTCAGATGGTCTCCCAACCGCGTCATGGTCACGTGCTGGCCCTGCTCCTCGAGCCGGAAGATGGACAGGAGATAGTTCTCCGCAGCCATCGAAAGCCTCGTGTGGCGGGACTGGCGTCCCTGGCTGCTGCTCTTCTTGGCGGGCATCGTTCCATGCGCCTCATACGTTCGACATCCCCAGAAAAGTACCAGGTCGGTGATTCCCAGTCAAATTGCGGGGCCGGTACACGTATCCAATCTTCCGCCATTAGGATTGACACCACGATTGCCAATGTACATACTTACCAACGTCTTGTCATTACTCATAGCACGATGTTGTTTGCATACTGTAGTCCACGATATGAGCGGACTAGCGGCCGCTACGAGATCCTGACGTGCTCAAATGTCGCCCGACGCGGACCGCCGCCCAAGGCACAACGCCGCGCACCGGTCCGGTCCCGCGGGCCTGAGCTCATGGCGTTAGGATACAGGTTGATAAGAGTCGGCTTCGCGGCGGAGAGGACTCTGCCGGGGCCGGCCGGTTTACGCCGGACGGCGTCGCCTCCGGCGGTAGTCCTCGCACCGGCCATCCTGGTCGGGCTGACCATGGCCCTGCCTCTGGCCTATCTTCTTCTCAGGAGCGCCGGGGCTGGCGGCGAGGCCTGGACCTTCTGCTTGACGCTCGTACCGTCCATACACTGGGACGGACCGTTCTCCTGCTCGTGACTGTCACCGCCAGCTCGGTGGCCATAGCTCTACCGCTGGCCTGGCTGACGGTCAGGACCGACCTTCCATTTCGTCGGGCGTGGCGATAAGAGGCTGATAACTTTCACCGAAACTGGCACGCACTACATCTCGGTAAGCCACGGCTTGTACGACGGTGGCGGCACCTACGACCTGTCGGTGTGGAAGCTGGGCATCGTATCAAACCACTGCGTAACAGCCGGAGAGTAAGTACGACTATCAGGGAGCGGGGCTGACTTGAAGCCCGTGAAAATCAATCTAATCACTAATGGAGACGCTATGTAGACTAGGCTCGTAGAGATACTCGGCATCATGCGCTGCCACCACCTTTCTTTCGGGGTGCCTCGGTGGCCGATCCTGGGCGATCAGCCTCTGATCTGGACTGACTTCCTCCTCTGTAGGCCCTGACACGACCCGACGAGAAGGGGTGAACGCTTCAGCGGATAGAGCGATGGTTGGGACTACAGGTGTAGCACGAACCTGAGTGTGAAGGTTCTTGAGTTTGTCAAGTCTGGTGGCCCGTGCGGGACGCGCGGCGCGCGGGGGGTAAGGCAGCTTGACAGACCTCTCAGCAGAGGACGTGCGGATCTCTTTGTATGCGTTGCCGAGTAGTGGGATGATAACGATGTATGCGCAGAGGCAGAGGACCGGTACGCGGCTACAAGTGCTAGTACCGTTTCAATCTGAATATGATGGATAGATGTGTTGAAGTTTAGTACGAGCGTCCTGAGTGGAGAAGCGCCAGTCTATGACGGCGACAGCCTCATTGCGCTTACGTTCCAGCGCCGAGACCTCTCGCTTCAGTATCACCTCGTCGCTGATTCGACGGTTGAGACACTGGTTGCTAAATACGCTCAACTCTATCTCAGCCATGTTCAGCCAACTGCCGTGTAGGGGAGTGTAGTGGAACTCCAGGCGCTTGGCGATGCGCCGCGCTTCGGCTGGCTTGAAGGCATCGTACAACGAGCCCAGCTTGTGAGTGTTGAGGTTGTCCAGCACCAACCGTATCGTCTCTGTGTGAGGGTATGCATCATCAACCAGCCACCTCATCTGATGAGCGAAGTCCACAGCAGTGCGCCGCTCGGTCACCTCGACATGCCGCCAGCCAGCTTTCGGCTCACAGAACATGAACAGGTTTCGAGTGCCGTTTCGCTTGTACTCGTAGTCATATCGTTCCACCCGACCCGGCTTGGCCCCGATGACCGGTCTCTTATCGGCCACCAGTTGCCTGGATGTCTCGTCGAAACAGACCACGGGATGGTCCGGGTCGTAGTCTGCGTGGTACAGGTCCAGCACGTCCTCCATTCGAGCCACGAACTCCCCGCTCACCTCCGGGATGCACCACTCCTTCTTCTTCCACGGCTTGAGTTCGTTTTTTTGAGTATCTGGCGCACCGTCTCGAGGGAGATGCTCTCGGCAAACCCCATCGCCACCACCTTGTCGGCAAGCAGTTGGATCGTCCAATCCGCGTGTCCTTCGGGTGCGTCGCTGCACGCGATGGCTATCAGATGTGCTTCCTGTCTGCCGTCCAACTTGCGCTTCTGTCCCGGTCGAGGGCGCTCATTGAGTGCGCTGTCGAGTTCCTCCTTCACAAACCGCGTGCGCACACGTCCCACCGTGGATGCGCTTATCAATAGGCCGCTGGCGATGTCACGGTCGGTCATGCCTTCGTCCGCCTTCAGCAACACCAGCGCTCGCTTGACCTTACGGGCCGAAGTCTCGCCACGACTCGCCATCTGCTTGAGATGTGTCCGTTCCGACTCGTTCAACTCCACCTTGTACTTGAGAGCAGCCATGTCTTCGTATGTCCTCCCTATAGGATCATACATAAGACTAACCTATTTCTTATACTTGTCAAATACACATGGAACCGGTACTAGTGTCGGGAGGACTGATTATCGACAGTTATCGCGATCTGGTAGGGGTGGTCCCCTGCACTTCACCCGCTCTGCCAAAGCGTTGATCCTAGCCTTGCAGCGGGTGTACCATTGTCCCATCACACTACAACCGCATCCTAGGTAGGGAGGTTTGGCCAATGACCCGCATCGCTATCTACACCCGCGTTTCTACAGATGCCCAGGCCGAAGAAGACCGCACATCCCTCGACGAGCAGCTCGCCGCCTGTTCCGACTACGCGAAGGCGAAGGACTGGCAAATCGTCGCCCGCTTCACAGACGTGGCAATAGGCACGTCTCGCGCCGACAAGCGGCCCGGCCTCAAGACGCTGTTCGACGCGGCGGCGCGGTCGGAATTCGACGGCGTTCTTAGTTGGAAGGGCGACCGGCTGGCGCGCGGCTCAGGAGTCGCCGGAGACATTGAGGAGGCCCTGCGGCCCCTGAATGTCTTTGTCGCCGCCGTCACCGAGCCACTTGACCTTGACCTGCTTGGGCTGTGGGGATGGATCGGCGGCAGGGAACGGCAGAACATCATGGAGCGAACGCGCCTCGGCAGGGTCGGCGCGGCGAAGGCTGGACGGCCCCCGGTCGGCAGCCTGCCGCTCGGCTACCGTCGAGGACCTGATGGCAAGCCCGTCATTCACGAGGACGAAGCCGAGATTGTCCGGCGGATCTTCGCCGAGAGTATCGCCGGTCGGGGTGTCAAGCAGATCGCCGACGGGCTCAACTTCGACGGCATCCCCACCCCAAGCGGACATCGGTGGTGGGCATCAAACATAGGCTACATCCTGGGGCGCGAGGTCTACGCGGGGAGTCGGCAATACTCAGGAATCGCCGTCCCCTTCCCGCCCATCGTGACGAAGCCAGAGTGGGACAAGGCTCAGGCCGCCCGCCGCAAGCGGATCAGCCTCTCAGGCGGCAGGAGGCCGCATGTCTACATGCTCTCGCATCTGGCCGAGTGCATCGAGTGTGGGCGCAAGTTCGCCGCTCGGACGAAGGGCAGGCCCTCTCAGGCCCCAATCCGATACTACCTGTGCGGGGGAGGGCGGGACGGCACCAGATGCCGGTCGACTCGCTACATCCGGGCCGAAAAGTTGGAGGAGGTTGTTTGGGCGGAGGTTGAGGCCCTGCTGATGGATCCTGAGCTGCTTCGTGCGGCCCTTGAGTCGGCGAAGGACTCCGACGAGCTATCGGACGACATTGCGCAGGTCCGGCGGGACATCAGCCGCGTGGACGGGGAGATCGACGTGCTCACCACCCTGTTCATGACGAAGCGGATCGAGCAGGCGCGCTTCGACCGGCTACTCGGGCGGCACACCGACCGGCTCGTCGGGCTGAGGGAACGGCTGGCCGACCTTGAGGAGCAGCGGGACGCAGCGGTCGAGGTCGAGGACAGCGTTGACGCTGTGCAAGCATGGGCCAGTGAGATGGCGCGGAAGCTGCCGGGGCTTGACGCGACTGGCAGACGGGAGATCGCTCAGACGCTCATAAGCGGAGTCACGGTCGACCGAGCGGGACACGTGCTTGCAACGTTCAGGCTCCCGGTGTCGCCCGATTCCAAAGATGCAGGAATCCAAGGTGAGTCAGCCGGTTCAGCGGAGCCTTGTGAGAAGTCCCGCGGTCCTGCTTGACTCGTCTAAAGGTGAAGTCGCCAGCCTCTGCGAAGGGCGTCGCCGGCTTGGTGGACTCAGGTTCCCACGTCTCTGGCTTCTCTCGGCCGCCCTGCATACTCTGGGGCTAATCGCCCAGGGTGTAGGTACTGCCCCCCTTGGAAACGCTGAAAGACACAGCTTCCCATTCGAAGTCGTTCAGGTTCCTGAAGTAGATCCTGGTATCTCTGGCCTCTCCTTCGGTGCACACTTCGACACTCAGAGACACCTGCGGGTCGATCTTGGCCGCTGGCTGGGAGGCTCCACCGGGCCCGCAGGCGGCCACGACTGCCAATAGCGCCGCTAGAAATGCTGATCTCTTGAGCACGATTACCGCCCCTCCCGTTCATTCAATCCTACGTTCAGAAAGGATTATAGATGTCAAGGGCGGAGAGAAGTCAGGCCGTGTGGCGGAGCAAAAGTGTACCACCGGGGCGTTGGTGTTCAGCAAAAATGTCCGCCTACGACGAGCGTCGTCAGGAGCCCTTAGTCGCAGCGAGGTTGGTGGAGCCTATGCGTCAGGGGAATCGCTGGCTGAGCGCGTGGTGACGGCGGCCTGCCGGCTCTGCTTGAGGCGGTAGCTTTCGCCGTTCATCTCCAGGATGTGAACTCTGTGAGTGAGGCGGTCCAGCAGGGCGCCGGTCAGTCTCTCCGAGCCGAAGACCTCGGTCCACTCGTCGAAGGGCAGGTTGGTGGTGACCAGGACCGAACCCCTCTCGTATCTCTGGCTGAAGACCTCGAAGAGGAGCTCCGCGCCGGTCTTCGAGAGTGGTACGAAGCCAAGCTCGTCGACGATAAGCAGCTTGAGTCGGGCCAGCTTCTTCTGGAGGTTGAGCAGTCGCCGCTCGTCCCTGGCCTCGATCAGCTCGTGGACCAGCGAGGCGGCCGTGGTGAAGCCGACCGACAGTCCCCTCTGGCAGGCGGCGAGCCCCAGACCGAGGGCCACATGGGTCTTGCCGGTGCCGCTGTTGCCTATGGCGATGACGTTCTCCCGCCGGTCTACGTACTCGCAGCGTGCCAGCTGCATGGCCAGGTGCTTGTTCACCGACGGCATGGCCAGGAAGTCGAAGGTGTCGAGGCTCTTGGTGGCGGGGAAGCGTGCCGCCTTGATCCTGCGGTCAACCATCCGATGATGGCGGTCTATCAGCTCAAGCTCAGAGAGCCTCAGCAGGTAGCCTGGATGGTCGACGCCCTCGGCGGCACACTGGCCGGCTACCTTGCAGTACTCCCTCAGGAAGGTGGGCAGCTTCAGCTCCTTGAGGTGATGCTCCAGCAGCACCGTAGACCTCTCGCTCACCGCCCGCTCCCCGACATGAGCGCCATGTAGTCGCTGGCTGCTGTCTTCGTCACGGTGACCCTGGGCAGGTAGGGGTACAGCTCCAGGTCGAGTCTCTGGGGACGGCCCTCTATCCTGCACAGCACCAGGTGTTTGATGGCGTCGAAGCTTATGGCGCCGAGCCTGAGGGCATCACGCACACCCTCGTACACCTCCTGAGTCTGGAAGTTCTCCATCAACCGCAGCACCTGTACGAACTCACGCTTGCCGCGCCTGCCCATCCTCGACTCCAGCAGTCTGCGCAGCATGCCGAACTCCTCCGGCAACTCCCACCCGGCCAAAGGAGCAGCCTGGTCCAGCGCTCCCGTCTTGCGCTCCAGCAGCGGCAGGTAGTGGACAGGGTCGAAGACGAAGTCGTCGCGTTCGTATGAGCGCGGATGCCGTGCTATCACCTCCGCCCCGCAGCTGATCACCACCTCGCCCACATAGCCGCGCACCAACACCTCCCTGTGACCGTAGGCCACAGGCACCGAGTAGTCGTTGGTCCGGTACCGCACCAGGGACAGGGAACTGACACGGCTCACGTGCTTGTCGCTGGCGTCGTATGGCACGGCGGGGAGCGGCAGCAGGGCCTCCAGGTCACGCTCCATCCGCTGGCCTATCGTCTCCTTGTGCCCACGCAGCTGTCTCCCCAGCCGCTCCAGGCACCTCTCCTCCAGGTAGGCGTTGAGGGCATCGAAGCTCGGGAACGACGGCACTGGCACCAGGAAGTTCCGGCGAGCATATCCCACCAGCCCCTCGACCTTGCCCTTGTCGTTACCCTTGCCTGGACGGCCGAACCGATCCTCGAACAGGTAGTGGGACTGCGATGATGTGTGTGGGCCATCTCGGTTTGGGTCTGACCCGTAGTGGGACTGGCTGAGATGCCTTCCTCGTGATCTGTCGACGCGAACTGGAGATGGCCCATAAGGTGCCAACGGTTTGGGGAGCAGTGACCTCATAGGAGCTTGGCTCAAGTCCCATCGCAGTCCTGTCCGCTCACCCAGCCAGGGCGCCATCCCAGAGGAGGCCGTAGAGATGATGGGAGTTGTCGATCAAGAAGGCGGTCGTTCTGTTCAGGTGGTCATAGGAGTGGACACTCACCAGGACAAGCATGTGGCTGTGGCCATTGACCGTCAGGGTGTCCGTCTGGAAGAGCTTCGCACGGTTGCGACCACCAATGGGTATGAGGAGCTCGAGCGGTGGTCACTAGGCCTGGGAGAGATTCAGGCCTTCGGAATTGAGGGCACAGGTTCCTATGGCGCTGGAGTCACCCGCTACCTGACGCGTAGGGGACATACCGTAGTGGAGGTTAACCGGCCCGACCGGTCAACCCGCTACCGGAAGGGGAAGAGCGATCCCACTGATGCGGAGATGGCAGCGCGTGCCGTGCTTGCCGGAGTAGCCGATGCCACTCCCAAGTCAGGTGAGGGTGAAGTCGAAATGATCCGTATGCTCAAGAGCGCGAAGGACTCGGCCGTCAAGGCTCGCACCCAGGCCATCAACCAGATGAAGGCGCTGGTTGTCACGGCCCCGGCCGAGCTTCGCGAAACGCTCGATGGTCTCGCTGCCGGTGCCCTAGTCACGCGCTGCAAGAGCTTCCGCACCGGTCGTCTGGATGGTCCCCTGGCAGCGGCCAGATACACCCTGCGCTCCCTTGCCCGCCGCTACCGTCAGCTCAGCAAGGAGGTCCACGACCTGGAGGCCGAGCTCGATCGACTTACACGGACGGCAGCCCCGGCCCTGGTAGATGGCTTCGGCATAGGGCCAGACACGGCGGCGACCCTCCTCATTGCTGCCGGGAGTAACCCGGACCGTCTCCACTCCGAGGCTGCCTTCGCCTCCCTGTGCGGAGTCAATCCCATACCTGCCTCCTCTGGCAAGACCAACCGGCATCGGCTCAACCGAGGTGGGCACCGCCAGGCCAACGCCGCTCTCCATCGCATTGTTGTCGTCAGACTTCGATACGATCCGCGCACCCAGACCTACATGCGTCGTCGCACCAAAGAGGGAATGAGCAAGGCCGAGGTCATCCGTTGCCTCAAACGCTATGTGGCTCGCGAGGTCTTCTCCGTCCTACGGAATTCAGCCCTATCCCACAGCACTCCTTGACATCTATAGGAGCATCACGAGCTCCGAGAACACACGAGTACGCTGGCGCCGGCCGTCTCCCAGGATCCTGGCCACCGCCAGTCTCGTGTTGTCGTACAAGATGCTCCGCGGCACGCCGCCCAGGAACGAGAACGCCGAGACGTGACCGTCGCAGAACGCCTCAGTCGTCTCTGCGGGGTACGCTTTGACGAAGCATGCGTCGCTGTGGGGAAGGTCCAGCACGAAGTAGTGGATGGTCTGCTCCACTCCTCCGATGACCGCCTTGGCCTGGCCGAAGTCGCACTGGGCATCACCAGGAGGATGGGAGAGCGGAACGTACATCTCGCGTGTCCGGCGCCGTCGCTCGCGCACGTAGTCCTTGACTATCGTGTACTTGCCGGTGAACCCGTGCTCCGCTCTCAGACGGTCATAGATCCGCTTCGCAGTGTGGCGCTGCTTCCTCGGAAGACGCCGGTCCTCTTCCAGTATCCGGTCGATCACCCCGCGGTACGGGTCCAGCTTAGGGCGACGCGGCGGTGACTGTCGACGGTACCCGGGTGGCACCGAGTACTCCAGCATCTTGCGCACCGTGTCCCGGTGCAGACCGAACACGCGGGCAGCCTCTCGCGTGCTCATCCCTTCCACCATGCAGGCCCGGCGCACTCGAACGTACAGTTCCACTTTGTACATCCTTCACACCTTCCATCGAGTTGCCTCGAACTCTATAGAAGGCGGCGGGTGGTCCAGTTTTGCAGCGCCACTCCCGAACGCTCACACCCGCCTCGCCGGTCCATTATTACTCCGCCCTTTACAATTATAGAATCAGCGGCCCCAATTGTACCAGATGCCCGCAGGCCCGCCGGGACCCTATACGGGAAACCGTAATAGGGCTACGGCCGCATGTTGGTTGACCGTTGCTGACTCGGCTGGTAGCCTTCCCGCCAACGCTTTTCCGGAGGGAAGAATGGGCTTACCCATCTACGACTTCAGGAAGGACATACGCAACGTCCTGATAACGCCTCAGATCCGCTCGCGGTTCATGCAGCTGGACCCGGGCGCGTATGCCGAGCTGCACTCCCACGATCTCGGGCATGAGATTTTCATCGTGATGCAGGGGCGTGCCATATTCGAAATCGATGGCGAGTCGGGCGAGCTCGGCCCAGGGCAGATGTGCGTAGCGCTGGTGGACCAGCCGCACTCCATCCAGGTCACCAGCGACGAGCCGATGATAATGTACCTGTCCGTCACGCCCCACATCGTACCGACACACACCACGTGGGACAGCGAAGGACGCAAGCTGCCTTACACGTTCGGACCTCCGGCCAACTATGACAAGGAGCCAAGCGCGGCTGCCACTCTGGAGGTAGCCGCCCAATTCGCTTCGTCGGTGGAAGCCGTCACGGAAGCCGCAACGGCCGCAGCACACCAGGTGCGGCGGCTGTCGGAATCGCTGGCGGAGGCTGCGGGCCAGGGAAATGCCGCCACGGCCAGCGACATGAGGACCTCGTTGTGGGAAGCTCTGTTCCCTCTGTTCAGCAGTACGGCCGAGCTCGCCGAGCTCTGGAACGAGCTTGCTCCCCGGGCGGAAGGATCAGACCGATGAGCCCCACACAGCGCGTCAAGATAGGCGTCGTCGGCTGCGGGGACATCGCGCAGATCCAGCATCTCCCGGCGCTCAAGGAGCTTGCGGAGGAGTTTGAAGTCACGGCCGTGTGCGACGTCTCGCCCTCTCTGGCGAAGTATGTCGCGGACTGGTTCGACGTGCCGGAATATACGACCGACTACAGGCAGCTTCTCGACTCAGACCTCGATGCCGTGCTGCTGTGCCACCGCGACCCGAAGACCGAGGTCGCCGTCGCCTCGTTGGAGGCCCGCAAACACACCTTCATAGAGAAGCCAATGTGCTACTCGCTGCGGGAAGCCGACCGCATCATCGAAGCGGCCGAAGCCTCCGGAAGAGTCGCCCAGGTCGGATACATGAAGCTCCACGAGCCTGCCTTCGAGCTCGCCCAGCAGGAGGTGGCGACGGCCGAGGACGTACGCTTCGTCCAGGTTAACCACCTACATCCCTCCAACGACCTGCACGTAGGCCAGTTCCGCACCAGGCACTTCGACGACATCCCCGAGTCGGCCAGAGAGCAGAGCCAGCGGGCTCAGCAGGAAGCGGTCGCGGAGGCCATCGGAGAAGTCCCGCCCAAGCTGAGGTCGATGTTCTTCACGGTGTCAGGAAGCATGATCCACGACCTCTACGGGCTCCGGGCGCTGTTCGGCATGCCGTCGAGGGTCGTGAGTACGGAGATCTGGGACAGGGCGATCACTACCGTCTTCGAGTACCCGGAGGGGCATCGCTGCGTCGCGTCGTGGGTCGACCTGCCTCAGATATGGGACTTCCACGAGACCCTGGAGGTCTACGGGTCGAGCAAGAGGGTCATCGTGTCCTACACGACCGGGTTCCAGAAGGCTGTCTCGACGCTGACCGTCTACGATCTCGACGACCAGGGCAGGACCGTACGCAAGGAGCCAGCGCTCGACTGGGAAAATCCGTTCAGGCGGGAGCTTCGCCATTTCCACGATTGCATCGTGAACGACAATGAGCCCCGGGCGTCGGTGCAGTCTGCCAGGGACGATGTGTCCCTAGTCATCGACATCATCAGGGCCAGCCACAGCGGCGGACCGGTCGAGGTCCAAGCGTCCTAGGGGTGGTCTAGAAGTACCTCTCCCCCTGGCGAGAGAAGGTCAGAGCCTGCCCCGGACTTGATCCGGGGGTTGAGTGGGAACGTCTTCACCCTCACCTCAATCCTCTCCCGTCAAGGGAGAGGAGGCCTTGGGGGGGTAGCCCTCTTACGGCCCTAGCCGCAGGTGCCGACCTCGCCCGTCCACTCGGACGGGTACGGAGTGGCGACCACCACCTTCGCGCCCTCCAGGTGGGCGAAGTTGGTCAGCGGCACCTGCTCCTGGCCGTACATGGGGTCCTTCGGGTCGCTCGATCTTCCCTTGAAGACGAAGTGCCTTGGGGTATCCAGGGGGTCGGCGCTGTCGACGCTTTCGGGCGGCCAGTCCGCGAGTATCTTCTCGTACTGCTGCTTGCTTCTGGGGTCGAGGCCAAGCTCGTACTCCCTACCGCTCTTGGTGACGCTGATCGCGGGGCTGCTCCAGTTCGAGTCACCCAGGTTCCTCACGTACAACTTCGCGTCCCTCCCCTCCCCGTCCGTGCAGACCTCCACGGCGAGGTCCTGCACGGGGACGACTTTCGAAGCGCCAGCGTCCCCGCAGGAGGCGACCAGCAGGAGGCCGGCCAGGACCAGTGCAACAGGTACAAGCGCTCGGCGCATGTGCCGCCAGGCTATCCCCTGCACTCCTGGACCTCGCCGGTCCACGTGCTGGCGAGGCGTGCGTCGAGCTCGACCGTCACCGAGTCGAGGTGGCTGAAGTTGGCCAGCCGGATCACTGGCGCCCCGTGTTTGCTGTCCCTCCTGATTCCCTCGCCGCGGGTGGTGAACTGCGATGGGTCGGAGAACGGCTCGGAGGAAGCGACGGACGCTGGCTGTCTATCCAGGAGGTCGAACCTGCTTTCGGTGATGTGCTGGCCCTCGAGTCCCAGGAGGTAGGTCTTTCCGCCCTTCGTGACACGCAGCCTCGCTCCCTTCCACTCGAAGTCGTTCAGGTTGCGGACGTAGAGTGCCGTGTCCCTAGCCTCCCCTGCGGTACATGCCTCGGCCTCGATGTCCTGTTGGGTGTCGATCTTCGCAGCCGGGGCGGCGGCTCCGCCAGCACCGCACCCTGCCAGGAGGGCAACGGCCATCACCGTTACGGCTATCTTCACAGGCACGTTCATCGGTCTACCCCAAGCCTCGAATGGTCTCCCCTGAAGGAGAGTAGCCAGTAGACATGCGGGCTGTCAATGCCAGAGCCGCTTGCGCCGAGAATTTGTTCCGAACTGCCCCATTCTGTTCCACCTCGTAGCTGAGGGTCCCGACCTGTGGGCCAGACCTGGGCCGCCTGTGAAGCGGAAACGGACGGAAGCAGAGCCCTTTCGGGCGGTTGTGAAACGGCTCTCCGGTAGGTGGGATTGTTGCTTCCAGACGGAGATAACAGCACGGTTGTTCGCGCCGGTCAAATAAGCAACCGCGATTGCCCTATCCCTGCCGTCTCAACCTACCTCCTGCTGACCCATCCACCAGGTGGTTAGGCAGTTTTCCAAGGGTTGACGATATGGATATTCAAGCTGTCGAAGTGTCTGACATTACGAGTGACTATCGTCATATCGTTGGCCATTGCGGTGCCGGCGATAAGCGCGTCGCCAAGTTCTAACTCTCCGCCACTCAGATGCACGCGGGCCTGGAAGGCAGCGGCCCATTCAGCTTCCCGTCTCCCAATCGGCGATATGCGACCGTCAAAGTCCGCCAAGAGTAGAGACAGCCATTGTGCCAATCTATCGCGGCGGCGTCCTGCAGGCAGAAGCTGCACACCCAGCTCAAGCTCCTCAACGACGATAGCGGACAGCCACAGATCAACCTGGGCGTTCAGGTAGTCAATGATGGCCGGGTTCGGGCTATCCCTCGTCAACTCCGAGACCACATTGGTGTCCAGGAGATAACCGCTCATTCGCCTGCGTCGTCGACGAACGGGATCTCGCGGCTACTTTCACGGCGATGTGGGACTTCAAGGTTTGTGCCGCGCGGCGTATTTGCGACCAGCCATTTGCCCAAAGGCATTGGCTCGGGCACTCGGTCCTGCCATACACGCTCGGGCACGACCACAAAGGACTTGCGCGCGCCGATGCGCTGCGGCCCCTCCTCTTCGGCAAGGCGCAAGACCTCAGACAGCTTAGCCTTAGCCTCGGCGACGGTCCATACACGGCCGAGCTCGGTTCTGTGCACTGCGGCTCCTTTGCTGAGTCAATATGGTCTACTATAGACCATATTGACCCGTCGATCAAGACGGCCTGCCCATCCAGTGGGAAACGTCCTCCAGCGCATCACGGGCGGCGCGGTATCGAGCTCTTTGATCAGCCTCCCGCATTGTCGTGGGCAATGTTCGGTCACGCGTCGCCCCCAGTCTAGAGGGACTTCGGTGATGGTCGTCAAGGGTTTACGCGCGCCTCTGGGCCTTCTCCTATGACAGCAAGGATGCGGTTCGTCAGCTTCTCGCGCAAGTCGGCCGGCGTGGTCCAGACTATGTGGTTGTAATGTTCGGTGTCGAAGTGCAGTTCTTCCACCGCGTCCTCTCTACATGTGAAAATTACGGGCAAGTTGAGTCCGTGCGCGAACCCCGCCTCGTAGTACACTCCGCCTCTTGCCCCGTCAACGCCATGCGTGAAGTCTGCTACGAGAAATCGTGAACGACGGATCTCAGCTATGATTTCGTCGTCAATCTTGTTGATATGCTCCTTTTGGTCTATTCGTAGGGGTTTGTAACCCGCGTCCTTGATAGCAGGTTCTATGCCGTGTTCCAGTGCCTGTTGCATGATATCGCCAAACCACACGGCCTGATTTCTCTCCGCCCTTGACAGTGGTCCGCAAAGCGGAAACACGCCTATATCCGTCTACAGTCACCCAGACGTAGGCTGGGGTCGCATAGATTCCAAATTGAACTAACCTCGCTTTGGGATTTGAATCAACCCAACCCTCTTTCATGAGGTATTGGATGAAATGACCAATCTCGACCTTGTCGGTGGACTCGGACCAAGCGTACGCTGCAGGGTCCCCTCTCCTGATCTCATACTCAGTTCCCACTGGGTCCGTCTGCCCGGCAATAAAACGAAGCAGCCTTTCGGCTCGCTCGTGAACAGGAAGAGGAGGCTTGGTCTTGACATAGTCGATGACCGCTGCTGTAATCTCTGGCTGTTAGGTCCCCTGAATGCGCTGGTCTATAAGCCAAGTAGTTAGACGAGTCTTTTGGACCTCCGACATGGAATGCACCTTAGCGGTGAACACATCGTTGGGGAGAATGAAACCTCCGCCAGCACGAGGAGAATCGTCAACATACCAAGTTTGCTCGGCGAACCTTCCGTAGGCTTCGTATAATAGTTCGCTGGAGCTCCAGACTGGGCACTTCGAGATCGGACCCATCATTTTTCTTCTCCGCGAGGTAAATGCTTTCTCATCCTTCCTTCCCACTACACCAACTTCGGCAGCAACACATCCTGCTGGGCCACTAGCAGTTCAGTGTTCTTTGAAATTGTCGCACACCCCTTTTTAATGGAGGCCCAATCAGGCCAGAAAAGGCTCTAGCGCCAGCCGACTTGGAAGCACAACACCAACGGCCTCAGGTTCCTCTTGCTTAGTTCGGCTGGACTAGAGTGGGATGGCGCGGGCCGAATTCCGTGGGCTGTTCAGGAGAGAGAGTCGATGCTCCAATGCCACTGTGTCACCCGGTTAGGACAGGCCCATGACAATTTCGGCAAACGTCTCAGAGCATCGCCCTGCGCCAACCGGTCATCGTATATCGTTCTGATGCCAAGCTACCCTGATGACGGCATAGCGACTGCTTTTCCCTACCCTGCCGCTAGGACTCCAACATCCACCGCTGCCGCAGCGGTTTGCGGTTCGGGCACCGGCTCTCCGTGCTCTCTCAGGCTCTCGATATGGAAAGCAATGGCCTCACGGATTTCGCTCAACAACTCTTCCCTGGTACTGCCCGTAGCGACGCACCCTGGCAGGTCCGGCACGTAGCCGGCATAGTTATTGGGCGTTTTTTCGATCACGACGGTGTATTTCACTGCATTCACCCCTTCAGCCCAGACTGCTTCACTATGCTACCCCATGTGCCAGCGGGCAGATCGTCGCCCGGTTTCCCAGGAATGGTAACTGTGCCGGGTTTGACCGGATGCCGGTACTGGCGATGGCTTCCTCTCGTTCGAACCATGTGCCATCCGTCCTGCTCGATGAGACGAATGGCGTCCCTCACCTTAGGCATCACCCAGCCGTTCGGGGTCCAACTCAGCCTTGAGGTGCGGAGCGGCCTCGGCCCACTGATCGCGCCACCCGGTCATCATACCACCCGCCATCAATTCGACACTCTCCCCAGGGCCAGCGCGTCGACCACCTCAACGTGCTTGTACTCGGGGTCGGCCATGCGCCAAAGATCGGCCTTGTAGCCGATGGTGGCGGCGCCCCCGTGGCCCCGGTTCTTCCGCCACCGTGCAGTCGTCATCTGCGCCTCCCTCCGGTGCTTGGCATCAGGCGTTGCCGCGCCATTGTCCAGTGTTCCCATTCTAGGAGTCTGTCCGAGAAACAATGTTCTAAACGATATGCGTCATTAGCCCACATTTCCCAGATGAGCCCCGTGGGCGTGTCGTGATCGGCAAGAAAGCCACGTATTTGAGCCGCATACGTGAGCATCATAGCTGGTAAGTGTGCTAGTCTGGCCGAGATAGCGAATGTTAGTTCTGGATATCGCAAGCTCGCCGGAGGCACCCAATGGGTGAAAGCACCGACAGCCGCACCACGCTCCGTTTTGACCGCCGCGTACGCCTGGAATTCCACGGCTCCACTATTACCTCGGACGCCGGACTTCTGGCCTGCCGCGAGTTGGATGATGCCCTGGGACTGACGGAGACAGCAACCGCCTGTCTGCAAGAGAGCAGGGGGGGGGGTCGCAACGTCCAACACGAGTTGGTGGCTCTGCTCAGGCAGTCGGTATACAGCCGTCTTGCTGGCTATGAGGACACCAACGACGCTGAACGGCTGGCCCAGGACCCAGCTATGCGGGTCATCGTTGGACGGCGAGGCCTTGAGAGACAGGCAGCAAGCACCAACACGATGAGCCGGTTCGAGACGGAGGTGCTCACCCGAAAGCATAATCCTGAAGGCTTGGCCCGTATGAACGCACAGTGGGTGGATCGGGCTATGGCCCATACATCTCACCGGCGGGTCATCCTGGACATGGATAGCTCAAAGAGCCCGGTACATGGGGAACAGGAGGGAGCAGCCTACAATGGCCACTTTGGCTGCACGTGCTATCACCCGATCTTTGTCTTCAACCAGTTCGGGGACTGCGAGGGGGCCATGCTGCGTCCTGGGAATGTCCACAGCGCCCACAACTGGCGGGAGGTGCTGGAGCCCATCGTGGCCCGCTACGGGCGGACGGGAGTGCGCCGGTACTTCAGGGCCGATGCCGCCTTCGCCAAGCCGGAGGTCTACGAGTACCTGGAGGAGCGGCGCGTCCTCTACGCTATCAGGCTCCCCAGCAACGAGGTGCTGCAATGGGAGATCGCCCCTCTGTTGAGGAGGCCGGTGGGAAGGCCGCCGAAGAAGCCCATCATCTGGTACGACGACTTCTGGTATCAAGCGGGGAGTTGGGACCGACCGCGTCGGGTGATGGCCAAGGTAGAATGGCACCAGGGAGAGCTATTCCCTCGAGTGGGCTTCATCGTCACCAACATGTCGGCTGGCCCCGAGGGGGTAGTGCATTTCTACAATGGCAGAGGTACTGCCGAGCAGTGGATTAAGGAAGGCAAGTACGCCCTGAACTGGACCCGGCTGTCCTGCCACAGGTTCGTGGCCAACCAGGTGCGACTGGCTCTGTTCATCCTAGCCTACAACCTGGGGAACTTGCTGCGCAGGCTATGCCTGCCCAGGGCGGTCAAGCACTGGTCGTTGCGAAGCCTCCAGGTCAAACTTATCAAGATAGGGGGGAGGCTAGTTCGCCACGCCCGGCGGCTGGTGTTTCAGCTAGCCGAGGTAGCAGTGCCTCGGGAGGTATTTCGACAAGTGCTGGAGCGTATCGGCGGGCTCCATCCAGCACCAGGGTAGCGAGTATCCTTGGGATCATCGGAGGTGACGAGGATAGCCAAGGGGGAGCTGTGCGCCTGGATGAGTTGAAGAGTGTGCAAACGTGCTGAAAGCTGCCTCCGTTGCCTGGCGGACGCTAATTCACGGCACCGAGAGATGGTCTTGTGAGCCCGATGGGATAGTTGACGGCGTTCGTGGATACCCCTACCATCACCGTCGTGTAAGGATGGCGGGTTCTTTGGACACCCGCAGTCTGATATGGGAAATGTCGGTTCTCAACCCTTCTCGCAGTGTCGGCTTACGACGACGCGGGGTTATCGTATCGGCTGCCTGACCACGCGCACGCTGAACGGTCCGGCAAATGGTAACCGCCGATACCGTACGACTTGGCAGCGGCGCATGCGCTTCCGCAGGCTGAAGTTTGACTCGGACACTTCTGGCGCAGCGGTAGTATCCGCTTTCGCGAGGTCCGGCGTCGCCCGTCGCAACCAGGGGGTTTGACAATGCGCGCACTAATCACAGTAACCCCGATCATCGCTCTTGTCCTGTCAATTGCTGCCTGCCAGGGAGACGCTGGGCCTGCCGGGGAGCAGGGGCCTCCCGGGCCGCAGGGCCCCGCGGGCGCACCCGCCCTCGTGGATGAGGCCACCGTCGCGTCTCTCATTGAGCAGATGCAGGAGCAGTTGGTCACGAGTTATACCACGGCGGCCGTACCTCCCAAGTCGACGCCCGGGGACTACACCAAGTTCCTAGTAGGGGACGCCCTCAGCAGATACGAATCGGAAGGACTCGATGCCACCGTCGCCTACTACAACACCAAGGAGAGCATCGACGACCAGTGGTATGTCTTCATCATCGATGAGAACCAGACCATCATCGCTCATGCCCCCAACCCCGACCTGGTAGGCAAGCACGTCTCCCAGGCTCTCGGACCCAACTCCTACCCCACCGGGTCCGCCGTCGCCGCCTCCGCCGACCAGGACGGCGCCTGGTTCGACTACACCTATGCCAATCCCGCCTCTGGCGTTGTGGAGACCAAGCACTCCTGGGTGGTCATCCACGACGGCATTACCTTCGGCTCCGGCTGGTACGAACGCGGCCCCGGCAAGTCCGATGCCCCCGCCTACACCAAGGCCTTCGTGCGGCAGGCCATGAACCTCTACGTCGCCCTCGGCCTGGAGGAGACCGTCGCGCCTACTACAACGCCAAGGAGAGCATCGACGGCCAGTGGTATGTCTTCATCATCGATAAGAACCAGACCATCATCGCTCATGCCCCCAACCCGGACCTCGTGGGCAAGCACGTCTCCCAGGCTCTCGGACCCAACTCCTATCCCACCGGGTCCGCCGTCGCCGCCTCCGCCGACCAGGACGGCGCCTGGTTCGACTACACCTATGCCAATCCCGCCTCTGGCGTTGTGGAGACCAAGCACTCCTGGGTGGTCATCCACGACGGCATCACCTTCGGCTCCGGCTGGTACGAACGCGGCCCCGGCAAGTCCGACGCCCCCGCCTACACCAAGGCCTTCGTGCGGCAGGCCATGAACCTCTACGTCGCCCTCGGCCTGGAGGAGACCGTCGCCTACTACAACGCCAAAGAGAGTGTTGACGGCCAGTGGTACGTCTTCATCATCGACCAAGACGGCTACACGATAGCCCACCATAACCCGCAGTTTCGAGGGCGTGATCCCAGCCTCCGTGTGGACGCCACGGGGTATTTCTATGGCGACGACTTGCTGAGCGCCACTGAGGCGGGTCATTGGGTCGACTATGTGTTGCTCAACCCGGAATCGGGCGAGAACCGTCAGAAACACACTTGGATTGTGCGGCATGACGGGCTGCTATTTGGATCGGGCTGGTATGAGTAGTAGCAACCCGCCTCGAAACTGGGAAGCGTTCCGGTTTGTTTGGGATTGGCGGCTTTTCCGGATTGACTGGCCTTGCAGGACCTGACTATGTTGCTCCCATCTCGTTTGGGCTGCCCTTTGAGCCTGAAGACTGCCAATATGGGAAATCTCGGATTAGTGGAGTGTAAAGATGCTAATTACTCCACGACAAGGTCCAGATTGCTGTAAGCAGGTTATTGCGTGGCGGGTTTCGTCTCCCGGAACGAATCCTCGGACAGGCTCCTAGCCTATTGACAACCAGAACGCTTGTCCGCACAATGTCTTCATGACCACCATCTGTGCGCGGCCCGCTCCCCTTCCCACCGGCCCCGTGGGTGCCTGCGGGCGCCCTGTCGCAGTATCGTTGCGGAACCGCCGCACTTCTGCTGCATCTCTGTGGCAAAAGTGTTGGAAGTCCGTTGCCCGGATCGGAGCCTCCAGCTATGAGGCACCACAAAATACAGCAGTTTGCAGCACTTTCGGCGAAAACCACAGGCCCCCGGCGATACGGACATCAGCACTGGAGAGGTAAATGACCATGTCTAGACCGACCACCACGACCATCAGCAAGACCGAGGCGCGGGCTTCTCGCGGCATGGTGGCGACCAAGGACGTTCATGCCACGAGGGCGGGCGTGCAGATGCTGGAGATGGGCGGCAATGCGGTTGACGCCGCGGTTGCGGCCTGCTTTGCCATCGGCGTGGTCGAACCGGCGTCGAGCGGCATCGGCGGCGGAGGATACCTGGTATACCAGGTCGGCGAGAGTGGAGGCGTGGTCGGATTTCCGATGAAGGGCCCGCTCGCCGCCCGGCCGGATATGTACAAGCTGTCGGGAGAGGCCGCGGTGGGCAACTTCGGCTGGGCCGGAGTGGAGAACAACGAGAACCTGGACGGCCCGAGATCGATAGCCGTGCCCGGCGCCGTGGCGGGACTCTGCGAGGCCCACAAACGCCACGGCAAGCTGCCGCTCCAGGAGGTGGTCGCGCCCGCGGTCTCGCTGGCGAGAGACGGTCACTCGCCAGGATGGCACAACCTGTACGGGCTTGGACTCATGGCGTCCCGGCTCCTCGAATTTGAAGCGCTCCGCAGCATATTCATGCCTGGAGGACAGCTGCCAACAGGAGACCTGACCAGCCCGGCGCTCCTCAAGCAGCCGGACCTGGCCGACGTTCTAGAGGCTGTCGGCAGGTACGGGCCCGGGGCGTTCTACTCCGGTGACATCGCCCGCGCGATTACGTCCGACATTCGTGCAAGTGGCGGAATCGTGTCGGAGCGTGACTTTGCGGAGTACCGCCCGTTCGTTTGGGACTCGGGCCTTGAGGTCAAGTACTCAGGCCACACCGTGAGGGTTCCGCCATTCGCCTGCGCGGGAACGACGTCCGGGATGACTCTGCGGCTGCTGGACGGGTTCAACGTCAGCTCGATGGGCCACAACTCGGCCGAGGCGCTCCACGCCTACATCTACGGCGCCCGCCTGGCCTACGTGGACAGGTTCACCTACATGGCGGACCCGGCGTTCGTGGATGTCCCATGGAAGGGCCTGGCCTCCGACGGCTACTCGGACCTGCGGCGCGGGTTGATCGACGCGCACCGCCTGGGGACGGTCGAGCCGGGAGACCCGTGGGCCTTCGACGATGGCGTCCCCGGCGACAGGATGGAGGCGAGCGCTCCAGCCCTCGATTCCGGCACGACGCACCTCTGCGCGATGGACGCGGACGGCAACGCAATCTCGCTCACCAACACGCTGATGGCCGGCTTCGGCTCCGGCTTCGTGCCTAAGGGCACCGGCGTCGTGATGAACAACGGCATGATGTGGTTCGATCCGATTCCAGGCAGGGTCAACTCGATCATGCCCGGCAAGTACCCTCTGAACAACATGACGCCGGCGCTGGTGCTGGGCCCGGACGGGGCCCGGATGGCCGTGGGGGCATCGGGCGGACGACGGATAACGAACTGCGTCACCCAGCTGGTCTCGAAGGTGGTCGACTTCGGCATGGGGCCTCAGGAGGCGATAGACTCGCCTCGCGTCGACTGCTCGCTGCCGGTCACGAGCGTTGATCCGCGATTGTCAGCGGACGTGATCGCCGAGCTCGAAGCTCGCGGACACCGGATATACGTAATCGGAGACAACCACGTCCAAGGAGGATTCGCCAGCTTCGCGAGTCCGGTCGCCATCGTTCGCGACTCAGACGGAGGCTTCCGAGCCGGAGTGGACACGTTCCACTCGGCGTACGCAGAGGGCCTGTGACGGGCCGAGAGTCGCGGCGGCGCTAGCCGGCGCTGAGCGCCTCCCGCCTGCTGCTAGCGACGGACTGGGTCAGGCGGTCTATTATGATCGCGAGGAAGACGATCGCCAGGCCGGCAAGCAGGCCGTTACCGGGCTCGTTCTTCTGCAGAGCCCGATTCACGTTGTCGCCCAGGCCGCCGGCCGCCACCAGGCTGGCGATAGTGACCATCGCCAGGGCCATCATCGTAGTCTGATTAATGCCGGCCATGATTGTCGGCAGGGCCATCGGAATCTGGACGGTCTTGAGTATCTGAGAGGGCGAGGCTCCGAAGGACCGAGCGGCCTCCACGGTCTCCTGCGAAACCTGCCGTATCCCCAGGTTGGTCAGCCGGATTACCGGAGGGATGGCGTACACGATAGTGGCAAAGATGCCGGCCGGCTTCCCCAGTCCAAAGAACAGGATGCCCGGCAGGAGGTACACGAAGCTGGGCATGGTCTGCATCCCGTCAAGGATGGGCCGCATCAGATTGTCTGCCATCCGGTTGCGGGCGCCCACGACACCCAATGGAAGGCCGATTGAGACCGCGATGGCCACCGCCACGACCATCAGGGCGACGGTGTCCATGGTGTTAGCCCAGAGGTCCATGAAGCCGATGAATAGCAGGGCAAGCGCGGTGAATACCAAGAGTCTCCAGCGCCCCACCGCAAAGGAGAGCAACGCGAGACCGATCACGATGACCGGCCAGGGCGTCCACTTCAACACCCTCTCGATGTTGACCAGCGCATAGGTAACCGCCGTGCTGAGTCCATCGAACAGCCAGGCGCCCTCCTTGGTAATCCACTGGACCGAATCGTCGATGGTGCCGCCGGCAACGTCCCGGACGGTCCTGTCCAGGGTTAGAGAGCCGTCGCTGGAGGTCTCGTGGGACACCGTTGTGGGGAAGCCCATTCCCGAGCCCCATATCAGGAGGCTCGCCAGCAGCACGACCACAGCCACCGCTACCCCGATCGACCAGCGGTAGAGGGGCGGCAGAGCGCCCAAGCTGATGCGCTGAGGCGAGGCCCCGGCGCCGGATTGCACTTCCTGGACTTGGGCCATGTCTAGCCTCCTAACCGCCGTCGGACATGCCTGTCAGCAGGGCTCCCCTGTGGATCTCGCCCAGCAGGTGCCCGTTATCACCAAGCACCGCAATCGGGTATTCGGTCTGGGCCGCCATCGGGATGATCTCTTCGATATAGGTGTCCGGCTCCGTCGTCAATGCCTGGACGATCCGCACTCCTTCCAGGGACTCCTTCCCCTGTGAGGCTAGAGTCTCGGCCTGGTCCTCCGTCAATATCCCCCGAAGGGTCGAGTCGCGCCCTATCAAGAACAGGTCGTCGATGCCGCGACTCCGCATCGTGTGCAGCGCCACGCGGGGAGACTGCCATTCGTACACGACCACGTCCGGCTCGCGCATGATGGCCTTCGCCTGAATGACCTTTGCCCTGGAGACATCCTGGACAAACTCGGTCACGTAATCGTCGGTCGGCAGCGTCACGATTTCTTCAGGCGAACCCTCCTGGATGATCTCTCCGTCCCGCATGATCGCGATTCGGTCGCCCACCTTGAGGGCTTCGTTCAGGTCGTGAGTGATGAAGACAATCGTCTTGTTGAGCGCCGACTGAAGCGATATGAGCTCATCCTGCATTTCTCTGCGAATGAGAGGGTCGAGGCCGCTGAAAGGCTCGTCCATGAGCATAACCTCGGGATTGACCGCCAACGCCCGGGCAAGCCCGATCCGCTGCTGCATCCCGCCGCTCATCTCCCTGGGATAGTAGTCCTCCCAGCCCTTAAGTCCCACGGTCTCGATGGCCTCTGACGCCGCCCTGTGCCTGTCCTCCTTCTCCATGCCCCGTATCTCGAGACCGTACGCCACGTTGTCCATCACGCGGCGGTGAGGGAGAAGAGCGTAGTGTTGGAAGACCATGGCGACCTTGCTGCGCCGGAACTCCATCAGCTGCTCAGGAGAGTAGGCGAGAATGTCCTCGCCGTCGAAGTGTATCTGCCCTCTGCTGGCTTCTATGAGCCTGATAAGGCAGCGCACCAGGGTCGATTTACCGCTGCCGGACAGGCCCATGACTACGAATATCTGTCCGTCGCTCACGTCGAATGAGACATCCCGCAGCGCGGCCACGGCGCCCAGCTCCTCCTGGATCTCCGTGCGGCTCTTCGACGCGTACTCCGGCTCAAGAGCGCGCTCCGGCCTATCGCCGAAGACCTTCCACACGCCCTTTACCTGTATCCGGTGTCCCTGGCTCATGTGGTGAATATCTCCTCGCGGGCCTAGCCTATCACACCACCGACGGTGAGGGCATGGACAGGCTCTATCGTATGATCCACTACCTCCGTCGTTGTCATGAGAGTGCCCCGAGTCCGTCTCTCCGGTGGCGGCCGGAACTCAGTCCCCGGCCCCAACGGCCAATCAAAGCCCCGACAGTATCTCGCGGTCGCTCTCCACCACCTCCACACCTTCCCGGCTGGACTCGACGTACCCGAGCACACGGTCCAGCACCTCGTCCGCGTGGCGGACGTTGTTGCTGACGCATGAGACTCCGAGAGTCGCGATCTGCCACGCGTCGTTGTCTCCCACCTCGGCAACGGCCACAGCGTACCTGTCCCGGAGCCTCGAGGACAGTGAACTGATGACCCGTCGCTTGCCCTTCAGGCTATGGTTCTCAGGCAGGCGCAGCGTAATCTTTAGGACGCCCACATTCATGAGGCATGAACTCCCGTGTACGTCTCAAGCCCGCTTCCGAGCGATTCCCGGCGTCAGCCTATCGACCCGCCCGGCCAAGCAGGTACAGGAAGACCCGTTCCGGCAGGAGCCTTGCCGCCAGGACCCCAAGGTGGGACTCGATACCAACCGGGTACCGGAGGCGGGGCCGTCGGGACTCTACTATTCGATGGATCACTCTTGCGACGCGAATGGGGTCCTTCCCACGTTGGAAGAAGCCATCGCGCCTGTCTTTGTATCGCTCGATATAGCGGCGGTACGGGTCACCTTCCTCGGACTCTATGCCAGACGCCGCGGCCTGGTTTTCGGGAAACCGGGTCCGAAAGAGGCCCGGCTCGACGAGGGCTACCCGGATGCCGAGCGGCCACAGCTCCGTCCTCAGCGACTCGCTCAGTCCCTCAAGCGCAAACTTGGAGGAGGCGTAGGCCCCGTGGAAGGGCATGCCGATGCGTCCCAGGACCGAGCTCACGTTGACTATCGTTCCCCTGCCCTGGCTGATCATCGCCGGCAGCACTCCGCGGACCAGACGCACGGCAGCGAAGACATTGGTCTCGAACTGGGCGCGCAGCTCATCCGACGCGAGCGTCTGCACAGGCCCGAACAGTCCATACCCGGCATTGTTGACCAGCACGTCGATCGCACCGTGCTCCTCAGCGATGGTCGCCAGCGTGTCGGAGAGGCCAGTCTCGCTGTTTATATCGAGCTCCACGCCGACGATGGGAAGGTCTCGGCGAGCAGCCTCTGCCTTCAGATCGGACAGCCGCTCCATGACACGACTGGTCGCGATCACACGGTAGCCCTTTTCCGCCATGTAGAGCGCCGTGGACATTCCGATGCCGCTCGACGCTCCCGTTATCAGGACGACATCCCGTCTGTCTGCCATTGACGGCCTCCTCCTCCTCAGGGTAACACGCGGCGTCGACCGGGACGGCGCCCCTTCCGATGCTATAATCCACACTATGAGGACCCAACGGTGACGAGCAAGATTTCCCACGTGAAGGCGCGCGAGATAATAGACTCGCGCAGCCGCCCGACCGTGGAGGTAGACCTTGCACTGTCAGATGGCGCGTGGGGGCGCGCCGCGGTGCCGTCCGGCGCCAGCACGGGCGCGCGAGAGGCATTGGAGCTGCGAGACGGCGACGCCACAAGGTACGGCGGCGCGGGCGTGCTATCGGCCGTCCGCAACGTCATGGAGCGCATCGCGCCGGCGATATTGGGAAGGACAAGCCTGGACCAGGGCTCGCTCGACCGCATACTCATCGAGCTCGACGGCACGCCGAACAAGTCGGAGCTTGGAGCGAATGCCACCCTGGGCGTCTCCATGGCATTCGCTCACGCATCCGCACGCAGCGAGGGCCGTCCCCTTTACCGGCACCTCTCCGGGGAGCGGCGGCCCGTCCTCCCGGTCCCGATGCTCAACGTCATAAACGGGGGCATGCATGCCGATGACTCGACCGACTTTCAGGAGTTCATGGTCGTCCCCGCGGGCTTCGACAGCTTCCGCCGCTCACTGCAGGCCGGCGTCGAGGTCTACCACGCTCTCCATGCCCTGCTCCTGGAGCGCGGGCTCCAGACGGCTATAGGGGATGAGGGCGGCTTCGCGCCGGCCCTCGGAGGAAACCGGGAAGCCGTCGAGCTGGCCCTGGACGCCATCGAGGCTGCGGGGTACTCCGCCGGACGCCAGTGCTTCGTGGCCCTCGACGTGGCGGCAACGGAGCTGAGCGACGGTTCTGGAGAGCGCTACACCCTCGGAATGGAGAAGGCCGTGCTAACGGCGGGCCAGCTCATCGACCGGTACGAGCGGTGGACCTCGGAGTACCCGATCATCAGCATCGAGGACGGCATGGCGGAAGACGACTGGAATGGGTGGCTGGAGCTCACGCGGCGGATCGGCGGCTCGGTCCAACTGGTTGGAGACGACCTCTATACGACCAAGGCTGAAGACATAGAGCGGGGTATCGCGAGCGAGGCCAGCAACGCCGTCCTGATCAAGCCCAACCAGGTGGGCACGCTGACGGAGACCTTCAAGGCCGTCGACATCGCCCAGGGAGCAGGATGGGGCACGGTGATGAGTCACAGGTCGGGTGAGACGGAAGATACGACCGTCGCCGACCTCTCGGTCGCCCTGTCCACCCGGCAGATCAAAACAGGCGCGCCCGCCCGCGGCGAGAGGACAGCCAAATACAACCGGCTGCTCAGAATCGAAGAGGCCCTCGGCGATGACGCAGCCTTCGCCGGCATGTCCGCCTTCGAAGGCATCTCTGGTCGATAGCGCCCCGGTCCAGGGTAGCGAAACGGACGCCTAGAGGCCCCTCTCGACCAGGTAGGCGACGAGGTCGGCGGTCCGACAGCTATACCCCCACTCGTTGTCGTACCAGCCCACCACCTTGACCATGTTTCCATTCATCGACATGGTCGACATGCCGTCGATGATCGAGCTGTGCGGGTTTCCTTTGAAGTCGCTGCTGACCAGTGGCTCGTCGGTGTACGCCAGGATGCCCGCGAGACCGTTATCGGAGGCCTGGCGGTACGCGTCGTTGACGTCGTCAACCGACACGTCCTGGGCCAGCGTGCCTACAAAGTCGGTTACGGACACCGTCGCCGTCGGTACGCGGTATGCCAAGCCGTGAATCTTGCCGTTGAGCTCTGGCAGGACCAGCCCGACCGCCTTGGCGGCCCCGGTCGTCGTAGGGATGATGTTCATAGCCGCTGCGCGCGCGCGTCTCAGGTCGGAGTGCACGCGGTCGAGTATCTGCTGGTCACCTGTGTACGAGTGGATGGTGCTCATGAGCCCGTGCTCCACCGTGAAGCTGTCATGAAGCACCTTCACCATGGTCGCGATGCAGTTCGTCGTGCACGAGGCGTTGGAGAGGACGTCGTGCTTCGCCGGGTCGTAGTCCCCTTCGTTGACCCCCAGCACGACGGTGAGCGCGTCCCCTTTGGCGGGTGCGGATATGATCACCTTCTTTGCTCCGCCTTTCAGGTGGCCGGAGGCCTTGGCGGCATCGTCGAAGAAGCCCGTCGACTCGATCACGATGTCGACCCCGAGATCCTCCCAGGGGAGGTTGGAGGGATCCCGGTCCGACAGCACCCTGATGTGAGTGCCATCGACCACGATACCGTTATCGGCAGCCTCCACGCTGCCGGGATAGATACCGTAGTTGGTGTCGTACTTGAAGAGGTGCGCATTGGTCTCGTTATCGGTGAGGTCGTTGATCGCGGCCACCTGGACCTGTTCGGGGTGACGGGTCATGACCGCCTTGAGGACCTGCCTCCCGATGCGTCCGAAGCCGTTGATGCCTATCAGGGTCTTGGCCATGCTCTTCGCACCTTCCTTTTTGGCGTGGGGTTGGACTCACGCGCAGTATATCAAGCGGCTCGATGCCCGGCCAAGAGCGCGCGACACCACGGATGTCGTTTCCCTCTCATGGCGCTATGTGGCCGCGCCAGCGTGGAATCGTCATAGCGCCAGGGTCTTGAGCCACTCGCGTGTGGACTTCGGGGAACGCAGGTGGACCAGGTGCAGGTGGGCATGCTCAGGCAGGGACAACGCTGATGGAATCGTCCGGCGATGCCGCCAATGAGTCTTCAGGGCCCAGAGAAACAGCGACCGGCGACTAAAGAAGTGCCACCAGAGCCTTTCCCTGTTGCCATTCCACAGCTCTTGGCGAAGTATCCCGCGGCGCATGGTCCGCCAGAATAGCCTCCACATAACCACGTATATCGGGTAGTCCAGCCACACCAACATAGTAGCCCTCGGCCATACCACGCCACGTACCATCGAGTAGTTGCCATCAGCGACCCATGTGTCACCCTGCAGCGCCTGTCTCAGCCGTTCTCTGAACACCTCGTCGGGCGTCTCAGTCCAGTTCGGGCCGTGTCGATACGCGTCGAACTCCACGTGAGGCTTGGCGAGCGCCTGAGCAATCTCCCTGGCGACCGTCGTCTTGCCCGTGCCGGAGGTGCCGACTACGACGACGCGATCAGTATTCGTGCTTCGCAACCCTCTCCACCCTGGGTCAGGCTCTAGACCAGGCCTGCCTTGTCGCAGAAGGCCATCAGCATCTCCCTCGACTGAGCCTCGTATATCGGAGAATAGGCAGTGAACTCTCGAAGATGGGCCTGGGCCTCAAACGACGGATCGAAGAGGGGTCCCATCTTCTTGTAGTCGTCAGCCAGCTCCCGGTTCCAGGCTCGCAGCTCGTCGAGCGTGAGCTGGGGTTCGAACTGAAACCCGTAGGAAATGCCATGACGGAAGGCGAGGCTCTGCCTCCTGAACCTCCCGTCCCGACACAGCATGTAGCCGAAGGCGAGCTCTGTTGCGCCGGGCGGAACAGTGAAGCACTCGCCATGGAGGGTCGGGACCAGAGGAACGCGCAGCTTGCCGAATACCGGGTCCCTGCTGCCGGCCTCCGTTATCCATATCTTGCGAAGACCGAACTCGTAGCCGCCCGTCGGTCCTACCTCTCCACCCAGGGCCCTGGCCATGAGCTGAGCGCCCAGGCACACTCCGAAGACTGCGATGATGAATCCCGGGCCACCTTCGGCTCGGGCCTGACCCTTTCTGAGACTGGCATCATGCCTTCAGCCTGATCTGTCGACTCGAGTCGAGGTGGCACCCGAAGTGCCTTTGGCAAGGCGAGCAGTGACCTTATAGGAGCCTGGCCCCACGCCCCATCGCAGTCTTGTCCGCTCACCTGGCCGGCGCGCAATCCTCCGGGAGGTAGAAATGACAGGAGTCGTCGGTCATGAAGGTAGTCGTGGTGTTGAGCTGGTCGTCGGAGTCGACACCCACCAGGATGAGCATGTGGCGGTGGCCATTGACCGTCAGGGGGTCCGCCTGGGGGAGCTTCACACAGTGGCGACCACCCATGGGTATGAGGAGCTCGAACGGTGGTCCCGGGGCCTGGGAGAGATTCATGCCTTCGGGATTGAAGGCACCGGTTCCTACGGTGCCGGAGTCGCCCGATTCCTGACCAGTAGGGGCCATACCGTAGTGGAGGTCAACCGGCCCGACCGGTCAACCCGCTATCGGAAGGGGAAGAGCGATTCCACTGATGCGGAGATGGCAGCGCGTGCCGTGCTTGCCGGAGTAGCCGATGCCACTCCCAAGTCAGGTGAGGGTGAAGTCGAAATGATCCGTATGTTCAAGAGCACCAAGGACTCGGCCGTCAAGGCTCGCACCCAGGCAATCAACCAGATGAAGGCCCTGGTTGTCACGGCCCCGGCCCGGCTTCGTGAGCACCTCACTGGCCTCACCGCTGCTGCCCTTGTCACCCGGTCCAAGAGCTTCCGGCCTGGTCGTATGGAGGGTCCCACCGCGGCGGCCAAGTATGCTCTTCGCTCCCTTGCCCGTCGCTACCGTCAACTCGGTAATGAGATACAGGACCTGGAGGCCGAGATCCAAAGACTCACACGGACGGCAGCCCCAGCCCTGGTGGATGGCTTCGGCATAGGACCAGACACGGCGGCGACCCTCCTCATTGCTGCAGGGAGTAACCCGGACCGCCTCCACTCCGAGGCTGCCTTCGCCTCCCTGTGCGGTGTCAATCCCATCCCTGCTTCCTCCGGCAAGACCACCAGGCATCGGCTCAACCGAGGCGGCCACCGCCAGGCCAACGCGGCACTCCATCGCATTGTTGTCGTCAGACTTCGTCATGATGAGCGGACCCAGGCATACATGCGTCGTCGCACCACCGAGGGAATGAGCAAGGCTGAGGTGATCCGCTGCCTCAAACGCTATGTCGCTCGCGAGGTCTTCTCCGTCCTACGGAACTCAGCCCTATCCCACAGCACTCCTTGACATCTATAGGAGCATCCGGTACACCCGAGGCCATGGCGTCTGCGAGGAGGCGGCGCTCGGCACGCAGCGCCGGGTAGCAGTCGTTGGCCGACTGAGGACCTCCGAGAGAGACGATGAGGTCAACTTCCTCCAAGCCCGGCGGATCGAACTCGTCGAACTCGGGCGCGCTTTGGAAAACGTCGAGAGGTCGGAGCTCGAAGCCTCGTTTTACAAGGGCCGACGTATAGTTTTCGGCCAGGGTTTCAGGCTCGGCGTGGCGAATAATGAGTGCGAGCTTTGGCATGTAGATTACCGGCATTGTACACGAGGCTGCAGACGAGGAAGACGCGAGCGTCCCCAGTCCTCCAGGGGCAGGAATCCGACTGAAAGGGCGTCTTTCGGCGGTGACCGGGGCTGCGTCTGAAGGTTGCAGCACAGCTCCATAATCCGTTTGCGAACGATCCATTCCAAGCGTATAATGCCGGTAGAAACGGTACACCACCCCGGAAGCCGGAGGCGCTCAGATGGCAGTGGAAACCAGGGTTGAAAGCGGGACCTGGCGGGTAAAGGCGGGCTTGGCCCAGATGCTCAAAGGCGGCGTCATCATGGACGTGGTCACAGCGGAAGAGGCCAGGATAGCCGAGAACGCTGGCGCGGTCGCCGTGATGGCCCTCGAGCGCGTCCCCTCCGATATCCGCAAGGACGGCGGGGTCGCCAGGATGGCCGACCCCACGAAGATTGAGGAGATCATAGACGCGGTCACGATACCAGTGATGGCCAAGTGCCGCATCGGACACTTCGTCGAGGCTCAGGTGCTGGAAGCGCTCGGCGTCGACTACGTCGACGAGTCCGAGGTGCTGACGCCCGCCGACGAAAACCACCATGTGAACAAGCACGACTTCAAGATGCCATTCGTGTGCGGCTGCCGCGACCTTGGAGAGGCGCTGCGGCGCATCGGCGAGGGCGCGGCAATGATCCGCACCAAGGGCGAGGCCGGCACCGGTAACATCGTCGAGGCCGTTCGCCACGCCAGGCAGGTTCTGGGCGAGGTCCGCCGCATCCAGGGGATGGGAGAGGACGAGCTCATGTCCACGGCCAGGGACCTCAAGGCCCCCTACGAGCTGGTCAAGCAGGTGCACGACACCGGCAAGGTGCCGGTCGTGAACTTCGCCGCGGGCGGGATAGCCACGCCGGCCGACGCCGCCCTGATGATGCAGCTCGGCGTCGATGGAGTATTCGTCGGCTCCGGCATCTTCAAGTCGGAGAAACCCGACCTGATGGCCGAGGCGATAGTAAAGGCCACGACGCACTTCCGGGACCCGCGCATCATCGCCGAGGTCTCGCGCGGACTGGGTGATGCCATGCCCGGCCTCGACGTGAAGACCATGCCGATCGAGGAACAGCTCGCCGTACGGGGGTGGTAGTTTGCCCAGGATCGGCATACTGGCCATCCAGGGAGACTTCCTCGAACATCAAACGGTACTGGCCCGTCTGGGCGTGGATGCCCCGGAAATACGACTGCCTCACCAGCTCGACGCAGTGGACGGTCTGATCATCCCCGGGGGCGAGAGCACGACTATCGCCCAGCTCATCGACATCTACGACTTCCGCTCAGTGCTGCGGGAGAAGATTGCCGCGGGGATGCCGGTGTGGGGAACCTGTGCCGGCATGATAATGCTGGCCTCGCGGCTCACCGACCACCGGCCTGAACCTCTCGGCCTCATGGACATCGTGGTCACCCGCAACGCCTTCGGCCGGCAGATAGACAGCTTCGAGGCCGACATAGAAGTCGACGGGCTGACCGGCCCGCCGTATCGTGCCGTCTTCATCAGGGCGCCAGTGGTCAGAGAGATGGGCAAGGACGTTACCGTGTTGGCCTCCCTCGACGACGGCCGCCCGGTTGCGGTGCAACAGGACCTAATGCTTGCCACCGCTTTCCATCCAGAACTCACCGATGACCCCCGCGTCCACGATCTTTTCGTCGGTATCGTGGAGGGCGCCACGAAGCGGAGTGTGAAGGTCGATTAGACCAGCAGACCCCCTAGACTTTCTCCGGTGCCAAGCCTTCGGCGGCCCGAAGGGATCTAACCGTGCGTACACCCTGAGGGCCACCCCCGGCATAGGCAGGTGGCCCGCAGCGGCCGAGCTGGCCAGGGCCGTGATGACTCCACCCCGCAGAGTCGCCGCATGGGTCTCCGCGACGGGGCCCCGCATCCATGCAATGTCGGTCGCGCGCCAGCGTTCAGGGCCCCAGGCCTGGGAGGTCACCCACCTGTTCCCTGGGACCACTGGTCAAGGCGACGACAATCTGAGCGGTATCCTGGAAAGCACGGCCGAGTCGGCAGCATCTCACGGAGGAGAGAGGGTATTCCTCCGCCTGCGGGCGGGCGATCCACTCATGGACGAGGCCCGGCGTGGAGGATTTTTTTCCTCCGTATCCGAGACCCTCTTCGAGCGGGGCCCGGTGCCGTGGGCACAGCCGATGCAGCGCAGAGCCCCTCTGAGGAAGATGGCAGGCGCTGACGAGTACGACGCCTTCCGCCTGTACAACCTCTCCACTCCAGCGGAGGTACGGCGCTCGACGGCCGTGACCTTCGACCAATGGAGGGCCTGCCTGGAGCAGCGCAAGAGCCGGTGGAGACGGTTCGTAATGGGTTCCGAGACCGCGCTCACTGGATGGGTCTCCGTCCACAGAGGTCCCGTGGCAGGATGGATGAGCGCGGCGGTCAGTCCCGACCCGGAGGGCCGGCTCGCCTCTTCCTCGATGGTCGACTTCGCCCTGGGCCGTCTTGGAGGAGTGAGGAGGGTCTATTGCCTGGTCCCCTCGTATCAGGCGGCGGTCCGGACGGCACTGCTGGAGCGAGGCTTTATATCCGGCCCGGAGTACACGATACTGGTCAAGGCAAACGCGTCCGTGGCGAGAGAGACGGCAAGTGCCGAGGTCGGTGTCGGAACAGCCTAGTACCGTTTCAATCTGAATATGATGGATAGATGTGTTGAAGTTTAGTACGAGCGTCCTGAGTGGAGAAGCGCCAGTCTATGACGGCGACAGCCTCATTGCGCTTACGTTCCAGCGCCGAGACCTCTCGCTTCAGTATCACCTCGTCGCTGATTCGACGGTTGAGACACTGGTTGCTAAATACGCTCAACTCTATCTCAGCCATGTTCAGCCAACTGCCGTGTAGAGGAGTGTAGTGGAACTCCAGGCGCTTGGCGATGCGCCGCGCTTCGGCTGGCTTGAAGGCATCGTACAACGAGCCCAGCTTGTGAGTGTTGAGGTTGTCCAGCACCAACCGTATCGTCTCTGTGTGAGGGTATGCATCATCAACCAGCCACCTCATCTGATGAGCAAAGTCCACAGCAGTGCGCCGCTCGGTCACCTCGACATGCCGCCAGCCAGCTTTCGGCTCACAGAACATGAACAGGTTTCGAGTGCCGTTTCGCTTGTACTCGTAGTCATATCGTTCCACCCGACCCGGCTTGGCCTCGATGACCGGTCTCTTATCGGCCACCAGTTGCCTGGATGTCTCGTCGAAACAGACCACGGGATGGTCCGGGTCGTAGTCTGCGTGGTACAGGTCCAGCACGTCCTCCATTCGAGCCACGAACTCCCCGCTCACCTCCGGGATGCACCACTCCTTCTTCTTCCACGGCTTGAGTTCGTTTTTTTGAGTATCTGGCGCACCGTCTCGAGGGAGATGCTCTCGGCAAACCCCATCGCCACCACCTTGTCGGCAAGCAGTTGGATCGTCCAATCCGCGTGTCCTTCGGGTGCGTCGCTGCACGCGATGGCTATCAGATGTGCTTCCTGTCTGCCGTCCAACTTACGCTTCTGTCCCGGTCGAGGGCGCTCATTGAGTGCGCTGTCGAGTTCCTCCTTCACAAACCGCGTGCGCACACGTCCCACCGTGGATGCGCTTATCAATAGGCCGCTGGCGATGTCACGGTCGGTCATGCCTTCGTCCGCCTTCAGCAACACCAGCGCTCGCTTGACCTTACGGGCCGAAGTCTCGCCACGACTCGCCATCTGCTTGAGATGTGTCCGTTCCGACTCGTTCAACTCCACCTTGTACTTGAGAGCAGCCATGTCTTCGTATGTCCTCCCTATAGGATCATACATAAGACTAACCTATTTCTTATACTTGCCAAATACACATGGAACCGGTACTAGGTTTCGAGCAGAAGCGGTATCAGTAGTATCTGGAGGACTCATTGGCTGACTTGCAAAATCGCATAGAGATCGACCTCGAAGTGCTTATCGACAAGGTGCCGCCGCGAGTTCGGACACCTCTCGAAGAGAGGCTGGAGGACAACAACCTCCTGGAGGTGGTCCTCGACCTGGGCCGTCAGCCCGAGGCGCGATTCCTGGGCAAGAGCGTGCTGCTGGGCGACTTCGAGGTCTCGGACGAGGATATTGCCTTCGTCACGGACAGGGTTGGAGTCTTCGGCGAGGACAACCGCGCCGGCATCGAACGCACCCTGCACCGCATATCCGCCATAAGGAATCGGACGGGCAAGACGGTTGGCCTGACACTGAGAGTCGGCAGAGCCGTGTACGGCACGATCAGGATAGTCGAGGACCTTATCTACACAGGCAAGGGCCTTCTGCTTGTCGGGAAGCCCGGCGTCGGGAAGACGACCATGCTTCGCGAGGTTGCGAGAGTGCTCGCGGACGAAGCAGACAAACGCGTCATCGTCGTTGATACCTCAAACGAGATAGCCGGAGACGGCGACATCCCGCACCCGGGAATCGGCCATGCGAGAAGGATGCAGGTGCCAAGCCCGCTGCTACAACACGCCGTGATGATAGAGGCTGTCGAGAACCACATGCCGGAGGTGATAGTCATCGACGAGATCGGCACGGAGCAGGAGGCCAATGCGGCTCGCACGATAGCGGAGCGCGGCGTCCAGCTGATAGCCACCGCACACGGCAACACACTCGAAAACCTTGTGATGAACCCTGTGCTCTCAGACCTTGTCGGCGGTATCGAATCGGTTACACTTGGCGACGTAGAGGCACGACGAAGGAGGACGCAGAAGACTGTCCTCGAGAGACGGTTCGCGCCGACCTTTGACGTACTCGTCGAAATCCGGGGTTGGAACGAGGTAGCCATTCACTCCGATGTCGCCGAAGTCGTGGACCGGATGCTTAGGGGTTCTACTATAGAGCCTGAGATACGCTCGATAGGCGAAGACGGCACGGTCGCTCGCATCGAGCCAAGGAGACCGGCAAGCAACGCAGTCGCCTCTCCTCGAGGAGGCGCTCCACTCAGCACAGGCGGGGACGAACGGCCCGTCGTGACTAACATCCTCCCCTACGGGGTTAACAAGGGTAAGCTCCATCAGGTTGTACGGGCTGTGCGCGCGCCGGTGGAGGTGGTCGGAGACATGCGCAGCGCGGACATGGTGCTCACCACAAAGAACTACTACAGGCGGCGAACGACCGCACTGAAGACGGCCGAAGACAGCGGGAAGCCGGTCTATGTCCTCCGCAAGACCACCCTGCCCCAGATAGAGCAGTTCGTGCGGGCGGTCATGCGCAAACAGGGGGGATCAGGGAGCCAGGACACCGTAGTCTCGGCAATGGAGGAGGCCCAGAGGGCCGCCGGAAGGATCGACGACGGCGAACCCTTCGTCGAGCTGGGCCCACAGGAGTCATTCATCCGCAGGCTCCAGCACCAGGTCGCCGACAGCCACTCACTCTCGTCCACCAGCAAGGGCCGGGAGCCGACGCGCCGCGTCGTCTTCCACCGTCAGTAGGCCGGTACAAGACCATGGCGCTTTTCATCACTTTCGAGGGCGGAGAAGGCTCGGGCAAGTCGATGCAGGCACGGCTCCTTGCGGACAGGCTCCGCGCGGCCGACTTGGACGTGACGGCGGTACACGAGCCCGGATCGACCCAGCTTGGCAGGCAGATCAGGGACTGGCTGAAGCGAGGACTCGGCACCGAGGAGACTATGTCCCGCAACGCAGAGCTCTTCCTGTTTGCGGCCGCCCGCTCCCAGCTCGTTGCCAAGGTGCTTCGGCCTGCGTTAGACCGCCCGGATGCGGTGGTTATATCCGACCGCTACGCCGACTCCACAATCGCCTACCAGGGTTACGGCAGAGGCATTTCGATCGAAGACGTGAAGGCCGTCAACGACCTGGCAACACAGGGAGTAGAGCCGGACCTGACCATTCTCCTGGACTGTGATCCATTGGTCGGACTGCAGCGGGCACTTCAGATGCCGCTCCCTCTGGATGAGGGAGCAGCTCTCGACCCAAGGAAGAGAGACGAGGAAGGGACGCGGTTCGAGGAGGGGTCTCGGGAGTTCCACAAGCGGGTCCGTGAGGGCTATCTGGCGCTGGCGGGGAGCGATACGCATAGGTGGCGAGTCGTCGACGCGAACAGGCCGCCAGAGCTGATAGCCGGAGATGTACTGAGAATAGTCAGGCCCCGGCTGTCTCCAAGAGCTCAGGAGATGGTCGAAGCGGGCTTACTACCCGAAGCCGTCCGCCTGGATTCTTCGCCGTGAGCTCCAATGTCGAGGTACACAGATTCTCGTGGGGCGGGCTTGAGCCGTTCACGCGCCTCTTCAACGCCGTGTGCGGCTACGAGTCCACTCCGGAGGAACACTCGCCTGACTCAATGCGCGAGCTCCTGGGGCAGCCCTCCGGTGCTCCGCAGCGCGACATCTTCGTGACTTCGCTCGAAAGCACGCCAGTAGGCTTCCTCCATGTCTCACCAGAGCTGAGGATCGGGCGCGCCGTCGCCGCTGGAGGCGTACTCGAGCCATATAGAGGACGCGGGGTCGAGGGAGGCCTGATTGCGTCGGCAGTGGAGCACTCCGCGAGCCTTGGAGCGAGAGTCCTCCACATGCAGGTTTCGTCGTCGGATGTGACAACCCACGAGGCCCTCCGATCTGCGGGGTTCGAGAGTGTAGCAACCTATTGGAACATGCGACGGGAGGCGGCTGCCGTCCCGCAGCCCGGTCTCCCACAGGGGTACACGCTTCGACCATTTACCCTCGGCCGGGACGAGGATGCCCTTACGGACCTTCAGAACGCGGCCTTCGGCGATACGTGGGGGTTCTGCCCAAACACGGTAGATGAGGTCGCCTTCCGGGTCCGAATGAGCAGGTCGGACCCGGAAGGCATCCTGCTCATCCTGGACTCGGACATACCCGCCGCCTACTGCTGGACCACTCGATCCGAGAACCGGTTCGGATCGATCGGATGGATATCGATGGTCGGCGTACGCCCGGAGTATCGCGGCGAGGGAATCGGCAGGGCCGCTCTCGCCGCGGGCATGACCTTCCTCAGGGGAAAGGGCGTTGAGGGCATCGAGCTCGAGGTGGATTCCCTGAACGTGCCGGCGCGGAAGCTCTACGACAAGCTGGGTTTCAGGAAGACATCAGAGACGATATGGTTCGAGAGGCGTCTGGCCTGAGTCAGTCCGTCTCGAAGCGGCCGATGAACCCGATGTCGCTGTCTCGGACCCTGGCCATTGACATGCTCTTGGGCAAGACTATGCCGCCTGAGAATACGAGCTTCATGGCATACTCAACCGTCAAGTCAGTCTCGACCACATCGTCCTCGTCGACGAAGGCCATGTTCCCAGACGTCGGATTGGGGACTGTGGGAACATATACGACGACCAGAGACATGTCCCTTTCGCGGGAGTACATGCGGCCAGTCACAAAGCCCATGGCGATCATCCCTTCGCGGGGCCACTCCAGGAATACGACCCGGCTGAAATTGTACTTCGAGGTGAGAGCCGCGGTCGCCTGCTCAGTGACTCCATATATGACCTTGACGACTGGGATGCGACGCAACGCGGCGCCTATCCAGTCCACTGCCTTCAAGCCTAAGCCCGCAGAGACCAGGAGTCCGAGGAAATAGAAGATCAATACGGCCGCGATAATCCCGACTCCAGGAAAGTCCAAGGGCCGTATGGTGCGGTCGGCTCCCGTGTCCAGGTCCGTTCCGACTGTTATCTCGATGTTCGCCAACATGGGCCTTAGGAAGGCGTCGGCTTTGTCTATGATGAAGTAGATGACGATGGCTGTGATGAGCACCGGCACAAGCGCGAGGAGCCCAGACATCGTCTTCCCCTGGACGTGCTGCTCAAGCCGCCTGAAAATGCCCTCTTGGTCCTTGGTCTCCGACCCCTTGTCGTTTGCATCGCTCAAGGATCAAGCTCCTGCCATGCACTCAGCAACCGGGCTTTTCAAGTCTCTATACAGGTCGGCCAGCCTGTCTGCAGTGCGGCTCCAGTTCATTTCGAGTGCCGCAGCCCGGCCGGCCATACCCATGTTCTCTCTGAGAGCAGGGTTCGCCAGCAGCATGTCCAGCCGATGGGCGAACGGGTCAGGACACCGGCGGGGTATCAGGTAGCCGCTCAGGCCATCCTTGACAAAGGCGCCGAGGCCGCCGACCCTCGAAGCGACCACCGGTGTGGCACACGCCATCGCCTCCAGAGCCACAAGGCCGAAGCTCTCATAATAGGAGGGAAGGGCGAACACGTCAGCCGCGTTGTAGTAGAGCGGGAGCTTCTTCTGATCGACCGAGCCGGTGAATGTGACTCTGTCACTCAATCCCAGCCGATCAGCCGAGGACTTGAGACGGAGCAGCTCGGCGTCTCCGAGGCTTCCGCCGACGACCATGAGCCTGGTGCTGTGCCGGTCATCGAGGCGCGACAGGGCTTCAATCAGAATGTCCACACCCTTTAGGGGCTCCAATCTGCCGACGTACAACACCACCTTCTCTCCGTTCAGGCCGAGAGCCGCTCGGGCTGCACGCTTCGGCATGGGTCTGAAGAGGTCGAGATCTACCCCTGCGGGAATCGTCTTGATGTTCCGGTCCGATCGCCCATAGAAACTTCGAATCGCATCCCCTTCATGATCCGTAGACACCACGACCGCGCTCGCCGTATCCACAATCCCCTGCTCAACAACTGCGCGTTGCGGAGGTTCTACCTCCCCGGGACGGGCCATCTTCTTGGTCTTGGCCAATGTGTGGAAGGTGACGACGTGGGGCACGTTCCATCTGCTGCTCAGTATCTCGCCAACCGGGCCGGACAGCCAGTAGTGGCTGTGGACGACATCGTACGCCACTCCCGCCTCATCGTGGAAGGCGAGCAGATTGGTCAGAAACTCTGGGACGTGCTCGTAGAGGCCCTCCTTGGCGCTGTCAAGGGGTCCGGCCCGAAGGTGAAAGAGGCGGACGCCCGCCTCGAGGTCCACCACCTGCGGGTCGTCCGGGTCGTGACAGCGTGTGAAGATATCCACCTGGTTTCCAGCCCTGGCAAGCTGGCGTGCCACCTGGAGAACGTAGACATTCATCCCACCGCTGTCCTTTTCACCCAGCCGGGCGAAGGGACAACCGTGAAAGCTGAGCATCGCGACTCTAAGCACTGGCGCCTCGCACTTTGTGGGGCCGTAGACGAGTGCTCGTGTACGGTATGGAGAACCTGCGGCGACTCAAGGTCGATGGACACCCATGGACGGGGATCGCCAGCTCATCGACGCACGGTGATCCGGTATAGGAGCCGGTCAGTCCCGCCGAGATCGTACTTGTACCGCTCGGAGCCCCTCAAGAAATCGAAGGCTCTTCGCCCCTCTTCAATGGCCTCTTTTATGCAGAGGGCCTTGTTGAGCAGTCCGACGCTCAAGGGGGAGTACTCCGGATCGTAGCCGCTATTATACAGCAAGTATGAGCCCGAATGGTCGAAGCAGATGCACGAAGCGACGCGGGTTCCGTCGACTTCCAGGAAGTAGAGCCTGAACATACCGCGGGGCGCGAGCTCCGCAGCAAAGGCGCGAAAGAACCGCTCGCGCTCCGGGGTGAGGAAGTCGGCTTTCTCCTGACTGCTGGCCCTCATAAGCCTGAAGAAGTCATTCATGCAGTCGTCGTGAGCACTCGGGCTTGGGCACTCGGACTGCCTCACCGTGCCGGCCGCGTGGAGCCGACGCAGCTTCCTCCGAAGCTCGTGACGGTCCTTCTTGGCGAGCGTCGACAGGTACCCTTCCCAGGTGTCGGGCAGCAGGACCGCTGGCGTAACGTCCTCAATCTGGACTTCCGTGCCGAGTCCCACCCTCGCGGCGGCCGCCTCAATCCCGCGCAGTGTTGGCGAGCTCTGCGGCACCGATTTCAGCTCGATGCGTTCCCACTCCAAGTCGGCCAGATGCTCGAACAGCACCTCGTAGAACCGGTCCTCGCAGCCCTTCAGGACCAGGAAGTCGTGGTAGTCGAAGAGGTCGGCGTCGCCGATGAAGGACAGTACGCCGTCCCTGATCATCAGTGGAGCGATGCCAAGGTCACGGCCTCCGTCCCGTACGGACAGGACTACGGGGTTGTAGGTCTCGCCGAAACTGCGCCACCAGACACTCTGCCACACGTGAGTGACAAAGACCGTATCGGTCCAACACCGCGGTAGGAGCTCCTCCCACCGCTCGGCGATATCATCGAAGCTTTCGGTCGCGACGGAGCCGGTCACTCTATGAGCGGTCCAGCGCCGCCAGGAGGTCCTCGCGGGTCGACACGCCTGACGAGAAGCTGCCTCGGGTCGAGTAGGTAACTATCCTGCTTCCGGGCTTGTTCACGCCGCGGAGGGCCATGCACATGTGCTCCGCGCTCAGTACCGCGCCAACACCGTCGGGCGATACAGTTTCGTCGATCACGTCCACGAGCTGCGCCGTCAGCCTCTCCTGTATCTGGGGACGCCGCGCGAGAATGTCGAGCGCCCGTGCAAGCTTGCTGGCGCCCACAATCCGCCCGGTGGGGATGTAGCCTATGTGCGCCTCGCCAACCATCGGCAGCAGATGGTGCTCGCAGATCGAAAAGAACGGGATGTCCCGCAGGATGAAGATGTCCTGGAAGTCTTCCTGAAAGCCGGTGCTTAGGACCTCTCGCGGGTCCTGGTCAAGGCCGGCGAAGAAGTCGGCGTACAGGCGGGCCACCCGGCCCGGAGTACCCCTGAGGCCTTCACGATCAGGATCGTCCCCTGAGGCCTCGATAATGGCCGCGACGGCCTCTCTGATTCTTTGTTGGTCTACCACCCGACCCTCGACTTGCCGCAGGAGCCCGCGGTTGCTCAGACGAATCCTGGTCGCCCGATAGGATACCGAACGCCGGAAGCCGCGTCCAACCTGCCAGGTGCTCTCATGAGTACGTCCTCACACAGGCGACGCGCTTCTGGGAGTCAATTCCTCGGGAGGAGGACTGGCAGATTGACCGTCGCTCGAGCCCATCCCCATCGCGGGCCTGTTGTAACGCTTCAATGGTTTCAGCATTGGGCACCCTCACATCGAACGGCAAGCCTCGGTGCACGGTCACCTGTTTATAGAACAGCGTGATCGCCTCCGTTGTCGACAGCCCTAGTTCCGAGAAGAGTTCTTCGGCTTGGCGCTTCAGGTCCGGTTCCACGCGGGCGCGTATCATTTCGGTCTTAGCCATAGAGCACCTCTATCCACATGTTCTGCCAGTGTACCCCAAATGCGATACAGATCGGCGACAGGCGAGACCGGCGACAGGCGCTGGACAGCGCGCGGGGCAGCGCTCTGCGTGCTACCATTGATCTATGGACCCCGCGTTCATTCGCAACTTCTGCATAATCGCCCACATAGACCACGGCAAGTCCACCCTTGCCGACCGCCTGCTCCAGATCACGGACACCGTGGCCCCGCGGGAGATGCTGAACCAGCACCTCGACTCCATGGACCTGGAGCGGGAGCGTGGGATCACCATCAAGGCCCAGGCGGTCAGAATGGCGTACCGCAGCCGCTCGGGCCAGCAGTACCAGTTGAACCTGATCGACACTCCCGGGCACGTCGACTTTACATACGAAGTCTCGCGCAGCCTTGCCGCCTGCGAAGGGGCGTTGCTGGTGGTCGACGCCGCCCAGGGCGTGCAGGCGCAGACGGTGGCCAATCTCTACCTGGCCATCGAGTCCGACCTTGAGATCATCCCCGTACTCAACAAGATAGACCTGGAGGCCGCCGAGCCCGATCGCATATCCGAGGAGCTCCGGCACATGTTCGGCTTCCGGGAGGACGAGGTGCTGTCTGTCTCGGCAAAGGACGGATCTGGAGTCGACGACCTCCTGGAGACCGTCGTACAGCGAATCCCCCCTCCAGGCGCTGGTAAGTCGGACCGCCTCAGAGCGCTGGTATTCGACTCCAAGTACGACCCGTACAAGGGGGTCATTGCCTATGTCCGGGTCTTCGAGGGCGGCGTCTCATCGTCAGATCGCGTGAGCCTCATGTCAGCCGGCTCTAACAGCGAGGTCCTCGAGGTGGGCGTCTTCCGACCAGCGCCGACGAAGGTGGACCTGCTGCAGACCGGCGAGGTCGGCTACATCGCAACCGGACTGAAGAGCGTCGGAGACGCGCCTGTGGGCGACACGATCACGCTGAAGTCCAAGCCAGCGTTGGAGCCGCTGACGGGCTACCAAGAGCTCAAGCCCATGGTCTTCGCAGGCCTGTACCCCGCCGATGGCGAGGGCTACATAGAGCTGAGGGACGCCCTTGAGAAGCTAAGGCTCAACGACGCAGCACTCAGCTTCCAGCCGGAAACGTCGCTCGCACTCGGGTCAGGCTTCCGGTGCGGCTTCCTCGGCCTGCTGCACATGGACGTAATCCAGGAGCGCCTCGAGCGCGAGTACGACCTCAACCTGCTGGCAACGTCGCCGAGCGTCGCGTACGAGGTCGCGCTCACCGACGGCTCCGTCCAGGAGATAGAAAGCCCGTCAAAGCTGCCGGAAGTGCAGCAGATAGACGAGATCAGAGAGCCTTGGCTCGACGTGAGGGTTGTATTGCCCGTGACCCACGTGGGCGCGGTCATCGACCTTTTGAACGAGCGCCGCGGCGAGTACAAGGGAATGGAGTACCTCCAGCAAAACGGCGCTGACGCCGTCGGCGCGTCCGGGTCTGGCCGCGTCCTCCTGGAGTACGCCGCTCCACTATCCGAGGTGCTGGTCGGCTTCTATGACCAGCTCAAGGCGAAGACTCAGGGGTACGCGTCTATGGACTACTCCGTGGCCGATTCTAGGGCCGGCGACCTCGTCCGTCTGGACATACTGGTCAACGGGCAGCCGGTGGACGCCCTGTCAGTAATCCTTCACAAAGACCGGGCGGTAAGCCGGGGAAGGGACCTCGTCAACACGCTGAAAGACCTGATACCGAGGCAGCTGTTCGAGGTGCCCCTCCAGGCAGCCATCGGGCGACGGATCGTGGCAAGAGAAACGATCCGCGCGCTCCGCAAGAACGTGCTGGCGAAGTGCTATGGGGGCGACGTCACGCGAAAGCGCAAGCTGCTGGAGAAGCAGGCCGAGGGCAAGAAGCGGATGAAGCGCGTCGGCAGCGTCGAGATCCCCCAGGAGGCTTTCCTGGGCGTGCTGAAGATAGGGCGCTAGCCGTCGTCCCGGCGCTGGCCGGGACCCAAAGGGGCCTATGGGGCCGATATCGCTGCGCCGAGCAGCCCCTAGAAGCCGGTGCCCTTGTCGACCGTGTAGACGAAGGGTTGATTCGCCAGGAAGCGGCTCAGGTTCTCTTTGAATATCTCCCTGCGCTCCGTCAGCAGCGTCGGTGTCATGGCGGAGGCATGGGGAGACAGCACGACGTTCTTCATGTCCCAGAGGGGGCTCGATGCCGGCAGCGGCTCGACGGCCATCACGTCCAGGCCCGCTCCGGCTATGCGGCCGGCGCGCAGGCCTTCGATCAGTGCCTCCTCGTCGATGATGTTGCCCCGCGAGATAGCGATCACGTACGCGCAGTCCTTTAGAAGTCCAACGCGCCGCCTGTCGATGAGGCCGCGGGTGTCTGGTGTAAGCGGAGCCGTGATCACGAACCAGTCGGAGATCGACAGAAGCTCGTCGAGCCTGTCCAGTCCCCAGACCTCCTCGACCACGGGCGGCGCGGGCCTCGGGTGCTTGTCCACGGCGTAGACGTCCATACCGAATCCGTGAGCCCGCCACGCGACGGCCGTGCCTATGTCTCCCAGGGCGAGGATGCCCATGGTGCTCCCCGTCAGGTTGGCCTGACGGTTGTTGTACTTCGACGGCTCCCACCTGTGCTCTCGCTGGTCGTCCCACATCTCGTTGAGCTGGTGGGCCAGCATGACCACCATGCCCATCACGTGGTCCGCCATCGGCGCGGCGTGCGGCCCCCTGCAGTTGGTCAGCACCGCGTCGCTATCGACGACCTCGGGTATGGCCAGGATCATGTCCACACCGGTGCCCACGCACTGTATCCAGCGAAGCCTCTCGGATGCCAGGAAAACGTCCCGCGACGGCGCGCCGCAGAACACGTCGGCATCCTTAATATTGACTTTCTCATCCTCTTCGTTGGCCGAAGGGCGAAACTCGACCTCCGGGAACTCGCTCGTGAGCTCCGCGACGAAGGCGTCGTCGCTGTGCATGGTCTGAAGCGCTACTTTCATGATCGACCTCCGATGTGAGATGGAAACGCGGGATGGTTGATTCTGGCTACATGGTCAGCCGGCGGTAGAGCTGGAGCAGCCTTTCAGGCAAGACGTTGATGTCGTCGAGGACCTCGTAGCCGATGTCCTGGCACATCGTCTTCAGATAGTCGTGGCCGTTCTTGTCTACGGTCAGGCAGAAGGCGTTGATATCCTGGTACCGCGCCTCGTCGAGCGCCATCTTCGTATCGTGGACGGCGTACTCCTTTTCGACTCCCTCCCGGCTGTAGCCGCGGTCCTGTGGCCGGCCGTCGCTGATCAGGAACAGCAGCTTCGTCTTGGCGTCCTGCTCGGTCAGCTTGGTCGTCGCATGCCTGATCGCCGGCCCCATGCGCGTCGCGTGCAGCGGCGCGACACGGTCTATCCTCTTCTTGACTCTGTCCGAGAAGTTCTCGTCGAGGTCCTTGATGGTGTAGAACTCGACGTTCTCACGCCCGTAGCCGGAGAAGCCGTATATCCCGTAGATGTCGCCGATGGCCTCAAGCGCGTGGATGAGAAGCACGATGGCTTCTTTCTCGACGTCGATTATTCTCTTGTAGCTGCGCTTGACCGCCTCGCCGCGCCGGGTCCGAAGCCAGACCATGTACTCGACCGGGTCGTCCGGGGCGCCCCAGTCCTCTGGAGCGCGCTTGCCCTCGTCGATGGCCTCCGCCGTCGACGCGCTCGTGTCCAGCAGGAAGGCGACTGAAACATCCCGTTGGACCTTGTTTCGCCGCCAGTAGAGCTTGTCGCTGGGGCTGACACCGCTCTTGATATCGACCATCGCCTCTACGACGTCGTCTATGTCGATCTCTTCGCCGTCCTCGAGCTTCCGCACCCTCCGGAAGGTCTCGGGCACCATCAGCTCGAATTGACGCCGGACCTTTCCGACCAGGGCGCCGTAGCTGTGCAGCGTAGCCCCATAGAAGGCAGGGTCCCCCTCGGCCATCGTCTTCTGCCGGACTATGCACCATCGCGGCTTATAGTCGTCGGCCCTGAAGTCCCACTCGTCGTAGACAAAGGTCTGGGGCTCGTCGGGATTGAGCGAGCCGCCGTCTTCATCGGCGTGCGTCAGGGGGCCCGTACCCGACTGGGCGTTGTCCGGCAGGCTCGCGCCCGCCTCCTGGAGGATGTTATTGGCGAACCCGGTGGCGCTCTGGACCTCTCCCTGCACCGCCTCTAGGTCCAGCTCCGCCGTGTTCTTGAGCATCTCCTCAAGGGCTTCCTGGGAGATCGGCTCGGCTCCCTCCTGGCCGCCCTGCCCTTCCTGCATTCGCAGCTGGGCCAGAAGCTGGACCAGCTCAGGCTTGAAGTCTCCTCTGAAACCGACCTCCTGGGACGAGTCGAACTCCTCCTCTTCGCCGGGCCGCATGTCCATGTCCAGACCCTGGGCCATCTGACTGAGGAGCTGTTCCATGCCTTCGACTTCCTCGTACTCCTCGTCGCTCTCCCCCACGTCAACATCTTCCCATTCCTCAGGAGGGATCTGCTCGTTGGGGATGCGAGAGATCAGGGCGTAAATGCGGAGTGTCGCCTCGGCCACGTCCTCGACTGTCGCCGTCGGCGAGAGCACACGCTTCGCGATGCGCGCGATCCTGCGCGCCTCCCGCACATGAGACTTCGGGGCAGGCAGGCCGCGGTACTGCTGAAGGCTCAGACGTACTAAGAACTCGACGAGAGCTTCCCTGCCGGGCAGCTCCTTGATGTTCGGCCTGTCCCTCAGCGAGTCGAGCTGCACTCGGGCGTAAGACTTGCGGATACCCCAGTATCCCGCCTTTACGCGGGAGTCGAGGCGTCCATCCTCCACCACCGTGAAGATGTCCAGGGCGAGCTTCCTGTCCTCGAAGAGGTTGAAGAACCGCTGCGCGTCCGTGGCGTAGTCGGGCTTCGACGCGCCGTCCTGATCATCGGATGCCGCCAGCTCCCGGCGACGCTCCTCTACGACCTGCCGGGCGTCGTCGAATAGAGGTGACGGCGTGTCGAACTGGAACCCGAAGCTGCCGAACTCCAGGTGAGCCACCTGATGCGTCGAGACCACCTTGAGCCACGCGAAGTTCTCACCCTTAGACGAGTAGCGGTCGATCACCGTCGGGACGAACACGGTCGACCCCTCCGTGGAAGGGGACTCGTTGGAGACCCAGCCGATGTTCTTTTCGACAAGGTCATCCGTCACGGCCAGCTTCACCTCGGCACCCGCCAGCGCGCGGCAGTACATCTCCATGACGTCCTTGACCCGGTCGAACTCGACACGCGAGGATATGGCCTCCAGGGCCTCCTCGGCTCGCGCCGACTCCATCTTGAAGTACGCCATGCCACCGTCGGCGTTCTGCTTGAGGGTTCGCACACCCTGGTCGAACCAGTCCTGGAGCTGGCTCGGACTGATCTTGTCCAGCACCAGGGGCGTCCCCTTGACGAACTCCGCGACGGCGGCCGGAGACACGTCGGCCAGAGATTCGGCCAGAGCGAGTATGCCAGCGTGCTGCTCTCGCTTGATCTGGTCCAGCGATTGAGACATCTCCAGCATCAGCAAAGGGACGTTGGAGCCCCCCGAGTTGACCAGATGCCTGGCCAGCCGCAGGAAACGCATCCGCTCAGCCGGGTCGATTCTCGGCAGCGCCCTGGAGCCCGCGTCGAAGAAGGTCTTGACCTCGCGCCACGATGTCTCGACAAGGGTCGAGGCCAGCCCGATGAAGGCGTCCTTGTCCTCGCCCATGAGCGGGAATATCTGCCGGCCGAGGCCGAGGCACTCCGCGGAGAGGTCGTAAGAGCGATGGGACAGCGCGTCCAGGAAGGACACGAACCTCTCAAGCTGCGGGAAGGTCAAGCTCTCGACCAAGTCCGGGCTCGCCTCGAAGAACTTGCACGCCAGCGTGCTGGACTTCCAGGTGCCCTTGTACAGACTCCGACCCAGTCCTGCCCACGCCTCGATGTGGCGCGACCTGAGCTTGGCCGTCAGACCCGGACTTGCCTCGAAGAAGGCCGAGGCAAGAGTCGGAGACTCACGGCACAGTGAGCTGCCGCACTCCGCCCAACGCGCGAAGTAGTTGAAAGGCATGTAGGACATTACCGCGGGGCTGACCGAGTAATAGTGCGCGGCGGCCTCCCACGAGCGCACAGTCTGCTCGGCGATCTCGATGCCCGTCCTCATCCAGAGCGCGGCCTGACTCTCCGTAATCGAGTCCGGCACCCGGTCGCGGGCGCGATCGAACTCCGTCGCGAGCGCGGCGGGGAACCGCCCCATCTCCTCGCGGAGAGCCTCTAGGTTTTGAAGTGGCTCTTCCGCCACGGGGCCTCCTCGACAGGCACCTTGTCTAGCTTCCTCAGAAAGTTGTTCAGGACCCGGCCCGTCGCTCCCCATACCCTATGGCCTCGATAGTTGAACTCCGGACACTCCAGCGGCTGGTCATCAAAGGTCCGCACTTCGAACTTGAAGCTGCGCGGGTCGGTGAGCTCCGCTATCGGCGCCTCCAGAATCTCGGCCACCTCGAACTCACTCGGCGCGAAGTCATAGGGGTACGGAATTGTGCCTACGAACGTGCTCATCAGGTAGTTCGAGTTGGTCGGCATGTCGTCGACCCGCCCCAGGACCCGCACGTCTCCCGGTTCGATTCCCATCTCCTCGTGCGTCTCCCGTAGGGCGGTGTCCAGCAGGCTCTCGTCCTCATCGTCCATGCGCCCACCGGGGAACGATATCTCGCCCTTGTGGTGCTCGACGAGCTGTGTGCGCTTATTGAGCAGGACACAGTAGTCTTGCCCTTTCGGATAGAGCAGGAGCATCACCGCGGCGGGGATCATGGAAGGCTCTTCGATACTCTTGGGAGGAGTCTCGGACAGAACGCGCCGAATGGCCGCGGACGACGCCTCGTCCATACGGCCTTGGATCACAACAGACACTGGTCCGATACGGGCGGCATGGGGGGTCCGAAGCATCCGCCTACTCGAATATCGATGAGATGATCTCCTCGATGCTCCGCTGTACGGACTCGTCGTCGGTGACCGCCCAGTTGATCGCCACCTGGCACGCTCTCCTGGGTGAGATGCCCTGGGAAATCAGCTTGCCGGCGTAGATGAGCAGTCTCGTGCTGGCGCCCTCACCCAGGCCATGTTCCTTGAGATTCCGCACCTTTTCACCGAGCTTCGCGAGCTGGTGTGCGATGGCCTCGTCGGCGCCCGATTCGTGGCGAACGATCTCGGCCTCTATGGCACGCGGCGGATAGTCGAACTCGATCGCGACGAACCGCTGACGGGTGCTGTGCTTCAGGTCCTTGAGGGCGCTCTGGTAGCCGGGATTGTAGGAAAGCACGAGCAGGAAGCCGTCGGCGGCCTCCAGCAGCTCTCCTCGCTTCTCTACCGGCAATATCCGACGGTGGTCCGTCAACGGATGAATCAGGACGGTCGTGTCCTTCCGCGCCTCCACGATCTCGTCCAGGTAGCATATGCCCCCGGCCTTTACCGCCCTGGTCAAAGGCCCGTCAATCCAGACTGTGTTCGCACCTTCGAGCAGGTAGCGGCCGACGAGGTCGCTGGCAGTCAGGTCCTCGTGGCAGGCGATGGTCACCAGCGGCAGATTGTGGCCGTTGCTGTCTGTGTCGGCCTGTCCGCTGTCGGTCCGTACCTTGGTAAGGAGCTGCCCAAGCTTGTACGACATGTACTCTACGAACCGCGTCTTTCCGCAGCCGGTAGGGCCCTTGAAGAGTACCGGTATCTTCGCCTTGTAAGCCGCCTCGAACAGCTCCACCTCGTCGGCGACCGGAACGTAGTACGGCTCCTTGGTGAGGTGGTACTCCTCGATGATGTAGCTGCGGTATAGGGTTCGGGTGGGTGTCGTCATACCTTACCTGAACTTTCCAGGCGCGTGTGGACCCGGCTCTCCCAGAGACATTCGACTCGGCTCCTGAGCTCGTCCATCCCGCCGTTGTTCTCGATCAGGACATCGCCGCGCGCGATGCGCTCGTCCTGCGGCATCTGCGAGCCGATGCGGGCCCTGATGGCCTCCTCGCCAAGATTGTTCCGAGCCTTGAGTCGCTCTACGACTGTTTCCTCCGACGAGGCAACCACCCATATCTCCGTGGCCAGCCTTTCCCAGCCGGCCTCGAGAAACAGCGCCGCCTCAACTACTCCAACCTCGTATCCCTCCCCCTCTTCGAACGCTGCGAGACGTTCTTCGATCATCTCGTAGATACGGGGGAACATGATAGCGTTCAGCCGCTCGAGCTGGGCGGGGTCGCCGAATACGATGGCTCCCAGCTTCTTGCGGTCCACCTCGCCGCTCGTCGACAGGGCCTCGCTTCCAAAGGTGTCGACGATAGTCCGCCAAGTCTCGGTGTTCGGAAGGTAGGCTTCGTGACCCAAGAGGTCGGCGTTGATGGCGGCTGCTCCAAGCTCTTCGAGTATGGCAGCGACCTGCGACTTGCCTGTACCTATTCCTCCGGTGAGACCTATTACGAACATGCCTACCTGTAGTTCGGGAAATCCTCCACATTCTACAGTAGGCCCCATACACGGTCAACGGCGGCATGAGTGCGCTCCGCCTCGTTCCGGCGAGCATCGGACCACGTGGGGGAGGTGTGACAGAGGCATCGGAAGACGTTTGCGGCGCTGGGGTATAATGGCGCCCTGCACGATCCAGGAGAGGCCATTTGACAAGCCCGCACCGAGCCCTGCCCAGCGTCGATCGGCTGGCAGGCGACCCCCGGGTCCAGGCGCTGATAGACAGCTACTCCCGGGAGCCCGTCCTGGCTCTCGTAAGGGAGACCCTGGCAGAGTCCAGAGAGGCGATAGGCGAGGGCAGCTCGGCCCCCGGATACGACGACCTCGCAGCAGCCATAGAGCAGCGCGCGGAGGCTCTCTGGCGCCCATGGCCGTCGCCGCTCATCAACGCCACGGGCGTCGTGCTCCACACCAACCTGGGGCGCGCCCCCCTCAGCGCCGAGGCCATCGAGGCCGCACAGAGGACCGCCGCCGGGTACAGCGACCTTGAGCTTGACCTGGATACCGGCCACCGCGGGTCGCGCCAGAAGCACGTTTCCGACCTGCTGTGCAGGCTCACGGGCGCAGAGGCCGCGCTGGTGGTAAACAACAACGCCTCGGCCGTCCTGCTCGGCCTCGCGGCCCTTGCCACCGGCAAGGAGGTTATCGTCTCAAGAGCGGAGGCGGTCGAGATCGGCGGCGGCTTCCGCATACCAGACGTGCTCAGGCAGAGCGGCGCAACCCTGGTAGAGGTTGGAACGACCAACCGGACCTACGTCCGGGACTTCGAGGCCGCCATCACGGAGAACACCGGGGCCATCCTGTCCGTTCACGCCAGCAACTTCCGCGTCGTCGGCTTCACGCACGCCCCTTCACTCCGGGAGCTGTCGGATCTCGGAGCGCGTTCGGGCATCCCCGTTCTCCACGATCTCGGCAGCGGATGCCTGCTGGATACTGCCCGGTTCGGCCTGGCGCATGAGCCCATGCCCCAGGAGAGCGTCGAAGCAGGAGCCTCCCTCGCCTTCTTCTCCGGAGACAAGCTGCTTGGCGGGCCGCAGGCCGGCATCGTCGCCGGGAAGAGGAACCTCGTCGCCGACGTGTCGCGCCACCCGCTCGCGCGGGCCGTTCGGATCGACAAGGTGAGCATCGCCACCCTGACGGCAACCCTGCTGCACTATCTCAGAGACGAGGCGGCGGCCAAAATCCCGATCTGGGAGATGATCGCCCGGTCGCCCGACTCGCTGGCCGAACGGGCCGAGGCTTGGCGTTCAGCCATCGGCGGCCCGACCTCCGTCGTTCCCGGACAATCGACCGTTGGCGGCGGCAGCCTGCCGGGGGAGACGATGGCCACCTCCCTCCTTTCGATCGATGCTTCGACGATGCCGGGGGGCGCCAGCTCCCTCGCCGCGAAGCTGCGACGCTGTTCGCCGCCCATAATCGGACGCATCGAAGACGAGCGGGTGTTGCTCGACCCACGCACGACGCCTCCGCATCTCGACGAGACGCTCGTTCGCGGGGTTTCTCAGGCGTTGATCAGTCCTTAGGCAATCACATGCCCATATCCGAACGGCGGGTAACGGCAAACGGGGTTTCCCTCTGGACCGCCACGCAGGGCAGCGGTCCCCCCGTCGTGCTCTGCCACGGTGGGCCGGCCCCGCGCTCAGGTGGCGCGGCTGATTCCCGACAGCCGCCACGTGAGCATAGACCGTGCCGGGCACGAGCCGTGGGTCGAGCAGCCGGAGGTGACCGCGCGCGCCATCCGCGAGTTCCTCATGGAGACTGCGTAACGTGACGCTATTCGAGGAGAGCGCCCGGAGACAGCTCGACCGACATGCGCCCCTGGCGGCGCGGATGCGGCCGAGGTCGTTCGACGAGTTCGTCGGCCAGGATGAGATCATCGGGCCGGGCCGAGTCCTGCGGCGAAGCATCGAGGCCGACCGGGTCCCGTCCATCATTTTGTGGGGGCCTCCGGGCACCGGCAAGACGACGCTTGCCACGCTCGTAGCCGGCGTGACGGAGAGCCACTTCAGCGCGATCAGCGCCGTGGCATCGGGCGTCGCCGACCTCAGGAAGATAGCGGCGGAGGCCAGGGAGCGCCTTGGGATGCACGGCCAGCGCACAATCCTGTTCGTCGACGAGATACACCGCTTCAACAAGGCGCAGCAGGACGTGGTCCTTCCGCACGTCGAGAACGGGACGGTGGTGCTCATCGGGGCCACCACCGAGAACCCTTCCTTCGAAGTCGTCTCTCCCCTGCTCTCCCGCAGCCGTGTGTTCGCTCTCAAGCCCCTGTCCCTCGAGCAGATCGAGCAGATTGTCCGCAGAGCGATCGACGACAGCGAACGCGGCCTGGGTTCGCTCAACGTAGAGCTCGACGAAGAGGCCATGGACCTGTTGCTGAGGCTGTCCAACTCGGACGCCCGTACCGCCCTAAACGCCCTGGAGCTCGCGGCCTCCGCCACTGATCCAGACTCCCAGGGAATTAGGCGCGTCACGCCATCCACGGTCGAGGACGCCATGCAGAAGAGATCTGCCGTCTACGACAAGGGTGGAGACCACCACTACGACACCATCTCCGCCTTCATCAAGTCGGTGCGAGGCTCCGATGCCAACGCCTCCGTCTACTGGCTGGCGCGGATGATAGAGGCCGGCGAAGACCCTATGTTCATCGCCCGCAGACTGGTCATACTGGCCGCGGAAGACATCGGCATGGCCGACCCGCAGGCCCTGTCGGTGGCGGTCGCCGCCCAGCAGGCCGTCCACTTCGTCGGGATGCCGGAGGGAAGGATCCCGCTGGCGGAGGCGACCGTCTACCTGGCCACGGCCCCCAAGAGCAACTCGGCATACATGGCGATATCGGAGGCCCTGGACGATGTCCGCAAGACGGTCAACGAACCCGTCCCGCTCCACCTCCGCAACGCTGTCACGGGACTCATGCGGGACATGGGCTATGGCCGGGGCTACAAGTACAGCCACGACTACGAGGAGCACTTCGCTCCGATGGAGAACCTGCCGCCGAGTCTGCGTGGGAGGCGCTACTACCGGCCCGGCGACCAGGGCTACGAGAAGGAGGCCGCCGAACGCCTGCGGCGCTGGTGGGACAGTCAACCACCCGAGTAGGTCTTCCAGTGCTGAAGGGAGGTATCGGAATGTTGGATAGAGTGGTTTCCGGTGGCAGCGTCGGTGTTGCCTGCGGCGCCTGCGTTGGTGTGGTCCTCGGCACACTCGCGGGCCTGACTCACCTCATGCTGGACGGCATAGGAAAGTACCCCGGCATCACTATAGCCGGCGGTGTCGGGATTGGCATGGTGGTTGGCACTCCCACCGGCGCCATCGTCGGCGCTTTTGTCGGGAGGAGCGCAATCACCAGTGCCCGGGCAGCAGCCGCGGTGCTCGCCGGCACCGTCGTCAGCGCACTCGTGGGCCTCTCTCTCGGCTTATTCGTCGAGTCGACCATCAGCATGCTGGCAGGCGCGTCGATCAGCGTGGTTCCCGGCGTGGTGGTTGGTATTGGCGTCGGACTCTGGAGCCCGCTTATCGGACGGCGGCACCCGGTCGGATAGCGTAAAGCAGGCTCGTGGTAGACTGGACAGGCAAGGGGGGAGGTGAGCGACATGGCGGTTAACATTCACAGAACCGGGACGGAGACCATGCAGGTCCAAGAGCACACACAAACAGCGAGGGATTTTCTCGAAGCGGCGGAACGGGAGTTTGGTGCCGGCGATGTCCTTCAGGGCTCTGAGAAGACGTGGGGCGCAGCATCCCACGCCGTGATTGCCGCTGCCAGGCGGCGCGGCTGGCCGTGCGGAAGCCACTCACAATTGAAGGAATCGGTCGTCAGATTCGCGGAGGAGTACGACGACCCCGCTTTACGGACGGAATTCGTGGTTGCAGAGAAGTTTCACGCCTACTTCTATCACGGGTTCATGGAAGACTTCGAACTCGCGGACCGCTATATGGTGACTCGGTTCGTCGAGCGGATACTGGCACTCGACAACGGGGCCTCGACGCCAGCGTGAGTCGCCGGCGCGTGCTCTACACCCGAGCTGTCTAGGAGGGTTTGTCAGCCCCCGACGTAGGCCGTAGCTGTTATCTCCACCGCCGCTCCCGCGGGCAACGAAGTGACTCCGACCGTCGTGCGGCCGGGTGGGTTGGCCTTGAAGTAGGTGCCGTAGACAGCGTTCATGCGGGCGAACTCGTCGAGGTTCACCATGTGGACCGCCGTCGCCACGACATCGTCCATCGTAGCTCCCGCGGCCGCCAGGATGCCCTTGACGTTTTCCAGGGTCTGCCGTGTCTCGACCTCGATACCGCCCTCGACAATCTCTCCCGTGGCGGGGTCTATCCCCTTCTCTCCGGCCACGAAGACGAAGCCGCCTGCCTTGATTCCCTGGGAGTACGGGCCTATGGGCGCCGCGCTGCCGGGGTCTCTTATCACCTCTATAGCCATATTTGGTTTTCTTCTTTCGAAGGCCCTCAGCGCCCGAGCGCCTGAAGGGTTTCACGCGCCTTGTTCACGACCCACTCCGAGTCTGCTCCCGCGGTGACGAAGAGGCAGCCTTCGTCGATCCAGCGCTGTGCGAGTGACGGCGACGGCGTGGAGATGCCGGGTATCTTCCCTGCACGGCGGCAGGCGGCGATGATGGAGCGTATCGTCGTACTGTGGACCTCCCTGCCCTCCTTGGTATTCAGGTCGAGGCGCATGTAGCGGCTCAGGTCCCCGGGGCCGATCCAGCATCCGTCGATGCCGTCGACCGCCATGATCTCCTCCGCGTTCTTCGCCCCGTCGTCCGTCTCGATCTGGACGGCCAGAAAGATCTGGTCGTTGGCCCAGTCGTCGTAGTCGTCACCCAGGAAGCCCGTGCCAAACGGCCCGATGGAGCGGCCACCGAGCGGCGGGTAGCGGGTGGCGAACACGGCGGCCTCCGCCTCCTCAGCGTTGTTGACCATCGGCACCACCATCCCCATACATCCCATGTCGAGGAGCCGTCCGATGAGTCCGAAGTCGTTCCTCCGTACCCTGGCCATTGGTACGGCCGGACCCAGGCTGATGGCCCTGAAGGCAAGCATCGAGTTCTGGTCCTGCCAGAATCCGTGCTGGTTGTCGACCAGGACGAAGTCGAAGCCAAGGGGAGACATGAGCTCAGCGGAGAGCGGCGAGCCCAGACCCACCTCGCCTCCTATGGCAGGCTTCCCTTCCAGCATCCGCTGCTTTGCTCTATTGACGGCCATTTAAAGACTCCTCCGAGATTCCGACATAAGGCCAAAATGGAGTTAGGTTCTCACTCCTAAGCCTCGACTACAACACGCTCGACGTCGATACTACCAGCCTTCCTGGCTGTCCGCGCCAGGTCGTATGCCGCCTGCATCTGATGCCAGGTGGAGGCGCCGCCACCGAATGCCATGTCGAGACGGATCGCCATCTCAGGCGATATTCCTGAGCGACCGTTCAGCACACTTGAAAGCTGCTTGCGGCTCACACCCAGCTTTCGTGCCGCCTCCGTTACGTTCAGGCCAAGCGGCTCCAGGCAGTCGTGACGAATGGATAGCCCAGGATGAGGCGGATTCTTCATCGGCATCTTTCTCCCCCTCTTAATGATAGTCGACCAGGTCCACGTCGTAGACGTTGCCTGCGTCAGGACGGAAGATCCGCCGCCGATTCCCCTCTGGCAGAACGCGCTGTATGACTACCGGAACGTAAGCGCCACCGCCGGGTTGGAGACCAGGATGTCGTGAACGCCTTCAGGGGTGAAGCCCCGGTACAGCATCCTCGGAGCGATGTGGTCCAGTATGTACGAGTACCCGTGGCCGCCGTACTTCTCGAGACGGAGCTTGGAACATATATCGTGCGCCACGACAACCTTGCGGCCGTAGCCCTCAGAGGATATCCAGGCGATCCGTTCCAGCCGCTGGTCGTCGCTGGGCATGTCGATGTTGAGGTTCATCGAGTAGTAGGAGCCGACCCAGCCGAACAGGTCCCACTCCATGTAGCAGCCCGACTCAGCGATCCGCTTGAGCGTACCGCGCTCGAAGACCGTCCTGTCCAGGTGACCCATGATGGTGTGCGAGAGGTCAGCCCCCGCCTCATCCAGGATCTCGATTATCTCCAGCGGGGCCGTTTCATCCCGGCCGGGGTGTATCAACAGCGGGGCTCCTGTCATGCGCTGCGCTCTAGCAGAGGCCCGGAGGACCTTCCGCTCGTTGTCGGTCAGAGGCCATGCACAGCCGACCTCGCCGATTATGCCCGACCTTATTCCCGTCCCGTCGGCGCCCTCGGTGATGTCGCCTGCGATCCGGTCGACGATGTCGTCTTCTGTCAGGTCGTCCATCCCGGGCGGGTGGTGCGTATTTACGTAGTAAGAAGCGCCCATCACGATGTTCACGCCCGTGGCGTTGGAGACCCGGGCAAGGCCGATTGGATCGCGGCCTATCCCAATGCTCGACACCTCGACAAGCGTGCCCCCACCGTACTGCTTGAACAGCCCGACCTCCTCAATGGCCGTCTGGACGTCCTCCAGCCGCCCGTTGTCACGGTTCGGCTTGAGGCGGTGACGCATTCGGCCGAGCACCTCCTGGGACACCGGCTTCTCGTAGAAGGCCTGGTCGCTCGCACTTGGGAACCACGACGACGTCCGGGAACCGTCGAAGAGGATGTGCTCGTGGGTGAGCGTCCTGCCGAGTTGACCGGGGTCCACCGGTCCCAGTACTGTCTGTGCCTTGCCCGACAGGTCATTGCTGGTCATGGTTGCCCCCATACTCTCTGAATACAGAGTCGATGATATCCAGCGCCCGGTCGATATCGGCGGAGGTGATCCCGTAGTGAGGAACGAACCGCCACCGGCGCCCCGGGTTCGCTCCCCTGACGCCTCTTTCTGCGAGCTTCCGTGCGAGCTCGGCCGGATCGCCGCGGGTCACCTCGAAGAAGACCAGGTTGGTGTGCACCCTGTCGACGTCGATGGAGATTCCCGGTATCTTCGCCAAGCCCCTGGCCAGCCTGCGGGCGTTCGCGTGGTCCTCGGCGAGCCGTTCCACGTTGTGCTCCAGCGCGTAGATTCCGGCTGATGCGAAGACGCCGACCTGGCGCATGCCTCCGCCCAGTATCTTGCGCCACCGCCTAGCCCGCTCGACGAAATCGTGAGTCCCGCACAGCACGGAGCCTATGGGAGCCCCGAGGCTCTTCGAGAGGCAGAAGCTGACGGTGTCTGCGTCCCTGACCAGCTCCGCCGCCGGAGTCTCCAGGGCGACGACGGCATCGAACAGGCGGGCGCCGTCCACGTGCAGCTGGAGCTCGTACGAGTGGGCCACGTCGGCGACCGCCTTCGTGTACTCAGGGGTCAGAGGCGTCCCTCCGGTGGCGTTGTGAGTGTTCTCTATCGCCACCATCGCCGTCCGGGGAAAGTGCATGTCGTCGGGCTTTATCGCCGCCTTCACCTCGTCGAGGTCGAGCCGCCCGTACTCGTCCTCCATGATCGTCTTGATGGCGATTCCGCCGAGGACCGACGGCCCTCCGGCCTCGCCCCTGCTGATGTGCGAGAGCTCGCCGACGATCATCTCGTCGCCCCGCTGGCAGTGGGCAAGGGAGGCCACCAGGTTACCCATCGTGCCGCTGCTCACGATGAGAGCATCCTCCTTCCCGAGCATGTCCGCCGCCATCTCCTGCAGCCGGTTCGCTGACGGGTCCTCCCCGGACACGTCGTCGCCCATCTCGGCCTCGAAGATCGCCTGCCTCATCTCGGGGGACGGTAGAGTAGCGGTGTCGCTGAGAAAGTTGATCACGTCCATTTACCTGCTCTCCCGTTTGGTCGGGCGCAATTCTAGCACACAGTCCGACAAAGCCCACAGCCTCGCTGCTGGGACCATCGCTCCGTCATTGACATGAAAGCGTCTCACGAACGTCTCGCAAGTGACTCGCCAAATCTCGACGCCCAGCTATGAAATCACCATAAATGATAACAAGCGAGACACATCTGGAGAATTTTCCGTCGAGCAACGCCAGGCCCTGCCTCACCTCGCGGTCTCCGGCTCGCTCACCGGAGGCGAGCCAATGTCAAAATGCGATTGCCCTGCCTCCATACACCGTCACTCCGGCGAAGGCCAGGGTCTAGCGGGCGACGACCGGCCGCCAGCGTGGCGGCGTCAGCCAATCCAGTCTCTTGTTCACCATACCCGCAAACCGGGACTTGACTGACAGAACATAAGTCCGTATAATGCGACGAGTCTAGGCCGGAGCACCACCTCGCGCTCGAGGCGGGACGAATGGGACAGGTGGGACAGTTTGGAACAGTTTCCGCGGAAATCGCGGCCCCGCCAAGAACAAACCGGCCCGGATTAGCTACGAATCAAGTGTTCCACAATCGTCCTTATGTGTTCCAAATGTGTTCCTTGCCCGTCCCAAAACCGTCCCCCACAGCACCCGTCAGCCCCTATGCCCACACCCACACATCCACCAGCGCGGGCGCGCACGTGCTAACATTTCCCTCGCAACCAGACCCTGACGGACGCTGGACCATCCCAGGCTTACACCCATCGCCCTAGAGCACCACATCGTGAGACAGACCGCCATCGGCTTCAAGAGCAAGGGCCTCGCGCTTGAAGGCGTCCTGGCAACCCCCCAGGACGTACCCGGACCTCACCCTGCCCTGCTCGTGTGTCACCCGCACCCAAAGCTCGGCGGAAACATGGAGAACCCGGTAGTCACCACCATATGCCGCGCGGCGACGGATGAGGGAGTGGCATCGTTCCGCTTCAACTTTCGCGGCGTCGGTGAGAGCGAGGGTGAGTTCGACGATGGAGAGGGCGAGCAACAGGACGTCAGGTCGGCCCTCGACCTGCTCAAGCGCTGGCCGGGACTCGATGGAAAGCGGCTCGCCGTTGTCGGTTACTCGTTTGGAGCGTCGGCCGTCCTGAACGCCATAGGCCGCCTGAAGGCAGCCAGGTGCTTCGCGCTCATCGCGCCGTCCCTCTCGTCGGCCAGGGCTAAGAAGACGGGCCGGGACAAGAGGCCCCGCCTGTTCGTCGTCGGACAGAGGGACGGCCTCGTGCCCTCCGTCGAGCTGCAGCGTGCGCTGGACGACATGAGGTCCCCGGCGAACCTGTATGAGGTGCCAGGCGCCGACCACGGCCTGGTAGGCCACGAGATGTCCGTGGCGAGACGCGTGATCGAATTCGTGAACGACAACCTGAAGTAGCAGCCGAGGTGGACATGACCGAGAAGCGGATAGAACGAGACTCCATGGGGGAGTTCGAGGTGCCCGTTGACGCCTACTACGGCGCCCAGACGATGCGCGCCGTGGTCAATTTCCCGATCAGCGACCTGCGATTCCCCAGGTCCTTCATACGCGCCCTCGCCAACGTGAAGCTGGCCGCCGCACATACGAACGCCGACCTCGGCCTCCTCGACTCGGATATCTCCGCAGCCATCGCCACCGCCGCACAGGAGGTGGCCGATGGCAAGCTCGACTCCGAGTTCGTGGTCGACATCTTCCAGACCGGCTCGGGCACCTCCACGAACATGAACGCGAACGAGGTCATATCCAACCGGGCCATCGAGATCAAGGGCGGAGTGATAGGCTCGCGCACCCCTATCCACCCGAACGACCACGTGAACCTGGGGCAGTCGTCCAACGACGTCATACCGACCGCGATGCACCTCGCCGCGCTGGCATCGATCCGAGAGGACCTCCTGCCCGCTCTCCGCGGCCTCCAGGCCGAGCTCGAGCGCAAGAGCGCCGAGTTCATGGGCGTGATAAAGACCGGGCGGACGCACCTCCAGGACGCCACGCCGATCTGGCTCGGACAGGAGTTCAGCGGGTACGCCGGGCAGATCAAGCGCTCAGTCAGGCGTGCCGAGCATGCCGCGGACGTACTGTCAGAGGTCGCGCTGGGCGGAACCGCCGTGGGAACGGGCGTAAACACCCATCCTGAGTTCGCGGAGCGGGTCTGTGCCAGACTCTCGGAGTCGCTCGGCGTCGAGGTCCGGGAGACCGACAACCACTTCCAGGCGCAGAGCACCCTGGACGCCGCGGTCGAGGCCAGCGGCTCGCTGAAGACCGTGGCCGTGAGCCTGATGAAGATCGCCAACGACATCCGCTGGCTGGGCTCCGGCCCTCGCGCGGGCATCGGCGAGATCGAGCTTCCGGATGTACAGCCGGGCAGCTCGATTATGCCGGGCAAGGTCAACCCGGTCATCCCCGAGTCGGTCTGCCAGGTGGCGGCCCAGGTCATCGGGAATGACGCCGCCATCGCCGTCGCCGGTCAGTCCGGCAATTTCGAGATAAACGTGATGATGCCGGTCACGGCCTACAACCTGCTCCAGTCGATAGACCTCCTCGCCGCCGCCGCCCGCAACCTGGGCAGCCAGTGCGTTAGCGGCCTGACCGCTACCCGCAAGGGGCCGGAGATGGTCGAGAGAGGCCTTGCCATCGTCACGACGCTCGTACCGCACATAGGCTATGACGCCTCCGCGGCGATCGCGAAGAAGGCCCAGACCACGGGCCGCACGGTCAAGGAGGTCGCCACCGAGGACACCGACCTGTCCCCCGACGAGCTGGACGAAATCCTGGACCCGACCACGATGACCGAGCCCGGACTCTCTGGCGGCGTGTCCATAGGCTAGCTCCACCTTGTGAATCAACTGCCTTCATTCCTCTGTGGTACCATCTCAACTGCGGCAAGGAGTAGGCGATATGGAAGAACGACACGGCTGGGTGCTGGCGACGTTCCTACAGCGCTTGGCGGCCTATGCAATCGACAAGGTGCTGTTTAGCCTCCCATTGTTCATATTGGCGCTGGTGTTGCTGTTCTCTCTGTTAGTTGGCGTAGAGGTGGTAGAGACAGAGGTGGTAGAGACAGGGAACGACGTCCTCGTCATCGTAGGAAGGGACAGCTCGGAGGCTTGGGGGATTGGCGGTCTCCGTGAGGTGATGATCGCCGTCTCGCTGGGCAGTCTCGCTGTCTTCGCCGCCTATGTCATATGGTGGCTCCTCGCCCTGCGGCGGGGCCAGACGCCAGGCAAGCAGCTGGTGGGCATTCGCGTCATCAAGAGCAATGGCGAGCTTTCGGGCTGGGGCTACACCTTCCTGAGAGAACTCGTGATCAAGGGGCTGGTCGGAGGATTTCTCTCGGGCATGTCAGCAGGCATCTACTGGGTGGTCGACCATCTGTGGCCTCTGTTCGACTCGGACAGGCAGGCACTTCACGACAAAATGGTGGACACGCTGGTCGTGCAGGACCGGCATTGACACCCATTAGCCCGAACGGGCTGGAGGAGAGCGAATGAGACCCATCACCGAAGTGACGGAAGAGCTGGGTCTGGACCCGGCGGCAACCATACCCTACGGCCTCTACAAGGCCAAGATCGCACTCTCGGCCATACGCGGCGAAGGAAAGAGGGGCAAGCTGGTCGTCGTAACCGGCATCACTCCCACCAGGGCCGGCGAGGGCAAGACGACCACGACCGTCGGGATCACACAGGGCATGGGCAAGATCGGCCGAAGGGCCGCCGCCACGCTGCGAGAGCCGTCCCTCGGCCCCATATTCGGCATCAAGGGTGGAGGCACCGGCGGCGACAAGGCAACCGTGGTACCCGACGACGAGGTCAACGTCCACTTCACCGGCGATGCGCACGCCGTCGGCTCCGCCCACAACCTGCTGGCCGCTCTGACCGACAACGTCGCGCAGCGGGGCCAGATCCCAGGCTTCGCCCCACAAGACATCACCTGGAGGCGAGTCACCGACGTCGAGGAACGGGCGCTGAGATCGATCATCACCGGCCTCGGAGGCTCGCCGAACGCCCCGGTGCGAGAGTCCGGGTTCGACATAGTCACCGCCTCCGAGGTCATGGCCGTGCTCGCCCTGTCCTCAGGTCTCGAAGACCTGCGCGCGAGGCTGTCCAGGATAGTCGTCGGATTCACCGGCGAGGGGCAGCCCGTGACGGCGGAGGACATCGGCGCTGTCGGCTCTATGATGGCCCTGCTCAGGCACGCCATCCTGCCGAACATCGTCCAGACGACCGAAGGCCAGCCCGTCATCGTCCACGCCGGCCCGTTCGGCAATATCGCCCACGGCTGCAGCTCCGTCGTCGGGGACAAGCTGGCCTTGGGATACACCGACTACGTTCTGACCGAAGCGGGTTTCGGAGCCGACCTTGGCTTCGAGAAGTTCATGCACATCAAGGCGAGGTTCAACGACCTCGAGCCCTACGCCGCTGTGCTCGTTGCATCCGTCCGCGCCATCAAGTCACACGGGGGAGTCCGACTCCGCGAGCTGGAGAACCCGAACGTCGACGCCGTCAAGAAAGGCTCGCCGATCCTTGCACACCTGATCGGCGTGATCAGGTCCTTCGGCCTGCCTGTCGTCGTTGCGATCAACCGGTTCCCGGCCGACACCGCCGAGGAGCTCGCTGCCGTCAAGGAGCGGGCGGAGGCCGCGGGCGCATACGCCGCGGTGGAGAGCCGGGGATTCGCCGAGGGCGGCGCCGGATGCGTCGAGCTCGCCGAGGCCGTCGTCTCAGCCACGGACGGCGAACAGCCCGAGATCACCTACGCTTATCCCAGCGAGTCCTCGATCGAGGACAAGGTCAAGGCACTGGCCCGGAAGGTCTACAACGCCGACGACGTGGCCTGGGCCACCCCGGCAGCCAGGCGACTGAGGACCTACAGGGACCTGGGCTGGGGAGACCTGCCGGTCTGCATAGCCAAGACGCACCTGTCGCTTTCGCATAACCCGCGCTTGAAGGGCGTACCGAAGGACTACGTCTTCGAGGTTTCCGACGTCCGGGCCTCTATCGGGGCCGGGTTCATCTACCCCCTCGCCGGAACGATGGTGACCATGCCGGGACTGCCGGGCTCTCCCCGAACGCTCGACGTGGACGCAGAGGGCAACATCCTGGGGCTGTAACCAAGGCAATCGACCACTGTTTGGAATCGACTCTGGCAAAACTCCCCATCTCCACCCCGCTGGACTCCGGCCTCCGCCGGAGTGACGATTGAGGGCGGCGCATGCCTGAGCTCTTCAACGTCCTGGCCCCCGACGACGCTCTGGAGACACTGACGAAGCGCCTCTCGATTCGGGTCGAGCCCGAGGCGGTCCCAACGCATGAAGCGCTCGGCCGCGTGACGGCCGCGGAGATCGTATCGCCTGAAGACCTTCCCTCCTTTCCACGATCTACGATGGACGGCTACTCGGTACGGGCAGCCGACACCTTCGGCGCGACCGAGAGCCTGCCCGCCTACCTGGAGATTGCGGGCGAGGTCCCGATGGGGCGGCCCCCCGCTGTCTCGCTGAGCATAGGCATGGCGGCAGGGGCCTTCACCGGCGGCATGCTTGCCGAGGGCGCCGACGCCGTCGTCATGGAGGAGCATACTCAGCGCGCCGGTGAGACCACCATAGAGGTGTTGCGTCCCGTGGCGCCGGGGGAGAACGTCCTGATGGTCGGCGAGGACATTCGCACCGGCGAGGAGGTGGTGCCCTCCGGCCATCTGATCAGACCGCAGGACATCGGCGGTCTGACCGCGCTTGGGATTACGAGCCTACAGGTCGCCAGGCGTCCCAGGGTCTCCATCGTATCGACCGGCGACGAGCTCGTTGCGCCGGGCGAGACTCCCGGCCCCGGACGGGTCCGTGACATCAACACGTACACCATCTCGGCACTGGTCGAGAAGCATGGCGGCGTACCGATTCCGATCGGCCTCGCAAAGGACGACTATGAAGAGCAGCGGGCCGCCGCCGCCAGGGGCCTCGAACAGGGCGACATCCTCATCTTCTCTGCCGGAAGCTCCATCAGCAGCCGGGACCTGACCGCCTCGGTCATTGACGGACTGGGCAGCCCCGGTGTGTTGGCCCATGGTATCTCGCTCAAGCCGGGCAAGCCCACCATCGTCGCGCTTGTCGACGGCAAGCCCGCCTTCGGACTTCCTGGGAATCCGGTATCGGCGGTGGTGGTTTTCGACCTGCTGGTGCGCCCAACCCTGAACCTCCTGTGCGGTCTCGACCCTCCCCCCGGCCCGGTAACGGTGACGGCCCGCCTGACAAGGGACGTGGCATCGGCGGCGGGCCGCGAGGACCACGTCCAGGTGAGGCTGAACGGCGCACGAGAAGGCGGAAGGACGGCCGAGCCCGTTTTCGGCAAATCCAACCTGATCTACTCGCTTGTGCGGGCCGACGGAACGATACGGGTACCAGCGGACAAGGCGGGCCTGTACGCCGGCGAAGAGGTCGAGGTCAGCCTCTTCTGAGCGAAGCCTCCGGACGAACGAGCGGGAACTTTCGACCTGAAACTTGCGTCTGTACCTGTGACGCGTCAAACGGAGCGTTCGCTCGGAGTCCGAGACGGTCGGGAGTCAGGCGGAAAATGAGGATTGAGAGGAATCGGGGCACAATGCGTGGTATCCCCATGCGCGCCATACAGGTGGCTTTGGGCCTTTCCCTAAGTGGCTTGTGGCTCTTCGCCAATACAGGAGTAAGCCACGCATGCTCGTGTGCGGCTCCTGGCTCCCCTTCCGAAGAGCTGGCCGAGTCCACCACTGTGTTTGTCGGCAAGGTCACCTCCGTACGCGAGTTCCAACACCCGAAAGCGGACACGTGGTCAACGACCGACCCAACAACAGTCGAGTTTGAGATTCACACCGCATGGAAGGGGCCGTCGTACGAAACGATGTCCCTCACAACCGCCCGATCGGGAGCGAGCTGCGGGTTTACGTTCGTTGAGGGAGAGGAGTACATCGTCTACTCCAGAGACGGCGCTACCGTGAGCCTGTGCAGCCGGACCCGGCCTGTAGCGTACGCACAGGAGGATTTCGACGAGCTGGGGGAGGGCCAGAAGCCCGATCCCGGGTCGAGAGGTCCTACGCCGGAGCCATATGGTGGCCCATCAGGCTCCATGTCATGTGGCCTGGCGTCGTATGCAGGCCACGGCCCTCAGGACGCGTCCGCGTTGTTCATGGCGTCCGGACTCATCTGGCTTGGTCTGCGCGGGCGACCTCGCCGGTAACGGCTGCTCACTCACGCACTGCCGGCCTGGTTGCGGCCCCGATCCGTTCGAACCCCACCCGCCTATGCTAAGATCGGGCGGAACTGCCCATCCGAACGCCACGTCTCACAGGCGTCGGATTTGACAGAAGTCGTCGAGATCATCCACTAGGATGTCTTTCAGGAAAAAAGGACGCCGCTACTACCTCAGCAACATCCCACTCGATCAGGCGGTCGAGAGGTTCCACGATGCCCTGCGACAGGCTGGGGCTCTATCGCGCTCCCCCGCTGAAGAGGTGCCTGTCGAGGACGCCGGCGGCCGGGTCACCGCCGGGCCGGTCTGGGTTCAGATGTCCTCACCACACTACGACTCGGCGGCCATGGACGGCATCGCCGTCAGGGCGGCCGAGTCGACCGGGGCGTCGGAGACCTCCCCCATTTGTCTGACCGTCGGAGAACAGGCTGTATGGGTCGATACGGGCGATCCTGTCCCCGACGGGTACAACGCGGTCGTGATGGTCGAGCACGTCCATGAGATAGACGAAGCGACAGTCGAAATCCAGGCGCCTGTCCCGCCGTACTACCATGTGCGTCCACTCGGCGAAGACATGGTCGCCAGCGAGCTGCTCCTGCCCGAGAGCCACGTTCTGAGGCCGGTAGACCTCGGCGCGAGCGCCGCCGCGGGGGTTACCAAGGTGATGGTCAGGCGCCCACCGACGGTTGCGGTCATACCCACGGGCAGCGAGCTCGTGGCCGCCGGATCGGTCGCGGCGGCCGGCGAAATAGTGGAGTTCAACTCGATCATTCTGGCGGGCCTCGTAGAGGAATGGGGAGGCCATGCGGCGAGGCTTGCCCCTGTCCCCGACGATCTCGACAGGCTCAGGAACGCCCTGCAGGAGGCGGTCCGCCGGCACGACATCGTCATCATCAACGCGGGCTCTTCCGCAGGGTCCGAGGACTACACGGCGCGGATCGTGGAAGAGATGGGAGAACTGATCGTACACGGGGTCGCGTACAGACCGGGACATCCGGTCGTCCTCGGCGTCGTGCAGGGCAAGCCCGTGCTCGGCATCCCGGGTTACCCGGTGTCCGCCGTGCTGACCTGCGAGCTGTTCGTAAAGCCGTTGGTCGAGCTGAAGCTCGGTGTGCAAGCCCAGCGAAGGCAGCGAGTCGAGGCCAGGATGGCCCGCAAGGTGGTGTCTCCCATGGGGGAAGACGAGCACGTCCGCGTGGCCCTGGGGCGGGTCGGCGAGAGGATGGTAGCGACTCCAATACAGCGCGGCGCGGGAGTCATCACGTCGCTGGTGCGGGCCGACGGCTTGCTGACGGTGCCACGGCTCTCTGAAGGCGTAGAAGCCGGATCGAAGGTCGAGGTCGAGCTGCTGCGGCCAGAAGAGGAGATCGAAAGAAAGATCGTCGCGACGGGCAGCCACGACCTGACCCTCGACCTGTTGGCGAGCCTCTTACGCCGGACCGATCCGGGTCTGACGCTGAGCTCGTCCAACGTCGGGAGCCTCGGGGGGCTCATGGCATTGCGGAGGGGTGAGGCCCACCTGGCAGGCTCCCACCTGCTGGACGAAGATACCGGCGAATACAACGTGCCCTTCGTGCGCCGGTATCTAGAAGGACGGGATGTAACCATCGTGCGCCTTGTTGGCAGGACGCAGGGACTGATGGTCCCGAGTGGCAACCCGCTGGGCATCGCCTCGCTCGAAGACCTCTTTCGCGATGGCGTGTCGTTCGTCAACCGCCAGCGCGGCTCGGGGACGCGGGTTCTTCTCGACTACAAGCTGAAGAGGCTCGGTCCCGAACCCGGCCGGATCGCAGGCTACGAGCGGGAGGAGTACACCCACCTGGGAGTCGCGGCAGCCGTTGCGGCGGGACGGGCCGACACCGGCCTGGGCATCCTCTCCGCTGCAAGGGCGATGGGACTGGACTTCGTTCCGCTGCTGAACGAGCAGTATGACCTCATAATTCCAGCCGACTTCTACGATGGCGGTCTCCTGACCCCGCTGCTCGGACTGATCAGGAGCGTCGAGTTCAAGTCTGCGGTCGAGGCTCTGGGCGGATACGATACGTCAAGCACAGGCGAGGTCGTGGAGTAGAACTGTGGCTCAGAATGCCGAACCCCTATTCCTCCGGGAAAGACAATCCGAGACATCTGGTGTAGTTCTGGCCGGCGGGCTGAGCCGAAGATTGGGCCGGGACAAAGCCGTCGAGCCCGTCGGCGGAGAGCCGCTGATCCGACGCGTCATTTCGAGGCTGTCCCAGGTGTCGAGCCAGACTGTCGTCGTGGTCAACGAGCCCGGCCGGGCTAGGGCGCTGCCGATTCCCGAATCGGCAACGGTCGCAGTCGACATCTACCCGAACAAGGGCTCTCTCGGCGGCATCTACACCGGCCTTTCCGCCGCCGTCAGAGACTGGGCATTCGTCGTCTCCTGCGACATGCCCTTCCTGAACACGGCGCTGCTGTCGCACATGTCGTCGCTCCGGGAGGGCTTTGACGTCGTGGCCCCACTCATCGACGGTCGCCCCGAGCCCACGCACGCCCTTTACCACCTGGTCTGCCTCCCGCACATCAGGCGCCGACTGGAGGCAGGCGAGCTGAAGATAACCGGCTTCTTCGATGAGGTCAGGGTGCGCTATGTTGCGGAGGCAGAGCTCGACAGGATCGACCCGGAGCGGCTTAGCTTCTTCAACGTCAATACTCAGGAGGACCTCGATCGCGCCCACCAGCTTGCGGCGCGGGGATGCTGATCACGAGGCCTTCTCGGCGGGGATGGTAGAATGTGCGCAAGCCACCAACGTGAGAGGCCTCAGGTGTTACAGACCTCCAACTCCGACGGTCAGAAGATCGAGGTCACGGTCGAGCTCTTCGGACAGGCGCGGGTGACGACGGGCCAGAGACGGATAACTGCCACGGTACCCGTCGGTGCGGGTATGAGCGATCTGGCCGCAGCGCTGCTGGAGTCCTGTCCGAGGCTGAGTGGGCTCGCAGTCCACGAGGACGGATCGGGCCTGATAGAGAGCTACACGCTCAATGTGAACGGGACGGCGTTCGTCGGCGAGGACGGTATCTCGCTCAAGCCCGGGGACAGCGTTCTGCTGTTCTCCAGTCAGGCTGGAGGGTAAGGCAGTGCTCGGCTATCATGGCGCATATCTGGTAGTCGACCTGACCCATAGGTCGGTGCGCTGGGAGCCGCTGAGCGAGAATGTCTTGCGGCAGTTCATCGGAGGCACCGGGCTAGGGACTTACCTGCTCTACGAGCACTGCCCGCCCCAGATCGATCCTCTCGACCCCGCCAATCCTCTTATCTTCGTCACAAGCCCGCTGGTGGGCAGCAGGCTGACCACCTCCAGCAAGTTCGCCGTAGTCACGAAGTCTCCTCTGACAGGCTTCATAGGCGATTCTCTGTCGTCCAGCTTCCTTGCCACCGAGCTCAAGGGCTGCGGCTGCGACGCGTTGGTCATCGTAGGAAAAAGCGAGCTCCCGACCCTGCTCTCGGTCCACGACGGACGCGTTGGTTTCCTGGACGCCTCGGGCCTGATGGGCCTGTCCACATCCGAGACGGAAGCCGCGGTAAAGGAGCGGCTGGGAACACGGACGCGGGTCGCGTGCATCGGCCCCGCGGGCGAGAAGCTGGTCAGGTTCGCGAGCATCAGCAACGACGGCGGCCGCCAGGCCGGACGGACCGGCCCCGGGGCCGTGATGGGATCGAAGAACCTCAAGGCCATCGCCGTCCGCGGCTCGAACAGAGTCCCCGTGGCCGACTCCGAGTGGCTGGACATCACACGCCGCGACCTCGCTCGGAGAAGCCTCGGTCCGGCGACGGAGAAGTACCGCACCTTGGGCACGATCGCCAACGTCGCCGTCTTCAACCGCCTGGGGGCTCTCCCAACGCGGAACTTCAGCCAGTCCACCTTCGAAGGCGCCGAGCCGGTCAGCGGCGAGGCGATGCACCAGTCGCACCACGTCAAGAACGCCCACTGCGCCAGCTGCACGATAGGATGCGAGCAGATTCTAGCAACCAATGACGACGGCCCCCGCGTCGCCGGCAGGATGGAATACGAGAGCGCGTTCGCCCTGGGACCGCTGGTGGGAGTGGCCGACCCCAACACCGTGATCCGGGCGTCGCGGTTCTGCGACGATGCCGGGATCGATACGATAAGTGCGGGCGGCACTATCGCCTGGGCCATGGAGTGCTTCGACAGGGGCATCCTCACAGAGGACGACACCGGGGGGCTCGAACTGCGATTTGGCAGCGCCGAGGCAGTCATGACCGTGCTCCGGATGATCGCCGAGCGAGAGGGTTTGGGCGGCCTGCTGGCCGAGGGAAGCCGGAGGGCGGCAGCCGTCGTCGGCAACGGCTCCGACGCCTGGGCGATGCAGGTGAAGGGGCTGGAGATGCCCGGCTACGAGCCGAGAAGCCTCAAGACTATGGCTCTCGGACTGGCCGTCTCCACCCGGGGAGCGTGCCATAACAGGTCCTCGGCCTACGAGGCCGACTTCTCCTCAGCGGTCGACCGTCTCAAAGCCGACGAACAGCGCGGTCGGATAACCGCCGCGGGCGAGGACTTCTCCGCCGTGCTCGATTCGCTGATCTGGTGCAAGTTCCTGCGCAAGGCTTTCAACGACCTGTACGCGGAGTCGGCGGAAATATACGAACGCATCACAGGATGGCCCATGACCGCCGACGACCTGAGGCAGTCCGGCGAGCGCATCAACAACCTGAAGAAGCTGTTCAACATCCGCGAGGGTTGGACGCGAGACCACGACACGCTGCCCCCGAGGGTGCTGGACGAGACCCTTCCGACTGGCGTGGCACAGGGCGTCGGACTGAATCGGGAAGACCTGGACATGATGATCGGGAGCTACTACAGCGCCCGCGGCTGGACTGAAGACGGACTCATCCCGGAGAGCAAGCTGCGGGACCTGGATTTGGTGGACCTCGCCCTGGAACCAGTCCCTTTCCACTTGAGCACGAGAAGATGATAGACGACCGGAAATCCCTCCGAGCCATCCTGCGCGAGCGCTTCCCCAGGGAGCGCGGGCAGCTCCTGCCGGCGCTCCACTTCCTACAGCACGAGTTCGGCTACCTGCCCGACTGGGCCATGGAGGTGACCGGGTGGCACCTCGGCGTACCGGCCAGCGAGGTCTACGGAGCGGCGACGAGCTACACGGAGCTGCGTATCGAAAAGCCCGGCGAGCACGTCCTCAGGGTATGCACGGGGCTGGGGTGCTGGATAAACGGAGGCAAGGAAATTCTGGCGCTGATGGAGTCGGAGCTGGGCCTTCACTCTGGCGGCACCACAGCAGACGGCGGCGTCACCCTGGAAGAGGCCCCGTGCGGTTTTCTTTGCGGCATGGCTCCCGCCGTCGAGATGGACGGCAGATGGAAGGGACGCGTGACGCCGAGCTCCGCCCTGGAGCTCCTTCAGGAGGCGGTCAGCTCATGACTACCGTCTCCGACGCCATCGCGCGACTCCACGAGTCCGCCCAGCAGCGGCAGATCGACTCCCGCTGGGGCAAGGCGCGAGTCGCCGTGCAGGTCTCCCATTGCTCGCAGGCAGTCGGAGCGGCGGAAGTCGCCCAAGCCGTCTCGGACGCGCTGCCCGACGACGCCTACCTGGTAACGACTGGCTGCGACGGCGCGTGTTTCGCCGCCCCCCAGGTAACTGTGACATACTCCTACGGCGCAGGCCACAGGTACTCGAACATCACTGCCGACGGCGTGACAAGGCCGTTTCGCAGCTCGGCGGACGGCCGTTCCATGTCCCGCCTCGACAGTCCAGCGGGCTTCTTCAACGGGCAACACCGTCTGGTCCTGAGTGGATGCGGCGACCTTGACCCCATAGACATCGACGAATACATCCTGAAGGGCGGTTACGCCGGACTAGCCCGCGCCCTTTCCATGACCCCGGAGGAGGTCATCGAGGACGTCGAGGACTCTGGCCTCCGCGGCAGAGGCGGCGCTTACTTTCCGGCCGCTCTCAAGTGGAAGGGCGCGCGCGGTGTCGGAAGAACGCCCAGATACCTCGTTGTCAACTCTGAGGAGGGCGAGCCGGGCATCTTCAAGGACCGGCATCTGATGGAGGGTGTTCCGCACAGGGTCATCGAGGGAGCCGCGATTGCGGCGTACGCCTCTGGAGCGGAACAGGCGTACATATACATCAACGCCGAGGCGGGTCTCTCTGCGTCGCGCATGCAGACAGCCATCGATCAGGCACGCGACCGCGACCTACTGGGTCGCGACATACTGGGTTCCGGCTTCACACTGGACGTCGAGATCCGGCGAGGCGCCGGAGGTTACGTCTGCGGCGAGGAGACGACCCTCCTCAACACGATGGAGGGCGACCGGCGCGAGCCTAGGCTCCGCCCGCCGTTCCCCACCGAGTCGGGCCTTCGGGCAAGTCCCACCGTCATAAACAACCCGGAGACCCTGGCGAGCGTGCCGTTCATACTCGCCAACGGGGCCGAGGCGTTTGCCGCCGTCGGCACTGAGTCGGACAAGGGGACCAAGTTAGTCAGCATCAGCGGCTCGGTTGCCAGGCCCGGCGTCGCCGAGGTACCCATGGGTACGACGCTGCGCGAGATCGTCTACGACATAGGGGGCGGTCCGGAAGACGGGCGCGCCCTCACCGCACTGGCCGTCGGAGGTCCGTCGAGCGGCATACTGCCTCCCTCCATGCTTGACACGGCCATCAGGCCGGGACTCCTGCACGATTCCGGCGTGATGCTCGGGGCCGGCGGTGTAATCGCGCTGGACGAGCGAGTCCCCGTTCCAGAGGCACTGCGCAAGCTTGCGGCCTACAATGCGAACGAGTCGTGTGGGAAGTGCACTCCGTGCCGCGAGGGCACCCCGCGGATCGTCGGCGCCGTGGACCGCCTGATCGCCGGTGGCGGGACGGTGAATGACCTGGACGAGATGAGCTATCTGGCCAACGTCGTGAACGCGGCGTCGCTCTGCGGCCTCGGTCAGGCGGCTGGAAATCCCGTAACCAGCGTCCTGCACTTCTTCGGTGCCGAGATGGCCGATCTCGCGGGCAAGTCTTAGCACGACCCTCTGAGGGAGACGACGGTGAACAACTACACGGCGGTGATCAAGCAAGACGGCGACTGGTGGATCGGATGGATAGAGGAGGTCCCGGGTGTAAACTGCCAGGAAGCAACTCATGAAGAGCTACTGGAGACCCTCAGGATAACCCTGAAAGAGATGCTGGAAGTTTATAGGGAAGACGCCATAGCTGCAGCCGGAGAGGACTATCAGGAGGAACGAATAGCCGTATGAGGCGCAGCGCACCACTTCGGCATCTACGTTCCTATGGATGCGAGATGCTGAGGGAGGGCAGACGCCATTCAATATGGCGCGATCCTGCATCGAACACGAAGACGGCCGTACCCAGGCACAACGAAATCAGTGACAATCTCGCCAGAAGGATATGCAGTGACCTTGGGATACCTTTCAATTAGACAATCCTGGAAACCAAGCTAGCTCGTTGAGTCAGGAGTCCACGGCATGACAGTCACGCTCTACATCAACGGGCAGCGCATGGATGTTCCGGAGGGCTCTTCGGTTCTCGATGCCGTCAACGGCTCTGGGACATACATCTCCCAGCTCTGCAAGGACGCCGACATGGGCGCCATCGGGGCCTGCCGCACCTGCCTGGTGCAAATCGATGGACAGAGAGGACTCCCAGCGTCATGCTCAGTCCCAGCAGCCGATGGCATGAAGGTCTGGACCGACACCCCGGAGGTCATGGCCATCCGTAAGGGTGTCGTCGAGCTGACCTTGGGCATGCTGCCCAGTTCGAACGGGGACGGTACGAACGGATATAGGGAGCTGAGCGCGGCGGCAGCTCACCACGACATCTCCTCGCCTAGATGGAACGGGCGAGACCGGGAGCCGGTCGACACCAGCAACCCGGTCTTCGACATTGCCATGGACTCCTGCATCCTGTGCGGCCGGTGCGCTAAGGGCTGCCAGGACGGCGCCCAGTTCATCGGCGCTATCGATGTCCTCGGCACCGGAGACAACGCCCGCATCGGCACCTTCATGGACCGGCCGCTGGTCGAGTCGATATGTACAACGTGCGGCCAGTGCCTGTCGGTCTGCCCTACGGGCGCTATCAGGGTCAAGCAGGCCCTCCCGCAAGCGACCAAGAGCGTCACCACGACCTGCCCATACTGCGGCGTCGGCTGCGGCATCAAGGCGCAGGTGGACGACACCGACCGGATCATAGAGATGCTGGACGATCCGGACAACCAATCGAGCCTGGGCATGCTCTGTGTCAAGGGGAGGTTCGGGTACACGTTCGTCCACCACGAAGACCGCCTCACGGAGCCGCTCGTCAGGAGGGAGGGCGTCCTGGTCCCGGTCTCCTGGGACGAGGCCCTGGACTATGTAGCCGAGCGGCTGATCGAGTACCGCGGCGACTCCTTCGCCACCCTCTGCTCGGCGAAGGCGACCAACGAAGACGGCTACATACAGCAGAAGCTGGCGCGCCTGCTGATGCAGAGCAACCACATCGACCACTGCACCCGGCTCTGCCACTCGCCGTCCGTGGAGGCGATGCTGACCTCGCTCGGCAGCGGAGCAACAAGTAACTCCTACGTCGACTACGAGGAGGCCGGATGCCTGGTGATTATCGGCTCCGACGCCAACTCCAACCACCCCGTAGCGGCGTCACGTATGCGGCGGGCGGTGATCGAGAAGGGCGCGAAACTGATTGTAATCAATCCGCGCCGCATCGACATGTGCGACTTCGCCGACCTGTGGCTGCGTCCCAGACCTGGGACGGACGTCGCCCTGCTCAACGCCATGGCCAAGGTGATCCTCGATGAGGGTCTTGCCGACGAACGCTTCATAGCCGAACGCACCGAGGGCTTCGACGAGTGGCGTCAGGTCGTGGAGAAGTACGATCTGGCATACGCCGAGCAGATTACGGGCGTCCCTGCGCAGGATATCGCGGAGTCGGCCCGGCACTACGCCAGACCGCCGTTCAGCGGCTCCTGCCTCATATGGGGGATGGGCATCACCCAGCACACCAATGGCACGCCCAATGCGCACGGCGTCCTGAACCTCGCTCTGGTTTCCGGTCAGCTGGGCACGCCGGGCTCCGGCGTATCGCCGCTCCGAGGTCAGAACAACGTTCAAGGCTGTGGCGACGCGGGCTGCATTCCCGACGCCTTCCCCGGCTACCAGACCATCGGTCCGGACACTGTCGCGAAGTTCCAGGAAGCCTGGAGCAACCACCCCCTGCCGCCCGAGAAGGGCCTGGTGGTGACCGACATGGTCGATCAGATGCTAAAGGGCCGGATCAAGGCGATGTACGTCACCGGCGAGAACCCTCTGCTCAGCGAGCCAGACCTGAACCACGCTCAGAAGGCCTTCAAGACGCTCGAGTTCCTGGTCGTGCAGGACATCTTCATGCACGAGACGACCGAGATAGCCGACGTCGTGCTCCCGGCGACCTCCTTCGCCGAGAAGGACGGGACCTTCACCAACAGCGAGCGGCGCGTCCAGCGCGTCCGCAAGGCGGTAGAGCCTATTGGCCAAAGTAGGCCCGACTGGGAGATCATTGCCGATCTCGGGCGGCGTCTGTCCGAGAGGCTCGGCCTCGACCTGGAGCATGAGTTCACATACTCACACCCATCAGAGCTGTGGGAGGAGATGGCGGCGCTCACCCCGAACCTGGCCGGGATATCCTACGAACGTCTGAACGAGGAGGGCGGCATACAGTGGCCCTGCCCCACCCCTGATCATCCGGGCACGCGGTTCCTCTACGAGAAGGACTTTCCACGCGGCCCCCGCGCCAGGTTCGTCGCCTACGATCAGGGCCCCGCGGCACAGGAGATGCCCACAAAGCGCTTCCCGCTGATTCTGAACACGGGACGAATCCTGTATCACTGGCACGGCGGCACCATTACGCGCCGGGCGTCGGGGCTGCTGGCCCGTGCCCCTGAGCTGCAGATCGCGGTCAGCCCCGAGGACGGTGAGCGGTTCAAACTGGAGGACGGCGAGTGGGTCCGGCTGCGGTCGCGTCGAGGCAACCTGGAGGGGCGTGTCCTCTATTCGGACAAGATGCGCGCCGGCGAGGTCTTTGTCCCGTTCGTGAAGCTCAAGGAGCACGCGGCGAACTTCCTCACGAACTCCGCCTTCGACCCCAACTCCAAGATACCAGAGTACAAGGTCTGCGCCGTACGTTTCGAGAAGCTGATTGAGTCGGAGCGCCCGGAGCCGGTTCAGGCCTGATTCTACGCCGGTCCACTAGCCACACCTTTCAACCGGAGCACAAGTGAATGACAACCCCGCTGAGCCAGACGCCCAAGCCGGAAGCGGAACAGTATCGCCAGAGCCGCAAGCTCTTCTTGGTGCCGGCCATCGTCTTCCCGCCGGATGCCTCGGATGAGGCCCAGCGTCTCCAGGAAAGCTACTGGAACGAGGTCCGCGACCACATCGGCAACCTGGAGCGCTCGCTCGGCCAGGTGGCCCGAATCTATCACGAGACGGTGTTCGCCGACGGCGACGAGGGAATGACCCTCGTCCAGACCCTGAACCCAAAAGGCTCGCCTTTCATCCAGGCCATGTGCCGGTCCAGCGCGAAACTGGAGGCGACCGAGGACAGGGCATTGGTCGAGGAGAGCGCCGACTGGCAGCGCTGCCTGTCCATCGGACTGATGAGCAGCAAGGTGAGAATCCTCGCCATCGACTCCCTGCGGGAGGTCACCGCCAAGCGGTACGAGCACGTCTCCACGCGCATAGACGAGACCCTGCAGGAAGGAGAGGTCGGCGCTCTGTTCGCCAGCGAGGACCACCGCATCCAGTTTCCGGCTGACGTGCAGGTCTTCTACGTTGCGCCGCCGTCCCTGGACGCCCTGAAGAGGTGGGTCAACGCCCAGATGCGCCCGCCCGCCGCCGGGCCGGAACCCGAGGACGGTCAGGCCGACCCAGAGGCGACCGGGAGCATGGGTTAGCCCGTGCCGGACGGCCGCAGGGAGTACCGCAGCCGGGCCTGGTTCGACACGCCGGAGCTCTACGGCTGGCTCAGGCGCGCGGCTTTCAAGGCCCAGGGCTTCACCGAAGAGTCCTATCGGGACAAGCCCATCGTAGGTATCTGCAACTCCTGGAGCGAGCTCACCCACTGCAACGCCCACCTCCGCGACCTCGCTGACGCCGTCAAGAGGGGAGTGTGGCAGGCCGGAGGCTTCCCCCTCGAGTTCCCGGTCATGTCGCTGGGCGAGTACAACATGCGCCCGACCACGATGCTCTACCGCAACCTGATGAGCATGGAGGTCGAGGAGTCGATCAGGGCGAACCCGCTCGACGGAGTGGTCCTGCTCGGCGGCTGCGACAAGACCACGCCCGCGCTGCTCATGGGCGCCGCGAGCGCCGACGTGCCCGCGCTCCTCGTGACCGGCGGCCCGCAGCTCAAGGCGAGCTGGCGCGGGGAAGAGCTGGGCACGTGCACCGACTGCCGCCGCTACCATCAGGAGCTTCGGGCGGGACGCATCACCGAGGAGGACTGGGCAGAGCTCCAGGACGGCATCGTACGAAGCCCCGGCCACTGCATGGTGATGGGCACGGCATCGACCATGGCCGCGATGGGGGAAGCGCTTGGAGTGGCTCTGCCCGGGAACGCCGACATCCCGGCGGCCGATTCGCGCCGGGCCCGGCTTGCCGAGTCGGCCGGACGGCGAATCGTCGCCATGGTCGAGGAGGACCTGCCCCCGTCGAAGCTGCTGACCGGACGTTCCTTCGAGAACGCGATCCGCACGCTGCACGCCATCGGGGGCTCCACTAACGCCGTCATACACCTCACTGCTATCGCGGGCCGGCTTGGGATGAGCCTCCCCGTCGAGAGGTTCGACGAGTTGTCCAGGACGACTCCACTGATACTGGACCTGAAGCCATCGGGCCGATTCGTGATGGAGGACCTGTTCAACGCCGGGGGAGTGTCGGTGGTGCTGAAGGAGCTTAGTCCCTTGCTTCACCTAGACACACCGACCGTCACCGGCAAGAGCCTCGGCGAGAACATCGCTGATGCGCGAGTCTTCAACCGCGACGTGGTGAGGCCCTTGGGGCAGCCTCTCGATTCAGAGGGCGGCCTGTCGGCTCTGCGCGGGTCGCTCGCGCCCGACGGTGCGCTCATCAGGCAGAGCTCGGCCTCTCCAGACATGCTGCAGCACCGGGGCAGGGCCGTGGTGTTCGAGGACCACTATGATATGGAAGACCGCATCGATGACCCCGATCTGGACGTCCGCCCGGACGACGTGCTCGTCCTGCGCAACGCGGGCCCCGTCGGAGCGCCGGGGATGCCTGAATGGGGGTTCCTGCCGCTGCCGAGGAAGCTGCTGGAGAAGGGCGTCCGCGACATGGTACGGCTGAGCGACGCCAGGATGAGCGGGACCGCCTTCGGCACCGTCGTCGTACACGTCACGCCGGAGTCCGCGGTGGGCGGCCCGCTGGCGGCGGTGCGCAACGGCGACACGATCAGCCTGGACGTACCAGCCCGGAGGCTCGACCTCCTAGTGGACCAGACCGAGGTCCGGCGGCGGCTGTCCGAGGCCCCTCCGCCGACCCGGCACTACGAGCGCGGGTACGGCTGGATGTTCACCCGGCACGTCCTGCAGGCGAACGAGGGCTGCGACTTCGACTTCCTGCGAGCGGAGGGCGCAGCCGCGAAGCGACCAGGGTCTGTGGAATAGAGGCTCCCTGGAGATTCTTACGTGTCCAGGGAACCAATGCCGGTCAGTGTAATGGGCGGACGATCGGGAAACTCCGCGACTAGATGCAACTCACCACCCATTGCCTCAACGTAGCTACTTAGTGTGGAGATCAAGAGGTCCGTACGCTTTTCCAAACGGGACACGTTCTCCTGATTGATCCCAAGCTCCTTGGCTACGCGCGCCTGAGTTCTTTCACGCGCCCTGCGCAAGTCCCGCAGTGACATCTCTTCGGCAATCAGCCTGTTCGCCCGTTCCTCCACCTTTCTCCGGCGCTCACTGGGCAGACCATCCATTCTCTCCGTCAAGGTCGTCATCGTGGCCTCCCCTTCATCCGGTCCAGATGCCTGTCGAACCGATCGTCCGATTTCTTGATCAGCTGCCCGTAAAAGCGCCTTTCGCTAACGCCGGACTTATCACCAGCCACAAGCAAGATGGCCTCCGTTCGGGATCGAAAGCAAATGCGACTCGCCACACCCCTTTGTCTGCATTGAAGCGAAGCTCCTTCATGTTGGCGTGGCGAGACCCTTTCAGTGTGTCCACGCGCGGGCGGCCCAGAGCCGGGCCGAAAACCTCCAGCACCCTTGCCTGGGCAAGCAACTCGTCCTGAACCAATGTGGGCAGTGCATCAAACTCCGGGTCGAAGGCCGGATCGAAAAGGACCTCCCATCTCATGGCACCATTATGATCCTGAGCGCATATGCTGTCAAGGGCATATGCTAGCTGTCGATGACCTCGTCACGGACTACACCCCTCCGAGCCTGGACAGCATGTCCTCGATCCTAGCGGACCGGTCCCGGCCCGACGCGAGGCGCTGGCGCTCTCGCTCGATGACATCCTCGGGCGCCTTCGACAGGAACTGCTCGTCCGCGAGCCTGGTCGAAAGACGGCCCAGGTTCTTCTTCAGCTGCTGAAGCTCGTCCGCGAGTCTGGCCCGCTCCCTGTCGAGGTCGACCATTCCTCCAAGCGGGACCGTAACGGTGCCGCCGGTCAGGACCAGGGCCACGCTGTCGCCGCCCGAGGCCCCGTCGCCATCAGAGCCGACCATTAGCGGGTCTATGCCGGCCTGCGACTTGATTGTCGCGGCCTCGGCCTCGAGGACAGGCGCGAGCAATGGCGCGTCCACAGCGGCCCTGAGGCTCATGGATGCGTCTATCCTGAACTCTGCCCTGAGGTTCCGCACGGCCCTGATGACCTCGATCACAGAGCCCATCTCGGACTCCGCCCGCTCGTCTAAGAGGGACTCGTTGGCCTCGGGGTAAGGCGCGACGATGAGCGCCTCGGGGCGGTCCGGCTCCTCCGGCAAGACGCTGACGAGATTCTGCCAGACCTCCTCGGTAACGAACGGCATGAATGGGTGGAGCAGCCGCAGCACGCGCTCCAGCACGTAGGCGAGGACGGGCAACGGCGTCTCGGCGTCCGGGCCGCCGGACCTCATCCTGATCTTGGCCATCTCGATGTACCAGTCGCAGTACTCGCCCCACAGGAAGTCGTGAATTACGCGCTGGGCCTCCCCGAACTGGAACTCCTTCATGTACTGGTCCACCTGTGTCGAGGCCCGGCTCAGGCGGCTCAGTATCCAGCGGTCCTGGCGATGCACCGGCTTCGGATCATGCCAGCCGTCCATGCCGACCCGGTCGTCGATATTAGACATTACGAAGCGGGCGGCGTTCCAGAGCTTGTTGGCGAAGTTGCGGCTGGCCTCCATCTTCTGCTCGTTGAGGCGCATGTCGTTGCCCGGCGAGTTGCCGCCGGTCAGTGCGAAGCGCAGAGCGTCCGCGCCGTAGAGGTCGATCAGGTCGATGGGGTCCATGACGTTACCCTTCGACTTGCTCATCTTGACGCCTTCCGGGTCGCGGACGAGGCCGTGGAGATATACGGTCTCGAACGGTATCTGCCCGGTGTTCTCAAGTCCCATCATCACCATTCGCGCGACCCAGAAGAAGAGGATGTCGTGGCCCGTTTCCAAGACCGTGCCGGGGTAGAAGTAGGCTAGGTCCTCTGTCTGGTCGGGCCAGCCCAGGGTCGAGTGCGGCCAGAGTGCGGAGCTGAACCAGGTATCGAGAACGTCTGGGTCGCGCTCCAGCCGAGCGGAACCGCACTTGGTGCACGACTCCGGGTCTCGCAGCTCGACGACCACCTCTCCGCAGTCCTGGCAATACCAGACCGGCAGACGGTGGCCCCACCAGAGCTGCCGGCTGACGCACCAGTCCCGGATGTTGTCCATCCAGTTGAAGTACACCTTGGCAAATCGCTCGGGCACCATCTCGATGCGGCCGTCAGCGACGGCGGCCCTCGCCGGCCGGGCAACAGGGCCCATCTTCATCCACCACTGACGGGTGACAATGGGCTCGACCGTTTCGTCGCACCGGTCGCAGTGGCCGACCGAGTGCTGGTACGGCTCGACTTTCTCCAGCAGCCCGTCCTCTTCGAGCTCCCGGACGATGTTCTCACGTGCCTCTGCCATAGTCTGCCCACGATACGGGCCGGCGTTCTCGTTCATGGTGCCGTCCAGCTCCATGACGTTCACGCTGGGCAGGTCGTGCCGCTGTCCGATCTCGAAGTCGTTCGGATCATGGCCAGGCGTGACCTTTAGGGCGCCTGTGCCGAACTCGACCTCGACCGCCTCGTCCGCGATTACCGGGATGACCCGCCCGAGCACGGGCAGCGCCGCTTTCCTGCCGATCAGGTGAGTGTACCGCTCGTCCTCCGGATTGACCGCCACCGCCGTGTCCCCGAGCAGAGTCTCCGGCCTCGTGGTGGCAATGGTGACAGACCCGCCGCCATCCTCCATGTCGTAGCGGATGTGGTAGAGGGCTGCGGCCTCCTCGCGGTACTTGACCTCGAGGTCGGAGAGTGCGGTACGGCAGCGCGGGCACCAGCTGGTCATGCGCTCGCCGCGGTAGATCAGTCCCTTCCTGTACAGGTTGACGAACGTGGTGCGGACGGCCCTGCTCGGGCCCTCATCGAGGGTGAAAGCCTTCCGCGTCCAGTCGCACGAGGCCCCCAGGCGCTTGAGCTGCTCGTCTATGCGGCTGCCGTACTGGTCGACCCAGCTCCAAACGCGCTCGACGAACCGCTGCCGCCCGATGTCGTGCCTCGACACGCCGTCGGAGGCCAGCATTCGCTCGACAACGACCTGTGTGGCGATCCCCGCGTGGTCGCTCCCGGGGAGGAAGAGAGTAGGCTCGCCCCTCATCCGATGCCACCTCACCATCAGGTCTTCGAGCGCGGCCGTGAGGGCATGCCCCATGTGCAGCTCGCCCGTGACGTTCGGTGGAGGCATGATGACGACAAACGGCTTCTTCGCCGGATCGATCACCGGGGTGAAGTAGCCGCCATCCACCCAGGCCTTGTACACGCGGCCCTCAACGGACTTCGGCTCGTAGGCCCTTGGGATATTGCGTTTCTCGGATGCCGTCTGCTGCATTGACTTCGGTCCTCTGGGCGTATCTATCGGCGGCGGGCCGCCCCCACGAACCTGCCGCGCCCGTCGCTCAATTGTACGGCATTCGGACAGGGGCAGGAGCCATGCTCACTACCTGTACGGGGCTGCCTGCCAGCGGGCTGATTTCCCCGAAAAGTGTTCCATTCTGTGCCATATGTCCCATTTCGTAGCTGGGCTATGGGGCTCGACGGGACTTCTCGGTATACGAACGGGCCAAATCGAGCACGGGAATAGATGAAAACGGAACGGACTGGAACAGGGCGTCGGGGCCTACTTCTGCCCTGTCGGACCGGGCGTGAGGGCGTCACGGGAGAGGCGAGAGTCCTCTCGCCCTAAGGCGCTTGTCCGCCGAAAGTGTTGGAAACTGCTGCATAGTTGTGGGATTCATAGCTGGAGGCTCCGGTCCGTCCGACGAATTCGCGACGCCTTTGCCACAGGGATGCGGCGGAAATGCTGTGGTCCCGCAACGATGTTGCGACAGGGCTCCTGGCGCCGGTGGATTCCGGCCTCCGCCGGAATGACGGGGGCTCGTCCCAGGCATGGCCGGGTGGCAAAACTGGTGTTGGGGCATAAGAACATTATGCGGACAGCAGTTCTGTTTGTCAATGGGCAGGGCGCTCAGGCGGATACGTCCGCCGGACATCAAGAATCAGGCGATCGGGTTACTGGTTTCGGATTGCTTCCGGCACCACTATATCGACCCCCAGGCGACCGTCGGTTGCCACTTCCTTGTACGTGAGACACTGGCCTGGATTCGCGTCGGGGTCCTTGCGGAGTTCCCATGTGTACCCCACCACCGCGAAAGTTTCGGGGTTCACGACAAGTGTAAAGTCCACAGATTCACCTGGCGTCCAGTCCCACATATACAAGTATGATTCGTCCAGTTCGACGCGGAAACGCAGGTTCCCTCCAGAAGTTTCGTCCACACCTATGTCCTCGGCGGACCCGTCCCAGAGAACACTGCGAAGCGTTGTGAGGAGTTTGCCGTTCCATAACCAATACGAGTTGGAGTCAGAAACGACATTCCTGTCGACCTTCTCCCACCCCGCCTCCGTCGAGAGTTGCCAATGGAGCCACTCTCCATCTTCTCGAGAGTAGACTATGTGGAACTGGTTTGTGTGGAAATCGAGGCGCACCAGAGCTGGGTCAAGCTCTGGCCAGTCGCCTATCAGGCTGAAATCCCCGATTGCCATTCCTATCGGGCCTCTTCTAACACCGAAAGTGTGGTTGCATGCTCTATCTGTCCAGCCTCCGCTCAGCCGGAAGCTTGCAGACCCCGCCCTTTCCAGCTCAACGTAGGCCCGCCAGATAAGATCAAGGGGATCGTCAGGCGCAGCCGCTGATTCGATCAGCGGGTAGTCCAAAAGTTCTTCGGTGAGCACAACGAGCCGGCGGACGGCGTCCATTGTCAATCCAGGGCGCACCAGCGGGTGTGAGTTGATCTCGAGCAACTGTTTTTCTCGTTGACTCAAGACGCCTAGCTTCGCGACCTCCATGACGCTCAGAGGCCGAGAGCTATGGCCCAGAGGCACCCTATGATCAATAGGACCCAGGGCGTGCAACGCCTCGTGTATGGTTACCGCCCTGATCGCATCTAGCCGTGAGCTCAGCCCCGTCAAATCGGTATGCCATACGACCATATACCCTGATGTGGCTTCACCTAGGTTCACGTTCGCAGATGCGAACCCCCAAGCGTCGTCTACATAGAACGCGTCACGGACGCCGAGGGAGTCAGCCTCGGAACGCGACACGCCCACGAACGCCTTGAAGTCCGCCTCTTCCTCGGCGTCCACCCACTCGAACTCCAAATCTAAGATGGGAGAAAGCTCCGACAGAATGGTTTCGAGGACTGCGATGTAGTCCGGGTGTCCGGTTGCCCAGACCTTGACGGGGACATCATTGATTCCCTCGTAAAAACCCGTTTTGAGGAAGTTCCAGCGATTTAGCACATTTGAGCGCTACCGTATGTTGGGGTAGTATACGGAACAGAGACTGTATATTGTACCCAGGCGTGGGTACGTTTGTTCTAATTCGACCTGCACAGACTTTTTGCGAGAGAATCATCATTGAGCCATTTCTCAACTGTCGGCTTTCCCCAACCGCCGCACCCAGCCGTCCAGTCGTTGTGAGCTCCGAGAGCGAAGCCTTTAGGTGGCCTGTCGATGTAGCACTCCCAGACCTCGCGGTCAACTCCCAGGACGCGTTCTGGCACCTCCACCTGTAGCGCCAGTGGCTCATCCCTGCCGTGGTCAAATTCAACGGTTGCCGTACCCATTGGGAGCCGCAGCTTGAACCTCGCGGAGCTAGGCCCGAACCCATCGGGCAACGAAAGACTGAGCTCCTCTCGGCAGTCCAGCGGAGCCTTACCCCGAATCCACCGATGCGGAGCGGCCTTGGGGTTGGAACAAGGGGTGAGGGCCGTGGGACGCGACGGTCCGCGCTCGATTCCGATAAATGGGGCCGGTGGCGGCCTTTGGTTGTCGTTGGGGGCGCCGATGGCGGTCCTGGGCAGCGGCGCTGGGGCGGGGTCGGCGGGACAGCATGCAGGGGAAGACAATCGCGGACCGGGCCGGTGCGACTCTGTGGGTCGGTTGGGTAGTCTGGTGGACGTGTCAGGCGCCGTCGGTGCCGTCAGGCAGGCAATGGCAGGGCTCGCAATCGAGCCAGCGCGCGAGTGAACTGGGTTTCCCAAGGCCAGCCCTGTGGCAGATGCAAAGTGAGGCGGCGGGCCGAGCGGGTGAGCCGTCCGGCCAGGGAGAAGAAGCGCCGCCGGAGGGTCTTGGTGGTCACCACCCCCTCGTCCAGACCGATGCGCGCGGTCCAGCGGGCCAGGTTATGGGCCAGCACCTGGACGGCCAGCCATGCGCCGTTGGCGGGGAAGCGGCCCGAGGGGAGATGGTTGAGGCCGACGCCGTGCTTGAGGTCTCGGATAGCATTCTCAATCTCGGCGTGGCGGCGATGGTCGGCCTCCAGTTCCAGGGTTTCCCCGTCCCGGTCGGTGATGAAGCCGTGATAGCTGTAGCTGGCGAAGAGGGCCAGTTGGGAACCGGGCGTGGGCTTCACCCGCCGGACGATGAGCCGCACTGGGGCGGCTTCGGGCTCACCCTGGAAGGGAGTGTAGGTGGTCTCGGCCACGTCGGCGCCGCCGTCCATCCAGTAGGGGACGGGCGTCCAGTCCTCCTCGGGAATCGCCTCAATCAACTCCCTGAGGCGGGCGTGTTGGCGGATGGTGATGGAGAAGCGGACATCCATCTTGCGGCAGACGACGACCAGGGCGTGGGCATAGAAGCCGCTGTCGGCCCGCACCGTGAGTTGTCCTGTAGCCCCAGCATGGCGCACCCGGCCCACGGTCTCCCGCAGGAAGTGGGCGGCGCCCCGAACGGTGTTGGCGCGGCCCTCGCGCAGCCGAGACATCAGCACGTCGCCGGTGCCGGCGGCGATGGCCAGCAGCGGGTGATAGCCCCGCTGGCCAGTGTAACCATGGTGACGCGCCCCCTCCTTGGCCAGTCCGTAGGTCTCGCACATGGTGGAGTCCAAGTCGATGGTCAACGGCCCTTCGCCGGGTCCCGCACCAGCGGCCCAGGCCCGGGACAGCAACTCCCGGCTCACCCGATCCAACTGGCGGACGTGGCCCCACCGGAAGCTGCGCAGGAAAGTTCCCAGGGTGGATGGCGCCTTGACTACGCAGCCGATGGCGCCAGCTGTCCCGCCGGTACGCAACACGTCGGCGTCGTCAATGAAGTCGCCCCCAGCCAGCGCCGAGGCCACCAGGGTCAGCATCTTGTCTCCTGGGTTCGCTCGCCCCGGCGCGTCTCCCAGGTCGACGTGGCTGTCGACGACTTCACGCAGGCCCAGGTGCTGGGCTAGGGTCACCGGGAGGAGCAGCCCAGCATTGGCCACCAGGCGGTGGTCGTCGAAGGCGATACGGATGCGGTCGGGATGGTTGCGTGCTAGCATCTATCGGGTGCTCCTTGTTCTGGGGTCGGCTTTGCTGTTTCAAAACCATTATCCCAGATTCACAGGAGCACCCTCTTGCCGCTTCAGGACACTGACCCGACGCCCTCCTTCGGTGGATTCGGGCTTACAGGCGGCCGTTATCTCTTGATCACCATCAAACCGGAGCGTGCCCTTGTTCACCAACGTCGCAGTTATCTCCACATCGGCTATACCATCCGACCAGTACCCTACAACCGTAGGCTTTGCAGATAGAACCAGCCTTGTAGTCGGCTCAGGTGTGGGCGTCGCCGTAGGGGTCGGGGTCGGCGTGGGGGTCGGCGTGGGCGTCGGGCTTGGTGTGGCGGTCGGCACTGGCGTCGGGATCGGTGTCAGCGTCCGCACGACCGTCGGCTGAGATGTCGACGTGTGGATGGGTGTCGGCGTCGGCATGGCGACCATGGTCGCTATCACGCGGGCCTCGACCGTCGCGTCGATATCCAGTGTCGGGACGGGCGTTTCCGTCGGCAGCGCCGCAGCTCCGGCGGCCTGAACCGTCTTCTCCAGATTTGGCGTGGGGCTGAGTATTGGTGCATCGCTTCCCCGGTCACAGGCGGATAGGAAGAGCGTCAGCATTAAGAATAGTAGGCTGCCGGGGACTCTCATCGCTCGGATTCTAACCCAGGGAGCCGTGGCTAGTCCCCCTGTGAGCACCTAGCGGCCGCTAGCACCGGGCGCGGCGGATCTCCACGGCGGCATGGGAGAGTATGCTGCCCTTGATGGGCACCTCAGGCTTCTTGACGGTGACGGTCACGGCCTCCACGTCGAAGCCGTCCAGGATGGCCTCGGCTATCGATTCCGCCACGCTCTCGAGCAGCTTGCGGCTGGGGCCCTCGACTATCTCCTTGACGACGCGGTACATCTGGGCATAGTTCACGGTGTCGCCGGGGTCGTCGGAGCGGCCCGCGGCCCTGAGGTCACGCTCCACGTCGAGGTCGACGACGAACCGCTGGCCGACCTGCTGCTCCTCCGGCCCCACGCCGTGGAAGCCGTAGAAGATCATCCCCTTGAGGCGTATCCTGTCGGCCACTCTAGGTAGTGTTGACATTTTACCTTAGCCATATGAGAGCACCTACAAAATGCAGGAATCCGAGGTATCTGTTCGCCAGCTTGTCGAACCGGGAGAAGATGCGACGGTAGTGCTTGATCTTGCCGATGAAACACTCGACGAGATGACGCTCTCGGTATAAGTACTCGTCGTATGAGTGCGGCTCTCTCCGGTTCGAGCGAGGGGGTATTACTGGAACTGCACCGCTCCTGATGATCGACCCAAGGAACTGGTTGGAGTCGTATGCTCGGTCTGCAATCACATGCTCACTCTCGATCCCGGATATGAGCTCGGCAGCCTGAGTGACATCGTGTTCTTGCCCTCCGGTCAACCTATACCTCAAGGGATTGCCGAGGCCATCCACGCTCACGTGGACCTTTGTAGTGAACCCACCTCGGCTTCGACCAAGGGCTTGTGATGCTTGCCCACCGTTTTTTTGGGTGCGCCTGCGGCGGAATGATGAGCCCGGACGACCGTGCTGTCAATGATGAGGTTCTCCATGTCGGGGTCATCGACGAAATGCTGATGCATTCGCTCCCATACACCGCGTTCACACCATCGGGCGAACCGTTTGTAGACGCTGTTCCACCTGCCGTACTCGGCTGGGAGCATCCTCCATTGCGCGCCGGTTCGGGTGATCCAGAAGACGGCTCCGATGAACCGCTTGCATTCGGCTTCCCGTCCGACGTACAAGTCCGACTGGCTCCGAAGAAACTCAAACACCTTTGACCATTGCTCTGGAGATAGTATATCTATTGACATACTCGAAGTATAATATAAATGTCAACACTACCTAGTCTCCTAACCCCGAAGTTCGTTGCACTACCTGGCTCGGCCCTGTGAACGGGGCCTGGATTCCGGCCTCCGCCGGAATGACGGACAACGCCACCAGCTAATACCAACTTGCTTTGACGCGGCCATATATGCGTAATTGGACATGCTGCGTACTGGGCGGCAGGGAGGGCGGGTTTGAAACCCGCCCCTACGAATATGGGTATGGCAGGACACAGCGGCACTGTCTATTTTCATGGCAATCACGGACAGCGCCACCAGCTAATACCAACTTGCTTTGACGCGGCCATATATGCGTAATTGGACATGCTGCGTACTGGGCGGCAGGGAGGGCGGGTTTGAAACCCGCCCCTACGAATATGGGTATGGCAGGACACAGCGGCACTGTCTATTTTCATGGCAATCACGGACAGCGCCACCAGCTAATACCAACTTGCTTTGACGCGGCCATATATGCGTAATTGGACATGCTTCGTACTGGGCGGCAGGGAGGGCGGGTTTGAAACCCGCCCCTACGAATATGGCAGGATACAGCGGCACTGTCTATTTTCATGGCAATCACGGACAGCGACACTCTAGCTCCTACGCCCGGTCCGCGATGGAGGCCGCCGTTTCCAGCAGCGCCCGGGCCCGGCGTACCACCGGAACGTCGATCACCATGCCGTCCAGCGAGGTAGAGGCCCTGCCCTCTCTCTCGGCCAGCTCGAAGGCCTCCACAACCCGCCGGGCGTTTTCGAGCTCGCTGTCCGTCGGGGAGAAGGCCTCGGCGATGGGCCGCACCTGGGCCGGGTGGATGGCGAACTTGCCGCGAAAGCCCATTCCCCTCGCCCTAAGCGCGTCGCGTATCAGGCCGTCGATGTCTCTGAACCTGAAGAAGGGGGTGTCCAGCGCGGGCACGCGGGCCGCCCTCGCGGCGATGCAGACCGCCGTCCTGGGGTAGGCGATCTCGTCGTCCGTGTCGGTGCGCTCGATCTCCATGTCGTTCGTGAAGTCCTCGGCGCCGAAGCCGGCGGCCATGATCCTGGGCGACGCCGAGCAGATCTCGTACGCGTTGACGATTCCCCTGGCGGTCTCGATCCAGGGGATCAGGCCGACGAAGCCGCGATCCAGCCCGGCGGCGTCTTCCAACGAATCGAGTATCCGCGACACCAGCCGGACGTCTTCGGCGGAGTCGATCTTGCCGACCGAAACCCCGTGGACGTGCGGTCCGACGACGGCCGCAAGGTCGTCCTCGATCAGACCGCTAGCCAGATCGTTAACCCGTGGGATGACGGCGGCCCCGGTAGCGGCCAGGAGGGAGAGGTGGTCGGCAACCGTGTCCCTGGCAGCGCGCTTTTCGGCCGCGGGGACCGAGTCCTCCATGTCCGGGATGAACGCGTCCGGCGAGAGGCCAGCCGCCTTTGCCAGCATGTCGGCGCGATTCCCGGGAACGAACAGGAGGCTTCTAAGCAGCATCATGGAGCCGCGAGGCAGGGTTTGCACGTAGGACGATCATGCACCGGGGGAAGTATATCACGCACGCCCCCGTGTCCTTCATGAGGGGTGTACAATCAGGTCAATCGCTTATGTTGGGAATCACTATGGCCTTGTGAGGGCCGCATAAGGGGATGAGAGTGGCGGCGGCCCACGGCAAGAGGATAGGGCGGGTTTCAAACCCGCCCCTACAGCACGACCTAGCGACTCTGGCTGTTTTCATGGTAATCAACTTCGACGGGACCCCCCATCCCTACCACGCCGCTGGACTCCGGCCTTCGCCGGAGTGACGATTGGCGGAGGTACCGACGCCATTATGCGACTCCCCGACGTGAACACGACCGACATCAACGGGGCCATCGAGCTGGCGCGGAACGCCATGTACGGCGTCTTCGACCCGGACGGGGACGACGTGCCCTACTTTCGCGTCATCGTGCGCCCGGAGGCATACTTCGGTAAGCCGTGGGAGAGCCACGTGCCGGGCCGGCACCTCAATGCGCTGCTCAACGCCGAGGACGCCGCCGGCCTGGAGGTCGACGAGGCGTACATAGAGAAGTTCGCCAACGCGTGCTTCTACTCCTACGGCGGCCCGGTCCCGTTCCCTCTCGACCGCAATGACGGCGAGTACGATTCGCCGGTCGTCTTCAATCCGCATCACTTACGGGAGGGCTTCCACGCGCTGAACGCCCTCGTGAAGTACCGCGCGTCCGAACGGGCCGCGGAGGTTGCGGCGGCCAGCATCGCGGGCGTCTTCGAGTACTGGGACCCGGGCGCGGGCTGGGACTACGGCCGCCTTGAAGAAGAAGGGGTCGTCTCCATACGACGTACGCAGTCGTTCATCTCCGGCGTGGCAAGGGCAATCGGCCCGCTCGTCAAGTACTACCGTACGACGGGGTACCCTCCAGCGCTAGACCTCGCAATCATGCTGAAGGAGAAGTGCCTCGACGGGTATTTTACCGAGGACGGCTCGTACGACCCCTCCCTGTTTGGCACCCACGCCCACTCGGTGACCTGCACCATGTCGTCCATGGCGCAGCTCGCCGACCTCACCCAGGACTCGACCCTGATGGGCCTCGTCAAGGCGTTCTACGACAACGGGCTGTGGGAGATGCGCGACGAGACCGGCTGGTCGCGCGAGACCGCGGTGGGAAGCGGCCACAACCCAGACGAGGGCGAGATGAACAACACAGGGGACATCCTCGAAACCGCGCTGTTCCTCGGCCGGTGGGGGTACGCCGGATACTTCCACGACGCCGAGCGCATCCTGCGGTGCCACCTGCTGCCGTCCCAGCTCCGGGACGTCTCGTGGATACGCGCCTCCGACAACCCCGGCGGCCTCGACGCGCTCCGCGACGTTGCGCAGCGAACGCAAGGGACCTGGGGCTTCCCCGCGCCGTTCGGACATGAGCCGCTGGAGCAGAGGGACGGCGGGCGCATGCGCTTCAACACAGACGTGGTCGGCGGGACGGTCGGATCGCTGTGCGAGGCGCTGCGAGAGATGACGCGACTCGACGAGGCGGGCCACTGGGTTAACCTTCTGTTCGACCATGAAACGCCGGAGGTCGAGGTGCGGTCGGCATATACGCATCCGGCCCTCAGCGTGCGCGTCAAGAAACCCGGACCGCTCTTCGTCCGCGTTCCGCCCTGGTGCGAGCGCGACAAGATGCGGATAACCGGCGCCGGCGAGAAGCCGCGGGCCACGAACGGGTACCTGTTCTTCGCCAACCCTCCGGTCAACCGGCCGATCGTCTTCCAATACGACCTCCCGACCGAGGAGATCACGCTCCATCACGCCACGCGCGACATCCGTGTCCGCCTGCGCGGTGACGAGGTCGCCGCGATGGAGAATCACGGCGCCGACCTGACCTTCTTCGAGCCGCTGTAGAAGGAGCAGCATGACGAGCGGACGGACGGTACCGAGGTTCGAGGTGATCGGCATAACCGGCATCGGCGAGATTGTCGCCGGAGACGGTCTCGCCGAGATCATAGTTTCCGCAGCGCGGGCGCAGGGCACCGCCATCGAGGATGGAGACATCCTCGTCGTGACCCAGAAGGTGGTCTCGAAGGCGGAGGGCAGGACCGTCGACCTCGGCGAAGTCGAGCCGTCGCCGCTGGCCCTTGAGCTCGCGACGGCGGCGGACCGAGACCCGAGACTCGTCGAGGTTGTGCTGAGAGAGAGCCGGTCCATCGTGCGGATGGACAGCGACCGCGGCATCATCATCTGCGAGACGCGGCACGGTTTCGTGTGCGCCAACGCGGGGGTCGATACGTCGAACGTGCCGGGCGAGGACTTCGTCTCCCTGCTTCCCGAGGACCCGGACCGCTCCGCGCGGGAGATACTGCGCCGGGTGACCGAGCTCGTGCCGGCAGCCCGCCTGGGGGTCGTCATCTCCGACACGCACGGCCGGGCCTGGCGGGAGGGCCAGACCAACCTTGCCATCGGCGTGGCAGGGATGGACCCGGTACAGGACTACAGGGGCACGGCGGACGCGTTCGGACTGGTCATGAAGGTGTCGACCATCGCGGTCGCTGACGAGCTTGCCTCCGCAGCGGAGATGGTGATGGGCAAGGCAACCGGAGTCCCGGTTGCCCTGGTGCGCGGCTACGAGTTCGCGGCGGGCGCTGGTGCGGCCACAGCGCTGGTGCGCGACAGAGCGAACGATCTGTTCAGATAGCCGACGCCTGGCGGGTCAGCTCTCGTCGTCGTGGTCCGAGAACCTCGCGCCGATGCCCAGATCCATCCGGGTAGGTACCCGAGAGCCACCGGAGAGCTGATCGAAGGACACGTCGCTTCCCCAGGCAGACCCCTCGGAGTAGTTCAGGAAGTCGCGCCTCTCGCCGCAGGTCCGACAGAGTCCGCGGCTGGTCGGCCCGTTGGGCCGATCGATTACCCAGTGGTGGTGGCAGACCTGGACCTCCGGGTCCATGAGCTGCGTATCGGTTTCTCTGGTTTTCATCAACCTGCTGTCTCCTTCGAATTCCGTCGCATGAACTGATGTGGTTCCCTAAATCGACGGCAAGATTAGCAGAGGGTTTGATCGGCTGTCAAGCACTAGAAGGGCCGTTTTCAGACGAGATTTATCGACATCTGAGCGAGATACCATAACGTATCACTGTCACTGAGCTTGTGACGATTTCTGTAGACGTTCTACCTTCCGCCGCGATCTACCGTCCTTCTATCGGAGCCACTCCAGGCCCTTTCGACCGCTGATCGGCGGCGGATACGGTTGGGCTTCACATCGTCCCTCCGGCGCAAACCGGAGTCCAAGGGCCGGAACGACGGGGCGGCTTGCTTGACACACCTGTCGGAAGGGGTCTAAGTTTCACCGGCGCCAGGGACGACAGTATGGAGGACGAACAATGCCTAGAGTGCAGGCTGAAAGGCTTACCGAGATCGCGAGCAGGCTGCTTCAGGCCGCCGGGGCAAGCCGCGACGAGGCTTCGACAGTTGCGCGGCACTGCATCGGAGCGAACCTCGCCGGACACGACTCACACGGCATCATCGCAATCCCGACCTACATAGACCGTATGAAGGTCGGCCACATCGTTGCGGGCGCGCCTGTCGAGATCGTCCAGGAGACGGCGGCGACGACCGTCGTGGACGGCAACTGGGGGTTTGGATTCGTCGTCTCCGAGTACGTAATGCGAATGACTATCGACAAGGCCCGCCGCACCGGCGTCGCAGCCGCCACGGTGCGGCGGCAGGGACACGTCGGGCGGGTGGCCGACTACCCCCTGATGGCTGCCGGGGCCGACATGATCGGTATGATGACCGCCGACTCGGGCCGCTCGGCGAAGTCCGTCGTCCCCTTCGGCGGACGCGAGCCGCGCCTCGGCACGAACCCGATATGCATCGCAATACCCAGCGACCTGGACGGCCCGATGTTCGTCGACATGGCGACCAGCGCGGTCGCGGGCGGCAAGCTGATCCTGGCGGCGGCGCGGGGCGAGTCGATCCCGGAGGGCTGGCTGCTGGACAGGGATGGGAATCCAAGCACAGACCCCCGTGATCGCGCCGACGGGGCCATGCTCCCGCTGGGCGGGACCGAGGGCCACAAAGGCTACGGGCTCTCAGCCATGGTCGAAATACTCTCGGGCGTGCTGCCCGGCCTGGGTTTCGGGCATGAGCCGTCGGGCAGGCACAACGACGGCTGCTTCATGACCGTCTTCGATGTCGGCGCGTTCACGCCGCTCGACGAGTTCAAGCGAGAGGTCGCGGACTTCGCGGCCTACCTGAAGAGCTCGGCCCCTGCGAAGGGCTTCGACAGGATCTACTACCCCGGCGAGCTGGAGCACCTGCGCGAGCAGAGGCTCCGCGTCGAAGGCATCGACGTTGAGGATGCCACATGGCAGCGGCTGGCGAGCCTGGCACGCGAGTACGGCCTGTCAGCAGAGCTCGGGCTGGACTAGTACCGGTTCCATGTGTATTTGACAAGTATAAGAAATAGGTTAGTCTTATGTATGATCCTATAGAGAGGACATACGAAGACATGGCTGCTCTCAAGTACAAGGTGGAGTTGAACGAGTCGGAACGGACACATCTCAAGCAGATGGCGAGTCGTGGCGAGACTTCGGCCCGTAAGGTCAAGCGAGCGCTGGTGTTGCTGAAGGCGGACGAAGGCATGACCGACCGTGACATCGCCAGCGGCCTATTGATAAGCGCATCCACGGTGGGACGTGTGCGCACGCGGTTTGTGAAGGAGGAACTCGACAGCGCACTCAATGAGCGCCCTCGACCGGGACAGAAGCGTAAGTTGGACGGCAGACAGGAAGCACATCTGATAGCCATCGCGTGCAGCGACGCACCCGAAGGACACGCGGATTGGACGATCCAACTGCTTGCCGACAAGGTGGTGGCGATGGGGTTTGCCGAGAGCATCTCCCTCGAGACGGTGCGCCAGATACTCAAAAAAACGAACTCAAGCCGTGGAAGAAGAAGGAGTGGTGCATCCCGGAGGTGAGCGGGGAGTTCGTGGCTCGAATGGAGGACGTGCTGGACCTGTACCACGCAGACTACGACCCGGACCATCCCGTGGTCTGTTTCGACGAGACATCCAGGCAACTGGTGGCCGATAAGAGACCGGTCATCGGGGCCAAGCCGGGTCGGGTGGAACGATATGACTACGAGTACAAGCGAAACGGCACTCGAAACCTGTTCATGTTCTGTGAGCCGAAAGCTGGCTGGCGGCATGTCGAGGTGACCGAGCGGCGCACTGCTGTGGACTTCGCTCATCAGATGAGGTGGCTGGTTGATGATGCATACCCTCACACAGAGACGATACGGTTGGTGCTGGACAACCTCAACACTCACAAGCTGGGCTCGTTGTACGATGCCTTCAAGCCAACCGAAGCGCGGCGCATCGCCAAGCGCCTGGAGTTCCACTACACTCCTCTACACGGCAGTTGGCTGAACATGGCTGAGATAGAGTTGAGCGTATTTAGCAACCAGTGTCTCAACCGTCGAATCAGCGACGAGGTGATACTGAAGCGAGAGGTCTCGGCGCTGGAACGTAAGCGCAATGAGGCTGTCGCCGTCATAGACTGGCGCTTCTCCACTCAGGACGCTCGTACTAAACTTCAACACATCTATCCATCATAGTCAGATTGAAACGGTACTAGGAACCTCCGGGGCAGGCTATTCTCATTGCCCGAACCCGCCGCGCACTGCTACAGTCGCTTAGAGGAAGACGCGGCGGCGGGACTTGGAGAGAGCACCGGGAGCTGGGCGATGATGGCAAGGATACCTCTGCTCCTGGACCCCCAGCCAGAAGGGGGATACACCGTTACCTCTCCGCCATTGCCGGAGTTGATAACCGAGGGCGACACCATAGCCGAAGCCCTGGCGAACGCAGAGGACGCCTTTGCCGCGGTGGTGGAAATCTACGAGGATCGGGGGCGCCCACTGCCATCAAGCATATACGTGCCCTAGGTCCCAAAGCCCCCTACTCCCTGGGCGGAGAGGACGCCGCAGCTGCGGCGCGTCACACCCTTCCGGCGATCACCGAGCCCATCTGCCGCGTCCCGACCACGTCGCCGCCGTCCCCGGCGATGTCCCTGGTGCGGTAGCCCTCGGCCAGCACGCCCTGCACGGCCTGCTCGATCGCCTGGGCCTCGTCTTCGAGCCCGAGCGAGTGACGCAGCAGCAGCGCCAGGCTGAGTATCGTGCCGATCGGATTGGCTATCCCCTGCCCCGCTATGTCCGGGGCGCTGCCGTGGATCGGCTCGTACAGACCCTTGGCGGAGCGTCGAGACGACTTCCCCGAGCCGTGGTCGGGCAGGCCGGCCAAGCTCGCCGATGGCAGCATTCCGAGCGACCCCGAAAGCACCGAGGCCTCGTCCGTGAGGATGTCCCCGAAGGTGTTTTCGGCTACGATCACGTCGAAGTGCGCCGGGCGCATGATGAGCTGCATGGCGGCGGCGTCGACCAGGACGTGCTCGACCTCGACATCCGGATAGTCCTGCTCCATCCTGGTGGCTATCTCCCGCCAGAGCCGTCCTGTTTCGAGTACGTTGGCCTTGTCGACCGACGTCAGGCGCTTCCGTCGCGCCTTAGCCAGCTCGAACCCCACGCGGAGGATGCGGACTATCTCCTCCTCGGTGTACCGCAGCGTGTCCACAGCCCTCTGGCCGCGGGAGGTCTGCCAGCGCTTCTTGGGCTTGGCGAAGTAGAGGCCGCCGGTCAGCTCGCGCACCACTATCATGTCCACGCCTTCAAGCCGGTCCCTCTTGATCGGGCTGACGTTTGCCAGCGCGGGCTCAACCTTGACCGGCCTGAGGTTCGCGAAGAGGCCCATGCTCCGGCGTATTCCGAGGATGCCGTCCTCGGGCCGGACCGAGGCCTTGGGGTCGTCCCACTTCGGACCGCCGACGGCGCCGAACAGCACGGCGTCCGCCTGGTCGCAGAGCTCCTGGGTCTCGTCCGGGAGGGCCGTTCCCGTCGAATCGATCGCGTTGCCGCCGATGGCCCCCTCGCTTAGCTCGAAATCGTGGCCGAACCGGCGGCCGACCGCCTCCAGGACCCTGACGGCCTCCGCGATGACATCGGGGCCGATGCCGTCCCCGGGCAGTACAGCTAGCTTGAATTCCATGCGTGAAACTCCTCTCGGGATGGGTGTCGTCGACTGGCGACGACGCGGGTGTATTGTATCCCTAACTCGCACCGGCGCGGAACGACGGCGGTACGACGGAGGGGCCGTATTCCTGCGCGGCGTCGTGGAGCCAGAGGGCCACGTACTCGGCGAAGCTTCGGCGAACGATCAGCTCGAATGAGGGCGAGTCATCAACGCAGCGGATCGTCACGTTGGCCTTCGCTACGAGAGTCTGGGCGCAGTGGCCGGGCTTGAAGACCGCGGGGTGGAGGTCGAGCGGACAGCCCTTGGCCAAGACGTCGCGGGCCCTGGAGCCGCTGAGTGTTATCACCGTCTGGCCGCCGGTCACGTCGGTGACGGCGGCGTGCGTGGCGCTCAGGGCGGCTTCGAGCGAGTCGGAAAGCCGGGTCTGAGCACTCGGAGGCGTGACGACAAGCCACTCGTCCGGCCCGAGCCATAGGGCCAGCATCTCGCCGTTGACGGCCGCCGTGTTGGGCTCCGTCGGCAGGGCGAGTCCCAGGACGGCCGCTGCCGCGCTCGAGAAGCCCGCGTCTTCGGGGTCGCCCCGCAGGTTCAGGTGCCCCAGGAACGGCCGCTCAGAGATGACGACCGCGGCGTCTTCAGCCCGACTGGCGGCGCCCACCGTGCGAAAGAAGCGGCTCAACGGGGACTGGCGTCCTGTCCCGTCAGTCGACATTCTGCCTGTCCCCCTTCGAATCGTAGAAAGATGGACTCGCGATTCGCGCCGCGATCGAGCGCCCGCCCGCGAGGGGCACGTAGACCACATCGCCTTCACGGGCCCGTCCGCCCTTCACGACTCCCAGCGCGATGGAGCGCCCAAGGTTCACGCTATAGTAGCTGGAGGTCACGTGGCCCAGCATCGGGACCGGCGTTGGCGCGGACGTGTCGTCGACGATCTGGCCTCCCTCGGGCAGCACCTCCTGGTCGTCTTCGGTGAGCAGACCAACGAGCTGCTTCCGGTCGTCCCGCACGAGGTGCTCCATTGACAGCGACCGTTTGCCCAGGAAGTCCTTGCGCCGCGACACCATGCCCCCTACGCCGATATCGACCGGCGTCATCGAGCCGTCGGTGTCCTGCCCCACGATCACGTAGCCCTTCTCCGCCCTCAGGAGGTGCATCGCCTCAGTACCGAACGGGGTGATGCCGAACTCCTCGCCGGCCTCCATCACCGCCTCCCATATCTGCAGGCCGTAGTTGGCGTCGACGTTGACCTCGAAGCACATCTCGCCGGCGAAGCTGATCCGGAAGATGCGGGCCGGGATTCCCGCCACGGTGCCGTTGCGGACCGACATGAAGGGAAACGCCTCGTTCGAAAGGTCCACGTCGCCGCACAGCTTCTCCATGACCCGGCGAGCGTGCGGCCCGTTGATCGACACGGTGGCCCAGTGGTCGGTCACCGACGTCAGATACACCTTGAGGTACGGCCACTCGGTCTGCAGCCACCGCTCGAGCCACGCCATCACGGCGGCCGCTCCAGAGCTTGTCGTGTGCATCAGGAAGTGGTACTCGGCGAGCCGCGCGGTGACGCCGTCGTCGAGCAGCATGCCCTCTTCGTTGAGCATGAAGCCGTAGCGGCAGCGCCCAATGCCGAGCTTCGTCCATCCATTAATGTAGACACGGTTCAGGAACGTCGCTGCGTCCGGCCCCCTGACGTCGATCTTCCCAAGGGTCGACGCATCGAGGACCCCGACCGCGTTCCGCACGGCGAGGCACTCCCTATTGACCGCGTCGCGCATCGACTCGCCCGGCCGGGGGTAGTACCAGGGGCGCTTCCACTGGCCAACGTCCTCTAACTCCGCCCCGGCCTGGACGTGCCACTCGTGCATCGCCGTCTTCCGGACAGGGTCGAAGAGCTCGCCCAGGTCGCGGCCCGCCATAGCGCCGAAGGTGACCGGCGTGTATGGCTGCCGGAACGTCGTGGTCCCTATTTCCGAGATCGGCCTGTCGAGTATTTCGGCGAGCGCGCCGATGCCGTTGACCGCGCCCGTTCGGCCCTGGTCCGTACCCATCCCCAGCGTGGTGTAGCGCTTGACGTGCTCGATCAGCTCGTACCCCTCGCGGGCGGAGACCGCTATGTCGGCCAGGGTCGTGTCGGTCTGCAGGTCGACGAAGCGCTTGCGGTCCCTCCCCGCCGGACTCGTTCCCGGCACGACCCAGCAGGTGCTTGTCTTAACTTGCTCGTGATCGTCAGTCTCCGGTACGGATGAGGAAGGCAGACCATCGCCGAATCCGGCTGCGCCGGCTGCCTCCGAACCCGCGGCAAAGCCCTGCGCGAGACACTCCCTCAGACTGAAGGCGCCGTTGCACGAGCCGGCCGAACGCTCCGCCTGTACGGACGGTCCGGGAACAAAGCACGACCTGGAGTCGTCGAACTTGGGCTGTCCGCCCGACTGCGAATGCAGATTCAGCGTCGGGTTCCATCCCCCGGACGTAGCCACCAGGTCACATTCGATTCGCCGAGACCCGCCGGCGACCGATCCTCCGTCCACGCGTCCCACCTCGACCGCCTTAACGCTCCTGCCGCCGCGAACGTCCACCAGCACGTGGCCTGGGAGGACCTCCACTCCCCTGCCTGCAACCATGTCCGGCAACTTGCCACGAGTCTCGGGCCGGACGTCGACGACGGCCCGCATGTCGACTCCCGCGTCGACGAGGTCCAGCGCGGCACGGTACGCGCTGTCGTTATTCGTGAACACGACGACCCGGCGGCCCGGGGCTACTCCATAGCGGTTCACGTAGGTAGACACCGCCGAAGGGAGCATGACGCCGGGGCGGTCGTTGTTTCGGAAGACCAGCGGGCGCTCGATGGCACCCGTCGCCAGTACGACCTGCTTCGCTCTCACTCGCCAGATGCGCTGGCGCGGCACGTTGCCTCCGGACGGCCCAAGGTGGTCCGTGACCCGTTCGAGCACGGTTACAAAGTTGTGATCGTAGTACCCGAACGCCGTGCTGCGAGGCATGAGGCGGACCTCGCCCATGTCCCTCAGCTCGGAAAGCGCCGAATCCAGCCACCTCGCGGCAGGCTCGTTCCCAATTAACTGGCTGCTCGCCAGCAGGCTGCCTCCTGGCTCCTGCTGCTCGTCGACCACGATTACCCTCGCTCCGGTGCGCCCGGCCTCCAGGGCGGCGGCGATGCCGGCCGGCCCCGCGCCGACCACCAGGACGTCGCAGTGGGCATGCATCTTGTCGTACCGGTCCGCGTCGGGCCCGGTTGGCGCGACTCCAAGCCCTCCGGCACCTCGGAGCACGCGCTCGTAGAATGGCCACAACGACCTCGGCCACATGAATGTCTTGTAGTAGAAGCCAGGCGGCAGGAAGCGCGATATGACGCCGTTGACGGCGCGCAGATCGAAGCCCACCGACGGCCAGCAGTTGACGCTCGCCGCCTCCAGACCGTCGTAGAGCTCGACCTGAGTAGCGACGTAGTTGGGCAGAGTCTGGGCGCCCGTCCCTAGCTGGACCAACGCGTTGGGCTCCTCGACGCCGCTCCCGACGATGCCCCGCGGACGGTGGTACTTGAAGCTCCGGCCCACAAGGCGCACGCCATTCGCCAGAAGCGCCGAGGCGAGCGTGTCCCCCTGGAACCCCTCGTAGCTCCTGCCGTTGAACGTGAAGTCGAGCGTCCGGCCGCGGTCGACGCGCCCTCCCCGCGGGAGCCTGTTTAGCTGAGTCATCGCTCGTCTCCGGCCGGTGCATCACCGACGCCGTAGACCTCTTTGATCTGGTAGGTCATGGTGTCGCGGCGTACGTTGAACCAGCGCCTGCAGCCCGAGGAGTGGCACCACTGCTCCAGGTGGTCTCCCTTCGGGTTCTTGCGGTAGAAGATGTAGCCGCCCCATTCCGCGTCGGTAACGCTCTCAGGGTTTTCGGGGCGAACGATGTGGGCCTCACCGCCGTAGGTGAATTCGGACTCGTCTCTCTCCCCGCACCAGGGACACTCGATAAGCAGCATCTGTCTTTCGTTCGCGGCTAGTGGGCAACCCCGGCCGCGCCGTGCTCGTCGATTAGGTGGCCGGTCCTGAACCGGTCCAGCGAAAACGGCTCGGCGAGCTCGTGCGGCCGTCCGGTAGCCAGCATGTGGGCGAACACCCACCCCGATCCCGGCGTCGCCTTGTACCCGCCCGTGCCCCAGCCGCAGTTGAAGTAGAGCCCGTCTACCGGCGTGGCGCTGATTATCGGACACGCGTCCGGGCACGTGTCGACAATGCCGCCCCACTGCCGCATCATTCTGAGTCTGCTGAAGATTGGGAACAGCTCGACCAGGGCGGCCATGGCGTGCTCCGGGACGCTGAAGCTGCCGCGCTGTCCATAGCCGTTGTACGAGTCGATGCCCGCTCCGGAGAGCAGCTCTCCACGGTCCGTCTGGCTGATGTAGGCGTGTACCGCGTTCGACATGACCACAGAATGCAGCACCGGCTTGATCGGCTCGCTTACCCATGCCTGGAGGGGATGGCTCTCGAGAGGCAGCCGGAAGCCCGCCATGCTGGCCAGTACCCCCGAGTTGCCCGCCGTGACCACGGCTACCTTCTTCGCGCCTATGTATCCGCGCGTGGTGTCGACGCCAACGACGCGCCCGTTCTCCTGGCGGAACCCGGTGACCTCGCACTGCTGGATAACGTCCACGCCGCGCGCGTCCGCCGCCCGCGCAAACCCCCACGCGACCGCATCGTGCCGTGCGGTCCCTCCCCTGCGCTGGTACGAGGCTCCCATGATCGGATACCGGGAATCCTCGGAGATGTTGATGATCGGCACGATCTCCTTGACCTCCTGCGGGGTCAATAGCTCGCTGTCGATCCCGTTCAACCGGTTCGCGTGCACCCGCCGGGCGATGTCGCGCATCTCCTGGAGGCTGTGGCCGAGACTCAGAAGCCCGCGCTTGCTGTACATCAGGTTGAAGTTGAGGTCGAGGCTCAGACCCTCCCACAGCTTCAGCGAGAACTCATAAAGGTGAGCGGCCTCGTCCCAGAGGTAGTTGGAGCGGACCACTTCTGTGTTCCTGCCCGTGTTTCCGCCGCCCACGTAGCCCTTCTCCAGGACGGCCACGTTGGTGACGCCGTGAACCTTGGCGAGATAGTAAGCGGTCGCCAGACCGTGTCCGCCCCCGCCGACGACAACGACCTCGTACTCGCTCCTGGGCTCAGGGTGGCGCCAGGCCCGAGGCCACTTTTCGTGGTGGCTCAGTCCGTTGCGGACCAGGCTGAACAGCGAGTACTTCACGGAGCCTCCAGGGCCTCTGGGGTTGCGCGGCGGACTATATCATAGTGCGACGGACTGGCGTCGGGCCCCCTGGCCACGCGGCCGTCCCTACTCCCAACTTGCCAAACCAAGCTCCAAATTCGCCTTGACTTGTCCGTACGTGTGTTCTACCTTTGTTCTAAATGACGAGATCAAGTAAGTGTGTGGGGCTGAGCATTGTCAGATAAGAGCTCAATCGAGTGGACGGACGCTACCTGGAATCCCGTAACAGGCTGTACCAAAGTTAGCCCTGGTTGTGCCCATTGCTATGCGGAGACCATCACCTTGAGATTCAAGCGGGGCGGCCCTTTCCTTCCGGGAAAGACTACTATTCGGCTGCACCCGGGGAGACTGGCCGACCCCGGCAGTTGGCGTGCACCGCGCCGCGTGTTCGTCAACAGCATGAGTGACCTCTTCCACGAGGAGATCCCATTCGAGTACGTCCGCAAGGTGTTCCAGAAGATGGAGACCTACAACACCCACATCTATCAGGTCCTGACGAAGCGGCCGGAAAGGATGCTGGATTTCGCAGAACGGGGGATGGACCAATCAACTTGGCCCGACCACGTATGGGCCGGAACATCGGTGGAGAATCAGTATTGGGCAGACCGGCGCATACCCATCCTTCAGAAGATCCCGGCGAGGGTGCGGTTCTTGTCGGTCGAGCCTCTGTTGAAGGCCGTAGACCTGCGCCCTTACCTCTCCTCTCTCCAGTGGGTAATCGTGGGCGGAGAAAGCGGCCACAGGGCCAGGCCGATGAAAGAGGAGTGGGCTCTCCGCATCAGGGACGACTGTGAGAAGGCGGCCGTTCCGTTCTTTTTCAAGCAGTGGGGCGGGAGAACCAGTAAGGCCAACGGGCGGATACTCGAGGATCGTACCTGGGACCAGATGCCGGATAGTACTCGTCAACCCGTTCTCGCATAAGGTTAGCCTTCGATGGTTCAAGACACGAAACTGGCGAGCGACGGGCTGCCAGCGATCGGCCAAGGTCCGTGGAGTCGGGACAAACTACACTTCGTCTCCCGCTTCGCCGAGATGTTCAGCACGGGCATGAAAAATCGCTGGCACACCCGGCTCTACGTTGACCTATTCGCCGGGCCAGGTCTGTGTCTGGACAAGACGACCGGGGAGGAGTTCGAGGGGTCACCTATGCTAGCCCTCGGTTGTAAGACGCCGTTCACCCACCTCTATCTCAACGATCAGAACCATGACTTCGTGAACGCACTAAAGCAACGGCAGGAGGCCAAGTTTCCCGACAGTCAGGTCTCCTACTACGGTCTTGACTGTAACGAAGCGGCCAGCGCTATTTATCGCAGTCTTCCCTCTGGGGCCCTGGTACTCTGTTTCATAGACCCTTGGACATATGAGGTCACGTTCGACAGCCTGGCTGCTCTGTGTCAGCATCGCTCAATTGACTTGATAGTGACCTTCCACAGCACCGCTATAAAGCGGAATGCTCACCACGAAATCGCGGCAGTGGACAAGTTTCTCGGCGACGAGACTTGGAGGGAGGAATACTTTGCTGCCGAGGGCGACCCGTCGCGACCGCACACCCACATTCTAATCGAGACCTTCACGGCAAGTCTCCGGAAGCGCCTGGGGTTCACACACTTCGGGGAGCCAGAGGTGATCCGGAACACCAACAGCGCACCGATGTTCTATCTGTTATTCGCGTCTCGGCATCCTAGAGGTCTAGACTTCTGGAGCAAGTCTTCCAATAGAACGTCGCACGGCCAGCGAAAGATGTTCTGAGAGCCACGTCGCCGGCGCTGGCGCCTAGGACCGATTCAGGTCTCCACTGGACAGAAGCACCCACTCCAGCGCGAGCAGATACCCGCCATTTCTCTGTAGAATCGGCGCAGCATGTCGTCTTCGAAGGTCAGATACCCGGAGGGGGAGCCCTCGACGTCGAGATCCCACCAGGGCGATCCGGCCACTCCTGGCCACATCCCTCGCAGTTGGGTCTACCTCGCCACTACGTTCACCAGCTTGCCGGGGACGTAGACGACCCTGGTGAGCTCTTTGCCCTCGATGTGGGGCTTGACCCGCTCGCTCCGCAGGGCGGCCGACTTCGCCTCCTCCTCGGTGACTGACGCGGGCGCCTCGATCCTGTCTCGCAGGCGGCCGTTGACCTGGACGACCAGCGTGATCACCTCGTCGGCGGCCAACGCCGGGTCCCATTCGGGCCAGGGCCGGTTGTGGACGCTGAAGTCCCGCCCGGTCCGCTCCCACAGCTCCTCCGTCACGTGGGGCGCCATGGGAGCCAGCTGGACCAGCAGGCTCTCCACCGCCTCGCTCCACGCCTCCGCGTGTATGCCTCTGTTTTCCCACGCCTGGTTCATCGAGTTCGACAGCTCCATCAGGGCGGCCAGCGACGTGTTGAACTTGAACCTGTCCAGGTCCTCGGTCACGCGTCGTATCGTCTTGTGCACGCTTCGTCTCAGATCGGCGGCGGCGTCCTCGTCGACCGGGCCCGCGTCGAGCTCGCTCGGGTCGCGCTGCGCCAGCTCCCACAGGCGGTTCAGCCACCGGGAGATGCCGTTGACTCCCGACTCGCTCCAGCTACCGCCCTGGTCCCATGGGCCTATGAACATCAGGTAGCAGCGGACCGCGTCCGCACCGTACCTGCCGACGTACTCGTCGGGCGCGACGACATAGCCGCGCGACTTGCTCATCTTCTCGCCCTCGGACAGGATGTGTCCCTGGTTGAACAGGCGGATAAAGGGCTCGTCGAAGTCCAGCAGGCCAAGGTCGCGCATCGCCTTCGTGAAGAACCGCGCGTACAGCAGATGCATGACGGCGTGCTCCGCTCCGCCGGTGTACTGGTCCACCGCACCCCAGGCCTCCAGCGCTTCGGGCTCGAACATGCCGCCGTCGAACTTGGGGCTGGCGAACCGGAACTGGTACCACGACGAATCGACGAAGGTGTCCATCGTGTCCGTCTCGCGCTTTGCCGGCCCGCCGCACTGCGCGCAGGCCGCGTTCACGAAGCCTTCGTGCAGCGCCAGCGGAGACTCGCCGGTTGGGCGGAACTCTGCGTCCTCCGGCAGTAGAACTGGCAGGTCCTCCTCCGGAACGGGCACGGTGCCGCAGTCGTCGCAGTAGACCACCGGTATCGGGGTGCCCCAGTAGCGCTGTCGAGAGATGAGCCAATCGCGCATCCGGTACTGCACGGCCCTCTTGCCCCAGCCCTGTGACTCGATGAAGTCGGCGATGTACCGCTTGCCTTCGGCGCTGGGCAGGCCGTCGAACTGGCCCGATGCGGCCTGCGTCCCCTCTTCCAGGTACGCCTCCTCAATCGGCGCGCCGTCCCAACCGTCCGGGGCGACGACGACCTTGATCGGCAGGTCGTACTTCCGGGCGAACTCGAAGTCGCGCTGATCGTGCGCCGGCACGCCCATCACGATACCGGTGCCGTACGTCAGCAGCACGTAGTCCCCGATCAGGATCGGCACACGCTCTCCGTTAAGCCTGTTTACCGCGTAGGAGCCGGTGAACAGGCCAGTCTTGACCTTTTCGGTCGACATGCGTTCGATCTCGGTCTGGCGGCGCGCCTGGTCCACGTAGGCCTCGACTTCGGCCCTATGCTCGGGCGTCGTTAGATCGTCGACCAGCGGGTGCTCGGGGGCCAGCACCACGAACGTCACGCCGAAGATCGTGTCGATGCGCGTGGTGAAGGTCGTCAGCGCCGTCTGATCGAGGCCGTACTCGGATATGTCGAACTCGACATCGACGCCCTCGCTGCGGCCGATCCAGTTTGTCTGCATGACGTTGATCTTCTCAGGCCAGTCGATCTTGGAATGGTCCAGCAGCTCGTCCGCGTACTTCGTCACGCGGAACAGCCACTGGTTCAGCTCGCGGCGAACGACCTCGGAGTCGCACCGCTCGCAGCGGCCGTCCACGACCTGCTCGTTGGCCAGGACGGTGTTGTCAGTCGGGCACCAGTTGGCGGGCGCGAAGTCGCGGTAGGCCAGCCCGGCCTTCAGGAACTGGAGGAATATCCACTGGTTCCACCGGTAGTACTCGGGGACGCAGGTCACCAGCTCGCGGTCCCAGTCGTAGAGCGGGCCCATCGAGCGGAACTGCCGGCGCATCTTTTCTATGTTGCCCAAGGTCCACCTGGCCGGATGGATTCCACGCTCGATCGCGGCGTTCTCGGCGTTCAGGCCGAAGGCATCGAACCCCATCGGATGCAGGACGTTATAGCCCTTCATCCGCATGAACCGGGCGTGGGCGTCCGCGCCCGACATGGCGTACCAGTGGCCGATGTGGAGGTCGCCCGAAGGGTACGGGTACATGGTGAGCTCGTACCACTTGGGGCGCGGGTCGTCGTCCCGGACCTCGTAGAGCCGGTCCGCGTCCCAACGGTCCTGCCACTTCGCCTCTATCTCGGCGTGACCGTAGCGCCGCTCCGCAATCTTTGTAGATGTGACCATTTTCCCCACGCTCCTGGCTGTGATCCCTGCACCGCCAAAAACAAAAACCCCGTCCGTGTGAGGGACGAGGTTTAACCCGCGGTACCACCCTGGTTCCCCGAACGTTCGGGGCGCTCTATGGCGATAACGGCGCCAGCCGTCCAACCCTACCCTGTCATTCCCGCCCCCTCCTGCACGTCATTCCCGCGAAGGCGGGAATCCATGTAGCCAGACACGAGACCAGCGTTCAGGCCGGATGCTCAGGGGCGAGTTCGCGGGCTTCCTTGCGCCGGGCTTCCACCATCCCCGGCTCTCTGACGCCGATGCGCCCGCTACTACTCCCCGTCTCAGCAGACTGTATTTCCTGTCCATCAACGCTAGCACGCATGGCCGGAAGGCGTCAAGGAAACCGTCAGGTCGGTAGTGTCTCAGTCTTCAGTCGGACCTTGAGGACCGCCGAATGTCATTCCGAACGTAGCGCCAGCGAAGTGAGGAATCTAAGGCCTGCAATTGGAGGCGGTCTCTTCCTCAATGGCCCGGCGTGTGTGCAGAGGTCTTAGATTCTTCGTCGCTGCACTCCTCAGAATTGTAGATGTTAGGTAATTCGCTGACAGATTGGTATTCAATGGTAGACCGATCTGGAGGCGAAGATGCGAGACAACAGCAATGACCGGACGGTGGAGCGAAGCTACATACAGAAGTGGCGGTTTCTCATCCGGGAGTACGAGCTGGTCAAGGCGAAGAAGCACGTTCGGTTCCGCTTCGTCCAAGACTTCTACAAGTTCCATGGCACCAACCGCCAGACCTTTGCCAAGTACTACAACCGCTACCGGCAGACGTGTGCCGATGAGGCCCTGCTGCCCCTGAAACGAGGACCCAAGTGGAAGAGCCGCCGCATCCTGCCGTTGATCGAAGAGAAGGTGCTGGAGCAGCGGCGCAAAGGTATCAACCGCTACGAGATCTATGCCATACTCAAGCCGACTCTCAAGTCCCATACCCCTTCACCTTCCACCATCTACGCCATAACCAAGCGCCACGGCCTCAACAGGTTGACCAAGGAGATTCAGACCACCAAGCGCAGGATAATCAAGACCCGTGCCGGGGAGTTGGGCCACCTGGACTCGCACCACCTGAGCCGGGATCTGGTGCTGGGCGCCAGGCAGCGCTACTACCTGGTATCGATAGTGGATGCCTGCACCCGGCTGGCCTGGGCCGAGGTGGTCGATGACCTAAAGAGTCTGAGTGTGATGTTCGCCACGCTCAAGTGCATCAACATGCTCAACGCCGAATACGGGGTGCGCTTCGAGGCAATCATCACCGACAACGGCCCTGAGATGGCCTCGCCCAGGAATCGGACCCATCATCCCATGGAGCGGATGCTGGTGGAGCTGGGGATCAAGCACCGCTACACTCGGCCCTACCGGCCGCAGACCAACGGGAAGGTGGAACGGTTCTGGCGCCCCCTGAACGATGACCTGCTGGAAGGGACCACCTTCGAGTCTGTAAAGGCGTTGAAGGATGAGTTGATGCAGTACCTCCTCTACTACAACACGGAGCGGCCACACCAAGGCCTGGGGGGCAAGAACCCACTGGAGACACTGCGTTTTCTGTCAGCGAATTAGTCGACATCTACAAGAATGACAACACGACAGGACGATTCCTGCATTTCTCACCCACACTGGATTGTTAGTCAGGTCCCCGCGCCCTCGACGATCTCGAAGGCCTTGCCGGCCAGCAGCCGGACGTCGTCGGGCGCCGGAGCGGCCTTGGGACTGCCGGGCGCCAGGATGGCCCCGGCGGCCAGGTCTTCCCTGCTCACCCAGAGCCATCCGTCCTCCAGGACCGCGGGCAGCCTCGAAGGACGGCAGAAGTAGATCATGTCTATGTGCTTGTGGAAGCCGTCTACCGGATCGTGAATGTCCTCCACCATTATCGTGTACGGCGGCTCGACTTCCGTCGGATAGCCCAGCCCCAGCCGCGGCTGCGTGGACACCACCTCAACCTCGACCCCGGTCTCTTCCATCACCTCACGGCGAACGGCCTGCACCGGGTCCTCGTTCTGCTCCACGTGGCCGCCGGGTGGGAGCCAGGCCCCGATCTTCGGGTGCCAGTGGAGCAGAACGTGCCCGTCGTGGACGATGAACCCGGTCGCCGTGAAGTGTCTGGTTACCGGCATGAGCCTTCAGTCTTGCTGGCTCACGGTCTCGGGAGCGTCGTCGCGCGGGCCGTCGTCATCGACCCTGGCCGAGCGTCTGCGGCGCAGGAATATCCAGGCCCCGATGGCGATCAGCCACACCGGGCTGAAGATCGCGGCGAAGATCAGCGCGGTGCCCACCACCACGCCGACGCCTGAAAGCGCACGTGTCGCCAGCTTCCACGTATCCAGCGGGCTCCAGCCCGACAGCACCCACGCCTCGGTCTCGATAACGTACACGTTCAGCGAGCTCGATCCCTCGATCTCGCCGGCGTCGCTCTGCCCGGTGACGGTGAGGGTCACGGTGTACGGGAAGGGACGGGGGTCGGCGTAGGCGTGCGCGGCGACCGCTCTGGTCGCGCCCTCGGCCACCGCTTCCGTGACAGGAGCCGAGCCGTCGCCGAAGTCCCACCTGTACACCAGGTCGGTGAGTCCTTCCGGCCGCGTGAACGATCCGTCGAGATCGACACTTTGGCCCGCCTCGACCGTCATGCTCTCCCCTGCGAACACCTCTATGCTGGGTATCTTGGTGACGGTAACGATCACCGTGTCGCTCCCGTCCGCGAGACCTTCGTCTCCGAACCCGGTGATCTCTATCCCGACGATGAAGGGCGAATCGCGATCGTCCCCGTACACGTGCGTGACCGTTGCCGTAACGCGCTTGCCCTCGTCGACGGTGGGCGCCGTGCGCGTCTCGGTGATCCGGTTGCCGTCGCCGAAGTCCCAGGTGTAGTTGAACTCCTCCATGCCCTCCGGGGGCTCGAAGGTCGCCCGGAAGCGGGCCACCCGGCCGACGCTCACGGTCCGGTCAGCCCCCGCGTCGACGCCCATGTCGACGGACGCCAGGCTGAGCCTCACGTTCACCAGGGAGAACGCCGAGGTCTGTTCCAGGAACTTGATGCGGCCCTGGAGCTTCTCGATCTCCTCCTGGACCCACGTCAGCTCGTTCTGGACCTTGAGAGCGTCCTCGACCTTCTCGGCCCGCTCCAGCAGCCTGATGAGCGCGGCCTGCGTGGCCTGCATGTTCGTAAGCCGGGCGGTCGTGTCCACGTACTCGTCGGTCACGTCCTTGCTAGTCGTCATCTCAGACTGGACCTCGACGGCAAGCTCGCGGAGCTCGTCGATCGTCTCCTCCAGCGATTCGGCGGGGACGCGAACCGACACGAAGCCGGAGTGCTTCGTGCTGCGGTCGGACGATACGACCCAGCCTCCCATGCTCTCGGCCATCCGGCTCACCTCGTCAATGGCCCCCGAGACGTCATCGACGACCAGGGACAGGTCGGCGGTGCGCACGATGATCCGACGCTGGGAGACCAGCGCGGCCTGCTCGTCGGTCGAGTCACCGGAAGTGGGCGCGGCATACGAGTCGGTCGAAGTAACGGCCATGGCCGCCTGGGTTTCGACCTCCTTGACCACCTCCCTCTCGACCACCACCGTCTCGCCCGGTACCTCCACCTCCTTGATCACCTCCTTGGTGACCACCCTCTCGACAGGCACCTCCTTGATCACCTCCTTCGCGGAGAGAGCCATCATCGCCTGCTGAGGTGCAGGGGTCGCCGCAGCCCCAGGAGCCCCCGGCAGCCCATAAGCTCCCTGCAGCCCACGTTCACCACGAGCCTGAAGCCCAAAGGACTCTTGCAAGTATTCGCCAGATTCAGCGTCGTCCCCGCCGCAGGCCATCACAAGTACCATCAGCAGCGCCGCCAATAGCGCCATGAGTCTCATTCTGTGGATCATCATGATCGTCCCCCTGTAGTGGCATGTCCAGCGCGGATGCGCCGCTGCCCGTCTACTACTATAGACGTAATCGGCGCGGGTTTGGTTCCCGGCAGTCCGTAGACTCTACGCAACTTCATTCCCGCGGGAGCGGCAATCAAAAGGGCCGGGGACACAGTTCGGGTGGTACCGTTTCCAATTCCCTACTGCCCGCTCGGCGGGAACGGGTCGACTTCACTCGCCAGTGCCTGCGCCTCCTGTATGGACAGACCTCGACTGGTCTTTCCCCCCCAGAGGCTCTTGATATAGGTCAGGACTTCGACTATGTCCTCGTGGTTGAGCCGTTCCCCAAACGCCGGCATCGCGCTCTTGAAGTCGGGAAAGCGCGGGTCTTCAAACATCTGCCCTCCCTGGCTGACGATCCTGTACAAGAGGCCGTCGCCGTGATGCCACGTATGGCCGTCGCCATTGAGAGGGGGAGGCGGCAGCGTGCCGTCGTCCTTCGGGATGTGCCAGTCGGGTTGGCCCGCGGCATCGACTCCATGGCGGGCGGCGCAGTTCGCGACGAAAATCTCCAGCCCCGCTGGAGGGGTGGGAACAGGGGAGGCGACGCTGACGGGCGTTGGACTGACCTCCACAGGCGAAGACGAGCAGGCGATCGGCAGGACGGAGGCTATCGCCATCACGGCGATGGCGATAGCACAGCCCACACACCGCGCAGGGATGGAGCTGGTCCCACGAGCTGATAGCAATGCTTCCGCCTGACGCGTCGCCGCATCCTGTCCGGCGGGGACGGGCCCTTACTTTGGATGGTATTGTAGTCTACGAAACCCGCTTGTCCAGGTTATTGACTGCGAAGTCAATAGGACCGCAGACCCAGGAGACAGTCCAAAAGGGGGTGCGCCCTCCCGGCCATCGGAGGTAACAGCAATGACAGAGCAACCCGTCCTCTACGAGCTGCGCGAGAACATCGCGGTACTCACGCTGAACAGGCCGCATCGCCTGAACGCGATCAACCTGGAGATGCTGACTCAGCTTGTAGGACGCCTCGACGATGCCAGGCAGGACCCAGCCGTGTCAGGCGCGATACTGACCGGCACGGGGCGGGCCTTCTGCTCGGGCGAAGACCTGAAGGAGACGGCCGCTGGGAAGACTATGGAGACCTGGGAGGAAGAGGTGGCCGGTCTCCAGGAGGTCCAGCGGGCCGTCATGCGCTTGGGCAAGCCTCTGATCGCTGCGGTCCGAGGCTATGCGGTCGGCGGCGGGTGCGAGTTCGCCATGAGTTGCGACATCAGGATAGCGTCCGAAGACGCCCGGTTCGGCTTTCCTGAGACGGCGGTGGGCATGACCGTCACGACCGCGGGCACCAAGCTCCTTTCCCATCTCGTCGGCCTTGGAAAGGCCAAGGAGCTCGTCTTTACCGGGGAGTTCATCGACGCGGAAGAGGCCGCCAGGATTGGGCTCGTCAACCGGGTCGTCCCCGGCGATAGCCTGGTCGATGAGGCGATGGAGATGGCTGGAAGGATCGCCGAGCGGTCCCCGTTGGCTTTACGGCTATCGCGGACGGCGATTGAACAGGGAATGCACTCGACTTTTGAGCAGACCCTCGACCTCGAGGCCAGGCAGATCATGGAATGCATACAAGAGGGCAGCTACTTCGAATACGCGAAGAGAACGGCCAGCGGGATGGGCGGGGGCCGGGGTTGAACCGGAGTATGTGGAACGCCGGGGTCGAGACCATCGGCGAGGCTGAGCAAGCCGCCCTGGAACGCAATAAGCTCGTCCGACAGGTCGACTACGTCTACTCCGAGAGCCCGTTCTATCGCAGCAAGCTAGACGAGGCAGGACTGGCCCCTCGCGATGTTCGAGGTCGCCAGGACCTCTCGAGTCTGCCCTTCACCACAAAGGCGGAGCTGCGTGAGTCTCAAGAACGCGAACCGCCATTCGGTGACTACCTGGCTTCCTCCCGCGAGTTGGTGACGACGGTACACAGAAGCTCCGGTTCGACGGGGAAGTTCATCTATACGGTCCTGACCGACACAGACATGGAGCAGACCAACGAGTGTGGTGCGAGAGCGTTCTGGGCCGCCGGGCTCCGCCCGCGGCACACCGTAGTCCACTGCCTCAACTACTCGCTCTGGATGGGTGGCTTCACCGACCACCGCAACCTCGCCACGACGGGGGCGAGCGTGGTGCCGTTCGGAGTCGGCGATTCCCGCCGGCTGGTGAGGACGATAGGGGAGCTGGGCGTCGACGCAATTTCGTGTACCCCTTCTTATCCAAGCCGGCTTGCCGGTGTGGTAAGGGATGAGCTGGGCATCGAACCGTCCGAGTTGGGCCTGGAATTAGGACTCTTTGGCGGCGAGCCCGGGATCGAAGATGCCGGATTCAAGGCTCGAATGGAGGAGACCTGGGGCTTCAAGGCCAAGAACGCCAACTACGGAATGGCCGAGGTGCTCTGCAACTTCGCTTCGGTGTGCGACGAGGCTGACGAGCTCCACTTCCTGGGCCAGGGCGCGGTTCTTGCCGAGCTCATCGATCCATCCTCGATGGAGGTGCTGCCGATCGAGACGGGCGCTTCCGGTGAGATCGTGCTAACCAACCTCGACCGCGAAGCCCAGCCGCTCGTCAGGTATCGGACCCGAGACCTGATCGGCATCCTGGGGACGGGGCCTTGTACCTGTGGGAGGACCGGTTTCCGTTTCAGGGTGGCCGGGCGCTCCGACGACATGCTCCACGTCAGTGGAATCAACGTCTTCCCGTCGGGGATCGCCGAGGTCTTGAACACGCTTGCGCCCGATGTCAACGGAGAGTTCCAGGTCGTAATCAGCGGACCCGGCCCCTACGATTCGCTGGACATCCTCGTGGAGAGTGACCACGGAGCGGACTCGCTCAGAGTTCGCATCGAAGACGAGATCAGGCACGCGCTGTCATGCCGGGCCAATGTGCAGCTTGTGTCGCCGGGCACGGTCCCTCAATCGGCTGTAGGCAAGGCCGTCAGAGTCGTCCGTAATTTCTGATCGAAAGGCTGCTGAACCCGGCACTGATAGCCAGACCCCGCGATTGGCAGCTCACTCGGAGATGTCAAGGCTTTTCATCAGCCGCAGCCCCCTTGGGAAGAGTGTGTGTCATGGTGACGCCAAAACATCAAGCCAGCGTCACTGTGTGAAGCATATAGTTACCTCATCGCCCACGCCCTCCTCAAGCAGGAGGAGGAGCCGTCGCCCAGGGTGGAGCGCCTTGGCATCGACCGGGCCTCGGCCTCCTCGACCAGGCCCTCAACCAGTAGGCGTAGAGGCGGGACCCTCAGGGCGTCGCAGGAGGTGAGGGATTGGGGCTGCGGCCCAGCTCTAGGGCGTGAGAACGTCCCCTGGAAGGTTCTCACGGAGATTCCCCCACCACCCGCGGTCCACTCCGTAACGGACCACGTATCCCCCGTCCTCATGCTCCGCGATCCGTCCGGCCATTCGGATCCCTCCGCCCACGGAAACCTGCTCGAAGACCTCCGCCGGTGCACGGACCCTCACCCACTGCACGTACTCCCCGCGGTCCATCTCCACCACCAGCTCGCCGACGTCGTGCGACACCACCTCCCCGTCAACGCTCACGCACTCATCCAGGAAAACGTCAAGCGCCACGCCCAGCAGCCCGGGTGGCGGGATACCCGGAGAGTGCGCCGGACACGGGTCGACAGCCGGTGAAGCCAGGTTGATGCCGAGCACGACCGCCACGACCAGCGCCCCTATGCCGAGCAGACGGACCACCCACATGAAGCACCCACCGCACCCCCGTCCGTCCTTCTTCTCCTCCGCCTGCCCCGGAGACCGGTACTTCCGATAGCCCAGCGGCGAACTCGGGGGATCTGCCGTTGTTTCCCCTCGCGCCTCCGTCTCAGGCGTGACGCCCTCAGTTTGTGGTCTCTCATACACTGGTCCACCACCGCCCTGGCTGTTCGCCGTGCCTTCGGCCTGCTCGGTGTACGACGGCGCCAATCGGGACAGTTCCTGGGACAGTTCCTGCTCTGCCTCGCTGTATGGCTCCGCAGCCGCTTCCGACGCGCCTCTGGACCGTCCGGCGAGGCCCCACGCCGGTGCGGACATAAAGCCGTGATAGGCCACGTCCAGGTCGGAAGCACTCAGGGAGGCTGGCTCACCGGAGCCGAACCATGCTGGAGCCGGGAGCGAGACGTCCAGCCAGGGCTGAGCCTCATCCAGTGCGATGGCATAGGCCAACATGGAGTCGGGGCCGTCCCGGCCGGCCTCCCGGTCAGGTCCGGGAAGAGATCCCTTCCAGCCAAGCCACTGACCTATCTCATACGCCCCCGTCTCCGTCGCCGGCAGAATACCCGTGTTCGGCGTCGCGATTAGCATATATATGAAGCCTATGAACGCGCCGACCAGGGAGTTCGCCCACCATTGGGACAGCCATAGAGCCATCCAAAGCCCGCCGCCAACGCCCATCAAAACGATGGCCAATACTTCCAGTTCGAATCCGTCAGCTCCATGTTGCCTCATTACCCGCATCGGGTTGTCATCGAAGAGGCGTCGGTCCTGGAGGTACTTCCCCAACTGAGAGCCGATGACATCCTCGCGCTCGGTTATCCCGTCACGCAGCTCTTGAACCGTTGTGGGGCGCGATGGCAATCTGTTGCATATCAGCTGCTCCCAGTCAAACTGCGCGGGACCCTGCTTCGACAGCCGGTACCGGTAGCCGCTCTCTGTTTCGACGCACTCGACTTGCAACGTGCCGCGCTGGCACATCTCGACTATCGCCGCCAGCAGCGTTCGGTCGCTGACCACCCGGTCTTCCAGCACCGATACAGCAGCAGCCGACATCCCAGGGCGCCGCCGGGTTCCCAACTCCAATGGGTCCTGATGCTTGATCTCCTGTTTGGGTGAGTACTTCACCCAAAGCCACAGCACGAGCAGCAGGCCGACGCCGACGCCTATTGTCCGGAAGCCCCAGGCCGTGAGCTGCTTCCAGTCCATTTCCCGGAAATCGGGGAAGCCACTCTCGGCGATGGCCCCGCCAGGGTCCAGCGCGAACAAAAGACCAATGACAGCAAGGGCCGCCAGCGTTGCCAAGACACTCGCCATAGGTCCCCTTCTTTCCTACCTCTCGCAGGTCTCCCTGCGCCACGTCCGGCTTGTACCACCTGCGCTCGACAGTGTAGGGAATCCCGCTGCTCTACGCAGCCAACTGGACCAGGATCTCCCATATTGGCAGTCTTCAGGCTCAAAGGGCAGCCCAACCGAGATGGTAGCATCATCATCAGGTCCCGCAAGGCCAGTCAATCGCTGGTCTATCCAATAAGGGATGCGATTCTTGCCATGAACCATGCTTCTTGTCCTTCTTTGTCGTCTTCGGGTCCCCCGCCAATGGGGTGAAAGCGCATTGAAGACAGCCGACTCCCTAGGAGCCTGTCCGAGGATTCGTTCCTGGAGACGAAACCCGCCACGCAATAACCTGCTTACAGCAATCTGGACTTTGTCGTGGAGTAAATAGCATCTTTACACTCCACTAATGACGCATATCGTTTAGAACATTGTTTCTCGGACAGACTCCTAGAGCGCGGGAGTTGGTACTTTCACCCATCGGGTGCCTCCAGAGTGGGTACGTTATCAAGAACTGAAATAGAAGAGCACGACCAGTCTAGCACTCACGAAAACCACCGCGCTCTGCTATTCGGCTACATCAGGTGTAGATGTTACTGATTACGACACACGTTGTAGGGTTGATATGGGAAATGTGGGATAATAGGTGGCCCGGGCAGAGACTCGGGACAGCAAGTCCCTTAAAGGTGACAGCGAACAGACAACGAGGTGAGAAAGTGAGCGACAGACCGGTAGAACGAAAGAAGACGACGATACTCGACCTTCAGGCCATGAAGGAGCAGGGACGGAAGATCACGATGCTGAGCATCCCGGACTACCCAATGGCCCTGCTCGCCGACCGCGCCGGTCTGGACACGATTCTAGTCGGCGATTCGCTGGGCATGACTGTCCTGGGCTACGAGACAACCGTTTCCGTGACCTTGCAAGAGATGCTCCACCACACGAAGGCCGTGACGCGGGCAACGAAGTATGCCTTCGTAGTAGGCGACATGCCATTCATGTCGAACAACACCTCCGAACGCGATGCCATCATCAACGCGGGCCGGTTCATGCAGGAAGGCGGCGCCGACTCGGTGAAGGTCGAGGGCGGTGTCGACGCGGCCCACATCGTCAGGGCGATCGTGAGGGCCGGAATGCCGGTCATGGGCCATGTTGGCCTGACGCCACAGCACATCTCCTTGCTGGGAGGATACAAGGCCCAGGGTCGGGACGTGCAGACGGCGCGGCAAGTCATCGAGGACGCGTTGGCGGTCGAGGAAGCGGGAGCGTTCGCCGTCATATTGGAGTGTGTGCCGGACGAGATCTCGAAGATCGTAACCGAGCGCCTCCGAGTTCCCACCATCAGCTATGGCGCCGGCGTGTACTGTGACGGACAGGGCCTGGTCGCACACGATATCCTCGGCCTGTTTGACCGGTTCACCCCGAAGTTCGTCAAGAAGTACGGGAACCTGAGTGAGCACATATTGGGTGCCTTCGAGGCTTACGTCGGGGACGTCGTGCGGGGAGACTTTCCTACGGACCAGCACTCCTACCACGTCAAACAGGAGGTTCTCGAAGAGGTCGGCAAGTAAGCGCCGTGGCTAGCCCCCCTCGCAGGACCTGATTTTTGGCGAGCCTGATGTGGTGTCATACCCGTGGACAGAGGAAGGCGTAGGTGAGCCATTAACATTGACGGACGACGAACACAGCGAACTTCTTCTAGGGCACGCCTGCAGGCCTGTGCGAGAGTTACGGTGGGGCATCCCCTGGGCCGATGTGACGCCGCCGTCCATCGATGGTGAACCGCCGTACCCCAACTCTTACCACCGGCCTTGGTGATGCACGGGTGCAAGCCGCTGTCGTCCCACTCGACGGGAGTGGGGTCTCGTTGAGACTGCAAGGGACGACGTAACAGCGGTTAGAAGTGGCCCCAACGGAATTCGAATCCGTGTTTGCGGCTTGAAAGGCCGCCGTCCTAGTCCACTAGACGATGGGGCCGTGTGAAGGCGTTCTTACAGACCTATTCTAGCCCCGAACGCTCGTCGGTATCCAGTTGCCCGGCTCCTCAAGGATAGACCGCGAGCCGGTCCAGGCCCTCCTGTTCCCGCAGGCCGAACATGAGGTTCATGTTCTGGACCGCCTGGCCCGCGGCCCCCTTGACCAGGTTGTCGATGCAGCTCACCACCACTAGCCTGCCCGCCCGCTGGTCCACCGCGGGGTACACCAGGCACATGTTGGAGCCCGCGGTCTGCTTCGTCTGAGGCGGTTCGTCGGCGACCCGCACGAAGGGCTCGTTCGCGTAGAAGTCGCTGTAGACCTCCCGGACGGCCCTTTTGTCGAGCGACTCGTCCCGGAGCGGCGCATAGCAGGTCGCCATGATGCCCCGCGTCATGGGAACGCGGTGAGGGATGAAGGTGACGCGGGCCGTCTCGGCCTCCCTGAGCCCGGCAAGCTCCTGGGCGATCTCAGGCTGGTGGCCGTGACCGTCCAGACCGTACGCGAGGACGTTCTCGTTGGCCTCGGCATAGTGGTCCTTCACGTCGGTGGCCAACCCTCCCCTGCCCGCGCCCGATATGCCGGACTTGGCGTCGACGATCACGTCGTCGACGACCAGCCCCTCGCGGACCGCCGGGGCCATTGCCAACAGTGAGGCCTCCGGAAAGCAGCCAGGATTGGCGACCAGTGAGGTCTGACGGATCGGCTCGCGGTGCAGCTCAGGCAGACCGTACACTGCCTTCTCAAGCAGGTGAGGGGCCGGATGCTCGGTCTTGTAGGCCAGGCGGAACTTCGCCGGGTCGCGCAGGCGGAAGTCGGCCGCTAGGTCGACCGCCTTCACCCCTCCGTCCACCAGGGGAGCGAGCGTCTCCGCGCTGGCGCCGCTGGGGAGCGCCGAGAAGACGACGTCCACTGAGTCGTCCACGCTCCGGGTGATCGGAAGGTCCAGTCGCCAAAGGTGAGGGAAGACCTCCGGCAGCCTCTTCCCAGCCGCGCTCCGGCCGGTTACCGAGGCGACCTCCACCTCTGGATGCCCTTCGAGGATTCGCGCGAGCTCCGAGCCCGCGTATCCCGTGACGTTGATGATCCCGGCCTTCACCTTGCGCCTCGCTTAACGGTTAGTAGAATCAAGTATAGTCGGCATGCCGTACGGCGAACAAGGCGAAACCCTGCTCCTGAAACCGCATCATTCCCATCGTCCTCACCACACTAATCACAGTTCAGACATTTGACAGACCCGCACACCCGTGCTAATCTTTCCTTATGCCAACGACCGGTCCCTTTCCACGCTCCCGCGCCGCAGGCGCACATACCGGCGCCGTGGGCGCGTCGCACTTTGTCACAGTAATGGCACTAAATGTCGCTCCAATGTCCCTCAATGTCGCGCTCATGTCGCAGTCCTTTAGGTAGTCCCCAAAGCTGAATGTCCCTAAATGTCTCAGATTGCCGCAGATATTTGAGGAGTTCTACCAATTGGGAGTGGGCACGGCGGCCCTCACTACCGCCGCAGCCGCCGTTTGCAAGCCGCTTCCCCGTCCGGTAAGATAGTCGAGACTGAGGGAGGAGCCATCGCAAGCGACGGGTGGCCTCTCAGTCTTTTTTGGTTGGCAGAGAGCAGGTTCCATGCCCGCACGCCAGGTCTATCTCACACCCGAAGGGCTCAAGCAGCTGCAGGGAGAGCTTGACCACCTCAAGACCGCCAAGCGGCGAGAGGTGGCTAAGCGAATCCACGACGCCAGCCAGGGCGGCGGCACTGTGGACAACGCGGAATACGACGAGGCCAAGAACGAGCAGGCCTTCACGGAGGGCCGTATACGCGAGCTTGAGAGTCTGCTGTCCAACGCCGTCGCCGCCAAGAGCGGCGAGAGGAAGAAGGCAAGGAAGAAGTCCGTGGAGTTCGGCTCCTCCATAACCGTCAAGACCGCGTCCGGCGATAAGAAGGCGTACAGGCTCGTCGGGAGCGCGGAGGCCGCGCCGCTGGAGGGCAAGATCTCCAACGAGTCCCCAGTCGGAAGCGCGCTCATCGGACACCTGGTAGGCGACACGGTTGAGGTCGAGACCCCGTCGGGAGTGATGGAGCTCACCATCACCAGGATCGGCTAGCCCCTCGGATGCCGGAGCCGGAAAGCGAGCTGGTCAGGGGACGCCTGAACAAGCTCGCGAGACTCAGAGAGCTGGGGATAGACCCCTACCCCCACAGGTACCGCCGCTCCCACACCGCGCAACAGGCACTTGATCTCTTCTCCTCCCTCGAGGATTCGGGCGCTGAGGAGCCGCGAACAGACCCCGTATCGGTCGGCGGGCGGATCACGACCTTCCGCGGGATGGGCAGGGCCACCTTTGCCGACTTCGTCGACGGCTCAGGCCGTATCCAGCTCTTCTTCCGCCGCAACAAAATCCCCGAGCTGTACGAGCTTCTTCAACACCTCGACATCGGGGACTGGCTCGGCGCGACGGGGCCGGTCTTCAGGACCAGGACCGGCGAAGTCACCGTCGAGGTTTCTGACTTCAGCGTCCTCAGCAAGGCAATCCGCCCCCTGCCCGAGAAGTTCCACGGCCTGACGGATCTCGAGAGCCGGTACCGGCAGCGCTACCTGGACCTCATATCGAACGAGGAGTCCAGAGAGGTCGCGGTCCTCAGAAGCCGCATAGTCAGCGGCGTGCGCCGCTTCATGGAGGGCCGGGGCTTCATCGAGGTGGAGACCCCCACGCTGGTGCCAGTCGCCGCAGGGGCCATCGCCCACCCCTTCGAGACCCACCACAGGGCCCTCGACCGGAAGCTGTACCTGCGAATCGCCCACGAGCTGTACCTCAAGCGCCTCATCGTCGGCGGCCTGGAAAGGGTCTTCGAGATGGGCAAGGTCTTCCGGAACGAGGGCATCGACCTGATGCACAACCCGGAATTCACCATGTTGGAGAGCTACGAAGCATTCGCCGACTACAACGACGTCATGTCCATGGTGGAGGAGCTGGTCCACTCCCTGGCCGTGGAGGTGCTGGGCTCTCCCGTCGTCGAGTACGGAGGCCAGCGCATCGACTTCACGCCGCCGTGGCCCCGGCTCGACCTCTGCGGGCAGGTCCGCAAGCACTCGGGCATCGACATCCTGGAGCTCGACGACATAGAGTCGCTCAAGACGGAGATGAGAGCAATAGGCGTAGACGTCAGCCAGCAGCGGAGCTGGGGCGGCCTCGTCGACAAGCTCATCTCGGCAAGGGTCGAGCCCCAGCTTGTCCAGCCCTCTTTCCTGGTGGACTACCCCGTGGAGATGTCCCCGCTGGCCAAGAGACGCACGGACGACCCGCGGCTCGTGGAGCGGTTCGAGGGCTTCGTCGCCGGCGGCGAGGTATGCAACGCCTTTACCGAGCTCAACGACCCGGTCGACCAGCGCGCCCGATTCGAGGAGCAGGAGGCGCTCCGTGATCAGTTCGAGGGCGAGGAGACCGACCGCTTGGACGAGGACTTCCTCGTCGCGGTCGAGCACGGCATGCCGCCGACCGGAGGACTGGGGATGGGCATCGACCGCCTGGTGATGCTCCTCTCGGGAAGGCCGTCAATCCGAGAGGTCGTCCTCTTTCCCCAGCTCCGCAGCAGATAACGGCGCCCAGAACGGCTCCGGGGCGGCGCAGTGCCTGCCTATTCCACCCTGAGCACGCCCAGTGTCACATCCAGCCCGTCGATCCGGTGCGACTCGACGTACGCGCGCTCCGGCGGCTCGCGGTCGACGAGGGCACGTGAGAGGGTCTCCTGCTCGACGTACTCCCCGTGGACGGACAGGACGCGCCCTATCTCCTCATCTCCCAGGTAGAAGGTCTCGATACGGTCGGCGATATCGAAGCCAGCCTCGCGCCGCATATTCTGCAGCCTGTGCACGACCTCTCTGGCCATGCCCTCAAGTCGCATCTCCTCACTCACGGCTGTCGTAACGGCCACCGTGTACCCGGACCCGGAGGCCACGGAGTACCCGGCCATGTCCATGCTCGACACGATCACCTCATCCGGCTGGAGCGAATAGTCTTCCAGCTGCACAGGCTGCCCGGCGTTGACTTGCTCGTGGACCTCTCGTGCATCCGCCCGAGATAGCTGCGCAGTGATGTTCGGCACCTCTCTTCCGTACTTCGGGCCGAGCAGAGGGAGGTTCGGCTTGATCTCCAGGGAGACGACGGAGGACGCGTCTTCCAGGAGCGCAACCCCCGTCACATTCAGCTCGTCCCTCACCTGCGCCTCGATCTGTGGCAGCATCTCAGCCTCGTCCGCCGAGCGAAGGAAGAACAGGGCTTCGGCCAGCGGCTGGCGGACCTTGATGCCCGCCCTTCCGCGGGCGCTCCGGCCGAGGCTGGAGAGCCGCATAGCCAAACGCGTCGCCGCCGACAGCCGGGTGTCGATCTTCGAGGGGTCGGCCTCGGGATAGTCGTCCAGGTGTACGCTCTCTCTTCCGCCGTTCCGGGACCCGGCCAGGTTCCGGTACATCGACTCCGTCAGGAAGGGCATGAAGGGGGCCAGCAGCTTGGTCAGAGTCACCAGGCACTCATACAGGGTGGCATACGCCGAGAGCTTGTCGTGGTCTGCGGCGTCTGACCCTCCGACAAGGCCGCTCTTCCAGAATCTCCGCCTGCTCCGCCTGACGTACCAGTTGGACAGGTACTCGACGAACTCCTCCACCGCACGGGCCCCGCGTTCCGGCTGGAACGCGTCCAGAGCGTCTGTAACCTCCGCGATGACCGTGTTCAGCTCAGAGATGATCCACCGGTCGAGCTCGGCCCGCTCCGACACCTCAGGCGCGTTGACGGAGGGATCGAACCTGTCGATATTGGCGTAGGTAACAAAGAACGAGTAGACGTTCCACAGCGGTATTATGAGGCGCCGCCGCACGTCGTCAGCCACCTCGAATCCGAAGTTCAGGTTGGCCGCCGGGTTGTGGCGCGAGTAGAGCCAGCGCATCGCGTCGGCTCCCATCCTCTCGGCCGCATCCTCGAACCATATGGCGTTCCCCTTGCTCTTATGCATCTCATCGCCATGCTCGTCGCGCATAAGAGCATAGCTGTGAACAGTCCTGGTGGGCTCCCGGCCCTCCAGGACCGTGCTCATCGTCAGCAGCGAATAGAACCAGTTCCTGAACTGGCCGGGGAAGCTCTCGGTGATCCAGTCAGCCGGGAACCACTTCCGCCAGTGCTCACGGTCCTTGCGGTAGCCGATCGTCGAGAACGAGACTATCCCGGCGTCCAGCCATGGATTGCCGACATCGGCTATCCGAGAAACCTCCCCACCGCACTTCGGGCAGTCGATCTTGACGGCGTCGATCCATGGCCTGTGGGGCGAGTGCCCATCAAACTCCTCCCAACCCTTCGTCGCCTTCGATCTCAGCTCTTCGTCGCTGCCGATAACCTCGAAGTGACCGCAGCTGCACTTGTAGATGGGCAGGGCAAGTCCCCAGTACCGCTTCTTGGAGATCATCCAGTCGTCCATGTTTCGAAGCCAGTCCAGCTCCCGCTGCAGGCCGAAACCGGGCAGCCATGTGATCTTAGCCGCCACGTCGGTCACGAGGCTGCGAAGCTCGTCCATCGATATGAACCACTCGTCCACGAGCCTGTAGACAAGCTCAGAGCCGCATCGCCAGCACAGCGGGTACCGGTGGCGGTACTTCTCGACGCGGTAGAACACCCCCTTTTCCTTCAATCTTGCATATATGGACTCGTTCACGTCGTAAACGTTGCGGCCCGTGAGCCAGTCGAACCCCTCGACGAAGTCTCCGAACTCGTCCAGCGGGGCTATCACACCGAGGCCGCCAAGCTTCCGGGACAGCGCGAAGTCCTCGGCCCCCGCGCCGGGTGCTATGTGGACGATGCCCGTGCCCTCGTTCTCGCTCACCTCATCCCAGGCCACGACTCGGTGCTCCACACCTTCCTGAACCGGCAGCTCGTCGAACGGCCCGTCATACCGGAGGCCGACCAGCTCCCTGCCCTGCAGCTCCTCCAGGACCTCGCTCTCTCCCCGCAGGGCCGACACCAGCGCCTTGGCCACATATAATGTTTCGCCGCCGTGCCGCACCTTCACGTACTTATGCTCGGGATGAACGGCGACAGCCGTGTTCGAGGTCAGCGTCCACGGAGTTGTAGTCCACACCAACAGCGACTCTCCCGGGCGGTCCCGCAACGGGAACCGGAGGTACAGCCCTGGGTGCTCTACCTCCTGATAACCCTCCGTCACGATCTCGTGCTGTGACAGACCGGTCCCGCATCGAGGGCACCAGGGCATCACGTCCCTGCCCTCGTATATCCACCCACGCTCATGGCACTTCTTGAGGAACAGCCAGATCGTGTAGTTGTTCTCGTCCGACATCGTGTGGTACGAGTCGTTCCAGTCCATCCAGTAACCCAGGCGGACCGACTGGTCCGAGATGATTCCGGCGAACTTGAGTACACGCTCCTTGCACAACTCGACGAACTTGCCTATGCCGTAGGCCTCGATGTCGCGCTTCGACGTGAAGCCGAGCTCCTTTTCGACCTCCACCTCGATCCAGAGGCCCTGACCGTCAAAGCCGTTCTGGAAGCGCTGGTCAAACCCCTTCATCGCGCGGTAGCGAAGGAACATGTCCTTGTACGTTCGACCCCAGGCGTGGTGAACGCCCATGGGGTTGTTGGCAGTGATCGGGCCGTCTATGAAAGATGCTCTCTTTTCGGCGCCCTCATTGCGGCTCAGGTACTTTTCGACGATGCCATTCTCCTCCCAGAACGCGAGAATCTCGCGCTCAAGGGCTGGAAAGTCCACCTTCGAACTGACCGGATCGAACATCGCTGCACCCCTTTCCAAAAAGAAAAGCTCCCGCCCCAACAGGGGCGGGAGCTTTTTGTATCCCGCGGTACCACCCATGTTCCCCGGCAGCCCTATTGGCGGCCAGAGCTCTCAGCATCCTCGGACTTGATGTCGAAGGACCGCCCCGCTAACGGCGGGCCCAGCCGTCGGAGTCTACTTGGGCTTCGTAATTACCCGTTCGATCCGAAGCTCCGGAGGGATGTTCGCCGGGGCTTCTCGCGTCTGCTCTCACCCAACCAGACTCGCTGTGCGAGCGCGTTCCGGCTACTCGTCTCCTTCTCAGCCTCTACAATACAGGCTAGCCAGCCCGGTCTCTTATGTCAAGGTCGGTTGGGGCGTGGCTTTCAGGCGAGCGTCGCCTCGACGCTGAGCTCGACGTTGCCCTTGAGCGCCCCCGATATGGGGCAGCCATCCTTCGCACCCTCTGCCGCCTCCTGGAAGGCTTGGGCATCGATGCCGGGAACCTTCCCCGTGACCGTCAGGGCGCTGGAGGCGACCTTCCACCCACCTTCGATCTGCTTGAACGTAACGGACGCGCTGACCTCAAGGCTTTCGGGGGGCGTTCCCTTCCCTCCCAGCCCCGCCGACAGAGCCATGCAGAAGCAGGCCGCATGGGCGGCGGCAATGAGCTCCTCTGGGCTCGTGCGGCCGTCTGGCGTCTCGGTCCGTGAGGCCCAGGAGACGGGTAAGTCCGCAAAGGCGTCGCTGCTCGTCGCACTGACTACCCCGGAACCCGTCATCAGCTCCCCATTCCAAGTGGCTTCCGCCCTTCTAACGGCTGACATCTATTCCTCCTAGTCGTTTGTCGTTTGGCCTACGAGTTGTCTCCACTCGAAAGGCAGGTCCTCTCGACCCAATCAGCCAGGTCTGCCAGGACCTGCGGGCTGACCTGGTGGGCCATTCTGTACTCACGATACTCGGGGGCGTACCCCTCACCAACCAGGAAGTCTCGGGCCTTCCTGCCCTCTCCGATGGGGAGCATAGCGTCCTCAGTACCATGTGCGATGAAGATCGATTGCCCGCGCCCCTCAGGCAGGGAGGCCCTCAACCGGCCCTCGTCGACGACCTGTCCGCTCAGGCCGAAAAGCCCGGCGAAGACATCCGGCTTAGGCAGCCCGAACTCGTAGGTCAGCATCGCGCCCTGAGAGAATCCGCCCATCACCGACCTGCCGGCGGCAACCCGATACTGGTGATTGACTATCTCAACCAGCTTGGCCAACAGGTCGAAGGCAATTGCCGGGTCCTTTGACTCTGTCCACCAGGCAAAGCCGCGGGCGCTCGGGCCCATGTCTATCTTGATTGGCGCGTTGGGACTGACGTAGAGACAACCGTCCCTGCTGATCGAGGGGCTCAGTCCGGGAAGGTCGCGCATATTCGACAGGTACCCGTGCAACAGGTAGACGACCGGATACTCCCGTTCCGGGTCAAACCCGTCCGGCTCTACGACGACGTAGCTAAGGTCCTCGCCAACGTGGGTCCTGAGTTCCATGGCTCCTCGGGATGTCGGGCCTGCGCCGACGGCGATACCATAGAGCAGACATGGGGGAGAGTCAACGGGCCTGTTGAAGCCCCCTTGTTCCATTGGGTAGAATCCACACACGCATTTCTCAGAAGGACGGCACTTGAGCAGACTAACGGAGAAATTGGAGAAAATAGGTCAACGGGCTCCCGCCCCAATGGGTTTCGGGGCTGCTGCAAGGCGGGATGACGTCTCCAGGAGCATGCTGCTCCTGGGCACGGTAACCCTCCGCGGGATGTACAGGGTGTCGACGGTGAGGAAGAAGCTGGTAGATGCTCTGCTGATCACTCTCGACTCCGAGGACAGCAAGGAATTGACAGACAACGCCGACTCCCTCGAAGGTCTGCTCTGGGGCGTGTCGGTGTCCGGTATAGACCAAGAGCGCATTGCGACCCTCAAGGAAGCCGGGTGCGACTTCGTAGTCTTCGACTCTTCAGCCAATGCCGCGGTGCTGAACGACGAAGACCTCGGCAAGATAATGCGCGTGGGCAAGGATCTGTCAGAGGGTTCGGCGGCAGCAATCAATGACCTCCCAATCGACGGTGCACTATTTACGACCGACGACCTCCGGCTCCCCCTCTCAGTAAAGGATCTCATAGACATCGAGAGCGTCCGCGGCATGCTGGGGAAGCCGTTCATGGTTGATGTGCCGACCGACCTGTCGACTCCTGAGCTCGAGGTGATACGCGACACTGGGACGGCCGCCCTCGCCGTCGACGTTCTCTCGAAGGCAGTCCGCGAGCTCGCAGAGAGAGTGGACTCGCTCAAGCCAAAGCGCCACAGGTCTGGCCGGCGTGACGAGTTGACGCCCAGCGTGCCGCTGGGGACCTCGGTCGACTTCTTCCAGGACGGGGACGACGAAGAGGACTATTGAGGCGTTGCGAGCTGCTCGAGACCTTGAGCACTTTGCAGGGTAAGTCGAGCATCTCGATGCACCCTCACTCCAGTGCGGGCCGTTCCGCGGACAGATTGGCACTCCCGGCCAGCGCCCCGTACGGCGACAAACCAATTCGAGCTTCCGGACAATAGGAAAGCGCCGGTCATTCAAACAGGTGTAAGCGTAATTGACTAATTCCATCCTTGCAGAGGCAGTGACCTCCGGACCCGAGCGGACTCAGGCCGTTGGGATCGCCATTGGCGAGAACGCGCGGCCAGGCGACCTGATTCTGCTGGAAGGCGAGCTGGGCGCCGGCAAGACCTGCCTGACACAGGGAATACTGTGGGGCCTTGGCGGGACTGAGTACGCCCGCAGCCCGACGTTCGTGCTCATGGCGCAGTACGCGGCACGGCTGACGCTGTACCACGTGGATCTCTACCGGGTGGAGTCCGTCGCCGAGGCGGCTGATCTGGGTCTGGACGAGGTGGTCTCCGGCGAGGGTGTTACCGTCATCGAGTGGGCCGATCGAGCGGGCGGGCTGTTCGAGGATGAAGGTCTCCGAATACGGCTCGCCCTCGTCGGCGAGACCACACGCTCGCTGACTCTTTCGGCGACGGACGACCGGTACTCGACAGTGATAGAGGCGGCGCTGCAGGCCGCGGGCGCTCAGTAGATCGAATAATGGAGCTGGCAATAGACACTTCAACCAGGTATGCGTCGGTTGCCGTCGCCGAATGCGGCGCCGTCGTCGCCGAGCAAACTTGGCGCTCCGGACGCAACCACTCGGTCGAGCTTGCTCCCGCGGTCCGGCGGATCATGGCCCTTGCGGGAGCGAAGATGGACGGCCTCACCGCGATCTACGTGGCTTCTGGGCCTGGAGGCTTCAGCGCCCTGCGGGTAGGGATGAGTACGGCCAAGGCGATGTCGGCCGTCGTGGGAGCACCCCTCGTCGCTGTCCCTACCCTCGACGTGGAGGCGGAACCGTATTTGGGCCTCGGCATGCCTGTTCACGCCGTGATGACGGCGGGCAAGACGCGCCGATACCTTGGAAGGTTCTCCGAAGGGGGCCGCCCGGAGTACAGCGTTGTCGAAGACGACGACCTCGCAACGCACGTCACCGAGAAGACGCTATTCTGTGGCGAGGGCTTGGCCGAGGTGAAGGAGATTCTGACAGCCAGGTTGGGCAGTCGCGCCGTTTTCGCTCGGGGGGCTCCGCCTACACGGCGGCCAGGCTCGCTGGCCGCCCTAGCGCACGAGCGTCTTCAGAGAGGCGACACCGCCGATGTAGAGTCGCTCCAGCCGCTCTATCTTCGTAGTGCCCAGGTCGAGACTGCCCAACGAGCCTGGCCAAGCTGACAAAGGAGGAAGACAGTCAATGACACAGAGGACCCTGGTGCTGCTGAAGCCGGACGCGATACAGCGCGGGCTGGCCGGGGAGATAATCGGGCGTATCGAACACAGAGGCCTCCAGCTGGCCGCCGCAAAGCTGATCCGAATCGATGAGGCTCTTGCCCATCGCCACTATGCCGAGCACGTCGGCAAGCCCTTCTTCGGCGGGCTCGTGGACTTCATAACCTCCGGACCCGTGATGGCGATGGTGGTTGAGGGCGAAAACGCTGTAGAGGCGGTAAGATCCACGATGGGCTCAACCAATCCTCAGGACGCCGCTCCGGGCACGATCAGGGGCGACCTGGCAGTTTCGATTGGCATGAACCTGATCCACGGGTCGGACTCCGAGGAGTCGGCCGTACGGGAGATGGGCCTATTCTTCTCGTCCGGGGAGCTCCTGGACTACTCTCGCGACGTGGACAGGTGGATCACTGAATCCTGACCAGCTCAGACGCCTGTCCCCACACGTCCTCCAGCGAGTAGAAGTCGCGCTTCTCGCGACCGAATAGGTGGACGATAACATCCCCGAAGTCAAGCAGGACCCACCCCGTGTCGGCCGTGCCTTCCCGGTGATGCAAGCGGACGCCCGACCTCTCCAGGGCATTGACTAGATCCTCGGACAGTGCACCGATCTGCCGGGCGGAGTCCGCCGACAGGATTACGAAGTAGTCCGCGAAGCTGGATACCTCCCCGATGTCAAGGAGGACTATGTCCGATGCCTGGTTATCCGAGGCCACGTCAACAGCCCGGCGGGCCTGCTCCAGGCTGCTCGTAAGTATATGTCTCGCCACCTTCGCATTATAGGTGCGGCGCAATCGGCGGTCAATTCGGGCTTGTCGCTTAGCTCACACGCAGGCGTACCCACCTTTGGCTCCAGATACTGGCTGGTGCGCTTCCGGGGCGGATGCCAAGGCGTGGGACATAGGGAGGACGATTTCGGTAAGTTCAAGGAACGGTTATGGGAGGATTGGGGACAGTTTTGGGTTGATATGGAACAGTTGGATTCGTAGCTAATCAGGGCCTTTTCGTTCGTGGCGGGGCCGCGATTTCCGTGGAAACTGTTACATTCCGCTCCACTCCGTCCCTCGCGTAGGATACGGGCTTGAGCCTCGCGTCTGCGTTGATGGCGTCTCTCCGCACTATACGGACTGTTGTTCTGTTCGTCAAGCTCTGGTTCGGGGAATGCGGCTCGGTGGACCTAACAAGGTGGGTACGCGTGAGCCACCGCGCCGCCTTGAGGGCTCCCCGACGCTATGCTACGCTCAACCCATGAGCAAGGGACGAGCAATAGTAGCCATGAGTGGAGGCGTCGACTCATCTGTCGCAGCCTTGCTGCTCAAGCAGGAGGGTTACGAGGTCATCGGAGTCACGATGCGCCTCTGGTCTGTCGAGCGGAGCGACGCGCCGCCCCAGGGCAAGAGGTGCTGCTCGGTGGAGGATGTCGAGGACGCCCGGCGCGTCTGCAACGTCATCGGCGCGCGTCACTACTTCATGAACTTCGAGCGTGAGTTCCAAGAGCATGTGGTCGACTACTTTGTACGGGAGTACGAGCGCGGCCGCACTCCACACCCCTGCCTGGCCTGCAACGACAAGATGAAGTTCGACTTCCTGCTTCGCCGGGCGCTCTTTCTGGACGCAGACTTCATTGCGACGGGGCATTACGCCCGCATCAGGACTCGGGGAGGTCGGCGGAGGCTTCTCAAGGGGATCGACGCTCGAAAGGACCAGTCATACGTGCTCTTCACGCTCACTCAACCGGAGCTGGAGCGTCTCCGCCTGCCCATCGGAGAGTACCAGAAGGAAACTGTCCGCCGGATCGCCGCAGAGGCCGAGCTGCCCGTGGCCGGCAAGCCCGACAGCCAGGATATCTGTTTTATACCCGACGGCGACTACCGGAGGTTCGTCAGCGACAGGACGCACTCAGCGCCAGGGGAAGTAGTGGACACCGCCGGCAATATCCTCGGCGCGCACCCGGGCATTCAGTACTTCACAATCGGACAACGCAGGGGTCTGAGCTTGAATGGCAACAGCGGCACCCCCAAGTACGTAGTCGACATCGACGCCGAATCCAACACGGTCACCGTAGGCGCCGAGGAGGAGTTGCTCCAGACGCGGCTCTGGGCCTCCAGGGTGAGCTTCACATCAGGTTCGCTTCTCTCTAGCCCCATCGACGTCACGGCAAAGATCCGCTACAAGGCATCAGAGGCGCCGGCCACCATCTGCCAGGACGGAGAATGGCTTCGCATAGACTTCCACGAGCCGCAGCGCGCGGTGACCCCAGGCCAGCCTGTGGTCTTCTACGACGGCGACGAGCTTATCGGCGGGGGTATCATCGAGGTCAAGGCTCCCGCCAAGCTCGGCGTACCGGTCTGAGCAAAGATCAACGGGAAGCGAGGCAAAAAGCGTGGACTTCAGGAATATCGTACAGATGGCCCTCGACGAGTATACGGACGAGTTGCGAAGGGCCGTGGAAGGTCTGACCCCTGCGGAGCGCCGTTTCCAGCCCACGCCTGACTCCCATCACATCGATTTCGTCCTCTGGCACATGGCCAGGGTCGAAGACAACTGGGTGCAGGAGTTTGGCCGTGGCGTCGGATCCGTGTGGGAGCGCGGCGGCTGGGCCGCGAAGTTGGGGCTCCCGGAGCAAGGCAACGGCTGGGGCTACACGGCCGGGCAGGTTGCGGAGCTGCCCCAATTCGATCTAGAGCTGCTCAACGAGTACGCCGAGGCAGTCCGCGCTGGTACCATCGAGTTTCTTGACGGGCTATCGCCGGACGACCTGGACCGCTTCCCCGATCCGAAGAGGCCGAAGGCCTGCATCGGAAGCATGCTCAGCCACGTGGTCGTCGAAGAGAGTCAACACGTTGGACAGGTTGCCTATCTCAGGGGGATCCAGCGCGGACTCGACCAATAGGATTGAGATGCCCAGGCGTCGCCGCAGGGCTCGCAGGGCTGTTGCCAACGACAGCGAGGAGTCGGCGCTGATCGAATACCAAGTACCTCGGTAATGAAGCTCAAGTCGAATAGCGGAGGTTAGTCAACGAGGTATATGTCAACACTTGCCAACGATTGGCGCGAATTAAAAGCATGCTTCTCAAGGATTTCTGGTAGGCAAAGCATGTCACAGGATAATGAAACAATCGGCAGCGAGCATGAATCGACAGGGGATAAGATCAGTGACGAAGAACGTAGGGAAAGACTTGCCAGACGAATTGCTAATGAGATGGTGCGTACTGGTTGTCGAGTCGAGTCGCAGAGTGATTTTCAAGTAGTTTTAGTGAAAGGTCATCGAGTGAATCATTTACTACACTTGATACTTACACTTTTTACTTTTGGTTGTTGGCTTATAGTCTGGTTGATTGTGGCGGCTAATGGCGGTGAGAAGCGGAAGTCTATATCTATTGATCGATGGGGTAACTTTTTGATCAATTCGTAGCTGTTCGCATTGCTTGCTCGCTTGTGGAAGAGAGTCAGCACGACGGCCAGGTTGCATATCTCCGAGGGATCCAGCGCGGACTCGACCAATAGGAACGACATGCCCAGGCGGCGCCGCAGAGCTCGCAGGCCCGTTGCCGACGACAGCGAGGAGTCGGCGCTGATCGCCCTCGGCTACTCGTACGTGGCCGGCATCGACGAAGTGGGACGCGGTCCGCTCGCCGGGCCGGTCGTCGTCGGGCTGGTTGTCTTCCCGCCGGGCATCAAGGGACGCTGGCTCCGGTCGGTCCGCGACAGCAAGCTACTGTCGAGGAAGGAGCGCGAGGATGTTCTTCCGCGCATCAGGGCCGCCTCCCTCGCCGCCGTGACGGGAATGAGCTCCGCGCGCGAGATCGACGACCTAGGGATCGTGCCGGCCACCAGGCTGGCAATAGAGCGGGCTCTTGGCTCGATGCCACTGCTGCCTCAGTACCTCCTGGTGGACGCCTTGGACCTTCCCAACATCGATATCCCTCAGAAGTCGATCGTCCACGGTGATGCCAGATGCCTGTCGATCGCCGCGGCGTCCATAGTGGCCAAGATAGAGCGAGACCAGCTGATGATCGAGGCGGACGCACGGTATCCGGGCTATTCCTTCGCCGCCAACAAGGGATACGGGACGGCGGAACACCTCCGCGCACTCGAGAGCCGCGGCCCATGCGAGATACATCGCTTCTCGTTCGCTCCTGTCAGGCAGATGACCGCAGCCTGATGACAAGTCCGCGACAGGGGCTTGGACGGCGCGGCGAAGAGCTGGCCCGCCGCCGCCTAGAGTCCCTAGGCTACATCATAGTTGGAAAGAACCATCGCACCAAACAAGGTGAGATCGACCTTGTCGCTAAGCACGAAGGAACACTGGTCTTCGTCGAGGTGCGCACCAAACGAGGCGCGAGCTTCGGCTCGCCCGAGGAGTCGATCACACCATCCAAGCGCGCCCACCTCATCGCCTCTGCACAGGAGTACGTAAGCAGCAACGAGGTGGCCGAGTGCGATTGGCGCATCGACCTCGTCGCCGTGGAGATGGACTCGTCCGGCAGGCTCCGACGCATCGAAGTCATCGAGAATGCCGTGGAGGGCTAGCGGCGACGCCGTGATACAATCGGCATGGTCCGGCAGCGCCAGTGGCCTAGACCGCCAGCCCCCTACTCCTACACGAGAGACTTAGCCCACGCCATGAGTCCAAACCACGACGTCTACTCCGTCGATGCCCAGCGAGAAGCCCTGAGGCGGATCGCCGACGAGGCCAGGTTGAGCTTTGCCGGGACACACGAGGCCCGAGAGCAGGCTCTCAGGCTTTCCCGCGAGATCATAAGAAACTCGGCCAACTCGATCCGGGCCACCCACCGAGCGGAGTACGACGAGGCCCTCGTCCTCCTGTCGAAGCTGGCAGGGCTGGTCAAGGATATGCGCGAGGTCCTCCAGGGACACCCGTCGGTCTACTACGCCGGATACGTCGAGGACGCGCACAAGGAGTACGTCGAGGCGCACGCGACCCTGGCCTTCGTCCACCAGAGCAGGCTGCCCACCCCGGACGACCTCGGCGTGGGGCCTGCACCTTATCTGAACGGTTTGGCTGATGCCGTGGGCGAGCTCCGCAGATCCATTCTGGACGCGCTGCGCAGCGGCGACCTCTCCCGGTGTGAGACTCTTCTCGACATCATGGACGAGGTCTACTCCGCGCTAGTCTCAATGGACTATCCAGAAGCGGTCACCAGGGGCCTGAGGCGAAGCACCGACATGGTGCGTGGGACGCTGGAGCGCACGCGAGGCGACCTTACGGTGGCGCTGCGGCAAAGCCGCCTGGAGAAGCGCATGGCAGAGCTCCAGCGCTCCCTATCGGGCGCGACAACCACGCCTCCTTGACCATCCACGGGCGCTGTGATAGTTTTCCGGCGCGGTTAGTCGCATCGTAGACTGCAAGTCTCCCTGACTAGGGGAGGCTTTTTTATGGAGGCTGACGTTGACCATCCTGTTCATCGCCATCGGCGCCGGAGTGCTCGCGCTCGTCTTTGCCCTGCTCCTAGCCCTCAACGTCCTCAAGCAGGACGAGGGAGACGAGACGATACGGTTCATAGGTAATGCCATCAGGGACGGCGCGAACGCCTTCCTGTCCCGTGAATACCGGCTGCTGGCGATATTCGTCGTAGTGGTCTTCATAGTTCTCGCCGTCCTGGTCGACTACGACATCACCGGCAGGGTGGATATCGCCGGAGACCGCACCCTGCCCTCCACCGCGATCGCGTATCTGGTGGGCGCCCTGGGCTCGGCGCTCACGGGATTCCTGGGCATGAGCATCGCGGTGAGAGCGAACACGAGGACGGCGGTCAAAGCGCAGACCGGCCTCAACGCCGCGCTTCGCGTCGCCTTCAACAGCGGGACCGTGATGGGTGCTTCGGTGGTCGGAATAGGGCTGATCGGCGTCACGGTCATCTACTGGATATTCCAGGACATTACGATAGTCGCCGGATTCGGATTCGGCGCATCGTCGATAGCGCTGTTTGCCAGGGTGGGCGGCGGCATCTACACCAAGGCCGCCGACGTCGGGGCCGACCTCGTGGGCAAAGTCGAGCAGGGCATGCCGGAGGACGACCCGAGGAACCCGGCGACCGTAGCCGACAACGTGGGGGACAATGTCGGCGACGTGGCAGGCATGGGCGCCGACCTGTTCGAGTCCTACGTCGGCTCCATCATCGCGACAATCGCACTGGCGGCGGTCGGCGCTGTCGCCCTGGGAATGGACAAGCCCGGCGATTTCGATGCCGATCTGTTCCTCCTGCCCATCCTCGTCGCGGCCATAGGCATCTTCGCATCGGTCATCGGGACCTTCCTGGTGCGGACGAGCGAGGGGGCGACCATGGGCCGGCTCCTGTGGGCGCTCCGTACTGGCATCATCGCCGCCGGCGTTCTGGTGGTCGTCGGAGTCGGCGCCGCGGTGTCCCCCGGATTCCTGGACCTCGACTACAAGCTGTTCTGGGTGGTGGTGGTCGGCCTAGTCGCCGGCCAGATCATCGGGACGGCCTCGGAGGTCTTCACTTCGTACGAGTTCAAGTTCACCAAGGACCTCGCGGCGCAGGCCGCTACGGGCCCGGCCACAGTCATCATCGGAGGACTGGGTCTGGGAATGCTGAGCACAGTCGTGCCCGGAGTCGTGATCGTCATCGCGATGTGGATGGCCCACTGGCTGGCCGACACCTACGGAGTCGCGCTCGCGGCGGTCGGGATGCTATCGACCCTGGGGATCACGCTGGCCACAGACGCCTACGGGCCGGTTGCCGACAACGCCGGGGGCATTGCTGAACAGGCCGGACTCGACCCGGAGGTTCGCGAGCGGACCGACGCCCTGGACTCCCTCGGCAACACGACGGCGGCTACCGGCAAGGGCTTCGCGATAGGCTCGGCGGTGCTGACGGCGCTGGCTCTGATGGCGGCTTACTCCGAGGTCAGCGGCGTCAAGAGCTTCGACCTGCTGGATATCAACGTGCTGATGGGCCTGATCGTGGGCGCCCTGATGCCGTTCCTCTTCGCCGCGCTGACGATGCAGGCCGTGGGACGCACCGCGATGGCCATGGTCGAGGAGGTCCGCAGGCAGTTCCGGGAGGTCAAGGGACTCCTCGAGGGAACGGCGTCCGCCGACTATACGCGGGCGGTAGACATCAGCACCCGAGGCGCGATGCGCGAGATGGTGCTGCCTGGCGTGTTGGCGGTTGCCGCTCCGGTGGCCGTCGGCATGATCCTTGGCCCCGAGGCACTGGGCGGACTGCTGGTCGGCGCAATCGCCACCGGTTTCCTCCTGGCCATCATGATGGCCAACGCGGGCGGCGCGTGGGACAACGCCAAGAAGTACATCGAGGCCGGTCACATGGGCGGAAAGGGCTCCGACCAGCACGCAGCCGCCGTGGTGGGGGACACTGTCGGCGACCCCTTCAAGGACACCTCAGGGCCGGCGCTGAACATCCTCATCAAGCTGATGTCGATAGTTGCCCTCGTCTTCGCACCGCTGTTCCTGTAGTGCTATGGGCGGGCAGCGTCAGACGCTCGATCTGTTAAACTATCGGAACGCTGCACCGGGTCGGGCCCAGGTGGCGGAACGGTAGACGCGGCGGACTTAAAATCCGCTTCCCGTGAGGGAGTGGGGGTTCGAGTCCCTTCCTGGGCACCTTCTATTAGACACCAATAGACACCAAAGGCACAGAGTTGACTATCGCGCGGAGGAACATACGGCTCCTTCCCGGGGAGAGCATCATCCTCGAGGTGGACCAGGCCGTCCTGACCAACCAGCGCGTGCTGGCGGACTGGAAGGGGCGCGAAGGCGGCTCGCCATCGATACAGAAGCCCCTCGACGACATCCTCGAGTATGACAAGTTCAACGGAGGCCGCGAGAGCCGAGTGCAGCTGGGACTGCAGTTGATGGCCGCCGGGCTCGGACTGCTGATCGTCAATCTGCTCCTCCACAGCGCGACGGGAGGCCTCCCCGAGCTGGTGGACAGCGTGCTCTTCGTCATCCTGGCCGGCGCGCTCATCTACGGCACCTACGTCCTCGCGCTCAGCTATGTCAACCCCAGGCCCAGGACTACTATCCTGTTCACAGACGTCGATGCCAAGACCTTCGCGCTCACTTTCCCCGGCTGGGACAATCCGCGGGCGCAGGAGTTCGCCGTGCGCTTCGATCGGGCGAAGCAGGAGCTCTAAACGTCTTATCCCTCCGAGGTGCGGTCGGACTCTCCCCTGACGAACGAGACGACGAACGCCAGTAATATGAACAGCCCCGCCAGCAGAAACGCTCGCTGAAAGCCCTCGACGAAGGCTTCCAGGACCGCCGCCCCGCTCCCCCGGGCGACCGCCGCGAGGCTCGGCTCGAAACCCATTGAGGTCATTGTCGCGCTGACGACCGCCGTCGCCACGGCTACGCCGGTCACGTTGGCAGACGTCCTTGTCAGGTTCAGGAAGGCCGAAGCTATACCGTAGCTCTCGCGGCCTACTGAGCTCATGATGGCGCTGGTGTTGGGCGACGAGAAAGCGCCCATGCCCGTTCCAGAGAGCGCCATCCCGATGACGACGTGCCACTCAGGGGAATCGACCTGCAGACGTGAGAAAACCAGCATGGCCGCGCCGCTCGCGGCCAGGCCCGCCACGGCGGGCCACCGCGGTCCCCACGCGATCCGACAGCCGCCCGACGAGCGGCCCGGTCACGGCCATGCATATCGACCCAGGGACCAGCAGGAGCCCGGCCTTCCCGGCCGAGTGGCCCATCACCTGCACCAGGTAGAAGGGCATCATGAAGAATACTGACGAGCCCGCGAGAAACGACAGGGCGCGGGCTGTGGTCCCCAGGGAGAACTGCCGGCTCTTGAAGAAGCCGATGTCCAGCATGGGATCGTCTGTCCGGCGCTCCCACCATACGAAGGCCGCCAGGAGAGCAGCGGCAGCGGCGTAGCCGCCCACTATCGACGGCGAGCTCCATCCCAGCCTGTGAACATTGGTGGTCGCCAGCAGGAAGCTCACCAACGCACCCGAGGACAGGAACGCGCCAGGCCAGTCGAAGCCCGAGCCGCGGGCGACGCTCCGAGTCCTGGAAGACCCCTTGATGACCAGAGCCACGAATAGCAGGGCGGCCAGGGCGACCGGCACGCCCGCGAAGAAAACGGCCCTCCAGTCCAGAGCACTGACCAGCAGGCCTCCGATTATCGGCCCGCTGATGCTGCCAGTCCCAATTACGGTCATGTACATGCCCAGCGCCTTGCCGCGCTCATTTGAGGGAAAGGCCTCGGCAATCATCGCCATGCCGTTTGCCTGGATGGCCGCAGCGCCTATCGCCTGCACCACCTTGGCAGCGATCAGCAGAAGGTAGGAGTTGGACGAACCGGCCGCGACGGCGGCGCCCATGAACACGACCAGCCCGGCCATGAGCACACGCTTCCGCCCGAGCATGTCCGAGAGCCGCCCCATCGGCATCATAAGCGCGCTGGTAGCCAGTACGTAGCTCAGGACGATCCACTGGACGGTGGGCAGGTCGGCCTCGAAGTGCTCGGCGATTCTCGGGAGAGCGATGTTCAGTCCAGACTGGTCCATCACCGTCATGAACATCGCGACCGCGACCGCGGAATAGACCCACCAGTGATAGCTAGGGCTATCCGTGAAGCGCCGGGCGGGCAGGCTAAGGAGCACCCTTCACCCGCTCGGGCCGCGGCCCGGCCTCCGGACGCGCTCTGGGCAGGGCGATGGTCCTGGGCTGGGCCAGGCTGAGGGCCAGCGCGACGACAATGACTCCCGGCATGACGACGTAGACGGTCTGAAGCCCGTCGGTGAAGGCCGTCCGGATGTCATCGCCGCCGACGGAAGATACGGCGTCCAGGCTTGGCTCAAGACCCTGGGCGCTCATAGTTGCGGTGACGATGGAGGTCGAAAGGGCCACCCCGGTAACCGTGCCGGTATTTCGCACCATCTGCAAGAAGGCGGTCGCGACCCCGTATCGGCGCCTGTCCACCGTGCTGAGGACGGCGCTCGCGTTCGGCGAGTAGAACATCCCCATGCCGAGCCCCAACATTATCAGGGAGGCGACGACGATCCGAACGCTGGCGACCTCATCCATCCTGGACATTGTTACGAAGGAGGCGCACATCAGGGACAGTCCCACGAGCGCGAGCCATCGAGGGCCGAACCTGTCCGACAGCCGGCCCGCCACCAGGCCGGCCAGAGCGAAGCATATGGCCGCCGGGACCATGATCAGGCCTGTCTCGCCCGGAGAGTATCCCAGCACCTTCTGAACATAGAAGGGCATGAGGAAAAACACCGCGGTGCCCCCGAGGAAGCTGAGGAACATGGCGGACACGCCAAAGGAGAAGATACCCCGGCGGAACAGCGCCAGGTCCAACATTGGCTCCGGGGCGCGGCGTTCCCACCAGATGAAGGACACGAACATGATGAAGACAGCGGCGAAGGATGAGACTGCGACGGGGGAGACCCAGCCAACCCTGTAGACGTTGGTCATCAGGAGGAGGAAGAGTGCAACCATCCCTGCCGACAGGCATGCTCCCGGCCAGTCGAAGCCGCGGCCTCCTGGCCGGGCGCGGCCCGTGTCGATGGCCTTGTCTATCCCGACGAACGACAGCGCTACCGCTACAGCTCCAAAGGGTACCCCGGAGTAGAAGACATACCTCCAGTCGAGTGCGCTCACGACGGCGCCGCCGAACACTGGCCCGACGATGGCGCCGAGTCCCACAAAAGTCATGTAGGTGCCTATCACCTTTCCGCGTTCCGATGAAGGAAAGGCGGATGTGACGATGGCCATCCCAGTGGCTTGTACCATGGCCGCGCCAACACCCTGCGCTGCCTTGAATCCGATGAGTGCCACGATGCTGGTGGAGGAGCCGGTCAGACCCGCGCTGACCGTGAATATGATGAATCCCAGGACGTATATCCGCTTGCGCCCGAGCATGTCGGCCAGCCGCCCCATGGGGAGCAGAAGCGAGCCTATGGTCAGCATGTACGCCAGCGTCACCCACTGTACGGTGGGGATGCTCGCGTCGAAGTAGTCGGCCACCTCCGGCAGGGTCAGCCCGAGGGCCGACTGGTCCAGAACGGCGACGAACGTGCCAGCAGAGACGGCTCCGAAGGTGAGCCACGGCCTCCTGGCAGGGGGCCCGACTATCGGAATGCCTCGGCCGAGTCCTCGGGCACGTACCCCAGCACCTCTCTCGCATGACTGAGGTCGCGGTACCCCCACGGGTTGTTGGAGGTTGCGAAGAACACGTCGTATCTCAGGTCATCCGGGGCATCGATGCACCTTTGCAGAATCTGGGCGACGTCTCTGTGACTGAGGTAAGATGCGAACTCGTGGGCATCGTGCACACGATCGTCCTTGGGGACGGCGCCGATTCTCACGCACAGCACCGACATGCCGTATGCATCGGCGAAGTGGCGGCCTATCGCCTCGCCCCAGACCTTCGTCGCGCCGTAGACGCTATTCGGACGGGCCATGTCGTGCGTGATCTTGGGGAACCCTTCCGGCACGTCGTCGTAACGGCCCTCGGAGATAGCCTTGTACGGCTCGTCCAGGCACCACCCCCGGATGGTGGCCCCGCTACTGGCGAACACGACCCTCCTGACACCTGCCAGACGCGCGGCCTCGTATACGTTGTACGTCCCTACGATATTGGCGGAAAGGTTGCCTTCCAAGTCCTCGGAGCCGAGCCGAGCCGCCAGGTGGGCGACCACGTCGATACCCTCGAAGGCCGGTCTGATCGCCTCCAGGTCGGCGATATCCGCCTGAAGACACTTCACGCCGTCCACGGGCCGGCGGTTCAGTGCCGAAAGCTCGTAGCCGCCCAGAGACTCCAGGCGCCGCCGGAGCAGGCCGCCGATGAGCCCGCTCATTCCAGTTATGAGGACCTTCTTCATGGCGTCAGTCTCCTGCGGGGATGCTGGGATCAGGCCGAGTGGCGGCATCCGGTCAAGCGCGCCAACTTCGACTGTATTCTACGCTCGCATGTCAAGCTGACAGGCGACCTGGACGTCAATGGCTGTGGACCTTCATCTAGGCGAGACGGCCCGCGTCCACTCCCTTGGGCCGCTCCGGCCACCTGTCGACCTCGACGGCCGACAGGAAGTCGCCGACGGTGCGGTTGAACAGGTCCGGCTCCTCCAGGTTGATTGCGTGCCCCGATCGCGGGAACACGACCATGCCGGACCTGCGGATGCATCTCTTCATGAACACTCCCGGCTCGATACAGGGATCGTCCTCATCGCCGAACATGATGAGCGTCGGTACATTCAGAGCCCGGAGCTCCGGCTCCAGGTCAAAGAGAGGAGCCCGCTTGGCCTGGAAGCCCCGGAACGTGCGAGCCGATCCGATGCTGGAGTGGGATAGAAACTGGCTGGCGAACCGTTCCCAGCCCATCGGGTCCTTCACCAGAAGCTGGATGCGCGTGGGACTCTTTGCATAGTCGGACATAGACTGCATTCCGTGGGTCTCCATCTGCTGAGCAAACCTGCTCGTTGTCCGCCGGAAGGCGTCCGGGTCGACCGAGCCCGTTCCCGTGCCAGCGACGATGAGAGACCGGGCCACCTTCGGATACCTGATCCCGAAGTGCAGCGTGACGGACCCGCCCATGGAGAGCCCTCCTATGTGGGCGCTTTCAATACCCAAATGGTCGAGCAGGCCCTTCAGGTCCTCCACCGATCGGTCCTGGCTGTAGGCGTCCGGATCGTCCGGCACGTCGGACGGCGGGAATCCCCTAGCGTTGTAGGTGATGACCCGATATCTCCTCGAGAAGAACCCAACCTGGTGCTCCCAGGAGCGATAGTCTCCCGCGAATTCGTGGCACAGCACAAGCGGGAAACCCTCGCCGTGGGACTCGTAGTAGATCGCGACCCCGTCGATCAGCGCCTTCGGCATCGTCAGTACCACCTCTCCTTGTCGACCACATTGTGAAGCTCGCGGCCTTCAAGAAAACGGCGGGCGTTCTCGAGCAGCACCTGGAACCTCCGCTCCGGGACGTTCTCAGCCTCCCTGACCGCGATATGGGGTGTCATCAGGACGTTAGGCAGGCCCCACAGCTTGTGGTCAGAGGGGAGCGGCTCGTGCTCGTAGACATCCAGCCCGCAGCCGGCTATCTCGCCAGCCTCAATGGCGTCTGCCAGGTCGTCTATCCTGCACACCTTCCCCCTGCCGATATTTATGAAGTACGCCGTCCGCTTCATCATACCGAAGCGTTCTGCGTTGAACATACCCTCTGTCTCGGGCGTGTGAGGCACGGTCGTGACGACGAAGTCGGCGTCCGGCAGCAGGCTGTCCAGCTCCTCGGGACCGTGGACCTCGACGTTCGGTGTCTCAAACTCCGGCCTCGGGTCGACGCCGACTACGCGCATTCCCAGCTCGTTGCAAAGCCTCGCCGTCTCGTGCCCAATGCCGCCCAGGCCGTTGATGAGCACCGTAGAGTCGCCGAGGAACACGTAGGGCGATTTGCGCGCGGCCTTGTCCCAAACCCTTCTTCTCTGGGCTTCCTGGTACCACGGCAGCCCCCGGGCCAAGGCGAGCATGAAGGTCAACACCAGGTGCGAGATGTGGTCGAAGTAGATGCCCCGGGGGTTCGTGATGGTCAGCGGGTGCTCGATGAGCTCACGGTAGTAGTATCCAACAAAGGGTCCTACGTTGGGGTTGTGGAGCCAGCGGACTCGGCTGGCCGCTTTGAGCGCTTCGGGCGGTATCCAGCCCATGGCTGCGTCGGCGTCCCCTATCTCCTCAAGGGCCTCCTCATCGGTCTCCGGCGCCGCCACGTCGTACTCAGGCAGCGTGTCGGCCAGCCTCGCGGCAAACCTACGCATGAGATCATCCTGCGGCGGCATGAATACAAACTTTGGCATGTGTACCTTCCTGTACGTGTCACATTCCGTCACATTCAGCTTTGGGACGGGTTACTCAATGTGACCTCAGAGTTACCCGAAGGCAGGAAATTGTGACGCGAATGTTGGAAAATGTGGCCTAATGTGACACAGGTCAGGTCCCCGCCTTCGCTGGAACGACGGAACGGGGATGCCCTAGCCGCGGCGCCCGTGGATGGAGAGCTGATTTCTTGCCATGGGGGAACGGTAGTACATGTGTGCGGGTTAGTCCAGTGGCGGCTGCCATTCTGGCTACTTCTCCCAGACCTCTCGGAACAAGCGCAACCAGTTGCCGCCCATTAGCTTGGTGATGTCATCCACCGTATAGCCCCTGTCGCTGAGGGCCGAGGCCAGGCGCGGGAAGTCGTCAGGTGTCTGAAGATCGGCCGGGTAGAGCGTGGGGTCGTTCATCTTCCATACCCTGCTCGGGTCGGTGAACGATGCGGGGTACTTGGTGCCCTGCTGCGCCGCGATGTAAAGCCAGAAGGACTCGGGTTGGTCCTGGGTGAAGTCGGTGCCGATGCCCACGTGGTCGATGCCAATCCGCTCGACCAGTTCGTCGATGGCCTCAACGTAGTCGGTGAGAACCGAGCTCGGGCCGGTCTTGAGGAACGAGGTGATGCAGGTCGCGCCTACGACACCTCCTTTGTCGGCCAGCAGCTTGACGGCGTCGGTAGCCTTGTTGCGCGGCACGTCGTAGTACCCCTTCGAGTTGGCGTGGGTGCAGGAGACGGGCTTCTCCGAGACCTCAATGGTCTCCATGGTCGTCCGAAGCCCGACATGGGAGAGGTCGATAAGGATACCGAGGTTGTTCATCTCCCTGACCGCGTCGAGGCCGAAGCTGCTGAGACCTTCGTCCCTGCGCTCGTAGCAGCCGTTGCCCAGCAGGTTCCGCTCGTGGTAGGTGACCTGTATGATCCGCACCCCCAGGCGGTGGAAGAGAGCCAGCCGATCGAGCCTGTTCTCTATGGGCGACGCGTTCTGGAACCCGAGGATGATCCCCGTCCTCCCCTCGCGCTTCGCCGTCAGGATGTCGTCCACGGTCTCGATCTGCATCACCGAGTCCCGGTACCGGGCCAGCCTTGGCCCCCAGAGCTCGATCTCCTCCAGGGTCTCCTGAAAGTTATGCCAGGTCGCGATGGTCGCGTTGATGGCCGTAACATTTCCGTTCCGCAGGCTCTCGTAGACACCGGGGCTGTCCCAGTTGCTTACATTGAGGCCGTCGATCAGGACGTCTTGTCCGTAGTCGGTGCTTGTCATGTCAAGTCCCTCCCAAAGCTGGCCCGTCAGGCGGAGCGAGGACTCAGCGGGCTCGAGAATCCCCGCGCGGCCTCCGAATCCCGACCCGCGTCGAGACGGTTGCCTATCCTGAATCGCTCTCCAAGGCGGTTGTGTCTATCCTCCACGGCGTCGGCGATGACCGGGCCTATCGAGCCGCCGAATTTGAAGCCGTGGCCGCTGCCTCCTCCCGCGACGAAGACCCTTTCCCGGCCCGGCACGCGGTCGATCATGAAGTGGTCGTCCGGCGTGGAGGTGTAGAGGCAGGTCCGGCCTTCCACAACTCTGCCCGCGGCCATCTCCGGGATGCGCGCGCGGAGGAAGGCCATAGCCTCGTCGAAGAAGCCCTCGGTGCCGTCGCGGTCGACGTCGGGGTCGACGATTTCACCTGGTCGGTCCTTAGCGATCTTCACGCAGCCCTCACGCAGAAGCGGGAAGCCGTACCAGCCGTCTCCATCCGGGTCGAAGTTCCAGACGGGAAAGACGCCGTGGGCAAACGCTTCGCGTTCGCGGGGCTCAATCAGGAGCATTTCCTGGCGCGTCACCATTACCTTCGTGCCCAGCTCCGGCAGCAGGCGTCCGACCCAGGGCCCGGCGGCCACCACTACCCTGTCAAAGCCCGAGCGCCCGTCGTCATGGACGATCCCGACATCGGAAGGCCGCTCGTCAATGTCCCTGGCGGGTGTTCTCTCCCGTACCTGCGCTCCCTCACCCCGCGCCACGTCTGCCATGACTCGCACGGCAAGGCCACTCTCGACGTATCCGGTCCAACGGTCGTAGACGCAAATCTCCTCGTCCGCGAAGCGCAGCAAGGGAAAGCGCCTTCCCGCTTCTTCGGGCGACATGACCAAGACCTCGTCGCCCCGGCCGCGAAGGAACTGGACACTGGAGTGCATGGGGCTGCCTGGCTCGAACCGGGTCGTTGCTGTCACCGCCCCGGTCTGATGATAAAAGCTCTCGCCCGACTGCTTCTCCCACTCCCTCCATTGAGGTGCAGCCCGCTCGACCAGCTCGACGTAGGTCTCGTTGTCGCCGGCGTACCAGATGCGGCGCACGGCCTTGGCCACGTCCGTAGAGCTGGCGCCGTGGTGGGGCACATAGCCCTGTTCGAAGACGTGGACGTCGTGCCCGCGGGCCGCAAGGTCGATAGAGGCTGCAAGTCCGAAGACTCCCGCGCCGACTACGCCGATTCTCAACGTCGCATCGACCTCCTGCTCGGTAAGCTGGGATGGATTATAGCGTACCGCCCTACGCGGCAACCCTATTGAAGGGACTTATCTCCGGGGCCTGTGCTATCCTTAAAGGAACACAAGAAGACCCCGTGTCCCCACACATGCTTGAAGTTCCCGATTCAGAGATTCCCGCACTGCAGATCCCACCCGCAAGACCCTGGCGGATGTGGCTCGCCGACTGGCTGTTGATTCTGGCCGCTGCCGGGGCGTTCGGTCTCGACCAACTCTCCAAGTACATCGTCCGTTCGAATCTCAGCCTGGGAGAGGCGTGGCCTGCCGACTACTTCATCAGCTTGAAGTACACTACGAACAGCGGTTCGGCTTTTGGGCTTTTCCCAAACCAGACGACGCTGCTGATAGTGGCCTCTTTCTTCGCCGTCGGCTTCCTGATCTACTTCTACAAGACTCACGCCAGACCCAGGAAACTTTTGCGGCTCGCCATCGGCCTCCAGCTCGGCGGGGCCATCGGCAACCTGTTTGACCGAGTACGGGACGGGGCCGTGGTCGACTTCATCGACGTGGGGCCCTGGCCGACATTCAACATAGCCGACTCATCCATAGTTGTCGGGATGGCCATTCTGGTAGGCCTGCTGACGCTCTGGAGCGATACGACGGAGGACGAGTCCGCAGTCAAGGGAGGCGGCGAAGAGCCCGGCGAGCCCAGTGGCCCAGACGCTCCATTTCACGACCGATAGGGCGTTTCGACGGCTCGACCTGTTCCTGACGGAGCAGTGCGGAGACCTGTCGCGCTCCGAGGTCCAGCGCCTGATAGCCGAGGGACACGTCACGGTGGACGGGGCGACCGCCCTGCCCGCCTTGAAGCTCGGCCCGGGCCGACAGGTATCCGTGAACATCCCCGACCCTATCGAAGGCGATCTGGTACCGGAGGAACTCCCTCTCAACATCGTCTACCAGGACTCGGAGATCCTGGTGGTCGACAAGGCGGCGGGGATGACGGTCCATCCGGCACCCGGACATCCCACAGGTACCCTTGCCAACGCCGTGCTGGCGCTCTGCCCCGACCTGCGTGGCATCGGCGGAACGCTCCGGCCGGGCATCGTGCACAGGCTGGACAAGAACACCTCCGGCCTGATGGTGGTCGCGAAGACCCAGAAGGCCCACAGTCGCCTGTCGTCCCAGCTGAAGGCGAGGAGCTTCGAGAAGGTGTATCTGGCGCTGGTTCACGGCAACCTGTCACCGGACGCTGCGGTGATAGAGGCTCCGATAGGCCGCGACCCCAGGAACCGCAAGCGCATGGCAGTAGTTGCCAACGGCCGCGCCGCCGTAACTCACTATTCGGTCCTGGAGCGCCCTAAGAGCTACAGCCTAGCGGAGACCAAGCCCGTCACCGGCCGTACCCACCAGATCAGAGTCCACCTGTCTGCCGTGGGTCACCCAGTGGTGGGTGACCCACTATACGGCCGGGCCGAGCCAAGCCTGGACAGGCACTTCCTTCACGCGCAAGGGCTGGGGTTCAGCCACCCGTCAACCGGCTCACCGGTTGAATTTCGAGCGGAACCCCCTCCCGAGCTCCGGACGTTCCTGCACCAGGCCCGCAACTGAACGGAACTGCCCGAGCTATCCTATCCGGTGGGCCAGCCGTCGGGGATCTCGTTGGTCTCAAGGGCGGACATGATGGCTCCGGCAGCCTCGCCAGTAACCCAGCCGGTCCAGATGTCGGTATTGGTTTTCAGCCACCAGAGGGCTGCATCGTTCGTGTCGGCACTCGGGTTATCGTCCAGCCAGGCGGCGACTTTCTTGTAGATGTCGATGTTGAAGTCCCACTTACGCAACATGTCAACGACGTCCGTGGCCCTGCCCGGCAGCTCCGGGTGGACGGCGATAAGGATCGTGGCATCTTCGTAACCGCACGCCTTTGTGGTGAACCAGCACTCGTCGCTATAGGCCGGCTCTTCGAGTCGCACGAGGTCCAAGAGCAGAGCGGGGTCGTTGGTGCCCCACTGGTAGCCGAGCCAGGGCTCACCCTTCTCGTAGGCGCCGTACAGGTCGGCATTAGCCGCCGCCCCGTCCCCCGGGTTTATGACATGAACGTGGTCCGCCAGACCGTAGCCCTCGATCTGCTTCGCGTTGACCCCTTCGCAGGCCCAGCCTATGACGCAGGAGACCAAGCGCGCCTTACCGCCTGTTTCCGCGGTCGCAAAGAGCTCCTTGTACTGGGCTTCCTTCAGGTCTTCAACGCTGTCCAGGTCGGGGTACTGCTCCACGAGATAGGCAGGGATGACGAAGGACGACTGCCAGTCTTTGCCGAGGCTCTCTCCCACGGAAATGACCTCACCGGCAGCCTGGGCTTCCATCCAGGCTTCGTCCTGATTGGGCAGCCATATCTCCATGGTCACGTGGGTGTCACCCCGGCGCAACCCCTGGAACAGGGGAAGCGTGGCGCCGAACACCACGTCGGTGGGATAGCCGTATCCCTTATCAACGATGTACTGGGCGACGCGGTTCTGGACCTGGGCGCTTGACCAGTTCAGGTCGCTGAAGACGATGATCTCCTTCTCGACCTCCTCCATCACCATCACCTCCCTCACCACCTCCCTGACGACCTCCTTCTCGATCACCACCGTCTCGCCCGGTACCTCCACCTCCTTCACCACCTCTTTCTCCACCTGGACGATCCTGTCTACCTCGATGGTCCTGACGACCTCTTTTTCCACCTCAACGATCTTCTCGACAGGTATCTCTTTGACCACCTCCTTGGTGACCACCCTGTCGACAGGCACCTCCTTCACGACCTCTTGCGTACAGGCCAGAGCGGCAAGGACGGCCCATACCGAAATAAGCAACGCCGCAGTCTTCAGAGTTTTCATCATTGACCTCCATCACATCCTGTGTTTACAACGCCTAGCCCTAGTGTCAGAACCGCATTGTAGGCGGCTTTGGAGAGACAAGTCAAACGGCGCCAACGGCACCGGTACGGGACGGGGCGGTCTGTCAATGACTGTTCGCGGCTTACGATGAGGGGGAATACCGGAGGGGCCGACGTTTCCTCCGTCGGCCCGCAGCGCCTCAGTACATTCGCCCCTGTACTGAGGCTGCGATCGACAGCTCGATGTCCTGGATGGCCTGGGCCATGGCTTGACCGATCAGGTCGAGCTTGCGCACCTGCTCTATGCGGGCGGACGCATTGCTCAGCTCCTGCCTGGACAGCAGCCCCCTGAAGATGCCGCACGCGTCGGCCAAACAGATGATCACGACGTCGCGCGGGCTTGGGATCTGGTCGCTGAACAGCACTTCCATGATGCGCAGCTTCACCTCGCGCTCCGCCGTACCGTCGATGGCAGGGTAGCGTCTCGACTGGAACACCCACATGAAGCGATCATCCCGGACCTCCAGGATACCGAGGGATACCAGGCGGGAGAGTGCCTCCTCCCGGATCGCGTCGGTGCGGCTCGCCGTGCGCTCCACCCAGTAGCGAGCGTCCTGCTCCCCTTCCGACTCTATGTCAGCCAGCGTCTCATCGAGCAGGTTGTCGCCGACGGGAGTCGAGTCGATAAGGACCAGCTTTTCCAGGTCTGTGTCGATACGGTTCTCCAAGGCCAGGTCCATCAACACACCGCCTGCGAGGGCGTAGTTCAGCGACCAGCTGGGCACCCGCGCAAACCTACCATCGTCGTCGTTGAGCAGGAGCAGGACGATTTCCTCGGCGAATCTCAGCATGATGCTTGCTCTCCCCCATAGACACTCTCACCCCAGCATCACCCAGGCCCTATGGCCGTATAGCTGGGATATGGGGCATTGTAGCCTACGCGGCAACCCCCGCGACGCCCCAGATATTTCGTGGGAACAGGTCAGAGCTATCGCGAAGCCTGATCCACCACGCGCATACGCACGCTGACCTCAAGCGAGCTCTCGCCGCCGCCCACGAGGACACCGCGAGTCGGGGACACGTCCTGATAGTCACGGCCCACCGCGATGCGCACGTATCGCTCATCGGCGAGGCTCCGGTTGGTGGGGTCGAAGCCGACCCAGCCGAGATCGGGCAGTAGGCATTCGACCCATGCGTGGGTGGCCGATTCCGGCGTCTGCTTGCCAGTCTCACTGACGTGCACGTAGCCCGAAACGTAGCGCGTAGGCACGCCCCAGGAGCGCGCAATGACGATCATGACGTGGGCATAGTCCTGGCACACACCCCGGCCGGACTCCAGGATATGGTCAATGGGGGAGATCGCCGATGTGCTCCCGGGGACGTACTCGAAGCAATCGTGGAGCGTGTCAGATAACCGCAGCAGGGACTCCACCGGGTCGCGTCCCGGCCCAATGCCCAGACGGTCGACGAAGCCGGCGAGGGCTGGCGATGGGCGGGCCACCGCGCTGGCGTGGGCAAAGTCCCATTGGGCAAAGGACCCTGCCGACGAACGCACCTCTTGCCAGGCGCGGTCGCCCAGAGAGTACGGGAGCGGGGCAGGTCGAGCCGTTTCGACGGTGGAGCGCGCAGTAACCTCCAGCACCTGATGCGCCCTGTGAATGGTGAGGACGTGCTTGGTGTTACCGAAACTGTCCATCTCGTCGTTCAGAGAGGATCGAGGGACCGTCGAGGCTTCAAAGTGGAGGAGGCGCTGTCCGCTGTCGTCGTGCGGCTTCAAGCAGAGCGACATAACGCAGTGCCGTACCGGCGACGCGTAGGTGTAGCGGGAGACGTGCTCGATCTCGTAGCGCGTTGGGTCCGTCATCTCGTTAACGTGCGGGGACCTCCTCTATGCGATAGTCGAAATAGGTGGCGGCCACGAGGCTGTGGAGCTCCCGGGAGTGCTCGTTAATCTGCCGCAGGAGCTCCTCGTGGTCTTCCCGGTCCGCCCAAACGTCGCGGAGCAGGGCTTCCAGTCGGCCGGTCAGGCTGCGGGTTGCGGCGCTGGAATCCGCGTCCGGGCCTGGACCGAGACGGGCAAGCTGCGAGGCCGCCTCGTCGATCGACCGGGAGAGCGAGCTGGGGATCATAGGGTCGGTAACGAGCAGGTCCAGCACACGGTCCGGAAGCACTTCGACGCTGTACCTATGGTTGTACGCTTCGAAGGCGTGGTAGGCGCGAAGCAGGCTAGTCCAGTCGTCGTCGGAGTCCTCCTTGCTCGTTGTCCCGGCGGAAAGGTGAGCCAATAGAAGCGTGGCCGAGAGCAGGGCACGCTCTATGAAGCGTCCAAGCTGCATGAAGCTCCAGCGGTCGTCTCGGTACATGGTAGTCAAGGCGACGCCGGAAAAGGTATCGATCTCCGTCGCCGTTTCCGCGTAGAAGCTCTCCGGCGACATCCAGATGTCCTGTATGCCCAGCTTCTGTATCCGCAGATAGGCCAGATTCAGAGATGTCCACATCTCGGCGCTTATGCAATGGCGCATCTGTCGGGCGTTCTCACGCCCGAGCGCCAGGCAGCACCACACGGAGCCGGGGTTAGAGCGCTCGAACGTTAGGTCATCGGCCAGGGTGTAGGAGTCGGCCAGGGTAAAGTCGTCGTCGTCGTCGAGCATGAGCCTGCCGCCGGGAGGCTGTAGGCCCATGCTCGTGTAGATGCGGCTCCATCCGAAGTATATCTCCCGGACGGGCCGGTCCACCAAGGCCTCCGTCTGCAGCTGGAGGAGGCGGCAAAGATGCTGTGCCCGCTCCAGGTAGCGGCCCATCCAGTAGAGGCCCTGTGCACTGCGTGAGAGCATGCGCCTATTCGTCGTCGTCGAACTCTTCGGGCATGAGCACGAACTCCGGGTAGGCTTCGAGGCCCAGCTCCCCGCTGTCCTGTCCGAGCCGCTCCACCTGAGGCGACACGCGGGCGCCGAGCGTCTTGCTCAGCAGGAACCACATTGCCAGCGACGTGCTGAACGCAAACGTGCCAACCGCCAGGATGCCAACGATCTGCACGCCGATGTTGCCGCCCGCGGCGATCGCGACCGCCAGGGTTCCCCAGATCCCGGCAATGAGGTGGGCGGGAATGGCGCCCACGACGTCGTCCACTTTCACTATCTCCAGGAGCTTGATGCCCCCCGTGCACAGGGCGCCGCCGACGGCGCCGATAATGACGGCCCAGTAGTGATCGGTGAAGTCGGGGCCAGCCGTGATCGCGACGAGGCCGGCGATGGCGCCGTTGAGCCCAGCGAACAGGTCCATCTTTCCGAGAAGCGGCCTCGACAGAACGAAGGCGGCCATGACTCCCGCCGCCGCCGCCAGGTTGGTGTTTACCAGGATGTGGCTCATCGCCAGCACGTCGGCCCCGCTGCCCAAGGCGAGCTGCGAACCGCCGTTGAATCCGAACCAGCCGAACCAAAGTATGAACACACCCAGGGTCACAACCAGGACGTTCGAGGGCGGCGTGGACTTGATGGTGCCGTCCTTCTTGAACTTGCCCAACCTCGGCCCGATGACCAAGGCCCCGGCCAGGGCTGCCCATCCCCCGGTGCCGTGTACGATGGTCGAGCCCGCAAAGTCCTTGAACCCCATCTCCGTCAGCCATCCTCCCCCCCATGTCCACGCGCCGACCACCGGGTAGATGAACGCGGTCATTACCAGCACGAAGAGGAAGAATGACCACATCTTCACCCGTTCCGCAAGCGTCCCGGAGACTATGGAGGCCGCCGTCGCCACGAAGACCATCTGGAAGAACCAGCCCGCCATCGACGAGTACCCCTGCTTGCCCATGGCCTCGGTGAAAAGGCCGTCGCCAGCAGCAAGCGCGACTTCGTCGGACGTCGGGCCGTAGAGGAACTTGAACGAGCCGATCACGTCCCCAACGTCGACGTACATCAGGTTGTAGCCGATGAAGTAATAAGCCAGCCCGGCGATAGAGTATAGACCGATGTTCTTCAAACAGATCATCGATGCGTTCTTCGTCCGCACCGAGCCTGCTTCGAGCATGGTGAACCCGGCGCACATCCACATCACCAGCACGCCCCAGATGAGGAACGCAAAGGTGTTGAAGATGTAAGTAGTCTCGATATCCTGCCCGGCGGCATGTACGATCGACGGTTCGCCCAATAACAGCCCGAGCGCCACGATCGACAGTCCGGCGAAAATAGCTGCGCGCTTACTAAGTACGGACATTGTTGATCTGTCTCCTTAAGGTTGTACTCACAAACTCAATCATCCACTACCCAGAAGTCCTTGCCGCCCCCGCCCTGGCTGGAGTTCACCACAAGGCTGCCCCGGCGCAGCGCGACACGGCAGAACGCGCCGGGCACGATGCGGGTCCGGCGCCCGTGCAGCACGAAGGGTCGAAGGTCCACGTGACGCGGCTCGAAGCGGCCATCGACCAGGCAGGGCGAGCGGGAGAGCGCGAGCACCGGCTGAGAGATGAAGTCGGCAGGATCCGCCCGCACCTGCTTGGCGTACTCCTCGCGCTCCTCTGGCGACGAGTGGGGGCCGATCAGCATTCCATAGCCCCCGGACTCGCCCACGCGCTTGACCACCAGGTCCTGAAGGTTGTCGAGCGTGTACTCCAGGTCCTCTGGCCGGCGGCAGAGACGGGTCTCCACGTTTGCCAGGACCGGCTCCTCGCCCAGGTAGTACCGGATCATGTCGGGTACGTATGCATAAACGCTCTTGTCGTCGGCGACGCCGGTCCCGGGCGCGTTTACGAGCGCTACGTTCCCTCTCTTATAAGCGTGCATCAGCCCCGGTACGCCAAGCATGGAGTCCGATCGGAAAACCAGCGGGTCGACGAAGTCGTCGTCCACGCGGCGGTAGACCACGTCGACGCGCCGCAAGCCGGTGGTGGTGCGCATGTATACGAAGCCGTCGCTGACCAGCAGGTCTCGGCCTTCCACGAGCTCCGCGCCGATCTCGTGGGCCAGGAACATGTGCTCGTAGAAGGCGGAGTTGTACACCCCCGGGGTCAGGAGAACGATTGAGGGGTCCGTGCTGCCGTTCGGCGCCAGCTCCCTCAGAGTCTCCAGCAACGCACGGCCGTAGTGCTCCACCTCCTGCACCCGGGAGCTTCGATACAGGCGGCGCAGGCTCGCCTTGGCCGCCTTCCGGTTCGCGAGCATATAGGACACACCCGAAGGGACGCGCAGGTTGTCCTCGAGCACTTGGAAGCCATCGTTGGTCCGAACCAGGTCGGTGCCGCAGATGGCGACCCAGGTACCGTAAGGCGCGGAGAAGCCGCGCATCTCGACCCTGTACTGTGGACAGCCTCGCACAACATCTACCGGGACCACACCGTCACTGACGATTCGGGGCTCCCCGTGGATGTCTTTGGAGCGGGACTCGCCGTAGATGTCCTCCAGGAAGAGGTTAAGCGCCTTGACACGTTGCGTCAGCCCTTGCTCAAGCTGCCTCCAGTCGGCGCTCGACATCACGCGCGGCAGGCAGTCAATGGGGATGATCCGCTCATCGGCCTCGTCGTCCCCGTAGACAGTGAAGGTGATGCCCTCGTTCTCGAAGGAGCGTGTTCCCCGCTCCTGAATGCTGCCGATCTGCTCTACAGAGAGCTGGGTCAGAGTCTCGTAGAGCCGCCGGCAGTGCTCTCTGGGCGTGCCGTCCGGCAGAAACATCTCGTCATATATGGATGGGTCAAGATCGTAGTTGTCGAAGTCCACAGCAGCAGCTCACTCAAACTGAGTCGGCATTATACTACCGAGAGCAGCTTCGACAGGCGTGGATTACCGCTGGTTCTCATAAAACACCGCGTCGAGCTCTTCGATGCGTTCGTCAGATGTGAAGCGCCACGTCCCTATGTGACCTCTACGGAGGTCGCCGTTTTCGTCCCAGTCCAGCGTACTAGCAGCACCATCGAAGTCGATCTCCCGGCCTCTGACAAGCAGGGATAGGCCATCTGCAACACCTCTGGGGGTGCCCGGAACGGTCCGGCCGGGCGGCCCTGAGATTTCCCGCAGATGATCACGGATTGCGGCTCCGTCGACGCTGCCAGCGGCCTGGGCCGCGAGAGCGAGGGCGACGGTCGCATCGTAGGTCTCTTTGACGTAGGCGAGAACGGGCAGCTCGTCGTGCTCGGCGATGAAGGATGCCTGCCACTCGGCTGTTGCGGTGTTGTCGGGAGCGGACGCACCCGCGGTCCCGTACATGCCCCCCAGCTTCTCGCCGCCGATCTCTCTGACGAGGCTCTCTCTCTTGGCCGCGTCGCCAAAGACGAACCGGCTGTAGATGCCTTCGTCGATAGCCTCGCGCACGATGGACAGGGCCTGACCTTCGAAAGCGATGACAACCAACGCCTGTGCCCCCGCATTCGTGCTCCGCGCAAGCTCCGAAAGGTAGCTCGTCTGGGCCACATCGACGGAGACGACCCGCAGTGTCCCATTCCAGGACTCTCACGAGAGTGGTGTGAGTATACTGCCTCAGCGCCGGTTCGAGCACCTTGTATTTCTTGTCCGCGGTCCGCTCGGCTGTTGGCAGGACTTGGGCCGTCAAGGCGCGGCTATGTGTCCCTGCGGCCTCGAATAGCTCGGTTTCTGTATGATCCGGTGGCGAAGCCTGCGGCTCCGATCAGGGCGCCGACACCGGCGATTCCGAAGGTCGACGCCGCGGTGAGCACACCCGCCACCGGGCCCAGCAACAAAGCGCCCCCGGCCCCACCGATGTCCCAGCCCGACTGGAGCGTCGCCAGCGCCGAGCTGCGCTGGTGAGGAGGGACCCGGTCCACCGTGAACGACTGCATGGCAGGCTGGATCATTCCGAACCCGGCCCCGGCGAAGACGGCCGCGCCGAGGAACACGACCTGATGATGGGCGCCCATGATCAGGAACATTGCGATACCCGCGGACAGCAGGCCGGGGATTATCAGTGCCGGGCTGCCGAGCCGGTCCGCAGCACGCCCGGCAAAGAACATAGTCGCCATAGTCGTCAGTGAATTGACCGTGAAATAAAGGCCGGGATTGCCGAGTCCGCGAGTCTCGGCTAGCAATGGCAGGAACGTGCTCACGGGTGCCGTGGTGAACGTATAGCTCACGAACACAGCGGTGGGGAAGAGCGCGCTTGGAGAGATGAGCGGCGCCGTGTGGCCTGGGTCCCTGCTGACGGCAACCCGGGTCCGGGTTGCCGATATCCAGAGCGCTAGGAATGCCGCCACTCCCGCACAGGCCGCCGTGAATAGGAAACCCGGCACGAAGCCGTGGTTCGAAATCAGCCAGAAGCCGATCAACGGCGAGTAGAGAGCGGAGAGCGCAATCGAGTTCCCGTGGTTGCTCAACCCTTCGGCACGCCTCAACATCGGCGCGAGATTCACCACTATCGTGACCGTAGCCACGGGCGTCATGGCCATGCCCACACCCTGGAGCATCCGCACCGGCACGATTGCCCAGACATCCAATGCCGGAATGTAAAGGATGCTCGCAACGGCGAAGATCGCCGACCCCACGATCGCGACCCTCTTGGCGCCCAGAAGGTAGGTCCACTTGCCGGCGAAGGGCCTGATAAGCAAGGAAACGACGCCGAAGGAACCCACCACGATACCGATCTGCCACTCTTCGCCCCCGCGATGCAGCACATAGGGGGGCACCATTGTGTAGAGGGAGGTGTAGCTGGCGAACATGAAGTGGGCAGTCAGAAGCCCGAGAACGTAGTCGGACGTCCAGAGCCTCGTCTCGCCGCCATCTGTGGAGGATTGTGTCACAAGTAGAGCATGGCTAAGCCGTCGCCAGTGTTCTCATGGCGGACGGGCCGCCGGTCGATTCTATCAGGCTGGCGGGCCCTCCCACTGACGCGGCCTTATATTTACCTCCTGGGCATTGCCACATACGTTCCATGCCAGTATAATGCCAGTCGTCGTGCGGCGACCATCGTGACAGCTCAGGCGCTCTACTGCCATGCGCGACGACTATGTGTCGTCAGACTGTGTATACGGGGGTCTGCGGTGATCCTGTTCAAGTCAAGCGCCCGCTGCCGCCTGTGCGGCCGCTTCTTCAGTCCCCGCGAAAGCGAGCCGAGACGTGTCGCCTCCTGACCCAACAGGCCTCCTCTCCCTTGACGAGACCTTTGCACAACTGTTTGGTGCATTGAATAATAAGGGGCGCTAATCTGGCGATCAGGAGGCAGCGATGCACCGAGAGATAGGAGGGGTGTCGTTTGTAGAGGGATTTCTGCCTGAGGGCATCGGCAGGAATGAGAGTTTGGAGAGAATTGACCAGGCGGTGGACTGGGACAAGTTGTCACGGCTGGTTAACGGCATCCACTCGTCATCGGAGGGCAGGAAGAGCTATCCCCCGCTGATGATGGTGAGGGTGATGCTGCTCCAGCAGTGGTATGGCGCGTCGGACCCGGCAATGGAGGAGGCGCTGTCAGACCGTCTGTCGTTTCGGCGGTTCGTGGGTCTGGGGATTCAGGACGAGTCGCCTGACCACTCGACGATCAGCCGGTTCCGCAGGTCGTTGACGGAGAGAGGGCTTGGGGAAGAGTTGCTGGAGGAGCTCAACCGACAGCTTGACGGGAAAGGCCTGATGGTGAAGTCGGGAACCCTCATGGACGCGACGCTGGTGGAGTCGCAAGGCAGCCGCAAGTCTGGGTCTGGAGAGGGGACGGACAAGGACGCGGCATGGACGCGTAAGGGCTCTCGCAGTCACTACGGCTACAAGATGCACATCGGAGTGGACGAGGGTTCCGGTCTGATACGCAAGGCGGTGTTGACGCCGGCGAATGTCAACGATACGGAAGTGGCGGACGAGTTGGCGGTGTACGCTGACCGGGCCTACGACACGCATAGGAGGAGGCAGAGGCTGAAGTCGATGGGTATACAGGACCAGATAATGAGAAGAGCGAACAAGCATCATCCTGAGGTCGCCGATGTCGAGAAGCTTCGGAACGACCTGATATCGAGAGTGCGAGCGAGGGTGGAGAAGGTGTTCGGTACGCTGAAGCGGTCATACGGCTACAGTCGGGTGCGCTACATAGGTCTTGAGCGAAACGCTACGGAGATGTGCTTCAAGTGCATGGCCTACAACCTGCGGAGGGCTGACCGGATAGTCCTCAATGGAGCGTGAGATGGTGAGGGAGGCGTGCGCCATGAAAGGGCACCCGCCGCTGAAGCGGCTGCCGAGGGTTGTCTTGGGCTGCCTACAGGGGATGATTGGACGCTGAGAACTCCCATCTCAAACCCGCTGATTGTTGACCTCTGCGCCACAGACACCCAATTCTCAACACCGAAAGTTGCGCAAAGGTCTCTTGACGGGAGAGGATTGAGGTGAGGGTAAATCACGATCCGGCCGCTCATCCCTCGCCCCAGGCCGCTGTCCAATAAGTGTCCAGTAGATGTCCAGCAAGTGTCCAGCAGGCGTGCAGTAAGTGTCCAGCAGGCGTGCAGTAAGTGTCCAGCAAGTGTCGCGCAATTCTCGACGCACAGCTACGAAAGGACCATCTAATGATGACGAATCCGACAGATCCGACAGAAAAACGCCTCTCCAACAGGCAGCAAGAGACCCTCCCCCACCTCGCCGCCGCCGACTCGCTCGCCGAGGGAGCCAGGAGAGCCAGCATCAGCCGCACCACCATCTACAAGTGGATGGAAGACGACGACTTCCGCGCCGAGCTCAGCCGCGTCCGCGCCGAAATGGCCGATCTCGCCCAGGCTGAGATGCAGGGACTCATGCTCAAGGCCGCCGCCGTCGTCGACCAGGCCCTCGACGGCGACATCTCCCCCGTACAGCTCCGCGCCGCCCTCGGCGCTATCAACGTGGCCCTGAAGGTGCGCTACGGCCTCAGCGTCGAGAGGCGCCTCAACCGCATTGACGACGCCCTCTCCATGCTCAAGAGAGAGTCCGCGGGACCCAGACCGTGAACGCCCGCCTCCGCCCCATCGAACGCGCGAAGGCCTTGCGTATGCGGTCCTGCCGTCTCGGTAGATGTGCAATACAATTCGTGAATTCTCCTTGACCATTATCCGGACGGAAGTGTAGGCTTTCCCGGTCTGCAGCCGCACATGAGGCGGGTAGCCTGGACGAGCGAACGATCCCTATAGCTGACCTTTCGGCCGCCCCGACCGTGCCCACGGGCTGGGCACGGCGGCTTCCTATCCTCGAGTCGTTTCAATTCCGAGATTTCAGATGGATGTGGCTCGGGGCGTTCGCGTCGTTCATGTCCATGAGCATGCAGATGACGACCCGCGCCTGGCTGGTCCTGGAGATTACTAGCGACTCTCCCCTGGCGCTCACCTGGACCATGGTGTCCTTCGCTGCACCGCTGACCATCGTATCTCTGGTAGCCGGCGCGCTCGCCGACCGGATTCCACGGAGGTACATAGTAATCTTTTCGCAGACTGGCAACGCCGCCATGACGCTGCTATTGGCTGGGCTCGATATGTTCGGCGTCGTCCATCTGTGGCACCTCATCGTCTTCGGTCTTGTCAACGGCTCCCTGATGGCCCTCAACATGCCCAGCCGCCAGGCGATGATCTCTCAGGTCGTTCCCGAGCATAAGCTGATGAACGCGATATCCCTGAGCACCGCTGCCATGAATGTCACTGCCATGGCCGGACCGGCGGCCGCAGGCTTCCTAATACTGCTCGTGGATACTCATGGTACATTTGTCGTCATTGCTGGCTTCTACGCTTTTTCTGCCGTGTCTGTCGCCATGGTGAACGCGGGCCGCACGTCGATGGCTCGTTCGGGCAAGAGCATAGTCGGCGACATCAAGGAGGGACTGGCTTACGCCCTCGGCGACCGCACCCTGCGCGGGCTCATCATGGTCGTGCTCCTCGCCGTGATCTTCGGGTCCGCGTACTGGCCCCTGCTTGCCGCGTGGGCGCGCGAGGTCCTGGACGTTGGAGCCGGCGGTCTGGGCATCCTCAACTCGGCGATGGGAGTGGGAGCTCTGGCCGGAAGCCTGATTCTCGCGTCGATGACAGGCTTCAACAAGCGCGGTTCTCTGCTCCTCCTGGTCTGTGTTGGATGGGGAGTCACGCTGGCAATATTCGCCAGAACTGTCAGCTTCGCCCAGGCCATTCCCATCCTGATGCTGGTCGGCCTGCTCAGCGCCATTTTCATGTCGCTCAGGATGACACTGCTTCAGAGTCACTCCAGCGCAAAGATGCGCGGAAGGGTCGTCAGCATAGGAATGATGTCGTGGGGGCTGATGCCCATCGGCGCCGTCCCCTTCGGGGTGATAGCGACAGCTTACGATACCGCTTTCGCCCTCATGCTCAGCGGCATCCTCCTGGCCGTCTCTACCGTCGTATTCTGGATCGTCTATCCCAGCTTCCGCAGAGTGGAGTAAGACCATGTTGGAAGCAAGTTCGATATACCTCGAGGTCGAAGAGAACGAAAACTGCGAATATATGCCGCTGCTGGTCTACGAAGCGCATCGACGGCCAGTACCAATATCGAAGGTGGTTATCGAGGAGCCAGGGAGGCCGAGCGGGGTGTGCAGGGTGACCGGCTGGAGCAGCGAGGGAGGCGGGATGCCCTGTCCCGCGATGTACACGCCGGTGTCGGACTCAGGCCAAGCCGTAGTACACCTCGTGTTCGGCGGGGATTGGGGCATACGGCTCGTGCCGGAGGCATCGGACGAGGGCTGGAACCTAGACAGTGCCGACCAGTGGGGAGAGCCGTACCTGATGCTGGTCGACGAGAGCGCAGTGCTGCTGGACGCCGATCAACAGGCCGACTAGCCGTCGGGGTCCTCCTGTCCAGGCAGTACCCGCCGTCGCAGTGCGGGCATCATCAGACTGACGACCCCGATGCTGAGTAGTCCGACGGCCGCGTGAAGCCCTAACGCGAACGGAACGCCCCTGACGTCCGCGAGTCCACCGACTATCAACGAGCCTATCGGACCCGCACCGATAGCCAACGTCACTACGCCCAGAGCCCTGCCCCGCATCTCCTCTGGCGCCACGAGCATCACGATGGTCGACTGCATCGTCGAGAAGCCCGCAACGCCTATGCCCAGGACCATCAAGGCCGGAAGCGACAGGGCGTACGACTGAGAAAAGGAGAAGGCCAGCAAGGCGCTCATCGCCACAAGGGAGCCTCCCATGAAGAAGCGACCGTGATATGTGAGGCGTGGAACGGATGCGATCATCACGCCGCCGACAAGCGCGCCCACCCCGTCCGAGGCCATCAGCACGCCCATCAGACTGGGTCCAACGCCAAGCTCGTCGCGTGCCACAACAGGCACCATCTGCATGTACGGGAACAGGAGCAGATTCATGAGGACGGTGATCAGTATGACCCCGAAGGTGGTCCTGCTTCTCCGCACGTATTTGAACCCGTCCCAGAGCTTTCCGGCCAATCCACTAAGGCCGGTCGGCGGGGCAGACATCCTTCGACGCCTGTGCTGGGACCTGGCCATGCCCTTGACCTGTACGGTTGAGCCCAGGAGCCAGAGAAGCAGGACAGAGATTATGTAGATCAGACTGACGATTACATAGCCGCCCTTGACGCCTATTGTGGCTATGAGCAGGCCTGCGGTGAGCGGACCCACCAGACGGCTGGAGTGCTGTCCGATGGAGTCGAGCGCGACTGCATTAGTGACGGTCGATCGGCCGACGAGATCGAGAATGAGCGAGCGGCGCGCGGGATTGTCGAGCGCCCAGCCCGCTCCCGTGGCAAGCACGACGATGTAGGCATGCCAGTAGACCTCTCGACCGGTCAGGAGCAGCACGGTCATGGCCAAGGCCACGACCATGCTGCTCCTGCGTGGCGACGAGCATTCTCTGTCGGTTTACCCTGTCCGCCAGGATGCCCCCTACCAGTCCCAGCACGAGCAATGGCGCCATGCTGTAGAATCCAACCAGGGCGACCTTCCACGGAGAGTCCGTCAAGTCGAGCACGAACCAAGCCAACAGCGTGACCTGCATCCAACGGGATGTGTAGGAGGCGAAGTTGGCCGGCCACAGGAGCCGGAAGCTCGGGTTCTGGAAGGCGTGGAAGGTGCCGAATCTCTGGACGCCCGCAGCGAGCGTTCGGGGGGTGGAAGCCTTCATATAAGCGCATTGTATACGCGGGTACCGGCATGCCGGTAGCGGTGCCCGGGTCAGGTGACGGAAGATTGGCCGCCCGTCTGTCGGGCAAGCGCCAAGCCCCAGACGGACGCGGCCCCTGAGGCCTTCAGAGCGTCAGCACATGCGGACATCGTGCTGCCCGTGGTCACCACGTCGTCGATCACCAAGACAGCCAGCCCTCTCACATCCGCGTCGCATTCGAAGGCGCCCACCATGTTACGCCTCTGCTCGTCGTGGCTCCCCATCGATACCTGCGGCTGGGTGTCACGCTTTCGTCTCAGCAACCCTGCCCTCATGGGGATGTCGGCCAGCTTCGCCAGCTCTCTGCACAGGAGCAACGACTGGTTGTATCCCCGCAGACGCTCGGCACCCCTGTGAAGCGGTACCGGCGCGAGCACGTCGGAAGACAGGTCGTTCCTACGCAGGCAGTCGGCCATCAGTCCGGCAAGCTCCGGCGCAGATGCCCTCAGATTCCGGTACTTGAGGTCGTGGACCAGGTCCCGAACGGCACCCTCGAAGATGTATGGTGCGCGGATGCCGTCCACGGTGGGTGGTGCTGCGGCGCACCAATCGCAGAGCGGCTCCCTCCCCCGGTCGCTGCACCGAATGCAATAGGGGCGTTCGAGCCTCGGTAGCTTCAACTCGCACCCCGCACAGAGAAACCTACCCTCCGTCCTGCACACAGCGCAGCTTATTGGCAGTAACAGGTTCAATGCGCCGCGAGCCAGCCCGGAAACCAGGGTCGTCAACTGCTTGCGGGGCCTGCCCACCTCAGCCATATTCCTTCACAGCACGCCTCCCGGATGTGTTGCGCGATTCTAGAAGTGCGGACGAAAACCCCTTTGGCGAGGAGCGATTAGGGTGGTGAAACCTAAGGATGCTCTGAATAAGTCCCGGTGGTTTGCGGGATAGTAACATAGGGCCAAGGCCTGAAGACGTGGGAGGCGAGGCAATGAACCAGCCGACGTTTGCGGACTTGGACTACGAGAGCAAGAAGCGAAAGACTCGCAGGGAGAAGTTCCTTGAGCGCATGGATGGACTGATCCCGTGGGAAGAGTTGGAAGAGCGCATCCGACCGTTCTATCCCAATGCTGGCCGAGGTCGGCGTCCCTACGAGTTGTCGGCGATGCTTCGCATACACTGCGTGCAGTTGTTCTACAACCTGAGCGACCCTGGGATGGAGGACATGCTCTACGAGGTCGAATCGGTGAGGCGGTTCGTAGGGCTGAGACTGCCTGGGCCGCTGCCGGACGAGACGACGATTCTGAACTTCCGCCACCTGCTGGAAGAGCATGCGTTAGGCTCGGGTCTGTTCGAGGAGATCAACCGCTATCTGGAGTCCAAGGGTCTCCGTCTTCAGGAGGGGACGATAGTGGACGCGAGCATCATAGCGGCGCCCTCATCGACGAAGAATCGGGCTAAAGAGCGCGACCCCGAGATGCACCAGACGAAGAAGGGTAACGAGTGGCACTTCGGGATGAAGGTGCACATCGGTGTGGACTCGCAGACGGGAGTGGTGCACAGCATGACCACGACATCTGCGAACGTGCATGACCTGACTGAGTTGCCCCGGTTGCTGCACGGTGGGGAGTCTCAGGTGTGGGGAGATGCTGGGTATCAGGGAGTTGACAAGAGGCCGGGCAACCGGGGCTTGGATGTGGAGTGGCAGGTCGCGATGAGGCCCGGCCAGCGTCGGAAGCTGGAGCCTGAGAGTCCTGAGGCGGTGTCGGAGAAGCGCAAAGCGTCGGTCAGAGCTAAGGTGGAGCATCCGTTCCTGTACATCAAGCGGCACTTCGGCTACGCCAAGGTCCGCTACAGGGGACTGTCCAAGAACACGCAGCGGCTGATGACGCTGCTGGGGTTTGCCAACTTGATGAGGGCCGAACAGTACCTGGCGGCGTGAAACCTTGTATAAGTGCGCCCAAAATCAGGCCTAACGGCGGCGAAACGCCCTGTCAGGGCCGGTTGTAGGCCGAGATTAACCCCCACCACGGCGCCATAAGGCAATTCAACGCCCCCAAAACCACTCCGGTCAACTCGGCCCAGCCTGAAGCCGATTGTTCAGAGCATCCCTAAGTAGTCAGGATCAACGACCCACTCTGCCCGGCCAGAATGGCGCTCCACCGCGCTGTGGAGATGACGGCAAGAGAGCAGTCAGCGGGCCCAGAGGTGATTCCGGCGTAGATTCCGCCCATCTCCCCAACTTTGCCAGCCACCAGTGTCAGATTGGCCACCGTCGCTGCCATCAACAGCTGGAACAGCGTCTTGGTACGTCCGAAGTACCGCGCCTGCCTCACTCCAAGCTGTACCAGCCGCGCTAACCTGTGCTCCACCACCACTCGCCGCTGACGATACTCTGCATACCCTTCGCTCTTCTGCAACGCACGAGCCCGCTGAAGCATCGCTTCCTGCGGATGAAGTCGCACCGTCCGACCGCTGCCCTTTCCTGATCCCACACACCGCTCTTTTAGCGGACACGCTCCGCAGACCGCCGCGTCGAACCAGAAGGCTCTCAGTTGGTGGGTGCGACCCGTTCTGTCGGTCCGGGTACCCATCCTGTACAACTTCGAGGTCGTATGCCCCACTGGGCAGGTGCAGGTGCCCGACTCCAGGTCTATCTCGAAGTCCTCCTTGGGAAAGCGCTTGCTGTCCGGGCGTCGGGGCAGCTTGGCTATCAGTGTGCGTCCGGCGTCGGCAAATGCCTGACGTGTACCACCATCGCCGTAGGCCGCGTCCCCAATGGTCTCCTCAACCGCTGAGACCGTACCCTCCTCGCTGCGCTCCACCAACTCCAGCGCGCCGACGTTATCGGAAGCGTTGCCGGGGAGCACGTCCACAGCCGTGATCACCTGTGAGTCGGTGTCCACTGCCACCGACGCCTTGTGTCCGTCGAACCGATTGCTGCTGCTCTTGTGCCCATGGCGCATCTCGGGGTCGTGGACCGATACTATCCGGTCCCGGCTCACTCCCTCCTTCAGCCCCACCCCCTCTTCGGTGCGCTCAACGTCCTGAAGCAACAACTGCCCCAGCAGCTCGGACGCTTCCACTATCCTTTGGCGCTCAGTGTTGTCCAATAGACCCTGTGTCCGCCGGGACAGCTTCAGCAGCCTGTCGGCGTCGCCCACTATCCTGCCCAGAAGAGCTGCGCGAGCCTTCTTGTCGTCCCAGTCTATGCACGCATCGCCCTTCACGCTGCCGCCGGCATATCTCTCGTATCCCCGGGCTGCCGCCCACTCATCCAAATCGCTCCTCTCCACCTCCGACAGCGCACGCACCAGTTTGACTATCCCGTCCGACAGAAGGTTGTAGGTGTCCTTCACCGCCCCTCGCCCCAGGATGTAGGTCGTGTCCAGAGCCACCTTCATCCGACGACTCTTAAGGTATCCCGTCTCCCTCGCAAACCGCAGGCTGCGCTCGAACACCTCCCTCACCTTCTCATGCAATATCAGACGCGCTCGAAACAGCTGAAGCGTACTCTTGGCGAACGGCCTGTCTTCCACTTCGATACCCAGCGCCACCTTCCATCGTATGTCGAAGTCCGCCCTCTGCTTGGCCTCGGCGTCGCTCACCCTGTCATGTGTCTGAAGCAGCAGTGCGGTCGACAGCAGGCTCGGCGGCACGCTGTCTCTCCCGTTGTCAGCGCAGTACAACTCGGCGAAATCCTCGTCTTCAAACAGCTGCCCACGCATAGAGGCCAGCAGACCATAGAAGCTCCCACGACCAACGTGGTCTATGTACAGCCGGTCGGCCTCCCACAAGCTTCTCTGCTCAGTTCGCTCTCCCAGCATGACCGCTCTCCCTCATCGTGGATTGCCAGGAGTATAGACCCCTTCTACCACTTTTCGGCCAGACTTCTAGGGATGGACAGGCCAGCCGGTCAACAGGTCGGTCTTATAGATGTGCTAAGATACCGCCTGCGCACCTTGCCCAAGGAGCTCTGCATGATAGATGTCCACGAAGCCATGAGGGCAGTACTGCAATATCGGGACGGCGACTTGGTGGTCCCGACCGAAATGGCCGTGAGCGCTTGGGCGGACGTCACCGACGACCCCTCTCTCGACCTTCCTATCAGTGCCATGAGCAAAGGCTCGTCGGTGGGATTGGGGCTCGCTCTCGCCTGTCCCGACCGGCGGGTGGTCGTCTGGGACGGAGACGGCGGTCTCCTGATGAACCTGGGATCTCTGGTCACGGTCGCGGGGCAGGCCCCACGAAATCTCTATCACATAGTGCTCGACAACGGCATGTATGCCACGACGGGCGGCCAGCCCGTGCCGAACGTGGGCGGTTTCAGCTTCAAGGCCTTGGCTGAGGCCGCCGGCTATCCGAGAGCGTACGAGTTTGACGACCTGGAAGAGTGGTCCGTCAGCATCGGGCAGATACTCGAGGAGGACGGCCCCGTGATGATCGTGGCTAAGTCGGCGCCGCTGTTCCCTGACTGGTCGGCCCCAAGGCGTCGTAAGCTCAGGTCGAGTCCGCAGATAGCGCGTGAGGCCATTGCGAGGGCTCAGTAAGCCTCGCCGATCCAGCGCACTCGAGGAAATCGCGCCTGAGCAGCCCTGACCAGGCTTTGGTCGGCGGTCCAGAGTTCGCAGCCCTCCGATTCGGCCAGAGCCACGTAGAGTGCGTCGTAGGTGGCCCCTACCCCCAGTTCATCTGCGATCGTGAGAGCCGCATCGTAAAGGCCGGCCGGTTCTACCATTGCCACGGCAGGCAGCAGGGCACTCAGCGCCTCCGCCGCGTCTTCAACACGTAGCCCGCCCTTGCGGACCAGCTGGTACAGGGCGTTGGTCACCTCAGACCTGAATATGGGGGGACCCACCGGGCTTTCGCCGCTGCTTTGCCAGCGGAACCGGACAGCCTGTGCAATCTCGGAGTCGTCCTCCGGAACGACCCACTTCAGCGCAAGACTGACATCTACTACGACCGTCACCGACGAGTGTTCTCCTCGTCGGGTCTGGTACCCATGCCGGTGGCGACCTCGTACAGATGGCGGCTGCGTTTGTCGCGCTCCTCGCGGATGATCCCGGTGCTGTCGGGCAGCCTGACGCCGCTGGCCGCAATGCGCTCTCTAACGGCGTCCATCCTCGCCACCACCTCGGGGGTTATTCTCCCGGTAGACTGCGCGGTATCGTATCTCATTTCGCTTGCCTCTTCCGTATACATTTGGAACAGCGAGTCGAGCTCCTCCTTGCGTAGGAGTTTGACCCGCTCATCGCGGGGATCTTCTATGGCTGTGAGTCGCCCATGCTTAATGAGCCGATGGATCTTGGCACGACTCACGCTATAGGTGGCTGCAGCCTCTTTGATCATCATGAAGCCGTCTCGTTCCAATGCATCCTCTCACGCAACAATATGTAATAAAATAGTCCGACATGAACGGCATGTCAACATAGTACCATTGTCCGAAGGAGAGTCGCCGCCTCCAAGGACAAGCCCATTCGGCGCGGCGTGTGCATGGTTACAAAGAACAGCCTGCGGGCTAGCATGGCCCGAATTCGTCCAGGAGGGGCCGCGTGACCGACGACCTCAAATTCTGCCACCGATGCGGTGGGAGGTTGGCCCTCACAACAGTCCACGACAGAGTCAGGCCGACCTGCCCAAGCTGCGGCCACGTCATATTCCTGGACCCCAAGCTCGCGGTGATTGTCCTGGTATCGATGGACGGCGGACTGGTCCTGGTCAAGCGCGACATTGAGCCGGCACTTGGCCGCTGGTCGTTCCCATCCGGCTACGTAGACCGAGGCGAGACTGTCGAGGAGGCCGCGGTGCGTGAAGTGAAGGAAGAGACAGGCCTCGAGATAGACCTGACCGGACTCGTCGGCCTCTATTCCGACCGCGACAGTCCCGTGGTGATGGCTGTGTATTCGGCCGAGGTCGTCGGCGGAGAGCTCATTGCGGGGCCCGAGACGCGGGGGGCCAGGGTGTACCCGCCAGACGCTCTACCCGACATGCCGTTCCAGCACGACGAGCAGATCATGATCGACTGGCAGGCGACGCGCTCCTAGCTGAAGACTATCTCCCTCGCCTCGGAGACGTGATTGAGGGCGTAGTCCGGCGGCCGGTCAGCGAAAGGCCACTCACGGCCCAACCTTATCCACGAAGAGGTCATTCCGACTGCCGACGCGCCCAGAATGTCGGCGACCGGGTTGTCTCCTACGAACAGCGTGCTTTCGGCTCTGGCCCCGATCTTCCCGAGCGCCAGTTCAAATATCCTGGGGTCGGGTTTGCGGACCTCCAGGTCGCCCGATACGACGACGGCATCGACAAGAGCCACAAGCCCCGAAGAGTTGACCTTGGTCCACTGCATCTCCGAGCCGCCGTTGGTTACGACGCCGCATGGGAAACCGCGCGACCTGAGATCCTCCAGGAGCCTCCTGGTCCGGGGAGCCAGTGAGATCATTGTCGGGTACTGGCGCGTGTAGAGCTCGACCGCCTCTTCCTCGTCCTCGAAGCTGCCGGGCCACTTCGAGATGACCTGTTCGAACAACCTGCGTCGGTCACACATGCCATCCTGATCGAGCTCGACCATCAGGTCCGCCGCTTCATCTTCAGTGGAAACCCGACGGATAGCGTCGTTCGATCTGTACAGGTCTACGCAGAACCTGCGGAAGGCTCCGTTGCGGTCGATCAGCGTGTTGTCGAGGTCAAACAGTACGGATTCTATGCGACGGTCCATGGCGCGTACGTTTACCTGACCACTTCGACTTCGTCACTGATGTGCGGCGGCGTCTCCAGGGTGCGATGCATCGGGCAACGGGTCGCGATATAGGCTATCCGCTCTCTGTGCTCTTCGGTAAGCTCCCCACTCAGCGCAATGTGTCGCCGGATCAGATCGACCCGTGCGTCGCCATCGTGCTCACAATTCTCGACATCACGGCAGCGCACACGCTCGTGGCTGCACCGTACGCTCACGGACTCCAGAGGCCAGCCTTTCCTCCGCACATACAGGAGGATCGTCATGGCCGTTCAGGTGCCCAGGGCGGAGAGGAGAAGCTCGTAGGGACTCGGGCCCAGGTCGTCACCTTCGTCGGGCGGCTCGTCCGCGATGAAGGCGTGGCTCGCCGTGACCACCAGCTGCTGCATATTTTCGAGGCTTTTTACCGTTACAACCTGCATCTTCCATCCTGTCCTCAACTGTTATGCGGCCAAGGGAAGTCTATCAGACCTGCGCAGGCAGTTCAGAGCCTACTGGAGCAGGATGAGCAGCTGACGGGCGGGTGCGGCCAGGGCCTCGTTCTGAGTAAGCGCCAGCACCTGCTCAAGGTCTGCTACAGCCCTTTCGCTCTGGTCCAGCGCCGCGTACAGACGTCCGCGCGTAAGCCCGAATCCACCGATGCGGAGCGGCCTTGGGGTTGGAACAAGGGGTGAGGGCCGTGGGACGCGACGGTCCGCGCTCGATTCCGATAAATGGGGCCGGTGGCGGCCTTTGGTTGTCGTTGGGGGCGCCGATGGCGGTCCTGGGCAGCGGCGCTGGGGCGGGGTCGGCGGGACAGCATGCAGGGGAAGACAATCGCGGACCGGGCCGGTGCGACTCTGTGGGTCGGTTGGGTAGTCTGGTGGACGTGTCAGGCGCCGTCGGTGCCGTCAGGCAGGCAATGGCAGGGCTCGCAATCGAGCCAGGGCGCGAGTGAACTGGGTTTCCCAAGGCCAGCCCTGTGGCAGATGCAAAGTGAGGCGGCGGGCCGAGCGGGTGAGCCGTCCGGCCAGGGAGAAGAAGCGCCGCCGGAGGGTCTTGGTGGTCACCACCCCCTCGTCCAGACCGATGCGCGCGGTCCAGCGGGCCAGGTTATGGGCCAGCACCTGGACGGCCAGCCATGCGCCGTTGGCGGGGAAGCGGCCCGAGGGGAGATGGTTGAGGCCGACGCCGTGCTTGAGGTCTCGGATAGCATTCTCAATCTCGGCGTGGCGGCGATGGTCGGCCTCCAGTTCCAGGGTTTCCCCGTCCCGGTCGGTGATGAAGCCGTGATAGCTGTAGCTGGCGAAGAGGGCCAGTTGGGAACCGGGCGTGGGCTTCACCCGCCGGACGATGAGCCGCACTGGGGCGGCTTCGGGCTCACCCTGGAAGGGAGTGTAGGTGGTCTCGGCCACGTCGGCGCCGCCGTCCATCCAGTAGGGGACGGGCGTCCAGTCCTCCTCGGGAATCGCCTCAATCAACTCCCTGAGGCGGGCGTGTTGGCGGATGGTGATGGAGAAGCGGACATCCATCTTGCGGCAGACGACGACCAGGGCGTGGGCATAGAAGCCGCTGTCGGCCCGCACCGTGAGTTGTCCTGTAGCCCCAGCATGGCGCACCCGGCCCACGGTCTCCCGCAGGAAGTGGGCGGCGCCCCGAACGGTGTTGGCGCGGCCCTCGCGCAGCCGAGACATCAGCACGTCGCCGGTGCCGGCGGCGATGGCCAGCAGCGGGTGATAGCCCCGCTGGCCAGTGTAACCATGGTGACGCGCCCCCTCCTTGGCCAGTCCGTAGGTCTCGCACATGGTGGAGTCCAAGTCGATGGTCAACGGCCCTTCGCCGGGTCCCGCACCAGCGGCCCAGGCCCGGGACAGCAACTCCCGGCTCACCCGATCCAACTGGCGGACGTGGCCCCACCGGAAGCTGCGCAGGAAAGTTCCCAGGGTGGATGGCGCCTTGACTACGCAGCCGATGGCGCCAGCTGTCCCGCCGGTACGCAACACGTCGGCGTCGTCAATGAAGTCGCCCCCAGCCAGCGCCGAGGCCACCAGGGTCAGCATCTTGTCTCCTGGGTTCGCTCGCCCCGGCGCGTCTCCCAGGTCGACGTGGCTGTCGACGACTTCACGCAGGCCCAGGTGCTGGGCTAGGGTCACCGGGAGGAGCAGCCCAGCATTGGCCACCAGGCGGTGGTCGTCGAAGGCGATACGGATGCGGTCGGGATGGTTGCGTGCTAGCATCTATCGGGTGCTCCTTGTTCTGGGGTCGGCTTTGCTGTTTCAAAACCATTATCCCAGATTCACAGGAGCACCCTCTTGCCGCTTCAGGACACTGACCCGACGCCCTCCTTCGGTGGATTCGGGGTAAGGTAGAGGCCCGGGGAGTCCGGACGGAGCCGGATAGCGTCGGTGATGTCCTCTATGGCTGCCTCCGGTTCGCCGGTCTCCAGGAACACTCCTGCGCGGCTTAGATAAGCGTCGAAGAGGCCGGGGTCCAGCTGGATAGCCTTCGAAAAGTCGAGCAGGGCGTCGTCAGGCCGATAGTTGTCGGCAAACGTTTTGCCCCTGTAATAGAACGCCGATGCCAGGGACGGATCCAGATCGACGGCGCGGTTCAGGTCGGCCATTGCCGCAACGTGGTTGCCGTACAGGAAATAGATGTGCCCGCGATTGGCGTAGGCTTCGGCCATGCTGGGGCCGGCCTTGACGGCCTCGGTATAGGCGGCATGGGCCTTTTCGAGGTTGCCCTGTTCCTCCAGTTGAACGCCCTCGTAGAACCTCTCGACGGCCTCTTCCTCAGGTGGACGAGAGTCCGAGCCGCAAGCAGGCATCGAAAGCACGACCACAAAGAAAACCAGCCGGACGAACCAGCACACTCTACCCTCTTTGAAGTACGCGACCCGCATGACTACAGTATAGACCCTTAGCGCAATCTCACTCTGACTTGAACAGACCGCGTTTGGCAGGCGGCACCCTGCGAGAAAGTGCAGGCCGCTTCCTGGCCGGAGGCGATAGTCAGCCCGTCCAGTCTTCCGACGCTGTTTATTAGCCTTGCAGGACTGACCTGACAGTGGTACAAATGTAGGCTATAGTGATCATCCATCGAGGGAGGATGTCATGGCCGCGTTCACATGGAAATGGATAGTGTCGGTAGCGCTACTCTCGATTCTAGTACTGGCGGCAACGGCTTGTGACGATGACGGCGAGGATGGAGAGGGGACCTTCAGGATAGGAGTGATGGAGTCGCTCACGGGCCCTGGCGAGACCTACGGCACGGTGGCCAACCAGGCCAAGCAGATGGCCGTGGACGAGATAAACGCCGCCGGGGGTGTAAACGGGCGCATGCTGGAGCTCGTCGTAGAAGACTCCAAGTGCAGCGCCCAAGACGCGATTACCGCATACAACAAGCTGACCGATGTGGACGGCGTGAAGATCATCCTCGGCACCTCGTGCAGCGGCGCGATGCTCGGTGCCGCGCCCCTGGCCGAGGAGGACGGTGTGGTGATGTTCTCCGGCCTGGCGACGAACCCGGACATCGCCGAGGCCGGTGACTACATCTTCAGGACATCCATGAGCGACGCCCAGCTGGGCATCGACACCGGCAACCTGCTGTGGGCCGACGGCATCCGCACGCTGGCTACCATCAACGAGGCGACCGACTACGCTGAGGGCGTGAGACGTGAGTCCGTCGCCCAGTTCGAGAAGCGAGGCGGCCAGATGGTAGGCGAGGAGCGGTATCCCTCCGACACGACCGACTTCAGGAGCCAGCTTACCAAGCTGATCAACGCGAACCCGGATGCCTTGCATGTGGCGGCCCAGGCGGAGTTCGCCGGCGGCACGATTGTAAAGCAGGCCCGCGAGCTGGGCTTCGATGGACCTATCTACTCCGACGTCGTAGTTGTCGGGGCGACTGCCTTGGAGATCGCGGGTGACGCCGCCACTGGAGTGAAGGCGGTGACGGCGGACCTGGACCCTTCCAACAACAAGGTCCAGGATGTCCTCAAGAACTTCAGGGAGAATTACGGCGTCGTCACGCTGCCGTGGTACCTGGGATCGGCCTACGACGACGTTTACATCACTGCGGAGTGCCTCAAGAAGACGGACGACGACCAGGACGCGGACGGGTTCAGGGACTGCCTGTACGACATCACCTGGAGCGGCGCTATTGGCGACAGCTACAGCTTCGATAGCAAGGGCGAGGTCGTCGGCCTTTCCAACCTCGTCGTAGAGGTTCTGCCGATGGGTGAGAGGACCGAGGACAACCAGGGTTACAAGGTCCTGGGCGGCGCCCCGACCCAGTAGGCGCCATTTCATGGACGCAGGGATGCTCGGGACTCCGAGGGAGACGCACCCGGCGTCGACAAGATTGGAGGCTCGCCTCGGCGAGTCGGTAGCTCTGCGAGTCTGAGGGTGCTTCTGGTGGGACACTTGCTCGCATACCGCGACCGCCTGGACAGGGTGCTGGCGGTCGCGCTGGTGATAGCCGCCGCAGCCTACATTGGCTGGAAGATTACCGAATCGCCCGATCAGGCCGTGCAGTTCGCCTTCAACGGCCTCTCTGTTGGTGCCGTGTACGCCCTTCTCGCCCTCGGGTTCACTCTTGTCTACAGCACCGTGTGGTTCTTCGACCTGTTCTACGGCTCGGCGGCGGCAATGGGTGCGTACGGCGTATTCTACCTCAGGTCCAAAGAGAGCCTGGGCGGGCTGTACCACATGAACATACTGCTGTTGAACGTCCTTCTCGCCGCGGTGGTCGCCGGAGTAGTCGCGTGGGCGCTCCACGAGGGTCTCTTCAACCGTCTCCGGCCACGCTTCAGCCTGAAGGCCCTGCGCGTGGCAGGCGGCCTGCTCGCCACCAGCGCTGGGGTATATGCGGGGGTTGTCCTGACCTATTCGGACTACATCAACGTCGCTCTCAGCCCCGGTATCGGTGTAGCGGCGGCGGCAGTCTTGGCGTGGTTACTCTGTCGAGGCTCCCGGCTCGTCCACGCGGGCACCGGCAAGGTGCAGTACGCGGCCATTGCCGCAGTCTCGGTCGCCGCGGGTCTATATTGCGCCATCCTCGCCGCGAACGCTCCGGGGTCGAAGCTCTACCTGAGCTGGGTGGTGTCGTGCCTGCTGGCAGGCACCGTCGGCCTCGCCCTATACAGGGGCCTGTACGTGTATATGCGCGAGCGGGCCAGGTCCCCCCTCATAATGCTCGTCGCCTCCCTGGGCATCCTGCTGGCCATCACTGCCGCTATCACCATAGTTTTCGGGAGTGCGCCGCGTACGCTCCCGGAGGCCTTCGGCAGCGACCCGTGGACGATCTGGGGCGGCAACATCAAGGGATTCAACGTCTTCACCATCGGCGTGGCTCTCGTTGGGTTTGTAGGGCTTCTGCTTCTTCTCAGAAAGACATCCTTCGGAAAGGCGGTACGGGCGATAGGCGACGACGAGGAGGTATCGAAGGTGGTGGGCATAAACACCACCGTCGTCATCGCCATAGTGTTCTTCATCGGCGCGGCATTTGCCGCCATGGCGGGGCTGTTGAGCGGACACGATACCGCCATCCAGCCAAGATGGGTCTTCTACTGCTGCTCAAGGGCTGGATTGCCTCCGTGGTCGGAGGAATAGGCAACCTTTACGGCGCCATCGTGGGCGGATTCGCCCTGGGGATGGTCGAGCAGTTCGGCATATGGGACCTGGCAGGAGAGTGGAAGGACGTAGTCTCCTATCTCGTCCTGGTCCTGATCCTCTTGTTCTGGCCAAAGGGCCTTCTGCCCAGGAAGTAACGGCATGTCCAAGGACTTAACGGGAATAAGAGAGCTGGTGAGGCTCGCTCGCAATCCGGGCGAGATTCTCATGTCCGGCAAGGGGAACTTGGAACTGTGGGCTAATCTGCTGATCATCGCGTGCGCGGTCGGGTTCATGCTGTGGAAGGGGACCGGCTTCGCCATAGCGCTCGGAACGGTCTTTGCTATCTGGGCGATCCTGACGGTGAGCCTGAACCTGATCGTCGGGTACACGGGACTGCTGTCGGTCGGGCACGTCGGCTTCTTCGGGATTGGCGCGTACGCGATGGCGATTCTCACCTCGAATACAGCGTACGAACAGCTGCGCACGGACGCGATTCCCACTTACGGCTGGCCATTCTTCGCCGCCCTGCCCGTGAGCGTAATAGTGGCTGGCGTGGTGGCCTTGGCGGTGGGCGCGGTGCTCAACAGATTCAGGGACGACATATTCGTCCTGGTCTCGTTTGGATTTGCCATCATCGCCTTCAACGTGTTCGTGAACTTTCGAGGTCTTACCAGGGGCTCGTTTGGCATCCACGATATCCCCCGGCCCGAGATCTGGGGATGGAGGCTCAGTGGCGATCTGGAGTTCCTGGTGTTCGCTCTCGCACTCCTCGCGCTCGTCATGCTGGTCTGCTGGTTCGTAGTGACCTCCTCCTTCGGACGTGTGCTCACCGCCATCCGGGAGGATGAGCAGGCCATTGAGGTCTTCGGCTACCAGGCAACGCACTACAAGCTCGCTGTATGGGTCATCTCGGCAATGATGGCGGGGCTGGCCGGCGGCCTGTTTGCAAGCTGGACGAGGTTCATCGACCCGAACTCCTTCATTCTGCTGGAATCGATGCTGCTCGTGTGCATCGTGATACTCGGAGGACTGGCCACGATCTGGGGTTCGCTCCTGGGCGCCATGGCGTTCGTACTGCTCGAAGAAGGGATGCGATTCCTTCCGTTCATACCTTCAGAGTATGTCGGCCAGGGCAGGATGGTCGTTCTGGGTGTGTTGTTGGTGCTGTTGATGCTGTTCAGGCCGCAGGGTCTGGTCGGGAGATTCAAACTATGAGCCCGACCCCGACCGAGAAACGAGGCCCCTTCGCGCTGGAGACGGTGGACCTGTCGAAGCGCTTCGGGGCCGTCAAGGCCGTGGACCAGCTCTCCATCTCCATCCCCAGCAAGGGGATGACCAGCATAGTCGGGCCCAACGGCTCGGGGAAGTCGACTCTCATAAACCTGCTGAGTGGGACCCTGCCCCTGGACGATGGGATGGTAATCATCGACGGGGTCGGCCTCAAAGTCGTAAGACCCCACGAGACCCCCGGCCACGGTATGACCCGGACATTCCAGGAGGTGAGGCTCTTCGATCAGATCAGCGTGTGGGACAACATCATGGTGGTCTTGACCAACCGCCGCCTCCTCCCCGCGCTGGTGGAACGGACGAAGCCCGCACACAAAGAGAGGGCTGAGAGCATTCTTCAGCAAGTTGGCATGTGGGAGAAGCGGCGTGCCCTCGCCATGGACCTGTCCTACGGCCAGCGAAAGCTGCTGGAGATCGGCCGCGCCATGGCCTTGGACGTCAGTACGTACCTCTTCGACGAACCTTTCGCGGGACTCTTTCCTCAGATGCTGGAGAGGGTCAAGGACATAATGAAGCACGTGCGCGACCAGGGCCATACCATCATTTTCGTTTCCCACAACATGGACATAGTCCGAGAGCTGTCGGACCACATAATCGTGCTCGACAGCGGCCAGCTTCTCACCGAGGGAGAGGTGGCCGACGTTCTGAGCCGAGCGGAGGTGATTGAGGCATATCTGGGCGCATAGCCTCATCCGAACGTTATGGACACCTCTGAAATTACATCCGGCCAGAACGGCGGCAGCCTGAGCACAGGCGGCTCCCCACGGCATGACCCACCCTCCAACGGGGCGTCACTGTTGGAGCTGGTCGACATCTCCGTACACTATGGCGCTGTAGTGGCCCTGGATGGAGTGTCGCTAACAGTCCGCAAGGGTGAGGTCGTGGCGGTGATGGGTCCCAACGGTGCCGGCAAGTCCACCGTCCTCAAGGCCATCATGGGGCTGGCGCCCGTGGTCGCCGGAGAAGTCTACTGGCGCCAGGACCTGCTGGCGGCGGCCACCCACGAGATAGTGAAGAAGGGTATCTCATTCGTCCCGCAAGGCAGGCGTGTCTTTACCCATCTCACCATCCAGGAGAACCTGGAGATGGGATGCCTATACCTGGGGGACAGAGCGGAAAAGAAGCGGCGGCTGGACTCCGTCACTGAGCTCTTTCCCATTCTGCATCAGAAACGCCGCGACCTGGCCAGCCAGATGTCCGGGGGGCAGCAGCAGATGTTGGCCCTGGGCCGAGGACTCATGGCCGCCCCGGAGGCGCTGCTTCTCGACGAACCCACCCTTGGCCTCGCGCCCATAGTGGTCAAGGAGGTATTTCAAAAGGTCTCCGAGATCAGCGAAAGGCTCGGTACCACCATCCTGGTCGTTGAGCACAACATTAAGGGAGTGCTGGACATCGTCGACCGGGCCTACGTGTTGGACCTGGGGCGCGTCGTCCACGACGGCACTCCCCAGTCGATTCAGGAGACAGACATCCTCACACAAGTCTTCCTGGGCAAAATCGACACCGGGCAAGAAGCCTAGCCCGGTTCGAACATCCATTGACGACCGGAATGTTTGTGCGCATATTTTCCTCATGACCCAACGCCGCCCGCCTCCAGCCATCCCTGTGGAGAACCTGCCCCCTAACCCGCCGGCGCCGTGGTCGCCCAGAGGCGCCTGTTGAGTGGGTACCTACAGGGGTTCATCCGATTGCCGAGGCCCGAAGTGGGGCGCTATACTCTTTGCGTAGGAGTCTGAACGGAGGATCGGAGTAGACGTTGGTGGATACGCTGCTGGCCAAGGCCGGTGAGTACATCCCGAAGGACAAGCTGGACGTCATCAGAGACGCCCTCAGGTTCGCTGAGCAGGCGCACGACGGCCAGGTTCGCCTGTCGGGGGAGCCTTTCATCGAGCATCCCCTCCAGACAGCGCTTTTCCTGGCCGACCTCAAGCTCGACGCGAACACCCTTTCAGCCGCCGTATTGCACGATGTCATTGAGGACTGCGGGATAACGGCCTCGGAGCTTGAGGGCCGCTTCGGAGCGGAGGTGGCCAAGCTGGTAGACGGCGTGACCAAGCTGACTAAGACGGAAGCGATGACGCAGGGGTACACGTCGGAGAAGACCGGCTCCGGAGATGGCGCGACCAGGGCCGCCAGCGTAAGAAAGATGCTCGTCTCCATGGCGGAGGACGTGCGGGTGGTGCTCATCAAGCTGGCCGACCGCCTCCATAACATGCGCACGCTCAAGGCCCTCCGGCTCGAGCGCCGGGTCGCCATCGCTCAAGAGACCCTGGACATCTACGCCCCGCTCGCTCACAGGCTTGGCATCTGGGAAATTAAGTGGAGGCTGGAGGATCTGGCCTTCCAGCACATCGAGCCCGATATCTACCGGGAGATATCCAAGCTCCTGAGCACCAAGAGAGAGGTGCGGGAACAGTACGTCGAGAGGGCGATCCGGACCCTGCAGGAGGAGTTGGCAAAGGCGGACATCAAGGCCGAGGTGACCGGCAGGCCCAAGCACATATACAGCATCCACAAGAAGATCCAGGCGTATGCAAAGCAGAACAAAGAGGCGGGGGAGATATACGACCTGTTCGCGTTGAGGGTCTTGGTAGACAGTGTACAGGACTGCTACGCAGCACTCGGGGCCATCCACTCGAAGTGGCGGCCGCTGCCCAAACAGTTCGACGACTACATCGCCAATCCAAAAGACAATCTCTACCAGTCTCTGCACACCACCGTATTGTGCGAGGACGCCTCTCCGGTGGAGGTCCAGATCAGGACCTACGAGATGCACCGCGTATCGGAGTACGGGGTCGCGGCCCACTGGCTGTACAAGGGAAACCAGGCATCGGACGCCCGCTTCGAGAGCAAGATGACGTGGCTGCGCCAGCTCCTCGACTGGCAGCGGGACGTCAGCGGCCCGCAGGAGTTCCTCGAGTCGTTCAAGACCGACGTGTTCAGGAACCAAGTGTTCGTCTACACCCCGAAGGGAGACCTCAAGGAGCTGCCGACCGGCGCGACGCCGCTGGACTTTGCCTACAGGATACACACCGACGTGGGGCACCGATGCATAGGCGCCAAGGTCAACGGCAAGTTGGTGCCGCTCCACTACGAGCTCCAGAACGGCGACACCGTCAATATCATGACGAGCAAGACCGTCAAAGGCCCGAGCCTGGACTGGCTTAATCCGGACGTGGGGTACGTGAAGACCGCCTCAGCCCGCGAAAAGGTGCGGCAATGGTTCAACCGACAGGAACGCCGCAGCAACATCGAGCGAGGGAAGGAGATCTTCCAGAAGCAGGTGAGACGGCTTCAAGTGTCCATCAGCGACGACGAGGTGGCAAAACTGGCTGGCTTCGCCGCCCTCGACGACCTCTTCATAGCCCTTGGCAACGGGACCGTAACGGTTGCGCAGATCGCGGAGAGACTCTCTCCTAAAGAGGTGGCTCCGGAAGAGGAGTATGTCGCTCCACCGACCACCGGCCCGGCTTCCGGCATCCAGGTTCTGGGCGTAGGCGACCTGCTCACTCGAATGGCCCGCTGCTGCGACCCTATCAACGGCGAGCGGATAATCGGATACATCACACGCAACAGAGGCGTCACAGTCCACAAGTCGAACTGTCCCAACGTGGCGGCGGAGACCGAGACCGAACGACTCGTACCCGTAAGCTGGGGCAGGACGGAGACATTCTATCCGGTCAGAATCCAGATCGAGGCCTGGGACAGGGTCGGCCTCTTGATGGACATAACCTCGCTTGTCTCGGGCGAAGGTGTTAACATAGCTTCCTGCGTCTCACGGGAGATTGAGGACGTGAGCATTATCTCCCTGACGGTATTCGTGAGAGGGATAGACCAGCTCAACCGTCTATTCTCAAAACTGGAAGGCGTCAAAGGAGTCAGCGGTCTGACAAGGGCTGCGACCGTTCGCCAGGAAGCCTGAGGCGAGCGGGTACTTCGACAGAGATTCTGAGAAACACGGAGGTATTCGAGAGTTGCCAAGCGCTAGATCGGCCCGAGTGCACGAGAGGAGGCGCCTGCGAAACGCGCCCCTACGCAGCAGGGCCAAGACCCTTATTACCAGGGCCAGAAAGCTGGTCGACACAGAGGACGAATCGGCAAACGACGCGGTGACGCAGGCGATGTCGGCGTTGGACAGGGCCGCCAAGACGGGGGCTATCCATTCCAACAACGCCTCCCGCCGCAAGTCGAGGCTCATGAAGCTCCTGCACCGCTCGCAGGCAAGGTAGGCCAGCATGCTGAGAATACGCCTGCGGCGCGTCGGCGCCAAGAACCAACCCAGCTACCGTATCGTCGTGGCCGACTCGCGGGCCGCCCGCGACGGTGCCTTCGTAGACCACCTCGGTCACTACAACCCCACGACAGACCCGCCGACCATCGAGTTCGACGAGGACAAGGCCCTGAAGTGGATTCGTCAAGGGGCGAAACCGTCCGAGGCCGTTGAGCGTATGCTCAAGAGCCGGGGCACTCTCGAAAGGGTGTAGTACCGATGAAAGAGCTCGTCGAGTACATAGCCAAATCGATCGCCTCCCGACCGGACGATGTCAAGGTTGTTGAGGAGAGGGAGAACGACCGAGTGGTTCTCCGGCTCGAGGTCGCAGAGGACGACAAGGGCAGGATCATCGGCAGGCAAGGGCGCGTGGCACAGTCCATTCGCATGCTTCTCCGTGTCGCCGCCGTCAAGCAGGGCACTCGTGCCACTCTCGAGATAGAGTGACCGCCGGACGCGGACTGACACCCTCCACCCCTATGGAGGGAGCGTCGCCCGCACCAGGCGACGATGAGGTCGTGGTTGGCCGGATCGTCGGGGCTTGGGGCCTTCGCGGCGAGGTAAAGGTCCAGTCTCACACAGACAACCCCGAGCGGCTTTCGGCCGGCAGTAGGGTCTATCTCTCGAAAAGGCCGGCCATGATCGAGCGCTCCGCTGCGGCTAAGGCTGGCCTGCGTCTGAAGCTCGACCTTGCCGGCGACCGCACCCAGGCTGAAGAACTGCGCGGGCTGCTCCTGACGGTCCCCCGCACCGAGGTGGCGCCGCTGCCGGATGGCTCCTACTACCACTTCCAGATCATCGACATGGACGTGGTGTCGGCGGGTGGGGAGCCTATGGGAAAGGTGGCTGAGATATTGACTACGGGTAGCAACGATGTCTACGTCGTCAGAGCCTCAGGCAGCAAGGATATCCTGGTCCCCGCAATCTCCGGCGTCGTCCTAAAAGTCCACCCCGACCAGAACACAATGGTCGTTCGGGTCCCTGAGGGTCTACCGTAGCCCTGCTTCGTCCTTGGTACGAAAGTGCCCATTCCCGTCGTTCCCGCGAAGACTCGAATCCAGGGACTACGGGACAGGAACGCTACCGCAGCTTCACTGCCGTTCCGTAGGCGAGTATCTCGGACGCCCCTTGAGCGATTCCGGCCGTGATGAACCGGGTGGCCACGATGGCGTCGGCACCCATCGCCTCTGCTCTCTCGGACATTCGCTGCACAGCTACCTCCCGAGACTCGGCCATCAGCTGAGTATACTCCGTGATCTCCCCGCCTGTTATGTTCCGGAAGCCTGCCATGATGTCCCGCCCCAGATGCTTGGCGCGCACCGAGTTGGCCATCACGATCCCCTTCACTTCCTGGATCTCCCTGTCAGAAATCTCGTCGGTAGTGACGATGATCAATACTCTATCTCCTTGAGGTTCTCTTCTTTCCGCTCTCGCATCCGCTGCACTATCACAATCGCCAGCAGGACAGCCCCGCCGGCGACGACAGCCGTAACCGCGATCTTGATAGGGACTGGAACGTCGTCAGCACCAAAGAGGGCACCGACCACGGCCACGACCCAGTAGACGGCCAGGATCGCAACCCCGCCGCCAATCAAGACGATCGCCGCCCACTGCGCGATCTTCATGGCCTAGCCTCCTTCGGTCGACGGGCCAAGTCGTCCATCAAGCCCTGCAGACCGTAGCCCTCTTTTCGCACTCTAAGGTCGATGTAGAGCAGGGTGCTCCCGATGTACAGAACGGGTGTAACCAGGGCGAAAGCCACTACCATCACAACACTAGACAGCACTGCATTGACCGACCCGACGATGACCGACCCGATAATCGGCGGTACCAGAAGAGCAATCCCCAGAAGAATGAAGAGTACGCCTATTCCGAAGACCCGCCACCAATTCCCTTTCACCAACTCCTGGCTCCGCCGGAGGGCGTCGAACGTGCTCTTGCTCTCGATGGCGACTGCCTGGACCGCGAAAAACCATATGACCAGGACGAAGAAGAAGAGTGGGATGCCGATGAGGACCAACACCAGGATGGCCGAGCCGACAAGCGCCAGACCGATGATGATGGTTGTGGCCAGCAAAGGGAGCAACACGCTGAGGGCACGACCATAGCAGTCCATCACGTCCACATTCCGTCCCGCGAGTATCTGCCCGACGCAAAAGACGCTCGCGGCCCCGGCGACGATGCCGATCAGAACAGACGCCAGCGTCAGGATTGTGTCCGTCAAAGAGGCATCCGTCAAGGTGGCATCCGCTACGGAGGCATCTTCGGCTGGCCCACCGACAGCAAGACTGAGCATGCTCGGAATCTGGGGAATGAGCGCGATAGCGAAGAACGGTATGATCGCCTTACCGTACACCTTGAAGGTCGCGTCGACGAGCTGACCGAGGTCGCGCGGCGGGATGTCACCAGACCCCTCGACGCTATCCATGAGACGGTACGGGCCCGGCTCTCGCCGACCCTCACGCTGGGCGGCGCCGCACTCCCCACAGAATTGGGCGTCGTCAGGGTTCTCGCGGCCGCATTGAGAACAATGCATATTGTGAACTACGGGACCCTGATATCGAGGAAGAGGCGCAGCGCGCCCTCGCTGGCCTGACCTTGCAGCTTCCTCGTAATGGTCCCTTCCCTGTCGATGAAGAACGTGGTGGGCATGGCGGTGACCCTGTAGGACTCGGCGATTCCTCCTGGGTCAAGCCCGATTGGGTATGTTACACCGACCCCTTCCACAAAGTCACGGGCCCTCTCCTCGGTGTCCGCGACCGCTACGCCCACGAAGACCACGTCCCTGTCCCGGTATTCCCTGTAGATGCTCTCGAACGAGGGCATCTCCTCCCTGCACGGGGGGCACCAAGTGGCCCAGAAATTGAGGACGACCACCTTGCCCCGGAGGTCGGAAAGGGCCAATTCCTCGCCCGATAGCAGGTCGATCCGGAAGTCGGCGGCGGGTTCCGGCTCTTGTCCGGTCCTGATCGTGACGGGGGTCGGCCTCGGGAGTGCGGTCGCCGTCGGGGCCAGTACACGCGTCGGCGTCGGTACCGGGGTCGAAGCAGGCTGCGATGTCGGTGAGGCTGGGACTTCCGTCGGAGACGCGGCGGGCTCGGAGCCGCACGCCGAGACGATCAGCGCCAGGGCCACCGTCACACCAGCTAGAGATGTCCTCATGTCAGATTGCCATTTCCTGCGCCATCTGTAAGCATACTATCCATGGGCACATTTAGCGTACATCTTCACATCGGTGACCGCCAACGCGAACGATGGGTCGACATGGACGCCCTTGTGGATACCGGCGCATCCATCTCCTCGGCTCCCGCGTCGGTCTTGCATGAGCTGGGCGTGACGCCTCTGATGAAGCACAACTTCCGGTTTGGACATGGCGAGATCAGGCGGATGGATGTCGGCCAGACTTGGGTGCGAGTCGAGGGGCGAGAGGTGATCACTCTGGTTCTGTTCAACGACGAGGGTTCGATGCCTCTGCTTGGGGCACTGGCACTCGAAGGCGTTTTCATGGGAGTCGACCCGGTTGCCCAGAAACTCGTGCCGGTTCATGGCCTCATGATGATGACGCGCTAGTGAATCGCGGCGGCGGGTGCGGCAGCACGCTCGTTGACCATGCGGCCCTCACGGAAGCGCGACAGCCGGAACGGCTCTATCAACTCTGGAGTCCTGCCCGTGGCGATAAGCTCCGCTATGCTGCGGCCCGCCACCGGCGCCGCCTTGAAGCCCCATGTGCCCCACCCAGCCGTGATGACGAAGCCGTCCAGCCCGTCCACCCTCCCCATGACCGGGGCATAGTCCGGTGTCATGTCGCACAGGCCGGCCCACTGCCGCAGCACCTTCGCACGACCCAGGAACGGGAACATCTCCAGGGCGTGGCCCGCAAGCGACTCGAGCGTCTGGAGCGTCGAGCGATGGCTGTAGGTCGGATAGGGGTCCACGCCCCCGCCGATCACGACCTCTCCCCTATCGGTCTGATAGACGTAGACATGCAAGTTAGCCGACGAGATGGTCGTGTGCATGAATGGCTTCAGAGGCTCCGTGACGAAGGCCTGCAACGGATGTGTGATGATGGGGAGATCGAGCTGGACCATGCGGCCGATGGTCGATGTCCAGCCTGCAACCGCGCTCACGACCGTCCCGGCCTCCACGGGGCCGCGGGAGGTCTCTACGCCGGTTACCCTGCCGTTCTTTCGCGTGATGGCGGTGACCTCGGTGAACGGATGAATCTCTACTCCCTGCCGCGCGGCGCCGCGGCCGAAGCCCCACACGACGGCGTCGTGACGGACGACCCCGCCGGGCGGGTGGTACAGCGCCCCGATGATCGGCAGGGTCTTGCCTTCTCTCAGGTCGATGCAGGGAATGAGCTTCTTGATCTCCGAAGGGCCGACCATCCGGCTGTCCACGCCGAGCAGCCGGTTGACCTCTGCCCTCTGCCGCAGGCCGTAGATCGCTGAGTCGGCGTGTCCCAGGTCGAGCCTTCCCATCTGGCTGAACAGGATGTTGAAGTCCAGCTCAGCGGCAAGGCCTTCGTAGAGCTTCAGGCTCTCGCGAAAGAAGGCCACCCCCTGCGGCGTCAGGTAGTTGGCTCGAATGATCGCCGTCGTTCTGGCGCTCGCGCCGCCACCGACGTAGCCCTTGTCGATAACGGCGACGTTCTTGACGCCCAGCTTGCCGAGATAGTACGCGGTTGATAGGCCGTGGACCCCGGCGCCGATAATCACCACGTCATAGCGGCGCTTGAGCGGCCGCTTCTCCCACACACGGTCCTTCCTCAACAGCCTCAGAACCATCCTAGCTACGCCAACCCATCCATCTCAGACGCGCCAGGGCTTCTGTTCCCACGGGAGCCCCGCCGTACTCCCGTCCGGCGTCCAGCAGAGCTTCCCACACGTACTCTCCGTACTCGCGACCAAAGTAGAGCCGGTACCCGGGCATCCCTCCCCTATCGGCGCGCAAGAATATCCCATGGACTCCCGCGGCCTCTCCCTGGGCACAGCCCATATCGGGAAGGTTGTCGGGTGAGGTATCGAGCCCCGAGACCGAGCTCAGCACCAGGGCTGCGGAAGGCCCGGTAATCGCCGCGCCGGCCAGGGCCGACGTGAGGTCCACGGCCTGCGCCGTCGGACCGGCGTGACAGGACAGGCTGGCGTGGACGGTTTCGCGCTCGGAAGGCCCGGTAAAGGCGACCATCTCGTCGCCCGCAAGCCGCGCGAGAAGGACCGCGGGAGCGTCCGGTCTCTCCGAGGCGGCAACGAAGACGCATTGGCCGGTGCCGAGGTCCTCACCGGAGTGAGCTTCGAATAAGGCGCCCACCACCATGCCGCCTATGCTGTTGCCATGAAGGCTGATCTTGCCGTCCGGGCTGATGTCCGTAAGCCCCGCGGCGGCGCGCAGACGCTCGACCTCCTCGTCGACGGTCGAGTACACGACAGGCCGCTGCCAGCCCTCTTCCTCAACCATCCTCGCCCCGAGCTCGAGGTGCAGATGGTGCATCGCCGTTAGACCCACGGCTGTTGATGTCGTCACCGGCTACTCCCTCAGCCTCTTCCCTTCAGGATCGTATATGGGCTTCAGGGTCACGGAGGCAGGAACGTCGGACCCTGCCATGCGGACGTGGACCTCGCGGCCCTCTTCCGCCAGCTCGGCAGGCACCCGGGCAAGGCCGAAGCCCTTGCCCGCAGTAGGACTCAGCCGCGCGCTGGTGATCCTACCTATAGGCCTGCCCGCATCGACTATTTGAGAGCCGTCGTCGGGCACTAGACCGTCGCTCATGGTGAACCCAACCAGCCTCTCGTCCAGGCCCCGCTCCCGGGCCACTGACAGTCCACCCCGGCCAATGAAGTCCTCCTTCTCGAACCGGACCACCCACTCCATCCCGCTGTCGAAAGGCGTCGACACCAGATCGGTGTCCTGACCGACGATGACGTGGCCCTTTTCGAGCCGCAGAATGCGCTGGGCCTCCAAGCCGAACGGCGCGATGCCGAACTCACGGCCCGCGTCCATGAGCGCGTCCCACATGTGCTCGCCGAACTCGGCCGGGAAGTGGACCTCCCAGCCCGTTTCGCCGACGAAGCCTATGCGCAGGAGCATGGACGGCACCCCGGCTACTTCACCCTCTCTGCACCTCATATAACGGAACCTGTCCGTGGCCAAGTCCACGTCGGTGATCTTGGACAGAGTCTCCCTGGCCCGCGGACCAGCCACGTTGATCGCGGCGTATCCGGAGGTCACGTTGCTCACGTAGGCCTCCATGTCCGTACCGGCCATCCACCACTTGAGCCACTCCTCGATCGACTCCACATTGCCGGTCGTTGTCGTAACGAAGTAGCGGTCGCCCGAAAGACGCGCGACTGTCCCGTCATCCATTATCGTGCCGTTGTCCCCGCACAGGACTCCGTACCGTACCCGCCCCGGCCTCAGGCCGGAGAAGTTGTGCGTATACACTTTATCCAGCAGTGTCGGCGCGTCAGGGCCCCGAACATCCAGCTTCCCCAGCGTGCTCACGTCGATGATGCCGACGCGCTGCCGGACCGCCAGGCACTCTTCCTGAGGCGAGCCGTAGTCGTACGGCCTCTTCCAGGGGCCAAGATCGACCATCCGCGCCCCCATCTCAACGTGCTTTCGATGCATCGGCGTCCGCTTAACCGGCAGATGAGCTCGACCGGCAAGCGCCGACATCGGCACCGGTTGGAGGGGCGGACGCGAGGTGGTGGACCCCACCTCACCAACAGGCAGGCCAGTCGCCCGCGCGCAGATATCCGCTGCTGCCGAGTGGCACATCTTGCCCTGGCACGGACCCATAGTAACCGTGCTATAGCGCTTCAGCGTCTGAATGTCGTCGAAGCCTTCGTGGACTGCCTGCTCGATGTCCTTGGCTGTGATGTCCTCGCAGAAGCACACGAACCTCTTCTTGCCGCCGCCCGGCAACAGGAGCGCACGGTCCGCTGAGTTGGCTACGTGTCCGGGAGACGATCCCTCCGGCCCTGCGGCTAAGGCACCCGCCTCACGTCCCTGCTGTATCGCCTGCTCAAAGCTGCGAGCTCCGGCCACGCCCCCTGCCCTATAGACTCTTCCAGGTGTGCCACCCGACCCGGACTGCCGTATAAGGGCGTCAGCAGGTTCCAACGTTCCCGACATGCAGATGAGGTCGCATCCGATCCGGCGCTCCTCACCGGTGGGAACTCTCTTCTCAAGCCTCTCCACCACGGCGGCCCTGACGTGACGTCGACCCAAGGTCCGGGTTACTGCGTGGCCCGTCAGGATCGGTATGCCGGCGGCCCGCACAGCGTCGACAGCGGCGTCGCGCGCCGGCTCCGGCCTCGAGTCCACCAGAGCGGCGATGCTCACTCCCGCGTCGTGAAGTTCCAGCGCGGCAGCGTAGCCCTCGTTATTCACGGTCGCCACAACCGCTCGCTCGCCTGGCTTGACGCCGTAAAGGCGGGCCAGCCGCCGGGCTCCGTCGGCCAGCATGACCCCAGGCCGGTCGTTCGCGTCGAACACCAGGGGCTGGTCGACTGTACCGGCGGCGACCACGACGCTCCGTGCGCGGAGTTTGACCAGCCGGTCCAGCGTCAGTATACCCAGCAGGTTATCTTCATAAAGTCCGAACGCCGTCGAACTGGAGAGAACGGTGATCCCGTCGAGCGAGGACACCTGGCGCGCCAGATCGGCCGCAGCCTCATATCCCGGGACCGAGTCAGGCTCATGGATGGTGGAGTCGATGCGGAGGTGCCCGCCGAGAGCCGGAGCTTCGTCAATCAGCGTGACCCTCGCGCCATCTTTCGCGGCAGCGAGTGCGGCCGACATCCCGGCCGCGCCACCGCCGACGACGGCCACGTCGGTATGAAGACTCTGGTGCAAGAAACCCGGCTCAACAGGCGCGTCCACGTCTATCCGGCCAAGGCCAGCCACCTTCCTGATGACCGGCTGGGCCAGGTTCCACAACGCCTTCGGCCGGTGAAGGGTCTTGTAATAGAAACCGACAGGCATCAAGCGGTCGAGCCTGTCCAGTACCGAGAGAATGTCCCAGTCCAGAGAGGGCCAGGCGTTCTGGTGTGTCACCTGTGCGCCGGGCCTGATCGGCTCAGTGCAGGCGCGGACGTTGGGTACGCCGTCGACGTTGACGAGACAGTTGGGACAGCGGCCCGAGACGCACATCAGGCCCCTGCGACGGTGGTACTTGAAGCTGCGGCTGAGGGTCCGGACTCCCGACGCGTACAGTGCAGACCCTACGGTGTCGCCCTCGTATCCTCGAACCGGCCTGCCGCCGAAGGTAAATTCGACCGTCCTTGAGCGGTCGATGACCTGCGCAGGATGGGGGTCCAGCCTCGATGCGGGCTCAGGTTTAGTCAATCCGATTTCGACTGGGCGGTAGAATGAACGTCATCCCGGCGCGGGCCGGAATCTATTCCAATTGAGGCGGGGGACCAGGCAATCTCACCCACCTTGTTCGTCACGGTGTCCCGCGCCGCCACGAACCATTTCCGGCACCCGAGCCTGTGGTACCACCACTCGCGCTGCGTACCTGCCGCGTTCCGTCGATCATAGAAATAGCTGCTCCATTCGCCGCCGGACGCCTCCGGTTTCGGGCGCTCGGTCAGCTCACCGCCGAAACGGAACTCGTAGACGCTGCGCTCACCGCAGTTCGGACAGCTCAGCAAGAAGGCCATAAATTAGTCATTGGTGTGGGTATCGTGTCCGTCATTCCGGCGGAAGCCGGGACCCAATACCTCGATCTTCCTAGAACATCGTCAGGTAGCGGTCGAGCTCCCACTGCGAGACCTGCCTGTGGTATTCCTTCCACTCCGCCTCTTTGAGCTCGACGAACTCGTCGTATATCACGCCCAGCGCGCCCTGCACCACCTCGTCGGACCGCAGTGCCTCCACCGACTCGCTGAGGGTCTGCGGCAACAGCCGAATGCCCCGGCGAGCGATCTCTTCCAGCCCCAGATCGTACATGTTGGTAAGGTTCGGCTCGCCAGGATGCAGTCCCCTCGCAACACCATCCATGCCAGCCGCCAGGTAAGCCGCCAGCGCAAGGTACGGATTGCACGCCGCCGACATCGTGCGGTCCTCCAGGTGCCCGGGACCGGCTGTGCGGATCATTTGGGTCCTGTTGTTGTCGCCGTAAGAGATGAAAGCCGGCGTCCACAGGAATCCCGACCTGGAGCCCGTCAGGGCCGCCCCGACCTGGAGCCGCTTGTAGCAGTTGACCGTGGGAGACATTACCGCGCACAGAGCGGGCGCGTGGGCAAAAACGCCGCCGATGAAATGGTATGCCATCTCGGACAGCCCGAGGCCTCTCGCGTCACTCTCGTCGAGGAAGACGTTCTCGCCCGTGGATGCATCCTCCATGTGGTAGTGGATGTGGCCGCCGCTGCCCGTCCGGTCCGTGAAGGGCTTGGCCATGTGGGTCGCGATCGCGCCATGCTTCTGGGCGAACTGGCTCGTCATCATCTTGAAGAACGTGTACCGGTCCGCCGTCGTCAGCGCGTCCGAGTATACGAAGTTTATCTCGTACTGTCCGTTTGCGTCCTCATGGTCAGACTGGTACGCGTCCCAGCCGACGCGGGCCATGCCGTCCATCATGTCCCGGAGGTAGTCCAACACGTTGCAGATGCCCTTGAAGTCGTAGCACGGCTTGTCAAGCGTATCTATCTCGTTCGGGTCCCAGACAGATATCGAGCCGTCGCTCGCCCGAGTGACGAGAAAGTGCTCTGGCTCGATGCCGATGTAGAACTCATAGCCCTTGTCCCTTACCTCGGACAGAACACGCTTGAAGTTCTGCCGGGGACAGAACATGTACGGCTCGTCATCTACGTACAGGTCCGACGCGAAGCGGGCGAACCCGTCTTTCCACGGCACGGGAGTGTACGTGTCCAGATCCACCCGCGCGAGCATATCGTGCGAGTGGGGACCTTGGCCCATGCCCAGCAGGGCCGCTCCGGCAAAGCCCGCGCCCTCGTCTATCACGTCGTCCAGGTGCGAGGCGGGCACCATCTTTACCTTGGGTGCGCCGTTGATGTCCACGAACTGCGTCAGCAGATACTGCACGCCGTCATCTTGCATCCGCTGCCGGACTTCCTCTCGCGTGGCCATTGGCGTAGACTCCTTCGTGCCTGGGATGAGGAAAAGGGGCCGGGCCGTCGAAGGGCTAGTCTATGAGCGCTCCCCCACCCTGTCAACCTGAGGCCAACCCACCACCTCCGTCATACCGGCGAAGGCTCCCCACTGGGAGCACGGCGTCCCACCCGCATTTGTTCGCCTTGACCCAGCCGGAGACGGGCGCAGCCCTTGACAAAGAGAACTTCTGTTCATATAATGGTCCCAACTCACCAGAATCGCGGGCGTCTCGCCCGCATCCCCCGGCCACGCTGAAAGGGTCGACTGCATCAAATACCACAAAATGCAACACTTTCCTGAAAATCTCGCCCCCCGGCCCGTATGGACCGGCTCCGAATAGCTACGAATCAGGTGTCGCAAATGTGTTGCATGAGTGTCGCGAAGTGTTGCATGAGTGTCGCAATAGCGTCGCATGAGTGTCGCGGTGGATTTGGGACCGCCTTAGGAGCAATCAGATGACTACAGACAGAATCCGCGGCGTGATGGTGCCCATCCTGACACCGTTCACTCCTGACGAGAAGGTGGACTTCGACTCCCTTCGCCGCTTGGTCGACTACCTGCTCGACAACGGCGTCCACGGAATATGGGCGGCGGGCACCACAGGGGAGTTCTCCGCGCTCGACGACCGGCAGCGGATCGCGTGCATCGAGACCGTCGTCGACCAGGTCGCGGGGCGCGTACCCGTGGTCGCAAACGTCGCGGCCACGAGCACCGAGTTCGCTGTCAAACTGGGGCTGGCGCTGAAAGGGACCGCCGTGGATGGGATTGCCGCGACCCCGCCGTACTACTATCCGTGCGCCCAGGACGAGCTTCTAGACCACTTCCGATACATCAGGGAGCGCGTTGGGCTGCCGCTTTGGATCTACAACATCCCGGTCACCGTCAAGACGGTAGTGGACCCGATTACGACCGCCCGACTCGCCGAAGAAGGCACGGTGGCGGGCATAAAGGACAGCTCGGGCGCCGGGGAGCTGCACGCCCAGCTCGTGATGCTATGCAGGCAGAAGGGCGTCGACCTCTACAGGTTCCTGGGCTCGACGTTCCGCATCAGTACCGCGCGCGCCGTTGGTGCTCACGGCGTGATACCCAACATCGCGAACCTCGTCCCAGCCATCGCGTCCGCCGCCTGGGAGGCAGGAGAGCGCGGCGACGCCGAGAAGGCCGCCGGGTTCGACGATAGGCTGATGGCTGCGCTCAAGGTCCAGAAGCTGGCCGGGGGCGGAGGCCCTAACGCTGCCACGCTCGCCGGCGTCAAGTCAGCCCTCGCGGCACTTGGAGTCATCGACCACGACCATCTCAGCCGTCCCCTGCGCCCCCTCACCGACGAGGAGAAATTGCCCATACCGGGTATTCTCAAAGAACTGGGCCTGACGTAAATCGCCATACGCTGTCGTCCGGCAGCAGGCCGAAGTGACGATGTGAAACACTCCCCCTACGTGGTCTTCGCAGGGGCCATGGGGCCACCTCGAAGGCGGCCGGAAGGAAGCTTGCGTCGGGTATAATGTGACGACGTTACAGCGTTCCGACGCCCTCTTCTCACCACCATGACCAGTCTGGACAGCCCGACAGAAAACCGCGCCGCCCACTATCGCCGCGTTGTCGTCAAGGCAGGAAGCGGCCTGTTGACCAGTGATGGCGGACGGCTCGACGTGGACAGGATGGAAGCCCTGGTCGAGCAGATTTCCCGCCTGCACATCGAGGGCCTGGAGGTCATGCTGGTAACGTCGGGTGCCGTAGCCGCCGGGCGGCACGTGCTGGACGTTCGCAAGGGCGGCAGGACCCTCCCGGACCGCCAGGTGCTTGCCGCAGTCGGACAGGGACGGCTGATGCACGTCTACGAGCAGCTATTCGGGAGGCACGACATAGTCGTCGCCCAAGCCCTGCTGTCCAGAAGCGACTTGGGAAGGAGACTCGGGTACCTGAACGTACGCAACACGCTGGCGGCGCTCCTGGAGCGCCGCGTCGTACCGATAATCAATGAGAACGACGTCGTGGCCGTGGAGGAGCTGGCGGGGGAGGCCTTCGGTGACAACGACACCCTCTCGGCAATGTGCGCGAACCTGATCGACGCCGACCTGCTGGTGCTGCTCGGAGAGATGGAAGGTCTCTACACCAAGGACCCGCACCTGGACCCCGGGGCCAGGCTTATACGGGTCGTGAAGCTTCCCGAAGACGACCTCCGGGAGATGGCAGGACCGGCGTGGGACGAGAAGGGCCGGGGCGGCATGGCGACCAAGTTGGAAGCCGCGAGGCTGGCCACCGCATCGGGCGTGACCGTAGTCATCGCCAACGGGAGGCAGCCGGAAGTGTTGATAAGGCTGTCCAGGGGAGAAAGCGTCGGCACCCTGTTTCCTGGTTCAGGCTCGAAGATGGAGAGCCGCAAGAGATGGATGCTGAGCGGCCTTTCGACAAGAGGCGAGATAGTAGTGGACGACGGCGCGGCTGTCGCGCTTCGGGAGCGAAACCGGAGCCTGCTTCCCGCCGGGGTTACCCAGGTAGCGGGGACCTTCGCACGAGGCGACATAATCTCGATTCTGGACTCCCAAGGGGTCCAGGCTGCCTGCGGCATAGCGAACTACGCCTCCGGTGACGTGGACAAGATCAAGGGCTTGCGGTCCGACCGCATACGAGAGGTCCTGGAGCGACAGTTCGGCGACGAGGTGGTCCATCGCAACAATATGGTCGTGCTTTGAGGTGCCCGGTCAACGCCGCCTGATGTATCATTTATTACATACCCGGAATCAATAGATAGGTGTACCAGCCCATGAGCACCATGGTTGTAGACGAGTTGGAGGCGGTCGGCACGGCGGCGCGGCAGGCGGCGCGCGAGTTGGCGGCGTTGCCCACCGAAGTAAAGGACCGGGCGCTGAGAAACGTCGCCGAGGCCCTGCGGTCGCACAGCGGCGAGGTCCTGAAGGCCAATGCCATCGACTGCGCTGCGGCCAGGGAAAAGGAGGAAAGCGAGGCCCCGATCGATCGGCTCCTCCTAACACCCGAACGTCTCGACACCCTCGCTGACGATGTCCTGAAGGTCGTCGGTCTCCCCGATCCTGTCGGCCTCACGCTCGACTCTCGCACCATGGACAACGGGCTCATGGTCGAGCGCCGGAGTGTGCCGCTCGGCGTCATAGGTGCCATATACGAGAGCAGGCCGGACGTGACCATCGACATATCCTCTCTTTGCGTGAAGTCGGGGAATGCGGTGATCCTCCGAGGCGGCAGCGAGGCCTTCAACTCGAACAAGGCGCTGGCTCGACTGGCCAGGAAGGCCATAGTCGATGCCGGCGTTCCAGGAGATGCCGTCCAGTTCATCGAGTCCACGGACAGGGCCCTTGTCGGACGGATGCTCCGCATGAGAGACGCTATCGACCTGCTGGTCCCCCGAGGCGGGGCGGCTCTGATCCGCCGCGTCGCCGAAGAGGCCGCGATGCCCGCCATCACCGGCGGCATCGGTGTGTGTCATACATACGTGGACCGCGACGCGGACCTCGACATGGCCCTGAATGTCGTCAACAACGCCAAGGTGCAGCGCCCATCGGTCTGCAACGCTATGGACACCCTCATCGTCCATTCTGCAGTTGCCCCGGCCTTCCTGCCGCGAATCGCCGCGATGTGGGCCGATGCAGGCGTCGAGATGAGAGCGGACCGGCGGACCATGAGCATCATGGGCCCGGTCGACGGCCTGTGCGTCGTGCCCGCGGAGGATAGCGATTGGACCACGGAATACCTCGACCTGATTGCCGGGGTTAGAGTGGTCGACTCGTTCGACGAAGCACTGGATCACATCGCCGACTATGGCTCGGGGCACACCGAGGCGATCATCACGGAAGACCGGGCGGCCGCGGACCGGTTCCTGGACCTCGTGGACGCGTCGGTGGTAGTGGTAAACGCCTCGACCAGGTTCAACGATGGGAGCCAGATGGGCCTGGGGGCCGAGGTTGCTATCAGCACGAACAAGGTCCACGCCAGAGGCCCTATGGGGTTGCGTGAGTTGACCTCATACAAATGGACGGTCGTAGGCACCGGGCAGACACGCAGCTAGCGGGGCCGCGACCGCGGAGAGGTACCATCCGATGGCCGACTTCTACTTTGAGCGAGAGTGCCGGACGCCTCATTCAGAGTGCTACACGATACTCGAAGACGACAATGTGGTTGGGAGGGTGGACATCCATTTCACCGACGCCGGAATCCACGCCACCCTCAATGTAGGCGAGAGCCTCACCACCGACAGCATCCAGGAACTGATCGAAAACATCGACCATGACCTCATGGACTCGGTCGGGATCGCAAGGCAAGAGGTCATCGTACACGTGCACCAGGGCCGGGACCTCGGAGTGTTCACCACGCCGACCTTCGAGGGCAACGGCGGATACAAGCGCATCGACTAGCATCGGGCCGACAGCCTGCCGCGCGAAGTCAGCTACATATTCGGATGAGAGGTTAGACCAGCACCATGTTGACAGCACACACCACTTCCGAGCCACTGAACTATTGCGGCTCGTTGACACTCCCGCGCGATCAGGAGCCCCAGGCCGTCAGAGTGTCGCTGGACGGAGAGAAGCAGGAGGCCGCCGTCAGGTTCGACGGTGACGTCGCCGGGTCGCGTGAATGGCGCGGCATAGACGTCCGCATAGTGGAGCGTCTCAAGTACCTGGAGGCCACATTCGTCACTTCCGGGATACCGGTAGAAGGTGTGGACCTCGCCTGGAGGATCAATGCCGACAAGTACGACGGCACCGCCGCCGGAGTGCTGTCGGTCAGACCAAACGACAAGCGGATTACCGGCGAGAAGGGCTTCACGCTCACCGTGGAGACCCCGGCAACCTCGTAGCTCTCCCAGCCCCTCTGACCCACCGCAATGGGGTTGACAGTGACGTTGGTCGGTCGTGTACAGTGTCGCCGGAAATCATTGGCCCCACCGTCCCGCTAGGGCGCTGGCGGCCATTCATCTCAAGGGGGTATTTCCCAATATGGGTACACTTCGGAAGAGCGACATGAGCGCCAGAATAGCTGACAAGCTGGGAGGCTCCCGGGTACAGGGTGAGACGGCATTGAACGCCGTCTTGAGCAGCATACAGGAGGCCCTGTCGGACGGGAACCGTGTGGTGCTCACGGGATTCGGCTCTTTCGAGGTGAGGGAGGTAAAGGCGCGCAGGGTCCGGCCGATTCGCGGCGGCCAGGCCGGCAGCCTCGTTACCGTGCCCGCCCACAAGCGAGTAGGGTTCACGGCCGGCGCGGATCTCAGCAAGGCGGCCCAGGCGTAGACGCCTGCAACATTCCTTCCGCATGGGCGGGCCCATGGCCTGCCCGTTTTCGTTTGATTGACATACACCCTTACCGACCTTAGAATTCCGACCACGGCGCATCGCTTACTTGATGGAGGGCTGTGGATGCCAACCAAGGCTTACATACTTATCGAGACGGACGTAGGCAAGTCGCGTGAGGTCGCTGGAAACCTCAGAGAAGTGCGCGGCGTAACAACGGTGGACGCCGTCACCGGCCCATACGACCTCATCACGGTCGTCGAGGCCCCTGACCTGAACGCCGTGGGCGACATGGTCACCAGCCGGATCCACACGATCAACGGTATCGCCCGGACGGTCACCTGCCTGTCGATCAGCGGCTCCTGAGCACCCGCCTCTACATGCCCCGCACCAGCGGGTCTGTAGACACGACACGCTCGGCGGTCTAAGGCGATCCCTGAGACTGGGGGCAGGCACGCGCTCATTGATGACTCCGAGGCTACCAGGAGAGTGCGTTGAAGTTCCGATTCAGCGATGAGGACGAGGCATTCCGCCGCGAGGTTGTCGACTTCATCGAGGCGGAGTTGCCCTGGGACTGGCGTAACTACGAGGTAGACTCCGAGGAGCCTGCTGGCCTCGAGCTCGTTCAGCAGTTCAAGGAGAAGCTGGCCGACAAGGGGTGGCTCACCAGGGCTTGGCCCACAGAGTACGGGGGCAGCGAGGCCTCGCACATGCAGCAGCTGATCTTCGGCGTGGAGATGGCCTACAGGGGCATCCCAGTCGACGACGGCGGCGTCTCGATGGTCGGCCCCATCATCATGATGATGGGCACGGAGGAGCAGAAGCGCTTCTTCCTCCCTAGGATATCCCGGGCAGAGATCACCTGGTGCCAGGGCTACTCCGAGCCCGATTCCGGCTCCGATCTGGCGTCGGTGCAGACGAGGGCGGTCGAAGACGGCGACGACTTCGTGATTACCGGCTCCAAGATATGGAACGGCGCGCACTCCGGCGCCGGATGGATGTTCATGCTGGTCCGAACGGACCCCGACGCCCCGAAGCACAGGGGCATCAGTTTCCTCGTCGCAGAGATGGATGTCCCCGGCGTGAAGATCGAGAGGATTCCTTGCATGTGGGGCGACGACCGCAGCCTCGTAACGTTCGACGGCGCGCGCGTCCCCAAGAGCGGCCTCATCGGCGAGAAGAACATGGGCTGGTACGTCGGCGCCACGCTGCTCGACCTCGAACGGTCGGGAGCCGGATACTCCGCCCGCGCCGCGCGCCTTATGGAGGACCTGATCGCCTTCTGCAAGGAAAACCGCAGGGACGGACGGACGCTCGCCGAAGACCCGCTCCTGCGGTTCCGGCTCGCCCAGACAGCGGCAGACATCGAATCGGCGAGGCTCATCGCCTACAACGTGGCCTGGATGCAGAGCAGGGGCCTGATACCCAACAAGGAGGCCTCCATAGCAAAATTGGTAGGCTCCGAGGTCCTGCAAAGAGTGTACGTACTCGGAATGCAGATCCTCGGCATGTACGGCCAGCTCGACCCGGCATCGAAGTGGGCTCCCATCCGCGGAAGATTCGAGAAAGGCTATATGCTGGTCGGCGCCAACACCGTCGCAGCGGGTACGTCGGAGATACAGAGGAACATCATAGCCACCCGCGGCCTCGGACTTCCCAGAGGGTAGCGGGTCAGGATAGCGATCGAAGGCGAGGAATAGACGAATGGAACTGGGACTCGACGAAGCCCAGCAGATGCTCAAGACCAGCGCCAGGGAGTTCCTCGGCGCTGAGTGCCCCGATACTTTAGTGCGCGAGATGGAGCTTGATGAGCGCGGATTCACGCCTGAGCTCTGGCAGAAGATCGCCGATCAGGGGTGGCTCGGACTCGTCGTCCCGGAGCGGTACGGCGGCGTTGGCCTGTCGTTCTTCGATCTCACGATCCTCCTGGAGGAGACCGGAGCGGCGATGCTGCCGGGCCCATTCTTCGCCACGGTCGTGATGGGAAGTTTGACGATCATGGCGGCGGGCAGCGAGGAGCAGAAGGTAGAGTTGCTGTCTGCCATCGCCGACGGCCACTCGATAGTGACCCTTGCCCTGCTCGAGCCTACCGCCAGCTGGCGGCCTGAGGGAGTGGAGGCGACCGCGTCCGCAGCCGGCGACGGGTACCTGCTCAATGGCACCAAGCTCTTCGCACCCTACGCCCACGTTTCCGACCAGATCATCGTGGCGGCGCGGACCGGAAGCGCCCCGCGCGACGTTACCCTCTTCCTCGTTCCTAAAAGCGCGGACGGCGTGAGCCAGACGCTCTTGAAGACCATCGCATCCGACCGCCAATCCGAGATCGTCTTGAAGGACGTGGCCGTACCAGAGTCGGCGGTGCTTGGAAAGGTGAACAGAGGCTGGAAGACGATCGAAAAGGTGATCCTGTGGGGAGCGGCGGCCAAGTGCGCGGAGATGGTCGGCGGCGCCCAGAGAGTCCTGGACATGACTGTCGAGTACGCCAAGCAGCGAGTCCAGTTCGGCCGTCCAATCGGGGCCTTCCAGGCCGTGCAGCACCACTGCGCCAACATGGCGAGCGACGTCGAAGGCTGCCGTTACATAACCGCTCAGGCAGCCTGGAAGCTCTCGGAGGGCGCACCCGCCGAGCAGGACGTAGCCATAGCCAAGGCATGGGTCAGCGAGGCCTATCGCCGCATCTGCGCCACCGGCCACCAGGTCCACGGCGCCATCGGCTTCACCAAGGAGCACAACATGCAGCTCTACTCCCGCAGGGCGAAGGAAGCCGAGCTCGCATTCGGCGACGCCGACTTCCACCTGGAGACCGTGGCCCAGGGAATCGGCCTCTAGCAGACCGACTCAAACCTTCCTTTGTGAGGTCTCTTATGGCTCAAGAAGACAAAGGCTCGCGTCTGTTGCGGATAGTCGAAGCTATAGCGATATCACCTGAAGACGCGATGTCGATGGCCGACGAGTATCTCTCGCAAAGCAAGAACAAGTACCCAAATGACTCCGAGTGGGAACACCAACTACGAGCAGCCGACAAGATTATCAGACGATATTCAGAATTCGCGATGATGGTAGGCGGAGCCACAGGACTGCCGGGAATCATCCCGGGTCTGGGAACCGCGGTCGCAGCTGTGGGAGGAGCGACTGCCGACACCGCAGCATGTTTGAAGTTCCAAGTGGACATGTGTATGTGTCTGGCATCCGTGTTCAAGTATGACATCACATCCGAGGACGGCCGGCAACTCGCCTTCCTCATTGCTGCAACAGGTAGCCTTCAACGTGCAGGAGTTGAAGCTGGCGCTAGAGTGGGCTCTCAAGCAGGCGTCCGTATGCTGCGCCAATACTTGAAGGGTGCCGCGCTGCAAGCAGTCAAGCAGGCGTTCAGGAGGGTTGGCGTAACGTTTACCAGGAAGGCGATTGAAAGGGCCATCCCGTTCGGGATAGGAGTCGCTATCGGTGGCGGAGCCAACTATGCACTGACTCGTTATGTCGGAAGACAAGCAAAGCAATGGTTCATCATTGATATATCCACATTGGAAGATCCACCAGAAAATGACTCCGGTGTACCGGCGAAGGTGAAGTAGCCTACAGACTTGATATCGGCCTCCGCCGGATGACGGGCCTAGCTCAGCCAGGGAGGGACAAGGGGGATAGTCGAAAGATGACCGATTCCATAATCACCGACAAGATGCACGGCGCTATCGGCGTCGAGTCCGTCGCCGTCACTCAAGAGGTCGAAAAGGGCGCGATCATCCGGTTCGCCCAGGCGATAGGCGACCCGAACCCGCTCTTCACAGACGAAGCGGCCGCCCGGAAGAGTCGGTACGGAGGGCTCATCGCGCCGCCGACCTTCCTGAGATCGGTGATCGCCGGCCCGCCCACGGTCGAGTTTGAACAACCCTACTCCGCCACCCTTGACGGGGGCAGCGAGTGGGAGTACTTCGAGTCCGTGAGACCGGGCGATCGGATCACCCACACCGTCCGAATCACCGACCTGTTAGAGAGGGAAGGCCGCCTGGGCAACATGCTCTTCGTCATCAGCGAGGGCCGCTTCGTGAACCAATTCGGAACGATGGTCGCCCTGGAGCGGTCCACCGGAATCCACTATGAGCCTTCAGATGCGGGGTAGGAAATGACTGACCAGGTATACTTCGAGGACGTTCAGCCCGGGAGCGAGCTTCCCACACTGCGCAAAGACCCGACCACGCAGCAGCTCGTGATGTATGCGGGCGCTTCGGGCGACTTCTATCAGATCCACTACGACCAGGAGTACGCGCGCGCCAATGGACTCCCAAATGTCATCCTGCACGGGGCGCTCAAGAACGCCTTCCTGGGCCACCTCGTAACCGACTGGATCGGCGAGCTCGGGACCTTGAAGAAGCTTGCAGTACAGTACCGCGGCATGGATGTCCCCGGCACGCCGGTGTTGTGCAAGGGCGTCGTCACCAAGACCTCCCTGGAGGACGGGGAAGGGCTGGCATACTGCGACATCTGGCTGGAGAACGCCGACGGAGAGAAGACCACCCCCGGCAGCGCAGTCGTCTCCCTACCGCTCCGGTCGGGTTAGTCTACCGAGCCGGCCACTCCGTCCAGTACAGAGGCCGACCCAGATTCCCCACCTGACATGGTTGGGGGCTGCTTGGTGTGCTTTCAGGGGGTGTCCGGGTGTCGACCAGGGGTGACGCATGACATGATCGGGCATCGGACAGGGTCTCGGGTGCCGTCTTTGAGGGTATCGGCAGCGGTTCGCTGCCAATTGTGGCTGTTCTCAGGCCGAAGAAGGCATGGCCCGGCCTGGCAACTCGGCAGAGTCGCCTACAAACCGATGCTCCAGGCAGGGTCGCCCTACGCTCGATACGGCTCGGCAGCCAGCGCCAATATCCTCTGCCGCGCCCTGAGCAGCAACTCGTATGAGGGATGGCCACGGGCAAGACGGATGATCAACCTCCTGGCCGTGACGCATCACACGGCCCGGTAGGGCGATCAGGGCGAAGCGCACCGCCTTCAGACGCTTGCCCACCCACTGTCCGCCCAAGACCTGCCGCTTCATGGCAGAGTTCAGGTTGAAGGCCAGCACCGATATGGCCCACCATGCGGCGTTGGCCCCGAACAGCCCCGACGGCAGCCGGCCCCCAGCCAAGTCACTCTTCAGAACGCTGTGGACCTCCTCGCCCTTGCCGCACCTCTGTCTCGACCACCAGATCAACTCATCTGCCGCAATGCTCCGGTTGGTCACCACTCCGAAGACCTTGTACCAGCCTCTGTTGGACAGCTCCATCGCGGGGAACGGAAGCTCCATCTGCCCCTCCATTCCCGGCAGAGGCTGTTCGATCAACCGCTCCCTGGTAGCTATGAACCGATACTCAGGGCTGTTCTTGGAGTGCCCTATCCAGTTGGGCACGAAGTTCACCTCAGTCCACTGCTGGCCCGTGTCCACACGATGCTCCCCAACCTTGCGGTACAGCGTCTGCCAGTCTTGCTCGGCGACCTCGGACACCGCACGGCGGAACTCCGCCGTCACGTCGACCCCAACCGCAAACTCGATCACCCCGGACCGCTCGTCTCTACCCTCCGCGCAGTACCGCAGCAACTCCCGCTGGTACCCCGCCGTGTCAGACCGCAGCATCACCTTTTCCACCCGTGTAGACAGATGCTCCAGTGCTTCAACCAACACTCGCAACTGCTGATGGCCCGCAGGTACGTTGCCGTCCCTAAACTCCGAATGCACGATCAACTCGGCCTCTGACCAGTAGGTGATCAGCGGCTGGTACGCCCTGTACTTCTTGTAGCTGGGGAGCGCCTCGTGCTTGCGCGTCTCCACCAGTGTGGCATCCATGTCCAGAGTGGCCTCGGTCTGAGGCGAACGGCTCTGCACGAAGCCCACTAGGTCGGCGTTCACCTTGCGCAGACCCTTCATAGCTCCATTGGGAGCAGGTATGAATGCTCTGTGAGCTTCCCGCTTCGCCTCCTCGCCCGCGTCATGGAACCTCTCCAGATACCGGAACACCGCAGACTCCGACGGCACGCTCCGACGACGCTCGACTCGCCATCTCTTCTCCAACGCCCTGCGCTCGCTGAGACGCATACCACAGGTCTCGAACTCTCGAAGCATCCTGCACAACCCTCTGTCCTTCTCAAGGAGATCAAGGTCGGACACCGACTCGCCGCCTGCCAAGTTCAGCAGCATCAGCGAGATGATCATCTGGCTGTCCGTCCAGCCCTGACCCCTCTCCCGCAGTCTCATGTGGCGCTCTACCGATGACCTCAAACCCGCTGCTTGCATCAACTCCACGTACGCCATCAGGCCGGACAGTCCCGTCATACCTGTCGAGCCCTGCTCCTGTTCGTACTGGAATGCCAGTAAGCCTTGCTTCTTAATAGCTGCACCTCGTTGGTGATCGTTTCTCTTGGTCAAGAAACATCTTAGCCCCCTTCGTGGCGGGCGCCAACGAGGTCCTTCTCTTATCTAGGTGGGGAATCTGGGCCGACGCGCATCACCGCTGTGAGGGCGTCGGCACGTGGTTGCTCACGTCGATGGGTGTGCCCGGCATGTCTCCTGCCAGAAGGCGGCCAAGCAGCTCGGCCATGCGGTGCGGTATGAACATCTCCCGTGGCTCCGATTCTATCTCCGAAACACTCCACCACCGCGACGCCTGAATGTCTTCATCCGGCTGCCGCAGAGAAGAATCTACGCGGAAGTGAGCCACTTTGAGCAGGAAGAAGCGAGACCGCGAAGCGATCCATCCACCTCGGTGACGGCGTATCACCCGTCTGGTCCACACGCACGGCCCCAGTGTTGCGCCAGTGAGGCCCGTTTCTTCCTCGAGCTCGCGCAGCGCTGCCTCTTCATGAGTCTCACCAGCCTCGAGACCGCCGCCTGGCATGTACCAGCCCATGCGAGGAGGGTCCCACTCCTGCAAACATCCTTGGAATAGAAGGACGCGGCCAGTCTCGTCCACAACGACGACCCGGGCGGCGTGGCGGACGGGAGATCCAGCCCCCACTACGCCAGCACGTTCATGCTGTAGCGCGAGCCCAGCAGCCCGCCGTCCGCGAAGCGGCCCAGTCGCAGGGACGCAACCAGCCCGTGGTCGATGGTCGATGCCCGACCGTCGACCATCAGCTCGGCCATGACGGCCCCGATCATCGGTGAGAGCTTGAAGCCGTGGCCGCTGAAGCCCACTGCGCAGAACAGTCCGTCGATACCCTCGACCCTGTCCAGCACAGGGTGCCAGTCCGGCGTGACCGTGAACAGGCCCGACCACCCGCCCATGAACTGGGCCGCGGACATGGAGGGCATCCGCTCCACGACGCCGGCGGCGGCCCGTTCCACCATCCGGGCGTCCACGCCCTGGTTGTACTCGTCCGGCCCCACGAACTCGTCCTCCCCGATGCCTATCAGGGTGAAGTCGGCGGCGTCCGGACGCGTCGACAGATCGTGGACCACGTCCCCGACGATGGGGTGACTGTCTATGGACTCCGGCCTCCGCAGCATGACGACCTGGTGGCGGAGCGTTCTCAGCGGCACGTCCACGCCCATCGCGCGCAGCAGAGGCCCCGACCATGGCCCGGCGGCGACGACCACGAGCCGCGTCTCTGTCCTGCCGCCATCGGTAACGACAGCCGACACGCCTCCGCCGGAAACCTCTATGCCGGTGACGTTCGCTCCCGCAACCACCCTCGCGCCCATCTCGCGGGCGCGGTTCGCGTACCCGGTCGTGACCGAATACGGATCGGTATAGCCGGAGCCGGGCTCGTACGCGACCGCCTCGTCGCCGCGCATCGACAGGACCGGCTCCATCCGCTCGGCGTCACCCGGAGACACCACATCGGTGTCGATGCCGATAACCTTCTGCATCGAGACGTTGGCCTCCAGGGCCAACCTTTGCTCATCCCCGGCGATCAGGAAGTATCCGGTCTCCACGAATCCGGACGGGGCGCCGACCATATCTTCGAAGCCGCGGAACACCTCAAGGCTCTGCCACGCCATGCGGGCGGTCACCTCGTTCGAGTAGTGCATCCGCAGAATGGCCTGGGAGCGGCTGGTGGACCCCGCAGCCAGGGCTTCCCTTTCGAAGAGCACGGCCCCGTTCAGCCCGCGTGCAGCGAGGTTATACAGGATGCTGCAGCCCATGACGCCGCCGCCGATTATCACGGCGTCGGCTGTTGACGGATGCGAGTCCCTCACAGCTTCCCCGCGCCGCCGGCCCTCTTCAGAGGCCGTGGCTCCCGAACCTCTCGATGTGTACCATCTCGCCCAGAGGCTTTCTGGGGACGCCGCGGCTCTTGACGTCGTCGGGCCTGTACCCGAAGGGCAGCACCGTTATCAAGTCCAGGTCGGGCGGGATGTCGAGCAGCTCCTTGATGCGCCGCTCCTCATGGTCAGGAAGGGTCACGAAGCAGGTGCCCATGCCCTCGGACCACGCCATGAGCTCCATCTGCTGGAGAGCCCGACCGCCGTCCATGCGCGGCTGGTCGGCGCTTTCCATCACGAGAGCCACAGCCACTGGAGCCTCGGCGATGAAGCTGCCCGTTCGGGCCGCCTTGCCGATGGCCTTCAGCTTCTCACGGTCTCTGACTACCACCAGGTGCCACGGCTGCTCGTTGCGGGAGCTTGGGGCCCAGCGGGCGGCCTGCAGGACTCTATCGAGGACGTCGTCGGGGACCGTATCGGGCTTGAACCACCGGACTGTGCGACGGCTCTTGAGGGCATCGTAGACTTCCACCTGCGCGCACCTCCCGACTCAAACCTAGCAGCGGCCCCGGCACAGTGTCAACCGAATCACAGTAGCGCACATTTGACCGATGTGGCCGTACGGGCTATCATTAGGCACAATCCGGAGCTTGGAGGGGCATCATGGGCTTCTTGGGAGGAATCAGAGGACCCGAGTTGATACTGATCCTGGTGATCGTGATGATCATCTTCGGGGTCGGTCGGCTCCCCGAGATCGGCGGAGCGTTGGGCAAGGCCATCAAGCAGTTCCGCAGCTCCGCGAACGACAAGAACGAACCGGAGGAAGGCGCACCCTATCGGATTGAGCAAGACAGCGACAAGAAGACGTAAGACGCGCCAGACCGACTGAATTCTCTGAAAGCCCCCGGCTTGTGCCGGGGGCTTTCGCATCCCGCCGCCGCCTCCCACACGCCGCTAGAGCCAGTCTCATGAGTCTCCTCTCCACTTTGCGGGAGAGGATTAGGTTGAGGGGGACAGCCCCGCTAGACCTCCGGGACCGTCTTCCGCTTTCGGCCCAGACGCCCCAGCTTCGATAGCCAGATGCCGACCTCGTAGAGCACGATGATCGGCACCGCCACCAGCGACTGGTTGATCGGGTCGAATGTGGGCGTTATCGCCGCGCCGAGGATGAACGCGGCGACGACGGCATACCGGCGCTGCCTGCCCAGAAACTCGGGCGTAACGATGCCTATCTTGGACAGGAAGAACAGGACTATCGGCGTCTCGAACACGATCCCCATCCAGAAGAGCAGCGTCAGCATGAGGCTGATGTAGCTGCTGATCCTTATCTGCGCCGAGGCGATGTCTCCGCCGAAGTTGAGCAGGAAGTCCACCATGGGGGGGATGAGGATGAAGTAGCCGAACGCCGCCCCCGCCGCGAACGCCAGCAGGCTTGCGGGCATGAGTGCGTACAGATACCGTCTCTCGCGGGGGGTCAGCCCCGGCGCGACGAACATGACGATGTGGTACAGCACGAAGGGCAGCGACGCGAAAAGGCCAACCAGCAGCGAGGCCTTCATCGCCGTACCGATGAACTCGGTCAGGTCGATATAGATGGGCTTCCCGTTCGGAAGCGCGTCAAACCCCTGTGCGGGCTCCATCAGAAGCCTCAGTATCTGGCGGTGAAAGGCGAACGCGACGATTGTGGTCAGGAGGACGCACCCCGCCGACCACATCAGCCGCCTGCGAAGCTCCAGCAGGTGTTCTCTCATCGTCAGGCTCTTGGCTCTCAAGGCCTGTTCTCCGACCCGCTCTCGTCATTCCGGCGGAGGCCGGAATCCAGTCCAGCCCCCTCTTCCCTCTCGACGGGCGCAGGCGGCGGTGGAGGCGACGCCTTGAAGGCCACCGGCCTGTCCTCCTCCAGATCCTCGTCTGACCGACCTGGGGCGTCGTCCTTCGCAGACACGGGCCTCGTGCCAGCCCTGGCACGTTCCCGCGTTCCATCGAGGTCCAGGTCCTCGATGGACGGCAGGTCAGCCGCCATCGCCCTGACCGTACTGACCATCTTGCCAAGCTTCCTCGCCATGTCGACCATCCGCTCCGGTCCCAGGAACACGAAGGCCACCAGCGCAATGACGAGGATCTCCAGGTAGCTCATGCCCAGGAAGCTCATGGTGTGTGTGTCTCCGCGGCAACGCCCAGCGAGCAGCGATCGCACGACGCGGCCAGCCGGGGCGAGGCCTGCACTCCAACCCGGGACAACAGCTCCACCAGCCTGCACAGCGGGAGGCCGACTACGTTCGAGTAGCAGCCGATCACAGCGTCAGCCGGGCGAAAGCGCCGGTTCTGTACGCCGTAGGCACCTGCCTTGTCCATGGGCTTTCCCGACTCCACGTACTCGCCTATCTCCCGGTCGCTGTACGCCCGCATCTCCACTTTGGAGACCTCCACCACGCTGTGTCTACGGCCGTCGGCGCCGTCGAGCACCGTCACTCCCGTCATCACAGTGTGAGCTCTTCCCCTCAGGCGCATGAGCATCTCGCGCGCCTCTCGACCGTCCGACGGCTTGCCGAGAATCTCCTCGCCGAGCACAACGGCCGTGTCGGCGGCGACGATCACCGCCGACACGGCCGACTCCGACGCGCTGAGGGCCTTCTCCACCGAGAGACGCTGAACGTAGGCCTCCGGTGGTTCTCCACTTACCGGCTTCTCCTCTGCAACACCCGGGTCGGCGAACAGCACCTCTATGTCCAACGCCCCGATGAGGTCCCGCCTCCGCGGCGACGTGGACGCCAGCACCACCCTTGGAGTTCCTCTCATTTTACGACACAGACCTGGCCGCCGTACCGAAGCGTGGCCACGCACTCTACGTGATAGGTCTGGGGGAACATGTCTACCGGCTCCAGGGACTCCACGACATAGCCCGTTCCCGCCATCACATCGAGGTCCCTCGCAAGCGTTACCGGATCGCACGACACGTAGACAACCCTGGGCGCAGCCAACCGCGCCAGCGCTTCCAGGGCGTCCCCGTGACATCCGGCGCGGGGCGGGTCGAGTATGACCGCGTCCGGCGTCTCCTCCATCGACGACAGTACCTCCTCGGTCCGTCCCTCCACCAGCTCCAGGTTATCGAGGCCCGCGGCGTTCACTGCGGCGTCCCTGATCGCGGCGCTGGAGTCCTCGATCGCGACCACCCTTCCCGCGTGTGGGGCCATCAGGGCGGCGAACGTGCCCACTCCGGCGAAGGCGTCCACCAGGACGCTCTCCCTTCCGAGCGATAGGCGGCTGCGCACCAGCTCGAACATCGTCTCCGCCTGTGCCGTGTTGACCTGGAAGAACGACGGGGACGCCACGCGGAACGTCCTGTCGAGTAGCCTCTCCTCGTAGTGAGTCTGGCCCGACGGGAGTGGGATATCGGGGTTCTTCATCGTGGGCTGGATTAGGAAGTCGTCCGTATTCTGGCCGTACCGCACAGAGAGCTGGCTCGTCTCGCCGCTCCTTCCCTGAAGCTCCCTGAGCGCGTCATTGATGCCGGGTAGCATCAGCATGCACTCGTCGATCTTTACGAAGCGGCGAGTGATGCGGTTGACGAATCCCAGCGTCCCCTGGAACCGCACGGTGAACCTCGCGTGGTTCCGGTACCCGAAGGGCGACGGCGCGGGCAGGACAGGCGAGACCTCGACCTGTCGAAGCCTCTCGTACGCCGCGATCGCGCGACGGACGACCCCGTGTTTGAGTGCGAGCTGGTGTCCATATTCTATGTGCTGCCACTGGCAGCCTGTACACGCCCCGACAAAGGGACACGGCGTAGCCACCCTGTACGGCGAGGGTTCGAGCACCTGAGTGACCAGGCCGGACACCCTCTCGCGGCGGCGCCGCCGGTAGCGGACGATTCGGGCGACCACCTCCTCGCCCGGTATGCCGCCGAAGACGTTGACCGTCTCGCCGTTCAGGTGCGCAATCGTGTCTCCCAGCTCCCCAAGCTCCTCGAGCCGAAGCGTCGCCGTTTCTGCTGAGGAGTTGGACGAGGCGGCCTGCACTGTTCCCGTGTCAGTCATCGAGCTCAGCGGCTCCGTCCCTGTCATTACTACGAAAATAGATAGCAATGCTGTAGGGGCGGGTTTGAAACCCGCCCAACCCTTGCAGCAGGAACGCCGTCACTATTTTCATCCCCTTTTGTGGCTTTCAGAAGGCCGTGGTGATTCAGAAATTCGTCGTCGTAATACCGTTTGATCGTCTAGCGCGAAGCGAAGCTCAGAGCCCCGGTCGCATGTGTCGCCGAAGCTCCGGGACATCCCACGACTAGAACACTGCTCCCTCGCCTGCGCTTGCGCTCTTTGTTCGTCCCCAGTCGCTCCGCCCGGCAGGCCTTGATCAGCCGCGTGATCGTAGTGGAGCTCGCGGCTACGACCACTTGGCCGCCTGGCGCCAGGCGGTCGACGGCCTGGCGAAGCTGCATGGTCGCCACATCAGGCCCTTCGTCGTCTCTCATTTCCCCCACAATCAGGTCGTACTGGGACCTGTCGCCGCCTGTGATCGCTCCAAGGCCGGTTGAGACTCTCGAACTATCATAGCCATTTAGGATGACATTCCTTACCGAGCACCGTAAAGCCAGTAGGTCCCTGTCGACCATGTCTAGGGAGCCTGGCATCAATGCCTTCGCAAGGAGGACCGGGACGTGGCCCTGTCCGGGGTTCAGCACCATTACGCTGCGTCCGATTGGCCGTGGGTCTAGACTCTCCAACACGCTGAAGAGCAGCAGTGTCCGGTAGTTCAGTGAGTCGAACTGCGGCAGCCCGAAGACAGTCCTCATCCTGTAGCTGGTCTGTCCATGCGCAAAGGTAGCGTCGGACCGATCATAGTCGCCGCAGTCAAACGACCTCACTAGTGGGTGCGGTGGGTCTTGTCCATCGTCAACGGAAAACACCAACACAGTATGGCCCGCCCTGCGCCGTCGAAGTACGACGCTGGCCCCGGGGATTCCGGCTACCGCCTCGTCGACCAACGGCTCCAGAGGCGAAACGACGACAAACGCTACCTTTCCATTGCGGCTTAGGTGTAGTGGCGCTGCCCTCAGCCAGGATGTGATGACCGCTTCGCCACCCTTCCCGGGAACGTTCATGGCGATCAGGTCAAAGTCCCTGTCTTCGACATCGTCAAACGCGATGCTGGGGTACACCAGGGCATCGTCGATCCCGTTTAGTAGCGCGTTCTCAGCAGCATACCCGACCGCTAACGCATCACGATCGACCATATGCAGCGCCGCGGCCGGGTTAAGACACTTCAAGGCAATTCCGATTGGTCCATAGCCGCAGCCAAGGTCCAGCACCTTTCGGAACTCTCCCTCCTCACGGTGAAGAGTCCGCAATAGGAGCTCGGTACCCGCGTCTATCCCGTAACTGCTGAACAGAGTCTGCGAAACGCGGAACTTCAACCCCCGTCCACCGACGTCGAGAGTGATGTCCTTCTTGTAGTAAGGGTCACAGTCGCCAGGCCTCTGGCCGCCGTCCCGTCTGTTCATGCTCTAGCTCTCGACCTGTTCAACGCACGGCTCCATCCATGAGCGCAATCAACTATAGCACCGTCCAACAGCACCCGGCCCTTTCGGTTACCATTCTAACGGGGCAGGTCAGGAGCTCGGCCCTTCAAGACTGATCCCGATGTTTCTGCTCATATCACCCCACGGGAATTGGAAACGTCAGTGGCAATCACATTCCGTGCCATGCAACCCTGCGACGAGCCTCAGGTAGAGGCTCTCTTGAAGGGTTTGAGTCCGTATCGGCCCGGAGACGAAGCCGAGGTCGAGGCCATGTACGACAGGGCCGCTCGCGCGAGGGAAGCGGAGAGCAAGAGGTGGAAGGAGGTTGAGGACTCAGCACCGCAGGACATCGCTCAGAGCGCCTCGGCGAGCTGGGTAGCCGCCGTGCCTTCGGCAGACGGCAAGGATCGAATCGTCGGCACTGTTCAGGTAACGGGCCCCACAGCTTTGTCTCAAATGCCTTCCGACCTGCCCCTGAGCCGCGAATGGCGCCTGCGGGATCACGTCGCGGAGCTCAGTCGATTGCGAGTTGCGGATGACATGCGGCGCCAGGGGATAGGGACCCGCCTGACCCGGACGGCTATCGATTGGTGCCGAGTCCAGGGATTCCGTACGCTGGTTCTCAACACAACCACGCCGCAGAGGCCCGCCATCGCTCTGTACAAGAAACTGGGGTTTAGTGAGGCAGACCTTACGTTCCTGGACAAGTACGAGCTCGTATGGCTGAGTCTTCACCTGTAGCACCGGTAGTCCGATGGGGCGATTTGATCCACTCCCCAGAGGCGCGATATCGTAGGGAGGAGTGGTAGCGAGATGACTACGCTGACCCGTTCACACAGGCAGCACGAAGCATGAGAATTCTGGTAACGAACGATGACGGGACTGGCTCCGAGGGTCTGTGGTCTCTTGCCGAGGCGCTCACGAGCGTTGGAGAGGTTTTCGTGGTTGCCCCAGACCGGGACAGGAGCGGCATTTCGGCCGCGATGACACTGCTGGACGTCGTGCGTGCGAACCGAATAGGCTCGCCCGTTGACGGTGTCGAGGCATACGCCGTGCAGGGTACACCGGCCGACTGTGTCATTCTCGCCCATGGGGCGCTGTTTGATGCGCCCTTCGATCTTATCTTCTCCGGGATCAATATGGGGACGAACATGGGGGCCGACGTTCTCCTGTCTGGCACGGTTGGCGCCGCGTTGCACGGCTACCTCCGAGGTGTTCCCTCAATCGCTGTTTCGTCCTACTACAATCCAGATAGGACTCTCTATGCCGCGGCCTGTATCGGCGCCGTCGCGATAGCCAGCGACCTGTCCGCATCTCCCGTCACGGACCCGATGCTGCTGAACGTGAACATACCCGATTCCGAACCGACCGAAGTCGAGGGCGTGGAAATCACCGTTCCAGGCAGCAGGGCGTTCGTGGAAAGGGCCGAGCATGAGGTCGTCGGGCGGAGGGAGCATTACTGGATCACGCACAGCCGCGTGAACACCGAGTCCGACGCCGAAGGTGGAAATCACCGTTCCAGGCAGCAGGGCGTTCGTGGAAAGGGCCGAGCATGAGGTCGTCGGGCGGAGGGAGCATTACTGGATCACGCACAGCCGCGTGAACACCGAGTCCGACGCCGAAGTCGGAACCGACGTGTGGGCCGTGCAACACAACCGGGTCTCAATCTCGTCTATCTCCCCCCTGCTCACCGAGGGAAGACCGATCACACGCTTGCGGCGGCTCGCAGAGGCCGTGTCGCGCGCGATGGAGACATCCGGTGGTCGAGCCGGATCGTGACTGTCGGTCCCTTCCCTGTCAAACGCAGCTATGAAATCCAAAGTCTGCCCGCACTGACTTGGTCACTGGCGGCGCGGTCTTGCGAACGTCACATCCAGCGCTGCGCGGGCAACTGTTCAGACTTGATGAGACATGGGAGTCGCCCCTCCTTGTTGTCATTGCTATGAAAATAGACGGCAACGCCCCTCATGCTGTAGGGGCGGGTTTGAAACCCGCCCAACCCTTTGAACAGGACGCCGCCATTTTCATCCCCTTATGTGGCCTTGTGAAGGCCACAGTCACTCTGAGGACCGCCCTGCTGTCATTCTGAGGAGCGCAGCGACGAAGAATCTAAGACCTCTGCACACACGCCGGGCCATCGAGGAAAAGACCGCCCCCAATTGCAGGCGTATATTCGGGGAGGACCTCTCAATTCACGGAGACTGAGCATCTACATCGCGCAGAGTAAACATTGACTCAGGCCAACCCGTATGCTACCCATGAGCCCCGTCCGCGCGGGTCGAATCGTCACCCAAGTCGCCAAAGGGAGGTATCCATGGAGATGCTCAGAAAGCCACTCTCCGTCGTTCTCGGCCTGATGGCCGTCGCCGTGCTGTTCCACTTCGTGCTCAGCCCCTTCTACGAAGATTCCGTGGACTCCGTCTCGGTTTGGAACGTCCTCAACTGGTTCCTGGCCTTCGGAGTCAAAGCCACAATGTAGGCGCACTACTAGCCCTCTACGCCTCATAGCCTCACCCCCTCCGCCCGTCTACAGACTAGAACCTCCGCCCATCTTGTGCTTTTGTGCGTCATGCGGTATTATGGGGATAATGTAGTAGAAAGAGTAGTAAGTCTTGGAGGAGAGCCATGAAAAAGCCCATACGGTTGACACGGACATTCTGCGAGACGGTGAAGGAACCGGGGAAGCACGGCGACCTAGCAGGGCATGGGCTCATGCTGGCCGTGGGCGCGTCGGGCTCGAAGTCATGGGTACAGAAATTGAGGCTAGGCGACCGCTGGACGCTGCGCGGGCTCGGAAGCTATCGGCTCGTGAGCCTCACGGAAGCGCGGGATAAAGCATATGTGAACTGGCAGGCGGCACGCAACGGCTTGCTGGAGACACACGCGGCCCGGCGCCGCTCAGAGACTCACCGGGAGCGCACGGTCCCGACCTTCGCGGATGCGGTCGCAAGGGCAGGCGATCGGCGCCGGGATAGTGGCAAAGACCGCACGCTCCGCCAGTGGCACCAACGCCTTGACAAACATGTCCTGCCCACTCTTGGAGACATGCGGGTAGACGATATCACCGTCAAAGACCTTGTCTCCGTCTTGGAGCCGTTGGCTACGCGGCCCATAGGCCAGACCCTGAAGCGTGACATAGGCGAGGTCATGGAGTGGGCTGTCAACGCCGACCACGTCACCACCAACCCCGTCAACGGGAAGCTGGACGGCCTGCTACCAAAGGCGAAGCACAAGACGACGCACCATAAGGCTATGCACCACGCCGACGTTGGCCCCATGCTGGCCGCTGTCCGGGAGTCCGGGGAGTGGGCCGGCGCAACCCTGTGCTTGGAGTTTGTTGCCCATACCGCCGTTCGGTCTGGCGAAGCACGCGGCGCGACATGGGATGAGATCGACGGTGCCGTGTGGTCCATCCCCGCCGACCGAATGAAGGCGGGCATTGAACACAGAGTACCGCTATCGAGCGGCGCCCTGGACGTGCTGAGGCGGGCGCGTGAGCTCACCGGCCCGGATGGTCTGATCTTCGAGTCTGTCCGTGGGCGGGAGATGCGCGACATGGCCCTTAGCGCGCTGCTAAAGGGTACTAGCGGCTCCGTGCATGGGCTCCGTAGCACCTTCACCGATTGGGCTATCGAGAATGGATATCCCCGCGAGATTGCGGCCCCGGCGATTGCCCATTCCATAGGGCTCACCGCCGTTGAACGCGCCTACGCTCGGACAACTAATCTGGAAGCACGCCGCGCCATGATGCAAGAATGGAGCGCCTCACTGACAGGACTTGACACCGTGACTTAACGGGGTTGTATCTCCGCAACGTAACGGGTAGCTACCGGGATACAACCCCGGATACGCCTTGAGAAGTTGTCAAGGTTGGGGGATATCTAACAGGACTCAGAGTCGGAAAGGCTAACGGATTCCTCGTTTTTGCCCTGCGATTGCCCAATTCCCCCCCCCCCCTGCGGATACGTCGGCGACGTGTCAATAATAGTCTATAGCATAAGCCAAGCAAGGGAGGCGAAGTCATGGTTCTAACGGAGAAGCCGGTCCTGCGGCAGCGCGAAGTTATGGCAGTTACGGGTATGTCCCGATCGACGATCAACCGGCTTCGAAAGCTAGGGGAGTTCCCGGAGCCGTCGCACAACCTGGGGCTGCGGATGCTGGCATGGCGCACGTCAGACGTGCTGACGTGGCTTGAGTCGCGCACGCTGGTGTCGTGATGGCCCGCAAGGAAAGAACCCGCCCCGGGGTATGGGGCGGGCTCACAGACCCGCATGTCAAGGGCGGAGTAATCTTAGGCCACGGGGCTGTTGACCTTCAGGGAAAAGGTCCTCGCTAACTGGCCAGCAGAAAAGTCACATTCAACTTATGGAGAATGTGACTTTGACGCCCAAAGACTCAAGATTCTCAACATTCTGCTGGCTGAGCACATGACGCTGGATCAGGCGGCTACACTCATGGGTGTCAGCCCGCGACACACCCGGCGTATCCTTGCGGCTTACCAGGAGAAAGGCGCTGCCACCGTTGCTCACGGTCTCCGGGGCCGCAAGCCGGCCAACGCAACTCCCGAGCCCGTTGCAACCGCTGTGGTTCACCTGGCTCGCACCAGGTACGCAGGGACCAACCACACCCATCTCAGCGAGTTGCTGAGCGACCGCGACGGCATCGACATCGGCAGGACCACCCTGCGGCGCATCCTGGTCAACGCCGGGTTGAACAGTCCGCGGCGCAGGCGCCAGCCAAAGCACCGGGTACGCCGCCAGCGAATGCCCCGGCAGGGAATGCTGATCCAGATGGACGGCAGTCATCACCCGTGGTTGGGGGACCGGATTCCACCGTTCACGCTGCTGATCGCAGTGGACGATGCCACCGGCACGGTGGTCGACGCCCTCTTCTGCGAGAAGGAGGACGCCCACAGCTACTTCCTGCTGATCCAGCGCCTCTTGCAGCGCCGCGGCATTCCCCTCGCCCTGTACACCGACCGGCACGGGGTCTTCAGGCACACGCCCGGCTCCGGCCTCCCCGGGATGCCAACCCAGTTCAGCCGGGCCATGGACGAACTGGCGATCCAGATGATATTCGCCCTCTCTCCCCAGGCCTGTATAGACCGGGGACATAGGTTACACATGTTCGGAGACATGGGTTACACCATTAGGCATGGTAATTCTGTTCAGGAGGATGCCCATGCCATGGAGGGTGGAAACTGTCATGTCTCAACGCAAAGAGTTCGTCGCTCTGGCGCGGTCCGAGGGAGTGATCATGAGCGAACTGTGTTTGCGCAGTGGGATCAGCCGCAAGACTGGCTACAAGTGGCTGAGACGATACCTTGAAGGCGGAGAGCAGCGTCTGGATGATCTCCCGAAGCGCCCTCATCACTCCCCGAACCGGACGAGCGACGACATGGAGCAGCTCGTCGTAGACCTTCGCCGGGAGCATCCCACTAAGGGAGGACACGTGCTGGCCAGGATACTCAAGGATCGTGGACACAACAGTGTGCCGTCCAAGAGCACGATCACGGCCATCCTCAGACGACATCAACTTATCGAGCCATCTGAGAGTCTCAAGCACAAGCCGTATAAGCGCTTCGAGCACGAGCGGCCCAACCAGCTGTGGCAGATGGACTTCAAGGGGCATATCCCTGTCGTCAGCGGTGGACGTTGCCACCCGCTGACGGTCCTGGACGACCATTCGAGGTTCTCCCTGGGTGTGAGGGCTTGTGCAGACGAGAGGACTCAGACCGTCCATGACCATCTTACGTCCATCTTCAGCCACTACGGCATGCCCAATACGATACTGGTTGACAACGGCTCTCCCTGGGGCAGCGACGTTGACCACCCCTTCACCCCACTGACAGTCTGGCTGGTCCAACTGGGAGTCAGAGTGGTCCACAGTAGGCCATACCACCCCCAGACCCTCGGCAAGCTCGAGCGCTTCCACAGGTCCCTCAAGACTGAGCTGCTCCAGGGAAGCAGATACACCGACCTGTCCCACTGCCAGAGCAGCTTCGATGGATGGCGAGACTTCTACAACCTCCAGCGTCCTCATCACGCCCTGGACCTCAATACGCCTGCCAGCCGATACACCGTCAGCCCTCGGCCTTTCCCGGAGACGCTTCCGACCGTCGACTACGACACTGACGACCAGGTACGCTCTGTAGATGTCAACGGCCGAATATCCTTCCTGGGCAGATCATTCCCCGTCGGTAAAGCCTTCAGAGGCAAGAGGGTCGCTCTAAGGCCCACACCCACTGACGGCACATGGAAGGTCTTTTTCTCCGTCCAGTCCATCGCTACCATAGATCTCAATCAATAGAATGTGTAACCCATGTCCCCGAACAACTGTTACCCATCTCTCCGGTCTGTACAAGGCCAAGGGAAGAGTGGAGCGGATGGCGGAAACTTTCCAGGACCGCCTCGTAACCGAACTGCGGCTGGCAGGGGCGAGCAGCATCGGGGAAGCCAACAGCGTGCTGGACCAGTTCCTGCCGCGATTCAACCGGCGTTTCCGTGTCCCACCGCAACACCCTGAGCCTGCATTCCGGCCCCTGGACCCGGAGCTGTGCCTGGAACAGATCCTGTGCTTTGAGCACCGCAGAAAAGTGGCCCGGGACAACACGGTGAGATTCCAGCTGCATACCCTGCAGTTGCTGCCAGAGCGGGAACGTCCCAGTTATGCCGGGGCGGCTGTTGTCAAGGGCGGAGAGAAATCAGGCCGTGTGGCGGAGCAAAAGTGTACCACTTGAGCGGCGATGTTCAGCGGAAATGTCCGCCTGCGACGGGTCTCAGCAGGAGCAGTTAGTAGGAGCGAGTGTGGTGGGGTCTAGGCGTCAGGGGGATCGCCTGTGGTGCGCAGGACGGCGGCCTGCCTGCTCTGCTTGAGGCGGTAGCTCTCGCCGTTCATCTCCAGGATGTGAACTCTGTGAGTGAGGCGGTCCAGCAGGGCGCCGGTCAGTCTCTCCGAGCCGAAGACCTCGGTCCACTCGTCGAAGGGCAGGTTGGTGGTGACCAGGACCGACCCCCTCTCGTATCTCTGGCTGAAGACCTCGAAGAGGAGCTCAGCGCCGGTCTTGGAAAGTGGTACGAAGCCAAGCTCGTCGACGATAAGCAGCTTGAGTCGGGCCAGCTTCTTCTGGAGGTTGAGCAGTCGCCGCTCGTCCCTGGCCTCGATCAGCTCGTGGACCAGCGAGGCGGCCGTGGTGAAGCCGACCGACAGTCCCCTCTGGCAGGCGGCGAGCCCCAGACCGAGGGCCACATGGGTCTTGCCGGTGCCGCTGTTGCCTATGGCGATGACGTTCTCCCGCCGGTCTACGTACTCGCAGCGTGCCAGCTGCATGGCCAGGTGCTTGTTCACCGACGGCATGGCCAGGAAGTCGAAGGTGTCGAGGCTCTTGGTGGCGGGGAAGCGTGCCGCCTTGATCCTGCGGTCAACCATCCGATGATGGCGGTCTATCAGCTCAAGCTCAGAGAGCCTCAGCAGGTAGCCTGGATGGTCGACGCCCTCGGCGGCGCACTGGCCGGCCACCTTGCAGTACTCCCTCAGGAAGGTGGGCAGCTTCAGCTCCTTGAGGTGATGCTCCAGCAGCACCGTAGACCTCTCGCTCACCGCCCGATCCCCGACATGAGCGCCATGTAGTCGCTGGCTGCTGTCTTCGTCACGGTGACCCTGGGCAGGTAGGGGTACAGCTCCAGGTCGAGTCTCTGGGGACGGCCCTCTATCCTGCACAGCACCAGGTGTTTGATGGCGTCGAAGCTTATGGCGCCGAGCCTGAGGGCATCACGCACGGCCTCGTACACCTCCTCCTTGCGGAAGTTCTCCACCAACCGCAGCACCTGTACGAACTCACGCTTGCCTCGCCTGCCCATCCTCGACTCCAGCAGTCTGCGCAGCATGCCGAACTCCTCCGGCAACTCCCACCCGGCCAAAGGAGCAGCCTGGTCCAGCGCTCCCGTCTTGCGCTCCAGCAGCGGCAGGTAGTGGACAGGGTCGAAGACGAAGTCGTCGCGTTCGTATGAGCGCGGATGCCGGGCTATCACCTCTGCCCCGCAGCTGATCACCACGTCACCCACATAGCCGCGCACCACCACCTCCCTGTGACCGTAGGCCACGGGCACCGAGTAGTCGTTGGTCCGGTACCGCACCAGGGACAGGGAGCTGACACGGCTCACGTGCTTGTCGCTGGCGTCGTATGGCACGGCGGGGAACGCCAGCAGGGCTTCCAGGTCACGCTCCATCCGCTGGCCTATCGTCTCCCTGTGCCCACGCAGCTGTCTCCCCATCCGTTCCAGGCACCTCTCCTCGAGGTAGGCGTTGAGCGCATCGAAGCTCGGGAACGACGGCACAGGCACCAGGAAGTTCCGGCGAGCATATCCCACCAGCCCCTCGACCTTGCCCTTGTCGTTACCCTTGCCGGGACGGCCGAACCGATCCTCGAACAGGTAGTGCGACACCAGCTCCGAGAACACACGAGTACGCTGGCGCCGGCCGTCTCCCAGGATCCTGGCCACAGCCAGTCTCGTGTTGTCGTACAAGATGCTCCGCGGCACGCCGCCCAGGAACGAGAACGCCGAGACGTGACCGTCGCAGAACGCCTCGGTCGTCTCTGCGGGGTAGGCCTTGACGAAGCACGCGTCGCTGTGGGGAAGGTCCAGCACGAAGTAGTGGATGGTCTGCTCCACTCCTCCGATGACCGCCTTCGCCTGGCCGAAGTCGCACTGGGCATCACCAGGAGGATGGGAGAGCGGAACGTACATCTCGCGTGTCCGGCGCCGTCGCTCGCGCACGTAGTCCTTGACTATCGTGTACCTGCCACCGAACCCGTGCTCCGCTCTCAGACGGTCATAGATCCGCTTCGCCGTGTGGCGCTGCTTCCTCGGAAGACGCCGGTCCTCTTCCAGTATCCGGTCGATCACCCCGTGGTACGGGTCCAGCTTAGGGCGACGCGGCGGTGACTGTCGACGGTACCCGGGTGGCACCGAGTACTCCAGCATCTTGCGCACCGTGTCCCGGTGCAGCCCGAACACCCGGGCAGCCTCTCGCGTGCTCATCCCTTCCACCATGCAGGCCCGGCGCACTCGAACGTACAGTTCCACTTTGTACATCCTTCACACCTTCCATCGAGTTGCCTCCAACTCTATAGAAGGCGGCGGGTGGTCCAGTTTTGCAGCGCCACTCCCGAACGCTCACACCCGCCTCGCCGGTCCATTATTACTCCGCCCTTTACAATTGACAGTGGTGTCGTACCTGGAGGGCTAGCTACCCTTTTGGACTTGGGCCGCATCGACTACGCCGTTGGGAAAGGTTCTCATTGTTGGTCAGGTCACACGTGGCAGTTTCGCAGCCGATTACGTCATCTGAGAGCGACCTCCTGCAGACGATTACATGCTCTCTAACGCGTCTCCTTTCGAACGGCACTGTCAGCCGGACCAGTCAGGGCGGCGCGTGCTTCCAATAATGGATCTCGCTGTACCTTAGATGCCAGCTGCCTTAGAATCGCCAAGCCATATGGACCCGTATTTTCGATCATGCCCGAGGTTCAGAACCTCGTATCTGGGCAGGAGCCGTTAGATGAAGATCACCGATTTGAAGTGCGCCGTCATCGGCGGGAACCCTATAGTCCGGATCACGACCGACAGCGGGATCGACGGTCTTGGACAGGCGGAGTGGACCAAGGACTATCTGAAGCCCATCGTTCTCTACTACCGGGAGTTCATCCTGGGCGAGGACCCTACAGACGTGGAGCGGGTAGTGAGCAGGATTCGCAGGCTTGGTGCCTTCAAGCCCTGGGGGGCAGCTGTCAGCGCTATAGAGGTGGCGCTGTGGGACATCGCGGGCAAGGCGGCGGGCCTTCCCATCTACAAGCTGCTGGGAGGCAAGGTTCGCGACAGGGTCAGGGTCTACAACGGCGGTGTAAGGGTCCCGATGGAGGGATACTCTCCGCAGCATCACGCCGAAAACGTGGCCAAGATGAAGGAGTTCAAAGAAGGGTTCTCCATCATCAAGCAGGCGATCGCGTTCCATTCACCGATGGCGAAGGAGGTCCCTGATTACTTCTACGGCGAGCTGCGGCCGGGCGTCAGATTTGGGGAGGGCGGGCCTCTAACCGAGCGCGGCCTGAAGCATACGGTCGCGTGCGTCGAGGCGATGAAGGAGGTGCTAGGCGACGAGGTCGGCCTGGCGTTGGACTGCGGACCTGGGTTTACGGTTCCCGACGCGATAAGGCTTGCGAAGGCGCTCGAGCCGTTGAACGTCATGTGGCTCGAAGACATGCTCACTGGAGACTATACTCCCTACGTTCTACCGGACCTGTACCGCGAGGTCACTCGTAGCACGTCGACGCCGATACACACCGGCGAGCAGATCTACCTGAGGCAGGGTTTCAAGGAGCTTTTCGAGAAGAGAGCGGTGAGTGTCGTTGGACCGGACCCGCTGGACGTCGGCGGCATAGCCGAAACAAAGTGGATCGCTGAATATGCAGACCTCCACGGTATCTCGATTGCACCGCACGGCGTTGCCGACGGACTCATCGGCCTGGCCGCACACGTGCATCTGGCTGCGACCCTGCCCCGAAACTACATCGCGCTCGAGTACCCGGTCGGCAGACCGGAGTGGTGGTATGACATTATCGAAGGGCTTCCGGACCCAATCGTCAAGGACAGCTTCATCGAGGTGTGGAACAGACCCGGCCTCGGGGTCGAATTCAACGTGGAAGCGGCGAAGAAGTACCTGCCTGAGACGGATAAGGACTTCTTCGACTAATCTCGAGGATCCAGCAGCCACAGTTCCCTATAGGTGGGGGCGTCGACGCCGCCTAGCCCCGTCACAGACGGCGCTTCATCCGAGGGTCGAAAGCATCGCGGAGACCGTCTCCCACGAGGTTGATCGCCAGCACGGTGATCGTCAGCACCAGCCCGGGGAAGAGGGAGATCCAGGTGGCGCTCTGGAGATATGCTCGCCCCTTGGCGATGCTCTGGCCCCAGCTGGGGACGTACGGCGGGATGCCCGCCCCGAGAAAGCTCAGACTGGCTTCGGTAATAATCGCGCCAGCGCAGACCAGGGTCGCGGTCACCATCACTACCGCGTAGACGTTGGGGGAGATGTGCACGAACAGAATGCGGGGGGTCGAAGCGCCAATGGCCCTCGCGGCATCGACGAACTGTTGCTCCCGCAGGCTCAGCACCTGCCCTCTCACGAGCCGGGCCATCCCCGGGATTCCCACGAAGGAAATCACCAGAATGACGTTCTGAACGCTGCCTCCTACCGTCGACATGATTGCCAGGGCCAGCATCAAGGTCGGGAATGCCATGACACCGTCGGCGATGCGCATGATAACGCCATCCAGCTTCCGGTAGTAGCCGGACACGAGGCCGACAGTGATGCCTCCGGCGCTGGTCAGCAGGGCGACGGAAAACCCGACGAGCAGGGAGGCCCTGGCCCCGTACACGGCGCGGTCGAACACGTCCAGCCCGAGGTTGTCGGTGCCCCACCAGTGCCGAAGCGACGGTCCTTGAAACTGCTCGATAGGATTGGTACGAGTGGGGTCCGTCCGTGCTATCAAAGGGGCGAATATGGCCGCCGAGATGACGACGGCCAATATGACAAGGCCGACAAGCATGTTGCGGTCTTTGCGGACGGCTCCCCAAATGGCACGCAGCCGTGTCTTGACACGGGCTGCAATATCGACTCGAGCAGCTGCCGCCGTTCGTTGTTCGGTCCGGTATCTCAGTATCTGATCCTGGGGTCAACGTAGGCGTAGATGATATCCACCAAGAGGTTGACATAGACGAACAGGACCGCCGTAATCATGAGCATCGATTGCACGATGGGATAGTCCCTGTCAACCACCGCGGTGACCAAGAGCCGCCCCATCCCGGGAATGGCAAACACTATCTCTATGATAATCGTGCCGGTGATCAGGCCAACGAACATGAGCCCCACCATCGTGATGATGGGCAGGGATGCGTTCTTGAAAGCGTGGCGGGTAAAAACGACCCTCTCGCTCAGGCCCTTGGCGCGGGCTGTCCTGACGTAGTCTTCCCCGAGTACCTCCAGCATGGTGGACCGTGTCACTCGAGCATAGACTGGTGCGCTGTGCACGGCGATGATGAGGCACGGCAAGGTTATGCTCCTCAGCCAGGGCCCGATCCCCTCGGAGATGGGGGTGTAGCCGATGGCCGGAAAGACGGAGAACTTGACTGCGAGTAGCCAGACAAGCAGGATCGCCATCCAGAAGGTCGGTATCGAGAACCCAAGGGCAGCGAACACCAGTATCGCTCGGTCCAAGATTCCACGGGCATTCCACGCGGCCAGCAACCCGAGAGGGATGCCGATGAGAAGGGTAAGGGCTCCGGAAATGAAGGCAATGCTCAGGGTAGGTTCGAGCCGCGGTTTCATGAGGCTGGTTATGGAGTGCTTGCTCAAGACGGAGGTACCCAGGTCTCCCCGGAACAGGTTGCCCACCCACGTCCCAAACTGCACGATCAGCGGATCATCGAACCCGAACGCGGCCTGTAGCTCCTTGATCCGTTCTATCGGGGTCTCCTCGCCTACCGCAGCCACGATGGGGTCCCCCCCGGCGATATGCATCACGAAGAAGGAGATGACGGCCACGATCCCGACGACGACGAAGCTCGCCAGGAACCGCCGCGCGACGAAACTAAGCACTCTTCAGTGCCCCCTTGGTGACAGGTGCAGGATGCAGGGCATCAGGTAGTCCCACCGGCCTTCGCCCAAGGCGGACTCTAAAGTTGTAAAGCACCGGGTCGGCCAGGGAAGCCGAGGGGGTAGCTGCGAACCCATGAGTTCCCGCAGCTACCCCCTCAATACTGTCGTCTATATGAAACCGACGGGTCTCGCCGGATTCAATGAATGAACTCGATTGCCGCTCTACCTCTCGAGCCAGGTGCCTACGAATGTCAAGAGGGCGGACGGGACATAACCTTTCACGTCCTTACTGTACGCCTGGAACAAGAAGAACTCCCCGGCGCTTATGAAGGGCATGTCCTCGTAGGTCAGGGCATTGATCTCGTCCGTGATCTGCTTGATCCCGGCCGCGTCATTGGGTTCGCCCAGCAGCCTGTCGAATAGCTCCTGCATCTTGCCTGTGGTGTCCTGATAGTGGTGGACCCACCCGTCCGGTGAGACGTGCGCAGTGCCGCCGAGGAACGGGTGCCAGAGACCGGTGCTGTAGGTGTTGAAGACGTTCCAACGGTCAGGCTCTACGCGAGCGGCCCGCCAGGCGGCGTTGTCCATCACGTCGTAATTTACCTTGAAGCCTATGTCTTCCAACACCTCTTTCGTGACTCTGCTCGCTCCGGCCAGAATGTCGTTGCCCTCGTTGACGATGATCGTGACCTCGCTGCCGGTCAGTCCGAGGTCTTCGATGATCTTGCGGCCGCCTTCGACGTCTTTCACGTTGTAGGCTTCGGAGCCGGCGTCACTCTCCCAGGCCGATCCACACGTCCAGTAGGACGCACACAGCCGCCAGTTGGACGCAGGGCCCGCGCCGGCCAGCATCATCTTCTCTGAGTCCAGCGCCATCTGCACGGCTCTTCGGACTCGGACGTCATCGAAAGGAGGCTTGGAGTGGTTCGGCCAGATGCCCAGCCGGAATATCGGGGTGAGGAGGTGGGCCACTTCGATGCTCTTGTCCTTATCAAGTTGCGCTTTGAACTCGGCCGGTAAGGTAGTGATGACATCCAACTGCCCCGCCTGCAGGGCAGCGACGAAGGCCGCGGATTCCTCAATTGTGAGCCATTCAATCTTGTCGACCAGAGCGACCTTCTTCCCCACCTGGAAGTTGAATGGGTCGTCATCCTGCTGGTAGCCGTCCCAGCGAGTGACCGTAATTCGATCACCTGGGACCCATTTCTCCAGCATGTAGGGGCCGGTTCCTATAATATCGTTTGTCGTGTCCGTGATGTCTCTTTCCCATATGCTCTTGGGGTACACACCGCTGCTCTCCCCAAATGCATCGATGAGCCACGGCGCGGGCTTCTGCAGCTTGAGTTCGAAGGTTGTGCTGTCGATTTCGTTCCAGCTGACAAAGAACTCGTCGCGGTTCCGGTTCCAGAGTCCGGAGCCGCCCTTGCCACGCTCATCTGAGCCGATGACGTCTGCGGATGTCACCGGAGAGCCGTCCTGGAACGTCAGTCCCTTTCGGAGGGTGAATTTCCAGGTCAAGCCGTCGGTGCTGGCCTCCCACTTATCTGCCAGCATGGCGGCCGCGGACATGTCCCACCTCCGGCCGAAGAGCCCTTCAGAGACAGCATTGTGAAAACCGGCGTTGCCGGGGGCCGCCAGCGTCTGGGGGTCCAGCGTCTTTACGCTGTCTCCCTTGACGCGGAGGGTCCCACCAGCCCGAGGGTCTTTGAAGACGATCTTCTCGACCTCTACGGGGACCTCCTTAGTAACGACAACCGTCTCGCCCGGAACCTTGACCTCCCTCACGACATCTTTTTCCACCACCACCGTCTCGCCCGGGACCTTGACCTCCCTCACGACATCTTTTTCCACCACCACCGTCTGGCCCGGGACTTGGACTTCCCTTACTACCTCTTTGATAACTTCGACCGGCTTCTCAACCTCGACGGTCTGGATGACCTGCTTTTCGACCTCGACGATCTTCTCTACAGGCACCTCTTTGACGACCTCTTGGGTCACGACCCGGTCTACAGGCACCTCTTTGATGATCTCCTCGGTGCATGCAATCAGCCCCAGGATCAGTGCGATCGGAACGATGGCAAGCAAGTAGCTCGACCTTATTCTCACGACTTCCTCCTCATGTCTCATCGCTCAGTAACACTCTCGCCGCGAGATAGACGAGGCGCCGAATATCGCACGATAAACAGACTGGGAGCGCGGGAGTCGTCGTGCGCCGCGAATCCCGCAACTAGTGTAGCTAGCCGCCACGAGGTTTGTCAAGATTTGCGTCTTCTCGCTGCAAAGGGCACCAGATCACCGCTCAACTCGGTACGGACAGGCCGGCCAGCACATCGTCGGTGATGTATCGCCCGAGGCCAAACATCTTCCGGTCCGTGTACCAGAATATCCGCTGCCCGTCCCGGTCTGTCAGGCTCGCATACATGGACAGCCACCCCTTGTAGTGGGGGGGGACTCCCACCATCTGCGTGTCAGCGAAGAGGTAAGGCTCGCTGAACCAGATCGGCTGGTGGGCCCCCTCGCGGTACTCGCCCAACGCGAAGAACTGTGGCCTGCGGCTGTCCTGGTCGAGAGGACCCCTGGAGCCGTAGCCCCACCCGTCATGGTTCTGGAAGAAGAGCAGATATCGCCCGTCCTGAAGGCGGTAGATCGGGCAGGGGACCGAGGGGTTGAGCACGGGGTCGCCTCCATCACGGAAGCGCAGGACTTCGGTCTCTCTCCAGGTAGCCCCGTCGTCCTCCGACACCGTGTACCATACCTGGCCGTTAGTGGTGCGCAAAACCGTGAGCAGCCGTCCGTCGGGTAGCAATGTAGGGGCTGGCTCCATGCACCACTTGTATCCCTGGGACGCATGGGGCTCGAAGGTGCACGGAACCTCGATCATCGTGTCGTCGTTCTGGAGCCAGGTCAGCTCCACGTCCTTGGGGTGCGGCCCTTCGTCGATGTTATCGAACCGAACGAACTCGCACCTGAGATCGTTGAAGTCCTTGCGCAGTCCGGGAACAGTTCCCAGGTGGCTGGCGTCCAGGGGTTGCCGGACCATCTTCGACGTAAAGCGTGACAAGCCGACGATATGGCGCCCCTTGGCATCCCGAATCGGCTTCTTCCACATGAGGGCGGAGGTGCCGATCTTGGCGGCCTCGGGGTGATCGTACTTGCTCGGGCGGTACGGGATCTCCACCCCACCCTCAACCCAGGTGTACCCGTCATCGTCCGAGTACTTGCAGCGTATGAAGGCTTTGAAGGTGTCCGTACCGCCCTCGTCGACACCGGTCGCCTTGTTGTAGAAGCAGTAGATGCGGCCGCTGGCACTGATCACCGGGAAGCCAAATGCGCTCCTCTGCCCCGGCTTGGGCCCTGTCTCGGCGATTGGTGTGATGGCGGTCCAGTTCACTCCCCCATCCCGGCTGCGGGCGTGAACGACCCTGTAGTCCCCTGCCTGCGGTGTCGCAGCCTGGGTGAAGATCACTAACAGATCGCCCCCGGGCGTATGGTCGACCAGGAAATGGTCCACGGCCTCGTAGTGGTAGGAAGGCTCCTTCGGCAGGTAGACCACCAGGTCGGGGTTGGTCCGTGTCCAGTCGTCGGTGAAGCACTCTTGAGTCGTGATCGCGGCCATATGTAGTCCCCTTTCTGTCGTGTGGCAGTTGAAGCCAGCGCTACTCGGGTACGGTCAACCCGGCCAACATCTCGTCGGTGATATGACGTCCCAGGGCGAACATCTTGCGGTCGACGTACCAGAAGATACGCTGCCCATCCCGGTCCGTCAGGCTCGCATACATGGACAGCCACTTCTTGTAGTGAGGAAAGACGCCGACCTTGTTTGTGTCGCAGAAGAAGTAGGGCTCGCTGAACCAGATCGGCTGGTGCGCCCCCTCACGGTACTCGCCCAACGCCATGAACTGCGGCCTCCGGCTGTCCTGATCGAGAGGACCCCGGGAGCCGTAGCCCCACCCGTCATGGTTCTGGAAGAACTGAAGGTACCGTCCGTCCGTGGTTCTGTAGATCGGGCACGGGGACGCGGGGTTGAGTATCCGGTCTCCGCCGTCGCGGAAGCGCAGGACCTCAGTCTCCCTCCAGGTAACTCCGTCGTCGTCGGAAACTGTGTACCAGACCTCTCCGTTGACGGTGCGCAGGGACGTCCACATCCGTCCGTCAGGTAGCAGCGTCGGGGCGGGCTCGATACAGTTCACATAGCCCTGGGAGGCCTGGGGCTCGAAGGTGCACGGTACTTCGACCATCGTTTCGTCGGTCTGCAGCCAGGTGATCTTGACGTCTTTGGGGAGCGGCCCGTCGTCGATGTTGTCGAATCGAACGAACTCGCACCTCGAATCGTTGAAATCCTTGCGGAGTCCGGGAACACTCCCGAGATGGCTCGCGTCCAGGGGTGGCCGGACTACCTCCGACGTCCCACGAGTGATTCCGATGAAGTGGCGTCCCTTTGCGTCGCGGATCGGCTTTTGCCACATGAGGGAACCGACGCCGATCTTGTCCGACTCGGGGTGATCGTACTTGCTTGGACGATAAGGGATCTCAACGCCGCCGTCGATCCAAGTATAGCCGTCGTCGTCAGAGTACTTGCATCGCATGAAGCTCTCCATGCCGTTGCCGATGCCCGTCGCCTTGTTGTAGTAACAGTACATGCGCCCGCTGGCGCTCATGATTGGGAAGCCGAACCAGCTCCGCTGTCCCGGCTTCGGGCCCGAGACGTCGATGGCCGCCGGCGCGGTCCAGTTCACGCCCCCGTCCTTGCTTCGCGCGTAGACGACTTTGTAGTCTCCCGCCTCCGGCGCGACCGCCAGGGTGAAGATCACGAACAGGTCGCCTCTCGGGGTGTAGTCGACCAGGAAATGGTCGGCTGACTCGTAATTGTAAGAGGGGTCCTTCGGCAGGTATACAACCAGGTCCGGGTTGGACCGCCTCCAGTCGTCCGTAAAGCACTCTTGAGTCGTAACCGCAGCCATATCTAGTCCCCTTTGTGTCGTAGTAGTTGAAGCCAGTGCTACTTGGGTACGGTCAACCCGGCCAACATCTCGTCGGTGATATAACGTCCCAGGGCGAACATCTTTCGGTCCACGTACCAAAAGATGCGCTCTCCGTCGCGATCTGTAAGGCTCGCATACATCGACAGCCACTTCTTGTAGTGGGGGAATACGCCGACCATGTTCGTATCGCAGAAAAAGTACGGCTCGCTGAACCAGATCGGCTGGTGCGCCCCCTCACGGTACTCGCCCAACGACATGAACTGGGGCCTTCGACTGTTCTGGTCCAGCGGACCCCTGGAGCCGTAGCCCCATCCGTCGTGGTTCTGGAGCAGCTGCAGGTACCGGCCATCCTCGAGTCGATAGATCGGGCAGGGAGACGATGGGTTGAGAACGGGGTCCCCACCATCCCGGAAGCGCATGATTTCGGTCTCTCGCCAGGTGACGCCATCGTCATCCGAGACAGTGTACCAGATCTGTCCGTTGGCGGTGCGCACGATCGAAAACAGCCGCCCGTCGGGCAGCAACACTACGGAGGGCTCGATGCACCACTTGTAGCCGTGGGAGGCGTGAGGCTCGAACGTACACGGCACCTCGATCATCGTGGCGTCGGTCTGCAGCCAGGTGATCTTGACATCCTTGATTCTCTCGTAAAAAGTCTGTGCAGGCCGAATTAGAACACACGTACCCACGCCTGGGTACGATATACAGTCTCTGTTCCGTATGCTAGCCCAACATATTGTAGCGCTCAAATGTGCTACATCGCTGGAACTTCCTCAAAACGGGTTTTTACGAGGGAATCATCCTTAGGGTCAGGCCCTTGGTCGATGTTGTCGAACCGCATGTATTCGCACCGGCCGTCGTTGAAGGTATTGCGCAGCCCGGGCACGCTCCCTAAGTGGCTTGCGTCGAGCGGTTTCTTGACGGCTGAGGATGTACTCCGCGTGAAGCCCACCATCTGCCGTCCCTTCGCATCTCTTATCGGCTTCTGCCAAACGAGGGCTGCAGTGCCGATGGTGGCGGCCTCCGGGTGAGAATATTTGCTCGTGCGCCAGGGGATCTTCACACCACCGTCTATCCATGTGTACCCATCATCATCCGAGTACTTACAGCGTAGGAAGTTCTCACCGCCGCTGCCGTTTCCCGTGGTCTTGTTGTAGTAACAGTACATACGGCCGCTGGCGCTCATGACCGGGAAGCCGAATTGGCTCCTCTGGCCTGGCTTGGGCCCCGACACGTCGATAGCCGCGGGCGCTGTCCAATTCACGCCCCCATCCGTGCTCCGGGCATAGACGACCTTGTAGTCTCCTTTGTCAGGCGCAACGGCCAGCGTAAAGATCACGAACAGATCGCCTTTTGGGGTGTGGTCCACCAGGAAGTGGTCGGCCGACTCATAGTTGTACGAGGGCTCTTTCGGCAGGTAGACCACCAGGTCCGGTCTGGTGCGGTCCCAGTCGTCCGTGAAACACTCTTGCGTGGTGACAGCCGCCATGCGCTTCTCCTTTACTGTGGGTTGGTGCTACCAGGGTACGGTGAGGCCCGACAGCATCTCGTCGGTGATGTATCTCCCCAGGGCGAAAGCCTTCCGGTCCGTGTACCAGAAGATCCGCTCGCCTTCCCTTTCGGTGAGGCTAGGAGTCTGTCCGAGAAACAATGTTCTAAACGATATGCGTCATTAGTGGAGTGTAAAGATGCTAATTACTCCACGACAAGGTCCAGATTGCTGTAAGCAGGTTATTGCGTGGCGGGTTTCGTCTCCCGGAACGAATCCTCGGACAGGCTCCTAGTACCGGTTCCATGTGTATTTGACAAGTATAAGAAATAGGTTAGTCTTATGTATGATCCTATAGGGAGGACATACGAAGACATGGCTGCTCTCAAGTACAAGGTGGAGTTGAACGAGTCGGAACGGACACATCTCAAGCAGATGGCGAGTCGTGGCGAGACTTCGGCCCGTAAGGTCAAGCGAGCGCTGGTGTTGCTGAAGGCGGACGAAGGCATGACCGACCGTGACATCGCCAGCGGCCTATTGATAAGCGCATCCACGGTGGGACGTGTGCGCACGCGGTTTGTGAAGGAGGAACTCGACAGCGCACTCAATGAGCGCCCTCGACCGGGACAGAAGCGCAAGTTGGACGGCAGACAGGAAGCACATCTGATAGCCATCGCGTGCAGCGACGCACCCGAAGGACACGCGGATTGGACGATCCAACTGCTTGCCGACAAGGTGGTGGCGATGGGGTTTGCCGAGAGCATCTCCCTCGAGACGGTGCGCCAGATACTCAAAAAAACGAACTCAAGCCGTGGAAGAAGAAGGAGTGGTGCATCCCGGAGGTGAGCGGGGAGTTCGTGGCTCGAATGGAGGACGTGCTGGACCTGTACCACGCAGACTACGACCCGGACCATCCCGTGGTCTGTTTCGACGAGACATCCAGGCAACTGGTGGCCGATAAGAGACCGGTCATCGGGGCCAAGCCGGGTCGGGTGGAACGATATGACTACGAGTACAAGCGAAACGGCACTCGAAACCTGTTCATGTTCTGTGAGCCGAAAGCTGGCTGGCGGCATGTCGAGGTGACCGAGCGGCGCACTGCTGTGGACTTCGCTCATCAGATGAGGTGGCTGGTTGATGATGCATACCCTCACACAGAGACGATACGGTTGGTGCTGGACAACCTCAACACTCACAAGCTGGGCTCGTTGTACGATGCCTTCAAGCCAGCCGAAGCGCGGCGCATCGCCAAGCGCCTGGAGTTCCACTACACTCCCCTACACGGCAGTTGGCTGAACATGGCTGAGATAGAGTTGAGCGTATTTAGCAACCAGTGTCTCAACCGTCGAATCAGCGACGAGGTGATACTGAAGCGAGAGGTCTCGGCGCTGGAACGTAAGCGCAATGAGGCTGTCGCCGTCATAGACTGGCGCTTCTCCACTCAGGACGCTCGTACTAAACTTCAACACATCTATCCATCATATTCAGATTGAAACGGTACTAGCGCACCCCCGGGTGCAGACAGTAGCACCTCTCGACTCCCGCACATCCGGCAATTCCCCTCTGGCATCGTTCCCCCTGGGTTGGTTTTGGCGGGCAGTCTACCCAGTACGCTCGTCCGTCCGGTCGCACCGAGGGCACTTGTACTCGTGCAGAGCGGTGGCGTAACCCTGAGTAGTGGTGATGAGGTCGTTGTGAACCCTCGCCGTTAGGTTCCCCTCTACCTTCTCCCCTTCCTTCACGCAGCCACTACAGACCGCCCTCACCATCCCATAATTGTCACTTACTACGAGAACGTCCGGGAACGGCTCCATGATCCCCCCTTCTAGTTGAGTTGGGCTCTCTGTTCGCGGGCAACGGCGGCCCCGGCATCATGGCAAGCCTTAGCCTGAGTCTCAAGGTCCATCTCGACCAGCGCGTCGGCGTTGAGTCTCGCGAAATCCAGCCCGGCGACAAGAGGCTCAAGCATCCCTAGACCTATCTGAAGGTCTTGCCGAAGGGCGAGCCTTCTTTATCCCTGTAAACCGACGGGATACGGACCAGCACCTCCATGCACTCGGAGCAGAGAATCCGACTTCCTCCGGCGCCCGTGAACTCCCCGAGTTTCAACAGGTCGGTTGCGGCCACCATGCTAGAGTCGTCTACTACTTCGGCGCCGCATTGGCCCACCCAGCTAACTTGTCCGCCGTCCGGATGCTGTTTGTCCGTGTGTATCGCGTGAACCATGATTCCCCTCCTGGCCCTAGCCAATCACACGTGTAGTAAGATCGAGTGGTAAACGGGAATCACCTTAGCTTTGAGCCGTAGCTAAAGATGGCCTTCGGGGCATCGCCACGCTGGCGGCAACCTACGTCCACAAGAGAGGCGCCGGGGCGGACGGCAGTGACGTCAACAGCTTCATCTGCGTCAACGTAGCGTTCTACGCCGCCGCATTCCTGGCAATCCTGTTCTTCTGGAACTGGTTCGACGACCTGACCGTCGGCGAGGATGGGCAGAGCCAGACGCACCGGAACTTCTGGGTGTTGATAGACGCGCTGTTCGTCATACTCGCGGGCGCGGTCAGCGCTCACCTCTGGAAAGCCGCCTCTCGGGACTGAACCGGCGCGTGGCCGTGTGGTGTGACCGGCACCAGGAGATCAACCGGATCGCGGGTCAGACGGCCGGCGCCGTGGGTGCCTGCCTCCGTGGTATCATATCGGCAGACCCGAACACGGAGGCGGCATGGTAGCCGAGCGCAGACTCCCCGCGTGGCTGAAGGTCAGAGCGCCGGGAGGCCCCAACTACCTCGATCTGAGAAAACGGTTCCGGGACAGCGCGCTCCACACCGTGTGCGAGGAGGCCCACTGCCCCAACATCGGCGACTGCTGGGAGCGCCGGACCGCCACGTTCATGATCCTGGGTGACATCTGCACCCGGGCGTGCTCCTACTGCGCCGTTACGACCGGAACCCCGCTCACCCTCGACCTTGAGGAGCCTGTCCGGCTTGCGGAGACAGTGGAGCGCATGGGCCTGAGATACGCGGTGATCACGTCGGTGAACCGCGACGAGCTGCCGGACGGCGGCGCCTTCATCTTCGCCCAGTGCATCCGCCAGATACGCAGAAGGCTCCCAACCTGCAAGATCGAGGTTCTGATCCCTGACTTCCAGGGAGACGGGAACGCCCTTGCAACTGTCGTGAACGCCGCTCCCGACACCCTGAACCACAACATCGAGACAGTGAGGCGCGTCTTCCCGCGCGTGAGGGCCAAGGGCGACTACGACCAGTCGCTGGAGCTCCTGTCGAGGGCCAGGGAGCTGTCGCCGGCCTGCGTCACGAAGAGCGGCATGATGGTCGGCTTGGGAGAGACCTGGAACGAGATCATCGAGACGATGCGCGACCTGCGATCAGTGAGCTGCGACCTGCTCACCATAGGCCAGTACCTCAGACCTTCCGGGAAGCACGTGCCCCTCTCCAGGTGGTACACGCCTGACGAGTTCGACGAGCTGAGACGGGAGGGGGAGGCGCTGGGCTTCAAGCACGTCGCCGCCGGACCGCTGGTCCGGAGCTCGTACCACGCAGACGAACAGCACGAGGCCGCCGCGGCAAACCTTTCCGCCGTCTAGGCCTGAATCAGTCCGAAGAGGGGAGCTTCCTCGGCTCCTGGAACTCCATGTCCTTGTCGTGGCACTGAGCCGTGCCCTCGCCGGCCTTCGTGCACAGGACGACCGTGCCGCACTCGTCGCACCGGTATCGCCTGCCAAGCTGGTTCGCCATGACTGTGCTCCGACCGCCTACGACCGCTTCTCCGCAGGCTTCCCGCAGCACTTGAGCATGCCGTCGCCGCCCTTGGTCACGACGAACTGCGCCCCGCAGACGGAGCATGAGTAGCGCTTGCCGGTCTCGTTCGCCAACGGAATCCTCACGGTCGAGATCGAGGCAGATTATAGCTGCGTCCCGCGCGGAGCGTCAACGAGTACCCTAACTTGGGTACGCGTGAGATCGCCCAGGCGGCACGCTTCACATACTAGAATGTTTGTGCTATCATTCCCTTGTGACAAAGCCTGATCGCATTCCCGACTCCCGTGCCGCCGGCACCCCCTCCGAGCTTGTCGCCTACTCGGTGGATCCCCAACGGCGCGTCGCATCCGTGTCGCATTGGCCTCCCAATCTGTCGCATCTGCGTCCCACCGAGTCTCATTCTGAAGCGCCGGCCGAAGCTGAGAACGACAAAACGAGACAGAAAACTACAGGCCTATGGGAAGCCACCCCTCCACCCGCCTATCGCCGAAAGGCTTCCAGCACCACTTGAGCGGCTTCGTAATCGCGCCTGCCGCCCTTCAGAATCGGCGGAATGAGATAGAACGACCGGAACCCGGCCTCCGTGAACCGGTCGAGCACATCAAGGGCTATGTCCACGCCGGAGCGCCCCTTGGCGAGCCCGCCGGTAACCCATTCCGGCACGTCGCCGAATACAGGACTGCCGGTGGTCATGACCTGGACTCCGAAGAACACCGGCGCCGACAGCCTCTCGCCGCTCTCTTCTGCGTACCTGTCGAGGAGCTCCAGGGCACCCGCCGGGTCGAAAGTCGGCTGCGAGATGAAGAACTGGGCGCCCGCCTCCACCTTGTGCATCGCAAGCTGGACCTCCCTCTCGATCCCCCTGCCGAGATCGAGGGACGCTCCGACGCAAAAGTCGGTCGGCGACCGCAGCTTCAGGCCCTTGAAGTCGATGCCCTGGTTCATCTCCCGGATAGCGCCCAGGAGCTCCGTGGGCCGGTAGTCGCTGGCGTCCCTGACCCGTGACAGGTCCCTCTCCGTCAACCGGTCACCCTGGACGACGACGACGTTCTCGAGGCCCATCAGTTGAGCGCCCAGCAAGAGGCTCTGCATGGCGATCTTGTTCATGTCGCGCGTGGCCAGAGTGAAAACCACGTCCCTCCCCGTGTGCTCCTTGATCCAGTGGGCCGCGATAGGGGGTGAGACTCGGGTCGACCTGCCCGGATTATAGGCAACCGATATCCAGTCGGCGTCGATCCGGGCTGCGGGCTCCAGGAGCTCAGGCCCGCCGCCTCTCGGCGGCGAGAAGTCGCAGATGATCAGCGGGGTGTCGGCGGACTGGTCGTGCCTGTCGGTGATCTTGGTCATTGAACGGCGTTGCCCATTCTCGCCCTCAAGAAAGGACAACGCAATCCCCGTCCTGACTCATCAGCCGAGCAATACCCCTCTCCCTTGATGGGAGAGGGGTGGGGTGGGTACAGACCGGGGAGATAGGTAACACCTAGACCAGGCACATGGGTAACACATCGTGGGATTGTAATGGCAATCCCAGAGGAGGAGGATGTGTTGCCTTGGAAAGAGACGAGCGTCGAATCGGAGCGGTTGCAGTTTATCGAGCGCCACGCTGCGGGGGAAGAGACTGTAGCCGAGCTGTGCCGGAGGTTTGGTATCAGTCGCAAGACTGGTTACAAGCTGATTGGTCGGTATGAGGCCTACGGCGAGGGAGGTCTGCTCGACCTGAGCAGAGCCCCTCATTACCACCCCAACGCCACACCCACACAGGTGGTTGAGCGCATCGTTGAGGCGAAGCGCAGGCGTCCCACATGGGGCCCGAAGAAGGTCGTCGCCTGGCTGCGTTCCATCGAGCCCGACGTGCCCTGGCCGTCCCCCAGCACGGCGAGCGGCATACTGGATCGTGCGGGTCTGGTGAGGCGGCGCAAGCGGCGGCGTAGGGCAACAAGCTGGGGCGAACCCTTTGCCCACGCCCAGCACCCCAACGACGTGTGGTCCATTGACCTCAAGGGCTGGTTCCGCACAGGAGATGGGATGCGCATCGATCCCCTGACGGCCCAGGACGCGATGTCCCGGTACCTGCTGGTATGCGACGGTCTTCACCGGCCCACCGGCCCTGAGGTCAAGCACGCACTGGAGCGCGCCTTCCGTGAGTACGGCCTTCCCAGGGTCATCCGGACCGACAACGGCCCTCCGTTCGCCAGCGTCGGATTGGGTAGTGTCAAGGGCGGAGAGAAATCAGGCCGTGTGGCGGAGCAAAAGTGTACCACTTGAGCGGCGATGTTCAGCGAAAATATCCGCCTACGACGGGTGTCGTCGGGAGCCCTTAGTCGCAGCGAGGTTGGTGGAGCCTATGCGTCAGGGGAATCGCTGGCTGAGCGCGTGGTGACGGCCTGCCGGCTCTGCTTGAGGCGGTAGCTCTCGCCGTTCATTTCCAGGATGTGAACTCTGTGAGTGAGGCGGTCCAGCAGGGCGCCGGTCAGTCTCTCCGAGCCGAAGACCTCGGTCCACTCATCGAAGGGCAGGTTGGTGGTGACCAGGACCGACCCCCTCTCGTATCTCTGGCTGAAGACCTCGAAGAGGAGCTCCGCGCCGGTCTTGGAAAGTGGTGCGAAGCCAAGCTCGTCGACGATGAGCAGCTTGAGTCGGGCCAGCTTCTTCTGGAGGTTGAGCAGTCGCCGCTCGTCCCTGGCCTCGATCAGCTCGTGGACCAGCGAGGCGGCCGTGGTGAAGCCGACCGACAGTCCCCTCTGGCAGGCGGCGAGCCCCAGACCGAGGGCCACATGGGTCTTGCCGGTGCCGCTGTTGCCTATGGCGATGACGTTCTCCCGCCGGTCTACGTACTCGCAGCGTGCCAGCTGCATGGCCAGGTGCTTGTTCACCGACGGCATGGCCAGGAAGTCGAAGGTGTCGAGGCTCTTGGTGGCGGGGAAGCGTGCCGCCTTGATCCTGCGGTCAACCATCCGATGATGGCGGTCTATCAGCTCAAGCTCAGAGAGCCTCAGCAGGTAGCCCGGATGGTCGACGCCCTCGGCGGCGCACTGGCCGGCTACCTTGCCGTACTCTCTCAGGAACGTCGGCAGCTTCAGCTCCTTGAGGTGATGCTCCAGCAGCACCGTAGACCTCTCGCTCACCGCCCGATCCCCGACATGAGCGCCATGTAGTCGCTGGCTGCTGTCTTCGTCACGGTGACCCTGGGCAGGTAGGGGTACAGCTCCAGGTCGAGTCTCTGGGGACGGCCCTCTATCCTGCACAGCACCAGGTGTTTGATGGCGTCGAAGCTTATGGCGCCGAGCCTGAGGGCATCACGCACGGCCTCGTACACCTCCTCCTTGCGGAAGTTCTCCACCAACCGCAGCACCTGTACGAACTCACGCTTGCCGCGCCTGCCCATCCTCGACTCCAGCAGTCTGCGCAGCATGCCGAACTCCTCCGGCAACTCCCACCCGGCCAAAGGAGCAGCCTGGTCCAGCGCTCCCGTCTTGCGCTCCAGCAGCGGCAGGTAGTGGACAGGGTCGAAGACGAAGTCGTCGCGTTCGTATGAGCGCGGATGCCGGGCTATCACCTCTGCCCCGCAGCTGATCACCACGTCACCCACATAGCCGCGCACCACCACCTCCCTGTGACCGTAGGCCACGGGCACCGAGTAGTCGTTGGTCCGGTACCGCACCAGGGACAGGGAGCTGACACGGCTCACGTGCTTGTCGCTGGCGTCGTATGGCACGGCGGGGAACGCCAGCAGGGCTTCCAGGTCACGCTCCATCCGCTGGCCTATCGTCTCCCTGTGCCCACGCAGCTGTCTCCCCATCCGTTCCAGGCACCTCTCCTCGAGGTAGGCGTTGAGCGCATCGAAGCTCGGGAACGACGGCACTGGCACCAGGAAGTTCCGGCGAGCATATCCCACCAGCCCCTCGACCTTGCCCTTGTCGTTACCCTTGCCGGGACGGCCGAACCGATCCTCGAACAGGTAGTGCGACACCAGCTCCGAGAACACACGAGTACGCTGGCGCCGGCCGTCTCCCAGGATCCTGGCCACAGCCAGTCTCGTGTTGTCGTACAAGATGCTCCGCGGCACGCCGCCCAGGAACGAGAACGCCGAGACGTGACCGTCGCAGAACGCCTCGGTCGTCTCTGCGGGGTAGGCCTTGACGAAGCACGCGTCGCTGTGGGGAAGGTCCAGCACGAAGTAGTGGATGGTCTGCTCCACTCCTCCGATGACCGCCTTCGCCTGGCCGAAGTCGCACTGGGCATCACCAGGAGGATGGGAGAGCGGAACGTACATCTCGCGTGTCCGGCGCCGTCGCTCGCGCACGTAGTCCTTGACTATCGTGTACCTGCCACCGAACCCGTGCTCCGCTCTCAGACGGTCATAGATCCGCTTCGCCGTGTGGCGCTGCTTCCTCGGAAGACGCCGGTCCTCTTCCAGTATCCGGTCGATCACCCCGTGGTACGGGTCCAGCTTAGGGCGACGCGGCGGTGACTGTCGACGGTACCCGGGTGGCACCGAGTACTCCAGCATCTTGCGCACCGTGTCCCGGTGCAGCCCGAACACCCGGGCAGCCTCTCGCGTGCTCATCCCTTCCACCATGCAGGCCCGGCGCACTCGAACGTACAGTTCCACTTTGTACATCCTTCACACCTTCCATCGAGTTGCCTCCAACTCTATAGAAGGCGGCGGGTGGTCCAGTTTTGCAGCGCCACTCCCGGACGCTCACCCCCGCCTCGCCGGTCCATTATTACTCCGCCCTTTACAGGGTAGCCTCACGCCGCTGTCCGCATGGTGGGTCAAGCTGGGGATAGTGCCGGAGCGGATCGAGCCGGGACACCCTGAGCAGAACGGACGCCTTGAGCGACTTCACCGAACCCTGAAGGCGGAGACGGCTACGCCGCCAAAGGCCAACCGGAGACGACAGCGGCGAGCCCTCATCCGCTTCAGGCACAGCTACAACGTCGAGAGGCCGCACGAGGCCCTGGGACAGCGGCCTCCGAGTCTGCTGTACACGCCCTCGTTCAGGTCCTATCCTGCACGCATCAGCTCACCACAGTACGGAGCAGGAGTCACGGTACGCAGTGTCCGCAGCAACGGCGAGATCAAGTGGGAGGGAGACCTCGTATACGTCAGTGCGTCTCTCAGAGGCGAGCCCGTAGGCCTCGTACAACAGGACGAGCGAACCTGGTCCATACAGTTCGGCCCACTCCTCATCGGCATCCTGGATGATCACGAGAGACGGATCGACAAGACACCCGTGAAAGTGTTACCTATGTCCCCAGTCTAACTGTTACCCATGTGCCCGGTCGTACAGTGAGGGTGATTCACGACCTTTGACAAGCAGCACATCCGTGCGTATAGTGATGAGAGTCACCCTCATCTCGGGCCGGCCAAGCCAAGGCTTCGAAAAGTGGAATGGAACAGAATGGGACAGTTTCACAGAAAATCGGGCGCCGGCCCCGAACAAACCGGCCCGAAATAGCTACGAATCAAGTGTCCCACAACTGTCCGTATCCGCCCACATCCGTCCATAAGTGTCCCCCGGGCGTCCCGTAAGGGGTCCCCTCCCGTCCCATCATTCCCACAGTGCCCCGACCCTCGCCCGTCCGTTTACACGCCGCTGGAAACGTTGCTACACTACCGCCCAACCTTGCACAAACGCCTTCACAGGAGGACGCATTGCCTGAGATAACCGGCGGCCAGGCCCTGGCAGCATCGCTCGCCGCGGAGGGGATAGAGGTAGTCTTCGGTGTGCCCGGCGCGGGCCAGTACGAGGCCGTCGACGGCATCTACGAGGAGCCCCGCATCCGGTACATCGCGACCCGCCACGAGCAGGCGGCCAGCTACATGGCGGACGGGTACGCGCGGGCCTGCGGAAAGCCCGCCGTCGTCCTCGTGGTCCCCGGACCCGGCATGTACAACGCGATGTCCGGGATCACCGGGGCCTACTCCCAAGGCTCGCCTATGATAGTGGTGTCCGGCGAGGGCCACGCCGACCGGGCAGTCGACGATGAGCTCGCCTTCGTCAGGGGAATCACCAAGTGGGCTGGCAAGGTCGAAGCCGCCGCAGATGTCCCTGGCGCCGTTCACGAAGCCTTCAGGGCGATGAGGAACGGGAGGCCCGGCCCAGCCTATCTGGAAGTGCCGCACAGGGTTCTGGCTTCCGTCGCTGACACCGAGCCGAGAGAGCCTGCCCCCTCCCAGACGACCGCGCCCGACCCGAGGAGTGTCGAAGACGGGGCGTCCGCCCTGTCGGCGGCCAGACGGCCCGCGGTGCTGGTCAGCGGGCGCGTCACGCAGGAGGAGTCCAAGGTCCTGGAGAAGCTGGCCGAGCTCCTGCAGGCCCCAGTCCTGACGACCGCCGAAGCCAAGGGCTCGCTCTCGGACAGGCACCCGCTCTCACTCGGACTCCTCAATCCCAAGTATCCGCCGCTCGGCAGATGGATTGCAGAGCGCGACGCCTTCCTCGTCGTGGGCCCCGGCCAGGCTCCAGCCGGCAAGACGGCGGTGCGCGTCGATGTCGAGCCGTCCCACGGCCAAGCCTGTAGCGTCGAGATCGTGGGAGACATCGAGATCGCCCTCGACAGCCTCCACAGGCTGATCGAGAAGGCCACCCCAGCCGGGGAGCTGGACGTGGCAGAGCTGGACGCCATCAGGGAGGGCAGATTCGGAGAGGACGAGCAGATCGAGCCGCAAGCCTCGCTCACGAGGGCGATCAGGTCCGCTCTCCCCGACAACGGAACCCTTGTACAGGGCATGACACAGCTGGGCTACTACAGCCGCAATTACTACCCAGTTCACGCGCCTGGAGCGTACCTGATGGCGGCTCACGGCACCCTGGGCCACGCCTTCCCGGTTGCGCTGGGCGCGAAGGTGGCCCGGCCCGACAGGCCGGTGGTCGCCGTGTCCGGGGACGGAGGCTTCCTGTACAACTCTCAGGAGCTTGCCACGGCGGTGCAGTACGGCATCAACGTCGTCGTCATCGTCTTCAACGACAACGCCTACGGTAACGTCCTGAGAGCGCAGCTCGAGGAGTTCGACGGCCACGTCGTAGGGACCAGGCTGCATAACCCGGACTTCGTGTCGCTGGCGCAGTCCTATGGGGCCCGCGGATTCCTCGCCCGGGACGCCGACGAGCTCGAGCGTTACCTGCGAGACTCGATCGAGAATGACACGGTATCGGTCATCGAAGTGCCGGTCGGACCAATGGACCGGAGGTATTAGGAGTAACCATGAGAGTGATAATCATCGGCTGCGAGTACACGGGTACCACAACCCTCGGGTACGGGATCCAGGAATGGGCCACTCAAAACATCGGGGGCATCGAGTTCGGCCTCGTGCACGACCACTGGAAGATACCGCACACCATCAACCACCCGTCGGACATGACGGACGAGGAGCAGGCCCAATACATGGCGCTGAGCCCGCGGATCAAGGAGGCCGCCCAGCGCCACAACCTCTACTACCACACGATCGCGAAGAAAGACACCGACGGCATCGTGGTCGGCTACTACTTCGAGGACTCCATATACGCCCCTCTCTACTACGGCTACGGCGGAGAGGGTGAACCGGGAGACAGGGTCTACCACTCGAAGACGATCGAGGAGAGAAACCTGGAGTTCGCGCCGGAGACGGTGCTGGTCCTCGTCAAGGCCTCCCCGGAGGTCATCGGACGGCGGATGAATGAGAGCCACCACCAGCGGCAGGTGATCGAGGACAAGGATGTAGAGCTGGTGCTGCAGAGATTTGAAGAGGCCTTCGAAGTCTCAACCATCCCCCAGAAGATCGCCCTCGATACCAGCGAAGCGACCCCTGAAAAGACCCTCGCCGAGTTCATCGACAAGGTCGAGCCCTACCTGACGGAGAGAGACCGCTCAAGGATGGCCGAGCGCGCCGGATAGGATAGCTCGCGGCCCCAATCAGCGGCGCATGGAGAACTTCCGAAAGGCCTCGGCGTACTGCATCCCTTTGCCGATGGCGCGCTCACGCCTCCACCTCTGCATCATCTCGAGAAGCTCTTCCTCGCTCCGACCGCCCACCTGCGACTCGTGCCTCGACAGCGCCCTGACGGACGTGTGCATGTGTTCGGTGACGTCCACCCAGTGGTCCGGCTCCGGGTGGCCCATTATCCAGATCTCTGCCACCTTGTGAGGCTCGAGCCCCTGCTCCAGGAGGTCCGGGAAGGTCATGTGGTCTCTGGCAGTCGGGAATATCGCGGCCAGTGCGGCCTCTCCTGCCGCGATATGGTCAGGATGGCCGATGCCCCAGCCGCCGCCGTCTAGGTTCCGGGCAGGGTAGTTGGTGATGAGCACGTCGGGGCGGTGGCGCCTGATCTCCCGTGCAATGTCATGGCGAAGCTCCAGCGTCGGTTGCAGCATGCTGTCCTCGTGGTCGAGGAAGACCACGTCCTTGAGGCCAAGGGTCCTGCCCGCCTCGACCTGCTCTCTTCGACGAACGGACGATAGCTCCTCCATAGTTATCTCACGGTCGCTGCTGCCCTTGCTGCCGTCGGTGCAGAGGACGTAGACCATCTCCCAGCCCTCCGCGCACAATTTCGCAACCGTGCCCGAGCATCCGTACTCGGCGTCGTCGGCATGGGCGACGACGACCATGCCGCGACTGAACTCTTCCGATCGACTCCCTTCGGTCATCCGCACTCCTCCAAATGTCACTGAATTGCTGTAGATAGTGTATAGAAAAGGCGAAAGGACGGTCTAGCGCTGGACGAGGAGCCCAGCGCTGCCGATGGACAACGCGTCGCTGGCAGACTGTATCGCATCCAACAGCGGCGCCGGGTACACGCCGACCACCACCATCCCAACGAACAACAGCCCCAGCAGAGCGACCGTAGCCCGCGGTATGCGCACCTTCGCCGGATCCGCGGCGGGCTCGATGTACATCTGCCGCACCACCATCAGATAGTAGTACAGCGAGATCAGGCTGGTGAAGATCGCCAGTCCAGCCAACCATAGAAGGCCCTGAGAAGCCACCGCGCTGAACAGGTAGAACTTGCTCGCGAAGCCGGCGAATATGGGCAGCCCTGCCAGCGAGAAGAGAGCAGCCGCCATCACCACAGCCACCATGGGAGCCCGCCGGGCGGCTCCGGCCAGCGACGCGACCTCCTCGCTACCGGTGACGTTGAACATAGCGGCGACCGCCAGGAACGCCGCTATGTTGGTTATCCCATAGGCAACCAGATGGAGCATCACGCCATTCGACGCGAGGTGTGAAAGCTCTGTCGAGGCCCCGCCGTCCGCATCCACCGCGGCCAGGGCAGCAATGCCCATGAGCAAGTATCCCACGTGCCCCACGCTGGAGTAGGCAAGCAGTCGCTTGATGTTGCGCTGCACCAGAGCGCCCAAGTTGCCGACCACCATCGTCAGAGCCGCCAGGATCACGATGACGATCTGCCAGTCGGCGGCAGCCGGGATCAGCGCCTCACCGAAGAGCCTCAGGACTAGTGCGAAAGCGGCAGCCTTGGAGCCGACCGCCAGATACGCCGTGATGGGAATGGGAGCTCCCTCGTAAGCATCCGGGGCCCACATGTGGAACGGCACCGCCGCGACCTTGAAGCCCAGGCCTGCGATGATCATCACGAGCCCAACCACCACGCCGGGGCTCATGTCCGAGGTCGCGGCCAGTACCTCGCTGATCCCGTCGAAACGGGTGGTGCCGACCAGCCCGTATATCTGGCTGATCCCATACAGCAAGAACGCGGAAGAGAGGGCGCCCAACAGTATGTACTTGGTGCCGCCCTCGTTCGACTTCGGGTTGTAGCGGTCGTAGGCGACCAGCACGTACAGTCCAAAGCTGAGCAGCTCGAGCGATATGTACGCGGTAAGCAGCTCCCTCGAGGCTGCCAGCAGCATCGCCGCCACCACCGTGAATAGCAAGATGCCGTAGTACTCGCCCTGGTAGTCGAGATGCCGCTTCACATACTCGACCGAGGACAGTACCACCACTATGCCGAGCACCAGGAAGAAGGCCTTGAAGAAGAGCGCGTAGCCGTCGACGACCAGCATACCCTCGTAGATGCTCCCCTCCTGGCCTCGAAGGTCTATCAGCGAGAACACCAGGATGGCGGCGAGTCCGGCAGCGGCCAGGTACGGCAGCAGTCCCTTCGTTCTGGCAGGCAGAGAAAAGTCTGCCGCCAGAACGAGAAAGGCCAGGCCCGTCACCATGAACTCGGGTAGGAAGAGCGTGAAGTCGTTCATGCGAGACTCATGAAGCGGGCGAGTAGCTGATCGACGCCGGTGTCTATGACCTCGATGAACGGGAAGGGGAACAGGCCGACGAGGAATATGAAGCCGACAAGCACCAGCATCGAGAACCCTTCGAGACGAGACGCGCCGGACAGGCCGGCGTACCGCTCGTCCATCGGGCCCAAGAAGGCCCTGGCCAACAGTCGGAGGATGTATACGGCCGTTATGGCCGCGCCGATGATGCCCAGCACGCCGAGAATAGGATAGGTCTGGAAAAGACCCAGGAACACCAGCAGCTCGGCAACGAAGCCGCTCAGTCCGGGCAGCCCCAGAGACGCCAAGCCCGCCACCGCAAAGACGAAGACGGTGAAGCTCATCCGCTTGGCCAGACCTCCGAGGACGGTGATGTCACGGGTGTGGGTGCGATCATAGATCACGCCTACCGCCGCGAATAAAAGGGCCGTCATCACGCCGTGGGAGAACATCTGGAGCACGGCCCCCGTCACGCCCAGCGGGTGCAGCGTGGCGATGCCCATCAGGACGTAGCCCATGTGGCTCACGCTGGAGTAGCCGATGACGTACTTCAGGTCACGCTGCCCCATCGCGGACACAGCGCCGTAGAGGACATTGACCGTCCCTAGGCCGATGAGCACCGGCATCCAGCTCTCCGCTCCTTCGGGCAGCAGCGTCACGCCGATCCTGAGAATGCCGAAAGCGCCGAGCTTCATGAGCACGCCGGCGTGGACCATCGACACCGCCGTGGGAGCAGCTACGTGGCCGTCCGGCGACCAGGTATGGAACGGCCACAGCCCGGCCAGAACTCCGAACCCGACCATCAGGAACGGAAAGAACACCCTCTGGAAAGTCTCGGAGAACGTGACCTGCTCCAGTGCGACTATGCTGAAGGTGCCCAAGCCTCCCTCCACGAATATCGCCAGAATGGCGATCCATACGAGGACGCTTCCAGCCACCAGATAGAGCGTCAGCTTCATCGCACCGTACTCTTTGGTCCGCACGAAGGTACTGAACGTACTGCTGCTTCCCCATACCCCGATCAGGAGGTACATGGGGAGCACGGCCAGCTCGTAGAAGAAGAAGAAGAAGAACATGTCCAGGGAGGCGAAGACTCCGAACACCCCCGACAGAAGTAGAAAGTAAAGGATGAAGAAGTCCTTGCCCCGGTCGAGCACCGTCCACGACATCAGCACGCCGCAGAACATCACGATCCCGGTGAGCAGCACCATCGGCGCCGCGATGCCGTCCACACCCAGGGCCAGGGTGATGCCCTGCTCTGCGAGCGGCCCGGCTCCCGGAAGACTCAGCCAGTCCCAGGTCCGGGTGAGCTGCATGCCTCCGTCCTGCCGGTGGCCGATGTAGTAGTACAGGAAGACGTACACCGACAGCGCCAGACACACGGCGGCGACCACCGTGGCCGTCCACCTCACAGCGGACGGGCGGCCGCCGGGTATCGCCATTAGCACAGCCGCCCCGGCCAGGGGCAGGACTATGAGCGCTATAAGTACGTAGCTATCGAATACTTCCATGCGCCTCTGCAGAGCCGACGCCCGACTCTATCTCGAAGATACGGTGAGGGGCTACGGCTCACGTCAAGACCACCCACCAGACCAGCACCAACGCGACTACGCCCAAGGCCATGGCCGCGCCGTAGTTGTACATCTTCCCGGTCTGGACATATCTCACGCGGAGCGCCGACAGCATGACCGTAACCGCCGGCCCATCAACTCCTGTGTCGTTGACCACTATGCGGTCGAACAGCCCGATGAAGCGGCTCAGTGTCAGCACAACGTGGTCTATCACCCATTGGTAAAGCCGGTCGAGGTAGTAGCCGTTCACCAGAGCTCGATGCAGCATCGGGAGCCTATCCGCCGCCGCACGGTGACTGAGCCTGCCGCTGCCGTAGTAGAGCCATCCCAGGCCCAGGCCGCCCAGAGCCAGCAGGAGCGACACCGCCGTCAGCCACGGTTCGACGTGGAACGGACCCTCGCCCGCAAGATAGTCGCCAAATCCCCTGTAGGAGTCTGTCCAGCCGAAGGCGATCACTCCAACCGTGACAGCGAAGAAGGCCAGCAGCAGCATCGGAACGGTCATTACGAGCGGCGACTCGTGGGCCGACTCGGTCCCGGACTTGAGACTACCGAAGAACACGACCAGCGTGACTCTCATCATGTACAGGGCACTGAGTACCACGGCGGCCAGAGCGACCACTAGGAACACGGGGTTCCTGTGGTCCAGAACGGCCAGAAGCACCTCGTCCTTGCTGAAGAACCCGACCAGAGGCACGACCCCGGCGAGAGACGCCGCCCCAATAACAAAGGTTACTGCAGTGATCGGCATCCGCTTTCGGAGCCCACCCATCTTGCGGATATCGGTCTCGCCGTTAGTGCCGTGCATCACGCTTCCGGCACCCAGGAACAGCAGGGCCTTGGAGAGCCCATGTGCCACCAGGTGGAACAGGGCGGCGGCCACTCCCAGCGCGCCGAGCGAGAGCATCATCAGACCAAGGTGACTGACCGTCGAATAGGCCAGCACTCGTTTGATGTCGGTCGCGACCAGAGCGAGACCGCCGGCAAGCACGAACGTCACAAGGCCTATAGTGGCCACGACCAGCAGAACTGCTGGGGCGAGCTCGAACAGGGGCATCATGCGCGCGACGAGGTAGACCCCGGCGGCGACCATCGTGGCCGCGTGTATCAACGCGCTGACCGGCGTAGGCCCTTCCATCGCATCCGGGAGCCATACGTGGAATGGGAACTGGGCGGACTTGCCCATCGCGCCGAGAAATATCAGGAGGGACGCGGCCGTCAGGACGCCGTCGCTGATGTCGCCCTGCTGAGCCACGTGGAAGATCGTCGATATATCGAAGGTGCTCGTCTCCCTAAACAGCAGTATGATCCCAACCAAGAGACCCACGTCGCCGATGCGGGTGGTGATGAACGCCTTCTTCGCCGCCTCAGCGGCGGAGCGGCGCTCGAACCAGAACCCGATCAGCAGGTAGGAGCCCAGGCCGACCAGCTCCCAGGCGACGTATAGGAACAGGAGGTTGTCCGCGAGAACTAGGGCCAGCATCGCACCGGCAAAGAGACCGTGTACGGCGAAGTACCAGCCGAGCCTCGGATCGCCCTTCATATATCCAATCGAGTAGACCTGAACCAGCAGGGCCACGAAGGTCACCAACCCCAGCATCGTAGTCGAGATGCGGTCTACGGTGACTCCCCATGTCAGCCTCGTGTCACCGACCGTCAGCCACGTGATGCTGAAGGAGGCCGAACCTTTGTCGAGCATATCGGCCAGGACGGGCCAGAACAGCAGGAAGCCCAGAAAGATCGCTGCGATGGAGATGAAGGCCCCTCTACCGGGCAGGAACCTGCCGAAGACGACGATCAGGAAGAACGCCGAAGCGCTCAGCGCCGGGATAACCCAGGCCCACTGGACCCCTATCTGTCCCAACAATTCACCACTTCAAGACATCGATCTCGTCGACGTTAACGGTCGATTTGTTCCGATACAATCTCAGAATTATCGCCACGGCCAGCGCAAGCTCGGCAGCAGCGACCGTTATGACGAACACGACAAGCACTTGTCCGAGCTCGCGGTGCGCCTCGGTCGCCTCGACAAAGGCCGCGTAGCCGATCAGGTTGATATTCACCGCGTTCAGCATCAGCTCGATAGACATCAGCACGAGCACCGCGCTGCGCCTGGCCAGTACGCCGTACAGCCCGATGCAGAACAGGGCAGCACTGAGCAGCTGGAAGTGGGCCAGCTCGATCAATCCTGCCCTCCACTTCTCCGCACCAGCACGACGGCCCCGATGAGGGCCACCAGCAACACAAGGGACGCAACCTCAAAGGGCACCGCCCACTGCGCGAACAGCGTCTCGCCGAACCTGGCGAACTCCACGCTCTGCCTCTCCGTCTCCGTGCGCACGCCGGTGTTTACAACAGCCGCGGCAAGCAGAGCGAAGGTAGAGACGGCGATGATGCCAGCGAGGGGCCACTGGCGATGATCGGTCAGTTTCGAGAAGTCCTCGATACGGGTGAGCATAAGGGCAAACAGGAAGACTATTACGATGGCCCCCCCGTATATCAGCACCTGCACCAGCGCGAGGAACTCGGCGAAGGCTATCAGGAACACGCCGGCCACTCCCATCAACGAAACGAGCAGCGCCAGTGCCGCGTAGACGATGTTGCGCGTCATCACGACGACGAGCCCGCCCCCGATCGTCAAGGCGGCCGCCACATAGAAGAGGACGACGACCGGCGTTATCATCTGCTCCCCCCACCCCCTTGCCGGGGATGGACTACAGTCTCCAACGGAATGACGGAGATGGGGCCTCCGGCAACTTTCTTCTCGTCCCTCACGGGCTTATCGACCGGAACGCCGCTGTTCTTCTTGGGCTGGCTTGGAGACCACTCCGTTTCTCGCTGGTATTCCCGGCCCATATCGAGCAGTCGGGGCAGGTCCACGCGATTGCCGTTGCGCTCGTACTTGCTCAGCTCATGCTCGTGGCTCATCTCGATAGCATCGAAGTTGCAGACATCCACGCAGATACCGCAAAGGATGCACCGTCCGAGGTTTATCTCGAACTCCTGGATGATCTTGCGCCGCCTGCTGGCACCCTCCGCATGCTTCGGATTGTCAGTCATGGTCGCGCTCATGCACTGAGTAGGACACTCGCGGACACAGACCATGCAGCCGGTGCAGTACGGCTCATTGACGTCGGAGTCCCAGGTGAGAGCAGGAAAGCCCATGAACGCATCCGCGACGGGCAAGCGCCTGGACGGGTCCGGGTACTGTGCCGTTACAGGGCGGCGCAGGGCCGTCTTGGCGGTGACCAGGAGGCCCTCGAGAAACCCGATCATGAAATATCCGCGTCCCCTGCCGATGAGCCAGGCGAGGCAGGGACCGGCGACCGCGCCTCTCGCGCAGAGTGCAGCGTGACCGTCATCCGCGATGGTCGGCTGCCCGGGCGGGCGGCGATCAGGTAGAAAGTACCGCCCAACAGTGCCAGAGAGAGAACAGTGAGGGTCCACAGCGGCCATTCATAGAACAGTACGATCCCGGTCACGACTATGTTCACAAACGAGAGCGGGACCAGGAGCTTCCATCCAAGGGCCATCAGCTGGTCTATACGCAGCCTGGGGTAGGTCCCGCGCACCCAGAAGATCACCAGGACGACGGCGTATGTCTTGACCAGGAACCAAGCCACCGACAGCGACGTGTGAAGGGCGCCCTCGAACGGCATGTCAGGCCAGCGCCACCCTCCGAAGAACAGCAGTACCGTAAGCGCCGCTATGGTGAAGGTGTTCACGTACTCGGCCAGGAAGAAGACGGCCCAGTGCGCCCCGCTGTACTCCACGAATGGACCTCCCACGACCTCCGACTCGGCGTGGTGGATGTCGAAGGGCGTCCGTCCCAGCTCGGCCAGTCCCGCCGTGAAGAACAGAAACAGGCCAAGCGGCTGGATAAGAGCGTTAGCAAAGATGCCCTGTCCGTCTACGATCTGTGTCAGATCAAGGGACTGCGTGAGCATCGCGACCGCCAACGCCGCCATGATGAACGGTATCTCGTAGCTTATCAGCTGGCCCGCCGCCCGGAGTCCACCCAGGACGGCATACTTGTTGGCCGAGCCCCACCCGGCCATCACCAGCCCCAGCACCGAGAGCACCGAGACTGCGACGATGTAGAAGAGCCCAAGCTCTATGTTCCGTAGAACGAGGTCTCGAGAGATCGGAATGGTGACCCAGATAGCGAACGCCGGTACGAAGACGGCGAGCGGCGCGGCCCAGTAGATGCGCCGGTCGGCCCAGGAGGGCAGTATGTCCTCTTTCAGGACCAGCTTCATCGCGTCGGCGACCGGCTGAAGGGTCCCGTGGAAGCCCACCCTCATCGGACCCATCCGCATCTGTATCCGGGCCAGGGCCTTCCGCTCCGCCCAGGTGAGCACCAGCACCATCGCCGAGAGGAATGCCAGGAGCGCGAACGCGGCCAGGCCGTAGTAGACAACGTCGATGATGCTCAACGGTCGACCTCTCCGAGAACGATGTCGATAGAGCCGAGAATGACTACTGTGTCGGCGACGTAGGCATCGCGGAGCATGTGCTTAAGAGCCTGAAGGTTGGCAAAGGAGGGCGCCCTGACCTTGACCCGGTACGGCTTGTCGCTCCCGTCGCTCACGAGGTACACGCCAAAGTCGCCGCGCGGCGATTCGGTCCGCAGATACACCTCGCCCTTCGGTGGCCGGGCGATCCTTCGGACCTTCGCCGAGATGGGCCCGGGCTCCATCTGCTTCATGGCCTGGTCCACTATCTTGAGCGACTGCCGCATCTCCTCTATTCTCACGTAGTACCGGTCCCAGCAGTCGCCGTGAGTCCCGACCGGTATGCCATAGTCGAAGCGGTCGTAGATAGAGTACGGTTCGGAAACCCTGACGTCGTCCAGTACCCCGGCGGCGCGGAGGGCGGGGCCGGTCAGGCCGAAGTCGATCCCGTCCGGGCCGCTAATGGAGCCGATGCCCTTAGTGCGGGCCAGGAACATCTCGTTGTTGGTCAGGAGCTCGTCGCACTCGTCGATGCCGGCCCGGAGCTGAGCGGTCAGTCCGGCCAGCCTGTCGGCAAAGTCCTCGGGGAGGTCCTCCTTGACGCCGCCCACGCGGATGTAGTTGTGCATCATGCGGGCACCCGTGACGCTCTCGAACAGCGACTGGATTCGCTCGCGTTCGCGGAACCCGTACAGGATGGGTGTCATCGCGCCCACGTCGAGGCCGTAGACGCCGTAGAAGAGCATGTGGCTGGCGATACGGTTGAGCTCGCACAAGATGACGCGGATGTAGCTGGCCCTGTCAGGGACCTCCAGACCCATCAGCTTCTCGACGGCGAGACAGAACGCCAGCTCGCAGTTCAGGTTGGATATGTAGTCGAGACGGTCGAAGAGCGTGATTATCTGGCTGTACTGCTCCCCTTCGCACAGCTTCTCGGAGCCCCTGTGCAGGTAACCGATATGGGGCTCAGCGCGGGTGACGCGCTCGCCATCGATCCAGAGCACCAGCCGGAACACCCCGTGCGTGCTGGGATGCTGCGGGCCCATGTTGACCATCAGGTCAACGGTGTCGGCTAGTTCTGTGGGCTGCTGTTGTAACTGCATGGTTGGGTGTTAGCGATCAACCGCCTAGCTGACTTCGTCCAATAACTCGAAGAATCGCTCACGAGTCATCTCGGCAGTCCGCATGTTAGTTACTACGTGAGCGATCGGTACCATCCTGGGACTGGACTTGATCACAACGGGCCGCTTCACGCCTCGTTTGGTCATGATGATGTGGTCGCCTCTCGTCCGCACAACCGCGAAGCCGTCAGCCTCAAACACCCTCACCAACACTCGATAAAGGACGGGCGACAGTCGTTGTCGAGATTCGCTCAAGGCAGTATGGCGACTCTCTCCGAGCCAATGCGGGCGCCTAGGCGCCACGTGCCGTCCGTGTTGATGAACCCGGACTCCTCGAGCACCTCAGTCAACGTCCCGAGTATCTCGCAGCCCTCCAGGAATGCAGCGACGGCCTCCTCAAGCGATGCCTCGGCAGAATCTGGTGTGGCGTCGAAGCTCGACACGTTTAACTCCGGGCAGACGGCGACGTACTGTCCATCATCCTCGAAGACCTCGGACCGATACTCCAATCTAACCACTCGATGCCTCCAAGGGCCCAGAACCTAGCGACATACACCCGATTCTACCACTCGTCGTAGTCATGAAACGGGAAGCTCTTCAAGCCTGGATGCCCCTCAAAGCCATCGTAGAGCAGAAGGGGTGCAAGATTAGGGTGTCCCTCGAACTCCACTCCGAACAGATCGTGGGCCTCCCGCTCGAACCAGTCCGCGCCTTTCCAAATGGAGACGACTGAGGGGACTCGCGGACTTTCGGGCGCCAATGAGACCTTCACGACCATCTTGTGGCGTCTCTCCAGCGAGAAGAGGTGGTAGACGACCTCGATCCGCTCTACGTAGTCTACCGCCGACAGGCACCTGAGGTAGTCGAAGGCGAGCCTGGGGTCGTCCCTCGCCGTGCGGCAAACCGCGAGAAGGTCGACCGATCCCACAGCGACGACAACCTCGTCCACCGCGGCGCCAACCTCGATGTCCAAGGCCGGATATACTTCTGGAAGCAATGCCGAAAGAGCCCGGCCCTTCTCGTCCAGTGCGACTCGGGCCTCGGCAACTCTCGGCTCACGCCTCCCTGGATTTTCCAAGTGCTCTGGCGTCTTCCGAAATCTTCTCCTGAAGCTGCATGATCCCGTACATCAGCGCTTCGGGCCTGGGTGGACATCCGGGTACGTAGACGTCGACGGGTATCAGGTGGTCTACCCCCATTACGACCGAGTACGATCGGTAATAAGGACCGCCGTTGGTCGCGCAGCTACCCATCGCGATCACCCACTTTGGATCTGGCATCTGCTCGTAGAGCAGCTTGATGGGCTCCGCCATCTTCTTGACCACCGTCCCGGCCACAATCATCACGTCGGCCTGCCTCGGCGAGGGCCACGTCACGACGCCGAAGCGGTCCAGGTCGTGGTGAGACATGTGCGTGCTCATCATCTCGATCGCGCAGCACGCCAGCCCGAAGGAGAGCGTCCACAGGGAAGACTTGCGGCCTAGTGCGAACAGCTCGCTCGATCTGGCCACGACGGCATTGGGCAGGACCTGATCGAAGATGCTGTCGGCCGGTGTGTTGCCCCCAGAGCGCCCGTCTCCGTCGACCCGGGCTACCTCCACTGGAGGACTCCCTTCCTCCAGCCGTACACGACGCCGAAGAACAGAATTGCGATGAAGATCAGCATCTCGTAGAAGACGGCCGGGGTCGACTTCAGAAAGACGACAGCCCAGGGGAACAGGAACACCGCTTCAACGTCAAATATGAGAAAGAAGATCGCGAAGACATAGTACCGTATCTGTACCTGTGACCAGCGGTACGGCGCCGGCATGATTCCGCACTCGTAGGGCATGTCCTTGAGGTCCGAGGGCCTCCGGGGGGCCATGAAGTACGAAAACAGGAACATCCCGCAGACGGCGGCGACTCCGACACCGCCTGTCACGAGGACCACTACCCAGTTAACATCATACCCTTCGGGCAAGCCTCACCTCGTCTCCACTGCCGGTCAATTCCAGTTTAGCATCGGGGAAACGGGGAGGGCAATCAACGGGCGCGAACTCACTCTGGAGCTCCGGTCTCCCTCCACAGCCCACTAAGCAGAGAGTGGGGGCTCGTCCTCGTCGTCGCCCTCCACCATTGGACGCGGCTCATTGGGCAGATTGATGATCATCTCTGTGAACTCGCCCGGCTCGGATTCGACTCGGATAGTGCCGCCGTGCTGGCGCACGATATCGCTCGACATCGCAAGACCGAGCCCAGTGCCTCGATCGGTGGGCTTGGTCGTGAAGAACGGATTGAATATCTTCTCGATGACGTCGGGCGGGATTCCGCTCCCGTTGTCCTTGATGCGTACCTCGACTCCCTCCTCCTTGCGCCGGGTAGCGATCCACAGGGTCGGGGCATAGGGTTCGCCTTCTGGTGTTTTCACACCTGAGCGTCGCTTCTCGTCGGTCGCGTCGCAGGCGTTGCTCACCATGTTCAGGAAGACACGGCCCATCTCCTGTGGGACGACCGAGACCTCGCCCAGTTCCGGGTCCATGTCATGCTTCAGGTCGAGCTGGAAATTGGGATCGGACGCCCGCGCGCTATGGTAGGCGAGGCGCGCATGCTCTTCGAGGAGTCTGTTGATGTCGATAGCCTGCCAGTCGCCCGAGCCTCGACTCATCATGAGCATGTCGTGAACGATCCGGTTGGCGCGGTCACCGTGGGAGCGTATACGCCCGAGGTTATCGGTGAGGTCGTCCGATATCTCCTGGATGAGTGACCGCTGGTCTTCGGTCGGGTTCTCGCCGCCCTCCTCGAGAACTTCCTTCAGCTCAGCGATGAGCTCCTCCGAGACCTCGGAGAAGTTCTTGACGAAGTTCAGCGGGTTTCTGATCTCATGGGCTACGCCGGCAGTGAGCTCACCGAGCGCCGCCAGTTTCTCGCGCATGACTATCTGGTCCTGCACCTTCCGAAGATCGGCCAGCACGCTCTCCAGCTGATCGTTCTTTCCCTGGAGCTCTTCCGCCAGCTTCTCCACAAGGTTCAGTCGTTGAGCCTCCAGAGAGCGGCGGCGGAATACCTCTAGGGCGGCTGCCATCTCTGCGACCTCATCGCGTCCCCCGATCTCGACCCTGGTCTGCAGATCGCCGCCGGCCATGCGAAGCATCCAGTTGGACAGCATCTGGAGGCGAGTCAGCAGTACCCGGCCGACGAAGAGCCATGCAAGAAGCAGAGCACCCCCGACGCTGACTCCGCTGATTCCCAGCAGGAAGGTGCGTCCGGTCAGGATAGCCTGCGTGGAAGCCTGCGTCGAAACCTGCGCGTTGGCACGTGCCGTGGTCACCAGCCCATCGACTTCACCAACCAGGTCGAGGGCGATTCCACGGTTCAGTGTGAGCAGTTCCTGCTGGTTCTGGATGAGCCGGAGCCTCTGCTCCAGCAAATCGAATCCGTTATCGTCGCCTTCGCCCGTGCCCAGCTCGAACAGCCGGGCAATGAGAGGTGTTACTTCTCCGTGCAGAGCCGACTCCGCAAGAGGCGACAGGTTCCGTTCGATACTGCCAGCGGCCGACTCGAAACGCTCTCGCAGGGGTTCGAGCAGTGGAGCTGACGATATGGAGAAGGCACTATCCAACAGCTGGTTTGCAGTCTTGGCATCCGCATGCAACCCGGCCAGGTTGCGGTAACGGGCAAGCTCGTCCTCGGAGAAATGATCCTCGCGTTCCGCCGGAGATGCGCCAAGGCTCTCGTAGCCCGTCATGGTGTAGAAGAGCTGGTCGTCGACGGCGGGAACCATGATGTCGTCTATGCTGATCCGAAGTCGCTCGAGCTCCCGTCGCAGGGCTTCCCTGCGGCCGTTCAAACTGAAGAGCTCGTACATGTCGTCCTCGATCTCGTCTATGTTGACGATCAGTGTGTCCAACTGGGCACGTATCCGCTCGGAGCCGACGGCCTCGTTGTCCTGCCCCTCTTGGGCTTGCACGTCCTCCGACCCGGAGGGGTCACCGGACGGTAAAGCATTCGTGCCCGGCTGCTGAGCCGGGAGCGCATCGACCCCCAACAGGACGGTCAGATGTCCTTCCAGGGACTCGCGTGCCCCGTCGATGCTGGACGAGACGAGGGCTATGTCATCGATCGTTGCGGCGGTAGTCAGGCGCGGAGCGGCGTCCACGAGCGTTCCGCTGTGCTGAGCGATTCCGAAAGCGGCCACTACCTCCGGGATACTGCTCTCATTCACCTGACTCTGCGCATCGCCCACGCTGTTGAACGAAAACCAGCCGACCAGACTCGCAGCCACCGTCATGGCCACGCCCCCTCCCAGACCCAGGTAGAGCTGAGTGGAGATGCGGTAGCGACTTTCCAGCAAGCTCTTCAAGCGGGATTTCATGGTACAGAGTCCTGCAGGGTGTCTACAGGGTGGTAACTGCCGTCCGAGCCTATCCTCGTAAGGAAGACCGCGTCCGAGCCTTGGCTGTCACGCTCGCCGTATCGAAGCTCGAAGCCGTCGATGTCTACGACATCCTTGCTGCGCAGACTGTTCAGGAAGCAGGCCCGATCGACTTCCCGGCCGCAGCCTTCCAGACCGGCGATCGCAAGGCGGCCCGCGAGGTATCCCTCGAAGGACACAAAGCCGGGAGTCGCGTCCGCGTCATAGGCCGAAAGAGCACTGAGATATGAAGAAACTATTGGGACCGAGTCGTCGGTTGGGAAAGGCACCACCTGAGTAACGTAGACCCCCTCGCCGACGGGGCCAAGCTCCCTTGCCAACGCGTTGCTGCCGACGAAGGACACGGTCATGAAGATCGGGTCCCGGCCAACGTGACGCGCCCAAGCGATCAGGGCCGCCACCGGCTCGTATGCCCCTATCATGATCACCGCTTCAGGAGCGCCGCTGTCCAAGTCCAGCAGGGCCGTCTTCACGGCCGTAGTATTGCGCGGATACAAGCCGATGGACACCGGCTCCATGTCACGTCGTTCGAGAGCCAGCCTGACGCCTCGCCAACCGGCGCGCCCATAGGAGTCGTCCTGGTACATCACAGCGATGCGCCTTATCGCCAGGTCGGTGGTCAAACGGGCGACCATCTCCTCGGTCTCCTGGTAATAGGAGGCGCGCAGATTGATGATGTTACGCCACTCCGGGTTGCGCAGGAACTCGGCTCCAGTAAACGGAGCGATAAAGGGGACCCCCGCGTCGGCGGCTACGGGAGTAGCTGAGCGAGACGTCGGCGTGCCGACCTCCCCGATCAGCGCGAAGACCTCCTCCTCCTCGATCAGCTGTATCGTATTCGTGACAGCGGCTTCAGGCTCGTAAGCATCGTCCAGGGACGACAGCTCCAGCATCCGGCCGTGGACGCCGCCCCGTTGATTGATTTCGTGGAAGGCGGCCTCGATCCCGAGCCGCATGTTCTTGCCGAGCTCCTGGGCGGGACCGCTGAACGCGGCGGACTGACCGAAGAGAATGCGGCTGTCCGAGACGCCAGCGTCCTGCGCCCTAACCACATCCACGGGCGCGGGAGCAGCCTCCGGGGTACCTCCCTCTGCTGATACCCCTCCGTCAGCGATTGAGGGTCCGTCCCGAGAGCAACCGAGCAGTAGACAGGCAAACGCAGTAGCAACTGCGACGAGGGCGACGACTCCACAAATCGCCACTGAGTTTCGAATTGGCGATTGCCGGCTGGAGGTCCGCTTCATCACACCTTGCGCGCAACCAAGGTCAGATGGTTCTTGTCTTGCTCTCTCCGATAAGACATCTCGTCCACCATCGTACGCACCAAGTGGATACCGAGCCCGCCCACTTGCCGATCGTCGACAGAGGCATCCAGGTCAAGCTCCGGGGCTTCATTCAGTGGATCGAAGGGGCGGCCGTCGTCAGTGAACTCTATTCTGAGCACGTCCGCTTCCGAGGTCAGTGTGATCTCGAACTCGTGGAGACCTTCATCATATCCGTAGCTCATGATGTTAAGCCCCAACTCCTCGAGTACCAGATTTACGCGGAAGATGAACTGGGCAGGCCAGTTCTCCCGCTGGCCGATGTCTTCCACGGCCGCGGATATCCTCTCCAGTTCGCTTGGGTTGGTCTCCACTTTCAGCTTGAACTGTTCGCTCAACTGTCAGTCCCACTGTGGCAGAGCGTCAGGCAAGTGACATCGTCGGACTGCTCTGCATCTCCAGCGAAGGCGTGGACGGCATCGAAAATCGCCTCGTTGGCTTCCTTGGGGTTCTTGGGTGGAGAGCCGGCAAAGAGGTCGCGCAGGCGATGGAGCCCGAACTCCTCGCTGTCGCTATTCATAGCCTCAGTCACTCCGTCGGTGTAGAAGATGGCCGTGTCGCCGGGCAAGAGGGTCAAGGTATCCTGCCGATACTCGATACCGGGCACCATCCCGAGAGCAATCCCGCCAGTCAGGGGGAACAGGGTCGAGGTTCCATCGGCGTGGACGACGACCGGGGGATTGTGACCCCCATTGGCGTAGGTGAGCTCGCCGGTCGCCGGATCGTACACCGCGTACAGGAGAGTGACGAACATCGAGGCCTCGTTGTCCTCATGAAGCAGTTCGTTGGTCTCCCTAAGGACTTCGCCCGGCTCGCCGACGCCGATGGCAGCACCCTTCAGGAGCGTGCGGCTGGACATCATGAAGAGGGCGGCGGGCACACCCTTATCGGAGACATCAACTATGGCAAGGCCGATCCGGCCATTCTCCAGAGGCACGACATCAAAGAAATCGCCGCCCACGTTGCGCGCGGGCTCCATGCTTCCAAAGACCTGATAGCCTAGGCCTCCTGGAAACTGTGTCGGAAGAATCGACTGCTGCATCCTGCTGGCAACGTCAAGCTCATTCTGCAGAGCTACCAGCTTGTCACGCGATGATAGTGCCTCGCGCCACTCGACGAGGTGGCGCAGCGTCCGGTCTATGGTGACCCGCAGGTCCTCGAAGTCGAGCGGCTTGGTTACGAAGTCGAACGCTCCCCGGTTCATCGCCGTGCGTATGTTCTTCATGTCGCCGTACGCCGAGACGATCACGGAACGGATGTTGGGGTCGACGTCGGGGATCTGTTCGAGGAGGGTGAGGCCGTCCATCTGCGGCATGTTGATGTCCGAGAGCACCATGTCAATGTCCTCGTCCTCGTTCAGCTTCTGAAGGGCTTCCACACCGTTGTGGGCGAAGACGAACTCGTAAAGGCCGGCCCGAATGCTGCGCCGCATACGCTGCAACATGAGCGGCTCAAGGTCCGGCTCGTCGTCGACCACAAGTATCTTGTATTGATACTCCATGACTCCCCCGCACCCCTACGTCAGGTCTGCACGAAAACGGACCGGGCCATGGGACACCTGGGGGAGGTGTCGGCCCGATCAGTCCTTTAGCTCGGAGACAGCCTCGGCCTGAGAAGCGTGAATCGCGATGATCTTGTCGAACCCGCTGATCTCGAATATTTCGCGGATTGGGTCAGCGAGTGAACAGACCGCGAACTTCGCGTCCTGTTGTCGGAGCGTCCTTGCAGTCAACAGAATGACACGGAGTCCCGCGCTGCTGATGTAAGAGAGCTGCTCCATATCCAGGACTACGACACGATCGGTCTCCTCTATCGCAGCCTCCAGCTCGTCCTGGAACTCACGGGCGTTGGCGCCGTCGACGCGGCCCTCAGCCTTCACCACTAAGGTATTATCTTCCCGCTCGGTGCTAGTCCCCATCGGTACTCTCTCCTTGATGTTGCGACTCAGTCCTCCGGCCCCCAAGACAAACGAGGAGACGGAGACAAGGGCAATAGTAGAACACTCACACCCGCGCCCACCGTACGGTAGCACGAAACCGTCTCCGCTGGAATCCGGTTTCAAGGCAATCGACTAGTAACATTCCGAGTTAGGGAAGTCAAGGCTTCTTCGCTGCGAGCCGCGGCAACCTCTCTTTTCTTACCTAGTCGGTCAGCAGTCGCTGCAGCTAGAGGTCGGAGAACAGTTGGGGCCGCCTGGGTTCCTGAGAAGGCGTCCGGAGGAACACTTCCACGCAAAAGGAGGCGTCTTCAAGTGGGCAGCCTCCTCTCAGATCTTCTTGTTCCTCCCACCAGAACGTTCTATCTGAGAATGTAACCCATGCTTCACAACCTTAGACTCTGAAGGCGCGTGCATGTTGACCGATAATCGGCGCGACTATAGAATGGCGCGCGCAACGAACCGGAACCCGGTTACCCACTCAAGAGATGGCCCGCTAGCTCAATTTGGCAGAGCAACTGACTCTTAATCAGTAGGTTCTCGGTTCGAGTCCGAGGCGGGTCACACGAACCGGATGATTGATGGTCGGGTCATCTTCCACCCCATGACCTTTGCGGGCAACCGCCCAGTTCACCCCAGGCTTTCCACTGGCGGACTGCCGGTTAACCCTATAGTTGCGAGTCTTCAAGAGTGGGCGCCGATCTTACTGGCATCGATTCTTGCGCTATTGCCATTGGTGTCCGGCGGGGCCGCCCACGCCCAGGGCACCCAACAGAGTGCAACGCCTGCCCAGCCCGCGGGCATCACCGACAATACTGACTCCGGCGACGACGATGATCTAATCACCAATCATACGTCCATCACCGTCATAGGAGTCGCCGCCAACGGCGCGACGGTCGCGCTCACTGCATCCGCGGCGCGAAACGGCATCGACTATGGCGCAGCGGCTTCCTCCAATGCCGATACCACAGACGGCAGGTATACCATCTCCCTGAACCTCGCGACTGCCACCACCGACGACCTGGCGGCCATCCCTTCCGGGAGCATCGACGGCTCATGGAATATCACGGCCAGGCAGACCGAGACAGACAAGGAGGAGTCCGAGCCTTCACCGGCGCTCATCGTTACGATCGATACGCGGGAGCCAAGCTTCAGTCTGTGGGTAGGCTATCCGGACGGACGGACCTCCGGCACCGCGACCAGTGTGAACTCGATCAGCGGGGGAGTGAGGGGTCTGGCTTCCCACAACGGCACCCTCTACGCCGTCGACGACGACACAGACACCCTGCGTAGGATAGATGTCACTACCGGAGAAGCAAACATCGTCGGCTCGTTTGGCTCCGTCGAGGCATCACCAACGGGTCTGGCCTCCCACAACGGCGTACTCTACATCGTCGGCGGCGATAACGACGCGCTTTACTCACTCAACACCACCACTGGACAACCGACCCAAATCGGCTCCTTCGGCTCCACAGAGCCGACGCCGACGGGGCTGGCATCCCATGACGGCATCCTCTACATGGTCGGCGACGACAAGGACGCCCTGTATCAGATCGACACCAGCGACGGTACGGCTGCCCGGCTTGGCTCTATTGGGACCGAGCAGACACCGGGTGGCCTGGCATCCCATAACGGCATCCTCTACATGGTGGGCAGTGGCAACAACGCCCTGTACAAGATTGACACTGCGGACGGATCGGCAGCCCGTGTCAATGGCGGTGCAAATAGCTTCGACGTAGACGAGACCTCACCATCGGGTCTGGCATCCCACAACGGCGTCCTGTATCTGGCCGGCGGCGCCAACTCCACCCTCTACGACCTTTCGACCGGCGTTGTGATACCGAAATCCATCGGGAGTGTCGCATACCTGCCAAAGACCACCGTCGCAGTCCGCATATCGGGCATCGACGAGCCCGGAGGCGTCACGGCCACAAGGACAATCTTCGGCAACACTGCGACCTGGTCCGGCGAAGCCGCGGTTTCCACGTTCGGACACTACGAGCACGAGGCCGGCGACGCTCCCGGCACCGTGACCGTGACAGTCAGGGACGCGGCGGGTAACAGTGCCTCCATGTCCCAGGACATCGTGATCGACACCAGCGTCCCGAGGCTGACCTTGGACGTGCCAGAAACCGCCACCGGGGCGTTCACCGCCACCTTCAGGTTCAACGAGGATGTCACCTGGCTGGACCCTATAGACATCACTGTCGAGGAAGCCCTGATGGGGACTCTCGAGGGCAGCGGTAGTACCTACACCGCGCTCATTACGCCGTTTGACCCCGCCGTCATAGCGATCACCGTGCCAGCCAGAGCGGTCGTAGACCTTGCAGGCAACATCGGCCCCTCGCGACAAGTGCGTGCATCGACCCGATACGATCAGCCTATATCCGTAACGGTGGAGTTCGCTTCAGACACGTACCAGGCGGCGGAGAGCGGCGGCACTATCGCCCTGACATTGAACTTGGACCAGACTCCGCGCCGCGAGATAGTTGTCCCGATCTCCGTCCAACAAGCCAGCACCGCTACTGCCAACTCTGACTACTCCCTGCCAGACCCCTCATCGGTGATTTTCGACGCTGACGCAACGGGTACTGCCCTGACGCAGAGCTACACCCTGACCATCATCGACGACGAATACGACGAGGCAAACGAGACCATCACCCTCGGCTTCGGTACACTCCCGCCCAACGTATCGGCCGGCACTCAGACGACCGCTACTCTCACCATCACCGACGACGACACCCGAGGTATCGCCGTTTCCATACCCCCGGAGGCTACAAGCAACATCCCCGAAGGAGGAACCTATGACTACGGAATAGCGCTCAACTCCAAGCCCACTGACACCGTCACGGTCACGCTTTCTGCCAACCCACAGGGCGCGCTCACTTTCTCCACGGGCGGAGGCACGCCTGCCGAAAGCATCGACCTGACCTTCACCGCAGGCAACTGGAACACACCTCAGACGGTCACCGCCACCGCCTCCGTGGACCCCGACGACGATGACCTTACTGTCACGATCACCCACACCGCCACAGGAGGCGACTATCAGGGCCTCAGGCTCGACGAGGCCCTTACGGTCGTCGATAACAACGTCGGCCCAGTATTCAATCCCACGTCCTATGCTTTCAATCTCCCCGAGAACCTCGACGGCTCCTCTTCACCTGTCAACGTCGGCACGCCGGTGAGTGCATCCGACTCCGATTCGGACGACTCGGTCTCATACTCCATCACCGGCGGAAATACCGACGACAGGTTCGCCATACACTCGACATCGGGCCAGATCACCTACGTCGGCTCAGGCGAAGACTTCGAATCCTCCACCTCCAGCTACACTCTCACCGTCACCGCCAACGGCGGAACAGGTGACAGGGCTCAGTCAGCCACCGCAGCGGTCACGGTCAAGATCACCGACGTCGACGATACGCCGCCTGCGGTCACCTCGAAGAGCTTCGAGACCGACGGCAACGCGGGCTACGCCAAGGAGGGCAACAAGATCACCGTCACCTTCCAGACCAGCGAAGAGTTGAGCGCCACGCCGTCGGCGACCATCGCGGGCCGGACAGCCGCCGTCACAGGCAGCGGCAAGAGCTGGACGGCAACCTACACCGTCGAAGCCGGAATCAACGACGACAACGCCGACTTCGACCTGGGAGTTATCACCGACGCCGCCGACAACGAGGCCGATCCGCTCGCTGTGGACACCGGCATCGTGGTCGATACCACCGCCCCGACCGTCAGCATTGCTGGACTGCCTGCCCAGATCACCGGGGTCTTTACCGTCTCCTTCACTTTCAGAGAAAGCGTGATCGGTTTCGATTCCGACGACATCGCTGTCGTCAACGGCACACTCGGCACAGTCGCCGGCAGCGGCAGCACCTACACCGCCATGGTTACGCCGGAGGCTCAGGGCGTCGTAGCCATCTCCGTGAGAGCAGACGCGGCACAGGACCAAGCCGGCAACTCTGGCCCGACGTCGACGGCGACAGCATCGAGTACTCAGACACCTGTGACGGTGGCGTTCACTTCCGCAACTTACCAAGCGTCTGAAAGTGTCAGCACTGGGACGCTCGCCCTGATCCTGGCACTGGACCAGACTCCGCGCCGTGAGGTGGTCGTACCGATCTCCGTCCAACAGACGAGCACCGCTACTGCCATCTCTGACTACTCCCTTCCAGACCCTTCATCGGTGACGTTCACAGCAGACGCGACCGGCACGGCCCTGACACAGACCTACACCCTGACCATCATTGACGACGAATACGACGAGGCAAACGAGACCATCACCCTCGGCTTCGGTACCCTCCCGCCCAACGTATCTGTCGGCCCGCTGTCAACAGCTACCCTCACCATCACCGACGACGACACCCGAGGAATCGCCGTCTCCATACCCTCGGAGGCTACAACCAACATCCCCGAAGGAGGAACCTACGACTACGGCGTCTCGCTCACCTCGAAGCCCACTGACACCGTTACGGTCACGCTATCTGTCAGCCCACAAGGCACTCTCACTCTCTCCACAGGCGGAGCCACCCCTGCCGAAAGCATCGAGTTGAGCTTCACCACCGCCAACTGGAGCACACCTCAGACGATCACGGCGACCGCCTCTGTGGACCCCGACGGCGAAGACGACACGGTCACGATCACCCACACGGCCACCGGGGGAGACTACCAGGGACTCAAGCGCGACGAGACCTTCACCGCCGTCGATAACAACGTCAGCCCAGTTTTCAATCCCACGTTCTACAGCTTCGATCTCCCCGAGAACTTCGACGGCACCTCTTCACCTGTCAGCGTCGGCGCGCCGGTGAGCGCATCCGACTCCGATTCGGACGACTCGGTCTCGTACACCATCACGGGGGGAAACACGGACGGCAAGTTCGCCATACACCCGACATCGGGCCAGATCACCTACGTGGGCTCCGGCGAAGACTTCGAATCCTCCACTTCCAGCTACGCTCTCACCGTCACCGCCAACGGGGGAACCGGTGACCGGGCTCAGTCAGCCATCGCAGTGGTCACCGTCACCGTCACCGATGTCGACGACACACCGCCTGCCGTCATCTCTACGAACTTCGAGACCGACGGCAACGCTGGATACGCCAAAGAAGGCAACGCCATCACCGTCGCCTTCCAGACCAGCGAAGATCTGAGCGCTGCGCCGTCGGCGACCATCGCGGGCCGGACAGCCACCGTCACAGGCAGTGGCAAGAGCTGGACGGCAACCTACACCGTCGAAGCCGGAATCAACGACGACAACGCCGACTTCGACCTGGGAGTTATCACAGACGCCGCCGACAACGAGGCCGATCCGCTCGCTGTGGACACCGGCATCGTGGTCGATACCACCGCCCCGACTGTCACAGAGGTGACTCCCGTTACGACGACGACCACCCAGTCCTCGCCATCGTATGTCTTCCTCTCCAACGAAGCGGGAGGGGTGACATATTTCGGGGCCTGCGGCAACGGCTCGGCGACCAGCGTGGAAGCGGATACCGAGACGACTACCGTCTTCAGCGCGCTTGGCGTCGGCAACTACGCCGACTGTCGAATCACCGTAACCGACGCGGCAGGCAACTCTGGCATGGTTTCTGTAGCCCCGTTCACCGTGCAGCTGGACCAGAGCCCAGCGCCAGCCCGACCCTCAGGAATCACGAACGACACTGACTCAGGCATTGACGATGACCTGATAACCAACATCACCTCCATCGTCGTCACAGGAGTCGCTGCGAACGGCGCATCTGTCTCACTGACTGCTTCCGCGACGCGAGGCGGCACCGACTACACCATCGTCGAAGCTGCTGCCGCCGATGTCGGAGATGGCGCTTATGCAATCGCCCTGGACCTTGCCACAGCCACCACCCACGACTCGACGACCATCGCCGCCGGCAGCATCGACGGCCCATGGAATATCGCCGCCAGGCAGACCGAGACAGGCAAGCGCGAGTCCGAGCCCTCACCGGCGCTCACAGTCATCATCGATACGCAGGACCCGACCTTCAAACTGTGGGTGGGATTCCCAGACGGTCAGACCCCAGGCAAAGCGACCAAGGTGGGCTCAATCAGCTCAAGCGTGACGGGACTCGCTTCCCACTCCGCTGCCCTCTACGCTGTCGACGACAGCACAGACGCCCTATACAGCGTCGTCCGCGCCGCGGGAGAGGCGACTCTCGTCGGCTCGCTTGGCTCCACAGAGACGACACCAACAGGACTTGCTTCTCACAATGGCGTGCTCTACATGGTCGGCAACGATGACGACTCCCTGTACTCGCTCGACACTTCCACCGGAGAGGCGACCCTGATCGGCTCGTTTGGAGCCACAGAGACGTCGCCTACAGGACTGACTTCCCACAACGGCGTACTCTACATCGTCGGTGACAGTGGAGACGCCCTGTACAGCATCGACCCCGCCTCGGGGACTGCCAGCCCTGTAGGTTCATTCAGCACTTCGGAGCAGGCGCCGGCAGGGCTGGCGTCACATAGCGGTGTCCTTTACATGGTCGGGGACCAGAGCAACGCCCTCTACTCGCTTGACCCAGCCTCCGGAGAGGAAACGCTGGTCGGATCGTTCGACTCCGCAGAGCAAACGCCGACAGGACTGACCTCCCACGATCGTGTCCTCTACTTCACCGGCGCCGCCAACTCCGCCATTTACACCCTTTCAACCGGAGTGTCTGTACCTGAACCGATAGGTGGTGTGGCTTACCTGCCGAAGGGCACCGTGTTCGTTCGAATATCCGGCATAGACGACCCTGGTATCGCCGTCGCCACTCGAACCGTCTTCGGTGACACGGACCAACAATCCGGCGGAAACTCCGTCTTGACGTTCTCCAACTACGATTCCGAGTCCGACGGAATGGGTACTGTAGTCGTCGAAGTCACAGACGCAGCCGGCAACAAGGCTTCCCTGTCCCGGACCGTCGTAGTCGACACCAACGCCCCGAGGCTAACTATCTCCGGTGTGCCAACGGTTACCAACAAGGTGTTCACCGCAGCCTTCGAGTTCAACGAAGTCGTCACCGGATTCGACGCAGTCGGCATCATGGTCGAAAACGGCACGCTGTCAGAATTCGACGCTGCAAACGCTCCGGTCTACTCGGCCCTCATCACGCCGACAGATCAGGGCCAAGTCACCATCACTGTGGCAGCCAAAGCGGTTGCAGACAAAGCTGGCAACGCGGGACCACAGTCGCAAGTGTCCGAGACAGCCCTTTACGACTCTCTCGCGCCAACGGTGGCCTCCGTGAATTTTGTGACCACTGGCAATCCAGGCTACGCGAGGGAGGGCGATACAATCACAGCCCTACTTGAGATCAGCGAAGCCCTCAGTATCACACCATCGGCGACCATCGCAGGCCGTGCGGCGACCGTCACAGGCAGCGGCACCCAGTGGATGGCGACGTACACCGTGGACGGAGCCGTCAACGCCGACAACGCCGCCTTCGACCTCGGCGCAATCACAGACGCGGCCGGCAACCGGACCGACCCGGCTGCGGTGGACACCGGCATCGAGATCGATACCAGCGCCCCAACGGTCAGCTACGCCCTGCCAGGGTCGATGAGGGTGGAGGTGTCACTCCCCGCCATCGCTCCCACCGACACTCCCCCGACCGACGGCGACTTCGAAACCCACACCTACAGGGTCAAGTTCGGCACGGAGCTCCCGCCTGGCCTGTCGATCGACGAGGTGACCGGCCGCATCACCGGCACGCCAACGACCGCGAGCTCCGCGCAGCGTGACACGATCATCGTCGCTATCGACGCCGCGGGCAATTCCCAGGAAGTGGCTGTCACATTCCCGGCTGTCGACAAAGGCACGCAGACCCTCACCGGGTTCGCTTACAACCCGTCTGTCGTCACTTTCGGAGGTGCGGCGCCGGTCCTCGTCGAGCCGACCGGCTCACAAGGTGACCTCTCGTACACGAGCGATACGTTGTCGGTCTGCACAGTCGAAGGCCTAACCGGCCAGCTGACCATCGTCGGATCTGGCATCTGCACGATCAAGGTCAGCGCCGCCGCCACGGACAACTACGAGGAGGCGACGGCGCAGACGACTGTGACCGTGAATCCGGTCGGGGCGCTGTCACTCACGCTCAACACTATCGCCGGCGACAACACGATCAACGCCGCGGAGAAGGCAACCGGGTTATCCATCACAGGTAATGCGGGGGCGGAACCGATCGTGAGCGTTACGGTCACCATAGGCACGGTCCAGTTGGCTTCGGTCATCTCCGACTCCGGGGGCGCCTGGCTGGTCCCTATCCCGCCGAACTCTCCGTACCTAGTCGAGCCTGGTGTGGACATTCAAGTGACGGCGACCAAGGCGGGGTCCACTGATCCAACGCCGGTGACCAGGACAGTCGCCGTAGATATCACCGCTCCCAGCGTCTCCTACACTGCCCCGTCATCGCTGATCGTGGGCGTGGTAATCGACAACATAGACCCGACCGACGCCGGCCCGACCGACGATGACCAAAACTCTCACATATACGCCGTCGGGGCCGGCAGTGCGCTGCCGCCGGGCCTGTCACTCGACGGGGCGAACGGCCGCATCACCGGAACACCAACAACCGCTCTCTACCGCAACACAGACCACTGCGATTGCCATTACCGACACTGCGGGCAACATTCAGGAGGTGCTGATCGTCTTCCCGAAGGTGGCAAAGGGGTCTCAGTCCCTTGGCGGCTTCTCATACAACCCAACAAGCATCGCCTTCGACGACCCAGTGCCCGAGCTTACGGCGCCGACTGGTGCGCCAGGCACTACTATCGCCTATATGAGCGACACTCCATTGGTCTGCACAGTCGACGCCTCAGCAGGTGCGCTGACTATCGTTGGGGATGGGATGTGCACTATCACGGTCACAGCCTCAGAGACCGATAACTACCAGGGAGCCACAACGCAGGCGAGCGTGTCTGTGAGTCCGGCCGGGACGCTGGCGCTTTCTGTTGGTCCCATTGCGGACGACGACACGGTCAACGCCGACGAGAAGGAAACCGGCTTCGCCATTACCGGCAGAACGGGGTCTGAACCGGCCACGAGCGTCACCGTCACGATGGGCACGGTCGAGCTGACAGCCATCTCCGACGGCGAGGGCATCTGGTCGGTCACAGTTCCAGCGGCCGCGTCCTACCTGGTTGATCCCATCGTGAGCATTGAGGTGAAGGCGAGCAAGGCAGGATTCCTCGATGCAGCAACCGTTGCCCGTACCGTCATCGTCGACACAATCGAGCCATCGATCAGCGTGGCAAATCCCGACCAGTACTCCCCCGCGCAGTCGCGCGAGTTCTCGGCTGGCGACGACGACGGCGGCACGACGGCCTGGAGACACCTGGTTCAGTCTGAAGACAACTGCGCCAAGATCCCGTCGGAAGACGCGGTCGACTACACCGAGGACGATGCCGTGGCACTCGCGACCGAAGAGTTCAACACGATGCACGTCTGCTTCTGGTCGACGGACGCGGCAGGCAACGTCGGCAGCAGCACTTCGGCGAAGATCATCGGTATCGACACCACAGCACCTACGGTGGGCTACGCCTCCCCTGCGTCCATGAGAGTGGGCGAGGAGGTCGCCGTCATTGCCCCGACAGACGGCGTTCCAACGGACGACGACTTCGCTTCACACACCTATAGCGTCAAGCCCGGCAGCGCGTTGCCGGACGGCCTATCCCTCAACGGCGCGAACGGCAGCATCACCGGTACGCCGACCACCGCGAGCGCGGGCCAGACTACGACGATAGTAGTGACCGACGCTGCGGACAACCATCAGCAAGTAGTGGTCGTCTTCCCTGAGGTGGCGAAGGGGTATCAGTCTCTAGACGACTTCACCTACAACCCATCGAGCATCGTCTTCGGCGAGCCGGCTCCGGCACCCGTCGCGCCGTTGGGCGCGCAGGGTTCCCTCTCATACGCCAGCGACACACAATTGGTCTGCACCGTCCAGGCCTCAACAGGCGCATTGACCATAATCAGAGACGGCGCCTGCACGATCGTCCTCACCGCCGCTGCCACCGACGACTACGAGGGGGCCACGGCACAGGCGACCGTCACGGTGCATCCGCCCAGAACTCTAGGACCATCCGTCAATACCATTGCGGATGATGACACGATCAACGCCGAGGAGAAGGCTGCCGGATTCGCGATCACTGGCAACACAGGCCTTGAATCGGGCGCGAGTGTCACCGTCGCCATCGGCTCTTTCCAACTGACCGCCACCTCCGGCGCCGGGGGCGCCTGGTCGGTCACCGTTCCGGCCTCTGCGCCCTACATCGCCGAGCCGAGCGCAACGGTACTGGTGTCGGCCAGCAAGCCGGGGTTCCCTCAGGCGAGGTCGGTTACTAGAACCCTCACTGTCGATACGACCGCGCCGACGGTGAGCTACGCTCTTCCTGAGTCGATGAGGGTGGGCGAGGCGCTCCCAGACGTCGCCCCCACCGACGACACATCGACGGACAACGACTTCATCACGCACAGGTACCGGATCAATCCTGCTGGCACGCTGCCGCCTGGCCTGTCGCTCGACGGCGCGACCGGCCGAATCACCGGCACACCGACAGCCGCAAGCGCCGGCAGTCAGACCACAACGGTTATCGTGACTGATGCAGCAGGCAACTCTCAGGAGGTCGTGGTCACCTTCCCGGCAGTGTCAAAGGGACATCAGTCTCTCACCGGCTTCGCCTACACCCCACCGAGCATCACCTTCGGCGATCCGCCGCCTTCCCTTACGGCGCCAACCGGCGCACCGGGCGCTGCTATCTCGTACATAACCAATAGTCCGTCGGTCTGCGCCGTCGATGCCTCGACAGGCGCTTTGGCGATCATCGGCGACGGTACCTGCACAATCACAGCCACAGCCTCCTCAACCGATGACTACGAAGGAACCAGGGCACAGACGAGTGTGACTGTGATTCCGGCGGTCGCCATACCACCTGTCAACCTGGCGCCAGTCGTAATCAGCACGCTTGGAGACCATCGGCTGACGACGGTCGGCCCGGCCGTGACGGTGGATGTGTCGATGGCCTTCAGCGACCCGGACGCCGACTCGCTTACCTACACGGCAACGTCCAATGACAATGACGTGGCTGCTGTAAGTTTATCGGGTAGCACGGCGACGATCAGACCGTTGGCGGCGGGCTGGACTGCGGTGGCGGTAACGGCCCGCGACCCGGATGGCCTGGCTGCGACGCAGATCATCCTGGTAACGGTCAGTCTGGCCAATCAGGCGCCCATTACTGTTGGGACGATTGCCGCCCGGACTCTGACAACAGGCGGCCGGAACGTGACACTGGACATGTCAAACTTCTTCGTGGACCCGGATGGCGACTCGCTGATCTATGCGACAGCGTCGACCGACAGGACGGTAGCGAGAGTAAGACTCTCCGGGGGCGTGCTGACAATCCTGCCTGTGGGTCCTGGGACCGCCGTGGCCACGATCGTGGTTCGAGATCCCAGCGGCTTGACGGCGACGCAGTCCATACCGGTTACCGTGGCGCCGGTAACGGCCGTCTCATCTGATTCGGAAGTCGCAGAGGTGGAAGCCAGCGTGGATACCAGCGGTGCCGTGACCGTGACGATGAGGGCCAACTCCGACGGGCACTCGACGATCACCGTCATGGCTCCCGCGGATGACGGCGCTTCCACAGTCACAACCGCCATCGAGTTGGAAGTGGGTGAGGGACTTCCTTCTGGTACAACGATTGCCCTGCCCGACGGTGTCGCTCGCATCGGGAAGTCGGTCACAGTCTCTCTCCTTCTCTCCGAGCAGGAGATCACGCCCCCTGCGAGCTTCAGCACTATAGTCGCTCCTCTCGTCGTGGACATCGCCCTATCATCGACCCCATCAGAACCGGCCACGGTATGCCTGCCCACAGACCCCGAGGCCGGCGTCAGGACGGCGGTGCTGCTCCAATACGACGAGAGCATGGACGCCTGGGGGGAGGTGTCGACGAACTCAAGCGTCGGGAACGCGTTGAACGGAACGCAGGTCAAGTGCGCCGATACGAAGGGGTCTTCGACCCTGGCGGTGGCATACCGCAAGAGCAGGGATGCGACACTAGACACCCTGTCGTTGAACGACCTGAGCCTGAGACCACTCTTCGAGGCCGGACTGACCGAGTACGAGGTGTCGGTCGCCTACGAGGTGGAGACCGTGACGGTAACGGCTATCGCCAGCGGCGCCGGAGCGTCCCCGGTGGCGGTCTCACCGGACGACCCGAGCGCCCCCACAATGGGGCACCAGGTCCCGCTGGAGGTAGGTGAGAATGTCATCACCGTGACCGTGACCGCCGAGGACGCCTCGGTTACGGGTACATACACGATAACGGTGACTCGCGCTCCCAGCCTGGAGGTGGTCAGCGAACCATCGCCAAAGCCCACCCCGCCAAGGACCGGCGGCGTGTAGTCCGTAGATTGGCAGCCGACGCGCTCCACCGGCGGTCTCGATCGGGTCGGGTTCGCTCACGCGTACCCAGTTTCAAAGGTGGTCCCTCCATTCCGGCGTTCCGGCGAAGAGCCTGCCCAGTCCCCGACCCTGGAGTCCGGCCTTCGCCGGAGTGACAGTGTGTTGAGGGTAGCCACTTGCTTTGCTGGGCGACCTGGTCGTGAGGTGAATCTCGTACTTGGGAACGAAGGTGGGTACGCGTGAGGTCCCACCAGATCCCCCACCTCCGTCATTCCCGCGCAGAGCCTGCCCCGTACCACGATACGGGGCGGGAATCCATCCCAGGCAAGATGCGCCGTCACTACCCCGGGAGCAGTCTGTCACGCGGCCCGCTCCAATCAGGTGGGGAACCTGGGGCTTGAGTGACACTTGACTAACCCGCACATCTGTACTACCATACTCCTATGCCAACGACTGACCCCTCTTCACACGCACCCTACGCACAGCCGCCGTGGGTGTCGAATAAGTGCCAAGTAAGTGTCGAGTAAGTGTCGCGCGAATCTCGGTCCCCAGCTATGAAATCACCAAAAACCCGACAGATTTCGACACATTTGGAGAAAAATTTTCCGTCGAGCAGCGCGAGGCCCTGCCTCACCTCGCGGTCTCCGACTCGCTCACCGGAGGCACAGCCAGCGGTCAGGTAGGTCCGACAAACTGGGTACGCGTGAGGTCGGGGTTGACGTTGACAGCGTTTCCTACGGCACCTACCCTGTAGCCATATGGAAAGCGTCCCTTCCGCAGACCCCGTGTAGATGCCGCCGCTGCTGGAGGCCAAGAACCTCACCAAGCACTACGGCTCCATCATCGCGCTGGAGTCCGTCGACTTCCAGGTCGTAAAGGGCATCACGGGACTGCTGGGGCCCAACGGCGCTGGCAAGAGCACGGCTATCAAGCTGTTCCTGGGCCTGCTGCGCCCGACAAGTGGCTCCGCCGAGATCATGGGCCAGCACGCCTACGAATCGGTCGAGGCCCGCGCGCGGCTGGGCTACATGCCGGAGCACCGCTGCCTGCCTCCCAGCGTAACGGCGACCGAGTTCCTGACGCACATGGCCCAGGTGAGCGGCCTGCCTCCCACCCACGCACGCACCCGCACAGCAGACATCCTGCGGCTGGTCGGCCTCGACGAGGAGCGTTACCGCTCCATCGGCGAATACTCCGCCGGCATGCTCCAGCGCGTCAAGCTCGCCCAGGCCCTCGTACACGATCCCGTTGTCGCCCTCCTCGACGAGCCCACCGCGGGCCTCGATCCCGGCGGACGCGAGGAGATGCTGGCGCTCATCAGGCGCATCGGGAACGAGTTCGGCATCAGCATCATGCTCTCCTCCCACCTGATGGGTGACGTCGAGAGCGTATGCGACCGCATCATCGTTCTCGACGGCGGCAGGGTGACCGAACAGGGAGATGTTTCGCGCTTTACTAGAGAGACGGAGACACTGTACATCGACGTGGACGACTACAGGGACGAGCTCGCCGCCGCCCTCGCTTCCAGGGGCATCGAGGCGGCCGTAGAAGGGTTGTCGCTGGTTGTCGAGCAGGAAGACGACGAGCAGTACGACCTGATCCGCGACGCGCTCGTCGAGTCCGGCGCGCGCCTGCGAAGGCTCGGCCCCCACCGGCATGGCCTCGCCGAGATATTCAGGAGCGCCCCACAGTGACCGAGGCGCGCGGAGAGATATTCGACCTCGGTTACCGCGGATACGACGGCCCCCGCGAAGGACGCGTCCGCGCCTACAAGGCCCTTTGGGTAAACGGGGTCCGCACCGCCCTGGGCATCGGGAGAAGCTGGGGAGCCAAGGTGATGCCCGCCCTTCTCCTCATCGCCGTCATCTCTCCCGCGCTGGTGGCCGTCATCGTCGCGTCCCTAGCAGGACCAGAGGACATCATAAGCCACAGCGATTACTATGGCATCGTCTCGATAGTCCTGCTGCTGTTCTCTGCCATAGTGGCCCCGGAGCTGCTGTGCCCCGACAGGCGGGACCGGGTGCTAGGCCTATACCTGGTCCGTCCGCTGACGACAACCGACTACGTAGCCTCCCGGTGGCTGGCGTTCCTGTCGGTCACTCTGCCCCTGGTGCTCGCCGGGCAGGTCGTGCTGTTCGTCGGGCTTACGCTCGCGGCGTCGGACCCGGTGCAATACGTCGAAGACAACTGGCTGGACGTGCCCAGGTTCCTCCTCGCGGGGCTGGTTGTAGCCGTATACACGACCACCGTTCCCCTGGCTGTCTCGGCCTTCACGCCCAGGCGCGCATACGCCGCCGCGCTCGTCATCGGCGTCTTCATCATCTCACTTGCCGTCATAGGAGCCTTGACTTCGCCCGCCCCGTTTAGCGGCGACTGCGAGCGAGTCATCGAAAACGGCGTGGTCGTGAGGGACACGTGCCCGGATGACGAGTACATGACTGGCGACGCCGCCAAGTGGTACGCCCTGCTGAGTCTGGCCGAGGTCCCAACTTTCGTGAACAATCGTATATTCGACGTTGAGATCGAGTCCGGGCAGGGTTCGGCATCAGCAGCGGACGAGCTGCCAGCCGCGGTCCCGATTGTCTGGTACGTGCTGCTCACGTCCGCGCTCGGCGTGGCGCTGTGGTGGCGCTACCGGAGGATCGACCTTTGACCGCGACCATCGACGTCCGCTCCGTCTCCAAGTGGTATGGCAACGTCGTCGCGGTGAACGACGTCTCCCTCCAGGTGGAACCCGGCATCACCGGCCTCCTGGGCCCAAACGGCGCGGGCAAGACGACCCTGCTTCACATGATCGCCGGACTCGCGGGCCCTTCCGAGGGCGAGGTGTCGATGCTGGGGGAGCCGGTGAGGGACAATCCCCCGCTCTACCGACGGATGGGCTTCATGCCGGAGCACGAGTCGATCTACGAAATGCTGACCGGCCACGGATTCGTGGAGTTGGCGGCGGACCTGCACGGTATGGACCCGACGGGGCCGCCCGTCGACCGGGCGCTGGAGCTCGTCGGGCTCTCTGAAGCACAGGGCCGGCCCACCGGCACCTACTCCAGGGGCATGCGGCAACGCGCCCGTATGGCCGCCGCACTGGTGAACGACCCGGAGGTCCTGCTGCTAGACGAGCCGCTCAGCGGGACCGACCCGCGGCAGCGCATCCAGATTCAGGACGTGATGACGCGTATGGCCTCGCAGGGCCGGACGGTACTGGTATCGTCGCACATCCTCGAAGAGGTCGAGGTGATAGCCGACAACATCCTGCTGATGGTCGCCGGCAAGCTCGCCGCGGCCGGTGACTTCGTCGCCATACGGGCCAAGCTGGACGAGCAGCCCTACCACGTGCGGGTCGTCTCCGGAGACAGCCGCGCCATGGCCGCCGCCCTGGTCGGTCTGGACGCCGTAGGCTCTGTCACGATAGACGACGAGTCCTCGCTGACTCTTCTGACAGACAACATAGCCGAGATGCAGCGCTCGCTTCCTCGGCTGGCAATGGAGCGCGGAATCCGTCTGTTCAGGATGGAGTCTCTGGACGAGTCGCTGGAAAGCGTCTTCGGCTACCTCGTGGAGGGCAGATGAAGACTGTCCTGATTGTCTCTCTGCGACAGCTCGGCGGGCGGTGGCGGCTTCTCCTTGTGCTGGCGCTCGCGGCCTTGCCGGTCGGTCTGGCCGCGCTCATCTCGGCGACGGTCGGTAGTGACGAGCGGTCAAACGACAACTTCGTCAACACGCTGCTCGATGGGCTGCTGATCTCCGGTATTCTGCCAATCATTGCCCTTGTGATGGCCTCGGCTTCCTTTGGAAACGAGGTCGAAGACCGGACCCTGAGCTACTTGGTGCTGCGGCCGGTCCGCCGGTGGCTGGTAGCGCTCCCGAAACTGCTGGCGCCCATCATCATAGTGGGCCCGCTGCTGGTAGTGAGCGGAGTTGCCACAACACTCGTCGCCAGCGGCACCGTGGGCGCGGCGATGGTTGTGCTCCACGGTAACGCCCAAGCCGCCCTGGCAGTCGGCGTCGCGATACTCGTCGCAGTGGTGGCATATGCGTCGATCTTCACCTGGGCCGGGCTGGTAACCACCCGCGCTCTCGCGCTCGGCCTTGTCTACGTCTTCGTCTGGGAAGCCCTCATCACAACGTTCCTCAGCGGCGTCAGGTACTTCAGCGTGCGTGCCTACTCGCTGGCCATCCTTCATGGCATGGACGGCAACACCTTCGAAGTACTCGAAGACAGGGTGATTGAGCTCCCAGCGGCCATCGCCGGAGCGGCTATCGTGGTGGTGGTCTTCTTCCTGCTCACGGTCAGGCGCCTCAGGCGAATGGACGTCCCGTAGCCTGTTTGTCCACCTGTCCGTACGACCCTCAGCCCTCGACCGGCTGGACCGGTCGCTGCGGGAATCTCGCGAACAGCAACAGCAAGGTCGGCACCACTAAGACGCTTCCTCCATATAGGAAGGCGCTGTGAATGCCAAACTCGTCTGAGATCAGCCCCGCCACGAACGGCGAGAACGTGCCGACCCATCCTGCGCCGTAGACCAGTGAGACGACGGTGGACTGGTTTGTCCCCGGTGCACTGTTCAGCGCCGCGGCAATGAAGACGTGGTGAAGCGAGAACGTGAACGCGCCCCTGACCAGCACGACGAGAAACAGCTGGTAGCCTGGTTGAGCAACGGCCACGCCGAGCGCGGACAGCATGACCAGACCGGTCCCAACCACCAGGACGGGCTTGCTCCCTACCCTGTCAGTCAGGAGACCCATTATCGGCAGGGAGATTATCCCCGCCACCTGAGAGACGGAGATGAAGAGGGCGACAGTCTCCCGTGAATAGCCCAGGTCCTCTCTCATGTACAGCGTCAGGAACCCGCTGACGGCGCTCTCGCCCACGCTCCGCAGGGCCGTGGCCACGATCAGCAGGAGGAGGATACGGTTCCTTAATAGGGAGAACAGGGACACGAAGTACCCCCGCATCGACGTTATCTCCCCACGCCCCGCCGTCTTTCTGGACCGCACGAGCAGCCCGACGCCCAGAGCGACCAGCAGCGCCGGGACGAGACTCCCGGCCATCAGGTCCCGCCAGGCCAGGAAAGTCAGGAAAGCGGCGACTACGGGAGAACCGAACACCTCGCCTATGTTGGCGCCCACCCCATGAAACGCGACCACGAAGCCGCGGCGGTCGGGAAACCGACGGGCCAGCTCCCCTAACGCCGGGGGATGGAACATGGAGGGACCGATCCCCACCAGGCACATGACCGCCAGCATCGTGAGATAGTTCGGCGCCAACCCCACCAGGAAGAAGGCGATGCCCATCAGGGTCATGGAAACGGCGAGCATCCGCCCGGCGTGGTTGCTGAACCTGTCCCCGAGGTAGCCTGAGACCATCGTGGACGTCCACCATGCTATGGCCGTGACGGTCGCCAGGGACCCGAACTGAGCGCGGGTCAGTCCCAGCCCGATCTTTATCTCCGGCATGATTAGCGAGGTCATGCCCGAGTTGTAGATGTGCTTGACCATGTGGGCGAAGACGATGGCCCCGGCTGCCGTCGCGCGGCCGCGCGTGGCTACCGGCTCGGTCCCTTCTGGGAACGGGTTTCCGCTCACGCTCTCTCGATCGTGGAGCCCAGGCCGAAGCCGCGAAGCCGGTCGCGGTACAGCTCGGCCTGTTCGAGAGGACACGTGACGACCACGGCCTGCCCGCTGTTATGGGCCTCGAACATGATCGCGGTGGCCTCCTCCACGCCAATGGTGGGAACGCTCTTGAGCAACGCCGCCACTACGAGGTCCATAGAGTGAACGTCGTCGTTGTACAGGATCACGGCGTACGGCGGCAGGATAACATGCAGCGCCCGACGAATGCTCTCGGTGTCCGTGCTAGTCGAGTCAACCGGCGTCACGGCTTCTCCGCTTCTATTACGAAGTTGCCATGCGTCAGCACGACACCCTCGTCTCGGCGATAGGTCCGCTCCAGCGCCAGCAGCGCGTCGATGTCGCGCTCGAGATCGAAGTCCGGCACCTCCCAGGGGCTGAAGGTCAGCATGTAGACGATGTCGCCCAGACTACGGTAGGCCACACTCTGATCATGCTCCCGAGCATCAGTTAACGCTAGGCCAGCGTCTCTGAAGCCATCTCGATAGCACTGGAACAGGTCGCCGCTGCCTGGGGTCGACCCCGGAAAGACTGTTGTCAGCTCCCGCCAGTAGTTCCGCCCGATCTGTTGCGTGAGCACCCGGCCCCCGGGGGCCAGTACCCTCGCCACGTCGGCCGGGTCGAGCTCCTCGTGGCGGTTAAGTACGAGATTGATGCCATCGTCGGCCAGGGGGAGGCTCAGTCCATGGGCGTGCAACACAGAAATCCCCAACGGTGCAAGCCGCGTCGCCGCCACGGGAACATTGGGCGCCCATGCCTCGGTCGCAACGGCTCTAGCGTCGAAGCCGTCGCAGATGCGCGAAAACCGCTCGCCGCCCCCGGTACCCATGTCCAGGACGACTCCAGCGCCGGACAAGAGCTCCCTGGCGCGTTCGTTGTAGCTCCAGGGGGTCTCGGGACCGAGGTCGACCCTCTGCATGTCAATAGACCAGCCCTTCATCCGCCTGGCCTTTTCCACGTAGGGTCGCAGCTCGGCCAGTCGTGTCTCTACAGACATCTCGCCGATCAATCGCATGCCAAGCCGCAGGTGAAGGCGATCAACGACCTTGCACGTTCCATCGACTATGGCCCCCGGCCGGGATCTATGGAGGACTTGACAGAGAATTCAGCGCTTGGTGTACTGCTTGGCCTTTCGCGCTCGCTTCAGGCCGTATTTCTTGCGCTCCTTCTCCCTGGAGTCCCGGGTCAGGAGTCCCGCTCTCTTTAGAGGGATTCGAAGGTTAGGGTCTGCCTCGCAGAGGGCGCGGGAGATGCCGTGCTTCAGCGCATCCGCTTGGCTCACCTGCCCGCCTCCCGATGTCCTGGCGACCACCCTGAACTCATTCGCACTGTTGGTGACGAGGAAGGGGAGATGGACAAGCTGCTGCCAGGCTGGCCAGGGGAAGGCCTCCTCGATCGGCTTGCCGTTGACTACGATAGGCCCCCTGTCTCTGTACAGTCTGACCCTTGCGACGGCCGTCTTCCGCTTGCCGGTGGCGTAGTAGTACTGCTGCTCGATCAACTATGACTCCTGCACTTCAACGGACGATTCTCTTGGTTGTGCTCTGGTCTGCGCCTCGTGGGGATGCTCGTTCCCGGCGTAAAGCTTCAGCCGGGACATCATGCGGCGCCCTATGGCGCTCTTGGGCAACATCCCTTTGACCGCATGCTCGATGACCCTGGTCGGGGTCCGTTGCAGAACCTCCGCAAGGGTACGCTCCCTGAGTCCGCCGGGATACCCGCTGTGGCGGTAGTACATCTTCTGCTGGAGCTTCTTCCCGGTGACCCGCACCTTCTCAGCGTTGATCACAACGACGAAGTCGCCAGTGTTCAGATACGGTACATACTCCGGCTTGTGCTTGCCCTGCAACAGGACGGCGATCTCGGACGACAGCCTCCCAAGCGTCTTCTCTTCGGCATCAATTACATGCCACTCAGGCTTCAAGTCGCCCACCCTCGTTTGGTGGAGCTTCAATCTGGTTGCCATCACTCTCCGACTCCGTTAGCAGACTCGTCGTAGTGCACTCTGACGAGACACAGCCCCTGGGGCGGTGCCGCATGAGCCACTGCGACTTCGTCGCCTCTTGTCATCTGTTCGAACTGTCTCAAGCTAATCCTCCCGCGCCCTACATCGACCACCGCCCCGACCATCCGCCTGACCTGATGGGGCAAGAACGCGTTCGCCTCGAACTCAAACTTCAAGACGCATCCGGCTTCCTTCAGGCTCGCCTCGAATATCTCCCGTTCCGTTCCCCCTCTGCCATCAGTCACCGGCCCGGCGAACCGGGCAAAATCGTGGCGGCCAACGAGCCTCTTCGTGGCCTCCCGCATCGCTCCCATATCCAAAGGCCCATGCATCACATGGGCCGTTCGCCTCATGACCGGAGAGCGCGTGGCGCTCATTATGATCGTGTATCTATACCTTCGGCTGATGGCGTGACGGCGCGGGTCGAATCGGTCCTCCACCACCCTCCCGCTTTTCACCGCTATGTCCTCTGGCAGGTGAAAGTTCAGCGCCTTTACGAAAGTGTCCACCGAATGTTTCGAGGCCGTATCGAAGCTGATCACCTGGCCCAGCGCGTGCACGCCCGCATCGGTACGTCCGGCTCCCGACACGCGGACGGTTTCTCCGGTAAACCTTTCTATAGCCTTCTCGATCTCCTCCTGTATGGATGGGGCTTCCTTCTGATATTGAAACCCGTGGTAGTCTGTTCCGTCGTACTCTACGACAAGCGCCAGGCGCATCCGGCATTCTACGCCACTGTCAAGGCAGAAGCTCGATCAACGCCATTTCGGCGGCGTCTCCCTGCCGCTGGCCCAACTTGACAATTCGCGTGTACCCTCCGTTCCGTTCCTCGTACCTCGGAGCGAGCTCATCGAAGACCTTTCGAACGACGGCCTCGTCTGTGAGAAGAGCCAGCGCCTGCCGGCGATTGTGAAGGCTCCCCTTCTTGCCCTGGGTAATCACCTTTTCTGTCATTCGCCTGAGCTCGCGCGCCTTTGCATCGGTCGTGCGAATCGACTCGTGGCGAATAAGGTCCGTCGCCAGCGTCCTCAGCATGTGCATCCGGTGCGCGGTGTTGCGCGACAGCTTCCGTCCAGAGAGCTTGTGCCTCATGTCTCCATTTCCTGATCATCAACAGAGACATCGGCTTCCACTTCCGTGGAAGGCTCTGGCTCTGGCTGGGCCTCCGGCTCCTCGTTTTCTGGGTCGAGTTCGGACGGCAACAGGTCCTTCTCCCGCAACCGCGTGAACAGCTCAGTGTACGATTTCTCCCCGAAATTGCGGATCTCGAGCAGATCGTCCTTGCTCATTTCCAGCACTTCGCCGACCTTGTCGATGCCGGCCCGCTTGAGACAGTTCAACGTCCTGGAGGACAACTCAAGCCGCTCTACGGTGATGTTGTACTGCTCGGCAGGTATGCGGAGCGCCACTGGCGACCCGGCCCCGCCGTCCTCGGCGACTTTCTGGACACTCGCCACGAGGAAGAACTGGTTCACCAGGATGTTGGCAGCCTGCCTGACAGCCTCCACCGGCGACAACGAGCCATCCGTCCACACCTCGAGCAGAAGCCTCTCGAAGTCGGCGCGCTGCCCCACCCTGGTCGTCTCGGTCCGATAGTTCACCTTGCGAATCGGCGTGTAGATGGCATCCACCGGCAGTGTTCCGATTGGCAGCCCTTCGCCGCGGCTGGCTACCGCGTACCCTTTGCCCTGCTCAACGTTGAGCTCGATGGAGAGCTTGGCCTCCGAAGAGTCCAGCGTCGCCAGATGCAGCTCAGGGTTGACCACCTGGAAGTCCGAGCTCGCCATGATGTCGCCGGCGCAGACCTCGCCCTCACCGGCCACCTCCAATCGAAGCTTGCCCGGCCGGTCCACCTCCGACTTCAACCTGATGCCCTTTATGCTCAGCAGAAGCTCCGCAACCTCCTCCTTGACGTGGGGAATGATCGCGTACTCGTGAAGGACCCCCTCTATCTTTACCCACGTCACCGCTGTGCCAGGGAGCGAGCTATAGAGAATGCGCCTCAGCGGGTTCCCAAGCGTGATCCCGTAGCCGGGCTCAAGCGGCTCCACCGCAAACCTTCCGTACGTGTCTCCCGCCTCCTGAATGGAGATGGTCGGACTCGGTACTATCTCTTCCTCTTCCTCGGCGGCAGCCATGAGAGACTCCCTGCTCTGGAACTCTAAGACCATATGGACATGCTCCTGCTCTTCACTTGCCCGCAGTCGTCGTGCCGGGGACGGGCGTTGCTATTTGGAGTAGAATTCCACGATCAGTCTGGCATCTATGCCCGTTTCGACCTCCGTCGACTCAGGCCCGCGCACGACTGTGCCGGTGAGACTGGGCACGTCCAGGCCCAGCCAGCCGGGTGCGGGACGGCGCGAGATATCCTCCGTCAGCTCTTTGATGAACTGAGGCCTCGATCCGTTTGACTTCCTCCAAGTGATGACATCTCCGTCCTTCACGAGGTACGACGGTATGTCGACCTTGCGTCCGTTCACGGTGAAGTGCCCGTGGCCAACAAGTTGCCGGCCCTGCTTGCGCGACTGGGCGAAGTTCAGCCTGTAGACGACGTTGTCAAGACGACGCTCCAAGAGTGCCAATAGCTCGTCGCCGGTAACTCCGACCCCTTCCCGAGCGATCGCGAAGTATTTCCTGAACTGCCCTTCCAGGACGCCGTAGGTGAACCGTGCCTTCTGTTTTTCGCGAAGCTGGATGGCCCATTCGGACGGGCGTCTCCGCCTTGGTACCTGGTCTCCCGGAGGCCTCTTCCTGCGCTCCACGGCGCAACGGGGCGTGTAGCAGCGCTCCCCTTTTAGGAAGAGCTTTTCCCCGATACGCCTGCACCGCCGGCAGACCGCGTCTGTATATCGTGCCATCTAATCTCCCGTCTCGCCCCTGATGAAGCCTATCCTGACAGACCGCCGCGCAACATGGCGGCAGTCCGACTCGCCGTTACACGCGCCTCCGCTTGGGCGGTCTGCAGCCGTTGTGCGGGATCGGCGTAACGTCCCGAATGCTCGTGACGAGCAGGCCGCTGGCATGGAGAGACCTTACCGCGGCCTCCCTGCCCGGTCCGGGCCCCCGGACGAAGACGTCCACCTGGCGCAGTCCGTGCTCCATTCCCTTTCGAGCGGCGTCCTCGGCGGCCCGCTGCGCGGCGAAAGCGGTGGATTTCCTCGATCCGGTGAAACCCGCCACTCCGGCGCTTCCCCAGGCAACTACGTTGCCCTGCGGGTCTGTCAGGGTAACGATCGTATTGTTGAAAGTCGACTGTACGTAAGCTCGCCCGGTGGGGATCGACTTGCGCTCTCGACGTCTCGTGCGGGGTCTTCTCGCCATCTGAACTCTCCGTTACTTCCTGGTTACCGTGTGTCTGCGGCCCGCGACTGCCCGGCGCCTGCCGCGCTTCGCCCTTGCGTTGGTCCTGGTGCGCTGACCCCGGACCGGGAGGCCGCGCCTGTGACGCACGCCGCGGTAGGAGCCAATGTCGATCAGCCGCCTCACGTTCATATTGATTTCACGTCGCAGGTCACCCTCCACGTTCCGGTCCCTGTCGACCAGCTCGCGGATACGTCCGAGGTCTGCCTCCGTCAGGTCTTTCACCCGCGGCTCACCCCGTATCCCCGCCTTATCAAGGATATCCTTGGCCTGGAAGGCCCCTACGCCATAGATGGCCCTCAGGGCCACATGAACCCTTTTGTTGTCCGGGATATTTACGCCTGCTACCAGCGCCACGCTGACTCCTTTACCCTTCTGCTAGCCCTGGCGCTGCTTATGCTTCGCAACGTCGCAAATGACCAGCACCCGTCCTTTGCGACGGACGATCTTGCATTTGGCGCACCGGACCTTTACCGATGCCGATACCTTCAACCTCTTCCTCCGTTTCCCGCCTCAGCTCCTTCGACTTGAGCCCTTCTGATGATCGCCTGTCCTATCTGAACCGATATGTGATCCGCCCCCGCGTCAGGTCGTAAGGCGACAACTCCACCAACACCCTGTCGCCGGGGAGGACCCGTATGAAATTCATCCTTAGTTTTCCGGATATGTACGCCAGCACGCTGTGCCCGTTGGCAAGCTCCACGGTGAAGCTCGCGTTGGGCAACGATTCGACTACCCTGCCCTCGACCTCTATGGCCTCTTTCTTCGCCACTACTCTCCTTCGCCGCCGTTAAGCGCCGTCAGCACTTCCGCGCCTCTACCGGTTATGACGATAGTGTCCTCGAAATGCGCCGACAGACTGCCGTCCTCCGTAGAAACCGTCCAACCATCGTCCAGTCTCACGGTCCCACACGCACCCACGTTGAGCATTGGCTCGACGGCGATTGTCATGGACTCCCTCAACAGCGGACCCCGGCCGGCAATGCCATAGTTCGGGACCTGCGGCTCCTCGTGCAATGCTCGCCCTATTCCATGGCCCACGTATTCACGCACCACAGAGTAGCCAAGTCCTTCGGCATGGGCCTGCACAGCCGCTGAAATGTCTCCGACCCGTCCACCTGCCTTCGCTCGGGCTATGCCGATCTCCAATGCCTCCCTCGTAGCATCGATGAGCCGGGACGCCTCGTCCGACGGTTCACCGGCTACTGCCGTGAACGCGCTGTCGCCGTGGAACCCTCCGACAACCGCGCCGACGTCCACGCTTACGATATCTCCCTCCTCGATTACCCGGTCTCCCGGGATGCCGTGAACGATCTCGTCGTTCAGCGACACGCATATCGTTGACGGGAACGGCGTCGCGCCAGGGCCCGTGTAGCCCTTAAACGACGGCGTTGCCCCGAGCTGCCGGATACGCTCTTCAGCGATGCGGTCCAGCTCGCCGGTCTTTACACCGGGCCTGATCGCTTTCATCAGCTCGGTTTTGACCTCCGCGACGACACGTCCTGCCTGGCGCATGAACTCTAGCTCGCGAGCCGACTTGATCGTCACACCACCGATATCGCTTCCACCGCGCTTCCCGATTATCTCGATCTCTCCTCGTTCCGGACCTTCACTCTCGAAGGAACCAGAATCCAGTCTACATAACCCTCTACGACCCAACAAGCTGGGCGGTCGCCGCGGCCAACGCCTGCTCGACCTCCTCAGTCGTCCCCGTAGCATCTATGCTGGCGAACTTCCCCGTCCGACGGTAGTAGTCGATAACGGGCTCCGTCTCCCGTTCGTACACCTGCAGCCTCCGCTCGACCACGTCCCTCCCGTCATCCTGCCGCTCGTACAGCTCGCCGCCGCAGCGGTCGCACTGCCCCTCTACTGCCGGTGGCGCCGATTCGACGTGATGCGGCGACTGGCAGCTGCGACAGATCTGCCGGCCCGTCAGTCGCCTCACCAGCTCTTCCCGCGGCACCGCCATGTAGACGACCTGATCAATACCTCCGAGAGACGTGACTCCTAGATCGAGGGCCTCGGCCTGGCCGCTCGTCCTGGGAAACCCGTCCAGGACAAATCCCTTAGCCTGTGACGGGGCGCTTACCCATTCCATCACCATCTGAATCGTTATGTCGTCAGGCACGTACTCCCCGGCCTCCATATAGACTCGCGCCAGGCGTCCCAATTCCGTGTCCCTCTCCTGATGACTGCGGAACAGGTCCCCCGTCGACATCCGCCCTACGCCGACCCGTTCTGCCAGGCGGCCTACCTGTGTTCCCTTCCCTGAGCCCGGTGGACCCATCAGCACTATCCTCATTCCTCCACGCCATCCCCTACCTGATGAATCCCTCGTAGTTGCGCATGAGCAGCTGTGCCTCAAGCTGCCGCATCGTGTCCAGAGCCACTCCCACCATGATGAGGAGGCTGAAGCTGCTCAATGTCAACGTGCGGACGTCCGTTGCGATAGTGGCCAGGTATGGCGTTACCGCCACGGCTCCCAGGAAGAGCGCGCCGCCCCACGTTATGCGAACAATGACCCTCGTAAGGTACTCCTGGGTCGGCCGGCCCGGTCGAATGCCCGGAATGAACCCGCCATTCCTCTGCAGGTTCTCCGCCAGGTTCTGCTGCTGGAACACCACAAGCGTATAGAAGAACGTGAACACGACCACCAGGAAGAACATTGCCACCCAGTAGGGACCATTACTGGGGTCCAGCCCGTCTGCCAGGAACCGGGCAGCTCTGGAGAAGAAGTCATCGCTCAGTGGATTTCGGAAGTAGCTCGCCACCGTCGCCGGCAGAATCACCATCGAGCTCGCGAATATCAGCGGGATCATGCCAGCTGAGTTCACACGCAAAGGTAAGAAGGTCGATCCGCTCTGGCGCTGCATGCGTCCTCCACGGAACGCGCTCCTTCCGTACTGCACTGGTACCCGTCTCTGAGCCTCCGTGAAGAGCACGATGACGTATATGAGGCCAAACGCGAGGAGGACCAGTGCCAGCAGCCCCGCCCCAGGGCTCAGCAGGCCCTGCCCTACGACACTGGGCAGGCTCGCCACGATCCCACCGAATATGATCAGCGAGATTCCGTTGCCCAGACCCTTCTCCGTGATCAGTTCTCCCAGCCAGACCAGGAAGACCGTCCCTGCGACCATCGAAACGACCATCGACAGTGTCGCCAGGTTGATCCCGAAGTCGAAGGCGTCGAGTACGCCTGCCTGCTGCAGCAGAGTGAGCTGGCCCCACGCCTGGAGGAACGCGATCGGCACCATCAGCCAGTGCGTTATCTGGTTTATCTTCTGCCGACCGTACTCGCCTTCCTGCGACAGCGCTTTCAGGCTGGGCAGGACAGGAGTCAGTATCTGAATGACGATCGAGGACGTGATGTATGGGTAGACGCCGAGCGCGGCCACGCTCATGTTGGACAGCGCACCGCCGCTGAAGAGGTCCAGGAAGCCAAGCAGCGCCTGCGTTTCGAATGCCTGGGAGAGCTGTTCGATATTGACGCCCGGGACCGTGACGTGGGCCACGAACCGGAATATGACGAGCATCCCCAGGGTGAACAGTATCTTCGCCCGGAGATCAGGCAGACGCATTGCGTCAATCATCGACTGGATGAGCTGCGGCCTGGAAGTCTCCTGACTTCGGGCTGCCTGGGCCTGGCGCACTACGAGACCTCCGTCGCGGTCCCGCCAGCCGCCTCTATGCTTTGGCGCGCGGCCCTGGAAAACTTGTGGGCCTCGACCGTCAGAGGCAGGTCTAGCTCACCCCGCCCCAGCACCTTGACCGGCCTGTCCAGCCTCTTGACCAGCCCAGCCTCGACCAGAGACTTGGGCGTTACAACGCTGCCTGCCGGCAGCCTGGCAAGACTGTCGAGATTTACGAGGCTGTACACAGTCCGGTCCGCCCTGGTAAAACCTCGCAGCTTGGGCAGAGACTTGATGAGAGGCAGCCCCCCCCCTTGGAATCCAAGGCGTATGCCTGGACCGCTGCGGGCCTTCTGACCCTTCAGCCCCTTACCGGAATAGCTGCCACGGCCGCTCCCATCGCCGCGGCCCACCCTCTTACGGGACTTCTTGGCGCCTTCCGCTGGACGTAATCGATACTGCTCCACTTGAGCTCTACTTTCCCTTCTCATCCTGGACCTCCGCCACCACAATGAGGTGCCGGACCTTTTCAATCATGCCCCTGATCCCCGGTGTATCATCGTGCTCCACCGTCTGGTGAAGACGCCTGAGGCCCAGGCTTTCGATCGTCCTTCGTTGAGTGCGGGCTTTACCAATCCCGCTCTTCTTCCAGGTTATCGATATCTTTCCCATTTCAGTCGCTTGTCCCGCCTGACATACCGGTTCGTGCTGATACCATTGAATGACAGACCTGTCGGTCTAGGTTCGTGTAGAGCAAGAGAAACCTCAGACGCCCCGGCGGCCTGAGGCCTGAGCGGCGCCCGACATCTCGACCACGCGCCTCCTCTTGGCCAGCTCCTCTTCGGGGTCCCGCATCGCCGCGAGCCCGGCGAACGTCGCCTTGACTACGTTGACCGGATTCGTGCTGCGCCGCACCTTGGTCAGGATGTCCCTGACTCCAGCGAGCTCCACGACCGCCCGCACGGAACTGCCTGCGATGACGCCCGTTCCCGGTGAGGCGGGCTTCAACATCACCATTGATCCGCCGAACTTCGCCACCAACTCGTGAGGAATCGTGCTTCCCTTCAAGGGCACGGTGATCATGTTCTTCCTGGCAGCCGCGCCCCCCTTCCTCACCGCGTCCGGGACCGCGTCGGCCTTCCCCAGGCCGATTCCAACCCGGCTCTGCTCGTCTCCGACTACCACAATTGCGTTGAAGCTCAGGTGCCGCCCGCCCTTCACCACCTTAGATACACGCGAGATCTTGACGACCCTCTCAACGAGCGGAAGCTCGCCATCTTCAGAGAATGACCCCTCATGCTGTCGATACATAGACACTTAGAAAACCAGTCCTCCCTCGCGTGCTCCGTCGGCCAATGCCTTGACGCGTCCGTGATACTTATAACCGCCTCTATCGAACACGACTGCGGTTATCCCGGCCTCGCTGGCGCGCTTGCCCACTATCGCTCCGACAAGCTTGGCAACATCGGTCTTCGATTTCCCGTTCTTTCCGCCCCTGATTTCGCCGTCGAGACTCGACCCGGCAATCAGCGTCTCACCTTGGGCGTCGTCGATTATCTGCGCATAGATATGGCCCAGACTCCTGAAAACGGCAAGCCTGGGACGCTCGGCCGTGCCAACCACCTTGCGCCTGACTCTCACATGACGCACGAGCCTTCTTCCGCTTCTTGTACGCGCCCTTGCCATTAGACTTCGGCCCTTCTGGCGCTCTTGCCAGCCTTCAGATGCACCTCTTCGCCAAGATACCGGATGCCCTTGCCCGTATAGATATTGGGTGGCCTCACCGACCGTATCTGCGCCGCCACCTGTCCGACCGCCTGCTTGTCGACGCCTCTGACATGGATGCGGTTGTTGCCCTCCACCTCGACCTCGATCCCGGCCTGCGGCTGAATCTCCACCGGATGGCTGAACATCACGCTCAGAGTGACACCCTTGCCGTCCTGACGAACCCTGTACCCCACTCCGACCATCTCCAGAGTCCTCGAATAGCCCTCGCTCACGCCCGTAACCATGTTGGCCAACAGGCTCCTGCTCACCCCGTGGAGCTCCCGGTGCTGTCGTCCGTCTGATGGTCTGGCCACGTTCAGCGATCCGTTCTCCTGCGAGATCGACATCGAGCCGTGGAACCGCCGCTCGAGCCTTCCCAGCGGGCCCTCGACCGAAACGAGGCTGCCTTCTATAGTCACGTTCACCTTGTCCGGTACCTGGACCGGTTGGACGCCGACTCTAGACATCTTCCCGACCTACCACACGTAGCATAGCAACTCTCCGCCGACTCCATTCCTCCACGCCTGTTTGCCAGTCATCACGCCCTTGGAGGTTGAGAGTATGGCCACACCTAGTCCGCCGTAGTACCGCGGGATCTCGCCTCTTCCAACGTGGATCCTGAGGCCTGGCTTGCTCACACGCTTCAGGCCCGCGATGCCCGGCTCCTCCCTGCTCCTGTAGTGGAGCCTTATCCTGATCGAGTCGTGCCCGGTATCCCCCTTCGTCTTCTCATAGTCTTCGATGAACCCCTCCTCTTTGAGGATACGGACCATCTCCAGCTTGAGCTTCGACAGGGGCACCATCACCGTCTCGTGACGCGACATGGTCCCGTTCCTGATCCGGGCCAGCATGTCGGCCACCGGGTCTGTTACTGACATCGTCGTCCTCGCTCCTACCAGCTAGCCTTGCGTACGCCCGGAAGCAGGCCCTCCAGGGCCATCTCCCTGAAGCATATACGGCAAAGGCCGAAATGCCGGATGTACGCGCGTGGCCTGCCGCACTTATGACACCTGTTGATCTGCCTCACCTGAAAACGCTGAGGCTTCTTCCAACGTGCTATCTTCGATGCCTTAGCCAACTCTTCCTACACCTCCGGCCCCGTGTCGCCTCAACCTCTTCAGGCCGCCGCCGACTGCGCTCGCTCGAACGGCATGCCCAGCAGCTCAAGCAGCCTCTGCCCCTCACGGTCCCCCCGCGCCGTGGTAGCGACCACGACTTGCAACCCGCGCAGCTTATCGATGCTGTTGTAGTCGATCTCCGGAAAAATCACCTGCTCCCGGAGCCCCAACGCATAGTTGCCGCGACCGTCGAACGACTTCCGAGGTACACCCCGGAAGTCGCGCACCCTCGGCAGGGCGGCATTCATCAGCCGGTCGAGGAACTCGTACATCCGCCTCCCCCGCAGAGTAACCGACACGCCTATGGGCATTCCCTGCCGCACCTTGAAAGCCGCTATCGATTTCCTGGCGCGAGTCGTGACCGGCTTCTGCCCGGATATCCGGGTGAGGTCGTTGGTAGCGTTCTCCACGGCCCGGGCGTTGTCCAGAGCCTCGCCCAGCCCTATGTTGAGAACGATCTTCTGAAGTCTCGGCACCTGCATCGGGCTCGTGTAGCCGAACTCCTTGATCAACGTCGCTGCGATGTCCTCCCGATGGCGTACGAGAAGCCGTGGCAGAGACTGGACTGGCTGCGCCTCGACAACAGCGGCTTCGGCCTCCGCCTTGGAGGCTCGACTGCGACGCTTCGGGGCGGCAGCCGTCGACTTCGACGCCTTCTTGCCGCCGGACTTGCTTTCGGCGCTCGCCTTCGTCGTGCGCTTCCGCGTCGTTTTTCCGGTCGTGGAAGCCTTTGGGGCGTCCTTTTCTTTATCTTCAGTCGTCACTCTATGACTTCCTCGCATCGCCGGCACACTCGCGCCTTGGTCCCATCAGCCAGAACTCTGTACAGAATCCGCGACGGGCGACTGCAATGTGTGCATACCAACATTACGTTAGACACCTGGATCGGCATCTCCTTCTGAATGATCCCCCCCTGCCTGACGTTAGCCGTCGGCTTCGAGTGCCGCTTTGAGACGTTGATGCCCTCCACTACCACCTTGTTGTCCTTGGTAATGACCTGCTGGATGCGACCCTGCTTTCCTCTGTCCCGCCCCTTGATTACCAGTACGTTGTCGTTGCTCCGCAGACGCATCAGAGGACCTCCGGGGCCAGAGACACGATCCGCATGAAGTTCTTGTCGCGAAGTTCGCGCGCCACAGGACCGAATATCCTGGTGCCTCTGGGCATCTGACCGTCGTCTATGAGGACTGCGGCGTTATCGTCGAACTTGATGTGCGATCCGTCCGGCCTCCTGTTCGCCTTCGCGGTCCTCACCACGACCGCACGTACGACCTCCCCCTTGGACACAGCCGCTGCGGGCGCCGCTTCCTTGACGGACGCAACGATCACGTCCCCAAGCGAAGCGTACTTCCTCCCGCTCCCTCCGGGTATGCCGATGCAGCTGATCGTCCTGGCGCCCGAGTTGTCCGCGACCTTCAGGCGGCTGTACTGCTGAATCAACTCTCGTCCTTCTTGTCCTCGTCTTGTCCGGCTGCCTCAGGTGCTCCATCATCCGAAATGGTTTCGTCAACCATCGCCTCTGGTTCGGGCCTGTTGACCTGCGCCGTGAGGACGTCCGCATCGACTGTGATCTCTTCAGGCTGGATCTCAGCGGTCTCTACACTGGAGAGTATCTGCTTGACCCTCCACTTTTTTGTCTTGGAGAGCGGTCTGCTCTCGACTATCTGGACCACGTCTCCGAATCGACAGCTGTTGTCGGCGTCGTGCGCCTTCAGCCTGGACCGCCTCCGGACCGGCTTCTTGTACAGGGGGTGAGGCCGCTTCCACTCGACAGCGACTACGACCGTCTTGTCCATCGAGTCGCTCACGACTTTCCCCACTCGTACTCTGCGTCTCTGATAACTCATAGCTCGGCTCTAGCCAGCTCCCTTTCCCGTACCACGGTATTTATCCTGGCGTTGCGACCCCTCGCCTTTCTGATCTCGTTCACGTTCGCAACCTGCATCGTGGCAACCCGGAACCGGAGGTTCATGAGCTCCCTCTGAGTAGCGTCGAGCTCTTTGCCCAGATCTTCATCCGTCATCGCCCTGATATCGTCGATCTCCATATTATCGCATCCTCAGCTAGGCGCTCTCGGCCGCCTGCAAGCTGGGCCTCTCCACGACGCGCGTACCCATGGGCAGCTTGGACGCCGCGAGCCTTAGCGCCTCGCGGGCGACGCTTTCCTCCACGCCCGCCATCTCGAACAGGATCCTCCCAGGCCGCACGACCGCTACCCAATGGTCGACCGCGCTCTTTCCGCTGCCCATACGAGTCTCGGCAGGCCGGGCCGTCACCGACTTGTCTGGAAACACCCGTATCCATATACGGCCGCCGCGCCGCGCGTGACGCGTCATCGCGATCCGCGCCGCCTCTATCTGACGAGATGTCAGCCACGCGGGCTCGGTCGCCTTCAGGGCGTACTCGCCGAGACTGATCGTACTCCCGGCAACTGCGACGCCCTTCATCCGGCCCCTATGATGAAGCCTGTACTTCACCCTCTTGGGTTGCAGCATCCTCTCTAGTCTCTCTCTCTGCCAGAGCTTCCGCCGCCACTTCGGCTTCCAGCTCGTCAGCCTTCAACGTCACCTCGATCGGCAACATATCCTCGACCTCAGGCTCCTGTGAGACAGTCTCGAGGATATCGCCCTTGTATATCCAGGCCTTCACCCCGATTCTGCCGAAGCCCGTCGCCGCCTCGGCCACGCCATAGTCGATGTCTGCGCGGAGCTTGTGCAGTGGCACCCGCCCCTCTCTCGCCTTCTCCGTACGGGCGATCTCCGCGCCTCCCAGCCTGCCGGAGGCTACGAGCTTGACACCCATCGCTCCGGCCTGCATCGTCCTGCTCACGGCCTGCCGCATTGCGCGTCTGAACGCTATCCGCCTCTCTAGCTGGTCCGCGACGCTCCGGGCCACCAGGAAGGCGTCCATCTCCGGCTGCCTTATCTCCTGGACATTGAGGCGCACCCGCCTCTTGCCCATCTCCTCGATTCTCTTCCGCAGCTCTTCGACGCGCGTTCCGCCTCTTCCGATCACGATGCCCGGCCTGGCCGTGTGGATCGTGACCACAACGTCGCTGCTGTTCCGCTCGATTTCCACTCTGGAGATCCCGGCGTCCTCGTATCCTGAAAGGACGGCGGTCCTGATCGCCATATCCTCGAGCACGAGGCCGCGATAATTGCTCTGCTTGCCGGCGAACCACCTCGCCTGCCAGTCCTTGACGATCCCCAGACGGAAGCCTATCGGGTGTGTTTTCTGGCCCAAGTCCTACTCCTCCTGGTCCAGCACCACGGTCAGATGAGTGCTCTGCCGGATGATCCGGCCGAATCGCCCCCTGGCCCGTGCGCGAAACCGTTTGGTGCGCGGCGCTTCCCCCGCGTACACCTCCACGATCCTGAGATCCGACCGCGACGCCATAAGCTCGTTCTCGGCGTTGGCAGCCGCAGACCTCACCACTCTCTCCAGGCACTTGGCCGCCGGAGACGAGCGGAACTGGAGGATCTGGAGCGCCTCTTCCAGTTTCTTGCCCCGGACCATGTCCAGGGTCGGCTTGATCTTCTTGAAGGATATGCCCGTGTTCGCCACGGTCGCCTTGACAGGCAACTACAGTCTCCTCACGCTACACACTCGTCGTCCGCTCGGACTTTGTCGAGTGGCCTCTGAACGTCCTGGTTGGCGCAAACTCACCGAGCCTGTGGCCCACCATGTTCTCAGTTATGAATATGGGCACGTGGCGTCGACCGTCATGGACGGCGATAGTCAGTCCCAGCATGTCGGGCATAATCATCGAAGCCCTTGACCATGTCTGGATGATGACCTTGCTGCTGCTGCGCCTGACTGCGTCCACCTTCTTGGCCAGCTTCGGATGGACGTAGGGGCCCTTCTTTATTGATCGAGACACCGTCTACCTCTTGTGCCGTCGCCTGACTATAAACCGGTCGCTCGGCTTCTTTTTCTTACGCGTACGATAGCCTAGGGCAGGCTTGCCCCACGGCGTCTTCGGGCCCGGCATCCCGATCGGAGAGCGGCCTTCGCCCCCACCGTGAGGGTGATCGGCCGGTGACATGACGACCCCGCGGACTTCAGGCCTCCATCCGCGGTGCCTCTTGTTCCCAGCCTTGCCTAGCTTGATGTTCTTGCGATCCGGAGCGCTGAGTTGGCCTATTGTGGCCATGCAGGCACCCAGAACGTATCTGACCTCACCGGAGGGCAGTCGAAGCAAGGTATACCGACCCTCGCTCGCCAGTACCTGAGCGCCGTTCCCCGCGCTTCTCACGATCTGGCCGCCCTTTCCGGCCTTGAGCTCCACGTTGTGCACCACCGTGCCGGACGGGATGGACTTCAGCGACAGCGCATTGCCTACACGTCTCGGGGCGTCCTCGCCGGCCTCCACCTGATCGCCAACCCCTAGCCCTTGCGGCGCCAGAATATATCTCCAGTCGCCGTCCCGGTACTTGATCAGTGCGATCCTGGCCGACCGGTTCGGGTCGTACTCAATCGTCATCACCTCTCCGGGCACGCCCGGCTTGTCCCTCTTGAAGTCGATCTTGCGGAGCCTGCGCTTGTGGCCGCCTCCACGGTGCCTGACCGTGATGCTGCCTCCCGAGTTCCTCCCGCCCTTTTTCCGCAGAGGTTCGAGAAGGGACTTCTTCGGCTTGGCAGACGTGATGTCATCGTTGGTCTGGGTAACCAGACCACGTTGTCCGGGAGTTAGCGGCTTACGCGTCTTGAGCGGCATCTATACGCCCTCGAAGATGGTTATGGCCTCGCCGGGCGCCAGTGTCACGATCGCCTTCTTCCACGATCGCTGGACAACCTCCCGCGGACCGAATCGCTTCGACTTGCCCCGTACCTTCATGACGTTGACACTCAGGACCTTGACGTCGAAGGCCTCCTCAACCGCGCCCTTTATCTGCAGCTTGTTGGCTCGCTCGTCTACCTCGAACACGTACTTGCCCGTCTCCTGCAGAAGCGTGCTCTTTTCCGTAATGACCGGCCTTCTCAGAATACTCAGTGCATGCATCGTCATCCGCCGGACTCCGCCTCGACAGCCGCGGTCGTCCCACGCCTCAGCGGGGCTCCCCACAACTCCTCCGCCTTGCGCACGGCATCGAGAGTCATCACGACACCCTGATGATTCAATATATCGACGCTGTTCAACAGCGCTGCCGGCAGCGTGCTCAGCCTCGGGATGTTCCTGGCCGCACGCAGGGTATCGGCGCCCGCGCCGTCGGCCACCAGGAGCACTGGCGTCTCCGTCTTCAAGGCGCCCAGAACCCGGACCATCTCTCTGGTCTTGCCACTCTCCAGCGACAACTCTTCTAACACGGTCACGCGACCGTCGCGCACCTTGTCCGAGAGAACGGCCAGCATCGAGGCTCGCTTCATTCGTTTGGGTGTGTGGTGGCGGTAGCTCCTGGGCGCGGGTCCGAACGCGGTCCCGCCGCCTCTCATGTGAGGAGCGCGGATGGTTCCCTGGCGCGCCCGTCCCGTCCCCTTCTGCGAAAAAGGCTTCCTCCCACCGCCCGATACGTCGGAGCGGCCCTTGGACTGGGCCGTACCCCGCCTGGCGTTGGCCAGCTGCCCAACGACCACCTGATGCACCAGCGCTTCGTTCATCGGGGCGCCGAATACGTCGTCACTCACCTCGACGTCTCCCGTTATCCTACCCTCTGTATTTCGCAGTTTCAGTTTCATTTTTCTGCCTATCGACGAGACTTGCTGACCATCAGCAGCCCGTTGCTCGCTCCGGGCACTCCCCCTTTGACCAGCAGCAGGCCCCGATCGGGATCGGCCAGAACCACCTCCAGATTTCGGACGGTTACCCGGGCATTGCCCATGTGGCCCGCCATCTTGTGGCCCTTGATAACCCGCCCAGGCGACGTTCCGGCCCCGATGGATCCGGGGGCCCGATGTCTGTCAGATTGTCCGTGGGTCTTGGGTCCTCCCTTGAATTTGTACCTCTTGACGCCGCCGGCAAAGCCGCGGCCTTTGGAGAGCCCCGTCGCGTCCACTTTGTCGCCGGCCTGGAACACGCCCACGTCCAGCGTCTGGCCCAACTCGAGCTCGCTCAAGTCGTCTGACTCCACCTCGCGGAGATACCGGAAGAGACCGCCCGATCCTTGAAGATGACCGGCCTCGGCCTTGTTCAGACGCCGCACCAGTTCGAAGCCAAGCTGCACGCTCTCGTAGCCGTCCTTGTCCATCGTCTTGATCTGAGTAATGGTGCACGGCCCCACCCGGATTGCCGTAACACAGTCGGACTGCCCGTCCTCGCGGAACGTCGCCGTGGTGCCGACCTTCTTGCCTAACATCGCTCGTACTGGCATTTCTAAGATCAGCGTCCTACAGCTTGATTGAGATATCGACACCTGCCGGCACGTTCAGCCGCGTCAGCGAGTCGATCGTCTTCGATGTCGGTTCGAGTATATCTATGAGACGATTATGCGTCCTCAGCTCGAAGTGCTCCCTCGAGTCCTTGTCGATGTGCGGCGACCGTATCACGCAGAATCTCTTGATGCTCGTCGGCAACGGGACCGGGCCCGTCACCCGGGCCCCAGTGCGCTCCGCGGCCTCCACGATCTGACCGGCGGATACGTCGAGTATCCGGTGATCGAACGCCTTCAGGATTATCCTTATTCTCTGATGTGTCGTCGTCATGGTTTCCTATGCGGCCAGTATGGAGGCTGGCGCGACCTCGTAGCTGCCGAATTCCATCGTGTAGCTCGCTCTCCCCTGTGTGAGCGACCTCAGTGAGTTCGCATATCCGAAGCTCTCGCCCAGGGGAACCAGCGCTCGGATGGACTGGACATCGCGCAGGCCTTCGATATTTCTGATATTTGCGCGGCGGCGGCCCAGGTCTCCCAGCACATCGCCCAAAAAGGCGCCTGGAGCAACGATCTCCAGGCGCATGATAGGCTCTAACAGTATGGCGCCGGCCCTGTTGACGGCTGCCTTGGCCGCCATTGAGCCTGCGATCTGAAACGCCATCCCGGACGAGTCTACCTCATGGTAGCTCCCGTCCACCAAAGTCACCTTAACGTCGACAATAGGATACCCCGAAAGAGGCCCCGCGTTCAAGGCCTGTCGCACACCGTCTTCTATCGGCCGGATGAACTCCTGCGGTATCGTCCCACCTTTAATCGCCGACTCGAACAAGATTCCGGCGCCACGCTCCAGCGGCTCCATCTCGATCCACACGTGACCGTACTGGCCGTGTCCTCCCGTCTGTCTGACCAGTCTCCCCTCGACGCGCGCCTTCCGCCCTATCGTCTCGCGGAAGGCCACCCTCGGCTTGCCGACGTTGCCCTCCACCTTGTATTCCCGTCTCATACGGTCCGTCAATATATCCAGGTGGAGCTCTCCCATCCCTGAGATGATGGTCTGGCCGGTCTCATCGTCATAGATCGTCTTGAAGGTCGGGTCCTCGTCTGCCAGCTTGCCGATGGCCTCGTCCAGCTTGTCACGGTCGGCTTTTGCCTTCGGCTCGATGGCCACTGACACGACCGGCTCCGGGAAGGTGATCGTCTCCAGCAAAATTGCGTCTTTCTCGTCACAAATGGTATCGCCGGTCGACGCCCCTCTCAGCCCCACTGCGGCGGCGATATCTCCCGCCACCACCACCGAAACCTCCTCGCGCCTGTCGGCGTGCATTTTCACGAGCCTGCCTAGACGTTCCCGCCTGCCCTGGGTCGGATTGAACACCGTCCTCCCGGACTCGCACCTACCCGAATACACCCGGAAGTAGACCAGTCGTCCTATGAACGGATCGGACACCGTCTTGAACGCAATCGCTGCGAGAGGTGCATCCTCCCTCGCCTCGCGTTCGACCTCTTCCCCCGTCTTGTAGTCCTTGCCACTGACGGCCGGCACGTCCGCCGGCGACGGCAGGTAGCTGCAGACCGCGTCCAGAAGAGGCTGGATGCCCTTGCTCTGGAGGGCAGTCCCGCAGAGCACCGGGACCAGTCGGTAGTCGATTGTCGCCCGCCGGAGAGCGCTCTTTATCTCTTCCTTGGTGATCTCATGCTCTTCCAGGTACTTGACGATCAGGTCCTCGTCGGTCTCCGCTATCTTCTCCACCATGGCGTCCCGGTGATCGTTGAACTCCTTGATCATCTCCTCGGGGACTGGGCCCTCCTTGAAGGCGCCAACCTCGTCCTCTGAAAATATGTAAGCCTTCCCCTCGATCAGATCGACGATTCCTCGAAAGGAGTCCTCGCTCCCTATCGGAAGCTGGATTGCCACCGGGTTAGCGTTGAGCCGGTGAGCGATGCTGTCGATGGTCCGGACGTAGTCCGCCCCCACACGGTCCATCTTGTTAACAAAGCAGACCCTGGGAACATGGTACTTGTCGGCCTGGCGCCATACCGTCTCGGACTGCGGCTCTACACCCGCCACCGCGTCGAAAATCACGACGCCTCCGTCCAGCACCCTGAGGCTCCTCTCGACCTCCGCCGTGAAGTCGACGTGCCCCGGCGTGTCGATGATGTTGACGGTGTATTCGCCCCAGTTGCACGTAGTGGCGGCCGAGGTGATCGTGATACCTCGTTCCTTCTCCTGGACCATCCAGTCCATCGTCGTCGTGCCCTCGTCCACGCCGCCGATCTTGTAGATACGTCCGGCGAAGAACAGCACGCGCTCCGTTACCGTGGTCTTCCCGGCATCGATATGCGCTATGAAGCCGATATTGCGCGTGCGTTGGGCAGGGGTGTTCTGAGACATGTTAATAGACGGGGCTGCCGCGGGGGTACTGAGACCTACCAGCGATAGTGGGCGAACGCGCGATTCGCCTCAGCCATCCGGTGCAGGTCTTCTCTTCGCTTTACTGCCGCGCCCTGCTGGCGAAACGCCTCTAGCAGCTCCTGCGACAGCCTTTGGTGCATCGGCACGCCGTCCTTGGCGCGCGCAGCAAGTACCAACCATCTGAGCGCGAGGGTCATACGACGCTCGGGCCGTACCTCAACGGGTACCTGGTACGTTGCCCCTCCGACCCGCCTGGACCGAACCTCCAGCATGGGCATCGTGTTTCGGATGGCCTGCTCGAAGACTTCGACCGCTGGTCGACGCGCCTCGCGCTCCATAGTCTCGAAAGCCGAGTACACGATCCGCTCGGCGGTCGTCTTCTTGCCGTGCAACATAACACGGTTGATCAGCCTGCTGACCTGAACGTTCCTGTACTTCGGATCAGGCAGTATGAACCGTCGCTTTGCTCGCCTTCGTCTCGCCACTTTATACTTTCTCCCCCTCCCCCTCGATGAGAGAGGATCGAGGTGAGGGTGGTTCCCGCTGACTCAGTGAGGCCAGTCGATCGACCGGCCCTGTGGTTATCTCGTAATCTTGCTCCCGTACTTGCTGCGGCCTTGTCTGCGCTCGCTTACCCCCGCAGTGTCCAGGGCGCCCCTGATGATGTGGTATCGAACGCCCGGAAGGTCTCTGACCTTCCCGCCCCTTATAAGGACCACCGAGTGCTCCTGCAGATTGTGGCCTTCGCCCGGAATGTAGGCCGTTACCTGCATTCCGTTGGTCAGCCTGACCCGGGCTACCTTGCGTAGCGCCGAGTTGGGCTTCTTCGGCGTCTGAGTCCTCACCTGGATGCAGACGCCCCGCTTCTGGGGCGAGCCCGGACCACGCCGGCCGCGCTCCGACAGCGAATTGAAGACGTACCGCAGCGCCGGTGCCTTGTCCTTCTTGACCTTCGTCTTCCGGCCCTTGCGCACAAGCTGGTTGACAGTCGGCAAATCGTCTCTCCTAGGACATGTGCCTCAGGGCACACACCTTCCCCGTCCCATGCGGGCAACAAGAGCAGAATTATACATGCAGCCCTACGGGGTGTCAAACTTGCTGCGCCATCCTAAACAGCCGCTTCAGCAACCTACGCAAATGGCCCTTGACGCAGCCGACTTTGAAATCTTGTTGAGGGTTGACCGCCGTTGTAGAATGGGCGGCACATATCGGGCTACTTTCCCGTTCTATCGAACGACCCGCGCGTCAGCTCGCAGGAGGGATGCACAATGGCTACCCGAAAACATGACCCCACTCTGGTCGTCATCCAGCTCAGCGGCGGCAACGACTACCTCAATACCATCGTCCCGTTCAACTCCGGCGAGTACTACGACTACAGGCCCACGGTCAACATCGACGGCGACAGCGTTCTGCCCATCGACGACGGCCACGGCTTCAACCCCAACATGGCCCCCATCAAGGGCCTCTACGACCAGGGCAAGGTCGCCGTCATCAACGGCATCGGCTACCCCAACCCCAACAGGTCCCACTTCCGCTCCATGGACATCTGGCACACCGCCGAGCCCAACGACATCGCCACCGAGGGATGGCTCGGAAGGGCCACCAGGGACCTCGATCCCACCGGCGAGAACGTCCTCACCGCAGTCAACTTCGGCAGGGGTCTCCCAAGGGCCCTAGGCGTACGAGGCGTCCCCGTAGCGTCCGTCGGAAACCTCGAGACCTACGGCCTCTTCCCTGACCTCAAGGACGAGATGCTCAGAAAGTACGCCCTCGACGCATTCGCCAAGATGTACGGCGGAGAACGCGGCAGGGACGCCGTCATGGACTTCCTCGGCCAGACGGGCACCGACGCCCTCAAGGGCGCAGACCTCCTCAGGACAGCCCTCGACAAGTACTCCTCAAACGTAGAGTACGCTGCCAACCCCATCGCACAGAGCCTCAACGACGCCGCAAAGGTCATGTTCTCTGACCTCGGCACCCGCATCTTCTACACCCAGCAGGGAAGCTACGACACTCACTCAGGAGAGCTCGCCACCCACGCCTCCCTCATCGGTGACGTCTCCACAGCCGTCGCAGACTTCTACGACGACCTCAAGGAGCACGACCGCGAGGACGACACCCTCATCCTCATCTTCTCCGAGTTCGGAAGGCGCATAAGGGACAACGGCTCAGGCACCGACCACGGCTCAGGGGGCGTCGCCTTCGTCATCGGCGGACAGGTCGACGGCGGAATGTACGGCGAGTACCCGTCCATCAAGGAGGAGGACCAGCTCGAGGGCGACCTACACTTCAACAACGACTTCAGGTCCACCTACTCGACCATCCTCGACAGGTGGCTCCACCTCGACGCCGCTCCCATCGTCAACGGACAGTTCGAGCAGCACGGCTTCATCCACAACGGCGGAAACGGCAGGAGCTAGAGGACAGGACAGCACCGCAGGAGCATCGACCGATGACCAGCCCAGACATCCAGCTGATGGCACACCTGATGAGGCGAGCGGGCTTCGGTGCCCCTCGGCACGAGCTCGACCAGCTCGTCGACAGAGGCTACGAGAACGTCGTCGAGGACCTCCTCCACCCGGGAGACGCACAGAACCTCCCGGACGACATCATCAGGCGCTTCCACGTCGACCAGCACGAGCTCCGACAGCCCGACTCGGCCGCCGCGTACTGGGTCTACCGTATGGCCACCACCCAGTGCCCACTCGAGGAGAAGCTCACCCTCTTCTGGCACGGACTCTTCGCCACAGGCTACTCCAAGCTCAACCAGGCCAGGACTCACCTCAACCAGATCGACATGTTCAGGCGCCTCGGCCTGGGTAGCTTCCGGGACATCCTCGTCGAGCTCTCCAAAGACCCCGCCATGATCGTCTGGCTCGACAACCAGGACAACCACGACGGGGCCGTCAACGAGAACTACGGCAGGGAGCTACTCGAGCTCTTCTCCATGGGCATCGGCTCTTACTCCGAGCAGGACATCAAGGAGTGCGCGCGAGCCTTCACCGGCTGGACCCTCAAGAACGCCGAGTACATGGCCCAGCGGGCTATGAAGGACTCGATCTGGCCGTACGGCCGCATCTCATGGCACTTCGAGTACCGTGACCACGACCACGACGACGGTCCCAAGACATTCCTCGGCGAAACGGGCAACTTCAGCGGCGAGCAGATCGTCGACATCATCGTCAGGCAGGAGCCCACCGCTCGCTTCATCTCCACGCGCCTCTTCCAGTTCTTCGCCGCCGACGAGGTCGACGACGATGCCGAGGACACCATCCGGGAGATGATGAAGGCCTACTTCGACTCGGACTTCGAGATCAGGGCCGTCCTCAGGACCCTCTTCAACTCCGAGTACTTCAGGTCGGGAAAGGCCCGCTTCGCGCGTGTCAAGGGGCCTGTCGAGCTGGTCGTCGGAGCCCTCAGACTCGCGGGCATGTGCAGACAGCCCACCCTCGAAATCAACGACATCGCCAACCAGGCCTTCTTCATGGGCCAGGGCCTCCTCAATCCGCCCACCGTCGAGGGCTGGCACGAGGGCGTCGAGTGGATCAACTCCGGAGCCCTCGTAGACCGCGTCAACTTCGTCGCCAGGTGGCTCGGCGACACCTCCAACCCAGGCGTCCAGGCCATCATCGACCGGCTCGCCACCATGGACGGCGGCGTGCTCGCGCCTCAGGACCTCGTCGACGGATGCCTCGAGATGCTCGGGCCGCTCCACGTCTCGGGCGACGCGAGAGACGCCCTCCTCCAGGTCGCATCCGAGGACGGCGACGTCAACCTCGCCGACCGTCAGCCCGGCGACGACGCCGAGCAGCGCGTCGCACAGGTGCTCAGGCTCGCAGCCTCCTCCCGCGCCTACCAGCTCGCATAGGCCTACGAAAGGTGGACTACCTGAAGACCATAGGACTCGTCAACAACGGCTCCAACGGTCGAGGCTTTGCGAACCCCTACGACACCGCCCACGCACGCGACGGTCGCATCTTCGTCCTCAACAGGCGCGACATCAGCAGGCGAGGCTCGATAAGGGTCGGCATCTGCAACTTCGACGAGGACTACCTCGGCGAGTTCGGATACGGCCAGTTCGTTCAGCCGGTCGCAATGGCCTTCGACAGCCAAGAGCGCCTCTACATCACAGACGAGCACAACAACCGGGTATCTATCTTCACTTCTGACGGCGACTTCATCCACAAGTGGGGCGCGCCGGGCAGCCGCCCCGGCCAGATGAACGGCCCCTCAGGCATCGCCATCGACGCCGACGACAACGTCTACGTCGCCGACCAGCACAACCACCGCGTCCAGAGGTTCTCCACCGACGGCGAATACATCGACGGCTGGGGACAGCACGGCTCCCACATCGGTAGCCTCGACATGCCGTGGGGCCTCGCCGTCGACTCCCGCGGCGACGTCTTCGTCGCCGACTGGCGGAACGACCGCGTCCAGAAGTTCTCCTCCGAAGGCGCCCCGCTCGCCGTCTACGGCACGCCGGGACGAGACCAGGGACAGCTCAGCAGGCCATCAGCCGTCGCCGTCGACGACCAGGGCCTCGTCTACGTCGCCGACTGGGGCAACGAGCGCGTACAGGTCTTCGCCCCCGACGGCTCTCCCGTACAGCTCCTCAGAGGCGAGGCCACCCTATCCAGGTGGGCCAGGGACTTCTTCAACGCCAACCCCGACGAGTGGGTCACAAGAGACGTCGCGGACCTCCACCCGGACCTCCCCGACCACCTCGCCTCGCCGGACCACCAGTCCTCGCAGACCGAGGCCTACTTCTGGGGGCCCGTCTCCGTCAGGCTCGACCCAAAACAACGTCTCTTCGTCTCCGAGACCAACAGGCATAGACTCCAGATCTACAACACCAACTAGCGACCACAGGACACATTCAGGAGGAAGCAATGAACGGCGAAGATCTGAAGAAGCGTCTGCAATCGGGTGGCACCGTATACGGAACGATGCTGAGCATGAGCAGGAACCCGCGCTGGGGCGTGCCCATGTCGGACTTCGGCCTCGACTACGTAATCATCGACATGGAGCACTCGCCGCGTGGCCGGTCCGAGGTTGCCGACTTCCTTGCCGCATTCAGTATGAACGGCGTAGTACCCATCGTCAGAATACCTATCCCCGATTCCCACTACGTCACCATGGCGCTGGATGCGGGGGCGCATGGAGTACTGGCTCCCTACTGCGAGACGGTGGAGGAGGTAAAGGAGGTCGTAGCCGCAGCCAAGTGGCGCCCGCTGAAGGGAGCGCTGGCCCGCAAGGTCATGGATACGGGGGAGTTCCCGAGCGAAGCGACCAGGGCCTACCTCGAGGAGAAGAATCGCAACAGCGTCTGTATCATCGGCATCGAAAGCGTGCCCGCCGTCGAGAACCTTGACGACATCCTGAAGGTGGACGGCATCGACGGCATCTTCGTGGGCCCCAACGATCTCAGCATAACCCTCGGCATCCCGGACGAGACGGACCACCCGCTCTACGAAGCCACGCTCCGCAAGATACTCGCAGCCTGCAAGGCGCACAATACACCGACCCTCATCCACCACCAGGACGTGGAGACAACGGTGAAGTGGCTGAAGGAGGGGGCTCGATTCGTCCTGCACATCACCGACTCCCGTGCCATGCACAACGGGTTCAGAGAAGACCTCAAGGCGATCAGGGCCGCTGCAGGAGAGAGTTCAGACGGCGCAGGCGAGTCGAAGGAAGTGATCTGACGGGAGCCCCAGGCTCGACCCTAGACGATGGGCGCCGCCCAAGCCCCTATGGAGACTGACCGGGTAGGGATTCAGTTGTGCCCTGTTCGGCCGGCTCCGTGATGGTCAACACTTGGTCGGCGGGGACGTCCACTAAAACCTGTTCCCTCCCGCTGGGCCATATGACCAGGATTTCGTCCACAGTCGTCGCGCTCCCGATGCCGAACTCCAGGTCGATGCTGTCCATCGAAAGGTAACTGGAACCGGCCCGCACCTCCTGTACCTGTGACAGAGGACCGTCCCCATCCGGTGGGGCAGTCTTTAGGTATACCCGCGCCCCGATCCCGTCAGCGTTGCTGCCGGTGCCATCGATGGCCATCCGACCCTGTAGGCGGAGGGTTATCCAATGGTGCTCTCCTCCGCCATTCATCCAGACGAACATCGGCCCGGGAGCGGGCTTGGTTTCCATGTCGGGCCACTTCCCTTCGGCCCGGACCTTCAACGCCTCAGCCGGGTTGACGTAGACGGGACCGCTGCTGTTCGTACCGATGAGATCGACGTAACCGTCACCGTTCAGGTCTCCATGTGCCAGGCCCTTGCCGTTCTCGTGAAGCTGGCTGTTTATCCGCAAAGAATCGAGGTCCAGCGGAAACTGAAGGGCGTCCACAGGGGAGTAGTCCACACCCACGATGTCGAGCAGGTGGGCCCTTACCGTGATGTCCTCGAACGACCCTCCACCCCGTCCCCTCAGCATCCGCCCGGCGGCGGGGTACACGTTCCCCCTGGGGCCTTCGCCGCGCTCGACCGTGGAGCCGAGCCAGTACAGGTCCTGGATCCCGTCGTTGTCGTAGTCGAAGAACGTAGAGCCGAAGCCGAAGTCATAGGCCGCCAAGCCCGTCGGAGCCGACTGCAAAGGATGGATGTTTCGAGTGTCCAGCGAAGCGGGCGGCATGATGGGGCTGGGCTCTACCCTCGTAGACCAGGCCACGTCAGGGAAGACGCCGACAGTCCCGGCCCCCGGTACGTCCGCCACGCCGTCGTTGCGGAGCAGATAGTGCAGGCATGTGCCCCAGTGAAAGTACTCGTGGTAGTTGCACGAGCCGTTTGGCCTGCCCTCGGCCACGTAAAGGCGAAAATGGTAGCCGATGTTGGCGACGAAGACGTCCAGGTCACTGTCGCCGTCGTAGTCGCCCACCGCGAACCCCATCCAGGCGCCCACCTTGTCCAGGCCCATGGCCCGCGACACGGGAACGAACATCACTTCCCCCGGAGAGGAGTCGTTCCGGTAAACTCGGAAACGGTCTCCGTCGTTGGCTACCCATAGGTCCATGTCGCGGTCGTCGTCATAGTCGAAGAACAGCACGGAGTGGGTCTGCCCGGTGGGGTCGCCAATCCGATAACCATACAGATCGACCCCGCCGGGGTCGTATCCCTCGTACTCCTCCCCAGTCTCCGGGTCCCGGTACCGGATCGTTTGACCCCAGGAGGAGCGCATAAGTATTTGCGAGCCCCGTACGCCCGCCTGCTCCGATACCTCGGTGAACGTGAGGTCGCCGTTGTTGAGATACAGCACGTTGTAGTGTCCAGGGTGGCTGGGTGAGTCGAAGGTGCGGAAGTCCTCGTCGGCCAGGTTGCCGACATAGAGATCGAGCCAACCGTCACCGTCAACGTCGGCGCACGCGATGCTCGCTGCCGACCGTATGTTGACTGTTTCGCCGAAAGCCTCGTCCGTAATCTCCTGGAATGAGCCGTCACCCAAGTTCAGGTATAGCCGGTCCCGGTTGCCCTGCTCCTTTGGCGTACGAAAGTCCATTCCGTCGTCGGGGTCTCCCCAGGCCCCGACGTACAGGTCCTGGAATCCGTCGTTGTTCAGGTCGCACGCTACGACCCCCGTACTGTGGCTTTCGATGGCCGCGACCCCGGCCTGCTCTCCGACGTCCATGAAGGTGCCGTCTCCGACATTGCGGTAGAGCCTGTTACCGTTGCCCGCCTCGGTCGTGACGTAGAAGTCCAGGTCTCCATCGCGGTCGTAGTCGAATACGGCCACCCCCGGACGGTCATTCCAGATATCGAAGTCGCCGCCGAGGTTCGTCGCCGCAACGTTCGTAAACGGCGTGACCGGCGTGCCGAGTTCCAGGGAGTCGACGAGCTTGCTCGGACTGAGAGGCGCGGAGTCGATCGGACTCTGTCCTTGAATCGTCAGGTCGGCAACGGGCACCGTTTCGGGTTCGCTGCGGCTCTCGGCGGAAACCACCGATGTCCTGATGCCAAAGTCGGCGCTCGGAGCCAATGCTCCGATAGCAAGGACCGCCACCCCGACCGCGATCCCCAGTCCCCACGTGGCGCCAGCGAACCCTGCTATCGCCCGGCGCGGCATCAGTCGGGCCAGCCCCCAGAAGGTCACGGGCCCCCCGGCCGCGGCGGCAAACAGCAGTGTCGCGGCTGGAGCGACCCCCATTCCGAGCAGCAGGAGCAGCACGACCAGCGGGATCTCGAACAGCAGCGGGACGTTGATCAGGACGCCCAGCGTGGCCGCAATGGCAACGCCCGTGATGTCGTTGCCGAGGTACGTTTCGACCGTATCGGGACCGAGCCACTGGATCGCCAGCCCGCTGGCGAGTCCGGCGATTAGCATTATAGGCCCGATCCTAAGCACGTAGCCGCCGGTGGACTTGGCCCAGGCAACCGAAGCCTCCCTGATGGCCTCGCCCCAAGTCTGGGGGGCCGGCTCCACCTCGGCGGCTGCCGGGATGCTCTCTTCCCGACCACGCTTCTCCCCGGCAATCATCGCCACCAGCGGCCCGATCAGCAGCCCGCCGATCACGCTCACCACAATGCGGCTCCCACCGAGCATCGGCGTAAAGACGACGAGCGCCATCAGGATGGCCGGCAGGTTCAGAGTCGACGAGCCCTGGACCATGGCCACCGTGCCACCTATCCCCGCTCCTCTGCCACGGAAGGCCGAGGTCACCGGAACGATGCACGCCGAGCAGAGGTTCATGACCGGACCGATGCCGAGCCCCTTCAACGTCCCTTGAAACAGACCTCCTCTCGCAATCCACGAACCGGCGCCTGAGGGGAACAGGAATGCTTCGGTCAGACCCGCGACGACGAAGGCGAACACCATTCCAGCCGCCACGATTTCAAAGTAGGTCAACGAGAAGTCCCACCATCGGGAGAGGAAGGACGAATCTGGCTCGGCTTCGATGCAGAAGCCCTGGAAGCACTCGACCTGCGTCCCGGTGACAGCATCCAGGTCTTCCTGCACGATGTCCAGCTTCGGGAAGCGGTTGAAGGCCAGAAAGACGAAGAGGATAACGACGAGCAGGGCGGATCCTACGGCCCGTTTCTTGCTCAAGGATGTCTCAAACACCGTCGGCTCGTTTCACATCCCGACAGCAGGCCGAGTCTGTGGCTGGCCGGCCGAGTCTGACCAAGGCTACTCCACCTTCTCGGCAAAGTTTATCTTCCATTCCCCCGCCAGCCTCACAAAGCCCATCCTGACCCGATCAGGAGGCGCACTCTCCCTCAGGGCGGCCGGCTGTATCTCCAGACCTCTGATCTGAAGGAACATCTCCCCCTCGTCGGAAGCGGTCAGCCGAGGAGGACTCTCCTCCGTCACCTCTACCTCCACCACGATGAAGGCTCGCCGCCCAAGGTCTCGGACTATCTTCGACTCCCGCTCCAGGCCATAGTCGTGCTCCAGGAAGGACAGAACGAGGTCTATGTCCTTTTGGTTGTACGCCTCCCAGTAGGCAGTCGACAACCGGCGCATGGCCTCCCCATCTTCGGGGGAGATGGACGGTGCGGGCGGAGGAGTCGGCGTTGCAGGCTCGCTCGACCCGCCGCACGCGGCAAGAACCAAGACCGCTCCAATCAGGATGATCGAAATACGCACATCTAAACCTACCGACTGTGGTCAAGGGAGATTATACACACCCAGCCCGAAGCGGGAGAAACTGTCCTAGGGGGCTCCAGTCGGCTACAGCCTGCGTCGAAGCCTGGGGTCCAACGCGTCCCTCAGGCCGTCTCCAACCAAGTTGATCGCCAGCACGGTCAGGAACAGGAAGAGGCCTGGAAAGAAGCTGACCCACACCGCGGCCTGGAGGTACCTCTGTCCGCCCGACATGATGTTGCCCCAGGTCGGAGTGTACGGAGCGACCCCCGCCCCCAGGTAGCTCAGGGCGGCCTCTGTCATTACGGCCCCGGCGAAGTACAGCGTCGCCGCCACCATCACAACCCCGAAAGTATTGGGAGCGATATGAACGAAGAGGGTCCTGGGAACCGAAGCCCCGACAGCCTTGGCCGCCTCGACAAACTGCTGCTCTCTGAGACTCAGCACCTGCCCTCTGACGAGCCTGACCATCCTGGGCGTATCTACCGCAACTATCACGATGATGACGTTCTGCACGCTTCCACCGAGCACAGAGATCATCGCAAGGGCCAGCATTAGGGTAGGGAACGCCATCATTGCGTCGGCCAGCCGCATGACTAGGTCGTCGAGCCTGCGGTAGTACCCGGCTACCAGCCCGACCGTCACGCCGATGGCCGCGACACTTAAGGCGACCGTGATGCCGACGAAGAGGGAGACCCGTCCTCCGTACAAAGTGCGGTCGAACACGTCCATCCCCAAGTTATCCGTCCCGAAGAAGTGCCTCGTGGACGGTGACTGCAGGCGCTCGATTGTGTTGGTCCGGGTTGGCTCCGTACGTGCGATCAGCGGGGCAAGGACCGACAGCGAGCTCACCATCACCAGGAAAACCACGCCGGAGAGCATGTAGTGGTTCCTGCTAAGCGGCCGCCACGCCGCGCGCAGCCTTTGCGCGGCGCGCGACGCAACGGCAGGCTGCTCCCGCCGGCCGATCGTCGTTGCCACTACAGACCCTCCCGGCTCATCAGTAGCGGATCCTCGGGTCGGCGTACGCATACAGGATGTCAGTCAGGAGGTTCACGTAGATGTAAACCAGCGCCGTCAGCATGAGAAGGGCGTGGACGATAGGGTAGTCGCGGTCGACCACCGCCGTGACCAGGAGCCTGCCGAGACCCGGAATCGTAAAGACTATCTCGATTATCGTCGTCCCGGTGGCGAGCCCCACGACCAGGAAGCCCAGCGTCGTGATGACGGGGATGGAGGCGTTCTTGAACGCGTGTCGGAAGTGCACGATGCGCTCGCCCAGACCCTTTGCCCTCGCTGTTCTGATGTAGTCCTGCTGAAGCACCTCGACCATCCCTGTGCGCGTCATCCGCGCGAATACCGCCGCCGTCGAGACGGAGATGACGATGGCAGGCAGGGTTATGCCGCGCACCCAGGGAAGGATGCCCTCCGAGATGGGCGTGTAGCCCAGAACCGGAAAGAGCGAGAGCTTGACGGAGAACGTCCAGAGCGCCAAGAAAGCAAGCCAGAAGCCAGGCACGGAGAATCCTATGACAGAGAAAAACAGGACTGCGCGGTCCAAGCCGGAATTGGGCCTCCACGCGGCCAGAAAGCCAAGCGGTATGCCGAGGAGCACCGAGAGGATGGTCCCGAGGAAGGCTATGCTCAGGGTGGGCTCCAGGCGCGGGGCCATCAGCCTCGTAACTGGGTACCTGCTGATGAGCGACGTCCCCAGGTCGCCCCGGAACAGGTCGCCCACCCACCTCGCGAACTGCACGAGGACCGGATCGTTCAGTCCGAGCTCGTCTCGAAGCGCCTCCTCCTGCTCTCGCGTCGCCTCCTCATCAATGATCACGCCAACGGCGTCGCCGGCCGCGACTTGCATCAAGAAGAAGGACATAGTCCCCACCAGGAGGACGATGGGCACTGTGGCCAGAAACCGCCTTATGAGGTACTTTTGCACCCTTCAGCATCCTCCCTCGGTGCGACGCCGAGGAGCGCCAAGCCACGCGGCGCCGTCAAGCAAGCAGCTAGTACCGGTTCCACTTGAACATGACGGCCAAATCGTAGTGCGGGCCCTTCCCTCTCCCTTGACGGGAGAGAGCCTGCCCCGGACTTGATCCGGGGGTGCGGGTGTTCTTCGGGCAATTGGCCAGAATCATATGGAAACGTACTAGGGCAAGCCAACGGTGTTAGGGCGAAGTACTCCTTCGCCCTAACACCACCAAATACAGGTCAGGACTACGCCCCTCAGGACGTTGACCGCTAGCGTTCCAGCCACACGTTGAAGAACGGCCGGTTCCAGAGTAGAGGCGCGAACCCCTTGACATCCTTGCGCGCCGCCGAGAGCTCGAAGTACTCGCCCACGCTGACGATGGGAACATCATCGTACACAGCCTTGGCAATATCTCCTGCAATCGCCTGCGTCTCTTCGATCGAGTACACGTCCGCAAAGAGTTTGTCCCACAGGGCGGTCAGTCTGCCGGTGTCGTCCTTGTACTTGTGGAGCCAGCCCTCCTTCTTGAGGTGAGCGGTAGCCCCAAGGTACGGGTGGTAGAAGCCGACGCTCGCGGTGATGAGCGCGTCCCAGTTATCAGAGTCGGCGCGAGTCGCTCGCCAGGTCGCGTTGTCCATCGCCTGATAGTCGACCTTGAGACCGATGCTCTCCATGATGTCGCGCACCACCTTGCTGGAGCCTGCCAACACCGGATGGTACTCCCCGACGATGAACTTCACCTCGTAGCCCTCTTGCCCGGCATCCTTGACGAGTTGGCGGGCCTGGTCCAGGTCCTTGACGTTGTAGACCTCCGATCCGGCGTCGGTCTCCCAAGCCGTACCGCAGGACCAGATCGAGGCGCATGTCCTCCAGTACTTCGCCGGGCCCACCGCGCCTCTCAGGATGTCTTCCGCGTCGATGGCGAGCTGCAGGGCCTTCCGCACGCGAAGGTCGCTGAAGGGCAGGTGGTCGTGCTGGAGCCAGATGCCGAGCCGGCGGGCCGGCGACTCGAGGTTGATGAGGTTGACCTCTTGGTGCTTCTCCAGACGCTCCGCAAAGTCCCCGCCGACTGAGAGGAGAACATCCACGGCCCCGACCTCGATCGCCGCGATCTGCGCGGCCGTGTCGGGAATCTCGATGTACTCGATCGTATCGATCAGCGCCACCTTCTTGCCGGTCATGAAGCTGGAGCGCTCCTCGGACGGGATGTAGTCGTCGAACCGGGACAGAGTCGTCTTGTCGCCGGGTATCCATTCCTCGAGCTTGTAGGGCCCCGCTCCGATCAGCACGGTAGAAGCCCGCGTTACAGGCAGCTCCCATATCTCCTTAGGCACGGTCGGAGTCGCGCCGCCGTCCGCGAGGGCGTCCAGCGTAAAGGCCGCCTTCTTCTTCAGCGTCAGCTGGAAGTTGTTGTCGTCAAGCTCCGTCCAGCTGTCCAAGAACTCCTTGTTGAACTGTATATAGAGCCCCGGAGTGTCCTTCGAGCGCTCTGCCGAACCCCTGACATCCCTGGCCGTAATCGGCTCGCCGTTGTGGAACTTCAGGCCTTCTCGGAGATGGAACTTCCACGTCAGCCCATCCGAGCTGGCTTCCCAGCTGTCCACCTGGACCCCCGCCGACGTCATCGCCGCCGTGCGGGCGAAAATGCCCTCGTGAGTCTGCGTTGCGACCTCTCCCGGTCCCGCCGCGGTCTGGATGTCCAGCGTCTTCATACCGGGGAAGTTCGACCTCAAAGTGCCGCCGGCGCGTGGATCTCTGAAGACGATCTTTTCGACCGTCTCCATTATCACCACCTCTTTAGGCACCTCTATCACCACCTCTTTTTCCACCTCCACGGTCCTAACCACCTCTTTCTCCACCACCACCTCTTTTTCCACCTCCCGCACAACCTCCTTCTCCACCACCACTGTCTCACCCGGTACCTTCACCTCCTTCACAACCTCTTTAATGACCTGTACCGGCTTCTCCACTTCGACGGTTCTGACGACCTCTTTCTCCACCTCCACGATCTTCTCTACAGGTATCTCCTTGACCACCTCTTGGGTGACCAGCCTATCTACAGGCACCTCCTTGACGACCTCCTCCGTACAGGCAAAGACGGCAAGCACAGCCGCGATCGAAAACAACAGCCCTGCGGTCTTCAACAATTTCATCACTCACCTCCATCACGTCCGGTATCTACGAGCCATAAAAGCCCACGCTCAGAGGCGGCATTGTAGGCATCTGCAGAGCAGCCTGTCAAATATGGGCTCACCACCCAGATTCCCCACCTAGATAAGAGAAGGACCTCGTTGGCGCCCGCCACGAAGGGGGCTAAGATGTTTCTTGACCAAGAGAAACGATCACCAACGAGGTGCAGCTATTAAGAAGCAAGGCTTACTGGCATTCCAGTACGAACAGGAGCAGGGCTCGACAGGTATGACGGGACTGTCCGGCCTGATGACGTACGTGGAGTTGATGCAAGCAGCGGGTTTGAGGTCATCGGTAGAGCGCCACATGAGACTGCGGGAGAGGGGTCAGGGCTGGACGGACAGCCAGATGATCATCTCGCTGATGCTGCTGAACTTGGCAGGCGGCGAGTCGGTGTCCGACCTTGATCTCCTTGAGAAGGACAGAGGGTTGTGCAGGATGCTTCGAGAGTTCGAGACCTGTGGTATGCGTCTCAGCGAGCGCAGGGCGTTGGAGAAGAGATGGCGAGTCGAGCGTCGTCGGAGCGTGCCGTCGGAGTCTGCGGTGTTCCGGTATCTGGAGAGGTTCCATGACGCGGGCGAGGAGGCGAAGCGGGAAGCTCACAGAGCATTCATACCTGCTCCCAATGGAGCTATGAAGGGTCTGCGCAAGGTGAACGCCGACCTGGTGGGCTTCGTGCAGAGCCGTTCGCCTCAGACCGAGGCCACTCTGGACATGGATGCCACACTGGTGGAGACGCGCAAGCACGAGGCGCTCCCCAGCTACAAGAAGTACAGGGCGTACCAGCCGCTGATCACCTACTGGTCAGAGGCCGAGTTGATCGTGCATTCGGAGTTTAGGGACGGCAACGTACCTGCGGGCCATCAGCAGTTGCGAGTGTTGGTTGAAGCACTGGAGCATCTGTCTACACGGGTGGAAAAGGTGATGCTGCGGTCTGACACGGCGGGGTACCAGCGGGAGTTGCTGCGGTACTGCGCGGAGGGTAGAGACGAGCGGTCCGGGGTGATCGAGTTTGCGGTTGGGGTCGACGTGACGGCGGAGTTCCGCCGTGCGGTGTCCGAGGTCGCCGAGCAAGACTGGCAGACGCTGTACCGCAAGGTTGGGGAGCATCGTGTGGACACGGGCCAGCAGTGGACTGAGGTGAACTTCGTGCCCAACTGGATAGGGCACTCCAAGAACAGCCCTGAGTATCGGTTCATAGCTACCAGGGAGCGGTTGATCGAACAGCCTCTGCCGGGAATGGAGGGGCAGATGGAGCTTCCGTTCCCCGCGATGGAGCTGTCCAACAGAGGCTGGTACAAGGTCTTCGGAGTGGTGACCAACCGGAGCATTGCGGCAGATGAGTTGATCTGGTGGTCGAGACAGAGGTGCGGTAAGGGCGAGGAGGTCCACAGCGTTCTGAAGAGTGACTTGGCTGGGGGCCGGCTGCCGTCGGGGCTGTTCGGGGCCAACGCCGCATGGTGGGCCATATCGGTGCTGGCCTTCAACCTGAACTCTGCCATGAAGCGGCAGGTCTTGGGCGGACAGTGGGTGGGCAAGCGTCTGAAGGCGGTGCGCTTCGCCCTGATCGCCCTACCGGGCCGTGTGATGCGTCACGCCAGGAGGTTGATCATCCGTCTTGCCCGTGGCCATCCCTCATACGAGTTGCTGCTCAGGGCGCGGCAGAGGATATTGGCGCTGGCTGCCGAGCCGTATCGAGCGTAGGGCGACCCTGCCTGGAGCATCGGTTTGTAGGCGACTCTGCCGAGTTGCCAGGCCGGGCCATGCCTTCTTCGGCCTGAGAACAGCCACAATTGGCAGCGAACCGCTGCCGATACCCTCAAAGACGGCACCCGAGACCCTGTCCGATGCCCGATCATGTCATGCGTCACCCCTGGTCGACACCCGGACACCCCCTGAAAGCACACCGAGCAGCCCCCAACCATGTCAGGTGGGGAATCTGGGACCACGCGTCGAATCTCGTCACTGAACGGGAGCAGATGAGCGTGCATCCTCTATGTCTGTAGCATCCCCGTCGCACTTTGGCGCATTCAGCCTTCGACAGCCCTTCAAGTGCTACTGGCGGCTGAGCCCGTCTCATAAGTCCCCTCTCCCCTTCGTGGGAGAGGGTTAGGGTGAGGGGGATGGGCGTGAATCGCAAAACCCTGCTCAGTTGAAGTAACAGTGACGCTGTTGGGGCAGCTCAGTGGCATTGACACACTTTTGGGCTCTTGTATAGACTTGCTGTTGCAATTATTTGCGCTAGATGCCATGAGCTGCGAGCAAGCGACCGCCCAAACCCTCAGAGACTCCGGCCACAGACTGACTCCGCAAAGACTGCTGATCCTGTCGGCAGTCCGGCACTCCGGGGGCCATGTCTCAGCCGCCAACGTCATTGAGCAGGTCAGGAAGTCGTACCCCTACGTGGACGTGTCGACGGTCTACCGCACGCTTGCGGTCCTCAGGGAGATGCGCCTGATCTCCGAGACGAGGATGGGAGGCGGCGAGTCCCGTTACGAGTGGATCGAGAAGATGCGGCACCACCACCTCGTCTGCCGTGCATGCGACCGGGTAACCCAGCTCGACCACAGATACATGAGGAGCCTGGGAGCCTCCCTGGTTGAGGACTACGGATTCGAGGCCGACTTGGACCACTTCGCGATCCTCGGCGTCTGCGCGGACTGTCGGTTGGACCCCGAGGGGGGATGAACGTCGGAGCGACTCCGAAGCGCGCTATGGGGAAAGTGAGGTGCCTGAAGAGATGGATTGCCACGCTGGCGGCTTTGACGGCGGTAGCGGCGGTCGCATGCTCCGGTTCGGAGGACAGGGGCGAGGAGAACGGAGCGCTCAGGGTCGTTACCACCGTCTCACCTATCACGAGTCTCGTAGAGAACATCGGAGGTACCCGAATCGACCTCGAGGGGATCGTTCCGGAGGGGGTCAACTCCCACACCTTCAGCCCGGCGCCTTCGGTGGCGAGGGCCATCGCGGAGGCAGATCTGATCGTGCTGAACGGGTTGTTCCTGGAAGAGCCCTCTCTGGAGATGGCCCAAGCCAACAAGAGGCCCGACACTGTGATTCTGGCCCTGGGCGACAGGGCCATCGCGCGGGATGAGTGGGTGTTCGACTTCTCATTCCCGGAGTCCGGCGGCCATCCGAACCCTCACCTCTGGACGAGCCCGCTCTTGGCCCTGAAGTACGCGGAGTTGATACGGGACGAGCTGGTCGCCCTGGACGAGGCGAACTCCGACTACTATGACCAGAACTACGAAGAGCTTAAGGCCCGGATCGAGGACCTCGACAGGCGGATCACCGAAGCCGTTCGGACCATCCCTCCGGGCAACCGCAAGCTGTTGACGTATCACGACTCCTTCCCGTTCTTCGCTGCCCGCTACGGGTTTGAAATCATAGGCGCCGTTCAGCCGTCTGACTTCACGGAGCCGTCCGCTCGCGAGGTAGCCAGGCTCATAGACCAGGTGAGGGAGACAGGCGTGCCTGCCATATTCGGCTCGGAGGTCTTTCCGAGCCCGGTGATGGAGCAGATCGCCAAAGAGGGCGGAGCCCGGTTCATCGACCAGCTTAGGGACGATGACCTCCCGGGCTCCCACGGAGACGAACGGCACTCCTACCTGGGGATGATGCTGTCGAACGTCGAGACCATAGTTTCGGCGCTCGGCGGCAGCGCCGACGCGATGTCGGGCTTCGACCCGAGCCCGGTTTTCCAGGGCGAGAGCGCCGCCAGATACCCGGAGTAGACCTTGCTGCACCCAATTCCGCACCAGTACGAGCGTGAAGAGCCCATCGTCGAGCTCAGGGGCGTGACCTGCGGCTACGATGGGGTACCCGTGCTTCGAGACGTAAGCCTCGGCGTAAAGCGGGGCGACTTCGTAGGGCTTCTGGGACCCAGCGGCTCCGGAAAGACGACCCTCCTGCGCAGCATTCTTGGCGCGGTGCCCCTATACGAAGGCGACGTGCTTGTCGAAGGGCGGTCGATCCAGGACCGCCGCCCGAGAATTGGCTACGTGCCGCAGCTCGAGACCATCGACTGGAACTTCCCCGTAACGGTCGAGCAGGTCGTGATGATGGGCCGGACCGCCGAGTCGTCGCTGTTCCCGTGGTTCTCCGGCAGCGACCGCGACAGGGCGCGCGAGATCATGGATCGCTTGGGCATAGGCGGGTTGGCAGCCAGACACATCAGGGAGCTGTCCGGAGGGCAGCAGCAGCGCGCCTTCCTGGCAAGGGCGTTGGTCAGCAACCCCCGGCTGCTGCTGCTCGACGAGCCGACCATGGGCGTGGACATCAAGACCCGGGACGACGTTATGCACCTGCTCGACGAGCTCAACCACCAGGACGTGACGATCGTAATGACGACGCACGAGATCAACTCGGTCGCCGCACACCTCCCATGGGTCGTGTGCATGAACGGACGGATCGTGGCGGAGGGCGCCCCCAACGACGTTTTCACGCCCGACATTCTGCGACAGACCTACAACGCCGAGATACACGTGACGCACTATCGGGGGATGACGCTGGTCGCCGAGTCCCCTCACGTCTTCGGCCGCAACGGGCGGAAGGCCGACGCAACCCATGAACACGAGGAGGAGACGGAACCTGTTCACTCCCCTTGAGTATGAGTTCTTCGTTAGAGGGCTCGTGGTCTCGACGCTGGTCGGAGGCCTGTGCGGGCTGATCGGGGTCTACATCGTGCTCCGGCGCATGGCCTACATCGGCCATGGACTGTCGCACGCCATCTTTGGCGGGGCGGTCGTCAGCTACCTGATGTCTATCAACTTCCTCGTCGGCGCAAGCGTTTGGGGTTTCGCCTCAGCCCTGCTGATCAACCTTACGACCCGGCATCGCCGGATCGGCGCCGATGCCGCGATCGGCATAGTGACCACGGCGAGCTTCGCGCTGGGAGTGGCCCTCATCAGCAGGTTCAAGGGCTTTACTCGAAGCTTCGACGCGGCCCTCTTTGGAAACATCCTCGGCGTCTCGGACGGCGATGTAATCGCCGTCACGGTCGTGGCCCTGGTGGCGGCGGTGGCCGTGTTCGTCGGCTACAAGCACCTGCTCTTCGCCACGTTCGAGCCCGAGGTATCCCGGTTCTACGGCGTGCCTTCCGGGTGGGTGGACGCTGGCCTCTCGCTGGTGCTAGCGTCCGTCATAGTCGTCTCGCTTCAGGTCTTGGGCGTGACGATGCTCGCAGCCGCGATCGTCATCCCACCCGTCGTCGCCCGGCTGTTGACGAACGACTTCAACAGGATGCTCGTCGGCTCCGTGGTCATAGGCGCCTTCTGCGGACTCGGGGGCCTCTACGTTAGCTTCTACGTCGACGTTTCATCAGGCCCCGCCGTGGTACTATTCTCAGCGGCGCTATTCGTACTGGCGCTGGGATACTCCTCGCTGCGTCGGCGTCTGGATACGGCAAGGAACCGCTCAGGCCAGCGCTCACGGCTTCTCGCCTCGGATGACTTGGACCTCTAGGAGACGCCAATTGCCCATAACCACGCTGACCATAGACACGCCGATGTCTCCGCCCGAGTGGGCTCTTCTGCAGCGCGAGCTCGTCCGGGCCAAGACGGACGCCTGCCGGGCCTTCTTCGACCGCTACTTCGACGAACGGGGCTACCTTGAGGAGGTGCCGCGCTGGGGAGGCAACGACGGCCCCGACGACGCCATCGAGAACCTCACCGACTGGCCCGTGCTCCACGCCCTCGGCGCGCCCGAAGACGTGATGGACATGTACAAGACGGCGTGGGAGGGCCACCTGAGACAGTACTCGGAGGCGAAGACCGTCGAGGTGCCCCTGGGCCGCGATGGCATGTACTACAGGGAGTTTCCCGTAACCTTCGACTGGCTCCACAACGGCGAGAGCATGTCCGTATACGGCCTTCAGGGCCTGGGCGACCCGTACGACCCGGAGTTCAGAAGGCGGGCGCGACGGTACGCGGGCCTCTATATGGACGAAGATCCACTGGCCCCGAACTACGACCCGGAGCACAAGGTCATCCGCAGCATGTTCAACGGCAGCAGGGGGCCTCTGATGCGCAAGGCTACGGCCCTCGACTGGGCCGGTGACTACATCGAGGTGGAGGGCCGCTTCAAGCCAGGCCACGGCGAGCACAGCTACCAGGAAATGCTCGACCACTTCAAAGACTACACCGATGTCGCGGGCGACCACCCCATGAACATGGGAGCGACGAGCATGGTGCTCAACGCCTTCATGTCCACCGGTGAGTCGAAGTACAGGGCGTGGCTCGTCGACTACATCGGCGCGTGGCGGGACCGCACCTTCGCCAACGGAGGCGTCATCCCCAGCAACGTGGGCCTCGACGGCACAATCGGCGGCGAGTGCGGCGGAAAGTGGTACGGCGGCACATACGGCTGGGGCTTTACTGTGGTCGTGCCGCAGACAGGCGAACTTTCCCATCGCCCGTTCTTCATAGGCCGCTACCACCTGGGCTTCGGCAACGCCCTCCTCGTGACCGGAGACCCGAGCTACGTGGACGCCGTGCGCCGCACCATAGACGCCGTCAACGGCAACGCGAAGGAGATCGACGGGCGGAAGATGTACCCGCGCATGTTCGGCGACGAAGGGTGGTACGACTTCAGGCCGGAGCCCTTCTCCGAGGGCGCGCTCGACGTCTACTACTGGTCGATGGACCCTGCGGACCGTGACCGCGTGCCCGTGGACCCCTGGCTGACCTTCCTGGACGGACACGACCCCGACTTTCCGGTCAGGGAGATGCGGCGGGAGCTCGACGACGTGCGTGCGAAGGCAGAGGGAGTCCGCCAGGACATGTCCACGCCCGACACACGGATGTCCGACGACCCAATGGGCTTCAATCCCGGCCGTGTGGGCATTCTCGTCCAGACGATGCTGGGCGGACTGCCGACGACCAACGCGGCCTACCCCATGCACAGCCGCCTGCGATTCTTCGACCCCGCACGCCGCCGTGCCGGCGTCCCCGAAGACGTCGCCGCCCTCGTCGACCGGCTCACCGCCGAAGAGGTTTCGGTCACGCTGGTCAACCTGGACCCGGTCGATGGGCGAGTTGTCATCGTTCAGGGCGGGGCCTACGCCGAACACCAGCTGCTCGCCGCGGAGGCCTCAGGCTCGACCCGCCAGATCGACGACTCGTCCTTCGCCATCCGGCTGGCTCCAGGCTGCGGTGGAAGGGTCACCCTAAAGACCGGCCGCTACGCCAACCAGCCCACCCTCGATGTCCCCTGGGCCTAGCCCCTGTCCCACATGAACATGACAGATGCTCGACAGGCGGAGCGTCCCCTGTCCCTCGACGGGTGTATAGACCGGGGACATAGGTCACACATGTTCGGAGACATGGGTTACACCATTAGGCATGGTAATTCTGTTCAGGAGGATGCCCATGCCATGGAGGGTGGAAACTGTCATGTCTCAACGCAAAGAGTTCGTCGCTCTGGCGCGGTCCGAGGGAGTGATCATGAGCGAACTGTGTTTGCGCAGTGGGATCAGCCGCAAGACTGGCTACAAGTGGCTGAGACGATACCTTGAAGGCGGAGAGCAGCGTCTGGATGATCTCCCGAAGCGCCCTCATCACTCCCCGAACCGGACGAGCGACGACATGGAGCAGCTCGTCGTAGACCTTCGCCGGGAGCATCCCACTAAGGGAGGACACGTGCTGGCCAGGATACTCAAGGATCGTGGACACAACAGTGTGCCGTCCAAGAGCACGATCACGGCCATCCTCAGACGACATCAACTTATCGAGCCATCTGAGAGTCTCAAGCACAAGCCGTATAAGCGCTTCGAGCACGAGCGGCCCAACCAGCTGTGGCAGATGGACTTCAAGGGGCATATCCCTGTCGTCAGCGGTGGACGTTGCCACCCGCTGACGGTCCTGGACGACCATTCGAGGTTCTCCCTGGGTGTGAGGGCTTGTGCAGACGAGAGGACTCAGACCGTCCATGACCATCTTACGTCCATCTTCAGCCACTACGGCATGCCCAATACGATACTGGTTGACAACGGCTCTCCCTGGGGCAGCGACGTTGACCACCCCTTCACCCCACTGACAGTCTGGCTGGTCCAACTGGGAGTCAGAGTGGTCCACAGTAGGCCATACCACCCCCAGACCCTAGGCAAGCTCGAGCGCTTCCACAGGTCCCTCAAGACTGAGCTGCTCCAGGGAAGCAGATACACCGACCTGTCCCACTGCCAGAGCAGCTTCGATGGATGGCGAGACTTCTACAACCTCCAGCGTCCTCATCACGCCCTGGACCTCAATACGCCTGCCAGCCGATACACCGTCAGCCCTCGGCCTTTCCCGGAGACGCTTCCGACCGTCGACTACGACACTGACGACCAGGTACGCTCTGTAGATGTCAACGGCCGAATATCCTTCCTGGGCAGATCATTCCCCGTCGGTAAAGCCTTCAGAGGCAAGAGGGTCGCTCTAAGGCCCACACCCACTGACGGCACATGGAAGGTCTTTTTCTCCGTCCAGTCCATCGCTACCATAGATCTCAATCAATAGAATGTGTAACCCATGTCCCCGAACAACTGTTACCCATCTCTCCGGTCTGTACAACGGGAGAGGGTTAGGGTGAGGGTGTCCTTACGAGAATCGGCCAGAGTCATATGGCAACGTTACTAACCACACGGCTGCGAGAAAAGTGACGCCGCCGGGTCCCAACGACGCCAGTCCTCGCGTCTCGGAAATCCTCAAGCCGCAGTTTGGGCACGACGCGTTCCTTCCACTGCAGCAGGACATCATCGCCAACGTGCTCGCCGGGCGGGACTCGCTCGTACTGATGCCGACGGGCGGCGGCAAGTCGCTGTGCTACCAGCTTCCGGCTCTTCTCCTCGACGGTATGACCCTCGTCGTGTCGCCTCTGATCGCCCTGATGAAGGACCAGGTCGACACCCTGAAGGCCCGCGGCATCGCGGCGGAGTTCATCAACAGCACGATGACGCAAGCGGAGGCGCGGCGCGTGCAGATGGAGGCTTACAGAGGCCGCATAGACATTCTCTACACGGCTCCCGAGAGGCTGGCCATGCCGCGGTTCCGCGACTTCCTGCGAGCCGTAAACCTAAGCCTGATAGCCATCGACGAGGCCCATTGCATCTCCGAATGGGGCCACGACTTCAGACCTGACTATCGCAACCTGCAGATGCTGCGCGACGACTTTCCAAACGTGCCCGTCATCGCGCTCACGGCTACGGCAACTGAGAGAGTGCGCGAGGACATCGTCGAACAGCTTAGGATGACCGGGGCCCCGCAGTTCGTCGCCAGCTTCAACAGGCCGAACCTCACCTATCGAGTGCGGCCGAAGCGGAGGAGCTTCGACGAGCTGCTCGCGCTGCTGCGCAGCCACCAGGACGGTTCGGCCATCATCTACCGCTTCTCGCGCCAGAATACCGAGGAGCTTGCGTCGGAGCTGTCCAAGCACGGTCTCAACGCCCTGCCCTATCACGCCGGACTCTCAGACGATGTCCGGCGCATGACGCAGGACCGGTTCCTCAGCGACGAAACGCCGATCATCGTCGCGACCATAGCCTTCGGCATGGGTGTGGACAAGCCGAACATCCGGCTGGTCGTCCACTACGATCTCCCGAAGACCGTAGAGGGCTACTACCAGGAGACCGGCCGGGCCGGGCGCGACGGCCGTCCCAGCGAGTGCGTGCTGCTCTACTCCTACGGAGACAAGATTAACCAGGACTTCTTCATCAAGCAGATCGAGGACGAAGGACAGCGCAGGAACGCCGAGGAGAAGCTGGCGAAGATCGTGGAGTACGGCGCAGCCAGGACTTGCCGACGCGCATTCCTCCTGGAGTACTTCGGCGAAGCGTGGCCAGAGGACGACTGCGGTGCATGCGACGTCTGCCTCGCGGAGTCCGAGAAGCCCGGCTCCGAAAACACGTACGACGGCACAGAGGCCGCCCAGAAGGTCCTGTCGGCGGTGATACGGACCAGGGAGAGGTTCGGCGCGAATCACATCGTCGACGTGCTCCGAGGCAGCCGTGCGAGGCGGGTCCTGGAGCTGGGTCACGACGAGCTCTCGGTCCACGGCATAGCACGCGGCGTCGACGCGGACGAGTTGAAGGACATCATCGACCAGCTCATCGACAAGGCTCTGGTAGCCCGGTCAACCGGCGACTATCCGACCCTGTCCGTGACCGATCTCGGCAGGGCCGCCCTGAACCACCGCGAGACCATAACCCTCACCCGCACAGCGACAAGCGAGCCGGCAGCGACCGAAACGCCCGGCGACCTCGACACCGAGCTGTTCGACAAGCTCCGCGCGCTCCGCAAGAAGCTGGCGGACGAGCTAGACGCACCCGCCTTCTTCGTCTTCGGCGACGCTGCCCTGCGCCAGATGGCGCTTCACATGCCTCGCGACCACGCCTCCCTCCGGCGAATCAAGGGCGTGGGAGATGCCAAGCTTCAGCAGTTCGGCGACCAGTTCATCGCGGTCATCCGAGACCACTCGGGAGAGCGCGGCGCCGCACCCTTCAACCAGCAGTCCGAGGGCATGCCCTCCACCGAGCCCGGCCCGCCTCTAGGTGATACCTACGCCCGTACCGCCGACCTGATACGAGAGGGCCTCAACGTCGCCGAGATCGCCGCCCGCCGCGGCATCGCCCAGCAGACCGTGCTCACCCACCTCGAGCGACTGGTGGACTCGGGCGAGACCTTCGACATCCTGCACCTCATGCCGCCGGAGCGAAAGTACCGTCGAATAGCGCAGGCGTTCCGCACTGTGAACAGCGATCGGCTGTCGCCCATCATGGAGCGGCTGGGAAGGGGCTGCTCTTACGAAGAGCTAAGGATGCTCTGAATAAGTCCCGGTGGTTTGCGGGATAGTAACATAGGGCCAAGGCCTGAAGACGTGGGAGGCGAGGCAATGAACCAGCCGACGTTTGCGGACTTGGACTACGAGAGCAAGAAGCGAAAGACTCGCAGGGAGAAGTTCCTTGAGCGCATGGATGGACTGATCCCGTGGGAAGAGTTGGAAGAGCGCATCCGACCGTTCTATCCCAATGCTGGCCGAGGTCGGCGTCCCTACGAGTTGTCGGCGATGCTTCGCATACACTGCGTGCAGTTGTTCTACAACCTGAGCGACCCTGGGATGGAGGACATGCTCTACGAGGTCGAATCGGTGAGGCGGTTCGTAGGGCTGAGACTGCCTGGGCCGCTGCCGGACGAGACGACGATTCTGAACTTCCGCCACCTGCTGGAAGAGCATGCGTTAGGCTCGGGTCTGTTCGAGGAGATCAACCGCTATCTGGAGTCCAAGGGTCTCCGTCTTCAGGAGGGGACGATAGTGGACGCGAGCATCATAGCGGCGCCCTCATCGACGAAGAATCGGGCTAAAGAGCGCGACCCCGAGATGCACCAGACGAAGAAGGGTAACGAGTGGCACTTCGGGATGAAGGTGCACATCGGTGTGGACTCGCAGACGGGAGTGGTGCACAGCATGACCACGACATCTGCGAACGTGCATGACCTGACTGAGTTGCCCCGGTTGCTGCACGGTGGGGAGTCTCAGGTGTGGGGAGATGCTGGGTATCAGGGAGTTGACAAGAGGCCGGGCAACCGGGGCTTGGATGTGGAGTGGCAGGTCGCGATGAGGCCCGGCCAGCGTCGGAAGCTGGAGCCTGAGAGTCCTGAGGCGGTGTCGGAGAAGCGCAAAGCGTCGGTCAGAGCTAAGGTGGAGCATCCGTTCCTGTACATCAAGCGGCACTTCGGCTACGCCAAGGTCCGCTACAGGGGACTGTCCAAGAACACGCAGCGGCTGATGACGCTGCTGGGGTTTGCCAACTTGATGAGGGCCGAACAGTACCTGGCGGCGTGAAACCTTGTATAAGTGCGCCCAAAATCAGGCCTAACGGCGGCGAAACGCCCTGTCAGGGCCGGTTGTAGGCCGAGATTAACCCCCACCACGGCGCCATAAGGCAATTCAACGCCCCCAAAACCACTCCGGTCAACTCGGCCCAGCCTGAAGCCGATTGTTCAGAGCATCCCTAAGGCTGGTGCGGCTCCACATGCGCATGTCATCCCAGGAGCTGCGATAGTGCAGGCCGGATCGTCTTACTGAGCCGTCGGCGGCTCCACCAGGTACTTGTCGAACCACCGGAGCATGCGGCCCAGGTACTCTTCGCGCATCTTCGGAGGGCCCGAGCGCAGGAAGCCGTGTGAGCATCCCGGGAATCGCACCATCTCCACCTCCTTGCCCAGACGCTTCAGTTCGACGAAGTACTGCTCGCTCTGTCCTATGGGACACCTGCCGTCGTCCTCGCCGTGCATCAGCAGCACAGGCGCCTCGACACGGTGCGCAAAGGTGATCGGCGAATGCTCCAGGTAGGCCTGCAGCGCCTCCCCGCGGCGGCCGCCCCACTGGACCTCGCCAAAGGTGACCCCGATGTCCGACGTGCCATACATGCTCGTGAGATCGATGCACGGCGCGCCCACCACGGCGGCCTTGAAGATCGCGTCCTGCCCGACCGCCCAGGCGCTCATGTACCCGCCGTAGCTGTACCCCGTGATCCCGATGCGCTCGCCGTCGACGTACGGCCTCGAAGCGATTTCGTCCAGTGAGGCCATGATGTCGCCGAAGTCCTCACCGCCCCAGTCCTGCTGGACGGCCTTCATGAAGTCGACGCCGTACGTCGACGAGCCCCTGGGGTTCACTGCCAGCACCAGGTAGCCGTGGGTCGCGAGAACCTGCTGCTGGTCGCCGAAGCTGTCGTAGTAGGCATTCTGCGGGCCGCCGTGGACGGTCAAGACGAGCGGATAGCTGCCGGAGGGGTCGAAGTCCGTCGGCAGGTACAGCCGCGACTCTATCTCCAGCCCGCCGCGCTGGATCGAGACCCTCTCGGGCCTCGCCGGCGGGTGGTCCGCGAAGTAGCCGCGATTGTAGTCGGTGAGACGGCGGGCGTCCCCTGTGTCGAGATCGACCACGTGCAGGTCGGACGGAGAGGCGTACGACGACAAGACCGCCGCGGCCCTGTCTCCGGCAGCGTCGAACGAGACCGCCGACCACTGCCCGCTACCGCCCGCCACTGGACCTGCGTCGGCATCCTCGACCGGGACCCGGTAGATGTACGACTCCGACCGCGCGTCCGCCAGCAGCACCAGCGCGTCGTCAGCCGTCCACCGCACGTCGGTCGCCGACGACGCCGCGCCGCCGTAGCCCGCCTGCGGCTTGATCGAGTCGTCGGTGAGGCGCCGGGGAGGCAGTCCGGCCTCGAGCACGTACACGTACCCCTGGACCCACGTGTCCGCCTCCGGGTCCTCCGAGGCGACCACCGCCAGCCTGCCGCCATCCGGCGACCACACCGGCCGCTCGGCCGTCGTCAGTCCATCCGACCACGGGACGGCCTCTCCTCCATCGGCCCGAACGACGTACACGCCGCATACGGGGCTGATGTCCCTGCCCTCCACCGCGTCCGAGACGTAGGCTATGCGGGACCCGTCCGGAGACCACGCCGGCGACCAGTGGTCGCCCTCGCCCGACGTAAGCTGACGCGCTTCCCCCGAAGAAGCGTCCACCACGAACAGCTGACGGAACACGTCTCCTCGCCAACCACCGCCGTCCACGCGATACCTGATGCGCCTCGCCACCCTGACCGAAGGCGTGTCATCGTCCTCCGGTCCCGCGTCCGGGTCGACGTCGGCAACGACGATCAGCCTGCTCGAGTCCGGAGACCATCCAAACGAGGAGACTCCCCTATCCATCTCGCACAGACGGCGCGCCTCGCCCCCTGTGGTCGGGATCACCCAGAGCTGGCGGCGCTTCTTCTCGTCTCTCCTGAGAAACGCGACCGCGGAGCCGTCTGGCGAGAACATCGGCATGCCGTCGCCGGGCCCCGCCGTGAAGGCCGCGGGCTCGCCGCCGGAGGTGGTCACCAGCATGATCTGCGAGCGCGCCTCGCCCTTGCCGCCGCTCTCCCCTTCGATCCACGAGCGGACGAAAGCGATTCGTTCCCCATCCGGGGACATCGCCGGGTCGGACACACCGGCGATCTCGTATCCGAGCTCCGGCCCTAGTATCCGAGCTCCGGCCCTATAGGACTGGTCACTTTGTCCACCTCATCTATCCCCTCTCCCTCGACGGGAGAGGGCTGGGGTGAGAGTGATAGCTGCGAATATGCCAATCAGCGCCATACATCCAGCTTATGCCTCAGACCACTCCCGCTATTCCACCGACTTCCTGCCCCCTCTCCCTTGACGAGACCTTTGCACAACTGTTTGGTGCATTGAATAATAAGGGGCGCTAATCTGGCGATCAGGAGGCAGCGATGCACCGAGAGATAGGAGGGGTGTCGTTTGTAGAGGGATTTCTGCCTGAGGGCATCGGCAGGAATGAGAGTTTGGAGAGAATTGACCAGGCGGTGGACTGGGACAAGTTGTCACGGCTGGTTAACGGCATCCACTCGTCATCGGAGGGCAGGAAGAGCTATCCCCCGCTGATGATGGTGAGGGTGATGCTGCTCCAGCAGTGGTATGGCGCGTCGGACCCGGCAATGGAGGAGGCGCTGTCAGACCGTCTGTCGTTTCGGCGGTTCGTGGGTCTGGGGATTCAGGACGAGTCGCCTGACCACTCGACGATCAGCCGGTTCCGCAGGTCGTTGACGGAGAGAGGGCTTGGGGAAGAGTTGCTGGAGGAGCTCAACCGACAGCTTGACGGGAAAGGCCTGATGGTGAAGTCGGGAACCCTCATGGACGCGACGCTGGTGGAGTCGCAAGGCAGCCGCAAGTCTGGGTCTGGAGAGGGGACGGACAAGGACGCGGCATGGACGCGTAAGGGCTCTCGCAGTCACTACGGCTACAAGATGCACATCGGAGTGGACGAGGGTTCCGGTCTGATACGCAAGGCGGTGTTGACGCCGGCGAATGTCAACGATACGGAAGTGGCGGACGAGTTGATATTAGGGGACGAGTTGGCGGTGTACGCTGACCGGGCCTACGACACGCATAGGAGGAGGCAGAGGCTGAAGTCGATGGGTATACAGGACCAGATAATGAGAAGAGCGAACAAGCATCATCCTGAGGTCGCCGATGTCGAGAAGCTTCGGAACGACCTGATATCGAGAGTGCGAGCGAGGGTGGAGAAGGTGTTCGGTACGCTGAAGCGGTCATACGGCTACAGTCGGGTGCGCTACATAGGTCTTGAGCGAAACGCTACGGAGATGTGCTTCAAGTGCATGGCCTACAACCTGCGGAGGGCTGACCGGATAGTCCTCAATGGAGCGTGAGATGGTGAGGGAGGCGTGCGCCATGAAAGGGCACCCGCCGCTGAAGCGGCTGCCGAGGGTTGTCTTGGGCTGCCTACAGGGGATGATTGGACGCTGAGAACTCCCATCTCAAACCCGCTGATTGTTGACCTCTGCGCCACAGACACCCAATTCTCAACACCGAAAGTTGCGCAAAGGTCTCGTCAAGGGAGAGGGCTGGGGTGAGGGTGATAGCTGCGAATATGCCAATCAGCGCCATACATCCAGCTTATGCCTCAGACCACTCCTGCTATTCCGCCGACTTCCTGCCCCTCTCCCTTGACGGGAGAGGGCTGGGGTGAGGGTGATAGCTGCGAATATGCCAATCAGCGCCATACATCCAGCTTATGCCTCAGACCACTCCCGCTACTCGCCCGACTTCAGGTACTCTCCCACCGGGTCGACCTCCTCACGCAGCAGCCGCACCTCGGCCTCTGTGGGCGGCTCGACCGTCGCCGCTTCCTCGGCCACGAGCAGATCGAAGCCGGTTTTGCTCCTGACCTGCTCCACGGTGACTCCCGGCATCAGCCTCTCAATCCTGAGGCGGCCGTTCGACTTGTCGATCGCCATCACCGCCAGGTCCGTGATCACCACGATATCCGGGTACGGCGAGGACAGCCCGGCCCTCTTCCGACCGTCTGGGCCGTCGATGTACCCGGGGCTCGTGATGAAGTCGCATCGCTCGGGAAAGCGGCGCTTCTCGTGACGGGTAATGATCAGTATCTTCCCTGCGTGGGACGCGAGGTCGTTGGCGCCGCCGCTTCCCGGGAACCGGACCTTGGGGCTTCGATACTCCCCGATAACCGTCGAGTTGACGTTGGCGAACTGGTCGATCTGCGCCCCGCCCAGGAAGGCCACGTCGGCCAGTCCCCGCTGGAGCACGCCCCCCAGCGCGTCGATGAGCGAGCCGTGACGGACGGCCCGGTACATAACGCGCGCGTCCGTGACTGAGTTCGGAGTCCCGAGAATCTGCGGAGCGATACCCCCAGTCTCCACGACGTAGCACATGTTGGGCGCGTGGTTCTTCAACGCGAACAGGCTCGCGACCATCGGCAGCCCGGTGCCGACCATCACCGTGTCCCAGTCGGAGATGTGCCGCGACGCCTCCACCACCATCAGCTCGTCCAGCGTGTATCCCTTGTCCTTCATCTCACACCAATCCGTTGTGACTGCACTGCCAATTCAGATCGTAGGGGCGGGTTTGAAACCCGCCCTCCCCGGCCGCTTCATATCACATCAGCCTCTTCATCGACTCTTCGAGCTCCCGACGCCTGCCCGCGTCCACCGCCCTATCCAGGTGCTCGCCGAAGTCTTCGCACTCGTAGACGAACCGGCGCAGGTACTCGTCGTACGCCTCGCCGCCCGGTCGGGCGCAGGCCTGGTACGTACCCAGGTGCTCCCCGTCGTGCTCGTAGTAGCCGTAGGTCGAGGTCGGGTACGAGCCCCACGGCTGCACGACCACGGCGTCGACGAAGATGTACGGCACCGTAGTCCTGTCCGGGTTGCGCCTGATCTCATCCGAGCTTATCAGCTCTTCGCAGCTTACGATGACGGCGGAAGACGCCCTGACCATCTCCGGCTCCTGGGTCGTGAACCCCTCGATCACGACGTTGCCGAGCTCGTCCGCCTTCTGGACGTGGATGATCGACACGTCGGGCTTGCACGCCGGCAGCAGGACGACCGGCTCGTCCGGATCCCAAGGGTTGTCGATCACGCGAAATGAGTTCGACCCCTCCTCTATCTGCTTTTGGAGAATGTCGGTGCCCAGCAGGCTCTTGGACGGCATGAACGGAAGGCCGAGGGCGCCGGCCAGGAACCGCGACGCCATCGCGAGGTGACTGTAGTCCTCCACTTCAAGGGTACCCGCCTCGATCGCGCGCTTCCATCGGAACGTGCTCCCGAACCGCTCCAGGTTCCCCGTCCCGCACTCGGTGCGGCGAGCCAGCCCGGCCCCCACCAGCAGGTCCATCGACATCGACAGGTTGCAGCCGACCAGGGTCAGGTCCTTGACGCCCTGCCGCACGACCTCGTGCGTCAGCGCCATGGCGCACCGCCCGATGCTCTGGCCGCCCATGCCGACCGTCGCCCCGTCGTGCACGAAGCGCTCCACCGCCTCCGAGGCGCTCATAACCTTGTTCGACGCCTTCCGGTTCAAACTACCCACCTTCCTCGTGAGGATGAACCCTGGATCATCACGACGTAGGGGCGGGTTTGAAACCCGCCCTGACCGGTGCGGCCTCAGTCATACCGGCGAAGGCCGGTATCCACTTCCCTATGCCGTCGGGGCCAATAACTCCACGATCTCCGGCGCGCTGCCCAAAGACTCCAGGCCCATGAAGGTGTCCCTCGCAGCCTCCGCCCGGTCAGCGCCGATCACGCCCTCGACGTTCCCCACGAACTTCCCGCACAGCTCGGAGTCGGTCATCGGCCTGTTCGGGCATCCCGTGACCTTGTCGAGCCTGTCGGCCACCTTCCGGCCGTCTTTCAGCGTGATCTCCACCCGCACCGGCCAGTCGTCCGGGTACGTCTCGTCCATCGACTCGTCCACGTCGACGGTTACCCTCGACGCCAGGTCGTGGACTGCCGGGTCGGCTATCCGCCCGCTGCTCTGTTGACGCCAGCCATACTCCGCGTCCGCTATGGCCACGGCCACCGCGTACGGCAGCGACAGGTGGGCGTCAACGTACGTGCTCTCCGTCGTCGTGTAGTGCCTGCCGACGAAATGCAGGGTTTCCGAGTAGGAGGTCACGAGCACGCTCTCGACCTGGTCGGCGCTGATCTGATGTCGATTCACGAGGTCCAGGGCGACCTGGACAGGCCCGACGATAAGCAGGCCGACGGGATAGAGCTTCTGCGAGCATGCGGACGACTCCCAGGTCGAGCCGAGCCCTTCGGTCAGGCGCTCGGGCCTCACGTCCTCGCTGGCGATGTTCATGAACCCGTGCTTCCGCGGCTCCAGGCCCTCTAGCGGCCCCGCCTCGTAGCCGCTCTCCACCAGGAGCGCCGCCTGTATGCCCGCCTGTGCGGCCATGCCCCCGTGCACCGGCTTTATCGTGTACCCGTGGAACACCCCGTCGCCGTTCGAGATCGCGAGGATGTACCCGGCGACTCCCAGCACGTTGGCCATCTGCGACGGGCCGAAGCCCAGGAGACTGCCCACCGCCGCCGCCGCACCTATCGCTCCTATGGTGCCCGTCGCCTGGAAGCCCTCGTGCCAGTGCGACGGCTGGATGGCCACGCCGACGCGGGCACCCACCTCGTAGCCCACCGCCATAGCGCGGACCATCTTCTCGCCGGTGGAGCGTCGCCACTCCGCCGCCGCCAGCACAGCCGGAACGGTGCCGCTGCCGGAGTGCACGCGGGCCGACATCGTGGTGTCCTGCCAGTCGAGCACCTCGGAGAGCGTGCCGTTGGCGAACCCGGCCGCCTGGAGCGACGAGCGCCGGTGGAAGCCCAGCGCCGTCGCCTGGTCGGCCTGCGGCAGCAGGTCTAGGTACCTCCCCAGCCGGCCGTCCTCCTCGTGTTCCAGAAAGGCATGCCCGCCGATGATGACCCCGACGGCGTCCATCATGTTCACCCTGGCAAGTCGCCGTATGTGGTCCGGTATATCCTCCAGGGCCAGCCCGGCCATGAAATCGGCCATCTCCTCCGTATAGTTCATCTACTGTCCTTTCCTTATAGACGGTACGTCGTCGTCAATGATCTCAGAAACTCGCTGAATCCGCCGAGCCGCAATCCCCCTCTCCCTTGACGGGAGAGGGCTGGGGTGAGGGTGACGGCTCCCGCATCAACATGCCGTGTCTCCTTGCACCGCCGGAGCCCACCATATTCCCGGGATCGCTCATCTACCTTCTCCTCGAAGCATCCACTCAAGACCGCGGCGGGGCGAATTCACATCACCCACTCTAGGTTCGATATTCTACTGCACAACGGCCCCCGTCCGCTCCGGTTGCAAAATGGTTGGGCGGCATGATGTGTGTTTGTCCCTAGATCTTCGACCTGCTGATAGGGGAAAGGAGCTCCTGCCGTCGATCCGAGAGCATATTAAGCGGTCATGGGCAAGTAGAAGCCCCAGGCCCCTGCCTTGAAGTTGATGCCTCAGCCTGTTTACTTGATTCCCCTCTATCTGAGTGAAGGGCTTTACGTTCACCTGCAAATTGAGGGATAATTCATTCGCTTAACTGCCTCGCTCCAATCATTGCTCCGAGGTCGCCAAATGGGATTCCTGCCATTAGAACGTTTGAACCAACGGGTCGCAGTCGACAGATCAGACTCCGATACGGCTCTGTTCACCAGCTTATTACTGAAGGGTGAGCTGATTGTAAAGCTGACTACAGCTGGCCTGGTTGCCGTGCTTCAGGACGATGTCGATAGGCACAAATACAATCACCTTTATCAGTTAGTCCGTGCCGATGGTATAGGAGACTGGGCCCAGGTTCTCGATGCACTATTGATAGGACCCTCCTCTCAATTGCTACCGTCCCAAGCGCGCAATGCTCAGATTCAATTAACCAAAAGCGAATCGACCGATTCATGGCAACATGACGCTGTAAGATTGTTGAATGACTGTTTGAGATGCATCGATTCAACAACGGCAAAGACAACTAGCAGGGTTCAAGGCCGTGAGTGGTTTCGAGCTTTCGCAACTCTGCGTAATCGTACTAGGGGGCATGGTGCTGCACGACCATCTACACTCAGTGACGCATGCCCGAGTCTTGAAGCCTCTCCGACTTTAATGGAGGAACACCTAGATATACTAAGTCGTCCTTGGGCGTACATACGTCAAAACCTGTCGGGGAAATACCGCGTGACTTATTGGGGGCTTTCCTCAGCTCGCTTTGAAGAACTTAAGCGCAGAGAAGACAAACGTCATCCGGAGGGTGTGTACATTGACCTGGACGGGGGGCTTCACCGAGTCGACTTGGTCGAATCCGACGCAGATGTTAGTGACGTATGGATCATCAACGGCAAGTTCAACGACCGAACCCATGAGCTACTGTCCTATTTCACAGACAATACAAGAAAGACGGACTCTACTCCATATTTGAGACCTGTTCAGGCCCTCCCTTCTAGCGAGACGGAAGGTTTGGGTGAACTTACACTAGTAGGCAAAACATTTACCAACCTCCCACCTGTGCCGTCAGGATATATTCCCAGACGGCATCTTGAGACTCACTTAACCCGAATCCACCGATGCGGAGCGGCCTTGGGGTTGGAACAAGGGGTGAGGGCCGTGGGACGCGACGGTCCGCGCTCGATTCCGATAAATGGGGCCGGTGGCGGCCTTTGGTTGTCGTTGGGGGCGCCGATGGCGGTCCTGGGCAGCGGCGCTGGGGCGGGGTCGGCGGGACAGCATGCAGGGGAAGACAATCGCGGACCGGGCCGGTGCGACTCTGTGGGTCGGTTGGGTAGTCTGGTGGACGTGTCAGGCGCCGTCGGTGCCGTCAGGCAGGCAATGGCAGGGCTCGCAATCGAGCCAGCGCGCGAGTGAACTGGGTTTCCCAAGGCCAGCCCTGTGGCAGATGCAAAGTGAGGCGGCGGGCCGAGCGGGTGAGCCGTCCGGCCAGGGAGAAGAAGCGCCGCCGGAGGGTCTTGGTGGTCACCACCCCCTCGTCCAGACCGATGCGCGCGGTCCAGCGGGCCAGGTTATGGGCCAGCACCTGGACGGCCAGCCATGCGCCGTTGGCGGGGAAGCGGCCCGAGGGGAGATGGTTGAGGCCGACGCCGTGCTTGAGGTCTCGGATAGCATTCTCAATCTCGGCGTGGCGGCGATGGTCGGCCTCCAGTTCCAGGGTTTCCCCGTCCCGGTCGGTGATGAAGCCGTGATAGCTGTAGCTGGCGAAGAGGGCCAGTTGGGAACCGGGCGTGGGCTTCACCCGCCGGACGATGAGCCGCACTGGGGCGGCTTCGGGCTCACCCTGGAAGGGAGTGTAGGTGGTCTCGGCCACGTCGGCGCCGCCGTCCATCCAGTAGGGGACGGGCGTCCAGTCCTCCTCGGGAATCGCCTCAATCAACTCCCTGAGGCGGGCGTGTTGGCGGATGGTGATGGAGAAGCGGACATCCATCTTGCGGCAGACGACGACCAGGGCGTGGGCATAGAAGCCGCTGTCGGCCCGCACCGTGAGTTGTCCTGTAGCCCCAGCATGGCGCACCCGGCCCACGGTCTCCCGCAGGAAGTGGGCGGCGCCCCGAACGGTGTTGGCGCGGCCCTCGCGCAGCCGAGACATCAGCACGTCGCCGGTGCCGGCGGCGATGGCCAGCAGCGGGTGATAGCCCCGCTGGCCAGTGTAACCATGGTGACGCGCCCCCTCCTTGGCCAGTCCGTAGGTCTCGCACATGGTGGAGTCCAAGTCGATGGTCAACGGCCCTTCGCCGGGTCCCGCACCAGCGGCCCAGGCCCGGGACAGCAACTCCCGGCTCACCCGATCCAACTGGCGGACGTGGCCCCACCGGAAGCTGCGCAGGAAAGTTCCCAGGGTGGATGGCGCCTTGACTACGCAGCCGATGGCGCCAGCTGTCCCGCCGGTACGCAACACGTCGGCGTCGTCAATGAAGTCGCCCCCAGCCAGCGCCGAGGCCACCAGGGTCAGCATCTTGTCTCCTGGGTTCGCTCGCCCCGGCGCGTCTCCCAGGTCGACGTGGCTGTCGACGACTTCACGCAGGCCCAGGTGCTGGGCTAGGGTCACCGGGAGGAGCAGCCCAGCATTGGCCACCAGGCGGTGGTCGTCGAAGGCGATACGGATGCGGTCGGGATGGTTGCGTGCTAGCATCTATCGGGTGCTCCTTGTTCTGGGGTCGGCTTTGCTGTTTCAAAACCATTATCCCAGATTCACAGGAGCACCCTCTTGCCGCTTCAGGACACTGACCCGACGCCCTCCTTCGGTGGATTCGGGCTTAAGGGACCAACTTTGCATTTCCGATCGTCATCCGGTAGTTACACTTACAGGTTACGGCGGCATAGGAAAGACATCTCTGGCACTTGCTGTAATCAATGACCTGATGACCCAGCAGGATTGCCCATATGAGGTGGCGACCTGGTTTAGCGCACGGGACGTAGACTTACTTCCAAGCGGCCCAAAGCTCGTCCGTACAAAGGGTGTCTCCGTTAGGGACTTCGCAACAGAATATATCAAGCTCCTAGGAACAGACGTTGGTGGGAAGGGAACCGAAGCCGCAAACTATCTGGCAACCCAAATGGGCAAAGACTCGGATTTCCCGGGCTTGTTCGTTTTCGATAATTTCGAAACCACCTCCAATCCTTTAGAGTTGTATCAGTGGATCGACACGTACGTCCGTTCCCCAAACAAAGTCCTCATAACTTCGCGCGAACGTCGATTCACTGGCGACTATACTGTGCAAGTGGATGGGATGAATGAAGATGAATGCCTTAGCCTAATAGCCTCAGTGGCGAGTTCACACGGTATCCGACATACACTCGACGAAACATATGTCGCTCAGATTATAGCTGAGTCTAGGGGACATCCCTATGTCATCAAATTAATATTGGGTGAACTGGCACGTGACAACACTCAAAGGAAGATTGAACGTATCATCGCTGATCAAGACAGAGTTCTAGAAGCACTTTTTGAGCGGTCGTATAATAGACTAGCTCCTGCCGCACAGAGAGCCTTCCTGACATTGTGCAACTGGAAGTCTTCTGTACCGAGAATTGCATTGGAGGCTGTGCTTATACGACCAGATAACGAAGTGATGAATGTTGCTTCTGCTATTGACGAACTGCTCCAAATGTCCTTCGTTGAGGAGTTTGGCCCAGATGTTCCCGGATCCGATGTTTGGCTTGCTGTCCCTCTCTCAGCGCGATTGTTTGGTCTCAGGAAACTCCGAGTTTCTCCTTGGAGAGTTCCAATAAAGACTGATTCCGAGTTTATTCGGCTGTTCGGGGCAGTAAGCCAACGCAATGACCCTCAAAGGGTCGAACCTCGAGTTCATCGTATGTTTACGGACGCTGCAAGAGGCATAGAAAAAGGCCATATCCAATTAGATGCCGTAATTCCAATCCTAGAGTACATATCTGGTAAATTCAGTGTAGGGTGGATTTTTATGGCTGAATTGCTGGACGAGTTTGGCGAAGAGAGCGACCAAACGAAGGTCCTAGAAAAGCTTATGAAGTATGTTGAGAACCCAAACTCACCGAGTTATCCGGCATCGGCCATATGGAAGCGTATAGCGGCAATTCATGAGAGACATGGGGACCTCTATGAAGCGTTGGATGCACTGGCACATGTCACTCGACAACCCGGGACATCTGTGGATGACCTGAGTGATACCGCAAACCGAATAAATGGTATGCTTCGGGACCACGACAAGTCGGATTTGGATAAAAGTCTTAAGGATATACTGATTCAGGACGTTGCGAATCAAATGGAGAACCGCCTTGATTCTCTGAACGCCGATGACTGTTCCAGGCTCGCGTGGCTCTATATGAACATCGGGGACGAATACAATGCCCGTCGTGTTGCAGAACAAGGACTTGGCCGCGAGTACGATAACCAACATTGCCAAAAGTTAATTGAACGTCTTGATAGGAACGCTCGGTGGTGAAGCGACACAAAGCACAGGCGGATTGAACCCGTAAGAATTCTATTTCCCCAAAAAGAGAGAATGGTGCTTTCTGGAGGCATCGATACCGGCTCAGGGGACCTGTCTCATCAACCGCGGGCGCCGCAACGGAGTGTAGTCGTACTTCAGAAACACCAGCAGTGGATGTATTCCACAGGACAACGGCCCCCACCCTGCTCCCGGCCTTCTCCTTCTACCCTCGCGGTAGAAGGAGAAGGCCGGAATGAGGAAGCTTGCCCATGATCGCCTTATGGCGACCTATCGGCCTTCCGCCAGCCGGTCGATCAAGTACCCCGGCAAGCCGCGTTCCCTCATCTTCTGCTGAGTGGCGGGGGTATCGTACTCAGTCCGCCGGTGGGTAATCGTCCCAGCGTCGGAGTCGTAGACTGCGTAGCTGGCAGTCGGCACGCCGTCGCGCGGCTGGCCTACACTCCCGGGATTGATGATGCACCGCTCACTTCCCAGAGCTATGGTCGCGTTCAACGGGAAGTCAAGAAACTCCGCTCCCGTGTCCATAAACTTGCATATGAATGGCAGATGAGAGTGGCCCACGAGGCACCTTCGCGTGCTGAAGTGGCCAAGGTTGGCTGTCGCTGTGTACGTCGACACCACGTACTCCCAGATCGGGTCCCGTGGACTGCCGTGCACCGCCGTGAAGTCGTTGGTCTCCACCCTCAGGGGCAGCTCGCCCAGATAGTCGATCTGTTCGTCACTCAGTTGCGTCTTCGTCCACCGCACCGCGGTAGCTGCGTATATGTTGAATTGTTCAAGCCCGAGTCTTCCGACGGCTGCCATGTCGTGGTTCCCGGCAACCCCGATATGGTCGTATTCCCGGAGCAGATCGATGCATCCCCCAGGGTCAGGGCCGTATCCGACGAGATCTCCCAAATTCCAAATCTGGTGGAAGCCTCCATTGCCGTTGGCATCGTCGATCACGCTCTGCAAGGCTTCAAGGTTCGAGTGGACGTCAGAGACGATCAGAGCACGCAAGAGTCCGCCTGGTACAAAGTCTAGGCGTGATTGTACCCCACTCGACGCCACGCCCAGCAGAACCGGTATTCAGGTTCAACGTCCTGAACTGAGTTGGCGTCTCTGCGAGGCGGGAATCCACCACTGGTCAGCGAGTCTTGCATCATCCAATCATCCCCATCGCACGAATCACCATTCAGACACTTGCCATACCCGCACACCCGTGCTAATCTTTCCTTATGCCAACTACCCGTCCCTCCCACGCTCCCGCGCAGCAGGCGCACACACCGGCGCCGTGGGCGCGTCGCACAATGTCTCAGTAATGGCGCTAAATGTCTCACAATGCCGCAGATATTGAGGAGTTCGACCCCACAGACGAGCCGTCCGATGACGATTCGACCGCCGTCGCCCTCAGGAGACTCCGGCCTGCTCCACCGACCGCACCCGCTCCAGCAGCGGAGGATGATCGTACTTCAGGAACACCACCAGCGGATGGGGGCTCAGGTTCGAGAGGTTATCGGCTGATAGCTTCTTCAGCGCATCGGCCAGAGCCGTGGGCTCGACCGTCGTCTGCGCCGCCCAGAGGTCGCACTGGCGCTCATGGCGGCGCGATACGTAGTTCACCACCATGGACAGCGCCATGCTTATCGGCGTGTAGACCAGCCCGAAGATGACGAGCGCGGCGTACACAGACGTCTCGTCCATGAAGAACGCGTCGAACAGGCTCTGACTCTCCAGGAAGAGCGAGAGCAGGAACAAGACCACGCCCGTGTTGACTACGCCGATCGCCGTCATCTTGAGGATGTGCTTCTTCTTGTAATGGCCTATCTCGTGGGCGACCACCGCGACCAGCTCGGAAACGGTGTGGTTCTCTATCAACGTGTCGAACAGGGCGATGCGCTTGCTCTTGCCGAAGCCGCTGAAGAAGGCGTTGGCCTTGGTCGAACGCTTGGAGCCGTCCATCACGAAGATGTCCTTGATCGCGAAGTCGTTTGACCGGGCGTACTCGAAGATCGCGTCCCTCAGCTCGCCCGGCGCCAGGGGCTCGAACCGGTTGAACAACGGCATGGTCCACGTCGGCGCAAAGAACTGTACGCCCAGCGAGAAGAGCGTCACAGCCGCCCAGCAGTAGACCCAGGCCAGCGGCCCGGCGTACTCAAAAACCGCGAGCACCACGGCGAGCAGCGGTCCGCCCAAGATGAGCGCAAGCGCGAGTCCCTTGATCCGGTCCATCACGAACGTACGCGGCGCGGTCCTGTTGAACCCGAACCGCCGCTCGATGACAAAGGTCGAGTAGACGCTGAACGGCAGCGTCAGCAGCGAGTAGCCGATCACCAAGACTCCGATGTACACGAGACCGGTGGGAACTACATGCAGGCCCAGCCCGCGGACCGCGTCGTCCAGATACTCGAATCCCCCGGCGAACCAGAAAGCGAGCACCACCACCAGTCGGAACGTGTCGACTATCAGGCCGAAGCGCGTCCGCTCTCGGCCGTATCTCTGCGACTTGGCGTACTCATCGGGCTGGTAGACCCCTTCGAGCTCGGCTGGAGGAGTCCGCCGCATCGTCCTGAGATTCAGCAGCTCTGCCGCGAAGGTCAGGGCATAGTCGACCAGCAGAGCGGTGAGCACTATCATCATGAACGCGTTCATCAGGCCTTCCGATCTCCTCCCTGGCGTCCGTTTTACGACGTTCGAGCATGATACCAAAAGAGACGGACGGCCTGCGTCCCTTCTCTCCTTGCGGGAGTAGGCTAGCGCCTGCCCCGGACTTGATTCGGGGATGAGGGCCAAGCCACCGCCGAATAGACAACGAGAACCGGCTTCGATATGCTTCCGCCCCACAGGAGGAGGTAGCCATGAACGCCGAAGACATCTCTCGGATCGGGGTCATCGGGGCCGGTCTCATGGGCCACGGCATCGCGCTCAACTTTGCCCTGGGAGGATTCGATGTCTATCTGAACGATACGACCGACGAGAGCCTGGAGAAGGCTCTCGAAAACATCGACGTCAGCCTGGGCACCATGAAGAGCGTCGGACTGGCCGACGAGGCCGGCGCGGCCGCCGTCCCGTCGAGGATACATACCAGCACCTCTCTCGCGGAGACTGTGGCCGACGTGGACTTCGTGGTCGAAGCCGTATTTGAGGACATGGACGTCAAGCACGACGTCTTTGCCAGGCTCGACGAGCTTTCACCCCCGCGCACCATACTGTCGAGCAACACGTCCTCCTTCATGTCCAGCCAGCTGGCGCCCGCGACCAACAGGCCAGACAAGGTCGTCGTCGCCAACTGGTGGAACCCGCCCTTCCTGCTGCCGCTGATCGAGGTGGTCCGCGGACCGGAGACCTCCGACGAGACAATCGACACGACGGCCGCCCTGTTCACGAGGCTGGGGAAGCGTCCGGTCGTGCTTCAGAAGGAGTCCCTCGGATTCATCGGCAACCGGATGCAGTTCGCCCTGCTGCGCGAGGCGATCTCGATTGTCCAGCAGGGCATCGCCACACCTCAGGACGTCGACGAGGTGGTCAAGACCAGCTTCGGACGGCGGCTAGCCGTGGCCGGGCCGTTCGAGGTCTTCGACCTCGCCGGATGGGACACCATCTCGCACATCATCGACCAGCTATTCCCGGTGATCGAGTCGTCGCCCGACTCGCCGGCCCTGATCGAGGACAAAGTGAAGCGCGGAGAACTCGGCGTAAAGTCCGGCGCGGGCTTCTACCCCTGGACGGACGAGGACGTGACTGCCTTCAGGGGAAAGATCGGCCGCGCGTTGGCCGCAATCGACCGGCTATCACGAGAGGAATAGGAGCGACCAATGATCAAGGACATGCACCATACGGGGTTCGTGGTAAGCGACCTGGAGAGGGCCGTGGAGTTCTACCGCGACGTGATCGGCATGGAGGTCACGACCAGGTACGAGCGGATCGGCCCCGGCGTCGAATCTGTCGTCGGGTACAAGGGAGCCCACCTGAAAATAGCGCTGATGGGCGCGGGCGGTGTACACGCGCTAGAGCTCATAAAATACCTCAGCCCGGTTCCGGCCGAGCGGCCGACGAACGAGCGCAGCGTGCTGGGAGCCTCCCACCTGGCTATCCAGGTCGACAACATCGCCGAGCTCTTCCAGGCTGCGGTAGACAACGGAGCGGCCAGCCTGAACCCTCCCACCGAAGTCGCCCCCGGCAGGACAGCCTGCTACATGCAGGACCCCGAAGGGAACTGGATCGAGCTCATTGAGCTCGCGGAGTAGCGACCCAATGAGTCGTTCGATCGAAACGGCCGAGATCGGAAGCACCGGGCTCCGGGTCACAAGGCTCGGCCTGGGGGGCGCGCCGATGAGCGCGTTCATGTACGACGTGGATGAGAGCGAGGCCGTCGCCTTGATCTCGCGCGCCTTCGAGCTCGGGGTCCGGTACTTCGACACCGCGCCGTACTATGGCTTCGGGCGAAGCGAACGCCGTTACGGCAAGGCACTCTCGGAGGCGCCGCGGGACGACTTCGCGATATCCACCAAGGTCGGGCGCTCGCTTAAGCCTGCCGACCCCAACGCCCCGGACGACGGGTTCGTGGCCCACGAGTTGGACGCCGTCTTCGACTTCAGCAGAGACGCCGTCTTGAGAACGCTGGAGGATAGCCTGAGACGCCTCCACGTGGACAGGGTCGACATCGTCTACATGCACGATCCCGACCAGCACTACCAGCAGGCGGTCGACGAGGCCTATCCGGCGCTGGCGGAGCTCAGGTCCCAGGGCGTAATCAAGGCAATCGGCGCGGGCATGAACCAGTGGCAGATGCTGTCTGATTTCATCCGACGGTGCGACTTCGACTGCTTGCTCATGGCGGGCCGCTACACGCTGATCGACCATGCGGCCCTTTCCGTGCTGCTGCCGCTCTGCGAAGAGAGGGGCGTCAGCATGGTGCTGGGAGGACCCTACAACCGCGGAGTGCTCGCCTCCGATCTGTCCCGCGAGTCGTACAACTACACGCCGCCGGAGAACGGCGACGCCCCCATGCCGCACCACATGCTGGAGCTGGCCCGCCGCATCAAGGCCGTCTGCGACGCACACTCGGTGCCGCTCAAGGCCGCAGCGCTCCAGTTTGGGCTGGGCCATCCGGCGGTGGCAGCGACCATCCCCGGCGCGGCCTCGCAGTCCGAGGTCGAGGATAACGTCAGAATGGCCACCTACCCCATCCCGGCCGACCTCTGGGCGGAGCTGAAGCACGAGGAGCTCATACCGGCGGAGGCGCCGGTGGGTTAACGCGGACGCGCGGGGCGGCCCTCGATCTCCCTCTCCCCACCGCGTGGGAGGGTCGGGGTGAGGGGGCGAAGCCTTCGGGGAAGGAGGAGCCATGAAGTACGATGTCATCGTCATCGGGGCAGGATCGGCCGGGGCCATCCTTGCCACCCGACTCTCCGAGGATCCGCGACGGTCAGTCCTGTTGCTGGAAGCCGGGCCGGACATGCCGGACCTCGACAGCCTGCCGGAGAAGATCAGGTCCGGGTACACGACCGGCGCTGACATCACGCCCAGCGAACATGACTGGAACTTCGTCGCGCAGGCGACCGAGATCGCCGAGCCCATGCACGTCCCCCGGGGAAGGATCACCGGCGGCTCCAGCGCCGTGAACATGCAGGTCTTCCTGAGGGGCGTCCCAGAAGACTACGACGAATGGGCCGCCGTGGGAAACGACGAATGGACCTTCGAGAAGACCCTGCCCTCCTTCCGCAGGTTGGAGACCGACACTGACTTTCCCGACGACTTCCACGGTACGGACGGCCCGATCATAGCGCGCCGCTTCAAGCGGAACGAATGGCTGCCCTCCCAGTCCGCGTTCTACGAGGCGTGCCGGACGGCGGGATTCTCCGACACCCCCGACCACAACAACCCGGACGCCTCCGGCGTCGGGCCGGTCCCTATGAACAATCCGAACGGCATTCGCTGGAGCACGAACCTGGGCTACCTGAGCATGTCGCGGCACCGCCTGAACCTGACCATCCGGGCCGACTGTCTCGTCCACCGGATCGTCGTCAGCGACGGCCGGGCCACCGGCGTGATAGTCGAGAGCGGGGGAGAGACGTTCACGGTCGAGGGAGACGAGATCATCCTCAGCGCAGGGGCGGTCGGATCGCCTCACATCCTCATGCTCTCGGGGATCGGCCCGGCGGATCATCTCTCGGACATGGGAATCGAGGTCGTCCATGACCTACAGGGCGTCGGCCAGAACCTCCGGGACCATCCCATCACACCGGTCAGTTGGAGCACCAAACCGGGATTTCCCATGGATCCCGACGCCCCCAGGCTTCAGGTCGTGCTGCGCTACACCGCCGCCGGGTCGCACCTGCGAAACGACATGCAGGTACTTCTGTTGTCGTTTGCCACGGAGCGAATCGCGAGAGGCGGGGACGGGCGCAAGCCCGTTGGCATAGCCATGATAGCCGTGCTGAACTTGGCCCTGGGACAGGGTGAGCTGAAGCTGACCTCCACCGACCCCAAGACTCAGCCATTCCTTAATCACAACTACTTCCAGGAGCCGTTCGACCGCGAACGCATGAGGGAGGCTGTGCGTCTGTGCGTGAAGCTCGGCGAACATCCCGCGTTCAGCGGCATCATCGAGAGTCGGACAGGCCCGTCGGACGCCGATCTGGCATCCGACGACGCACTCGACCACTGGATGATGAGGGAGGCCACGACGGGCCAGCACATTTCAGGCACCTGCAAGATGGGTCCCGAGTCGGACCCTCTGGCCGTGGTCAACCAGCGGGGGCAGGTCTACGGGATAGACGGCCTGAGGGTCATAGACGCGTCGATCATGCCGGACTGCATCCGGGCCAATACCAACGTGACCACCATGATGATAGCCGAACGTGCCGCCGACCTGATGCTGAACCCCTAGGTCGCGGAAGGAGGGCCGGAGAACATGGGCGTAATCACAAGCCAGCAGTGCTTTTCCGAAGACTGGCAGCGGACCAATCCAGACTACGCAGTATATCTTCCGTCGAGGGCGCCGTACCATCCTGAGGCCGCAGACCACACGATGGTCGACTACACGCCCGGCGGCGACCTGCTAGCGATCTGGACCTCGGCCTTCGAATTCAGGGGTGTGGACCAGAGCATCGCCTTCTCCCGCAGCACGGACGGAGGAGTGAGTTGGTCGGCCCGCGGGATTGTCTCAGGTCCGGGGCCAAGGGAGGGCCAGAAGAGCCAGTGGGGCTTCCCGGTCGTCAGCAGCTCGGGCCGCATCTACGTCTTCTACAACAAGTCCACTGGGATCGGCTACGGAGCCTTCCTGGAATGCAAATACTCCGACGACGACGGCCACACCTGGATCGACGGCGGGGTGGAGATCCCCTATCGGCGGACGAAGTGGGACCATCCTGACCCTAAGGTGCAGTCAAACTGCATCATCTGGCAGAAGGCGACCCGCGACTCGAAGGGCAGGCAGGTCGTCCCCTTGACTCACGGGACTCACGCATACGTCAAGCCCCACCTCAACGCCGGCGGCATCGGCGGCACGTCGAGGTTCCTATCAGACCTGGGCGAGACGCGATGCGAGTTCCTCCGCTTCGACAATATCGACGAGGGGCCGGACCCGAAGGAACTGGAGCTCACCTGGCTCCCGGACGACGAGGACCTCGTCTCGGTGCCGATGACCGCGGAGCCGTGGGCGTCGGCGGGCTACTCGTTCTGCCAGGAGCCCGGCCTGGTGCTGCTGCCCGACGGCCGCCTCTTCACCGAGATGCGCACGGCCAACGGCGACATCTGGTACACGGTCTCCGACGACGACGGGCACACATGGCGTGAGACCGAGGTGCTGCGGTACAGGGACGGCGGGGACCGGATGCTTAACCCGATCTCGCCGTCTCCAATGTACCGGTTTGAGGACGGCCGCTACCTCATCTTCCTTCAGAACCACGACGGGTACGGGTACGGCGGCATCGGCCCACTGGACCTGAACAGCCGACGTCCCCAGTTCCTCGCCGTCGGAGAGTACCGCGAGGGCGCTCACCAGCCGGTGTGGTTCAGCGAGCCCATGCTCTTCTGTGACACGGAGATGGTGGGCGTCTTCCCGGACAACATGTACTGGCTGTCGTTCTATTCGAGCATGACGGAGCGCGGCGGTAGGCGCATCCTCTGGTACACGGACCGGAAGCTCTTTTTCCTCGGCCGCGACATCACTGACGAAATGCTGGCGGGTCTGACCGTACCGGAGTAGCGGGGATAGGCCCTACCAGTCGACGTCGTAGGGGTGGGGCAGGCTGGTACGAAGCTCCACGACGGCGGGGCGGTCAGCGGCGAACGCCTCTCGGAGCGCCGGCCCGACCTCATCCACGCTGCCGACGGCTACGCCGAGGGCGCCGAAGGACTGGGCCATCGCGGCAAAGTCCGGGTTGCGCAGACCGGTCATCACAGTGCGGCCGAAGCGGGCCATCTGCTGGGGTTCCAGGATGCCGTACCTGCCGTCGTTAACGACCAGCGTGACGACGTTGACGCCGAACTGGACGGCGGTGGCAAGCTCGGCGGCCGTGAACAGGAATCCACCGTCGCCGCATATGGCGAGTACCCTGCGGTCCGGCCTAGCCACGGCGGCGCCGATGGCCATGGGAAGCCCCGCGCCAAGGGTTGCCAGTCCCCACGGATAGAGGAACGACCGCGGGCCGTCCATCTCCAGCAGCATGTAGGCCCACGCGGCGAAGGTCGTAACGTCGCCCACGACGATGCCGCCGGAAACCGCGGTCCGTACGTGGTCCACTAGCTCGACGGCCTCGGGTGAGCGGGCCTCCATCTTGCGCCGGAAGGCGGTCTTCAGGTCCGCCACCTCGCCCGCCCGGCTCGTCCGTTCGCCCCGGCTCCCTCCAAGGGCATCGACGAGGCTTCGGGCCACCAGCCCGGCGTCTCCCACGACGGCGACGTCGACAGGATAGTTTCGCCCGATCTCGGTCGGGTCGACGTCGACCTGCACGATGGTGCGAGGCATCCGCATGGTCCACTCGTTGGTATCGAGCTGGCTCATGTGCGATCCGACCACCAGCATGACGTCGCATTCAGCGAGGTAGCTCTGCAGCGGCGCGAAGTGAGCCGGGGGCACGACCACGCTGAGCGGGTGGCCCTCCGATATCGCGCCCTTCCCCGTGACGGTCGTTATGACCGGGGCTTCCAGGGTCTCGGCAAGCTCGGTCAGGGCCAAGGAGGCACCTGCCGCGACCGCGCCTCCGCCGGCCCATACGACCGGCCTGCGAGCCGAGCGCAGTACATCGGCGGCAGCCTTTATCTGCGCGGGATCGGGCGCCAGAGGGCTCCGAGGCGCGGGAGCGGGCAGCGTCGTGTCCGCGGTCGCGTCCAGGACATCCTTCGGCACCTCGAGCGCAGCCGGCCTGGCCCGGCCGTTCCTCATGCTACGCATAGCCTCGTGGACGAGCCATGGAATCTCCGTAGGGCTGCCCGCGCGGGCCCTCCACCCGGTGACCTCACCGAACATGCCCAACTGATCGCCGACGTCGTGGAAGTAGCCCTTCGAGTGTCCAATGCCGGATGCCGGAATCTGGCTGGAGACGTTCAGCACCGGTGAGGAGTCGGCGAAGGCCGTGGCCATAGCCGAGAGGCAGTTGAGAGCCCCCGGCCCGGTCGAGGTGAGGCAGACCCCCACGTCCCCGCTCGCGCGGGCATAGCCGTCGGCCATATAGGCAGCTCCCTGCTCGTGGCGCGTGGTGATGCGCCGTATGCCCGGCGCGTCGTGCAGAGCATCGAACATGGCGAGGGCGTGGGTCCCTGGCAGGCCGAACACGGCCCGCACGCCCTCGGAAGCCAGCGAGCGAACGACGGCCTCTCCGCCAGTCATGCGCGGCATTTAATACCTCCTGACCCAGCTCACCTACGGGCGTATGGAGAAGTGGACCTCGCAACGCGAGTCGGAGGTGCCGCGCGACATGCACACAGGCATGTCGCCCTCGAAGTCCGGGCTCGCCTCCGCGTAGCCGACGAACATCCCGTCGCAGGCGGGAGCGCAGTAGCTGTCCATCCCTTCGGGCCGGCCGTCGTGGAACAGGCACGCCTTGCGGTTCAGCACCAGGTCGCCCTCGCCGCTGTATTCGATATACGAAGGGGCGTGAAGCGGGCCGGAGATAATGTGGCGGTAGTCCTGGAACCTGGCCCAGAGCTCCGGTGTCAGGCTGGTGACGCCGCGCGACTTCATCCATCCGGCCAGGTTGGCGCGGGCGCGCCGCCGTCCCCACTCGACCGCCGTCTCACGGGCGGCCTCCTTGCCCCACCTCTCCTCGACCATCTCCAGCAGCGAGTACATCGTGCCGGTCACCATGCGTCCGAGCTTATAGACGATGTCCTCCGGGCTGAGCTGGTCGGGCTCCACGGTGTCCTCGTCGAGCTGGCGCTTGCGCTCCTCGCTGAGATGGATGCCCGGGTACAGGCGCAGGTCGTCGTAGGGCTTATACTTGGTGTCGCTCACTGGAACTCCTCCTGATGGTTGTGTTTCCACCGGCCATTCTACCCGATTCCGTCGCCTGCCAATCCGTCCCCCTCACCCTAGCCCTCTCCCACGAGGGGGAGAGGGGACTCATGAGACACAGGCTACTCCGCCCAGTCGAGCTCGCCACCATCCTCGCGCACCATCCTGAAGGGCTGGCCCCACTGGTTGCCAACGGTCGCTCCGCCGTCGACGACGAGTGTGTGGCCGGTGATGAAGCTCGCGTCGTCGGAGGCCAGGAACATCACCGCCTTGGACACGTCCTCCACGGTACCCCATCGACGCATCGGCGTCAGGGCCCGCACCGTATGGTCCGTAAGCCGGCCGACGCGCTTCTCGCGCGGGCGGGTCATGCCCGTGTCCACACAGCCCGGAGCGACGGCGTTGACCCGGACGTTCCGCTCCGCCAGGTCCAGCGCGAGGGCCATGGTAAGCCCCTTCACTCCCGCTTTGCTCGCCATGTAGGGAGCCCTGTAGTAGGACGTCATGATCGACCCTGCCGACGAGATGTTTACGATCGACCCGCCGCCTTGGTCGGCCAGGTGCGGACCGAGGTACCGGCAGTAGTTCCAGGTACCTGTCAGGTCGACGCCCACGACCATGTCCCAGTCCTCGTCAGAGTAGTCGAAAGGGTCCTTGTACAGGTTGATGCCCGCGCAGTTGACGAGGACGTCAACCCGGCCAATGTCCCCAACAGTGCGGACGATGGCCTGCCGGACCTCCGCAGCCCTCGATACGTCGACAACGTAGCTCTTGGAGCCGCGCCCGCCGTCTCCCATAAGGGCGAGGGTCTCGGCGGCTCCCTCCTCGTCCAGGTCGTGAATCGCCACGCGGGCGCCCTCTTTGGCGAAGTCACGTGCGATCTGTCTACCGATGCCGGAGCCGCCGCCGGTCACGAGGGCGGCCTTGTTCTCAAATCTCATTCGCTCTTCCCTTCGATATTGGTGCGAAAACTGTTGGAAACTGTTGCATTTTTGTGGGATCTCATAGCTGGAAGCTCCGACCCGAGCGTCAGAATTCCAGCACCTTTGCAACGGGTTTACGGCCGAATTGCCGGGGTTCCGCAACGAGATTGCGACAGGGCGCGCACGGCACTGGCAGTGCGTATGGGTTCCCGCCTCCGGAGACCTTTGCGTAACCTACCGGACGAGGCGACGCCGGGAGTTGTAAACGACACCATCCTAGCCAAGGCCCCACCCCTCTGGATACCGGCCTTCGCCGGTATGACGGTTGTGCAAAGGTCTCCCTCCGCGGGAACGACGGGGCTGGAGTGACTGTGCGGGATAGACCTTGGCTCATAGGGCCATTATGCGGACAGGCGTTCTGGTTGTCAATAGGGCGGCCCGCTCACGCGTACCCACTTTTGCCTCCAGGTATCAAGCACGGGGCTTGGGGGTCGTAGCCTTCGCAGAAACTGGAAAAACCTGTCAAAACTGTCCAGTTTGTAGAATCTCATAGCTGGAGACTCCGACTCGGACGTCAGATAATGGACACTTACTGAACACAAACTGAACAGAATCTGGACAGTTACTGAACAGTTGCTTGACAGTCCGAGAGGCAGGCTCGCGTATGGAGTACGGAGCAGGCTCTCCACTGCAATGCTGGAAGGGGATTGGGTCATGAGAGCATTATGCGGACAGGCGTTCTGGTTTGTCAATAGAGCAGCTCAGTGTTGCGGCGGAGGCGGCTACCGGTCAGAATTGGCGGCATCCGGCTCAAGAATCAACATCAACGGACGGGCCAATGCGCGGAATCGCCGACACGGCAGCGAAATACCGATGGGAGCTTCTGCTCTTCATCGGCTTACCGCTATTGTCAGACGCGGCGGCGTTCGAGGTCCTTACGTTTCCAATACGCGTCGTGTTGTTGATCGTGAGGACCACGGGCCTGCTGATTCCGATCCCCAGCATAGACACGTTTGGCGCCTTCTCTCTCCACGTACACGCGTTCCTGCTGGGTATCTTCTACTATTTCCACGTTCGCCGATCGGGGAGGCGTACCCTCTCGCTGGTCTGGGCCTACGCGTTCGCAGCCACTGCCATCGGAGCCGTCGCTGCGTGGGCTCCCGACCTGGACTCACCATGGGAGTGGCTGACGCCCGGCGCGGGGGCTCTGGCTGGGGGCGTCGTACTGGTATGGTTCGCCACACGGGCGTCGAGATTCAGCCTCGGCCACGCATTCCTGCTGATCGGCCTATCGACCGCCCTGCACGGCTACGGGACGGTCGCCATCTACCTCTCGGTCCCCTGGACCGAGGGCAACCCGACCTACTGGCTGGTCTCCCCTCTCACAATCGCACACGGCCTCCTGGCTGTTTGGGCACTTGCCCGTTTCGATTCGACCCGCACCCTATCTTGGAGCTTGATCATCGCCCTGTTCGCGCTGGACGGAGTGCTGCTAATTGCCCCGGACATCGTAAGGGGCGGGGACCCCGCGGCGCAGGCAGCGCTATCGGGTCTTGTGATGCTTGTATCCTGGGCCGCCTGGTACGGCGTGGTCACCCTGCTGACCTACGTGGCGCGGTCTCGCCAGCCATTCGACCCTGTACCTGACGACGAAGCGGGCCCAGCCCCTTGGGGACCGCTGAGGGCTTCCTGAGGCATAGGGACTAGTGCACCACCAACTGGATCCTCGGCCCGCCGATTGACCGCACCTTTCGGACAGAATAGACTCCCGCACTACATGACATCTTAAAAGGAGCACGGGCATGCCAAAGCACATAGCGACCGAATCAGGGGATCTGACAATCGAGATCGGCACACGAGACGACGACAAGCGGATCGCCCCGACTGCCTCTACCTTAACCCACATTTCCCAGATCAGCCCCGTGGGTGCGTCGTAATTCGGTAAGGGTGCTGCCTATTTGAGCCGCATACGTGGGCATTATGGGTGCTAGACTGGCCGAGCTAGCGGGTCTAGTTCTGGATACCGCAATCTCGCTGGAGGCACCCAATGGGTGAAAGCTCCGACACCCCTTTGAAGCTCCAATTCGATCTCAGAGTCCGCCTGGATTTTCGTGGCGCTACCATCACCTCGGACGCCGGACTCCTGGCATGCCGCGAGCTTGATGCCGCTCTGGGGCTCACAGAGACAGCCAACGATTATATCCATGAAAACCGCACCGGCCGCAATGTGCAACACCCGCTGTTGCCCTTGCTCAGACAATCGGTGTATAGCCGTCTCGCTGGCTACGAGGACACCAACGACGCTGAACGGCTTGCCCAAGACCCGGCTATGCGTGTCATCGTCGGGTGGCAAGGTACTGATAAGCAGGCAGCCAGCACCAACACTATGAGCCGATTTGAGACTGAGGTGTTAACCGAAGAGGAGAACCTGGATGGGCTTGCGCGCCTGAATGTTGAGTGGGTGGACAGGGCCATGGCCCAGACATCTCACCAGCGAGTTATCCTAGGGATGCTCTGAATAAGTCCCGGTGGTTTGCGGGATAGTAACATAGGGCCAAGGCCTGAAGACGTGGGAGGCGAGGCAATGAACCAGCCGACGTTTGCGGACTTGGACTACGAGAGCAAGAAGCGAAAGACTCGCAGGGAGAAGTTCCTTGAGCGCATGGATGGACTGATCCCGTGGGAAGAGTTGGAAGAGCGCATCCGACCGTTCTATCCCAATGCTGGCCGAGGTCGGCGTCCCTACGAGTTGTCGGCGATGCTTCGCATACACTGCGTGCAGTTGTTCTACAACCTGAGCGACCCTGGGATGGAGGACATGCTCTACGAGGTCGAATCGGTGAGGCGGTTCGTAGGGCTGAGACTGCCTGGGCCGCTGCCGGACGAGACGACGATTCTGAACTTCCGCCACCTGCTGGAAGAGCATGCGTTAGGCTCGGGTCTGTTCGAGGAGATCAACCGCTATCTGGAGTCCAAGGGTCTCCGTCTTCAGGAGGGGACGATAGTGGACGCGAGCATCATAGCGGCGCCCTCATCGACGAAGAATCGGGCTAAAGAGCGCGACCCCGAGATGCACCAGACGAAGAAGGGTAACGAGTGGCACTTCGGGATGAAGGTGCACATCGGTGTGGACTCGCAGACGGGAGTGGTGCACAGCATGACCACGACATCTGCGAACGTGCATGACCTGACTGAGTTGCCCCGGTTGCTGCACGGTGGGGAGTCTCAGGTGTGGGGAGATGCTGGGTATCAGGGAGTTGACAAGAGGCCGGGCAACCGGGGCTTGGATGTGGAGTGGCAGGTCGCGATGAGGCCCGGCCAGCGTCGGAAGCTGGAGCCTGAGAGTCCTGAGGCGGTGTCGGAGAAGCGCAAAGCGTCGGTCAGAGCTAAGGTGGAGCATCCGTTCCTGTACATCAAGCGGCACTTCGGCTACGCCAAGGTCCGCTACAGGGGACTGTCCAAGAACACGCAGCGGCTGATGACGCTGCTGGGGTTTGCCAACTTGATGAGGGCCGAACAGTACCTGGCGGCGTGAAACCTTGTATAAGTGCGCCCAAAATCAGGCCTAACGGCGGCGAAACGCCCTGTCAGGGCCGGTTGTAGGCCGAGATTAACCCCCACCACGGCGCCATAAGGCAATTCAACGCCCCCAAAACCACTCCGGTCAACTCGGCCCAGCCTGAAGCCGATTGTTCAGAGCATCCCTAGACATGGACAGCTCTGAAAGCCCGGTGCATGGGCAGCAAGAGGGAGCCGCCTACAACGGCCACTTCGAGTCCGTATGTTATCACCCGCTCTTCCTGTTCAACCATTTCGGAGATTGCGAAGGTGCAATGCTTCGCCCGGGCAACGTCCACAGCGCTGAGCGGTGGCGGGAGGTTCTGGAGCCAGTCGTGAAGCGATACCAGGAGAAAGGAGTCCGGCTGCTGTTCCGGGCCGATGCTGCCTTTGCCAAGCCCGAGGTGTACGAGTACCTGGAGTCAAGGGACACTGGCTACGCTATGCGGCTTCCGGCCAACGAGGTATTACAAGGAAACATCCGGCACCTACTGAAGCGGCCCGTGGGCAGGCCGCCTAAGAAGCCCGTAGTCCGGTATCACGACTTCGTTTACCAGGCCCAGAGCTGGGACATTCCCCGGCGTGTGGTCGCCAAGGTGGAGTGGCACCAGGGTGAGCTATTCCCGAGGGTCGGGTTCGTCGTCACCAACCTCAACCTACCGCCGGCAGGCGTAACCCACTACTACAACGGGCGGGCACGGCCGAGCAGTGGATCAAGGAAGGTAAATACGCCCTGAACTGGACGCGGCTCTCGTGTCACAGGTTCGTTGCTAACCAGGTGAGGCTGTGGCTGTTCGTGCTGGCCTACAACCTGGGCAACTTCATGAGAAGGCTGACTTTGCCAGAGTCAGTGAAACACTGGTCACTGCGAAGCGTGCAGACCAAGCTCATCAAGATGGGTGACGTCTGGTGCGGAATGCCAGGAGGTTGGTGTTTCAGCTTGCTGAGGTGGCAGTGTCCCGGGAGGTATTCCGGCAAGTGTTGGAGCGTATCGCCGGGCTCCATCCAGCACCAGGGTAGCGATTATCCTTGAGGTCATCAGAGGTGAAGAGAGGCAACCAAGGGTGAGGTGCGTGCCCGGAGGAGTTTGAAGGGAGTGCAAACGTGGTGAAAGCCACCTCCGCTGCCTGGTGCTGCTAACTCACCACGCCGAGAGATGGTTTTGTGAGCTTGATTGGATGGCTGACGGCATCCGTGAGTGATACTACGATGGCTCTCGTCGAGGATGGTGCGTTACTTGGGTCCAGGCAGCTTGATATGGGTAATTCCGGCCAATATGGGAAATATCGGCCGAGGTGTTCTGGACACCGTTCTTTGGGGGCACTAGCCACATCTTTCGAGCAAACGTGCTAAAGGAGCAACTTATGCGAATAAAGAGCGTCCACCTCCAGAACTATAAGCGGTTCACCGACCTTCACATTAAGGACATCCCTCAATCAGCTCGCGTAGTCGTGCTGGTTGGACCAAACGGATCAGGGAAGTCGTCGGTCTTTGATGCCTTCCTGCTTAAGTCAAATTCACAGATAAGCAATCAGTCACTGAAGAACTCCTTGTACGAAGGATATCTATTCAAAGACGAAACGATAGGTACTTCATTCAGTTCTACTCATCAAGTAGCGAACAAGATCGAGATTACACTCGATCAAGAAGCAACCAATTGGTCGCAGATGTTCCTCATTCGTTCTCCCTATCGACACGAAGCGGATTTTTCCAATACCAGCCTTGGACCGGTTAAGTCCGCCCATGAATCTCCACGATTCCAACGTATCATCGATCAAGACCAAGCCGTGGCAGACAACTTCAATAGACTAGGACGAGGTGCACTCTATGGTGCTCTCAAGGGAGAACCTGATGAGACACCTCTAAGTGAGTTTCGTAAAGATACGATCGGCGACATAAAGACTGCATTAGAAAGACTATTTGAGAACCCATCACTTAGCCTGCAAGATCTGGGTACGAGCCTCGACTCTGGCACCTTCAGATTTGAAAAGGGCTCTGTTGAAAACTTCCACTACAAAAACCTATCTGGTGGAGAGAAGGCAGCATTCGATCTACTCTTGGATATTTTCGTCAAGCGAAGCGAGTACCAAGATGCCATATATTGCATAGATGAGCCCGAATCTCATGTTGCATCTGCTATTCATGGAAGGCTCCTTGAAGCGATTCTCGACTTAATTCCGACTGAGAGCCAACTGTGGATAGCTACTCACTCAACTGGCTTCGTTCGCAAGGCATTGCAATTGAACAGACAAGATGGCCATGTTGCTTTTCTGGATTTTACGGGGCATGATTTCGATAGCCCTATTACCGTTGAATTGACTCCTACGATTCCTAACCAAACATTCTTCCGCAAAATGTACGACGTGCTCCAAGAGGATCTCGCGGGCCTAATCGCGCCCACTCATATAGTCTTGTGTGAAGGAAGTGAAAACACCGACTCGAAGATTTACAACCAAGTGTTTGGACAGTCTCACCCCGATACTCTATTCGTTTCTCGTGGCGGCTCCAGTGATGTAGAGAAAGGTGACATAATTTCTGTCTTAGAAGCCATCGTTCCTAGTGTAAGGGTCTGGCGATTGATTGATCGGGACGAAATGCCTGACCCAACACGAGATGGAAAAATCAGTGAAGGCATACATGTACTACGGCGACGGGAGATTGAAAACTATCTTTGGGATGAGGCAGTTATCCGTAAAGCTCTTCAGAATAATGGTGTTGCGGTCAACGAGATTAAAAATATCTTGGCAGCATATCCTTTCTCAAATCCTTCCGAAGATGACATGAAAACAGATAACGAACAGCAAGCCTTGTTTGAGAAGATTCGAAATGCCGAGGGAGCATCAAGGCTAGGGAGAACTCGCAGGGAGTTCGCGTCGGATCACTTAGGGCCTGCACTTCGTCAGACTGAGGAAGTCTATCAAGAGTTGCTTGAAGACGTTTTCCCTGCCGATCTCCGATAAATCATAAGAGTTAAAAGCAATTACTTATCGAGGAGGGCCGGGCCTCCGCCTTCATCCGGGCTTAAGGCGGCGCAAGATGGTCGGGAGATCAGGACGCTGACCCAAGAGCAGGCTCTAGAGTTGGCCGCAGTCCTGCTGGAAACCGTGCGCGAATTGCCTCGCGGCTAAAATATCGCAGTGATGAGAGCGTCTATGGCGGGAACGATGGTAGCACTCGTAGTCCTGTTCGCGGGAAGCTGCGGCGGCTCAGGGGGCTCCACGTCGCCATTACCCACATATACCCCAACGGCGGGCGACCTGTACAAAGCCTACTCGACCGCTTTGGACGAATTGTACACCGCCCAAGACGACCTTCAAGACGCCAGGGCGCGCATTCTCAGCCACCTACAGGTTGTCCCCGAAGTAGCACTCGACGCCGTTCAAGAGGCGCGGGACTGCGATGTTCCCATAGACGACCTCACCAACGACCCCCGTGACGTACTTACTTCCGTGTTCGGGAACCTCTCGGACACCCAGCTTGCGGCCGCCCGGGACGCTCCAAGAAGCGTCGCCCAAGATCTCGCCGCTGCCAACATCGCAAGCCCTACCAACCGGGATGCGGTTGAAGCGGCTCTCGATGCCCAAGTGCGTAGTCAACTGCTAGATCGCCCCACACTCGATGATCCGGTCTTTGACGCCTATCTCGCCTATTTGAGGGAAGGGGACAACTCTGCGTTTGCCGCATACCTCTCCGCCCTCGACGAAATCAATGACGCCTACTTCCCTGTCGATGAAAGACTCAACGCAGCTAGGACGAACCTTGTGTCAGCCCTCATCCAGCTTCCGGGCAAAGCCAGCCCTGCCGACTGCGCCCGCACACTGTTTGGTCTTTACGAAGACTACATGACAGCGTTTGAGGCCTATCGCCCTGCCTTAAATGCCTATCTTGACGGCATCAGAACCGCAATTGAACAGTATGCACGCGCACTTGAACTGGCCCGTGCTCCTTACGCGGAGAGGTGATCTCCCCGGCAATTCAGGAGGCCCGCAAATTACCATGGAGAGTACGCCTACGGCATCAGTACGCGAGCGATTAAGCAGGTCGAGCTCAGATCTAGTCCCCCACCGCGTTCCGCAGCACACCCAGCCGCTCGATCTCCAGCTCCACCACGTCGCCGGGGCTGAGCCAGCCGCCGGCATTCTCCGGCCCAAGCTCCAGGATGCACCCTGAGCCGACCGTACCGCTGCCGATTACGTCGCCAGGCAGCAGACGTGTGCCGCGGGAGGCGTGCTCTATCATCTGGGGGAACGTCCAATAGAGGTCGGACAGGCTGCCCCGTGACAACTCGCGGCCGTTCACGCGGGCCGTCATGGTCAGGTCGTAGTGGTCGCCGCGCTGCCTGTCCTTGAGCTCGTCTAGGGTGACTAGCCACGGCCCCATGGAGGTGGCGAAGTCCTTTCCCTTCGCAGGGCCGAGGCCGATTGCCATCTCCTTGCGCTGGAGGTCCCTCGCCGACCAGTCGTTCATGATCGTGAGTCCGGCGACGACCTCCCAGGCCCTGTCGGCCGTGACGTTCGCGCACTCCCTGCCGATTATCACGGCGGCTTCCAGCTCGAAGTCCAGCGCGCCGGTCAGCGGCGGCACTGGCACCGCGTCGTCCGGCCCGATCGTGGCAGCGGGGTTGGAGAAGTAGAAGGCGGGGACCTCGTACCACTCCGGGACCATCCCGAGGCCGCGCCGCCTCCGGGCGTTGGCGACGTGCGCCTCGAAGGCGTAGAAGTCCCGCACAGACGGCGGCGACGGCACCGGCGCGAGGATGCGGACCTGTCCCAGATCGAATGCCCTGCCCGTAGGCCCTCCAGCGACCGGCAGCGCTCCGTCGAGCTCGACGACCGAGCCGCCTTCCAGACGCCCGGCACGCTCGACGCCCTCATGACGGAAGGTTATTAGCCTCGGCAACGCCCCTCCTCTGTATCATCTGGGACAGAGGGCCACACCCCCGTGGCCGCCATCATGTCGACAAGTGCCTCGTTCTGGGCACGCAGGACCCGCTCCGGGTTTTGGCCCGACCAGTCGAAGTAGCCACGGCCCGTCTTGAGTCCCAGCTGCCCGCGCTCGACCATGGACACGACCTGTGGGTTCGGCTCAATGCTGCCGTCGATCTCCGGCCACAGCTCGCGCTGGATGGCGAGGTGCAGGTCGAGTCCGGCGAGGTCGCGCTGCCTCATCGGCCCCGTGACCATCGCCCGGAGTCCGAAGCCCATCCTCACGGCCGTGTCGATGTCCCCGGCGCTGGCCACGCCGCCCGCCCAGAGGGCGACTGCTTCCCGGACCAGCGCCGCCTGTAGCCGGTTGGCGACGTACCCTGGTATGTCCCGGTTCACCCGTATGGGAGCCTTTCCGCAGGCCTGCCACATTCGAACGGTGCGCTCCACCGTCTCGTCCGTGGTCGACTCCCCCCGCGACACCTCCACCAGCGGGATCAGCTGCGCCGGCATGAAGAAGTGCGAGCCAACCACCCTCTCCCCACCCCTGACGCCGCTTGTGATCTCACCCAGCGGGAGACCGGAGGAGTTGGTGGCCAGGATCGCGTCGCCGGGCGCGAGACGCTCCAGCTCCGCAAAGAGCCTCTGCTTCACCGTCAGGTCCTCGGGGGCCGCCTCGATCACGAACCCGGCGGACTCTACAGCCTCCGCGAGGTCGGTAGTGGTCGAGATGCGGCCCAGGGAGCTTCCGCGCGCATCTTCGGAGAGGAGCCCCTTCCGGACTAGAAGCGTGAGCGACTCCTCGATGCGCCTGACCGCCCTCTCCAAGACCTGTTCCGACAGGTCGTAGAGCATCACCGGCCCAGCGCTGCAGGCAAGTACCTGCGCGATCCCGTGGCCCATCATCCCCGCGCCGATCACGGCCCGCGGCCGCCCGTGCTGCTCCACGTCAGTAGATGCGGACGCCGGCCGTGGTCCCGCCGTCAACTCCGAGGACCTGGCCGGTGACGTAGGACGACTCGTCGGAGGCCAGGAAGAGGACCGCGCGGGCGATGTCGGAGGGCTGGCCCTCACGGTCGAGCGGTATTGCCTCGATGTTGAGGCGGCGGAGCTCATCCCCGTCCGCTATCCTCGCGTAGTGCCTGTCCAGCATCGGCGTGGCCGTGGAGCCTGGACAGACGCAGTTGGCCCGGATGCCGTGCCGGGCCAGGTCTATCGCCAGCGAGCGGGTGAGGGATACCACCGCGCCCTTGCTGGCCACGTAGACCGGCATGTCGGGCCGGGGGCGCGTCGCGGTGGCCGAGGCGATGGTTATGATCGATCCCCCTCCCGACTCGCTCATCGCCCGCGCGGCGTGCTTGGCCATGAAGAGCGTGCCCTTCAGGTTGACGGAGAGGATCATCTCGGCGAAGTCGTCGGTGACATCGAAGAGGGGGCGGTTGTGACCCAGTCCGGCCGAGCAGACGAGAACGTCGACGCTGCCAAGACCGTCGACGGTCTCCCGCACGATGGCCGAGGCGCCGTCGTCGCCGGAGACGTCACCCTGCACCGCTACCGCCTGGCCGCCCGATTCGACTATTCCGGCGGCGACCGACGACGCCCGGTCTCCATCCAGATCGGCGACGGCGACCCGTGCTCCCTCTTCGGCGAGCAGCATACAGGCCGCCTCGCCTATCCCGGAGCCGCCGCCCGTCACAAGCGCCGCCTTGCCTTTCAGACGACTTCCCAATCTACCACCGTCCCAACGCTTCTTGAAGGGGCCTACTTCTGAGTGGGGGCGAGTGTACCCACGGCCCGATGGAGTGTCAATCGGCCCAATTGGCCCCAAGTGTTATAATCCGCATAGACGGAAAAGCATGACTACCATCAACAACATAGAGGACCTTGTACGGTTGCTGGACGAGCATCCCCAGTGGCTCGACGCAGTGCGCGCACGGGTCCTGACGCGCGAGCTGATCGAGCTGCCCCAGACGCTCGCCAGGTTCGCATCGGGCACCAATGAACACTTTACGGAGGTCGACCAGCACCTTGACAGGGGTTGAACGCAGCCTCAACGCTCTTCGGGACGACATCGCACCGCTGAAGGGCGCCCACGTCAGGAACGAGGCAGTCAGAGAGGCTGGCCTGATCGCAGAAGACATGGGGCTTACACTGGTGCAGACCCTCAATCCTGAGCAGATCAGGACGCTCAGCCAATCCAAGGGCACAACGGACATCTCCGAAAGCGATCTGAGGAGCTTCCGTAGAGCCGACCTGATCATGGAAGTCACAGACAGCAACGGGGAGACCTGCTACGTGGCTGTGGAAGTATCGTTCACGGCCAACGGTAGGGACACTAAGAGGGCTGTCCGCAACGCCGAGTTCCTGACGAGGTTCACCGGAAAAGGTTCAAAGGCTGCGGTAGCTGGCCTGCGTCAGGACAATCGGGTGGACAGTATCTTCGAGTCCGGCGAGGTGTTCTGGTACCAGCTTGACCGCTCGGACCTGGAAGCCGCGTAGTCGCTTACGCCAGATTCCGGGCCCGAGTCGCCCCTATAGCGTGTCAATCGGCCCGATTGCCTCCGGGACCGAGCCAGCCATGGGCCATCTCATAGTAAGCCGGTACATCCAACCCTGGTTCCAGCTCGGTCCCGGCATCGTCCTGGGGGCAGTATCCGAGTAGCCGGTTGGCGCTGTCCAGCTCGTGCACCTTCATGGTGTTGTCGGACAGGCCGTAGACGATGGCGAAGCCGACCGACGGCGGCGCGTCGATACTGCGCTCCAGGAGCTGCGCGGCGTCGCGGTGGCTGAGCAGCATGGCGAGTCCCGACGGCCACTTGCGCTCCCATCCCTCCTCTCAGAGAACGCCGCCGATCCTCAGCGCGATGAACGACATGCCGTACCTGTCGTGGTAGAAGCTGCCCATCAGCTCGCCGAAGCCCTTGCTCACGCCGTAGAGACAACAGGGCCGGGTCTGCTCCGTGGTCAGCAGCTCCATGGGCTGGCGTATGTCCCCGAAGCGCCCCTCGAACAGGGCCTTGTACGACTCGTTCTTCTCCGGATGGAAGCCGACCACGTGGTTGGTGCTGGCAAACACCACCCGCCCGACACCCGCAAGCCTCGAAGCCTCCAGCACGTTGCGGACGCCGACGATGTTGTTGCGCAGCACGGACTCCCAGGGAGCCTGTCCCCGCGGGTCTCCTCCCAGGTGTACGACCACGTCCTTGCCCTCGAAGGCGGGCCTGATGGCCTCGAGGTCGAATATGTCCGCGACGTGAGTCTCGACGCCCTCGACCTCTTTGAGATCGAGGATGCTGAGCTCGAACCTTTCGAGGAGCCTCGGGCGCGTCACCGTCCCAATAGTCCCGGCGCCGCCGGTAACCAGCACTCGCTTCTTGGTCAACGCAGTCCCTCCTGGCATCGAGATGGCCCGGCCATGTTAGCACCACCCGGCGAAGACTTGAAAACCTCCATTGGACGCGGACATACACTTGACAAACAGAACTTCTGTACGTATGATGCAGGGAGTCATCAGCGCCGAGGCCGAAACCCGCACCACCGATAAGACGGAATGAGGCAGAATGGAACAGTTTCGCAGAAAGCCGCGGCCCCGCCCCGAACAGACCGGCCCCGAATAGCTACAAAACAGGTGTTCCACAACTGCCCCACAACTACCCACATCTGTCCCACAAGTGTTCCTCAGGTGTTCCTCAAGTGCCCCAAGCGCGGCGGCCCCGACAGCACAGCACTACCCCAGGCATCTGAGCGGGGCTGCCACGCCTCGCCGTTGACCGGCCCTGGAGCCCCTTCTATACTGGGGCCGCCCCGGCGGACTCCCCCAGGGACAACACGCGCGAGGTGAACCGAATGCGGACCAGACAGATGGGCAGTGATGGCCCCAGCGTGCCGGTTGTCTGCTTTGGCACCTGGCCTCTGGGCGGTGCCTACGGGTCGGTCGATGAGGGAACGGCCATCGCCACCATGCACGCGGCGATGGATGCCGGCCTGACCTTCATAGACACGGCCGAGGGCTACATGAACGCCGAGACGATCATCGGCAAGGCCATCGCGGGCCGCCGCGGCGAGCTCTTCATCGCCACCAAGGTCTCGTCAGACGACCACTCCACGGAGCACATCAACTCGGCCATCGAGAACAGCCTCAGACATATGGCGATCGACCACGTGGACCTGTACCAGCTGCACCGGGCGACAGACAGGCCCATCGAGGACACGATGGCGGACCTGCTCAAGCTCAGGGACGCCGGCAAGCTCCGGTACATCGGCATATCCAACTTCTCCGCGGAGCAGATCGCGGCGGCGGCGGCGGTCGGGCCCGTCAAGAGCGGCCAGCCGCGCTACAACATGCTCTTCAGGGAGACGGAGGACGATCTGCTGCCGGCCTACCAGGCCAACGGCATAGGCGTGATGGCACACTCCGTGCTTGCCAAGGGCCTGCTCGGCGGGCGATACAAGCCCGGCCACCGGTTCCCTCCCGATGACGAGCGGGCGTCCTGGCCCGCATTTCATGGCGAGTCGTTCCAGCGCACCTACGAGGTCACGGAGCGGCTGAAGGCGTGGGCCGAGGACCACGGCCGCAGCCTCGTCCAGCTGGCCGTCGCGTGGCCGGTCAGCCACCCGGCGGTCTATACGAGCATCGTCGGCGCCAGGCGCATAGAGGACATCGAGACGCTTGCCCGCGCCGGCGACTGGGAGCTGACTGACAGGGACCTCCAGGAGATCGAAGAGATACAGGGCGGTCACAGGCTCTACATCTCAGACCAGCCCGCGGGCAAAGCCAAAGACGACTCGTAGAGGAGAGCGAAATCTTGAATGCACCGGCACGACTTAGGAAGCTGATCAAAGAGCCTGGAATCATCTCCCTGCCGGGCTCCCACGACGTGCTGTCGGCGATGCTGTACGAGCAGGCCGGCTTCGACGCCTGCTTTACGACGGGCTTCGGCCTGTCGGCAACGACCCTCGGCCTGCCAGACTACGGCTTCCTGACCCAGACGGAGACCATGGACAGGGTGCGGAGGATCGTCGACGCAGTGTCGATTCCCGTCGTGGCGGACATGGACACCGGCTACGGCAACCCTCTCAACGTCATCAGGACGGTAGAGGAGTGCGTCAGGGCGGGAGCGGCAGGTGTGATCCTCGAGGACCAGATGTGGCCTAAGAGGTGCGGCCACATGGCGGGCAAGTCGGTTATCCCGATGGAGGAGCACGTCGAGAAGCTGCGGGCCGCCGTCCATGCGCGGGGCGACAGCGGCCTCGTCATCATCGCGCGGACGGACTCGCGGGCGACGCACGGCCTGGACGAGGCAATCCGCCGGGGCCGCGCCTACGCCGGCGCGGGGGCCGACGTGGTCTTCATCGAAGCGCCGGAGACGATCGAGGAGCTCAGAACGGTCACTGCCTCCATCGACGCACCGCTGTTCGCCAACATGATCGAGGGCGGCAGGACGCCCTTCCTCTCCGCGCCGGAGCTCGAGGAGATCGGCTTCAAGATAGTCGTCTATCCCCTGTCGGGACTCTTCACTGCCACGAAGGTGATCCAGGAGATGGCGGCCCGTCTGAAGACAACCGGTACGACGCTCGGCACGGACATGGTCTCGTTCGACGAGTTCTACGAGCTCATCGGCGTGCCGCGATTCCGCGAGCTGGAGGCCCGGTTCGCCGTCGAGGTGTAGTACCCTAGGCGCCCCTCCGCAGGACACGGCCCGGCCTCGCTCCCGTGTGGACCCCTCCGTCCACTACCGCCGTCCCGTTCACGAAGACGTACGGGATGCCTACCGGGTTCTGGTGCGGGTCCTCGAACGTCGCGCGGTCGATAACCGTGTCCGGGTCGAACAGGGCCAGATCGGCCGCGAGTCCCTCGGCCACCAGTCCTCTGTCCCGCAGCGTGAGGCGCTCGGCCGGCAGGCCGGTCATCTTCCTCACCGCCGCCTCGAGCGACAGGATGGACGGCTCCTCCCGGACGTAGCGCCCGAGAACCCGCGGATAGGTGCCGTAGAACCTGGGATGGGGCTGGGTCGTCGACTGGCTTCCGGTCGGGGAAATGGCGTTCCCGTCGGAGCCGATCATCGCCGCCTCGTGGCCAAGGAAGAACCGGATGTCGCTCTCCGTGCGGTTGTGCATCACGATGGAGACCTGGTTGTCCTCCTCGTCGATCAGGTCGAGGAGGGTATCGTACGGGTCGGCGCCGCGCCGTTCGGCGACCTCGCCGATAGACATGCCGATGAGGCCCTGGTTCGCGTCGGTTGAGATATTGCTCAGCACCAACGACTCCCAGACAAACGGGAGTCCCCGGAACCAACCGTACTTCTCAAGATCGTGGCGGGCCCGCTCCCTCAGCTTCGGGTCTCTGAGGCGTCTCAGCATCGACGGCACCCCGCCTTCCTGCAGCCACTCCGGCACGAGTTGAATCAGGCCCGAACCCGCTGCGGTGTAGGGGTACATGTCGTAGGTCACGTCCAGCCCTTCGGCCCTGGCGCTGTCTACCACGCCGACCATGCTGTGTCCGTCCCCGAAGTTGCGGCTGTCGACGATCGCCATGTGCGAGTACTGGACAGGGACCCCCGCCCGTCTGCCGATCTCCACGGCCTCCTCCACCGCCCTGACGTGCTCGTCCGCCCACAGCCTGGAATGCGTGGCGTAGAAAGCGCCCTCGTACGGAGAGATCGCCTCCACCAGCTCAACGAGCTCGTCCGTCGTCGCATAGCTTGAGGGCGCGACGGTCAGCCCGGTGGAGACCGCGAAGGCCCCCTGCTCTACCGCCTCGGCGGCTAGGCGGCGCATGTCCCGCATCTCGTCTTCCGTTGGCGGCCGGTTGTCGTTGAGCCCAACGGCCTTTCGGATGGCCCCCTGGCCCACCTGCGGGGCAATGTTGAGGCTCATTCCAGCCGACTCGTGGACCTCGGCCCAGCCATCCAGGTCGGTCCAGTCCCACTCGGAGCCCCAGGATCTCGAGGCCCGCTGGATCGCGGCGAAGTCGGCGTTGTCCGAGACGGGGAACGGCGAGAAGGCGCAGTTGCCTGTGACCTCGGTCGTGACGCCCTGGTGCGCCTTGCTCTCCCCGCCCGGGTCTTCGAGCATGGTCGTGTCCGAGTGGCTGTGCATGTCGATGAATCCGGGAGCCACCACCAGCCCGGTCGCGTCTATCGTCCGAGCCGCGGCCGCGTTGCCGAGCGAGCCAACGGCCGCTATCTTCCCACCGGAGATGCCCACGTCCGCGGCACGACGGGGCTTCCCGGTGCCGTCGATTAGGGTCCCGTTCTTGATCAACGTGTCGAGTGGCATTGGAAAACTCCTGCGGGCTGGTCTGCGCTGCGCTCTCCGAGTAGGAGCCGCGCAAGTCGAAGGCGCCTAGCCGATGTCCGGGTAGTTCAGAGGGTGGCCGGCGACACCCGCATCGTATCGGGTGATATGCCACCTGCCGAGGTTTGTGCTGAGGAGCACGTCGCGGTTGCGTCCACAGAAAGCAATGTTCGTGGGTGCCGCCATCAGCGTGCCCTCGAAGTCCTCGGCAAGGATGTCGATCTGTCCGTCCGGCGTCCTGCGATATATGACGTCCGGCCTGTACATCGACACATACAGATTTCCTTCCACATCGAAGGCGACTCCGTCGGGAACAGTCCATGGAAACTCGGCCACGGTCTCGATCCGGCCCGGACTTCCGTCGGCCTCGATGCGGATGCGGTCAACGCGAGGGGGATTGACGCTCATGGCGACGTAGACGTCCTCGCCGCCGGGCCCCATGCAGAGCCCGTTGGGGAACTCCTTCGGGCGCCTGTCCCATACCTCGGCCTCGCCTCCCGGCTTGATCCTGTAGACCATGCCGTCGTCGGCGTGCCAGTCGCCGGAGTCGCACACGTACAGGTTGCCCTCGGCGTCGAAGGCTGGGTAGTTGGGCACCCGGAACGGCTCGTCCTCAGTGCCGCTGGAGTAGACCGATACGACCCCGCCCTGCGTTATTTTCATGACCGCCTTGTTGCCGGCGTCGCAGGCGTAGATGTTGTGATGGGCGTCGAGGGCCATGCCCAGCATGAAGCCGCCGGTGTCGGCGAACTGAACGAACTCCTGCCTTTCGACGTCGATCCTGTAGACCTGTCCCGCCTCGCCGCCCGCATAGGCATAGCCGTCGAGCCCCCAGGCTATGCCCTCCGCGTGATCCAGGCCATCAACGAGCACCGATACCTGCGTGTCATTGTCCAGAAGACTCATAGCTCCTCCACAGGGATACAAACCACACGAACCCTATGCCTGTTTCCCGCAGGTACGGGATTGGTCCGCCTACTCGTTCTCCAGCATGAAGCCGTTGTTGAGGAAAGCGCCGTCTATCGGGATGGCCGCTCCGCTGATGTGCGTTGACCTGTCGCTGCAGAGGAAGAGCACCAGGTCGGCGACCTCTTCCGGGTACGCCTCCCTGCGGGCCGGCATCCTCTTCAGGCGTTGGGCCTTCAGAGTGGGCTCGCGCTTATAGACCATCTCCGTCATAGGCGTGAGCACCATTCCGGGGCAGACGGCGTTGACGTTGATGCCGTACTCAGCCCACTCAAGCGAAAGCACACCCGCCAGTCCGATGAGGCCCGCCTTGGCCGGGCTGTACGCACCGCGCTCCGGCACAGGGGCCGTCGCGGCGACCGACGACATGTACACCACCCGACCTCCCTCGCCCTGCTCCACCAATTGCCTGCCGACGGCCTTGCTAAACAGGAAGGCCCCTGTCAGGTGGGTGTCGAGTACCCTGCTCCAGTCCTCCGCCGCTAGCTCCAACACCGGCGCCCTGATGTTGTTCCCGGCACAGTGGACCAAGAAGTCAACCCTTCCGAAGTGGTCGACCGTCCGCTGCACAGCGGCGACCACGGAGCTCTCGGAAGTGACCTCGACCTCGACGGCTATCGCCTTTCCGTCTCCAGACGATACTTCTGCAACGGTCCCGCCGGCCCTGTCCCCATCCATGTCGGCAACCGCCACCCCAACGCCCGCGAACGCCCGCGCGGGCGAAGGCGCGGCACACAGCTGAGCCTATTCCCCCCGCGCCGCCGGTGACTATGGCTACCTTGCCTTCCATGGCCCCTCCTCGCATGGTTGAGGCGCAATATACGCCGCCCCGAGACGGCCAGTCAATCGGACTCTACCCCACACGCCGGCTTATCGGTACAATGGCCCGGCAACGGGAGATGGGGATAGGAGACAGCAATGGGAAGACTCGACGGGAGAGTAGCCATCGTTACGGGCGGCGCCCAGGGCATCGGCGGAGCCACCGCCAGGCGGCTGGCCGAAGAGGGCGCCAGTGTGCTCATCGCTGATATCGACGCCTCGACGGCAGAGGAGAACGCGGCGAGGATACGAGCCGCGGGCAACGAAGCTGAGGCGCTCCGAACGGACGTGAGCAGCAACGCCGACGTCGAAGCCGTGGTGCAGGCTGCGGTAGGCAAGTGGGGCCGGCTGGACATCCTGTTCAACAACGCATTCGACGTGCTGACCGCCGGCAGTGGCGGCGCGGTAGAGCTCACCGAGGAGGCGTGGGACAGGGACATGTCCGTGCTCATCAAGGCCGTATTCCTCGGCGCCAAGCACGCAGTTCCCGAGATGAGGAAGACAGGGGGCGGCAGCATCGTGAACGTGTCGTCTGTCCACGGCCTGTTCGGCGCGCCGCGCATGCTGGTATACGAGACAGCCAAGCATGCCGTCATCGGCGCGACGCGCCAGATGGCCACAGAGTTCGGCCCGGACGGCATCCGGGTCAATGCGGTTCTTCCCGGCCACATGCTCACCGAGCGCCTGTTTGATGCTATGTGGAAGGACAACCCGTCCGGGCTGGAGTTCTTCAAGAACCAGTACCCGCTGCGAGACGTGGGACGAGCCGAGGACATAGCCAACGCCGTGCTGTTCCTGTGCTCGGACGAGGCGTCGTTCATCACGGGCCATCCACTGGCGGTGGACGGCGGGCTGACAATCCAGCTTCAGGAAAACTTCGGCGTGCGCCAGGGGCACTACCTTAAGGAGAACCCGGACACCGTGCTGCCCTACTAGAGCTTTGGGGAACGGACTTCAGCCCAAAGGAGGTACGACTTGTGGAAATCATAAGGCGGCTGCTGGGAGTCTTCCTCGTCGTGATTGCGATCGTTGTGGCGATCAACCTCATGGCCACGCCGCTGTACCACGATGGGTCCGAGGACTATCCGATCTGGAAGATAGTCAACTGGTTCATGGCGATCGGGGTGGTGGCGGCGCTGATAGTGAACGCCATGAGAAAACGCGCGCTGGGAGCCGGGGGGTCTGAGGAGCCCAACGTGCGTGAGTACCTTAGGGTCAACCTGACCTACTACACAACCATCATCGTGACCATCTTGTTCTTCTGGGGGTGGTTCTGGACGCTGAACCCCGACAGCGAGACAGGGGAGGCCGTAACCTCGCACTTGGTCTACTTCCCGATCATGGACGCGCTGTTTGTGGTCGTGTGCCTGGCCACCGGCCGCTACCTGTGGAAGGACGCTCCTGAAACCGGGGGATGAGCCACCTGGCAGCCCACGCATCCTGAGGGCGAATGCGCGGGTTGATACCGGACGGCTTAGGCTAAGCCCGAATCCACCGATGCGGAGCGGCCTTGGGGTTGGAACAAGGGGTGAGGGCCGTGGGACGCGACGGTCCGCGCTCGATTCCGATAAATGGGGCCGGTGGCGGCCTTTGGTTGTCGTTGGGGGCGCCGATGGCGGTCCTGGGCAGCGGCGCTGGGGCGGGGTCGGCGGGACAGCATGCAGGGGAAGACAATCGCGGACCGGGCCGGTGCGACTCTGTGGGTCGGTTGGGTAGTCTGGTGGACGTGTCAGGCGCCGTCGGTGCCGTCAGGCAGGCAATGGCAGGGCTCGCAATCGAGCCAGGGCGCGAGTGAACTGGGTTTCCCAAGGCCAGCCCTGTGGCAGATGCAAAGTGAGGCGGCGGGCCGAGCGGGTGAGCCGTCCGGCCAGGGAGAAGAAGCGCCGCCGGAGGGTCTTGGTGGTCACCACCCCCTCGTCCAGACCGATGCGCGCGGTCCAGCGGGCCAGGTTATGGGCCAGCACCTGGACGGCCAGCCATGCGCCGTTGGCGGGGAAGCGGCCCGAGGGGAGATGGTTGAGGCCGACGCCGTGCTTGAGGTCTCGGATAGCATTCTCAATCTCGGCGTGGCGGCGATGGTCGGCCTCCAGTTCCAGGGTTTCCCCGTCCCGGTCGGTGATGAAGCCGTGATAGCTGTAGCTGGCGAAGAGGGCCAGTTGGGAACCGGGCGTGGGCTTCACCCGCCGGACGATGAGCCGCACTGGGGCGGCTTCGGGCTCACCCTGGAAGGGAGTGTAGGTGGTCTCGGCCACGTCGGCGCCGCCGTCCATCCAGTAGGGGACGGGCGTCCAGTCCTCCTCGGGAATCGCCTCAATCAACTCCCTGAGGCGGGCGTGTTGGCGGATGGTGATGGAGAAGCGGACATCCATCTTGCGGCAGACGACGACCAGGGCGTGGGCATAGAAGCCGCTGTCGGCCCGCACCGTGAGTTGTCCTGTAGCCCCAGCATGGCGCACCCGGCCCACGGTCTCCCGCAGGAAGTGGGCGGCGCCCCGAACGGTGTTGGCGCGGCCCTCGCGCAGCCGAGACATCAGCACGTCGCCGGTGCCGGCGGCGATGGCCAGCAGCGGGTGATAGCCCCGCTGGCCAGTGTAACCATGGTGACGCGCCCCCTCCTTGGCCAGTCCGTAGGTCTCGCACATGGTGGAGTCCAAGTCGATGGTCAACGGCCCTTCGCCGGGTCCCGCACCAGCGGCCCAGGCCCGGGACAGCAACTCCCGGCTCACCCGATCCAACTGGCGGACGTGGCCCCACCGGAAGCTGCGCAGGAAAGTTCCCAGGGTGGATGGCGCCTTGACTACGCAGCCGATGGCGCCAGCTGTCCCGCCGGTACGCAACACGTCGGCGTCGTCAATGAAGTCGCCCCCAGCCAGCGCCGAGGCCACCAGGGTCAGCATCTTGTCTCCTGGGTTCGCTCGCCCCGGCGCGTCTCCCAGGTCGACGTGGCTGTCGACGACTTCACGCAGGCCCAGGTGCTGGGCTAGGGTCACCGGGAGGAGCAGCCCAGCATTGGCCACCAGGCGGTGGTCGTCGAAGGCGATACGGATGCGGTCGGGATGGTTGCGTGCTAGCATCTATCGGGTGCTCCTTGTTCTGGGGTCGGCTTTGCTGTTTCAAAACCATTATCCCAGATTCACAGGAGCACCCTCTTGCCGCTTCAGGACACTGACCCGACGCCCTCCTTCGGTGGATTCGGGCTAAGTTGTGCGGCCGCAGTGCGGTCCAGGCGCCCGGCAGGGGCACTGTGGGACTGAGGGAGTCGCCAAACTCTCCTAGAATACCCTCCAGCTGCCCGCGAAGTTCCAGCCTGCGTGAGTGAGTCCACCACTTCAAGAACTCGTCGTGTACGTAGCTCCCCTGCCACTTTTCGAACGCGGCAAGATGGGAGAACACTTCCCGCAGCCCGTCGTCCCTGGACCTGTCACGCGATCGAAGCAGCAGGACCCTCGCCGCTTCGTGGTCACTGATCGCTCCAAGCCTCTCCTGAAGCTCTCTGAGAACCGAAGCCACCTGGTCCACAGGCGAACTGACCGCCCCCCCAAGCACCTCCAGAGAGTATCTCATCCGTTTTTCAGCGATTCTCATCCGATGAAGGGCTTTCGGACCGGTCAGGTTGGAGGATGACCGGGCCAGGAACCTATTGATCGAGGGACTAAGCTCGGCGCCCGCCCAATCTATCAGCGCAGGCTCCTGTCCATCTCCTCGCCAAGCGACCTCCTTTGACAGACTGCGGACGAGGCCTTTGAAATCGCGCTCCCGAGCCCTCTTGTACACCTTCAACAGCGGCTTCCCGGCCTTCTTGCGACGCCTGCGCACCTGATCTAAAGCGGCGCCAATTTGTACGGTCGTCCCTCCGGCAATCGCGAGTCGAGAGAGTCTCTCCTCAAGAACGTCGAGGTCGCGAGCAGGTCCGGCGGCGCGGCGAATCCGCCTGAGCTGCGACCTTACCTGAGTGTACTGAGAGCGCGGCAGGCATGAGGAGAACATCTGAAGCGCCGCCGCGGCCCTGCGGATGGCGACGCGGAGGCCATGGACGTACTCTACGTCCCTCTCGGGATGCTTTGCGGCCTTCGGGAAGAGTCGGACGACTCGCTCCAACCGTCGATCGATCGTGCGCCTCGCGAGCCAGCTCACCGGCTGCCAGAGGTGTCCGTCGGGGGACAACTGGCCGTTGTCGATCAACCGAGCTTCACCATCTGCCTGGGCGTCAGCAGCCACTCTATCCACCCGCTGCGTCCGTAGCTCGGTGCGGCCACTCGCAATTTACACAAGGCCCCCTTCTTGAGCCGGACCGCGGGCTCAGGAGCGCCGGTGACGAAGAGGGATATGAGAGCGCTTAGATATGGCTCGTGGCCCACCAGCATCACATTATCCGCGGACGGAAACTCCCTCGACAGCTCGTCCACCAGCTCCATCGGGTTCCCCGCCGGCGCCAGGGCCGGCGATTTCACGAGCTTGCCTGGGTTGTCCAGCCGCTGATGGACGATCTCCGCAGTCTGGACCGCGCGGACCAGCGGACTGGTGACTATGACGTCAAGAGAGAGGCCGATAGAGTTCAGTCCCCTTACCTGGCGGGTCATCCTGCGGACGCCCTTAGGCGTGAGCGGGCGCTCGTCATCGTCGGGGTACTCCTGACGGTCTCTTGCACCAGCCAAGCCGTGTCTAAGCACATATATGTCCATTGCTTTGCCTCCCAAACCGGCACCCTGCCCAGACCGACTCGGAGCCTATCATCGCGGGCAGGACCTGAGCGCGCCGCCTGACCCGTAGGCTTTACATCACCAAGGGTGGTGCAGTTACCGAAGGACCCCCACTCCGCCTACCACCGCGACCTCCCGCCGCGTCGCGATATCGGCCAGCAGGCCCTCCCTTAGTCCAACCCTGGGAATGATGAGGGTGCTGGTCCAAACAACGCTCATGATGGCTTGGAGAACGACGGTGGCAGGGTAGATCACGTCGGCGCGGTCCGGCTTGAGTCGCAGCTCTCGCCGCCGGCGCCGCACGCTGAGGTCCTCCAGGGTCGAACGGGTCCGGTCTATGTCTTTGATGTTGGCGTAGGACATGGCCTTCTTCCCCGCACGTCTTCCGGTGAGGTCTCCTATCGCCTCCACATTGCCGCCCGTTCCAACCATGCGGCCTATCAGGTTGTGACCGACGATTCCCGTCACCCAGCCGCGGACGTCGTTACAGACTTCCTCGACCACCTTGGCGAACCGGTCCTTTCCCCGCCGCTTGTCCGACAGCACCTGGAGCATGCGCACGGTACCTACGTCGTAGCTCTTGCTATCGATCAAGAGGCCGTCCGAGGTCAGAACAACCTCGACGCTGCCTCCGCCGATGTCCACCAGCAGGGCCTCGCCCCTCTCCATGTCCAGCTTCTGCGACACGGCCAGGTGCACCAGCCGAGCCTCCTGGATACCGCTTATAACGTCTATCTCGATGCCCGTCTCATCCCTGACGCGGTCCGTCAGCTCCCGACCGTTGGCGGCCTCCCTGACCGCGCTGGTTGCGACCGCCGCCGTCTGATCGACTTCGTGGCGGCGGATGGTCTTGGAGAACTCCCGGAATGCCTCCACCGAACTCTCTATGATCTCCGGGGAGAGCCGTCCCTGAGAGAATACGTCCCGCCCGAGCCGGACAGGTTGACGAGCCGTGTCAATCACGTCGACTCTGCCGCCCTCCCGCGTCTTCCCTATGGCCAACCGCATCGCATTGGACCCTGCGTCGATGGCCGCAAGTGTCGTCAACTAAACCTTCCCGTACGGCGGCGTTCGGCTCGACAGGGGAGCCATCTGACCGTGAGGATGTTCTCTATGCTGGGCCGCTGCACGTCTCCAACCACGTGAGGGACCCACCGGCCGCCAGTCTATCATATCGGCTGGGCTCCGCTGGGGATGGATTCCAGGCCCGTATCGAGTGCGGGGCCGGCTCTGCGCCGGAATGACGGAGGTGGGGAGACTTGGGGACACGTGGGCCGATTGCTGCAAGACCGCGACACTTGTGCGACGCTACTGCAACGCTTTTACAACACTCTTGCAACACTATTGCGACACCTGAATCGTAGCTAACCGGAGGCGGTTCATACGGGCCGGGGGCGCGATTTTCTGGAAATTGTTGCATTCTGTTGGATTCAGCCCTTTCAGCGGCGACGTGGATGCGGGCACGACGCCCGCGCTCCCGATGCCCGCGCTCCCGGTGACTCTTGAGCACTATACGAACGCCAGTTCGTTTTGTCAAGGGCAAGGCAAGAGTTGCAATTTCCCCAAGCCCGTCCTAGTATGTCGTCTCCAAGTACGGATCAAGACAATTGGCAGGTTAGACGATGGGCAAGAAGGACCGCATCAACAACCACCGAGACCACTCCCGCCGGGATGGTCACGAGGGTAAGAAGAAGAGGAAGCGCTCGACAATCCCGGACGCCCTGCCCCTCACCGACCCGCTGAACATCAGCCCTGAGGACCGCGTGAGGTACTTCCGCGAGAACCTCTTCCCTTACGCGCACCGCATGAGGAACAAGGAATACTACGCTCACAAGTTCCCTCTCCAGGTGGAGCTTGTCAAGCTTCAGAACTGGGTCAGAGAGTCAGGCAAGCGCGTGATAATTCTCTTCGAGGGACGGGACGCGGCAGGCAAGGGCGGAACGATTCGGCGGTTCATGGAGCACTGGAACCCGCGCACCGCCCGGGTCGTGGCTCTGGACAAGCCATCGGACGTAGAACTGGGCGAGTGGTACTTTCAGCGCTATATCCGCCGCTTCCCCACGGCTGGCGAGATCGTCCTCTTCGACCGGTCCTGGTACAACCGGGCCGGGGTCGAGAGGATCATGGGATTCTCTACCGACGACGACTACAGGCTGTTCCTGGTGCAGGCGCCGGCGCTGGAGAGGATGATCGTCGACAGTGGGATACAGCTGATCAAGCTCTACTTCTCGGTGAGCCGGAGGGAGCAGCTCAGGCGGTTCGAAAAGCGGGCGAAGGACCCGCTGAAGCAGTGGAAGGTCAGCCCTGTCGACCTGCTGTCGAAGGACAAGTGGGAAGAGTACACGGAGGCGAAGGAGGCGATGTTCATGTTGACCCATATGGACATCGCCCCGTGGACGATCATCAAGTCCGATGACAAGATGCGCGCCAGGATCAACGCGATGCGCCACGTGCTACACGTCATAGACTACGATGGGAAGGACGAATCTGTGGCATACGCCCCCGACCCGTCGATAGCAGCCTCCGCCCGCGATGTCTACACAGCCGGCGCCCCTGTAAGCGTCATATCTCAGGGTTGACATCGGAGGACGGTTCGCGATATACATATTCGGAGTTTTCGGTAGATAGGCTTTTTGGAAAGATATCTTATTGATCTGGAGGTACGGGATGCATAGGACGCTAGGCGTCTTTCTACTTGGACTGGCCGCAATGATCGCCATTGCCGCCTGTGGCGGCGGGGGGACCACAGAGGTCATCAGGGAGGTGCCGGTAGAGAGGATCGTCGAGAAGGAAGTTATCCGAGAGGTACAGGTTGAGGTACCGGTAGAAAAAGAGGTCATCAAGGAGGTAACCAGGACCGAAGTCGTCGAGGTTATCGCGACCCGCGAGCCGGAGCCGACGACCATGAGGGCCGCGAACTTAGGCCCGGTCGAGTTCCTCGACTCGGCGAAGTCCCAGTCGGTCAACGACACGTTCAACGCGCTGATGCATGCGGGAGTGGTCACTCGGGACGTGACCTACACGGCGTCCCTTCCGGAGATCGCGAGCGCGTGGGACATAAGCGACGACGGGACGAATTTCACGTTCCACCTGCGAGATGACATCAAATGGCACAACGGCAACACGGTGGTGGCCGACGACATCGTCTGGAACTGGAACCGGATCAGGAATGACGTGGCCGAGAGAGGCAGGGGCAAGGCCCACTTGGCCGTCGTGACCGACTGGTCGGCGCCAGATGACTACACGTTCGAAGTGAACCTGGAGTTCACCACTCCCATCTTCATGACGGAACGGATTACGAACCTTCCTTATATGTCCGACCCGGCCGCCATCAGCACCATTGACACTTCCCCTGTGTACGCGGGGCCATACCAGTTCCGGAAGCTGATACCGGGCGACAAGGCGGAGTACGAGCTGTTCCTTGACCACCACGACCAGCAGCGGCTGAGGGGCAAGCCCACCACTTTCATCTCGGTCCCCATTGAGGTGGACCTGACACGCATCGCGGCGCTGAAGGCCGGCGAGGTCGACCTGATTATCAACGTCGACTTTGCTCACCTGGACGATATCGAACAGACGACGGGCCTGCAGCTGCTCGCGCAGCCCGGCGGCTTCAGCTCGTCCTACCTGCAGATCATCTTCAACTACCGCGAGGGGATCACCCTGGACAAGGCCGTCCGAGAGGCGGTCCAGTACGCCATCGACAAGGAGGCGATCAACCAGGTCGTCTTCAACGGCAGGGGCGATGTCGGCTGTCATCCGCTTCCTACGGAGCACTGGGCGTACGTCGAGACCCCGTGCCCAGAGCGTGACCCCGAGAAGGCAAAGAAAATACTGACCGACGCCGGGTACGACCTGCCGGTCACTCTGGACTGGGTCCCGATGTTCGTACCGTTCTCCAAGGTGCTGGCGCAGGTCGCCAAGCAGAGCCTGGCCGAGGGCGGCATCAACGCCGAGATCCGCGTCCTTGACACCCCGAGCTGGTTCGAGCAGATCCACTACGGCGTGGCGTGCGAGGGGGACGGGCCGAACTGCTTCGGGGGACTACACAAGACCTTCGACGCCGGCGACAACTGGCTGGGCCGAACTCCAGACCCGGACGGAATGATCACCAACGTGTTCAAGACGAACGAGGGGACCATCGACTCCGGCTTCAGCGGCAACAACGAGACCCGGTTCTACGATGCCGAGATCGAGGATCTGTTCAAGGCAGGGCTCTCGACGCTTGACCGCGACAAGCGGATCGAGATCTACAAGGAGATCGTGGACAGGATTCACTTCGGCGAGATCCCCGTGGTCAAGCTGCAGACGATGCCGCGATTCATGGGCGCCAGCTACAAGGTCAAGGACCTGCTGGTAGGGCCCAGAGGCGGCGCCTACCTCATTGGCCGCTGGGAGTTCTCCGAATAGGCCACGCAGTCTGATCCCGTTGTTTCTTAAGTCCATCCCTCCGGGCGGTCGGCGCGGAGGGATGGACTGTTGTTTAGCAGCCCCTTCCTGTCGTTCGGTGTCGCTCCGCGGCGCAACCGCTTCAGAGTTGACACATCACCCGGCTTGGGGTATACATACTCGCAGCTTTGGCGCATGGATTATTTGACCACCTGATCTTGGTACTTGGAGGTAGAAAATGCACAAGACAATAAGGATACTCTTATTTGGGCTGGCCGCCTTGATGGCCTTCGCCGCCTGCGGCGGGGAGACCGAAGAGGTCATCAGGGAGGTGCCTGTCGAGGTAATCGTCGAAAGGGAAGTCGTCCGAGAGGTACAGGTCGAGGTACCGGTAGAAAAAGAGGTCATCAAAGAGGTCACCAAGACGGAAGTCGTCGAGGTGATCGCGACCCGGGAGCCGGAGCCGACGACCATGAGGGCCGCGAATATCGGCCCGGTCGAGTTCCTCGACTCGGCGAAGTCCCAGTCGGTCAACGACACGTTCAACGCGCTGATGCTTGCGGGTGTTGTCACTTCCGACGTGACTGTTACACAGACGCTTCCCGAGATCGCGAGCGCGTGGGACATAGACGATTCCGGGACCAACTTCACGTTCCGCATTCGGGATGACGTCGTATACCACAATGGCAACACGTTGGTGGCCAACGACCTCGTCTGGAACTGGACCCGGGTCAGGGAAGAGATAGCAGAGCGAGGCAGGGGCAAGGCCCACATAGCCCTCGTCACGGACTTTTCCGCCCCAGACGACCGTACGTTCTCCGTGAGCACGGAGTTCATCACTCCTATCTTCATCACGGAACGGGTCACCTCTCTTCCCTACATGTCCGACCCAGCCGCCATCAGCACCATCGACTCCGCGCCTGTATACGCCGGGGCATACCGGTTCCGGAAGCTGATACCAGGCGACAAGGCGGAGTACGAGCTGTTCCCCGACCACTACGACAAGCAGCGGCTGCGGGGCAAGCCCACCACCTTCATCTCGGTCCCCATCGAGGTGGACCTGACACGCATCGCGGCGCTGAAGGCCGGCGAGGTCGACCTGATGCTGAACGTCGACTCCGCTCACCTGGACGACATCGAACAGACGACGGGCCTGCAGCTGCTCGCGCAGCCCGGCGGCTTCACCTCGTCCTACCTGCAGATCATCTTCAACTACCGCGAGGGGATCACCCAGGACAAGGCCGTCCGCGAGGCGGTCCAGTACGCCATCGACAAGGAGGCGATCAACAAGGTCGTCTTCAACGGCAGGGGCGATGTCGGCTGCCATCCGCTTCCTACGGAACACTGGGCGTACGTCGAGACCCCGTGCCCGGAGCGTGACCCCGAGAAGGCCAAGCAGATCCTGCTCGACGCCGGGTACGACCTGCCGGTCACTCTTGACTGGGTCCCGATGTTCGTACCGTTCTCCAAGGTGCTGGCGCAGGTCGCCAAGCAGAGCCTGGCCGAGGGCGGCATCAACGCCGAGATCCGCGTCCTCGACACCCCGAGCTGGTTCGAGCAGATTCACTACGGCGTGGAGTGCGGCGCGGACGGGCCGAACTGCTTCGGGGGACTGCACAAGACCTTCGACGCGGGCGACAACTGGCTGGCACGGAGCCCCGACCCGGACGGGATGGTCACCAACGTGTTCAAGACGAACGAGGGGACCATCGAGTCCGGCTTCAGCGGCAACAACGAGACCCGCTTCTACGATGCTGAAATCGAGAAGCTGTTCACGCAGGGGCTCCAGACGCTTGACCGTGACAAGCGGATCGAGATCTACAAGGATATCGTGGACAGGATCCACTTCGGCGAGATCCCCGTGGTGAAGCTGCAGACGATGCCGCGGTTCATGGGCGCCACCTACAAGGTCAAGGACCTGCTGGTAACGCCTCAGGGAGGCCCGTACCTCTGGGGCCGCTGGGAGTTCTCCCAGTAGGTCACTCGGTCTGACCCGTTGATCAGCTTGTTGCCCCCGGCCGAATGGCTGGGGGCAACAAGTGACACAGCCGCCACAAGGAGCAGTACATGCACGCCTACATCGCACGTAGGTGCCTTCAGGCCGCATACGTGATTGTGGCGTTGTCGGTGGTCGTGTTCTTCCTGATACGGTTCGCCCCGGGCAACCCCTCCGTCATCAGACTGGGGTTTGTTGAGGAGGGAAATGCACTGGAAGCGCGAGCACGGGACGAAAAGGAGCTAGGGCTCGACAAGCCAATATACGTTCAGTACTACAAGTGGGCTTCCCACGTGGTCAGGGGCGACTTCGGGGTCACAGTGACTCTCGGCATCGGAGTGGACGTCAGATCCCTGGTGCTGGAGAAGGCGAAGCGCTCCCTACCCATCGCCCTCGCCGCCATGCTCATAGGAGTCGTCGTCTCCATACCCTTGGGCCTGATAGCCGGCACCCGGCCCAACACGTTCGTCGACCACGCGGTTACGGCCTTCTCACTATTCGGCGTTGCCGCCCCAAGCTTCTGGGTCGGGCTGATGCTGATCCTGTTTTTCGCCGTTAGGCTCAACTGGTTCCCAACGTCCGGCTACGGACCGATCGAAGGCGGGTTCAGCTTCCACAACCTGGTCCTGCCCGCCACAACCTTGGGGATACAGATCATCGGAGGCCTGACGAGGTTCATGCGATCGGGGATGCTGGACGTGATGAGCTCCGACTACATACGCACCGCGAACGCCAAGGGGCTCAGGTATTGGACGGTCGTGATGCGCCACGCCCTGAAGAACGCCCTCCTGGTCGTGGTGACAGTGGTCGCCCTGACGTTCGGGGGCCTCCTCACGGGCTCTGTCGTGACCGAGACCGTCTTCGCATGGCCTGGCCTGGGGCAGCTCCTGGTGACCGCGATAAAGAGGCTCGACTATGGAGTCGTGCAGGCCGCCGTCCTCCTGGCAGGCAGCTCCTTCGTCGTCGTGAACCTGGCAGCCGACATCGCCTACGGCTACCTCGACCCCAGGATTCGATACCAATGAACAAGGTGCAGCAGGCAACCGGACAGCTCGAAGCGGTATCGCGTGGACGGGGGTTTTGGCGCGAGGTCTGGCGAAACTATCGCCGCAACCATGCCGCGATGCTGGGCGCCTTCGTGTTCCTGTTCTTCTGCTTGGTGGCGGTGCTCGGGTTCACTCCCTACGACCCGGAGTATGGGGACTTTTCAAACGTGCTGTCCGGCCCCAGCCTGAAACACCCGATGGGGACCGACAACATCGGGAGGGACATACTGAGCCGTGTCATAGTAGGCGGGAGGGTGTCGCTGCGCGTGGGGGTGATGGCGATAGCGATCTCCGCCACCGTCGGCGTCGTCGCGGGCCTGATGGCCGGATACTACGGCGGGTGGATAGACAGCATCATCATGCGCATCGTGGAGGTGGTCCTCGCTCTCCCGGGCCTGTTGCTGGCCCTGCTATTGGTAGCCTATCTCGGCCCGTCGCTGACCAACGCGATGCTGGCCATATCTATCGTCTTCATACCCCCGTACGCGCGCGTCGTCAGGGCCAACACGCTTTCGCTGCGCGAGATGGAGTACGTCACGGCCGCCAGGTCCTTGGGAGCGAGTGACGCCCGCATCATGTTCCGGGCGATACTGCCCAACACGCTGTCCCCAATAATCGTGCAGATATCGTTGCTGCTCAGCATCGCAATCCTGGTGGAGGCGGCCCTGAGCTTCCTGGGGCTGGGCGTGCAGCCTCCGACCCCGGCATGGGGCTCGATGATGGCCGAGTCGCAGCAGTTCATCGACCTGGCCTGGTGGATGCCAACATTCCCCGGAATGGCGATCTTCGTCACTGTCATCGCCCTCAACTTCATTGGCGACGGCCTCAGGGAGGCCCTGGACCCCAGACAACGGCGCAGCTAGAACCGGCACGCCTGCGACCGGACAGGAAGGACGAGGACAGTCATGGCCGCCGCTTCCGATACCGAGATTCTGCGCCAGGCCGCGCTGCGCTACATGTTCCCCCACCGCCGCGGATGGATCGAGATGGCGGAGGAGGGCGGCCCGCTCATTGCCGTCGAGGGCAAGGGAATCCGCATCACCGACTCGGACGGCCGCGAGTGGATAGACGTCAACGGCGGCTACAACTCGGTGAACGTCGGCTACGGGCGGACGGAGATCGCCGACGCGGCGCGCGAGCAGGCGCTGAAGCTCCCCTATTTCCCGGCGGGCACGACAGCCGAGCCGACGATCAGGCTGGCAGAGAAGCTGGCACAGATCACGCCGGGCAGCCTCTCCAGGACATACTTCGTGAGCGGCGGCTCCGAGGCTAACGAGACCGCGCTCAAGATCGTACGCGCCTACCATCGCCGCAACGGCGAGCCGGGCCGATACAAGGTCATCAGCCGGCGAAACTCGTACCACGGCTTCACGGGGGGCGTCCTCTGGATGGGCGGTGGGGCGGGCTCGCCCCGGGACGACTTCGAGCCGGGCTACCCGGGAATCCTGCACGCGCCCCAGCCCATGCCCTATCGATGCGAGCTTGGCGGGACGACGCCCTCGGAATGCGCCGTCCTGTGTGCGAAGGCTATCGAGGACATCATAGAGTTCGAGGGGCCGGAAAGCGTGGCGGCCGTAATCGGCGAGCCCGTAGCGGCGGGGGCGGGCGCTCCCGGCGACGAGTACTGGCCGCTGGTCCGGGAGATATGCGACAGGTACGGCGTGCTCCTCATATCGGACGAGGTGATCTGCGGCTTCGGGCGCACGGGCAAGATGTTCGCCGTCGAGCACTGGGACATCGTTCCAGACATTATCGCGCTTGCCAAGGGCATCGTCAGCACCTATCTGCCGATCGCCGCGACCGTCGTCAAGAAGGAGATTGCCGACGCGTTCGCGGGCGAGGAAAACAAGCTCACTCACACGCTGACCTTCAGCGGCCACCCGGTTTCGGCTGCGGCCGCGCTGAAGAACATAGAGATACTGGAAGACGAGAACATGGTCGAGAACTCGGCCGTGGTCGGAGCGTATCTGAAGGAGCAGCTGGAAGGCCTGATGGTCGACCATCCGATAGTGGGCGACGTTCGCGGACTCGGCCTGCTGGTACAGCTGGACTTAGTCAAGGACCGGTCTTCCAAGGAGCCTTTTCCAAAGGACGCGATGCTGCAGGCAAGGCTGAACGAAGGATTCCGAAAGCGCGGTTTGATTCTTCGCGCCGGCGGAGACACCATGTCCATCGGCCCTCCCATTTGCATCACTCGCGACGAGGTGGACGAGATCGTGCATGCCATGGACCTGACCCTCTGGGAAGTCGAGGGACAACTTGGCATCGCCCGGATGACCTAGGGTGGCAGGACAAGCCTCGACTCCATCCGCGGCTCGCTTCCGCGAGGTTGGCACCAACGGAGCATAGGAGTGACGGTGACTGAATCAGACCCGCAGGCCCTGAAGAGGGCAGCCCTGGACCACCTGTGGATGCCCGGCCGCGACTGGGTCAAGATGGAGGAGGAGGGCGGCCCCCGGATCGCCGTCGAAGCCGAGGGCATCCGATTCACCGATTCGGACGGCAAGACGTGGATCGACGTCCGCGGCGGGTACTCCTCCGTCAACGTCGGCTACGGGCGCACCGAGATCGTAGAGGCGGCCCACGAGCAGATGCTGCGGCTCCACTACTTCCCGCAGACGAGCACGACAGAGGCGCAGGTGCGGCTGTTCCAGAAGCTGGCCGAGATCACGCCTGGCGCCCTCGAACGCACCTGGGCAACCACGGGCGGCTCCGAGGCCAACGAGACGGCCATCAAGATCGCCAGGGCCTACCACAACCGGGCCGGAGAGCCCGTACGGTACAGGGTCATCGGGCGTCGCGGCTCGTACCACGGCGCGACGCAGGGCGTGATGTGGCTCGGCGGGTACAGCGGGCTATCCGACTTCTACCCCGCTTACCCCGGCGTCGTACACGCCCCGCAGCCCAACCCGTACCGCTGCGAGAAGGGCGGGGCCACCCCGTCCGAGTGCGCGGTCCGCTGTGCTCAGGCGGTCGAGGACCTCATCGAGTTCTACGGGGCCAACACCGTCGCCGCTGTCGTGGCCGAGCCGGTGACTGCCTCGGTCGGAAACGCCGTGCCCGGCGATGAGTACTGGCCGATGCTGCGCCAGATATGCGACCGCCACGGCGTCATACTGATCGCCGACGAGGTGGTCACGGGCTTCGGGCGCACCGGCAAGATGTTCGGCTTGGACCACTGGGGCGTCGTGCCGGACATCATGACGATGTCCAAGGGCATCAGCAGCAGCTACCTGCCAATCGGCGGCGCGATCGTAACGAACGAGATCGCCGACCGCTTCGGCACGGACCAGGACCACTTCCGCCAGGCTCTCACCTTCGGCGGCCACCCAGTCTCAGCCGCGGCAGCGCTCAAGAACATCGAGATCATCGAGTCGGAGGGCCTGGCGCGCAACGCGGCTGAAACTGGAGCCTACTTCAAAGACCGCTTGAATGAGCTTGCGGACCGCTTCCGGTTCATCGGCGACGTGAGGGGCCTGGGCCTCATGTTGACCGTCGAGCTCGTCAGCAACCGCGAGACCAAAGAGAGCTTCCCGAAGAGCCTGGGGATCGGGGAGCTTCTCACCGAGCGGTTCAATCGAGAGGGGCTGCTCCTCGATGCGAGCAATCAGATGATCAGCTTCTTTCCCCCGCTGTGCATAACCCGGTCAGAGGTCGACGAGATCGTAGCCGGAGTAAGCGTGGCCCTGGCCGAGACGGCGTCCGAGCTGTCCCTTAGCTAGACGGAGAGGCTTTCATGCACTCTGGCAAGGTGATGACGGTCCTGGGGCCGGTCGCTCCGTCGACTCTCGGCCCTACGCTGACTCACGAGCACCTACTGTTGGAGTTTACCAACATGGGGGAACTGCCAGTGGAGGCCAGCCGTGTCTTCTTCGCGCGCGGTCCGATCACGCCGGAGAACATGGCGTGGCACCGCAGGAACAGATACGCCAGCCTCGAGGCGCGCACATTCACCGACGAGAATATGGCGATCTCGGAAGCGATGCACTTCAAGCTTGCCGGGGGCGGCACCATCTGCGATGTCACTCCCGTCGGAATCGGGCGCGATCCGCTGGGGCTGGCCCGTATATCCCGCGCCACGGGGCTGAACATAGTAATGGGTGCCGGGTACTACCGGGAGAGGACGCACCCGGAGAACGTGGATGGAATGACCGAAGATGACATCGCCGACCAGCTCGTGACAGAGGTCCGCGACGGCGTGGGGGACACGGGCGTACGACCGGGTCTGTTCGGCGAGATCGGCAGCGGCTGGCCGATAACGAGGAACGAGCTCAAGGTGCTCCGGGCGGCGGCCGCGGCGCAGGCTGAAACCGGCGCGCCCGTGCTGATTCATCCCGGCTGGGAGGACGACCACGCCCCGCTTAAGATACTGGACATCCTGGACGCGGCAGGGGGAGACGTCTCCCGCACGATCATGGGCCACCTCGACCGGACCGTCTTCAAGTATTCGATCCTGAAGGAGTTGGCCGAGACAGGCTGCTACCTCGAGTACGACGTGTTCGGCACAGACTCGAACTACTACCCGGCAGAGTCCGAGCTTGACATGCCCGGAGATGCCCAGCGAATGGACTTCATCGAAATGCTCACGGCCGACGGCTACGGAGACCGCATCGTGATAGCACACGACATATGCACCAAGGACCGCACCATAAAGCACGGTGGCCACGGCCTGGGCCACATCCTGGAGAACCTGGTGCCTCGGATGCGGAAGCGCGGATGGACCGATGAGCACATAGACGCCATCCTTACGGACAACCCCGCCCGCGCGCTCACCTACGCCTGACAGGTACCTCGATCTGTGAACGCCTGAGACCATTGCCACGGGCAGCCCATGCAGTGATTACGGCCCGACGACCGCCTGAAAAGGCCTATCTCAGAGCGACTGACCCATCACCGCGGATGGGCGGCGCGTGCCCCATCCGCTCGAACGGCAGCCGGGAGGCGGCCTCCTCGTCGAACTCGACGCCTATGCCCGGCGAATCCGGCGGAATATAGTAGCCGTCCACGATTGGCACCGGCCTCCTGACGATCGCGCTCCAGGGCAGCGCGGTCTCGTCCATCCCTTCCAGCACGTCCCAGTTGGGTGTGCTGACTCCCAGCTGAACGCAGGCGGCGGTTGCTACGGGGCTTAGGAAGTTGTGGGGCGCGATGCGGATGTGGTGCGACTCGGCCATCGCAGCGATCTTCTTGACATGGCCAATGCCACCGGCCAGCCCGACGTCGGGCTTCAGGAAGTGCGGCCTGGTCGCCTGCACGAAGTCCCGGAACTCCCAGATGCCCGTGTTGCGCTCACCCACGGCAAGTGGGACCCTCATCTTCTCGGAGACCTCGGCCATTGCCATGAGGCCGTCCGGCGCGATGGGGTCCTCGATGTAGTACGGCAGGTACTTCGCCGCCTGTTCGATGAACACGACAGCCTCTGAGGGCAGCATGTTCCGGTGAATCTCCACACCGATATCGAAGTCCCATCCTACTGTGTCACGCACGGCCTCCAGCATGGCCACTGAGCCCCTGATGACGTTCGGGTACGACTCTAGCCACCATTCGCCCGGCATAGGGGTGAATTTCAACGCCGTAAATCCATTGGCCTTGACCGCTTGAGCCTGAGCTGCAACCTCGGCGGGCGTGCCGCCCGATACTCCGAGTGAGATGGCGCGGACTTTGTGGCGGGCCCGGCCGCCCAGGAGGTCCCAGACAGGCGCCTGAAGCCGCTTCCCCTTGATATCCCACAGCGCGATGTCTATCGCGCTGATGGCACCTGCCAGACTGTTGCCCCTGAAGCTGTGCTTTCGGTGCAGGTAGTTCCAGATGTGCTCCGTATCTCCCGGGTCCATTCCGACCAGATCGTCCACGAAGCCCTTTACCGTCTCCTCGGCCGCACGTGGGAAGGCCCAGTAGCAGGACTCTCCTATGCCCTCGGTCCCGTCGTCAGTCGTGATTCTCACGAGCAGGAAGCGGGAAACCAGAAACGTCTCGATCTTTTCGATCCTCATTCGTCCCTCCCAGCCGCTATGCGGAAGCCCATGTTGCCTGTGGAGCTGTCTGGCGTCGAGGAGCTTCTGGCCGACACGCGGTAACGGTTGCAGTACGAGACGTGACAGAGGTAGGAACCTCCGCGAGTCACCCGTCTCGTGCCGTTCCGCGGTCCCATTGGATCGACGCGCGGAGCCCGGCGGTGGAAACTGGGACTAGACCAGTCGGCACACCACTCCCACACGTTGCCCGAGGTGTTATAGAGCCCGAAGCCATTGGGCTCGAACGACCTTGCCGGCGCGGTCCCGGCGTAGCCGTCTTCGACGGTATTGTGTCCCGGGAAGTCGCCCTGCCAGATGTTGCACCTATGCTGTCCGTCAGGGGTCAGGCTGTTGCCCCATGGATAACGTTTCTGTTCCAGGCCGCCACGGGCAGCCAACTCCCACTCAGCCTCTGTTGGCAAACGCGCCCCTGCCCACCGACAGTATGCCTGGGCATCATTCCAGGATACGTGCACCACGGGATGGTCCATGCGGTCCTCTACATCCGAGTCCGGGCCCTCGGGGTGCCTCCAGAATGCCCCGTCCACCTGCCACCACCAGGGAGTCTGAGCGACGGCCTGGCTGACTGTCCTCGATGTACGCTGTGAGACGAACTGGCGGAAGACGAAGGACCACCCGAAGCGCTCCGCGTCTGTCACGTAGTCCGTGCCCTCGACGAATCTCGCGAACCTCTCGTTGGTGACCGCTGCAACGTCGATGGAAAACGGGCTCAGCTCGATGAGTCGGACCGGCTCCTCACCATCCCCGGAAACGCGATCGATGTCGTTGGTGCCCATCGCGAACCCACCACCCAGCTCGACCATTGCCGCCAAGTCGTCGGAGCCGGGACCGTTGGGGGAGGCGTTTGGAGCCGTCTGCTCTCCCCTGCCCGTCTGAGGTATGCAGCAGATCATGATCGGGCCACTAGTACCGGTTCCATGTGTATTTGACAAGTATAAGAAATAGGTTAGTCTTATGTATGATCCTATAGGGAGGACATACGAAGACATGGCTGCTCTCAAGTACAAGGTGGAGTTGAACGAGTCGGAACGGACACATCTCAAGCAGATGGCGAGTCGTGGCGAGACTTCGGCCCGTAAGGTCAAGCGAGCGCTGGTGTTGCTGAAGGCGGACGAAGGCATGACCGACCGTGACATCGCCAGCGGCCTATTGATAAGCGCATCCACGGTGGGACGTGTGCGCACGCGGTTTGTGAAGGAGGAACTCGACAGCGCACTCAATGAGCGCCCTCGACCGGGACAGAAGCGCAAGTTGGACGGCAGACAGGAAGCACATCTGATAGCCATCGCGTGCAGCGACGCACCCGAAGGACACGCGGATTGGACGATCCAACTGCTTGCCGACAAGGTGGTGGCGATGGGGTTTGCCGAGAGCATCTCCCTCGAGACGGTGCGCCAGATACTCAAAAAAACGAACTCAAGCCGTGGAAGAAGAAGGAGTGGTGCATCCCGGAGGTGAGCGGGGAGTTCGTGGCTCGAATGGAGGACGTGCTGGACCTCTACCACGCAGACTACGACCCGGACCATCCCGTGGTCTGTTTCGACGAGACATCCAGGCAACTGGTGGCCGATAAGAGACCGGTCATCGGGGCCAAGCCGGGTCGGGTGGAACGATATGACTACGAGTACAAGCGAAACGGCACTCGAAACCTGTTCATGTTCTGTGAGCCGAAAGCTGGCTGGCGGCATGTCGAGGTGACCGAGCGGCGCACTGCTGTGGACTTCGCTCATCAGATGAGGTGGCTGGTTGATGATGCATACCCTCACACAGAGACGATACGGTTGGTGCTGGACAACCTCAACACTCACAAGCTGGGCTCGTTGTACGATGCCTTCAAGCCAGCCGAAGCGCGGCGCATCGCCAAGCGCCTGGAGTTCCACTACACTCCCCTACACGGCAGTTGGCTGAACATGGCTGAGATAGAGTTGAGCGTATTTAGCAACCAGTGTCTCAACCGTCGAATCAGCGACGAGGTGATACTGAAGCGAGAGGTCTCGGCGCTGGAACGTAAGCGCAATGAGGCTGTCGCCGTCATAGACTGGCGCTTCTCCACTCAGGACGCTCGTACTAAACTTCAACACATCTATCCATCATATTCAGATTGAAACGGTACTAGGTGAGCCTCAGCCCCCGACGAGAACCCATGCCTCTATCCGGGCCGGGACGGTCGGGCAAGTCGGAGTGAGGGAGACCGACCAGCCTACCCTCCTCCAGCCACTCCAGATCGCTCCCATACAGGTGGCTGACAAGTAGGTCGGTGAGCCGGCGCAGCGTATCCGCATGAGCAGCGTCTCTCGACAGGTCACGCATCTCGTCCGGGTCCTCATCGAGATCGAATAGCTGGAAGTGGTTGCCTGCGGCATAGTAAATGAGCTTGTAGCGCGAGTCCCTGACCATGCGGGTGGCCCGGTAGCCCTCCCAGTGCTCGCCGTAGACGTGATCGCGCCTCCGGTCACCAACGAGCGACAGGCCCTCCACGGTGTCGGGCACCGGTATGCCGCACAGCTCCATCAGCGTTGGGAAGATGTCGGCCTGAGTCGCCAGTCGATCTTCGACGCGGTCGTTGCCGAGGTCGTCCCTGGCCGCGTGGGGCACGAGCACCATGGGAATCCTGGCCGAGTCCTCATAGAAGACGTCCTTGTTGTAGAGCCCGTGGTTGCCCAGCATGTCGCCGTGGTCGGCTGTGAAGAGGACAACCGTGTCGTCGGCCAGCCCTTCCTCGCGGAGCATGCCGATTACGAGGCTGATCTGGTGGTCTACGTGCGTGATCAGCGCGTAGAAGGCCTGCCGGGCCAGTCGAGTCGCCTCCTCCGAGTACGTCGTCGATACCTGAGACCTGAGCCGGAGGGCTGGAATGGCATCGATTCCCTCCGTCCAATCGCCCATGAAGGGCATCCCTACATCGATGCCCCGGTACATGTTCAGGTACGCTTCGAGAGGGGCTAGTGGAGGGTGGGGATGGTTGAAGGACATGTGCCAGAACGCCGGCCGCGTCGGGTCGCGACGAGCGATGATCTTGCTCATCTCCCGCACCGTCCAGCTGGTGGGATGGCAATACTCCGGCAGGTGCCAGGGCCGAACGGTGTGGTCGTTGTTCCCGACGCCGTGGGCAAGCTCCTGGCCAGGGAAGCCTTGCTCGGCGAGGAACATCTCGAAGTCGTCTCTTGAGAGACCCAGGTGGTGACGCCCCTCCTCGTTTATCAAAGTGTCGTCAAAGCCAATCCGGTCGCGCTGAGGGTAGACGTGGAGCTTGCCGACAGAGTAGGCCTGGTAGCCCGCGTTGCGGAACGCCTGGGCGAGCGTGGGAAGACTGGGCATCGGCAGAGTCTCGTTGAAGACGCGGTCGCCGTGAGTGGGTGAGTGAGCACCGGTCATGATCTCACGCCGTGCCGGGATGCATGAGGGCGTCGTGGTATATGCGTTGTCGAACACGATGCCGTTCGCGATGAAACGGTCAATGGTGGGCGTGAGGACGTCCCGATGGCCCAATCCACCAATGAAGCGGCCGCCCCAGTGGTCGGTGCAGATGAGCAGTACGTTAGGTCGATTCATGTGTCGGGTCTAGGCCGCTCCAACTTCCCGCTCCATAACAGCAGTATGAGGGTTTGTGCGGCCGTAAGGTATGTTAGTGTTGAAGCTAGCGAGTCGATAACCTTCTTTCGCTAGCTCATTGTTTCAATTTACGTTCGATGTCAGTTTGAGACTTGCCGTCTAGAACTCTGTATTCGTACTTCACCATCTCCTTTTCTCCCTGCCATCTTTCTGACCGTTTACACACCTTTTGAGGATACCTCAGGTCGAAATGCGAAGCTGACAGTGGTCACATGCACGGCCGATAGGCACCTGCTGGCCCGCATTCTCGCAATGGCTGCAACCATACTTGCCAAATACCCACAAAGCCGGGTCAAGCGCTGCGCATATGTCAGTTAGCCCCGGCGGGCCGCCGATCCTAGTCGCTGCAACGGCGTCGTGCCAAGTGTCCTGAATCACTTCCCTAGCTTCTTCAATCGACATGTCCTGAGTATCTGAAACTCCCAGGTTCTCTGTGATGCGGCGAACATGCACACCTACCGCAACAGGGATGATGTCCATGTTGTCTATCTTGGCCCCGCCTGGAGCAACAAGCATCCGCACCCACATTGGCCCAATCTTGCGGCCCCTGAGTAGGGGGAAGCGGCGCTTGCCATCGGAACTGGTACGTAGATATCTGAGCAACTCTTTAGCGTTTCCAACGCCAGAGTTCACCGCTTGGCTCACCGGGTTTCCTTCTTCAGCCAAGCTGTGGGCAATGGCATTCCAAGCATAGGAATCAGGTCCATGCCGTTGGCTCACTCCGTATTGGGACAACCGTCCGCGGAGTGTAGGAATCGGGATTACTGAAACCTCTTTGGGTTCAAAAAGCTCCGGGTGCGATTGAAACAGCTCGACCCCCTTATTCCATAGACGCGTGGCGTCCCGAGCGCGATCCATAGCGGCAATGAATGTCAGAAATAGGCGCACGGTTCGGTGCGACACGCCGGAAACACGCAGCCGCTTCACGCATTCCACTTCCGGCATTCGCGACCATGTGTTACCCGGCGCCACACCCCTAGCGGACAAGTCTAACCGATCATCGTAGAAATCGCAGGCGATTACCTCGGCCAATCGGGCAGCGTGGGGAATATCCTGAACCACAACCGGGGTCACCCCCGTCCTTACTGAGAACACGAATCCATATGTTCTCGATACCAGACATGTTGCCGACCCTGTCCAACTACACGTGCCAACGGACGGCGAACGACTGCACCGGCCTCGCAAAGACCCTTCTCCAAGCCGTACTCGACGTAAAGCTTGCCCGCGTGAACCTCAATGGCCTTTCCGCGCAAACTTGGAACCTTCGCCGCAAGTTCGTTCAAGACGCCCTGCGACCACTCACGACGCTTGGAGGCAGAGAGCGTGGCCAGTGCCAAGTCATACGGCTCGATCCAAGTGTCGGGAGCCAGTAACCCGTGCTTGGCACTGAGGATGTACCAGGGACAGCCATGCATCTCCGCATAATCCCGTCGATATCTCCAAGCTATTGAGGTGTAGAGGTCTCGGGCTAGGCCAGCTCGATGGCGCTTCCCCTTGACGCAACCGACGAGGATGAGGTCAACTAACTCGTAGCGATGATTCAACATAAGTGCCCTCTCGCAAAATGATTATAGTCTGAGGTGGGGTAGCTGTTCACGTTGGGCACCCATTGGCTAACATAGGTTCGTCTCGTCAGGCGGATTGGCCGGAATCAAACCATAGTGAAGCCCCGTGAGGCGCAAATTTGAACCTCGTCAATCACCCTCACCACTGTATCGAGTGCAGGGCAGGCTCGTATCACAAGCCCTCCGCGGCCGCTATGGCATCCAGGTCGCCACGAGTGTACGACCCCAGGCTCCTGAAGTCAAGGTTTGTATAGCTCCTGATCCAGTGGAGAGCGATGCCCGCTGACTTCGTGTACCGCTCGATCATGGCGGCATCGGCACCGGCCGCGCTCCTGAGGCCCAGAATGTCGCCAAGCTCCTGCTTGACCAGCCCTTCGATAAGGCCGAATTCGTGCATCCCGCCGGAGTCGACGTCCTCGGCGCTGTGCAGGACTCTCTGAGCCGTTTGGGCAACCGATATGCGGGCCGTCGCCAGGTCCTCCATCAATCTGGGATGGACTCCGGGTCGGCCTTCCAGGCTGTCGATGCCCTTAGCTCCGCGGCCTGACAGCCAAGCTTCGAGGTATTCGATGATCGTGCGGACGTTGCGGCGGGTGCCCTCTATGGTTGTGGGCCCTTCGGGAGTATCCAGGGAGACCGGGAATCGTCCGGGATCGGCCATCTCCGCCGACGGCTTCCATCCTGTGGCCCGGAGCTCCTCGAAGGGTGCCGCCGCCGTAGGCATGTGGAAGATGTGAGCCACCCACCCCCGCAGGAAGCCTTGCCGCGCCTCCCACTCCTTGTCGGCGGCAATCGACGCTCCCGCGGCTTCATTCACCTGCGGGTCCCTATCGGGCAGAGCGGTAGCCATGCCCCCGATGGGAACCGCTCCCCGTTTGAGGCACACGGCCACCAGCCTCCGGAAGATGTTGGCGATGAAGTCGGTCGTCTTGATATCCACCCCGAACCGGTCCGGCCAAACGGCTTTCGGGTCGGCCATTATGTACTCGAGTATGCTCGCCTTGAGGTCCCAGCGGGCGGCGTTCAGTCCCGCTCCATACGGACCGAGAGCGTGAAGCATTGGCTCCATATCATAGACAGCGGGAAGAGACTCGACCAGGATGATTGCCCTGATCACCGCGTCCGACCGTATCTTCAGATAGTCGGTGCTGAAGTCCAGGAACCCTCGGTAGAATCCTGCCTCTGCAGCCGACTCCAGCTTGGGAAGGTACCAATAGAGACCCTGGCCGCGGTCTATCTGCGCGCGTCCCGCGTGGAACAGGGTTAAGGCCGTCCCCAGCAGGGCGGCCGGCACCGGGATGCCGTCGACGGTGACATCGTGCTCATCGAGGTGTATCCCGCGCTCGCGGTGCATGAAGAAGGGGATCGGCCCCTCCTTCACCTCGTACTTGCGGCCTCTCCTGACGTCCTCGAACCGTAGCGTACCTTCCACGGCACGCCTGCGGTTCAACGCGGCGGCGACCGTGTCCACGAGCCTGTGTCCTCCGGAGTCCTCGTCGTCGTCAAGGTCTCCGACCGCACGGCGCCCATCCGGGCCTGGGTTGAGCGCGTTGATGAACATGCTGGTAAGTGAAGCGGGGCCTGATATCTCGATGCCCGGCAGCTGAAGCTCATCGGGGACAGGCGGCACCCTCCAATCGTCGGCGTCGGCCTCACCGGCAGGCGAATGTTTCGGCATGTCGCCATCGAGCGCCCTGGCCAGGATGCCCGCTCTGGCCACTCTGAGCTCATGAAGCCCCGAGGTAAACTCGTCGTGAGCCGCTGCCAGGTACTTCACGAACTCGTCGGTGAATACCTCAGCGGCCCCATCCACCTGTGCATATTTGACTCTACTGCCTGCGGACATTTGGTCCCTCCGGCCTCAACGGCCCGATCTACTTCACGACTTCCAGCAAGACCGTGGCGCCCATGTCGATGTACTTGCTCCTGAGCGCCGGATCGTAGCTCCTGTATGCCAGCTTGACCCCGGTTCCTTCAAGCTGGTTGACGACGTAGCGGACGCAGTCGTCGTCGGTCTTAAATGGGTGGTTCGGATTCGACTCCCGGCTGAACGACAGATCGGCAGGCCCCCAGGAGACGCAGTCCACGCCCTTCTTCGCTAGCTTCTTCGTATTGGTTATGGCGTTGATCGACTCGATCTGCATCCAGAGCACTCCGTAGTCGTTCCACCAAGTCGCATAGCCCACGCGGTCGCCACCGTGGGCCTTGAGGCCTTTCGAGGCTCCTCCGACCCAGCTCCTTCGGGCCACCGGAGGGAAATAGAAGTGCTCGATCGCCTCGTCCGCAGTCGACTCCGTCTCCACCTGGGGCACCTCGATCAGAGTCGGCCCAAGATCGAGCATGTTGCCGATGAGATAGGCGTGCCGCGTGTGCTTGATTCTGAAGTGGACATCGATGCCGACGTCGTCTGCCCGCTCGCAGAGGTCAACGAGCATGTGCTCTGAGAAGGGCGAGTGCTGGCTGTCGACGGAGAGGAAGTCGTACGGGTACTTCTCGAGGATCGACTCGATCCCGGCTCGGTCGATGTCCATCCCGCACGCAGCCCCTATGACTAGATCGCCTTCGTTAATGCGCTGTTTCAGTGTCTTCTGTGCCATTGAACGCTGTCCTCCAATGATGCCTGGATTAGGTGTGTGTTCCTGGCCTGCCTGCCCGTCTAACCATCCCTGAAAGGGACGAATTCCGGGATGTCCCTGGCCCCGTACTCGTGGAGCCGTTCCACGAGTCCTCGTATGCGCGGCCGATCGCTCTCTGTCAGCGACTTGCTGGGAGCGAACATATCCTCCCCGCCGTAGTGGGCGAGTGAGGATATCTGTTTGTCACTAACCGGCTCGGCGGCGTACTTGAGCGCTATATATCTTCTGCCCGGCCAGCCGTTGAACACGGCGTGCCAGAGGCTCTGATGGAAGAATACGACGTCTCCCGGCCTCGACTCCACGGCGACGCACGGCATCTCGTCGCCCGGAACACCGAATGGGGCAACGGTCGGCCCGTGCTGATGCCTGTTGTCCGGTTCGATGGCCTCGTGGACCGGGTTTCTGTGCGATCCAGGTATCAACCGCAGGCAGCCGTGAGCGCGGTCTACCGCATCGAGGTAGATGTTGACCTTGACTCGGTCGTACGTTATCTCCTCGTCGTCGCCCGGGCGATCGGGATGCCAGGGGTGCTCGCCTCTCACCGTGATGTTGCCCTCGGAACCGGCCCAGACCAGCCCGGGGCCCAGAAGGCGTGCTACGACGCCGTATATCCGATCGTCCTCGATCAGCGCCGTTAGCGCCGGCCGGTTCTCCACGAACGAAGCGACCGCCTGACCCATCTCGCCCACCGGGCCGCCTCCGCGCTCATCAGCCCAAAGGTCGTCCGCTTCGGCGGCGATTCGCCCGATCTCGTCCGGCGAGAACACGTCTCGGACAAAGAGGTACCCAAAGGTCTCGAAGAAAGCCTTATGGGCGTCACCGTCCATGTAGTCCCTCCCAAACCGGACTGTACGAGTACGCCGTTACCGTGTCAATTGCGGTGCCCTGCGGCAGTCCTCGGGAAACGCAAACGATCATCTGCCGAACCATTCGACCAGGCCCTGGCGGTTCCGGTCCAGCCAGGCCACGTTGATCCGTATACGCTCCAGGGACTGCCGAATGGTCCGCTCCACGGACGGAGTCGGGTGGTCCCTGAAGAAGCTCTCCACGTCTTCCCCTCTCTCCGATGTGGTGAACCTCGAGGTTATGGAAACCAGCCGAGACAGTATGAACTCCCCCTCCCCGTAGCGCCGGTCGAACTCCGCCCAGTTGTCCTTAACAAACTCCCAGGCAAGATCGCGCCCAAGCCGGTTTCCGGCGACGGACATCACCATCGAAACGGTGTTTTGGCTCCTGACATCCGACGACAGTGATTTTTCGAGGGTGCGCTCCAGGAGATCGCGCCGCCCGAACCTGCCGAGGGCCAGCAGGAGGCGCACCTTCTCCTCCTCCATTCCCGCCTCGTCCTGCAGCCTCCACATCGTGTCGTAAGTGGAGGCGTCGCCGGTACGGGCGGCCAGGTTGAAGACCACTCCCCGGATGTCCGCGGGCGTACCGGACGGATCGGCTGCGTACGCCTGGAAGCGGGCCGAGGCCTCATCGAGCGTGTCCGGGTCGCCGTAGCCACCTGCCTGCGCCAGAACGGTGCTGCGGAGTAGTACGTCGCGATGCCCCTCGTGTGCGCGGGCGTCCCACTCCATCCTCTGCGCAATCGGCAGGAAAATGCCTCGGGCGAAGAGTTGGAATTCTCCGTAGAATGCCTCGTCCCAGAGAAGCGAGTCCAGGCCGCTCAGATTCAGGGCGAGATCCTCGCAGACGGAGGCGTCCGACTCGGCGCGATAGGCTTCCGCCGTCGATAGGAACTCCGTGGCCGGAATTTGACCGGACCTCATGAGCGCGAAAGCGTCGTTCTGGATACCCAAACGGTCGGCCGCCGGGAGGACCCGGTTCTCGATGGGTCCCCGCAGCCTTGCCATCTCCTCTGGCGGGTACTTCACTCGGAAGAACCCCGTCTGAAGCGGATTGACCTTGATCCACTCATCGGCGGACCCATATGACGCGGGCTCGACGGTCACCGAGGCCGTTGCCTCTGTCATCAGCGTGGTCCTGGCCTGTGCGTCGCTAGCCGTACGCACGCCCACCGGAACGTGCCACAGGGTGTCCTCGACAGCCTGCGGCTCGACGACGTGCTCATAGAGGAACCTCTTCTGCGAGAGGGTCGCCTTGATGGAACCCTCTGTCCGGCCTACCGCTACGTCAAGAACGGGATGCCCTGTCTGGTTCACCCAGGTGTGCATCATCTCTGAGACAGGTTTGCCGGATGCCTCCCCCAGCGCCTCCCAGAGATCGGTGGTCCTGGCGTTGCCGTACTCGTGCCGCTTCAGATAGAGGTTCAGACCGGTCCGGAACGGCTCGTCGCCCAGATACTGCTCGAGCATCCTGAGAATAGCCCCGCCCTTGCTGTAGCTGATCTCGTCGAACAGCTGGCCGATCTCGGCCGCGCTGCTCACCTCCTGCTCCACCGGGTGGGAGCTCTTGAGACCGTCCAGGCTGAGGCCGCGATTGGTATCGTCGGTCACGAACTGCGTCCACATGTCCCACTCTGGGTACAGGTAGTCCACGGCCTTGTTGCCCATCCACGACGCGAAGCTTTCATTGAGCCACAGGTCATTCCACCAGGACATCGTAACGAGGTCGCCGAACCACATGTGGGCCATCTCATGGGCCACTACGGACGCGACCCGCTCACGGGTGCCTGCGGAGCTGTTCTCCGGATCGACCAGCAGTGCCGTCTCGCGGTAGGTGACCGCACCCCAGTTCTCCATGGCGCCGGCGGTGAAGTCAGGTATGGCGATGTGGTCCAGTTTTGGAAGTGGGTACGGGATGCCGAAGTAGTCATTCAGATATTTGAGCAGCCGGACGGACGTCTCCAGGGCATACTGTCCCTGCTCCACCTTGCCGCGGGTCGTCCAGACTCTGTGAAGAGTGCCGCCTGCATCCCTCTGCTCTATCGAATCGAGGTCGCCCACGACGAACGCAAGCAGGTAGGTCGATACAACCGGGGTCTTCTCGTACCGGACGGCCTTGACGTCCGGGCGCACCTCCTCTTCGGTTGCGACGGGCATGTTGGAGATCGCGGTGAGACCTGAGGGGACGACCAGGGTTACATCGAAAACGGCCTTGAGTCCCGGCTCGTCCCAGCATGGAAAGCCGCGCCTGGCGTCCGTGGCTTCGAGCTGGGTCGTGGCCAGGTATCGCTCCTCGCCGTCCACGCCTGTGTACCGGCTCCGGTAGAAGCCTCGGAGCTTGTCGTTAAGCTCGCCGGTGAACCCGATGTGCAGTTCGGCCGGGCCGGGCTCCAGCTCGCACTCAAACGCAAAGGTCACCGTTTCATTCGGCACGTCGTACTCGATGTCCACGGCGGCGAGGTCGATGCCGCCTTCGCGGGTGACACGGCAGGACTGGACGACGATCTCGATGCAGTTGAGCACAAGCCGCGACGTCCGTGAGAGCACCTCGATGTTCACGGTCTCCGTGCCCTCGAAGGTGAACGTCGAGAGGTCCGGCTCCAGCGTCAGGCGGTATTCGACCGGCCGTACGTCGGCCGGGAGGCTAACGGCGTTAGACTTCGCCATCTAGGGGTGTATCCTCATGGTTGTTCAGGCAGGTTGGGTATGATACGACGCCGGTACAGGAGCGGTCGGCACGGGAATCAGGCACCCGTCCAGTTGGGCTTCCGCTTCTCCGAGAATGCCTTAGCCCCCTCCTGCTGGTCTGCGGCATTGACTGCCTTCTCGAACTCGGTGTAGGTCCGGGTGAGCGCGATGTCGAGGGGCGAGTCGAGGCCGGTCATGGCCATCTGCTTGCTGGCCCTGACGGACAGAGGCGCGCAGAGAAGGATGTCGTTGGCCCACCTTTCGGCGGCGGTCATCAGATCGGCGGCGGGGACGACCTCGTTGACTACGCCGAGCTTCAGCGCCTCCTGGGCAGATATCCTTCTACCGCTGAGGATCATGCCCATCGCGAGCTTTAGAGGTATCTGGCGCGGCAGCCGGTGTACTCCCGTGCCCGCCACCTGTCCCACGCGGCCCTCCGGCAGCCCCAGCTCGGCATGGTCGGCGGCGACAATTATGTCGCAGGACAGCGCCAACTCGAAGCCTCCACCGAGGGCAAACCCGTTGACCGCGGCGATGATGGGCTTCCAGCAGTCGAAGTACATGGTTATGTCGCCCAGCTCTACCTGACCGGGCGACCTCTCTATCTCCTCCTCGCCCTCTTCGCGAATGCCGGCGACCCATTTCAGGTCTGCCCCCGCGCTGAACGCCCGCTCGCCTGCCCCGGTGAGGATCGCCACCCACACCCCCGGGTCGTCGCGAAAATCGGCGAAGGCCCTGCGCATCTCGGCTCCGAGCAACGGATGGAGAGCATTCAGACGGTGGGGTCGGTTGAGAGTGACGTATGCGATACGCCCTCTCTTTTCGTAAACGAGGTACTTGTAGGCCATACAGGTCTCCCACGGCGGAGTTGCGACGGGAGTATACCAGCAAGTCATGCGACGTTCTACGGTCTTCCGTAGTGGCTGACAGTTGAACGTCTTCTAGACTTCGTCCCCGCGGTCTACTCTGAGACCCTCCTGAAAGACGTCAACGACGTTCCACAGGGCATTGATGTCACGGGACGGGTCTCCCTCGACTACCAGCAGGTCGGCGAGCTTGCCTGGGGCGATAGTGCCTACCCGGTCGTCGACTCCGCAGGACCTAGCGGAGTCCCCCGTGGCGGAGGTCAGCGCCTTAAGCGGGGACACACCGGCCTCGACGGTCGCCTCGATCTCGTGCTGGAAACCGCCCATCTTGTAGCTGCCCCAGGCTGAGTCCGAGCCGCTGGCCAGGATCGCGCCGGCCCGTCTCAGGCCGTCGAGACAAACAAGATTCGCGTCGTACTCCCTGCGCAACTCATCGTAGTCTGCCTGGTCTTCGTGGCTGAAGGGCCCGGCCCGCTGCTTCTCTTCCAGCGCCCATATACGGGCCCGCTTGACGTGGAGCGTCGGGTTGACGAAGACACCCTGCTCCGCGATGCGGTCCGCCACGTCGGGCCGGAAGAGCACCGAGCCGTCTGGCTCGTTGAAGCGCGCGTGGAAGATCGTGTCGACACCGCCGTCCAGCGCGTTCGTGATTCCCTGCGAGGAGTTGCAGTGGGCGCAGACGTGTTTGCCGAACTTGTGGGCCTCGTCGCACAGCGCCTTCACCTCCTCCACTGTAAAGGACGGCCGCATCGGATAGGATGTCCGCGTCGTACCTCCCGTCGCGGTGACCTTGATGAAGTCCGCCCCCTCCTTGATAAGCTGTCGGACCGCGGCCCTGCACTCGACCTCACCCGTCGCCTCGATTCCGAAGTATCCCAGGTGGCCGCCCACGATGGCCACGGGCCTCCCGGCGAGAACCAGTCGAGGAGCAGGCGTGATACCCATCTCCACGGCCTGCCTCAGCATGAAGGTCGTTCGGCGCTTGGCGCCGCAGTCTCGCACCGTCGTCACACCGGAATAGAGATGCGACCTGGCGTTGCGGGACGCCTGAAGCGTCAGGACCTCATCGGGAAGCCGGTTGAGATCGTCCCCCGCCCGCCCGTCGCCAATCCCGATGAGGTGGACGTGGCAGTCGACAAGGCCGGGCAGCAACGTCCCATCGTAGTCAAGCTTCTCGACGGCCGCACCGTGCGGCGGGACGACAGAGTCCCGCCTGCCAGCGGCCCTGATCGTATCGCCTTCCACCAGCACGGCAGCGTCCTCCAGCGGAGGGGATCCTGTACCGTCGATCAGGCGCGCCGCCCTGATGAGCTTTAGCTGTCGATCACCCTCTGCCATTCCTAGGCCCCCTCGCTCGGACCCTCGGGTGCCGTCGTGGAGTCGACCGGCGGCTGCTGACGGATTCCGGCCCTGGACTGCACCGAACCCCGGTCGACCCTCCGGCCGCCGAAGAAGACATCCGCCACGTTCCACAGCGCGTTGACATCCTCGGCCGGGTTGCCGTCGACCACGATCACGTCGGCCTCCTTCCCCGGCTCCAGCGTTCCAACGCGGTCTCCCATGCCAATCGACGCCGCGGAGTCTCTGGTCACGGACAGCAGGGCCTGCATCGGCGAGTATCCCGCCATCTCGAGGCACTCGGCCTCATAAGGCGTGTTGCCCAACTGGTAGCTGCCCCAGGACGAGTCCGAGCCGGTGATGACCTTCAAGCCCATCTCGATCATGCGCCGGCAGTCTTCCAGTCTCCGGTCGAAAGAGCGGTACCCCTCGTCCAGCATCTTGCGCTCGGCCCGGGTCAGCCCACGGTCGGCCCTCTTATGCTCCAGCGCCCAGTTGACGGCCCGCGATACGTGTAGCGTCGGGTTGACGTACGTCCCCTGCTCTCCTATCCGCTCCGCGATGTCATACCTGAACACTTCGGTATCGTCCGGCTCCTTGAAGACGCAGTGGATTATCATGTCCACGCCCGCGTCCAGCGAGTTGGCTATCCCCTGAATCGACAGACAGTGGGCCGCCGTCAGCTTGCCGAACTTGTGCGCCTCGTCGGTCATGACCTTCAGCTCGTCGACGTTGAATGACGGACGCAGGGGGAACGATGTCCTGGTGCTGCCGCCGGTGGCGGTGATCTTGATGTAGTCGGCCCCCTCCTTGATCAGCTGCCTCACGTGCGCCCGGGCCTCTACCGGACCTGTCGACTCGATGCCGAAGTAGCTCATGTGGCCGCCGATAATGGAGACGGCGCGGCCGCACAGCACGAGCCTGGGCCCGACGGTAATTCCCTCCTCGACGGCGTCCCGCAGCCTGAACATCGTGGTGTTCTTGGGACCGTTCTCCCGGACCGTGGTCACGCCAGTAAAGAGGCTCAGGCGGACGTTCCTGGCCGAGTTCACCGTGAGCACTTCGTCGGGCAGGGTTGCCAGATCGTCCCCCGCCCGGCCGTCGCCGAACCCGTTGTTGTGGGTGTGGGCGTCTACCATCCCCGGCATCACCGTCATCCGGGGGTATTCGATAGCCAGGACACGGGCCCCGTCGGGTGCCGCAACCTGGGACTCGTGCCCGGCGGCGGCGACCTTGCCATCGTCGATCAGCAAAGCGCCCCGTTCGATGGGAGGAGCGCCGGTACCGTCGATCAGGCGACCCGCCTTGATGAGGGTAAACCTATAGGGCTCGTTGTTCATGCCTGCCTCCGATGCGGCATCGACCGACCTCACTGCGGCCGTCACTACCGCGAATCCGGCGATGGGGCGATGGCCAAGCAGCTCGCCCGCCCATCGGCCGCAACGGGGGTCAGTATAGCACCCTCACGCTGGCCGCTCCCTCGCAGCTATTGCCTCACGCATGTTCGCCGCCTCCTCCTCCAGCTGCTCGATCCGCGCCTCCGCCGCGCGCAGGCGCTCCAACAGACGCAGCACGACCTCAACCCCCGCGAGGTTCACGCCAAGATCGTCCATGAGCTCTCGAATGCGCCTTACCCGTTCTATATCGCGCCGGGAGAACATTCTCTGGTTCCCTCCGCTGCGCGAGGGCTCTATCAGGCCAAGCCGTTCGTAGTACCTGAGAGTCTGCGTGCGGACCCCCAGCATGCGCGCCGCAACCCCTATGATGAAGACCGGTTCGTCGTGGCCGAACATACCTCCGGTTGACATGACCATCCTCACTCGCTCCCAAAGCGCAGCCGGCGAAACTCCTCCAGCAGACGGCGCTCATCGTCGTCCAGCTCCTTCGGCATGACCGGGCGGACCGTAACGTACAGGTCGCCCCTTTCCTTCGGTGTCTTCAACTTCGGCATGCCCTGCCGGGCAAGCCTTATGCGCTGCCCGTTCTGAGTCCCCCCGGGCACCTTCACGTGCAGCCGACCCGTCAGAGTATCAATCCGCGTCTCACCACCCAGGACGACATCCTCAAATGGCACCTGTGCCTCCATGTAGAGGTCGTCGCCCTTGCGTTCGAGGCGCTCGTGCGGTGTCACCGTGACCTTCAGAAGTATCTCCGTATCTCTGTTCAGCGTGAAGCGCACCCTGGAGCCTGTGTCCACTCCCGGAGGCACGGTAACCTCCACTCTGCGCTGACCAGTGCTGGAGGTGAGCGTGACGTTATGGACGGAGCCATGGAAGGCGTCCTCCAGACTGACGGTGACGGGCGTCTCTAGTCGTGAGGCGGTCGACGTCCAGCCCGCGCGGCGCGAGCGCGACCTGCCCAGGATGTCCTCAAACCCGGAGAATACGTCCGCGCCGACGTCCGCGGCCCCTCCACCGCCGTGGGTGAACGGGCCCCGGGCCTCGAACTGGTCTGCATTCTTCCATCGGCTGCCGTACGCGTCGTACTTCTTACGGGCCTCCGGGTCCGAAAGGACCTCGTGCGCCTCGTTGATCTCCTTGAACCTCTTCTCCGCGTTCTCGTCGCCGGGATTGAGGTCCGGGTGGTACTTGCGCGCCAGCCGGCGGAAAGCCTGCCTGATGCCCTTGTCATCGGCAGTTCTGGGAACTCCGAGAACTTCGTAGTATTCCGCCACCTTCAGCCTACCCCCCTTACGTTCGAAACGTCCTGGTATCGAGGGCTAACGTGGTCGTTGCCATACACCGGCCACCGCAGGTACGGGCTTCGGACTCGCCGTGCCGTCACCCAACGCAGGCCCGGTACTTGTTCATATCACATATTGTAACATACATGACGTTGCGTCCAATCTATATCTACTATCCTATTGATAGTCTAGTGGACATGTTCTATATCAGTCTCTATAATACTGATTGTCGCATTCGAGCTGCTTCGACAGCAGCCAAATCTCAAGGAGGTAGATGGCACATGGTACTACAGAGATGGGACCCATTCAGGGAGCTACGCAGGGTTGACGACGTGTTCGCGCGGCACTTCCGCGATCCCCGGTCCGGGAGCGGCCAGGCGGACGCGTGGCCCGTACCCCTCGACGTGACGCATGAGGACGACAGCGTCGTCGTCAAGGCCTCGATTCCCGGGATCAAGCCCGATGAGGTCGAGGTTACGATCGAAGACGGTCGGATGACCATCGAGGGCAAGACCGCCGTCGAGAGCGACGAGAGCCGGGGCGGGTACGTCGTCCGAGAGAGGCGCACCGGCAGGTTCTACAGGGCGTTACGCCTGCCGGAGACGGTCGACGCCGACGGGGCGGAGTCGCGATACGAAAACGGCGTCCTGACGGTCACCCTGCCGAAGCAGGCCTCGCAAAAGGCCAGGAAGATTGAGGTCAAGGCGGCGTAACCCGGAGCAAGACTGGCGAAAAGCCCGTCAGGGGAGCAAGAGGCCCGGCGTCGAAAGGCGCCGGGCCTCTTCTATTGTCACGGCCTTCCGGGCTACCATGGGTATGATACGGACGACAGGGGCGCGCCAGCAGTTGACCGGCGGGGGGAGGATAAGACCTTGAAGAGCAGCGCAGCCACAGTAGGTGAGTACCTCGACCAGCTGACCCCCGAGCGGCGAGAGGCCGTCTCCACGGTGCGGGATGTGGTCCTCGCGAACCTCCCGGAAGGCTACGAGGAAATAATGGACTTCGGCATGATCTCCTACGTCGTGCCCCTTGAGCGATACCCGAAGACGTACAACGGACACCCCCTGAGCTATGCGGGTATCGCGTCCGAGAAGCGCCACGTCTCGGTACATCTCATGAACATCTACAGCGACGCCAACACCGAGCGGTGGTTCGTCGACAGCTACAAAGCCACGGGCAAGAGGCTCGACATGGGCAAGTCATGCGTACGCTTCAGTAAGCTGGAGGACCTGCCGCTCGACCTGATAGGCGAGGCTGTTCGGCGGACGCCCATGGAGGAGTGGATACGCCTCTACGAGGAATTGCGGCCCCCAAAGAGACAGACTAGATCGAAGCGCCGCCAGGCAGGGCCTTGACCCTTCTGCTGGTCGGAGCGGGCGGTCTCATAGGCGCCGTGCTGCGCTATCTGCTGGGGACCTGGATACAGGGCGCCGCCGGCAGCGGCGGCTTCCCCTACGGCACCCTCGCGGTTAACGCCGCAGGATGCCTTGTCATAGGTATCACTGCCGGACTCGCCGAGGCGCGCCAGCCGCTGAGCGAGCAGGCCCGCGCCTTCCTCATAATCGGCCTGCTCGGAGGCTTCACAACATTCTCCGCGTTTGGCATGGACACCGTGAGGCTCGTCCGAGAGGGCGCTTACCTTGCCGGCTCCGCCAACGTCCTCCTGCAAGTAGCCATCGGCCTATCTGCCGTTGTGGCAGGACTGCGCCTCGCCCAGTGGGCCTACGAGCGCCTGACAGCCGGATGAGCCCGACACCCAAGCCCCACCACCCGGCACGGCTGGTATAATTTACAGACCATGCGCATCTACACGAAGAAGGGCGACGCCGGCCGGACGAGACTCCTCTTTGGCGGGGAGGTCTCCAAGACGGACATCAGGACCGAAGCATACGGTTCGACCGACGAAGCCGTGTCGGCTATGGGCCTGGCACGCGCCCTATCGAACGATCCCCGCGTAAAGGACATCCTGCTGCGGACGCAGCGAGAGATGTTCACCGTCGGCGCCGAGCTTGCCACCACGCCCGGCATGCAGGACAGGCTGGAGTCAAGCTTCTCGGCCGTAACGCCGGAGATGGTCCAGCAGGCCGAGCGCGACATCGACGAACTGGACAGCATGATAGACCTGCCGCCGTCCTTCATCATTCCCGGCGCCTCCGCTGCCTCGGGTGCCCTAGACCTCGCCCGGACCATAGTACGCAGGGCCGAGAGGCGCGTCGTGGCCCTCGACCAGGAAGAGCCCATCCCAAATGCGGAGGTCCTGCGCTACCTGAACCGTCTCTCCGACCTGCTATTCGTGCTCGCGCGCTACGAGGACAGGGCAATGCCGTTCGAGCGGCTAACGGGAGTCAGGAGCTAGCCGATGGGCGGGGCCAGAATCTCCATCGTCGACTACCAGGCCGGGAACGTTCGCAGCGTCCAGAAGGCGATCGAGGCTGTCGGCGCCCAGGCCAGGATCACCGGCGACCCCGAAGACATAGCGCGCTCGGACGCTCTGGTTTTCCCTGGCCAGGGGGCGTGCGACTCGTCCATGCGCCGGCTCAGGGAGCGCGGCCTTGTCGATCCAATAAGGGACTTCATAGCAGGAGGCCGTCCCTTCCTGGGCATATGCCTCGGCCTCCAGCTTCTACTGGAGGACTCGGACGAGGGCTCCGAGCCATGCCTCGGCGTACTCCCGGGCCGCGTCCGCCGCCTGCCGCCGGGCACGAAGGTCCCACACATGGGCTGGAACGAGGTCCGTTTCCGCGATGATCACCCGGTATTCGCCGGCGTGCCGAGCGGCTCCTACTTCTACTTCGTCCACAGCTACTACGCGGACCCCGAGGACGAGAGCGTCGTCCTCGGCACAACCTCATACGGGCTGGACTTCTGCAGCGCTGCGGCGTGGGGCAACGTCGTGGCCGTACAGTTCCACCCCGAAAAGAGCGGCGATCTCGGCCTGCGCATATACCGTCAGTTCATAGACCTCGTGGAAGCCGGGCCCCGACACGGCGTTCAGGCGTAGACCATTGGAAGTCATACCAGCGGTAGACATCCGAGGGGGAAAGTGCGTCCGGTTCTTTCAGGGCGACTACGACCGCGAGACCGTGTTCTCCGATGACCCGGTGGAGATGGCTGTGCGGTGGGCCGGCCAGGGAGCGCGGCGGCTGCACGTGATAGACCTCGACGGAGCGAAGCTTGGCGAACCGGTGAACCTGGACATCGTCGAAAGGATCGCCTCGTCCACCGAAGCCTCGGTACAGGTCGGCGGCGGTGTCAGGAGCATCGAGACCGCGCGAAGGCTGCTGTCCATTGGCGCGGATAGGGTCATGATCGGCACCGCGGCGGTCGAGAACCCGGAGGTCGCCCGCGAGGCGTGCGAGCGACTCGGGCCTGAGGCCGTGATCATCAACGTCGACGCCAGAGACGGCTACGTCGCCATGAAGGGATGGACTGAGACCAGCACCGTGAAGGCCGCCGACCTCATCGCCGACCTTACGGCGGTCGGGGCCCTGAGGTTCATGTATACTGATATCGCTCGCGACGGCACACTCACGGAGCCAAACTTCTCTGCCGTAAAAGCCCTGGTTCCCCAGGCGCCCAGTCTCTTGGCCGCTGGCGGCATATCGTCACTCGGTCACCTGAAGCGGCTGGCCAGCCTGGGCGTGGAGGGGGCCATCGTCGGCACGGCGGTCTACACCGGGAGCATCAACCTCCGGGAGGCCGTCCAACACTTTCGTAAAGATAGGTGACGAGACCATGCCTCACAAATTCGATCCAAAAAACAAACACCTGCTTGTTGCAGACGACCGCCAGATGTCGGTCGATACGCACCGAGTGCTGTCTCTGCTCCCCATCAACCGCCACCACAAAGTGGCCGACGTGGGATGCGGGCCGGGCTACTTCACGGTCCCGCTGGCCAAGTATCTCTTTGACGGCAAAGTGTACGCACTGGACATCCAGCAAGAGATGCTGGACGCTGCCTCGAAGGAATTGACCCGGGTCCGGCTGACCAACGTGGAGCTGATGCTGACTCAGGAGGACAGGCTTCCTCTGGAAGACGGCTCCATAGACGGCGCCTTCATCGCCTACGCAATCCACGAGGCCGACGATCCCCGAAACATGCTCGCCGAGGCGAAGCGATGCCTCAAGGACGACGGTTGGCTCGCTCTTCTCGAGTGGCACAAGCGTGAGATGGACGAAGGGCCTCCAGTTGAGGACCGCATAGCGGAGGATGATCTGCGAAATATGGCGTCAGAGGCCGGCTTCGGCCCCTCCAACAGGCACAGCCTGAACGACAGCCAGTACATGTTGATCATGCGCAAGTAAGCGGGCCCTAGGTCCGGACTCCCGCGACGAGGACGGAGCATGCTGACCAAGCGAGTAATCCCCTGCTTGGACGTCAAGGCGGGGCGCGTAGTCAAGGGCATCCGCTTTCTCGACCACCGCGACGCCGGCGACCCGGTAGAGATGGCCGCCTCGTACAACCGCGATGGCGCCGACGAGCTGGTCTTCTACGACATCACGGCCTCAGCCGACGGTCGGGGCATCATGTTGGATGTCGTCGAACGGGTCGCGGAGCAGGTCTTCATCCCGCTCACGGTGGGGGGCGGCCTGCGTACCGTCAATGACATGCGACAGATGCTACAGGCAGGGGCCGACAAGGTGTCGATCAACACGGCGGCGGTCGAGGACCCGGACCTTATCAGCCGGGGCGCGGACCAATTCGGAAGCCAGTGCATCGTTCTGGGCATGGACGCCATGAGAAGCTCCTCCCCCTCCCCCGTCAAGGGAGAGGGCCGGGGTGAGGGTGATGACGGCTATCGCCGTGACTCCCCAGACTCCATGCACTGGGAAGTGCGCGTGCGCACAGGGCGCGACGGAGGCGACCAGACCGGAATCGACGCCGTCAAATGGGCCGTCCGCGCCGCTGAGCTCGGGGCTGGCGAGATCGTTGTGAACAGCATGGACGCCGACGGTACTCAGAGCGGGTACGACCTCGATCTGCTAAGGGCCATCTCGGAGTCGGTGACGATACCAGTCGTGGCCAGCGGGGGAGCCGGCAACCCCCGACACATGCTGGAGGCCGTCACGGAAGGGAAGGCGGACGCGGCCCTGGCCGCCAGCATCTTCCACTACGGCATGTGCCCGCTGAGAGAGGCCAAGAGGTTCCTGGCCGACAACGGCGTACCCGTGCGGCCTTCCCCTCAACCCTGAGATTCAACAACGGAAAGCGTTCAGGACAACCAGCACTATGGGTGAGACCATGACCAGAGTCCAGCTAGATGAGAAGGGCCTCGTGCCCGCGATAGCCCAAAACGCGAGCTCAGGCGAGGTGATAATGCTCGGCTACATGAGCCCGGGCTCGATAAAGCGGACCCTCGAGGGCGGCGACGTCTGGTTCTACAGCCGCAGCCGGTCGGATCTGTGGCACAAGGGCGAGTTGTCGGGCAACTACATGAAGGTGCAGTCCGCCGCCATGGACTGCGACGGCGACACGCTCCTCATCAGGGTCGAGCCGGAGGGCCCGATCTGCCATACCGGGAATCCAACCTGCTTCTTCACCAGCGTCGATTCTCTTCCCAATTTCGAGGCGCCGGAAACCGGCCCAGGCATCCTGGAAGAGCTATTCGCCACGGTACAGGACCGCAAGCGTGAACGTCCGGAGGGCAGCTACACGGCCCGGCTGCTGGAAGAGGGCGTCGACCGTATCAGCCAGAAGGTGATCGAAGAGGCCGGCGAGCTGGGAATCGCCGGCGTCAAAGGCAACCGGTCCGAGGTCGTTGCGGAGGCAGCCGACGTGATCTACCACACACTCGTCCTGCTCGCGGCGTCCGGCGCCAGACCCGAGGATGTGTGGGAAGAGCTCAGGAAGCGCCGAAGGTAGAGTAGGCTGCGCGGCGGGCGGCGGTGCCTACGCCGTCAGCTGGATGCGTGCGAATCGGGGCTCGTTTCTTTCGGGACACCATTGCCCTCGTCGGCATCGACAGCGAGCTCCATGGCCTTGATGGCTATCTCTATCTGTCCGTCGTCGGGCTGACGCGTCGTCAGCGACTGGAGGGCCAGGCTCGGACCGGAGACCAGCCTCACCAGCGGATTCCCCGCATTACGACCGCTCCACCTTATGAACTCATAGCTCACGGCCGCGATAACGGGGATGAAGATAATCCTAGACAGGATGAGCCACCAGAACGGGTCTCTTGGCACCACGACGAACGCCAGCACCGCGACCACCATGACGACCAGCAAGAACGCCGTCCCGCACCGAGGGTGTGCGGTCGAATACTTCCGCACGTTCTCGACTGTCAGAGGCTCGGCGCGCTCCTGCACGTGCACCGTCATGTGCTCGGCGCCGTGGTACATGAACACCCGCCTGATGTCCTTCATCTGACCGATGAGCAGAATGTAACCCAGAAACAGGCCCAGCCGTATTAGCCCCTCGGCTACGTTACTTGTGATGTCTGAGCCCAGGAAGCCCTCGAGCGGGCTGCTCGCGAAGACTGGTACGAGGAAGAAAAGCCCGATCGCGAGGGCCAGGGAGACCACCAGCATGCCGGCTATCGCGCCCTTCCCGATCTCCTCACCCTCCGCCTCAGCCGCCACGTTCGCCGAGTAGGTCAGTGCGTGCATCCCCAACGCGAGGGTCTCAACGAGGGCTATCACTCCTCTGATCAGAGGCATCCTGCGGGCAGGCCCCGTGAACAGCGAGCCCAACGGCTTGCACATGGTGGATATCGTGCCGTCAGGCCGCCTCACGGCCACGGAGACGTTTCTCTGTCCCCGGATCATCACCCCTTCGATGACCGCCTGTCCCCCGTATGTCAGCCTCGTCCTGCTCATCCCTCGAAGCTCCCACCTAATGAAAAGGGGTGAGAACGTGTCGTTCTCACCCCTGCGTCAACGAAGTATGGGCCCGCTACTGGTCCAGGTTGAACCTGCGCCTGAGCCTTTCGACTCGTCCCTCAGTATCGACGATGCGCTGCTCCCCCGTGAAGAATGGGTGGCACGCGCTGCAGATCTCAACCTTCAAATCGGTCTTCGTGGACCCGGTGACGTAGGTGTTCCCACAAGAACAGACCACCTGGGCCTGGAAGTACTTCGGGTGAATGCCTGTCTTCACAACTAACCCTCTTTCAAGCGATCGGGTATACGCTTGCACGCCGCCGATTGCCGCCTGCGTGCTCAAATTTGACGCTTCCATCGGCCAGCGCGAACAGGGTGTGATCCCTGCCGACCCCAACGTTGGTGCCTGGCTTGATGCGGGTTCCACGCTGCCTGACGATGATCGTGCCTGCGCTGACCAGCTCGGCATCGTACCGCTTCACCCCCAGTCTCTTGGACTGGCTATCGCGGCCGTTTCGTGTGCTTCCGCCACCCTTCTTATGTGCCATTGTCTATCAACCCAGCCTTTCGTGTCTCCCGCGAACCTAGCCTGGAAACACGCTCTCCGTCCGATCAGATTCCGACGACCTTCAGTTCGGTGTACGACTGGCGGTGCCCTCTCCGCCGGCGGTACCTGGTCTTCGCCTTGTACTTGAAGACAATGACCTTCCGGTCGCGGCCGTGGCCCACGACCTCGGTCCTGACCTTAGCTTCCGGGACGGTGGGCGTGCCAACGACCACTTCTCCATCGCGGGAAACCATCAGAACGTTATTGAGCTCGATCTCGTCGCCCTCGTCGCCAGGCAACGACTCGACACGGATCGTATCGCCCTCTCGAACACGGTATTGCTTACCGCCGGTCTGTACTATCGCATAGGTATTCAAGGCTTAGCGCTCCACTCAATATTCTAGGGGTCTTGGGAGACGGGCGTCAAGTTACAGGAAGACCTTCTCTGGCCGCCAGACTCCGGACACGCCATCTACGACGACGACCGCGAGGAAACGTCCGTCCGTACTGTAGACCCTGCACCTCTCCTCCGTGCCGGTGATGCCGCTCTCCAGACGGTTCGATAGGGCCCTGCCGTGCCGGATGTCCTCCTCCATACTCTTCCCAACCACCACTACTCTCATGTGCCCCATTACGGCGTCGGGTGCCGCTAGATTGCTCCAGTCCTCTTCCTCCATGGCTGTCTCCGCATCTTCGATAGACAGCGCGTCTTCTATATGAAAGGGGCCATTTCTCGTCCTGACGAGGTGCCCCATATGTGCGCCGCATCCCAACTCTCGGCCCAGGTCATGCGCCAGCGACCGCATGTAGAATCCGCGGCCACAGGTCACGTCGACGGTCGCGATAGGCGGCGACCAGTCCGTGAGCTCTATCGCGTACACTTCGACGGTCCGAGGCTCCCGATCGACCTCTATGCCGGCCCTGGCCAGCTCGTAGAGCCGCTTGCCCTGCCGTTTCAGGGCGCTGTACATCGGGGGCACCTGCTCGATCCGCCCTTGGAATCGAGACAGGGCCGCCTCCACGTCATCACGGGTGACGCCGGAGGCGTCGGAAGTGCTCACCACCTCGCCCATGGCGTCGTAGGTATCGGTCTCGACGCCCAGTTCAACGCCTGCGCGGTATTCCTTAACGCCTTCGACGAGATACTCCATCACGCGGGTGGCCCGCCCGAGACAGACCGGAACGACACCTGTGGCGATGGGATCGAGAGTGCCGCCGTGGCCTACCTTCTTGATCACACCAGCCTTCTTGACCCGCCTCACCAGGCTCATGGAGGTCAGCCCGTGGGGCTTATTTACGTTCAGAATGCCGTCGACAGACACAGAGTCCTCACTGCGACGACTGGTCGTCCGGGCTGGGATGCGTCACAGTCTGGCGTATCTTTTCAAGGATCGCGAACCCGGCTTCGATAGACTCGTCCAGTCGGAATTCGACAGACGGCACGGTCCTGAGCCTGACCCGGCCCCGCAGATTGCGATGCACGAAACCGGCCGCCGAATTCAGCGCCTCAAGGCTGGCGGACTTCTCCTCCTGTCCGCCAAGGACGCTCACGTATACCTTCGCGCTGCCGAGGTCCGGGCTGCAGTCGACCTCAGTTACGCTGACCAAGGAACCGAGCCTCGGGTCACTCAGGTCCGAGGATACAATCGCGCTGATTTCCTGACGCAGTAGTCCGTTGACGCGCTCCAGCCGTCGGCTCATTGGCTAGCCCTTTATCCGTAGGGTGTATAAGGGAAGAGGACGCTAGCGCGTCCGCTCTGAACGGTAGGCCTCGAGGATATCGCCCTCCAGGAAATCAGCGAATCCATCGAGTCGAACCCCACCCTCAAAGCCCGTCGCGAGCGACCGAACATCGTCCTTGAAGTGCTTCAGACTGGCGATGCGGCCCGCGAATAACTCCTGCCCGCCCCGCAAGACGTGAATCGTGGCGTCCCGCGCCATGCGGCCGTCCGAGACGTAAATGCCCGCAACCTTGCCCCGCCTGCTGATGTCGAATACGGCTCGGACCACGGCCCGCCCATCCAGGACATCGTCGTACACTGGCTCCAGCATGCCCTCAAGGGCGCGCTCGATATCCTCGGTCAGGTGGTAGATCACATCGTAAAAGCGGATCTCGACGCCATTCTGGTTTGCCAGCGTGCGCGCTCCCGGCTCGATGGGGCTATTGAAGCCCACGACAATCGCCTGGGAAGCGGTGGCGAGGAGCACGTCGCTCTCGGTGATGCTCCCGCTGGCTATATGTACTAGGTTGAGCTTGGTCTCATGATGACTCAGCCGGTCGAGCGCCGTGCGGACAGCTTCTATCGTGCCCTGCACGTCTGTCTTGACGATGAGATTAAGGGCTTTGACATCGCCCGCCTCTATCCTGGCATGCACGTCCTCGAGGGTCGGACCGGTGGCGAGCTCACGGTCGATCTGCCTCTGTCTGTCCTGGACCATTCGACGAGCAACCTTCTCATCCTCCGCGACCTCGAAGATCTCGCCCGCTTCGGGGATGCTGTCCAGCCCCAGGACCTCCACCGGACGGGATGGCCCCGCAGCTTCAATCCGCTCGCCCATCTCTGTCAGGAGGGCCTTGACCCTGCCGCGGACGGTCCCTATGACCATGCTGTCGCCTACCGACAAGGTGCCCGTTTGGACCAGCAGCGTAGCGACCGGACCTTTGCTCTTGTCTATTTTGGCTTCTACGACAATTCCCCTGGCATTGCGATCAGGATTGGCCTTGAACTCGGATACCTCGGCGACGACCAGCAGATTCTCGAGCAGATCGTCGACGCCGTCGCCTTTCAGGGCCGACATGGGAACGGCGATGACGTCGCCTCCCCACTCCTCTACCAGCAAGCCATTCTCCGAAAGCTGCCTCTTGACCCTGTCCGGGTCCGCCGACGGCAGATCGGCCTTGTTGATCGCCACCATTATCGGGATGCCGGCCGCCCGGGCATGGTTTATGGCCTCGATAGTCTGAGGCATGATGCCGTCGTCGGCCGCAACGACCAGAACGGCGATGTCCGTAACTCTGGCGCCCCGCGCCCGCATGGCCGTGAATGCAGCGTGCCCCGGCGTGTCCAGGAAGGTGATCGGGTTGCCGTTGAATTCGGCCTGGTAAGCCCCTATGTGCTGGGTGATGCCCCCCGCCTCACCGGCCACAACGTTGGTACGCCGGATGGTGTCCAGGAGAGTCGTCTTGCCGTGGTCTACGTGACCGAGGATGGTGACGACTGGAGGCCGCTCCGAAAGCTCATCGGGGTCCTCCCCCTCGGTGCCGATAACCAGCGACCCCGCGTCCTCTTCTGAATCAGCTGCCTCCGTGGCGTGATAGCCAAAGACGCGTGCGACTATGGTGGCGACATCATGGTCGACCACGTCGTTGATGGTCAGCATGTAGCCACCGCGCATCAACTCCTTGATTATCTCGACCGGACCGATGTCCAAGAGGACCGCCAGGTCGCTCACGCTGATAGCGGCCGGCAACTCCACCGGACGCAAACGAGTGAGCCGCTCTTCCTGCTGAACCACTTCCTGTCCTCCCGCCATCATCCTGGCCATCTTCCGTATCTTCCTAGAGGAGATTCCCCTAGTTGCCGGTCTCTACGGCCTCATCGAGCGACTCCTTCAGACCATCCCAGTCCTCGTCGCTGATCTCCGTTCTCAACGCGTGAGCCAAGCGCGCCCTCATCCTGCGGGCTAAGCTCCCGCCCTCGTCTCTGCAGAGGTATGCGCCTCGCCCAGACGCCCTGCCGCTCAGGTCCAGGGCCACCCTGCCGCCGGATGCGGTAACTCGAACGAGCTCCCCTTTTGGGGCCCGCTCCCCGCAGAATACACAGGCTCTCGTAGGGATGTGTCTCGGACGCACCACTACCACAAGGCCGGTCCCGTCTTACCGTCTCCGCCTGGTGGCCCTGGCCTTCTTCTTTCGAGGTTTTTCACCCTCTCGGGTGCTCGTCCTGCTTCGACGGACGGTAACGCCGCCCTTCAGCCCGGCGATGTCCTCCGCGAACCGTATCCTTCCACTGTCGGATGGGCCGGCCCTGTGTACTGCCCAAATGTCTTCAGGCAGATCACGGAGCGATGTGGTCGTCTCCATCGCCGGAACAGGCTCCGGCTCCTCTTCCAACTCAAGGTCGGGCAGCAACTCGGCCAGATCCGGCGGGAGCCCAGCGTCCGGCACCACGGATTCCTCAACGGGCGGCTGTTGAACATCCGCCACCTCTTCCGCTGACGAGGCGTCGTCCGTGGTAGCTTCCGCGGGCACGACCTCGTCAGGCGTAGACTCGACTGGAACCTCTTCCTTGACAGCCTCTGGCACAGGCTGTTCCTCAGGCTCCGCTGCCTCTTCGTCTGCCGCCTTCGGCTCCTGTTGCTCGGGCTCCACCGATTCGGCTGTCTTCGTCAGACCGAGTTCAAGCAACCGCTTCCGCATCTGCAGGTACGATTTTTCGCCTACACCGGGCAGTGCGAGGATTTCCGCCTCGTCCATCTCGATGAGAGGAGCGATCGTCTCGATATCCGCCTGCTTCAGGAGGTTCAAGACCCGCGTCGGAAGGCCCAGGGCTTCCAGGTCTGCGGTGGACGGGTCTCCGATGGCTGCGGCCTGCTCAGCCAGTGCCTTGGCTGCCTCGCGCCGCGCATCGGCCTCCACGTTGCTCCGTATGTCTATGTCCCATGCGGTAAGTCTGGCGGCCAGTCGGGCGTTCTGGCCCTCTTTCCCGATAGCCAGCGACAGATGCCTATCAGGCACCACGGCCACTGCGGACTGTGCCTCTGAGTCGAGTTCCACTCTCAGCACCTGAGCTGGACTCAGCGCGTTGGCGATAAGGCGGGCGGGCTCCCTGCTCCATTCCACCACATCGATCTTCTCGCCCATGAGCTCGTTGACGATGCTCTGGATCCGTACTCCACGCAGGCCGACGCACGACCCCACCGGGTCCACGCCGTCCTGCCTGGCCCTAACAGCCACCTTGCTGCGAGAGCCCGGCTCCCTGGCTATGGAGACTATCTCCACGGCCCCGTTGTATATCTCCGGGACTTCCATCTCGAAGAGACGCCTCACCAGCATGGTGTCCGCACGGGAGACGATGACCTCCGGACCCTTGGTCGAGCGCTCGAGAGACTTCAAGAGCACGCGGATCTTCTGTCCGATCCGATAGCGCTCCATCGGCGCCTGCTCGGCCTCTGGCATCACCGCCTCGGCCCTTCCAAGCTCCACGATGACCTGACGGGGCTCGATCCGCTGCACCGTAACCGAGAAGACCTCGCCCTCCTTTTCGGCGAATTCCTGGTACACAAGGTCGCGTTCCGCCTCGCGCAGGCGCTGCATCACGACCTGCTTCGCAGTCTGGGCGGCGATGCGGCCGGCGTTCTGGGGCAGCAGGTCAGTCGGAACGCTGTCCCCGATCTCCACACCAGGTCTGATCTTCTCCGCATCCTTCTTTAGGATATGGAACTGCGGGTCCTCTATCTCCTCCACGACTGTCTTCAGGATGTAGACGGCCACGTCGCCGGTGCCAGGGTCGAGCTGGACAGAAATGTCCTGGCCCGTCATGATGCTGTCCTTCTTGTAGGCCGAAACGAGGGCGGCCTCAATCGCCGAGAGAACGGTCTCTCGCGGTAGGTTGCGTTCAGCGGCCAACTGCGTGAGAGCAATCAAGAAGTCGCTCTTCATGCCTCACCACCTTCCTGCCGGTCAGATGCCGGAATGGACGCAGACCCTTAAACAAAGAAAGTGGGGCCACCCCACTTTCAACGATCAGGTCATCGAGGGCAGTATAACACCTCAAGCGTGGCGGCACAACCGCGGCCGCGCTACCCCTTGCACGCCTGTATGGTGCGCTGGAAGGGGCTCCTGATGCCAGCGGCTGAGCCTCGATTGCCACCGCCGCGCCGTTGGGCGATAATTGGTTGCGCCACTCCGTCCAACCATGGATGAATTCGCCGGATCGAGACATCCCGTATCAGACCAATAACCGCCGCGCAGGCTAGCTGGGCGCTGTGGCCGCTAGTGGTCACTGTCATTCTTGTGACCTTGCCTGTATGCGGCCGCGGCGACGACTCGCCGGTCCTCGTGTTCGCCGCCGCCAGCCTCGTGAACGCGATGCCGGAGATCGAGCGCGGGTTCGAGTCCACGCACGACGGGAGCCTGTCGATCAGCTTCGGAGGCTCTCAGGCCCTCGCCCAGCAGATACGGCGCGGCGCCCCTGCCGATGTTTTCATCTCGGCTGGTACATTCCAGACTTCGGAGCTGGTAGAGGAGGGACTGGTGGATGGAGGCGAGGTCGAGGTGTTGCTCAATCGCCTGGTACTGCTGGTCCGACCGGGAGCCCACGTGCGATCGATGCAAGACCTGGCAGGTGCCTCTGTGAGCAAGATCGCCATAGCGGACCCGGCCCTCGCTCCGGCGGGCAGGTACGCTCAGGAGTCACTTGCCGCGCTCGGCCTGTGGGGACCTGTGCAGGACAGACTCATCGAGGGCGTGGACGTGCGGGCGACAATGGCGTACGTGGAGTCCGGAAACGTCGACGCGGCAATCGTCTACAAGACCGATGCTGCGGTCGCCGAAGATGCCCTGGTCCTGGACGTCGTGCCGCCCGACAGCTACTCTCCAGTTGTCTACACTGCGGTATTACTGAAGAGGCCCGGCCGGCCCCTCAAAGCCGAGGAGTTCATCGAGTTCCTGACCAGCGAGACGGCCGCCGGAGTGTTCGAGAAATTCGGTTTCGAGCCGGTTGACCGGTGAAAACAGTTGCCCCGGTAACCCGCGGACGACTTGCCGTGCCAGTCTCTGGGTTGACAAGACCATGAGCGCCTCGATACTGCTGACCCTGCAGGTGTCCGTCGTCGCGACCCTGGTGAACATCCCGCTGGCTCTGGCGGTAAGCTGGCTGGTGGTCAAGAAGAGAATACGCGGACGCTTCGCGATAGACGTTCTGGTCGCGCTGCCTCTGGCCATACCTCCCGTCGCGATCGGCTACTTCCTGCTGCTCATGCTCGGCAGAAACGGCCCCGTGGGCGCGGCGCTCCAGACCCTCTTGGGAATCGACATAGTGTTCACGTGGGTCGCGGCTGCCCTCGCCTCCGCAGTGGTCTCCTTCCCGCTCATCACAAGGACCGTCATGGTGGCCATGGGCGCGGTCGACAGCCGCATCGAGATGTCGGCGCGCAGCCTCGGGGCGGGACCCTGGCGCGTATTCCTGACCATAACCGTACCGATGGCCTATCGGGGCATCCTCGCCGGCATACTGCTCGGCTTCGTAAGAGCGCTGAGCGAGTTCGGAGCAACGGTCGTGGTGGCCGGCAACATCAAAGGACAGACCCAGACCATCCCTTTGGCCCTCTTCCAAAGCGTGCAGACGGGCGACGACAGTGCCGCGCTCCGGCTTGTTTCGGTCTCCATAGTCCTTGCGGTCGCCACGCTCCTGGTGCACAACTGGCTGCTTGAGAAATCAAGGCTCCAGGCCGCCTGAGGCGACGATGTCTGGAAGCATCCTGTCTCTGCGAATAAGCAAGCGGTTCCCCGGATTCTCGCTGGAGTGCGAAGCCACCATCGGGGACGGCGTCACCGCGCTGTTCGGGCCTTCAGGAAGCGGAAAGACGACCCTTCTGAGCTGCATCGCGGGGCTGGCCACCCCTGACGAAGGGAGGATCGAAGCCCTGGGACGGGTGGTCTACTCGTCGAGGGAAGGCAAGAAGGTCGCGCCCGAAAAACGTCGCTTCGGGTACGTCCTCCAAGAGGCCGCCCTGTTTCCGCACATGAACGTCTGGCAAAACGTGGTATATGGCTACAAGCTCACCCACGAAGAGGACCGTCGGTTGGATCCGGTGGACCTGCTGGACCTGCTCCACCTCGGCCCTCTGCGGGAGAGAGACGTCACCACGCTTTCCGGTGGAGAGCGGCAGCGCGTGGCCCTTGCGAGGGCACTCGCAATCTCGCCCGATCTACTCCTGCTTGACGAGCCTCTGGCCTCGTTGGACTGGGCGATGCGGGGGACAATTATCAGGTACCTGAGGCGGATACGCGTCGAGCTTGGAACGCCAATGCTCTACGTGTCTCACTCCATCTCAGAGGTCCTGGCGCTCACCGACACCACCATAGCTCTCTCAGAGGGCAGGATCGTTGCCCAGGGCCCAACCTCCAGAGTCCTGGTCGACCCGACGCTGTCCCGGTTCACCCACCTCGCCACACTGGAAAACCTGCTGGAGGCCAGGGTCTCGGCGACGCGCGGTGTAGAGGGACTTGCCGACCTGCGGGTTGGCGACGCCTTGCTGCTGGCTTCGGACGTTTACGCGGCGCCGGGAGAGGCGCTCATGGTCTCGATAAGGGCCGGCGACATCATCCTTTCCCTGGACGCACCACTCAGGACAAGCGCCAGAAACGCCATCCCGGCGGTTATCGATGAGATCCATCCGATGGGCCAGAGGGTGATGGTCTATCTGGACATCGGAACGCGGCTCATGGCGGAGATCACGCCCGGAGCGTTGAGCGACCTCCAGCTCGAAGTTGGTCAGACGGTCTACGCCGTGATCAAGACCAACGCCATTCTGGTCATGGACCCGAAGTCGTCACGACCTCCTCTCGACTAGGTCCGTGTCCGCTCAGCCCCGGTAGGGCATATTTCCAGCAGACAGCACCCTTCGCACGACGGGTTCGGCCTGCAAACGCGGGATGCGTGGTGATCTATAAGGGCGTGAAGCTCTCCCATCAGGGCGGCGTCGCCGGGCAGCTTCTCCATGAAGAGAGTCTGGTATAGCGAATACGAGCCGCGCTCCGGCACTAGTCCAAGCCTGAAGAAGACCCTTCTGGTATAGGCGTCGATGACGAAGACGGGTTTGCCAAGCGGATAGAGCAAGATATCGTCGGCCGTCTCCTCGCCAATGCCATGTACCTTCAGCAGCTCAGCCCTCAGCTCCCAGGCATCCTCCCGCGCCATCGCGTCGATGTCGTCATCGAAGCGGGTCCCCAGAAACTCTGCCAGCGCCTTCAGCTTCCTCGCCTTGGCATTGTAGTAGCCGCTCGGATACAGGAGCTCGGCAAGCCTCGACTCTGGCATGTCCCGTATGGCCCCGGGGGACATGGCGCCCGCCTCCTTGAGGTTCGCTATCGCCTTTTCGACATTGCCCCACGCCGCGGCCTGGGTGAGGACGGCGCCGACCATCATCTCGAAACGGCTCTCCCCCGGCCACCATCCCTGTGGCCCGTAACGGCCGAGCAGCAACCGGTACACTTCGCGTATCCGTTCCCCGATATCTTCTACATGAGCCATCAAGGGATCATGCTAGCAGTAGCGGACCGGGACGAGAAGTAGCTTGCCTGGCGACCTGTCTCCCATCTAAACTGGGGACAGACCGCTTCGGCCAGGAGGGCCACATTGAGCACGTTTACGGAAAGGCTGTGGGAGGTGTCGAAGAGCAGTCGCAGCCTCGTGTGCGTAGGCCTTGACCCCGACCCTGCCCTGATGGCTGTCCCAGACGTGACCGAGTTCAACAGGGCGATCATCGATGCAACCCACGATCTCGTCTGCGCATACAAGCCCAACCTGGCCTTCTACGAGGCACTGGGGCGGCCAGGCCTCGACGCGCTGGCTGACACCGTGGCCCACATCCGTTCCGCGGCGCCCGGGGTCATCATCATCGGGGACGCGAAGCGGGGCGACATAGGTTCGTCCAACGCGATGTACGCCCGCGCGCTGTTCGAGACCTGGGACTTCGACGCGGCCACGATTAACGGGTATACGGGCGGCGAGGCCGTGGAGCCCTTCCTGAATTACGAAGGCCGCGGCGCCTTCATACTATGCCGCTCATCCAATCCGGGGGCTAGAGAGCTGCAGGACCGCGTGGTTGCCCAAAACGGAACGTCGATGGCCCTGTACGAGCTTCTCGCGAGCCGCGCCCTCGTATGGAACACCAAAGGCAACCTCGGTCTGGTGGCCGGCTCCACCTATCCGGAGGACATCGGCAAAGTCCGCTCTCGGTGCCCGGGCATGCCCATCCTGGTACCTGGAGTAGGGTCACAGTCCGGCGACCTCGAGCGATCGGTAAGGTTGGGCCTGGACTCCACCCCCTTCAACCTGATAATAAGCTCGTCCCGCTCCATCACCTACGCATCGAAGGACCCCCGGAGCTTCTCCGACGCCGCCCGCGCGGTGGCAGTCAGACTACGAGACGACATAAACCTCATCCTGGAGCAGGAGGGCAGGACCTGGTCCGAGAGCTGAGCCTCGGCGATGTCCTTCGGCTGAAGAAGCCTCACCCGTGCGGCGCCTGGGACTGGGAGGTCGTAAGAGTCGGGGCGGACATTGGCATCAGGTGCCTCTCATGCCGGCGCCGTGTCCTCCTCTCAAGGTCGGAGTTGGAACGCCGGCTGAAGACCGCCCGCTCGGCGGACGGCTGACTTCCGGCAGTCCGGCCATGGCAATGCCCGTTCAGCGTGCCCTCCGTCCTCAGTGATATACTCCCATCGAGAGCAAAGTGCCCACGGACACCCTCACCGACCTCACAGCCGACCTCAACCCCAGGCAGCGCGAAGCCGTCGAGACCATCGACGGCCCTCTGCTAATAGTCGCCGGGCCGGGAAGCGGCAAGACCAGGGTCATAACCCACAGGATCGCCTACCTCGTTAGAGAATGCGGGGTCCCGCCCTATCGGATCGCTGCCGTCACCTTCACAAACAAGGCCTCCCGGGAGATGCGAAGCCGCTTGGTATCGCTTATGGGCCACGACGCCCACGAGTTGACGGCTGGCACCTTCCACTCGTTCTGCGGGAGGGTGCTTCGAATAGACGGGGAACACATCGGGCTCGATCGCAATTTCGTGATCTACGACGACCCGGACCAGATCGGCCTGATAGGCCGGGCGATGGAAGATCTCGACGTGGACCCGAAGCGCTTCAAGCCCAGGGCGGTGCTGTCGGCCATATCCTCGGCCAAGAGCCGTCTCCTCGGCGTCGACGGCTTCCGGGCCGGCATCGAGAGCTACTTCGACGAGGTGACACACAGAGTCTACGAGCAGTACGAAGGCCTGAAGGCCCGTGCCGGAGCCGTCGACTTCGACGACATGCTGATGAAGACCTACCTGCTCTTCAGGGACTTTCCGGACGTTGCGGACCGGTACAGCAACCGGTACCTGCACTTCATGATCGACGAGTTCCAGGATACGAACTCAGCCCAGTACGCCATCGCCCGGCAGATGGCCGAGGTCCACAGGAACCTCTGCGTCGTCGGCGACCCGGACCAGTCGATCTACTCCTGGCGCAACGCCGACATCGGCAACATCCTCAGCTTTCGGAAGAACTATCCTGAAGCCAAGGTCGTCCCGCTGGAGGAGAACTACCGGTCCACGCAGACGATCCTGGACGCCGCTCGGAGCGTGATTGCCGCAAACACGCAGCGAGTCAAGATGGAGCTGCGGACTAAGAAGGGCCCCGGGGCGCCCATCTGCGTGTTCGAAGCCTACAATGAGCAGGACGAGGCCCAGTTCGTAGTGAGGGAGATCGCTAACCTGACGGCGGGCGGGAATGGGAATGGCGGTGGGCGATACCACCTGAGCGGCATGGCCGTCATGTACAGGGTCAACGCCCAGTCGAGGGCCCTTGAGGAGGAGTGCCTCCGCCAGGGAGTGCCCTATCAGGTCGTCGGGGGATTGAAGTTCTACCTGCGACAGGAGATCAAGGACCTCACCGCCTATCTGAGACTTACGGCCAATCGCCACGATGACGTGAGCCTGGCCCGCGTCATCAACACCCCGTCGCGGCGGATCGGTCGGCGGACCCTCGAAGAGCTCACGCGTCTCGCAGACCGCAATGGCGTCTCAATGTACGGTGCTCTAGAATCGCTCGAATCCCCAGACACATGGGAGCACACCGGCCTTGCAGACAGAGCCATCCGCGCGCTAACGGGTTTCAAGACGCTGATCGACGGTCTCGCGGACGAGGTCGACGTACTCAGCCTGCCGGAGCTCATCAATCTGGCCTTCGAGCGCAGCGGCTACGAGCGGTACCTGCAAGGAGACGACGAGCACGGCGAGGAGCGTCTGGAGAACGTGCAGGAGTACATCGCCTCCGCGGGCGAGTTCGAAGACATCGGCGGGCGCGATGCGCTCGCGGCTTTTCTCGAACATGTCAGCCTGGTCAGCGATGTCGACGAGCTCGAAGAAGGGCAGCCCAACCGGGTCACGCTCATCACACTCCACCAGGCAAAGGGACTGGAGTTCCCCGTGGTCTTCATGGTTGGCATGGAGGAGGGACTCCTGCCCCACAGCCGGTCGATGGACAACCCTTCCGAGGTGGAGGAGGAACGCCGGCTGTGCTATGTCGGCATGACCCGAGCAGAGGAGAGGGTCTATCTACTCCGCGCCTTCCGGCGCGGCTTATGGGGCCGGTCGGAGCCGACGCTGCCCTCACGCTTTCTCGCGGATGTTCCGAGGGACTTGATAGTCTCTCCGAGCCGCACCGGATCTTCCCTGTCGTCGCCGCTGACGCTTGACGGCAGACCTGTCCGGCGACGTGCGGCAGATCTCGATCTGACGGCCGACGCTGGAGACGGCGCGGAGTCGATACGCACCGGCGACAAGGTGCGCCACTCCATCTTCGGCGACGGAATAGTCACAAGCTCCAGGCCGGCCATTGATGACGTGGAGTTGACCGTGGCCTTCAAGGACGGCCACGGGGTGAAGCGCCTACTGCAGAGCTTCGCCCCGCTGGAGAAGCTGCAATGAGCATGCGGCCCCTGTCCATGCCAGGCCTGATAGCCAGGAGACTGGCGGGCGATTGGAAGATCATGGCGAGCATCTTCCTGGGAATCGTCGTGTCGACGACGCTCGTGGCCGGAGCGCCGGTCTACATCCGAGCCCTTGACCGGCAGGGAGCCGACACGGCTATCGACAATGCACAGCCATCGTTCCTGAACATATTCATCCACGGGCCCAACATCACTCTGGACGATGCCGGCCTTGCCAGGGCCACCAGCGTGGTAAGCAGCTCCCTCGACGAGCATCTGCTCGACGTGGCCAGGGGTGAAACGCGGCACGTTCGGTCGGACGACTATCTAGTGGGCCTGCCCGATCAACCCTTGCCGGAGCGCGCTGCAGGACGAATACCGAACCTCGTCTCTCGGGGGTACCTCCACAGCATCACGAACCTGGATGATCACGTCGTCTATCTCGAAGGCTCTCCTCCTCAGGACGCCGTCCGTGCAGGGCAGCACGGCCTTGTGGCGGAAGCCGCTATAAGCCGCAGGTCAGCTCTCATCTTCGACCTCGAGTTGGGGGACACAATCGTAATGGCCCCGGCGATCAGGGACCCGGGTAGGTTCTATGTCGAGATAGTAGGCATTATCGACCCGATTGACGTCTACGAAGAGTTCTGGCACGGGGCCGCTCACCTCTTCTTCGACCCACTGCCCCTGGCACCGGTGGTGCTCGACGGCGTGGACGTCAACCCGGAAGAGCCGCCTCTGCCCTTGTTTGTAACCGAAAAGGGGATGATAGACGGGGCCGGACGATCGTTTCCGAACACTCTGGTCACAGCCAATTGGCTCTTCTTCCTGGACAAGGAGCGACTCAAGGAGTGGAGCACCTCAGACCTGTTAGACCGCGTCGAGAGCATGGACGCGGGGGTGGTGGAGGTGATACCGGGCGCGGCGCTGTTTACCGGCATAAGACGCCTCGTGGCCGACTACGAGCAGAGGAGCTTCTTCTCCATGGTGCCTCTGGCCGTCCTGCTGGCCGTGATGATCATGACGGTCATCTACTACTTGGCCATGATGGTCGCATACCTCGTGCAGAGCCGCGAAGGCGATGTAGCGCTGCTCCGGAACCGCGGCGTCACGACCATGCAGATGCTCCGCCTGTATGCCCTGGAAGGTGGAGCATTGACCCTGATCGCCGTTCTGATCGCCCCACTCCTGGCCTACGGGGTAGTCGCGGCCGCGGGCAAGCTGCCTGCATTCGGGGACATCACCGGCGGCGACTTCCTGCCGGTCCAGCTCCACTGGCTCCCGTTCGCCGTGGCTGCGGGCGCCGGACTGATGGGGCTGGCCGTCTTCGTAGTCCCTGCCCTGGTCGGAGCTAGGGCCAGCCTCGTGATTCACCGACTTCGGTCTTCACGTCCTCCCTCCATCCCCCTATTCCAGCGCTACTACCTGGACATCGGTGTCCTGGTTGTAGGCGGCGTAGTGTTCTGGGAGCTGCGAGACAGGGTACAGGTAGTTTCGGGCGGGCTGTTCGGTGACGTTCAGGTCAACGAGGCGCTGTTACTGGCCCCGGTGCTGCTGTTGCTCGCCGTAGCCCTGCTCTTCATGCGCCTCTTCCCGCTGTTCGTCCGCTTCATCAGCGGTGAGTCCCCAGCGTTGCTGAACCTCGTCGCCGGCGTCGCCGTGGCCTCCCTCGCGGCGGGAGTCCTCCTCCGCGAAATTGACGATGGCAATCCCCTGGGGTGGGTTCTCCCGGTACTCCTGGTTGCCTCGATTGGCGGACTATACTGGGCGACCCAACGTGCACAGAGGGCCAGACTCGAGATCGCCGGCCTCGTACTGCAGGCGCTGGCCATAGCCCTCTTCATCTACAGAGAGCCGCTGGAGCCGGGGGAGCTGAGCTTTGTCCCTACAGTGGCGCTCGCCGCGCTGGTGCCCGCTCAGGTCGCTTTCAAGGTCTTCAGGCTCCTGGCCGTTGCGGCGCCGGTATGGGTCGCCATGGGGCTGTGGCACATGGCGAGGAACCCATTCCAGTACAGCTGGCTCGTTCTGCTGCTTGTGCTCGTCACCGGCCTCGGCGTCCTGTCCACGACCGTTGGCGGGACCCTGAACAAGAGCCACCAGGACCGCATACGCTACCGGGTAGCCTCCGATCTGAGGGTCAGCGGCCTTACCGGTCTCTTCTCCGGACACAACAGCGAGGAGATGAAGGACCTCTATCAGACGATCCCAGGCGTCCAGTCGACATCTCTCGCCTACCGAGGCCTAGGAGCGGTGGGTGCTGCCGGAGGCGGGAACCGTTTTGAGCTGTTGGCCCTCGAGTCCCAGTATTTCCCTTATCTCGCATGGTACAGGGACGACTTCTCATCGGGCTCCTTGCAGACGGTGATGAGGGACCTCCTGCCCCGGGAGTCGAACCCCGCAATCGTCATTCCGGAAGGCGCAGAAACGCTCAGCGTCTGGGTGAAGACGGCCGAGGCCTACGAGGCTATGTTCCTCTGGGCCGTCATATCGGACGCCCACGGCACGATATCCACCCTTACCTTCGGAGCTCTGGACAGCCCGGAGTGGCGCCAGCTGACAGTGGAGATACCGGACCAGCTCGACCACCCCTTGCACCTGGAGTCCATACAGATCTTCGAGCGCGCCTTCGGGCCTGCAGGCAGGCCCGGCTCGCTTTGGCTCGACGACATCCAGGTGGGCTTCGGCCCCGGGAGCGACGCGGTCGTACTGGACGACTTCGAGGGCGAGCTTAAGTGGACACCCCTGGCTACGTCGATGATCTCGTCAGACAGGGTGGGCGTAACGCTGCAAGATGTCCAAAACGGCAGCCGGTCCGGCGTGTTCTCGTTCGGAAAGGACACCGATCGTGGCATCCGCGGCTTCTATCGCAGCCCGACCGGAGGGCCGCTGTCCGTCGTCGCAAGCTCGTCGTTTCTGAATCGGTCGGCCGTCGACCGCGGCGACCGGCTGATCATCTCGTTCTTGGGCCGCATGATACCGGTTCGGGTACGCGACGTAGTCGACTACTTTCCAACCCTGAATCCGCGTACGAGAGGTTTCCTGCTAACAGACCTTGACGCTCTGGTGCGGCACGTGAACATCATCACCCCCTCCCTCGGCAAGATCGCGCCAAACGAAATATTCATCAAGGAGTCCTCTGGAGCCGGAGACGCCGTCCTCGACATAGTAATCAGCATTGTCGGTTCAGACCATCGCGTCCTGCACCGCGAATCGATGCTTGAGTCGGTGCGCCTGGATCCCTTGGTGACCGCTGGATGGCGGGCGATGGTGGTACTGTCGATAGGCGTCATTCTATTCGCCGCTGGATTCGGATATGTAACCTATCTCCTGGCTTTCGCCGAGAGAAGCCGCGGCGAGATGGGGTTTCTCCAGGCCCTTGGCCTGCGGAAGTCGCAGATAGCCAAGCTCATCGGCCTCGAGCACATAGTCATCGTTGCAATAGGTCTGGGGCTGGGTACGTGGGCGGGGTTCCAGATGAGCGACCTGATGGTCTCGTCGGTGGCGATCACGGAGACTGGCGATCACGTCGTTCCACCGTTCATCACCGTAACGAGCTGGGGTATCCTTGGATCGGTGTACGCTGCCATGGCCGCCATATTCCTCGGCGCCCTGTATCTCCTGGCGCGGCACATGACAAACCTCGAACTCCACCTGGTCGCCAGGGTCGAGGGCAACTGATCAAGAGAGAACATGCCGCTCCTCAGTAAGATAGCCGACTCCAGAGTGGCCAACGCCTGGACCCTTGTGGTGAGGCGGGCATTGGCCCACTGGCGTCTCCTGTCCTCCGTTATCGTTGGCGTTCTCATGGCGTCGGCGATCATGGCGGGAACCGTAGTCTATTTCGAGGCCCTCAGGGAGCTGGCCCTGAAGAACTCGCTGGACCGTCTCACGCCAAGCGAGGCCGACATCCTGATAAAGGCCGAGAGAGGGCCCACCAACACCGAAGAGTACTTCAAGGTCGGCAACGCCGTTGTCAGAGAGGCCACAAGAGCGTCCTGGCTGCTCCAGGACACCGCGCGGGGCGGCAAGTCCTCCACCTTCTTTTTGGCGAGGCCTGGTCGGGAGGCTTCTGCGGGGGACGACAACGCCCGGTCGTACTTTGCTTTCCAACCGGATCTCTCTGATTACGTGACGCTGCGTCCCGGCGGTCGGATGCCCGACGAGCGGCCGGAGATACCCCCACCCGGAACACCGCTCCGAATCGAGGCTGTAATACCGATCGAAGCGGCGGACCTGTTCAACCTGTCGGAGGGCGACCACCTCTCCGCAGTACCGTACTGGGATGAGCATGTTCCATACGCGGACGTGACCGTCACCGGGATATTCGAACGGAACAATCCGGACGACGCGATCTGGCACATGCACGACACCGCCTTTGCCGCCTCCACTGCGACCAACTTCCGGGCTGTTCCCTACTACCTTTCAGAGCAGACCTACATGGAGAGGCTCGGCGCGACCTTCACGCGGATGGACAGCACCTACGTCTGGCTCCTGGACGTCGACCCGGGACGCCTGAACGCATCGAACGCCGATCTCGCCTTCTTCAGCCTGGTACTCATGGACAGGAGGCTCTCGCCGGTACTGTTCAGCTTCCGGCAGACAACCGAGCTCGACGATGCTATCAATGAATACGATAGGCGTCTTTTCTTCTCAAAGGTGCCGATGTTCATCGTCTTGCTGCTGATAGCCGCTGTGATTCTCTACTACGTGGTAACCCTGTCCTCGCTTCTCGTTGAGCAGCAGCGGTCGGAGGTCGCACTGCTCAGAAGCCGGGGCGCGACATCGGCTCAGATACTCGGCGTCTTCGTGCTCGAAGCTGCCACGATAGCACTGATTGCCACGGCCGTCGGCCCGATTCTCGCGGCCTTCGTGATCGGACTCCTCGGCTTCACACCCGCCTTCTCCGACCTCAGCGGCGGCCAGTGGATGAGCGTCGCCATCTCTCCGGGCGCATACGGTATGAGTGCCCTCGGCGGCCTGCTCAGCTTCGCGGCCCTGATGGTCCCTGCGGTGCAGGCGTCACGGATCGGAGTAGTAGGGCATAGGCACTCCGTCACCCGACCTTCCGATGCGCCGTTCTACCAGCGGTACTATCTCGACGTACTGCTCCTGGTCATCGGCATCCTGCTGTTCCGAGAGATGCGGGAGCAGGGTTCGGCCATCACGCGCGATGTCTTCGGCGCTGCGGCCGTGGATCGTCTGCTGCTCGCCGTCCCCGCCCTGATCCTCGTAGCGTCCGGCATGGTCCTCCTGAGGCTGTTTCCGTTGGTCATGAACATCGGCAGCAGGCTGCTCTCTCCCATACTGCCGGCAGGAGTGGTCCTGGGCATGTGGCAGATGGCGCGGAATCCCACGCACTATGCCCGGCTGTCCCTGCTGCTCATCCTCATGGCTGGGCTGGGGATATTCGCCGCCAGCTTCGGTGGCACTCTCGACCGAAGCTTCGTCGACCGCGCCTACTACTCCTCCGGCGCCGACATCAGGCTTGAGGGGCTCTTGCTGAACACGCGGGGCGCCAGCAGATCGGTCGTCGACGGGTACATGCGTCTGCCTGGAGTCGAAAGCGCGAGCCCGGTCTATAGAGGCACCGGGAGCGACCTGTCCAGGCTGCTCGGCGACTTCTATACGATGCTCGCCGTCGACGCCGAGGTGTTCGCCGAGATCGGCTACTTCCGGGACGACTTCGCGGGAGAGGCCGCCGACGACATGCTGGAGTTTATCACCCGATTCGACCACCCCCAGGGAATCCCTCTACACGACGACGCCAGGCAGCTCATGGTCAAGGTGAGAGCCCAGAGACCCTACGATTCGATCGTCATGACGGCTAGGATCAGCGACGCGAATGGCCGCTACTTCAGCCACTGCCTGGGGAGGCTGGACGCCACGGGCTGGATAGACATAACCGCGGACCTTGCCCGGGCCCGGAGCTGTTCCGGCGGCATTTCGAGGACCAGTCCAGTGCCTCCCCTTAAGCTGGCGTCGGTAACTGTCCACGAGCAGGATGGACAGAAGCAGCTCGTCCCGGGCTCTGTGTCGATCTCGGACATTAGGGTACGGCTCGCCGGCGGCGATGTTGTCTCTGTTGAGCCATTCGACGGCGTGACGGACTGGAGTGTCCTGCGCGTAGCTCCTGAATCGAAGACGGACTCGCTCCAGTCGACAGCTTCCGGCCCAAGCGGAGATCGCGGAGTGGCCGTCTTCGTATGGACCGACGGAAGCGCCCTGGTCAGCCGAGGCATCCATCCGGGGACCCCCATCGAGTCTGTCCCCGTGCTCGCGAGCGAGTCGTTCCTGGACATTACAGAGCACAGGGTCGGGGAGATCTTTGAAGTATCGGTCGCCGGACACCGGATCAAAGTCAGGATCGTCGATACTTTCGACTACTTCCCAACACTGGATACCCTGAGCCCAAGGCAAGGCTATCTCGTGAGTGACATTCCCTCTCTGGCCTCGGTCGCTAATCTGGAAAGCACGACTTCAGACCTCAGGCCCAACGAGATGTGGCTCTCGTTCAGCGGAGACGACGGTCAGAAGGCGCAGCTCCTCCGGCAGGTAGAGCAGGACTTACCGTTTTCGACGGCGGTAGTCCACGACCGCCAGGATGCCCTGGCCCAGTCCCAGGTCGATCCGCTCGTCAGGGCCGGCTGGAGAGCCCTGTTGTTCGTCGCATTCGCGGCCGTACTCGTACTGAGCATAGTAGGCTTCCTGCTGCACACGTACGTATCGTTCCGTTCGCGGGCGGTGCAATTCGCCCTTCTCAGGACGATCGGCTTCTCGATGAGGCAGTTGGTCCTGCTCGTATGGCTGGAACAGGCGATGGTCATTATACTTGGGCTGGCCCTGGGAACGTGGATGGGGGGACGGCTCGGTGCTATCATCATGCCGTTCCTCGGCAACGACGACGGCGGCGGACAGGTGCTGCCTCCCTTTGTCTTAGAGGTGAGCTGGCCCACCCTGCTCCTGACGTACGCAGCCATGGGCTCTGTCTTCGCCGCAATCATCCTGGGCGTGATATGGTTTATCAGAAGAATCTCGCTCCAACGCGTGTTGCGCATGGGCGAGATGTAGGAGACCAGTTGACATACGCATCCACGCCCTCCCACATACTCTGTCAGGACCTCTTTAAGATATACAAGATTGCCGACCTGGAGGTCGTGGCTCTGAGAGGCCTTGACCTCAACGTGGACCACGCCGAGGTCGTGGCCTTAGTCGGCGCCAGCGGCAGCGGGAAGAGCACCCTGCTAAACATTCTGGCGGGGTACGACTCGCCCTCGGCCGGGGCCGTCAACGTGGGAGGCAGAGACCTCCTGAGAATGTCCTCTAAGGAGGTCGAGCAGTACCGGCAGCGAGAAGTGGGCTTCGTGTGGCAGCAGACTGGGCGAAATCTGTTCCCGTACCTGTCCGCCCTCGACAACGTCTCACTGCCGATGATGCTCACGGACATGGATGCTCACGAGAGGCGCACACGGGCGGCCGACCTGCTCCGCATGATGCGCCTGGATCACCGGATGGAGCACACTCCCGAAAAGCTCTCCGGCGGCGAGCAGCAGCGGGTTGCCATAGCCATCGCGTTGGCGAACCATCCTCCTCTGCTTCTGGCGGACGAACCCACCGGAGAGCTGGATGACGAGACCGCAGCGGAGATTCTCGATCTGTTCAGCGCCATCAACCGCGAGCTCGGGACCACTATCGTGATCGTTACCCACGACCCGGACATCGCTTACAAGGTGGGCAGGGTGATCATGATGAGGGACGGTAAGACGTCCACCGAGATTCGAAGGAGGATCACCTTCCGGTCCGTATCGGGCCGGGCCGATCGGGACGCCGATGAGCTGGACGAGTTCGTCCTCGTAGACGGGAGCGGGCGCGTCCAGATACCGCGCGATATACTGGACCAGTTGAATATCACAGGCAAGGCGCGTGCTGGTGTGGAAGACGGAAAGGTGACCCTGACCCCGGATGAGTAGTCCCCTCCGCATACAACGCTTGGTGGCGACCATAGACCTGCACCGGTCGTACCGCGTAGGCTCAGAAGAGGTGAGAGCTCTTCGAGGATTGGACCTCGTCGTCCGACCGGGAGAGTTCGTCGCGGTCGTTGGAAGGTCTGGATCGGGAAAGACCACCCTGCTCAACCTGGTTGCCGGCCTCGATAAGCCCGACTCTGGTCAGGTGTTGTTCCAGGAACGCGACGTCGGCCAAATGACCGAGACGGAGCTGACAGACCTCCGCAGGCACAAGATAGGGTTTGTCTTCCAGGCGTTCGGCCTGCTGCCCCTGCTCTCGGCATTCGAAAACGTCGAGCTCCCACTCCGCATCTCGGGTGTCGGCACCGCAGAGCGTCGGGCCCGTGCCAGGGAGGTCCTCGAAATGGTAGGGCTATGGCCCAGGTCCCGTCACCGTCCTTACGAGCTGTCCGGCGGCGAGCAGCAGCGAGTGGCCATCGCGCGCGCTATCGTGAACCGGCCGCCCCTGATCCTGGCCGACGAGCCCACCGGAGAGCTCGACTCGACGAACGCCCACGCGATATTCGGCCTCTTCAAGCAGATGGTCAGGGACCAGGGCATCAGCGTCCTCGCCGCCACACACGACTCCACGCTGCTGGCTATGGCCGACGAGGTAAAGGAGATGCACGACGGGTCTCTCATCGACCATGTCGAGCAGGTAGGCCGGTTCAGAAACTAGCACATCAGCTGCTTTGCCGCCGGTCTCCCGGCCCTCACCCGACTATCCGAGCAGGACGAAGCCCCAGACCACGGCCCAGTTGATCAGAGACACGCATACGGCCGCGGCCGCGAGATCCTTGGCCCTCCCCGACAGCTCATTCTGTGCGAGTCCGATCCTGTCCACGGCAGTCTCCACCGCCGAATTGACAAGCTCCACAATGAGGACCAGCGCCACGGATCCTAAGAGCAGGGCTCGCTCGACACCGCCGTCACCGAGCCAGACTCCAATCGGTATAAGCACCGCTGCCAGGATAAGCTCTCGTCGAAACGCGACCTGATGCCGCGCGGCGGCCCACACTCCCAACATTGCGAACCGCGCCGCCCTGACCAGCGACACAATGTCCAGCACGGTCCTCATGGCACACCTAGGACAGGTGAGGTCCGGCCGGACCTCACCAGAGCGGGTCTCAGTCCCACATGCCAGTGCTAAAGTAACGCTCTCCGATATCGTTGAGGACGGTCACCACCCTGCCCTCCTCGATACCCAGCGCCACATCGTAGGCTCCCATGACGTATCCGCCGGACGACTGGCCCGCGAAGACGCCCGTCGACGCCAGGACCCGTGACATCCTTCTCGCTTCGTCAACGTCTGCGGGAATCATGCGGTCCACGACATTCTCGTCGAAGGTCTCAGGGACGATGTGCTCCTCGCCCAGTGGCTTCAACCCCTCGATGCCAGGCCATTCAGGCGGGTTGATTCCAATCACCTGGATACGTGAGTCAGCCTCCTTGAGGCGACGTCCGACGCCGGAGATGGTGCCCCCCGTACCCACGCCCGCGACGAAGTGCGTGATCTCCGGGACCTGCTCCAGTATCTCCTCCGCCGTCGTGTCGTAGTGGGCCCGTGGATTGTTCATGTTGGAGTACTGATCGCAGAAGAAGTAGCGACCCGGATCACGCTCATTCACACGCTTGACCTCACGCATCGTCTCGTCATAGCCAAGCATCGGATCGGTGAAGATCACCTCCGCCCCGTGAGCTCGCACTCGCTTCTTCCGCTCCTCGCTGGCGTTTTCCGGCATGACGAGAGTGACGCCGTACCCCAGGGTCGCGCCGATCATGGCATAGGCTACGCCCGCATTGCCCGAGGTGGCGTCGAGTATCCTCTTGTCCCGCGTAAGCTCTCCCGACATCACCCCCTCGGCCAGCATCCTCAGCACCGGCCGGTCCTTGATGGAGCCCCCGGGGTTCAGGTGCTCGAACTTCGCGTATATCTCAACGTCTCCCAGGTCCATCGGTAAGTCCAGCTTCAGTGTGGGCGTGTTCCCGATGGCAAGGAGCGGCGGGTACTGTGCAACGAATGCGAGGAAATCGGCCGGCGCGGGCAATCCGGGCCTCCTGGTGATTGAGCAGAGAGTGAGGCTGTCCGGCTCTAGTATATCCACCGACCGCTGAACCCGTCCACAGCCGCCGGCTCTTGGGGCGAAGACGGCCCGGACTGCCCCCGCGCCCGGGTCTCAGCGCCAGTCATGCGAGCGCGGCATCGGAACACTCGACTGGACGGCTCTCAGGTCCGACACGATTATGTTCGTGGTGCCGTCCCACCTGGACACCACGCCGTTGACCTCGATCACCTGGCTGGTGAGCTCGCGGCGGTGCTTGGCGAAGACGCTGGGCCAGAGGATAATCTGGACGTCGCCCGTCTCGTCCTCGACCGTGACGAAGACCGTACCGTCCCTCCCGCGCGGGTGCTGCCTCGCCACCGGCCAGCCCGCGACCGAGACCGCGTCGCCATCGCCGAGCCTCTCCACCTCCGCCGCCGGGAGCACGCCGGTGCGCAGGCTCGGCCTCACAAGCTCCATCAGGTGGCCCTTGGGGTAGATGCCCATCACCCGGTACTCGCCGGCCATCCTCTCGTACTGGGTAAAGTCCTCCAGTTGAGGCATCCCGTCCTCCATGGACGATGACAGAGCCATCTGTCCGTTTCGGGAGGGACGAGCGTGAAGCCCGGCCTCCCACAGCGCCTCTCTGCGGTTAGGTGCGACGCCATCGAAGGCTCCGGCCATCGCCAGCGACAGCACAACCTGCGGCTTCAGCCCCGTCCGCCGCACCAGGTCCCCCGCGCTCACGTAGCTGCCGTGCCTCTCCCTGTCCTCCACCATGAGCCTGGCAGACTCCGCCCCGACATCCTTGATGAATCGAAGACCCAGCCGCACTGACTCCCTCTCAGGGACGCACTTCACCTGACTCCTGTTCACGCACGGGTTCAGGAAGGACACACCGAAACGCCGCGCGTCCTGCTTCAGCGTCTCCATAGGGTAGAAGCCCATCGGCTGGTTGTTCATCAACGCGACGAAGAACTCCAGCGGATGATATCGCTTGAGCCACGCGGCCTGGTAGGCAGTTACGGCAAAGGCGTGGGAGTGCGACTCCGGGAACATGTAGTGGCCGTTGATTTTGTCGAATATCTTCCTGGCAGTCTCCTTCGAAACGCCCCTCTTCCGTGCGCCTTCGAGGAACCGCTGCCAGTGCATGGCCACCAGATGGTCGTTGTTGGGCCTGGCGAAAGCCCTGCGTACCTCGTCGGCTTCAGCTGCGGTCATGCCGGCCACGTCCTTGATGAGTTGCACGACCTGCTCCTGCCACACGATTATCCCGTAGCCCCGCTCCAGAGCGCGCCTTTCCAGCGGATGGTCATACTCCCACTCCGCCCCGTGCCTGTAGCGCTCGACGAACTGGGACACGGCGCTGCCTTGAACGCCGACGCCGGGCCGGATGAGAGCGACCTGGTAGGCGAGATCGAGGAGATTACGGGACCGGAGGCGCTGTGCCATCTTCAGCTGCGCGGGCGACTGGAGCAGGAAGACCCCCTTGGAGAGTCCCTCGTTTATCATGTCATAAACACTCGGGTCCTCCGGGTCTAGCCTGCTCAGGTCGGGCCTTCTCCCCTCACGGTTCTCTATGAGGTCCAACGCCTCATCTATCTGATCGAGCACCGGCAGAGAGAGGATGTCTATCTTGGCGAACCCGGCGTCGGCCACGCTGTCCTTGTTCCAGTCCATGATGAACCGGCCGTCTATGGCCCCCGCCCGCATCGGGACCATCCCCGGTATGGGGGAGCTGCTGAGCACCATGCCGCCGACGTGCTGGCTCAGCCCCCTGGGGGCATCGATCAGTTGTGGGGCGAGCTTGATCAGGTCTCTCCAGCCCCGGGCGTCCACCTTTTCCCTGAAGGTGGGCAGCTCCAGCATCTCCTCACGGAGACTTGCGCCATCGCTGAGTTGGACCTGACCGGACAGAAGCCTCAACTCCTCTTGCGGAAGCCCCAGGGCCTTGCCAAGGTCCTGGATGATTCCCTTCACTCTGTAGGTGGTTATCGCTCCGGCTAGGACCGCGTACTCGGCGCCGAAATGCCGGTGGACTCGCTCGATCAGCTCGTCCCTGAGACCCCTGGGAAAGTCGAGGTCTATGTCCGGGAGCATGGTCGTGTCCTCGGATATGAAGCGCTCCAGGGTCAGGTCCCACCGCAGCGGGTCGACGTGACTGATGCCAATGAGGTACCCCACGAGCAGCGCCACCGACGACCCGCGGCCCCTCCCCGGCGGCCTCTCCTCCACAGGTGTCTCAGGGCTCACCAGGCCCCTCTCCCCCATGATCCGCTGGGCGATGAGAACGATCTCCCTGTAGAGCAGCAGGAAGCCCGCCAGCCCGTGAACCTCTATCAGCCTGAACTCCTCACGCAGCCGAGCCTCCACCCGCTCGGACAACGATCCGTATCGCCGCAGAGCCGCCTCGTAGCAGAGCCGTCTCAGATAGCTCGCGGGAGTATATCCCTCTGGCACGGCGGGATATGGAAGGGTGTAGCCGAGGTCGGTGCTGAGGTCGAAGGCGCACCGCTCGGCTATCTGAAGTGTGTTGGAGACGGCCTCAGGCAGTTCATGGAAGAGCCTCTCCATCTGTACCGAGGACTTCAGGTGAAAATGGTGGTTCGGCCGTAGGTGAGGCAGAGCCCGGTCTACCGTTGTGTTGAGCCTGGCTGCAACCAGCGCGTCCTGGAGGCGTGAGCGCTCAGGTCGATGGTAGTGTACGTCGTTGGTAGCCACGACATGGGTGCGGGTCTCCCGGGCGACGTTGACCAGCTCCCGGTTCCGCGCGGTGTCTCCCTGCAGAAAGTTCTGCTGAAGCTCCACGTACACCGAGTCAATCCCGTACCACTCCGTGTACCGCCTCAGGAGCTTGCGGGCCTCTCCGACGCGGCCCTCCAGCGTCAGCCGGGAGAGCGGCCCGTCACGCCCGCCCGTCAGGAGGATGACGCCCTCCGAGTGCTCAGCCAGGTGCACTGGATCGAGCCTCGGCTGCCTGCGGTCGACGGCGTTGGCGAGTGTGAACAGTCTGGAGATATTGGAGTACCCTGTCCGCGTCTTCGCAAGCAGCGTGAGCCTTGAGCCATCGGTGAGCGTCAGCTCTCCGCCCGAGATGGGCCGGATGCCCAGGCTGTTGGCGAGCCGCGCGAACTCCAGTGCCCCGCAGAGGTTCGTGTCGGTCAGGGCCAGGGAGGAGTAGCCGTACTCCTTAGCCTTCGCCAGCAATTCGTGCGTATGGGACGCTCCCACCCCGAAGGAATAGAAGCTCTTGGCGTGAAGCTCCACGTATCCCGTGAGCATAGGTTTCTCAGGCCCTCTGCCGGTACCAGCGGCCGTTGATGCGGTCGCGGAACAGGGTGATCTGCCTGCCGTCGCCAGGGTCGACCCGGTAGTAGGCGCGGGTCACCGGCTCCGGCAGCCACCACAGGTCAAACGTCCACTTGTCGGCTATCCTGGCCACCCGATGCCAGCGCCGCCTGAGCCGTACGGATACCGGCTCGCTCCCCATCCCTTCCCGCACATCCACAGGGATCGGTGAGTGGAGAGGCTTGATCGCATCACTCCCTGAGGGATCCACGGGCACCTGCAAGGCCCGCATCTCTGGCGCGGGATGAAATGGCGCCACGTCCACGATCCTGTGCAGGACGTGGCCGCCTGGACTCTTAAGCGGGCCGCTCACACGCGTCCGCAGCCGTCTCTCCACATCCAGGAGCCGTCGAAGTCTGTCTTCCCTTGGGTCGTCGAACAGCCCCGCCTGAAAACCAGACTCGCCGGTGAGGCCGGACAGAGTGAGTGTCACGTCCTCGACCGGGGCTTGCGGTAAGTCCACGCCCACCCGGCTCCTGATGGAGAACGAGGCTCTCTCCCATGTGCTGGCGGGCTCCCTGAACCCGACGATCTTCTCCCAGGGCCTAGAGCCGGACACGCCGCATCGGAGAGACGCCGCGCCCACGTACCTGCCCCTCATCTCCGGCCGGGCGTACCCCCTCCTGAGAAGGGTGTCTACCGCGATGAACAGGACCTCCAGGGAGGAGGAGTGGAACGGCAGCGATACGTGCTCCACTATCGACTCCTCAAACGCCATGGGGACGAAGGGGCTGTCGTCCACCCCATTGCAGAGCGCCCAGGCTCGCTTACCCTCTAGTCCGAACTGGTCTACGAAGATGTCCGCACTCATGGAGGAGGCCGCTCCCATCGTGTGCAGGCCGAAGCGGTGCATCATGCTCTTCACTCCAGGGGAGACGGGGAGAAGGTCGATGGAGTGGGGTGCGAGGAAGGCCCCTACGTCGCCGGGTACTCTGGTCGCTCCAAGTGTCCTGCTCGTCCGGGCGGCGACGAAAGCGGGGAACTTGGAGCCTGCCACGCCGACGCGGGCGTTGAGATATGCGGGCACCGCGTTCAGCAGGGCGGAGACGACCCCGGCCTCGCCGCCAAACAGCTCTTCCAGACCGTCCACCCGGACGTAGGCTGTTCCGAGATCGGCTCCCTCGACACGGTCGCTGATACCCTGCAGGGAGGTGAGCACCTGAGCGAAGGTTCGCCGGTAGTGCGGCTCGTCGGCGTCCAGCATGACGACATTGGCGTGGCAGGACACAGCCTGCTCCAGGGTCATGCCCGCCGTCACTCCCGAGGCTGCCGGGAAGCGGTCGGCCACCAGCGGCCTCGCCCCCGTAGCGTCATGGTCGACTATGACGACGGGGTAGTCCGCCAGATCGGAGTGACGTCTCATCTCCACCTTTGCTCTCAGGTGTGTGGCGAGAACGCACGCGACCCTCATAGAGCCTCCTTCGCAGTATCGGGTTAGGACAATTGATCTTAGAGAACTGGCGTTCTGTTTGTCAATCTGTCTCCCCATAGGAGAGGGAAGTGCAAACTCGGGGACCTGTCTGTACCGAGCTTGATGCTCCTATAGATGTCAAGGAGTGCTGTGGGATAGGGCTGAGTTCCGTAGGACGGAGAAGACCTCGCGAGCGACATAGCGTTTGAGGCAGCGGATCACCTCAGCCTTGCTCATTCCCTCGGTGGTGCGACGACGCATGTATGCCTGGGTCCGCTCATCATGACGAAGTCTGACGACAACAATGCGATGGAGTGCCGCGTTGGCCTGGCGGTGGCCGCCTCGGTTGAGCCGATGCCTGGTGGTCTTGCCGGAGGAAGCAGGGATGGGATTGACACCGCACAGGGAGGCGAAGGCAGCCTCGGAGTGGAGGCGGTCCGGGTTACTCCCTGCAGCAATGAGGAGGGTCGCCGCCGTGTCTGGTCCTATGCCGAAGCCATCCACCAGGGCTGGGGCTGCCGTCCGTGTGAGTCTTTGGATCTCGGCCTCCAGGTCCTGTATCTCATTACCGAGTTGACGGTAGCGACGGGCAAGGGAGCGAAGAGCATACTTGGCCGCCGCGGTGGGACCCTCCATACGACCAGGCCGGAAGCTCTTGGACCGGGTGACAAGGGCAGCAGCGGTGAGGCCAGTGAGGTGCTCACGAAGCCGGGCCGGGGCCGTGACAACCAGGGCCTTCATCTGGTTGATTGCCTGGGTGCGAGCCTTGACGGCCGAGTCCTTGGTGCTCTTGAACATACGGATCATTTCGACTTCACCCTCACCTGACTTGGGAGTGGCATCGGCTACTCCGGCAAGCACAGCACGCGCTGCCATCTCCGCATCAGTGGAATCGCTCTTCCCCTTCCGATAGCGGGTTGACCGGTCGGGCCGGTTGACCTCCACTACGGTATGGCCCCTACTGGTCAGGAATCGGGCGACTCCGGCCCCGTAGGAACCCGTGCCTTCAATCCCGAAGGCATGAATCTCTCCCAGGCCCCGGGACCACCGTTCGAGCTCCTCATACCCATGGGTGGTCGCCACTGTGTGAAGCTCCCCCAGGCGGACCCCCTGACGGTCAATGGCCACCGCCACATGCTCATCCTGGTGGGTGTCGACTCCGACGACCAGCTCAACACCACGACTACCTTCATGACCGACGACTCCTGTCATTTCTACCTCCCGGAGGATTGCGCGCCGGCCAGGTGAGCGGACAAGACTGCGATGGGGCGTGGGGCCAGGCTCCTATAAGGTCACTGCTCGCCTTGCCAAAGGCACTTCGGGTGCCACCTCGACTCGAGTCGACAGATCAGGCTGAAGGCATGATGCCAGTCTCAGAAAGGGTCAGGCCCGAGCCGAGGTGGCCCAGGATTCATCATCGCAGTCTCAGAACTCTGGGGGAGACCGCCCTGGTCCAGCGACAACTTCACAGATGTGTACTGTGATATACATAATTTATATGGTATGCTGATACACATGAAGCCAATCCAGGTTACGTTCGACGAAGCGCTTCTCGACCGTCTCGACCGGCACCCGGCGGTCCGTGAGCGGGGCCGCTCAGCCGTACTGCGCGAGGCCGCCGCAGCCTACCTGGCGCGCAAGGACGCCGAAGAGGTCGCCGCGCGCTACCGTGCCGGCTATGGTGGTGCCGCGCCCGACGACGAGCTCCAGGGATGGGCAGGCGAGGGAGTATGGCCGGACCAGTGAGCCACCAGCCCCGGCGCGGAGAGATATGGCAGTACCGCTTCGCGCCGCCCGACAAGCGCCGCCCCGTCCTCCTCCTCACCCGCCAGGAGGTGCTCCCCCTGCTGCGCACCGCAATGGTGGCGCCCATAACCTCTACTATCCGGGGTATCCCAAGCGAAGTAGTAATCGGCCCGGACGAAGGCCTGAAGCACGACTCCGCCATCAACCTCGACCATGTGCAGACGGTGGAGCAACGGCTGCTCCAACACTATGTCGGCACCCTCAGCGAGCCAAAGATGCGACAGGTCTGCCGCGCCCTCGCCATAGCCGCCGGCTGCGCCTAGCGTCCTGCCTCAACGGTTCGCCTCACTACTGCAATATCCTTCCCCAGGCTCAGGGCCTGTCACGAATCGAGGCCGGGGCGAACGGAAGATGGACCTCCCGTTCGTGGTGAGCTTGTCGGACCGCAGAGACATGCAGCCTGCGAACGGGGTCCCGAGTCTTGCGTTTCCCTCCACTGGCATCCCACCGGACCACAGCTTATAATCGGTCTAAGGACTACGTGCCAGGTGGAGAGCATGGGGTCAATAGACCTGAACTGCGACATGGGCGAGAGCTTCGGGATGTACAAGATGGGCCTCGACGACGAGGTCATCCAGTACGTGACCTCTGCCAACGTCGCCTGCGGATTCCATGCCGGCGACCCCTCATGGATGCGTCACACCGTCCGAATCGCTGAGGAGAACTCCGTCGGCGTCGGTGCGCACCCGAGCTTCCCGGACCTCAACGGCTTCGGCCGACGCGACATCGGTGTGACTCCCGAGGAGGCCCGGAACGACATCGTCTACCAGATAGGCGCGCTCCAGGCCTTCACCAGCTCGAAGAGGCTGCAGCACGTCAAGCCCCACGGAGCGATGTACAACAGAGCGGTGGACGACGAGGCTCTGGCCCGTTCGATCTGTGAGGCCATGTTAGAGGTAGACCCCGACATGGTCCTCGTGGCCTTGGCCGGCTCGCAGTGGATCACCATCGCTCAGGATATGGGAATGCGCGTGGCCCGCGAGATTTTCGCCGACCGCGCCCTGAACCCAGATGGGACCCTCGTCTCCAGATCAAAGCCGGGTTCGGTCCTCCACGATGTCAACGAAGTGGTCGAGCGCAGCCTCCAGATGGTGACAGACGGTACAGCCACGACCATCGACGGCGGCCAGATCGAGGTCGAGGCCGACAGCCTGTGCGTACACGGTGACACGCCGGGGGCCGTCGACATGGCCAGGTCACTCCGGCGAGAGCTCGAAGCGGCCGGGGTCGAGGTCGTTCCACTCGGCACGCTGGTCTGACCAGCCTCTCATCCCGTCAACGGGGCAGCCACAGATGTACGAATCCCCCTCATTCCTTCCCGCAGGCGACCAGTCGCTGGTCGTCGAGCTTGGCGACTCCATCGACGCCAGGACGAACCGGCGAGTCCAGGGTCTGACGAGCGCCGTCGAATCAAGCGGCATCGCCGGCATCCTGGACCTCATTCCGAGCTACAGGTCTCTGCTGGTCAACTACGACCCTCTGGAAATTACAGCGTCTGAGCTGAGAGAGCACATCGAAAAGCTGGGGAAGAAGCTCAGAGACAGGGCTCTGAGGCCTGAGAGAGTCGTGAGGATTCCGACACTGTACGGAGGAGAGCACGGCCCGGACATCGATTTCGTGGCCGACCACGCCGGACTCTCCGTGCAAGAGGTCGTAAGTCTGCACTCAGGCAGAGACTACCCGGTCTATATGCTTGGGTTCAGCCCGGGCTTCCCATACCTGGGAGACATGTCAGAGAAGCTGGCCACGCCCAGGCTGGAGACCCCGAGAACGGTAACCCCGGCCGGATCGGTGGGGATCGCGGAGTCGCAGACCGGAATCTACCCGCTCGCCAGCCCGGGCGGATGGAGGATCATTGGGCGGACGCCGGTGAGGATGTTCGACCCGGAGCGCGAGCCCCCATCGGCCCTGCGACCCGGCGATCTGGTGCGCTTCGAGCCGCTCGAATCGATTGAGCAGTTCGATGAAATCGAGGGCCTGTCGGCTGAGGGGCGGTATGATGTTGCGACGGAGCGCCCTTCATGAGTGAGACCCTGCAAATAGTCGAGCCCGGTCTGCTGACGACCGTGCAGGACCTCGGTCGGTATGGCTACCAGCGCTTCGGCGTTCCTGTGTCGGGCGCAATGGACGACTTCGCCCTCAGGGCCGCCAACCTCATGGTCGGCAACCAGGAAGGGGCAGCCGCCCTGGAGTTGACCGTGCTGGGCCCTACCATACTCTTCGAGTCCGACACCCGCATAGCTATCACCGGCGGAGACCTGAGCCCTGCCCTGGACGGCGAGCCCGTACCCTTCTGGCAGACTATCAATGTCCCGGCAGGCGGCAGGCTCACCTTCGGCGGCGCGCGCGACGGTCTGCGTTCGTGGCTCGCGGTGGCCGGCGGCATAGACGTGCCCGTCGTCATGAGGAGCCGTTCGACGTACGTTCGTGGGAGAATCGGCGGACTGAATGGACGCGCCCTCGCAGCCGGGGATACTCTGGCGACTTTCGATCCCGCAGACAGCTCGGACGTGATCAGACGCCTGCCTGAAGACTTCCTGGCCCCGTCATATGGCAACAGCCATCATCTCCGGGTCGTCCTTGGCCCGCAGCGCGAGGCTTTCACGGAAGATGCCATCTCGACACTCCTCGGATCGACCTACTCCGTGTCGATGGACCAGGACCGCATGGGATGCAGGCTGGAGGGTCCGGCCCTCGAGCACAGGTCGGGACCGGACATAGTCTCGGACGGGTCGCCTCTCGGAGCGGTGCAGGTCCCCGGCGATGGGACGCCCATCGTCCTGCTCGCCGACCGCGGCACTACGGGAGGCTACACGAAGATCGCCACCGTGATCGGCGCCGACGTGGGGCTGCTCGCTCAGGCCATGCCCGGAGATGAGGTTTCCTTCCGCGCCGTGTCGGTCGACGATGCGCAGTCGGTACTGCGAGAGCGGCGGGCGGTGCTTAGAGCCATCGAACAGGGAGCGGGCCGCACGGTGCCAGTCGGCAGAGTCGGCGTGCGCATCGATGGAGTCACGGTCGAGGTGCTCGACGAGTCTGGCGCTCCGATCACTCTGTTCGGAGGACTGAACGGCTCAGACGAGGTCACTCGAAAGTCGGCAAGGGCCATGGTCAAGGGCGTGCCGCATGACTTCGAGATCGAGCTGAAGGAGCGGGCCTGACGCCAGTGGACAGCCTCAAGCGGCTCCGGCTCATCTACGAGGACTGCCTCGGCAACTGTGACTTCTGCGGCCGGGAAGGGGCCGTCGGAGACACGCTGAAGCTGTTCGAGTATGCTGACGAGGCAGGCCTGCCGTCGCCAAGGATCGGAGCCGACTACTACCTGCGATGCGCGGACAGGACATCCTGCGGAGCCGTCGCCACCGGTCGAGTTGCGGCCTCATTGAGTCCCGGCGACGCCCCTTGAGCCACCTCCGGCACACCCGGTCCGACCCTAACGCGGTGGCAGCCCGCGCGTCCAGATGATCGAGCTCCTGCACAACCTCTCCGACTGGACCGTGGGCTTCGCCGACAGCGACTGGGCGGCACTGGCCCTGGCCGCGCTATCGTTCTGCGAGTCCATCTTCTTCCCGGTGCCGCCCGACCCTCTCCTCATCGGAATCGGCATCCTGCAGCCGGAGAACGCCCTCTGGCTGGCCGCGGTCGCCACTCTGTCATCAGTAGCCGGTGCCCTCGTCGGCCACTGGCTCGGGAAGCGACTGGGGAGGCCGTTGCTGTACAGGATCGCCAGTGAGGATAAGGTCCTGTCGGTCGAGAAGATGTTTCACAGGCACGGCGCGCCGGCGATACTCATCGCCGCCTTCACTCCCCTGCCCTACAAGGTCTTTGCGATCTCAGCCGGTGTCCTCGACATGGACCGGCGGATGTTCGTGGTGACTTCCCTGATCGGCCGCGGCGCCAGGTTCTTTCTTCTCGGCGGGCTGATCTTCTTCTATGGCGATTCGATCCAGGACTTCATTCAAAGAAACTTCGACCTTCTCACCATCGCATCAGGCGTTGCGATCGCAGTCGTCGCGGTTCTGGCAGCCCTTTACCTGCACCAGAGGCGTTCGCCAGGAGTCGTGGAGTGAAACGAGGCGTCCAGTCTCCCGGACCCCTGGTCCTTAGCCAAACAGGTCGCTGACCGGTAGGGCAAAGTCAGGGAGGACAGGCGCTCCATCCAGGGCATCCGGCTCCGAAAGCACCTCTGCCTCATTTAGGGAGCGGTAGACAGTCACCGACCGCGTATCAGGGTATACGACCCAAACGAGCCGGGTGCCCGCTCCCAGCCAGTCCTCGACCTTGCTCTGAACCGCAGCGGCAGAATCGCTGGGGGACACCACCTCAACTGGGAGATCAGGGGCCATCTTCAAGAACCCGGCCGGGGCCTCGTCCGTCCCCAGTCTCTCGCTGCTTACGAACGCCACGTCGGGCGCTCGGACCGTATCCGGGTCGCGACGCAACAGGAAGCCTGTCTCGGCCGCGAATACCGTCCCCCACTTCCTATCGCGGCTGACCTGTGTCAGGAAGTAGGCGATCGTGTTTGCAATGCGTCCATGTCGTCCGCCCGCCGGTGCCATGACGACAAGCTCTCCCTCTACGAGCTCCGTGCGCTTCCCCTCCGATGAAAGACGCGATGAGAGGCCCGGCAACAACTCGGCCGTTACAAGGGTCTTCTGGGCGCTCATAGCCACCGCTCACCTCGACGAGCCCATTCTACACAACCTGGCAACCCTGCGCCTCCAGGACGTCTGCTACTGCATGGCCCGCAGGCGCTTCTGGGTGACAACGACGACTGCTATGAACGCCAGTAGCAGTGCCCCTAGCAGTCCGACTGCCGTCTGGCCGCCATATGCGTCCGCGACTAGTCCCATAGGGAGCACGCCGACGGGCATAAGGCCATAGTTCATCATGAACACGCTCATCACCCGCCCGCGGTACCGGTCCTCGACCTCCTCCATGATCAGCGCCTGATTCAAGGCTCGGCGGCCTGCGTCGCCGAGCCCCAGCAGGACCATGATGGCCGCCGCCGCCGCGTAGAAGGGCAGGAGCGCGAGCAGCACCATCGCCAGCCCGGACGCGAACGTTCCGGCCATCAGCATTCCCCCCCTCCGCCACTTCCCGACCCAGGCGATAAACAGCGTGCCCACGAGCGCCCCGACGCCCATCACCGTCAGCAGCAGGCCGAGGGACTCGGGACCAAGTTTGTATATGTCGACGACCAGCACGGGCATCAGAAAGCGCACAGGCATGGCCAGAAGCGTCGTGGCCAGTCCAACGATCAGGAGGACGAGCACGATCGGGCTCCGGCGTATGTACGACAGACCCTCGACAATAGCGGCTGCCATAGCGGCCTGTCTGCCGGCCTGGCCTCCGCCGCCACGCGGGACCATCGTCGTCAGCACTAGCGCCAGGCCCGACATGGCCGCGATCACGAAGTAGACAGTGTCCGGCCCGGCGAGCGCGTATAGACCCCCCGCTAGCGCTGGAGAAAGGAGTGTCATCGCGCTCATGCCGGCCGCGTTAAGCGCGATGGCATTGGACAACTGCTCAGGGCCGACGAGCTGTGGAATCAGCGCCTGGCGGGCAGGCATCAGGAACGCCCATATCCCGCCCTGAAAGACCGAGGCTGCCAGCAGGTAGTACCACTCTATCCTGTCCGTGAAGATAGCCACCCCGACGAGCAGGGCAATCGCGCCATTTACGCCCTGGGTGATCTGGATTATTCGCTTGCGCTCTATACGGTCCGCCAACGCCCCGCCGACGAGCGAGAGACCCAGAATCGGCAACGCCGACCCCGCGGATACCAGACCCAGCAGCGCCGCGGAGTTTGTTATTTCATAGGCGAGATAGCCTCGGGCCACCATCTGCATCTGGACGCTGGCCATCATTGCCAGCATGCCCAGCCACAGGAACAGGAAGCTGGTAATCCTCAGCGAGGAGAACGTCTGGGCCCAGCCCCGGCTTGGCCGACCAACGGCCCGGGACGCCACGGCTCGAGACGCACGCGGCGGTCGAGACGCCGCGAACCGAGATGTCGGTCGCGCATCGCCGCCGTCGTTTGAGTCCATCGTCCCTGAGCTTACTCGCACTCCTCTGAAGCCGCAACTTGGAGAGGCGCCACTTTGACGACTTGCCGACCTGTTGCTAGACTCGGCCAACTGTGAAGATTGAGACGGTCCTGGCGACCCTGCACGACGGAAACCTGGTAGGACGCATCCGACGCGGAGACCTCACGGTCTGGAAGTCGGGCCCCGAGGGGATAGCGGACCGGCTGGGGTGGCTGGCACTGCCCGACGACATGCCTCGGCTCGTGTCCGGCATTGAGGCGTTTGCCTCGGAGGTACGTGAAGCCGGGTTCCGGCAGGTTGCCCTGTTGGGGATGGGCGGAAGCACCCTGGGAGCCGAGGCCATCCGGCGCACTCTCGGAGTCCGAGAGCGGTTTCCTCAGTCTGTCCTGCTCGACTCGACCGTACCTGCCGCCGTCTTGGCCGCGGCGGATGCCGTCGAGCCGGGAAGCACCCTGTTCATTGTCTCGTCGAAGTCCGGCACGACCCTCGAGACACGTCTCTTCTACGATTTCTTCGAGGGCGTCGTCTCGCGTGATTCAGGAAATGCGGCTGGACGCAGATTCGCGGCCATCACGGACTCCGGCACCCCTCTGGAGAAGCTGGCCCGCGAGAAGGGCTTCCGGAGAATCTTCACTAACCCGCCGGACGTCGTGGGACGATTCTCGGCCCTTTCCTTCTTCGGGCTGGTCCCGGCGGCGCTCGCCGGGGTCGATATTGCCAAGCTGCTTTCCAGAGCCAGAGACATGCGGAGGGCCTGTCTATCCGACGGGCCTGTTCGGGAGAACCCGGGGGCCTGCTTGGGAGCAACTATGGCCGCGATGGCCGTAGAGGGGCGCGACAAGCTGACGCTCCTGACCTCGCCCTCCATGCGCGGCTTCGGCCTCTGGGCGGAGCAGCTGGTCGCCGAGAGCACCGGCAAGGACGGCAGGGGGATCATCCCGATCGCGGACGAGCCGGTCCTATCCCCCGAGCACTACGGCAACGACCGGCTGTTCGTCTACCTGCGATTGGACAGTGACGATAACGACTCCCTCGACGGCGCGGCACGGCGGTTCGAGGAGTTCGGCCATCACGTCATCCGGCTGAACATGCGCGACCGGTACGATCTGGGCGCTGAGCTATTCCGCTGGCAATTCGCGGTGGCGGTTGCCGGGGCGACCCTGGGAATAAACCCATTCGACCAGCCTGACGTTCAGAGGTCCAAGGAGGAGACGGACGCCGCTCTGAGGGAGTACGTCCGCCGTGGGAGGCTGCCGCAGATGGAGCCCGAAGGGTCTCTAGCGGGACTCCTGGACAAATCGGAGGCTGGCGACTATCTCTCGATCATGGCATTCGTCCAGCAGACGCCGGATACGGACCGGATGATTGCAGGTCTGAGGCGACGCGCTATGGAGGAGCACAGGATCGCGACCACCGCGGCGTACGGACCTCGGTACCTGCACTCCACGGGGCAGCTCCACAAGGGCGGGCCCAATTCAGGCCTATTCCTACAGATCACTTCGAGAACCGACAACGACGTGGACATCCCCGGTCGTCCCTACACCTTCGGCACAGTCGCCGACGCGCAGGCTATAGGAGACCTGAGATCGCTGAAGTCGCTCGGCCGCCGCTCGGCCAGAGTCGAGCTGGGTGCGGCCATGTCAGAAGCCTGATGGGAGTACCCTTGTCCCATACTAGGGGGCAGCGCGCGGGCCTTTGTCATCTGATGCCGCACCTCCGCCGGTACCCGCTACGGGTGGAACACCACCATCTTCAGCTCCGTCATCTCCTCGACGGCGTACCTGGGCCCCTCCTTGCCCATGCCGGAGTCCTTCAGTCCTCCGTAGGGCATCAGGTCGGCCCGCCACATCGGCCCGGAGTTGATGTGCAGGTTGCCGGATTGGACCTCGCGGGCGAAGCGCATCGCCCACCCCAGGTTCTCCGTGAAGATGCCGGCGCTGAGGCCGTAGCTCGTATCGTTTGCCATGGCGATGGCCTCGTCTATGTCAGAGAAGGGAGTAACCGCCACGGCCGGACCGAACAGCTCCTCGCACGACACCCGCATCTCCGGCTTCACGTCGGCCAGTACCGTTGGCGCGTACATCGCCCCCGAGTACTCGCCTCCGACCAGCGCCCGAGCACCGGCTCCCACCGCCTCCTTGACCCACTCGTCGACCCGGGCCGCGTCACCGTCCCGCACCATCGGGCCCATGCCCACGCCCTCGTCCAGGGGATTGCCGGTGCTGATCGACGCCACACCCTCCGTCAGCGCGTCGAGGTAGTCCGCGTAGACATCCCGGCTCGCTATCACGCGCTGGGTAGCGATGCAGACCTGCCCGGCGTTCGCGTAGCCGCTGGCGACAGTGGCGCTTACCACCTTGGCGATGTCGGCATCAGGCATCACGATCAGCGGCGAGTTGGAGCCCAGCTCCATCGTGATCTTCTTGATACCGGCGGTCCGGCAGATATGCTCGCCGACGTCCCGGCTGCCCGTAAAAGTGACCTTGCGGACTCGGGGGTCCGAGACCAGAGCGTCGCCAACCTCCCCGCCGGAGCCCGTAAGGCACTGCACCGCCTCAGGCGGCACGCCCGCCTCCAGGAGTATCTCAGTGAGCTTGAGAGCCGACAGGGGCGTGTCCGACGCCGGCTTGACTATCACCGAGTTGCCGGCGGCCAGCGCCGGGCCCACCTTGTGACAAACCAGGTTCAGCGGGAAGTTGAACGGGCTGATGGCCGCCACCACTCCGACCGGCACTCGAAGCGTAAAGCCCATCTGTCCGGTCCACGACGGCGCCGCGTCCAGCGGCACCGTCTCCCCATATAGCCGCTTGGCCTCCTCGGCCGACAGGCCGATGGTCTGGACGGCCCTGCCGACCTCCGTCCTGGCCTCGCCGATTATCTTCCCCTCCTCCATCGTAATCGTGCGGGCGAGGTCTTCCGTCCGTTCCTCCAGGAGGTCTGCGGCGCGGTGGAGCATCTCGTATCGCCTGTAGGCCGGGACCTCCGCCATGACCGCCGCGCCCCGGACGGCGCTTGCCACCGCGGCATCCACGTCCTCGATCCCGGCCCTGGGGACCGTATCGAAGACCGTGCCGTCGTAAGGGTTCACGACCGGTATCCTGTCGCCGCGGTCCACCCACTCGCCGCCTATGTACATCCTCATTGCGGGCCTCCTCTGATGGGGCTCTGGGCCGTCGTCCGCCGGGCGCGGTACATGATACCAGGTTCCCGACAGGACAGTGTATCCATGTAAGCCGTCTATAGACTGGTTCCCAGCCATTCACCCCCAGCCGTCTGCAAACACTCTGCTAACGAAGGTGGTGCGCGTTAGAACATCGCTGCAGCGAACTGGACCCCCTTCAGTCCGTCGTTGTTCGTCCCTGTCTCTGATCAACATATGGTTGCCTGTCAGACCGGCGAAGTACCCAGCGACACGTTTAGCTCCCTGGCTGCCAGCAGGTAGCTTTCGACCGCGAATCGGCGGGTAGAATAGCCCAACACCCACGCCCAAGGCAATTTGCGTCATGCCTGGCTCCCTTCATGCTGGCGATGCACCTGCAAGTCCTCGTGTAAACTGTAGTTGAACGACCGCCGGGCCATCTCCGCTTTTCACCAGAACTCCTGGCGCTCCGGAGAGCCGTCATGTGCGTACATCCGCAGCCTCGCCCTATAGACGGCCGCTAGGAGGTCGAACGCCAGGCGGGACTTGCTGGCCTTGATGAAGGCAAAGGGCTCCACCCTAACCGTACTCGAACTCAACTGAGCCGGCCGGGCTGATCCGTTGGAGGCCCACTAGCCCCCTACAAGGGAGGGGAGCCCATATGCCCCTTATTGGGGCCTTCTCCCAAGCTCTCGCACTTCGCACACGAGGGAGATCACACCGTCGCCCACGAGTCCATGCTCAGGAGAAGAGATGTCAGGGCGGTCTCCATAACCTAACACGCTGATGACACTCCAACTGAGATGCCCCTTGAGGCTATAATCGAGAGCGTGGATGAGTCCTGCAACGAGAATCTGGCGCCAAAGGCCGTCCGCGCCCGGAGAAGAGGTGACCCGCAGCGTCCGGAGAGGGCGCAGAAGCTAGAAGGAAGGATACAGGCCCATGAGCAGGGAAACAGCCGATGTCGCGATCGTTGGGGGAGGGCTCGTCGGGGCCGCTACGGCCTACTTCCTGTCCGGCGAGGGCGTCGATTGCGTGGTCGTGGAGCGGGACGGCATTGCCAGCCACGCATCGGGCTTCTCATACGCCGCACTGGGCACGTTCGACGAGGCGGGTATGGACGGCGCCCACTTCGACGTGGGGTCCCTGGGCATGCGCCTGCACCGGGAGCTGGCCGAGTCGCTGCTCGACGACACCGGCGTCAACGTGGAGTTCCGAGAGAGGCCGTCGCTGTCGCTGGCATTCGACGAGGAAGAAGTCGCTGCCGCGCAGTCGCCTGAGGGCTTTGAGCGCGATCGTCGCTCGTGGGAGGTGGACACGCAGGGATATACCGTCCGGTGGCTTACGCCGGAGGAGGCCCAGGAGGTCGAGCCGCGCATCAACCCGCGGGTGTTGGGGGCGTTGTACACGGAAGGGACCTGCGACGTGAACGCGCAGCGTCTGACCCTGGCCTTGGCGATGGGGGCAGGGATACGGGGCGCCCGCTTCGTGAGGGGAACTGTCACGGGGCTCTCCAGGGAGAGCGGTCGGGTCCGGGGGTTAACGCTTAACGGCGGCGACATCGAGTGCGACAGGGTCGTGGTCGCGACCGGGCCCTGGAGCGAGGCCGCCTCTGACTGGCTCGGCGTCCCTATACGGATGCAGCCCTGGAAGGGGCAAATACTGAGGCTGCGCCTGCCGGGGCCGCCGATACGGGCATCTGTCGGAGGAGGCGACCACTTCGCCTCGACCAAGCCCGACGGCCTGACCTGGGTCGGCCCGACGTTCGAGGACGCCGGCATCGACGAGACGACCACGGATTGGGCGCGCGACGAGATCATGGCCGCCGTGGTCAAGAACGTGCCGTCGCTGTCGGAGGGCGAGGTCGTGATGCACACTGCCTGCGTCCGGCCCCTGTCGGCGGACAGGAAGCTCGTGCTGGGGGAGGTGCCCGGCTTGGACGGCGCCTATGTCGCAACTGGTGGCGGACGGCTGGGACTGATGCTCGGCCCGGCCATGGCGAGGCTTACGGCCGACCTGATAGCGAAGGGCGCGACGAGGGTGCCGCTCGACGAATTCGACCCCGGCCGCTTCGCCCGCTAGTCCCCTTTTGCGTCGGAATGAGGAGGGCTCAGCCTTCGCCCTCGACCTCCCGCAGGACCTGCTTCACGTACTCCAGCGAGCGCCGGTCGGCTGTGATCTGGTCGCCGAGCCATGCACCCTCAACGGCCAGGTAGCCGTCGAACCCGGCGTCGTGCATGGCCGAGATGGCGAACCGGTAGTCGATCTCGCCGTCGGGTAGGGGCACGCGGATGAAGATCGAGTGCTCGTTCTCCGGTATATGGACCCGCTGCAGGTTCTTGCAGTGCCAGTACTTCGACCTGGGGGCAAGCGCCACGATGGCATCCTCGGTCGACTCTTCGGGGATGTCGTAGCACCAGTAGATGTTGCCCAGGTCCGGGTTGGCGAACACGTGGGGGCTGTCGATCAGGTCCAGCATGTGGAGGGTCGACCAGCTGTTGTCGGTGATGGACTGCTGGTGCGCCTCGATAGTGACATCGATGCCGAGGTCGCCGGCGCGTGCGCCGACCTCTCTCAAAGCATCGGCAGTTCTCTCGAAGTCATCCGAGGATGCCACGCGGCTTCCGCCCTGGGAGACGGGTTCGCCGACGAACGCTCCGGCCATGTCCGGGTTCCTGGGCGTAGATGTTGTAGTGGTGTTGACTGTGACAGCTCCCAGCCACGAGGCGACGTCAACCGTCTTGTCCAGCATGCGCCTGTTGTGGGCAGCCACGTTGGGCAGCGAGACGCCTCCCCCGCCCCTGACGATCGCGCAGGGAGTGCCGTAGTCCTCGAGCTCCTTGCGCAGCTCTGTAATGGGCCCCTCCTCGGCGTCAGGTCCGCCGACCATGTCGACGCCCAGCTCGACGGCCTCGAAGCCGGTCTCCCTGATCTTCGCGAAGAGCCGTGCGCGGACGTCGCGCTCGGGCAGACCGCGAGGGTTGCCCCTGTACGGGTAGTAGATGCTGCGGCGGAAGGCATAGGCGATCTTCACTGGAGTGTTCTCCTTAGAAGTGTTGGTGCCGAAGCGGGGCCAACTTCCCTAATAAGCAGTATCTCGGTCGTCTTGGTTGACCCATCGACGGTGGGGATCGGCGCCATTTACTCGATCCCGACCTGACACCGGCGGGATATGCCCATACTAACCGCTCATGATCTGGCCTGGCTACTGGGCACATTCTCCAGCCATTGTCCCAATGGCTCAATGGTTCCCACCCATTCCTGAGTCAGCCGATTGCCACACTTGCCTTCGTATCCGCATGATCTTAGAAGCGCTAGCTCTAAGTACCACTGCCCAAGATTCGATGCTTCGTAGTAGGCCCTGGAGGAAACGTTGCCGTACTTAACAAGTGGGTGGACTAGGTTGTTACGCATTGCCACTAGCGCATGAGGGCCATGCTTCCAACCATGTCTGCTCCCCAACACGGCCAACTCCGGGCAACCTTCAGGCGAGATACGGAGGGCCTTCTCCGATATGCCGATGTTCCTGAGGGCTTTTACAATTCGTTTTCCTCCGGCTTTGCCTGTCTCCCTATAGGAGACGCGTTCCAGCGCCGCCTGAGTGAGTGTAAGACCACAGTCGTACCCCACCCCATGACTGCCTAGGTTAGCATTCAGGTACAGCCCCACAACCGTGCGTACGAAGCGCTCTTCCTCTTGGAACAGCTTCCAGAAACCAGGAAACGCATCTGCAAGGATATAACCGTTCATGCTGTCGAACCACGAGGCAGGTGGATCGAACCACTCCGTCACCCTGTGAGTTCCCCATTGTTCCCAGGCTGGCTGTCCCTTGGCGTCCTTGCCAACCACAAGAGTCAGTCCGCAGAAGGCGCCGCGAGCAAAGGACAGGAACAATCGAAGCGCTGAGAGAAGGGGTTCAACATCTTGTGCAGCGAAGTCACCTCCGTCTAAGCGTTTGACAATCCCAGTATGGGTGATGGCATATCCGCCTTCAGCCTTCAACTTCTTCTCGATTTCGTGCAGGGTCGTTACTGCCGAGACTTCAATCTCCCAACCCTCGACTCGTAAGAGTGCCGAGCCTAGTACCCTCCATTCATTACCAACTTGCACCCTTTTGTCCTGACCACCGAAGAATTCTGGAAAGTTGAGGACACTGAACTCTACGGATGATGACCTCTCTTCCGTTCGATGGACTGTCACTGGTCCGCGCTTGGGCAACAGAGTCAGGCTAATTCTGGAACCTTCACCGACACGTACGGTTCTCCCGACGATGAAGGATTCGATCTTCGTATTGAATAGAGAAACGGTCACGGGAGACCGGGATACATCAAGTTGTGTGTTTTCCGTGCTCAAGCCATCCGTGCATTCAATCACCAGGCGAGGGCTGGGCGATAGGCGAAGAAGAGCCGTTGCCGGCATTTCTATAGGCTCGCCGCAAACGTCAAATTGAACGACTGTTTCCGCCAAGGTAATTGGATTGTTGGATCCATACGTCGTGGGTTCCATTTGCTTTCGACGTATCGCCCCTCCCAACGGGTCGGTCTATCCTGCGTGAATTGTGTCGATCACCAACTGAGATGCTCCTTGAGACTGTCCTGGGCTGCCAAGGGGAATCCTAGATGGCTCCGGCGAACTAATGAACGCCGGGAGAATTGATGGTTGGCAACCAATTTTGCAAACGCCCTCCGTGCGTCGCCAGCGCCTCTCTTGCGCCTCCAATGCACCCTCAGCTATAGAACTGGGGCTCCAGTGCCTCTCTACGCTCACCACAACACCTAGGAATCGGCACATGATACCATCCCCTTCTGGATGGATAAGGGCACCGGTCCGGTCTTCAGGCCGTTAGCTGAGGAGGAGGGGGCATGCCTGAGGTAACACGGCTCGGTAGGACTGCTCTTCACGCCTTCCTCCGCCGTCAGACCTACCTGAACCTCGTCTACCTGGGGCTGGCCTTTCCCCTGGGCCTAGCCTACTTCCTGTTCCTGGCCATCGGGTTGGCTGTAGGCTTCGCCCTAATTCTCGCGCTGGTCGGCATACCAATCCTGCTGCTGGTGCACCTGGCTGCGTGGGCGCTGATGAACCTGGAACGATGGCTCGCGATCAGGCTGCTCGGCGTGGTTATACCGCCGATGTCGCCCGTCGACCCTCAGGGACCCATGTGGAGAAGGCTCATCGGCAAGGCGACGGACCCGTCGATGTGGACCGGTATGTTCTTCCTGCTGGCAAAGCTCCCGCTGGGGCTGGCCGCCTTCCTTCTCACTGTGCTCCTGCTCGGCGTGAGCATCGCCTTCACCGCCGCCCCGGTCCTCCACCTGGCTTTCGCCATACCCGTCGGCCCCTGGAGCGTCGACTCCCTGGCCGAGTCGTTGCTGCTGGCGCCCCTCGGGGTGCTGATCGGCGTCCTATCCGTGAACGCGCTCAACTACACGGCGTCGCTGTACGGCCGCTTCGCCCGCCTGATGCTCGGCGAGCGATGGTGGGAGAGCGACGCTGGCACCGGTTCCACATGAACATGACGGCCAAATCGGCATGCGGGACGTCCCCTCTCCTTTGACGAGACCCTTTGCACAACCGTCATACCGGCGAAGGCCGGTATCCAGAGGGGTGGGGGCTTAGCTAGGATGGTGTCGTTTACAACTCCCGACGTCGCCTCGTCCGGTAGGTTACGCAAAGGTCTCTTGACGGGAGAGGGCTAGAGCCTGCCCCGGACTTGATCCGGGGGGTGAGGGTGTCCTTCGGGCTATAGCCCCTAGTCGCCCTTGACGACGGGCCGCATGGCCATGATGTGCTCAGGGCCCGTCGCGCAGCAGCCGCCGATGATCTGAGCGCCCATCTCCTTCCACTCGCCCGCTAGCTCCGCGAGGCGTGTGGGTGGATAGAGGCCCGTCTGCAGGATGTCCGGCCCCACGCTCGGAAGCTGGTTCGTAAGCTGCGGCCTGTTCGCCAGCGGTCCGGTCGGGTTGTAGCCGATGTTCGGGTAGATGCCTATGGGGCCGTCGTAGGCGTCCCTCAGAATCGGAAGCCCCGCCGACGCCGATTCAGGATTGCTGCACATGATCAGGACCGCGTCCACCGGGTGTCCCCTCAGGGCACCTGCAAGATCGACGAGGCTCTCGTCGAACTGCATCGTGCCGTCCGGCTGGAGATGCCTGACCCCGAGGAAGACCGGGGAGCCCGCCTCCGCACAGGCGTCCACCGCCGCCACGCAGTCCTCGATGTAGCCGACGTACTCGGCCAGTATCACGTCCGCCCCCGCATCCGCGAGAAGCTGCGCGTGCTCCTCGTACTCCTCGCGAAACACATCCGCCCCCATCTGCTCGACATCGGAGGCGTCGCTTTCCGCCCGCGCGTGCAGAGTCGGAGCCGCCATACCGCCCGCCACGTAGGCCTCTGCGTTCCCGGCGTCCCTTGCCTTGATGGCGTTGTCCGCCGCCGCCCCGGCATAGTCCTTCCATCGGTCACGCAGCCCGATGCGCTCCATCGCCGATGGTGTCGTCCAGAAGTTGTTGCTGATGATGATGTCCGCGCCCACGCGCAGGTAGTCCTGGTGGACCTGCTGCACCACCTCCGCGTCCTCGATGTTGGAAGTGGCCGACCAGGCCTTCAGCCTGTCCACGATGTTCCTTCGATTCGCCATTACCTTCTCCTGCGCAAGTATCGGCTCCACAGCCGGTTCGATATCCTACGCCCGCACCCCGCTCAACGCCACCCCAACGACAAGACAAGATGCAACTGTTCAGACTTGATGAGGCAATTTAGACGCCCCTCCTTTGCTCTCATTACTATGAAATAGCCAGCGTCGCTAGGTCGTGCTGTAGGGGCGGGTTTGAAACCCGCCCTGTCCCCTTGCCGTGGACCGCAGCCGCCATTTTCATCCCCTTCTGCCGCCCTCGGGGAGGACATCGCAGCTCAAGAAGACTGAACGGTTGTGGCAGATGCGGGGCCTTGACAAATCGCACATCGGTTCTGATAATGAGAACTGTCCCCCCAGCGCCGACACCAGAGCCCGCAGGCCCCAATAGGGAATGAGACAGTTTTGAGACAGTTTCACGGAAAATCGCCGACCGCCACGAACAAACCCGCCCGGATTAGCTACAAATCAAGTGTCGCATAATCGCCTCAAATCGTCTCGGAACTGCCTCTTATCCGTCGCGAAAGCGTCTCTCGAACGTCTCTAGCGCGTCTCGCCGGAATCACCCCCACGCCAGCCCTCTCCAGAGGGAGAGGAGGCCCGAAGGATAGGCCTCTTGTGCCGCCGTCAGCTCGGCCATAGAATAACCCCATGCCATCATCCAGACCGCAGTCCGTCGTAGTAATCGGCGCCGGCGTAACCGGTCTCAGCACCGCCTTCCACCTCGTAGAAAAGGGCGTGGAGCGCGTCGTTGTCGTGGACAAAGGCAGCGTGGGCGGCGGCTCCAGCCTCCAGGCGGGCGGCATAATCACAATGCTGTTGGGCACGGAGACCGAGGTGCGCGCCCGGGCCATCAGCCTCGACTTGTTCGAGCGGTTCAGCCGAATCCTCGACGGGTACCAATTCCATCAGGTCGGATGCCTGAACCTGGTCACGGAGGACGTCTTCTCCGAGGCGGCTCCGGTCCGGGACATGTGGCGGCGGCTCGGAGGCCGGTTCGAGGTGCTGCGCGGCGGCGAGATCAGCGAGCGGTTCCCCGACCTCGCGGCGGTGGAGACGGACATCGGCGTGCTGGACCTGAGATCGGGATACTCGGAGCCGCACCGGTACGTACCAGCCCTCAGGGCCAAGCTGGAGGACATGGGCGTCGAGATCAGGGAGAACGAGGCCGTAGTCGGTTTCGATATTCACGGCGGTCGCCTGCGCGGCGTCGTGACCGACCGGGGCACGATCGAGACCAACGCGGCGGTCTCCTCGGTCAACGCCTGGACAAACCACGTGCTCTCGCTCGTCGGGTTTCGCGTCCCCTACAAGAACTTCGTACACGAGAGGTTCGTGACCAAGCCGTTCCCGGAGCCGCCCAGGCTGCCCGCGGTCAACGACCACATCCTGAACGGCTACGTGCGCCCCACGGACGACAACCGACTTCTGCTCGGCACGTCGGTCGACGGCCTCGGCGCTTACGAGATGCGCGGGCCGGCCTTCGACGTATCGGAGCTTGAGCCGCACCCGGACGCCCTGCCGTTCCTCAAGGAGCACCTGGTCAGGCGGGCGCCGATGCTGGAGGGTGCCGAGTGGGACTACCACACGGTGGGCCTGATCAGCCTGGCCTACGACGTGAAGCCGGTGATCGGGCCGGTTCCCGGCGTCGACGGGCTCTTTGTGGGAGCGCACTTCCACTCCGGCGGGTTCGCCTACAACCCCGCGTCCGGCCTGCTTATAGCCGAGCACGTCGTGGATGGCGAGACGAGCATAGATTCCGAGATGTACAGCCCGGCCCGGTTCGGCACCGTCGACACGGACGCCTTCCTGACCGCGCCGATTATGCACGACGATATGGGCCGGGTCCGCCACTGAGCGGCTCCGCCGGGAGGTCTGAATGACCGGATACAAGGGCGTCAAGCGGTCGATGGAGATATACCAGAGAGCTGGAGAGCTCATTCCGGGCAACACTCAGCTCAGGAGCCGCCTGCCGGCCGTCGAGGGCGTCAGCCCGATCTACGCGGACCACGCCAAGGGGTCGAGATTCGTCGACGTGGACGGTAACGAGTACATCGACTGGGTCAATGCCGTCAGCGCCATCATTCTGGGCCACCACGATGACGTGGTCGACGACGCAGTCAAGGAGCAGATCGACAGGGGAAGCATATACACCGTCAACAGCCCCAGGGAGATCGAGCTGGCCGAGGAGCTGATCGACACCATACCGAGCGCCGAGATGGTCCGGTACACCAAGGGAGGCGGAGAGGCGTGCGCCCTCGCGGCGAGGATCGCGCGCGGGACCACCGGCAAGGACATCATCCTGTTCTCCGGTTACCACGGCTGGCACGACTGGTACCAGTCGGCGAACTACCTCGACTTCCCCGACCTCGTGACCGGCGTGGGCACCATGGGCGTCCCCAAGGTCCTCGCGGGGACCGCCATCCCGTTCGGCGAGTCCGACCTCGACCGCCTGAAATACCTCCTGGAGGAGCACAAGGGCGAGGTGGCCGCCATAATGCTGGAGCCGGTGCGCTCCTTCGCCCCGCCGGAGGGATACCTGGAGACCGTGATCGAGCTGGCCCACGAGAACGATGCCGTCGCCATATTCGACGAGGTGTCGTGCGGCTGGCGGATAGCGATCGGCGGCGCCCAGGAATACCTGGGCATCACCCCCGACATGACAGTGGTCGCCAAGTGCATATCCAACGGCTACCCGATGGGAGCGGTCGTGGGCAAGCGCGAGTACATGGCGCCCGCCGAGAGCATGTTCGTCTCCAGCTCATACTGGTCGGACAACATCGGCCTTACGGCGTCGATTACGACGATCCGGGAGCTGAAGAGGCGCAACTCGGCGCAGCGGTTCGAGGAGATCGGAGAGTCCATCCGCGCGGCGCTCAAGGAAGTTCTCGTGGACGTCGGAATATCCGGGGATGTGGTCGGCCTGTTCAACGCGCCGACGCTCCGCCTGGACCTGCCGGACGAGTCCCTGCGATCCAAGGTCGACACGCTGTTCACACAGGAGCTCGCCAAGCGAGGCATCTACGGCGGCACCAGGTTCATGGGTACCCTGGCCCACACCGAAGAGGACATCCGGGAGACGGCGGACGCGGCGAGAGAAGCCCTCGAGGTCATCAGGTCCGGTCTGGAAGGCGGGCTGGACGAGCTGATGGAGGGAGAGGCCTCTCCCATGGCTGTTCGGAGGATCGTACGCTAGCGGCCTGACAGCACCCCCATGTCGATCCTCTCCGTGGGAGGGAGAGGACATGTCCCTTCTCCCCTTGCGGGAGAAGGCTAGGATGAGGGGGGCCTGGGGGTTGGAGGCGACGGGCGGATTCGAACCGCCGAATAGAGGTTTTGCAGACCTCCGCCTTAGACCACTTGGCTACGTCGCCTTGGGCTTTGCTGGTGCCGAGGAGGAGACTCGAACTCCTACAGCCTTAGCGGCCACAGCGCCCTCAACGCTGCGTGTCTACCAATTCCACCACCTCGGCGCCGTACGGGGGAACGGATCGTGAGGGAGATCCCCGCTTGCTCATTATAGCGAGAGGGCTTCGACCATGTCCACAACTCCGGCCCGCAGCGCTCAGGCCGACGGCGCTCCGTTACCGACCGCTACAGGATGCCTGGACTGCCACGCGGCCGTCGCTCGGGCCAGCTGGTCCAGCCCCTTCCGGGTGTCGCTCGCGATCCGGGCCTTGTCGGAGACCTTTAGGCGCAGCTTGAATAGCCAGTAGGTGAACTCCTTGGCGTCTCCAAGCCGCATCCGCCGCCTCGCCGACGTTCCAGTCTCGTCCCGGAAGCGGCCGAGCAGCGCGTCGCTCGGCATCCGGTAGATCCTGGAAAGCGCCTCATCGGACACGTCGGCGGTGTCGGTGTACCCGTTGCTGACCAGCCTCTTCACTATCTCCGTCTCCACGGCTACCTGCAGGGCCTCCTCGACGGTCACCCCGTAGAAGTAATTGAGGTGGCCTCGGTACTTTTCGCCCCCGAGGAGCTCCCTGAACCGCGTCTCATCGAAGCGGCTGGGCAGACGCCCCGCCAGCAGAAGGTCCTCGATCTCGTCCTGGACGGCCAGTTCGTGGATCTCCAGGCACAACCGCTCGGCCAGCAGCAGCCAGTCGAAGGCCTCCCCGCCGATGAAGTAGTTGTAGCGGCGGCGGCTGATCGTGCTCTCGGCATCTGTCCACCGGGCGATCGTCTCCAGCAGGGCAACCACCCAGTCCTCGCCATTCAGCACGCGATTCCGCAGCAGGCTTACGGCCTCGATCGCAGCCGCCGACTCCAACGTCTTGGGGGCTGCCTTCGCGCTAGGCATTCCGTTCGGCTCCGCTTCGCATTGCCCGCACGTTTTCGAGGATGCTGACGGCGCCCTTCTTGCTGATTCGGGGCAGCGCCTCGATACGGCCATCCTCAATGGCCGCCTCGAGCTCGTCAACCGTGGTTACGCCGAGGTCTTTCCAGACTCTCGAGATCAGCCTCGGACCGAGGCCGGGCACACGCAGCATCTGGACGACGCCGTCCGGGAACTCACCGCGGAGGCGCTCGTAATAGCCGAGACGGCCAGTCGCGACCAGCTCCGCGATCTTCTTCGAGATGGCGTCGCCGATACCCGGAATCTCACGGAGGTCGGCGCCATCGGCGACCATCCGGTCCAGCTCGACGGGCAGGCCCCTGATTACCTGAGCGGCTCGCCGATAGGCACGGACGGTGAAGACCTCTCCCTTGATTTCGAGGAAGCTGGCTATGTCCTCGAAGACCTGCGCGATATCCGGGTTCCTCACACGCAATGACTCCCGCCTGACCAGGGCCATCCGCACGACCACCGGTCAATCATCGGTGTCTGGTTGGGGGAGAGCACAGGGGACAATCAAGAGCCTGACTAGGCTCCGTGACACCTCTTGTACTTCTTGCCGCTGCCGCAGGGACACGGCTCGTTGCGGCCGACCTTTGCGCCCCCGCCCTTGACGGGTTCGTTCTTGTTACGCCCGGCTACCTGGGCCATGGGGCTCTCGTTCCTGGGCCGCCCTAAGGCCCTGCCGCCGTTCCCCCTGCCTTCGGGCCTGACGGCAACATGGAAGATCGTGCGGGCTACGTCTCGCTGAATGCGGTCGCGCAGGTCTTGGAACCGCTGGTGGCCCTCTCGCTTGTACATCACGAGAGGGTCCCGCTGACCGTAGCTGTGAAGCCCGATTCCCTGGCGCAGCGACTCCATGGACGTGAGGTGCTGGACCCAGGCCGTATCAGTTACGCGGAGCAGTACCTGTCGTTCTATCTCTCTCGTAATCTCGGGAGTAAGATCCCTCTCCATCCCCTCGTACTGCGCTCCGGCACAGTCGAGCAGCCGGTCTTCTATCTCGTCCGCGTCGAGCTGGGCAAGCGCGTCGGGGTCCGAGAGGCCATCCCTCAGCGGCATGATCGTGAAGGCCTCTCGCAGCAACCCCTCAGTGTCCCAGTTGTCGCGAGCCTTGTCGGCGACGTGCTGCCCTAGGATGGACTGGACCTCATGCTCGATCATCGCCTCCACGTTCGACTTGAGGTCAGCCCCGCCGAGTATCTTGTCACGCTCGCCGTAGATGACGTCGCGGTGGGTGTTGACCACGTCGTCGTACTCGACTAGGTGCTTGCGGATGTCGAAATGGTAGGCCTCCACCTTGACCTGCGCACCTTCGATGGCTCGGCCGATCATCTTGTTTTCGATAGGAACGTCGTCCTCCAACCCGGCCCAGTCCATGATCGAGCGGATCCTATCGCCTCCAAAGCGGCGCATCAGCTCGTCGTCCAAGGCAACGTAGAACCGGGTTTCCCCGGGGTCACCCTGGCGTCCGGCGCGTCCGCGCAGCTGGTTGTCGATGCGCCTGGCCTCGTGGCGCTCCGTGCCGAGGATGAACAGCCCGCCATGCTCCACGACGAAGTCGTGGTCCTTCTCCCAATGCTCCTGGTCTATGTCGAGGGACTCGGGATTCCCGCCCAGAACGATGTCCGTGCCCCGGCCTGCCATGTTCGTCGCGACGGTCACGGCGCCGGGCCGGCCGGCCTCGGCCACGATCTGCGCCTCCCGCTCGTGCTGCTTGGCGTTAAGCACCTCGTTCCGGACGCCCCTCCGGTTCAGCATCTCGGAGAGGACCTCCGACTTGTCAATATCGGTGGTGCCTACTAGCACAGGCTGTCCGGCTCGATGGCGTTCTTCGATCTCCTTGACGACCGCCGCGTACTTGGCTTTCTCGTCCTTGTAGACGAGGTCCGGCCGGTCGTCCCTGACCATCGGCTTGTTGGTCGGGACCTCCACAACGTCGAGGTTGTATATCTTGAAGAACTCTTCGGCCTCGGTCGCTGCCGTCCCGGTCATGCCTGCGAGCTTGTCGTAGAGGCGGAAGTAGTTCTGCAACGTAATGGTGGCGTAGGTGATGCTCTCGCGCCGGACCCTGACACCCTCCTTTGCCTCTATGGCCTGGTGCAGCCCGTCCGACAGACGGCGGCCGGGCATCAGGCGTCCGGTGAACTCGTCGACCAGGACCACCTCGCCGTCCTTGACCACGTAGTCCTGGTCCCGCTGGAAGACCGCCTGGGCCTTTAGAGCGTTCTCCACGAAGTGCACGGTGCCGAAGTTAGCAGGGGCATACAGATTATCGAGCTTCAGTAGCTTCTCCAGCTTTGATATGCCCTCTGGAGTCAACGAAACTGCACGGTGTTTTTCCTCGATGGTGTAGTCGGCATCGAGGCTCAGATTGGGGATGATGCGGGCGTACTGCTGATAGTCCCTGGGCAACTGCTCGGCAGGCCCACTGATTATCAGTGGCGTCCGGGCCTCGTCGATGAGGATATTGTCCACCTCGTCGACGATGGCGAAGGACAACTCTCGCTGCACTCGCTGCAAGGCGTTTATCACCATGTTGTCCCTGAGGTAGTCGAATCCGAACTCGTTGTTGGTGCCATACGTGATGTCGGCGGCGTACGCCTCCCGGCGCTGCGCCTGTCGCAGCTTCTCCATGCCGGGCTCGGTTTTGCCCGGCGAGGGATCGTAGAGGTAGGCGGAGTCGTGCTGAAGGGCGCCGACCGACAGGCCAAGCATGTGATAGACGGCGCCCATCCATTGGGCGTCCCGCCGGGCCAGATAGTCGTTGACGGTTATCACGTGAACGCCGCGCCCGGTGAGCGCGTTGAGGTAGGCGGGCAGAGTGGCGACCAGGGTCTTGCCTTCGCCCGTCCTCATTTCCGCGATCTTGCCGGAGTGCAATACCATCCCTCCGACCAGCTGCATGTCGAAGTGGCGCTGGCCGAGAACCCTCCTCGCAGCCTCCCTTACGACCGCGAACGCTTCGGCAGTCAGATCGTCGAGGTCTTCACCTTTGCGGATGCGGGCCCTGAGCTCCCCGGTCTTGGCGCGCAGGTCGCTATCGGAGAGCCTCTCCATCGCGGGCTCGAGAGCGTTGATCGCGTCGATGTCGGGCTGCATTTTACGGACGACGCGTTCGTCGGAGCCGCCTATGATCTTTGCGATTGACTTCAGCATCCCGACGCCCGTCCTGCTACTGCTCGAACATCGCCCCTACCGAGAGACCGCTGTGGATGCGGTGGATGGCCTCTCCAAGCAGGGAAGCCACCGACAGCGTCCTTGTCTTCTTGCCCTTGGCCTCGTCGGACAGCGGCAGCGTGTCGGTGACGACGATCTCATTCATGGGACTCCGCTCCAGAATCGACGTGGCTTGGCCAGCGTAGACCGCGTGCGTCGCACAGCAGTAGATGTCCTTCGCTCCATGCTCTACTAGAGCAGCAGTTGTGGCTACCACGGTGCCGCCGGTTCCGATCTCATCGTCAACTATGAGAGCGTTCCGTCCCTCCACGTCGCCTATGAGGCTTACCGCCTCGACACGGTCGTCGTTGCCGAAGCGCATCTTTTCGACGATGGCTATGGGAGCGTCGAGGTATCTCGCCATGTTCCGGGCGAGCTTCCCACCCCCAACGTCGGTTGCAGCCACCACGAGATTCGGGATGGCCCGCTCCTTGAAGTGCCCGGCGAGCATACCAACGGCTGTCAGCTCATCCAGAGGTATGTTGAAAAAGCCCTGTATCTGGCCGGCGTGCAGGTCCACGGTCAACACCCGGTCGGCTCCTGAGACCTCGATGAGATTCGCCACGAGCCTGGCAGTTATCGGCACTCTTGGCTGGTCCTTCTTGTCGCTGCGGCCATAGGCATAGAACGGGATCACCGCCGTAATGCGGCCCGCGGAGGCCCTCTTGGCGGCGTCGATCATGATCAGCAGCTCGAACAGGTTCTCATTTACCGGCACGGCGATGGGCTGGATCAGAAAGACATCACGCTCACGGATGTTCTCCTGTATGCGGACGAAGGTGTTGTCGTTTCTGAACTTGAACGCTTCCAGCCTTCCCTGGGAGATGCCGAGATAGGCACAGACGTCCGCCGCGAGGGCCGGGTGGGCGTTTCCGGTGAATATCTTGAGGTCGTCGAACAGGGCCATCTGGCGGCTCTTTCCATCCTCTCCACGGGACGCTCAGGCCATCGCATTATAGCATGGCGGTACCGGCTCCCTTGAGCGGAGCCAAGAGGCGAGGCCTGTGGAATGGGAGAGCGCCGGGAGGCACAGAGGCGTCAAGGACGCGGCCCGCGAGCCTCGCTTGCCCAGTCCGCCTCAACCTGACAGATGGATCACTCCACCACGGGCGGCGGCAAGGCGGACTCAATCACAGAAACCAGCTCTGGCAGGTCTTCCACCAGAGTCTGCCAGAGCACGTCGAGGTTGATGTCGAAGTAGGCGTGTATCAGCCGGTGGCGCATCCCTATCACATCTGCCCAGGGAATCGATGGCAAGCTCCCACGAGTCGCCGCAGAGACTTTGTACGCTGCCTCTCCGACGATCTCCACCTCTTTGACTAGCGACAGAACAAGCATGCGATTCTCATCGAGTTCAGCCCGGGAACGTCCCTGAATGAACGATAGAGCCTCCAGCGCCGCGTCCAACATGTGACGCATGCGAACTTCGTCAGCCCTGTCCATACTGAACCTCGGCCTCTTCCTCCACCCTGCGGCGAAAATAAAGGCTCAGGTCTCCAGGGGTTCGAAGATCGATCTTGCGTTCTCCGAACAACGGAGATAGCTCCCGCTCCAGGCGACTGATTCCTAGTAACCCGGGGGTGCGGCCTTCCTCGAAATCAACCAACACGTCGATATCGCTCTCCGGTCCAAATTCGAGCCGCAGCGCCGATCCGAAAACCGCCAGACGCTTTATGCCTCTGGCACGGCAGAAGGATGCGAGTCCCTCCTTATGAATGGAAACCTGCGGGTTCAACTCCCTGCCTTCAACCGAATCTATCCATCACCCGGCATTACTATGAGAATAGACAGCAATGCCCTTCAATGCTGTAGGGGCGGGTTTGAAACCCGCCCAACCCTTGCAACAGGACGCCGTTACCATTCTCATCCCCTTATGTGGCATTCACAACGCCATAGTGATTCTCGGGGACTTACCATAATATATCAAAAGAGACTCACCTCGGCCCGGCGATGTCGCGGCGCGTCTAAGCTGGGGCCGTCGCCCCACACCAGTGGGACCACAGTGACAGTTGCAATCGCGGGACGCGCGTCATATCCTTCCCGCACCTCATGAACGGGCTGGAGGACCCTGATGGCTAGAGCCAGGGTGGGCGTTATTGGTGCTGGATGGTGGGCGACCACTGCTCATATCCCCAGTCTCAGGACTTATGATAGGGCCGACCTCGTCGGCATTGCCGATCCCAACCCCGACAAGCTTGAGGCCGCCGCGTCCTACTACGAGGTCGACGGCACATTCCTCGACTACCATGACCTGCTGGAACGCGTCGATGGAGTTGTCATAGCCGTGCCCCACACATACCACTACCAGATCGCGCGCGACGCGCTGGACGCCGGCGTCCACGTGCTGGTTGAAAAGCCGATGGTGCTGAGCTCCACCCACGCCTGGGACCTCGTCGGCCGCGCCGACGAGAAGGGTCTGGAGCTGATGGTGGGCACGACGTTCCAGTTCACCGAGCAGGCCTATCGGGTGCGAGAGATCGTGCGGTCCGGGGCCATCGGTGACCTCCTCCACGTATCGGGGCTGTTCGCGTCCATGGTGGAGAACTTCCTGCGAAGCCGTCCTGAGGCGTACCGGCCTATGTTCGAGTATCCGGTGACGGGCCCGGAGCCCAACTCGTACTCTGACCCGAAGATTTCGGGCGGAGGCCAGGGTCAGACGCAGCTCTCACACGCGATGGGCATGGTCTTCTGGGTAACGGGACGGCACGCTACCGAGGCGTTTGCCTACATGGAAAACTTCGATCTCGCGGTGGACCTGGTCGACGCCATCAGCTACCGGCTCGACAACGGCGCAGTAGGCACGATGGGAGCCACGGGGAGCGTCGGCATCAACCAGGACCAGAACCAGGAGTTCCGGTACTACGGCACTAAAGGTCAGCTAAGGCAAGACATGATCCACGGCAGGGCCGACGCCTTCTTCAACGACGGCACCTCGGAGGTGGTCCCAGACCTGGCCGAGGACGAGATATACCCTCTCGGACGTCCCGCGCGGGTCCTGGCCGACCTCACGGTCGGACAGGGCATGAACCTCGCGCCGGGGAGGGTCGCCGCACACACGGTCGCACTGCTGGAGGCCGCATACCAGTCGGCGGAATCGGGCATGGCCGTAAAGGTCGCCGAACCGCAAATGGGAGGAGAGTAGATGGAGAGGGCAGCGTTCCTTCTGAAGGTCCGCAAGGACCGGATAGAGGAGTACCAGGAGAAGCACCGCGAGGTCTGGCCAGAGATGCTGGACGCCCTGCGGCGCCACGGATGGCGCAACTACTCCTTGTTCCTGGCCGACGACGGGCAGCTATTCGGATACGTCGAGGCCGAGGAGAGCATAGAGAAGAGCCTCGAAGGGATGGCCGGAGAAGAGGTCAACCTGCGCTGGCAGGAGTTCATGAGCGACTACTTCGAGAGCCTCTCCGGGCGGCCCGACCAGTCGATGGTCCAGCTTGAGCACGTGTTTTTCCTGAATGGATAAGTTCGCAGAGGCCAGGGACAGGGGCGGCCAGTGTCTGCTCCGACAGGTCCACGAGGACGGGAGCTTCGGCGACCCGGATCAGGGCGTCGTCGAATACTACAAGGTCCCGGCAGCCCTCATGGTCTGCGGCATGTCAGCGGCTGCCAGCCGTCTCCTGAGCTGGGTACGCCGGAACGGGTTCTCGGAGAACGGCGACTTCGGTCCCCGACCCAAAGAAGAGCAGGACTCCTACTACTACACCTACCACAACGCCTGGGTAATCAAGGCCGCGCACAGGCTGGGCCAGTTCGACCTTTCCCAGCGCGGGATGGACTTTCTCCTCGACTTCCGGGACGCGGCGAGCGGCGGGTTCTACTCCAGCCCCACAGAGCGCGGGGCCGAAACGAAGCAGGACCTGTGGGTCGTGAGCGGTACCGGCTGGTGCGCCATATACACGGGACGGCTGGATGTCGCGCGGAGCGTCGGCCGGTGGATGCGACGCCTCATGGACGATCAGCCCAACTACCCTGAGGAGATGTGGACGGTCTACAGCCGCGCAACGGGCCTCATCACCAAGGTGCTCGACGGCGACGATTTCAGGTACGTCCTGACACGGGACGAGTCGCGTGACCAGTCTTTCTACCATCCCGGTATCGCGGCGGGCTTCCTGACACGCCTATACCTGGCGACTGGCGAGAGGGAGTGGCTGGACCTGGCATGCGAGTACATGCGTTTCTGCGAGTACGTCGGCGACTACCACTTCAGCCTGCTCCGCGCAGGCAAGGTCGGATGGGCCGCGTCGATGCTACACACGATCACCGGCGACAAAAAGTACCGGGACATGGCGATCAGGGTTGGCGACAACCTGATCGCAACGCAGTCGGAGAACGGGGCGTGGGAGTGGACCGCCTCGGGCCGCTCAGGCCCCAGCAACGACGCGACCGCCGAGTTGGTCGTCTGGCTGGACGAGATTCACCAGGCGGTGGGCAGAGACTAGCCAGAATCGCCCGCTCGGCCACAGGCCGCCACTCCGATTCGGGGGCGGCCCCTAGGCCTTGGTTTCGGTGCGTTCGGCCCCTGCATCCGCGGAGGGTGACCCGTTCCCTCCAGAGGCCGAGATGCTGGCGCGCAGCGCCTCCATCAGGTCGGCAACCGTGCTCGGCGCGGCATCGGGAGCCGGTGATACCAGTTCCTGGTTGTTCAGCTTAGCCTCTATGGTCCTCTCCAGAGTCAGACGGTACTCGTCCTGGAACACCGACGGGTCGTACGGGGCCGTCAGCTGGTCTATCAGCATCGTGGCCATGCCCATCTCTGCCTCGGTAATCGCGGTCTGCTCCTCCGGCAGCTCGAGCTCCCTGTTGCCCCTGATCTCGTCCGGGTAGTGCATGGTGTGCATCGCCAGGCCGTGTTCGTACGGACGCAGGCAGCAGATATGCTCCTTCTGCCGCAGCGACACCTTGGCGATGGCGGCACGCCCTGATGCCTCCAGCGCCTGCTTCAACAGGTAGTAGGGCTTGGTTCCCACCCCCTCAGGCTCCAGCACGTAGGTACGCTGGAAGTTGATGGGGTCCACGGTGGCCAGGTCCACGAACTGCGTGATCTCGACGGTGTGCGTCGAGCTTACGGGTAGAAGCTCGAAGTCGCTGTCCTCCATCGCCAGGTACTGGTCTTTCGCGTACTCGTAGGCGCGCGACACGTCGGACATCTGGACCTCTACCCCGTGGTGAGGGCAGAAGCGGGGCCGCTTGAGCCTCGTTTTGCAGGTGTCATGCAGGTTCGCAAACGCAAAGTCCTTGCTCTCGGTCGCCGTGTAGAGCTTGATCGGGATCGCCACCATCCCGAAGGTCACGGCCCCTTTCCAGATCGCTCGTCTAGCCATCTGCTCCCTCCTCGACATTCGCCCTCTCCGTCCCCGCCTCCCTCGATAGCTGTAGGGACAGGGGCGAATCGCCCTCCAACTGTAGCCGTGACGTTCCCGCAGGGCAAGACCATGAACCCACATCGTTGATGTATCATCGTGCAATGGGGATCGAAGACACTCTGCGCCCGGCCCAGGAATACATGAGCAGCCACGGCATCGACGGCTGGCTGGTCTACGACTACCGCGGTATGAATCCTGTCCTGCAGGACACCCTGGGATCTCTGACGAACGTGACGCGGCCCTGCTGGGTCTGGGTGCCCGCGGACGGCGAAGCGAGGATCCTGGCCGGTTTCGTGGACCAGGGCCGGTTCGGCCACATCGGGCTTCCGACCTCCCTCTTCGTCAATCGACAGGACATGCTTGCTAAGCTGAAGTCGATGATCGGGGGTGCTGGAAGGGTCGCCATGGAGTACTCTCCCGGCGGCGCATTGCCAAGAGTCTCCAGAGTGGACGGCGGCACCCTGGAGACGGTGCGCGACCTCGGAGTCGACGTGGTGTCATCCGCCGATCTCGTGCAGTTCGCGACCCAGTGCTGGGGCCCTGAGCAGCTCGATTCACACCGATGGGCGGCAGGTCTGCTGGACCGCATCGTCCATGATGCGTTCGCCTACGTCGGAGAGCGGGTGGGAACCGGACTCACGGAGTACGACCTCGCCGAGTTCATCCGGTCACGGTACCACGACGAGGGTCTCGAAGCAGCCGACGGGCCGGTCGTGGCCGTGAACCGGCACTCCTCGGACCCCCACTTCGATCCTGGGCCTGAGACCGCGGCGCCGATTGAACGGGGCGACTGGCTGCTCATCGACCTGTGGGCGCGGGCGCGCGACGACGACGCGGTATACGCGGATATCACCTGGACCGCCTTTCTGGGCGACAAGCCGTCATCCCGGCATCGGCAAGTGTTCGATGTCGTCACGAGCGCCCGCGACGCCGCCCTCGCCCAGCTGCAGAGGGCCTTCGAGAGGGGAGAGAGCCTCCAGGGATGGCAGGTCGACAGGACCGCCCGCGACCTCATCTCGCAGGCTGGCTTTGGCGGCTACTTCGGCCACCGGCTCGGCCACAGCCTCGGCAGGGAAGTCCATGGCAACGCGGTGAACCTGGACGGCTGGGAGACCTTCGACACTAGAGCGGTGATACCCGGAATCGCGGTCACCATCGAGCCGGGGATATACCTGCCCGACTTCGGGGTGCGCTCGGAGATCGACCTCTATATCTCCGAGTCCGGGCCGGAGGTTACTACTAAGGTCCAGCGCGAGATCGTCCTCATCTGAAGCGGGACCTGGTCGGTGTGACGCTCAGGTCAATTCCTCGGCCTGACCATCTGGCATGGAGCTGGATTCGCTCATGCAGGACTTCGAGTCACCTTCAGCGCCGGTGACCGGGTCCGCATCGTCGTCCACGGTGTCCCACTCCTTGTAGAAGTACACGAACACGTCCCTTGCCGCGGCAACCAGTGGTACGCCGACGATGACGCCCCAGAGTCCCGCGACCTCGCTGGACACCACCAAGACAGCCACGATGATGGCCGGGTTCAGGCGGACGGCGTTGCTCTGTATGCGCGGGGAGATGAGGTTGTTTTCTAGGAGCTGGACAATGACGTATACAAGCGCTACCCATATCACCTGGCTGGGGGAGCTCGCCAGCGTGACGAGCAGGCCAGGCACAGCTCCGAGCAGGGGCCCGATTATCGGTACAAGGCCGAAGAGGCCAGCCAACAGCCCCAGGATGGCGGCGAACTTGATGCCGAGGATCGACAGTCCGATGAACACCAGCACGCCGACGATCGTCGCGCTCAGGAGCTGCGCTCTGACATAAGACCCTATGACGTTGTTCACCATGAATATGACGTTGTGTGCATGCGTTTGTGCACGCCGAGATAGGAGCGGGTAGACGCCTCCAACCACTTCTTCTCGGTCCTTGAAGATGTAGAAGAGGAAGAACGGCACGACCGCCAGGCCGATCACGATGGTGACGGCGTTCGACACGCCGCTCACCGTTCGCTGGATCACGCCTCCGGCCGCGTCTGCCAGTACGTCGCCCCCAGCCGCGACTGCTTCCTCGAGCTCAGTACGGATCTCGACCGGTATACGCTCCGTGAACTCGTCGGACCAGCCCTCCACCGTGGACCTCGACCGTTCGTACAGCTCCGGGAACGTTTCGAGCAGCTCCTCGGCTTCGGCGAATAAGGGGGGAATGGTTAAGAAGAGTACGCCTGCGACTAACGCCACAGAAGCCACGTAGATCGCGAGAATCGAGACGATACGGGTTGCGCCCGGCTTCCGATCATGGCCCGGCAATCGCTCCTCCAGGAACACCACGACCGGATAGAAAAGCTCAGCCAGAACTATGCTGATGATGAACGGGAACAGCGCGCCACGTGCGAGGTATAGGATCGTGGCAAGGACCACGACGGCCACCACGACAAGCCCAACCCGCCGCCACCTCATCCAGGCCTGCTCGCCGGGCTCCCGTTCCAAGACATCAAGGGGCGGTTGCTCTGCCAATTCGCTCTCACTCAGACGCAGAGAAAGGCCACGCCGCTTCAGACTGCGGGAAGCGGGGCCGAGTCTGCCGTCTCGTACTGCCACATCCGTATGCGCGCGGCCATGTCGCGCACGCGGTCGCGTTGGGCCGGGTCGCCGAAAAGGTTCGTCTGCTCGTAGGGGTCCGCGCGGAGATCGAAGAGCTCGCCCTGGTCACCCGCGCAGAGGTTCAGCTTCCACCTGTCCGACACTACGGATCGATAGGGAAGCGCCAGCATTCGGTTGATCGCCTCACTGCCCAGGAACCTGTCCCGCAGGGTGGGGCTTGTGCCGTTCCACTCGATGAAAACGTCGTTGTCATCCAGCGTCTCCTCGCCTCGCAGTACGGGGACCAGGCTCCTGCCCTCGAGGTGATGAGGCAGAGGCTCGCCGAGGAGGTCGAGAAGCGTGGGCACGAGGTCTACATGCCCTACACTGCCCTCCACCGAGCGCCGCCCGGACGACAGCCACGGTACTCGCATCAGCAGGGGGACCCTCGACGACTCCTCGTAGAATGAGCGCTTCTCCAGCATCCCGTGATCGCCGAGCATGTCGCCGTGCTCAGTGGTAAAGACGACGGCGGTGTCGTCGGCGATACCCGCGCGCTCCAAGGCAGACCTGATCCTTCCAACCATCCCGTCGACGAGCGTTACGTTGCCGTAGTATTGGGCTCGCAGTCGACGCCATCCCGCCTCGGTGGACAGGTCGTGCCCGGGCGCCAGCGTTTCCCTCATGTAGGCATCCTCAGTGATGTCCCCGCCGTGGAGGTACTGCATGAAGTAGTCGGATCGGACACGGTTCACCAGAGCTGCGCCCTCCGGCCTCTTCAGGAACGCAGGGCCGACGGGGAGCAGGTCGGGCTCGTACTGCCCGTCGAACGGACCGTCGTATGGCGAATGGGGCTCGAAGGTGCTGACATACAGGATGAAGGGACGGTCCTTGTTCTGGCCGATGAACTGCTCGGCGCGCTCGGCAAGGAAGGACGCCATCTGGAATTCTTCCGGCAGCCGGGCCCTGGCGTCGGGTGAGAAGGTCATGTCGCCGGCGGCCTCGACGTCGGGCTCGAACCCGTTGGCCACGAGGTGGTGGTGGTAGTCGGACAGGACGCGCCGGTGCTCGCGGCGCGTGTACCTCTCTCGGTGGTAGTCCTCTGTGCTGGTCCACACATCGAACCCGTGCTGCTTTATCACGTCGTCGCCGAGGTGCCACTTGCCCATGTAGCCGCACACGTACTCTTCGGACACCATCTCAGAGAGGACGGGCACGTCCGGCGACAGCGGCAGCTTGTTCACGATCGGACCGGCCGTATGAGGATACAGACCGGTCATGATCGAGGCGCGGGCAGGCGTGCAGACGGGCTGAGTAACGTAGGCGTTCTCGAAGATGTAGCCGGAGGAGGCGAGGGCGTCGAGATTCGGGGTCTGGGCCCAGCCGCTTCCGTAGCACCCCATGGAATCCCGGCGTTGCTGGTCGCTCATGATGAAGACAAGGTTGCGTCGGGACATAATGCGCTGCTCCTGTGTCAGATCGGCGGTATTCTATTGGCGCCCCGGAACCCTGTCAAAGATGACCGACCAGGACTCTCCGGCTGCGATCAACCGACACTCCGCCGCTCCTACCTCGTGTGCCTCCGCAGGAAGTCGAGGCTTACGGCGTTGAACTCCTCCGGGTTCTCCAGGTTGTGAAGGTGTCCGCCACCCTCGAACAGAACGAGCTCCGAGCCGGGTATTGCGTCCGCCACCTCCCGCGCGTACATGGGCGGCAGGGCAAGGTCGAAGGTGCCCACCGTGATCAGGGTGGGCGCCTCGATCCGGTGCAGACGGTCCAGGGCGTCGTGTCTGAGATTGGCGGTGTAAAGGCGTACCAGGTCGTCGCGCGACGGAGCGGATCTTACGATGGCCTCGATCTGGCTGTCGACTCGTTCCGGATGGCGCAGCATGTAGTCCGGTGTGAGGAACCAGAGAACGTTGATCTCGTAGGCCGCGCGCAGGTCGAAGGCCTTCAATATCTGGACCTGTGCCGCAAACTTGCGGGCCGCGTACCCATGCGCCTTCCCCCAGGTGCCGTGGAGCTGAAGCGTCTCCACAAGGTCGGGGCGAGCCAGCGCCAGCTCCTGCGCGACGCAGGAGCCCAACGACAGCCCCGACACATGGGCCCGCCGGATACCCAGCTTGTCCATGAGCGACGCTGTGTCATCCGCCAGCAGCCGCATGGATACGTCGCCGCCAGTGCTGTCCGTTCTGCCCGTGCCCCGGTTGTCGAAGCGGATGCAGTCATACCAGCGCCGGTACTCCTTGACCTGCCCGTCCCAGCACCTGTGGTCCAGACCGGTACCCATTATCAGGACCAGTGGCGGCCCCTCGCCATCGCGTCGGTAGAAGGTGTTGATACCCGTATCGAGCCCTATATGCGGCACGGTACTAGCTCCTTTCACCCCATATCTTGACCGTTCCATACCGCCCATCGTAGCCCGGCACGATCTCCACAAGTCCCCTTCGAACGCGGTCGACGCCCTCCGCGACACGCTCTCCGGCGATCCGGGCGATGTCCGAGACCGGCGCGTCCAACAGGACAGACATCTCGTTCTCCAGCTCTGAGACGAGCGCCCTGTAGACTGTCCCGACCTTCTTGGTCTTGACTCCGACACCGAGAGCCTCGGCAAGGATCAGGTCCAGGGCGACCATAGACCGGAACGGCGGCCTCCCCTCCTCCGATCGCACGAGGCCGTCCTCGCCCCTCTCGACTCTCACGTCTCTCCGCGCCAGGTCGTCGACTCTCTGCATCACGCCGAGGGTTAGGCGCCGCCCGCACACGCGGCAGCGGCCGCCTTCTTCAGCGACCTCGACCGGCGAAAGGCTCACGCCGCACCTGCGATGCCCGGAGTGGTGGTACTTACCCTCTTCCGGGAAGAACTCTACCGTGTATGCAATGTCCTGGCTGCGCAGCGAGCTCAGCAGTCCGTCATAGCTGAGTTCGCCCCTGAAACAGGTCAGCTCCCTACCCATCCTGGGCAGAGAGTGGGCATCCGAGAACGAGACAATCGAGCGGTCGTCCAACTCCGGCATCCGCCAGTTCATCGCCGGATCGCTGGACAGCCCGGTCTCGATGGCCGGGATATGCTCCCAGGCGTCGCCGAAGCACTCCTCCAGCGAGTCGAAGCCGGAGTTGGAGCCGTACACGCCGAACCAGGGTGTCCAGGCGTGCGCTGGGATGACATAGCACCGGGGGTCGATGTCCAGGAGAAGCGACACCAGCTCGCGCGGCGTCGCCCTGATGGAGGGCCGCCCGTCGCTGTGCAGGGCGCCCCTCGGTTCCAACACGGAGTTGATCCGCTCCACCACGTCCAGGCTCGGCGCAAACGCCAGCATATGGACGCGCCGGTGTCTTCCTTCCTGTTCTCCGGTGCAGCTGATCTCGGTGCCGAGAACGAACCGGACGCCGTCCAGCTCGTAGAGCCCGTCACCCCGATCATGCAGCCTGTCCTTCGTCTCCTCGAACCAGAGCGGATGTGTGAAATCGGCGCTGGCCAGGAGGTCAATCCCCTTGATCTTCGCCCAGACGGCCAGGTTCTCGAAGGTCAGCTCCGGGCTGGTTCCTCGTGCGAAATAGGAGTGCAGGTGCAGGTCTGCGGTGTAGGCCACCGCCCGCCCTACAGAGGCAGCCTAACCATCTTGCCGGACTGTGCGCTCCGGGCCACCGCCTCGGTGAACTCCATGTACCGGACGCCGTCCTCGAAGTTCGTGTACGTCACCTTCTCGGTGCCGCGGATGGCGCTGATGAACTCCTCCTCCACCCTCCATCCGCCCTGCTTCTCCAGCGGGATGTCGATCTTTGACAGCTCGTCATCGCCTCTGCGGCCGCCGTACAGAGTCGTGCTTGCTGAGTCCAGCATCAGCGTCCCCTCGGTACCGAACAGCCACACCTCATCTTGCGGGGGCAGCCCCGTCACCATGCTGATCCTGATGTGCGCCACAGGCCCCGACGCCATCTCGCAGATGATCTCCACATGGTCCGGGACCGTTATGAACCGGGCCTGCCCGGACTCGTCCCTCCTGGACTTGACGTTGACCTTCGTGATTGCCATGGCACCAGAGGCTGGACCCACCCAGCGCAACAGCGACTCGTAGGAGATGCCCATTCCCATCGTGTTGAAACCGCTCAGGTCACGGTCGTGGCGCCAGTGCAGAGGCGCGTCGTGGTCTATGAAGCCGCTCTGTGAAGTCATGTCGACCGACAGCAGCTCGCCAAGATAGCCGTCGGCGATCAACTCCTTGATCGTCGAATCGACCGGGAGCGTGTGCGGGGACGGGACGATCTGAGTAACGAGGTCCGGCTCCATCATGGACGCCTCGAGCATGGCCCTCGCCTCAGCGGCGTTCATCGCCATCCGTGCCTCGGTCAGGACGTGCTTTCCGTTCTCGAGACCGGCGAGAGTCATCGTGCAGTGCATGTACGGCCAGGTCCCGATGCATATGGCATCCGTGTTGTCGTCTTCCACCAGGTCGACCCAGTTGTCGTACACCAGGGGAATCCCGAACTGGTCCGCGACCCTCTGGCTCGACTCCCTGCTGCGGTTGCAGACGCTGACGAGCTCAACGCCGTCAATAGCCTGGAACCCTGGTATGTGGCGGCTTCTGGTGTTATCGCCCGCCCCGATGAACCCGATCCTGATAGTGTCGTCCGTCATGTGATCCTCCTCTGAAGGTAGCTGATACCAAATCGTTTTGCCTACGCCGCCAATTCAGATCGTAGGGGCGGGTTTGAAACCCGCCTTCTGGCACATCCCCTCTCCCTCGGGGAGACCTTTGCACAACCGTCATACCGGCGAAGGCCGGTATCCAGAGGGGTGGGGGCTTAGCTAGTGTGGTGTCGTTCACAACTCCCGACATCGCCTCGTCCGGTAGGTTACGCAAAGGTCCCTCGACGGGAGAGGGCTAGGGTGAGGGTGGTCTTCAAGCGATAGGCCAGCATCATACGCAAACCGGCTCAACAGCACAGCTTGGGATACAGCAGCCTGCCCTGTCTGTCCGTCGGTGTCCGGAAGAGGTGGCCGCCGCCAGTGGTAACGTAGAGCGTCGTCAGGTCGGGGCCCGCGAAGGTGCAGTTGGTGGGACGGTCCTCCGGCATCGCGTGGGTCTCGAGCACGTCGCCCTCCGGAGAGAATACGTAGATCATCGGGCCCGGGCCGCTCTCCCTGAGCCCCGCCGTGGCGACGATGTTGCCCTCCGTATCCAGGACCATGCCGTCTATCCCTCGGTGGGCGCCGAAGTCGTGAAGCTCCGTGTAGCTCCCCAGGCTCCCGTCCTCCAGAACCGGATAGGCTCGCAGCTCCCTCTTTTCGTCCTCGCGTCGGCCGCTCTGGGCTACATACAGGACCGAGTGGTCGAGAGAGAAGAGGAGTCCGTTCGGGCGCGTCGTGTCGAAGGTGACCCGCGTGATGTCCCAGCCGTCTTCCGACTCGTCAAGCCGGTACACCGAGTCGTGGTCCAAATCCTTGTTGGCCCTGTCCTCGCTCCACGGACCGCCTGCGCCCTCGTAGTACGGGTCAGTGAACCAGACCCTGCCCTCCAGGTCGATCGCGAGGTCGTTGGGGATGTTGAGCCGCTGCCCATCGAAGCCGTCTGCCAGCACCGTTAGCGCTCCGTCCGACTCGTGCCGGACGACGCGCCGGGCCCCGCCCTGGCATGCGTACAGCCTCCCGGAACCATCGAACATCAGGCCGTTGGCATTCCCCGTACCGGTGATGTGCTCGACCGTCTCCCCGGTGGCGGGGTCGAACCTGAGGATGCGGCTGGTAGGTATGTGGGTGAACAGCAGTCCCGTCCCATCCCACGCGGGCCCCTCGGACGTCCCCCCGTACGGCCCAGCAACCAGTTCAAATTTCCAATTCACTCTCTCACCCCTCCGAGGCCTGTGGCCCGCGCTGATTGTAACTTCCGCCGGTACCGTGTCAAGAGCCTGGCCACGCCTGAACATGCTCTACCAGAGCACCATCCCAGTTTATGAAGAACGCAGCTATGGCCTGGTCAACCATCGTAGGGCGGGTTTGAAACCGGAATTCGTCACGGAGCCGACGACGAAGCTGTCTACGCGGTTCGTTCCTGACCGGGGCGACTAGAGCGAGGTGGTGCAGCGGGCGACTGCCTACTTCCACCCGTGGCCCTACGGGAACCGCGGGATACTACCTCTATCGGCTCGCGATCAGGCAATGGTCGGTTTCGCCGACAGGGCTATCCGTACCTGGCGGCGAAGGCCTGGGGAAACTCGGCGGTCTTGCCAAGAACGTACTCGGGCCGGCTCTCGCGCCTCTCCGGCGGGAAGAGGGCCTCGAACATGAAGACGCCCTGGTAGTCGATGTCCTTCAGGGCGCCGAACACCTCGGCCCACTGGAGGTTGCCGTCCATGGGAGCTATGTGGTCGGTCTCCAGGAAGTCGTGCAGGTGGAGGTGGATGAGGCGGCCGCCGCACTGGGCCAGCGTCTCGCGCGCACGGTCGGGCTTGATGAAGGGGTTGACTCCGTCCTCATCGCGGGTGTGGCCGACATCGACCACCATGCCGAAACGATCCGAGCCTATTTCATCCACGAGGGCCATGTAGTCCACAAGGTTCTCTCCGTTTTCGTTGGCGAGCTTTATCGAGGAGCCTTCTAGCTCCTCCAGCATGTCCTCGACCGTCCTCTTCGACTCGTCCGTGGTGCCGAAGTGGCAGACCATTACCGATGCGCCCATCTCTTCGGCGACACGGGCTGCGTCGGCGGCCTCCTTCGCGGCTGCCCTGCGCTCGTCCTCGTCCTCGGAGGCGTAGGGGACGGTTGGGCCGTGTGCCGAGACGACTTCGACGCCCTGCTCCCGGCACTCGCGGACCACGTCGGCGGCCTGCTGGCGGCTGCCGAAGTCGAAGTGCTCGGGTGACTTTATGCCGCTCACCTCGATCCTGCTGATTCCGGCGGCACGGATGGCCGCCACCTCGCTTGCGCCCAAGCGCGACGCATCCAGGGGGAAAGCAGCAGTGGTGGCCCCCAATCTCTCCTCGATCTCTTCGGCGGTGTACGGAAGCTTGTTGCCCATGGTGTCCTCCTCCTGACGGTCTTGTGGTGCCCCATTGTATACCTGAAACCCGCCCCGCAACGCATCTCTCCCTTGAAGGTAGAAGGCCAGAGCCTGCCCTGTACTCGATACGGGGTCAGGGTGTGCCTTCGGGCAATCGGCCAGGACTGATATCGCCACGATGCGAAGGGCGGCCTAGCTTCACCGTATCCCCTCCCGCGTGAGCGTCGCTAGAAACTCCTCTTGGGACTTCGCGCCCTTCATGCTGTTGCACGCGCCGCATAGCAGTTGAAGGTTGTCTAGGTGGTCTGTCCCGCCCTTCGAGCGCGGCACGACGTGGTCTATCGTGAAGTTGCGGAACGGGAAGGACGTCCGGCAGCCTGCGCAATGTCCCTCTTGGCGACCGAACAGCGTGTGCTTGTGCGTCTTGTAGTGCGGCAGCTTTCCCTGGTCTGTCCGGCTGGGAATGTCCGTCCGGTAGGCGGTGCGTAGCCCAAACATCCCAAGGTCCTTTCGCATCCGCCTCCCGACAAGCTCCTTGGCCTTGGGAGACAGGTCTATCCCGACCCATCGCCGCTCTAGCTTCTCGGCTGCGACAAGGGCCGTCGCACACCCACAGAACGGGTCAAGTACCATGTCGCTCTCATTGGAGCTGGCCTTGATGATGCGCTCCAGCAGGGCCAACGGCTTCTGCGTCGGGTAGTTGACTCGCTCTTTCGCCCGCGCGTTGACCACGTTGATGTCTGTCCATATGTCTCCCGGCAGCTGTCCGGCATCGGGCAGCAAGTACCGTTTCAACGCGGGCATCCCGCCCTTTCTTGAGTAGTGAATCATCCCCGCCTTGTTCAGCGCGTCAAGCCTGTCGTGGGCACCGACAATGCTGAGATAGCCCGGTAACAGCGTCTCTAGGTATTGAGCGTATGCCCCGGCCTTGGGAATCGCCCAATGCCGCCCAATTGCGGTGGGATCGAAATCGCGCCATGCTTCGCCTGATTCCCCATCACGTGTGCCGGCGCCTGTCAGGTCGCCTGTACGGTATCTTCCAATAGCGTCCTTGTACCGGTACTTAGATGCGGTGTTCTTCTCGGAAAGTGGCACTCGCACAGCATCGGGATTCTGCTTGCCGCCGCCATACATCAGGATCGTGTCGGACTCGGAGCCGAACAGACGGTCATTGTGGGCCGATGTACGCTTCCACGTTATGGCCGCCCAAAACCTGTTCGGGCCGAATACCACGTCCATGAGCATCTTGAGATAGTGGCTTGCCGTCGGGTCACAGTGCAGGTAGACGCTGCCCGTCGGCTTCAGTAGCCGCCGCATCTCCAGCAACCGGACGGCCATCATTATTAGATACGACTGCATCCCCTTGCCGTGCGCCTGTCTCGCGGCGTCAATCACCGCGTAGAGCGCGGGACTCGCCTCGGCTATCTCCCCATGCCACGCCAGGTCAACATCGGAGAGCGTCCATGTGTCTTTGAACGCCGCGCCCGCCGCTTCCGAACCGATGGGCGCGGCATAGTTGCGGTTCGAGTTGAACGGCGGGTCAAGGTAGATCAGATCTACGGTCTCCGAGTTGAGGCCGCGCATAACGTCCAGGTTGTCGCCAGTCCACAACGTGCGGTTCTTGAAATTCGGCCTAGCCATGCCGCTCCCTCTCGCGGTCTTGCTGTGCGAGTTCCTCTTTGACGAGTTTCATCACGGCGTCGTTTATCTGCTGCCAGTAGCCCAACAGTATGTCCCGAATCTCGGCCTCTTGCTCGTGGGCCTCTTCAGGCGTGTTGACGACGATGTGCCAACTAGGGGCTTCGTCGTGCTCGCGCCAGTGCGCCTTAAGTTGCTCCCAGCCCTGGGCAAGCTGCCGCTCCCTTTCTGTCAGTCGCTTGTCAATGCGGAGTTCCACAATGCGGCCCGCAACATAGGCGGCGAGCCACAGCAACAAAATCACAACCACGGCTGGCACTAGGACATAGCCGAGTTGCGCGTATAGCTCAGACCCGATCACAGGACGGAGAGCACCCAATAACAGCGCCAAGCCAGTGGTGAGCGCTGCTGTGGCACCGGCGGCCATCACCCACGGTAGGGCAATGAGCGCATAGGCGATGGCGAGTGCAGCCTTACCACTCAATCGTCGGCCCCTCTCGCCGTGGTGCGCGACCAATGCCTTGGGTAAGTTGTCCCAGAAGTCTGTGGGGTCCATGGCCGCCGCATGGTATAGTCTCCCCTAGTCACTGTCTACCCTGAATATGCAACAGAACCCGTTACACCATCCCGGACCGAGGCCGTGACACAGAATGTCCCAGTAATGGCACAAAATGTCACGTCGATGTCACAAAAAAGTCGCGTTCATGGCACACTTACCAAGACCGTCCCAAAGCTGAAAGTCCCCAAATGTCACAGAATGCCGTATGGACCTAAATGTTCTGGCTCTGTTCGAGGACGGAGCGACGGACCTCGCGGCATCACCGTCCTCGGTAACCTGAACAAATAGCGGTCTTCCGCACCCACATACCGGCGCCGTGGGCGCCCTCCCCCGTCGTTTGGTATACTTGCCGTCCCCATGGCCTCTCTCGTTGGACTGATCGGCTACCCGCTGGGGCACACCATCTCGCCAGCATTCCAGCAGGTTGCGTTCGACCACCACTCGCTGCCGGTCAAGTATCACGCATGGCCCACGCATCCAGATCTGCTGGCGGCAAAGGTCAACTCACTGAGAGGCGGAGAGTACCTCGGCGCCAACGTGACCGTACCGCACAAGGAACACGTGGCCGGACTGGTCGACCGCCTGGACCCGGCGGCGGCGGCGATTGGAGCCGTGAACACGATCGTCCGTGAGAACGGCAGTCTGGCAGGATACAACACCGATGCCTACGGCTTCGTGACCTCTCTGAGGGTAACGGGCGGATTCGACCCGCGCGGCAAACGCGCCGTGCTCCTGGGCGCAGGAGGGGCTGCCAGAGCTGCGGTCTTCGCCCTGGCGGAAGAGGGCGTCAGGTCGCTGGTGATAGCCAACCGCACGCTGGAGCGCGCCGAGTCTCTGGCCGCCAGCGTCGGGGGCGCCGTCCCCGACGTTGCCGCCGTACCGCTCGGCGGGGCCGGCCTGGAGCGGGCCGCCTCCGATGCCGACTTGATCGTCAACTCCACCTCGGTGGGAATGCAGGGCGGCGACGCGGGCTCCGTTTCGCCCCTGCGGGCGGAGCTCATCCCTGCTTCAGCCCTCGTGTATGACATGGTGTACAATCCGGCGCGGACACCTTTGCTGGAGGAGGCTGCCGAGGCGGGCGCGGCCTGCCTGGGCGGCCTGCCCATGCTGGTCTACCAGGGCGCGGGAGCGTTTGAAAGGTGGACGGGCCTCGACGCACCCGTCCAGGTGATGTTCGAGGCTGCGGAAGAGGCGCTGGAGCGGACGCGCCTCTAGTCCTGCAGCGGACTGGCGGGGCGCAGGCGCAACTTGAAGAAGAATATTTTCATCACCGGGTTCTCCGGTTCTGGCAAGACCTCGGTCGGCAGGACGGCAGCAAGCCGTCTCGGATGGCAATTCGTCGACACCGACGATCTCGTCGTCAAGCGGGCCGGCAAGCCTATCTCCGAAGTGTTTGCCGAAAGCGGAGAGACCTTCTTCAGAGAGCTGGAACGGGAGAGCCTCGTCGAGGCCGCCTCTGGAGAGAGCCAGGTGATCTCGACAGGCGGCGGGCTGCCGATGGACGAGAAGAACCGTCGCATCATGGAGCAGCGCGGCATCGTCGTATGCCTCGAGGCGCGTCCGGAGACGATCCACCGGCGTCTGGAGAAGGAGAGCCGGCAGCGCGGCGCCATCGTCCGTCCGATGCTCGAGTCCGAAGACCCACCCGCCAGGATTCGCTCGCTCAAGGCCGACCGCCAACCGGGATACGCCCTCTCCCATTGGACCGTCCACACCGACGGGATGACACCGGACGAGGCAGCCGCAGAGGTCGTCCGCGCCTCGCGAACCCTGGCAGTTGACGGGCATCGGCCTGAGCCTGTCGGGGAGTCGCACGACTCCCCGGACTACGGCCCCGACCTCGCATCGGTAGTCCTCACCTCCCAGGGCCGATACCCCGTCTGGGTGGGCTGGGACATTATCGGCGGGCTCGGAGAGCGGGCCGCCAAGCTCGTCGGGCCCTCCACAGCCTTCGTGATCGGCGATTCGGGTGCGAGGGAGCACGCCGAGCACGCCCGCATATCCCTCGAGAACGCCGGCATCACCGCCCACCTCTACTTGATGGAGGCCGGGGAGCAGAACAAGACCCTCCAGAGCGCAAACGCGATCTACGGTTGGCTCGCCGAGTCCCGCGCCGAGCGGAAGAACCTGGTCGTCGCGGTAGGCGGGGGCATGGTCGGAGACATGGCGGGGTTCGTCGCGGCGACCTACCTCAGAGGCATGCCGTTCACGCAGGTACCCACAACCCTCCTCGCTATGCTCGACGCCTCGGTCGGAGGCAAGACGGCGGTCGATCTGCCCTACGGCAAGAACCTGGTCGGGGCATTCCACCAGCCCCGCTTCGTGCTGTCCGACGCGAGCACGCTCACGAGCCTGTCTGCGCGCGAGCGGACGGCAGGCTGGGCCGAGGGGATCAAGAAAGGACTGATACTGGACCGCGACCTGCTAGACCTCTTCGAGGAGCGCCGGGACGCCATTCGCTCGCTGGATCCCGAGCAGGCCACCGCCATCATTCGCAGAAGCGTGTCGATCAAGGGCTCCGTGGTCTCACGCGACGAGAAGGAGACGCTGGGACTCCGGGCTTTGCTGAACTACGGCCACACCATAGGTCACGCCCTCGAAGCGGCGACTGGCTACTCAGCCCTTCTCCACGGAGAGGCCGTGAGCATCGGAATGATGGGAGCCGGGTACATAGGCAACCAGCTCGGCATGCTGTCAGACGCTGAGCTGCACCGCCAGCGCTCCATCCTCGAAAGATACGGGCTTCCGTTGGCCTACCCCGGCCTGGACGCCGACGCGGTGACCGAGGCCATGAAATCGGACAAGAAGACGCAGGACAGGGACATCCACTGGGTGCTGCTGGACGGAATAGGCAAAGCGGTTACCCGAACAGACGTCCCCCCGGACCTCGTCAGCGAAACCCTGGCGTGGCTGGCCCGGTAGGCGCAGCCCGAATCCCCTATGCCCGAATGGCTGTTGCTCCTTCTACTCGGATTCGGAACCGGGGCCTACGGCGTGCTGATTGGCGCGGGCGGCGGGTTCATCCTGGCACCGATCCTCCTGATCTTCTTCGATATGGAGCCGGAAGTCGTTGCGGGCACCACCCTTGGAGTGGTTGCCCTGAGCAGCCTGTCCGGTACTCAGGTGTACCGCAGAATGGGCCTCATTGACTATCGCAGCGGGCTGCTCTTCGCAGCCGCCGCCATTCCCGGCGCGGTTCTGGGGCCGTTCGTAGTCACCCAGATAGGAGGCGACACCTTTCGCATCCTGTTCGGGGTCCTGCTGCTGGGTGTGACGCTGCAGCTGCTGCTGAGGCCGGTCGAATCTGAGGGACGGCATGGGAAACCCGCCTCGGAAGCCGGCCACAAGAGAGGAGACCGGCGCATAACGACGTCGGATGGACAGGCCTTCGAGTACAGGTTCAACGAGCCGCTGGCCACATCCTTCAACGTAGTGCTGGGCTTCATGTCGAGCTTCTTCGGCACAGGTGGAGGGTTCCTGCGCACCCCACTGCTCATATCGCTGTTCAGCTTCCCGGTGCGAGTGGCCGTGGCCACCTCCCTCTTCGCGCTGTCCATCTATACGACCGCTGGGGCCGCAACCCACGCGGCTCTCGGTCACATCGAGTGGTACCCCACCTTCGTGTGGGCCGGTCTGGGGCTGGTAGTCGGGAGCCAGGTAGGAGCGCTCGTGAGTGGGAGAGTCAAGAGCCGCTGGATCTTGCGGCTCCTGGGAGTAGCGGTTTTCTCCCTGGGAGTGAGCCTGATGGTCCAAGGCCTCCTGGAGGCGTGACTTGACCGGCGGCAGCTTCGCCATAGAGGCCCGCGACGGAGACGCCCGCGCCGGTTACCTGCGCACCCCGCATGGAGAAGTGCCGACGCCGGCATTCATGCCTGTAGCGACTCAGGGCTCCGTCAAGTCGCTCGACCCGCGTGACCTCGAGGCCGTCGGTGCCCGAATCGTGCTGGGAAACGCGTACCACCTGTACCTGCGCCCAGGCGCCGAGGCCATTCAGAGGCTCGGCGGTATACACTCCTTCATGGGCTGGCCGCGCCCGGTTCTGACCGACAGCGGTGGATTCCAGGGCTTCAGCTTGGAACACCTCCGTAAGGTCACAGAGGACGGCATCACCTTCAAGTCGCACATCGACGGCAGCATCCACGAGCTGACGCCGGAGTCCGCCGTGTGGAACCAGGAAAGGATCGGCGCCGACATCATCATGCCGCTGGATGTCTGTCCCCCAGCAACGGCGCGGCGCGAAGAGGTGGCTAGCGCTGTGGATACCACCGGCCGCTGGGCTGTGCGATGCCTCGCCGCAGCATCGCGGCCCGATCAGATGCTCTTCGGCATAGTGCAGGGCGGTATGTTCCCGGACCTGCGCGAGCGGTCCGCCGACTTCCTCGTGTCCCTGGGGCTTCCTGGTTACGCTATAGGCGGCGTGAGCGTGGGAGAGACGAAGAACCAGATATACGAAACGACCGCCGCGACCACTTCCCTGTTGCCATCCGACAAGCCCAGGTACCTGATGGGCGTCGGTTCGCCCGATGACCTTGTGGAGGCCATCGCCGCCGGGGTGGACATGCTCGACTGCGCCCTACCCACCCGCGTGGCCCGGAACGGAGCGCTATTCACCCGCGGAGGCCGCGTGAACGTGTATTCGGCGCCCTTTCGAGGCCGTGAGGGGCCGGTGGAGGAGGGCTGCGACTGCTATGCCTGCGACACCTTCTCCGCAGCGTACATCAACCATCTCTTCCGCTCGAAAGAGCTTCTGGCGTATCGGCTCGCCACCATTCACAACCTCAGATTCGTGCTGCGGCTCATGGAGGAGATGCGGGCCGCAATAGTGGACGGCAGCTTTCAGCAGTATCGAGAGCGCTTCCGGGCAGGCTTCACGCCGCCCGACCAGACCGCCCGGCAGAAGCAGCGAGAGAAGCAGACCGCTTTCGGGGACTCTCCGGCGCTCCGCTCCTCAGCGTGACGTTTGGATTGCCCCCGCCGGTTCACTATACTTCGGAGTCACGACATCAATCGAGCGTTGTCATAGGAGTGACAAATTGAGGATAGTCGATGAAGGGATAATCTCCTACCGTGCCGAGGGCAGCGCCTACATGCCTGGAATCGAGCCGCTGCCTGACGGCTCGTTCATCGCCGGCCAGTTCACTGCGTCGCACTTCACGGCCTCCGACGCGCGAATCGAGATACTACGCTCCACCGACGGGCTCGCGACCTGGACTAACGAGGGCGAGGTCAAGGGTGCCGGAGCCGCTGAAGAGGGATGGTCATACAGGGGTGCCCGCATATACTGCGTCCCTGTATGACGACTACTCCTGAAGACGACCCGCTTCGATGCAAGCAAGATATCCCAGACCTTCGACGCCTCGTCGGAGACCCTCCAACAGCCCGAGAACATCATCCTGTGGTCCGACGACGCGGGCCGCAGCTGGTCCGTTCCACAGATCGTGGACGCCGGGCTCGACCCGGCCAAGTACACGGCCAACGGCTCCGGCGACCTGCTACAAATCGCCCCCGACCGCTGGATGTACCCGATGGAGACCTGGAAGCCGGTCGGCTACGACGGCCCGCCCGACCAGAAGGCTCTCGCCATGTTCTCCTCCGACCAAGGGGCAACATGGGGCGAGCTGACCGTCGTTGCGGACGACACCAGCGGCACGGTCAACTGGTGGGACCACGTCGGTACCGTCCTGCCGGATGGACGGATATACGAGACCGTGTGGGCCCACGTGTACCGAGAGGTGCGAGACCTTCCCAACCACTGGCTCATCTCCGGAGACCAGGGCCGCACCTGGTCCACCCCCCGGCCCACGGACCTGATGGGCCAGATGTGCGCACCCGTCGCCCTCGCCGACGGCAGGGTCGCCGCGGTGTACGCCTACCGGCGCGAGCCGCAGGGCATCAGGGTTGCGATAACGGAGGACCTCAAGCACTACTCGGATGAGACCGTAGTCTTCGACGCGGGAGACGAGGCAATCCTGGGCAGCCCGGAGAACACCAGCCTCGCCCTGAACATGGCGCAGGGGTTCGGACGCCCCGGCGGCAGTCTGCTGCCGGATGGAGACCTGCTCGTCTTCTACTGGGGCACCAGAGGCGGCGTCTCTCACACCCGGTGGGCACGGCTCAGCGTAGAGGGCAACTGAGGATGGACAGCGAAGAGCGAGTCCTGCCCCTCTTTCCCCTCAACACCGTGCTCTTCCCAGGAGCGGCGCTGCCGCTGCAGATATTCGAGGACTGCGATGATGAATCCTGGGCCACCTCGGCTCGGGCCTGACCCTTTCTGAGACTGGCATCATGCCTTCAGCCTGATCTGTCGACTCGAGTCGAGGTGGCACCCGAAGTGCCTTTGGCAAGGCGAGCAGTGACCTTATAGGAGCCTGGCCCCACGCCCCATCGCAGTCTTGTCCGCTCACCTGGCCGGCGCGCAATCCTCCGGGAGGTAGAAATGACAGGAGTCGTCGGTCATGAAGGTAGTCGTGGTGTTGAGCTGGTCGTCGGAGTCGACACCCACCAGGATGAGCATGTGGCGGTGGCCATTGACCGTCAGGGGGTCCGCCTGGGGGAGCTTCACACAGTGGCGACCACCCATGGGTATGAGGAGCTCGAACGGTGGTCCCGGGGCCTGGGAGAGATTCATGCCTTCGGGATTGAAGGCACCGGTTCCTACGGTGCCGGAGTCGCCCGATTCCTGACCAGTAGGGGCCATACCGTAGTGGAGGTCAACCGGCCCGACCGGTCAACCCGCTATCGGAAGGGGAAGAGCGATTCCACTGATGCGGAGATGGCAGCGCGTGCTGTGCTTGCCGGAGTAGCCGATGCCACTCCCAAGTCAGGTGAGGGTGAAGTCGAAATGATCCGTATGTTCAAGAGCACCAAGGACTCGGCCGTCAAGGCTCGCACCCAGGCAATCAACCAGATGAAGGCCCTGGTTGTCACGGCCCCGGCCCGGCTTCGTGAGCACCTCACTGGCCTCACCGCTGCTGCCCTTGTCACCCGGTCCAAGAGCTTCCGGCCTGGTCGTATGGAGGGTCCCACCGCGGCGGCCAAGTATGCTCTTCGCTCCCTTGCCCGTCGCTACCGTCAACTCGGTAATGAGATACAGGACCTGGAGGCCGAGATCCAAAGACTCACACGGACGGCAGCCCCAGCCCTGGTGGATGGCTTCGGCATAGGACCAGACACGGCGGCGACCCTCCTCATTGCTGCAGGGAGTAACCCGGACCGCCTCCACTCCGAGGCTGCCTTCGCCTCCCTGTGCGGTGTCAATCCCATCCCTGCTTCCTCCGGCAAGACCACCAGGCATCGGCTCAACCGAGGCGGCCACCGCCAGGCCAACGCGGCACTCCATCGCATTGTTGTCGTCAGACTTCGTCATGATGAGCGGACCCAGGCATACATGCGTCGTCGCACCACCGAGGGAATGAGCAAGGCTGAGGTGATCCGCTGCCTCAAACGCTATGTCGCTCGCGAGGTCTTCTCCGTCCTACGGAACTCAGCCCTATCCCACAGCACTCCTTGACATCTATAGGAGCATCCGGTACAAGGAGATGCTTCAGGACTGCCTGGCGGCCGATTCCAGGTTCGGAGCGGTCCTGATCAAGGAGGGTGTCGAAGTGGGAGGGGCGGCCGTGCCGCACGCCACCGGTACGGTGGACGAGATCGTTCAGGTTAGCGATGAGCAGAGGGGGAGATTCCTGATCTCCTGCGTGGGTCGGCAGCGGTTCCGCATCAAAAGTATCTCCGACGAGCTTCCCTACCCATCCGGGTCTGTCGAGCTTCTCGCCGAGGAGGCCGATCAGGGTGTCACGCCGGAGCTGACAGCCGCCGTCCGAGAGGCCGTTGCCGCCTATCTGGCCCTGGTCTCAGGGCTTGGAGGCGGTTGGGTCAGGGACATCCCGGTCCCGACAGAGCCCGTCTCACTATCGTACCTCGCCGCGGCTACGCTTCAGGTCGACACGGCGCGGAAGCAGGCCCTCCTGGAAGAGCCAACAGCTTCGTCGCGTCTCCGGTCGGCGCTGTCACTGTTCAACCGATCGACGGAGGATCTCAGGCGAAGGGTGGAAGAGGGGCTGTCCCAGAGATTCAGCCGCAACTAGCGGACCTTTGCGTAACCCCCTCTCCCTTGACGGGTGTACAGACCGGAGAGATGGGTAACAGTTGTTCGGGGACATGGGTTACACATTCTATTGATTGAGATCTATGGTAGCGATGGACTGGACGGAGAAAAAGACCTTCCATGTGCCGTCAGTGGGTGTGGGCCTTAGAGCGACCCTCTTGCCTCTGAAGGCTTTACCGACGGGGAATGATCTGCCCAGGAAGGATATTCGGCCGTTGACATCTACAGAGCGTACCTGGTCGTCAGTGTCGTAGTCGACGGTCGGAAGCGTCTCCGGGAAAGGCCGAGGGCTGACGGTGTATCGGCTGGCAGGCGTATTGAGGTCCAGGGCGTGATGAGGACGCTGGAGGTTGTAAAAGTCTCGCCATCCATCGAAGCTGCTCTGGCAGTGGGACAGGTCGGTGTATCTGCTTCCCTGGAGCAGCTCAGTCTTGAGGGACCTGTGGAAGCGCTCGAGCTTGCCGAGGGTCTGGGGGTGGTATGGCCTACTGTGGACCACTCTGACTCCCAGTTGGACCAGCCAGACTGTCAGTGGGGTGAAGGGGTGGTCAACGTCGCTGCCCCAGGGAGAGCCGTTGTCAACCAGTATCGTATTGGGCATGCCGTAGTGGCTGAAGATGGACGTAAGATGGTCATGGACGGTCTGAGTCCTCTCGTCTGCACAAGCCCTCACACCCAGGGAGAACCTCGAATGGTCGTCCAGGACCGTCAGCGGGTGGCAACGTCCACCGCTGACGACAGGGATATGCCCCTTGAAGTCCATCTGCCACAGCTGGTTGGGCCGCTCGTGCTCGAAGCGCTTATACGGCTTGTGCTTGAGACTCTCAGATGGCTCGATAAGTTGATGTCGTCTGAGGATGGCCGTGATCGTGCTCTTGGACGGCACACTGTTGTGTCCACGATCCTTGAGTATCCTGGCCAGCACGTGTCCTCCCTTGGTGGGATGCTCCCGGCGAAGGTCTACGACGAGCTGCTCCATGTCGTCGCTCGTCCGGTTCGGGGAGTGATGAGGGCGCTTCGGGAGATCATCCAGACGCTGCTCTCCGCCTTCAAGGTATCGTCTCAGCCACTTGTAGCCAGTCTTGCGGCTGATCCCACTGCGCAAACACAGTTCGCTCATGATCACTCCCTCGGACCGCGCCAGAGCGACCAACTCTTTGCGTTGAGACATGACAGTTTCCACCCTCCATGGCATGGGCATCCTCCTGAACAGAATTACCATGCCTAATGGTGTAACCCATGTCTCCGAACATGTGTAACCTATGTCCCCGGTCTATACAACGGGAGAGGGTTGGGGTGAGGGTGAAACGCCAGTATCTGCAAGCTGGCTCCTATGTTCAGGCAGGTCCTAGATTCAGGCTTTCGCCGGAATGACGGAGTTATGCAAAGGTCTCCAACTAGCGGCAAAGCGCGTCAGCCGCCGAGCATTCCTTCGCGCTCGAAGACCTCCGCCAACCTGGCTATGCCTTCGCCGATCTCGTCGGGCGTGTTGTAGCCGAAGCACAATCGGGCCATGTTGGTGCCGGAGACTCCATCCGGCGCGAACACGTTGCCCGCGCTGTAACCCACATCCGCATCGAAGGCGTTGTCCCTGGCCGCAACAAGGTCGGCGCCCTCGGGCATCTCCAGCCAGACGTACAGGCCGCCGTTCGGGCGGCTCCACTTCGCCGCCGTGCCGAAGTTCTCTCCCAGCGCGGCCAGCATGGCGTCTCTCTTGGTTCTCAGCACGCCTATCGACTCCTCGATGTGTTCGTCCAACTTGCCGCTGGCGGCGTAGCGGTGGACCGCCAGCGCCGCGAACTGGTTGACGCCTCCGCCGCTCTTGGCTGCCCGGGCCACGTCCAGGAGCTCCTCCGGCCCGGTCAGGTACCCCAGCCGCATCCCCGGAGCGATGATCTTGGAGAAGGAGGCCACGTACATCACCCTGCCGGAGTCATCGAGAGAGTGGATGGCGGGCACCGGCTCGCCTTCGTATCGAAGGTCCACGTAGCAATCGTCCTCCAGGATCGGAACGTCGTACTTGTGCGAAAGCTCGACGAGCGCTTTCCTACGTTCCAGCGTCATCGTCCAGCCCAGCGGGTTCTGGAATGTGGGAATCGTATAGATGAACTTCGGCCTCCGGCTCTGGCCCACGGCCCTGACGATCGCGTCTTCGAGGGCGTCGGGAAGCAGCCCGTCCTCATCGCACTGGACACCCCTGATGTCGGCCTGGAAGCGCCTCAGCATCGCCAGGGTGCCGACGTACACGAACTCCTCCGTGAGCACGACGTCGCCGGGATCGAGCAGCGACTCGCCGACCATGTGCAGGGGCTGGCTCGACCCATCGGCCAGGACTATCTCGTCGGCGCCGACCCGAATCTCCCGGTCGCGCTCCAGCTTGGAGGCCACGTACTCCCGCAGCGGCGGGTAGCCCTGCTGATGCGGATACACGGCCAGGTCGCGGCCCTCTTCGGCAAGCGCGGACTTCAGGGAGTCGGCGAGGTCGTCCAGCGGCAGCGAGTCCGGGTCGGGGTAGGCCACCGCGAAGTCGTACTTGGCCCGCGCCACGGACGCGGCTCGCGGCGGGTCCTTGGGCGCGGACTTGGCGAAGAGGTCCTTGTAGCGGAATTCAGGCATCGGGAGGTTCCTCGTCTATGGTGGGAATCGGAGCACGGCCAAGTTTAGCCGCTTCCCGCGGCGATTCCAAGCGCGGTGCGGGGCCTCTTGGGGGAGAGATCGGTCGTGAGTGTTCAGACTTCGTGAAGAGCTCGCGATACGCACAGCCACCGTCATACCCGCGAAAGGAGACCTTTGCGTAACCCCCTCTCCCTTGACGGGAGAGGGTTGGGGTGAGGGTGAAACGCCAGTATCTGCAAGCTGGGCTCCTGTGTTCAGGCGGGTCCTGGATTCCGGCTTTCGCCGGAATGCCCCAGTTACGCAAAGGTCTCAGAAAGCAGGTATCCACAGGGTGGAGGGCGTTTCTCTCACCAGGACTGAACAGTTACGATCGGTCGGGCTGCGGTACCCGTTACGGGTCTACCCTGATCCGCAGCCTCTTGTTGATACGCCCCTTGCTCTCGTGGCCCACGACCCGGACGTGGCCCACCTCAGACGTATTGGCGACGTGCGTGCCCCCGTCGGCCTGGAGGTCGAGGCCGACTATGTTGACCGTGCGCACCTCCCGGACCCCGGGCGGCAGCAGGTTGATCTTCGTACGAATCAGGTCGGGATTGGAGAACGCCTCTTCCCTGGAGAGGCTGCCGATCTCGACGTCCCGGGCAGCCTCGATCTCCTCGTTCACCCGCGCCTCTATCTCGGCGGCGAAGCCGGCCGACATCTGCTCCAGCTCGAAGTCCATCCTGGCCGAGAGCGGCTTCATATCGCCTCCGGTCACCTGGGCGCCGTAGTCCCTCCAGACGACCCCGCACAGTATGTGCAGCGCGGTGTGCGTCCGCATCAGCCTGTAGCGGCGCTCCCAGTCGATCCTTCCACGCACCGAGGTGCCCTCCATCGGAGGCGTCCCCTCCAGCTCGTGCACGATCTGGCCGTCCACGCGCGACAGCTTCCTGACCGTGTAGGAATCCGCCCCGGCTGTCAGCTCCCCAGTGTCGCTCGGCTGCCCTCCGCCCCCTGGATAGAAGACCGTTCGGTCCAGCACCACGCCCTTCGGCGTCGCGCTTATCACCGTGGCGTCGAGCTCACGCACGTAGCTGTCGGCATAGCAGAGGAGGTCGGTCATGAGAGCCCCATCCTACCACGCAGCGGGTCAGGGCAACCCAGATTCCCCACCTCCGTCGTTCCCGCGAAGGGAGACCTTTGCACAACCGTCATACCGGCGAAGGCCGGTATCCAGAGGGGTGGGGACTTAGCTAGGATGGTGTCGTTTACAACTCCCGACATCGCCTCGTCCGGTAGGTTACGCAAAGGTCTCCGAAGGCGGGAACCCATCCCCCGGCGGGGTGCGCGGCCCATGAGGCAGTCTGCCACGCCGTACATCCAAATTAGGTGGGGGATTTGGGGCAAACGCATTTTGACCACCGTCGTTACCGTGAAAATAGACAGCGCCCTCCCGTTCGTAGCGGCGGGTTTCAAACCCGCCTTCCCTTGCCGTCGGCGCAGTCGCCACCCACTCCGCCTCCATCATCCCCATCATATCCATCACACAAATCACAGTTCAGATTCTTGACACATTTGTTCCAATCCCCTATACTCATGACACGACACCACTCTTCAGAGGAGCGAACCATTGACGCCCTCACGTGAACCCCGTTCGCTCGCCGAGATCGTCCGCGAACAGACCAACGACGGACTCCTCATCCTCGAATTCCTCATCAAGGCCTCCAGAGGAGATCTCCAGGACTTCGACACCACGCACCGGCTGGAAGCCGCCCGCAGACTGCTCGACATGTTCGTCGGATACGCCATCCTCCGGCGGTCACGCCCGGACTCCGCCCTCGCCATCGTCCTCAACAATGACCTCGGCCTCTTCAGAGAAGTCGTCAGGTTCGAGACAGACGCCATCGAGGGACGCTGCGAAGGCGTCGCCGTCCGGCAGAGGATCGTTCTCGCCGAGCAGCTCCGAAGATGCATGACCCTCGCCCGCTCAGGAGACGCCGCGCCCTCCGGCGCAGTGGGCGCCAGCTTCTCGCGCGTCCTCAGGAAAGAGACCCACGGCGGCTCCAGGATCGACCGCTTCCTGGCGGACGTCGCCGGATGCAAGCTGCGCGGCGCAACCCCGGACGACGTCCGCAACGCCCGAAAGCTCCTCGAAAGCTGACATGACCTACGACTACACGTCAACCGCGGCCTTCCCCGACCTCGAAGACGACCGCGACGCCTACTCCGAATACATCCGCGAGATCACCGGCGACGGTGACACCATCGTCAACTGCCTCATCACGATCATGGAGGACGACGACGCTAAGCCCTATGAGCAGCTGGACGCCCAGCTCCTGCTCGACAGCATTGGCTACGGACGCATCGCCGTCGAGCAGTCTGCCGATGCCGCCGTGCCGCAGCCCGACGACGCTCCGGCCTCGCCGCCGCAACCCCATCCACCGGCGCCGTGGGCGCCCCCACACCCCAGACGGCCGCGGCGACCCGCCTTCGTCCTCTCCGAGGAGACTCTCTTTCACCTGCCGGCCCTCGTCAGGAAGAAGACCGGCAGGGGCAGGAAGATGGCCGACTTCCTTAACGCCGCCGTCACGGGCGAGCTCGAAGGGTTCAAGCCCCGCCACCGGATCAGGGCCGCCAGGCAGCTCGCCGCACGCGCCTACTCCAGGGACCGAGACCCCAACTACGGGCTTGGCGAGATTGACCCCCAGAGCACCATGAAGCTCATAGAGACCCTCACCACCGCCTACAAGGAGCGAAAGGCCAGGGAGGAAGCCGGCCCCCAACCGGTCCCCTCCCCCTTCTACATCCTGGAGCCGCACGCCGACCCCGGCCCCACGGAAGACGATGCCCGCCAGCCCCCTGACTCCACCCACGGCTGGTACACCTCCGTACTCGACTACTACCCCGCATGCCCTCACGACGTGAACACCTGCGAATGTGAATGCATCGAAGAAGAACGCAGAAGCCGCGAAGAGCGGCGCGAGCTCGACGAGATCGTCCGCGAACGCTTCTCCCCGTCCCAGGAACACCCCCCATGACCCCCGACCCTGGGCCAATGGCATCTAAGAGGGTGTTTTCGAAGGAGGGTGTTTTCGAAGTCTCCTGCTCCGTATGTCATTCCGAGCGCAGCGAGGAATCTAAAGCCCTATGCACCAGTCCACCGCTTTAGATTCTTCAACTCCGCTTCGCTCCGTTCAGAATGACATGGTCTTTGAAAACACCCTCTAACACCCTCGCATCACCGTCATACCGGCGAGTCCCACCGGCGTCGAACAGCTCGTGTGGTAGAATCTTGCCGGTCTGTTGAGTTCATCAAGCTACGACATAGCGGTCATCGGCGGCGGCATAATCGGCCTTGCTACGGCGCGGCAGCTGGTCCTGGACTTCCCCAGGAAGCGTACCGTCGTGCTGGAGAAGGAGCCGGAGGTCGCCGCCCACCAGACCGGACACAACAGCGGCGTGATCCACGCCGGCATCTACTACTCCCCCGGCTCCCAGAAGGCCAATTTCTGCTCCACCGGCGGCTCTATGCTCCGGGCCTACTGCGACGAACGAGGGATACCCTACGATATGTGCGGCAAGGTGATCGTCGCCACCGACGACGCGGAGATACCACGCCTCGAAGAGCTGCACCGGCGGGGGACGGCCAACGGCGCAAGGGGCCTTCAGATCATAGGACGAGAGCGGCTTCTGGAGCTGGAACCGCACGCTGCAGGCGTCCGAGCCATCTTCTCTCCTAACACGGGGATAATCGACTTCTCGGCTGTCTCACAGGCATACGCCCGCGACCTGGTGTCGGGCGGCGGAGAGCTCATGACCGGTACCAAGGTGGTCTCGATAGCCCGCCGCGACGACCGCCTCTTCCTCGACACGACCGGCGGCAGCATATCCGCTGGCGGCGTCATCAACTGCGCCGGGCTGCACGCCGACCGCATCGCAGGCATGATGGGCGTGGACATCGGCGTGCGCATCATCCCGTTCCGAGGCGAGTACTTTTCGCTGACTCCCCAACGCGCATCCCTGGTGCGGGGCCTGATATACCCGGTGCCTGACCCGGACCTTCCCTTCCTCGGCGTGCACTTCACCAAGAGGATCGGCGGCAGCGTAGAGGCGGGCCCCAACGCGGTGCTGGCGCTGGCCCGCGAAGGATATCGCAAGACCAGCTTCAACGTCCGCGACGTTCTCGATCTGGCAACCTACCCCGGCTTCTGGCGGATGTCCGCTTCTCACTTGGAGACCGGTCTCCACGAAATGTACAGATCGCGGGTAAAGGCCTCATTCGTCAAGTCCCTTCGGAAGTTGGTGCCTGAGATTGAAGGAGAGGACCTGCACGAGCCGGGCGCGGGCGTCAGGGCCCAGGCCGTCGATAGGAAGGGCCAACTCCTACAGGACTTCAGCATCGCTCAGAGCGAGGACGCGGTCCATGTCCTGAACGCCCCATCTCCCGGCGCCACGTCGTCGCTGGCGATAGGCCGCTACATGGCCGACTTGGCCGGGAAGTCCTTCGGCCTGGCGGCCTGAGGCCTCCAGGCGGCCAATCAATAGCTCGGAGGAGAAGGATGTCAGAACGGATCAAGGTCTTGGGCATATCCGGCAGCCTCCACAAGGCATCGTCCAATACGGGCCTGTTGCGGGCCGCCCAGGAGGTCGCCCCCGCCGGAATGGAGATATCCATCTTCGACATAGGAGACCTGCCTTTGTACAACCGCGACGTCGAGGTCGTGGGTGATCCTGCCCCGGTGTCGGCGCTCAAGACGGTGGTGCGAGGCGCCGACGGAGTGATTTTCGCAACGCCGGAGTACAACTGGGGCACCTCCGGGGCGCTCAAGAATGCTATCGACTGGGCCTCTCGTGACCGGGAGCAGGGCTCGCTGATGGGCAAGCCAGTGACAATCATCGGGTCTGGCGGAAGGGCAGGAACCGCGCGGGCCCAGATGCAGCTTCAGCAGAGCCTGTCAGAGACCGGCTCACTGGTGATGGTCAAGCCAGGCGTGCTGGTCCAAGAGTTCGAGCCCCGCCGGTTCGACTCTGAAGGCAACCTGATCGACCAGGAGACCAGGGACTTCCTTCGCGCACACCTGGAGGAGTTCGCAAAGTGGACACTGCGGTTCGTTGGGCCGTGCGATGCGCGTGCGTGATGGACATAGACGGCAACTGTTCAGACTTGATGAGACGTGAGAGTCGCCCCTCCCTGGTGTCATTCTCTGAGGAGCCCCTCCCTGGTGTCATTCTGAGGAGCGCAGCGACGAAGAATCTACAGCCCGTCGCACACAGGGCCGTACCCAAGGATGGCCGTAGACTACTCACTCCGCTGACGCTGCGTTCGCAATGACACTCCGGGAGGACCTCTCAGATTCATGCAGACTGAACAGTTGCCATAGACGCGAACGAATACAACGAATTGCCCTGAGACTCCAATCCAAACTATAATTCGTGCGGTTGCCCTCGACTCATGGCTATCGACTACGCCCAGCTTCTCCCAAGACAGGTCGTGTCCGACCGGCGGTACTTCCTCGACGAAGCCGCCGTATCGGCTTACGTGGAGGCCGTGGACGACAGCACCGCGACACCCTCGACGGCGCCTCCGATGGCCCTGGCCGCGCTTAGCCTCAGAGGGGTGATCAACGACCTGGAGGTCCCGGGCGGCACCCTGCACGTCGGGCAGGAGATCCAGTTCGAGGGCTCGGTTACCCCGCCCGAAACCCTGACCTGCAAGGCGACCCTCCTCCAGAACTCGGTCAGAGGCGGCTGGCGCTTCCTGATCGTGCAGGTGGAGGTCGAGGATGGGAGCGGGCGTCAGGTGATGGGCGGCAAGAGCACAATCACGGTGCCTGTGTGATGGAATCACCCTCACCCCAACCCTCTCCCACCAAGGGACCTTTGCACAACCGTCATACCGGCGAAGGCCGGTATCCAGAAGGGTTGGGGGCTTAGCTACGGTGGTGTCGTTAGAAACTCCCGACATCGCCTCGTCCGGTAGGTTACGCAAGGGTCTCACCAAGGGAGAGGGAAAAAGAGCCTATGATGAAACACCCTCATCCCAAACTTTCGTATCGATAGAGAGAAGAGTTTGAAGGGTGGCGACACCCTCCCCACCGTCGAGAAGTCGGTAACTCAGGAACGCATCAGGGCATATGCGGAGGCCTCCGGCGACTTCAACCCGATCCACCTAGACCAGGAGTTCGCGGCGGCCTCACGTTTCGGTGGCATCATCGCGCACGGTATGATGGTAGCCGCGTCGATCTCAGAGATGATGTCGATGGCCTTTCACGAAACGTGGGCCGAGAACGGCAGGCTGAAGCTCAGGTTCCGCGCGCCGGTTCGAATGGGGGACAGCGTCACCGCGTCCGGGAGCGTTAAGAGAATCAGGGAAGGCGCCGAGGGCCGGGAGATCGTCTGCGCGGTGCGAGTGGAGCGACAGACGGGTGAGGCGGCGATCACCGGCGACGCCACGGTAACGGTTTCAAATGCCCCTCCGGGGTAAGGCCAGGAATAGAGGAGCGCCAATTGACTGAACGATCGGGACCGGTCCGCATCGCGGTAGACGCCCTCGGCGGCGACCACGCTCCGGCCGAGATCGTCGCCGGCGCGGTACAGGCCGCCGCCGAGGGCGGAGTCGCCATCGCGCTGGTGGGAGACCCGGAGCAGGTCGGGGCCGAGCTTGCAAAGCACGACACGGACGCGCTCCCCATCCAGGTGGTGCCTTCCGAGGGCGTGGTCGCGGAGGGAGAGCAGCCGGCGCTGGCCCTGCGGCAGAAGCCGAAGGCCTCCATCATCGTCGCGACAACTCTGGTGAAGAAGGGCGTTGTCGACGCCTGCGTGAGCATGGGGTCGACCGGTGCCGCCATGGCGGCCGCCGCGGTGATACTGGGGGTGATAGAGGGGATCGGCCGACCCGCGCTCGGCGGGCCGGTGGTGGGGCTGGCTCCCAGGACGGCGATCCTGGACGTCGGGACGAACGTCGACTGCAGGCCGAGCCAACTCGTCAGCTTCGCGGTGATCGGCGACGTCTTCGCCCGCCAGGTCTTCGGCGTGGAGCGGCCTCGCGTGGCCATGCTGAGCGTCGGCGCGGAGGCCGGTAAGGGCAACCGGCAGGTCAAGGAGACCTCGGACATACTCGAAAAGACGAGCCTCAACTTCATCGGGAACGTCGAGGCTAACGACATCCTCAACGACAAGGCCGATGTCGTGATATGCGACGGCTTCGTCGGAAACATCGTGATGAAGCTGTCGGAGGGGTTCGGCACCGCTATGGCGGAGCGCCTGCGGACGACGCTCGGCAACAGGCTTCCGCAGGAAGAGGTCGACGCCATCGCGAAGTCGGTCCACGAGCTGAGCAATCCCGCCGAGGGCGCGGGCGGCGGGACGCTGTTCGGCGTTAACGGCGTCAGCGTGGTAGGCCACGGACGCGCGCGCGCCGGTTCGGTGAGACGGGCTATCGGAATCGCCAAGCTGGCTGTGGATACGCGGCTCATCGAGAACATAAACGACGAGCTGGCCCGAGTCCGGGAGACGTTGGGCCAGGCATGAGAGCGGACCTGCGCGATTCGCAGCAAGGAGCTGGATTGGGAACACCTGATTTGGACGGAAAGGCTGCCCTCGTTACGGGCGCCGCCAAGGGAATCGGCAGGGCAATCTCTCTCAAACTGGCCGAGATGGGGGCCAGGGTCGCGGTGAACTACAACACCTCAGCGGCTGCCGCCGAAGAGGTGGTCGATATCATCAAGTCAGGGGGCGGCGAGGCGTTCGCCGTGCAGGCCGACGTGGGCAACCTGGACCAGGTCTCCAAGATGGTGACTCTCGCCAACGAGACCTGGGGGTCGGTCGACATCCTGGTGAACAACGCGGGCATCATCCACGACGGCCTTCTGGTGCGAATGTCGGACGATGCCTGGAACCGGGTAATGGGAACCAACCTCAACGGCACCTTCTACTGCACCCGAGCCGTCCTGCGAGGGATGATGCGGAAGCGGTGGGGCCGGATCATCCACATCGGCTCAGTGGTAGGGATCAGGGGCAACATCGGGCAGGCGAACTACTCGGCCTCGAAGGCTGCTGTCATCGGCTTCACGAAGTCGCTCGCCAAAGAAGTTGCGACCCGCAATATCACCGTCAACGCGGTGACACCGGGCTACATAAACACTGATACGGTCGCGGTTCTACAGCAGGAGCAGAAGGACCGCATCATGACGTGGATTCCCATGGGGCACTTCGGCGAGGTCGAGGACATCGCCTATATGGTGGGTCACATCGCCAGCACGAAGTCCAGCTACGTCACCGGACAGGTCATCAGCGTCGACGGCGGCATGGCCATATAGTCGATGTCTTTCGAAGGCAAGGCCGCGCTGGTCACGGGCGGGTCGCGGGGCATCGGCAAAGCGATAGCCCTCGAGTTGGCCCGGCGCGGAGCCGACGTGGCCTTCAACTACTTCCGGAGCGACTCGGCGGCGGTCGAGACCCAGCGGGAGATCGAAGCCCTCGGCGTCCGATGCCTGCGCATCCGGGCCAACATAGCCGATGCCGAAAAGCTCAAGCAAGTCTTCGCCACCATCGAAGAAGGGTTTGGACGCCTCGACATCCTAGTCAACAACGCCGCCTCCGGCGTCCAGCGCTCGGCGGCAGAGCTCACCGAGAAACACTGGGAATGGACGATGAACGTCAACGCCAGGGCAGCGTGGCTGTGCACCATCGAGGCCTCCCGCCTGATGGACAGGGGCGGAAGCGTCATCAACATCACCAGCCAGGGGTCGTCCAGGGTGCTGCCGTACTACTTCTCCGTGGGTACGTCCAAGGCGGCCCTTGAGGCCATGACGCGCTACCTCGCCGTCGAGCTTGCGTCCAAGGACATCTCGGTCAATGCGGTCTCCGGCGGCTACGTAGACACCGGCGCCCTAAAGCACTTTCCCAACCGCGAGGAGATGCTCGAGTCCGGACAGCGGACGGTGACGGGAAAGATGGTGAGCCCGGAGGACATAGCGCGGGTCGTGGCGTTCCTGTGCAGCCCCGACGCCGCGATGATCCGGGGCCAGGTCGTCGTAGTGGACGGCGGCGCTTCGCTCTGGGGCTAGAAGAGATCCTCAACAACGGCGGTGGCCCCGCCCGGCGAGCCGATGTCCAGTGTGACGCCGGCCCTCGCGTGAGCGTTCCTCACCAGTCCAAGGCCGATACCTCGCTCAGCCCGAAGAGAAGCCGCCACCGAGGTCAGGACCCCGACCTTCTTGCCGTCCACGTATAGCCCTGATCCCTCGTCCGGCACGGCAGGAGCGTCCCACGACAGGCCTACGAGAGCCCGCTGCACTTTATCGTAGGTGTTGAGCCTAGCCACGACCTCCTGGCCAATGTAGCACCCCTTGTTGAAGCTGATGTAGTCGATCAGTCCCGCCTCGAGGGGGTTGGCGTCCTCGGTCAGCTCCTTACCTTGTGCAGGCACACCTCGCTCGATCCGCAGCAAGTCCAGCGCTTCCTCCCCTGTCTCGGCGAGACCATGGACGATTCCAGCCGCGAGCACCGCTTCACGGACAGTGTTCACTCCGCCCGACGGCACAATGAGCTCGTACGACGGCAACTTCAGGAAATCGGTGCGAACCACCGTGGCCTCCACGCCCCCGAGTACCACGGAGGCAGACTCGTAGGCTTCGATACCGTTCAGTTCGCACGCATCGCCCAAGAGGGCGTCAGCATTAGGCCCTACCAGCGAAAGGACCGCAGTCTCGCCGCCCTCGTCCTCGACCGAGACATCCTCCGTAAAGGTGTAGAAGTCGATCCATTCGGCGACTTTCAGCGTGGTCCCGGGACCCGTAAGAACCAGCAGGTGGGTCTCGAGGGCAAGGACGAAGAGCAGGTCGACGATGCGGCCCTTGTTGGTGGTGAGAACGGTGTACAGGCCGTGGCCGGGCACCAGGTCCTGAAGGTGGTTGGTCGAAAGCCGATCGAGGAGGTCGAGCGCATCGGCACCGGTGAGCCGCAGGCGTCCGACCGCGGAGCGGTCCACCAGTCCTACGGCCTCCCTGGCCGCCCTGTACCCATCCTCTGTCGAGGGTACGTCAGGGCGAGGTGGACGATGTGTGATCACTGGACCGGCCCCTAGAAAGAACCGCCGCTCACAATGGAGCGGCGTCAGGAAAGAATTCGAGCTGAGGCCGCCTTAAACGCTGAAGGACGTGCCGCACCCGCAGGTCGTCTTGGCATTGGGGTTGTTGAACACGAAGCCCTTCCCGTTCAGCCCCCCTGAGTACTCCAGTACGGTGCCCGCCAGGAAGACGTACGACTTGCGGTCGATGAAGAGCTTGAGGCCGTGTCCCTCGATTACCTTGTCGCCCTCGTGCGGCTCTTCGACGATATCGAGCACATAGGTCAGGCCCGAGCATCCGCCGCCCTTTACGCCGACGCGCAGGTTCGCATCGACGTTTCCCGCCTGGACCGCAAAGTCCCTGACGTGCTCGGCCGCACCTTCGCTAATGGAAATCGTCAGGGGCTGGCGCTCTGCTGTAGTCATCGTCCCTCCGCGTCCCGCTACATCAACCGACTATACGGCCATTCTACCTGTGAAGGCAGTTACAGTCAACGAGAATCGGCGCCGTCAGAGCCGCAGCTCGAGCCTCGGCCTCATCAGGTCGTCTGCCAGTCCTGTGTCCCGCATGAAGCCCACGAGCCGCCTGTGAATCTCTCCCGCCGTCTCCCTCTCGACGTGGGCGAGGTTCTTCTGCTGTCCGGGATCAGACGGCAGGTGATACAGCTCGGACATGCCCGGCTCGACGCTGTAGAGCAGGGACCAGTCCCCCGCCGTCACCGTCGTAACAAGCCCGGCGGTAAGCGGCCTGCTGACGTTGTCGACCGATCTCACCCGGTCTCCGGGGTTTGCGAAGGGTATCGTGCTAATGGTGAACTCGCGGCCCGGATGCTTCGTGTCGCGCGCGGCGGGCAGCAGAGAGCGCCCCTGCACCCAGCCCGGCCTCTCCTGGGCGAACAGGTCCAGCACGGTAGGCATCAAGTCGATAGCCGAGGACTGGCCGGCATAGGCGCCGGAAGACGTCCCCGGAACGTACAGTACCATCGGCAGCGCGACCAGCTCCTCGTATAGAGGTGAGTGCGACCATTGCGAGTCGGGGTCGCCGTGCTGATAGAGGCTGCCGTCCTCGCGCTTCGCGAAGGTCATCTTGCCAAACAGCCCGCCGTGCTCGCCAAAGTAGAATCCGTGATCGGTGGTGAAGATGATCGCCGTGCTCTCCATCAGGCCCATGTTCTCGACCTTGCGGAGCAGGTGGCCGATCCAGGTGTCTACCATCGACACCTCGCCGCGGTATGTAGCGAGGGCCTTTCTGACCTTGGCCTCGTCCAGTCCCGGCGAGTCATGCCAGTGGGCGTACAGGGGCTGGACAACCTCGCCGTCGTAGTCGGGCATGTACTGTTCTGTGTAGTAGGCGGGCGCGTCCCAGGGCTCGTGCGGGTCCCAGGTGTCCACGTACAGGAAGAACTGCTCCTTGTAGTGGCGCTCCAACCACTCGCCGGCGCGCGTCATCGTCCTCGCGACGCTGCGGTCCGACTCCTTTCGCCACCAGGCGACCACGTCCCGCGACTCGTGATGGCCCGTCGCCTGAACACGGGTGTTGGAACCCTCCTGTCCCTGAATGGTGAAGAAGGTCTGGAAGCCGCGGTCGTAGTTGAAGCCGTGGCGCCAGTAGAACGGCGTGTCCACCACGGCAGCCGTGTGCACCCCCTGATCGGCGAGTATCTCGGCCAGCGTCGTCACGCCGTCATCGAAGGGCTCCCAGCCCATGAAGGAGATGGTCCAACGGCCGGTCTGATGGTCGGCGCGGGTCGGCATCGTTGGGAACCCCGCGGCGTAGTGGCGGTCAAACCGGACGCCCCTGGCCGCCAGCGCGTCCAGGGCCGGCGTGCGCATGTGAGGGTTCCCGTAGGCGCCCAAGTGGTCTCGTCTGAAGGTGTCGGCGACGATCCAGATCACGTTCATGGGCTTTACTCCAGCGACCAGCGGGTAGCCATGAGGCTGGTCTTTTCTCCGACCTTGTCGACTTGGTAGTAGACGGTGAGCAGCTCGCCGGACTCCAGCTCCAGGGTGGCTGGGTAGCCGAGGTCGCCGTTCGGTGCATCGTCTCGCAGGACGATCTCGTTGGCTGAGTCCCACGTTCTCCCGCCGTCGTGGCTGAGACAAGCCCTCTGACCCTGCAGAGGCCACCGGCGGCCGTAGGTCGCGAGCAGCGAGCCGCTGCTCAGCCTTATCAGGTGGGGCGGGTAACCCCACAGCGTGGTGCGCTCGGGAGCCGTCCACGTCCTTCCGCCGTCCACGCTCTCCGACTGGTGCATGTATTGAACCTCATCGTCCGAGCCGCAGGTGCAGTACCCTACACTATCCACGTGGCACATGCAGCGTTCGAAGGGGCGCAACCGGGGCTCGAACCGCCACAGGGATACGAGCCTGCCGTCGGGAAGCTCCACGACGTGAGGCTCGGAGAAAGGCAGCCTGCCGTCGTCTTCGGCCTGGGCGGGGATCGTGCCTATGAGGCGCCACGAGCGGGCGTCATCGGTCGACTCCACGGATACCATAGCGCTCCGTCCGTCCAGTTTCGCGGTGCCGACGAATAGCAGACGACCGTCGGCCAGCTCAGCGGGGCCGTGAGGGGTGCTGGCTATGCTGTTAACGGGTGGCTCCCAGGTGTCGCCGCCGTCCTCCGAGCGCCTGGTCCAGTTGCCATGCCACCTGTCCCGCGTCTCCTGCGATATCTTGCCGAGGTGGCGCCTCCATGCCTCGAACGTGTACTCGGGCAGGTCCTCCCAGTAGGGCTGGAGGTTCCTGGGCCGCCACGTCGTCCCGGTGAACCAGCTCATGACGACGGTGCCTGAGCGGGTCACGAGCAGACCGGTATCGCGATCGTCAAGGGGAGAGTTGTTCACGGTCCTAGGCGGCGACCAGGTCTCGCCGGCATCGGTACTCTGCACAATCTGGTTCTTGCCGTAGGGCCCCCGGTGGGCCTCGCGGTCGCCGGAAAAGGCGACCAGCAGATCACCGTCGAGCCGCCGGGCTATAGTCGGCCACCCGATATAGTTGCCGGGCTGCTTGCAGATCACCCGGCTCCTCAGGACTGTTGCCGAGGGTCTCAGACTCATAGACAGAACCTCCTGCCGAGGCTAGCCTCCGGCGACCGCCGGAACGATGGAGACCTCGTCGCCGGAGCTGACCGGGGTCCCCAGGCCATCCAGGAACCTCACATCCTCGCCGTTGACGTACATGTTGACAAAGTTGCGTATCTCGCCCTGGTCGTCACAGAGCCGGGCCTTCACCCCGGGATACTGCGCCTCCATCGACGCAATGATGTCCCTAAGCGTTTCCCCTTCCGCGGAAACTTTGTCCGCGCCGTTGGTCACCCGACGAATCGGGGTCGGAATCCTTATCGTGACGCTCACTTCTTACCTCCTGAACTAATAATCCCCGGCTATACCGGGCTCTCTATACGATCTTAGAGCCTAAGGGGCCAAGCTCGGCGGGTTCTAAAGCGTTCCCGCCAGATGCTGGAAGGCGCCGACGCCGTGAAACCGGTGCCCTCCCTCAAATACCTCGAATCCAAGCTGGTCTTCTGCGCCCAACACGCAATATACCTCGCGCGCCTTGTCGACGGCGTACCTGGTCGCCTCGACGGGAAATATGTGGTCGTCTGAGCCGGTCTCGATAAACAGCGACCGAGGCGTGATGAGTCCGGCTATGTCGTACATCTCGGCGTACTTGAGCATTCCCGGGATGTAACTATCGATACAGTGCGCGATGCTGAGTATACTGTCGCGGAAGGTGTTGAAGTAGCCGCTGACGACCGCCGCCTTCAGTCTTTCGTCCAGAGCCGCCGTGAAGAAAGACGTGGCGCCGCCACCCGAAATCCCCATGACGGCCAGGCGCCCGGCGTCGACTTCGGGCCGCGTCGTCAGGTAGTCGATGGACCGGATAGCATCCCAAGCGCGCCAGCCTGCCATCGTCTCACCAAGGAGCAGTGCGGCGCCGGCGGCCGGCAGGCACGACGGCGAGCGAGGGCCGGAGGCGCGGGCCGCCGGGTCGCGCCGGTGACCGAAGCCGAGCTGTTCGATGGCCAGTACGGCGTAGCCTCTCCTGACGCATTGAAGGGCAAAGTCCTTCTGGTATCCGCCCAGACGCGATCTCATCGTCCCATCTTCACGGATTCCGACGATATCGTCTACCCCGCGGCCGTGACCGTGGAGACAGAGTACGGCAGGGGCTGGAGGGCGAAGGTTCTTCGGTGTTAGGAAGTAGCCGAACACCGTGCTGTCGGGTCGACTCTGAAAGAAGACTGTCTCACGAGTGTAGGTCGGAAACTCTACGGTCTCCGTTACCCTCGGTGAAAGCTGGCACGGCTCTCCTGGAAACCCGCCGACCAGGTCGACCAGCCTGCTTCGCAGTTTCCACTGCCATGCCTCCGCCTCCTCTCGCCCCGAGGCTTTGAACGAGAGCGAACGTTCGCTGCGGGCATACGAAGCCAACGAGAGGTCGAGGGTGTCAAGCTGTGCGACCATACGTCAGTAGAGCAGAACCTATGTTGAGTGGGCCAAGACTATCCCTCGACCACGTCTCCCCAGACGGGGTCCACCCTCACACCGGTTGACACAACCCATTCGAGACCACCCTCTATCTCGGACTCTTCGCCGTCGAGCTCCAGTACGACCCAGCCCGTGCTCTCGCGGACGTCGGCGCGCCTGATGTTGGTGACGACCTTGAACATCTGGCCCAACTCGTAGACCACCGGGACAGGTATTAGCTCCCTGGGGAACGTGAACTTGATGCGTCTAGTAGCCATCGGAGAAGTAGCCTCGTCTCCCCGCAACGGGAGATTGTCAGACCTATTGCCGAGATGGTGCGGACCGGACCTCCATCGCCTTTTCGAACGCTTCGTAGTTGGGGGCGGTGTTGATCGTGCTGACGCCGTTGGCTACGACCTCAAGAGTCTTGAAGCCGTTTCCGGTGATGTAGGCGACGGTAACCTCGTCCCTCTTGATCCTGCCCTCGTTTACGAGCCTGCGGAGTCCGGATATGACCACGCCTCCCGCGGTCTCAGTGAATATACCCTCGGTCTCGGCAAGGAGGCGTATGCCCTCCTCGACCTCCTCCTCCAGGGCCGCCACGGCCGCGCCGCCGGTCTCGGCGAGGACCTCCAGCGCGAAGGGTCCGGACGCGGGGTTGCCGATGGCCAGGGACTTTGCGATCGTGTCCGGCTTGACCGGCTTCACCTGCTTCGCGCCTGTCCTGAAGGCCTGCACGATGGGCGACGAGCCCTCAGGCTGCGCGAGGTGCATCCTGGTCCTGGCTCCGTCGATCAGTCCCACCCCCACCATCTCCTGGATGCCCTTCCAAATCTTCGTGTGCAGCTCGCCCGAAGCGGCGGGGACGACGCAGTGGTCTGGCGCCCTCCACCCAAGCTGCTCGACCACCTCATAGCCAAGGGTCTTGCTGCCCTCGGCGTAGAACGGGCGCATGTTGATGTTGACGAAGGCCCACCGGTTGTTGTCAGCAAGCTCGCTGCAGAAGCGGTTCGCCTGGTCGTAGGTGCCCTCGATGGCCACCAGAGTCGGGCCGTATACCGCGGCGCCGACGATCTTTTCCCTCTCCAGCGTGGCCGGGAAGAAGACTATAGTCTCCATTCCCGCCCTGACGCCGTGTGCCGCCACCGAGCCCATCAGGTTGCCGGTGGATACGCATGCGAGGACTTCGAACTCGAACTCCAAGGCCTTGGAAGTCGTTACCGAGACGGGCCTGTCTTTGAACGAGTAGGTCGGATTGACCGCGTCGTTCTTTATGTACAGGTGGTCTAGTCCGAGCATCCGGCCCAGGTTCTTGGCAGGAACCAGGGGCGTGAACCCTGTGCCGATGTCGACGGCGAATTCTCCGTCGACGGGGAGGAAGGCGTCATACCGCCACATGCTGGCGGGGCCCTTCTCGATGCTCTCTCTGCTGACGCTCCTGGCAATGGAGTCGTAGTCGTAGCTGATCTCCAGGGGGCCGAAGCAGAACTCGCAGACGTTAAGGGGTTCAACGGGGTACTCGTTGCCGCACTCGCGGCAGCTCATACATCTAACGTGGGGCAAGGGCGGTCCCTCCAACCTGTCGGCGGCCTCTCACCCGGGCCGGAGGGGCGCTGAGCCGCGTCGAAATGGTAGCAAGGGGCGCTCCAGCCTGTCAACGAAACGTGCTCTGAGCAAATGTACCACCTACCCCGTATGAGCTCGCCCGCCGGCCGCATGTTCACAGCGTTTTGCGAGAGTGGGTTTGGCGGCTCCGCCAAAATTTTGTACCAAATTATTCCAAACTGCCCCACTTCATAGCTAAGGGTCCCAGGTGTTAGGACCGGATTGATACGTCCGTGGAGCTTATACGGACGGAAGCAGACGCATCCGGACGAATTCGAGACTGGCTATCCGGGGGTGAGGTAGTGGGCTCCATGCGGAGAGGATAGCACAGCCGTTCGTGGTCGTCAAATGGTGTGGGGCCAGCGATCAGCCGGGGTTCGAGGGAGTGCATACGCGTAAGGACGTGCTCACCGTAAGTCTAACTGGCGTTGCGGTCCGGCGGGGCAGCGGAGCAGGCCTGCATCCCGGGTCGCCAAGGCTTCGGCGAGCTCGAAGAATTCGCGTACCTGCCTCACCGCTTCGGTGGGTACGGCAACACCGTGATCGGCAAGTCGGCCCCCTAACGCGTCCGCATGTCCGGCTAACCCCCTGAGAACCTGTAACTGCACGTGGGCGGAGGCTGCTTTGAGGTTGACAAGCATCGCTCCGTGTTCCTCCGGGGGCGACACATTGTCGCCGCATAGGGCCGCAATCTCCACAAGCGTCCTAGCGACCACACGGGTCATCCTCGCCACGGTTTCTCCGTTCCGCCTCGCTATGTACTTGGCTACTACCAAGCTCATCGCCCAGAAGAAGGCAGTCTTGTGTTCCAGAAGATCGGTGAGCGGGGGACTCGGACCCAGTGGCGGACCGGATACGCGATGCATCGCGCCGCAGGCACTGGATTCGCGGGAGAGTCCAGCGCGGTCGAACAGGACAGTCGCTTGATCTGGCCGACGTGCCTCTGACTCCGGCAGCCAGAACCAGTCGACGTGCTGCGGTCCCGCTGCACCCTCATACAACGCGAGAAGGTAGGCGCCGCCAATCGGCGCATTGGCGAGGTTCTCCATCAAAAGTACGGGCCGAGCTGGCCCTGCCGCGTGAACTCTTCGGTTGTTCACGAAGTCGTCGATGGCACTGTCGGCAACTACTATGTAGAGGTCCAGGTCACTCAGAGCATCGTCTTCGCCAAGAGCTGTTGACCCACTGACCCACGCGGCGCGCACACGGCAATCGCTACGAATAACTTCCTCGATGCACCTGAGCAATTCCGCGCGCTCTCGCCACCGGATGGAAAGCAGGTCTTCAATACTCATGTGCAAGCCCTCTCACTCCGGCAGGGTTCTTCCTCATGGCAATAGGCGCCCTACTTCTCCCTCCACGGGAGTTTCCAGAGTCCGCAGACCATGGCGCCGAGTGCGGACACGGCAAGCACCGCAATTTCGACGGCCACGTCGGTCCGGCCGGTGAGCGAGGCTGACAAGCCGTCGGCTGCGTATCTCAGAGGTGAGACATAGCCCAGCCAACGGAGAAGCAGTGGGGCCTGCTCCATGGTGAAGAAGACGGGAGAAACCATCGCCAGGATTATCCCTACTATGTTCGCCAGCATGCTTCCGACCACCAGGGAAGAAGCGAAGCTGGTTATGAACAGGGACACACCGGCCAGAAACAGTACGGAGAGTACAACCACGGGTAAGAAGGTCCAAGTCGGATCGATGTCGATCCCGGAAGCGAGCGCGAACACGAGGATGGCAATGACAGATCCGGCGCCGATCATCGAAGAGTAAATCAATGTTCCAGCAACGTAGGCGAATTTGGAAACGGGCGCGGTGATTATCAGCTTTAGGTTGCCGTTGAAGCGCTCGGCCAAGAACTGCTGTGAGAGCTGATTGGCTGTTGAGAAGGACACGCTGAACACCAACGTCCCAGATATGATTCTGATTGATGCCGCGGGGTCGTCGCCAACATAGGCGTTAAGCATATAGAACAGCGGCAGCGGAAAGACGAGCGCCCCAATGAAGAACCAAGGCCAGTCCTTCGTGGTGACCCGTGTCTTGATCCCAACTACCGTGGAAATGTCGCCAAGCAGCTTTATCGCGCCTGTAGCTCGCAGGTCCATCGCCAGGGGAACATCGCTGCCCTCACGCAGCCGTATCATCAGGGATGCCCTCACCAGTCAGCGCGAGGTACACGTCCTCCAAGTTAGTCCTGGATATCGAGAACTCCTCGACGCACCTGGTCCTCAGTCGCTCGCTCAGCTCGTGACTCGTGCCGCCATAGATAGTGTGAGGCTCCCCTTCGACGCTTCGAAACGTCGCCTTGAACCCCAGCTTATGAGCGCTGCGGAGCGAGTCGACAGTGTCCATAGCCAGCATCCGGCCATCGCTGATGATGCCGACGCGATCACTCAGCGCCTCTGCCTCTTCCATGTAGTGGGTCGTGAGTAGCACGGCCGTACCTTCGGCCTTGTACTGGGCGACAATAGACCATAGATCGCGCCTCGATTGCGGATCGAGTCCGGTGGTTGGCTCATCCAACACCAGGAGCGATGGGCGTCCGATCATGGCGATGCCGACGAGGACTCTCCGGCGGAGGCCGCCCGACAGCTCGTGGGGCTCTTTGTACCGGTGGTCGCCAAGCCGGAGTGTTTCGACCAGTTCGTCCGCGCGAGCACGAGAATCCCTGATGGACAGACCATGAAATCTGCCAAACGCTCTAAGATGATGCCACGCCGAGAGACGAGGATAGAGTGCGGCCTCTTGCGGGATGGTCCCCATCAGGCTCTTGACTCGCGTCGGCTCGGAAACGGCGCTGTGCCCCATCACTTGGACATCGCCTGACGTGGGAAGAAGCTCGGTCGTGATCTGCCGGATGAGAGTTGTCTTCCCAGCCCCGTTGGGACCCAGGATACCCAGAATCTCTCCCCTTTCGACGGCAAGGGTTATGTCGCGATTGGCCCAAATCCCGTTCTTGTATCTCTTGTTGAGATCTCGAACCTCAACCGGCGGTGCATCTTCCCTGGTGGCTGTGGCGTTAGGCGTCATCGGTAGACAAGCCCCGCGGAGACAGCCGCTTCCTGAACCAAAGCTGACGGCCCATGCCCCATCGAGATGAGGAACTCGAAAAACCCAGCCGAGTGTAAAGCTTGACGGCTGTATCCACCACCAGCGAGGCGCACCCTTTTTCCACGGCGCGTTCAAGCGCACGCCCGACTAGCTTAGTTCCAAGAAGGTGTCCTCAACTGCCGGGAGCCACGAAGAGGTCTTCCAAACAAGCCTCGGATTCTGACAGCCACATCGAGTAGCGATACCTTACCTGAACGAAGCCTGCGCCAGCACCATTCTCGGCGACAGCGACGAGGAACTCGGCATCGCCGCCAGGATCAGAGAGCGTATGCTTACCGAGAGCTCGACATCAGTCGGGGTTGACCGCCCTAGCTGGTCGCGGAAGCCCGAAGCCAACCCTGTCAATAGATCGAGATGCTCCAACGAAGCCATCACGATGTCCAGACTGTTGTTCATAGGTGCCCACGCTTTTGAGTCTGATTCCCTATATGATTCAAGCGCAAGAGGTCGGCTACTCGCAGTAGACTCGGACTCTCTCGTCCTCATCTTGCACATCGATCTCGATCTCACTCAATGCGTCGACCAGCTCTTCGAGGCTGTCGGCCCGCAGTTTGTGGAGGTCAATGTTCAAGCCGTTGTTTTTCAACGCCACGGTGATTCCCTCGGCGGCCTGTTCAGGCACAAGAGCATGCAGCTTTACTCCGGCCTTGATCAGTGCCAGCGGTACTCGGACGTTGACGTGCTCGTCGTCCGAATCGACCGTGACCCTCAGGTATTTCGCCGGCCCGTTGCGTGTCGGCACCAACTGCTGCACAGATCGGGCGGACTCAGGCTCGTCGTCGACGAGTGAGAGCAGGCGTTCGGCTTCATCGACCGACACCCTCCCGTCGGACAGCATTTCGAGCACCCGCTTCCTGTTCTCGGTCATGACAGTCCCTCCGTTCGATGCTACACGGCCTAGCGGATAGTGATCAGGCCGTTCACGGTCTTAGCCGCCAACTCCGCTTCGCCTTCGCCAACTATGCCCTCGAGCTCCCGGCCCGTGTCGACCGACGCCACGAAGCCAGGTGACTCGCACCTGACTCTTCCGTTGACCGTAGAGGCCGCCAGCTTCAGGCTGGGCTCGGCTTCGAGGGTCATCTTGATGCCTCCGTTCGAGGTAACCAACCGGTTACGACCGCCGGGCTCCATACTGCCTTGGAACCCGATCGGCCCGTTGGAAGTCGTGACGTCAAACCGACCGTGTCCGTCTTCTATCGAGACGGGGCCGTTGGAGGTTGTGAGATCTGCGGAGCCTTGGAGGATCTCGACGGTGATTGGGCCGTTGCTGGTCCGCGCGCTCACGTCTCCCTTGAATCGCTCGATTTTGATGGGGCCATTCGATGTTCGCAGCGCCGCGTCGCACTCCGTTCCCCGCAGCTCCACCGGGCCATTGGAGGTGACAACATCGACGCTCGTATCAGCGGGAACGCTGACTTCAATTTTCACCCCGGTGTTGTGTCCGAAGAGGCCCGAAAGAAAGTGGTCCGACCGGTGCCTGGGCGTGGCCTCGACCTTTACGAGGTTACCCTCCTGGACGGCGCTGTACTCCACGCCCCGAGGGTTCTTCAGTTTGGCCCTCACACGGATTGAGCCGGGCTCACCGGAATCTACACACACGCGGCCGTTGAAACCGCGGACCTCGAGGCGGGGGGTCTCCCCCACTTCGAAGGTATCGTCACGAGTATGCGCCTCATCTTGCCTGTCGAGGACGACGTTGACTCTTTCGCGAACACCCCTCTTGATCTCATCGTATGGAGACTCGTCGGGACCTTCGAGCGTTTGGACACGGCCGGCAACTCGAATCGCCCCCAGGAGCCGTTCCGCGTCGTCTACTGATATCTTCCCTTCAGAGAGCATATCCAAGATTCTTCTGCGCTCTTCAGTCATAGCACCTCTCCTGTGAGCTGCAGCCGCCTAGTCGATCGAGACGAACACGCGGCTCTCGCACGAGGTCACGTTCAAGCGTAGACCGCGCAGTGAGGCCAGCATGTACAACAGCAATGGGCCGGCCAGCAGAATGTAGCGCCGCCGCGAAAGGGTCGCTGCCAGGACCAGCACAGGGATTGCCAGCACCACTGTAGCGGCAACGACTGGCCATAGCAGTATGAGCGGGACCCACAGCCGAATACGGCGTTCGTCGTTCTGAACCCGTACTGTCAGGAGCATAGGCGGCAGCATCATAGGGAGAGCCTTCTCACCGCCTCTTCGACATCGATCTCACCTGCCTCAAGATCGTCGAGCACGTCTGCGGACCTTGGGTTGGACCGTGGTGTTCCAGCAGTCCTCGCGGTTCGATGCACCGTCTCGACGACTTGGAGCCGCTCCGAGATACTGTCCAAGCGCTTTTTGACCGTCGGGTAGCTGATGCCGAATATACGCTCCATCTCCTTGATCGACCCGTGGACCTGCACGAAGGCCATCACAAACACCTGGTCCTCGGCCGAAAGGCGCGCCAGGACGGGAGGCTCGAACTGCCCTTCGATGGTGATATCGCCGTCCGGCAGGAGAACCCGCTCCACGACGATGCGCGCACCCTTCGTCAGGTCGGTCAGCTCCTTCCAGTCCTTAATAGCCGGGCCTCCAATATATTGATTATTACGGCTATATTATAGTTGTGCCTTGATAAAGTCAAGTCCATACTTGACATTCCTCAAGTCCAAAGATGATCCGGTGGGTCGCCGGACTCGTAAGGGCTCCCTGGACAAGACTAAGCAGACAACCAGGGCAGGTAATCAACAGACCCGGCGAGGCGGAAGTGGGTGATGTCGGGAGGCATAAAGGCCGCCGAGGCCAATCGTCAGATAGGGGTAAACCCTACTGGGACCTCTCTATCGGCGACTAACGTTGGTCGGAGAGACTCCATGTGCTCGCATATGGCACAAGGCCCAGCTTGCGGGCAACCGCCAGCGAGGTGTCATTGGACCATGACGTGCTGTAAAGCGGGATGCGGCCAGAGGCTCGAATCGCCAATGCCCAGGCAGCAGTGACGCGCGGTCCGAGTCCACGTCCACGAAACGCCGCTGCCGTTTCAAGCCCAGCCTCTGCCGCTATATCAGAGCGCCGCGCGCAGAAGCAGACGCTTACCGCCTGTCCCTCCTCGACCACGGCAGCAATAGGCGACGCTCCTGGAACCTCGCCCGCCTTCCAACCCGTGAAGTGATGCTCAAGCGACTGCAGATCGTCTATGAACACGGTGCCGGAGGGCCGAGCAATCACCTTTGGAAATATGAAGGCCGGCCCTGCGTAAACCCTACCTTCCAACAGCGACATGTACCCTTCGGCGTGTACAGGGGCATCCCTAAGGTCCGAAGCTGGCGGCTCTTCCCGCGCGAGACCGTCAAGCTCGTCGGCGATATGCCGCGGCACGTCCGCCCGCACAGCCCAGGCACAGCTAGATGTTCCTCTGATGAGCGAGAATAAGGGGCCAGGGTTTGGTTCAGGGTTACGCGCCCTACTGATACGGCCGTCGCCGTCAAGCAGAAACGAGGTTCTCAGATGAAGGTCAGGTGTGCTCATGGGAAGAGCCTTCGCTGAGCCAACCGGACTTGGCGAAAGGGCTTCAGCCATCGAGTCGTCCAGCCTGTGCGGCTCGCGGGTGAGGCCGGAAGGGTGTGATCAGCGGGGGTCTGTGGCAGGAGCGGCAGGGTTCGAACCCGCGACCTGCGGTTTTGGAGACCGCTGCTCTACCAGCTGAGCTACGCTCCTGCGCCAGTCTATAGACTGGTTTTCGACAATTATTGTAACCGGCTTCTGGGCGGTTTGCAAACACTCTGCAAACGCGAACTCGCGGTCGAAGACGGCTCCCTCCCATTGTGCGGACAAGGGTTCTGTTTGTCAATGGTTCCGGAGGCGGGGGGTCAGCGCCAACGACAGAGCCCGCGTCACCCTCATGATCACCGACCTCACGAGAGACGTCAGGAATTCCACGGGGCTGTGCTCCCGCGCGAAGCTGATGCGCGCGTCGAGGTCGTCTATGTCCCGGAGCCAAGCTCGCTCCGCATTCCCTCCCGGTGCCGTCCTCCAGACCTTCCCGGCAATTCTCACGCTCCTCCTCCCCGGCGACGGTACAGGAGTGAGTGCGCAGCCGTTCCGCTACAATGGCCCGAACCCATGTAGGAGAAGCCAATGCTAACCCTAGTGCCCCAGGAGATTGAGGAGTACGCCGTACGGCACACCACGCCGCTGCCCGCCCACCTCGCAGAGCTCGCCAGGTACACCGCCGGGAGAGATGACGGCATGATGCTCTCCGGCCCCGTGGAGGGCACTCTGTTGCAGATGCTCGTCTGGGCCCTGGGGGCCCGCCGAGTGCTGGAAGTGGGCTGCTTCACCGGCTTCAGCGCACAGATGATGGCCGCCGCATTACCCGACGACGGGCGCCTCGTTACCTGCGAGATCGACCCCGGCAACGCCGAAGTCGCTCGCGAATACTTCGACAGGGGGCCGGACGGCCACAAGATCGAGATACGCCTCGGCCCAGCCATCCAGACCATGGAGTCCCTCGAAGGTCCCTTCGACCTCGTCTTCATCGACGCCGACAAGACGCCCTACATCGACTACTACGAGAGGGCGATGGACCTCCTCGCCGACCGTGGCATCATCGCCGTGGACAACGTGCTCTGGAGCGGCCGTGTCCTCGACCCCAAGTCGGACTCCGACAGGGCCATGGCCGCCTTCAACGACCACGTGTCCGCCGACCCCAGGGTGCGGCAGGTTATCCTAACCATCCGAGACGGCCTCATGCTAGTCCGCAAGGCTTGATGCATGGGGAGCGGCGGCCTACCTCCGCAGTACAGCATACTTGGGGCCCGTGATGGGAGCTTTTGGCGTTGCAACCTCACCGCGCTTGCGCTAACTTGGCTTCAGCTTGACGGCCTTCCCCGAGGTACTCGACATGGGCAACCTCGCCCAACGGCCTCAGCCCCTCTTCGACTGGTTCATCCCCATCGACGGGGACGGCGCTCATATAGGCACGCATCGGGCCGAGCGGCCTCCGACATTCCAGTACCTTCGACGGGTGGTGGATACGGCGGAGGAGCTGGGCTTCCACTCGCTGCTGATACCCACGCGGTTCACCAACGGCCTCTTCGACGAGGGCGCGCCGCTGGCGGAGACGTGGACCACGGTGACAGCCCTTGGAGCCGTCACCAGGAGAATACGCTTCCTGGTCGCCGTCCGACCCGGCTTCATCTCCACAGGCCTGTTCGCCCAGATGGCGGCCACGCTGGACCAGATCACCGGCGGCAGACTCGACATCAACGTCGTTCCAGGCGGCATCCAGGGCGACTACGAGCGCCTTGGGGACGCAAGCAGCCACGGCGATCGCTACGCCAGGTCCGACGAGTTCATAGCGGCCTGCCGCGCCCTGTGGCAGAGCCCCGATCCGGTGGTCTTCGAGGGTAAGTACGTCAACCTCAACGGCGCCATGTGCTCACCCGGACCCAGCGGGGACGGACCGAGGTTCTACCTCGGAGGAGCCTCCGATCGTGCCCTGGCCTTGGCCGGACGTCAGTCGGACGTCTACCTGATGTGGATCGGGACCCTCGATCAGACGGCCCTACACATCGAGCGAGCAACAGCTCAGTTCAAGGCGGCTGAGAGGACACCCTCCTTCGGACTGCGTACACACCTGATCGCTCGCGGCACCGAATCCGAGGCATGGGATGCGGCAGACGACCTGCTCTCCAGGGCGGAGAAGGGTGTCAGGGATCAGAGAGCGCGGTCCTACGCCGGCACGCCGATGGTGGGACAGCGCACGCAGGCCCGCGAGGCCGCCGAACACCGGCTTGGCCCGCACCTCTGGAACGGCATATCGACAGTGAGGGTGAACTGTGGGACGGCCATCGTCGGGAGCTACGAGCAGGTGGCCGGCGAGCTCCTGGAGTATTGGCGGCTGGGGATCGACGAGTTCATCCTGTCCGGCTACCCTCACGTCGAGGAGTGCCGAAGGGTAGCGTCGGAAGTCCTGCCCCTCGTCAGATCGTCGATTCTCGAAGAGGGGGACGGGCGGTTCCGAGGACAAAAGAGCGGGTGCTGACCATGGGAAGGTGGACTTAGTTGGCAACCGTGCTCCGCACCCTCAGGCGGGCTTCTATGGGTCTACGCAGCTAGGAAACTGGTCTCCACGGGCCTCTACGGGGTGGAGATTACGGTTTTGGAGACCGCTGCTCTACCACTGAGCTACGCTCCTGCGATGCCAGGCTGTTTGAAGAATAGGCGGTGCCCCACACATCCCGCAACACGGTCGGATACCGTGGAAGTCAGTCTGATGATACGGCAGTCCTGGCGGCTTCGAGGGTGCTCCGCAGAAGCATCGCTATGGTCATTGGCCCGACGCCGCCGGGCACCGGAGTGATCGCCGCGGCCTTCTCCGCCACCGGCTCGAAGTCGACGTCGCCGACCAGGCGGTAGCCGCGCTTCCGCTCCGGCGCGTCGATCCGGTTGATCCCGACGTCTATCACCACGACCCCCTCGCTCACCATATCGGCGGTCACGTACCGGGGCTGGCCTATGGCCGCAATGAGAATGTCGGCCCGGCGCGTGATCTCCGGCAGATTGCGGGTCCGGGTGTGGCAGACGGTTACCGTGGCATTCGCTCCCGCCGACCTCTGGATCAGCAGATTGGCGACCGGCCTCCCGACGATGTTGCTCCGGCCGCACACGACGACGTGCCTGCCCTCTGGATCGTGGCCGCTCCTCACCAGCATCTCCTGGATGCCCGCCGGCGTGGCGGGCACGAACACCGGACGTCCGGCCACCAGCCGCCCGATGTTGAAGGGATTAAGCCCGTCCACGTCCTTGCTCGGACTGATAGCCTCCATCACCTTGTCCTCGTCTATGTGCGAAGGGAGGGGAAGCTGCGTGATGTACCCGTGGACCGAGTCGTCGGCATTCAGGAGAGCCAGCTCGTCCAAAAGCTGCTCACGCGTGATGTCTGCCGGGAGCCTGCGGACCTCGGAGCGCATGCCGGCCTCGACCGCCGCCCGCTCCTTGTTGCGGACGTAGACGGCGGAGGCGGGATCGTCTCCCACCAGTACCGCCACCAGTCCGGGAGTGACCCCGTGCCGAGACTTCAGACCGGCGACTCCCCCAGCGACCTCTCTCCTCACATCCGCGGCGATCCGCACACCGTCAATCAACTCAGCCGTCATGGTTTCCTCTCCTGTACTGTCAGCGCGGCTTCCGGTCGAGCCTGCTGGTAGCGTTGGACGCTGATCTCACCTGCCCGGGCACGCATCCGTGAAGCATCGTACCAAGCCTGCATCCGCAGCAGCATGTCCATACTAACGCCAAATGCCTTCTCGACGCGCAGCGCCATCTCCGGCGACAGCGAGGCGTTGCGGTTCAGCAGGTCCGAGAGCGTAGCCCGGCGGACACCCAGAATCTCGGCTGCTTTCGTCACGCTCAGGCCCAGCTCCTCGATTATCTCCGTGCGGATGAAGTCACCCGGATGCGAAGGGGTCATTCTTACTTTGATACCGCTGGTAACCATCAGTGATAGTCCTCCAAGTTCAGGCGGTCAACGAAGCCATCCTCTTCTCCAAATGTGATCCGCCAATTGCTGGATACCGAAACGCTCCATTCTTCCCGACGGTCGCCTGAGAGCATGTGAACCCGCCAGCCGGGTGGCGCATCCGCGATGAAGCTGTCCATGTCGTCAGCCAAGATCAGCGCCGTCAAGACCTTGCGCACCCGGTCAGCCAACTCGTGCCGCAGGAATCGGGTACTATCGTCCTCTATTAGACGACGCAATCCTCTGTGGCGGACAGACCGAACGATCATGCCCTAAATGTACGGTACCACAGTACATTCCCACAAGACCAGATAGGTTAGCAGCATTGCTGAGGCTAGGGCCGCCGACTATAATGGCGGCGGCTCGGCCATGGCCGTCAGGAGGTGAGAATGAGCCGCTTTTCCGAGGCCCTCGAAACGGGCAGGTTCCTGGTCACGACGGAGTTGAACCCGCCGAAGGGCACCGACCTCGGCCCTTTGCTCAAGAAGGCCGACGCCCTGAAGGACATGGTCGACGCGTTCAATCTCACCGACTCCCACAGCTCTCGAATGGCCATGTCACCCGCCGCCGTCGCCCACCTGCTGGTCGGCAGGGGAATCGAGTCCATACTCCAGATGACCTGCCGCGACAGGAACCGCATCGCCCTGCAAGGGGACTTGCTGGCGGCCCATGCCCTGGGGGCATCCAACGTCCTGTGCATGAGCGGCGACCCCCCTGGCGCGGGCGACCACCCGGACGCCAAGCCGGTGTTCGACATAGACGCCATCGGCCTGCTGGAGGCCATCGCATCACTGCGCGCTGGGAGCGACCTCGGAGGCAACGACCTGAAGGGTGCTCCCTCGTTCTGCGCGGGGGCGGTGGCGAACCCCGGCGCGGACGATTTGGACAAGGAGGTGCGCAGGCTGGAGGACAAGCTCGAGGCGGGCGCGGCATTCTTTCAGACCCAGGCCGTGTACGAGCCGGCGGTGATGGAGCGCTTCATGAGGGCGGTCGAGCAGTATGACGCGCCCATTATCGCGGGATTCATAATGCTCAAGTCCGCACGCATGGCAAGGAGCTTCGACGAGAAGCTGCCTGGGGTCTCGGTACCGGGCTGGATCATCGAGAAGCTGGACGGGGCCGACGACCGCGGCGCCGTCAGCGAGGAGATAGCCGGCCGCGTGATCGAGGAGATCAAGCCTATGTGCCGTGGCGTCCACATGATGGCCATTGGCTGGGAGTCCCGCATTCCGGCAGTGCTGGACCGAGCGGGCATAGCCGCCGGCGGGTAGCGGCCCCGCTTCCGGGACGGCCGGGCCTACTCCGACATGCTGGTCACCGGGGTCGACATCATCGAGATCGCCAGGGTCAAGGACGTGGCAGAGCGCCACGGCGAGCGGTTCTTGAAGCGTGTATATACGCCCGGCGAGGTGGCATACTGCCGCGGCCGGGCGCCCCAGCTGGCCAGCCGTTTCGCAGCCAAAGAGGCCGTCATGAAGGCCCTGGGGACGGGTACCACAGGCGTCGGCTGGCGCGAGATAGAGGTTGTGCGCCCGCGCGGCGGTCCACCGACGATCCGGCTGCACGGCCGGGCGCGACGAAGGGCGGAGGCGATGGGCCTAGACAATCTCGCGGTCTCCCTGTCCCACTCACGCGAGTTCGCGGTTGCCTCGGTCGTCGGCGAGATGAAGCGATAGCCCGGCCCGGCATGTCCTCAGTCAAGGTCGTAACGTCCCGTCAGATGCGCCTGATCGAGGAGCGGGCCGAGCAGGCGGGCACCTCCACGGACACCCTGATGGAGCGCGCTGGTGAGGAGGTTGCCCTGCGTGTCAAGAGCCTTCTGCGGGCGGAGGGCCGCCAGGACGACGCCAGCGTCGTCGCCGTCCTGGTCGGGCCGGGCAGCAACGGAGGAGACGGCCTTGTGGCCGCGAGGCGCCTGTCCGGCCGGGGGCGCCGGGTCGAAGCCTACATATGCACGCCCCGGCGGACTCCCGATCCCAAGCTGGACATGGCCGCCCGGGAAGGGGTCATGGTCATCCGCGCGGACGAAGACCGGGACATGGCACGACTCCGCGGCGTGCTAGATACGGCTCACGTGGTAGTGGACGCCGTCCTAGGCACCGGCCGGTCGCGGTCAATCGAGGAAGGTCTGGCGACCATCCTGCGCGGCCTGTACGAGGCCAGGGTCAGGCGCCCGGAGATGCGTCTCGTCGCGGTGGACGTGCCGACCGGGCTCGACGCCGATTCCGGCGCGGCCGATCCGGCCTGCGTGGCCGCGGACCTCACCATCTCTCTCGGCTTCCACAAGGCGGGCCTCCTCACCCCGTCCGGCGCCGATCTCGCAGGCGAGGTGACCGTCGCCGACATCGGTCTGGGCGAAGGTCTGGCATCCGACGTGGACGTGGAGCTGATGACCGCCGCCTGGGCCGGCAAGCGCCTCCCCCGCAGGCCGCAGGCCGCGCACAAGGGCACATTCGGACGGGCCCTCGTGGTAGCAGGCTCACGGAATTACGTCGGCGCCGCTCGCCTGGCCGCCATGGGAGCCTTTCGGGCGGGAGCCGGTCTAGTAACGCTGGCGGTACCAGAGTCTCTCTGCGGTCCGCTTGCCGCTGCCGCATCGGAACCGACGTACCTGCCCCTCCCGGAGACGGGGCCGGGAATCGTCGCGCCGGACGCCGCGCCGGTGCTGCTTCAAGCCGTCGCCGGGTACGACTCCCTCCTCATCGGCTGCGGACTGGGCGTGTCAACCGCGACCCGGCGTCTGGTGGAGGCCGTCCTGTACACCGACAGGGAGATGCCACCAACCGTCGTGGACGCCGACGGGCTCAACATCATCTCGCTCACCCGCAGCGAAGACATGCCCTGGTGGAGGCTCTTCCGTGGACCGGCCGTCCTGACGCCTCACCCTGGAGAAATGGCCCGGCTCAGAGCGGACAGTCCTACGGAGGCGCGAGGGAGGATCGACATTGCCAGGGAGTCCGCGGACAGATGGAGCAAGGTCACCGTCCTGAAGGGAGCGCACACCGTCGTCGCGTCGCCGGGCGAAGGCGTCATGGTCAGCCCGTTCGCCAACCCGGGACTGGCAACGGCGGGAACGGGCGACGTGCTGGCGGGCGTCATCTCCGGTCTGCTCGCCCAGGGCCTCCCGCCGGCGCGGGCGGCCTCTGTCGGCGTGTACCTCCACGGGGCCGCAGGCGAGAGAGTGCGCCGCGAGCTTGGGGACTCGGGGGTCGTGGCCAGCGACCTGCTCCCGGAGGTCCCGCGCGCGGCCCAGGCTCTCCGACAAGGATAGAGGAGGCGAACCCTGGCGAACCTTCGGGGCCGCGAGAGGACCCGCTACGTCAGCCGGATGTTCGGGCGGATATCCGGGCGGTACGACCTGTTGAACACCGTCATGTCCGGAGGACGCCACCACGCCTGGCGCCGGATGGCTTCCCGACTAGCGACGAGCGACCTGCGAGGCCCCGCCCTCGACATAGCTACCGGGACCGGCGACTTCGCCCTCGACCTCGCCCGACAACCGTCGATCTCCAACGTGGTGGGCCTGGACGCTGCGGACGCCATGCTCGCCAGGGCGCGACACAAGGCCAAACGTGAGAATCTGGCCGGGTCCGTTTCCCTGATACTCGGCGATGCCCACCATCTGCCGTTCCCCGACGGCCAATTCGTCGCGGCCACGGTCGGCTTCGGAATCAGGAACTTCGCCGACGTACGGAGAGCTATCGGAGAGATGGCCCGCGTCATCAGGCCGGGAGGACGCCTCGCAGCCTTGGAGATTGTCCGGATCACTGGGCGCTCCCCCTTAAAGGTGGTCTTCCCAATGTACTTCCGCCATGTCACCCCGTGGCTTGGGTCGGCCCTCGCGGGCGACCGGGAGGCCTACACCTACCTGCCCGAATCGGTCGAGAGGTTTCTCAGCGCGGAAGAGGTGGGCGAGATCATGGAGCAGGCAGGCCTGAAGATAGTCGAAATCAGGAGATACGCCCTCGGCTCCGTGGCCATACTTGTCGCCGAGAAGCCCCTGGGGTAGCGGACCGATACGGGAGCGGGCATCCCTGGCCCGGCTTCTATCGCGTACGCCCTACTGCGTCCTCTCAACTAGCTCCACCGTCGCCGTGCGGGTGTCGTCGCCCCTCACGTACTCGACCTCGACCTCGTCCCCCACCTCATGGCTCCAGAGCAAGGTGAGGAAGGTTGCGGCGTCCGGCGTGGCTTGGTTGTCGAGCGAGACTACGACGTCACCCGGGCGCACGCCCGCCCGGTAGGCGGGGCCGTTCCTGGTCATGCTGGTCACTATGTACCCTTCGTTGACCTTCAGGCCGTGCCTGCTGGCCAGGGTCGGCGTTACGTCTCGGCCGCCCAGACCTATCAGGGGCCGTATCACGCGCCCTCGCTCTATCAGACTCTCGATGACGGGCATGGCCACGTTTGAGCTGACGGTGAACCCGATGCCCTGCGCCTGGCGCATGATCGCCGTGTTGATGCCGATCACCTCGCCGTCCAGACTAACCAGAGGTCCACCGCTGTTGCCGTCGTTGATCGCCGCGTCGGTCTGGATCATGTCGTACAGGTCTTCCGACGCTTCCGTCACCACCGTACGGCCCCGTGCGCTGACTATGCCGAGGGTGACTGAAGGCCCACCCTTGAGCGCCAGGGCGTTCCCAAGCGCCAGCACCCAGTCTCCGACCTGAAGCGTGTCCGAGTCGCCAAAGGTCGCTGGCGTAAGGCCCTCCGCGTCGATCTTGATCACCGCGATGTCCGTGAGCTTGTCGGTCCCGACTATCCGGGCCGGGTAGGACTCTCCGTTCGCGAGGCTCACAATGATGCTATCGGCCGCTTCCACCACGTGGCTGTTCGTGACAACATAGCCGTCGGATCGGACGACTATGCCAGTACCCGCCCCTTCGTCGGTGAAGTCGAAGAACAGCCCGCGCGCCACCGACTCGATCGCGATCGACGCTACGGCCGGTCTCACTTGCTCCACGAGCTCGGCGAGCGAGGGCAGCGAGCCCAGGTCGGTACGGCTGGAGAGATTGGGAAGAGCCGGCAAATTTCCAGAGATAGCCTGAGATGCCGGGAGCGGATCCACGGTCGGTGCGGCGGGGGGAACGGGTGTCGGTAATGCCTCGACCGGCTCGACTATCGCTCCGCTGAGCGGGTCTTCGGAGTTCCCGCAGGCGAACATCGCCACGGAGAGTACGAGAGCACAGGCGACAAGCGAAAGGGGGGAGAGAGTCCTCCTACCCTGCCGGCATGGCCACAACCCGAAGCCTGACACGCGCAAGTCCAGTCCAGAGGAGTTTAAGGCCCCGTTCTTCTCGTATCCTTATGGGGAACGAAGCATATCGGGAAGTGAGGTGCGCACCGAACAAAAGGATGGTAGCTGATACGTACACCCAGGTCAACAAAGCCATGACGGCGCCGATGGGACCGTACACCACGTTGTAGACGGGGAAGGTGTTCAGGTACCAGACGAACACCCACTTGGCGCCCTCGAATGCCATGGAAGCCGCAAGCGCTCCCAGCCACACGTCCCTGACCTGCACCCCCGTGTTGGGCAGGAACCTGTACAGGAAAAGGAACGACAGGAACGACACGATAGGCGCGAGCAGCTGCGCAATCAGTGACCACAAGACACCGCTCACGAGCTCGACTTCGGGCGCAACCGAGGTGGTGAACTCGTGCAGGAGCGCTATGGCCGGAGTCACGAATAGGAACACGATAACAACCAGCCCGGCTCCCAGCACCAGGGTAAAGTCGATCATCCGCTCCTTGAGAAACGGCCTCGTCGTTTTTATCCCCCAGGCCGCATTGATCCCCTTTCTGATCGCGCCGAAGGCGGCGGTGGAAGCCCAGAGAAGACCCAGTACGCTGACCACCCCCAGCGGGCCTCTTGCCTGCACCACATCGTGAACCCGATCCACGATGAAATCGGTCTCCACGGGGATGACCAGCGCGATCTGACGGGCAAGCTGCTCCTGCCCGGCATCCGTGGCCTGCAGGAAAGCGGCGATCGAGATGACCGCCAGTACCAGAGGGAAGAAAGAGAACAACGTGTAGAAGGAGATCGCCCCGGCTACGTGAGAGCAGTTCTTGTCCAGGAAGTCGTTTACCGCGTCCCTGAAGAACAGTACGAGCCTGATCAGGTACAAGACAGACCCCCCCCCATCCCATAGACTCAGTGCCAACCGGAAGCGTGAGTGAACATTACTGAACCCTGGTTCCTCTGTCAAATCGCGCCAACAATCGACAGATCGGCGTCAACCTGATAGGGTTCGCCGATCAAACGGCCCCGCGAGATTTCGAGAACACGGAATGACCCCCTCACCTGAGAGCCACAAGAGCAGCGCGAGGAAGCCGGACGGCTTCGACGCCTTTTGGAGCGGCACGCTCGCCGAGACGGAGAAGGTGCCCCTCGATGTCAGCCTGGAGCTGCTGCCAATGCGCTCGACCCCCGAGGTCGAGGTCTTCGAGGCGCACTATTCCAGCTATGGAGGACTTCGGATAGCCGGGTGGTACGCCCGGCCCAAGCACCTTGACGGCCCGCTGCCGGGCCTCCTCCACGTACCCGGCTACGCGGGTGAGCCCTTCTTTCCCAGCCCGCTGGCCGCCGACGGATACGCGGTCTTCTCGGCAGCACCAAGAGGGAAGCTGCGCAGCAACGGCGTCTTCAATCCCGGATACCCGGGCCTGCTCACGCACAACATCCACGACCGAGATTCCTACGGCTACCGGGGCTTCTACATGGACGCCGTCCGGGCCTTCGATCTGCTTCTGCAGCTTCCGGAGGTCGACTCGAACCGAGTGGGCGTCATGGGAGGCAGCCAGGGCGGAGCCCTGACTCTGCTCGTGGCGTCGGTCAGGGCCAGCAGCGTGAGGGCCGCCTCGGCCGGCGTGCCTTACCTGTGCTCCATCATGGACGCGATCGGCCTGACCCGCTCGTACCCCTACGAGGAGATCAACGACTACCTGCGCCTCTATCCCCACCGGCGAGACAGGGTTCGAGCGGTGCTCGATTACTACGACATCCACAACTTCGTCGACCGCGTCGAGTGCCCCATCATCGTAAACATCGGTCTGAAGGACGACGTGTGCCCGCCCGAAACGGGCTACGCCGTGTTCGACGCCATCCGAAGCAGCGAAAAACGGCTGTACCCTTATGAGGACTGCGCCCACGACGGAGGAAACGGCCTCGGCCACGACGGGATCGTCATGGGATTCATGGCCGAGCACCTGAAGAAACGAGCATGATCGACACACCCGAAGAGTTCGAATCCTACTGGCAGGCCGTGACCGAGGAGGTCTCGGCTCTCCGCGGTTCGGCGGTAGAGGTCGAGCACCTGCCACTGCGCGACACCGAGGTCTCCACAGCGTACGGACTCAGGTTCTCCGGCGTCGGAGGCTATCCCCTCTTCGCGTACCTCACAATCCCCAAGAGCGGCGGACCGTTCCCGGCCCTCATGCAGGCGCCTGCATACGGCAGCGTGGTCGGCGTGCCCGCCCACGAGAGACGCGCCCGGTACGTGGTGCTGGCCATATGCCACCGAGGCCAGAGACTCTCCGACAGTCTCTACTCGGCCACCTATCCCGGCCTGCTGACGGACGGCCTTCCCGATCCATCGACCTACCGCTGGCGCGCGATCGCAGCGGACTGCCTTCGAGCCCTTGACGTACTCGATACGCGCCCAGACGTCGACGGGACCCGGCTTGGCGTGGTCGGCAACGACCTGGCCGCCATCACCGCCGCGCTGAGCCCTGGAGTACCCTATCTGCTCGTGAACTCTCTCATCTTCCGCGGAGCGGCCGGAAGCTTCTCAGAGCAGGCCACGTACCCTGGTCGCGAGCTCGCCGACTACGTGCGGGCCTATCCTGAACAGGCCGATCAGGTGAAGCAGACCCTGGCCCTGTTCGATCCGCTCGCCTTCGCGCCGCAAGTCGAGGCCCGGACTATGGTCACCTGCGGCGAGGCACAGCGGCCTCTGGTCCAGCCGCTCGTGGACGGCATATCGGGTAAGGCGAGCCTGAAGGTGACAACCGGCCGCGGCTACCTCGACCACGAGTACGAGGAGGCCTGGCTCGAAGAGCAGCTACGGCCCGATCCCCTGGACTGAAGGCGACCCCTGCGACCTACCCAGCCTCATTAGGGCTGGCTACAGCTCTCTTGGGACCCAGCAGGTCTCCTATTCTCCAGTATAGACCTGCCATCCTTTGTTAACCCGCCCTTGAATGCCAAGAACGCCTGTGCGAGTATTGTCTGATTCTATCAGGCGCCGCGCCTCGGCAGTCAAGACCGCGATTGCGGCGGTGGGTGTGGGAACGAGAGGCGCTGCCCAGCGGTCAGGTAGCCGGCGAGCCTGTACAATTGGCCTCATCAATGTCCTTACAAGCCTTTCATCCTTTCGTACGTGAATGGTTCCTCGAGCGCTTCGAGGAGCCGACACCGGCCCAGGCCAAGGGCTGGCCCGCCATCGCGCGCGGACGGCACACACTGATAGCCGCCCCGACCGGCTCCGGCAAGACCCTCGCGGCCTTCATGACCTCCATCGACAGCCTCGTCCGTGAGGGCTTGAACGGAGGCCTGCCCGACAGGACCGAAGTCGTCTACGTGTCTCCCCTCAAGGCCCTCTCCAACGACATCAAGAAGAACCTCTCCGATCCCCTCGCCGGGATCGCAGAGCTAGCCCAGCAGGCCGGCCAGCCGCTGCCCGAGATCAGGACGTCCGTCAGGACCGGCGACACGTCACAGAGCGAGCGGCAGGCGATGGTCAAGCGTCCACCCCACATACTGATCACGACCCCGGAGTCCCTGTACATCCTCCTGACCTCCGAAAGCGGGCGGAAGTCGCTCAGGAACGTCCGCACTCTCATCCTCGACGAGCTGCACGCCGTCGCTGGAAACAAGCGCGGCTCCCACCTCAGCCTCTCGGTCGAGCGGCTGTGTGAGCTAGCCGAAGGGCCGGTGACCAGGATCGGGCTGTCGGCGACGCAGAGGCCCATAGAAGAGGTCGCGAGATTCCTGGTCGGCAGCCGCGAGGTCGCTCCCGACGGGACCCCTGACTGCACCATGGTGGACTCCGGGCACTCCCGAAGCATGGACCTGGCGATCGAGCTCGTGCCGGACGACGAGTTGGGCCCTATAGCAACCCATGAGCAGTGGGACCGGATGCTGGACCGCGTGGCGGATATGGTCAGCAAGCACGAATCGACCCTTCTGTTCGTGAACACCCGCCGGCTCGTGGAGCGTGTGGCGCACCAGATGTCGCTGAGGCTGGGCCAGGACGCCGTCGTGCCTCACCACGGCAGTCTCTCCCAAGAGACCAGGCACAGGGCCGAGCAGCTTCTCAAGGACGGCACGGTCAAGGTTTGCGTGGCAACCTCGTCACTGGAGCTCGGCATAGACATCGGCGCCGTCGATCTCGTGTGTCAGATCGGGTCCCCGCGCTCCATAGGCCTGATGCTCCAACGTGTCGGGCGGTCGGGCCACAGCGTCGGCGGCACGCCGAAGGGGCGGCTCTTCCCGCTCACGAGGGACGAGCTGCTGGAGTGCCTGGCGCTCATCAGGGGCTACCGCAGGGGCAACCTGGATACCCTGACCATCCCGCCCTGGCCGCTGGACGTGCTCGCCCAGCAGATCGTCGCGGAGTGCGCCGGACAGCCCTGGGACGAGGACAGGCTGCTGGACCTTGTTCGGCGAGCGTACCCGTACCGCGACCTGACCGCCGAGCGCTTCTCCGAGATCGTGGAGATGCTCTCCAGAGGCGTGGCCCCGAGGGAGGGCCGCCGGGCCGCCTATCTTCACCATGACGCGGTCAACCGGAATCTCCGAGCGCGACGGGGCGCTCGTCTCGCCGCCCTGACCAGCGGAGGTGCGATCCCCGACAATGCCGACTACGACGTTATCCTCGAGCCCGATAACACCTTCCTGGGAACCGTGAACGAAGACTTCGCCATCGAGAGCATGAGAGGGGACGTGTTCCTGCTGGGCAATACGCCGTGGAGGATCAGGCGGGTCGAGAGCGGGAAGGTCCGCGTCGAGGACGCAGGCGGCGCCTCCCCTACCCTCCCCTTCTGGCTTGGAGAGGCCGCAGGCCGGACGACCGAGCTGTCGGACGAGGTCTCAGAGCTTCGCGAGGAGCTGTACGAGCGGCTCGACGGCGGCCAGGGCGTAGAGTGGCTCATCCGCGAGACGGGCGCGTCCAGGAATGCCGCCGAGCAGGCAGTCGCATATATCGAAGAGGGCGTCCGCATCCTCGGCACCGTCCCGACCAAGAGGCGCGTCGTTGCCGAGCGCTTCTTCGACGAGTCAGGCGGGATGCAGCTCATCGTCCACTCCCCGTTCGGGTCCCGGATCAACAGGGCCTGGGGAATGGCCCTGAGGAAGGAGATCTGCCGTACCTTCGACTTCGAGCTGCAGGCCGCCGCCACAGAGGACGGTATCAACCTTTCGCTGGGGCCATCCCTTTCCTTCCCTCTGGGCGACACCTTCAGATTCGTTCCCCAGGCGAAGGTGACAAAGGTGCTGACGCAGGCGGTGCTGCAGTCCCCCCTGTTCGGAGTCCGCTGGCGGTGGGACGCCTCCCGCGCATTGGCCCTGCTGCGGTTCTCAGGCGGGAAGCGAGTCCCTCCTCCCCTCCAACGCATGCGGTCCGACGACCTACTGGCCTCCGTCTTCCCGGAGCAGGTCGCCTGCCAGGACAACGCCCCTCCGGGTGACATAGAGCTTCCCGACCACCCGCTCGTCTTCGAGACGATGCGCGACTGTCTCACCGAGGCGATGGACGTCGATGGGCTGGCAGAAGTCCTGAGAGCCATCAACGGGGGGGCGATCGAAGTGCTGGCAAGGGACACGACCCAACCCTCCGTGTTCAGCCACCAGATCCTGAACGCCATGCCGTACACCTTCCTCGACGACGCACCCCTGGAGGAGAGGCGCTCCCGGGCCGTCGCCCTGCGGCGCGCACTGCCGGAAGACGCCAGAGACCTCGCAGCCCTTAGTCCCGCGGCCATCGCCGAGGCCGCGAAGGCCGCCTGGCCCGTGGGACGGGACAAGCACGAGCTTCACGACGCGCTCCTAACCCTCGGCATACTGCCCGAACAGGACCTTGGCCGCGGCGCCGGAGAGGCAGACCCCGCCAAGTGGTCGCTCTGGCTGAATGTGCTCGTCGACGACGGCAGGGCGGCCAAGGTCGAGCATGCCGGAGGAACGGCATGGGCGGCGACTGAGATGGTCCCGCTGGTGTCTGCCGCCTTCCCGGACGCTGCCTTTTCTCCCTCTCCCTTGATGAAAGAGGGCCGGGGTGAGAGTGAAGCCCCACCGACGCAGGACGAGGCCGAGCTGGTGCTGGTTCGAAGCAGGACAGAGTCTACCGGTCCTTTCACCCCCAATCAGATGGCCGCGGCCCTGGGGATGAAACGCGGGGCCGTCGACATCGCTTTGGCGCACCTGGAGGCGACCGGCAACGTCCTGCGCGGCAGGTTCACTCCGGGCGAAGGAGAGGAGGAGTTCTGCGATCGCCGAATCCTCGCCCGGATACACCGAATGACGATCTCCGGTCTCAGGCGGGAGGTCGAGCCGATTTCGGCATCGACCTTCATTCGCTTCCTGTCGCGGTGGCAGCACGCCGTCTCCCCAGCACGCCTCGACAGGGGAGGCCTGCTGGAGATCATCGAGCAGCTACAGGGCTTCGAGGCCGCGGCGGGTGCCTGGGAAGCGGACATATTGCCCCTGAGAGTCCCAGGCTACACTCCCGGCTCGCTGGACGATCTGAGCCTCGGCGGGGAGGTCGTATGGGGCCGATTCAGCAGGCGCACCTCAATAGGCGATTCGGCCGCGAGCAAAGCCACGATGTCAAGAAACGTGCCTATCTCGTTCGGGCTGCGGGAGGCCATCGAATGGCTGTTGAACGACCCGCCAGAGGACAGGCATCAGGTCGGCGTGGCTGCCGAGGTCATGAGCTTCCTCGCCGAACGGGGAGCCTCGTTCCTGCCCGATATAACCTCCGGCCTCAGACGCCTCCCATCTGACGTCGAGGCGGGCCTGTGGCACCTGGTGGCGTGCGGCCTCATCACGTCGGACGGCTTCTCCACGGTGCGCTCCATGGTCGACGGGACGCGAAAGAGCGTACTGCGGTCCACCCGGTCGAGGAGGCGGCCGCGAAGGCGCGCTCCGACCAGCAGGTGGTCGCTGCTCCAGGGGCCACCCCGGCCTCCCTCCACGGACGGCCTGGATGGAGAAGGGGTCGACGGAGCGGCCGGCACCGTCGAATCGGTGGTCAGGGCTCGCGCCATGCAGTTTCTGCACCGGTACGGCGTGGTGTTCCCGGAGATCCTGGCCCGCGAGCCACTTGCGCCTAGGTGGCGCGATCTGGTGCGCGTCTACAGACAAGCCGAGGCGAGAGGCGAGATACGGGGAGGCCGCTTCGTCGCCGGGTTCGTCGGCGAGCAGTTCGCACTGCCGGAGTCCGTAGAGGCGCTCAGACGGTTCAGGAAGATCCCGCCCGACGGCAGGCTGGTCCTAGTATCGGCATGCGACCCGCTCAACCTTGCCGGCGTCCTCACGCCGGGGCCCCGCGTCCCTGCGCTAGTCGGAAACCTGGTCGTCTTCCGCGACGGCGCGCCGGTCGCCTCGCTCCAGGGCGGCGAGATCGAGTGGCGCAGCCAGGTCGACGAGACCATCCGCGAGGACGTGACCGCACTCCTTCGAAGACGCCGCAGCGGCCTCAAGTTGGTGGCGAGCCGCACGGCGGCTGGGTAAGCCTAAGCAGAAGCATTGACGCAAGATGCAGAACCGTTACGTCGGTGACCTGGGCGACTTTGGCAAGTATGGGCTGTTGAGGGCTCTGTGCTCGCCGCGGGACGACCCCGACGGGACGGTGCTATCGCTGGGAGTGGTCTGGTACCTGACCTGCCCTGAGGATAACAAAGACGGCAAGTATGTCTCGTACCTAAGGCCATCGGCCCAAAACAAGGAGTTCTTCCGAGAGTGTGATCTATGCCTTTACCACGAGCTTAGGGATATCGTTTGGGCTGACACCGAAACCGTTCAGGCTTCCAAGAGGCGTGTGAGAAGCATTCGTGAGAGCGCAATCCTACCCCCGGGCACTGAGTATTATGAGAATCCTCTAACCTTCGAAGGGATCGCCGGCACGGGGCGGAATCTTCAGAAACTGCGTGCCGCTCGTAGAAGAGAATGGCTGCAAGGGGCTTTGGACCTAACCTCAAGGTGCGACGTCGTGTTTGTCGACCCTGACAACGGGCTGCATGTAAAGGGCGGAGTAATAATGGACCGGCGAGGCGGGTGTGAGCGTTCGGGAGTGGCGCTGCAAAACTGGACCACCCGCCGCCTTCTATAGAGTTCGAGGCAACTCGATGGAAGGTGTGAAGGATGTACAAAGTGGAACTGTACGTTCGAGTGCGCCGGGCCTGCATGGTGGAAGGGATGAGCACGCGAGAGGCTGCCCGCGTGTTCGGTCTGCACCGGGACACGGTGCGCAAGATGCTGGAGTACTCGGTGCCACCCGGGTACCGTCGACAGTCACCGCCGCGTCGCCCTAAGCTGGACCCGTACCGCGGGGTGATCGACCGGATACTGGAAGAGGACCGGCGTCTTCCGAGGAAGCAGCGCCACACTGCGAAGCGGATCTATGACCGTCTGAGAGCGGAGCACGGGTTCACCGGCAAGTACACGATAGTCAAGGACTACGTGCGCGAGCGACGGCGCCGGACACGCGAGATGTACGTTCCGCTCTCCCATCCTCCTGGTGATGCCCAGTGCGACTTCGGCCAGGCCAAGGCGGTCATCGGAGGAGTGGAGCAGACCATCCACTACTTCGTGCTGGACCTTCCCCACAGCGACGCATGCTTCGTCAAAGCGTACCCCGCAGAGACGACTGAGGCGTTCTGCGACGGTCACGTCTCGGCGTTCTCGTTCCTGGGCGGCGTGCCGCGGAGCATCTTGTACGACAACACGAGACTGGCGGTGGCCAGGATCCTGGGAGACGGCCGGCGCCAGCGTACTCGTGTGTTCTCGGAGCTCGTGATGCTCCTATAGATGTCAAGGAGTGCTGTGGGATAGGGCTGAATTCCGTAGGACGGAGAAGACCTCGCGAGCCACATAGCGTTTGAGGCAACGGATGACCTCGGCCTTGCTCATTCCCTCTTTGGTGCGACGACGCATGTAGGTCTGGGTGCGCGGATCGTATCGAAGTCTGACGACAACAATGCGATGGAGAGCGGCGTTGGCCTGGCGGTGCCCACCTCGGTTGAGCCGATGCCGGTTGGTCTTGCCAGAGGAGGCAGGTATGGGATTGACTCCGCACAGGGAGGCGAAGGCAGCCTCGGAGTGGAGACGGTCCGGGTTACTCCGGGCAGCAATGAGGAGGGTCGCCGCCGTGTCTGGCCCTATGCCGAAGCCATCTACCAGGGCCGGGGCTGCCGTCCGTGTAAGTCGATCGAGCTCGGCCTCCAGGTCGTGGACCTCCTTGCTGAGCTGACGGTAGCGGCGGGCAAGGGAGCGCAGGGTGTATCTGGCCGCTGCCAGGGGACCATCCAGACGACCGGTGCGGAAGCTCTTGCAGCGCGTGACTAGGGCACCGGCAGCGAGACCATCGAGCGTTTCGCGAAGCTCGGCCGGGGCCGTGACAACCAGCGCCTTCATCTGGTTGATGGCCTGGGTGCGAGCCTTGACGGCCGAGTCCTTCGCGCTCTTGAGCATACGGATCATTTCGACTTCACCCTCACCTGACTTGGGAGTGGCATCGGCTACTCCGGCAAGCACGGCACGCGCTGCCATCTCCGCATCAGTGGGATCGCTCTTCCCCTTCCGGTAGCGGGTTGACCGGTCGGGCCGGTTAACCTCCACGACGGTATGTCCCCTACGCGTCAGGTAGCGGGTGACTCCAGCGCCATAGGAACCTGTGCCCTCAATTCCGAAGGCCTGAATCTCTCCCAGGCCTAGTGACCACCGCTCGAGCTCCTCATACCCATTGGTGGTCGCAACCGTGCGAAGCTCTTCCAGACGGACACCCTGACGGTCAATGGCCACAGCCACATGCTTGTCCTGGTGAGTGTCCACTCCTATGACCACCTGAACAGAACGACCGCCTTCTTGATCGACAACTCCCATCATCTCTACGGCCTCCTCTGGGATGGCGCCCTGGCTGGGTGAGCGGACAGGACTGCGATGGGACTTGAGCCAAGCTCCTATGAGGTCACTGCTCCCCAAACCGTTGGCACCTTATGGGCCATCTCCAGTTCGCGTCGACAGATCACGAGGAAGGCATCTCAGCCAGTCCCACTACGGGTCAGACCCAAACCGAGATGGCCCACACACATCATCGCAGTCCCACTACCTGTTCGAGGATTGCGATGATGAATACCGGGCCACCTCGGCCCGGGTCTGACCCCTTCGAGGACTGGCACCATTCCTTCAACCGGATCTGTCGACTCGAGTCGAGGTGGCCCGGAAGTGCCTTTGGCACGGCGAGCAGTGACTTTATAGGAGCCTGGCTTTAAGTCCCATCGCAGTCCTGTCCGCTCACCCAGCCAGAGCGCTATCCCAGAGGAGGTGGTAGAGATGACAGGAGTCGTAGATCAAGAAGGCGGTCGTTCTATTCGGGTAGTCGTCGGAGTGGATACTCACCAAGACAAGCATGTGGCAGTGGCCATTGACCGCCAGGGTGTACGGCTGGGGGAGCTTCACGCACCGGCGACTATGCATGGCTATCAGGATCTCGAACGGTGGTCACGGAGTCTGGGAGAGATTCACGCCTTTGGGATTGAGGGTACGGGTTCCTACGGGGCCGGAGTGGCTCGCTACCTGACCCGTAGGGGACATACCGTTGTGGAAGTGAATAGGCCCGACCGGTCAACCCGCTACAGGAAAGGGAAGAGCGACCCCACCGATGCGGAGATGGCAGCTCGATCAGTATTGGCGGGAGTGGCCGAAGCCACACCCAAGTCGGGGGAGGGAGAGGTGGAGATGATTCGCATGCTCAAGAGCGCCAAAGACTCGGCCGTCAAGGCTCGCACCCAGGCCTTCAATCAGATGAAGGCCCTGATTGTCACAGCCCCGGCTGAGCTTCGCGAGACCCTCGTTGGACTCACCGCCGGTGCTCTGATCAACCTGTGCAAGAGCTTCCGGCCTGGTCGTCTGGACGATCCCACGGCGGCGGGCAAGTACACCCTGCGCTCCCTTGCCCGCCGCTACCGTCAACTCAGCAAGGAGATACATGACCTGGAGGGGGAGCTGGAACGACTCACCCGTACCATATCCCCAGCCCTGGTAGACAGCTACGGCATAGGACCCGACACGGCAGCCACTCTACTGGTGGCTGCAGGGAGCAACCCTGAGCGCCTCCACTCCGAGGCTTCTTTCGCCTCCCTGTGCGGCGTCAATCCCATACCTGCTTCCTCAGGCAAGACCAATCGGCATCGGCTCAATCGCGGCGGTCATCGTCAGGCCAACGCTGCTCTCCATCGCATCGTTGTGGTCAGACTTCGGTATGACCCGCGGACCCAGTCCTACATGCGACGCCGCACCAGGGAGGGGATGAGCAAGGCGGAGATCATCCGTTGCCTCAAACGCTACGTAGCTCGCGAAGTCTTCTCTGCCCTACGGACCTCGGCCCAAACAGTTCAAGCCACGACTTGACTTCTATAGGAGCATCCGGTTCGGCCGTCCAGGCAAGGGTAACGACAAGGGCAAGGTCGAGGGGCTGGTGGGATATGCTCGCCGGAACTTCCTGGTGCCAGTGCCGTCGTTCCCGAGCTTCGATGCCCTCAACGTCTACCTGGAGGAGAGGTGCCTGGAGCGGCTGGGGAGACAGCTGCGTGGGCACAAGGAGACGATAGGCCAGCGGATGGAGCGTGACCTGGAGGCCCTGCTGCCGCTCCCCGCCGTGCCATACGACGCCAGCGACAAGCACGTGAGCCGTGTCAGTTCCCTGTCCCTGGTGCGGTACCGGACCAACGACTACTCGGTGCCTGTGGCCTACGGTCACAGGGAGGTGTTGGTGCGCGGCTATGTGGGCGAGGTGGTGATCAGCTGCGGGGCGGAGGTGATAGCACGGCATCCGCGATCCTACGAACGCGACGACTTCGTCTTCGACCCTATCCACTACCTGCCGCTGCTGGAGCGCAAGACGGGAGCGCTGGACCAGGCTGCTCCTTTGGCCGGGTGGGAGTTGCCGGAGGAGTTCGGAGTGCTGCGCAGACTGCTGGAGTCGAGGATGGGCAGGCGCGGCAAGCGGGAGTTCGTACAGGTGCTGCGGTTGATGGAGAACTTCCAGACTCAGGAGGTGTACGAGGGTGTACGTGATGCCCTCAAGCTCGGCGCCGTAAGCTTCGACGCGGTCAAGCACCTGGTGCTGTGCAGGATAGAGGGTAGACCGCAGAGACTCGACCTGGAGCTGTACCCCTACCTGCCCAGGGTCACCGTGACGAAGACAGCAGCCAGCGACTACATGGCGCTCATGTCGGGGATCGGGCGGTGAGCGAGAGGTCTACGGTGCTGCTGGAGCATCACCTCAAGGAGCTGAAGCTGCCCACCTTCCTGAGGGAGTACTGCAAGGTGGCCGGCCAGTGCGCCGCCGAGGGCGTCGACCATCCAGGCTACCTGCTGAGGCTCTCTGAGCTTGAGCTGATAGACCGCCATCATCGGATGGTTGACCGCAGGATCAAGGCGGCACGCTTCCCCGCCACCAAGAGCCTCGACACCTTCGACTTCCTGGCCATGCCGTCGGTGAACAAGCACCTGGCCATGCAGCTGGCACGCTGCGAGTACGTAGACCGGCGGGAGAACGTCATCGCCATAGGCAACAGCGGCACCGGCAAGACCCATGTGGCCCTCGGTCTGGGGCTCGCCGCCTGCCAGAGGGGACTGTCGGTCGGCTTCACCACGGCCGCCTCGCTGGTCCACGAGCTGATCTAGGCCAGGGACGAGCGGCGACTGCTCAACCTCCAGAAGAAGCTGGCCCGACTCAAGCTGCTTATCGTCGACGAGCTTGGCTTCGTACCACTTTCCAAGACCGGCGCTGAGCTCCTCTTCGAGGTCTTCAGCCAGAGATACGAGAGGGGGTCGGTACTGGTCACCACCAACCTGCCCTTCGACGAGTGGACCGAGGTCTTCGGCTCGGAGAGACTGACCGGCGCCCTGCTGGACCGCCTCACTCACAGAGTTCACATCCTGGAAATGAACGGCGAAAGCTACCGCCTCAAGCAGAGCCGGCAGGCCGTCACCACGCGCTCAGCCAGCGATTCCCCTGACGCATAGGCTCCACCAACCTCGCTGCGACTAAGGGCTCCCGACGACACCCGTCGTAGGCGGACATTTTCGCTGAACATCGCCGCTCAAGTGGTACACTTTTGCTCCGCCACACGGCCTGATTTCTCTCCGCCCTTGACACAGGTCCCCGTATGAATCGCGAAGAATGGTCTGTGATAGGAATCGTTTTGATGACGGTGATCGTCGGAGCATTGGTGGCTCAGCTGCTAAGCTCTCCAGCGTTATCCACGACGCCGGAGGAGTAGCCTGAGCGGAGATAACGGGGTCGACTTGGGGCTTGCCCCAGAGATAACGAGCAGGACGGAACGGGACTCGGCGTTAGTCTCATTACACGGCCTGGGATTGTTGGACCAACACTTGCCGGCAACTGTTCGAAGACGAACTAACCGGATGCTCCTATAGATGTCAAGGAGTGCTGTGGGATAGGGCTGAGTTCCGTAGGACGGAGAAGACCTCGCGAGCGACATAGCGTTTGAGGCAGCGGATCACCTCAGCCTTGCTCATTCCCTCGGTGGTGCGACGACGCATGTATGCCTGGGTCCGCTCATCATGACGAAGTCTGACGACAACAATGCGATGGAGTGCCGCGTTGGCCTGGCGGTGGCCGCCTCGGTTGAGCCGATGCCTGGTGGTCTTGCCGGAGGAAGCAGGGATGGGATTGACACCGCACAGGGAGGCGAAGGCAGCCTCGGAGTGGAGGCGGTCCGGGTTACTCCCTGCAGCAATGAGGAGGGTCGCCGCCGTGTCTGGTCCTATGCCGAAGCCATCCACCAGGGCTGGGGCTGCCGTCCGTGTGAGTCTTTGGATCTCGGCCTCCAGGTCCTGTATCTCATTACCGAGTTGACGGTAGCGGCGGGCAAGGGAGCGAAGAGCATACTTGGCCGCCGCGGTGGGACCCTCCATACGACCAGGCCGGAAGCTCTTGGACCGGGTGACAAGGGCAGCAGCGGTGAGGCCAGTGAGGTGCTCACGAAGCCGGGCCGGGGCCGTGACAACCAGGGCCTTCATCTGGTTGATTGCCTGGGTGCGAGCCTTGACGGCCGAGTCCTTGGTGCTCTTGAACATACGGATCATTTCGACTTCACCCTCACCTGACTTGGGAGTGGCATCGGCTACTCCGGCAAGCACAGCACGCGCTGCCATCTCCGCATCAGTGGAATCGCTCTTCCCCTTCCGATAGCGGGTTGACCGGTCGGGCCGGTTGACCTCCACTACGGTATGGCCCCTACTGGTCAGGAATCGGGCGACTCCGGCACCGTAGGAACCGGTGCCTTCAATCCCGAAGGCATGAATCTCTCCCAGGCCCCGGGACCACCGTTCGAGCTCCTCATACCCATGGGTGGTCGCCACTGTGTGAAGCTCCCCCAGGCGGACCCCCTGACGGTCAATGGCCACCGCCACATGCTCATCCTGGTGGGTGTCGACTCCGACGACCAGCTCAACACCACGACTACCTTCATGACCGACGACTCCTGTCATTTCTACCTCCCGGAGGATTGCGCGCCGGCCAGGTGAGCGGACAAGACTGCGATGGGGCGTGGGGCCAGGCTCCTATAAGGTCACTGCTCGCCTTGCCAAAGGCACTTCGGCTGCCACCTCGACTCGAGTCGACAGATCAGGCTGAAGGCATGATGCCAGTCTCAGAAAGGGTCAGGCCCGAGCCGAGGTGGCCCAGGATTCATCATCGCAGTCCTTTATTCGATCAGAACCGAATTAACAATTCTGGCCAATGTGTCCCATGATGCCTTCCGTTTGAAGATTTCAGAGATTCGGCCGACGATGCGCAGAGCCGCTCTCGTATCCCGGACTAAGTCTACAGGTGGATAAAATGGTCCCTTTATTTAGATGACCCGCTCGGCTAGGATCCCTTAGCTACGAATCTTTGACCCCGTTTTTTAACTCCGCCTCGGTAGATGACCGAAAGGATGTCCTTTTTACACTGTGTTCATGGTGGAGACGGGGGAGGGTCGAACTATACCGTGAACACGCAACGGCCGTCCTTTTGGCCGCTTGAACTACGAAGGCACCGTTTGGATCTGGCCTCTTACAGAATCTAAGGAACTCCAGCTCCAGCTAAGGTCGGCCCTCCAGTGCTATCCCAGAGGTTGGGATCTTATTTTCGAAGCCGAGGGTCCAGGGTGTCCCGTAGCCCGTCGCCTAGAAAGAAGGCTCCCAGTACCGTGATAGTCAGGAAGATCCCTGGCAGTGTGCTGACCCACCAGGATGTCGCGAGATAATTCCTGCCGAGAGCTATGTCGGTTCCCCACGTAGGAGTCGAAAGAGGAACACCTAGGCCCAGGAAGGATAGCGAAGACTCCGCATAGATGAAGGCTCCCAGTTGTTGGCTGGCGAGAACAAGAATTGGCGCCATCAGATTGGGGATAATGTGGCGCACTATTATCCGAGCGTCCGATGCGCCGTAGCTACGCACCGCTGTGATGTAGTCCCGTTCCCTGACGCTGAGTGTAACGCCGCGCGTTATCCTCGCGAAGGAGAGCCACCCGGTAACGCTGAGGATCAGTATGATGTTTGTCAGCCCTGGCCCCAACAACAAAATGATGGTCAATGCAAGCAAAAGAAAAGGAATGGCCAAGCCCATATCGACCAGGCGCATCAGCACCTCGTCGACCCACTTGCCGTAGAATCCGGCCAGGGAACCTACGATGACACCAATGGCGCCAGCCCCAATCACGGAGGAGACCCCGATCAAGACCGAGACACGCGCCCCGTAGATCAAGCGGCTCAGTATATCCCTTCCCAGGTAGTCCGTACCCAGCAAGTTTTCCGAGCTGCCACCCGGCACAAAGGCCGGCACGTGAAATTTCTCTGACGGGGCCACGTCGTTCGGGTCATGGGGTGCAAGAAGTGGAGCCGCGAGCGCCATGATCACGATGACCAGCATCACCGCTGCCCCGATAAGGAGGCTTGGTTCTCTCAAAGACCGCCTCAGGAGGCCATGCGGACGTCGGCGTTCCGTGTCCATTCCAGCTGCCTTTGTCGACCGTAGGTGGGTCAATGCCTATGCCTGAAGGTTGATGGGCTGACCTTCAATACCGTTCAGCTAAATCTTATACGTGGGTCCAAATATGCGTAAAAAATATCCACGATGAGATTCATCAGGATGTAGATTAGCGCGAAGAAGAGGACCAACGTCTGGACCATCGGGTAGTCGAGGCTCTGGACGCTCACCACCGTGAGGCGGCCCAGACCTGGATAGGCGAAGACCGTCTCCGTGATTATCGCCCCGCTGATCAGCCCTCCTATCTCCAGGCCCAAGATCGTAACCACGGGAATCAGGGCGTTCCTGAGAGCGTGCCGGTTGACAACCACCCTCTCAGCCAGTCCTTTTGCCCGGGCCGTTCTCACATAGTCCTGATTGAGCACCTCTAGCATCTCCGACCGGACCATGCGGACAAGCAACGCCAGGAAAGCGGAGCCCATGACGAAGCTCGGAAGGATCATGTGTTCTATGCGGCCGGTAAACCCCTCCCCGGGGCCAAAGGCGGGCAGGAACTTAAAGGTCACGGCGAACAGCAGAATCAGCATGATGCCCAGCCAGAAATTGGGCATACCTCGGCCTAGCAGCGCCAAGAACCTCACAACTAGGTCCGGGGGCTTGTTCCTCTGTAATGCCGCGATAATCCCTAGCGGAATGGCCACCGATATGGACCAGACCCAAGTGACCAGGCCAAGCCTAGCCGTATTCGGAAGGAAGTCCTTGATCATGTCAACGGTAGGTCGGCCGCTGACAAGCGAGTCGCCCATGTTGCCTTGAAATAGACGAAGGACATATGTGAAGAACTGCACATGGATTGGGTCGTTCAGGCCCCAGAACTCTCGCGTCTTCTCGATGGTCTCAGGGAGTGCATCGTCGGACATCAAGATGAGAGCCGGGTCTCCAGCTGCTAGTCGAGGCAGCATGAAGGTTATTACTACCACTCCAGCAATGGCGACGACGCTGGTGATAATCCGTCTCCGAATGAACCGCCCCATCAGTTATCCGCCTCGTGGGCTACTTAGTACTGTCCCTTTGCGATCCGACGCAGGGAGGACGAGGGAGGCAACTGTTCCAAGGCCCGGGCACCACCGCATCGACCAAGACTTGACCGTCCCTTTTCAAAAGCGACGTGGGACGCCGGGTTTGACCAGGTTCCCGGGTCCCACGTCGATCTGGTTGCGGTTAGGCTCAGAAAGCCTAGCGCGCCGAAGGTGCCATCACGGTCTGGTGGAGCCTCAGGTGTTCCCAGCCCGGAATGTTCTGTAGGTGCTCCACTCGGTTCGACACGCCCCAGATAGAGTCGTAGTAGAAGGTTGGGAGGCAGGCCTGGTCTTCGTAGAGCATGCGCTGGAGCATGTGGACCTTCTCCACCTGCTTGACGGGATCCATCTCCATGGCCATGTCCGCCGCCAGTTTGGCGTACTCAGGATGAGTCTCGTGATACCCAACGTTGTGGCCGATGATCAGATCGTTGAAGAACCACGACGGGTTGTAGGTTGAGTGCCAGCTATAGTACAACTGCCAGTCCGCCGTCGATCGCCTCTCGGAGAAAGCGGCGTCGGCTGGGGTCTCCAGCACGGCGTTAAGGCCGAGCTGGTTGAAGGTGGCTACCACGAATTGGAGCGTCTCCACATCCTTCGGGACCCTGTTTACGCGCGTCATTAGACTGAACTGGCTGCCGTCGTAACCAGACTCCTTGATAAGCTGCTTAGCCTTGTCCGGATCGAAGGGGTAAGGCCTAAGGTCATCTGGGACATACTTATTCTCACTCGAACCCCAGGCCGCGGCCGGCCCTCCGGAGCCCACGATGTCGTTGACTATTGTGTCACGGTCGATGGCATATTTCAGTGCCTCTCGGAGCTTCGGATTGTCGAAGGGAGCCCTATTATGCGCGATGCAGATCGCTGCGGCGCCAACCGAGGGTCGCTGTATAGAGCGGTGATCCTCGGAATTGTCGATCAGGTCGGCGGCCTCCTTTGCAATCTGGTACAAGACATCAACGCCACCCGACAGCAAGGCCGCGATCTGGGTAGACACCTCTGGAATCGTATTGTGCTCCACGACGGTGGGCGCGCCCACCGCGAATTCTCCCCACCAGTCCACATTCTTTTCGTACGCGAACTTGGTAGCGGGCACCCACTGTCCGAACTTGTAAGGCCCCGTGTAGATGAACTTCTCGAAGAAGCGGTCGCCGTCCCGGTCGGCCTGCGCCTTGCTCAGGATAGTCCAGCCGGCGGTATGGTCAATGTTCTGCGGATCGGGATTCTTGGTAACCGCCTGCACCGTATATGGGTCCAGCACGCGGATCTCGGCGTTATAGAGAACAGTCTGGTTACTTCGTCCTTTCGGCATACCACGCTGCCTCAAGGCCGACCAGACCACGTCCTCGGCGGTGAGAGAGTCGCCGCTGTGGAACGTGACATCCCGGCGGAGGTCGTATGTCCAGGTTAGCTGGTCTGACGCCATGGTCCAGGACTCAGCCAGTGCCGGGCCGAAGTCCCGCCAACCCAAGTCTACTGAGAGCCCCTCTTTCATCGGCAGGCCGATGGTGCCGGAACCCTCTAGTCCGAAGATGTGGGGGTCGGGGTCAGCTATGGAGCGACCGGTGGCTAAGATCAGCTTGCCGATCCGAGGGTCTGACTTCTTACGCTCGACTTCGACTTCTTGTATCACAACCTTTTGGACCGGTACCTCCTTGATGACCTCCTTCTCCACGACCCTTTCAACGGGTACCTCCCTTACTACCTCCTTCTCTACAATCTTCTCGACAGTCACTTCCTTAATAATCTCTTCGGTGCCGCCGCAAGCCACGCTCGCCAGAAGCACGGCTATGGTGACCGACAGTAGTGTTGTCCGTGTATTCAAGAGCCGATTTCTCATTGCATACCCTCCTGGTCCTCCCATCTATCCGTCCTTGACCACCGCTAGAGTCGATGTACTGATTGCGCTCCTTGCCCTCCCCGGTGAGATTGCACGCATATCACACGCCGATACAGATGTCAACTTCGTGAAAAAAGCTGCAAATGTCAAGATCCGGTAAACATGCGCTGTACATTCCCACCGAGTAACTTGTCCATCGCGTCAGCGGGAATGAAGTCGCAGTACAGCCGCAGATAGTCTAGGGACTGCCGGTAGGTGCAGTTCCGCTCCACGTTGGGTATGTCTGACCCCCACGCCAGCCTATCGGGTCCCAAACGCTCGTAGTACTGGCGAATAATGGGCCGCCCCTCTACGTAGGGATACTCCCAGAAGGACCCCTGCAATATGGGTATTTCCAGGTCGCATATTACGTTCGGGGCCTCCAGGGGCTTCCATACTTCTGGAGGGAGCGAGATATCGCCATTCTTCATGAACTCGGGCAATTGGATGCCATTCGCGATCAAGCAAGGTATCTCTGGATATCGCTCCTTCCACCCTACAAAGCTGTCTATGGTCCTTCGATCCCACGAAAGTCCCCAGAACATGGGAATGCCCAGGTCCCGCACCCGGTCCCAGAAGGGCGCAAATGCCATGTCCTCAAGTCCCTCCTCTCGGGTGTCTAGCAACCTTCCGGCGGTGAACCACAGAGACTGCAGTCCGAGCTCCTCGACCGCACGATCGAGCGTCCGGCGCTGGGAAGCCTGGTCGATTCGGGCCTCGTCCACCTTGGCATTGGCCCAGAACCGCTCCGGGTATTTCGTTACTACGTTGGACATGAAGCGATTGGATGCCCCGTACCCAGCCTGAATCACGCCCTTGTTCACCCCTGCATAGTCCAGCTGCGCTATTATCTGCTCAGGTGTGGACTCAAGCTTCACCAATGTTGGAGGAAAGAAGTGTCTCGCGTAGTCAACGCCATCGACCGTCCAGAGGAATTGGCCGTAGCCGCCGCCTCGGAAATTGACGTCGTCCAAGTTTTGGCCCTGGTACCAGTCTCGGCCTGGCACGGGGGTATTGTCGTCCAGACGCCGGCCCCTGGATCGATGGAACATCATTGATCTCGCTGAACTCGCGCCCCCGCGAACTGGCCCGGTGCCTTTAGGACCGGCCATCGGTGGGAATATGTGCACGTGGCAGTCTATGATCATGGCCATCATCCTCCTGGTGTCGAGTGCCTTCCGATATCAGCCGACATTGCGGATCCGTCCTGAGCCGGCGGGCGGCCTCTACTCGTAACCGAGCCAGTCCATTCTTTTCCCGAGGCCAGGCCCGGCTAGGATACCGGCCGCGCCGGCGGCACGTTTCCCGACGCTTCGCTCGGTTGCGTGATCATGGTAGTCTTAATATCCTGCGGCCGGAGATAACGCTCCCGCAAGCTTTTCTGTCGGTGATGGAGAAATGCGAATCGGTTCGGGGCTTCTGAGCTACGAATGGATTGACGACTGGGCGACACCCCCAAACACCGAGAGCGGCCGAGCGGGCTGGGCCCACGGCGGCATCGCAGTCGCTGGGGCGGACGAAGTCGTCGCCTTCCATCCCGGCGAGCCGGTCGTCCTGGTGTTTGAGCTTGACGGTAACCTCAAACGAACGTGGGAGGCATCGGTTACCGATGCCCACGGGATGTCCATCGTCCGCGAAGGTGGTGAAGAGTTCCTGTGGGTCGCGGACAACGGGGTCAAGAAGAAGAGGGAGGCGGGATACGAGTATCCACAGGGCAACAGGAGAGGCCAGATAGTGAAGCTGGCCCTGGATGGCCGCACCATGCTCGACATCCAGGTCCCTGATCTCGATCTCTACAGAGACGGTTCCTTCTCGCCAACGGGAGTTGCAGTGTACAAGGAGTCTTGGGGCGGCAACGGTGACGTATGGTTCGCCGACGGTTATGGCGAGAAGTACGTACACCGATATGACAAGGCGGGTAACTATGTTGCCAGCATCAATGGAGAGGCGGGCGATGCCGGGCCGTTCAACAGTCCACATGGGGTGTGGATCGACACTCGAAAAAACGAGCCGGAGCTTTATGTGGCCGACCGCCCGATCCAGGTGTACGACATGGACGGCAATTTCAAACGGGCCTTCGGCGGCGAGTTCTTGACGAGTCCTCGATGTTTCGCCACCGACGGCGAGCTCCTCTTTGTTCCGGAGCTGCGGGCCAGGATCGCCGTTTTTGACGACCGCGACGGGTTTGTGGGCTATCTCGGTGAAAACGAAGCAGTCTGCGAAACCGAGGGGTGGCCCAACAGCCTTGACGAGCGGGCGAGGCCCACGCGAAGCACGCTGCTTGAGGCGGGCAAGTTCAATAGCCCTCACGGCATTGCCGTGGACTCCCAGGGGAACCTCTACGTCACCGAATGGCTCATCGGCGGCAGGTTCACCAAGCTGGCTAGGTACTGAAAGGCCCCTGCGCAGCTCGGGCAGCTTAGCTCGCCATGTCGACCCAGGCTGCTTCTGGCTCATGCCCTATAAAAGATCTGAAAACGGTGGCGCGCGCTCTCAGTAACGTAGAGCCTACCGTCCGAGTCGACGTTCACCGATGCCGGGCCCCAAAAATAAGGCTCCGTCTGCGATGAGACTAGGTATGGGGTGTTCAGGTGGGGCGGCAACTCCGGGAGTAGGTCCGAAAGTTCCCGAGCCCTCTTCTCGTCAGAGCTGGCATCAAGGAACTCGGTCCCCCATTTCGAGATCGTCGCCCGGCCTCTCTCGTTCCATTTGAAGCTGCCGTCCGGGTCAAGGACCTGCACTCGCTCATTACCCCAGTCCGCCACGTAGATATGCCCTTCCTGATCGACTGCCACAGCCGACGGACGTTGGAACTGTCCTACGCCGTCGCCGGATTGGCCAAATGCGGCCACGAAATCGCCCTCTCCCGTGAACTTCTGTATGCGGTCGTTTCGCCAGTCGGCCACGTACACGTAGCCCTTGGAATCCACGGTCGCACCCCAAGGCAGGTTGAACTGACCGCTGCTATCGCCCCACTCGCCCCATTGGAGTAAATACTGTCCATCAGCTGTGAACTTTTGCACCCGGTTGTTGTTCTGGTCGACGATGAACACGTTGTCCCGGGCGTCTATGGCGATCCCTGATGGCCCGTCAAGCTGACCGTCGCCGCTGCCGAACTCGCCCCACTTGCCCAGGAAGGCCCCCGAGGTGTCGAATATGCTGATTCGGTGATTCCTCTCCTCGGTTATATAGATAAGTTCCTGACTGTCCATGGCAACGGCAGTGGGCAGGTCTATCTGCCCATCACCGTCCCCGTTGGAGGAGATGTCGTAGAAATACTCCTCGTCCAGGTTGAGGACGCTGATGCGAGAGCGGGCGGGATAGCCTCTGTTAAGGACGAAAATGCGGCCGTCCTTGTTGCTTACGACCAGGTCGATGGGGTTGACAAAGCCTCGCCCACCCTCGGTGTTGTTGTACATACCGATGGTCTTCAAATACTGGAGACTGAAGGTGGTGGCCTGGACTATGGTACTTATCGTTGCACCTCTTGGTTAGCCCCCCATTCCTTGGGGACCTAGGCCCGTTGGAACTCCCGCGTCGAGGCGATCAAGCCGAGAAGCTCTCCCACACGCCGCTTCTGGTCGTCACTCGACCCTTGTCCTCGGAGAGAAACCGCCCCTTTCCTGGCAACATCTTCCACCAGGGTCCTCTTCGTATCATCGGAAACGTCGAGCGGACCCATCAGGTCGAGACACGTGTCCACAAGCTGAGCGGGGGAAAGGGTACCACCGTCCAGCGATGCCAGGCGATCGATGACGGCGCTGACGCCGGGTTTCTGCACATCACGCATTTGTTTCGAGACGAAGTTAACACGCTCGACTAGCGTGCCGCTATTAATCCACTCAGTACCCTCGTGCCAACCTTCTACCGACGGTGGGTCCAGCAGGCTCTGCCCCATAAAGTTGCAAAGGCTAGCCGCTTGGGTGACGTCATCTGTAGGTCTGGTGGCGCCCCCAGATAGTCTAAGACCACCCACCACCAACTCAGCGGGGGATTTTACCCGCGCGAAGCGAGCCTCTTTGAAGAAATCTGAGTTGAATAGTACGCGTAGAACCGACCGGACGTCGTGGTTGCTCTTCTCGTAGGTGTCGGCAAGGAGGTCGACTGCCTGAGGATCCCTCGGCCGGGTGTAGGGCCACTGAGGAACAGGGGCCTCGTCGGCGACGAAAAAGTCATACAGGTGCCTCGCGATGAATCGGGCCGTAGCCGGTTGACGAGCGATTATGTCTACGATGTCCCCGCCGTTGAACCTTCCGGTTTCGCCCAAGAAGGTCTTTTGGCCGTCGTCGTGGTCATGATCGCGATAGTTGAAGTGCCAGGCGATTCGCCCAAAGGGAGCAACTGTATCATTGGCCGCCCTGACGGCCATGTATTCGGCGTTGGCCAGGGTCCACCCGGTGAAGGCGCGGGCGCACTCCTTAATATCGTCTTCGCTATAGTTGCCGACCCCCATCGAAAAGAGCTCGAGCAGCTCCCTCCCATAGTTCTCATTGATGGCGCCGTTGTGGTTGTCCTGGTTGTCGAGCCAAAGGATCATGGCCGGATCTTTAGAAAGCTCCAGGAGCAGGGTGTCGAATCGGCCCATGCCGTGCCGACGGAACATTTCGATCTGGTTCAGCAATGAGGGCGCCTGGTTTGTCTTCGTGTAGCCCGTGGCGAAGACACCGTGCCAGAAGAGTGCGACCTTTTCCTCCAGCGGGCACTTCGTCGTCACCATTCGGTACAGCCAGTAGGCAGCAGCGCTGCCGAGGAACCGTGACTCGTGGATATCCGTGTGGTAGCGCCTAATGATATCGTCCGGCAAGTTCTGACGATCGCCAGGGTCAAGCAGGTCATCGACCACGTTTTCGTAGCCCCGGGCCACGTACTCCTCAAGCTCGTCCCTGGTGGCACCGAAGCCGGCTCGCCTCATCAGATGCGCCATCAGCGCGATGTCCATATCGCTCATGTTACGTCCCTCGCCCCTTGCCAAGAATTAGGGGCTGCCAATTCTGCCCGTCCACGACGGACAGCGCCTAGTGCTCTTCCCGTGGATAACTGATCGTGGATAGTAGCGGAAGTTGCCGTCCGGGTACTACGGGTGCCTGTTGATTCTGCCAGCATGTCTACGCCCAAGCCAGGACCGCTGGTCCCGAGCGGCTGATAACTAGTCTCCAGGAGTCTACTTAGGCTAGAATGGGAAGTCAACATCGTGATTTATTGCTCAATATGTGGGCCATGTTAGTCTAACCCATCGGAAATCGACAGGAGGTCAGTCGCCATGCCAGATTCCAGTCAAACGGGATTCTACGGGGAGTTAGGACTGCGTCCAGTCATTAACTGTCAGTCCCATCGGACTGTACTGGGGGGGTCCATCCTATCTGATCAGGTCTGGCAGGGGATGGTAGAGGCTAATAGCCGCTACATCCCGATGGCCGAGCTGCTGGAGAAGGCCGGCGAGTACATCGCCGACTTGCTTGGTACCGAGGCCGCGTACGTCACTCCGGGCTGTGCTGCAGCCCTCGCTCTGAGTACGTCAGCTTGCATGACCGGACAAGACAGGGAAAAGATGGCCCAGTTGCCGGATACCACGGGCATCAAGAACGAGGTTCTCATTCCCAAGAAGCTCAGATACTCCTACGACAGGGCATATACGATCACCGGCGCCAGTCTGGTTGAGGTGGGTGACGACGAAGGCTGTTCGGAGGAGCAACTTGAGGAGGCGATCGGGCCAAATACAGCGGCGGTTGCCTACTGGTTTCAAGCCGATCCCGTCCCTGGCGTGATTTCATTGGAGAAAACTGTCGAGATCGCCCACCAGCATGACGTGCCGGTAATCTCCGACGCCGCGGCGCAGAACTATCCCCTCGATTTCTTTCGGGAGAACGCTCAGGCGGCGGACCTGGTTTGTTTCGGAGGGAAGTACTTTGGAGGCCCCAACGCAACGGGCTTGGTGTGCGGCAAAAAGGAGCTCATAGATGCGGTCGTGGACTACGGATTCATAGGATATTATTCGGACGTCCGTAGAGCGGTCGGGAGGCCCATGAAAGTCGACAAGCACGGGGTTATCGCCGTTCTAGCCGCACTGAAGGAGTGGTTCACAATGAACCACGAAGACCGGCTCGAGGATATCGAAAACAAGCTAGCAGTGATCAAGGGGGCCGTGGACGACCTTGTCCATGTCGAGCCCAACGTGGAGACCCTCCCCCTGCCCAGCACGCGGCACCGGTACTGGGGCTCCAGCCTATATGTGACAATTGACCCCACACTCCTGGGCAAGAGTGCGCCAGACGTTGTACGGGAGCTTGACGAGGGGAACCCGCGCATCTGGGTCGCAGCCCGGGGGAACGACACCATACAAGTCAACACACAGGCCCTACGAGACGGTGAGGAAGTGATCGTGGCGGAGAGGCTCAGATCTGTCTTGGCCGGCGCGCGCTAAGCTTCCATTAAGAGCGATGAAGTGAACACGCCTCCTGTCAACGGCGAAACGCGGAGTGCGGTCGGTGTGGGCCTGTTGGGTTCTGGCGTGATGGCGACCGCTCTGGCCAGGGCTATTCGTTCCGGCTCGGCGGGTAACGTGGCGCTGGTCGGCTTGTTTGGGCGTAATAGGACAAAGGCTAAGGCCCTTGCACGACAGTTCTCACCTCCGGTCAGCCAATTCCAGGACTTTGAGCAATTCCTGACGGTGCCTAAGGTGGGTTGTATAGTCGAGTGCGCTTCGGCAGCAGCCGTCGCGCAATATGCTGAGCGTGTCCTTTCCGCCGGTAACGACCTGATGGTCATGAGTTCCGGAGCACTTGCGGACCGCGACCGGTTTCAGGGCCTCTATCATCTGGCCGAAGAAATGGGCCGCAAGTTGATCGTCCCATCTGGAGCCCTAGGGGGGATCGACGCTATAAGAGCGGTCAGGGACCAACTTGAGGAGGTGACCTTAACGAGCACGAAACCTCCACGTGCCTTCCGAGGGTCCCCTGGCTACCAGCGCTGGGAGTGTGAGGAGATCGTGGAACGCCAAATTCTCTTTGAGGGTGACGTGTTGGAGGCCGTCCGACTCTTCCCTGCCAACGTAAATGTTGCCGCCACACTGAGCCTTGCAGGAGTGGGCCCGACCAGGACTCGAGTTCGAGTCGTGGTTGACCCTAGATCGACGGTCAACACCCATGAAATAGAGGCCAAGGGCGCTTTTGGCGTCTTCCAGTTTCGCACAGAACTCGAGCCTCACCGGGACAACGTCAGGACCAGCGCCCTCGCGGTATGGTCAGCAATAGAGGCTCTTCGGAGAGCATACTCGGTTGGGCCCAGAATCGGGACGTAAACGCATGCAGGACTTCTCCGGGAACTAAGTCTCTCTTCCAGCCAGTAGCTCACGAGACGGCCCGTCTGAAAGGGATCCGCGTACCGAGCGTTGCCCCCCGCCTGTGGATGTGACGCGGGACGAGAGCTGTCGACTCGCAAACCGTTTGACTCACGAGAGGCACAGAAGCTACAATCAGCGTTCAAACCGGCTAGTAAGCTGACGGCGATACGCCGCCCAGTTCGGGTGACACATTTTCAGGCATCGTCGCTTGGGCGTATTGAGAAGCGTCGCCACAGCCAGGAAGCGGACCGAGTGGAAAGACACCGTTGACGAGTTTCAAATTCTCCAACCCGGCCACCGGGAAAGCCGTGGGGCGATTTACCTCTCGTCCCGGGGGGGGGGGGGGCCTCTTAATACCACTTCCCCGTCCCGTGTGGTGCGGCCCGTAATCGGGATAGTGGCCGGAATTCCCAAAAAGGCCCGCTCTGTCAGAGCGGGCCTTTTTGTTGGCTCAAGATGTGATATGTAATGGTCCTGATCTTGAGTCAACCACTGAGGGTCGCTGCTCCAAAACCCTGGTCTCCATCCAGCTACGGACCTGCCCCCATGCAAAGGGCTGCTCCGGAAGGGAATCCTTTTGAGAGTTTCCCACAAACGGCAGAAACGGGGCGGAAACGACTGCCAGCTGTCCCGCTCTAGCCACTGATCCAGGACTACTGTACCCCGCCCTATGGGGCTTTGGACCGCTTATGTTCACTAGCTGTCCGTGGCAGAATCCATTCATTTCAATGAAAGAGAGTAAGAGGTGTAAATCGGTATCCCACCGCCCTTCTGCCCAGGCTGACATACGCAAAGGCTGCCGCAACCAGCCCAGCCAGCACCCCAAGGCCCAAGGGGGACACGCCGGGGATCGGGGTTGGAATCGGGGGACAGGGGTTAGTTTTCTGCAGGATAGTCCCATGATCACCCACGGCCCACATGGCGGCGATGTCACCCCATACATCTAGCAAGGAGACTGTCGTGCCACTTCCCTCGGGGTGCCACTTGATTCCATCGTAGCGAAGTATGGTGCCATGCAGGCCAACCGCGTATACGTTCGAAGCGTCACAGCCCCCCACACCGAATAGATGCTCCGCAGTGCCACTTTCTTGAGAGCTCCAAGAAGTTCCATCGTAGTGGAGGACCATGCCAAAGTCCCCAACGGCAAAGATATCGGTGGGGCTACTCCCCCAGATCGCGTTCAGGCTCTGTCTCGGCGAAATGCCGGGCTGCTGTGTCCACTGAGTGCCGTCGTACCGAATCACCACACCCGCTTCGCCAACGGCGTACACGTTGGTCGCAGAGGTCCCCCAAATATCCCTGAGGTCAACGGAAACGCCGGAAGGATGCTCTGTCCAGTTCTCACGAATACTCCCGGGCCCACCGTCATACTGGAAGAACTGACCACTTTACGCCCACAACGAGGATATTTGTGTTGTCTGTGCCCCACATGCCCAACGCGGGCGGGTGATGGCTGCCCAGGCAATCTGAGCGGCTAACGTTTTGGCCGTCATAATTGTGAACATCCCAACACCATCCTGCTACCCACACGTCGTCTGGTGCCGTACCCCAAATAGCGTACTTTCTGGCGTTTACAAGCTGGGCCACTGCCGCCCAAGCGCTACCGTCGAACCGCAACAGCTTCGCATCCTCGCCTGAGGCGTACACGTTCGACTCGTCAAAACCCCAGATGGCGTTTATCGTTGCACCGCTGGGGCTGCTCTGCTGCACCCACCCATCGTCAACGGGTGGCGGCACCGTTGCCGGGGTGAGCTCTCCGGCCACCGGCTTTTGAAGGATCCGGCCCTTCACAGCGATTCCGCAGAGCTCATATATTCGGCCCAATCGTGCGCTGGGCTGGCCTCCGCATAGCAGAAGATATGGAACCATGTTTCGTCCTTGAATTTGACCAGCTCATGAAAGGCGGCAAGCAATTCAAGGGCTTCGGGGGAGAACATGTTTCTAGGAGTGGAAGTGGGAATCGGCGTCGCGTTCTTGGCAAGCTCGCAGAGTTCCAAGTACATCTTTACAGTCTCAATGTACTTGTCCCCTTCTCGCTCTAGATTCTCCAGCAACCTAGAGCGGTCCCATGTGCCAGGCTCACAGGCGATCAACTCATTGATCACGGCAACACCGTCTGGTTCCGTAGCAGTCGCCGATGGTGTTGCCGTTTCCGGCCGGTCTTCGGCTTCGGGGAGCGAAGCAGTACAACCGATGATAAGAATCGAGCCCACAACGAACCAGAGCACCAAACCAGGATTTCCCATATTGGGAGTCTTCAATTCCGTCATAGCAGTGGCTTCGTCCTACCTCCGACTCGGTATCTCCACCTTCCGAGGGCCCGCAAGACTCAGCCCTGCCAGGCGGGCCAGCTGATCCTCACTCGGAGCAGGACCGTCCCGGGCCAGCCCCGCCTCCACGACCGCCTCGATGTACCTGCGCACTGTCGCTCGCGACAGCCCCGTACCAGTTGATATACCTCGCTGGCTGATGCCGGACTGCCAGCGCCGCACCACTTCTGCTATCTCCACTCTCGACACCTCCCTGTACGCCATTGCTGCTCCTTCGATCCGATCTGCAGCAATGGTCGCCAATCCGGCGCACAGGGCGGTCAATCACCTGGCGAAGTGGTCTATAGTTCCTGGCGTTTGACAGACTATCACGGGCTCAGGGCCTCCGGGCATACGCCGTCACCTCCAGTCGACACGGCTCGGTCGACGTACACGGCCAAGTCAAACAGCCCGCGCGACGGGTTGCCATCGTCTGAGGCCTCTGCATGGACTGGATATAGGTTCCCATGCGCATGAACCGCGCCCCCGCGCCGTTCACCACCACCGCGTGCTGGCGGCCGCCTGATTCTCAACGCGGACTCCGAAGTAGGACACCGCGACCCTGGCGTCCTCGACCGACGCGAGCCACGCGGTCGACACCGACTCCAAACCGAAGTCAACTGGGCGTGAGGACGGCGGCGACCTCGCCACCACTCAGGACAGGCTCGGTCGAGGTCGCCGCCACTAGCCGGTCGCCGCAGATGCGGGCCGTGTGTTGCACTCGGGGTTTCAGCGGCGTCAGCGTGTTAAGCACGATGAACACGAACCGCTCACGTCCAGTGCCAGGACTACCAGCTGAACACGCTTTCTACTCACTCGGAGCCTCCTCTCGCTTTGGTTTCAGGGCCACGGGCGGTGGGCTATCGGGCCGCCGCCCCTGTGGCCCACCGCATAGGAACTATGTCCCTATGTTCTGTATGTTCTGGGCCGACATCCGTAGCTGAAATCGGCGAAGAGTTGACAGGGCAGAACACTCAAGTTGACAGGGTAGAACACTCAGGTCCGTCACCTCTCTGCCACGCCTCGAGGATGCGCCATCCTCAGCCTGGCACCCAGCTCCCGATAGCGCTCGCGATTCAGAATGGCCAACGCCAGACCCATGTCCAGATCCATAGTGCCTGCGTGAGGTGCCCGTTGACGCCTGCCCTGTATTGCTGACGCGGGGCACCGCTGGCCGCCTTCAGGTCCTCACGCGTGATGACGCGCCGGGCCACTCTTCTATAGGAGGCTCGCCGCGCTGGGCATACTGTGCGGTCTCGGGCGGGTCCTTAAAGCAGGTATCAATCTCTCATGGCCTCTCGGCGGCGTTTTCTCGGCCGGGTGGCCTGGTACTGGGCCGGGAAAACGCCGGAAAATCAGGCTGGGTCGCCTCCTGCTGCCCTCCAGGCCGCCCCCCTGGGCTGTAGGGGAAAAAGCGACTAACTTGGAATGCCTCTTATATTATATAAAGCGGGTTTTTGCTCTCTACACACATCGCCGATCCTTCGTGCGCGCGCCTGATGTGGCCCAGGCAACGGTGGTTTGTTCCTACCCTTCACAGCCCGCCCACACGACGGATGGGCGCGGCCTCCTGCACCACCACGATCTGCGGGAGCGTGTACCCCTGGTGGTCACGCAGGCGCTCGCGGCTGGCCCTCGGTTCTGCCGCGAGTCTGCCGCGAGCGCGCACGCTGTTGTTGCTTGTTCAGCTGGTCGAGTATCTTCTTGTACCTCGGGTCGAGCTCTCCATTGCGGCTGATTGCGGCTGCGGGCCCTCTCGACCAGCGCGGCTGCGCTGAGTCTCGGCACCCTCGACTGCGTCTCCCTGGTGTCGAGGTCGTGCTGTATCGCAGCGTGTTGGAATGGCGCGGGACCTGGCGAGAGCTGGAATTGAGCCCCAGCCCTGATGAACGCCGGGTGCTGGCGCACTCCCGCGATGCCCGCTCACTATACCCGCAACGAGACCGCCGGAATGGGAGCGGTGGCGCAGTTTCACCGCTACTGCCGTCGAATGGCATGAATGGAGGACTCCAAGAGGGAGAGCGTCATGTTGACGGCGATTGACTCCAGTCGGCGGTCTGTGAGACCTTGAGGAGGTTGTGAGGTCGACATTATCTGACAAGATGGGGGTCGTCCTCCCGCCGCGGCCCTTGCCGACTGGTGGTCTTTGGATCTCCGATAGACCAAGCCCGAAGACCGTCGTAACTGAACCCCAAGAAGAACTCAACCTCTCTCCCAATATCCTGCCCAACGTATCCGCCAGGCACGTGACCCCTGGCGGGGATAAAGAACACGCGAAGCCCTGACCGTAACTCAATCTCGCCACTGCCTTGATTCCTTATCTGGGCTATGCGACCTCTGACTGCTTGAAGCGGGAGTAGTCGTCCATCACCGTGACCAGGTAGTACAAGCCCCAGCCGATCACTCTGAAGTAAGAGGCGTCAGTGGCCCACATCTGGTGAGGCCTGCTGGTCTTGCGGTGGTACTCCTTGCCGGCCTTGAGCTGCATCTAGGGCGATTTGACCAGACCCTCTCTACGAAGGATGCGATAGACGGTGGACTCGGAGACGGAGAAGCCCTTGCTGTCGGTGAGCCATGCAGCCAGCTGGCGACAGCTCAGCTCTACTGACTGCCTGGCCGCCGTAAGGACAGCCTGCTCCTCCTCGGGGCTCAGCCGGTAGGCTCAGAGCACCAAAAGGAAGTCCGGTTCCCATTTCGGCTGGTCTGTGATATCCGCTATCATTAAGTTGACACTAACCCGCGTGAGGAGTATCGATAAAGAATGAAACTGACGGAACTCATTGCCAGCGCCCCCTGGAGGGAGGCGGTCACCTACCGGGACACTTGGCCCCATGAATACGTCCTCAGTGAGAAGGACAGGCAGCGAGAACTGCTGAACGCCATCTACGCCCGCTTCCAGGACGGCGAGGGCGTAGCCTGCCGTTTCTTCCGCGTGAACAACAAGTACCTCTTCATTGGTGACTTCAAATACTGGTTCAACAGCCAGTGGGACGGCTTCGACCCCGATGGTGAGAACGTGATTAACCGCGCCCGCCTGTATCGGGAACGCCGGGACTTCGTGATTCAGCCCGGCGACACGGGGAAGCCGGAGGACTATCCGACCAACCCGGCCCACCAGAACCCAGACGCGGACTGCTGAGGAAAATCACCATGCCTCAAGAATCCACCCTGCTCGCGTACTTGGTGCCCCGCCTGACCAGTAGCGTGGAGGACACGGCCACCGACGCCCTAGCCTTCATCCTGAACAAATCCCCTGCCTGCCGTGATGCGCTGGGCCTCCTGCTGAGGGAAGGAGAGGGGTCCTACCAGCTAGACGCGCCGGCCAGCTTCGACACCCAGGTGACGTACAAGGACGGGTCTCGCCCGGACATGGTGGGCTATGACCAAGGGGGCGGGAAGCGGCTGCTCGTCGAGTCGAAGTTCTGGGCCACCCTGCTTGAGGGCCAGGCCAGCAGCTACTTCGACCAACTGGAGGACGCAGGGCCGGGGGTGCTGCTGTTCATCGCTCCCGCCACGAGGCTGGAGATACTGTGGGACGAGATCACACGCCAGATGGAGAGCGGGCCGGATGGGTTCAAGCTGGAGGCGGTCGAAACATCCAGCCAGATGCACAGAGCTAGGGTGATGGGGCCAGACAAGCAGGAGAAGCGGCTGCTGCTGGTAAGCTGGCCTCTACTCCTAGACCGCCTGGCCGCTGCTGTGCCTCCCGATTCCCTGGTTGCCTCGGACATCCGACAACTCCGCGGACTGGCGCAACGGGAGGACGACGAGGCTTTCCAACCCATCAAGCCAGCAGAACTCAGCCCCTCAGTACCCCGCAGGCTCCAGTGGCTCAATCGCCTTATCGACGATGTAGTCGACAGTCGTGGCTGCCCGGAAGGCTGGATGTCCGTCGAGAGCTTTAGGGCCACGGCGCAGCGGGATGGCTACGGGCGGTATTTCGGTTTCACAACCGATCTGGGAGGAATGATCCCAGGCTCCTTGTTCCTGTGTGTGAATTACCGCCTGTGGGCAACCAGTGGCGATACTCCCTTGTGGCTGCGGATTTACAGCGACGTCCCGATCAGCCCAGTCCATCTTCGGGGCAACGTACCCTCACTGGTCGAGTATGGGGGGAACAGCAATCCTTACGACGTGCCAATCTACCTGACGCCCGGAGCGGAATATGGGCGTGTCCTGGATGACGTAGTGCGGCAAGTCAAGGCCAATTGGGAAATGGTCAATTGACTCTGAGCGAGCCGGGTGGCGAACAGACAGAATGACCAGATGGGCCGTGCTGAACAATTGTCATAGTCTAGAGGGTGTAAGCTCCATGTGGTGGAAAAAGATTGTCCTGCTTGGTCTGCCAATGCTCTTAGTTCTCGCCTGTGGTTCAGACTCCGACGAGCCTCTCACCATCGGCGCAATGGATGCCCTCACCGGAGTCGCCGAGTCCTACGGCAATCCCCTGCATCAGGCCAAATTGCTTGCCGTGGAGGAGGTCAACGCGGCCGGTGGTATCAACGGTCGGGAGTTGAAGCTCATCGTCGAGGACTCCAAGTGTGGGGCCCAGGACGCCATCACCGCCTACAAGAAGCTGACCGATGTGGACGGTGTCAAAATAATCCTGGGCACGACGTGCAGCGGCTCGATGCTCGGAGCCGCTCCACTCGCCGAAAAAGACGGTGTCGTCCTTCTTTCCGCTTCCGCCACAAGCCCAGACATCGCCTCCGCGGGCGACTACATCTTCCGAACAGCTATCAACGACCTTCGGCTGGGCATCGACATGGGCAACACCCTCTGGGTTGACGGAAGGCGGAGTATCGCCACTATCACCGAGTCGACCGACTATGCCGAAGGTACGCGCCGCGCCGTCGTTGAGCAGTTCGAGAAGCTGGGTGGCTCCGTGGTGGCCGCGGAAGGCTACTCCTCCGACGTTATCGACTTCCGTAGCCAGTTGACAAAGCTGTTCGAGAAGAACCCAGACGCGCTCCTCTTGGCCGCCCAGGGCGAGGCCTCCGGTGGCACCATCATCAAGCAGTCCCGCGAGTTGGGGTACGACGGCCCAATCTACTCCGAGATCGTGCCCACATCCCCAGAGGCCCTGGGCATCGCCGGTGAAGCCGCTACGGGCCTGAAGGCCGTTATTCCTAACCCCGACCTAGCCAGCCCCGCCGGCAAGGAGTTCTTGGCGAACTTCAAGGCCCGCTACGGTAAGGTTGCTTCACTGCCTTGGTTCCAGGGTTCCGCCTACGACGACGTATACATCGCTGCCGAGTGCCTGAAGCAGACCAACGACGACCAGGACGTCGACGGCTTCCGAGACTGTCTGAACAACATTACCTGGACAGGGGCCATCGGCGACGACTACAGCTTCGACGAAAATGGAGATGTGGTTGGACTGTCCAACGTAGTCGTCGAGGTTCTCCCAACCTCCGAGCGTACCGATGACAACCTCGCCTACCGCGTGCTGGGTCCGGCTCCCACGCCATGACCTCGTCAACAAACTGTCATAGGTGACGAGGCAACTCTTTCGAATCAACTGCCGGAGAGACAGCACTCGACGGTGAGAATGAAGCGTCCCAGCGAGTCCGGTACTGGTTAGCCGTCTATCCTAAGCAAGGCTTTCGAGCGCCCGCAGCGCATATTGAACGTGGCTCGCTACCCGGAACTCATCGTGGAACGCGCCACGGATGACTCCGTCGCCATCAATAACGTAAGTAACACGAGACGTACCCAGCCCGAACCGGCGTTCAATATCGTACAGCCAGCGTATCTCCCCCGCAGCATCGCTCCCAAGGTCGAAAGGAGTTCCGACGGCCTCATCGAAGCGCTTCACTCTGTCCACGCTATCGGTACTAATCCCGATTCAGACCTTCGAGCGGAGAAGGCGCTACAAAAGCACCCTCAGGGAGCTCTCTCGCCACTCTTCATAACCATTATCTTCTCGGGTCCCATTCTGTCCCACTTTCGCTGATTGACAACAGTTGACTGCCCTTGCAGGACCTGACTATGATGCTACCATCTCGTTTGGGCTGCCCTTTGAGCCTGAAGACTCCCAATATGGGAAATCGCGGACATAAAAAAGCTGGAGAACCAAAAGCTCCTGCTGTTGGAGTGAGATAAGGTGTCTGACAAAAATGTCGAGGTGGCCGTACTGGGCGGCGGGTGCTTCTGGTGCGTTGAGGCGGTTTTCACAGAGATCGCAGGGGTTACTGCGTTCACATCCGGGTATTCGGGCGGCCACACGGTTAATCCGTCCTATTATGATGTGTGCAGTGAAAAGACCGGGCATGCCGAGGTAGTGCAGTTAGAATTCGACCCCAGCCAGATCACATTCTCGGAAATACTTGAAGTGTTCTTCGCCACTCACGACCCCACCACACTCAACCGTCAGGGGGCGGACCGGGGCGCACGGTACCGCTCGGTGATTCTTTACACCACCGAGTCCCAGAAGGACCAGGCGGTGAACTTCATAAAGGCGTTGGATGCGTCAGGGACCGAAAACGGGCCGGTGGTTACGGAGGTTGCCCCCTTCGGGGTATTTTATTCGGCGGAAAGGGAACACCAGCTTTTCTACCAGAACAACCCCGGCAGTATGTACTGCCAAGTAGTGATCAGCCCCAAGGTTGCCAAGGTACGGCAGAAGTTTTCTTCCAAGCTTCGCTAGTATTACAACGACAGTTTATCTGGCAGAGTGATACTTGCGACGAAGTTGAGCCTGACAACGTACTGACATGAACCTGCCGCGATAGCTCGCTCGTGGCCGAATATGGCGAATCCACTCTAAATGAGTTGCAAGCTGCTGAAGATACTCCGCGAGGGCACCGAGCCGCCCCCGCCGCCACTCCCACGTCTCCCTGGCTTCTAAAAAGGGTTGTCCCTCCCGTGGCCCTGGCCACGGTGAGAACGCGAAGAAGTGGTTCGGACCCGGGCCGGAACCATTCGGGGGAAGGAGCGGTAGAGTTGTGTATAATCCCCCCACATGAGGATGATGCGACTTGTCGGTCTATTCCCCTGGTTGCTCTGGGCGGTCTTGGCGTCCTGTAGCGACCCGACTCCGGCCACGCCGACCGCGACACCGAGCCCCGTTCCAACCGCGACCTACACGCCGGTCCCGACCGCGACGGCGACGGCTGTTCCGACGGCCACGCCGACCGCGAAACCACGTCTTGTTCCAACCGCGACGGCAACGCCCACACCGACACCGACGGCGACGGCTGCACCAACGCCGACACCGACCTTCACGCCGATCCCAACCGCGACGGCAACGCCCACGCCAAGCCCGACGGCGACGGCTGTTGCGACGGCCACGCCGACCGCGACACCGAGCCCTGTTCCAACCGCGATGGCAACGCCCGTGCCGACCTTCACGCCGACACCAATCGCCACAGCAACCGCGATTCCCACGCCAACCTTCACGCCGCTCGACTCCCGAGAGGCGAAGGACATTCTCAATCGGGTCGGGGGGTTTCCGGCGAAAGGCGGCAAGCTGATCACGCCAGAGGGCGCGACCATTGTCAATTCGGTGGATGAACTGTTCCATGTGTTCGAGACAGGCCACTCCCTGCTTACCGGCGAGCCGTCCCGCTGGATCCCCAGGGTGCTAACAAGCGAGGAGTTCCGGGCCCTGCTCAGAGAGAAGAGCGACGTTGAACTGCTGGATGCAGTGGCGTGGTGTTGCGAACGGACTGACGCCGGGCTAGAACTGATCCTGAACGGCGACCGCAAGGCGTATGGAGTGCTTGCCTCCATCGCCCACGAGGCGGGCCATGCCCGCCAACGTACTCTGAACGCCAATCAGACAGCGCCGAGCGGCACCGACCCACGCAACTCCAACTTCGGCGCGCTCCACGAGGCCCAAGCCTTTGCGTTCGCGGGTGCCATAGTCCGCAAGATCGGCGAATATACGGGCATCAACGCCACCTACCTGCCGACGCGGTATCTCCTGACGGATTGGGTTGAGGGCTTCATTTCCCGTACCAGGAAGACGCTCGATGATCCGGCGCAGCAGCATCAGAGAGGCGAGGCCCTCTTGTGGGGAGCTGTCCTGGGTGATCCCGACCTCGCCGACCTGAAGCGTGAGTTGTTGGACGACGGGATACTCTCAAGTGACAGCCTGCTCCGGCTGCATGACCACTTGGTCTTGATCGAGCGAGACGAGGCGGACGCCTACGTAGCCGAGTGGGTGGACACGTTTGACCGTGAGGCGCGGCTGATCAAGAGTACGATTCTCAGGCGCGACGCCTCTATCTCTGACGAGGGGTTCTTCGAGCACGTCTACGGCATCTTTCTGCTACCCTGAGTGGAATGTGGCGTATGGTTGTGGGACGCGGTGGACGAGCCGCCCCCAGCCAGTAGCAGCAACACCGTCAAGAATGCCGCCATGCCAGATTGGCTATGAGTCTGACTCGAACACCAACTCCGGGACCACCACTTCCCACCTATCGCACTGAAGACGGTCCGAGTACCGCGGTTCCGAACGGTCTCTGTCCCACGTGGCTACAGCCAAGACATTGGCAAACGCGCAACGCATCTCGTCGGGGGCCTCGAAACTGCCAGCAAGCTGCCCCACCACCGTTCCGTTGCAATCCAGAAGCTCCCAACGACCCGTGCCGGCGCGCACATCCAGCCGGTCTCCTGGCGATAGTGCGGCAATGGCGCGATGCAAGGGATGATCGGGATGCCTGTAACCCGCGAAGCTCAGGAAGACGTCGCGCAGGCTCAGCCGCCGAAAGTGCCGGGCGAGTTCAGGCGTTGCCGGTGGGAGATTGACGGGCGCACTGCGACGCAGCAACGAGGGCCCGTCCGGCAGCGCATCCTGTATTGGGTGTGGTCCAGGCAAGCGCGCGAGGGTGAGCGTCTGACGAGCGCGTGTCATGGATACGTAGTACAGGCGTCGGGTTGCATCCTCATCCTCACCACCACCAACGCGGTCCCACCCTCCGTCCAATACGGCCACATGGTCGAACTCCAAGCCCTTGGCGCGGTGGGCGGTGGTCAACAACAACCCTCGCTGCCGCCGGCGCACTTCCCGTCCCCATTCCGCTAGCCACTCGATGAAGTGATCCACCGACGTTTCCGAGCCGCTAGTACCGTTTCAATCTGAATATGATGGATAGATGTGTTGAAGTTTAGTACGAGCGTCCTGAGTGGAGAAGCGCCAGTCTATGACGGCGACAGCCTCATTGCGCTTACGTTCCAGCGCCGAGACCTCTCGCTTCAGTATCACCTCGTCGCTGATTCGACGGTTGAGACACTGGTTGCTAAATACGCTCAACTCTATCTCAGCCATGTTCAGCCAACTGCCGTGTAGGGGAGTGTAGTGGAACTCCAGGCGCTTGGCGATGCGCCGCGCTTCGGCTGGCTTGAAGGCATCGTACAACGAGCCCAGCTTGTGAGTGTTGAGGTTGTCCAGCACCAACCGTATCGTCTCTGTGTGAGGGTATGCATCATCAACCAGCCACCTCATCTGATGAGCGAAGTCCACAGCAGTGCGCCGCTCGGTCACCTCGACATGCCGCCAGCCAGCTTTCGGCTCACAGAACATGAACAGGTTTCGAGTGCCGTTTCGCTTGTACTCGTAGTCATATCGTTCCACCCGACCCGGCTTGGCCCCGATGACCGGTCTCTTATCGGCCACCAGTTGCCTGGATGTCTCGTCGAAACAGACCACGGGATGGTCCGGATCGTAGTCTGCGTGGTACAGGTCCAGCACGTCCTCCATTCGAGCCACGAACTCCCCGCTCACCTCCGGGATGCACCACTCCTTCTTCTTCCACGGCTTGAGTTCGTTTTTTTGAGTATCTGGCGCACCGTCTCGAGGGAGATGCTCTCGGCAAACCCCATCGCCACCACCTTGTCGGCAAGCAGTTGGATCGTCCAATCCGCGTGTCCTTCGGGTGCGTCGCTGCACGCGATGGCTATCAGATGTGCTTCCTGTCTGCCGTCCAACTTGCGCTTCTGTCCCGGTCGAGGGCGCTCATTGAGTGCGCTGTCGAGTTCCTCCTTCACAAACCGCGTGCGCACACGTCCCACCGTGGATGCGCTTATCAATAGGCCGCTGGCGATGTCACGGTCGGTCATGCCTTCGTCCGCCTTCAGCAACACCAGCGCTCGCTTGACCTTACGGGCCGAAGTCTCGCCACGACTCGCCATCTGCTTGAGATGTGTCCGTTCCGACTCGTTCAACTCCACCTTGTACTTGAGAGCAGCCATGTCTTCGTATGTCCTCCCTATAGGATCATACATAAGACTAACCTATTTCTTATACTTGCCAAATACACATGGAACCGGTACTAGGGCGATGGCCGCGTCAGCAGGGGCCGCCCGGGGGGCAGCCGTCCGACGGGAAAGGAATTCATCGAGGACCGCGGCGTCGATCTGCAGCTCGCCGGTGGGCAGCCTGTCAGCAGGGAGTCGTCCCGAAGCCACCCAGCGGGAGACCGTCGAGGGCCGCACCGAGGCCCTCGACGCCGCTTCAACCGCGTTCATACCAACCCCCCTGTGCATTGCGCAACTTCGCCGTTGCGTGCATTTCGACGCGGGCCGCTGCCACTGGGGTCAGAGCCCCCCCAGCGGCGTTTTCCTCTGGTGGGGTAGGGGGATAGGGGATGCCCGGGGCCAGAAAACCGCTGAGAAAGCGGCTCCAGGGCCGCCATGCCGCCCCCAAGGAACGGGCGGGAAATCGTGTCTATTTACTAACTCTCTTATATTATATACGCCGTGTTTTTGCTCTCTACACACATCACCAACCCTGACCTTTAGAGGCCCCCACCGGCGCTGAAAATTCGCGACCGTGGCCTGGGCCACGCGCCCTCGACGCGGCTCCATCACAGGCCCCCGAATCGCCGCGTCGAGGGCGCGGCCTCTTGCACCACCACGATCTGCGGGAGCGAGTAGCCCTGACTTTCCTTCAGGCGGTTGCTGCTTGACCGCCGCCGCTGCTGGGTCTTCTGTTCGCGCTGTTGAGTCAGCTTCTCGAGGATTTTCTGGTACTGAGGACTGAGTTCGCCGTCTTTCTGTCCCTGTCGCTGGCTTCGCTCTCTCAACGCCGCGGCTCTCTCCGCGACGCTGGGCCTCGGCACCCTAGATTGTGTCGCCCTGGTGTCGAGGTCGTGCTGGTACCGGAGCGTGGTGGTGGTGCTTACGGCTTCTCCCGTCTCGTCGGCCTCAGCCCGGAGTCGTTCCTTGACATTCTCGGGGACCTCCACGCGCCCTTGGTTCTGCGCCGTGACGCCGTCCTCCGTGGGCGTCACGTCCCATGTGCCGACTTCGCGCTCGTCCTGTTGTGGCGGCGAGTAGTCCCAGTCCGTGACGACAGGCTCGGATGACGACACCACCCGGGCGACAAACTCTTCGGTCGAAGGGTTGTAGCTGTACTCGACACGTTCCTGATGTTCGATGCTTCGCGGATACGCCCCTTCGGGTCGAGGCGCGGCTTCCGGGGCGGGTTCCAGACTTAAGCCCATGACTGACCTAGCTGACGGAGCGCTACCCTCTACTGGCGACGGCGTCCTCGACCCGCAGCCGTCCGAGCCGGTTGTCTTGTCGGCAGACCTGGAGGCCTTCGACCGCTGAGCGCCCGGTCGGTCATGCAAGGGTGTTGTCGACGCCAACCGGCAGCCATGAGGACGCCGTGAAGCTCATCAAGAGGCACCACAAGGCCAACTATTCCGTCACGAGCATCGCCAAGGCCCTGGGCGTTTCGCGCTCGTCCGTGAGCGAGATCGTGAACGGCCACACGCACGTCGGGATCGAGGACAATCCGAACTTGCCACCGTTCCGCAAGATCAAGTTCGACCGCGAGCCGATCCGCCCGGATGGACTCACCGAGCGTGAGGCCAGGCGCAAGGCTCAGGCACCCCCGGACCCAGAGAAGGTTCGCACCATGCTTGACGCGTTGAGAGCACGCGCCCGAGGGCAGAGCGGCGTGGTGGTCGAGGGGACATTCCGCAGCGAGTTGGACGAGAAACCCAAGCCCACCCCACGGGTTGAGGCCGTCTAGCAGCCCGTCCGAGAAACACGGTTGGCGAGTGTTTGTGGGTATGATGGGCCCAGTCCAGTAGCGGGGAGTCGTTGATGAGCAAGACCTACCTTCCCTACGAACCCGAGCAGCAGTTGCTGTTGCCAGCGGCGTTGCAGGAGTGGCTGCCTGACGACCATCTGGCCTACTTCATATCCGACGTGGTGGACCAGTTGGACATGTCGGAGGTCACCGCTCGCTACGAGCGGGAACGGCGTGGCGGGCCGCCGTATCATCCACGGATGATGGTCAAGGTGTTGCTCTACGGCTACTGCGTCGGGGTGGCGTCCTCACGCCGCATCGCCCAGCGTCTCCACGAAGACATCGCCTTCAGGGTGTTGGCGGCGAACAACACACCGGACTTCCGGACCATCTCCGACTTTCGCAAGGATAATGTGGATGCGCTGTCGGGCCTGTTCGTACAGGTACTGGCGTTGTGCCAGCAGGCGGGGCTGGTGAAGCTGGGGCACGTGGCGCTGGACGGCACGAAGGTCAAGGCCAACGCATCGAAGCATAAGGCGATGAGTTACCAACGGATGAAGGAGAAGGCAGCGCAGTTGGCGGCGGAGGTAACGGAGTTGTTGCGGCAGGCCCAGGCAGCGGATGATGAGGAAGACCGGCGGTACGGCAAAGACAAGCGTGGAGATGAGTTGCCGGAGGAGTTGGCCTTTCGAGAGGGTCGGTTGGAGAAGATACGGGAAGCCATGGCGGCGCTGGAAGCCGAGGCGCAGGCGGCTGCCGAACAGGCCGAGGCCGAAGGTGGTAAGCACCCGGGTGTGCCCGACGACAAGGCCCAGCGTAACTTCACCGATACCGAGTCGCGCATCATCCCCGCACCTGGAGGAAAGGACTTCCTGCAAGCGTACAACTGTCAGGCGGTGGTGGACAGCGCTCACCAGGTGATCGTGGCGGCGCGGGCCACAAACCAGACTTCGGATAAGCAACAGGCTGCGGCGATGATGGAGGAGACCATCGACAACGTCGGTGCAGTCCCCAGGGAAGTATCCGCCGATGCTGGCTATTACTCGGCAAAGGCAGTCGACGAGCTTTATGCTCTGGGCGTGGACCCGTTCGTCGCGCCGGAGCAGACCCGCCACGGTCGGGTTGTGCCACCCGCGCCCCGAGGTCGCATACCCAGCCATCTGTCTCCCAGGGACCGGATGCGACGGAAGTTACAGACCAAGCGGGGTCGGCAGCGCTACGCTTTGCGGATGCAAACTGTGGAGCCGGTATTCGGCCAGATCAAGCAGGGCCGGGGATTCCGGCAGTTCCTGCTGCGGGGACTGGAGAAGGTGAACGGCGAATGGTCGCTGATCTGCACAGGCCACAACCTGCTCAAACTGTTCCGCTTTGGGGTCAATCTGCACAGGAAAGCACGGGTCGATGGGTCAGCCCAACGCATCAGGAACTTTTGCCGAGGTAGCGAGCACGGCGCTATTCGCAAAGCTATCTGGGGGCCGACCGGCGCAACCGGCAAAATTAGTTGTCGCGATCCATTGTCGCTGACCCGCAAGCACCGTTAGATAATCCTCGGACGGGCTGCTAGGAGACGAAGCCCGCGCCACGCAAGGGATGCGTGAACGGACACTCCCCCTTGCACTCAGCCGGCGGGCCGGGCTGCGCGGTGTGTTATGATTTCGCCCCGACGCCGGGGTGGACGAATCCCCGAAAGTGGGACTACCCGGGCTTGCGCTGGAGAAGATTCCACCCCCTGTCCCGCCGCCACAGCGGCTGCGGCGTGAGTGGTACGCGATGTGGTATCTGAAAGCCCCGCCAAAGCTGCGTTCCTAGCTAAGTCCTAATCCAGGCCGGGCAGCCAAAATAGCTACTCAAGGTTCCGTTTGCGGTACAGCAAGGTATATCGCTCGCTTCCTGCAGGGTGAATCGTCCGGCCGTGACCATGAGCGACAAGCCGCCTTCAACAGGCGCAATGGTGGGAGAGAGAGGCGAAGGCTTTGGGCTGGACGGCAGCGACTCAAGGAGGGAAATAGACATGGGCGCAAAACTATGCGAGTTGTGCGACGACCGCGAGATTGTCCGAGACGGACCCGTGCCGCCAATGCTTGAGCCGCTTTGCTTGCTGTGCGCGGACGTGGTGAGAGCCCATAAAGCTAAAGACCTCGTATTCCAGGGCCATTCCATTGTCGGACGATTACAAGCCCAAGGAAGCACCTATGCCGACGTGCAAGAATACATTGATGCGTCTATGCGGAACGCAGGACTGGACAACGAGGATGGCCGCGGCCGCGTAGCCCAGTACCTTAACAGGTTGAAGGGACAGGGCTGGGTTTTCCCCGACTGAGGCCGCGGGGAGGCCCCTGTCGGCGGTCCGTCTGCGGGGATAGACTACGGAGACAGGCGGACGGAAAACCAGGAATCAGCAGGAGGGAGAAGGAGATGAAGACAGACAACGGATTGATTATCATGAGAATCGAACAGAGGAACGGCGGCTTCAGCGTTAAGCTAGATGAGCCTCAAGGAGATATCCATGCGTCGATAACGTTTGATGACGAAAGGGATCAGTGGACGTGGAAGGGCAATTATTCAACGCACTTGGTCGAGGTTATCCGTCGGGCTGACGAGGCATTCGCCAAGAGTAAGCGTGAGACAGAAGCGAAGCGGCAGAGGCAGGAAGAGGACCGCCGGAAGAGGGACGACCGCCTGAACATCTATTGGGAAAGGGTTGTTGACGTGTACGGTGGTAACGATAAGAACTAGACCCCCGCGTATGGCACCGCCGGGAAGGTCGCGGCGTGGCGTGCGGCGTGGGGTTGACTGTTCTGTGTAAACTGGCTCTATTCTTCACCCAAGCCTTCGGTGAGTCCCTCTTCTTCCTCATCACCACCGCCTTGGTCGTCGTCGCCATCTCCGTCCTCGTCCACACGCATCGTCAAGTTGGGGTCTGAACCGATGGTGGCTGCAAAGAATCCGGCGGCGGCTAGTGTTGGGACGACCCACACCATCTCACCCGTGATGTAGGCTGCGGTATACGTTGGGACGAGCACGATGACCGCCTTCAGCAACGCCCTGCGTAGGTTCATGTTTGCGAACATTTCCGCAAGCCTACACCACCAGTCGGGTATATACACAATGCGCTACGGCAAGAGCTGTAACTGATGGACCTTCGGGCCTTCCAGCGCTGTTTCACAGCGAAGGCGACCGCACCGGGGATCGACACTCCTATCAAGCGGTGCTGGCCGCGTGCGGCACGCCGTCTGCACTGTTCGACAACAGTGACGGGACCGCCCAGCGCGAAGCCTTCAGACGGTACTTGACCCAGACGGTTCAACCGCTTGGCAGAGTGCTTGCAAAGGAACTGACCGACAAGCTGGAGGTCGAGGTCGGGCTGACCTTCGACGGGCTGTACGCCCACGATCTGGTTGGCCGGGCAACGGCCTTCAAGAACCTGGTCGCCGCCGGCGTGAGCGTTCAAGACGCGCTGATAACGCCCGGGCCGATAGCAGGAGAGTGAGACTTGCCCCCGGACGTTGTCGCTGTCTGAGTTAAACCAGCCGGTCGTGGTAAGCTGTGTGGTAAAAGGGCCTATATGGGCTTGACTTATACGGAAATCCTAAATCAGGCTGGGCAGCCAGGACACGCACATCTTCGAGACAGGCTGGAAAAAAGGAGGTCAATATGACCACACCTATCAACGAGGATCTGGCGTTCGCTCCGGCCTCGGAGCTCCGAAAGCTTATCGCCGGCAAGGAAGTATCCCCCGTCGAGCTGACGGAGTTGTACCTCCGACGAATCGATCGTCTAGACTCGCGCCTCGACTCCTACCTCACCGTGGCCCACGATCAGGCCATGTCCGCCGCGCGGTCGGCGGCGGAGGCCGTCATGCGCGGCGACGATCTCGCTCCGCTCCACGGCCTGCCCATATCGATCAAGGATCTTGAGATGACAAAAGGGTTGAGGACGACCTCAGGATCATTGATCTTCGAGGATAGGGTGCCCGCCGAGGACTCCGTCGTGGTGGAGCGCGTCCGGCAGTCGGGCGCGGTGATCCTCGGCAAGACCAACACGCCCGAGTTCGGGTACTTGGGGACGACCGAGAACCGCCTGGGCGGCCCTTGCCGCAACCCGTGGAACACGGAGCGCACCACCGGAGGTTCCAGCGGCGGTGCGGGAGCGTCGGCGGTGGCTGGCCTCTGCGCCCTGGCCCAGGGAAGCGACGGGGGCGGCTCCATCCGCATCCCGTCGAGCTTCTGCGGCGTCTACGGGATAAAGCCGACGCTGGGGCGCGTGCCCCAGTACGCCGGGCCCGGCCCCCTGTCCCCTAACCACTTCAGCCAGGCGGGCCCTATGACGAGGTCCGTCGCGGACGCCGCAATGCTGCTTCAAGTTCTCGCGGGCCACGATCCCAGGGACCCGTCGTCGATCCGGCAGGCCCCGCCCGACTTCATGGCCGCCGTGGACAGGGACGTGTCAGGCCTGAGAATCGCCTGGAGCCCGGACTACGGGTACGCCGCCGTCGATTCGGAGGTCGTCGAGGTCGCGTTCCGCGCGGCGATGGCCTTCGAGGAGATGGGATGCCCCGTCGAGAACTCGGACATCAGCCTCGACGCGCCGTTCGACGCCTTCTGGACCATATTCAGCGCGGTGGGCTACACGCGCGTTGGCCTTGTCCTCGAAAAGGCCGACATGCTGACCGACTACGCCCGGGAGTGCATCGAGAACGGCGCGTCCGTTACGGGGGCCGACTACGCCGCGGCCCTGGCATACTTCGACCTTCTCAGGCAGCAGTTCGCCGACCTGTTCGACGAGTACGACCTGCTGCTGTCGCCGACGACTGCCGTGCCCGCCTTCCCGCCGGACGACCGGCCCGCCCGGATCGCGGGCCGCGACGTGGACCCCTTCTGGGGCTTCCTGCCCTTCACATATCCCATAAACATGATCGGCCATCCCGCCGCCAGCATCCCGGCGGGCTTCTCCTCGGACGGCATGCCAATCGGACTGCACATAGTCGGCCGGTGGGGAGATGAGGAGACGGTGCTGGCCGCCTCCGCCGCCCTCGAAAAGGCGAGGCCGTGGATCGACGTCAGACCCCCTGTCTCCTGACGCCAATACTGCGTCTCCCGTCTTCGCTCCGGCGGAGGCCGGAACCCAGATGGACGGGGCGCAGGGAGACTCTCCCGACATCGGCGTGAGCGCCCACTCTCATCGCTGGTCGTCATTCCAACGCGGGCGGGAAACCAGGAGGCGTGAGGGCCTTGCGTCCCCTATGCGTCATTCTCGCGTAGGCGGGAATCCATCCCCCGTCCAGGCAGGCCTTGCCATCGTGAAGAAGCTGTCCACCTCGACAAAGTCGAGATAGCCCAGCCTTCCGACCGGCCGCAGCTTGAGGAAGTCCACCCGCCCGTCCACCAGGACGCTGTCGTCTATGTGGACGCCCACGACCTCGCCGAAGACGACCGTGTTCGGGTCGTCGGGGTTGTCCGATAGCACCTCCAGCGACCTCGTGTACCGGCACTCCAGGTGCACCGGACTCTCCGCTACGCGGGGGCACTTCACCAACCTGCCCTGAGCCTTTGTGAGGCCGGCGTACTCGAACTCGTCGACCTCGCGTGGGGCCGGAACGGCGGAGGCGTTCATCTGCTCCCGCATCTCCCATGTGGCGACGTTCACGACGAACTCCCCGGTGGCCTGAGCGTCGATCACTGCGTCCTTCAGCCCGCCGAACTGGTGGTTGCTCGTGGCCGCGAACATCACCTGCGGAGGAGTGTAGGCGACCGCGTTGAAGAACGAGTAGGGCGCAAGGTTCGGGACGCCCTCGGCGCTGAGAGTCGATATCCACCCGATGGGCCTGGGAACGACAATCGCGTTGAGAGGGTTGTGGGGCAGCCGGGACCCATCCTTGGGCTCATAGAACATTGCAGCCTCCGGTCGAAAGTGAGCGTGGAGTATCGGCAGGCCAAACAATAGCACGCCGGCCCCGCGATCGGTCGAATCGTGAGGCGCTCCGCTAGGAGTCTGTCCGGGAAATAATGTTCTAAACGATATGCGTCATTAGTGGAGTGTAAAGATGCTATTTACTCCACGACAAAGTCCAGATTGCTGTAAGCAGGTTATTGCGTGGCGGGTTTCGTCTCCAGGAACGAATCCTCGGACAGGCTCCTAGAGGGAGTCCTTGGTGGCCCTGATCGAGAACATCTGCGGAATCGAGTCGTTGTGCTTCTCGAATCTCCACCAGCCGTCCTGTCCCAGCTCCATGTTGGGGAACGCCTGGTAGCCGCAGAACGTGAACTCGTGGAGAAACTCGATCCGGAGACCGGCGCCGGTCAGGGCGCTGATTATCTCGCCGAGGCTGTGATGCCACTCATAGCATGGACTCTCTATCGGCTCGGAGCCCGCGTAGCTCGGCCCGTTTCCCTCGAAGAACAGCTCTTCGTGGAGGTACCCATGCGCCGCGTCCATTTCCCCCGCCTCCGATGGCTCGAGTATGCACATGAACGGGTGGAACTCCACGATGTAGAACACGCCGCCCGGCTTGAGATGGTTGTCGATAACTCTGGCCCACCCATCGAGGTCCGGAAGCCAGGTCAGGATGCCATAGGACGTGAACACGATGTCGAACTGCTCGTCGAGCACCTTGGGCAGGTCGTATACGTTGGAGCATATGAACCTAGTCTCAAGGCCCAGCTCGTCGTTCAGCGACCGCGCCAGGCTGATTGCTGCGTCGGAGAAGTCGATACCGGTCGCTTTGGCCCCCTGCCGCGACCACGACATCGTGTCCAGGCCGAAATGGCACTGGAGGTGGAGCAGGCTCCTGTCCGATACGGGCCCGACCTCACGTAGCTCGATCTCTCTAATGGTCGTCTGGCCCGCCCTGAAGCCCTCCACGTCGTAGAACGCGGAGGCCGCGTGGACGGGAGTCCGCTCGTTCCAGTTCGTTCTATTGACTACCAGCCGCTCGTCCATGTGTCAGCCCCAAAGTCCGGCGTTGCCATGAAATCAGATCGTTCAAGCCCGGGTACCCCTACCTTGATCCTCTGCCGTCGATGGAGAGTAGGTGTCCCTTCTCCCCTTGCGGGAGAAGGATAGGATGAGGGGTATTTGCACCGCCCAGCACCGCCATTTTCGTCCCCTTGTGTGCCCTTCGCACGGTCATGGCGAGTCAGGGGAAAGAACGGCTGTGGGACTGTGAAGCCCGGCCTACTCGAGGATCGTGGTCCGGCTTGTCGGCGAAAGAAGCGCGGCGTGCGAGAAGCTCGAGCTCTCCGTCGCGCCGTGCCAGTGCTTTTCGCCGGCGGGTATGAACGCCGTGTCGCCCACGGACACCATTGCCGTCTCGTCCTCGGTGCCGACGTACCCAACGCCCTCCGTAACGAAGAGCACCTGGTCGCTCGTGTGTGTGTGCAGCCTGTTCCTGCCGCCGGGGCCGAAGCTGACTATGTTGAAAGCGAACATCTCACTCAGGTCTTCATTCACAAGCCGCCGCCGCGATACGCTGCCGCCCATGAAGATCGCGTCATTGGTGGCGTCTATCTCCTCGACTTCGGCCTTTCTCATGACTTTCAAGCCTCTGTCCTCCTATGCACGTAGTGTGTCAGAGTATAGCCCCACGGTCCCGGGCTTGGAAGCGACCCCGGCGGCGTCGAGGCATGCGTCCGGGGCATCCGCTTGGCAGAACTGTCGCTGGCATGGAAGTTGCTCTTGACCGTAGTTCTCGCGCAGGCAGGAGCCCACGGCCCCGACATTGACATACACGCACACATGTGCTACCATCGCTCTCATGCTGTTCACCCATATCCCCGTTCCCGCACAGGCTGGAATCCATCCCCCTCTTGCATGCGCCGTGGGCGCCATGTCTCACAATGTCACAGTTATTCACCAAATGTCTCGCCAATGTCACCGCAATGTCGCGTCCATGGCACAGTCTCCAAGGTGCCCCCAAAGCTGAATGTCCCGGAATGTCTCTGAGTGCCGTGTACGTCGAGATGTTCTTCTCCATCGACAGTAGTCTAGTGAGCAGGCACGAGCACAAACGCGGTAGCTTCCGGAGACGGACCCCCGGTCTGGTGCCATACCTGCCGGCGCCTTGGGCGTTGCTGTGGGCGCTGTTTGTGCTCCTTGCGTCCGCCTGCTCGGGCTCCGGCGACCTCGTCTACTTCACCTCGGACAGGGACGGCAACCTCGACATATACTCCGTCGCCCCCGGCGAGGGCGACGAGACGAACCTGACCCGTACCGGCGGCATGGACGAGACCTCTCCGAGGTTGTCGCCCAACGGAAAAGCCCTGGCCTTTGTCTCCCGGTCGGGCGAGGAGGCCGCCGTGGAGGTCATGCGCTCGGACGGCTCCGACAGGACGCTCGTGTCGCCTCGCTCAGGCGTCCAAATCGGGCCGCGCTGGTCGCCGGACAGCGGACGCCTCGCCTATGTGGACCGAGAGGCCGGCCCCTCGATCGTCGTGGCCTCCGCCGACGGGACTGAGCGCGCTCAGCTGACCACCCTTCCCGGCGACGAGGTGGGCGACTGGTCCGATGACGGCGAGGCCGTGGCCTTCGCCGTCATGGAAGGGGCCGACCGGGGCATCTACACTCGGAACCCCGACGGGGTGAACGAGGTGAGACTGACCGATAAGCCCGACTACAGTCCCGTGTGGGCGCCTAGGTTCCGCCGCATCGCCTTCCTGTCCACCAGGGACGGCAACCCGGAGATTTATCTCATGGACGCGGATGGGTCCAATACCGTCAGGCTGACCAGGACCGGGGCCGCCGAGTACGGTATCTCCTGGTCGCCGGACGGCAGGAAATTGCTCTTCGTCTCGGAACGCCATGGCAACCCCGAGATTTATGTCCAGGACCCCGACGATGCCGAGCCGACCAGGCTGACCCGTAACAACGCGCGGGACATCCAGCCGGTCTGGTCGCCCGACGGCGAAAGGATCGCCTTCGTCTCCTACCTTCATGGCAATGCCGAAATATTCGTCATGGACGCCGACGGAGAGAAGCAGGTCCGCGTCACGAACAACCCCGCTGAGGACACCTCTCCCGCCTGGTAGCCCCCGCCGCCGTGGGGCGCCCAAATTGACACCCTTCCGGCAGGCCACTAAACTCGAAGCCGTAGTCGAGCGCCGGAAGGATGTGTACGCGATGGCCAGCGAAAGCAAAGCGCGGTGGCGCGAAGCGGCCCTGGAGCCGCTGAAGAAGCGCTACCCCGAACGCCGCGATTCCTTCTCCACCTCCTCAGATCTGGAGGTGGACACAGTCTACGTCCCCGAGGACCTGGACGGCTTCGACTACGCCGAAAAGCTCGGATACCCCGGCGAGTACCCCTACACCCGCGGCGTGCAACCGAACATGTACCGTGGCCGCCTCTGGACCATGCGGCAGTACGCGGGACTCGCCTCGCCCGAAGAGTCCAACAGGCGTTACCGGTACCTGCTCGACCAGGGCCAGACGGGGCTGAGCATTGCCTTCGACCTGCCCACGCAGACCGGGTACGACTCCGACCATCCCATGGCCAGGGGCGAGGTGGGGCGGGTCGGCGTCCCCATCAACAGCCTGGCCGACATGGAGGTCCTGTTCGACGGCATCCCGCTCGACAAAGTCAGCACCTCGATGACCATCAACGCCACCGCCTCGATACTGCTGGCACTCTACGTAGCGGTCGGCAGGAAGCAGGGTGTGCCGCTGGACAAGCTCAGCGGCACCCTGCAGAACGACATCCTGAAGGAGTACATCGCCAGAGGCACCTACATATATCCGCCTGCCCCATCCATGAGGCTGGTGACCGATGTCTTCCGCTACTGCAGCCTGAGCGTTCCCCGCTGGAACACCATCAGCATCAGCGGCTATCACATGAGCGAGGCCGGGGCAACCGCCGTCCAGGAGCTCGCCTTCACCTTCTCGAACGCTATAGCCTACGTCCAGTCGGCCGTAGACGCCGGCTTGGATGTGGACAAGATAGCGGGCCGCCTGTCCTTCTTCTTCGTGGCCCAGAGCGATCTCTTCGAAGAGGTTGCCAAGTTCCGCGCGGCGCGGCGCATGTGGGCCAGGATCATGCGCGAGCGCTTCGGCGCCGAGAACCCCCGCTCGTGGATGCTCCGCTTCCACACCCAGACCGCGGGTGTTACCCTCACCGCCCAGCAGCCCGATAACAACGTGATCAGGACCACGGTTCAGGCGCTGGCGGCCGTCCTGGGTGGGACCCAGTCCCTGCACGTCAACTCGAAGGACGAAGCGCTCGCTCTGCCCACCGAGGAATCGGTGCAGCTTTCGCTCAGAACGCAGCAGATACTCGCCCACGAGAGCGGAGTGACCGACACAGTCGACCCGCTGGCCGGTTCGTACTATGTCGAGAGTCTCACCGACCGGCTCGAAGAAGAGGCGTTCCGGCACATAGAGCGCATCGAGGAGCTCGGCGGCGCGGTAGCCGCCCTCGAGGACGGCTACCAGATTCGCGAGATCCACGAGAGCGCCTACAGGCATCAGCAAGCAGTGGAGCGCGAAGAGCGCATCGTCGTAGGGGTGAACAGGTACCAGGCGTCCACGCCGCCCATCGCGAAGGTGCCGAGCATAGAGCCCGAGCAGACGCAGTCACAGCTCCGGCGGCTGGCGCGTGTGCGGAGCGAAAGGGACGACTCAAGGGTCGAGGCCTCCCTTGCCCGGCTGGAAAAGGTTGCCCGCGGCTCCGAGAACACCGTACCGGCCATCCTCGAGTGCGTTGAGGCCTACGCCACCGTCGGAGAGATCGCCGATGTCTTCCGGGGCGTCTTCGGCGAACAGCGCGAGTTCACGCCGTTCTAGGGGACGTCCACTTGAATGTGACAGTCAATCGATAGACAGGCGTATCCCCTCTCCTTTGACGGGAGAGGGAGAGGGGGTTCGCAGAGTAGTAAGCTGGAATCATGTGGAAACGGTGAAGAGACATGTCTGACCATATGCTGACGGAAGAGGAGCTGCTGCTTCGCAACACTGTCCGCGACTTTGTGGACCAGAAGGTAGCGCCCCGCGCGGCCGACTACGACGAGAGCGGCGCGTTCCCCTGGGACAACTTCAGAGACCTAGCCGAGCTGGGCCTCTTCGGGTTAACGATCGGAGAGGAGTTCGGAGGCCAGGGTGGCACCGCCAGGCAGTCAGCTATCGTGGTCGAGGAGCTCGCCAGAGGCTGCGCCTCCACGGCCGTCGTTTACGTCGCTCACCTCTCACTGTGCACCCGCCTCATTGACCTCTACGGCACGGAGGGCCAGAGACGGAGATTCATTCCCCCTCTGGTAGCCGGCCAGAAGATGGGCGCCTTCGCCCTCACGGAGCCCGGGGCGGGGAGCGATGCGGGGGCGATAAGCACTACCGCCACAAAGAGCAACGGCGGCTATGTCCTCAACGGCACCAAGCTGTTCAGCACCAACGCCCCAGAGGCCGACACGTTCATCATCATGGCCTCGATGGATCGCAGCTTGAGAACGCGCGGGATCAATGCTCTGATAGTCGAGCGGGACACCAAGGGCATGACCATCACGCCGCAGCACGGCAAGATGGGCATGAGGGCCTCCTCGACGGCGGAGATCGTGTTCGATGACAGCCCGGTGCCCGGGGAGAACCGGCTCGGCCCGGAAGGTCTAGGATTCAGGCAGGCGATGGAGGGACTGAACGCCAGCAGGATAGAGATCGCGGCCCAGGCCCTCGGCATCGCCCAGGCCGCCTACGAGTCCGCCGTGAGCTACGCGCAGCAGCGCAAGGCCTTCGGCCAGCGAATCGCGGACTTTCAGGGCATACAGTGGATGATCGTGGAGATGGCCACCAGCATAGAGGCGGCAAGGCACCTCGTCTACAATGCCGCGACGATGAAGGATCGAGGCCTCCCGTTCGTCAAGGAGGCCTCGATGGCCAAGCTGTACGCCTCCAGGGTCGCCGTGGAGGCCTCCGACAAGGCCGTACAGATACACGGCGCCACCGGATACTTCGCCCCGACCCCGGCCGAGCGCTACTACCGGGACGCCAAGGCGACCGAAATATACGAGGGCTCGTCCGAGATACAGCGCCTCATCATCGCCCGCAACATCCTCGACTCGATGTAGAGAACTGGGAGATCCAGGAATGACCAATCCGACAGGATCGGAGACGGCGCCGTGCACCGCTCGGCACATCCACCACGTCTGCATCGCCGTGCGAGACATCAAGGCCACCCTGGAGTCGTACACGGCACTGTTCGACCTCGAAGAGGCCGAGATTCAGGACATCGAGGACCAGGGTGTCAGAGCGGCGCTGGTGAGAATCGGCGGCTCGGAGCTTGAGTTCATCGAGCCTACCGACCCGGACGGAGGCATCGCGCGTTTCATCGAGAAGAGGGGAGAAGGCCTGCACCACGTCTGCTTCGAGGTCGACGACCTTCAGAAGACGCTCGACGGTCTGGCCGCCAACGACGTTCGACTCATAGACAGGGCGCCTCGCAAGGGCCTCGCCGGGATGATCGCGTTCCTCCACCCGCGCGCCACGGGAGGCACGCTCATCGAGCTCGTCGATAAGGACTCAGTCGGGAGGTAGCTGGTGGCATCGAAGCTGATACGCGTTCTGGTGGCCAAGCCCGGCCTGGACGGCCACGACCGCGGGGCCAAGGTGATCGCCCGGTCGCTGCGCGACGCCGGCATGGAGGTCGTCTACACTGGCATTCGGCAGACGCCGGAGATGATCGTGGAGGCGGCCCTGCAGGAAGATGTCGACGTCATAGGCCTCAGCATACTGTCGGGCGCGCACATGGAGCTCTTTCCCCTGATCTTCAAGGGAATGGAGCGGAACGGGATGGACGACGTGATCGTCGTGGCCGGAGGCATAATCCCCGGGGACGACAGGAGCGCCCTGCTGGAGATGGGAGTTAAAGCCGTCTTCGGGCCGGGCACGCCGACGCATGAGATCGCGGACTTCATCCGCCAGGCGGTTGAAGAGCGGGAAGGTCAGCCCTCGTAGGGTTCGCCTACCGCCGGGGCCAGTCTCCTAGACCGCGTAGGACTCGACCAGCTCCGCGACGCTTCTGGGCTTTGCCCTTTCTGCGAGACTCACCATCTCGTGATCGAACGTGGGGCGATCGGTGTTCTTGTAGAGGAGCCCGATCGGGATCCCGTTAGAAGTGGCGATACTGAAAGCCGCCTCGGTGGACGCCGGGTCGTGATCGTCGGGGACGCTCCACGCCACCGGCTCAATCCCCTTCTTTGGGTTCCCCTTGAGAAGCTCGTAGGTGTCGTTGTATTCGGTGCAGGGCGACTGTACGTGGACGACCGAGAATCCGGGGTGCACCATCGCGTCGAAGATGAGCCCCGCCATCTCCTTGATCTTGCTCGACATCGCCGAGGCCAGGTAGGACACGCCCATGGTCAGGTAGAGGCTGAGCGGGTTGATCGCCACCTCCACCTTTCCGTAGGGGGTAGAGTTGGTGATGACGCCAAGGTCGGTGGTTGGCGAGCTCTGTCCCTTCGTCAGGCCGTAGACGCCGTTGTCCATGACCACCGCGGTCACGTTGAGGTTGCGCGCGGCCTGCGGGCCAACGTGTTCAAGCCCAATGCCAAGGAAGTCCCCGTCTCCGGCTGCCACCACGACGTTGAGCTCCGGCCTGCTCATCTTTATGCCCATAGCTACGGGAAGGGTGCGCCCGTGAACGCCGTGGAAGCCGTAGGGTTGAGGCCCCTCCAGCAGGTGCACCATGTTGCCTGAACAGCCGATGCCCGCGACGACTACGTTCATGTCGACCGGCATCTCGGTCTCGATCAGGTATCTCTTGATGGCCTGTTCCAGGGCGCGGCGGACGCCGAAGTCGCCGCAGCCGGGGCACCACTTGAAGTCGTACTCGAGGTTCCTTCGGCTCATACCGCAACACCCTCTCTTTGCGTTGCGCCCACCCTCTCGCGGACACGTTTGACGATGTCCCTCACCTTGAAGGGCAGGCCTGTGTACTGTGTAATCGACTCGGCCCTGACGCCCCGTGATCTCAGGACGCTGGAGAACTGGCCCAGGTAGTTAAGCTCGGGTACAAGCACCAGCTCCTTCTGTCTCAGACTCTCCAGCAAGGCAGGCGGAAGAGGGTTGAGGTACATGGTGTAGGCCCAGCCGATGTCGACGCCTTCCGCAGCGAGCTGCTCGCAGGCCTCCTTCGCCGGCCCCTTTGAGCCTCCCCACGGCATGACCGCGACCGGCGCGTTCGCGTTCTTCTCTTCAAAGCTGCCGTCCTCCAGCAGCTTCAACTTGCCGAAGCGCCGCTCGGTCATCTGGACGTGGCGCGTTGGCTGGTGGGTCGTATCGCCGACACCATCGTGCTCGCTGCCGTTGGCGACGTAGGCGCCGGGCGAGCCGGGGACCGGCATGGGCGATACGAGCGCGCTCTCGTAGCGCTGGTACCCGTTGGTGCCGGAATAGAGCTGCCTGCCTTCGATCCGGAGACTGCTCAGGTCCGGCTTGGGGATATTCTTCTGGCGCTCGGACAGGGCGTGCTCGCTGAGCAGCACGACGGGTCCCTGGTACCGCTCCGCCCAGTTGAAGGCCATGATGGCCGCGTAGAAGCACTCCTCCACGGTGCCCGGAGCTATCACCGGGATGCTCAGGTCTCCGTGCGACGGGTTCAGGGCGGTGAGCAGGTCGGACTGTTCCGTCTTGGTCGGGAGTCCGGTTGACGGCCCGCCGCGCTGGATGTCAGCGACCACGATGGGAATCTCGGCCATCCAGGCGAGTCCGAGGCCTTCGCTCATGAGAGAGAACCCTGGGCCGGCCGTGGACGTCATCGCCTTCTTGCCAGCGTAGCCCGCGCCGATGATCGCAGTAATCGACTCTATCTCCGAGGTCGCCTGGTAGGCGAACCTGTTGGCTCCCACCAGGTTGTTCTCCATCCATATCAGGATGGTCGAGGCCGGCGAAATAGGGTATCCGACGAAGACTTCGAGCCCAGCTGCCATCGCGCCGAGCGACAGTGCCTCGTTGCCGTTCACCAGTATCTGCTCGCCTTCATCCCTGACAGGCTGGGCCAGTTCGCCGAGGGTAAAGCCGCTCTTGACCGCCTCGTCCCGTCCGAGCGCGAGGGCGTGGTTGTTGGAGAAAACAATCTGCTCGTCGCTGGCGCGGCCCCTGGTGTACTTGACCCTGTTGAACTCCTCGAGCATGGACAGGGGCATGCCGACCAGGTGGGCGAGAGCGCCCATCACCACGAAGTTGGCGGCCCGGTTGTTGCCTGTGACCTTCGCCAGCTCGTCGAAAGGCATCCCGAAGCTCTTGCCGTCGGACTCGAGCTTGAACTCTTCCGTGTTGTAGACGATGACGCCGCCGTCGGCGACCTCGCCGCGATGCTCACGGTAGGCCTCTTGATTGAATGCAACCAGGACATCGAGATCGTCACCCGAGCTCAGGATGTCGTTTGTCGAGATGCGTAGCTGGAACCAGGTGGGACCCCCACGTATCTGCGATGGGAAGGTCGCGAAGGTCTGAACATTGTAGCCTACCTGAGACGCGGCCTGTGAAAGGGCCGTGATAACAGTCAGAAGCCCCTGGCCGCCTTCGCCGGCGAACCGGACCACGAAGTCGTGCTTCTTTAGCATATCTCTCCAGCCGGAATGGGGATGCTCATGGTCGTAAGGCGCAGTCCACCTCGGGAGTCGATGCAGCAAACGCGGGACATCAAAGCGCCGCTAGCTGCGCTTGCGGCGATAGTAACGGGAGCAAACGGGAAATGGACGAACCGTGGCCATCCGACTCAGCCTATATTTGCTCGTGGAAGCCTGTACTCTTCAGTAGCTCCAATATGCCTCAAATATATCAGCCCGTGATGATGGTGTCAATTTGGGGCGCCTACTCCTCAACGATCATGTTGAAGGCTATCGGGCAGACAACCAGGAAGATCGCGTCGAACGCCGCGAGCAGCGCGACCCACCGAGCCAGACCGTCCCCGCGCCCGTCCGTGAGCACGATTCCGGAAGCCTCCACGGCGGCGACGATCACCGGCACGACTATGGGAAAGAACAATAGGGGGAGCATGACCTCGCGAGACCGAGTGTTGACGGCCATTGCCGAGAATACAGTGCCGACCGAGGCTATGCCCACAGTAGCCAGAACTGCCACTGGGGCCATCGCGACCAACGCCACAGGCAGATTGAACAGGATCGCGAAGACCGGAAACATGACGGCCTCGACCGTCAGCATGAAGACAACGTTGGCAAGCATCTTGCCAAAGAAGATAGTCTCCCTACCCGTCGGCGCGAGCATAAGGGCATGCAGGTTGCCGTTGTCCTTCTCGAGCGCCATCGAGCGGGTGAGCCCGAGCACACCGGCGAATGTGATGGACACCCACAGCACTCCGGGGGCCAACAGAGCGATCAACCCTGGTGTCGGGTCCAACGCGAAGTTGAAGACGACGACGATGAGCAGTGCGAATACCAGCACTGAGACGACAAGATCCCTCGTCCTCAATTCGAGAAGGAGGTCCTTCCAGACTATGGCGGCGACGGGGGTTAGGAAGCTCTTCATGTGATTGTGCCCGTGTGGCGATCGTAGGCTTCTCTGACATCTGCCGGGCTGGTGGATCGCATCGTCGCTTCGTACCTGATCCTGCCGTCAGCCATGATCGCGAGCCGGTCGCACAGCGCCGCTCCCGCCTCCAGGTTGTGAGTGGTCAGCACCACTGTCCGGAATGGAGTCGACCTGTCTCCGACGACCTTCTCCAACAGCCCGAGAGCCTCCTGGTCAAGGCCGCTCTCGGGCTCGTCCATCAGGAGCACGAGGGGCTCGTGCAGCAATGCCCTTGCGATGCCCAGCCGCTTCCGCATCCCGTGGGACAGCATGCCGACACGCTGGTCGATTCTCGACGATAGCCCCACCAGGTGCGACGTCCTCTCCACTCTCTCGTCCACGCTGTCGAGGCCAAACAGTCTTGCGAACAGGGCCAGGTTTTCTCGGCCGGTAAGTTGGTCGTACAGGAGCGGGTCGTGAGTGACCACGCCGATGTTGCGGCGGACGCTCCGCCCCGACGTGGACACGTCAAGCCCCGCGACTCGTACCTCGCCGCTGTCAGGCCGGGCGAGAGTGGCGAGTATCTTGATGAGGGTGGTCTTGCCCGACCCGTTTGGGCCGATCACCGTCAGAACCTCGCCCCAGCGGACCTCCAGGTCGAGGTTTCGTAGAGCATAGGAGCGGCCAAAGGACTTACTGAGCCCCCTGACGTCGATAGCTGGCCAGTCGATGTTCGCTTCGCTCATCCGGCTTTGTCGTCGAGATGCAGGAAGGCTTGCCTCCTCGACAAGCCCAGGTTGATCTCCAGTTAGGTATTGAGCACACGCTTGATGAGGTCATAGTCAACTTGAGCCGACTCTACCACAAATGTCTGCCAGCTACAGGATGAGGTTGATTGCCCATTCCGAGCCGGAGTAGCATAGGTTCTGTGGCTTGGAGTCGAGTCACCGATGACGGGTTGGGAGTGTCCAATGGCAACCATCGAGGAGTTGCGGGAGCAGTACGAGGGCTTGGATGAGGCCTTCGACGTTGCGCCGGAGTCGGCTATCGATCCGACCAAGCTGCTCACCTTCGACTACGAGTACCCGGGCCAACAGGGCGAGGTTGTAATAGCCACGGACGAGTTCACGGCCGTCTGCCCGTGGAACGGCCTCCCCGACTTCGGGACGCTCACTGTGACTTACGTGCCGGACCGTTCCTGCATCGAGCTGAAGTCCCTGAAGTACTACCTGATGTCCTTCCGCTCGGTCGGCATCGTCCAGGAGCACGCAGCCAACCGCATACTCAACGACCTGGTGGAGGCCTGCAGGCCCGTCGGGATGGAGGTGTCCCTCGACTACAAGCCCCGCGGCGGCCTGCACACGGTCGTGTCGGTGATGTACGAACAGTCCTGAACGCCTTGCTTCGCCCCGCTGAGCCTTACTGGTGCGGTAAGGACCGCCTCCTCCGGATGCTGGCCGATATGGAGACGTCGGGAACCTGTAGAGAGTCCCAGTACTTTCCTCCAGGTCTGCCCCCGCCTGAGGGTTTGCCCGACGGCCTACGGGCGGCTGTCGCATTGATGGGAGAGTCCGAGACTGGACTCGCGCTCTTTGTTGAAGAGCACAGGGTGACGGCGGTGGCGCCTCCTTTTCCACTGGCCTGCGGAACAGGCGATGCGGCTGAAGCGGTCCGTGGCCTCCTCGCGTCTCGGCTGAAGATCGGCATAGTGCTCATCCGGCTCGGCCGCTACGCCATCGGTGTGCTGGAAGGAGACAGGCTGGTGGCGTCGAAGACCGGCACACGGCATGTGAAGAACAGGCACAGGGCAGGGGGGTCGTCACAGCGCCGATTCGAGCGGAGCCGCGAGCGGCTTGTCCGCGAGCTGTTCGACAAGACCTGCAGGGTGGCCCAGGACATACTCTCGCCGCACTTCGAGAGTCTGGACCATGTCCTGCTGGGTGGGGACAAGATTGTCGTGAGGCGTTTCGTAGACCGCTGTAGCTACCTCAAGAAGCTCGAGGACAGGACGCTCGCCAGGAGGCTGCTGGTGGATCAGCCCAATCAGCGGGCGCTGGAAGGAATGGGCTGGCAGGCCTGGAAGAGCCGCGTGCTGGTGCTGGAATTCGGACCTCTGGACGGCTCCGCTGCCCGCCGGTAGAGGTTCCCCGTCGAAGGCTCTTGGACACGGGATGAGATATCCGGGACCACTTTCCAAACTCCTGTCCGCGGATGCCAGATATTCGGGTCTTACCCCTTGACGGCGGGGGCGTAGGGGTATTTAATGCGGGGGAAGCGAATAACGTTGCTCGACACCAGTGGCGTCCGGGGAGGTTCTTGATGTTCGTCCGTTTCGGCTGGAAGCATTTTGGCGCTGTAGCCATATCGGTCATGGCGGTGCTCGTGGTTTCCGCATGTTCTGGAGACACGGGTCCGCAGGGAGAGAGAGGGCCTCAGGGTTCCACCGGGCAGGCCGGCCCCCAGGGGACGCAGGGTCCCGCTGGAGAGCCGGGCGCGACAGGTGCTACGGGACCGAAGGGAGACCAGGGGGACCCAGGGCTAGACGGTTCGGACGGTTTGGACGGTTCGAGAGGTCCACAGGGGTCTCAGGGACTACAGGGCATTCAGGGAGATTCGGGAACACAGGGAACACAGGGAACACAGGGAACACAGGGACCGCAGGGTATTCAGGGCGAGCAGGGTATCCAGGGCGATCCAGGCGGCCCACAGGGACCTGAAGGTCCAGAGGGACCACAGGGAGAACAAGGGACGCAGGGCGAGCAGGGCGAACCAGGCCCAGTGGGCCCTAGAGGAGACCCGGGAGGTCCGCGAGGACCACAAGGAGCCCAGGGACCGGTGGGTCCCCAGGGACCCCTCGGAGAACGCGGCGTTCAGGGTGACACCGGCGCTCAGGGACCGGCTGGCATCCAGGGCGAGCAGGGTCCACAGGGAGAACAGGGTTCCCAGGGACCTCAAGGGGCCCAGGGAGAACAGGGACCACTGGGACCGCCGGGTCCACAGGGACCGCCGGGCCCACAGGGTCCACAGGGAGACAAGGGAGACCAGGGCGTAGTGGGACCCCAGGGTCCCCAGGGGCCTCAAGGATCCCAGGGACCTCAAGGGATTACTGGAGAGCGGGGAGTCTCGGGACAGCAAGGCGAGCCGGGGCCGCACGGTCCGCAGGGGAGTCGAGGGCCTGCGGGCGTGAGCGGTGCTGAGATCGTAATCTTCCAAAGCGACCCTAGCAGCGACAACAAGAACGAAAGTGTACGCTGCCCCGATGGCAAGATCGTGCTAGGTGGCGGTGCGCGAATCACGGGTGCGCAGGGTGGGACTGATCCTGCCCCCGCGGGAGTTGCCATTATCGCTTCGCGCCCGGTCGGGGTGACCGGAGAGAAGTCGGCAGTGTGGACGGTATCCGCGAACGAGGTCGTGGAGGTTAGCGAGAGCTGGGGGCTCATCGTCTACGGGGTCTGCGCTAAGATACCAGAGACACAGGAGTGAGACCTGCGGGGCCGCCAGTCTCTTGACTGAGGATTGAGCGCCGTCCCGATGGCGTAACGTGTCAACATAGAGTCGTATGACTTCAGAGGGAAGAGGGGCCAGCTTGACGCTGGCCCCTCTTCAATTTATCAACACGTCGACTGTATATCCCGGTTCTCGACGGCTCAAGGAGGCTCGTTCGGGTTAGTGCTCGACAGAGCGGAGCGGCCGGGTCAGCTCGTAAGCTCTTCCCAGATCTGCAGGCGCTGCTCCAAGTGACGCATGCGCTCGGGTCCGGCGGTTCGCAGTAACGCCTGCCCGTAGGGGGACTCGTCGCCTCTTTCGCGGCTCCGCGCCACCAGGTTGCGAAGTGAGGGCATCATGCTGTCTGGGAAATGCTGCTCGACGTTGTAGGTGAACATGCGCCGCCGGTCGCCTCCGCCCCAAGAGCTGTGCTTCGTCTTGTGGTTGACAGCAGCATATCGCCGGGCTCAGACTCGATGGTGTGGGCGGGCACTTCGCTGCCGTGGACTCCCCATCTCTCCGGCTGGCTTTCCGCCGTCACCGGCACCACCTCATGCACCGCGGCGGTGCACCTGTCTCCCCAGTGGCAGCTCCCAGGTATCACCCGAAGGCACCCGGTGTCACGGCTTACGGGATCGAGATAGAAGGCTATCTTCAGAGAGTGATAGGGCGCCTGGGCGTCGTGGTCTGAGTGCCACTTGGTGTCACCCACGTAGTAATTGCCGTCGCTGGCAGCGTACCCGTAGTCGTCTCTTAGAATCGACGAGACCACACCGTCTATCCTGGGATCGTCGAGAAGGCCTGACAGGTACTCGCTGCGGTCCGCGAATGGGGCGATCATCGAGCGCTCTTTGAAGTCGTGCTCTCTGCCGCTTTCCTTCCAGACCTCCTCGAAGGCATCTGTGATGTCGTCTACGGCATTCTGGAAGAGCCCGGGCAACTTGAGAAACCCGAAGGTCTTGTAGAACCGGGGTTGCTGCTCGGTAAGCCTCATTGGAGCTCCTCTCCTTCCAAGCGTGGAGCCGAGTCTAGCAATGGGCCTCGGCAAGTGTCAAAAGACATGTGGGTGGTTACAGCTCCGTCGTGCGACAGCTTGACGGCCTGCGGGCGTGGGCGTACTCTCCGTATCGCCGGGAAGGAGGCGCCGGTGGTGCCGAGTGTCGAGTTTGGGTACAACCCGCCGTCCGGGGAGCGTGGCCAGGAACACATTCGTCCACGAGAGTTTCTTCAGGACCTCCATCGATCGCTCGATGTAGCGTCGCAGGGGTTCGATTCCCTCTGGGTCTCCGACCACCTCAACTACGCCGACGAGTTCCGTCTCGAATGTTGGACGATGCTCTCCTGGATCGCGGCGCGTTATCCGGGGCCAGGTCTGGGGACGATCGTCAGGAGCAACTCGTTCCGCAGCCCGTCCCTCATGGCCAAGATGGGGGCCAGCCTCCAGGAGATGAGCTCCGGCAGGTTCATACTGGGTTACGGAGCCGGGTGGTTCCAGGGCGAGTACGACGCCTACGGGTTCGACTACCCCTCCACCCGCACGCGGGTAGAGATGCTCGAGGAGGGGGTGCAGGTCATCAGGAAGATGTGGATCGAGGCGCAGGCGAGCTTCACGGGTAAGCACTACAGCGTCTCAGAGGCCTACTGCGAGCCCCTTCCTGACCCTGTGCCGCCGATCATGATCGGCGGTGGCGGCGAGAAGTACACGCTGAGGACGGTGGCTCGCCATGCGGACTGGTGGAACGACGTGAACCGTCCGCGCGATGAGCTCAAGCGCAAGCTGAAGGTGCTGAGGGAGCACTGCGAGGCCGAGGGACGCGATTTCGAGTCGATACGCAAGACGCTGGCCGTGAGGGTGTACGTCGAGCGTTCGCACTCGACTGCCCTGGATCTGGCTTCCAGGCGGGAGGGGCCTTGCGTGGCGGGCGATCCGTCGGCGGTCATTGACCAGTTCTCCGAGCTGGCCGAGCTCGGTTTCGACCTCTTCATCCTCAACTTCCCGTCGCACTTTCAGACCTTGAGTGACGTAAAACTGTTCATGGAGAGAGTCGCCCCCGCCTTTGGCGCCCGTTCGTGTTGAGCTGCAGGGCGCTAAAGTCTAGGGAGAGGGGATAGTACAGCTTGGCGGACGCGAACAGGCCGAGACCGTTCCAGGGGAACCGGACAGGTGCTTCGGGGCAGCCGATGGGACCTCCCGGCGCTCGGGCCGGGGCGTGGGGCGGCCGTGGCGCCGCCGTGCAGGGCTCCCCATCGCCGCGAGTCATCGTGCGGCTCATGCGGTACGGACTCGGGTATCGCTGGAGGCTGATCGCGTCCTTCCTGGCCATGCTCGGCGCTGTCGCGTCCTCGATGGCGATCCCGCGCCTGCTTGGTACCGCCATCGACAGCGCGCTGTCCGATGGAGTGCGCGCCGACCTGGCGATTCTCGCCGGGGTGATTATAGGACTCGGACTCGTCCGAGGGTTGACGGGTTACTTCCAGAGCTATCTCTCCGAGGGAGTCTCCCAGAGGGCTGCCTTCGACATCAGGAACGAATTCTTCGAGAAGCTTCAGAGGCTGAGCTTCGGATTCCACGACAAGCAGCAGACAGGCAACCTCATGTCGAAGGCTACGTCGGACGTCGACGCGGTCCGCTGGCTGTTCAGCATGGGAATAATCAACGGTCTCCGGATCGTGCTGATGATGGCGGGGGTGGCCGCGATTCTGATCTGGATGAACTACCGTCTGGGTCTGGCTACGATGTCGTTCGTGCCCCTGTTCGTCTGGCATGCGGTCGCGATGGGCCAGAGGATGCGCGGGACGTGGATGGCGGTGCAGATGGAGACGGGCAGAATGACCACCGTTCTCCAGGAGAGCCTTGCCGGGATGCGAGTGGTGAAGGCGTTCGGAGCCCGCCGGCACGAGGAGGAGAAATTCGAGGAGCGGGCCGAGGCTCTCGCGGAGCACAGCTACAACGTGGCGGCGCTGTTCGCGACGCGGGGATCGATGATGACCTTCTTCTTCTCCATCGCCACGGGGATAATACTATGGGTCGGTGGCCGTGAGGTAGCGGCTGACCGTCTGACACCGGGCGAGATGGCGGCTTTCATCCTGTACATGAGCATGCTTGCGATGCCGGTGCGGATGGCAGGTTGGATCGTCAACATCATCTCCAGGGCCTCGTCGGCTGGGAAGAGGATATTCGACGTTCTCGATGCCGAGTCGCCGGTCAAGGAGAGTGCCGAAGCGACTGAGATGGGACGGGTCCAAGGCAACGTAAGGTTCGAGAACGTGACACTCGCCTACGACTCAGGGCCTCCCGCGGTCCGCAACGTCAGCTTCGAGGTCGAGCCTGGACAGCTCGTCGCCATCCTCGGGGCGGCAGGGTCGGGCAAGAGCACCCTGGTGCACGTTATCCCTCGGTTCTACGACGTCTCCTCGGGGCGTGTGCTGATCGATGGGGCGGATACCCGCGAGGCCACGCTGGCGTCGCTTCGCCGGAACGTCGGGATCGTCCTGCAGGACGTGTTCGTCTTCGGCGCCTCCATCCGCGACAACATCAAGTACGGCGTCGATGACACAACTGACGCCGAGGTCGTCCGCGCCGCCGACATAGCGCAGCTTCACGAATACATAGTGGGTCTGCCTCAGGGATACGACACGCCGGTCGGCGAGCGAGGCGTCACACTGTCCGGGGGACAGCGCCAGCGCCTGGCCATAGCTCGCACACTGCTCCTGGACCCGCCCATCCTCATCCTCGACGACTCGACATCCAGTGTTGACGTTGGCACGGAATACCACATCCAGCGCGCGCTGGCCGAGGTGGTCAGGAACCGGACGACGTTCGTGATCGCCCATCGACTTTCCACTATCCGCGAGGCCGACCTGATACTGGTGATCGAGAACGGGGAGGTCGTCGAGCGGGGCACGCACGAGGAGTTGTCCCGCCTTGACGGGTACTACCGCAAGATATACGACCTCCAGCTCAAGCCGCAGGAGACTAACGGGTCCACTGATGTGCCGGATGGAGTCGCACCATGATGCGAGGATGGTCCCGCCTCGACGTTGACGAGGAGGACCGGGGGACGATATACGACCGGGACGTCATCATGCGCCTGCTCCGGTACGTGCTCCCTTACCGGCGCATCATGGTCATCACGGTAGCCGCCATGCTGGTCTATACGGGTACCATCGTGGCGGTGCCTTGGATCGTGAGGCTGGCTATTGACGACTACATCAGGGTTGGAGACCGCGATGGGCTGAACATCGCCGTGGGCATCTTTCTGCTGGCCTCGCTGGTGCAGCTCGCGAGCAGCTTCCTGCACCTCAGGCTGATTGCGCGGCTCGCCCAGCGGATACTGTACAGTCTCCGGATCGATCTGTTCAGACATACCCATGAACTCTCGATGTCCTACTTCGACCGGCACGAGGTAGGCAAGACGATGTCGAGGATCCAGAACGACGTCCAGCACCTGCAGGAGTTCGTGTCGATTGTCGTGCTCAGCATCGCTGACGTGCTGAGCCTCGGAGGCATCGTCGCGGCCATGTTCCTGATGAACGTGCAGCTGGCGCTGGTCACCTTCTCGGTCATTCCGCTTCTGTTCCTCATGCTGGTCGTGTGGCAGCGCTTCGCGCGCGCCGCATTCCTCAGGGTGCGGCAGAGGCTGGCGGTCGTGAACTCCGAGCTCCAGGAGAACATATCGGGTATGAGGGTGGTCCAAAGCATGAACAGGGAGCGCTCGAACATCCGCAAGTTCGGCGCGGCCAACAACTCGCATCTCGACGCCACTCTCCAGTCGAGCCGCTACTCGGCCTTCCTCTTCCCCTCCGTGGAGGTGGTCAGCGCCCTGGGCCTGGGGCTGGTCGTCTTCTTCGGCGGCAGCATGGTGCTTGGCGGCGGCCTGGAGGCTGGAGTGCTCGTCGCCTTCGCGCTGTACATCCAGCGCTTCTTCGACCCGGTGAGAAACCTCACCATGCAGTACGGCGACCTGCAGAGGGCGATGGCCTCCGGGACGCGCATCTTCGAGCTGCTGGACACCAAGCCGGAGCTGAATGACAGGCCGGATGCCGAGGTCTTGAGGCGGATCGATGGGGAGGTCCGGTACGAGGGGGTCGGCTTCCACTACACGCCGGGCACGCCGGTTCTCCAAGACGTCGACCTTCACGTCAAGCCGGGCGAGACCGTGGCCCTGGTAGGGCCGACCGGGGCAGGGAAGACCTCGTTCGTGTCCCTCCTGATGCGCCTGTACGACGTGACCGAGGGCCGGATCACGGTCGACGGCCGCGACGTGCGCGACGTCACTCAGCTATCTCTGGTGCACCAGATGAGCATAGTCACGCAGGAGCCGTTCCTGTTCTCGGGCACCGTCAGGCAGAACATCAGGTACAACCACGACGAGGTGACGGACGAGGCAGTGGAGGCGGCCGCAAGGTCCGTCGGCGCTCACGACTTCATCTCCAGGCTGCCCCAGGGCTATGACACGCCCCTGCACGAGCGGGGCAGCAACCTGAGCCTGGGCCAGAGGCAGCTGGTCAGCTTCGCCAGGGCGCTGGCCGCCAACCCTCGGATCCTGATACTGGACGAGGCTACGGCTAGCATAGACACCTACACAGAGGTGCTCATCCAGGAGGCGCTCCGCACCCTGCTGAAGGGCCGCACCGCCATCGTGATCGCTCACAGGCTGTCCACCATCCGCAACGCCGACAGGATAGTCGTGCTCGACGGCGGGCGCGTGGTCGACCAGGGCAACCACGAGGAGCTCATCGCGCGGGGCGGCCTCTACGCGGAGCTGCACTCCTTCACCGGTGAGGGGGAGCCGGAAGCCCCTCACCTCCGTCAGAAGGGAGGAGGGCCAGCCCCTTCACTCGGAGCCGGTGGTTAAGGCGCGGGGACCTCGATGCCGACGTCTTCTAGAATCTGGCGCAGCTGTGAGCGCTGCTCGTCGGTGAAGGGCAGCATCGGCGGGCGGGAGTAGCCCCCCGGCTTGCCGAGCATGTTCATCGACTCCTTGATCGCGATGTACCCGCTCCCGACGCTGAACAGATCGTAGGCCCTCGCGATCTTCTTGTGAAGCTCCCGTGCCCGCGGCATGTCGGCTTCCGCTGCCGCCTCGTACAGCTCGACGGCCATGCTTCCGACCACCTGGGGCAGCATCGCGACGGCTCCGACGGCGCCCATCGCCACCGCGGCCAGCATGAGGTCCTCGGCGCCGATGAAGACCTTGAAATCGTCGCCGCAGAGCCGGACGAGGTCGGACACCTGGTTCATGTCGAGTGAGCTGTCCTTGATGGCGACCATGTTGTCGATGCGCGCCAGGCGCTCGACGAGGCGGGCGGGGAGCTCGGTCATGACGGCAAGAGGGCTGTTGTAGAGCATGATCGGGAGGCCGGACTCCCCGGCGACTCGCGAGAAGAACTCGACCGTCTCACGCTCGTCGATGCCGATGTAGATCGGCGGGAGTACCATCGCGCCGTCGCAGCCGATCTCGGAGGCGTATCGGGTAAGCGCGACCACGTCGTCGGTGCGGGTGGCTGAGGTTCCGGCGAGTACCGGGACGCGCCCCGCGGCCTGATCGACGGCGATGGAGAAGACGCGCATCCGCTCTTCGTGGGTCATCAGGAAGAACTCGCCCGTGCTGCCCGCCGATATCACTCCGTGGCATCCGGCGTCTATCACGAGGTCGATGACCCCCCGGTAGCCCTCCTCGTCGATGTCCCCGTCCCGCGTGAACGGGGTGACGATCACCGCGAACGAGCCGTGCCAGTCAACTGAGTCGCTACCGGACATTGTGACAACCTCCTAGGGGGGTCAGGGTCTATGCTAACGCTCGCTGCCGTTGTGGGCGCTCCCGTTCAGGTCCAGCATACGCTCCACGAAGTCGCGCACCGGGGGACGAGCGAGGTCCAACTCGTCGTCCTCCATGAAGTCATGGTAGAAGTTGGCGTGGAACTTTTCCGCTGCTACGAACCCGGCCTGCAAGGATAGTCCTTGCTCTCCGGCCAATCGGCGGATCGCGTCCCGCATGGCGCTGTGACTGCTGAACGGCCATCCCCGATGCTGAGCCACGGCCATCACGGCGTGAGAGGCGGCTCCCCACATCTTCTCCGAGGCTTGCAGCCTGTCTCCCGCGGCGAACTCCCTGTCCGCCGCCTCAAGGAAGTCACGCGCGGTCTGAGGGTGCTCGTCAACCAGCATCAACCCTCTCCTGTCCAAGATTCTTCAGTGTGCGTGGGACTCGATTATAGCGATGAACTCGGCACCTGAACAGCGCGCCGGTCAACCGCAAACCCGTATGAGTTTAGTCGGCGGCCCAATTCGTAGGGGCGTCCCTTGTGGGCGCCCTGGGTGTGATTCTCAACGCGGGCAACCACAAGGGATTGCCCCTACGGGCAGACTCGGCAACCGCGTTGTCGGTGGGTGCCGTCATAGGCTCGTCGACGGTCTAGCGGGCGGTCCAGCCAGCGTCTATGGAGTGGGCGGCCCCGGTTATCGAGCGGGCATCGTCGGAGACCAGGAACATGGTGAGGGCGGCGACCTCTTCCGGGTCGATCAGGCTCTTGATGGCGGCGGGCTCCAGCATCACCTTCTCGATCACCTCCTGCTCGGGAAGTCCTCGGGTGCGGGCTTGGTCTGCCAGCTGGGACTCCAGGAGCGGAGTCCGCACGTAGGACGGGCAGATCGCGTTGACGGTGACGCCGTCCCCGCCGACCTCCAGCGCGACCGTCTTCGTGAGGCCGATGAGGCCGTGCTTGGCTGAGATGTAGGCCGACTTGTAGGGGCTGGCGACCAGCCCGTGTATCGAGGACATGTTGACTATCCTGCCCCAGCCGCGCCGCTTCATTCCGGGAACGACAGCCCTGGTGAGCTGGAACGGGGCGACGAGCATGATCTGGACCAGCCGCGCCCACTCCTCTTCCGGGAAGTCCTCGACCGGGGCGATGTGCTGGAGCCCGGCGTTGTTGATGAGGATGTCGACATGGCCCTGGACCTCCACGGCCCGCCGTCCCAGCGCCGTAGTCTCCTCCATGCTGGCGAGGTCGGCCTGCAGGAACTCGGCTCCGATCTCCCGTGCCGTATCCTCCGCGGAGGGTCGGACGTCGTTGATGAGCACGCGGGCCCCTGCGTCCGCCAGCCGGCGCGAGATGGCGAGGCCGATACCGCTTCCGCCGCCTGTGACGAGGGCAACCTTTCCGTCCAGGGATTTCGGCGCCATGGGCTCCTCTATGGCTCAGTTCTGGCGGCGAGACCGGCGAGACGCCGCGGGACACTGGAAAGACGGTTCCGGGACGGTTTGAAACGATCCTGGGACACTTGATTTGTAGCTAGTCCGGGCCGGTTTGTTCGGGGCGGGGCCTCGATACCCCGAAAAATTGTCTCATTCCGCCTGGCCGGGGTGCGGTGCTTCAGCCTCTTGGCATGGAGGTCACTCAGCAATTATGCGGACTGATGTTCGGTTTGTCAAGGACTGTATGACCTCCCAGATTCCCCACCTGACATGGTTGGGGGCTGCTTGGTGTGCTTTCAGGGGGTGTCCGGGTGTCGACCCAGGGGTGACGCATGACATGATCGGGCATCGGACAGGGTCTCGGGTGCCGTCTTTGAGGGGTATCGGCAGCGGTTCGCTGCCAATTGTGGCTGTTCTCAGGCCGAAGAAGGCATGGCCCGGCCTGGCAACTCGGCAGAGTCGCCTACAAACCGATGCTCCAGGCAGGGTCGCCCTACGCTCGATACGGCTCGGCAGCCAGCGCCAATATCCTCTGCCGCGCCCTGAGCAGCAACTCGTATGAGGGATGGCCACGGGCAAGACGGATGATCAACCTCCTGGCGTGACGCATCACACGGCCCGGTAGGGCGATCAGGGCGAAGCGCACCGCCTTCAGACGCTTGCCCACCCACTGTCCGCCCAAGACCTGCCGCTTCATGGCAGAGTTCAGGTTGAAGGCCAGCACCGATATGGCCCACCATGCGGCGTTGGCCCCGAACAGCCCCGACGGCAGCCGGCCCCCAGCCAAGTCACTCTTCAGAACGCTGTGGACCTCCTCGCCCTTACCGCACCTCTGTCTCGACCACCAGATCAACTCATCTGCCGCAATGCTCCGGTTGGTCACCACTCCGAAGACCTTGTACCAGCCTCTGTTGGACAGCTCCATCGCGGGGAACGGAAGCTCCATCTGCCCCTCCATTCCCGGCAGAGGCTGTTCGATCAACCGCTCCCTGGTAGCTATGAACCGATACTCAGGGCTGTTCTTGGAGTGCCCTATCCAGTTGGGCACGAAGTTCACCTCAGTCCACTGCTGGCCCGTGTCCACACGATGCTCCCCAACCTTGCGGTACAGCGTCTGCCAGTCTTGCTCGGCGACCTCGGACACCGCACGGCGGAACTCCGCCGTCACGTCGACCCCAACCGCAAACTCGATCACCCCGAACCGCTCGTCTCTAACCCTCCGCGCAGTACCGCAGCAACTCCCGCTGGTACCCCGCCGTGTCAGACCGCAGCATCACCTTTTCCACCCGTGTAGACAGATGCTCCAGTGCTTCAACCAACACTCGCAACTGCTGATGGCCCGCAGGTACGTTGCCGTCCCTAAACTCCGAATGCACGATCAACTCGGCCTCTGACCAGTAGGTGATCAGCGGCTGGTACGCCCTGTACTTCTTGTAGCTGGGGAGCGCCTCGTGCTTGCGCGTCTCCACCAGTGTGGCATCCATGTCCAGAGTGGCCTCGGTCTGAGGCGAACGGCTCTGCACGAAGCCCACTAGGTCGGCGTTCACCTTGCGCAGACCCTTCATAGCTCCATTGGGAGCAGGTATGAATGCTCTGTGAGCTTCCCGCTTCGCCTCCTCGCCCGCGTCATGGAACCTCTCCAGATACCGGAACACCGCAGACTCCGACGGCACGCTCCGACGACGCTCGACTCGCCATCTCTTCTCCAACGCCCTGCGCTCGCTGAGACGCATACCACAGGTCTCGAACTCTCGAAGCATCCTGCACAACCCTCTGTCCTTCTCAAGGAGATCAAGGTCGGACACCGACTCGCCGCCTGCCAAGTTCAGCAGCATCAGCGAGATGATCATCTGGCTGTCCGTCCAGCCCTGACCCCTCTCCCGCAGTCTCATGTGGCGCTCTACCGATGACCTCAAACCCGCTGCTTGCATCAACTCCACGTACGTCATCAGGCCGGACAGTCCCGTCATACCTGTCGAGCCCTGCTCCTGTTCGTACTGGAATGCCAGTAAGCCTTGCTTCATAATAGCTGCACCTCGTTGGTGATCGTTTCTCTTGGTCAAGAAACATCTTAGCCCCCTTCGTGGCGGGCGCCAACGAGGTCCTTCTCTTATCTAGGGATGCTCTGAATAAGTCCCGGTGGTTTGCGGGATAGTAACATAGGGCCAAGGCCTGAAGACGTGGGAGGCGAGGCAATGAACCAGCCGACGTTTGCGGACTTGGACTACGAGAGCAAGAAGCGAAAGACTCGCAGGGAGAAGTTCCTTGAGCGCATGGATGGACTGATCCCGTGGGAAGAGTTGGAAGAGCGCATCCGACCGTTCTATCCCAATGCTGGCCGAGGTCGGCGTCCCTACGAGTTGTCGGCGATGCTTCGCATACACTGCGTGCAGTTGTTCTACAACCTGAGCGACCCTGGGATGGAGGACATGCTCTACGAGGTCGAATCGGTGAGGCGGTTCGTAGGGCTGAGACTGCCTGGGCCGCTGCCGGACGAGACGACGATTCTGAACTTCCGCCACCTGCTGGAAGAGCATGCGTTAGGCTCGGGTCTGTTCGAGGAGATCAACCGCTATCTGGAGTCCAAGGGTCTCCGTCTTCAGGAGGGGACGATAGTGGACGCGAGCATCATAGCGGCGCCCTCATCGACGAAGAATCGGGCTAAAGAGCGCGACCCCGAGATGCACCAGACGAAGAAGGGTAACGAGTGGCACTTCGGGATGAAGGTGCACATCGGTGTGGACTCGCAGACGGGAGTGGTGCACAGCATGACCACGACATCTGCGAACGTGCATGACCTGACTGAGTTGCCCCGGTTGCTGCACGGTGGGGAGTCTCAGGTGTGGGGAGATGCTGGGTATCAGGGAGTTGACAAGAGGCCGGGCAACCGGGGCTTGGATGTGGAGTGGCAGGTCGCGATGAGGCCCGGCCAGCGTCGGAAGCTGGAGCCTGAGAGTCCTGAGGCGGTGTCGGAGAAGCGCAAAGCGTCGGTCAGAGCTAAGGTGGAGCATCCGTTCCTGTACATCAAGCGGCACTTCGGCTACGCCAAGGTCCGCTACAGGGGACTGTCCAAGAACACGCAGCGGCTGATGACGCTGCTGGGGTTTGCCAACTTGATGAGGGCCGAACAGTACCTGGCGGCGTGAAACCTTGTATAAGTGCGCCCAAAATCAGGCCTAACGGCGGCGAAACGCCCTGTCAGGGCCGGTTGTAGGCCGAGATTAACCCCCACCACGGCGCCATAAGGCAATTCAACGCCCCCAAAACCACTCCGGTCAACTCGGCCCAGCCTGAAGCCGATTGTTCAGAGCATCCCTAGGTGGGAATCTGGGGCGGCACGTGCCGTTGAGGAGAGGTGTCTAGCCGTGTTATACTCATCGGGCCGATCAGGGTCGTCTCGGCAGAAGACCACGCAGGGGGAGTCGGTTTGTCTTTTGTAACACTCCGCGATGGTGAGGACGGGGAGAGCCTCCTGAAGCGGTTCCAGACCTCGATGCAGCGGTCCGGAATCCTCAGAGAGCTCAGGAACCGCCGCTACTTCAAGTCGAAGGGCGAGCAGGCCCGGCTGGATAAGCAGCGCAGCCTGCGACGTCTCCGCCGCAGAAAGAGCCGCACCTAGCCGCACTAACCCCGAATCTCCCGGTGGCCGACTATACAGTGGGCCGCTTTCTTTTTGCCCCTCGTCGAAGAGGTGGGGCCTTGCTCCAGCCTCGCAGTCCCGCAGGCACTCCTTTTTGTCCCCATACTTCCAGGTTCCAGCCTGTGGCGTCGTCCGGGCTGAGAGCGCGCCTGTCACCTTCCAGGAGTTCTCTCAAAGCTTCTTCACAGTCCGCAGGTAGAGTTCAGTCGGCGGACGGCCAGAACTAACGCCAGCTCGTCGTCGTCGTTTCTATTTGGATAGAGGTATTCTGGCCTGTCGTCGTTCCCTAGCCGTGGAGGCTTGCCATTCTCGCTCGCAGTTACCAGTTGATCGCGGCGATGACGGTCGCCGTGCTCGTAGTGGCGGCATGCGGCAACGGCAGCCCCGACGCCCCCGCCGTCGAGGGTCAGCCGGATACGACTCCTCTGGCAGCCGCTGTACCGTCGGCAGTCTCGCAGTCGACCGACGCGTCAATGCCGGCCAATTCTGGAACAGCCACGCGGAGTCCGGAGCAGGTCGCGGCCGTGGTGGAAGAGTCTACCGTTGTCGGCGCTTCGACACAGGCCACTGTACAGCCCGTCGAACAGGAGGCCGAGGTCACCCTCGATCTCGGCTCCGGCCCTTCCCGTCCAGGGTCGAGGTTGACGGGACAAACGCCGGCGCAGCCAGCCTTGGAGACTGGGGATAAAGAGCTGTCGACGGTGGATGTGGTCAGGATACTGGCCCCGTCCGTCGTTCAGATATCCAATGAGAAGGTTGCCGTAGGCGCGTTCAACCGACCCATCCCCGCCGAGGGAGTCGGGACGGGCGTGATTATCGATACCACGGGCCACATCCTCACCAGCAGCCACGTTGTAGAGGGTGCCAGCACCATAACGGTCACTCTGAGCAACGGCGAGCGGCATGAGGCACGTCTGGTTGGTAGTGATTCGACGACCGACGTGTCGATCATTGCCATCGTTGCGGAGGGCCTGCATCCCGCGAAGCTGGGCTCGTCCGCCGACCTGGAGGTCGGGGAGGACGTGGTCTCCATTGGCCACGCACTCGGACTCAGGGGCGGACCGACCGTCAGCAAAGGAGTCGTGAGCGCCCTGGGGAGGTCCATACCGGACGGGCAGCATACCATCGTGGACCTGATTCAGACGGACGCCTCCGTCAACCCGGGCAACAGCGGCGGCCCGCTGGCCAACATGCGGGCTGAGGTCGTGGGCATAAACGCCGCGGTCATCCCGGGCAGTCAGGGCATCGGCTTTGCCATCAACATAGACGACACCAAGATAGTGGCCGCCCAGCTTATCGAGAACGGCCGGGTCGAGCGCGGCTTTCTGGGAGTTACGCCCTTCAACCTCACCCCCACAATCGCCGCCCAGCTTGGCGTGCCGGTCGAAGAGGGCATCGTGGTGCTTCAGGTAGTCACGGGTTCCGGGGCAGAGTCGGCCGGTCTCATGGTGGAGGATGTCATCGTACGACTGGGCGACGAACCCATTGCGAACACCGGCGAGCTGTCCAGGTTCCTGCTAGCCCATCCGTCAGGCTCGACAGTGGAGGTTGAGTACTACCGACGAGATGCCCGGGCCACCGCGACCGTTACGCTGGGGACCAGCCCCGGGTAGGGGGCAGAAACCCGCTTCTTCACGGCCACAATATTTCGCCCCCGAGCCTTGAATCCCGGCGATAAGCTCTGCTATATTCGTTGGAATACATACGCTACGGGGGCATCATGACCGACACCCGGGTCAAAGAGATCAGAAGGGCCTACGGGTTCGATGAGGTGTCGATCGTCCCCGGCAGCGTCACCGTCAACCCGGAGATGACCAGCACGGACTTCTCCGTCGACGGCATCACCCTGTCAACACCGGTCCTGGCGGCAGCCATGGACGCCATCGTATCGCCCGACTCCGCCCGGGAGATGCACAGGCTCGGTGGCTTGGCCGTCATGAACCTGGAGGGAGTGCAGACCCGATACGACGACCCCGGCGCGGTGCTGGAGGAGGTCTCCGAGACCCCGGCGGAAGAGGTTACAGCCCTGCTTCAGCGGCTGTACGCGGAGCCTATTCGTGAAGACCTGATCGGGAAGCGTGTCGAAGAGATGAAGCAGGACGGCGCCCGTGCCGCCGTCTCGGTCACGCCCGCGAAGACCAAGCAGTTCGCGCCGGTTGCCGCAGAGGCCGGTGCGGACACTATAGTCGTCCAGTCCACCGTGACCACCGCACGGCACATCTCCAAGAGCGTCCGGGGGCTGGTGTTCTCCGACATTCTCGAGATGATCGACGTTCCGATCATTGTAGGCAACTGCGTCTCATACGACGTGGCGCTCGAGCTCATGAGCACGGGGATACACGGCCTGCTGGTGGGGGTGGGACCGGGAGCCGCCTGCACCACGCGCGAGGTCACGGGACTCGGCGTGCCGCAGGTCACGGCGCTGCTCGACTGTGCGGCGGCCAGGGATGATCACTTCAACAGGACGGGCAAGTACGTGCCCATCATCAGCGACGGTGGCATCAGAACGGGCGGAGACCTCTGCAAGGCGTTCGTCTGCGGCGCCGACGCCGTGATGCTGGGGACGCCTCTAGCGAAGGCCGAAGAGGCGCCGGGCCGCGGGTTCAACTGGGGCATGGCAACGCCTCATCCGGACCTGCCGCGCGGCACGAGGGTCCGCGTCGGCGTCGACGGCACGCTGGAGCAGATACTGTTCGGCCCGACCTCCCATGAAGACGGGACGCAGAACCTGATTGGCGCGCTGAAGGTGTGCATGGGAATGGTCGGCGCTCAGACCATACGCGAGATGCACGAGGCCGAAGTGGTAGTCGCTCCGTCGATCAAGACGGAAGGAAAGCACTACCAGATGGGCTTCGAATAGGGCGTGTCAACTAGGTTCCGGCCTTCGCCGGAACGACGGGTGGGTGCCCGGTCAGGACTTGACCAGCTCTCTGACGGTCTCGATAAACGACGGAAGGACCTCTTTCCAATCGCCGACCGCTCCGTAGCTCGCGGCTTGGAATATGTTCGAGTCGGCGTCCCTGTTGATGGCCACCAGGTGCTTCGCGCCGGAGCATCCCGCCATGTGCTGGCTGGCGCCGGAGATTCCGACGGTGATGTAGAGGTCCGGCGTTATGGTCTTGCCCGTCAGGCCGATCTGGTAGCTGTGCTCCAGCCACCCGGCGTCGCAGACCGCTCGCGACGCTCCAACGGCCCCTCCCAGTAGTCCGGCCAGCTCCTTTAGCTGCTCGAACGGCTCGGGGCCGCCGAGGCCTCGTCCTCCAGCGACGACGACCGACGCGTCCTCGAGGCGTACGCCCGCCGCCGCGCTCGTTACGGTCTCCACGTGCCTGACCCTGGCAGCGGGGGGTTTGATGTCGACCGACTTGACCTCTCCGCTTCGCGTGCTGTCGGCGGCGAGTGGCTCGTAGGCCTTCCCTCTGACGATTACGACCTGGGGATTCGCGGCTGGGAACCTCAGCTTCGCCATCGCGTTGCCGCCGTACACTGGTCGCGTGACGACTATCCGGTCCGAGTCCGGGTCCGGCTCCACGGATGCGCAGTCCTGCGCGGTTCCGACACCGAGCCTGAACGCGACCCGGGGGCCGGCCTCTGCGCCCAACGCCGTCTTGCTGAACAGCAGGACATCCGGCTGCGCCCGGGCGCAGGTCCGAGCGAGCGCGTCGACGACGGCGTCCGTGCCGCCGTCTTCCAGGAGCGGGTGCGACGCCACGTATACGGTGTCGGCGCCCAATTCGATGGCCTCACGGGAGACCTCCTCCGGGACGCCGCCCAGCAGGGAGACAGCCACCTCGCCCCGGTCCAGCGAGCGGCCTACGGCCAGAAGCTCGCCGGCGCTCGAATGCAACCCGCCGTCACCCCACTCGCCTGCTATGAGTACTCCGGACATTCTAGTTTGCTCCCGCCGGCCTAACTCGATGCCTGACGTGCTGCAGATGGCGGCTCAAATGAGCTTCTCCTCTCGCAGTTTCAGGGCGAGCAGTCGCCCGGTGTCCCGTCCATCCTCGCCCTCCACGAGCTCACACTGTCTGTCGGTTACTGGAACGAAAAGGTCGATCAGCTCCAGAGACGGTGCGAGCCTCGACGGGTCCAGGTCCAGGTCGGCGGCCGTCCAGACGGTCGGGGACTTTCGACTGGCAGCCATGATGCCGCGCAGGTTCGGGTAGCGCGGCTCCCCCAGCTCGTTGCTGACGGTCACGAGAGCGGGGGTGCAGGTCTCGACGACCTCATATCCCTCGTCGAGCACTCGCTCTACGACCAGACCTCCGTTGCGCGGCTCGACCTTCTGGGCCATCGTTACGCACGGCAGGTCCAGCATCTCCGCGACACCCATCGGCACGTGTGCGTTGTCCCAGTCGGACGCCTGCCTGCCGCAGAGCACGAGGTCGTAGTCCCCCAGCCGCTCGATCGCCCTGGAGAGAACGTAGGCTGTAGCTGCCGCGTCGAGGTCTTCGGTGAGGTCATCGTCGACCAGGACGAGCTGGTCTGCGCCCATCGACAGAGGCTTCTTCATGACGTCCATGGCGAACCCTTTGCCGACGGACACGACCGTTATGGCCGCACCCACCCGGTCCTTGATGCGGAGGGCGGCTTCGACCGCGTTCTCGTCGAAGCCGTTGACTACGGGAGGGACTCCGGTGGACGGGGCTACGGCCTTGGTGTCGGGGTTGATCTTGAATGCCGAAAGAGGAGTCTCCGGGTCCATTACCTGCTTGGCGCAGACGATAATGTTCAGTGCCAACGATGGTCTCCAGAGACATCTAGCCGCCGGTCCGCCGACTCTATGGGCCGCGCCGGAAGCCGAGCGGCAATATAGCACCAGCGCCTAGGGGTGTCAACGCGGCCCGACCAGTGGCGCGTACCCACCTTGACGAACCTACCTGACCGCTGGCTGTGCACATTGCGGGCAAGGCACCACAGTCTCGTTACCCGGCGCCTGGGACGAGACTGACGCCGTTCCGCTCCAAGGCTTCGCCACCGCCGGGGCCTGTGGTTTCGCCGAAAATGATGCAAACTGTGGCATTTTGTGGGATCTCGTAGCTGGAGGCTCCGATCCGGTCAACGGATTTTCAACACATTTGCCATAGGGACGCAGCAGAAACGCGATGGTCCCGCAACGATATTGCGAAAGGCGGCGCCCACGTCGCCGGGGGTGGAGAGGGGGACTGGCAGTTGGTAGGTGATGGGTCATAAAGACATTATGCGGACAGGCGTTCTGGTTGTCAATAGGTTCGAGATTGCCACGTCACCGTGGCTCGCCGCTACGACTTCAGAAAGTGGGTATGTGTGAGGCCCGCCCCGGCCTTATGTTACGCTTAGCCCCATGCCACTCACGCCGATTCATCTGGGAGCCGCGCTGGCGGTTAAGCCCGAATCCACCGATGCGGAGCGGCCTTGGGGTTGGAACAAGGGGTGAGGGCCGTGGGACGCGACGGTCCGCGCTCGATTCCGATAAATGGGGCCGGTGGCGGCCTTTGGTTGTCGTTGGGGGCGCCGATGGCGGTCCTGGGCAGCGGCGCTGGGGCGGGGTCGGCGGGACAGCATGCAGGGGAAGACAATCGCGGACCGGGCCGGTGCGACTCTGTGGGTCGGTTGGGTAGTCTGGTGGACGTGTCAGGCGCCGTCGGTGCCGTCAGGCAGGCAATGGCAGGGCTCGCAATCGAGCCAGGGCGCGAGTGAACTGGGTTTCCCAAGGCCAGCCCTGTGGCAGATGCAAAGTGAGGCGGCGGGCCGAGCGGGTGAGCCGTCCGGCCAGGGAGAAGAAGCGCCGCCGGAGGGTCTTGGTGGTCACCACCCCCTCGTCCAGACCGATGCGCGCGGTCCAGCGGGCCAGGTTATGGGCCAGCACCTGGACGGCCAGCCATGCGCCGTTGGCGGGGAAGCGGCCCGAGGGGAGATGGTTGAGGCCGACGCCGTGCTTGAGGTCTCGGATAGCATTCTCAATCTCGGCGTGGCGGCGATGGTCGGCCTCCAGTTCCAGGGTTTCCCCGTCCCGGTCGGTGATGAAGCCGTGATAGCTGTAGCTGGCGAAGAGGGCCAGTTGGGAACCGGGCGTGGGCTTCACCCGCCGGACGATGAGCCGCACTGGGGCGGCTTCGGGCTCACCCTGGAAGGGAGTGTAGGTGGTCTCGGCCACGTCGGCGCCGCCGTCCATCCAGTAGGGGACGGGCGTCCAGTCCTCCTCGGGAATCGCCTCAATCAACTCCCTGAGGCGGGCGTGTTGGCGGATGGTGATGGAGAAGCGGACATCCATCTTGCGGCAGACGACGACCAGGGCGTGGGCATAGAAGCCGCTGTCGGCCCGCACCGTGAGTTGTCCTGTAGCCCCAGCATGGCGCACCCGCCCCACGGTCTCCCGCAGGAAGTGGGCGGCGCCCCGAACGGTGTTGGCGCGGCCCTCGCGCAGCCGAGACATCAGCACGTCGCCGGTGCCGGCGGCGATGGCCAGCAGCGGGTGATAGCCCCGCTGGCCAGTGTAACCATGGTGACGCGCCCCCTCCTTGGCCAGTCCGTAGGTCTCGCACATGGTGGAGTCCAAGTCGATGGTCAACGGCCCTTCGCCGGGTCCCGCACCAGCGGCCCAGGCCCGGGACAGCAACTCCCGGCTCACCCGATCCAACTGGCGGACGTGGCCCCACCGGAAGCTGCGCAGGAAAGTTCCCAGGGTGGATGGCGCCTTGACTACGCAGCCGATGGCGCCAGCTGTCCCGCCGGTACGCAACACGTCGGCGTCGTCAATGAAGTCGCCCCCAGCCAGCGCCGAGGCCACCAGGGTCAGCATCTTGTCTCCTGGGTTCGCTCGCCCCGGCGCGTCTCCCAGGTCGACGTGGCTGTCGACGACTTCACGCAGGCCCAGGTGCTGGGCTAGGGTCACCGGGAGGAGCAGCCCAGCATTGGCCACCAGGCGGTGGTCGTCGAAGGCGATACGGATGCGGTCGGGATGGTTGCGTGCTAGCATCTATCGGGTGCTCCTTGTTCTGGGGTCGGCTTTGCTGTTTCAAAACCATTATCCCAGATTCACAGGAGCACCCTCTTGCCGCTTCAGGACACTGACCCGACGCCCTCCTTCGGTGGATTCGGGTTAAGGCAGTTGCGCCAAGGCACTTCAGCTTTCTGACGTTCGGCGTCACCCAGGTGGTGATCGACAGCGAGGCGGCGTTCTACATCCTTACGTCGGGCTGGCCGGTCCATAGGCTCCTGCACACGTACTTGGGCGCTACTCTCGTCGCTGTCATCACCGTCGTACTGGGCAGACCGCTGTTGGAACGGGCGATCAGATTGTGGAATCGTCTCGCCGCTACCGATCGTGGGCGCATCCTCCGGATCGAGCCGCGGGCCGCCTGGTCCTCGCATGCTTCATACTAGGGATGCTCTGAATAAGTCCCGGTGGTTTGCGGGATAGTAACATAGGGCCAAGGCCTGAAGACGTGGGAGGCGAGGCAATGAACCAGCCGACGTTTGCGGACTTGGACTACGAGAGCAAGAAGCGAAAGACTCGCAGGGAGAAGTTCCTTGAGCGCATGGATGGACTGATCCCGTGGGAAGAGTTGGAAGAGCGCATCCGACCGTTCTATCCCAATGCTGGCCGAGGTCGGCGTCCCTACGAGTTGTCGGCGATGCTTCGCATACACTGCGTGCAGTTGTTCTACAACCTGAGCGACCCTGGGATGGAGGACATGCTCTACGAGGTCGAATCGGTGAGGCGGTTCGTAGGGCTGAGACTGCCTGGGCCGCTGCCGGACGAGACGACGATTCTGAACTTCCGCCACCTGCTGGAAGAGCATGCGTTAGGCTCGGGTCTGTTCGAGGAGATCAACCGCTATCTGGAGTCCAAGGGTCTCCGTCTTCAGGAGGGGACGATAGTGGACGCGAGCATCATAGCGGCGCCCTCATCGACGAAGAATCGGGCTAAAGAGCGCGACCCCGAGATGCACCAGACGAAGAAGGGTAACGAGTGGCACTTCGGGATGAAGGTGCACATCGGTGTGGACTCGCAGACGGGAGTGGTGCACAGCATGACCACGACATCTGCGAACGTGCATGACCTGACTGAGTTGCCCCGGTTGCTGCACGGTGGGGAGTCTCAGGTGTGGGGAGATGCTGGGTATCAGGGAGTTGACAAGAGGCCGGGCAACCGGGGCTTGGATGTGGAGTGGCAGGTCGCGATGAGGCCCGGCCAGCGTCGGAAGCTGGAGCCTGAGAGTCCTGAGGCGGTGTCGGAGAAGCGCAAAGCGTCGGTCAGAGCTAAGGTGGAGCATCCGTTCCTGTACATCAAGCGGCACTTCGGCTACGCCAAGGTCCGCTACAGGGGACTGTCCAAGAACACGCAGCGGCTGATGACGCTGCTGGGGTTTGCCAACTTGATGAGGGCCGAACAGTACCTGGCGGCGTGAAACCTTGTATAAGTGCGCCCAAAATCAGGCCTAACGGCGGCGAAACGCCCTGTCAGGGCCGGTTGTAGGCCGAGATTAACCCCCACCACGGCGCCATAAGGCAATTCAACGCCCCCAAAACCACTCCGGTCAACTCGGCCCAGCCTGAAGCCGATTGTTCAGAGCATCCCTAGGGTTCTTGGGCGCCACCGCGCTCGCAATAGCGTCTGACCGCCGGGGGCGATAGGATAGGTGTTCGACCGACAGGGACCTACGCGAAATGCGGGGCTGTGCCTCTCTCATGCGGAAGGGGCACGTTCCTGAACACCACGAGGAGGACGACCTGAACGATGAGTAACATGTTCGACCTGAGCGGGAAGGTTGCGATAGTCACGGGCGGCAACGGGGGAATCGGGCTCGGAATCGCGAAGGGGCTGGCGAGCTCAGGGGCATCCGTGGTCGTTTCGGCCCGGGACAAGGAGAAGACTCAGCGCGCGGTGTCGGACCTCCAGAGCCTGGGGGCCCGCGTGATAGGAATCGGGGTCGACGTTGCGGATGAGGCCTCAGTCGTCTCGATGGTCAGAGATACACTCCAGGAGCTTGGACGCATAGACATACTGGTGAACAACGCGGGGACGACGGTCCGGAAGGCGCCCCAGGAGTACACACTCGCCGAGTGGGAGATGGTAGTGAACGTCAACCTCAACGGCAGCTTCCTCTGCGCGAGGGAGGTGTACGCGCCGATGATCGAGATTGGCGGCGGGAAGATCATCAACATCGGATCGATGACATCGATATTTGGAAGCGACTGGGTCTCCGCCTACGCCGCCAGCAAGGGCGGCGTAGTTCAGATGACCAAGAGCCTGGCTGTCGCCTGGGCCAAGGACAACATCCAGGTCAACTCCATCCTGCCGGGCTGGATCCACACCAATCTCACGTCCGCAATCAAGACGAAGACGCCGGACCGCTACGCCTTCATCACGTCCCGGATCCCCCACGGCCGTTGGGGCGAGCCCGACGAGCTTGCGGGAACGGCGGTCTTCCTCGCCTCCAGCGCCTCGGACTACGTCACGGGCGCGTCGATCCCGGTTGACGGCGGCTACAGCTCGTTCTAGCGTCGCAGGAGCGCGGCGTCCCGGGTTGACTCGATTCAAGGGGCTGTTACACTCTGCCCGATCTTCCCGGCTGGAAGGGGCGCAACCCGACGGCGCTGCGGAGCGGCATAGACGACACGGAGGAGGCAACACATATGACCACCGAAAGCGAGATGCTGGAGGAGCTGAAGGGCTTCGACACGCCGTCCATAACCAATGTAGTCGCTACGTACCCCGACAACCCGCTGTGCCTGGGCCTCTACAATCCGTGGTCCGAGAACTGGTACACCGACCAGTCGATACGCTGCATGTTCCCCGAGCTTGGGCCCACGGTGGGATACGCCGTGACCTGCGTCTTCGGGCTTCCGGACCCCGACTACTCCAGGCTCACCTTCATGGACGTGGTCGACGCTCTGGACGCGTCCATGAAACCGACGGTCCTCGTGTTCCAGCAGAAGTTCCCCGAAGAGATCGCGGCGAAGGTGGGGCTGGCCGGCGGCAACATGACCGCCGCCATGAGGGCGGTCGGCTGCGTGGGCGCCATCTCCAACGGCCCGTCGCGGGACATGGACGAGATACGCCCGACCGGATTCCAGTATATGCTCAGCGGGGTTACCGCAGGCCACGGGGGTATGGCGGTCCATGCGGTGAACGTGCCGGTGAGCGTCGGGGGCATGGACGTGTCGCCGGGAGAGATCATCCATATGGACGAGAACGGCGCCTGCAAGTTCCCGGCCGACAGGACCGAGGCTGTTCTCGCCAACGTCAAGGCGCTGCGGGAAGAGGAGGAGCATCGGGTCGCCCTGCTGGGAAAAGCGAAGACTGCTGCCGAGGTGAGGGCGGTCTTCGCGGGCCAGTCATACGCCCGCCAAGAGCCGCGGGAGTCCTAGCTGACCCCGAGGTCGGTGGTGACGGTCGCCGGCGCTCATGTACGGAAGAGGCCGCTCGGCCACCAGAGTTGCCTCGTCGCCTTCGTTACGCACTTAGCCGAGCTGAGTGACGGCTAGTACCTCTTCGTTGGTCACTAGCCGAGTCGAGGCTCCAACGGGAGACGCCTAAGTGGGTTCAAATCATGGCGGCACGGCGGCGTAAGACCCTTGTGGTCTGCCGGACGTGTCACCTGAATACCCACGACGGCAGTTGGAAACCGCGTGAGCAAGAGTAGGTAGTCTATCAGGCAGACACGGCCCATGCGTCCAGCCCGCGCCAAGAGTCATACACTCTCACCAACCGCGAAAAATTGGGGACCCTATGACTCCCACACCCGACAATAGGGAGCTAACACCGGATGAACTGGCTTCTGTTGAAGCCCTGCGGTCAGAGCTTGGCACTGACCAATCCCTGTTCCGGCGCTTGCGGAATTGGTGGCGACAATGGCGTGGTGCGCGCCTACGTGCACGCCCCACGAAATCCACTGACCGCGACCCACCCTCAGATTAGCCGTGTCACCCTGCGCCCTTCCACGCAGGACCTCTGTTCTGACCCTACCTACACAACGACACTAGAGAGCCGGATGCGGTGAAAGCCGCACGTCCCGTTCGGAGGGGGGCCGGCGGAAAAGTGCTCCGCTAAGGATGCTCTGAATAAGTCCCGGTGGTTTGCGGGATAGTAACATAGGGCCAAGGCCTGAAGACGTGGGAGGCGAGGCAATGAACCAGCCGACGTTTGCGGACTTGGACTACGAGAGCAAGAAGCGAAAGACTCGCAGGGAGAAGTTCCTTGAGCGCATGGATGGACTGATCCCGTGGGAAGAGTTGGAAGAGCGCATCCGACCGTTCTATCCCAATGCTGGCCGAGGTCGGCGTCCCTACGAGTTGTCGGCGATGCTTCGCATACACTGCGTGCAGTTGTTCTACAACCTGAGCGACCCTGGGATGGAGGACATGCTCTACGAGGTCGAATCGGTGAGGCGGTTCGTAGGGCTGAGACTGCCTGGGCCGCTGCCGGACGAGACGACGATTCTGAACTTCCGCCACCTGCTGGAAGAGCATGCGTTAGGCTCGGGTCTGTTCGAGGAGATCAACCGCTATCTGGAGTCCAAGGGTCTCCGTCTTCAGGAGGGGACGATAGTGGACGCGAGCATCATAGCGGCGCCCTCATCGACGAAGAATCGGGCTAAAGAGCGCGACCCCGAGATGCACCAGACGAAGAAGGGTAACGAGTGGCACTTCGGGATGAAGGTGCACATCGGTGTGGACTCGCAGACGGGAGTGGTGCACAGCATGACCACGACATCTGCGAACGTGCATGACCTGACTGAGTTGCCCCGGTTGCTGCACGGTGGGGAGTCTCAGGTGTGGGGAGATGCTGGGTATCAGGGAGTTGACAAGAGGCCGGGCAACCGGGGCTTGGATGTGGAGTGGCAGGTCGCGATGAGGCCCGGCCAGCGTCGGAAGCTGGAGCCTGAGAGTCCTGAGGCGGTGTCGGAGAAGCGCAAAGCGTCGGTCAGAGCTAAGGTGGAGCATCCGTTCCTGTACATCAAGCGGCACTTCGGCTACGCCAAGGTCCGCTACAGGGGACTGTCCAAGAACACGCAGCGGCTGATGACGCTGCTGGGGTTTGCCAACTTGATGAGGGCCGAACAGTACCTGGCGGCGTGAAACCTTGTATAAGTGCGCCCAAAATCAGGCCTAACGGCGGCGAAACGCCCTGTCAGGGCCGGTTGTAGGCCGAGATTAACCCCCACCACGGCGCCATAAGGCAATTCAACGCCCCCAAAACCACTCCGGTCAACTCGGCCCAGCCTGAAGCCGATTGTTCAGAGCATCCCTAACATGTCGAAGTTCAGGGGAAATGTCCGGGTTAAGTGTTCAGCAAAAATGTCACTCGGTTAAGCCTCGATGGTATCAGATGATGACGTTTCGGAAACCACGCGGGATTGTCGCGTTGGCGGACCCTCAGCGTCCGTGTATTTCTTGATGGTGGCCCTGTGGATTCCCAATTCCCGTTCGATTGCCCGAAGCGACATCCCCTTGCGACGGGCTTTCTGAATCGCCTTCCATCGCTCCTTCTGAAGGAACGTCGGCTTGCGCGTAGGGGCGGCTGCGGGCCTGCCGGGCGTGGCCGCGCCGTCAGTGATCAGACCGCCACCATTCTCGTCCTCTGCCCTTGAGTCCAGCGGTTCGAGAGTCGAGATCCAGTGTTCGCCCAATCCGTTGGCGCTGGAGGATCGGACAGGAACACTTTCGGAGCCTCCGTGGCCGTTCCGGAGAAATACCGGACTGGGTGGCGCCTCCTGGGAGGAGATGATGCGTCCCTCATGCCGCACCGACAGCCGGCCGGCCAGTCCTTGCAGGACCTCCACAGCCGCCCCGGCATAACTGGGACGTTCCCGCTCTGGCAGCAACTGCAGGGTATGCAGCTGGAATCTCACCGTGTTGTCCCGGGCCACTTTTCTGCGGTGCTCAAAGCACAGGATCTGTTCCAGGCACAGCTCCGGGTCCAGGGGCCGGAATGCAGGCTCAGGGTGTTGCGGTGGGACACGGAAACGCCGGTTGAATCGCGGCAGGAACTGGTCCAGCACGCTGTTGGCTTCCCCGATGCTGCTCGCCCCTGCCAGCCGCAGTTCGGTTACGAGGCGGTCCTGGAAAGTTTCCGCCATCCGCTCCACTCTTCCCTTGGCCTGGGGAGAGAGGGCGAATATCATCTGGATCGCCAGTTCGTCCATGGCCCGGCTGAACTGGGTTGGCATCCCGGGGAGGCCGGAGCCGGGCGTGTGCCTGAAGACCCCGTGCCGGTCGGTGTACAGGGCGAGGGGAATGCCGCGGCGCTGCAAGAGGCGCTGGATCAGCAGGAAGTAGCTGTGGGCGTCCTCCTTCTCGCAGAAGAGGGCGTCGACCACCGTGCCGGTGGCATCGTCCACTGCGATCAGCAGCGTGAACGGTGGAATCCGGTCCCCCAACCACGGGTGATGACTGCCGTCCATCTGGATCAGCATTCCCTGCCGGGGCATTCGCTGGCGGCGTACCCGGTGCTTTGGCTGGCGCCTGCGCCGCGGACTGCTCAACCCGGCGTTGACCAGGATGCGCCGCAGGGTGGTCCTGCCGATGTCGATGCCGTCGCGGTCGCTCAGCAACTCGCTGAGATGGGTGTGGTTGGTCCCTGCGTACCTGGTGCGAGCCAGGTGAACCACAGCGGTTGCAACGGGCTCGGGAGTTGCGTTGGCCGGCTTGCGGCTCCGGAGACCGTGAGCAACGGTGGCAGCGCCTTTCTCCTGGTAAGCCGCAAGGATACGCCGGGTGTGTCGCGGGCTGACACCCATGAGTGTAGCCGCCTGATCCAGCGTCATGTGCTCAGTCAGCAGGCTGTTGAGGATCTTGAGTCTCGTCTGTTCTTTGGGCGTCAAAGTCACATTCTCCATAAGTTGAATGTGACTTTTCTGCTGGCCAGTTAGCGAGGACCTTTTCCCTGAACGTCAACAGCTAACACGGAGTAACTCGCCGCCGGCCTACCCGACTCCACGGCCGCCCAGGGTGAAGGGCGAGCGAGTCTGTGGAGATACGTTCCCATCCCAGCCTGGCTGCCAGCGACTCCGACAGGGTCGACTTCCCGACGTGGGATGACCCTCCGATAAGGACCACTCTCAGGTTGGAATCAACGTCTGGCACAATCTTCACGGGCTCCTTGGCCGAGAGTGTAACATTGGGGATGTTGAGATAAGCCTCTTATGAACACCCTCCTACAGTTGACGGATGCCATCACGGGACGGCGGTGCGCCGTGCGCGTCGATCCCGAGGCGGCGGCCCTGCCGCTCTCCGGCCTGCTGGACAGGTACGTCAAGCACTTTCCGGCCCGGCGGCTGCTGGAAGAGGGCAGGGTAACCGTCGAGTCTTCCGAGACGCTCCTGGGCTTCCAGGACCTGGTATACGCGTGCTCGGACAGCGGTGAGCTCCGGGGCATCTATCCGGGCGTGGAGCTAGTCCAGCACGGCAAGCCTCTTGCCCTCGACAGGCCTCCCGCGGCGCAGCCGGGCCGCGTCGCCGGCGTGGATGTAACGGTGCTGGACATCGGCATCGACCGCACCGACGCGGGGTACGACAGGAACTGGACGGGGTTCCACAGGCGGCGCTGGGACAGACACGGCGACTTGTACGAGAGGTTCGTCCGGGACGCGCTCCTCGCCTGCCACTCGGAGTCCGAGTCCGAGGAGATACTGGCCCTGGAATCGAGCACCGCCAGGATGGCACTCGTCGAGGCCCTCGCCCGGAGGGTCTGGGAAAGCGGTTTCGAAAGCTACTCGCGATTCGTGGAACGCAAGCTACCCTACAAGACGGGTGACGAGACCGTGCGCGGGATAGTGGCTGGCGACGGCGGCGTGTGCTCGGAGAAGGTCCAGGGCCTAAAGTTCCTCACCGATCACTACGGAATAGAGTCCGAGGTTCTCATCGCAGGGGCCGACGCGCCCGGGCCGGTCCCGGAGCGGCGTCTCCGCGAGCTGCTGGACTCGTTCGATTTCCGGTTCGCCAAGCGGCACATGCGCTACTGGCAGCACAACGCCCTGCTGTACACTATCGACGGCTCCACGCTCCTGGTCGATGCCACCAACGGCAACATTCCGCTCCTCTGTCTCAAGGACGAGGACTCACGGAGGGTCTTGACCGAGGAGGAGAAGGAGCCGGTCGTGGTCAGGATGGCGCTCCAGACGGAGAGCCTCTACTACCACCGGGTGTCGCAGGACATACCGGAGGACCTGTTCTTCGCCATGGAGGCCTGGGTGCCTGACATCGACCTTGTCCAGGTGTTCGACAACGAGCTCGGACTGATGATATCGCCCGGCTACTTCGTGACTCCGATCGTGTTCAAGAGCGAGGCCGCCTACGAGAAACTGAGCGGTGACTATGCCCGTGCTGCCCGGTCGGCCGGGCTGGTGTGCGAGGCTACTCGCGAATGGACGCTCGAAACCCGTCTGGGTGAGCGGTTTGCCGTCGAGAGCCCAAGGGCTGCCGAGAAGATAGTGGGGGCCCGCAATCATCTCTTGGACCGCTACAACCTATGGGAGGCGGCGGAGCACGACGCGGGCCTGGTCGTGGTCGCCCTGGAACGCAATGGCCGCGGTTTACCGGACACCCGATAACCTGATCGCCCTGCTGGCCGGAGCCGTCCGCTCAGCGGCTCGGACACCGTCCTATGCCGCCTTGCAGGGTAAGTCCGCCACCGTCGGCGATCTGGCCGATTTCGAGCGGCTACCCGTCACGCCTCTGGCAGCCTACCGTCGCAGCAGGTTGGCGGACGTCCTAGCCAGCCCCCGGGAGGTCACCTGGATAGCTGGGCCCTATAGGGGCCAGGTCGCCTCGCAGGTCGCCGTCGCTGAGGGGGCTGACGAAACGGAGGTCAGGTACGAGCTACTAGCCGACGCCGTGATGGGCAGGCTGAGGCCCGACGCTGAGCAAACGGCCGTGGTGGTGACATCCAGCCGCCGCCGGTGGTTCGGGGCCGAGACAGCCGCCGTGCTGACCAGGGCTGGCGTTCGCTCTCATTTGCTCCTCGATACCGGGGGTGACGCGACGCGCCGGTTTCTGGACCGCACGGCGCCCGATCTGGTGGTGGTCCTCTCGGACTCTCTCGACGAGGGCGAACTCCCCGACTCCGTGAAGCTGTGCGTCACCTTCCGCCAGTCGCATCGGACGCGGCGCGTGCCACAGATCGACCTCTTTTTGGTAGAAGATCTTGGTGTCCTGGCCCAGTCCGACGACTGCGAAATGTACGCGCCAAACAGGGACGCGTTCTACTTCGAGAGGTCGGACGACGGACACCTGATCGTCACCTCGCTTTACAACCACCTGCGGCCAATGGTAAGAATCAGGACGGAGGACAGGGTCAAGCTCACGGAGGACGGCTCATTTGCAATCACTGAGCTTTCTCCATCCGGCTAGACCGAGCGTAACATCATGATATTCAGGCTAAACAGGCTGCTGGCCCATATGAGGCGGAGGAAGGAGGTGGGGCTGGCGACCCTGCTGGTCGTCGTGCTGATCAGCATTACCGGCAATGCCGCGACCTTCTACTTGCTGGAGGGGGACTCCCAGGGTCTGGGCATCGGTGACGCCCTCTGGTACAGCATCGTCTCGATAACGACGATCGGGTACGGGGACTTAGCACCGGACTCGATGGGTGCTAGAATTGGGACAGCCATCTTCATCGTCCTACTGGGGCTGTCGGCCTTCACGGCCGCAATTGGAATGACCGTGGACTGGCTCATAGACCTCCAGCTCAAGGAGCGGACAGGTTTGGGTAGAGCACTCGCGAGAGACCACCTGTTGATCGTCAACTACCCGAGCGAGCGGCGGGTTCGGCAGGTGATTGACGAGTTCCTGGGAGACCCGAGGCACAAGGACGACGAGATAGTCGTCATCACCGACAAGGTCGACTCGCTCCCCTTCGATCTGAGGAACGGGCACTTCGTACGCGGCTCGCCTCTGGAGGAGGAGACCTACAGCAGGGCGAACGTCGGCGACGCCCGGCAGGCGATAGTGCTGAGCCCGGGCTATGACGATCCCAGCAGCGACAGCGTCAACGCCTCCATAGTTTCAATCCTCGAGCATCTGAACCCCAAGATCAGGACGGTCGTGGAGTCGCTGAACGTCAAGCACGAGCTGCTGTTCAAGGGGTCGAAGAACGCCTCGGTAGTCCACACGTTCCAGATAAGCAGCAACCTGCTTGTCCAGGAGTCGCAGGACCCGGGCGTGAACCGGCTCACCCTTGCCATTACGAGCAATCAGATGGAAGGAAACCTGGCGAGTACGCGGGTGAGTGAGGCTCCCGCCGGCCCGATGTCGTACATGGACGTGGCCAAGGTGCTTCTCAACACCGATGTGAACCTCGTCGGCGTCCTCCGCGGAGAGGCGGTGCACGTCCAGTTCCGGCACATCGAGATGATCGAGGGTGACCTGTTGGTCTACGTGTCGTCGGAAGCCCTCGACTGGCCGAGCATCCGTTCACTCCTCCACTGATGACCACCGCCGTCGCAGGCCCCGGGATACTTGGCGACCTGGCCGAGGTTGTCCTCCAGGACCTGCGTCAGACGCTCCTCCACTGCAATGCTACGTTCGGCTTCTACAGGGAGAGGTTCGACTCAGCGGGCATCCGGGCGGACGACCTGCTGACCAGCGACCCGCTGGAGATTCTTGGTCGTCTCCCGCCGCTGGAAGCCGGCGGCCACGAACGGCTGGCCGACGAGAGCCTGGCAGCGGTCGACGGTATCGTGGACATCGAGACCTCGTCGGGAACCACCTCAGCGCGGCCAAAGCGCCGGTTCATCTCGGAGCGCGACGCCGCCTTGGAGGAGGACCTCCTGGTGCGGTCGTTCGAGATATGCGGTATCGGGCCGGGAGACCGCGTAGCCTGTCTCGACGTGGACCCTCTCGCCGTCATGGCGTCATTCCTGGGCGGGCTCGAGCGTATCGGCGTCCGGGAGGCCTACGCCTACGCCGTCGGCCCTTACGTGGACCGCTCCCTCGCAGGCCTGCGAGGGCTCGACCCGACCGTCATTATCTCGACGCCCTCGATAATCGAACGCTGTCTGCCCTCGGTGGCGGGCCGGTCCGGCAGGGGAGGCGGCGGCAGCCTTGGCAAGGTCGTGTACGTCGGCGAGCGCCTTCCGGCGCGGACTCGCAGTGACATGGAGAGCCACGCGGGTATCGAGGTCTTCGGGTACTACGGCGCCGCGGAGACATCGGTAATGGGAGTAGAATGCACCGCCCATGACGGCGTCCACCTTTTCACGGACCACAATCTCTTCGAGCTCCGACCTCCTCATGACAGTGCGGCCGGAGAGGTTCTCGTAACCTCCCTCAAGCTGCGCACGACTCCGTTGTTGAGATATGCTCTCGGAGACGTGCTCGCCGCCAGGCCGGGCACATGCCTGTGCGGTCTGGACTCTCCGAGAGTGGAGGTCTTGGAGAGAAAGGGCGACAGCTTCACGGTTCTCGGCGCCAGGCTGTCGTACGGAGGCCTGCACGAAGCCGTATATAATCGAGAGGACGGGCCCATGAGGCTCGTACTGACCAGAGAAGCCAGGGATAGGTTGACCATCGTGCTGCCTGGCGAGATGGACGAGGACGCCCCGCGACTCAGGGACTCGGTCCTCGCTGCTCAGCCTGAGGTCGAGTTTCTCGTGAGGGGCGGTTACATGGACCTCGGCCTGTCTTTCGTCGACATGGACCTTCCCTCCGACGGTCGCAAGTTGCGGAGGGTGGTCGACCTTAGAGGGACCGATGCAGACTGAGTTTGCTTCCCCGGCCGCCGCGTTGGAGGTCCGAGAGGGTGATCTCTCACTCGTAGAGGAGAGCCACGGATTTCTGCAACGGAACATGGGCGCTGCCGGTGTCGAGGACATAGACTCCTATCGGAAGACCCTGTGCGAGGTGTCCGACCCTAGGGTCGTCCCTGTCATGATCTGTGGTCTAGTGAAGGGGAGGGTTATCGCGGCAGCCGTCGGCGCCTATCTGGTCGAGCCGAATCTCGGCTTCGTGGCCTACGGGGCCGTGGAAGACGCCTGGCGTCGCAGAGGTGTGTACACCGTACTGCGCGAGAGGCTGGTCGAGAGAATTCACCGGCGCAGCGTCGAGCACGGTCGCTCCGGGCTGTCGTACGTGATCTCGGAGATGGACACTGACTCGTTCCTCCTCCGCCGGTACGTCGAGCGAGGCGCCTACGTGGCGCGCGGCGCGTACGAGCAGCCTGCCGGGCAGGGTCTGCCGAACCGCCCCATGAAGCTGGTGCTGCAACCCGTCGAGGCGGTGGGCCCGCCCGGCCCGGACGAGGCTCTGGACATCGTCGGCGAGGTGTACGCGCGGGTCTACGGAATTCGGGATGTCGAGGCGCACCCTGTCTTCATTCGCGTCGCCCGCTCCATCCAGTGTCGGGAGGATGGCCGATGAGCGCCGCCGGCCTGATCGGCAGGCTGTTCCGCCCTCGACCCGACCTTGTGGACCGCTCCGCCGTCGCGCGGGTACGAGCGTACGACTTCACGGACCGCTCCGATGCCGAGTTGAGAGAGTCCCTTTCCCGAAAGAACAGGCCGCCGCTGACAGTCCCTGAGATCGAGGAGGTCTGCGCCGTCCTGATCGAGGGGGTAGACAGGCGCATGGGGGCCTGGAGGCTGTTCGACGGAGGTCTGGAGAAGGGGCGGCTCAGGCGCTGCGAAGAGCTGGCTGGCCGCCTGCTGGCCGACGCGCCTCACAGGGCCAGGCTCGCGTACTATACCGATCCGGACTTCCTGGAGGGCGAGGCCTTCGCGTCCAGCCTGGAGCCATCGTTTCGCGAATGGCGTCTTGGGGAGGCTGAGCGGACCGTTGTCAGGACGATGGTCTACGTTGCGGAGAAGGCGGGGGTTCCCAGCTCTCACCTGCTGCTCCCCGCAGGGTTCTACCGGGCGCTCCGGGAGATCGACGGCGATGGAGTCCTGGCCTTTCGGGTTACGGACGAGCAGATCATGGCAGGGATCGCCCTGTTTGGAGGGGCGGTTGTCGAGATGGATGCCGGCGAGGGCAAGACCGTCGCCGCGGCCATCCCGGCGGTGCTGCACGCGTTCGAGGACCGACTTGTCCACGTGATTACCGCGAACGACTACCTGGCCGAGCGAGACGCCGAGACGCTGGCGCCGGTGTACGAATCGCTGGGCCTGTCCGTCGGTGCCGTCCTCAGCACCATGACCGACGACGAGCGCAGGCACGCCTACGGCCGGCAGATCGTCTACGGCACCTTGAGGGAGTTCGGGTTCGACTTCCTGCGTGACGGCCTCCGCGGGCCTCGCGATGACCGTGTGCAACGGTCGCTCCGGGTCGCCGTGGTTGACGAGGCCGACCATGCTCTGATCGACCAGGCCCGGACGCCCTTGATAATCTCGGGTGAGCCTGTTGGGGGGCGTCGAGCGTTCGCAAGGACGCGCCGCGTCATAGAAGACCTCGTGTCGCGGCAGGGGGAAGTCATCGAAGGGCTGGAGGACCTCGTGGCCAGGGGTGGCGATGCCGTGCCTCTGCCCGCCCTCGTTCGTCTGTCACTTGCGGACCCGGACAATGAGGCGCTGCTAGAGCATCTGACTGAGCACCCACGGCTTGGAGGCAAGGTCGAGAGGCTCGTCGACTCGCTGGAGCTGGCCCACGATGACCACCTCGTAGGCGGCCTGCTCTTCGTCGTTGATCGGAGCGGTAACTCAGTCGCGCTCGCCGAGGAGGGCCAGCGGTTCGTCGAGGTACGGCTCGGTCCTATATTCGACATTTCGGACCTGGAGAGGGAGCTCGACGAGGCCCAGGAGGGAGGGACGGCGTCGGATGACACCGTCCGGCGCCTGCACCGCAGCATCGATCGCCGCCACTCGCGCATGAACCAACTCCATCAGATGCTGCGCGCCCATGTGCTCCTGGAGCGCGACGTGGACTACGTCGTGACCGATGGCAGGGTCGTGCTGGTCGATGCCCTGACCGGACGCCGGCTGACCGACAACCGGTACCAGCACGACCTCCACGCCGCGCTGGAAGCCAAGGAGGGTGTGGAGATACTGGCCGCGCCCGAGACCCTGGCCCGCATATCCGTGCCCGGCTTCGTCAGGCAGTATTCGATCCTCTCGGGACTGACCGGCACGGCGATGGACTCTGCCGGCGAGCTCGGACGCGCGTACGGCAAGTCGGTCGTGCGCGTCCCATCTACCCAGCCATCCCGGCGCGTCGCCCTGCCCTCTAGGCTCTATCGCACGGCGGCCGGGAAGCTCGCCGGGCTACTCGACGAGGTCAGGCTCTGCCGGCGTGTAGGCAGGCCCGTCCTCATCGGGACTGTGACCGTCGAGCAGTCGGAGAGGCTCTGCAGCCTTCTGGCTGAGCACGGGGTCGAGCACCGCCTCCTGAATGCCGTCAACTGCGCCTCGGAGGCCGAGATCGTCAAGAGCGCCGGAGCCCACGGGGCCGTGACCATCGCCACCAACATGGCTGGCCGCGGCACCGACATCCTCGTCGAGCCCGGCCTGGACGCCCGGATCATCGCGGGATACCTCTCCCTGGCGCATGATCTGCTGGCTGACGGCGCCGCAGAGGTCAGGCTTGAGTGTGGCTCAACCACGGAGGCGGACGCGCTGCTTGCGGGCGTTAGAGCCGACGGCGGCGGCTTGAGCGAGAGCTATTCGAGCCGCGACCGGACCGTTGGTTTGAAGATGCCGTCCGGCAACGGAGCGGGAAGGGTCGTAACCCTTGAGTTCGGTCTGGGCCTCTATGTCATTGCTACGGAGATGAACCGCTCCCACAGGGCGGACCGGCAGCTGCGCGGGCGCACCGCCAGGCAGGGTGCCTTCGGCTCCTCCCGGTTGATGCTGTCCGCGGAGGACGTTCAGCGGTCCTTCCCCGGCGGGAGCGGCGCCGACTTTGCCAGGCGCACCGTCGTTCAGGGTCCCGGGACGGAGCGAATGCTGCTCCGGTCGCAGCGACTGAACGAAGATGAAGACGAGGCCCACAGGGGGTATGTCAGCGAGTACGGTAGTATCCTGGACGCTCAAACGGTGGCCTACTATCGCGCGCGCCGCGAGGTCGCTCACTTGGTGTCGTTCCACGGCGTGTGCGAGGAGCTGGTGAGGGAATGTGCGGACAGGCTTGTGGAGCGCTACTTCCCCAACCTCCGAGTCACGGGCTACGCAGACCGTTTCGACAGGCTGGCGAGGGAAGTAGAGAACCGCATTGGAGTTGACTGCACCGGTCTCTTCGGCTCGGCTCTGCCCAGCCTGGCAGACGAAATCGGCGCCCTGATGCTGGCCAAGCTCGATACACTCAGGGACGCCCTGGGCGACAAGAGGCTGGCGGAGATCGAGAGGTCCCTGTTCGTCCAGACGGCCGACGAGGAGTGGAAGGGCCACCTCGCGGATCTGGAGGGTCTCGTGATGGGCATACCGGCCGAGTTTGATGGCCGAGCGGCTGCGATGTCCCGTTTCGCCGTGAGGGCCTTCGAGGCCTACGGACAGTTCAAGAATCGGGCCATAGACGCTTTCGTCGCGGAGCTGCTGACGCTCCCCGTCGATGAACAGCCGGTCCACCGGGCCGGGCTCGTCGAAATCATGGAAGAAGCGGCGTCGATACTGGCGCCCGGGGTCGTAACGGCGGACGCCGGCGACTAATCTGGAGGTGTGAGATGCCGAGAAGTATGACAAATCGAGGGTTTGCCGCGTTCGCCGGCACGATGGTCGTCGCGGGGCCAGTCATGGCCGCGTGCTCCAGCGAGCCCAAATACGAGGACTGGGCCGCCACCGACGGGGCCGCGGGCCGGATCAACCTCGAAGACGTCCAGGACGCGTTCAAGAAGTCGGACAGCGTTACCGAGTTCGAGGACCGCGTCAACAGGATATACGAGGGAGACGGCGCCGTCCTGATCCGGGTCGATCAGGACGGGGACATGATGACGCTGGAGGCCTTCGAAGACCTGGACGGCAACGGAGAGATCAGCGACTCTGCCGACGACCAGCTCTTCTCGATAGTCAAGGACCACGACAACCACGAAATGCGCGGCCACGGAGCCAACGGCTACTATCGCAGCGGCTTTGGCGGCGGGGACTTCCTTTTCACCTACCTGCTCCTCTCGACGTTTGCCGGACCGCGGTACTCCTACCACACGCCGGCGGCGAGGGCGACGACGATCAGGAGCGACCGCTCCACCTACCGGGGCTCTTCGTCTTATCGCAACCAGGTCTCGCGCAACGGCAGCTATTTCAACCAGCAGAAGAAGTTCCACGGCTCGAAGTACGACAGCGCGGGCCGCAGCCTCAGCCAGGGGCGACAGACCTACCAGTCTTCCCAGAAGTCGAGCGGCGCGTTCAAGACGAGCAAGACGAACGTCAGGAGTGCGTCGCGTTTCGGCGGCGGCATGACGGGCGGCGGCGGCGGCCAGACCGTCGTTGGCTCCGTCCGCTCCGTCCGGTGACCTGGCACAGCCCCGTCGAGCTTGAGCTCCGGCTCGACGGCCTGCCTCATGACGGTGTCCTGTGCCTGGAGCTCTCCCCCGACCTGGCGTCTATGATCGTCGGAGACATGCTTCGCGCGGCCTTTCATTCCGAGGAGGCCCGTCCCTTTACCGAGGACGAGCTCCGTGACAACCCGGACTTGCCCGACCTCTTCGATCAGTTCGCTGACATCTTCGAGCGCTGGGCAGAAGGTGTCGCGACTCTGCGTTTCCATCGGCCCGGCGGAGAGGCGATAGACCCCGGCGCGCCCGTGAGGGACGTGCTTGCCGGACGCAGGCTCAGCCTCGTCGTCCGGCAGACCTTCGAGGTACTGGAATGGTTCGCCTCGCATGGCGGCGAGCGTGTGGACCTCGTCGGCTGGCTCCGCCGGTCGGCCCTTCTGTACGCCATCGACAAGCACGATCTGGCCGTCCTGAACGAGCCGGGCAGCCCGTTGCAGACAGTCGCCCTGGAGCTTCGGGCAGAGGGTGTCCTGGAGGCGGATGAGACAGGACGCTTCCGGATCGCAGGCTCAGGCAGGGAGCGTCTCGGCGCGGTCCTCGCCGAGACCGAGGCGCACATCGACCAGTACGATATATTCTGTGATGTCCTGTACGACCTGGAGACCCGGTCGGTCAGATTCGGCACAGGTAATGGAGAGGACCTGCGAGTCCAGGTCTACGAGAGCGAGGGGATCGACCCGATCAGGGCGGTGTTCCTGCTTCGCCTCTACGACGCCAGCCTGGACGGCCATCCGGCAGGTTGGACCGAGAAGATCGTGTCGGACGACGTCTTCGACTGGATGCTGAGCCCCGTCCTGGACCGCTCGTCGCTGAGAGAGGGCGACTTGGAGTGGATCATAGAGGCCGGGTTCGCCGAAAACGAGGAGAGGACGGAGGAAGCCCGGCGAAACGAGGCCCGCCGGCGGGCTTTGACTGGGCTGTCCTAAAAAAGGCTCTTCTGAGCCGATGACTGCCTGGGGTACTCGACGCCCAGGTGCTGATAGGCGCGGGGGGTGGCTACTCGGCCGCGGGGTGTGCGTTCCAGGAACCCCAGCTGAAGCAGGTACGGCTCGCACACGTCTTCGATAGTGTCCGGGTCCTCGCTGATGGACGCGGCCAGCGTGTCCAGCCCTACCGGTCCGCCGGAAAACTTCTCCACTATCGATCCGAGAACCTGGTGGTCGATCTTGTCCAGCCCCAGGTCGTCGACCTCCAGCCTGGACAGCGCCTCGACGGTCACCTTCTTGGTGACGACGTTGTCGGCCATGACCTGGGCGTAGTCGCGGACGCGCTTCAGGAGCCGGTTCGCGATTCTGGGGGTCCCTCTGGCCCGCTGCGCCAGCTCGGCGATCCCTTCGGGCTCGGCCTTGATCTTGAGTATCCGCGCCGACCGCTCGACGATGATCCGCATCGACTCGTTATCGTAGAACTCCAGCCGGTATACGGTGCCGAACCGGTCGCGGAGCGGCGAACTAACCATGCCGAACCTCGTCGTCGCGGCTACTAGGGTGAACGGCTTGACGCTGAGGTTCATGCTGCGCGCCTTGAGCCCCTTGTCGATGACCCACGAAACGAAGAAGTCCTCCATCGCGGGGTATAGGACCTCTTCGACCACCCTGCTCAGCCGGTGCACCTCGTCGACGAACAGGATGTCATCCTTCTGCAGCTGCGTGAGGGTCGCCACCATGTCGCCCGGACGCTCTATGGCCGGGCCCGACGTGGTCTTGATGCGAACGCCCATCTCAGTTGCCAGAATGTTCGCGAGGGTCGTCTTGCCCAGGCCGGGCGGGCCGTAGAAGAGCATGTGGTCTAGAGGGTCGCCCCGCAGCTTCGCGGCCCTGATCGCGATGTCCAGATTGTCCTTGACCGCCCGCTGGCCTATGTACTCAGCCAGGCTCCGCGGGCGCAGCGACGTGTCCAGAGACTGGTCCTCAACGTGGGGCTTGCCAGAGACCAATCGCTCTGTGGCCATGAGATCCTCTACGCTGTCCCTACCTAGAACGCGTGTTCATTCTACGGGAAACACCCTCGGCGATGTCAAGGGCCGCTCCAGCAGGGCAATCGCGTCTTGACTCAACGCGTCTTAGCCGAAACCACCCATGCGGGGCTTGACCAACAGAACAATAGTCCGCATAATGGAAGAGTCACCCTAGACGCCGAGGCTGAAGCTCGTATCCCGACAATGGGGAAATGCACGCTTACACAGAAAATCTCAGCCCCGCCCCGAACAAACCGGCCCGGATTAGCTACGAATCAGGTGTCGCATATGTGTCGAATAAGTGTCGCGCAAGTGTCGCGCAGATGTCGATAAGTGTCGCGTAAGTGTTGCACAAGTCTCTCTTGCGCTTCCCAGTGGCGTCTCGCCGGAGTCCCCTCACCCCGGCCCTCTCCCGTGGTGGAGAGGGAGCAATGCCCGCTTCGGCGCTTGCGGTCTGTCTGAAGACGCGGTTTAATGCGCCCGGACAGCCTGCTAACGGAGGAGCCGATGCCTTTCGTCGACTATGAGATGCGTGGGCCGATCGCCCTCATCACCATGAACAGGCCGGAGAGAGGAAACGCGCTCGGCCACGACCTCGTGACCGGCCTCGTCGAGTCCCACGAGAGGTTCCGCGACGACCCGGAGGCCCGCGTGGGCGTCGTGACCGGCGCCGGCCGCTTCTTCTGCGCCGGGCTCGACCTCAAAGAGGCGGCCTCCAAGGGCGAAGGGTTCTTCGACCCGAGGGTCGACCCCCGGTTCGGCGATGTCTTCCACCCCGACAACCTTCCCAAGCCTCTCATCGGCGCGGTCAACGGATGGGCGGTCGGTGGCGGTATGAACCTCGTCCTGGAGACCTGCGAGCTGGTCGTCATGGCCGAAGACGCGAAGATGCGCATGGGACAGGCCAAGCTGGGCTACCCCGTGGGATGGGGATACATGCAGACGCACCATCTCTCGCCGACCGCCGCGGCCGAGATCGTCTACGGGCTGGACATCTCCGCCCAGCGAGCCCTGGAGATGGGGCTTGTGAACAGGGTCGTACCTACAGACCGGGTGCTGGACGCGGCTCTCGAGATAGCGGAGCACGTGGCGAGCCTGCCGCCCGCCCTCCTTCCCGCCGCCAAGGCGCTGCTGCGCCGTGCGGCGTCTCCGGTGCCGCCCGATCTGGTCGAGTTCGGCTCGTCCATCCAGAAGAGTCTGGCGTACTCGCGCGACGGCCTTGAGGCCATCCGCGCGTTCGTCGAGAAGCGCACGCCCACGTTCGAGGGGAGGTAGCCATGCCGTCTGAGGTAGCCGTCACGCCGGAGATGAAGGCCTCGATAGGGATCCGGTCCGAGCCCGTCACCTGGGAGGTGGAGAAGGGCGAGATAGTCAGGTTTGCCAGTGCGATAGGCGACGCGAACCCGCTCTACTCCGACGAGGCTGCCGCGCGGCGCGGGCGCTACGGCGGCATCATAGCGCCGCCGACCTTCCTGCACGCCTACGGCGCTCCATCGCTCGACTTCGAGTACCCGTCGGGGGTGGGCCTCGACGGTGGCAGCGAGTGGGAGTACTTCGAGCCCGTCCGCCCGGGCGACCGCATCACCGTCACAGCCACCATCGCCGACATCTTCGAGAAGCAGGGACGCGTGGGCAAGATGGTCTTCTTTGTGAGAGACATCGAGTACGTGAACCAGTTCGGCGAGCTTGCCGCCCGCCGCCGGAGCACAGGCATCTTCTACGATGCCACGAAGAGCCCTGAGCAGGCCGCCGGATAGCCGGGTTGGCCGGAGTCGAACCATGCCGCAGGTCTACTTCGAGGACGTGAGCGAGGGCACGGGGTTGCCAAGGCTGGTGAAGACGCCGACCACGCAGCAGCTCGTCATGTTCGCCTGCGCGACCTACGACTACTACGAGCTGCATTACGACCGGCAGTACGCACTCGAAAGCGGCGTTGACGACGTCATAGTCCACGGTCCTCTGAAGAACTCGTTCCTGGCTCAGCTCGTGACCGACTGGATGGGCGAGGAGGCCACCCTGAAGAGGCTGAGCGTCCAGTACAGGGGAATGGACATGCCTGGCTCGCCAGTCTGTGCGGAGGGAACTGTTACCCGGAAGTATGTCCACTCAGGCGAGAACCTCGTCGAGTGCGACCTCAGGCTCGTCAACGCCGATGGACAGACCACGACGCCCGGCAGCGCGGTCGTGGCGCTCCCTTCCAGACGATAGAGATTACAGACTGTCCGTATTGCTGGTCACCACCGGACTGAGGGGTGGTTCATATCCCAATTGCGGCTTGCAATACTGATGTACGCCATGCTATTCTCAACATGGTAAGGCATAAGCCTATAAAATAATGCGATAGGGTGAAAGCCCATACTTGAGTCCAAAATCACTGCAAAAGGACAGACCACATTGCCCAAGTCCGTGAGGGAAGCCCTTTCCGCGCAGACGGGTGACCGGGTGCGTTACCTCATCCAGGACGGTGAGGTCAGGATCATACCGGTTCGCCCCATAGGCCGGCTCTTTGGCGTACTGCGGTATGACGGCCCGGCCGTAACGCTGGAGGACATGGAACGCGCCATAGTAGATGGGGCGCGCAGGGCGTGATAGCCGTCGATACCAACGTTCTCGTCCGCTATCTTGTGCGTGATGACGCTGAGCAGGCAGAAGCGGCCCGAGCGCTGCTGGAAGGACTGACACCCAGGCGTCCAGGCTTCATCTGTCGTGAGGTTGCGATTGAGGTGGTCTGGGTGCTGGAGCGCACCTATCGGTTCGCTCGCGGCCAGATATCGGATGTGGTAGTGAAACTGATCGCCACGGACAGCCTGATCGTCGAGGCCGCGGACGACGTAGCTAGAGCAGCCCTTCGATACCGTCAGGGTGGCGCTGACTTCTCAGACTTGATGATTCTCGCGGCTGCCGGCCGGTCAGGAGCGAGACCACTCTATACCTTCGACCGCAGTCTAGCGCGCTTAGAAGGGGCAGACCTGGTGGAAGCAGGTCATGCATGATTCTGGCGGCCCGGTTCCGGCGGCGGCCTGAAGTGTCATGGAGCTATACCTCATCTACGGTCTCCCGGGTGTCGGAAAGCTGGCAGTGGCCAGGGAGCTGATGCGCCTGCGGCCCGCGTACAGGCTGTTCCACATTCATCTGCTTGCGGACATGCTGGAGCCGGTCTTCGGCTTCGACGGTCGAGGCTTCATTCGACTGCGCGATCGGATCTGGCCCATGGTGATCGAACAGGCAGTCGCCGATGGACTCCCCGGACTCATCACCACCTTCGTCTTCGAGAGGTCCTTGCCTGAGGACATGGTCCCGAACGTTCGAGACCATGTAGTTAAGAAGGGCGGCGCCGTCCGTTTCGTTCAGCTCGTGTGCGAGAGGGCGGAAAACGAACGCCGCTTATCAAGTCCAGCGAGGACTCGTTTCCGAAAGATGACCTCGGCCGATGAGCTCAGTCGAATCCTCGAGTCCGGCCACTTCACTACGCCTACAGGTCTGGGGGATACGGTGACACTCGACACGACTCACCTGAGCGCCGCACAGGCCGCCGATAGAATCTCCCGGCACTGGCGATGAAGAACGGGCGCGGACGAGTTGGCTCCGTCCGCGCCCGTTAGTGCGCGCCGCTAGCGGCTGTACCCTGAAGGCTGGGCCCTCACCCTGGAATCTCTGGTGATGTGCTCCATGAGGAACGCGAAGTCGTGATAGGCCCCCAGGTCGCTGAGACTACTCTCCAGCGTCCATAGCTCGTCCATCAGGAAGACGAGGTCTCGATGGACCAGAGAGTCGGCATATTCCACGTGCGGCAGGCTGCTGTACCGGTCCGAGGACAGCGCCACGATGGCCCCGAGCAGGAGGAGGGAGTCGTCCAGATCGTCGAGCTCGGCGGTGCGCTGGCTGAGAATCGCGGCGTGCTGCCGGTTCGACTCTCCAGTTGAGGGAGTTACCCATCTCAGCTCGATGTCGCCCAGCCTGACGATGTCCCTCCGCCCCTGGTCTCTGAGCTCCAGCTCGTAGAAGACCGTAGTCGCCGCGCCCGCGGGTATCTCGGCGAACTCCTTCCGGGCCTGGGTGAAGGACTCGTCCGAGGTAACCCGGTTTTCGTACCCGACGATGCGCCACGCCTCGACTACGTCGGGGTCCCAGGTCACCTGTGCGCGCGTCTGGTCGGCGAAGGGTATGGACAGGGCGAGCCAGTTGTCGCGGCTGAAGGTCGCCCGGGCCTGCTCGGTGTTGCTGAGGTAGCGGTACCACCCGTTGCCGTGCTGAGCGAGCTGCTCCAGGAGGTAGTCGTTGTAGTTCTCGATGCCCACCCCGATCGTAATGAGGCGCAGCGGGTTGCTGCTGTCGCCGTCGGTGGCCGACTCCAGGATGGCGAAGGGGTCCGTGGCGTCGACGTTGGCCACCCCGTCCGACATGAGGATGATGTAGTTGTAGGCGTCCGGACGCTCGCGGCGGACATCGTCGGCAAGCTTCACGGCGAGGTTGAGGCCGGCCTGCACGTTTGTAGAGCCGTGCGGGGCAAGCTGGTCGATGGACTTCCTCACAGCCCGGTCGTCCGGGGCTCGGTGCTCGACCGTGAGGTGGTCGAGGACGGTTGTTGTGAAGTGGACGACGGCAATCCGGTCCGTGCCCCTCAGGCTTCTCCTGATGCTCTCAGCAGCCTCTCGTGCGATGTCCACCCGGTTGCCCGTGCTCATTGATCCGGAGGCGTCGAGCACGAGAGTAACGTTGAGCGGCCTGGCTTCGTAGTCGGCCTCCGGCGCCTGGAAGGCGATGCGGGCAAGGTGCTGACTGCTGTCCAGAGGATGCCTGACGACATCTGTGGTTATGGCGAAGCTGTCGTTGCGCAGAGGGGGATCGTAGCGGTAGTTGAAGGCATTGATCCACTCCTCGGCCCTGACCGAGTCGGGCTCCACTTCGTAGCCCGACTGTGCCCAGTTGAGCGCGAGGTGGTATGACGTGCGGTCGGTATCTAGGCTGAAGGTCGAGACCGCGTCGTTGACCGTGGACGCGAACCTGGCCCGTTGGTAGTCCTGGAAAGAGGTGGCCGGGGGAGTCGCGCCCGACCGGGCGGCCGGGTCGCGCATAGCGGCTGCCTGAGGCGCCGGCGTTGCGGCAGGTGCGGCGGTTGGGGCGGGTGATGCGGATGCCTGGGACTCCGCCACGACCACCTTCTCGACGGCCACCTCTTTCACCACCTCGACTGTCCTGACGACCTCCTTCTCGACCACGACCGTCTCGCCGGGAACCTCCACCTCCCTGACCACTTCTCTGATCACCTCAACCGGCTTTTCGACCTCGACGGTCTTGACGACCTCCTTCTCCACTTCGACGATCTTCTCCACAGGTACCTCTTTGACCACCTCCCGCGTGACCACCTTCTCTACGGGCACCTCCCTGATCACTTCCTTCCTCGAGTCGCCGCATGACGCGGCCGCGAGCACCACTATCGTCAATATCGCCAGTGTCAGATACTTGCTCATCGAAGCTCCTCCTGAGTGTGCTTTTTGCACCCCGACTTGCCGGGGCGCCTATCTATTGACGTGCGGCAGGCCAGAAAAGTTCCCTGGGCCCCAAGACTCATGCGGTGTGGGGCGTTGACGCGGGCCGGGATGGGACTCAAACCGTGCTTGCCGGTAGAATGACGGTATCCTTGACCCGATACCCGCTATCCATCCGGCGCTGCCCAGCGCCGTAGACGGAGCAGATCTTGGACTTTCGATTCACTGACGAACAGGAGGAGTTCCGCCGTGAGATACGCTCGTTCCTGGTCGGCCGCCTCGGGGCGGACTGGCCGGGGATCGACCCCGACGCCTACTTCACCGATGAGAACTGGCCCCTCGTCAGGAGTCTGACCGGGGACCTCGCCCGGAAGGGCTGGCTCACCCTCGGATGGCCGGAGGAGTACGGAGGCCAGGGACGCTCTCACAGCGCACAGATGATCTACAACGAGGAGACGGCCCACTTCCGCGCGCCGACTCGCGACGCGATGATCGGCGTCGAGCTAGTCGGCCCCACGCTAATGCTCTACGGCACCGAGGAGCAGAAGGCGCGCTTCCTCCCTGAGATCGCCGACGGCTCGGCGGTGTACTGCCAGGGCTTCAGCGAGCCGGGTTCCGGCTCCGACCTGGCTTCCCTACAGCTCAGGGCCGTCGAGGACGGCGACGACTATATCCTCAACGGGACGAAGATATGGACCAGCGGCGCCCACCGCTCCAACTTGTGCTACCTGATGGCCCGCACCGACCCTGACGCCAGGAAGCACCGCGGCATCAGCGTCTTCATCGTCGACATGGACACGCCGGGAATCGAGGTACGCCCGATCGTGAACATGTACGGCCTGGAGTACTTCAACCAGATACTCTTCGAGGACGTCCGCATTCCCAAGTCGAGGATGGTCGGCAACAAGAACGAAGGATGGTACGTGGCGGCGACCAGCCTCGACTTCGAGAGGTCGGGTATCGCCCAGTTTGCGCGGAACAGGCGGAGCCTCGAGGAGCTTGCGCGGCTTGCGATGGCGAACGGCATCGGCGGAAGGCGCCCGGGCGAAAGCCCCGTGATCAGACGCCGCATGGCCGAGCTGTGGGCAGCCAACGAGGCGGGCCGCATGGTGGCCTACAAGGTCGGCTGGATGCAGAGCCGGAAACTCGTGCCCAACACCGAGGCATCCGTGTCCAAGCTCATGGGCAGCGAGATAGCCCAGGGGGTCGCCGATCTCGGCATGAGGATCGCGGGAAGCTACGGCCTACTCGACCGGTCGTCTCACCGCGCCCTCCTCGACGGCCGTCCGGCACGAGAGTGGATGGATGCTGTGTCTTTCACCATCCGGGCGGGCACGTCTGAGATACAACGCAACATCATCGCGACCCGCGGCCTGGGCCTCCCACGCAGTTGAGGGTGGCTACACCTCGTTGCTCAGGGGAGGTCCGCAACCCAGTTCCTATCCGTTCGCGAATCCTGGAACTGCCATAGGGGAAATGGCCTAGCTGAGGACGGCCGTCTGGAACACCTGCCACGCCATCGCTGCGCCGACCGCCATCATCACCCATCCCATCGTCAGTAGCAGCGTCCGGCGGCTCGCCCGGCCCGTGAGCTTCGCTCCATAGTGGCTCCCGGCTATCGCTCCCGCGCCCATGAGCGCAAGTATCGGATAGTCCACCTCTCCCAGCGAAGCGTGCGCGATCCATCCGGTCACCCCCAGGAAGAAGCCTATCAGCAGGTTTGTACCGGCCACCACCCTTAAGTCCATCCTCAAGACGCGGACCAGCGCGGGAAGTCGGATGCTCCCCAGTATCAGGCCGACGGCGCCTCCGAGGAGTCCTATCGACAGTCCGATGACCGCGCCGATGCCGAACCGGCGCATGCCGCTCGGCGGTTGCGGCTCGTCAAGGGGACTCCCATTGCGGACACCGTCCTCTTTGCGGGCCATAGCCACGAACTCGACTCCCTGCCAGGCGACCAGCAGGGTGACCGCCGCCAGCAGCAGGGACTCGGGGGCTTTCTGGCTCCAGAAGCCGCCCGCGAACGCACCGACTACGGACGGAATGCCCATCGCCAGTACGACACGCAGGTCCACACGGCCCTCGCGCAGGTGGCGAAAGGAGCCGGACATCGCGCTCAGGCTGCTCACCAGGATGTTGGTGCCCGCGGCAGTCGTTACGGGCATGCCGACGAACAGCAGGAGCGGAAGCCTCATGCTGCCCAGCGCTAGGCCCACGAAGCCGCCCAGCACACCCACCCCGGTCGAGGCGACTGTGAGAAGGACCGCGTGCCACAACCTCAAATCGGACGGCAGCCCCAGCTCTTCGAGGTGGATGTTCAACTAGCCGCCTCCTTTGGCGAGCTGGTCCAGGGCCAGCTGCATCTCGTCGATCTGCTCTCTGGGAGGGGCCTGATGGCCGTAGCAGGCTCTATTGAACGCCGACGTAACCCGGTGGACCAGGTCCTGGGGGAAGAGGCCTTTCAGCGTGTCCTGGTACTCTCTGGGCGTCTCCGACGGCGGTCTCGGAAAACCGCTTCTCTCGGCGAGGGACAGCATGCCGAAGTATATCCTGAACACGTCGGCGATGTCGGCGTCGCCTTCAGGTATCCGAAGGCCCGGCGCGGCAGGCTGCCTCTTGAACCTGTCAGGCATCAGCCTGTACAGTAGACGGGCGAGATCGGAGGCAACGTCCGCATCCTCGGCCACCGATTCGCGAAGCGCCTCCTCGTCCTGCTCGATCCGGACCATCCTTCGCCTGAAGGCCCGGCCCAGGAAGAACAGAGCGACCAGGACGACTAGGGCGACCACAGTCCACTCCACGTACGCGAGGTATCCCGGTGCCTCGTTCTCGAGTTCCTGTAGTTCTCGAAGCCGCCCGCCCAGCTCCGCCCCCTCCTGCTGTCCCTCGTCCTCGGGATCGCCTATGAGCCACTTCAGGACCGCTAGAACCCCCTGCGCGATATAACCGAATACGTACGCCAGCGGCAGGATGATGGCGTAGAAGACCGCGTTGGACAGCAGCCCCAGGAGCCATACGGCCGGCCCGGACAGCCACGACAGGACGAACCTTCCCATGATCGCGAAGATCAGTCCCGCACCCAGAACGCCGCCAACCACGGCGGCTATCGTACGCACCCACCGCTTCTCCCTGGATGCCTCGGTTGTGGGGGACCGAAGATTGCCGATGCTCAGGCCTGTCAGCGATGCGGCGAAGAATATGAACATGAACGGCAGAATGTTCAGATCGTCGGACGCCAGCATGTCGACTCCCGCGGCTATGGCGAGAGCGAGCAGCCCTAGCTTGAAGCTGAGCTCCAGGTTCTCGATTGGCTGTTCCATCAGGGTGAGGCTTCCGCCCCGCCACCACAGCCCCACTCCCAGTAGCCCGCCGACGATTGCGATGAAGTCGAAGGACTGCGGGTCGTCGTTTCCCGCCAGGTGGAGGGCCCAGTTGAAGTCGACGGCGCTCTCTGGAAACTGGGCTCCAATGGCCGCGTACACCGCAAGCCCTGCAATGAGTGCGTTGGTCCACCGCGCCAGCATCGTGGGCAGACGGACCAGCTGAAGGAATCGCATCACGAGATAGGACCCGGTGAGCAGGCAGGCCACCGTCCACCACGCCAGCGGGCCCCGGCCGTTGCCAGACATCGCTCCGATAGCCGCGCCCAGGGCGTACACCCATATGCTCTCCGAGAGCAGGTGGGACGCGACGATGGCCCTACGCGGCAGCGTACTCACTGCCGACTCCGAGCCTGTCGAAATAGTCCCCGACCTCATGCACGATGATGCCATTCGGAAGGGCCGGACAGGGCGGTCCGCCCACGTATATCACTACGATCTTGTGGCCCATTCCCTTGAGGTCGCCAATAGTCTCTACGAGCTCCGGGTGCATGAATGCCACGACGATGACCAGAGTGGCTCCGGACGGGAACCTGCGCGAGTGCTCGCCAAGCTGCGCCGCCATCGGGCCCACCTCGAAGGGCCGGATGGTCGCCAGCGCCTCCAGAACGATGTTGAGCTGCTCGGGGGATCTGCTGGGCGGCACCTTCATCGGCCGGTCGGCCAGGATGGGCGACCCGTTGGAGAACAGGCCCAGGACGTATCCCCGCTCGGCGGAATAGCTCGCGACCGAAGCAGCAGCGGTCACGACTCGGTTCAGGTATACGCGAGAGTAGCCCTCCCATCGACGGCTCATCGTCTCAACTGCTACCACCAGCATTACCGTAGTCGTCGAGGTGGGCTCGAAGCTCCTAACGTGCAGGGACTGGAGCCTGGCGGTGGCCATCCAGTCTACGATCTTAAGCGGGTCCCCCTGCTGGTATTCACGGATGCCTGAGGGCCGCGCGGGGTCCTCGAAGATCCGCGAGCCGGACATCACCTCTCCCAGTGGCCGCTCCGATGGAATCCCGAGCTCCGACAGCGGCACGACCTTGGGGTATACCAGCAGGTACTCGGCCCCGGGCTCGGTCATGGAGCTCGAGAAGAAGCCGAAGAGGTCGCCGGACTCGATCTTTGTCGATCCCAGCCGAAAGAAGCCCGGCTCGGCGCACCTGACCGTGTATGTCCAGGTCACCCGCTCGTACCAGGAGAGCGAGGTCGCGTGTCTGAGCGACTGCATGTTCTGACCGGCCCCGGCCTGGGCGTCTCCGTCTTCGATACGGAGCTCGTCCGGGACCTCGTCTTCCAGGAACACGCGGGGCAGAGGGACCGGCTTCCGGTTGGTGAGGGTCAGCGTCATGGTCACCGGCTCTCCGGCGAAGACACGCGACTCCGATAGCTCGCGTCTGTACGACAGGTCGACAAGGGCCACGCGGTTCCAGGCCCAGGCTATTCCCGAGGTCAGCAACGCCATACCGGCGAAGCCCACGACAAGGGCCTGACCGGTGAAGAACCCAACGAGCGCCAGCACGACCAGGAAGAGTACCCACAGCTCGTGCCAGGACTGGCTGTTCAAACCCCTGCTACCTCTCGATGGGCACGGGCGTGGAGGACAGGACCTGCTCGACGATCTGTGTAGTCGTGCGGCCCCGTAGGCGGGCGTTGGACGTGAGAACGAGGCGGTGCGACAGCACCCGGACCGCAACCGCCTTAACGTCGTCGGGCGTAACGAAGTCGCGGCCGTCCATGGCCGCCGCGGCCTGCGACGCCTTGTAGAGCCCGAGCCCGGCCCGGGGGCTGGCCCCCAATGAGAGGCTCTCGTGCTCTCGGGTCTTTCGTGTGACGCTCACGACGTACCCTCGCACCGTGTCGTCCACGCGCACGCGGGGCACCAGCCGCTGCATCTCCCTCAGCTCGTCCGCGCTCGTCACCGCGTCGACCGCGGGTGGGACCGCGTCCTCTTCGAAACGCAGAAGAATGTCCGATTCCTCTTCCGGAGACGGGTATCCGATCTCCACGTTGACCATGAATCGGTCGAGCTGCGCCTCCGGCAGCGGGAACGTACCCTCCATCTCGATTGGGTTCTGGGTCGCGATCACGATAAAGGGCTCCGGCAGGGCAGAGGACACGCCGTCGATGGTCGACTGCCTCTCCTGCATGGCCTCCAGGAGGGCCGACTGAGTCCTGGGCGTCGCCCGGTTGATCTCGTCAGCCAGCACGACCTGTGCGAATATGGGGCCCGGCCTGAGCTCGAAGTCGCCCGTCTTCTGATTGAAGAAGTTCACGCCGAGCACGTCGGTCGGCATGAGGTCGGGCGTGAACTGGATGCGCTTGAAGCTGCACCCGAGGGACTGGGCCAGCGTCTTGGACAGGGTGGTCTTCCCGATGCCCGGAACGTCCTCGACCAGAATGTGTCCGCGACATAACAGCGCGATGATGGCCGAGTCTATCACCCCGCCCTTGCCCACGATCACTCGCTGCACGCCCTCCCTGAGCCGGGTGGCAAGGTCCCGGACGGCGGTGGCGTCCGCGTCGAGTACGATGAGTCAGACCTCCTGGGGCGCCGCGAGCGAGGGTAGCCGGAGCCCGTACAGTATATGGGATAGCGGGGCCGTTAACTAGCCAGAGCAGCCGGGTGGGGTGAAGTCCGTAGCGGCTGTACGGTATATTACTACTGTGGCAGCCTCAGGCTCCCTCCCTGCCCGGTAGTGTAGCGGTAGCACGTCAGCCTTTGGAGCTGAAGTCCCTGGTTCGAATCCAGGCCGGGCAGCCAGCTATCCTTCGAGGGCGGCCGCATTTCCCGAATATCATAGTTAGCGAGGGACTGAAGCCGTCTTACAGCGTCCGTGGTTGTGTGGTACTATCCGGCATAGAAAGTGGTACCAAGGGGTGCAGGATGGCAAACTTGACGACCCTGGAGGTTAGGAATCTGAAGCCCTGCCCAAAGACGAAGCGATACGGCGACGGGCGGGGCTTGTATCTCGTGGTACGCGCCAATGGCTCGAAGGCGTGGGTACAGCGCATCACGATAGACGGCGACAGGACGGACATAGGGCTGGGCGGGTACCCTGACGTGCCCCTTGCCCTGGCGCGGAAGAAGAGCGCGGAGATACGGACAGCGGTGGCCGAAGGACGGGACCCACGGGTGGAGCGCCGGCAACCGAACCTGCCGACGTTCCGAGACACGGCCGAGCAGTACATCTCGGATAACGCCGCCCGTTGGAAGAACCGCAAGGAGGCCGTCAACTGGAGGGGGTGTCTAAATACCTACGCCTACCCGGTGTTCGGCAACACGCGAATTGACCGAATCACCCGCGCCGACGTGCTGGACGTGCTGTTGCGAATATGGCTGACCAAGCCCTCCATTGCCCGGAAGCTGCGTCAACGAGCCAGGGTGATTTTCGCGGCTGCTATGGCGTTCGGCTACCTTGATATCAACCCCGCCGGGGAAGTGATTGACGCGGCCCTGCCCAAGACTCCAGCGGTCAAGGCCCACTTCCGGGCACTGCCCTACCAAGGCGTACCCGACACACTGGAGAAGATAGAGGCGTCGACCGCGTCCCTGGCCTCGAGGCTATGTTTCCGGTTCCTCGTGCTAACGGCGGCACGGTCCGGCGAGGCGCGGGGCGCTCGGTGGGATGAGATTGATCTTGATGCCCGGACGTGGACCATCCCGGCGTCCCGCATGAAGGCCGGCCGCGAGCACCGGGTACCGCTGTCGGATGCGGCCCTTGAAGTGCTGCGCCGAGCGAAGGCCCTAGACGACAATTCCGGGTTGGTGTTCCCGTCCCTGTACAAGTCGGGTCGGGAGTTGTCCGACATGACCCTGACGAAGTTGCTACGCGATAACAGGCTCGCGGAGACGGCGACCGTCCACGGATTCCGAACGTCGTTCAAGACGTGGTGCATGGAGACGACGGATACCCCTTGGGACGTGGGAGAGGCGGCCCTAGCCCACACCTTGGGGAACAGCACCGAGCAAGCCTACGCCCGCTCCGACCTGTTCGAGCGACGTCGCCCCCTCATGGAAAAATGGTGCAGCTTTGTTGCAGACACCTAAGCGCCCCCGAGGGGATTCTGGCAGCCCCGTTCTGAACGCGGACGCAATTTACCTGCATCGAGGGGCCGTCCCGTAGGACGCCGAGGGCACGGCCCACACGAATGGGAGGCCGCATGACCTACTCTAGGGACACCGAGACCTTGGGGAAGCTGGCAGGCGACCGCAAGGCTCTGACCCCGGTGACCCTGGCCGAATGGGTGAACTCGGGTCGCTGCCCGCCTGAGGCCTTGCGCGAGGCCGGGTGGCTGGTCATCGAACTGAAACTGGCCGCAGTGAGGGCGAAACTCGGCACAGATGTCCGGTGGGCGGGCGCTGAGGACTATCGCCCGGCGCTCTACCGCATGGAGGTCAACGCCGACAGCATCGTGTGCTGGTGGCGGGAAGATCAACAGATCGAAGGCTGGGACGCCGACGCCGACACCGACACCGATCGGAGCGGTATGGCCGACTGGTGGAACTCCATGCCTCTGGAAGAGCGACCGATCGAGGCCGATTGGGAGAACCTGCGGCGCCCGAAGCGCGTCATAAAGAACACCTCGTCACTAGACTTGCTGGTAAAGCAATATAAGGCCACGCCGGAGGCCGAGCGCCCGAAACACTTCCCTCTCGATCCCGTCGTTCAGGCGTGGATCAAGAGCCGGGATTCTGGCAGCCCCGTTCCGAACGCGGACGCCCATCCGGACTGCGAGCTCTCGTCAGAAGACTATATACTCGCCTTCCAGCGCTATCAGCAGGACGTACGGCAGGCCGTAGGGAAGGACGCCAAGGAGAAAAACGGCCAAGATGTGCATACCGCCCTTGAGCGCGCAGTGGGCGCCAGGGAGAAGCACGGCGAACTGCGGACGGAGGACTACGTCGACCTGCTGGTCGGGCTGCTGCGCGCGGCGGACTGCGAGCGGCACCAGGAACCTTGCCCCGTCGCGAAACCTGCCGCTGAGGACATCAAGAAGTTGATCGCCCTGCTAGGCACGTTAGGCACGTTGGGGGACTTGGAGCACGGCAGGGTAAGACGCGCCCTGGATTACGCCCTAGGTCACGAGAAGTACGGCAAGGATTTGCTCCGGATGTACTTAAACAGAGGGCGCCTACAGCGAGCTAGCGCGGGTTGACACGGACAGAACCCGCTTGCTAGGGTTATAAGCGCATCACTAACAGCCCGTTGTTCGGGAGTTAGTCCAGTGGCCTACAACGGCCATGCAGAGAGAAGGGTGCATCTGCATGGCCGTGCTTTGTCTTTCTGAAGGCCCGCTAGGAACGGCCCATGCCGCCTAGCGGGCCTTTTGTATTTTGGGGAGGCAAACGTTGACCACGAGAGAGAGCGACCTACTCACGCGCGACGAAGTGCTGGCCTTGCTCAAGTGCTCCCGCTCCACCCTGTACGTCCTGATGGAATCGCAGGAATTCCCCCTACCTATCAAGTTCGGCGCGGCGAACCGATGGTTCAAGACTGAGGTCGACGCTTGGCTGGAACAGCAGCCGAGAGCCCAGATCCAAGTCCGTGAACCCGCGACGCTCCAGCCGGCCGTGTGTGTGACCGAGAACGCGGAGCTGACCTAGACCGGACAGCGGCGCGAAAACAACAGATGCACAGCATCGAGGAGTGGGAGGCCGCTGCGGGGCTGAAGCGCCGAGGGCGTGAACGGGTAGGACCCTGCCCCCGCTGCGGTGGGACAAACCGATTCCACGTCAAGGAAGGGCGGGACGGGCGGCCGGTCGTGGGCTGCAGGGGGTGCATCGACGGGCGCCCCAAGGAGGAACGCGACCGAGGGTTCAAGGAAGTCTTGGGCATCGTGTTCCCCCGCGTCAAAGAGCGACGTTTCGAGCCTCGACCGTGGCCCGGTCCACGCTCACAGCGCGCACCGGCGGCAGCCCCAACGGAGTCCCAGCGGATAGCCTATGTGTCGATGATCAGGACCTATATACCATCGTGATCACGACCTATATACCACCTCGTCAGGTGGGTGACGGCCCCTGGACACCGTGGTATGCGGACTATTATCACCCTGCGGTTTGAGGGTCAACCACCTCCTTTCGGTCGAACAGGGCCCTGTGGGGTGACAAGCGTTCGCGGTAGCTGGCGCCTTCTATGACGATCTGGTAGCTGGCGTTGGCGAGCCGGTCGAGGGCGCTGTTGCCGAGGATGGGGTCGTCGAAGAGCCCGAGCCACTCGTCGACAGCCCTGTTGGAGGTGATGACGAAGCTGGCGGTACGATGCCTGGCGATGACCAGCTCGTAGAGGTCTATGGACTGCTGTTGGGTCATCCTGTGGAGACCGAGGTCGTCGAGGATGAGCAGATCCGGGGCGAGGAAGGAGCGGAAGGTCTTGTCCGTGGAGTGGTCGACCCTGGCCTGAGCCATGGCCCTGAAGAAGTCGTCGGCATGTACGAAGCGGACAGTATGCCCGGCTCTGACGGCAGCATATCCGAGGGCCTGAGCGATGAAGCTCTTGCCCACGCCGACCGGTCCGACGAGCAGGACGTGCTCGTTGCGCGCCAGGAACTGGAGGGAGAAGGCGGCGTCCAGGAGTCGTCGGTCGAGTGTGACGGATGCGGACCAGTCGAAGTCTTCGAGGCGGCAGGTCTGCTCGAAGCCGGCCCTCTGGAGGCGGAGCTCGAGCCGCCTGTGATCTCGGCGGTTGATCTCATCGGTCAGTATGATCTGCAGGAAGGATGCGTAGTCGATCTGATCCCTGCGTGCGAGAGCGACTCTCTCCGGCAGGGTGTTGAGCACGGCGCCGAGCTTGAGGCGCTTGAGCAGCGGGGTGAGTTCAGTCGTGGTGGTCATGAGCGTTCTCCTTGTGCTGATTGAGCGGTGCGGCCGTTGGCACGAGCGAAGACGGCGCCCGGCCTGGCGAATCGACCTGGGGGCATCGGTGGAGGCTCCGGCTGCGTGGCCTCCTGCTCCAGGGCCTCGACGAGTATGCGCTCGAGACGGCGCACGTCGATCAGGTCTACGGAGAGAGCCCTCCGGCATGCGGCATCGAGACGCTCAGGGGAGTAGCGTTCTCCCAGGCGTATGAGCTTGTGTCCCTGCCTGAGCTTGGCCCAGGGTAGCGGGCCGTCGAAGAGACGCTCGGCATAGGCCGCGACGGCCGGTCCCTGTGACGCCGCGCTGCGCTTGATCTGCTCCGGCGCTCTGAGGGTGTAGGCGCTCAGCTCTGCCGGGTAGTCGTCGGGGTCGGTGGATCTGCCGCCGCGATCCTGGCGCGGGTGGACCTTGATCAGCCTTCCCCGGTGGTAGATGCGCACCAGCTTGCTGCCGAGCCGCACCTCCACTTTCTGCCCGGGCGGGCATGTCGCAGAGGGCACCGAGTAGAGGGCGTACTGGCAGGCTATGTGATGGTCGGGATGCACCTTGGCCGTGCGCCAATCGGTCATCTCGTAGGGCTCTGCGTCCCACTCTCCGAGCGCGTGGCGCTCCTCCTGGCGGAAGACGGCCAGGGGCTGCCTGCGGGTGGTGCCGTGTATCCTCTGTCCGGCCACCTCCAGGCACCACCGCCTAGCAGCAGACCTCATGTCCGAGAGGCCGGTGAACTCCCCGCCCTTGAAGAACCGCTCCCGCACGTAGGGCACCCCACGCTCCACGCGCGGCTTGTCCCGGGGATGGCGCACCCGCGCCGGGTCTGAGATGAAGCCCCGGTGCTGGGAGTACTCCAGGAAGCCTCGCGTGAGACGGGGATGGAGCGGATCGACACCAGCCACTGCTGCGGGGAAGTTGTCAATGACCAGGTAGTTGGGAACGCCCTCGAAGAAGGCCCAAGCAGCCTCCAACCCCTCGATCACATCGACGAGCTTCTGGCTGAACGTCGGCCAGACGAAGCTGTGCCGCGAGTAGGTCAGGACGATGATCAGCGCCCATACCGCACGGCGGCGACCGGTCTCCGGGTCCTCTATCAGGCCCAGACGACCGAAGTCCATCTCCGCCACCTCGCCTGGTGCGCTCTCCTCCATCCGCACCGTCGTGGATGCGGGTCACCTGCAACCGATCGGCCGTCAGCCACGCGTACACCTGGTCGGCCCACGGCGCGAGCAGATCCTCGGTCGGCGTCTCCACCTTCCGAGGGCTGCACAGGTTCAGCCCGGCCAGGCGGGTCAACTGATCTTCACTCGGAACCGGGCCGTCTCGTGTCAGGCCCGCCTCCACCCCCGCCCTGATGTATCTACGGACTGTCTTCCTCGACAGTCCCGTACCGCTAGCTATCTGCCGCTGACTCTCACCGGACTGCCAGCGGCGTACCACTTCTGCTATCTCCACTCTAGACACCTCCCTGTACGCCATCGCCGCTCCTTACATCAAGGTTGCAGCTATGGTCGCCAATCAGGTGTCCGGGGTGGTCCCCCTCACTGATTAAGTGGTCTATAGGTCCTGATTATTTCTCGATCTACCGGTACCTAGCTCTTGATCATTGACATATGCTCAGCGCGTGTGGGCGGCCTCTGAGCCAATCCCCCAGGACGACAAACACCCCGGACGCCGCTGGCTGGCCCGTCGTAACCTTTGGTGGCCGGGCCTCGACCTGCCGGCAGGCGTCCGGTACTGCCCCTCGCTGCCGATTGGCTGGGCTGGACACGCCCGCGCCCGACCTCCCAGATGGGCAGCGGTCGTAGCCGCAATGGCCCAACCGGAGGATTGGGCGAAGGCCTGGCCCGAGACGCCCACGCCCACGGCGGCCCATTGCATCTTCATCTGGCCGAACGGCGAGAAGGCCCCGCCCAATAAGAGAACCTTGGGCGCGGCTTCCGCCGTCATGCTAGGCCCACCCGCCCCTCGCAACGACGAGCTCCTGATATGCGAGGGCGTAGCCGACGGATTGGCGCTGGCGTCACGCCGGTGGGAAACCGTGCTGTGCATCGCGACCGTCCCACGGGAGTCTGGCCCCATCTTCGAGTACGCGGCGACGTGGTCCGCCGTCACAATCTTTGCCGACGCCGACTATCAGGGGCGGCGCGGGGCGCGCAAGGTCTCCAGCCTTCTGGCGGCGGGTGGGGCCAAGGCCGCAGCTGTCATACTCACGGGCGGAAAGGACGCCGCCGACTACGCCGCGACTGGCGATCCCCTTCCCGATGTGCGGCGGCGCCGGCAGGACGTGGTCGATCTGGCCTCAGAATGGGACGGCTTGCCGCGGTGGGAGACTTTGCGGCGGGCCGCGCTGTGCATCGTGGACTAGGGAGACTCCGTGGAAGACGACATTCGGCCCGTGTCCCATCCCGCAACCGCCATTGCGGACGCACTTGCCGCCTACCGGCAGACCCCCACGCCCGAGACGTGGCAAGCCATATACGACCTGACGCAGGAAGAGGTCGCAGCTCCCGAAGTTGACGCCGTGGAAGCCTGGGTCAGCCTCGTCTCAGACCCGCCGCAGCGGGAGGATCTGCCGGAGCTGCTAACCAAGGCAGGCGAGGCACTGTCCATCGGCAAGGATGAACAGCTAGCGTACGCTGTCAGGCAACTAGCGAGATACGGATACGAGGGGGAGGACGCTGCCAAGGCGCGGGCGGTCGCGCGGCGCGAGTTGGGGATGGCCCGACCGCTGAACGTCTCGACTGAGCGCAACCCCGCGCCACCGCCGCAGCTCTGGCTGGTGCAGAATTGGCTCCCCGCAGATCGCCTCGCCATGCTGACGGGCATTGGAGGCGCGGGCAAGTCTCGGCTTGCCCTGCAGCTGGCCGCAGCCGTCGCCGCCGGACAAGACGTTTGGCTGTACGGCACCGCTGTCAAAGGCATGGAGAACAACGCCGCCCCCGACGGTCCCGCCATCGTCGTGTGGGCCAGTTGGGAAGACGGCCCCGACGAGATCGACCGGCGCCTCAAGCTGGCCGCCGAGCAGCGAGCGCCGGACAAGGTAAGTGCCTCTTGGTGCACCCCCGGCGCCCTTGGCGACCGTCTCGTGGTCGTGGGCATGGCAGACCGTGGGCCGATCTGGGGGCCGAAACCCGGCGCACACGTCTCGACCGCTGCCCGGCTCCTGCTCCCGGGAGAGCAGTTGTTGGAGCTGGCCGCCGACAAACGTGCCGCCCTGCTGGTCATCGACCTCATTGCTGCTGCCTACGGCTCGAACGAGAACGACCGCGCCCTGGTACGGGCGTTCGGGGCCGCGCTGGACTCGTGGGCGCGAGAACACGTCTGCGCCGTCCTGCTCATTGGACACCCGCCTAAGTCTGGCGCTGACCCCTACTCCGGCTCCACGGACTGGCGAAACGCCGTCCGGTCGATGTGGACACTCACGAAGGAGAAGCAACCGAAGGGCACGGGAGAGGACGACAACCGGCCAGACGAGTGGAAGCTGACGCTGGACAAGGCCAACTACGCCCCGTCGCAGCCGCCGCGCCTGTTGCGACGGCATCCTGAGGGGCAGGAAAGCAGGTACCTTGACGACACCCCGCCGGAGTTCTGGCGAGCCTATTCGTGGGGGAACACCTATGGACCCGACGACGTTTGAAACCCTGGCCAAGGCCGTCTACGGCGTTGACGGACGGACAGCCCCGCCGCCCACTCTCGACGACTTGGCGACCGCGCTGGCCGAGGAGAGCATCCCACCGGAGACCCTCGATGCGGCCTTCGACCGGGCCGCCGAGGCTGCCGGGATCGTGTATGGCCTAGAGGGGATGGGATTCGCCACGAAGGCCGAGTGGGCGCCGGGGGAAAGCCGCCAACATGCACTTGACCTCATGCACGGACTGGATGACCTGTACTCGGCGGCCAAGGAGATCGCCGACTCAGGGCAGAAACCCAAGCACCCGCTCGCGCCGCTGATTCGCGGCTGGGCGGACAGGCCGCGGCCGGTACAGGCGGATCGGAGGCCGACCGGGATATTCCCCCAGAGAGTCTTGCGAGGCGCGGCATCCTACCGGCTTGCGCGGCATGAGAACTCTTCCGACACGCTCCCGCTCGGCCTGTTCGCCCAAGACGCGCAGTTGCCGTTCCTGACCGAGCTTGAGGACGCCGGCGGCATTCGATGGTCTCCCCTAGTGCGGCTCGTGGACGCAGCGGGGATGGCTGGGCTACAGGCGGGCCGAGGGGCGCGCCTAGACAAGCGCCTGCTGGTGTATTCGCTCGTGGCGGTGCCAGCCGAGGCCAGGAGGCCCGGAGGCCGCTTCGATCTGCGGCTCCCGCTCCGACAGCTTGCCCATGAATGGCTGTGGCCGAAGAACGCCGCCGGGCGGTCGTCCTGGCGAGCCTCCAGACACGCCGACGCGCTCCGGCTGGCTCTGGACGCGCTGTCCACGACCGGGATTGTGTTGCCGAACGGCGCGGAGTGGCGGCCCGTCCTGGTGCGGCAGTTGCCTGACATGCGGGACTTGGACTCGGAGGTGATCATCCAGATCGCCCTGCCGGAGGGCAGCGGCCACGGGCCGGTGATCTCCCGTCCGCAGCTGTACGCGGCGGGCATGATTTCTGACCCCGCCTTCGATATGGAAATCTCCCTGTCCTACCTGTGGGATCAGGCGAAGGTGGCCAACGGCGGACACCGCATCTACGCGACGCGGCCAGAGGCCCGCAGGGAGGCGCGGGGCCACCTGCTTGACAACGCGGGCACCGTCATACTGTCACGCGGGCGACCCGTGACGGATTGGTCCGACCCTCGCAGCGTCCTGACCGGGCGGCTGGAGCGACACCCGCAGGCCGACCGAGTACCGATGCTCGGACCAGTTGAACGTCACGCCTTAGCCCGAATCCACCGATGCGGAGCGGCCTTGGGGTTGGAACAAGGGGTGAGGGCCGTGGGACGCGACGGTCCGCGCTCGATTCCGATAAATGGGGCCGGTGGCGGCCTTTGGTTGTCGTTGGGGGCGCCGATGGCGGTCCTGGGCAGCGGCGCTGGGGCGGGGTCGGCGGGACAGCATGCAGGGGAAGACAATCGCGGACCGGGCCGGTGCGACTCTGTGGGTCGGTTGGGTAGTCTGGTGGACGTGTCAGGCGCCGTCGGTGCCGTCAGGCAGGCAATGGCAGGGCTCGCAATCGAGCCAGGGCGCGAGTGAACTGGGTTTCCCAAGGCCAGCCCTGTGGCAGATGCAAAGTGAGGCGGCGGGCCGAGCGGGTGAGCCGTCCGGCCAGGGAGAAGAAGCGCCGCCGGAGGGTCTTGGTGGTCACCACCCCCTCGTCCAGACCGATGCGCGCGGTCCAGCGGGCCAGGTTATGGGCCAGCACCTGGACGGCCAGCCATGCGCCGTTGGCGGGGAAGCGGCCCGAGGGGAGATGGTTGAGGCCGACGCCGTGCTTGAGGTCTCGGATAGCATTCTCAATCTCGGCGTGGCGGCGATGGTCGGCCTCCAGTTCCAGGGTTTCCCCGTCCCGGTCGGTGATGAAGCCGTGATAGCTGTAGCTGGCGAAGAGGGCCAGTTGGGAACCGGGCGTGGGCTTCACCCGCCGGACGATGAGCCGCACTGGGGCGGCTTCGGGCTCACCCTGGAAGGGAGTGTAGGTGGTCTCGGCCACGTCGGCGCCGCCGTCCATCCAGTAGGGGACGGGCGTCCAGTCCTCCTCGGGAATCGCCTCAATCAACTCCCTGAGGCGGGCGTGTTGGCGGATGGTGATGGAGAAGCGGACATCCATCTTGCGGCAGACGACGACCAGGGCGTGGGCATAGAAGCCGCTGTCGGCCCGCACCGTGAGTTGTCCTGTAGCCCCAGCATGGCGCACCCGCCCCACGGTCTCCCGCAGGAAGTGGGCGGCGCCCCGAACGGTGTTGGCGCGGCCCTCGCGCAGCCGAGACATCAGCACGTCGCCGGTGCCGGCGGCGATGGCCAGCAGCGGGTGATAGCCCCGCTGGCCAGTGTAACCATGGTGACGCGCCCCCTCCTTGGCCAGTCCGTAGGTCTCGCACATGGTGGAGTCCAAGTCGATGGTCAACGGCCCTTCGCCGGGTCCCGCACCAGCGGCCCAGGCCCGGGACAGCAACTCCCGGCTCACCCGATCCAACTGGCGGACGTGGCCCCACCGGAAGCTGCGCAGGAAAGTTCCCAGGGTGGATGGCGCCTTGACTACGCAGCCGATGGCGCCAGCTGTCCCGCCGGTACGCAACACGTCGGCGTCGTCAATGAAGTCGCCCCCAGCCAGCGCCGAGGCCACCAGGGTCAGCATCTTGTCTCCTGGGTTCGCTCGCCCCGGCGCGTCTCCCAGGTCGACGTGGCTGTCGACGACTTCACGCAGGCCCAGGTGCTAGGCTAGGGTCACCGGGAGGAGCAGCCCAGCATTGGCCACCAGGCGGTGGTCGTCGAAGGCGATACGGATGCGGTCGGGATGGTTGCGTGCTAGCATCTATCGGGTGCTCCTTGTTCTGGGGTCGGCTTTGCTGTTTCAAAACCATTATCCCAGATTCACAGGAGCACCCTCTTGCCGCTTCAGGACACTGACCCGACGCCCTCCTTCGGTGGATTCGGGTTTAGACCGCTTAGTTTGACTGTAGGCGAGCGCCGTGACTACACTCCGAGGAGCGCCGCCTGCGGCACCACCTGTATGAGCGAGGAGCGCAATGGCCGGCACTAAGGCTGTGACCGAGGAGACCAGGGCCCAGATCGTGAGCCTTGTCCGCGACTTCGTTCGCCGCGAAGTTGCGCCGGTCGCCGCGCGCTACGACCACGACGACATCTACCCCGTCGAGCTCGTGGACACGATGCGGAAGATGGGCCTCTTCGGCATCACCATCCCCGAGGAGTACGGCGGCCTCGGCCTTGACTGTCAAGGGCGGAGAGAAATCAGGCCGTGTGGCGGAGCAAAAGTGTACCACTTGAGCGGCGATGTTCAGCGAAAATGTCCGCCTACGACGGGTGTCGTCGGGAGCCCTTAGTCGCAGCGAGGTTGGTGGAGCCTATGCGTCAGGGGAATCGCTGGCTGAGCGCGTGGTGACGGCCTGCCGGCTCTGCTTGAGGCGGTAGCTTTCGCCGTTCATTTCCAGGATGTGAACTCTGTGAGTGAGGCGGTCCAGCAGGGCGCCGGTCAGTCTCTCCGAGCCGAAGACCTCGGTCCACTCGTCGAAGGGCAGGTTGGTGGTGACCAGTACCGACCCCCTCTCGTATCTCTGGCTGAAGACCTCGAAGAGGAGCTCAGCGCCGGTCTTGGAAAGTGGTACGAAGCCAAGCTCGTCGACGATAAGCAGCTTGAGTCGGGCCAGCTTCTTCTGGAGGTTGAGCAGTCGCCGCTCGTCCCTGGCCTAGATCAGCTCGTGGACCAGCGAGGCGGCCGTGGTGAAGCCGACCGACAGTCCCCTCTGGCAGGCGGCGAGCCCCAGACCGAGGGCCACATGGGTCTTGCCGGTGCCGCTGTTGCCTATGGCGATGACGTTCTCCCGCCGGTCTACGTACTCGCAGCGTGCCAGCTGCATGGCCAGGTGCTTGTTCACCGACGGCATGGCCAGGAAGTCGAAGGTGTCGAGGCTCTTGGTGGCGGGGAAGCGTGCCGCCTTGATCCTGCGGTCAACCATCCGATGATGGCGGTCTATCAGCTCAAGCTCAGAGAGCCTCAGCAGGTAGCCTGGATGGTCGACGCCCTCGGCGGCGCACTGGCCGGCCACCTTGCAGTACTCCCTCAGGAAGGTGGGCAGCTTCAGCTCCTTGAGGTGATGCTCCAGCAGCACCGTAGACCTCTCGCTCACCGCCCGCTCCCCGACATGAGCGCCATGTAGTCGCTGGCTGCTGTCTTCGTCACGGTGACCCTGGGCAGGTAGGGGTACAGCTCCAGGTCGAGTCTCTGGGGACGGCCCTCTATCCTGCACAGCACCAGGTGTTTGATGGCGTCGAAGCTTATGGCGCCGAGCCTGAGGGCATCACGCACGGCCTCGCACACCTCCTCCTTGCGGAAGTTCTCCACCAACCGCAGCACCTGCACGAACTCACGCTTGCCTCGCCTGCCCATCCCCGACTCCAGCAGTCTGCGCAGCATGCCGAACTCCTCCGGCAACTCCCACCCGGCCAAAGGAGCAGCCTGGTCCAGCGCTCCCGTCTTGCGCTCCAGCAGCGGCAGGTAGTGGACAGGGTCGAAGACGAAGTCGTCGCGTTCGTATGAGCGCGGATGCCGGGCTATCACCTCTGCCCCGCAGCTGATCACCACGTCACCCACATAGCCCCGGACCACCACCTCCCTGTGACCGTAGGCCACGGGCACCGAGTAGTCGTTGGTCCGGTACCGCACCAGGAACAGGGAGCTGACACGGCTCACGTGCTTGTCGCTGGCGTCGTATGGCACGGCGGGGAACGCCAGCAGGGCTTCCAGGTCACGCTCCATCCGCTGGCCTATCGTCTCCCTGTGCCCACGCAGCTGTCTCCCCATCCGTTCCAGGCACCTCTCCTCGAGGTAGGCGTTGAGCGCATCGAAGCTCGGGAACGACGGCACTGGCACCAGGAAGTTCCGGCGAGCATATCCCACCAGCCCCTCGACCTTGCCCTTGTCGTTACCCTTGCCGGGACGGCCGAACCGGATGCTCCTATAGAAGTCAAGTCGTGGCTTGAACTGTTTGGGCCGAGGTCCGTAGGGCAGAGAAGACTTCGCGAGCTACGTAGCGTTTGAGGCAACGGATGATCTCCGCCTTGCTCATCCCCTCCCTGGTGCGGCGTCGCATGTAGGACTGGGTCCGCGGGTCATACCGAAGTCTGACCACAACGATGCGATGGAGAGCAGCGTTGGCCTGACGATGACCGCCGCGATTGAGCCGATGCCGATTGGTCTTGCCTGAGGAAGCAGGTATGGGATTGACGCCGCACAGGGAGGCGAAAGAAGCCTCGGAGTGGAGGCGCTCAGGGTTGCTCCCTGCAGCCACCAGTAGAGTGGCTGCCGTGTCGGGTCCTATGCCGTAGCTGTCTACCAGGGCTGGAGATATGGTACGGGTGAGTCGTTCCAGCTCCCCCTCCAGGTCATGTATCTCCTTGCTGAGTTGACGGTAGCGGCGGGCAAGGGAGCGCAGGGTGTACTTGCCCGCCGCCGTGGGATCGTCCAGACGACCAGGCCGGAAGCTCTTGCACAGGTTGATCAGAGCACCGGCGGTGAGTCCAACGAGGGTCTCGCGAAGCTCAGCCGGGGCTGTGACAATCAGGGCCTTCATCTGATTGAAGGCCTGGGTGCGAGCCTTGACGGCCGAGTCTTTGGCGCTCTTGAGCATGCGAATCATCTCCACCTCTCCCTCCCCCGACTTGGGTGTGGCTTCGGCCACTCCCGCCAATAAAGATCGAGCTGCCATCTCCGCATCGGTGGGGTCGCTCTTCCCTTTCCTGTAGCGGGTTGACCGGTCGGGCCTATTCACTTCCACAACGGTATGTCCCCTACGGGTCAGGTAGCGAGCCACTCCGGCCCCGTAGGAACCCGTACCCTCAATCCCAAAGGCGTGAATCTCTCCCAGACTCCGTGACCACCGTTCGAGATCCTGATAGCCATGCATAGTCGCCGGTGCGTGAAGCTCCCCCAGCCGTACACCCTGGCGGTCAATGGCCACTGCCACATGCTTGTCTTGGTGAGTATCCACTCCGACGACTACCCGAATAGAACGACCGCCTTCTTGATCTACGACTCCTGTCATCTCTACCACCTCCTCTGGGATAGCGCTCTGGCTGGGTGAGCGGACAGGACTGCGATGGGACTTAAAGCCAGGCTCCTATAAAGTCACTGCTCGCCGTGCCAAAGGCACTTCCGGGCCACCTCGACTCGAGTCGACAGATCCGGTTGAAGGCATGGTGCCAGTCCTCGAAGGGGTCAGACCCGGGCCGAGGTGGCCCGGTATTCATCATCGCAGTCCTCGAACAGGTAGTGCGACACCAGCTCCGAGAACACACGAGTACGCTGGCGCCGGCCGTCTCCCAGGATCCTGGCCACCGCCAGTCTCGTGTTGTCGTACAAGATGCTCCGCGGCACGCCGCCCAGGAACGAGAACGCCGAGACGTGACCGTCGCAGAACGCCTCGGTCGTCTCTGCGGGGTAGGCCTTGACGAAGCACGCGTCGCTGTGGGGAAGGTCCAGCACGAAGTAGTGGATGGTCTGCTCCACTCCTCCGATGACCGCCTTCGCCTGGCCGAAGTCGCACTGGGCATCACCAGGAGGATGGGAGAGCGGAACGTACATCTCGCGTGTCCGGCGCCGTCGCTCGCGCACGTAGTCCTTGACTATCGTGTACCTGCCACCGAACCCGTGCTCCGCTCTCAGACGGTCATAGATCCGCTTCGCAGTGTGGCGCTGCTTCCTCGGAAGACGCCGGTCCTCTTCCAGTATCCGGTCGATCACCCCGTGGTACGGGTCCAGCTTAGGGCGACGCGGCGGTGACTGTCGACGGTACCCGGGTGGCACCGAGTACTCCAGCATCTTGCGCACCGTGTCCCGGTGCAGCCCGAACACCCGGGCAGCCTCTCGCGTGCTCATCCCTTCCACCATGCAGGCCCGGCGCACTCGAACGTACAGTTCCACTTTGTACATCCTTCACACCTTCCATCGAGTTGCCTCCAACTCTATAGAAGGCGGCGGGTGGTCCAGTTTTGCAGCGCCACTCCCGGACGCTCACCCCCGCCTCGCCGGTCCATTATTACTCCGCCCTTTACACTCCGCTAGAGCGTTGGCAAGTTGACCCAGCCGTTGATCTCGGATCGACTCGACGGAGCGCAGGTCGGCAGGATCTATTTCCCCGCCGATGAGCCTTTGGAGAAGCCGGGCAAGGCCCGGATCGGCAGCGTCAATCTGCGAGGGCAACTCGGGCCGTGACAGGGGGAACACTCCGTGTCTAAGCAGAGTGGCTCTGGCAAGGTGGCTGGCCGCGAATAGAAACTCTTCCGATGCCGCGTCGACATCACCAGTGTCGAGCAGTTCCGAGGCCATCCTCATGCGCTTCCTAGCGTGCTCAACCTTCGCGCGCCAGTCCGGCCAATGGGGACTATGGAGTTCGGTGGCCACCTGCTCAGCCCACCAACCGTCGGGATCGTGCAGAGGCACTCCTAGTCGCAGCGCCCAACATGGGTAGTCGTCGCCCTTTTCGAGACGTCGCAGGAATTTCGAACGACTAACCTGTTGCAGGTGAATGTTCCCCGGCCGCTTGAGTCGAATCCGGTGCCCATCATCGTGGAGGACGAGGATGTCGATGTCGCTGCGTGGGTTCCTGACGCCCCGCGCGCCGGAGCCGACGAGTACCACCGTCGCAGTGTTGGCCAGCCCCGCCCGCTTCAAGGCGCCCAAAACCGGTTTTACTTCAGCTTCGACTGCTCCGATCATCAGGAAGAGCCTATGCGTGAGTCGATCTCGTCTATGAACTCCTCAAGTTCGGATGACAGGTCCTCGAGGTCTACCGCCTGTAGGTCAGGCCCTGGCTCGCCGTACGCGATGTCCTTTCTCAGGCTGTTCAGAGACTCCAATTCATCGCCTATGTCCCGCGAGACCAGCCCATTAGCATGGAGTCAAAGGGCCAGTGCGGCCTTCTCGACATGGTTCTTAGTCCATTTGCGGCCGTAACGCTCCGCGAGCGCGACCACACAGTTCTCGTAGGCATGGAAAGTCCAGGTTACGGCACTATCAGCATCCGGCTGCCACACAGCGACTTGGACCTTGTCCAGGTGTCGCCTCGCGATACGGACGTGTTGTCTCGCCTCGTCAACGCCCACTGACCAATCCTCACAGCACCTGGATCTTCTGAAGTATAGCAGCGTTACCATACCAGAGGATCCGCAGAAGATCGGCAATTGCAGCCTCTCCAGGGCAATCGCATATTACTCGGGCTTCCGTCGGTTCGGAGGTTACATGCTGTAGACTTGGGGCGGCCGAAATAGGGCAGTCTCCAGAGACACGGGGAAGCGGATCAGCGAGCAAGGAGGGCGTTCGTGACTCTTAATCTGGCATTGGTAGGCTGCGGCGGGATGGGACTCCGCCACACCCACGGACTCATCGAGCTTCGCAAACACTTCGATTCATTCCGGCTGACGGCCGTCTGCGACCGCAACCTGCGCGCAGCCGAGCACCTTGCCGACGTAGCATACCGGGAGCTGGGCGAGCGGCCCGTCGTCTTCGACGACTTTGCCAGGCTGCTGGCAGCCGAGAATTCTCTCGACGCGGTGGACATCGTCACGGAAACCAACTCGCATCATACCCTCGCCGAAGCGGCTTTCCGGTCCGGCCTCCACGTCATTGTCGAAAAGCCGATGGGTGTCACACTCAAAGCTTGCCGCAGCATGCGCGATGCCGCAGCGGCAGCGGACAAGACCCTGGCTGTCGCGGAGAACTACCGGCGCGACCCGTTGTGCCGACTTGGGAAGGCGCTCCTGGACTCGGGCGTCATCGGCGAGCCTCGGCTGCTCATGGACTCGTTCATTGGCGGCCGGGACACATTGAGGCATAACACATCCTGGCGCGCCCTGAAGTCATGGGGCGGCGGTCTCGTCTTCGAGGAGGGCGTTCATAACGCCGATCTCCTGCATTACTATCTGGGAGACGCCGAGCACGTGTTTGCCGAGACGGACCTGTTTGAGAAGACGCTGCGCCGCAAAGGCATGCAGCCGGAGGTGGAGGTCTTCTACCGGCATCGGGCCGACACTGTGCATCCCGGGGCCGACTCGGTAGAGGCTGACGCCGTCGACACGGGCGTCGCGGTCGTACGGTTCCGATCAGGCGCCATTGGCCAGCTCACGATGTCAAAGGCGTCCCCAACCCCACAGAGAAGCGTGACGACCCTATACGGCGCCCTCGGCCAGATGCGTATGGCGGCTGCGCGAACGGGCGTGGGGCCGACGGTGCTGCTAGAGGGTGGCGACCCAATCATGGGAGACGACCTCCTGGATCTGGCGCCGGACCTGAAGCTCGACGATGCCACGGCCCCGTACTTTGGAGGCAGCCAGCCGATAGCATCTTATGACATGTCGTTTCAGGAGATAGACCGCGCCCTTTTGGCGGTCGAGCTTCAGGACTTCGCCGAGGCTATCCGCACCGGGCGCAGGCCCGAGGTGGACTACGAGGCTGGGATGAAGGCTGTCGCTCTGGTCTACGGCATCCTGGAGTCGGGACAGACGGGAGCTCCAGTCAAGGTAGGGGACGTAATGGACGGCACGGTAGCCGAATACCAGCGGCCTATTGACAGGGAGGTTGGGGTATGGGCGACGACCCGCATTTGGAGGTCTCGTCGCGGCAGCCGGGGACTGGGTTCCGGCCTCCGCCGGAACGACGGTGCAGGAGGGCTACTATGCGTGTAGGCGTTGGATTCCCGCAGCGAGAGAGCGGCATAGGAGCCGACGTGGGGGCTGTCCGAGAGTACGCACAGGCGGCCGAATCCCTGGGCTACAGCCACCTTCGCGCGGGAGACCACGTGCTCGGGGCCAATTCCGCCAGCCGAACCGGTTGGCAGGGCCCCTTCGACCATACCGACCTTTGGCACGAGACTCTGACTCTATTCGGGTACCTCGCCGGCGTCACCGAGAAGCTGGAGCTGACGACGAGCGTCCTCATTCTGCCCCAGAGGCAGACGGCCCTGGTTGCGAAGCAGGCTGCCGAGGTGGACTTCCTTAGCGGCGGAAGGCTGCGGCTGGGAATCGGCATAGGGTGGAACCACGTCGAATACGAGGCGCTGGGAGAGGACTTCCACAATCGAGGCATACGCAGCGAGGAGCAGATCGACGTAATGAGGGCGCTCTGGACCCAGGAGCTGGCCACCTTTGAGGGCCGGTGGCACAAGATAACCGACGCCGGACTCAACCCATTGCCCGTTCAGCGGCCCATCCCGGTGTGGATTGGCGGCGGGCCCGGATCGGCGGGAAGCACGTTTGAGGCAGGAGCTGAGCGTGTGCTGAGGAGGGTTGCCAGAAAGGCCGACGGGTGGTTCCCGTCTATCGGCCTCGAGGACGGCGTCGAAGACGCTATCGCCCGGTTGCGTGAATACCTCCGGCGCGAAGGGCGCCACCCCTCGAGTGTGGGTATAGAAGGGCCGGTTCCCCTGGACGACGCCGGCCCGGACCGTTGGGTCCAACAGGGCATGGCGTGGAAGGAGGCCGGCGCCACGCACCTGGCGGTATACACGGATGGGCGCGGCTTCACATCCTTGGACCAGCACATCGCCTGCTTGAGGCTCTTTCAGGAAGCTTGGAGCGATGTCTGAGGGAATGGACCCTTTCGAGCTTGTCGACCTGGGCCGCACGGGCCTGAAGGTGACCAGGCTCGGGCTCGGGGGCGCGCCGCTCGGCAACCCGCCGCCGATACTGTCGGACCGGAAAGCGGTGGAGACAATCCGTCGGGCGGTATCTCTCGGCATGCGCTACGTCGATACAGCAGCCTACGGCGAGGGACGCAGCGAGCTTCGCTACGGAGAGGCCCTCAAGGACTTCCCAAGGGACAGTTATCTCATTTCAACCAAGGTGGGGGTGCTTCTGAAGCTGGACGGTGTCCATGAAGTGGACTTCGGAGGGATCGGTCTCGCGAACCTCCCCGCGCTAGACGGCGTGTTCGACTTCAGCCGCGACGCGGTGCTGCGCTCCCTGGAGCAGAGCCTCCAGCGCCTGCGCTTGGAGCATGTGGACATCCTGCTCCTGCACGTCGTACCCAGGGAGCACTACAGGACGGCTATCGAAGAAGGCTTCCCCACACTGGCCGAGCTCCGCTCCCAGGGAGTGGTGAAGGCTATCGGCGCGGGCCTGACGCCGCTCGACCTGCTTCTGCGGTTCGCGCGGGAGGCCGACTTCGACTGCTTCCTGCTGCCGGAGCGCTACACGCTGATGGAGCAGCCTGCGATCGACGAGTTCCTTCCGATCTGTCAGGAGAGGGACATCGCCGTCATCATCGGCGCGCCGTATAACAACGGACGCCTGCTGAGGCGTCCGGCGGTGCATACCATCCTGGGTAAGCAGACCCTGGAAGAGCTGGCGCACCTTCGGCGCTACGAGACCATCTGCGAGCGGTACGGGGTGCCCATCAAGGCCGCGGCCCTGCAGTTCGTATCAGCCCATCCGTCCGTCGTCTCGGTCGTCCCCGGCCCGGGCTCGATGGACGAGATGACCGACAACATCAGGATGATGCAGCATCCCATCCCGACTGAGCTCTGGACCGAAATGTCGGCGGAGGGCCTGATTTCACCGGGCTGCCCCCTGCCGGTTGAGTAAGGGATTGAGTTGGTGACAGAGGCTACCGCCACCCCACATCTCTGGCTTCCGGCCTCCGCCGGAACGACGGACAGGACAGTCTCCCGCCAACGACGGGTGTGATCCTTACAGTCCCACAGCCTCGATGCGCTCTTGGGTCTGGAGCCAGCCCTCGTATAGCTCATCATACTCGGACGCGGCCACCGGGTCGGGATCGACGCTCCTGAGCCCGGGCTTGGCTTCGGAGGCGGCCTCGCCAATCGAGCCGAAGTCGCCGAGTCCGGTCCTGGCTGTAAGGAATGCGCCGATAGCGCTGACATTCGGTTGGGGCGCAACCATCACCTGCCTGCCAAGTACGTCGGCCACGATGCCGAGCAGAGTGGAGGACCGGGTCAGGCTCCCGCCTATCGCAACGCTGTCCGAGCCCGCGCCCGCCAGGCGCTCGGCCTGCTCCAGGTTCGACCGTATGGCGTAAGCGAGCGCCTCCAGAGCGGACCGTATGATCTGGGGCCTTCCGAGGCCGCTGACTGTCAGCGGGACCGGGAACAGCAGGCCTCCCTGCCTCATGCCCAGCCTGGACACGTCCATCTTCGACGGTCCGAGCAGAGCCGTCGCTCCTTCCGATCCCCGCGCCACGCCGCCGGCCAGCCTGTCCATTTCGTCGAAGGAGGCCCGTTCGAACAGCAGGTCGGCCAGCCATCGGTAGGAGTTCCCTGCGTCTCCGGCTGTGCTCTCCAGCGTCCATAGAGACGGCTCATGGAAAAAGCCCACCCATGTCTTCCGCTCAGGCGACAGGATTGGTCTGCCGGTCAGCAGCTGCACGGGAACGCTCCATCCAGCAACTATGCCCGACCGTCCCTCTCGCGCAGCGCCGAGGCCGATCAGACCGCACTGGGTGTCCGCGCCCGCCGCTACCACCGGCGTGCCCGGCCGCAGCCCGGTGGCATTGGCCGCCTCCTGAGTGATCGCTCCGACGACGGTACCCGACTCGACCAGCGGCGCTCCAGCCGTCACGAGGCCGAGACCGCTGAGGAGGGAGTCGCACCGAGCACGCGACCGGATGTCCAGGAGTCCGGCCTCCCCGGTAAGGGTCGCTTCGGCGACCATCTCACCTCCGAGCGCCGCAGCAATCCAGTCCGCGAGAGACACGACGTGCGATATCCGTTCGTAGGCGTCGGGCTGGTTGGTCCTGAACCAGCTCAGCTTGGCCGGGGCGAGCAGCATCGACGGCAGGTGCCCGGTGGTCTCGTAGACCGCGGCGCCCATCTCGTCGTCTATAGCCGCCCCCTCGAAGACGGCGCGCAGGTCGGTGTTGGGGCCGACGTAGATCGTACCGCCGTCAGCGTCGAGGAAGGAAACAGCCTGCCTCTGGGAAGTCACGGCGATGGCGTCGATATCCGCCGGCGCCACGCCTGAATCGCGGATAGACGACGCGACCAGATCGAACACGGCGGCCTTGAGCCATCCCGGATCGAACTCGCGCGCCAGCGAGGAACCGTCTGCCGGGGTCGAGAAGCGCCAGGCCCCGGCAGCCTCAGCCGCCGGCCGGAGACTCTCGTCGTACAGCAGCACGCGCGGCTTGGTGGTACCGGCGTCTACGACGATGACGCGGCGGTTACCCAATGCGATCCCACACCTCCGAGTTGACCAGGTTAACCGGCCTCACGCCGTCCAGGAATCTCAGCACGTCGCCGGCTATCATCCTGGAGTGGCGCTCGACTGTCTCCCTCGTCGCTCCGCCCAGGTGCGGCGTCAGGACGACGTTGTCCAGGGTCAGCAGCGGGTCTCCGGGCGCGACTGGGTGCGACTCGAAGACGTCGATGCCGGCTCCTCCAAGACGGCCCGACTGAAGGGCTTCCACCAGGGCCTCACGGTCCACGATGCCCGCGTCGGATGTGTTTACCAGATACGAGGTGGGCCGCATGAGCGATAGACGCCGGCGGTCCAGGAGTCCGTCCGTCTTTTCGCTGCCGGGCAGGTGCAGGCTGACGAAGTCGGCCCACGCAAGCAGATCGTCGAGACCCTTCAGCGGCACACCCGCATTATCAGCGTCCACGTACGGGTCGTGAGCGGCCACGTCCATTCCCAGCGCGATGCCGATTCCGGCCAGAGTCCGGCCGATTCTCCCAAGGCCGACTACGCCGAGCTTCCGACCTGAAAGCTCGCCTCCGCGCATGGAGACGTACGGCTCCACAGGGTTCTCCCACCGCCCGCCCCGCACGTACGCGTCAGCGGAGGGTATTCCGCGAGCAAGAGACAGCATGAGGCCGAGGGCGTGCTCGGCAACGGCCTGAGAGTTCCTGCCGGGCGCGTTAACTACGGCGACCCCGTGCCGCGTGGCGGCGTCCACGTCCACGTGGCTCACCGATGTCCTGCAGACGCCGACCAGTCTCAGCGATCCGGCGGCCTCGAAGGTCTCCTCGAAGACGAAGTCAGACTCGACCACCAACACGGAGACTCCGTCTTCGTCGAGGCGTGCCCCGAGCTCCTCCGGGTCCTGGAGGCGGCCGGTGTCGAGCCAACTCTCATACGTAACACCCAACCGGCGTCTGAGGAGCTCTATCCCGGATGCGCTGAAGGGGGCGAGAACTAGTGCCGCTGACATCAGAACCGTGATGCCAAGGCCTCGGCAGCATAGACGCCGCTGCGGACGGCACCCTCCATCGTGGACGGCCAGTCCGTGTCGGTCCACTCGCCGGCCAGGAACAGGTTTGGGATGGGCGTGGTCTGGGAGGGGCGGTGTGAGGCCACTCCCGGTATGCACCTGAAGGTGGCCTCGGGCTGCTTGATTACAAGGCACTTCTTGACGACCGCATCGCGGGCCTGGGGGAAGATCCGTCGCATCTCTTCCGTGAACAGCTCCCGAAGCTCGTCCTTGGGCCGGTCTACGAACTCCCAGGCGCCGCTGAGGGAGACGGATACGTACTGCCCCGCGAGCTCGTCCTCGCCCTGGATTCGGCTGCGGTTGAATACCCACTGAATCGGGCCGCCCAGGGCCGCTATGAAGTCTTCCTCCATTACCTGCCTGTCATACCACAGATGCAGGCCGACGATGGGTGAGGAGGTTAGGCCGGCCACGGAGGCGAAGAACGGCTCTCTGGCCTGCTCCGGGGGCAGGCACTTGAGCAGATCGCGGTACGGCAGCGCGCTGACGTAGGCGTCGGCCACCAACGTAGAGCCGTCGGAAAGCCGCACGCCGGACAACCCGACGCCGTCAATGACGAGCCCACGGACGGTCTTTCCCAGTACCACCTTGCCTCCCCGGTCTTCGATGAATCGCATGGCGGGAACGCCCGCCAGCGAGCTCAGCCCGACGCGAGCGTACCCGATAGCCGCGTCCCGCGGCCGCTTCAGGAAGCCCTCCTGGACAACCATTAGGACCATATCGGCGTTGACGCTGCGCACGTCGTCGTTCAAAGTCGGCAGGACGATCAGGTTCCAGAAATTCTCGATGGCCTTGTCCGACTGGTGGTGCCGCTTCAGCCAGTCGCTGGCGCTCTGGGCGTCGAGGGCCGCGGCATGTTTTCGCCTGTTGGTCAGCCAGGCCCTGAACAGGCCGTACGCCGCGCGGAGCTTGTCGAAGGCCCCCATGTGAGGATATCGAACGAACGACGGCAGAAGGTGAAGCGGCCCGAGTAACGGCATGCTCGCGAGGGTGCCTGTTCTTCCATCTCGGACGACGGCGGCCCGCAGGGAGCCCTGAAGGAAGGCGTTCCCGTACGCTCCCAGCGTCTTGATGAAGTCGATGTAGTAGGTGCAGCAGCCCATGAAGACGTGCTGGCCGTTGTCGACCTCCATGTCGACCTCGCTGGAATGGAAGGAGTAGGCCCTTCCGCCGAGGAACGGCCGCTTCTCGACGAGCGACACACTGAAGCCTCGCTCCAGGAGGGTTCGCGCGGCCGACAGTCCGGCCAGACCGCCTCCGAGGACCGCTACGGTCTTGCCATTGGGGAGGTCGCCTGCAGGCACGAGCTCTCCTTACTGGCCACGGCGGTTGGTCTGGAACGGCATCAGGCTACCGATCCACAACTTCGCCATCAGCAGTAGCTTTTCGCTCGTGCTCAGGCCGATCCGGCGTTCGAACACGTCGTAACCGGAGGACTCCATCCGGTCGAGGATCCTGCTGTACAGCTGGTGGAGGACAGTGGCGCATGCTCTGGACTCGCGCGATAGAAGCGGGAACAGCCGGGCGCCGGAGTCGAAGTAGCTCCTCGCCCGCTCGGCCTGAAACGCCATCAGCCTGCGAAAGCTCTCGTTGTTCCGCCCGTCCATCAGGTCCTGCTCCGAGTACCCGAACGACCTGATGTCGTCGAGCGGCAGGTAGATGCGTCCGCGGTCCATGTCCTCCTTGACGTCGCGCATCACGTTCGTCAGCTGCATGGCTATTCCAAGGTCGACGGCGTACTCCCTTGCCGCTGGGTCTTCATAGCCGACCACTTCGATGCATATGAGGCCGACCGCAGAAGCCACCAGATAGCAGTAGTCGCGCAGCTCGTCAAAGCTCTGAAAGCGCGTTACGACAAGGTCGCTTTCCACGCCTCGTATAACATCTTCGTAGTAGTGGCGAGGGATCCCGAAGGCTCTTGTCGTGTTTTCGAGCGCCACGAACACGGGGTCTTCGGCATCTCGGGCCGCATCGTGCAGACTTACGCGTATCTCCGCCAGGAGCCGCCGCTTCTCGTCAAGCGGAAGATGGTCGTCATCCGCAACGTCGTCGCAGTATCGGCAGAAGGCGTATACGGCGTAGATGGCGCGCCGCTTCGCCATGGGCAGAGTCCTGAAGGCGTAGTAGAAGTTCTTCGCGTGCTCCTTCGCTACCCGTTGGCAGTGGTCGTAGGCGCGGTCGATGTCGCTGGCCATGTCGGCGCTGCTCCAGTCCCCTGTCACACCCTGCCCAACAGCTTCAGTTTCAACAGCGTCGAGACCAGGAGACGGAGCTTCCTCGCCCTGCCCACCACGGGGCGGCGGCTGAGGACGTCGCATCCCTGTCCCTCGATGCTATCTAGCACACTCAGGCCGCCCTTGCTGAACAGGGCCACGTCCAGCTTGAGGGCCCCTTCGACCCGGTCCACCAGCGGCAGGCCCCGATGAAAGAGGTCCCTGGCCCGGTCGACCTCAAAGGCGATCAGCCTGCGGAAGCCGTCCGTGATCACCCCCTGCGCAAGCTCCTCCTCCGTGTACCCGAACCGGTCCATGTCCTCCCGTGGTATGTAGATCCGGCCCATGGCGTAGTCCCGAGCCACGTCCTGCCAGAAGTTCGCGAGCTGCAGGGCTGTACAGGTGAAGTCGGAGAGTCTCTGGCGCTCCTCGTCGCGGTAGCCGCACACGTAAAGCACGAGCCGGCCAACGGGGTTCGCCGAGTGGTGGCAGTAGTGCTCGAGATCACGGTAGGTCGCGTACCGCTTCGTCGTCTGGTCCATCCTGTTGGCCTCGATCAGCCGAAGGAACGGCTCCCTGGGGATGTCGAATGAGCGGATGGTGTCCTGCACGGCCACCATGTAGGGGTGGGTGGGAGTGCCCGAGAAGCAGGCCTCGACCTCCTCTTCCCAGTAGTCGAGGGCCCGCAGCCTGTCGCCCTCGAACTCGTCGCCGAGGTCGTCGACGAACCGACAGAAGGCGTAGATGGCGTAGAAGTGCTTGAGCTTGTTGCTGGGAAGGAGCCGGGAGCCGACGTTGAAGTTCTCGTAGTGGGTCTTGGCCAGGCGCTCGCACCGCTCATAAGCCTCGGTGACGCTGATGCGGACGGAGCTCTCAGTTAGGAGCGCCTCCATGGTCAGCGTTGCCTCACCAAGAGGAAGTGGACCAGCTCTTCGGCCTCGCGGCGGATGGCTGGCTCGATCTCCAAGCCGGAGAGCGCGTCCAGCGCCCGGTCGCAGTGCTCGGACATCAGGACGCTCGCCTGCTCCTTGACGCCGGTCCGCTCCATGACTTCGAGTGCGTCCGACACGTCGTCGTCGGTTGGCTGCTCTCTCGCGTACACCCGCTCCAGCGTCCGCCTGTCCTTGGCGCCCGCGGCTGACATCGCGTAGACGACCGGGAAGGAGTTCTTCTTCCGTCTGATGTCTGCGCCGACGGGTTTGCCGGTCGTCTCCTCCTCGCCCCAGACACCCAGAACATCGTCCCTGATCTGGAAGACTAAGCCGAGCGACCGCCCGTAGGATTTGAGGGCGCGGACCGTTGCCTCGTCACGGGAGCCTATGACGGCTCCAAGCGTTGTGGAGCAGCGTATCAGCGCGCCGGTCTTCTTGGATATCATATCGAGATACTGCGGGGCGTCGACATCGCGCCTGCCCTCGTACGAGAGATCGAGGTACTGGCCCTCGGTCATCGATAGGTATGCGTCCGTCAGGATTCGCACGACTCTGGCGGCGGTCTCGGCGCTCACACCCTCGTCCGCGAGCTTCCCCAGCGCCATGTCGGCCACTATGCGAAGCACGTTGCCCGCCACCAGGGCGCGAGGAATTCCCCAGACGGCCCACAGGGTGGGACGATGGTGGCGAGTCTCGTCCATGTCCTGAATGTCGTCGTGGATAAGAGAGAAGCTGTGGATCAGCTCGATGGCCACTGCCGCGGGCATCGCCTGCTGGACCGTGCCTCCCGCGGCCTCGCAGGCGAAGAGACAGAGGGTGGGGCGCAGGGCCTTTCCCTGGGCGGCGGAGAGGGGCTTCCCGTCCCGGTCCGCCCAGCCCATGTAGTACCTGAACATGCCGTACACGCCGGAGTGGTCCTGCGACAACTCCAGCCTCAGGGCCTTGCCAAAGTCGGACCGGTACCGGTGGAATATCGCCGGCAGATCAGCGGGCCTTCCGACCGTATAGACAACAGGGTTGGTCATGGACTGGGCCATCCTACGACATCCGATGCTAGCACCGGCGCATTGGAGCGTCAACGGCCCTGTGTTTTCCACGAGGGAACTGACGCTGATGAACAGGTGCCGTGAGCGTCGCAAATGGAGGTTTGCGACGCCTAGCAGGTAATGCGTAACATGCAAACACACACTCGTACGAGAACAGGGCAATTCGCATTCTAACTCGGCGGGCCTCTCAGATAGGGGCTTGACGGACAGAACATCAGTCCGCATAATGGAAGGAGTCACCCCAGGCGCCGAGGGCTGAAGCCGTACCCCGACAATGGCGAAATGAGACACTATTGACAGTTTCACAGAAAATCGCGGCCCCGCCCCGAACAAACCGACCCAGACTAGCTACGAATCAGGTGTCGTTCAAGTGTCACGTAAGTGTCACGTAAGTGTCGCACAAGTGTCGCGCAAATGTCGTATAGGTGGTGCGCAGGTGTCGCATAAGTCTTGGGGCGTCTTGCCGGAGTCCCTTCACCCCGGCCATCTCCCGTAGTGGAGAGGGGGCAATGTCCCAGGGCAATTCGCACTTTAGACTTGGGAGCACAATCATTCCCCAACATTGTCATGCTGAGCGTAGTGAAACGGAGCCGAAGTATCTCGTCCCCCGGTGAGTCGGAGTGGGAGGAGCACCTCAAGCTGTCACAGGCGCGGTGTTGGCCAAGTCAAGACGTTTGATCAAACCTTCCGTGGCGTCGCAGACGCAACGGTGATGGAGAGCGGACTGTAACTTCCTCGTTTCCACGTTAGCGCGAATGACAGGTGTTGGCAGACGGAAGCGATAAGGCATCTATGAAACCGTCCAGACTGTCCTGGATTCGAAACTTGAAGGCGCACTGGGCGTTGCGAAAGAGGCTGCGAAAGAGGGGAGGCGGCATGTCCAGCATGGTACTGCTATCCCCTGCAGGCGGGATTCCTGTCCAGCAGGTGCAGTTGGCCCCGGACGGTCTGGAGTTTTCTGAGGATGTCTCTCAGGCTCAGTGGGTTGAGGCGAGTCTCGCGGGATCGAAACTGGGGGAGATGGGTGCGTTGATGCCCGCGGGCTTCGCAGCTTACGCTCGCATCTTTCACCCGGCCTATCTTGACAGACTGAGAGAGCAGTCGGTCCGTTGGTCTACGGTGGCTTCATGGACCGGACGGACAGTGCATCCTCAGATGCAGTTCGAGCGTATTGCCGGCCTTAGTGAGGACATTCTCTACAAGGACCCGCCATGGGGTTCTCTTCCACAGCATGGTTCCATCCCGCAACGGGAGTGCCGGGCCTTGGTCGAAGTGCTCAGGGAGTTCACCTCGACTCCCGGCCGGTGCTTCTTTTGCCTCTGGGAGGGGTACGGGAACATTGACACTCGACTCTACAAGGCAAGCTCTCGTGTGAGAGTTCCGGGACGGGACTACCTGCTCTTTCGCGGCCCCCTCGATGCCGTCATGTCGTTTCTGGAGGACCGGATGTTCCCCTTCTGGGGAGACTCGCCAAACATCTGGTGGCCAGAAGACCATGCCTGGTGTGTGGCAACGGACATTGACCTATTCGACACTTACGTTGGTGGGAGCAGGGAGTGCATAGAGGCGGTCCTGAGCAACCCCGATCTGGAGGCGCTTCCGACAACCATCGATGCGCGTGTAGACCTTTATGGAGACACCATCAATGTCACGGATTCGCTCGGAGACGGCCGATAGTGTCGTCGAACAGCCCTCGCTCGACGCCCTGGCGAATGGTCCTTTTCCTCATGGTGCTCACTGCCGTGCTCGCCGCAGGCTGCAGCGATGATCCGGAGACCGTCGTCAGCGTGACACCCGCAATCAGGCCGTCGCCTGCAGCGGCGGCGTCTACCGCAGTTCCTGAAGAGGATTCCCGGCCTGAGGAGCAGGCCACGGCGCCTGCAGAGGGATCCCGGCTCGACGAGCAGACCAACACGCCGGCGCCGACTCCGGAACCGGACGATTACAGCTCCACCGCGATCATGTATGCGATCATCCCGGACGCCATTTACGCGACGGGCACTGGGGCCCTCAAAGAGGCCCTGGCCGAAATCTCGGCCTACGGCGATGTCTCCCAGGTATCGGTGCTCGTCGAAAGCCTGGGGTACTTCGGAGGCTCCGCGCGCAGCAGCATCGTCGAAGTGCTGCGAGAGCTTACGGGTCTGGACCATGGCGCCAGCCCCAGCAGATGGAAGGAGTGGCTGGGCAATAACCTCTCCGAGTACGAGCCGCCGGAGGGCTACGCCGACTGGAAGGCTGGAGTGTTTGCGCTTACGGACGATCGGTTCGCCGAACTTCTCGATGATCCGGAGAACACCGCGCGCATCGATCTCCGAGAGGTCGTATTCGGGGGCGTCTCCCCCGACGGCATCCCGGACCTGCAGAGCCCCGAGACCGTGACGGCTGAGGAGGCGGACTATCTGTACGCGGATGAGCGGGTATTCGGAGTCTCCATCAACGGGGAGCACCGGGCCTACCCGCTGCGCATCGTCAATCCGCACGAGATGGTCAACGACTCGCTGGGGGGCGAGCCGTTTGTGCTGATGTGGTGAACGCTCTGCGGCACCGGAATCGTGTATTCCGCAAAGATAGAGGGACAGCCAACTACCTTCGGCACGTCGGGCCTGCTGTACCGGAGCAACAAGCTGATGTACGACCGGGCGACGGAAAGCCTCTGGAACTCCTTCATCGGAGAACCCGTGATCGGTCCCCTTGCGGACAGCGGCATCCGCCTCTCTCTCTTCCCGGTGTTGCTGACCACGTGGGAGGAGTGGCTGGACGAACACCCCGACACCACCGTTCTGTCCATTCACACCGGCGTATATGATCCAGAGGCGTACAGGCATGAGGAGGACCCTCGGTCACCCTACTACGAGTACCGGAACACGCGGGGCACGATGTTCGCGGTGCCCTTCCGGGACGATAGGTTCGGAGTCAAGGAGGAGGTCCTGGGCATCTCATACCGTGGCTCTCACAAGGCCTACCCTGTGGCGCTTCTTAAGGAGGAGCGGGTAGTGAACGACGTGGTGGGAGGTCTGCCGGTGGTGATCGTCGCCTCCCCGGTGTCATCGGCGGCGAGAGTCTACGCTCGCGGAGAGCGGTCCTTCGTGCCGGAGGAGGGGCAAACCGGAGTGCCTCGTCGGCTCGTGGACTCGTCCGGGGCGGTTTGGCAGGTCGGCGACGACGCTCTTGCCAGCGCATCCGACCCCACCGATACACTCGCCAGGCTCCCGGCCAGCGTCTCGTACTGGTTCGGCTGGTTCGCATTCCACCCGGACACGGAGGTGTACGAGGGCAGATGAGGGCGCCGCCGATGTGCCATCCTTGTCATACCCACCTGTCTCCCGTCGAGACATTTGCTGTTAGGGTCCTGTCGAGGTTTGTGGCCTGATGAGCTCAGACTTTGTTCTTGAGATCCGACGGGCGCTCGCTGATAACGCCAACCCGGATAAGGCGGAAGGGATGCGGGCCTACATGAAGTCCGAGATGCCCTTTCATGGCGTCCAGAAGCCACTGCGGCGCAAGCTATTCCGGGAGGCCTTGGAGGCTCACCCGATTGCCGGGAAGGGGGCCTGGAGTAACGCCGTCCTCGATCTTTGGCGCAATGCTGCGTATCGTGAAGAGCGCTATATGGCTCTGGAGCTGGCCGGGGCCAAGCAGTACCTTCCCTTCCGGGAGTTGGACGCCATGGCCATGTTTGAGGAGATGGTCGTCACCGGCGCGTGGTGGGACTTCGTAGACGAGGTTGCCACTCACCGTTTGCGCGAGATTCTGGAGCGGTTCCCGAAGGACATGTCCCCAGGGATGCGGTCGTGGAGCCGAGGCGCCGACATGTGGAAGCGCAGGTCGGCCATCATCTGCCAGGTCGGCCGCAAGGATCAGACCGACGTGGGCCTCCTGTTCGACTGCATCGAACCCAATCTGTCCCACCGGGACTTCTTCATCCGAAAGGCGATCGGATGGGCCCTGCGGGACTTGGCGTGGACCAGTCTCGAAACCGTCGAGTCCTACGTCTCACGCAACCAGGACCGGCTCAGCTCCCTCTCCCGCCGTGAAGCGCTCAAGAACGCGAGCAAGATTCGGGGAGCTCTGTGAGCCTCGTCGTGCATTCATAGATTTGCCGGGGCGGCCAAAAGGGGCCGTCGGTGGACTTACCGGCGACCCCTTTTTTGACTTCGAACGGGGCGGCGTACTAGCCCGACGTGACGCCGTTGCGTACTCCTTTGACCGACTCGACTATACCGTCGAGCTCAGGCTCGAGGGCCAATGCGGAGATGCCTATCTCCGTCTCGTACACGTCCTCGGCGGCGGCCTCTTTCACCTCATCCTCAAGCACGTGGTAGGCGGGCAGGTTCAACGATACGCCTGCCAGGGCGCCAGCCCAGGCTGGGTCCCCCTCGGTGACCGTCATGGCGTACAGCTTGCTGCTCTCCGCGCTGGGTGTGCCCAGCAGGACGACCATGTCGTCAGTACCCTGCTGGTCGGCAACCTGCTTGATCTCGTCTTGACCTTCCAGGCCAAGTGCGCCGGCGGCCGTTCAGACGAAGCAGTGGGTCATCTCCAGCACCACCTCGGCGCCCGCGCTCTTGGCTATCGCCGAGATTGCGGTTCCCTGGATGCCGTCGCGCTCGCCTACCGCGATTACCTTCTTGCCTTTCAGGTCCATTGTTGGGTCTCTCCTCTCATCAATAGTCGACGCAGCTCTGTACGCCGATTCCGTAGTGGTCGCGGACGTGTCCCACGCCGTACCTGCCTACGATGAGCTTCAGCTCATCGTACCAGGACGGGTCGATTCCGTTGGTGCTGCCGAGGACGCGCTCGACGGCTGGGAACGGCCCGGCTTGGCCAGTTCCGGTGCTCACGATAGCCGCCATCTCCGACGGGTGGTAGAGGAACGGCGGGGCGCCTCCGCCCTCGTTGTCCTCTTCCTCTGTTACGAATACCGTCTGGATGCCAAGCCTCTCGAACGCCTCGATGGCCCGCACTGAGTCCACGAAGCGTCTTCCTCTTACGTCGTTGGTGATAATCGCGCCTTCGGCGCCCAGAAGCTTTGCCGCCTGGGCCGCCCGGTTCGCGGACAGTTTCATCTCCTCCTCGCCTCCCCAGTTGGTCCTGCCGATGATGCAGCCCACGAAGTTCAGGTCCTTGCCGTGCCTGCGGCACAGGCCCTCGACTATCGGGTTGTTGACCAGGGGCCAGGTGTCGTGCGTATGGCCTCCCGCCACCGCTCCGTCGAGCATTTCGGTCGGTCCCAGCACCCAGGGCGCCGACAGTCGGGTGACGCCGTAGATGGCCGTTCCATGCGGGGACCTCGGCCCGGTGGTGATCTCCGAGGCCGCGAGAAGCAGGACCGCGGCGACGTTGGGCAGGGAAGGGTCTCTCCCGGAAACGTCGAAGATCTCGACGGAGTCCGGCTCCAGGTCCGCCGTGGTCTTGGCCAGAGCGTCCGAGAGCCCGAACGACGCGGTGTCGAGGACGATGGCCCTGTCGCTGTGGTTGAGCCCGTCCTTGAGCTTCATAGTGAGACACACGTTGATCGTCGACGAGTAGGGAAGGATCGCACCCGGGCCGGACATGTCGATGAACCGGTGCCATGCCCACGCCGCTCGCCTCTGAGGTCGGACGATCTCCTCCCTGTCCAGGTAGGGCTTGAGGTTCTGATCGTGGCAGGCTACGAGGCTGATGCCTGCGAGCCGGTGCGTCCGTCCTTCGCCGACGGTCGCTATCGACCTGCCGACCTTGCCCGGGTAGACCGTGCCCTCGCCGCTGACCTTCATGCGCGGCTCTACGATGTCGTAGTAGCCGACGATGCGCGTGCTCTCTCCCGGCTTGGCTATGTCGAGGCTTGCGCTCTCGATGTCCGACTCTTCCATGACCGGCGCGAGCAGCGCGTCGCGGTCAAGTGTCAGAACGCCGCCGTCCAGCGCTGTCGTCGAGCCGAACCTGACGTCTTTAACCTGGAAGGAGCCTAGCTCAAGACGCATGGACGGCCTCCCTGGCCTCCTCCTCCGCCGGATTGAACAGCGTTGGCTCGGTCACGGCAGTCTGGAGGGCCTTCAGGGCGGTCATGGTGATTTTCTTCTGTAGCCGCTGGTCGCGCTCCGGCGACAATTCGGGCTCGCCGCACACGTGCTCCACGCTGATGCCCTGCACGACCCTCGAAGCGCCGACGGAGAGTGGGATCATCGGGATTGCGGTGATCTGGACGGTCGGAATGTTCACCCGTTCGAGCTCTTTCGCTATCGTTGCGCCGCAACGATTGCAGCTCCCTCAGGTCGCCACCAGCACCACGGCGCCGACATCGGCCTCGCTCAGCTCCTCGGCTATACCCTCGCCGATCTTCTTTGCCGACCTCACGGCCATTCCGTTCCCGGCGGTGGAAAAGAAGCTGGGGTAGACGCCGCCGATGACTCCCTCGGCCTCCAGCTGCCGTATCGACCGCAACGGGAGGATGTAGTTCGTGTCCCTGGAGTTGACGACCCCCGAGTAGTACCCGGTGTGGACGGCCTCCCAGTCCTCGATCGTGAACTCTTTCAGGCCTTCCACCGAGTACTTGACCGCGAACTCGGTGGTCCTGCCGGACTCGATCCTGTCCGGGTTCCCCTTGGGCACCAGGCCACCGGTGGATACGAGCGCGACTGTCGTGCTGGACATGTCCTCGATCGGGGCCGGAGGCTCGACGTGGTCGAAGGCCCTCCGGTACACCTCGGACTCGTAGGGCTGACCGGCGACGCGGGCCGTGAGCATATCGATGGCCCGCTCCGCTCCGTTCTTTTCGCGTTTGACGTGTCGCCGCAGTCCCCGCGGGGTGTAGCCTTCCTCTAGGGCCGGGCCCAGCTCCTCACCCGCCGACATCTTGAGCGCCAGGTCGGCAGCCTTGGACAGGATGGCTGGCATGTCCCCGATCTCGACGCCGGTGGGCACGACGATGAGGTCCTTGCCGAGTGTTATGACCCCGGTGTTGTCGGGGTGCATGGCGGCGACGGCGGGAAGGCCTCGCTCCCCGGCTGCCCGGCACATTACGGCCGCGGCGAGTCCGTACCGCCCCGCGTCGAAGGCCGGGCCCGCCACGAGCGCGTCCGGCTTGAACCGCTCGATGGCGTCCTCCAGGGCTGCGACCGACGCCTCCTGGTTCTCGGCCACGTAGTTGTCCCCGCCGATGAGGGTGCCTACGACAGTACCCCTGTCCTTGAGCACCTGCGCGAGCGCCCGCGCCGGGCCGACAGGGCCGTCCCGGGCCTCCACAGGCCTGTTGGCCTCTTCCTCGCCGCCTAGGCCGCCGAAGAACTGGTTGACATAGTGGAGAAAACGGACGGGCTCTGACATGCGAAACCTCCGCAGGCCGACTCTCAGGCTGCCAACACCGCCGAATGCGGCGAGTCTACCCCTGTGTCGAAGGGATAGTCAAGGCAGCGGACGCCATGCCGCGTAGTGAAAGAAGGCGCCGGGTGCGCCGTTGACGCGTCTTGGGGTAGACTCGTGGCGTACCGGTATCCCTGAGGTCTGAGGCAGTCCGTTGACCAGGTCCAGCGTTCCGTCCGTGCGCATACGCCGGAAGCACGTTCCACCGTCCGAGGTGATGGAAGTCCTGGGCGAGGAGTACGGGCCGGTGGAGTGGGCCCCGCGGTACGATCCGGCCTCTGAGCTGGTCTCCACGATTCTCTCCCAGCACACCTCTGACGTGAACTCGCAACGCGCGTTCGGAAGCCTGATGGAACGTTTTGGCTCCCTGGACACCGTGGCGGACGCGCCCGTGGAGGAGATCGAGGAGGCGATCCGGATGGGCGGTCTCGCGAAGGTGAAGGCGCCGCGCATCAAAGAGGTCCTGCAGAAGGTGAGGGAGATGGTGGGGAGCTACGACCTCTCCTTTCTCGCCGAGATGCCCCTGCCGGAGGCCAAGGGCTGGCTCACGGACCTGCCTGGAATCGGGCCCAAGACGGCGGCGATCATACTCTGCTTCTCGCTGGGCATGCCGGCCATGCCGGTGGACACGCACATCTACCGCGTATCGAAGAGGCTGGGCCTGATCGGCCGCAGGGCCAGCGCTGAGGCGGCCCACGACATCCTGGAGCCGATGGTCGCGCCCGAGGACGTGTTTGCGTTCCACGTGTATCTCATCCAACACGGGAGGGCCGTCTGCAAGGCGCAGCATCCCCGGTGTCACCGGTGCGTTTTCGAGTCCGGCTGCCCCTCCCGCCGCCTCTTCGAATAGCCGCCGTTCGCTCGTGGTCGGGCTCGCCGCTGGCCGTTTCTGACGTACTAATGTTTCGAATATTGACTATCCATTTGCTCAAAAAACGCGCCCAATTCCGCTTTAGGCCCCGAAAAGGGCCGTGCTAACATCGCACCCTGATAGAGCCTGGAGCCGCCAGGGCCCCCCTGGAGATAATGCGCTTCATGAGCGTGCGAATCATCGGCGGAAAGCTCGGCGGCAGGCGGCTCAAGGGCGAGGGGAAGGGCCTAAGACCGACCACGGGGAAGGTTCGGGCGGCGATCTTCTCGGTCCTGGGGGAGTCCGTCGTGGGAGCCAGGGCGCTGGACCTGTTCGCGGGCACCGGGGCTCTGGGGATTGAGGCGCTCAGTCGAGGCGCGGCAAGTGCCGACTTCGTGGAGGTCGACCGGCGGAGGGCCGAACAGATCGCCCGGAGCCTGGAGGAGCTGGGGTTGGGAGAGATTGGCGAGGTCTACCGGGGCCGGGTGGAGAGAGTGTTGGAGAGATTGCCCGGAGGGTACGACGTGGTGCTGATCGGGGCGCCCTACGACCTCAGAATCTGGGACGAGCTGCTGGAGAAGATCGAAGAGGCCGGAGTCGTAGGCCCAAAGGGCGTGCTCATGGCCGAGTACAGGTACGGAACGGAGTTGAAGGAGCGCTACGGAGCGCTGGCGAGAAGCGACATCAAACGGTACGGCGACACAGGGGTTTCCGTGTACCGCAGGGAGTGAAACGGTGGTCAAGGCCATTTACGCAGGGGCGTTCGACCCCGTGCACAACGGACACGTCGACATCGCTAACCGCGCGTCGATGCTGTTCGAGTCGCTGGTGATAGGCGTATACGACGCTCCACCTAAGACTCTCATGTTCAGCACGGACGAGCGTGCCGACCTGTTCGAGCGGTCCGTCAGGGGCCTCTCGAACGTAGAGATCATACCGTTCACGGGGCTGGCCACGGACTTCGCCCGCAGTGTCGGGGCGACCTTCATCGTGAGAGGGCTCAGAGCGGGGTTCGATTTCGAGTCCGAGTTCGAGATGGCGCTCATGTGGCGCCACCTGGCGCCTGACGTAGACGTGGTTTCGATGATGAGCTCGCTGGACTACCAGTTCGTGTACTCCAGCAGGATAAAAGAGGTGGCGATGCTCGGCGGCAACGTGGACGCGCTCGTCCCGCCGCACGTCGAGGCGGAGCTGAGGAAGAGACGACCATAGCAGGATCGAGCGCTTGGCTCGACAGGAAGCATAGCAAAGCGGAGGTAGACAGCATGGATATGGACGCGATCGTTGGAGAGGTACAGGCCATAGTCGACGACGGCACGCGGGTGCCTGGTTTCCGGAACAGGCTGATGATAGACGTGGACCGCCTGTCGGCACTGGAGCACATGATCCAGACATCGATACCCGCCAGCATCCGGGAGGCGGCGACGGTCATCGCGCAGAAGGAAAGCATCGTCAACCAGGCCTACCTGGAGGCCCAGCGCATGAAGAAGACCGCCGAGCAGGAGGCCTCCGGGATCGCCATAGCGGCTCAGGAGGAGCATCAGACGAAGGTCGACGAGTCGACCATCGTGGCGTCTTCTCAGGCCAAGGCCGAGCAGATACAGGGCGGGGCCATGACCGAGGCCCAGCAGATCACCCAGGACGCTCAGCGCAAGGCCTACAGGCTTCTGAGCGAGGCGGAGGCCTCTGCCCAGGCCCGTATCGATGGTGCGGACCAGTACGCCCGCGAGGTCCTCTTCGGCCTGGAGGAGAGGATGTCCGAGACGCTTTCGCAGGTACGCAGGGGAATCGACTCGCTGAAGACCGAGGAGCTGGTCCAGGCCAGAGCAAACGGCGGTAGGACATAGCCGGAAGCCCGCCGCGCTCGGCGGCGCGAGCCACGATCTACGGGCGTGCGATGGAGCGGTAGACCTTCTGGCCCTCCCGGAATAGGTCGATGACCTCCCGGCGCTGCACGTCGGTGTAGAAGCGCCCCCTGGTCCTCACCCACTCAAGGGACCGCTCTATCTGCCCGTCGAACCAGCCGGCCGCCTCCTTCTTCTCAGGGCCGTCGACTCCGGCCTTCAGATAGACCGGGCTCGTGTGGGCAAATATGGGTTGGGCGAAGCTGTCCCGCGTGTCGCTGGAAGCGCGGGCCGCCACCCACCCGTCTGATGCCGCAGACATGTCCGCCTCGAACCGCCCCGCGGTGGAGCCGTCCTCGAAGCTCTCCGCCACTATGACCGTCCCGTTGTGAACCAGCTCCACACGCTTCAACCGGTAGTGTGACTCCCAGCGTACCGACGCTTCGAGCGTCCCTCCTGCCTCGACCGCGACCTCGTCCCCCGGCCCTCGTCCGTCGACCGTCAGGTGCAACGCGGGCCCGTTGGTTATGAAGGTTCTTCCCCGGCGCATCGCCTCGACCCAGGTCTCGTAGTCGAACGGTCCTCCGGTCTGCGTGTACACCCTGTTCGCCGAGCAGATGAACCAGTCAGACCCGGTGGAGGCGGGAAGCCGCAGGCCGGCGTTGAGCATCCGATAGTAGATGTCGTATTCTGCGTCGTTCCAGTAAGGGTCGAACAGGTTGAAGGCATCCAGCTTCCCGAGTGCGGCGGCCACGGGGGCCTCCATGCCTCTGCCATTGTGGCACCAGATTACCAGGCCTCCCTGGCGCCTCGCGTCGTCGCAGGCGTAGCTTAGAGGAGGGTAGTCGGGATCGAAGTCGTCCACGAGAACGCCTCGGCTTACGGGCTCGACCACGTTGCGGACGTTCAGGAGCATGACGTGCCCGTATCCGATGTCCCACGGCGAGGAGTTGTGCCGGTTCTCCTGGCCGCACTGGACGTGGTGCTGCGGCGACGACATCTCGGTGAGCACGCCGGGCGGGTACTTGTTAGTCGCGTAGTCCAGGCCGCGGCGCCTCAGGATGCTGACGGCGGTCATCCTCAGGTCTTCAATCCTCGGGTCGAGTCGGAGTCGGTCGTCCGGACGCTCCTCATTCTCGTCGTAGTGGATGTGCGTATTGCCGGGGTGCCACCCGCCGACGGAGAGGCTCGACCAGCGCCTCAGGGCGATGTCTACCGCGACGGCTCCGCGGGAGGGGGCGTCGATTGTGATGTCCGCGGGCACGTACTCCGTGCCTCGTTCGACGGCTATCCGGGCCTTGCCCCTGGGCACTTCGACGCTGAAGGTGCCGTCCGAATAGAAGAACGGGTCTCCGGTGCCGACCTTCAGGATGGCGTCGGGCGGGTGCGTAAAGCTCCCCGTGGAGTCCTGCACCTGGACGCGGGCCTCGATCCGTTCCCCTGAACCCTCATCTACTATCGAGCCTGATGCTCCTATAGATGTCAAGGAGTGCTGTGGGATAGGGCTGAGTTCCGTAGGACGGAGAAGACCTCGCGAGCGACATAGCGTTTGAGGCAGCGGATCACCTCAGCCTTGCTCATTCCCTCGGTGGTGCGACGACGCATGTATGCCTGGGTCCGCTCATCATGACGAAGTCTGACGACAACAATGCGATGGAGTGCCGCGTTGGCCTGGCGGTGGCCGCCTCGGTTGAGCCGATGCCTGGTGGTCTTGCCGGAGGAAGCAGGGATGGGATTGACACCGCACAGGGAGAGGCGAAGGCAGCCTCGGAGTGGAGGCGGTCCGGGTTACTCCCTGCAGCAATGAGGAGGGTCGCCGCCGTGTCTGGTCCTATGCCGAAGCCATCCACCAGGGCTGGGGCTGCCGTCCGTGTGAGTCTTTGGATCTCGGCCTCCAGGTCCTGTATCTCATTACCGAGTTGACGGTAGCGACGGGCAAGGGAGCGAAGAGCATACTTGGCCGCCGCGGTGGGACCCTCCATACGACCAGGCCGGAAGCTCTTGGACCGGGTGACAAGGGCAGCAGCGGTGAGGCCAGTGAGGTGCTCACGAAGCCGGGCCGGGGCCGTGACAACCAGGGCCTTCATCTGGTTGATTGCCTGGGTGCGAGCCTTGACGGCCGAGTCCTTGGTGCTCTTGAACATACGGATCATTTCGACTTCACCCTCACCTGACTTGGGAGTGGCATCGGCTACTCCGGCAAGCACGGCACGCGCTGCCATCTCCGCATCAGTGGAATCGCTCTTCCCCTTCCGATAGCGGGTTGACCGGTCGGGCCGGTTGACCTCCACTACGGTATGGCCCCTACTGGTCAGGAATCGGGCGACTCCGGCACCGTAGGAACCGGTGCCTTCAATCCCGAAGGCATGAATCTCTCCCAGGCCCCGGGACCACCGTTCGAGCTCCTCATACCCATGGGTGGTCGCCACTGTGTGAAGCTCCCCCAGGCGGACCCCCTGACGGTCAATGGCCACCGCCACATGCTCATCCTGGTGGGTGTCGACTCCGACGACCAGCTCAACACCACGACTACCTTCATGACCGACGACTCCTGTCATTTCTACCTCCCGGAGGATTGCGCGCCGGCCAGGTGAGCGGACAAGACTGCGATGGGGCGTGGGGCCAGGCTCCTATAAGGTCACTGCTCGCCTTGCCAAAGGCACTTCGGCTGCCACCTCGACTCGAGTCGACAGATCAGGCTGAAGGCATGATGCCAGTCTCAGAAAGGGTCAGGCCCGAGCCGAGGTGGCCCAGGATTCATCATCGCAGTCACAGTAGTCACGTTTCACCTCGCACCGTCTCAGCCTATAGCCCGTGGTCAGCCAGAAGCGCGTGAAGCTGCCGCAGCGCCTGCCCGGTCTCCTCGAGAGTCATCGCGTCCACTCCATATCGGGCCTCCCCAAGGACGCCGTCGACGGCGCCCGCATCGACTGCCTGGCATATCCACTCCTGCTCGGTCTCCACCGTTGGCAGGAGGTTGCGGCCTGTCCTCAGAGACAGGGCGGCTGTCAGTCCATAGCCTCCCCAGTTCGATACGCTGCTCAGGACCAGCTCCGTCGTGCGGGTCATGGCCGGCTTCGCGACCAGGGACGGGACGGTGGGGATGATGGACGCCACAGCGCCCATGCCGATCTCGTTTCCGCCGTCGCCGATTCCGATGGTGGCTGGATGGTCGTAGAATAGGTGGTCAGTGCGGGCCGTGAAGGGCGTGATGTCGCGCCCGCGCATGTTCCTGTACTGGCCGTCGTCCGACAGCCCGCACCGCTCTATGGCGATGAGCACAGAGGGATCCAGCTTCTCCAGCACCAGGCCCGCGTAGGAGCTGCTCTCCCTGTCCCCTGTGATTGGAAACTCAACCAGGTTGTCCGCTGGCACGCCGATGGCTTTCAGGATGGGGGACCCGTAAGCGTCCGTGATGTAGTGGACGTCATAGCCCAGCCGTTCCAGCGCGTTTCCGATGGCCAGCGCGCCGGGCGGTCCATCCGTTTCGGGCGCCCCCGGAGTCAGGATGTAGAAGCCGGTTGCCACCAGTACCGTGCCAGGATTTCGCAGGACCAGCTCAGCGGCCCGGTCGCACGAGTCGGCGGGAACGTGGGGTCGAAGCGCGGATACGCCCCGGAGGTCGTTTTGGAGAATGATCTCGTCGATGGCGCCCAACCGACTTGCCGTCTCCCTAGAAGACCGAGAGGTCTTCGTCCCGCAGGTCGGTTATGAACATGTGGCCGGGAGAATGGGTGATCATCAGCGGTGGCTTGGACCTCATCGCGACGGCCTGAGGCGTCACGCCGCACGCCCAGAAGACGGGGACCTCACCCTCCCTGATCTCCACTGGGTCGCCGAGGTCCGGGACGCTCACGTCGTGGATGCCGATAGCCTCGGGCTCGCCGATGTGGATGGGCGCACCGTGTACGCCGGGGAATCTGGAGGTCACCTGGACCGTCCTGACGACCAGGTCCTTGGGGATCGGTCTCATGGAGACGACCATCGGGCCGGAGAAGACCCCGGCAGGCGTCGTCTCTATGTTGGTCACGAACATGGGGATGTTGGTCCCGGCCTCGATGTGGCGCAGTGGGATGCCGGCGCGCTGCATCGCCGTCTCGAATGAGAAGCTGCAACCGAGGAGGAAGGACACCAGGTCGTCGCGCCAGTACTCGGACACGTCCTCCGTCTCCTCGGACATCTCACCGTGCCTGTACACCCGGTACTTCGGGGCGTCCGAGCGCAGGTCCGCTCCCGGAGCCGTCTCTCGCGGCTCTGTGGAACCTGCCTCTACAACCTCCAGCAGGGGACAAGGCCTGGGGTTGCGCTGGCAGAAGAGCAGGAAGTCGAAGGCCAGGTCGACGGGCAGTATGGCGAGATTTGCCTGGACGTGCCCGGGGGCCATCCCGCCGGTGTTCCGGGCGATGCGCCCCTCTCTGATGAGCTCCCGGAGCTCTTTGGGGTTGGTTGGTATGGCGGCAACCTGCATCGTGACGTACTCCTTGGCTGCAAGAGTCGTGCAATCCGCATTATACAGTCCCGGGGAATGGCGCGCCGAGGACGCTTCAGGAGCTACGGGCCTTCTCCTGGAGCTCGTATAGTCTGGTGATGGCCTCCAGCGGGGTCAGGGATGCTATGTCGTAGGACAGCAGCTCTTCGATGACGGCGGGATCGGGGCCGAGCAGGGGGAGCTGCTCCGGCGGACGGCCTTTGTCAGGCTTCCTGCCGTCATGCGGACCACCGGTCCCCTCCAGCTCGCTCAGTATGTCCCAAGCTCGGTTTACCACGCTGCCTGGGAGTCCGGCGAGCCGCGCGACGTGCACGCCGTAGCTCCTGTCCGCGCCGCCCGGCACGATCCGTCTCAGGAAGACGACCTCGCCGCGCTCCTCCGAGACCGCGACGTTGTAGTTCCGTACTCTGGGCAGGTAAGCGGCAAGCTCGGTGAGCTCGTGGTAGTGAGTGGCGAACAGGGTCTTGCACCCCAAGTTGGGATGGCTGTGCAGGTACTCTGCCGTGGCCCGCGCGATCGCCAGGCCGTCGTACGTGCTGGTCCCCCTCCCGATCTCGTCCAGGACGATCAGCGATCGCTCCGTGGCGTGGTTCAGGATCGACGCCGTCTCGACCATCTCGACCATGAAGGTGGACTGGCCCACGGCGAGGTCGTCCTGAAGCCCGATCCGGGTGAAGATGCGGTCCACCACCCCGATCTTGGCCGATTCGGCGGGTACGAAGCTGCCGGTCTGCGCCATCAGGACGATCAGCGCGACCTGGCGGATGTAGGTCGACTTCCCGGCCATGTTGGGGCCGGTCAGGACGATGAGCTGTTCCTCGCTGCTGGAGAGCCGCGTGTCGTTCGGGACGAATGCACCTGCTGGAAGCATGCGCTCCACCACCGGGTGACGGCCCTGCCTGATATCGACCAAGTCCCCCTCGTTCAGCTCCGGCCTGACGTAGCCGTACCTGGAAGCCACCTCTCCCAGAGAGCAGAGAGCGTCAGTGCGGGCGATCGCCCCTGCGGTCTCCATTATCGGGGCGGCCGACTCGCCGATCTGACTGCAGACCTGGCGGAACAGGGACGACTCCAGCTCCTCCATTCGCTCCTGGGCGTTCAGGATCAGAGATTCGTGCTCCTTCATGTCGGGGGTGATGAACCGCTCCGCCGACACGAGGGTCTGACGCCTGACGTAGTCCTCGGGGACCTGGGACAGGTTCGGCTTCGTGACCTCTATGTAGTACCCGAAGACCCTGTTGTAGCCGACTTTGAGGGACTTGATCCCGGTCCTGTTTCGCTCGGACTGCTCCAGTCCCGCGATGTACCGCTGGGCGTTCTGGGCAGCCGACCGGAGCTCGTCCAGCTCCGACGAGAACCCATCGCGGATGACCTGGCCCGCCCCTATGGAAACGGGAGGATCGTCGGCGATGGCCTGGTCGATAAGGCTCACGACCTCTTCATGGCTGGCTATGTTCCCGGCAAGGGACGCCACCCGGTGCGCGTCGTCGTCTTCCTCCAGCACCGCCCTGATCTGCGGGGCTGCCTTGAGGCTGTGGGAGAGGCCGGCCAGGTCGCGCGGCGTGGCGCTCAAGCCCCGGACGCGGTTGATCAGTCGCTCTATGTCAGACACGGCTTCCAGAGGCACAAGCACCCTCTCTCGTCTCAGGTCGCTTCTCTTGAACCACGCGACGGCCTCCTGGCGCTCCGCGAGCCGGTCGACCGCCAGCAGCGGCTGGCCCAGCCACCGGCGAAGCAGACGGCCGCCCATCGGGGTGCGGGTGCGGTCGAGGACGGCCAGCAAAGAGCTCGCTTCGGCGGCCCATCGACCTCCCTCGAACAGCTCCAGGTTCCTCCGGGTCTGGGGGTCCAGGACCATGTACGACTCGGTCGAGTATGTTCTCAGGACGGAGACCTGCGACAGCGCGGCCCGCTGGTTGCGGCCCAGGTAGTCTATGACCGCGCCCGCGCTCCGGGTGGCCAGCGGCAGGTACTCGCAGCCGAAGGCCTCCAGGGACGCGACCCCGAAGTGGTCCAGAAGCGACTCCCTGGCCCACTGGTGGTGGAATGAGTCCGGAGGGAGATGCGTGACCATCGCTCCGTCGCTGGACAGCGGCTCCTCGTCCGCCTCCGATACCAGGAGCTCGGAGGGGGCGAGTCGTCCGAGTTCAAACGGTAGCTGCTGGAGCCCGATCTGGGTCGTCGCGAACTCGCTGGTCGTAATGTCCACATATGCCAGCCCCGCCTGGTCTCCCTCGACGATCACGGCGGCCAGGTAGTTGTTGGCCTTCTGCTCCAGGATAGCGTCCTCGATGACGGTGCCAGGAGTGACGACCCGTACGACCTGCCGCTCCACGAGCCCCCTCGACTCCGCGGGGTCGCTCGTCTGCTCGCAGATGGCGACCCGGTAGCCCTTCTTCACCAGGCGCGCAAGGTAGGGTTCGAGGGCGTGGTAGGGGATGCCCGCAAGGGGTATGCGCTGTCCGCGGCCCATCTCCCGCGAGGTCAGGGCGATTTCGAGCTCGCGCGCGACGAGGCGCGCGTCGTCGTCAAAGGTCTCGTAGAAGTCGCCCATCCGGAAGAGGAGCACCTCGTCCGGGTGCTGCTTCTTGATGCGCAGGTACTGGCGTCTGGCGGGGGTGGTCATGGCGGCCCGGCACTCTTTCCGGGCCGCTATTGTATCCGACGGTGGTTCAGAGGTCAGCCCGGCGGACCGGGGCGCCTGGGTAATCGCATACTGATTCTCGGACTCTGTTGGTGCGCCGGCGGTGCGAGCCCAGAACATTTCCCAGATTCCCCACCTAGATAAGAGAAGGACCTCGTTGGCGCCCGCCACGAAGGGGGCTAAGATGTTTCTTGACCAAGAGAAACGATCACCAACGAGGTGCAGCTATTATGAAGCAAGGCTTACTGGCATTCCAGTACGAACAGGAGCAGGGCTCGACAGGTATGACGGGACTGTCCGGCCTGATGACGTACGTGGAGTTGATGCAAGCAGCGGGTTTGAGGTCATCGGTAGAGCGCCACATGAGACTGCGGGAGAGAGGTCAGGGCTGGACGGACAGCCAGATGATCATTTCGCTGATGCTGCTGAACTTGGCAGGGGGCGAGTCGGTGTCCGACCTTGATCTCCTTGAGAAGGACAGAGGGTTGTGCAGGATGCTTCGAGAATTCGAGACCTATGGTATGCGTCTCAGCGAGCGCAGGGCGTTGGAGAAGAGATGGCGAGTCGAGCGTCGTCGGAGCGTGCCGTCGGAGTCTGCGGTGTTCCGGTATCTGGAGAGGTTCCATGACGCGGGCGAGGAGGCGAAGCGGGAAGCTCACAGAGCATTCATACCTGCTCCCAATGGAGCTATGAAGGGTCTGCGCAAGGTGAACGCCGACCTAGTGGGCTTCGTGCAGAGCCGTTCGCCTCAGACCGAGGCCACTCTGGACATGGATGCCACACTGGTGGAGACGCGCAAGCACGAGGCGCTCCCCAGCTACAAGAAGTACAGGGCGTACCAGCCGCTGATCACCTACTGGTCAGAGGCCGAGTTGATCGTGCATTCGGAGTTTAGGGACGGCAACGTACCTGCGGGCCATCAGCAGTTGCGAGTGTTGGTTGAAGCACTGGAGCATCTGTCTACACGGGTGGAAAAGGTGATGCTGCGGTCTGACACGGCGGGGTACCAGCGGGAGTTGCTGCGGTACTGCGCGGAGGGTAGAGACGAGCGGTTCGGGGTGATCGAGTTTGCGGTTGGGGTCGACGTGACGGCGGAGTTCCGCCGTGCGGTGTCCGAGGTCGCCGAGCAAGACTGGCAGACGCTGTACCGCAAGGTTGGGGAGCATCGTGTGGACACGGGCCAGCAGTGGACTGAGGTGAACTTCGTGCCCAACTGGATAGGGCACTCCAAGAACAGCCCTGAGTATCGGTTCATAGCTACCAGGGAGCGGTTGATCGAACAGCCTCTGCCGGGAATGGAGGGGCAGATGGAGCTTCCGTTCCCCGCGATGGAGCTGTCCAACAGAGGCTGGTACAAGGTCTTCGGAGTGGTGACCAACCGGAGCATTGCGGCAGATGAGTTGATCTGGTGGTCGAGACAGAGGTGCGGTAAGGGCGAGGAGGTCCACAGCGTTCTGAAGAGTGACTTGGCTGGGGGCCGGCTGCCGTCGGGGCTGTTCGGGGCCAACGCCGCATGGTGGGCCATATCGGTGCTGGCCTTCAACCTGAACTCTGCCATGAAGCGGCAGGTCTTGGGCGGACAGTGGGTGGGCAAGCGTCTGAAGGCGGTGCGCTTCGCCCTGATCGCCCTACCGGGCCGTGTGATGCGTCACGCCAGGAGGTTGATCATCCGTCTTGCCCGTGGCCATCCCTCATACGAGTTGCTGCTCAGGGCGCGGCAGAGGATATTGGCGCTGGCTGCCGAGCCGTATCGAGCGTAGGGCGACCCTGCCTGGAGCATCGGTTTGTAGGCGACTCTGCCGAGTTGCCAGGCCGGGCCATGCCTTCTTCGGCCTGAGAACAGCCACAATTGGCAGCGAACCGCTGCCGATACCCCTCAAAGACGGCACCCGAGACCCTGTCCGATGCCCGATCATGTCATGCGTCACCCCTGGTCGACACCCGGACACCCCCTGAAAGCACACCAAGCAGCCCCCAACCATGTCAGGTGGGGAATCTGGGACTACTGCGTGTAATTGACAGTCGGTGAGTCGCTTGGTACATTGTGCCCGATGAAGCGTTACCGGTGTGACTGCGTCTGTCGGAGTGGGCCGTAGGGTTGCGGCCGAGGCCTATGACGCGCCCCGCTCAGGCAGTAAAGGCGAGCGGGGCTTTTCGTTTCCGGGATATTTCAGTTCCCGGTCCACAGGAGAAATGACGATGACACAGACCGAGTGGAAGCCGCGAGTGCAGGGCATCATCGACATCATGCCCGAAGAGATCGACGAGTTCGAAACCGAGATGAAGAGGTTCAGGGAAGGGACTTTCGACCCCACCGCCTTCCAGTCGTTCCGGTTGAAGCAGGGGGTCTACGGACAGCGCCAGGCCGACGTGCACATGATGCGGGTCAAGGTCCCGTTCGGAGGACTCAAGGCCGACCAGCTCGATGCCCTCGGAGAGGTGTCCGCCCGCTTCGTTCCCCTGAACAAGGGCCACGTGACCACACGTGAGAACTTCCAGTTCCACCACGTCCCGCTGCCCGACACACCGGACTTCATGCGCGTCATCGGCGACGTCGGGCTCTCCACGCGCGAGGCCTGCGGAAACACCGTCCGCAACGTGACCGGCTGCGACATGGCGGGCGTATGTGCGGACGAGCCTTTCGACGTCACACCCTACGCGGCGGCCTACTCCCGGTACTTCGTCCGCCACCCGTTCACGCAGGCGCTGCCCCGGAAGTTCAAGACCGCCTTCTCCGGCTGTGAGCGCGACTGCGCGATAACCGCGATCCACGACATGGGGTTCATCCCCAAAGTGGTCGACGGCAGGCGGGGGTTCAAGCTGTTGACCGGCGGCGGCACCTCGATAATGGCGCGCATAGCGCCCACTCTCTACGACTTCGTGCCTGTCGAGGAGTACCTGAAGGTCACCGAGGCCGTAATACGCGTCTTCCACCGCTCCGACGAGCTCCGCAAGAACCGGATGAAGGCGAGAATAAAGTTCCTCATCGCCCGGTTAGGCATCGATGACTTCCGCACGATGGTCGAGGAGGAGCTGCAGGAGGGCTGGGCACAACGCTCGTTCGACCCGACTTCACTCCTGTTCATCGAGGACGAGTCGCTCGACGCGCCGCCCCTCGACGGCGCGTACCGGAGCAACGGCCGCGGCGACGATTTCACCAGGTGGACCGAGACAAACGTCCGCGCACAGAAGCAGGAAGGGTACCGGGCGGTTATCGTCAAACTCCCTCTGGGAGACATCCAGGCAGAGCAGTTCCACCAGCTCGCCGACCTCTCCCGCATGTACGCGGGCGGCCGGGCCAGGATCACCCATCAGCAGAACCTGACCTTCCGCTGGGTCCCCGAAGCGGCACTTGGCGAGCTCTACGATGAGCTCAACGAGATGGAGCTCGGAGACTACGGCGCCAACGAGATCACGGACGTAGTGTCCTGCCCCGGCACCGACAGCTGCAAGCTGGGCATAACCTCGTCGATGGGTCTGGGACGCGCCGTCCGGGAGACCCTGGAGGCTCTCGAAACCTCGGACCCGCTGGTCAGGCAGATGCACGTGAAGATGAGCGGATGCCCCAACGGGTGCGGTCAGCACCACATCGCCGACATAGGCTTCCACGGCGCGGCCGCGAAGGCCCCCGGAGGACAGGTGCCGGCCTACGAGCTGTTCCTGGGCGGAAGCTACGACGATGGCGACTCGCGCATCGGCCTGCGAGTCAAGACCAAGGTCCCGGCCAAGCGCGTGCCGGAGGCGGTGCGGGCGGTGATTTCCCACTACCAGCAGGATCGCAACGACGGCGAGGCCTTCAAGGACTACGCGGCCAGAGTCGGCCCTCAGACCTTCGAGCCGGTCCTCGCCGGGTTCAAGGAAGTGCCCGAGCTGGGCAGGGAGACCATCGAGCAGTACATGGACTGGGACAAGACCATCATCTACAAGCTGGAGCGCGGCGAAGGGGAGTGCTCCATCTAGCGTGCCCAGTTTCCGATAGGTGGTCGCAGTCGGCGGGAGTTCCCTACTACCCTACCGCCTGGGGCGAAACCGGCTCCAGATCGGCGGGTCGTCGTCTTCCAGGAGTTCGCCTCTCCACTTCTTTTCGTACCGTTGCCGCGGCTTGACGAAGAACATCCCGTAGCCGACGACGAACAGGACGACGCCCGCGACGGCGAGAGGAGCGACGACCCAGGGCAGGAAGGTCCGGAACAGCAGGGTCGCAAGCAGAAACACCACCCCCGCCAGCATCAGCCGACCGGGGGAGAACGGAGCGGAGCGGCCCCGCAGCGGCCTGACCGCGCTTCGCCAGACCAGGACAGGCAGACTCACCGAGCTTCGGCGAGGCGCGACCTCCCCCGCCTGCTTTAGGATGTCTTCGATTTCCCGCTGGTATTTCTTGGCCATCTAACCCCCGGGAGGGCCTGCCTCGACTGCTATCACGGTTCGTGCCTCTGGAGCGCCACCCGAATCGTAGTCAACGGGTCGTTGGCCCGTCAAGGAGATGTACTCGTTTAGTACTGCCGTGCACACTGCATCCGCTCGATTGACTTCGGCGGGCGGGCCATGGGCCTATTCGCAGGGGACCACATCGCCTGACCACTCACCGGGGTTCAGGCCTCCAACCGTGATCGCGGCCGCAGTCAGGTGGGAGAATGATCCCAGGCGCTCCATCGACTCCTGGTAACTGGACGCTCGCTTGACCTTCGAGGTCCCGCCCTGTCCCGCCCACGTGGCGCCGGTCCGGCGGGTGAACTCGCCTGAGTCGGTGAAGGCCTCTGCGGCCCGTACATCCTCAGTCGGCCAGCTGGCTGGCTTGCTACGGCCCTGCCTCATGCTCTGAGGTTCGGCACCCAAGGTGTAGAATTCGCCGCCTTTTTCGAGTGAGAACGCGATGTCCTGCCACTCCGAATCACCAAGGTTCTTGAAATAGACAACCGCGGCCCGGCCATCGCCTTCGACGCACACCTCGGCGGTGACTGTGTCTCCCAAGACAATTTCAGATGATTCCGAAGCCCCTCCCGGACCGCAGGCTGCCAGGAGCAGAATTCCGGCCATGAGGCTGGCCGCCAGTGCGCAGGTACGTGTCCTATTCACAGAAGCCTACCTCGCCCGTCCACGCAGCCTCGAAGGGTACTTGGACATCTACGCTGACACTCTCAATGTGCGAGAAGCTGCCCAGGTTGTACCTGTCGGACTGCCTGACAAACCCTTGATTCTCTCGCAAAAAGTCTGTGCAGGTCGAATTAGAACAACCGTTCCCACGCCTGGGTACAATATACAGCCTCTGTTCCGTATACTACCCCAACATACGGTAGCGCTCAGATGTGCTAAATCGCTGGAACTTCCTCAAAACGGGTTTTTACGAGGGAATCAACCCTTGGCCAAGCCTGCCTCCAGGCTGCTGAGCCGCCCCGCCCACATAGTAGAAGAACTCTCGCGATTCGGTGAATGGCTCGGCCTCGACCTGATTCTGCGGCGGCAGGTTCGCCAGCTCTTGACTATAGGTCTCGCCGCCCTTGGAGACTCCTATGCGAACATCCCCCCATCCGAATTCGTCGAGATTCTGGACATATAAAACGGTACTTCTTCCGTCACCTTCGGTACAGGCCCTGGCTTTTATGACTCCCGCATCCTGCGGGTCTACGGTCTGAGAGGCGCCCCCAGAGCTGCAGCCAATTAAAACCAGGACACCGGCTGAAAGCATCACCACCAGTGGCAAGAATCGGCCCATCTTCCTCCCCCAAGAACACCTGGTGGACCCGGCTACAATTCTCACTGGACTACACTCGCCATCGCGATCTTTTTCAAGTGCATTCTAGCATGGGGCAGGCACTGGACGAACAGCAGGGCCTTGAACCACTGAGCGGCTCTCCGGTACAATACGGCTCGATCGATCATCCGGATCGGCGGCGCCCTTTAACTCAGTCCTGTGAGGCTGGCAAGGGACTCACCGAGGCCACATCTGAGGCCGGTGACTTGAGCCTCTTGCCTGCGGGCGAGAGGTTTTTTTGCGCCTTCGAAAGGCCATGGCAGGGAGAGATGACAGCGCCGATTCGACCGCTCAGGATACTGAATCGGGATGAGATGAGGCGGGCGCTGACACGCATCGCGCACGAGGTCCTGGAGCGCAACGGAGGCCCAGACGCCATCGTGCTCGTGGGCCTGCAGACAAGGGGTGTCCCGCTGGCTGCTCGAATCGCGTCCTTGATCGGGCAGTTCGAAGGGATCGAGGTGCCTGCCGGCGCACTGGACGCCACGCTCTACCGGGACGACAGCCACCGTGCGGGCTCCAACCCTGTCCGGCCGACCGAGATACCCTTCGACATCGGGGGGCGCCGCGTCGTGCTGGTCGACGACGTGCTCTTCACGGGGCGGACCATACGAGCCGCCATGGACGCGCTGAACGACTTCGGCAGGCCCAGCCAGATACAGCTCGCGGTACTCATCGACAGGGGCCACCGGGAGCTGCCGATCAGGCCCGACTTCGTCGGCAAGAACGTTCCAACGTCTCCCGACGAGGAGGTGGACGTGCGCGTCACGGAGATCGACGGCTCGGACGAGGTGATGCTAGTCGTGAGGGAGGGCCGATGACGGAAGTCGAGACACGGAGAGGCCAGGAGATCGGATCTGTCACAGTCGCCCCGCAGCCGGGTTCGGGCTCTCCGAGGCTGGCCGAGCGTCGGCACGTGCTGGACCTCGACGACTTCACGCGGGATGAGATCGACGTGATCATGGAGAGGACCCGGGCGATGAAGGAGGTCCTTCACCGCGACATAAAGAAGGTGCCCGCCCTGAGAGGCAAGACCATCGTCACGCTGTTCTACGAGCCCTCGACCCGGACGCGCGTCTCGTTCGAGCAGGCCGGGAAGATCCTGAGCGCCGACGTGATAAACGTTTCCGGCAGCGGGAGCAGCGTGGAGAAGGGCGAGTCTCTCTACAACACCGCCCTGACAATACAGGCGATGAACGCCGACGTGATCGTCATCCGCCATCCTCAGTCGGGCGCGCCCCACTTCCTGGCAAGCACGCTCGAAAGCTCGATCATCAACGCGGGCGACGGAGCACACGCACATCCCACTCAGGCGCTTCTGGACCTGTTCACCATCCAGTCCCATACCGGCTCGATCGAGGGGCTCAGGGTAGCGATCGTAGGGGACCTGCTCTACAGCCGCGTGGCACGGTCCAACCTGTGGGGCCTCCAGAAGATGGGCGCGGAGGTGGTCTTGTGCGGACCTCCGACCCTTATCCCAACGGACTTCCAGGACGGACGCAGGGAACGGAACGGCCATCCCTTCGCGAATGTCCGCATCGAGACCAGCGTGGAGCGGGCGCTTGACGGGGCCGACGTCGTCATGGCCCTGAGGCTCCAGCTGGAGCGTCAGGGCCATCTGCCGAGCCTGAGGGAGTACTCGCGCATGTACGGCATAAGCGCCGAGCGGCTGAAGCTGGCGAGGCCTGGCGCTCTCGTAATGCATCCCGGCCCCATGAACGAGGGCGTGGAGATCGACTCCGACGTCGCCCACGGCGCCCGTTCGGTAATCGAGGAGCAGGTGACGAACGGGGTGGCGCTCCGAATGGCCCTGCTCCACAGTTTCGCCACGCGCGACCGGGCGGCCAGATAGGGCGCATCATGCTGAGGCAGGTGACGGAGTATGACTGAAGCGATGTTGATAAGAGGGGGCCGGGTAATCGACCCTGGCCGTGGAGTCGACCGCGTCGCGGACCTTCTGCTGGCAGACGGAGTCGTGAGGGGCCTCGAGACCAGGATTGATCCGCCCGAGGGCATCGCGATAATCGACGCCGCCGGGATGGTCGTCTGCCCGGGCCTCATAGACCTGCACTGCCACCTCAGAGAGCCAGGATTCGAGTACAAGGAGACTATCGCAACGGGGACTCTCGCCGCCGCCCGCGGCGGCTTCACGACCGTCTGCGCCATGCCCAATACCAACCCGACGATGGACACGCGAGCGACCGTCGACTTCGTGACTCGCACCGCTAGGGAGCAGGCGTCGGTCCGGGTGCTGCCGATCGGGTGCATTACCAAGGGCAGCAAGGGCAAGGAGCTCGCCGAGATGGGCGAGCTGGCCGAGGCGGGCGTGATCGGCTTCAGCGACGACGGGCACTCTGTCGCCGACTCGAACGTCATGCGGCAGGCCCTCAGCTACAGTTCAGCCCACGGTCTCCCGATAATCGACCACTGCGAGGCGCCGGATCTGTTTCGCGGCGGCGTGATGAACGAAGGCTGGGTCTCGAACCATACCGGACTCAGGGGCGCTCCCAACTCGGCGGAGGATGTCATGGTCTCGCGGGACATCGCGCTTGCCGAGCTTACCGGCGGGAGGCTCCACCTCGCGCACGTCAGCACCGTCGGTGCGGTCCGGGCGGTGCGCGACGCGAAGGAGCGCGGGATCAACGCCACCTGCGAGGTGACACCGCACCACCTAACACTGACGGACCGGGCGGTCCTCGGACACCGTGGAGGCCTTGCGCCCGGCGAGTTCGACGCTCTAACCCCGGACGCCTACGACACTAACGCCAAGGTGAACCCCCCGCTGCGCAGCCAGGAGGACGTGGACGCCATGGTCGAGGCTTTGGCCGACGGCGTCGTGGACGTGATAGCCACGGACCACGCACCCCACGGACCAGTCGAAAAGCTTTGCACCTTCGACGATGCCGCCTTCGGCATCAGCGGCCTGGAGACGGCGCTGGGCTCGGTCATGTCCCTGGTCCACACGGGGAAGATCAGCCTGCCCTCGCTGATCGAAGTCATGACGGCCAAGCCCGCCAAGTTCCTGCTCGACTCGTCGGCCAAGGTCGACCGACGCCTCGGCACGCTCCAAGAGGGTGCGCCCGCCGATGTAACCATATTCGATCCCGAAGCTGAGTGGGTCGTGGACGCGGCCCAGTTCGCCTCCAAAGGCAGGAACACCCCTCTGGAGGGCGTGACGCTGCGTGGACAGGTGATGGCGACGGTGGTGGGCGGTGAACTGCGGTACGCCCCACTCTTCGTTCCCCAGCAATGGGCACGGTATTGACCGGAGGTAGGCCTGTCCGGTCCCGGCGTGCCAACGCGTAAGCGGTGGTAAGATGTCGCAGGGATCGTATGTCACACTCAAATAGCCATTCAGTTGCAAGGCAAGTACGGAGGCTCGTGAATGACGAGGGAGCGCCTGGACCGAGAAGTGGTCGCCATGAGGGTGGCGCGGGAGCTTCAGGACGGCGACGTCGTCAACCTGGGCTTGGGAATTCCGACGCTGTGCTCGCAGTTCGTGCCCGAGGGCAGAACTATCGTCTATCACAGTGAGAACGGTGTCCTCAACTACGGACCGATGGCCGAGGATGGAGAAGAGGATGTCGACCTAACCAACGCGGGCGGCCAGTTCCTGGCATGGGTGCCGGGAATGGCCTTCTTCAACTCGGCAGAGTCCTTCGCCATGATCCGCGGTGGGCACATCGACGTGACCGTCCTGGGCGCCCTGCAGGTCTCAGAGAAGGGCGACCTGGCCAACTGGATGCTGCCTCAGCGCGGCATCGGCAACGTCGGTGGCGCCATGGACCTGGCGGCCGGCGCAAAGCGTACGATCGCGGCTATGGAGCACGTCGACAGGCGCGGACGTCCGAAGATCGTCCGCGAGTGCAGCTTCCCCCTGACCGGCAAGGGATGCGTCAGCCTGATCGTGACCGATGTCGCGGTGATCGAGGTCGCTCCCAGCGGTCTCGTCCTTAAGGAAACCGCCCCCGGCTGGACGCCTGAGGACATACAAGACATGACCGAGCCCACACTGATCCCAGCCCCCGACCTTCAGGAGATGACGCTCTGGTGACGGCCCGTCCTCAGCAGGCGACCTGCGTCCTGCACTTGGCCGGCGCACTCTGGTTTTGACACGTCTATTCGCCCGCGGGTATACTTGCTGCATAATGCCAAAGAGAACCTACCAGCCCCGGAAGAGGCGCAGGAGCCGTGTGCATGGCTTCAGGTCGCGAATGAGCACCCGGGGCGGCCGGAACGTGCTACGCCGTCGTATGTTCAAGGGACGCGAGCGGCTGACCGTCTGAGCCGCTTGCCGGGGCGTCACGCACGCCTATCGATGCCAAGGGGCCGACGTCTCACCAGACCAGCGGACTTTGCCGCAGCGCGTCGGGAAGGAAAGAGCTGGCACAGCGCCCTTCTCGTACTCCGAGCGCGGCCGAACGGCTTGGCCTTGAGCCGGTTCGGATTCTCGGTCAGCAAAGCCGTGGGGGGTGCGGTCGTCCGTAACAGAGTGAAAAGAAGACTCCGCGAAGCCGCCCGGCTGATCGCGGTCCGGCAGGGCTGGGATTTGGTGCTGGTGGCCCGCAGGGACACCGGATCGGCAAACTTTCATAGTCTCAGGAGGTCCATGACCAGCCTGCTGAGGCGGGCGGGGGTACTGGAGCGGAAGTTGCCGGATGCCGGGACGCCTTGAGTTACCAGATGCGAAAGTTATCGCTCGCCGCAATCCGCCTCTACCAGATGGCCGTCTCCCCCTACATGCCGGGGATGTGCAGACACACTCCGTCCTGCTCGAGCTATGCCTACGAGGCCATCTCGCGGCATGGAGCTGTCAGGGGCATCTGGCTGGGGTTGAAGCGGCTCGGCCGCTGCCGCCCGTTGGGGACCAGCGGATATGACCCTGTCCCCTGAACTGCGGATGACGGCTTCCATGAGACGCTACGGTGCTCTGGTCGTCCTGGCGCTTGTCCTGATGGCGCTGACCGCGTGCGGCCGGAATCTGACGAACCCCGACGGATGGTCGGGGGCCGTCGTGGTCGAAGGCGTGGTCTACGCCGGCACCGGAGAGGGCAAATTGGTCGCGCTCGACCGCCAGACGGGGGAGAGTCTGTGGGACTTCAACCTGCTCGGCGACGAGGGTTCCCGAGCGGTATACGGCACGCCTGTCCTGAGTGGCGGCACAATGTACATTGGAGGATACGACGGCTTCCTGTACGTGTTCGACGTTGGCGGAAGCACGGACCCTCTCAGTTGGCGCGACCCCGTTCTGCTGGACAGCAAGGAAGTGAAGGCCCCTCTGGAGGAAGACCCGGGGCCCATCGTCGGGAGCCCGGTCGTGGTTGACGACGACTGCTCCGACGCCTCCGGCGGCGTGCCTTGCCAAATAGTCATGGTGGGCTCCTCGGACAACTCGGTCTACACCTTCGAGGTCACGTTCGAGAGCGAGGACAGGGCCTCCATCCGGGAGCTGCACAGATTCGAGACCGGCGGCAAGGTGTGGTCGACGCCCGCAGCGTCCAACGGCGTGGCCTACTTCGGCTCCCTCGACCATAAAGTCTACGCGCTTTCGATCACCAGCGGAAAGGTGATCTGGGAGTTCGAGACAGGCGGCGGTGTCGTGGCCTCGCCCGTCGTGGCCGGCGGGCGCGTTTACGTTGGCTCCTTCGACTCCACCTTCTACGCTCTCAGCGCAGCGACCGGCGAGGAGGAATGGCGCTTCACCGATGCCGCCAACTGGTACTGGGGAGGAGCGGTCGCCGACTCGAACACGGTCTTCGCGCCCTCTCTGGACGGCAGCCTGTACGCGCTGGAGCTTGGCACCGGCAGGCTACGGTGGGCCCTCAGGACCGGAGACCGCATCGTCGGTACCCCTGCGCTCATGCGGGACCTGGTCGTGGTCGGCTCGGACGACGGGAAGGTACACGTAGCGAACATCGCCGACGGAGACCTCGAAGGCGCCTGCAGCATCGAGAACGAGATCAGAAGCTCCCTGGCCACGGACGGCGAAGCCGTCTACCTGAGCGTCCAGGACGATACGATACGCGCCCTCTCCATCGGGGCTTCCGGAGACTTGGACGAGGAATGGGTCTTCGACGCCAAAGAGGCGAACGCGCTGAGCGGCACCTCGTGCTAGAGGGGCACTCTTAGACCATGGATTTCGGAGTCATCCTCACCGTATGGAACACGCTGGTCATCGAGCCGATGATCAACAGCCTGGTGATGCTCTACAGCATCTTCTTCCTCAGCTTCGGCATCACCATCGCGGTGTTTACCATTCTCATCCGCGGGGCCATGTTCCCGCTGACGGTCAGGCAGAGCCGAGCGCTAAAGGCCATGACGGTGCTGCAGCCGAGGCTCAAGGAGATCCAGCAAAAGTACGGCGAGGACCGGCAGCGGCGGGCTTCCGAAACCATGAAGGTGTACAAGGAGGCCGGGGTCAACCCGATCGGGTGCCTGGGCCCCTTCTTCATCCAGTTCCCCATCTGGATCGGGCTCTACCAGGCCATCCTGCAGACGCTGCCGTCGACTCCGGAGAGCCTGGTCGGCCTCTCAAACCGTCTTTACTCCTGGCTGCCCAGGGTGCACGAGGTGGTGCCTCTCGACAGCTCGTTCCTGTGGCTTGACCTCGCCGTCCCGGACAGCACGCCGATCCTGCCGGTGGCCGTCGGGGCGTCGATGTTCATCATGCAGAAGATGACCACGATGCCAACCGCCGACCCACGGCAGCAGTCGACCAACCAGATGATGCTGTGGATGATGCCGTTGATGTTCGGCTTCTTCACAACGACGTTCCCCAGCGGGCTCGCTGTATACTGGGTGATATCCAACGTCGTCGGCGTCGTAATGCAGGGCTTCATAACCGGCTGGGGCCCGCTGATGTCCCTGAACCCGCTCAGGCGCCGTGCGGAGGAATCGGAAGAGGCCCCGCAAGCAGCGCCGGCCGCCGAGGAGACTAACGATGACGAAAGAGATCGAGACAACGGCCAAGACGGCGGAAGAGGCAATCGAGCTCGCGTTAAGGGAGCTCGACGCAGATCGGGCAGAGGTCGAAGTCGACGTCATTAGCCGCGGAAAGACCGGCCTGTTCGGCCTGGGAGGCGAGCCCGCTCGCGTCCGCGTCACGCTCCTGGAGGCCCCGAACGAGCTCGTCTCCGTCACGACCGACATTTTGACAAGCCTGCTCTACAGGATGGACGTCGAGGCGTTTGCAGGACTCAAGCAGGTCCATAATGAGGACATCGACGGCCCCGTATTCGAGATCGAGGGCGAGGATGCGGGGCTCCTGATCGGCCGCCGCGGGGAGACTCTGAAGGCCTTCCAGTTCATCGTGCGGTACCTGGCCAGCAGGCGGCTGGGGTCCAGGGTTAACCTCATGCTCGACGTGGAGGGCTACCAGGCGCGGCGTTACAAGTCGGTGGTGAACCTGGCCGAGCGGGTAGCGCAGCGCGTCGTCGACTCGGGCCGCTCCATCACGCTGGAGCCGATGCCGGCCAACGAGCGCAGGGTCGTCCACATGGCCCTGGCCGACCATCCGCTAGTGGCGACGGAGAGCATGGGGAGCGGCGACTCCCGCCAGGTGGTCGCGTACCTCAAGGAGGAGCAGCCGGGCAACGGGCCGTGATCCCGGACCTCCTCACTGTCGGCCACCTCGCCTGGGACACGACGGCGTCGGGGCGTAGACTCGGAGGCACCGCCGCTTACGCCTCCATCACCGCTCTAAGGATGGGCCTCAGACCAGCGTTGCTGACCAGCACTGGGCCTGACCTCGACGCGGCGAGCGCCCTGCCGGGGACAAGCGTCCACTCGGTCCCGGCGCCTGTCAGCACGGTCTTCCGCAACCACTACCACGACGGTACCAGGACTCAGAGCGTAGCGACGACCGCCGGGCCTCTCTCGGTGCGGGACGTCCCTCAGGATTTCCGAGGCTCGCCGCTCGTCCTGCTGGGCCCGCTGCTCGGCGAAGTCGACGCAGAACTGGTGCAGGCGTTCCCGGAGGCCACGATAGTGGCTTCGCTTCAGGGATGGCTCAGACGCAGGAGCTCGGACGGCTCGATCAGCCAGGCGTCATGGGATGGGGCAAGCATTCTGCCATTCGTAGACGCGGCCGTGGTCTCGAAGGATGACCCTGAGGACGCAGCCGCAGTCCGCGGATGGGCGGAGAGGACGCGCGTGCTCATCGTAACTGAAGGAGCCGCCGGCGCGTGGGTGCTGCTCGAAGGCAGGGAGCACAGGATCGCGGCGTTCCGGGCGCGGGAGGTCGATCCCACCGGCGCGGGCGATGTCTTCGCGGCGACGTACCTGATACGGTACGGGGAGACCTCCGATCCCATAGAGTCGGCCCGATTCGCGGCCTGCGCAGCGGCCTTCAGCGTAGAGGCCGAGGGGACCGAGGGCATCCCGTCGAGGACGCAGGTAGAGGCCCGCATCGCTCAGGCGAGATAGGCATCGTAGGGTTCACATAGCTGGAACGGAGGCACCACATGTTGATCATCGACGGCGACTACCCGATGACGTTTGGCGCGGTGAAACTGCAACGCGACCTGATCCTGCCCATTGACCAGGTCAGGGCTCGGACAGTAGAGGTCCACGGGGAGAGGGGTTGGCCCGACGAAGGCACTATGGCCTCTCTTCCGGAGATGCGAAAGGGCGGCTTGGCGGTCGCGCTGGTGAAGGTAGGCGATTGCTGTATCCTGCGCCCGGGCCATGAGCACGGCGACCACAGGACCGACATCCTCTCCTATGCGGCCGGACGGGGCTTCCTTGGGTACTATCACATGCTCGAGACGATGGGAGAGACTCGGCTTCTGAAGTCACCTGGCGAGTTCAAAGAGCACATGGGAGCCTGGATAAGTGCCGACAACTATGACCGCCTACCCGTCGGTATGGTGTTGGGGATGGAGGGGGCCGATCCGATCGTCTGGCCCCAGCAGGTCCACGAATGGTTCGAGGCTGGCCTTCGTGTGATAAGCCTGTCCCATTACGGGGTCAGCAGATACTCGCACGGGACCGGAACGGGGACTGGCGGTGGCCTGCTGGATGGCGCCGAGGAGCTTCTCCGGGAGATGGATTCTCTGGGAATGATCTTGGACGTGTCCCACACCTCGGACGAGTCGGTCCGGCAGGAGCTGGACATCTTCGAAGGGCCGGTGCTGGCCAGCCACCAGAACTGCCGGGCTGTGTGCCCCGGCGAGCGTCAGTTCCCCGACCACCAGCTCAGGAGGCTCATCGAGCGCGGAGCGGTTATCGGCCACTCGATGGACGCCCACATGTTGTGGCCGCCAGGACTGGACTGGATCAACCTCCCGGCCAAGAAGCCCTTCACCAAGGAGGACGTGACCCTGGAGAACTACGTCGACCACATCGACCACGTCTGCCAGCTGGCTGGCAACTCCTTGCACTCGGCCATAGGTGGGGACACCGACGGCCAGGGAGGAACGGAGAATGCCCCGTTGGAGATCGATACCGTCGCCGACTACCAGAGGGTGGCCGACGTCATGGCGCGGCGGGGCTACAAGCAGGAGGACATCGAGAACGTGATGTACCGGAACTGGCAGCGCTTCTTCGAGACCTCGCTGCCTGAGTGAATCCACCCCACAACCGTCATCGGTCAGGACACAAGAGGATGCAGCACGATAGGACGTCTCGTAGCGAGACCATACCTATAATCCCCCGCCGGGTTCTGTTCGGGAATCCTGACAGGACCTCGCCGCAGATCAGCCCGGATGGTGCCCGCCTGGCCTTCCTCGCCCCGGTGGACGGCGTCCTCAACGTCTGGGTGGGGCCTGCGGACGATCCGAAGGCCGCGAGTCCAGTCACCGAAGACCGCGAGAGGGGCATCCGCATCTACTTCTGGGCATACACCTCCCGGCACGTGCTGTACCTCCAGGACAGGGCCGGGGATGAGGACTGGCACGTCTACTCGGTCGACCTCGACGCGGGGACGACCATAGACCTCACCCCGCTGGAAGGCGTCCACGCGCAGATCCAGGGCGCCAGCCACAGGTCCCCACAGGAGATAGTCGTCGGGCTCAATGACCGCGACCCCGCATACCACGACCTGTACAGGGTCGACATCCTGACGGCGGAGAGAACGCTGATCCAGAGGAACGACGACTTCGCCGAGCTCTTGATCGATGATGACTACCGGGTCCGGCTGGGCGCCCGGATCACTCCGGACGGCGGCAGCGACCTGCTCATGCTCGACGGAGAGGGCTCCTGGCGGCCGTTCATGAAGGTGGAGATGGAAGACCTTCTCACGACGATGCCCTTCGACTTCGACAAGACGGGCGGCGCGCTGTACATGATCGACAGCCGGGGCCGGGACACCTCCGCCATGTCGGCCATCGACCTCGACACTGGCGAGGAGACCGTCATCGCAGTGGACCCGAGGGTCGACGTGAGCGACGTGATGCTCCACCCGGCAGATAACGATGTCCAGGCCGTGGCGTTCACCTACGAGCGCAAGCGATGGCAGGTGGTCGACGACGGCATCGCCGCCGACTTCGAGAGCCTCAGCTCGGTGGCGGACGGCGACATCGAGGTTGTCAGCCGGACTCTCGACGACAGGACATGGATAGTCGCGTACCTCGTCGACGACGGGCCCGTTCGATACTACCGGTACGACCGCAACGCGGGAAGAGCAGACTTTCTCTTCACGAACCGTTCCGACCTAGAGGGGCTCCCGCTGGCCCGGATGCGTCCGGTGGTGTTCAATAGCCGCGACGGGCTCGAAATGGTCTGCTACTACACGCTCCCCATCGGCGAGAGACAGGGGCCGCTGCCGATGGTGCTGAACGTCCACGGAGGGCCGTGGGGCCGGGACGACTGGGGTTACGATCCAATCCATCAGCACCTCGCCAACCGGGGCTACGCCGTGCTCAGCGTCAACTTCCGGGGGTCCAGCGGGCTTGGCAAGGGCTTCATGAACGCGGCCAACCTGGAGTGGGGCGGGAAGATGCAGGACGACCTGGTCGACGCGGTGGAGTGGGCCGTCGCCGAGGGCATTGCCGATCCCGAGCGCGTCGCGATCGTGGGCGCCAGCTACGGCGGCTACGCCGTTCTCGCCGGCCTCACAATGACGCCCGATGTCTTCACCTGCGGGGTGGACCTCGTCGGGCCGTCCAACCTGATCACGATGGTAGAGACTATCCCGCCCTACTGGAAGCCGGCAATCGAGATGGAGGCGACCCGCGTTGGCGACTCCAGGACCGAAGGGGGCCGGGCGCTCCTAATCGAACGGTCGCCTCTGACGCACGTGGACCGCATCATCAAGCCTCTGCTGATAGGCCACGGGGCGAACGACGCGCGGGTCAAACGGGCCGAGTCGGACCAGATCGTCGACGCCATGAAGGAGAAGGGCATACCCGTGACCTATCTCGTCTACCCTGACGAAGGGCACGGCTTCGGTAGGCCCGAGAACGACATCTCGTTCACCGCCGTCGCGGAAGCGTTCCTGGCGGAGCACCTGGGCGGTCGATTCGAGCCGGTCGGGGGCGACTTCGAAGGCTCGTCGATAGATGTCCCTACGGGCGTGGAGCAGGTCCCAGGCCTCGAGGAGGCGCTCCGGGCGAGGGGTTAGCGGCGAAATTGCTGCAAACTGTTGTATTTTTGTTGGATCTCGTAGCTGAGTGTTCCGGTTCTTGCAGCGGATTTGCGGCGACTGTGCAACGTGAATGCAATAGAGGCGCGGCGGTTCCGCGGCGATGTTGCGACAGGCTCTCCGGCGCGGCAAGGGTAGTGCATGAGGGAATTATACGGACGTATGTTCGTGTTGTCAAGGGGTGTCTATGCCAGCTTGGCACGGTTCGTCCTCGGCTTCCACTCCCGGATAACCGCCGTCTCCAGGTCGAAGGTCTCCTGCTCTTCAGACGTGAACGCGACCGAAAACAGCACACTATCGCGGAACAGCCGCAGCTCTGTGCGGAGCATCGGGTTCTTCTCGCGCAAGAGGTGATCGAACAGGCGCCTCCTGATACAGGTGGTGGAGACGCCGACATACAGGCACTCAGGCGCGTTCTCCATTCCAGTTGGCAGCCAAAGCGCGTACACGCCGAAGCGGTTCTCGGGTAGCTGCCTCACCTCCGCGCTGTTGAACGGGCGCAACTCGCGCTCCAGCCGGTACATCAGAGAGAGCAGCGACGTGGACGTGCCTTCGTGGGAGTCGCCGCCGGTCAAAGCAACCCGCCCTGCTCTTCTTTCTGAGCCTTCGCGATGACGGCGTTCCACGAAGTCACCAGGCTGTTGAACGCCACCGCGTTCGCGGAGTCGTTCCTCCGGTCGAAGTGGTTGTAGAGAATCCGCGCCAGACGCTCGACCGAATCGACGCCTCCTCGCATTGCACCGGCAACCTGCGCCGCTCCCTCCACGGTGTGGCCCCGCTCGCGCTCGAAGAAGTGGTAGGCCATGCGGAAGCAGCCCTCCCACGCGGTCATGCCGAACGAAGGTGGGCGACCCTCACCGTAAGCGCTGATCGGCAGCAGCCTTACGTTGCCCCGTTCCGCAACCAGCAGGCGGCCCAGCTCCCCCACGGCGACGTTCCTGGCCTGTGCCAGCGTCTCGGCCTCGCCGTAGGGCCCTTCCGCAAACCCGCGCTGCTTCAGCCAGGCGAGGCAGAAGCGGGACTCGGAGTCCAGATCGCCCTCCTGACGCGCCGAGTAGTCGTCGATGGCCCTGTTGATGGCAGCCAGCGCCTCCCGCACCGGAACCGGCTCGCCGCCTATCGTCTCGACACGTCCGTAGCGCGAGTATATCTCCATGCCGGGGCCGATGGCGGCCTGCGCCAGGTCCACCGGCGCGATGTGACTCTCCCGCGTAAGGCGGTCCAGCCTGTCCGGCATCTCTTTTGTCGAGCGCGTCGAGAAATTGCCGCCGCGTCGCGACGGGCGCGTCGTCGGGACGTGGGCGGCAGACGAGCACGACGGACGAGGCGAGAGCGTTGGCAGCCATAGCATTGGAGCGCACTGACATCTCTGTTCGCATCGGCCAAGTGCCGATTATACGGAAGCCCGCGTTCACCAGCGCGGTCAGCATCGTCTCCCAGCCGGAGGAGGTCCTGCCCTCTCGCTCCTCCTGCTGCTGCTTGTAGGCGTAGAAGATGGACGATGGGAACTCAGGCGAACAGCGTTCGCGTATCAGCCGCAGTGTCTTGTTCAGCAAGTCCTCAAACCTCTGTCGAGAATTCTTGAACCGGAACGGGGTGGCAATCATCTCCTCGTCTTTAGGGACAAGTATGCCGGAGAACAGGTCGGGGTAGATGTCACGGAGCAGCGGGCGGAGCCACACGTAGAAGAAGTCTGACAAGTCAGCATAGCCGATGTTGTCATAGTAGGGGGGGCCAGTAACGATTACCGGGCCATTCACTGCATGTATCGTAGTGGAAGCGTCTGCCTGATGCACTTCCCCGCCAGAAGCTTCAATGGGCAGCTTATCGACAACCTTGGCAACCCACTCGACATGTGCCATCCAGTTTCCGGTCGAGTTGGAGAGCGGATTGGATTCTGCAAAATCCCAGATTATGGGAATGGCCTGACGGCCGAAAACTCCGGTGACAAAGTCACCGGAGTTGTGCCATCTATTAAAGCTGGAACACATGTCTGCTTCTCTGCCAACAGCAAGCGCGAGGTACGTTTCCACGGCATCGGCGTACTCCGTTGACGATCCGTGTTCAAGTATCAGGGAACGAACATCGGGCATCAGGTCGCTGAAGGTAGTGAGCGCAACCAGTTGCCTTTCGGTGAAAAGCTGGCGCCACTGGGTGAACCCATATCGCTGCACCCTGAAACCCAACGCCTGCTCCGGCAGCCTGCCAGCAGGCCGCCACCCAGGTTTGGCCTTCAGCGCGGTCTGGACGTGCTCGTCGGTGGGAGACAGGAAGATGCGCCTGCGGTCGCCCTCGGCGACTATGGCGGTCATCTGCTCGCCCATTCTGCCGGCCCTGGCCTGCTCGCGGACGTAAGCGAGCGGGGTCGCGCTGCCGCAGGCGACGCACTTCGCGCCGTTGCGGTTGACGGTGCCGCCTTCGTCCACGCCTTCGTCGTAGCGCTCCACGACGAAGGAGGCGGACTTCGCGCCCCTGTCCACGACCGGCCTGGTTCTATGCCCGCTGCCCTTCTTCGACACCTGGAATGTCCGCATGAGCGGCATGGCGATGCCGCAGGCGGGGTTCGGGCATGGGACGGTGCGGGCCCAGAGCCAGGCGATGACGGCGGCCTCGCTTCCGTCGGGCAGCCTGGCCTTCGGGTAGAGGTGCCCGACGCGCTTGAACGCCTCCTCGCGCATCCAGCGCCCGTAGTAGCGGATGTCGGCGGCGAGTCCTGCTGTGCCGCGCCAGGGCACCTGCTTCTTCTTCATGCCCTTGCCCGTCGTCATGCCCATCGGGTCGGCTTCGGGATTGACGGGTGGCATGTTTCTGAACCTTGGCGGCAGCTCTATAAGGGCCTTGGTGATGAGGACGGCGATGGGGTTGAGGTCGGAGCCGACGGCCCGCAGGCCGAGGCGCTGTGCCTCCAGGGGTATGGAGCCGCCGCCACAGAAGGGGTCGTAGACGGGCAGGGCCTTGTCGTTCAGGTAGCGCAGCACATCGTCCGGCTCGGTGGGGGCCGTCTCGCCGCACGACCTCGCCACGGAGCGTGCAATCTCGTACCGGGCCTCGGCCAACATGGTCTCGTCATTGCCGTTCTCCCACACCACGAGCCGCTTGATGATGTCGTGGAGTCGCTCACGCTCAGTATCCCGGGCCTCGGGTGTTCGGAACTCGGGGCATGAGGATGGGTCGTCCACCATACTGGCGAAGATGACTGCCCGGCAGGCTGCGAGAGGTCGACGGGCCCACCATAGGTGGAGGGTGGATGGGTGTCCGTGCCTGATGGACTTCTCGCGGGCTGACTCGCGGTTGATATCGTCGAGGGGCAGATCGACTTCTATGAGCTTCTTGCGGGGTACGTCGGTAGTCACGGGCCTGTTTTCGTTCCTACGCTACTGATAGATTAGGTTGGCCGATGGCGTATATGTGCGGTCCAGACGCCCGGCAGCGCATCGGCATTATTCCCCGTGACATTGTGTCAAGCAGGTCGTCGGCATCCCCTAGTCGAATGAGAGGTCCAGCCCGAGCTGCTGGCCGTTTTCCCGCACCGACCGCGTGATTCCAGCGGAGAATCCGTCCGACTTCTCCGCTGATATGGTTATTTGTACGGTCACGCTGCCTCCATCGTGGTTCAGGTTGCGGATGATTTCGTCTCGAAGCTGACCGACGGCGTCCAGTGACAGGTCGCCCTGGAACGTTTTGGTGGCGAGTATTCTTCTCGGTCCCGCTGGCTGGGTCGGTGTCGGCGGATCTTCCGTATCATCAGGTAGTGTCTGGCCGTGCTGATCGTCGGGACCGTTCCCCGTGTCCGTTTCCCAGTCCTGCGTCGTGGTCGTTTCCGGCCTGGATTCTTGCCTCACCAGCTCCGCCATGTCCGGAGTTATGAGCAGACGACCCGATAGGCCCGATATGCCCAACAGGCCGGGGTCTAGTGACTCCTTGAATCGCAAGTCGGCGTACTTGCCTTCCGACTCCGAGTATCCCCCCGCGATGCCGAATGCGCCGTCGGTCACACCCTGATCGATGCACGTTTCGAGCACCGATCGGTTCTTGAGCCTGTGCATGTAGACGTTGGATGTCAACATTCTCCACAGCGTTTCGACTTTGACGTGATCCCGGTATGCCTGGTTGGTCCAGACGTACCGGGACAGCATGGTGGCGAGCGCCGCCGGTGTGATCCCGTTTACCAAAGCCTCGTTCTCAGCGAACTTCTCGAATGCGCCCCAGACGATGTCGCCCGTGTCCGCCGGATCCGTGACCTCCTGCCTGAAGCTGTACTCATCATTTTGCGGGTCGTCCTGCACGGGCCACAGCGCCCATCGGTAGGCGCTTACAAGACCGTTCCGCACGTCCGAATCAGCTGCCCGAAGGCTGTCGTTCGCTTGGCGCACCCTCTCGCCTGACAAGCTCTCAACCCGGTCGGCGCCGTTGAGAATCGAGTGCCATGCCAGCCGCCTTCTGACCGCACTCTTAAGATTGCGTACCTCGTCTGACTTGGCGGCGAGGAACAGCAACATGTTCCTGTGGGTGCGTCCGGCGTCGCCCCGTTCGGTCAGCAGCCTCAAGGCGGTATCGGTCGCCAAGTCGGACTCCGACGAGCGTGTGGGGAGCGTTCTGTCCGGCGGGATGATGATCAGCCGCACGGAGTCTGTGTCGGGAACGTCGGCGGAGTCTCCTGGACATGAGATAACATCCTGCCTTCTTCCCCGCGCCTCCTCAAGGCGTTCGACGACGTGGTGGGTGACATCGGCGTCGCTCAGAGCGACCGCGCGGTCGGCGGCGAGACGGTTCAGGTTCGGCTCGGCGTTGAAGAAGTGTCTGTCCCCGGCGCTGTACAGATAGTACAGCTCACCGGACATACGGCCAAGCGCGTCGTTGTACGCGGACACCCCATGGCCGGGCTGCACCACGCCAAGATGTATCTGTCTACCGTCGATTCCCCTCACGGCTCCAGCGGGCGCGCTGCCCAGGAATATCGTTCGGGCTATGCGTCGGGCGGCGCCGCCGACGTCGCCAAACGTCCGGGGGTTCGACCTGTCGATTTCGTCCGTACGGGAGCTATCGCTGTCCACTTCAGAGATCACGGCGTCCCACTGTCCGGGCAACAGCCTGATGAACTCGTTGGCAAACGCAGGGTCGTCGAGTGGCAGAGTCGCGGGCATGATCAGGGGCGAGGGGTCATTGCTGAGATAGAGGCGGCTGACGCAGTTTGCCATCATCCGCAGCACGCCGCGCGTGCGCTGGAACTGTGGGATCGACGACCAGTCCGAATAGAGCCGGTCGAATATCTCAGGATGTATCGGATAGCAGGCCTTCATGCGTTGCAGGTATTGGGATTCGCCGGCGCCCTGCGGATACTCGCGCCGATAGGAGGAGTACATTCTGGCGAACGCTTCACATGTGCGGTCACGCTCGGACTCATCTATCGCGCTTTCGAAGAGGCGGCGGCGCACGACCTCAAAGGTCTCGTTGACTTCCAGAGGCTGCCACACGGACTCGATCCGTCCCAGGATGTGGTCGAGTCTGGCGAGCGCCTGGACTCCGGCTTCGCCACCGGCCTCAATGTCGCTCTGTGGCAGGGTCACCACCAGCGCCGCGTTCTTGCTGCGTCGGACCGACTCCGTTAGGGTCTGAACGAACGTGTATATGGAATCGACGGCCGCTCCAGGGACGTTGCGGACGTAGGCTACCAGCTCGTCGATGAGTATCACACAAGGGCCAACGCGCTCGAACAGAGCGTCGAGCTGTCTTCCGCTGGGCGCGGTATCCTGCCGGGCAGCCTCTCCAATAATGTCGTAACCGTCCTGTCCGCCCAACTGGTGTGCCATCAGGCCCCACAGGGTGTTGAGCGGATCGCCGCCGGCTGTCGTGTCCACGTCGGTCGGAGCGTGGAAGGTGCCGACTATCACGGCAATGCGGGCTTCGGGAACCGCGTCGGGGTCGAGCCCGGCCTCACCGATTATTTTCCTTATCTCCGAGCTGGCGCGGGAGTCGCCGCCCTGCTCCGGGGCGTTGACCAGGGCGCTAACGCTCTCGACCAGATGGTACAGCGCGATCAGGCTGTGCGTCTTGCCGCCGCCGAAGCCGGTCTTGGTCTGTATGACAGGGTCGCCGCCGGTACCGCCGATCCTGCTCAGCACGTTGACCAGCAGCGTCTTGAGCCCGGACGTGACGTAGGTCTGGCCGAAGAACTTCACAGGGTCACCGTAGCTCGTGGCGCTGGCGCGCCCGTCCTTCACTTGTTGCAGATCTGCCGCGAACTCGGCTTCCTGCGACGTTCCATGGGCAACGTCGACGTTGGGTCGAATCACGTTCCTCCAGGGTGCGAGGCTGCCATTGGTCCGCGGCGGCTCGGGCTTGCCGAGGTCGGCCATGGGCAGGTCCGGCGGCGAAGTGACTCCGCCTGTCTGCTCGGGGCGCTGGACCTTGTCGCTTATGGACTGAACCGCGTCTGCCTCCTGAGGCGCGCTGATCTGGCGCAGGACTGTCGATATCTGGTATAGGTGGTTGACTGTGTCGGCCGTCTGCAGGTCTGTGGCGCCGGGGTGAGAAACCTGATCGCGTGCGGCCTTCACCAGCCAGAAGCGGTTGAGTATAGTCCGGTCTTCTGCGAGCTGCCTCTCGAAAGCCAGTCTCCAGAGCTTCTGGATGATTGTCGGGAAGTCGTCGACATCTATGGACGCCTCGACGTTGCCACTATGCCACTTGAGTCTGGAGTCGAAGTCTTCGGCTTGACGGTCGCGAAGGGCCCCGCGAATCAGGTCATCGGCTTTGCTGCCGCGAACCTGCCTGAGACAGCGCACGATGAATGGGCGCATTGCGTCCCGGTAGATATTGACCGCTTGGGTGAGCGCATCGTTGTTCGGGCGTTCTACCGTGGTCATTCCGAGCCGACCCCCAGCGTGGTGTCCCCCAAAACGCGGGTATCATACGCCAAGTGCCCGCCCATTCCAACGCCGCTCGGCAACGAACAACCTTCCCTAGCCCCGTACCCGGAGGCTCCTGGGGTCGTAGGGCGGGCGGAGGCTTGCGGTTGCCGGGAACCGCTCCGTGGACATCTCCAGCTCGTATGAGCCGGACGCGATGGGTCCGGCGCCGGGCTCGACGCGCACGTAGCCCATTCCCACGGACCTGCCCACGGTGTGTCCGAAGAACCCGGACGTGATCCGGCCGACTACCTCGCCGTCGCGGTACACCGGCTCGTTGCCGAGTATGTACGGCTCCGGGTCGTCCAGCACGAACATGGCGAGCCGCCTCTCCAGACCGGCGTCGCGCTGGCTCAGCAGAGCGTCGCGTCCGATGAAGTCCACGCCCTTGTCGAACGCGACCGCAAACCCCAGTCCGGCCTCGAGCGGCGTGTCCTGGTCGGTAAGGTCCAGCCCCCACGCCCGGTACCCCTTCTCGAGACGCAGCGAGTCCATCGAGCGGTACCCAGCGTGCCGCAGCCCAAGAGCGGAGCCCGCCTCGACTATGCGGTCGTAGACCCCCAACATGAACTCTGTGGGAACATACAGCTCCCAGCCCAGCTCGCCGACGTAGGTGATGCGCGAGGCCCGAACGGGGGCGTACCCGATCTCGATCTCGCGCGTCGACAGGAAGGGGAAGCCTTCGTTGGACATGTCAGCGCCTGTGACAGCTGACAGCAACTCCCGCGACCGCGGGCCCATGAGTCCGAGCACTCCGTATCCCGAGGTAACGTCGGTGAGGACGGCTCGGGCGTCGACGGGGATATTCCGTCCAACCCAGTTACGGGTGCGCGTGGCGGTCGTGCCGCCGGTCACGATCATGTATGCGTCCTCAGACATCCTGGTGACCGTGAGGTCCGCCTCGATTCCGCCGCTCCGATTGAGCATGGCCGTGTAGACCACTCTGCCGGGCTCCACACCGACGTCGTTGGAGCAGATGCGCTGCAGGACGGCCTCAGCATCCCGGCCCTGGAGAAGGAACTTGGCGAACGAGGACTGGTCGAAGAGACCGACGGTGTCCCTCACCGCGCGGTGCTCCTCGGCCGTGTACGGGAACCAGTTCTGCCGCCCGAAGGAGTACACGTCCCTGGGCTCTACCCCCTCCGGCGCGTACCAGTTGGGGCGCTCCCACCCCGCGGCGACGCCGAAGCAGGCCCGGAGCGCCGCAAGCCGATCGTGCAGCGCCGAGCGCCGGGCGGGGCGGGCCGTCTCGAACTCCTTCTGGGGCCAGTGCATGCCGTAGATCGTTCCGACGGTCTCCACCGTGCGGTCGTAGAGGTAGCTTGCGCCGTTCTGGAAGGGGCTGAAACGCCTGATGTCCACCTCTGTCAGGTCCATCGTCGGAGCGCCCTCGATCATCCACTCGGCGACGGCCTTGCCTACGCCGGGCGCGTTCGAAATGCCGGTCGAGTTGAGCCCCGCGGCCACGAAGAAGTTCCTGACCTCCGGGGCCTCTCCCATGATGAACATGTTGTCCGGGGTGAAGCTCTCGGCGCCCACGTTGAAGCGGTCGATCCCGGCCTCCTCTATCGACGGCATTCGCTCCACGGCGGCGTGCCAGAACGGCTTGAAGTGGTCCCAGTCGGGGTCCAGCAGGCTGAAGTTGTTATCGTCGGAGATGCCGTCCATGCCCCACGGCTTCGCGTGCGGCTCGAACCCGCCCATGAGGATGGCGCCCTCTTCCTGGATGTCACGCCGGAAGTAGATGTGGCCGTCCGGGTCGCGGAGACAGCTCATGTCCCTTGGGATTCCCATGGGCTTGGTGACGAGGTACATGTGCTCGGCCGCCTGCGACGGCACGGCTACCCCGCACATGAGGCCAACCTCCCTGGCCCACATGCCGGCGCAGTTGACGACGTACTCGCACTCGACGTCGCCCCTTGGGGTCGAGACGCCTGAGACGGCGCCGTTCCTCCGGTGGATGGCCGTGACCTTGGTCTCCTCGAAGATGGACGCGCCCGCGCTCTCGGCAGCTGCGGCCATCGCCATCGCGGCGTCTCCCGGAACGGCCAGGCCGTCCTTCGGGATGTATATGGCGCCCACAATGTCGTCGGTGACGATCAGGGGCAGCCTCTCGCCGGCCTCCCGCGGGCTAATCTCATGTATCTCGATGCCAAACACGCGCCCTAAGGAGACGATGTGCCTGAGCTCGTCCATCCGCCCCTGGGTGCGGGCGACCGTGATGCTGCCGGTCTGCCTGAAGCCCGTTGGCCTTCCCGTCTCGGCCTCAAGCGTCGCGTACAGGTTGACGGCGTCTCTGGCCAGCTCGATCAGGGTCTGAGAGGCGCGAAGCTGGGTGACCAAGCCGGCGGCGTGCCAGGTGGTCCCGCCGGTCAACTCTCTTCGCTCAAGGACTGCGACGTCTGTCCAGCCCAGCCTGGTCAGGTGGTAGGCCACACTGGCACCCGCGATGCCTCCGCCAATCACCACGACGCGCGCTCTGTCCGGCAGTGAATCGGTCATGTCCCGTCCTCCGCAAGTCGTTTCGCCGCCCATTCTAGCAGGCCGGGGAAGACCTCTTGCCTAGTGGAGCAAAACGGGGAACTGACCGGCGTCCTTCCGGGGCGGGGCTGCGGCGTGGACATAGGGAGGACCGTTTCGGTAAGGTCAAGGACCAGTTATGGGAGGATTAGGAACAGTTTTGGGTTGATATGGAACAGTTGGATTCGTAGCTAATCGGGGCCTTTTCGTTCGGGGCGGGGCCGCGATTTTCCGTGAAATTGTTCCATTTTGCCCCATTTGTCCCATTCATCACTGTCGGGCTACGGGGCCAGCCTTGGCGTTGTGGGGTGACTCTCACCATTATGCGAACTGTTGTTTGCTTTGTCAAGTCCCTGTCCGCTATTGTAAGTCGCTCTTGATTGACATATAGTCAAGGTACTTTTACATTATTGCTGTCGCTGAGCGCATCTCGGGGTGAGAGGAGCATCCGTCATGACTAGGACCTACTCCATCGGCTTCTTCGGACTGGTGGCTGCGCACGTCGCCGTTGTTGTGTCTGTCGGCTTGATATTGGACCGCAACGAGGACGCCGTGTGGCGCTTCGCTGTCGCGCTGGCCCCGATGTTCACGTTCGTGATCATCCTGCTGATGCTCGTGGCCCAGGTCAGGCGACTAGCGGACGAGCTCGGACGGCGCATCATGCTGGAGGCCCTGGTGATCGCATTCTTCGGGACGATGATCGGGACATCCGCCTACGGCCTCCTTCAGCGTGCGGGTCTGCCGGGCCTGAACGGGCTCTGGGTAGGCACGTTGATGACAGCACTCTGGTTCGTCGGGATGGCCGTCGCCAAGAGACGGTACCGATGAAGAACCGGCTGAGGGTCATCCGCGCTGAGCGGCAGTGGTCACAGAAGAACCTGGCTGAACTGCTGGAGGTGTCGAGGCAGACGGTGAACGCCATCGAGACGGGCAAGTACGCCCCCAGCCTCCCGCTGGCGTTCAAGATCGCCAGGTTGGTGGGCCAACCGATCGAGGACATATTCGACCCCGATTGAATCGGGGGCCGCATTCTCGATTGACAGTGTTTGGGGCCGCGCGTATCTTGTGGCCCTGAGACTCGCGACAAGCCCCGCGAAAGGGAGTGACCCATGCGAATAGGCACAGGAGAGCACACCTACCACTGGAACGACAGCTGGGCCACGCTGCCCAACCCGGAGAGTGCTAAAGCCGGGTGGTCTCACCACGGCATCGTCGTGACGGAGGCCGGCAAGATCATCACGCTTCACCAGGGCGATCTCAAGATGATGGAGATGGACCCGGACGGCACGGTGGAGCGCTCCTGGGACCTGGGCCTGAACGAGGCCCACGGGATCACGCTGGTCAAGGACGGCGACACCGAGTACCTGTGGATCGCCGACAACGGTCGCAAGCGCGGGCCGCACACCGACTACGACTACCCGGACTCGACCTCGAAGGTCACGGGCCAGGTGGTCAAGACCACGCTCACCGGCGAGACGGTCATGAGGCTGGACACGCCACCGCTCCCGGTCTACGGGGAAGTCGACTACATGCCGACCTGGGTCGCGGTCAACGAGGAACGGAACGGCGGCAACGGGGATGTCTGGGTCGCCGACGGGTATGGGGCGAACCATGTCCACCGGTACGACAGGGACGGCAGCTACATATCGAGCATCAACGGCGAGGAGGGTACGGTAGGACCCTTCAACTGCCCACACGCCATTTTCGTCGACACGCGCAAGCCGGACCATGAACTCTACGTCGCCGACCGCGGCAACGGCAGGGTGCAGGTCTACGACTTGGAGGGCGGGTTCAAGCGAGGCTTCGGCTCGGACTTCCTGACGAGCCCAAGCGGCTTTGCGACCCACGGCGACCTGATGGTAGTCGCCGAGCTCCGCGCCCGTCTGACCATCCTGGACATCGCCGACGGGCCTGTCGCCTACCTGGGCGGTAACGAGCAGGTGTGCGACGTGCCCGGCTGGCCCAACAACCTGGACGACGACGGCAACACGGTGGCGACGAGCCTGCTGGAGCCGGGCAAGTTCAACAGCCCGCACGGGATGACGGTGGACGCGGAGGGCAACATCTACGTCGCCGAGTGGCTGATTGGCGGCCGCATGGTCAGGCTGACGAAGGCGTAGCCTGGCGGTCCAGCCACAGTCGGTGGGGAGGGGTTGACTCGCCACCCGTTTTCCTGCGAGCTGCAAACTCTCGCCTTGGGATGACCGAAGCGGGCCGTACTTTTTCGGTTCAGTGTTATCATGGGGTCTCAGCGAAGGGGGCCGGACATGACAATCGCGAATGCGGGAACGAAACGGCTGACCGCCGACGACCTGCTTAGGCTGTACAGCGAGGGAGTTCGCGGCGAACTGATCCGGGGGGTGCTCTGCGAAACGATGCCTACAGGGTATGAGCACGGCAAGACCGTGGCGAATCTGACCATTCTGTTGGGGAGCTTCGTCAAGTCCCGAAAGCTGGGGAGCCTAACGGCCTCGGACTCCGGCGTCTGGCTGGAGCACGACCCGGACACCGTGCGCGAGCCCGACGTAGCGTACTTCTCGTCAGAGAAGATACCCCTGGGGGTTCGGGTCCCAGGCTACGCGGAGGTGGTCCCCGACCTAGTGGTGGAGGTGGTGTCTCCCAACAACAGTATACGGGAGGTCAACGACAAGGCGTTGATGTGGCTGAGCTACGGGGTGCGCCTGGTGTGGGTGGTGAACCCGTCCACGCGCTCTGTGGACATGTATCGGGAGGGCCGCGCGGCCGCGACGCTCACCGAGAATGACGCACTCGACGGGCTGGATACGCTGCCCGGTTTCACCTGCGCGGTGAGCGAGGTGTTCGACGCGTAGTTGAGGCTTACAGAGGCGCAGTCAGCCACGGCCGGCTAGAGTATTCGGGAGAGACAATTGGGCTGTCGACCACATGAAGGGTCTTACTGAGTGCATACGGGCAACGCTGAGAGCAGATGATGGATCGACCTAAAGCCTTGAAGAGAATCCGAGACTCGGTGGTAGACAAATCTCGGGATACTTCCGAAGCCGCCCGACAAATAAGAAAGGTATCTAAAGGGGCACTGGAAGCAGTGCTCGAACAGACCCAGGCCAGTTCAAGGAATGCTGTGGACAAGGTCTTCCCCGAATGCCCAGTGCCCGTGTTCATGTTGCCCACCGGGCCTAGCCCCGAAGATTACGCCCTCGTATTTCGACTTGACGAGATACTCGACGACCTGAAGTCCGGCATGTTCGTGAGGCCGAAGTTCGAAGTATTGTCAGCTAGGGCTGTCAACTACGATCCAGAGCACTTAGGACGAGAGCTAAAGCAGGAGTTCGTAGGTCAATTCGAGGCGGCTAGAGAAAGCTTGGTTCAGGCTGGTGAGGTTGCCCTAGAGAGTTTGGAATTGAAGAGAAGACGAGCATCGGAAGAATTGAACAAGGAGGTCTCAGGCCCGACCGCTAGGTCATTAGGTCGCTGGGCTGCCATGACGGTATTAGCGCTACCGCTGGCGCTCATTCTCCTAGGGCTTGGCATGAAACCGAGGACAGAAGCCCTCCGGCTACTATGGGATTATCGGAGCGTGCGAGCAGATAAGAGGAAGACGCAGCGAGATCTAGAGCGAGAACTTGAAGAGCTAAACTCCAAGTTCGACAGCAAGAGCAAAGCATTCCAGCGGGCTGTTAGGAACATCGACATTAGGACACATCCCAGGATTCAGTCTCTGGGCAGGTTGATTTGTGAGGTCGAGCACGTCGTCTTCGATCCTGGTGACGTCGAGCCAGGTTATAGCGACGTACCGGACGTGCAGATTGACCTTCACCACCCTATGTATCTGAAACGGCTCCCGGAACTCTATGGGCCACTTCTGGACGTAGTTTAGTCCACGCGGCTTGATACCCGATTCATACGGTCTACCTTCCGATGTTCGGTAAGCGATCAAGGTTTTCAACCCGTTCCTGTCGTGGCTTTGCTCATGCGGCCTGAAGGGCTATGACCCCTGCGGGTTACCGTGAGGCCCCGAACAGGCCCAGGTCGATCTCTCCGCTGGCGACCTTCTGAAGCGTTTCCACGAGAAGCCCGTGCTCGCGCTGTAGCACCCTGGCGCTGAGCGACTCGACCGTGTCGCCGGGGAGCACCGGCACCTCGCTCTGAGCGACGACCGGCCCGTGATCGTACTCTGAGTCGACGACGTGGACGGTCGCTCCGGTAATCGAGTCTCCGGCAGCCAGCACGGCCTCGTGGACTCGCCGGCCGTACATCCCCTTCCCGCCGAACTTCGGCAGCAGCGCGGGGTGTACGTTCAGCACCCGCCCTTCGTACCGCGACAACACCGCCGGCCCCAGCATCTTCATGTAGCCCGCCAGCACTACCACGTCCACCCCGTGGTCTTGCAGCGTGCCGAGAATCGCCGAGTCGAGGGCGGCGTCCTCCGGGTGGGTGGCCCCGCTGAGGTGGAAGCCGGGTATGCCAGCGTTCCGGGCGCGCCGGAGGGCGCCTGAGGTCGAGTTGTTGCTGATCACGACGGCCACGTCGGCGTGAAGCTCGCCGCTCGCGGCAGCATCGATGATCGCCTGGAGGTTGGTGCCGCCGCCTGAGGCGAGGGACCCCAGGCGTATCCGCTTCATGGCCGCTCTCATCCTCCACATTGATTGATGGGAGGGGGCCGGGGAGGTGACGGCTGGGGCCGTCAAGCCCCTCATCCCAGCCTTCTCCCACGAGGGGAGAAGGAGCAAGAGGTCGATCAGGCGGACTTTTGCTCGAACATGGGCATCGGGACGGAGTCGCCGTTGCTCATGAAGAGAGATACGCCGGCCCTGCCGGCGATAGCGTCGGCGTCCACGAGGCATCCGGTCACGCCGGTCATGCTGGGAAGCTCATACATGACGTCTAGGAGGGTCTCCTCCAGGATCGCCCTCAGACCACGCGCGCCCGTCTTGCGCTTCAGGGCCTGATCGGCCGCGGCCTCGAGGGCTTCGTCCGTGAAGGTGAGCTCGACGTCGTCCATCTTGAAGAGGGACATATACTGTCTGACGAAGGCGTTTCTGGGCTCCCTGAGCACCCGCACGAGGTCTGCCTTGTTGAGGCCCTTGAGCGCCGATATTACCGGCAGCCTGCCGACGAACTCGACTATGAAGCCATAGTCGAGCAGGTCGTCCGCGCTGACGTGCTTGAGGATGGCGTCCCTGTGCTCCTGAGAGTCTCCGGTGTCCACGCGGTTGAACCCGATGCTCTGCTTGTTCTTGAAGACCCGCTTCTCGATGATCTCTTCCACGCCTTCGAAGGCGCCGCCGCAGATGAAGAGTATGTTCTCGGTGTTGATCTGGAGGAATTCCTGGTGCGGATGCTTGCGGCCGCCTTGAGGCGGGACGTTGGCGATGCAGCCTTCGATAATCTTCGAGAGGGCCTGCTGCACGCCCTCGCCAGAGACGTCCCTTGTGATCGACGGGTTCATGGTGCTCTTCCGAGCGATCTTGTCGATCTCGTCGATGTATATGATGCCCTGCTCTGCTCGTGCCACATCGAAGTCGGCGGCCTGCAGAAGACGGAGGAGGATATTCTCGACATCCTCGCCCACGTATCCCGCTTCCGTCAGCGACGTCGCGTCGGCTATCGCGAACGGCACCTCCAGTATCCTGGCGAGGGCCTGCGCGATGTGTGTCTTACCGCAGCCTGAGGGACCGAGAAGCAGGATGTTGGCCTTCTGGATCTCGACGTCCTCGTGCTTTCTGGTAGACCAGACGCGCTTATAGTGGTTGTAGACGGCAACGCTGACGACCTTCTTGGCCTGCTCCTGTCCGACCACGTACTCCTCGAGCCTCTGGTAGATCCACTTGGGATTCAGGCCCCTGGCCATGAGCCCAGACGCGTCGCGCGGATGAGCTGGGCTCTCCTCGGTGATGATCTGGTCGCATAGGGCGACGCACTCGTCGCAGATGAAGACCCGGTCATTCCCGGCAATCAGGCGCTTCACCTGCCCTTGCGGCTTGGCGCAGAAGGAGCACTGATAGTCGGCTGTGGTGCGTCCGGTCATTCTAGAAGGGGCCGTTCTCTAGGCGGACTCGTTGCCGTTGTCCGAGGCCTGTGTGTACACGTCGTCGATCAGTCCGTAGGTCCTGGCCTGTTCCGCGGTCAGATAGTAATCGCGGTCGCTGTCCCTGGCGACTCTCTCGTAGGACTGCCCCGTGTTCTCGGCGATGATCTGGTAGAGCTTGTCCTGAAGCCTGAGCAACTCGCGGGCCTGTATCTCGATGTCGGAGGCCTGTCCCTGGGCACCTCCCATCGGCTGGTGCATGTGGATGGTCGAGTTGGGCGTCGCGTAGCGCTTTCCCTTGGCGCCGGAGCAGAGGAGTACCGTGCCGAAGCTGGCGGCCCCACCGACGCATATGGTCGAGATGTCCGGGCGGATCAGCTGCATCGAGTCGTATATCGCGAGTCCCGCGGTGATGATGCCTCCCGGCGAGTTTATGTAGATAGAGATGTCGCGCTCCGGGTCTTCCCGGTCGAGGAAGAGCAACTGGGCGATTATGCTATTCGCCACCTGGTCGACTATCGGAGTCCCCAGGAAGATAATCCTCTCTTTGAGAAGCAGCGAGTAGATGTCGTAGGCCCTCTCTCCACGCGCCCCGGACTCCACGACCATCGGGATCAGGCTTTCAGGTCTTTGCATCATAGGTTCACCTCCGTATTCTCAGGTCTTGCCGAGCCTTCGACCGCCGCCGTCTAACCCCTGGCGATCTCGACCAGCCTGTCCACGGCCTTTTCGGCCAGCAGGGACTCACGGGCGGCTTCGGCAGATACTTCACCGTTTCCTCTGGACTTCATGGCGTCGACGCGGGCATCGAGCTCATCGTCTGAAACCTCCACGCCCTCCAACTCTGCGACCTTCGACATGGCGAAGGTGAGGCGGAGCCGCCTCGCAACCTCCTCCTCCATCTCGCTCCGCGCCTCTTCCTCGGTCTTTTCGACGGACCGCAGGTAGTCGTCCACGCGGATGTTGAGCCGCTGGAGGAAAGCTCCGCGCTCCGCCTCCCGCTGCTCGATCCCCCGCTCGACCATGACCGGCGGCATCTCGACGCTCAAGCCGTCGAGCAGGGCGTCCAAGACCTTCTCACGGTGTTCGAGGGTCTTCAGCTGCTCGCCTCTCTCCGCCAGCTCGTCCCGCACACTGTCGCGCAGGGCCGCCAGGTCGTCGTAGCCGTCCCCGACACCCTTCGCGAATTCGTCGTCCAGGTCGGGGAGCTTGAACTCCTTGATCTCCTTCACGCTGACCCGGAAGCTGGCCTCTTTGCCCGCGACCTGCTTGTCCGGATTGTCCTCGGGAATGCTCAGAACGAACTCGCCCGGAGTGTCGACCTTCAGGCCCACGAGGTTCTCTGAGAAGCCTGGCAGAGTCGGGGCGCCGTCTTCACTGACGACGTAGTTGACATCCTTCTGGTCCACGATGGTCTTATCCTCCGCACTTCCCTCCACGTCCAGGACCACCATGTCTCCGAGTGCTACCGGGCGGTCGACGGGCTCCCAGGTCCCGTCTCTGTTCCGCATCTCTTCGATACGCCCGTCCACGTCCTCTTCAGTGACCTCGACCGTTTCCATCTCGACCCTGATGCCCGTGTAGTAAGAGAGGTCGGCCTCCGGAGTCAATGGCACAGTAGCCTTCAGAGTGAACGGGTCGAGGTCGACGAGCTCGATTCGGGGATGGCCGAAGGCGTCCAGGTCCTGCTCTTCGATGGCGCGCTCGGCGACTTCGGGGGCCATCGAGTCGAGCACTTCGCTGAGAAGCCTCTCTCGGCCCAGAAAGCCCTCGACGATCCGCCTGGGCGCCTTGCCCTTGCGGAATCCCGGAATCACGGTGCGGGGAGCGAGCTGTCGATAGCCCCGGTCGAGATAGGGATCAAGGTCTGAACTCTCCAGCTCAATCTGAAGAACGGCCTGGTGGTCTACGACCTCTTCCTGGGTGATCCTCAACGACGCCTCCGCACGGGTGTCAACCCACTGATTATATCACGAATTGAGATTCAGCTTGCCTTCAGGGAACCACGACGGTCCTCGTCACGCCAGGTACAGCCAGCCCCGTATTCGACACGGGCCAGAGGGCCAGGGCCGAAGACTGGGTTCCGGCCTGCGCCGGAACGACGGTGCCAGTCGCCTGTAGGGAAGCTATGCGCCTTCCATCCGCCACCCGAAGGCATTCCCGAAGTGACGCATCAGGACCGGGGCTACCTCCTGGACGGTAATGTCGGTCGACAGCTCGGAGGCCATGGTGGTGATCCCGGCGTCGGGCATCCCGCACGGTACGATGTGGTCGAAGTACGGCCTATCGGTATGGACGTTGAGGGCGAGGCCGTGCATCGTCACCCCACGGCTGATTCTTACGCCGATGGCCGCGATCTTCGATTCGCGTACCCACACGCCCGTGGGCCGGCGGGCTCTCTGGGCGGGAATCCCGAACTCACCCAGCGTGGCGGCCACTGCCTCCTCGAGCCTGCGGACGTATTCCAGCGGGCCCCAGCCCCACCTGCGCAGGTCGACTATGGGGTAGGCGACCAGCTGACCGGGCCCGTGGTAGGTGGCCTGTCCGCCCCGGTCTATGTGGTGGACCTCGGCCCCAAGCCGTTCAAGCTCATCACGGGACGCGAGGATGTCCGCCTCCGACCCGCGGCGTCCGAGGGTGTAGACGTGCGGGTGCTCCAGGAGAATGAGGTGGTCGGGCAGGAGTCCGGCGGCGACCCAGCGATGGAGCGTCTTCTGCAAGTCCCAGGCGCGAAGGAACGCGACGCGGCCGGCGAAGATGCAGACACATCTGTCCGCCTCGGGGTTGCTCATACCCGAGAATCGGGGCCCACTTCTTCGAGAAGCCTCTTGACGGAGGTGGAGAACGCTCCCGCCTCGGCGCCGTCTACTATGCGGTGGTCGAATGTGAGACCCAGGTTCATCATCGACCGGATCGCTATGGCGTCGTCGATGACCACCGGGCGCTTGACTATCGCCTCGGTCGTCAGGATCGCCGCCTGCGGCGGGTTCACGAGGGCTCGCGAGACCACCGAGCCCAGCACGCCCGTATTGTTGACCGTGAAGGTGCCGTCCCTGACGTCTTCGATGGCGAGTTTTCCGGCCCGCGCCTTTTCGGACAGCCGGTCCACGGCTCTCGCCAGCTCGGTGACCGTCAACCTGTCAGCGCGGCGGATGACCGGGACCACCAGGCCCTGCGGGGCGGCGACGGCTATGCCGATGTCGATCCGACGCTTCACGATGATCGCCTCGTCGTCCCATGAGGAGTTGAGCAGGGGGTTCTCCTTGAGCGCGGCCGCCACGGCGCTCAGCATGAAGGCCAGGTAGGTAAGGTTCACGCCCTCCCGCGCCCGGAAGTCGCCCTTGACCGCCTCGCGCAGCGCGACCAAGCGGGTCACGTCGACCTCGACGGAGCTCCACGCCTGCGGAATCTCGGTCGAGCTCCTGACCATGTTTTGCGCGATCATGCGCCGGACCGGCGTCAGGGGGACTCGCTCTTCATCCGACTTAGCGGGATCAGGGACCGGAGCGCCGGCGTCTATGTGGGCCTGAACGTCCGCCCGCGTGACGCGGCCGCCGACTCCAGTGCCGGAGATCAGGGCAAGGTCGATGCCATGCTGGTCCGCGAGGCGCTGAACGGCGGGAGAGTACCGCTGCCTGGGGCCGGGGCTCGCGTCGGTGGGAACGGAGGCGTCCACACCGCCCGACCCGGTCGGACCCACAGGGGCCACGCCCTCGACCAGCACGCCCAGCCTGTCGATTGCGGACGGCCCGACCGCCGCTACGGTTTGCGCAGGGATGTCGTGGGCCTGTTCCCCCTCGACTTCCATCTCGGCGATCACGGTCCCCATAGGAACCGTCTCGCCCTCCTGGACCAGTATCTTCGACATCGTTCCGGTCGCCGGAGAGGGCATCTCCATGCTCACCTTGTCGGTGATGACCTCGACCAATGGATCGTACTTCTCGACCCTGTCGCCCGGCGAAACGAGCCACCGGCCTATGATTCCCTCTGTGACCGACTCGCCTACGTGTGGCAGCTCTATCTTCATGTGGTGTTCCCTATCACCCGTCAGTAGCTTGCAAGCTGCCGGATGGCCGCCGATATCTTCTCGGTGTTCAGCATGAACTCGGCCTCCAAGGGCGGGCTGAAGGGCATGGCTGGAACGTCGGGACCGGCGAGCCGCACGATGGGCCCGTCCAGGTAGTCGAAAGCCTCCTCCGCGATCACGGCGGCAACCTCTCCGCCCACGCCTCCGGTCTTGGAGTCCTCGTGCACTACGAGAGCCTTTCCGGTCTTCCTCACCGAGTCGAGAACGGTCGCCGTGTCCATCGGGAAGAGCGTCCTCAGGTCGACCACCTCGACGCTGATGCCCTCGGCGACGAGGCTCCGCGCGGCCTCCGCGCAGTGGTGGAGCATCAGACCGTAGGTGATGACGCTCAGGTGCTCGCCCTCGATCTTGACATCGGCCTCGCCAATCGGGACTGTGTATTCCTCGTCGGGGACCTCTCCTCGCACCAGCCGATATGTCCGCTTGTGCTCCAGGAATACCACCGGGTCGTCGTCCCGCACCGCGCTCTTTAGCAGGCCCTTGGCATCGTATGGAGTCGCGGGCGCGACCACCTTGATACCAGGGCTGTGGGTGAAGAAGGCCTCGACGCTCTGGGAGTGGTACAGGCCTCCTCGCACGCCGCCGCCGTACGGCGTCCTGGCGACCAGGGGCGCCCCTACCCTGCCCTCGGACCCGTACCGCGCCTTTGCGGCCTCGCCCAGAAGCTGGTTGAAGGTGGGCCAGATGAAGTCGGCGAACTGTATCTCGGCGATCGGCCGCATCCCGTTCATAGCCGCGCCGAGGGCGATTCCCGCGATGGATGACTCCGCGAGGGGGGTGTCGATGATCCGGTCTTCTCCGAACTCGTCCACGAAGCCGTCGGTCGCCAGGAATACGCCGCCGCGGCGACCCACGTCCTCGCCCAGGACAAAGACGCGCTCGTCCCTCGCGAGCTCCTCGCGCATGCCGTCCCTGACCGCCTCGATGACCGTCTTTACGGCGATGATTGCCCTCCTGTATCGGCGTAGACGTGGTCGTAGAAGGACTGGGCGCCGGGATAACCGGCGGACTCGGCGAAGTCCGTGGCCTCGTTGACCTCGCGCCTGGCAGCGGCGCGCAGCTTCTCGTCCGTCTCTTCTGAGAGTGCCCCCAGCTCCAGTAGCCTGTCTCTAAGGATTCTGAGAGGGTCTCGCTCTCTCGCGGCCTCTATCTCCCGCGCCTCTCGGTACCGCCGGTCGTCGTCGTCACTGGTGTGCGGAAGATAGCGCTCCACCATCGCCTCGATCAGCGTGGGCCCCCGGCCGGAGCGGGCCCTGGCCGCGGCTTCGGTGGTCGCTTCGTATATGGCGACGACGTCACACCCGTCGACGATTACGCCCGGCATTCCGTAGCCCTCGGCCCGGCCGGCGACGTTCTCCACCGCCATCTGGCGCGACTTGGGGACAGATATGGCATAGCCGTTGTTTTCGCAGAAGAAGATGACGGGCAGCCTGTGAACGCCCGCGAAGTTCATCGCCTCGTGACAGTCGCCGACGCTGGACGCGCCGTCGCCGAAGTAGACGATCACGACGGTGTCCTCCCCGCGCATCCGAGCGGCCAGCGCCGCCCCGACCGCCTGGGGGGCCTGCGTGCCGACTACGTTGGACAGGTTGACGGCTCCCAGGTCAGGGTAAGCGCCGTGGAGGGGAAACTGACGCGCGCCGCTCATGCGCTCACCGTCTTTGGCAAGGAAGCCGAGCAACACCTCCGCGGGCGTCATGCCAAGGGCCAGGAGCACCGCCAGGTCACGGTAGTACGTGTAGAAGAGGTCGCGCCCGGGGCGAAGCGCGTGCACGCTGCTGATCTGGGCTGCCTCGTGACCCTGCGCAGAGGCGACGATGGCGGCCTTCCCCTGGCGGTTGAGCATCCAGACGCGTTCGTCGAGCGTGCGGCAGAGCAGCATCTGACGGTACATCTCCAGAAGCTGCTCGTCGCTCGGAGATGCCGGATTGTGTGAGACTCCGCTCGCGGGTCCGACCGATATGTCTGGCCTCACTCGATCCATAGCCATTCAGGTGCGGGCCTCCAGCCGGGGTGAGGGAGGCGCCGGGGTGTTGAAGATTATGCTACGTCCACAGGTGCTGACAGCAGCCCAAGTTTCTCGGCACTTCAGCGTATCTTCGACTGCATAGCCCCAATGACGAGATCAGCCTCTGGAGCCGCGAGCTCAGCTATTCGAGACCTGAACAAGACCTCGTCGGACACCGCATCTTTGACATAAGATATCTCAACCGCGACTTGGTCGACTAGGTCTCGGTCGTCACACTTGGCGTCCCACGCGAGTGGAATGACACGGTCCTCGAGAGACTCGAAGTCAATCTCGCCTATTAGATAGAGCCTCAATGCGTCAAGGACTCTGTTGTTCATGTCAACCTCATCCGATCAGCCGGTTTCTATACCCGTAACCGATAGCGAGCGGTATGAACTGTACAGCGTGCTGGATGTTAAGAGAAAGCTTGAAAACGGTCAAGCTTACATCGAAGAAGCCAGGATCATGGCTGGACCGCCCAAGGGAGACTTTCCACCAGGGACACGCAGCCGTATGGTCAGAATCAAGCTGGCCGTCAATGACTGGGTACTATGCTACGCTCACCAGTACGTGTCGGCATCCGGAGCAACGCTTACGGGGCCCGATCCCAAGTGGATCCGGGTCGACGACGCGATGTTCAAGCAGGGCGGGGCCATCTGAGCGTACCCACATTATAGCAACTGCCAGCGGCCCAGCATGACTCCGCCGGCTCGTGTTGCGCGCATTCGAAGCCGTCAATACAATACCCACCGAATAACACGCACGGAGGCCGACGGGTGCTACAGCAGTTCAAGGTACAAGAGGAAGACGCTATCAGGGTCCCCGAGTCCGGTCTCAGGGAGACCGTAGCCGCCTTCTTCGAGCGGATGGGCCTCACACCTGACGATGCCGCCCTCGCGACGGACGTGCTGGTGGTGGCCGACCTTCGCGGAGTCGAGACTCACGGCGTGTCGAACACGCCCCGGGACTACCTGAGCGCCTATTCCGTGGGCGAGATCAACCCGAGGCCCGACTGGCGGATCGTACGGGAGAGCCCGTCTACGGCCACAATCGACTGCGACGCCGGAATCGGCCTGGTGGTCGCCCCCAAAGCGATGGAGATCGCCATTGCCAAGGCGGAGTCGGTCGGCATGGGAATGGTGACCATGAGCAACGGGCGCCACCTGGGCATGGCCGCGTACCACGCGATGATGGCCCTCGATCACGACATGATCGGCATGTGCATGACTTCGGCACCTCCGATCATGGTGCCGACCTTCGGCGCCGAGCCGAGGCTGGGAACGAACCCCATCGCCCTGGCAGCTCCGGCCGGCAAGGAGGCCCCCTTCGTCTTCGACGCGGCCACGACGGCCGTCGCGGGCAACAAGCTCGTCCTGGCCAGGCGACTCGGCAACGACATCCTGCCGGGCTGGCTGGCCGACGAGGACGGATCTCCAATAATGGAGGACATCCCGACCCCCGACCTCTCCTCCGCGACCGCTAACCCTACCCTCCTACTGCCTGTGGGGGCCACGCGCGAGCTGGGGTCGCACAAGGGCTACGGCTGGGCCTGCATCGTGGAGATACTGGGCGGCATCCTTTCGGGCGGCGGCTATGGAATGAACCCGGGGCGCCCCAACTTCGGCCACAGCGTCGCCGCATACAGGATCGACGCGTTCATGGACGTGGCCGACTTCAAGCAGACGATGGACGAGTGGCTGGAGAACCTGAGGACGACAAAGCCCGCCCCGGGCCACGACCGGGTCTTCTACCCAGGCCTGCCGGAAGCGGAAGACGAGGCCGACCGCAGGGCGAACGGCATACCGCTGCACCCGGAGGTCGTGGACTGGTTCCGCGACACGTGCGCCGAGCTGGAGATACCGTTCAAGCTCGCGTAAGGGCTGGGCTCTGCAGCCGCAACGACGGACGGGCGCATCGTCAAGGCGCGAGCGCGATGGCGACTACGCCCAGAACGATGAAACACGACCCGAGAACGCGTCCTCGGCCGAAGGGCTCCTTCAATACCACGCTGCCCAGCAGCACCGCGACCACTATCCCGATCTCCCTCACCGGCCACACGTAGCTCACCCTCGAGAACTCCAGCGCGGATAGGACGAGTCCATAGGCCAGGAAGGTCAACGCCCCCACGGCTACGATAGTCCGCGCGTTCACCCGCCACTCTTCCCGCACCGCGGCCACACCCCTGCTTCTGAATATGTACGGGGTTATGATGATCCCCGTACCGAGCGCCATCAGGTACATGTAGAGGAACGGAGACACATACCTCACGCCGACCTTGTCCCAGATCGAGTAGGCGGCTATGAACAGCCCGGTCGCCAGCGCGTAGAGCGTGCCTGGCTCCTTCAGGAACATCAGCGGACTCTTGAACATCAGGGCCAATCGCCCCGACCAATAGACGACGAGTATACCCACGACGATGGCAATGATGCCGCCTACCGCCGGAGGCGAGACCGACTCGCCGAGCAGCAGGACACCGAGGATCGGCACCAGCGCGGGGCCGGTCCCCCGGGCTATCGGGTAGACCTGGGAGAGGTCGCCGCGGGCGTATCCGCGGCCTAGGAGGACGAAGTAGAAGGCGTGCAGGATCCCTGTCCCGACGACGAACAGCCAGCCCCGGCTCTCCATCGGGTCGACCACCGCGATGAAGACCGCCATGGGGAGAAACAGCACCGTGATAGCGGCCTGCATCCACCATACGAAGGCCTCGTGGTCCCGCGCCCGCTTCATGAGGAAGTTCCAACCGACGTGGGCCACGGAGGAGAGGAGAACCAACATCAGGGCTGTAGTGGTCATGGATCGAGTGGCAAGGGGCCGGCCGTCAGGCGCTCCCTGAAGTCGTGAATCCCTCGCGCTCGAAGTCCGAGTCATAGGCGAGAGCGGCACTTACGTTGAGCGCTCTCATGACTACGAAGCTCACGCAGTCCACGAGGCTGAGGGTGCGCTCGTCGCGCTGCTCCAGGAGATCGACGGCCATCCGGTGCTCGTCCCGCGTGACCCAGTGTACCCGGAGCAGGCCTGTTCCCCTGATGAAGACCAGGGCGGCTTGCAACCCGAGCCTGCGCTGTATGAGGGCAGCGCTCTCGATGAGGGCGTAGTTGTGAGTCAGCACCGTCTCGTGTCGTTGGAGAACGGACCGGATCCAATCGGATGCATGATCGTGGTTGGGGTCGGCGGAGTCGGCGATGGCGTAGGCCGCGGAGGTGTCCAGGAAGATCAATGTCCCGAGGCCTGGTCCAGGGCCTCGTCGTGCCGCTCGGAAACCGGGCTCAGGTCTCCCTGGTCCGAGCTTCCGACACCGACGAATCCCAGGTCCTCTATGGTCAGGGCCGGGGCGAGATCGGTAGTGAGGTACTGGGCCAGCGCCTCCCGGACCACGGCTGCCATGGAGGTTCCTTCGTCAAAGGCCTTCTGCCGCGCCAGTTTATAGGTGGACTCGTCCAGCTGGATCTGGGTCCGCTTCATAATGGGCTGTCTCCTAGTACATGAGGACAGCATACCATCATGATGTCAGACAGTTCAATCCCCGCAGTCCCCCGCGAAAGAACCGTCTCTTCATCGGTACAAGGCAAGCGCCACGCGGCGCGGGTCGCCAGCAAATAGCGCAGCGGCGCCGCCCCTAGTTTCTCTGCTCGTAGTCGCTGGTGGCCTTCTTCACCGACCTAGTGCGCAATGCCATGAGGTCGTGGCGTTTCTCAGCCGCCCATTGCTGGGACGACTCCAGGTTCGTGAGCGAGCCCTGGAATACCGGCATCACGTATCGCGCGATGAGCTCATAGCTGTGGAGCACCTGCTCACGGGTCCCCCACTCAGTGGCCTGGATGAGCAGGCCTCCGAAGCCGTCGCTCGCCTCGTCCAGTCTCTTGATGGCGTCCACAAGGTCGTCGGGCGTTCCCACGCACCAGGCGCCCTCGTCGACCATCTTGTCGATGATCTTCTCGGCGGGGCCGTCGAAGACCGACTCGAAACCCATCGTGTCCTCGAAGTAGTCCCTCTGGAACCTGGCGGCCCCGATCCTGGCTTGTTCGATCGCCTCCTTGCGGCTCTCGGCGATGTGCACCGGCATGACGAGGCGCCACTCGCTGCGGTCCATCGTGTTGCCGTACTCAGCGGCGGTCTGCTCAGCGATCTTCCAGAAGTCCTTCAGATTGGTCGACACCGCACCCCCGCGGAGGACGCTGATCGACAGGACCGCGGTGCCGTGCTTCCCGGCCAGCACCATCCCCGACGGCGACTGCGCGGCCGCCACCGCGATGGGGAAGTGGGGCTGGGTGTACGGCCTGAGGTGGATGCGCGCCTCTCGAAGCGTGAACCAGCTCGACTCGTGCGTGACCGGCTCCGTCTCGGTCAGCAGCCGCATGATGACCCCGAGGGACTCGTCCATGCGGGGGCGCTGAGTGGGCGGATCGATGCCCAGCATGTAGGCGTCGGACACGAGGGCTCCCGGCCCGACTCCCAGCATCACACGGCCCCGCGTGAGGTGATCGAGCTGCACCATGCGGTTGGCAACCATGAGCGGATGGTGGTACGGCAGGCTGATGACTCCTGTGCCGAGCTTGAGATGCTTCGTGCGCTCGGCGGCCGTGGCGATGAACAGCTCCGGCGAGGCTATGGTTTCCCATCCGGCGCTGTGGTGTTCCCCGATCCAGGCCTCATCGTATCCCAGGTAGTCGAGCCACTGGAGCGTCTCCAGGTCGCGCTCCAGTCCCAGCGTGGGATTCTCCCCGAGCCAGTGGAAGGGCGCCAGAAATATCCCAAACTTCATCCGGGCAGGCAGTGCCATCTTGGTTGCTCCTCGGCCCCGCTCAGGGCCACCGACTGGGCCGGATTCTAGCACGCCCCATTTGACCCCACAACGAACCGTCCCGACCGCTCCAGTGGAGGGCCGCCGGAACGTCGCGGACCACCTACGTCCGTCCCAGCTGCTCCAACAGCGAACGCGCCGACTCCTCGGCGCTGTTGCGCTAGTTGAGCCTGGAGGGGGAGGTCATGTCCGCTCCTATCCGACGGCGGCCAGCAGGCGGCGCAGTTTGGGCAACAGGTCTGGGATTGCGTCTTGAACTATAGACCAGATCACGCTGTCGCTGATGTGCAGGTAGCTGTGCGCCAGGCGGTTCCGGGCTCCCACGATCGCGCGCCATGGAATATCGGAATGCGACTCACGGACCCTGGCAGGGATGTGGGTTGCCGCCTCGCCCATAAGCTGGATGTTGCGCAGCGTAGCGTCGTAGGTCAGCACATCGGCTGTGAACGCCTCCTGGTCCAGCCCATCCGTAAAGGAAAGCACCTTTTCGCCGAACTCCAGCATGTCCTGAACGTAGAAGCGCCACTCCCGGTCCTCGTGCTCGGCGTCACACATCAATTGCGTCCCGTTCCACGTAAGGCCGTACTTCGCCGCGCACTTCTCCGTCGGTTGACAGATCCACCCGTCTCCCAAGCAGGTCTTCCAGGTAGAACTGGGCTCCGAAGTACCGATGCCAATCCGGTGGGGCGTCGAACTCCACGAGGACATCGACGTCGCTCTCGGATGTAGCCTGGTCCCTGGCAAAGGAGCCGTACAGGGCTAGGCCAGTCACGCCAAAGCGTTGCGCAAGTGTCGGCTTATGCGTTCGGAGCATGTCGAGGACTTCGTCTCTATTCATCGCATATCACAGTGTCGAATGTGCTCGTAAGGGCCGCTCTTGTAAGCCTTCGATTCCTCGATTACCTTGTGGCGTCCAGCCTGCTCAGATCCCCTGGCCAGTCGAGTATCAGCCCGTCTCCCGTCATGAGCGTGTGGCCTTCCAGGGCCGTGGCGACGATGATGCGGTCGGCGGGGTCGCCGTGCATGTGCGGAAGAAGGCTGGCGCTGGCGGCGATTTCTCCATTTACGGGAATCTCGACCAACCCCTGTCGCAGAAGATCCCTGCGCCAGGCTTTCAGGTTGAGTCGGAAATCGAGCTGGCCCTTCTGGACCCTCATCCCCACTTCCCAGAAGGAAATGGCCGAAACTGCAAGAGCGTCTTCCTGTAACGCGCGCTCAAATGTACGGCGCGTCTGCGGTCCCATTTTCTGCTCGCCTTGCTCCTGCCACACGAGAACGTGAGTGTCGACCAGTATCAAAACAGGTCCTCTCTATCGTCATCGTCGTCATACCAGTCGGCAGGCATGGGAGAGACGATGTCGCCGAGGATTCGAATGTTGTCCCGGTTCCGACCGAATGGCAGCTCCGTCTTTTCCCTGTAGGGCGCCAGTTTCGAGACCGGGCGACCGTGCTTGGTGATGACGATCTCCTCGCCGGTCTCGGCCACCTCGTCCATGAGCTTGAGGCACCTGGCCTTGAACTCGGACGCCTTGATCGTCCTGGGTGCTGCCACCGTGCTGCCATCAGTAGACATGTCGCGCTCCTTCGCGGCGATATGACCACTATTGTAGCATGGTCATGACCATAGTCACGATTCGCCAGCCGTCACCCCCGCAAAGGCCGGCACCCGGTCCCCGCCCTCAACCCCTGGCCCACCGCGCCAGGGCCTTGTCCGGGGCCCCGATCTCTTCGATGGACGTGTAGTAGTAGTCCCGCCAGCCCTGGCGGGGCATCCCGGTGAACAGCATAAGGTTCAGTGGGTACTCCTCGCTGTCGGTGGCTCGCCGGAAGTCGTCCCGAAAGAGGAACGTCGGCTTACCAAGCGCGACCGCTATCCCAAGCTCCACCATGACCCCCTCGTCCGGCGGGACTCCGTTCACCACGGCGAAGATGGCGTCCGCCTCACGAGCGTCCCTGAGGTCGGCCTGACCGATTCGGTACGCCCAGCCCGGCTCCGACAGGTCGACCTGGTTGTTGCGCTCGAACGGCTCCCAGACCTCCAGTTCGAGCGCTTCGAGAGCCTCAACGATCTGCGGCAGCAGCAACGCCCTCTGCTGCGCCGAAAACCCATAGGGGTTGGCAAGATATACGGTCTTTCTGTTGGCCATGCCCATCGCCCTCGTATCCTATCAGCCCGCAGTAGACCTGTCAGAGCAGCGGTACCGAAGTCTGGCTCTTGCGGGGGGATGGCAAGATCCGACTTAAACTTGACGGTTCCGTCGCGTCTAAATACCATCCGTCTCAGGACCGGCGTGGAATTTCACCCAGGCACGTTCGCCGCCTGTCCAGACACGCTACGTGACACAGGCCCGTTGACGGCATCCCCCATTGACGAGAGGACATCTTGAGCTCCACAGAACTCTGCTCACTTTCAATCTCCGAGGCTTCAGACCTCATTGCAAGGAAAGAGATCGCCCCCACCGAGCTTCTGGCTGCCCATTTGCGCCGCATCGAGAAGATCGACGGGAAGCTAAACTCCTTCGTTACCATGATCGACTCTGCGGCCGACGCGGCCAGATCTGCTGAAGCGGAGATACAGAGAGGGGACTACAGGGGGCCTCTGCATGGCATCCCCATCGCGCTCAAGGACTTGTTCTCCACAAAGGGGGTACGTACGGCCGCCGGGTCTCGAGTGATGAGAGACTGCATCCCCGATACCGATTCTGCGGTCGCCCAGCGGTTCAAAGAGGCAGGCGCCGTCATCGTCGGAAAGCTGCAGATGGACGAGTTCGCAATGGGCGCCACCTCCGTGAATTCATACGACGGTCCGGCCCGCAATCCCTGGGACACACGGCGCATAACTGGAGGCTCGAGCGGGGGTTCGGCCGCGGCCGTGGCGGCGAGACTTTGCATGGGCTCGATGGGCAGCGACACGGGCGGGTCCATACGAGTGCCGGCGGCGCTCAGCGGAATCGTGGGCCTGAAGCCCACCTTTGGGCTGGTCAGCAGGTTCGGGGTGCTGCCGGTGAGCTGGACCCTGGATACCGTGGGCCCTATGACGCGAACGGTCCAGGACGCCGCGCTCATGCTCAACGCGATCGCGGGCCACGACCGGCGGGACCTTTCGACCAGCCTGCGGCCGCCCGAGGACTATACCGCTGAGTTGGATGACGGGATAGAGGGAATCCGAGTTGGAGTTCTGGAGGAGGCCTTCTCGGCTGTGGTCCAGGGCGAGGTGGGCGAATTGGCGACGGGGGCCGTGACCGTACTAGGCGACGTGGGTGCCCTGGTCGACCACACATCCATCGCCCTCATGGGACGGGAGGGATTCTTGGGTTCCATCATGCTGGCCGAATACACAGCGGTCCACCTTGACACCTACCGCAGGCGGGCCGACGAAATCAGCAAGCAGGCCCGCGAAGTCATCGAGGCCGGACTCTTCGTCACCGGCGTCGACTATGTCAACGCTCACCGAGAACGTACCCGCTTCAACAGGGAGTTCGCGAAGATATGGGACCGGTTCGACGTGTTGGTGGGCCCGACTGAGCGGATCACGGCCCCTACCATCAAGGACGCATTAACCTCCGAGGCCTCCGGGTCGGAAAGTCACTACCCGTCGCTTTCCAGCCTGGCAGGGCCTTTCAACGCAACGGGGTCTCCTGCGGTGACGGTACCGTGCGGCTTCACCCGATCCGGCATGCCGGTCGGCATGCAGATCGTGGGCAGAGCATTTGGCGACGCAACGGTACTGAGGGTGGCGAAGGCATACCAGGACGCCACAACGTGGCACACCGTGGAGCCAGCGTGCTGATATCTAAGCATTGCACGCCGCCCGGTGATATGTTATCTTCCGGTTCGGAATTTCGGGTCTGGAATATCGAATCATGAGTTGAGATGGAACGGCTAGTACCGGCATTGAGAAGGAGTTGTCGATGAGTAGGAAGTCGATCGTCCGCGCGAGTTCACCGCTTATAGCATTGGCTGTAGGGTTGGTGATGGTCGCCAACCTGGCGTGCGGCGGGACCGAGACAGTGGTAGAGACTGTCGAAGTCGAGAGAGTGGTGGAGAAGGAGGTGGTGGTAGAGGTAGAAGTTGAGAGGGTGGTGGAGAAGGAGGTGATCAAGGAGGTACCCGTTGACAGGGTAGTTGAGGTCACCAAGACCATAGAGGCGGAAACGGGAGAGGTGGAGCATCTCACCGTAGCTTTGAGCGGCATCCCTGTTCATGTCGTTGGCAACCTGATCCCGTCGCTTCAAGACCGAGTCGTCTCCACTCAGATTTATCGGAGCCTCTCCAGGCTGGACAGGTCTGGCGGCGGCTTTGGCGAGTGGGTACCGGACATAGCCAAGTCATGGGAGCTTCTCTCGGACGACACCATAGAGGTCAAGTTCGAGGAGGGTCTGGTCTTCCACAACGGCAAAGAGGTTACGGCGCCCGCGTTGACCGGGATGATTGAGTACCTCACCAGCGCTGAGCCCCTGAGATTCTCATGGAGCTACGGCGGATTCGGGGGCGCTCAGTCTTGGGAAGCTACTGACAAGTACACCTTCGAGTACCAGATAGCCCAGCCGGACCCCAACTACTGGCGCATATTCCCTCGCACGATGATGCTGGATCCGGACCACCTCAACGAGGTCGGCGTTGACGGATACGCCGATGACGCGGTCGGCGCGGGCCCCTTCAAGTGGGCGGGGTGGGAGCGAGACTCCTACGTCTCCATGGACCGCTGGGAGGACTACCCACTGGCGAAGCCTGTCGTGAAGTCGATCACGTTCAGGCACATTCCCGAGGGCGCTGTACGCGTCGCTGGCGTGCTGACGGGCGAATTCGACATCGCCGCGGTGCTTCGACCAGAAGACGTTCCCACCATGGCCAAGCAGGGGCACCGTGTCTACGTTGCCGACATCATGCAGGGCTTGGGAATATGGATGGACTACCAGGGTCTCACTGAGGAGTGGTCCGACAAGCGGGTGCGGCAGGCCGCTCTTTACGCGATCGATAGCGACGCGATCTTCACGGAGATAGGGGGAGGCTACGGCACGAAGCTGGAATGCCAGTTCGTTCCGGATGGCTGGTTCGGTCACAACCCCGACATCACTTCCTACCCATACGATCCAGACAAGGCCAAGGCGCTCCTCGCGGAGGCGGGCTATGCCGACGGCTTTGAGACAGCGGGCGTCTCAACACGAGAGTGGACGTTCCGTGACAAAGAGGTCTTCACGGCTGTTCAGGCCTACTGGGATGCCGTCGGCATCAAGATGGACCTTCAGTTCATGGAGGCGGCCGCATGGCTGGATGCCCTCATTGCCAACGTGCTGCCAGCGGTTATGAACATGGACCTCAACTTCTGGCTGGCTGACAACTCCGGCAGCATGAGAAGCGGTGGCCTGGACTCGCGAGTGGACGAGCTGCGGGCTCAAATCAAGATTACTTTGGACGATGACACACGAGAGGGTCTGATCAGGGACTTGGCCGAGCTGTACTGCGACGAGGCGTACGGCTACTGGATATGGACCGTACCTTCCGTTTACGGTCTCAGCGGAGACCTTCCCGACATTACGTTCAACGGCATCTTCGAGATGGAGATACCCACTCAGTAGGGTTTCGCCCTTCTGACCAATATCACACGCTCGCGCCGTTTGAATGCAGCGGTGCGAGCGTGTGGCATCGAGAGAATTCAGCCCGAGTTCTGCGCAGGTCTTCCCTGCCAGCTTGACTGAGTTGCACTACCGCCCCCTCCTGCCCGGACCTCGCGAGCGAGCGAGGTCGCTGGACTCTGATCGTCGGGGCTCGGCCAGATGAAACTACTGTGGGGATGCCTGATCATACTCTTCGCAGTTATGGCCTGCGGCGACGAGGTTGACGAAACCGCCACGATTGGTTCCGCCACCGTGCACCCTCAAGATGGTGAGGCGACCGTTGGCGATCAGATCGAAGGTGTACTGGCCCCCCCATCGCTTTCAAGCGAACTTGCCCCCGTAACTCCCTTCACGAACATAGCCAGGGAGCGCTATCCGTTCGACTTCTCGGTCTGGAACGACCGACCATCTGCAGTCGTCTTCGACTATGACCGCGACGGCGACCTGGATTTCTATGTCACCGAGCTTGGAGGCTTCCCCAATCGCCTGTACCGCAACGATGGAGACCTGGTCCTTGTCGATGTCGCCAAGGAGTCAGGGGTGGCTGCCGTTGACAGCCACAGCACCGGGGCGGTGGCTTGCGACTTGGACAACGACGGGGACCAGGACCTGTATGTCGGCGCCTGGGGCCACCCAAATGATGGCCTCGATTTTCGATCGCCTGCCGAGCTCCAGGGAAACAGGGACAGCCTCTTTCTCAATCTGGGCGATGGCCGGTTCGAGGATATAACCGAGGCTGCCTTCGGAAGTCAGGCAAATATTCGTTCCGCCGCGAGCATCGCCTGCGCCGACGTTGACGGAGACGGGTGGCTCGACATCTACGTTGGCAACCTGGCGGATGAGGACTTCCGTGACTTCGACAGCGCCAACCATCCCGGCCACTACAACGTTCTCTATAGGAACAATGGGGACATGACCTTCACCGACGTTTCGGAGGAGGCTGGTGTGAAGGGTCCCCAAGTAGTCATGAGGGGGGCCGGTGGTCAGGCTATCGTATTCAGGGACCCAGAGACGGGGCAGTCGTACGAAGGGTACGACCCGAAGGTCACCGATCGGCAGGGGAACCGCGTTGGAGAGCCAACAGGACAGACGCACGCCGTCCTGTTCTTCGACCAGGACGATGACGGCGATCCCGATCTATGGGTCGCGAACGACGGCGATCGGCTGCATGTCTACCGCAACGATTCGTCTCCGGGCCGCATTCGATTTACGCCGGTGGCCCGAGCGATGGGAATAGACAGAGTTGGCGCCTGGATGGGCTTTGCTGTCGGGGACTACGACGGTGATGCCGATCTGGACATCTTCGTCACAAATATCGGGTACCATCTTCGGAGGGATGTCCCGCCTTCCGAACCGGGAGGCTCCTGCGCATACCACGAGACCTTCTCATGGGGCACGTGTCTCCACTTCCTGCTGCGGAACGACGGTGTCAGGGATGTTCCGAGCTACGGTACTCTGGGCATGTTCACCGACGTGGCCCAGTCGACCAGCGTAACACCGTCGCCATTCATGCCGCCCGACACGCTCTACCCTGATTTGATCCACCCATATTGGAGCGTTCCAACCGGCCTTGCCGCCTACGAGTTCGGATTCGGAACGACCTTCTTCGACAGCGACAACGACGGCGATCAGGACCTGTACTGGCTTGGCTCCACCATCGCGCGAGGTCCAATGCCCGGCGGCAGCATCTTCCCGGGCGTGGGGCGCATGCTCAGGGGCGATGGGCAGGGCCTGTTCGAGGATGTCACAGTTCGAGCCCGACTACTCGACATCATGCGACTCAATTACGATACGCTGGATCTGCAAAACGCCAACATCGCCTCCACGATGAGGAACTTTCGGATCAAGTTCCACGAGAACGGCAAGGGACTCGCGCATGGAGACCTGAATGGCGACGGCTACCTGGACCTCGTCGGAACCAACAGCGGCGATCCGAAGGTCGGTGACAACCCCTTGATAGCACAGCTGAGCCGACGAGCCGCAGGCCCCGTGATGGTATGGATAAACGGCGGGGGACCAAACCACTGGCTGACGCTTCGGCTACAGGGCCGCATGGCGATCGACGGTACCGGGAGCAACGCCGACGGCATAGGCGCTCGTGTATACATCAAGACCGTTCCTGGACAGTCAGGGCAGCCCCAGGTACAGGTACAGGAGGTGCGAGCCGGCTCCAGCTACCTGTCCATGGACAGCGTGGACCTCGAATTCGGCGTCGGGGGAGCTACAGAGGTCGAGGAGATCACCATCCTGTGGCCCAGCGGTAGAAAGCAGATGCTAAGCAGCGTTTCGGTCGATCAGGTCCTGCTGATCACGGAGCCAGAAGGTTAGGAGGCCAGAGAGTCATGGCACGACTTGGAAACTCGGGGGCACTGTGAAACACATAGGGTTAGTTCTGGTTGTGGTATTCATCGCGTCGATTCTAGCCTGCTCGGATAGCGACGACTCACCAGCGACGGAGCAGGAGCGCGATGTCGTCGGGGAGCAGACCTCTCCGACTGAGGAGCCAGAGGCTGAGGAGCCGGAGGCCGAGGAGCCGGAGGCCGAGGAGCCGGAGGCCGAGGAGCCGGAGGCCGAGGAGCCGGAGGCTCTGGTCGGAGCCGTTCTGACCGCAGAGCAGTTCCGGTCGCTCCTGACTGTCCAGGAGGTCCAGGGAGTCCTAACCGAGAGTCAGGGCCTGAAGGAAACCCAGTTTCTGGACATAAAGAAACTGATGGACAGCAGGGACGTCCAGCAGACCTTTCCAATGGACAGTGGCTTCTCGATATTCTTTATAAACCACGATGGGAGCAAGAGTATCAGGCTGGGTGTCTTCGACCTGGAGTCCACTGTCGCCGCGTCGAACCAGTATGAGGAGATCAAGGAGCAGACGGCACCCGAGCTGGAGGTCATGACGACGCCAATCGGCCACGCGTCCGCCCAGATGGTGGCCAACGCGGCGGGGATCGGGTCCAACATCGTCTTCTTGAGATCGGATATACTGGTCACCCTTCACACGGGAATGTCTGAAGGAGCAGAGCCGCTGACTGACACCGCGGGACTTCGAGACCTTGCGAAGATAATCGATCAGAGGATCCGGAGGGAGTGATTACTCGCGTACACCGGGGAATCGGTGTCTTGTGTTGGCTCATATGGACAGAGCTAGGGACGGGGACAGGTGACTAGGTACGTCATCCGGCGCATGATTCAGGCCGTTATGGTCATGTTTGGCGTCATGACCTTGACATTCTTCCTCATCAGGCTATCCGGCGATCCGGCTGCCTTCTTCGTCGACATCGACCTTGAATGGGACGAGGAACGTGTTGACCTCGAGTTGAACTACGCCCGGCTGCGGCTGGGATTCAACGATCCTCTGCCGATCCAGTACGCGAAGTACGTATGGCGGGTCCTGCGGTTAGACTTCCGAGATTCCTTCAGGTACCAGGCGCCGACAAGAGACATTGTCTTTGAACGGCTCCCGCGCACGATCCAGCTGGGACTCGCCCAGTACGTCTTCGCCATAGTTACGGGTCTCCCCCTGGGCGTCATGGCGGCGCTAAGACGAGGGTCTCTCTTCGATACAGGAGCCACCACCGCATCGGTGGTGGGGTTCATCTTTCCCAACTTCTGGTTGGGCATCCTGCTGATAATCCTCTTTGCCGTAGTGCTGGGATGGCTGCCCAGCTCAGGATACGAAAGCTGGAAGCACTACATACTCCCGACGATAACGGGCGGCGTTGCAGGGACTGCGGTACTGGCCAGGTACGCCCGTTCCGGGATGCTCGAAGTGATGAACCAGGACTACATACGCACGGCGAGGTCGAAGGGTCTTGCCGAGCGTACCGTGGTCGTCAGGCACGCCTTCAGGAACGGCATGATCACCCTGTTGAGCATCACGGTGCCGCTTACGACGGCGATCCTTGGCGGCTCGATCATCATAGAGAACATCTTCGCGTGGCCGGGCATCGGCCAGCTCTTCGTGCAGTCCATGAGCGTGCGTGACTATCCCGTCGTATTCATGCTTACCATCCTTCTAGGCTCTATCAGCGTCCTGATATTCCTGGTCTTGGACCTTACGTATGCAATGGCCGATCCCAGGATAAGGTTCGGGACCTCAGCCACCTGAACGCCAATCACTAGGGAGGTAGTCCGATTGTAACGAGCAGCCCCTCAGCCCTATCTGAAGCTGAGGTTGGGTGGACTGGCAAGCTGACCTTCTGGCAGACCGTGTGGAAGCACCGCATGGGCATACTGGGCGGCGGATTCTTCCTGGTGTTCATCTTCATCGCCGTCTTTGGTCCGTGGATCACCCCCGAGGACTATTCCGAAATCAGCCTCAAGGAACGTCACCGCAAACCCATCTGGCTGGATCAAGACGAGGGCGTCGGCTTGTTGGGGACCGACGTTATAGGCAGGGACATTGCCAGCGGTATCATCCTTGGCGCGAGAATCTCCATGCTCGTCGGAGTCAGCGTCACGTTGCTGTACCTGGTCTTGAACGTGGGGCCGGGTCTAGTTGCCGCCTACTATGGCGGATGGGTGGACGACGTCATCATGCGTATCGCGGATATGAACGCCGCCTTACCCCCGTTGGTGCTGCTTCTGGCTGTCATGGCGTTCCTTGGCCAGGGCGTAATGAACCTGATCGTCTTTTTCGGCATCAGCGCAGCTCTGTCGGCCAGCCGTGTCACCAGGGGCGAGGTGTTCAGAGCGAAGAACATGGAGTACGTACTGGCAGCCCGTTCAGTCGGCGCCGGCGACATAAGGATCATGGTGCGCCATATCCTCCCCAACGTAATGGCTCCCCTGATTGTCGGCGTTACGCTCGGGTTCGGCTGGATCATTCTTGCCGAGGCCAGCCTCAGCTACCTTGGATTCGGGGCCAGTCCCAATGAACCGTCGTGGGGGCGGATGCTGGCAGACGCGCGGGACAACATCCTGTTTTCCTGGGCTCCGTCGATCGCTCCGGGTGTCGCCATAGCCATGGTCGTTCTAGCAGCGAACCTGTTCGGCGATTGGGTGCGGGACGTAATGGACCCGCGGCTCAGAGGGCGGATGTAGCTTTGCGGAAGGGGCTGGCCTCGCTCGTCCCGGCTTTGGCCGTCGTGGTGCTGGCCGCCTGCGGCGGCGGCGGGGCGTCGCAAACGACCGAGACGACGCCGTCTGAGCCGGTGGCTGCCCAGGTGTGCGTCGAGGGCGAAGGCCGCGACGCCAAGCTCTACATCAGAAATCTCAACGACTACGCGTGGGCGGGCGAGATAGACTTCAGCGTCGAAAAGGGCGGTACCATGTACACCCTGCTCGATGAGGACCGGCGCTCCCGCTCGGGCAAAGAGAAGCCTACGCTATGGCCGCCGGAGTCCCAGCAGACGGCCCAGCCTTTCACCGAAGCTGGTGACTTCGTCTGGAGGGACCCCAAGTGGGGAGTCGACTACAACCGGGGGGAGATGGTGGAGCGGCTGAGGTTCTTCTCCGGTGTCACCGCCGCCAGGATTTCGATCGCACAGCCTCACGAGGCCGAATGGTCTGCCGACTCGGTGCCGGCATGCGCATAGCGGGCGAGTGATTCTTCCGCCGCAACGCTTGGTGAGCTCCAGCCGCCAGACAGACCGTCTCAGTCTCTTCTATCTGCGTCCTTCAGTTCTGGTGCGCGGCCACTGGACAAGCAATCACGTCTTGTCATACCCTGTCGCGGGGCGAGAGACGCCGCAAGCCCGACAACTTCACGCGATGGCACAGGTCCGTTCGTCGAAGAGCAACCAGCATAGTCAATAAGGAGGAGAGATGGAGGCCTTAGGACTCATTCTGATCGCGGGTGCGCTGTTCTGCCACTCATGGCATATTCTTGGGTTGTATCCAGATGGGCGTATGGTAGGCGTCTATGTAGGTGCCCTCGGCCTGGCGGCCCTTATCGCCACTACGCTGGACCCGATGCTCCTAATAGGAGGAAACGCTGAAGCGATCGCGGATGCGGGTGGAAATGCCGGGCACAAGGCGTACTCGATAGCCTCCGGGCTGGCCGAGACCACCATGATGAAGACCCTCATCATAGGTTGGGCCGTGTACGCGGTGGGGGTCGGGGCCCAGGCTATTGGGGACTACGACGAGCGGGCGATAGGCTTCTATAGCGCCATCGTGGCCGTGATCAGCGTGTTCACCCTGATCCTCTTCGCGAGCTCCCTGTCAAAGCCGTACGGTGAAGACGTCGTCATCGCCCTCTCCGCCGCAACTCTGATCCTATCGGTAGTGGCAGCCATGCTGTTCTTCTACCTTGCCATACCGTTCAACGGCCTTCGGCCGGTCGCCGGGTGGTTCACCCTCGTGGGATCAGTCGCCGTCGCCATTGTAGGAATACTCATAGGGACTACGGCAATTAATGTATCGTTGATTTGAGACCCCTGCCCGGCACTGGGTTTCAAGTCCACCTGAACGGCCTGCGCTCCGCCTCGGCTTAAGCCAGAGGCCGGAGCGTGGCGGCCCACGGAGCAGAGAGTGGTCGACACACCTTCAATACAGGACATTCTCGCCGAGAGTGAGCGAGTTTCTGCCCGCTACTCGTCGGAAGCGACATTCGCCGACTACCTAAGGCTCGTGGCCGGCAACCCTGAGATATCGCGGCTTTCGCACAAGCTTGTGTACGACTCCATCGCGGACGTCGGCATTGAAGAGTCGCCCACAGGAGCCCCGATCTACGAGCTCTTCAGTGGCGAGATATACGGCCTGGAGGACCAGCTGGAGCGCATAGTCCAGTACTTCGCCTCCGGCGCCAACAGGTTAGCGATACGGAAGCGAATACTGCTTATGATCGGACCGCCCGCAGGCGGCAAATCGACGATCACGGCCCTGCTCAAGCGCGCCCTTGAGCGGTACACCCGCACTGATGCCGGCGCCGCCTACGCGATCAAGGGCTGTCCCATGCAGGAAGAGCCTCTCCACCTCATCCCCAACGACGTGAGGCCCAGGCTTATGGAGGAGTTCGGCATCTACGTAGAGGGCGACCTGTGCCCAAGGTGCCGATACGTCCTCCGATCGGAGCACCAGGGCCGCGTCGGCGAGATGCCGGTGAGCCGCGTCGTCTTCTCCGAGCAGGAGGCTGTCGGTATCGGGTTCTACGTCGCCACGAATCCCAACCCGTCGGATGCCTCCCTACTCGTCGGCAGCATTGACCTCAGCCAGCTGGGCGGCGACAGGGTGGAAGTCGCCGGCAAGGCGTTCAGGATGGACGGCGAGCTGAACGTTGCGAACCGGGGCATCGTCGAGTTCGGGGAGATTTTCAAGTCCGACCGGCATCTTCTCACTACACTACTCGGGCTCGCCCAAGAACAGCTCATTAAGATGGAGCGCTTCGGGTCCGTATACGTTGACGAGGTCGTGATCGCCCACTCCAACGAGGGTGACTTCGACGCCTTCATGAAAGACGAGAGCTCCGAGGCGCTCAAGGACCGGATCATCGCAATCCAGATCCCCTACAACGTGAGGGTCCAGGACGAGATCAAGATATACGAGAAGATGCTGTCGGGCAGCATCTCGCAGAAGGCACACATGGCTCCGCTGGCCCTCGCGACTGCGAGTACGTTTGCCGTGCTGTCCCGTCTCGAGGCACCGGACCGACAGGGAATGACCCTGCTCGATAAGCTTCGTGTGTACGACGGGCAGGTGCTGCAGCACGTTTCGTCGGATGACGTGAAGGAGATGAGGCGCCACCATCCCAACGAGGGCATGCAGGGCATATCACCGCGCTATGTGATGAACCGACTGAGCGGGGTCGCGAGCGACTCTTCCATCGCCTGTCTGTCCCCACTGAGGGCCCTTGACGCGCTCTGGGAAGGGTTAAAGGAAAACGTCAATTTGGACTCCGCGAGCCGGACGAAGTACCTTGACTTCATCCGGGCTGCCGTCGAAGAGTACGGGGGCCTGGCCGTACGCGACATTCAACGCGCCTACAAGGAAGGTTTCGAAACAACCGCCAAGGACCTCCTCGACGACTACCTTACTAATGTAGAGGCGTTCTGCTCGGGCCTGGACCACATCGAGCGCGACATGAGAGACATCGAAAAGCAGGCGGGCATAGCCGACAAAGACAGGTCGGACTTCCGGCATGAGATGAACCGCTACTTCGCGAACCTGAGGTCACCGGGTGTGGCCTACGGCTATTCCTCGGAGTCCCGGCTGAAGGCGGCGATAGAAGCCAGACTGTTCACAGACAGGCGCACTATCGATCGTACGCTCACCCGCCCCCGCTCGCGCCAGCGAATCGAGTGGCGGCGGCTCCGCAGCGCGGTCTACAGTCGCCTCATCGAAAACTTCGGTTACTGCGAAGCCTGCGCGGACGATCTGATCTCGTTCGCGGTCCACGTGGCCAAGAGTGGGTCTGTGCTCAAGACTCCGAAGAACGAGGGCATCGAGTGGCAGTGGGAGCTCAACCCGGTGGTCCCTTCCTCCCAAGAGGAGTAGGCGCCGCTGAGCTCGAATCGAAGGCGAAGAAGAGAGGCCCAGCGCCGCCTGCTAGGTTCCCGGGATCGAGCGGTTCGCTGGGCTGTCCTTGCGATAGTCATAGCGGTCGCCGTCGTGATAGGGCTCAGCCGCACCCTGTGACCGTCCCCAACATGCCCCGGGCCGCACAGTGGTATAATCGTGGTAGATGTGGGGACGCGTGGGTTCGACAGGGGATGTCTCCGCAGGATTGCAGGCCGAGGCGCCATCACACCTCGTAAAAAGGTGGCAAAACAATAGCTGGCAACAACGAGCTAGCCCTGGCCGCCTAGGCGGCCACGTTCACCGTCTCCTCTCCTCGAAGGAGGCGGCTGGGCGACGCAAATCGAGGTGCGGCCCGACTGACGCCGATAGGGTGGCGGGCCAAAGACTCATCGGCTGGCCCTCGGCGGGCCTTGCTGGTAGGGACCGCCGGGAGCGAGAAACCAAGTACCAGCTAAGCCTGTAGCATATCCTCGCCGAGCGTCTTCTGGACGGGGAGTTCGACCCTCCCCCGTCTCCACCATCTCCATCCCGACAGTCTGCGACTGCGACGGTCTGATTGGTTACCCCTCGTCTATCCTGCCTGCTACGGTTCCCTAAGCCCGAATCCACCGATGCGGAGCGGCCTTGGGGTTGGAACAAGGGGTGAGGGCCGTGGGACGCGACGGTCCGCGCTCGATTCCGATAAATGGGGCCGGTGGCGGCCTTTGGTTGTCGTTGGGGGCGCCGATGGCGGTCCTGGGCAGCGGCGCTGGGGCGGGGTCGGCGGGACAGCATGCAGGGGAAGACAATCGCGGACCGGGCCGGTGCGACTCTGTGGGTCGGTTGGGTAGTCTGGTGGACGTGTCAGGCGCCGTCGGTGCCGTCAGGCAGGCAATGGCAGGGCTCGCAATCGAGCCAGCGCGCGAGTGAACTGGGTTTCCCAAGGCCAGCCCTGTGGCAGATGCAAAGTGAGGCGGCGGGCCGAGCGGGTGAGCCGTCCGGCCAGGGAGAAGAAGCGCCGCCGGAGGGTCTTGGTGGTCACCACCCCCTCGTCCAGACCGATGCGCGCGGTCCAGCGGGCCAGGTTATGGGCCAGCACCTGGACGGCCAGCCATGCGCCGTTGGCGGGGAAGCGGCCCGAGGGGAGATGGTTGAGGCCGACGCCGTGCTTGAGGTCTCGGATAGCATTCTCAATCTCGGCGTGGCGGCGATGGTCGGCCTCCAGTTCCAGGGTTTCCCCGTCCCGGTCGGTGATGAAGCCGTGATAGCTGTAGCTGGCGAAGAGGGCCAGTTGGGAACCGGGCGTGGGCTTCACCCGCCGGACGATGAGCCGCACTGGGGCGGCTTCGGGCTCACCCTGGAAGGGAGTGTAGGTGGTCTCGGCCACGTCGGCGCCGCCGTCCATCCAGTAGGGGACGGGCGTCCAGTCCTCCTCGGGAATCGCCTCAATCAACTCCCTGAGGCGGGCGTGTTGGCGGATGGTGATGGAGAAGCGGACATCCATCTTGCGGCAGACGACGACCAGGGCGTGGGCATAGAAGCCGCTGTCGGCCCGCACCGTGAGTTGTCCTGTAGCCCCAGCATGGCGCACCCGGCCCACGGTCTCCCGCAGGAAGTGGGCGGCGCCCCGAACGGTGTTGGCGCGGCCCTCGCGCAGCCGAGACATCAGCACGTCGCCGGTGCCGGCGGCGATGGCCAGCAGCGGGTGATAGCCCCGCTGGCCAGTGTAACCATGGTGACGCGCCCCCTCCTTGGCCAGTCCGTAGGTCTCGCACATGGTGGAGTCCAAGTCGATGGTCAACGGCCCTTCGCCGGGTCCCGCACCAGCGGCCCAGGCCCGGGACAGCAACTCCCGGCTCACCCGATCCAACTGGCGGACGTGGCCCCACCGGAAGCTGCGCAGGAAAGTTCCCAGGGTGGATGGCGCCTTGACTACGCAGCCGATGGCGCCAGCTGTCCCGCCGGTACGCAACACGTCGGCGTCGTCAATGAAGTCGCCCCCAGCCAGCGCCGAGGCCACCAGGGTCAGCATCTTGTCTCCTGGGTTCGCTCGCCCCGGCGCGTCTCCCAGGTCGACGTGGCTGTCGACGACTTCACGCAGGCCCAGGTGCTGGGCTAGGGTCACCGGGAGGAGCAGCCCAGCATTGGCCACCAGGCGGTGGTCGTCGAAGGCGATACGGATGCGGTCGGGATGGTTGCGTGCTAGCATCTATCGGGTGCTCCTTGTTCTGGGGTCGGCTTTGCTGTTTCAAAACCATTATCCCAGATTCACAGGAGCACCCTCTTGCCGCTTCAGGACACTGACCCGACGCCCTCCTTCGGTGGATTCGGGCTAAGTCGTAGGCCGTGGCTGGTACCGTTCGACTCTTATCTGATCGTCACTCCTGCGCGCCTGTGCCAGATTGTATGAAGTCTGTCGTCTCAGCCAGAACTCAGCATCGGACCAACCGGCCTTTTCAAGACGAATCGCCATCTCAGGCGAGACAGCGGCATGGCCGTTCACTACGCGCGAGAGTGTGTGCCGAGCCACGCCAAGCACCTTGGCGGCCTCTGTGACGGTCAGGCCAAGGGGGTCCAGGCAGTTCTCCTTGATGCTGCGTCCAGGATGTGGCGGATTCTTCATAGCCATAGTCCTCATCCTCTCACTAGTGATAGTCGACCAGGTCGACATCGTGCACGTCGCCGCCCTCGAACCAGAACGTGATCCGCCAGTTGCAGGAAATCGAGATCTCCATAGCCCCTTCATATCACCCTTGAAAGGGTGAAGTCTGTACCCTGGCAAAGCGATGTCCCCAAGCTTACTGGCATCATCAAGGTCCGCTAGAGCTAGAGCGATCCGATTCGCCAAGTCAGCCCCCACTCTACTAGGGTCATCCCGCTCATAGAGTCGCTTCAGGCCTCGATGGCGGAAGGTTCTGATCATCGACCTATAATACCGTGTACCGGTACGCTTATCAACACGGCTTTACTTGCTGGAATATTTTGACAACACCCAGCGAGCTTCCCCCGTAGACGCACCAGGTCTCGGGGTGCAGTAGAATGGTCGCGGCACAACCGTGAGGACATTTCGAGGTCATGGGCCATGCTGATAATCGACGGCGACTGCGCATTCATGCTTGGGGCGATGGAGCGCGACCGCGACCTGACTCTGCCGTTGGAGAAAATACGCGCCGCGTCACCGTCGGGACGCAGCTGGGTCCCGAGCATCCCCGACTCGGAGGCGGTCGTGTCGCTTCCGGATTTCCGGCGTGGAGGGGTCGCCGTCATAGTGGCGAAGCTTTCAGGCCGGATATATCGACCGGGCAGTCCCCTTTGGGGATACCGGACCGGAGACATCGCCTACGCAATGGCCCGCGGACAGGCGGCCTACTACCGGATTCTCGACACGAGGGGCGAGGCGCGGGTCATCGAGACGAACGGCCAGCTCAGGGAGCACATGGCGGAGTGGGCCGCGGCCGGCGACTACTCCCGGTTGCCCGTCGGCATGATCATAGGGATAGAGGGCGCCGACCCTATTCTATGGCCGGAGCAGGTCCACGAGTGGTGGGACGTCGGCGTCAGGGTGGTGAGCCTGTCCCACTACGGCGTCAGCACCTACTCGCACGGCACGTCCACCGGCACCGAGGGAGGGCTGTTTGCACCAGCGAAATACCTGCTTCGCGAGATGGAGACGCTGGGCATGATTCTCGACGTTACTCACACGTCGGACGAGTCGGTCAGACAGGCGATGGACATCTTCGGCGGGCCCGTCGTCGCCACTCATCAGAACTGCCGCGCGCTTGTGCCCGGCGAGAGACAGTTCCCGGACGAGCTGCTGAACCGCGTGATCGAGCGCGGAGGCGTGATAGGCACCTCGCTGGACGCTTTCATGCTCTACAGGCCTGGAATCGACTGGGTCGATATTCCCGACCGACGGAAGACCTATGCCAGGGAAGAGGTCACCCTGAAGGACGTTGCCGACCACATGGACTACGTGTGCCAGCTCGCCGGCAACTCCCTGCACGCCGCACTGGGCAGTGATCTGGGCGGCGGCGTCGGGTGGAGCGGGGCGCCCCATGGAGTGGACTCGGCCGCCGACTACCATAAGATCGCGGCAGTGCTCGAGAAGCGGGGGCACAGCGAGGAGGACGTCTCGAACATCATGCACCGCAACTGGCAGCGCTTCTACGAGAAGTGGCTGCCGGAATAGTGCGGGGGATGAATGGCGATGCGCCCACCCGGCATACGGAACGGAAGAACACCTGATGAACTCAGTCATCGAAGAACGGAACGCCGAGTTGAAGCAGCTCTGCCTCCGTCACCATGTCACGCGGCTCGACCTGTTCGGCTCGGCGGCGACCGGCCGGTACCATGCTGAGGAAAGCGACCTCGACTTTGTGGTTGAGTTCCAACCACTGCCAGCAGGCACATATGCCGACGCCTACTTTGGTCTGCTGGAATCCCTTGAGCTACTTTTCGGACAGTCGGTCGATTTAGTCGTAGACTCGGCCGTCAGTAACCCGTACTTCCGCCAGTCGGTCGAGGAAACTAGGACGCCAGTCTATGAGGCTTGAGCATGAGTGAGCAGAAGCTAAGAATCCTCTCGGTTACCGCCCATCCGCATGACTTCACGCACTCCGCTGCAACGTGCGGCATCCACGTCGCGCGCGGAGACGAGGTCACCGTCGTCTCCGTCGCTCACGGCGTCTACACTCACAACGAGCAGCTGCACACCGAGCTGATGAAGCCCGCCGAGGAGCGAGACCGGTCTGTGCTGGACCAGGGCCCGGAAGCGTACTCGGAGACCAAGGAGCGCGAGCTTCAGGAGGCCTGCTCGTTCTTCGGTATCGAGGATGTCCGCATACTTGGTACGGAAGAGCCGTTCCGCGTCACGCGCTCGCCGGAGGTCGTCGACCAGCTTTGCGACATCATCCTCGAGCTGCGCCCCCACGTGATGATCACTCAGAGCCCATTTTTTACCGGCCATCCCCGTCTCCAGAGCGGTGCGGCCGACGACCACTCTGAGGTGGCCTACGCGAGCCTGGAGGCCAGGAATCAAGCGGCGACAGTACGATACGGCTCCGACGAGCCTCCGCACCGCATCGCCGCCACCTACTTCCCGGGCGTCTACTTCGAAAAGGACCAGTACGACTTCTACGTAGACATTACCGACTCGTTCGAGCGCCGCGTACAGGCCGAAATGGCCTTCAGGTCCCAGGGACACACCGACGAGTTCGCCCGGAGACGGATCGCGGTCACCCTGGGCAACATAGGCTGGTACGCAGGAGTGATGTACGCGGAGTCGTTCGTCAGAGAGAAGCCCGAGGTGCTGCCGAGGATAATCGTGGCCGACCGCAGCCTAGAGCGGGCGAGAGAGATGCCCTCCGAGCACATCCGCCGGATTTCAGGCCTGGGGGCCTCGGAGAGCTAGGGACTCCCTGCCGTTGCTATACGCCATCGACTCGCCGATCTCCGGCGACTATTCGGACCCCCGGCTCCTCGGCGAGCTGGCACACCTGGCCGAGCAGTCCGGCTGGGACGGCTTCTTCATCTGGGACCACCTGTCCATAGACGGGATGCAGCCCATCGTCGACCCCTGGGTGGCCCTGTCTGTCATGGCGGCGAGGACGGAGAGGATCCGCATCGGCACCGCGGTTACCCCGATTCCCCGGCGGCGGCCCTGGAAGCTGGCGCGCGAGACCGTCTCGGTGGACCGCCTGTCGGGCGGCAGGCTCACCCTGGGCGTGGGGCTCGGCGAGCCTGCCGATTCAGAGTACGAGAGGTTCGGCGAGGATGGGGCGCTCAGGACCCGCGCGGCGAAGCTCGACGAGGGCCTGGAAGTGCTTACAGGGCTGTGGTCGGGCGAGCCGTTCTCGTACCAGGGAGAGCACTTCCGCGTCGATGGCGCGTGGTTCCTGCCCCAGCCCGTGCAGCGGCCCAGGATTCCCATCTGGGCGGGCGGACAGTGGCCCAATAAAGCGCCGCTGCGCAGGGCGGCCCGTTGGGACGGCGTCTACCCGATCTACTGGAAGGGCGAAGTCAATGCCATGACGCCGGATATAATGAAGGCTATCGTCGAATACGTCGGCGAGCACCGTGGCGATATGGGCTCGTTCGACGTCGTGGCCGCGGGGGCCCTGCTGGGCCTTGACCGAACGAGGCTGGACGACACGGCGGCGGCATACGCGGAGGTCGGGGCAACCTGGTACGCGGCTCCCATCGGCCCCAATTTGGGCGCTGTGGCCGACGTGAAGGCATGGATCGCCGAAGGGCCGCCGAGAACCTGAGCCGGCTGCATGCCGCAGGTCCCTCTTGTGGCATTCTGTATCTAAGAGTCAGCCTTCTCTGCTACGCCCATCCCTATATACAGACGAAGCCCAAGGAGTAGACACAGCTTGCCCCTTGATTCCCCGCAAGGGCTCGGACCACGGAGACCCCGCCAGCCTCTACGAAGGCTCCCGAAGGCCGATCTCCATCGTCACGCCGAGACGTACGCCCACCTGGACCGCCTGCTCGCCGAGCGGGATGACCGACCTCCCTATGATTGGGAGAGCTCCCTCGAGAGCCTGGCTGAGCTGCCTCCCGGGATGCCCCGCCTCACTCGACTCAACGGCGGTCTCGACACCGCCGAGCTGAACGCCCTCGCTGTGGGCTATGCACATTTCGTCCCATGGGTGTCGGCTATGCTGGAAGGCGCCGCGAGAGACGGAGCCGTGCTCGTCGAGGTCCGATTCGGGGTCGGGGCTGGACTGGGGCCGTGCCACATGACCCTGTTCAGGGAGGCGGAGCGGCGCGTCCGCGAGCGTCACCCTCTCTTCTACGCCGAAGCCATAGGGGTGATGCGTCTCTCGACGGCCAGCCCGCCCGAGGCACTCGAGTCCTGCCTGCGGGCGCGCGAGCAGGACTGGCGGGAATCGACTTCATCCCGGACCCCTACGACTCCGAGGCTGACTGGACGGAGGCCGCCGTGTGGGCGGAGAGGGCGGCCGAGGCCGGGTTGGGTATCACCGTCCATGCCGGAGAGTTCTCGACCGCCAACATTGCGGCAGCCCTGCAGCTCCCGGGTATTAGCCGAATCGGCCACGGGGTGTACGCGACTGCCACCGACAAGCTGCTGCAACGAGTCGTAGACTCTGGGGTCACCGTCGAATGCTGCCTGACCTCGAACCTGACCCTGGGCGCGGTCCCGTCGCTGGAGGAGCATCCGATTCGACGCCTCGCCGAAGTGGGAGTACCCGTCACCCTGAGCACCGATGACCCGGTACGGCTGTGCACCTCCATCGAACGCGAGTACGAACAGGCCGCGGCCTTAGGCTTCGGAATGGATGACCTGTTGTCGTTCACCAGGCAGAGTATCCTCGCATCCTTTACCTCGGAGGAGCGGAGGTCAACACTGCTAGAAGCTGTTCGGACGGCAATCTCACTGCCGGGGTGATGAGTCGCCCTCAGCCCACCGTCACTTCACCATTCAACACTCCGTTCAACACCTGTGTCCTCGTCTGCCTGCCTGTCCGCCATGAAAGTGGGTCCGCGTGAGCGCCCAACCCCCTTGACGTGCCGAACTGGTGTTCGTACAATGAACCCCATGCTCAACCCGAACACAGACAGCCCCACCAGCGCTGAAGGCGCCGCCGTGGGTACCGTTGCAATACTGTTGTGTCGCTGTCGCGGACCCGTTGCACAAGTGCGGCATATACGTGGCAGAACCGTTGCGTACGTCGGCGACGCCCAAAGCTGAATCCAACAGAAATCCAACAGTTTGCGACACTTTTCACTGAAAGAGACCTAGGAAGTGGCCCCGTGTCCCTCGATAAGAGAGCCTGACTCTCCCTCGGCACAGTCTGTTAGAATGGCCGCGTTATCCTTGGAGGGGTGTAGCAGGACACGGCTATGGGAGAAGTAGACCTCCACTTCAGGCCCGAGGTGCCCGTTTTCGACGCTAACGTGGCGCTCGGGCGCCGTCATGACCGTCGCGTGACGGCCGATACGGTCGACTCGGTGCAGTCCGAGATGCGGAGGGCCGGGATCGATCGGGCCCTCGTCTACTCCGCCCACTCGGCCGCGTTCGATACGCGGGACGGCAACGACTACCTGATGGAGATGGTGGCGGGGGCCAGCAACTTGGTCCCCCAGCTCGCGTGCAGTCCAGCAGTGGACGACCTTGACCGGTTCGCGGCTCAGGTGGAAGAGCTCGGCGTCAGGTCGGTCCGGATGTTTCCCGCGACGGGAAACTATCCGTTCAGGAGCTGGGTCGTCGGACCGTGGCTTGAGTGGCTCGCGTCGGAGGGCCTGCCGCTCTGGCTGCCCGCGCCCGAATTCGATCCGGGCGAGCTGCATGACACGCTGTGCGAGCACCCCGGAGTAGCGGTCGTCCTCAGCGAGGTGCACTATGTACACGTCCCGTGGATATTCCCCATGCTGAGGAGCCTCCCCAACGTGCACGTCGAGATCTCGCGGTTCGTCGTCCCCGACGGCCTGACCGGGCTGATCGACGAGGCAGGGTACGAGCGCGTCCTGTTCGGATCGAGGTTTCCCGACTCGCCGATGGCCCCGCAGCTGTACAGCCTTCATCGCTGCGGCTTGGACGAGGCGGTACTCGCGACCGTCTGCGCTGGCAATCTCGACCGCTTGCTGTCTCAAGGGTGAAGCTTGGATACTCCAGTTATTGACTTCCACTGTCACGTGGGCCGATGGGGCAGGTTTGGCATGAACGACGACCTGTCGGACTACGTGCGCCTCATGGATGCCGCCGGCGTCGACAAGGCCTGCATCAACTGCATAAACTTCGGCGAGGCCCGCCGGGGCAATGACCGTGTTGCCCGGTTCGTCGCCGAGCACCCGGACCGGTTCGTCGGGGTGGCATACGTTACGCCAAGATATCCAGACGAGGCTCTGGCGGAGCTGGAGAGGTGTTTCGACGTGCTGGGCTTCAGGTCCCTGAAGCTCTATCCGACATACCTGGACAAGCCCATAGACGACCCCTCTTACGACCCTATCTTCGAGTGGGCAGACGAGAGGTCCATCGTGATAATGAGCCACTCGTCGTATATTTCGGACGACGATCAGCTTACGCGCCCCGACCGCTTCGTCGGGCTGGCTCGGCGCTACCCGCGGGTCAATTGGGTACTTGCGCACTCCGGCAACATTCGCCAGGGGCAGGAGCTGGCCGTGGCGGCTGCCGCAGCCTGCTCGAACGTCTACCTTGAGACGTGTACCTCCATGGGCGAGCACGATTCCATAGAGTTCCTTGTGAACGGCGCGGGGGAGGACCGCGTGCTCTACGGCTCCGACATGCCGCTAATGGACACGCGGCTCCAGGTCGGGAGGATCGTTACGGCGGACATCTCAGACGAGGCAAAGGTCAAGGTCCTGGGCCTGAACGCGATCAAGCTGCTCGGACTTGACCGTAGAACAACAGGCTGATGAAATACGGGGTGTGCAGAGGGGCAGAGCCCCTTGCCGGGAGTCTGAGGGTGTCCTTCAGGTCTAACTTTTCCCTTCCCTGATCCAGGAAGGGAGTTTCTCCGCAGCATGCTGGTGCACATCACAGGAGAGCACTGATGCCAAGACCCAAAGAAGTCCTTGAGGAGGAGATCAGGCGGGTGACCCCCAGGTCGCGCGCCCAGTGGGAGCGTGGACAGGCTACGATGCCCGGCGGCGTCATCAAGGGCGCCTACTCGATGACCCCTCATCCCATATACGTGAAGCGGGCCGAGGAGTGCTACCTGTGGGACATCGACGGGCGACGGTACGTCGACTTCACCAACCACCACACCGCCATGGTCCTCGGCCACAGCCCGCCCACAGTTATCGAGGCCCTCAACCAGGCGGTGGCCAGCGGGCTGGGGTTTGGTTTTCCATCCACCCTGGAGGCGGAGATGGCCGAGGAGATCGTGAGGCGCTTCCCGTCCATCGAAAAGGTGCGGTTCACGAACTCCGGTACCGAGTCCTCCCTGCATGCCACCAGGATGGCCCGCGCGGTCACTGGCAGGCCGAAGGTGGCAAAGTTTGAGGGAGCGTACCACGGCAGCCACGACGCGCTGGAGGTGAGCGTGGCGCCTCCTATCGACAAGGCCGGCCCGGACGACTCCCCCAACTCCGTGGCCTCGTGGCCGGGCATGGCTCAGAGCTCGGAGGAGGACGTGGTGATCCTGCCCTACGGGCAGCTGGAGTCCGTGGAGCTGATACTACGCGAACAGAAGGACGAGATCGCGGCAGTCTTCTTCGACGGCAAGCCCGGCATCTACGACGTCGACCCGGGACTTGTCCACCTGCTCCGCGACCTTACCCGAGAGCTGGGGATGGTCATGGTCATGGACGAGGTGGTCAGCTTCAGGTCGGGCTACGGCGGGTACCAGTCCCTGTCAGGGGTAGAGCCCGACCTGACACTCTTCGCAAAGATCATGGGCGGCGGGATGCCGGGCGGTGTCATCGGAGGCAGCTCGGAGTTCATGGACCTGCTGGACAGCAGCTCCGGCACATACCTGAACCAGAGTGGGACCTTCTCGGGAAACCATCTCACCCTGGCGGCCGGACTGGCCACGCTCCGGGCGCTGACGCCAGAGGTCTACGAGCACCTCGACGCGCTCCGGGAGCGGCTGGTCTCCGGGCTGCGCGGGGTCTTCCGCAGAGCAGGTGTGCAGGCCCAGGTGAGGGGCGTCGGATCTATCGTGAGCTTTGACCTGGGAGACCGCCCGGTGACAGACTATCGGAGTATGGCGGCAACCGACCGGGAGACGTTCGACCTGGTTCGGATGGAGGCGCTGCTCAAGGGGTACTTCATAGCGGCGGGGCTCGGGCTCTGCCTCTGCGCTCCCATGGGGCCTGAACATATCGATGGACTGGTCGAGACGATAGGTGAGGCGCTGGCGGCTGAGTAGTCCCTAGTTGATCGTGATCAAGGAGGAGTCATGTCTATAGAGGATACATTGCGGCATATCCGAATGGACGGCTGGCACGTGGAGCGGAGGGTGATCCCTGCCGACAAAGTCGAGTCGGTGCGCGAGAGCATCCAGGCGACCAGCGACCTGTCGACGAAGGGTGCGGACATCATGGGAGTCGATGCCGAGACCGGTCTGATTGGTAAGGACCAGAGTCTCGCTCCCTACCTGGTCGATGATCGCATACTGGGCCTGGCAGAGGCGCTCTTCGGGCCCCACGTGCGGGTCTCCTTCACCACCGCCATCATCAACAACCCGGGTAACGCCCGCGGTGGTTGGCATTCGGACTGGCCGTTCAACCAGAGGAACGCCGGCCACATCCCGGCGCCGTACCACGACGCGGTGACGCACCTGACGACGATCTGGATGCTGTCGCCTTTCTCGGCGGAGACGGGCGGCACCCTCATCGTGCCGGGCAGCCACCGGGCCAGCAACAACCCCACCGGCGACAACGGTGTCGATCCGATGGCCCCCTACCCCACCGAGATGCAGGCGACCGGCGAGCCCGGCAGCGTGCTGCTGTTCGACAGCCGCCTATGGCACGCCACTGCCACGAACCACGGCGACAGGCCCAGGGTCGGCGTCGCGGTGCGCTTCGCCCCGTGGTGGTTGAACGTGGACGTGCTGATGCCGGGCTCCGACCAGCGCAACCGCATGGTTGACGAGGTCGGCGCAAAGGAGCCGCAGCAGACCCCTGTGCCCAGGGACGTCTTCAACGGGCTGCCAGAAAAGGTAAAGCCGCTGTTCAGGCATTGGGTCAGGGACTGAGGAAGGAGGCCCCATAGTGGACCAGAAACCTTTGGGACGTTCGGGGCGCACGATCAGCGCCATTGGCCTAGGATGCGTCACCTTCGGACGAGAGATAGACGAAGAAACGTCGCGCCTGGTGCTCGACTACGCGATGGAGAAGGGCATCACCTTCCTGGATACGGCCGAGGCGTATGGAGGAGGACAGTCCCGTCAGGGCCGCCTGGACAGCATGGGAGTCGATGACGAGCGAGAGGTCTCGGGAGAGATGAGCTCTTCTGAGCGGATCATCGGCGACTGGATGCGAGACCGGGGTTGCCGCGGAGAGGTTACTCTGTGCACCAAGGTGAGCAGCGGCGCGAGCCCGGAGAACATCGGAAGGGTGGTAGGCGACAGCCTCGAGCGCCTTCAGACCGACTGCGTCGACATTTACAAGGTCCACAATCCGGATGAAAGCGTGCCGATCGCAGAGACCCTGGCGGCCCTCAACGAGGAGGTCAAGGCCGGACGCGTGCGCATCATCGGGGGAAGCAACTACTCGGCTGAGCAGATACAACAGGCGCTGGAAGCCAGCGACGCGGCCGGGTACGCCAGGTTTCAGATCATGCAACCGCCGTACAGCCTGGGGTTACCGGATGCCGAGAGGGACATCTTCCCACTGTGCACACAGGAGGGGATCGCGGTCACGCCCTACAGCCCTCTGGCGGCAGGCTTTCTGGCCGGCAAGTACACGCCGGACAAGTCAAGCTTTCCGAAGGGCACCCGCTACGACATATCACCCGGCCACGCCGATATCTACTTCAGCGACCGTAACTTCCGTGTCGTCGACCGCCTGCGGGCAAAAGCGGCGGAGATGGACGTTCCGATGGTCCGCCTGGCCATGGCCTGGTCCATGACTCACCCGGACGTGACGGCGGTGCTGGTCGGCGCCCGGACCACCTCCCACGTCGACAACGCGATAGAGTCATACGAGCAGGGACTCAGCTCGGAGCTCCGAGCCGAGATGTCCGCCTGGGACTAGCAGCCTCGGCAGGCTGTCCTGATCACGGGTCCAAGCCTCCGTACAGTATAATTGAGAGGCTACGCTGCCGGCTCGCGCCTCATCAGAGGCGGGGTCCTCCTGCTCCGTGGGGGAGTGTCGGAACTGGTAGACGAGCATGATTTAGGATCATGTGCCGCAAGGCGTCCGGGTTCGAGTCCCGGCTTCCCCACATTTTCCGTTCCGGCCTTGTGATCTAATGCCGCAACGTCCCCAATCCCTAGTTGAGAGACGGTGACCGGGTACCCATTAGCGTCGCATATGACATCAGAAGGAGCTCAGAAGTTGGGCCTCCTGCGCGTGGTCCCGTTCTAGGCGTTTGCGCTATCAACAGGCGGTACCCGATGCGAGGCACAGCGATGACCGGCCATCGGAGTCTCAGCTGTCTTAGAAAACGGCGCGTCTACGCCGCCCACATTGGTTGACACGGAGTGGCGTCGATTCTAGACTCGGTGCGTCGCGGGCGTGCGGACCTGCCCGTGGCGGAAGGAAAGTGTACCGCATGCATCTACTGGAGGTCATGAACCCCGTCGCAAGGCAGCGCGCGATGGAGAACGTCGCGGCCACCAACCCACGGCTCAACCGGCTCGACGGCAAGACGATCGGCCTGGTATGGAGCGGAACCCACGGCGGCGACGTCGCGCTCAACCGCGTCGGCGAGATGCTCCAAGAGCGCTTCGCGGGCGTCGAGACGAGGTTCTACACGGGCGGCAACTACCCCAATCCGCCGCACATCCTCAAGCAGGCGGCTGACGAGTGCGACGCCGTCATCGGAGCGACCGGCGACTGAGGGACGTGCGCGTCGTGGATGGTCCACGACATGATCGAGGTCGAGCGGATGGGCAAGCCCGCGGTGCCCATCATCTCCGGCCGGTTTGAGGGCGACGCCATCGCCAGTAGCCGCGCCTTCGGCATGCCCGCTCTGCGCTTCGTCATCGTGCCCCGCATCTACCGCAACCTGTCCCCGGCCGAGTCGATCAGCAACACCGAGCCCGCATTCGACGACCTGGTCGGCATGCTCACCGCCGACGGCGATGGTCCGTTCGACGATAGTCCGACGGAGCAGGCCTACCGCTTTGAGGGCGAGGACTGCGATGATGAATCCTGGGCCACCTCGGCTCGGGCCTGACCCTTTCTGAGACTGGCATCATGCCTTCAGCCTGATCTGTCGACTCGAGTCGAGGTGGCAGCCGAAGTGCCTTTGGCAAGGCGAGCAGTGACCTTATAGGAGCCTGGCCCCACGCCCCATCGCAGTCTTGTCCGCTCACCTGGCCGGCGCGCAATCCTCCGGGAGGTAGAAATGACAGGAGTCGTCGGTCATGAAGGTAGTCGTGGTGTTGAGCTGGTCGTCGGAGTCGACACCCACCAGGATGAGCATGTGGCGGTGGCCATTGACCGTCAGGGGGTCCGCCTGGGGGAGCTTCACACAGTGGCGACCACCCATGGGTATGAGGAGCTCGAACGGTGGTCCCGGGGCCTGGGAGAGATTCATGCCTTCGGGATTGAAGGCACCGGTTCCTACGGTGCCGGAGTCGCCCGATTCCTGACCAGTAGGGGCCATACCGTAGTGGAGGTCAACCGGCCCGACCGGTCAACCCGCTATCGGAAGGGGAAGAGCGATTCCACTGATGCGGAGATGGCAGCGCGTGCTGTGCTTGCCGGAGTAGCCGATGCCACTCCCAAGTCAGGTGAGGGTGAAGTCGAAATGATCCGTATGTTCAAGAGCACCAAGGACTCGGCCGTCAAGGCTCGCACCCAGGCAATCAACCAGATGAAGGCCCTGGTTGTCACGGCCCCGGCCCGGCTTCGTGAGCACCTCACTGGCCTCACCGCTGCTGCCCTTGTCACCCGGTCCAAGAGCTTCCGGCCTGGTCGTATGGAGGGTCCCACCGCGGCGGCCAAGTATGCTCTTCGCTCCCTTGCCCGTCGCTACCGTCAACTCGGTAATGAGATACAGGACCTGGAGGCCGAGATCCAAAGACTCACACGGACGGCAGCCCCAGCCCTGGTGGATGGCTTCGGCATAGGACCAGACACGGCGGCGACCCTCCTCATTGCTGCAGGGAGTAACCCGGACCGCCTCCACTCCGAGGCTGCCTTCGCCTCCCTGTGCGGTGTCAATCCCATCCCTGCTTCCTCCGGCAAGACCACCAGGCATCGGCTCAACCGAGGCGGCCACCGCCAGGCCAACGCGGCACTCCATCGCATTGTTGTCGTCAGACTTCGTCATGATGAGCGGACCCAGGCATACATGCGTCGTCGCACCACCGAGGGAATGAGCAAGGCTGAGGTGATCCGCTGCCTCAAACGCTATGTCGCTCGCGAGGTCTTCTCCGTCCTACGGAACTCAGCCCTATCCCACAGCACTCCTTGACATCTATAGGAGCATCCGGTTCGGCCGTCCCGGCAAGGGCAACGACAAGGGCAAGGTGGAGGGGCTGGTGGGATATGCTCGCCGGAACTTCCTGGTGCCTGTACCGTCGTTCCCGAGCTTCGATGCCCTCAACGCCTACCTGGAGGAGCGGTGCCTGGAACGGATGGGGAGACAGCTGCGTGGGCACAGGGAGACGATAGGCCAGCGGATGGAGCGTGACCTGGGAGCCCTGCTGGCGCTCCCCGACGTGCCATACGATGCCAGCGACAAGCACGTGAGCCGTGTCAGCTCCCTGTCCCTGGTGCGGTACCGGACCAACGACTACTCGGTGCCAGTGGCCTATGGTCACAGGGAGGTTGTGGTGCGCGGCTATGTTGGCGAGGTGGTGATCAGCTGCGGGGTAGAGATGATAGCCCGGCATCCGCGCTCATACGAACGCGACGACTTCATCTTCGACCCTGTCCACTACCTGCCGCTGCTGGAGCGCAAGACGGGAGCGCTGGACCAGGCCGCTCCTCTGGTCGGGTGGGATTTGCCGGAGGAGTTCGGTGTGCTGCGCAGACTGCTGGAGTCGAGGATGGGCAGGCGCGGCAAGCGGGAGTTCGTGCAGGTGCTGCGGTTGGTGGAGAACTTCCGGACGCAGGAGGTGTACGAGGCCGTGCGTGATGCCCTCAGGCTCGGCGCCATAAGCTTCGACGCAGTCAAGCACCTGGTGCTGTGCAGGATGGAGGGTCGTCCTCAGAGACTCGACCTGGAGCTGTACCCCTACCTGCCCAGGGTCACTGTGACGAAGACATCAGCCAGCGACTACATGGCGCTCATGTCGGGGAGCAGGCGGTGAGCAACAGGTCGACGGTGCTGCTGGAGCATCACCTCAAGGAGCTGAAGCTGCCGACCTTCCTGAGGGAGTACGGCAAGGTGGCCGGCCAGTGCGCCGCCGAGGGCGTAGACCATCCGGGATACCTGTTGAGGCTAGCTGAGCTCGAGTTGATAGACCGCCATCATCGCATGGTGGACCGCAGGATCAAGGCGGCGCGCTTCCCCGCCACCAAGAGCCTCGACACCTTCGACTTTCTGGCCATGCCGTCGGTGAACAAGCACCTGGTCATGCAGCTGGCACGCTGCGAGTACGTCGACCGGCGGGAGAACGTCATCGCCGTCGGCAACAGCGGTACAGGCAAGACCCATGTGGCCCTCGGCCTGGGACTCGCCGCCTGCCAGAGGGGGCTGTCGGTCGGCTTCACCACCGCCGCATCGCTGGTACACGAGCTGATCGAGGCCAGGGATGAGCGACGACTACTCAACCTCCAGAAGAAGCTGGCCCGACTCAAGCTGCTCATCATCGACGAGCTGGGCTTCGTTCCACTCTCCAAGACCGGCGCGGAGCTCCTCTTCGAGGTCTTCAGCCAGCGCTACGAGAGAGGTTCGGTCCTGGTCACCACCAACCTGCCCTTCGACGAGTGGACCGAGGTCTTCGGCTCTGAGAGGCTGACCGGCGCCCTGCTGGACCGCCTTACTCACCGCGTCCACATCCTGGAGATGAACGGGGAGAGCTACCGCCTCAAGCAGAGTAGGCAGGCCGTCACCACGCGCTCAGCCAGCGGTTCCCCTGACGCCTAGACTCCACCGCACTCGCTGCCACTAAGGGCTCCTGATGACGCCCGTCGCAGGCGGACATTTTCGCTGAACATCGCCGCTCAAGTGGTACACTTTTGCTCCGCCACACGGCCTGATTTCTCTCCGCCCTTGACACGGTGGGACCAACATCTCGTCCAACCGTGCCCGGACCATTCGCTTGACGTTACACGCCAGGGCCTTGAGGTAGACTGCGAGCCGGACCCTCTCTCCTCCACGTACCCGTAGGCGGCCAAGACCATGGCGCCGTTTCAACTCCGAGTTCGTACCCTCTATCCCCGCACGCAACCCGTACCGTCTACGCCATTGTCCATCCGACTCGGCCCTCCGCCTACGTCCGATGTTCACCCTGGCGAGGTCCGCACTCAGCACGTAGGCTCCACTCGGCGACCACTCTCCCCCGAGCTCAGGACGACGACGCCACCTCACGGGACACCGTGGGCGCAGCCAGCAGGGTTCACACACCTCCCGGGCGAAGTGCATCTCCACTCGCTCGGGAGCCTCTTCATCCTCGTACTCGGACACGGCCTCATGTCCCGCGGGACACACCGCAGCCCTCCTTGCCGTAACGTCGATGTCAAAGTCAGCAGCCGTCAGCCTCACCAGCCCATCATCCTCATCGGCCTCCCCTGGCGCCCGGCCCCCGACAGGGCTCACCAACTCCGTCCCCCTACGCTCTGCCTCCCATCCGTTGTGTCCGGAACCATACGTAGTGTCGCACCACAGCTCCGAAGGACCGATCCCACGCTCTCTCAACGTGTCTATCACCCCAACCGTCACACCGGCGTCACTGCCGCTCGACGGCGTCACCTCCACGTGGGTGATAACCTGCATTGCGTTCCCCTCTTCGCACGTCTCGGCCACCTGTACCTCGTACCCCTTCCCCTTGTGTCCGCTGTAGGTTACCTCCGGGTCGTGCGGCGTCTGCATCGAGTACGATCGCACCTCCTTCGGCTCCTTTAGCGCGATCGGCACCTTCCCCTCTTCCGCATCGTCGTCATCGGCTCCGGGACGACCGTCCCTGTGCCGGCCCACGTGGCACTGCTCCCCCAATAGCCTCTCCAACAGCCCGTACTCCTCCATCTGCGCCACCGCCGTCCCACGGAACCTATCCACCAGCCGGTACACGTCTCGCGCACACACCGACAGCCGGCGACGCCCCTCACCTGAACGTGCGTCCTCGTACCTCGATGCTTCACCGCTCTCCTTGAGGTACCGCTGTGCCAGACCATCCCCAATCCCTTCACCCAGACCAGGGTGCTCACGGCTCACCGCTAACAGGAACACTCGGACCGTCTCGCAGAACAGACCCAACCGCGTCAACACCGCGATATTGCTCATGACGTGCGTCGAGTCCAGGCGCTGCTTGCCTGTCCGCAGTCCCAGGGCCGCTATCATCCGGTCCGTCGTCTCACTAAACGCCAACCGCCCGCCGTCGTGCTCCATCAACCGCACACGGAAGTTGTGCAGCGTCTTCTGGGCAAGGTGCGCCTCCTCCATCTCCAGCCGCAGCGCGTGGTGCCACAGCAGATTGACCTCCAACTCCTCCAACGCCTCCATGTCCGTCAGATCGAACATCTCCTTGAGCACCAGCACTCCCAGCACCGTCTGCACCGCACGGTTCGGCCTGCCCATGTCCGGGCTGTACATCGGAGCGAACCGCTCCTCCTCTATGAGCACCAGAGCCTCGTTCCGGAACACCTCCGCCCAGCTCCTCCGCATCAGCTTCGCCTTCCTCGGCGTGATCAGAAACTCCGACTGCCAAAGGCTCTCCTGCGGTTCCCGTGCTTGAAACATCGACCACCTACTCCTGAGAGTTCACTCCTCCACTTTACCCGTTCCTATTAAACCTCACTTCCAATTCCCTCGCCCATGACTTGTTACGAGGGAATCATGATTGAGGCCCGCTCTTCCTTGCTGAGGAAATCGCAGTAGAGCTTGTACTGGTTCAGGTTTTGCGCATATGTGCAATACCGGCCCACCATCGGCCAATCGGATCCCCACATGAGCCTGTCGGCCCCTATACGGTCGACGCACTCTTTGACTGTTGCCTCCGCCTCTTCCCAGGGGTACTCCCACATCCCCCCCCCCCATCTGAATGGGAATGATCATCTCCATATTCAACTGCGGTGCTTTGAACACGTCCCAGATATGCTCGGGAAACTCTACCCGGTCGCCCTCCAGAAACGCGCGCCATGGCAAGCCGTGGGTAATCACGACGGTGACCTCCGGATACCGCTCCATCCAGCGCAGCAGCACCCGCTGCTCCTCGAAGTACTCATCCAGAGCCGAGTGGCCATATCTGTCCCTCAGTGCCCCTCCCCTCCCCAGAATTGTGAAGAAGACGGGGACGTTCATGGAGGCAACTCCATCCCAAAACGGGCGCATCACTTCGTCGTCCCACGGCTCAGTGCGGCCCATGCTCTTCAGAGACGGGACGATGGGTGCATAATAATTCCTCGGTATGAACTGCACAGCGGTGTGCCCCCCGGAATCGACCTCCTCCTGAACCTCTCGCAATGCCCTGTCTGGGTCTTCGGGCACCTCCGGCTCACTGACCATTATCGTCCGCATCAGCCGATCCGGATGGCGCCTGACGGCCTGCCTTTGAAAGCCGTTCTGTGTACGGTAGTGGCCCTTTGTTACGTAGCAGTGCAAGATGCCCATGTCGACGCCCGCGTAGTCCATCTCGGCGATCATCAGCTCAGGCGGACACTCGAAGTCTTGCAGCATGGGGGGGAAGTACTGCTTGGTATATACCTCGTCTTGGTATCTCCAGGCTAACTGGCCGTTGTGACGCGTCCACTCGACCTCGGTGAGCTCGCCTGTACCGGGGTCAATCAACGAGCTATTGTCCACGGGCTGGCGGTCTCGAACGCGCCACGCCTGCTGATGATGCCCGCCGAGCTCTCGCTGGACGATGCTCATCCTCTCCTTCAGCGTAGGGAATCCCTGTCTGGTATCCCAGGGAGCAAATGCCGACGGATAAGCATCTATGATCATGCTAACCTCCTTCGTTGGCGCTACCTCTCAGACGACGACCGATGGATGTCACGTAACCCACGGGACAGCGGTTTCCTGACCTGAACGCCGGTCTGCAGCTTCCGTAGCTTCGATGTCTCGTCGGGTTCCTCGGCGAAGTGCTGTGGGTCTGAGTCCAAGAGCGCCTGAGCTCGCTCAGCACTGACAGGTTTGACCTTGACGAATATGCCTCGATCACTTTTGGCCTTTGCCCGCACCAACCTTCCCCACGCTTCCGGTTCGACGATGTACAGTTGGCGCTCATCGCAGGCTGGACCTCTCAAGACTAGGTGACCATTGTACCGAGCTATCTCACGATTTTGGTCATCTTCTGGATCCTGTCGCTGTGGTTGATATCCGTCGGGCTGATTCACGCTGAGGTCAGTAAGAACGTCGCTCCAATCTCCTGCCAACACGATTACCAGCTCACCTGACGGATCGAGGTCTTCTACGGCTTCCTCGATTTCCCGCAGTAGCGCTTCCGGGGTGTTCAGCAACGCGGTTGTCTGGGGTGCTTTGCCCCGCGTCTCGCAAAGTCTGTCGATCACTTCTCCAGATAGGAGCCTGCCCCAGTGTCCGCCATCAAGTCGAGGATAGGGAGTACGGGCGGTCTCCGGTACGTCAGCGAGAAAGATCTTTGATTTCGATATTGTGAATGCGACATTCGTCAGGGCCTGCCTCAGCATCGCTCTTGTGATACCTTGCGACTCGCAGGAGGAGGCTGACTACTACTCCCGCTCATATGCGCCTAGGGTTAGACAGATCGGGAGGCGGTCCAGCACTTTAGTTGGGCCCAAAAAGCGGGGATCGTATTACAGGAGTACTGAGATGGACGAGAGAGTCGACATGGTGCTTGACACGGTCAGGACGCTGACGCGCGACAACGACGGCGTCGTCATCGAGCCTCTGGACCTCGAGGACGGCGTGCTACGGATCAAGTACTACGAGGGCGCGAACGAGGACTGCCCGGAGTGCGTGATGCCACCCGACTCGTTCAGGGAAATGGTCGAGCGCATGTGCCGCGTCCAAGCGCCGCACGTCGCGTCCGTGGTGCTGGTGCCTGCCCGGTAGCGCCTACGGCCGGAACTGGTCGATGCCCACCGTCACCGCGCTGGGCCCGCTGGGCATAACCAGCGTCTTGGCGCGGTCCGCCCCGACTACGAGGATGTCGTACCGCTCGGCGCTCTCCAGGACGGGCATCGTGATGTCGAGGCGCTCCTGCTCGGTCAGGTCCTTCATCCACTTCCAGTGCGCCGCCACCCGCGCTTCGCCTTCCAGGGGCACGTATTGGGTCATCTTGCCCAGGCTGTCGTTGGCGTGCATGTGGATGAACTCCTTGGCGCCGTGCTTCGTGAAGCCCTGAGCGCCCACCGGCCGGGCGACGTCCGGCGGCAGCAGGATAAGCCGCTCTTCAGAGTGCCGCTCCCATAGGCCGCGCGTACCGAACGTCGCGCCGTAGGCGACCGTCTTGAGCAGCCCCTCCGCCGTGTCGTTACCCTGGTCCTGCACGTCGAGCTCGCCGTTGGTGACGAAGATGCTCACCGCGCTCTCGCCAGCATCGAACCCCTTGTCTACGTGGAAGGGCTGCCACGGGCTCATCTTCTCGTTCTCGGCTATGCACAGGACGAACTTCCGCGTCGTGCCGATGGTGTCCATGTCCATCTTGTTCGGGTACCAGTGCCCGATGTTCCTCATGCACATGGAGAAGGCGCGCCCGACCACGATGTTGACCCGGTTGTCGAAACCGGGGCCGAGCGCAGACTGGGCGTTGATGCCCAGTTCCTCGGCGATGGGACCGTTGACGACGAGTAGCGGCGCCTGCGGACTGGTGGACATCAGCAGCGACTTGCCGCCCTGCGGCCCCATCTGGGACAGCGCGCTTACGGCGGCGACGATCACAGGCATGTGCTCCGGCCTGGCGCCAGCCGCGGCCGCGTTTACGGCGATCTTCTCGACCGTGGCGATCCCGAAGCCGGGCGGCATGTCGCACACGACGTGGTCGGCAGGCAGGTTGACGCCGTCTATCAGCTCGTCGACTGCGCTGCGGGTGGGCGGCAACAGCGGAAAGCCGTCGCCCCAGTCGCGTCTCAGGAAATCGTCGTTCATGCGCTGGACCGCGTCAAACCGGATGCTCCTATAGATGTCAAGGAGTGCTGTGGGATAGGGCTGAGTTCCGTAGGACGGAGAAGACCTCGCGAGCGACATAGCGTTTGAGGCAGCGGATCACCTCAGCCTTGCTCATTCCCTCGGTGGTGCGACGACGCATGTATGCCTGGGTCCGCTCATCATGACGAAGTCTGACGACAACAATGCGATGGAGTGCCGCGTTGGCCTGGCGGTGGCCGCCTCGGTTGAGCCGATGCCTGGTGGTCTTGCCGGAGGAAGCAGGGATGGGATTGACACCGCACAGGGAGGCGAAGGCAGCCTCGGAGTGGAGGCGGTCCGGGTTACTCCCTGCAGCAATGAGGAGGGTCGCCGCCGTGTCTGGTCCTATGCCGAAGCCATCCACCAGGGCTGGGGCTGCCGTCCGTGTGAGTCTTTGGATCTCGGCCTCCAGGTCCTGTATCTCATTACCGAGTTGACGGTAGCGACGGGCAAGGGAGCGAAGAGCATACTTGGCCGCCGCGGTGGGACCCTCCATACGACCAGGCCGGAAGCTCTTGGACCGGGTGACAAGGGCAGCAGCGGTGAGGCCAGTGAGGTGCTCACGAAGCCGGGCCGGGGCCGTGACAACCAGGGCCTTCATCTGGTTGATTGCCTGGGTGCGAGCCTTGACGGCCGAGTCCTTGGTGCTCTTGAACATACGGATCATTTCGACTTCACCCTCACCTGACTTGGGAGTGGCATCGGCTACTCCGGCAAGCACAGCACGCGCTGCCATCTCCGCATCAGTGGAATCGCTCTTCCCCTTCCGATAGCGGGTTGACCGGTCGGGCCGGTTGACCTCCACTACGGTATGGCCCCTACTGGTCAGGAATCGGGCGACTCCGGCACCGTAGGAACCGGTGCCTTCAATCCCGAAGGCATGAATCTCTCCCAGGCCCCGGGACCACCGTTCGAGCTCCTCATACCCATGGGTGGTCGCCACTGTGTGAAGCTCCCCCAGGCGGACCCCCTGACGGTCAATGGCCACCGCCACATGCTCATCCTGGTGGGTGTCGACTCCGACGACCAGCTCAACACCACGACTACCTTCATGACCGACGACTCCTGTCATTTCTACCTCCCGGAGGATTGCGCGCCGGCCAGGTGAGCGGACAAGACTGCGATGGGGCGTGGGGCCAGGCTCCTATAAGGTCACTGCTCGCCTTGCCAAAGGCACTTCGGCTGCCACCTCGACTCGAGTCGACAGATCAGGCTGAAGGCATGATGCCAGTCTCAGAAAGGGTCAGGCCCGAGCCGAGGTGGCCCAGGATTCATCATCGCAGTCATCGAACAGGTAGTGGGACTGGAGTTCAGAGAACACACGAGTACGCTTCCTTCGGCCGTCTCCCAGGATCCTGGCCACAGCCAGTCTCGTGTTGTCGTACAGGATGCTCCGCGGGACCCCGCCCAGGAGCGAGAACGCCGAGACGTGACCGTCGCAGAATGCCTCGGTCGTCTCTGCGGGGTAGGCCTTGACGAAGCATGCGTCGCTGTGGGGAAGGTCCAGCACGAAGTAGTGAATGGTCTGCTCCACTCCTCCGATGATCGCCTTGGCCTGGCCGAAGTCGCACTGGGCATCTCCCGCGGGATGGGACAGCGGAACGTACATCTCCCGCGTCCGGCGCCGCCGCTCGCGCACGTAGTCCTTGACTATCGTGTACCTACCGGTGAAGCTGTGCTCAGCTCTCAGACGCTCGTAGATCCGCTTCGCGGTGTGGCGCTGCTTCTTCGGAAGACTACGGTCATCCTCCAGTATCCGGTCGATCACCCCGCGGTACGGGTCCAGCTTAGGGCGGCGCGGCGGTGACTCCCGACGGTACCCGGGTGGCACCGAGTACTCCAGCATCTTGCGCACCGTGTCCCGGTGCAGACCGAACACCCGGGCAGCCTCCCGAGTGCTCATCCCCTCCACCATGCGGGCCCGGCGTACTCGCACGTACAGATCCACCTTGTACATCCTTACACCTTCCATCGAGTTCTCTACGAACCCTACGGAAGGCGGCGGGTGGTACACTTTTCAAGCGCCTCTCCTCAACGCTCTCCCCCGCCTCGCCGGTACATTATTGCTCCGCCCTTTACACACCGGCTGCCCTGGCCACCGCTCCCCCCGCTGCATGAAGCTACAGGAGCCGTTGCGAGCCCGCTGATGCCTACCCGGACGGGGTATGGCGCACCACAACTACCTCATCGGCCACAACACAAGCCCCGACCGGAACAAAACCAATCCCTCACGCCTAACCGCCCTCACGCCGCAGAACCAACCCGAAAGGCCCTTGTTACGAGGGAATCAATCATCGGCGGCACGGCGGCCCGCATCATGGGAATTGAGGAATCGGCATGACCAGCATGAGTGCCACCCAGACGAAACGAGGCTACCTACTCGGGGTCGACCTGCGGGAAGCGCTTGTTTACTTGTTATCTGACTCGTGGCTCTTCACCACCAAAATAGTTCACGAAAGCTGAGCGGGCCACGACCATATAGCGAGCCTCGGGAAGCCCCACTTGCGGCGTTTCCTTTATCCCATGGCGGATGCCGCTCTCGTCGCTCGTCCAGTTGTACATGTTGGTCCATGCCTGCTTGAGTTGATGGTGGCCTTCTAGCTTCTGCAGACCCTTTTTGAAATCGACCTTTGGGTCCCCTGACGCTGCCCGGACCGCTGATTCAACTGCCGATATTGACTCCTTGATCGCGTTGCGAACATCGGGATTGTCACGATTGCTCAGAAGCGTGACGGCTTGAGCGATGTGCTGCGATGCTCCATCAAATGATCCCGAGTGCTGGATGCCAGCCTCGACCACAGCAAGCTCCTCGTCATTCGTAATAGGGACGATCACATCGCCGACGAATCTGTAGGCTGATCCTTCTCTGCTCAGCATGGCGTTTGCATCGCTAATCTCCTGTCGGCTCCGGCGTTCGCGAAGAAGATACTCTAGGGCGTCGTAGACTTCGTTCCAGCTTGCTGCAAAGTACCACGACCGGAAGTTAGCTAGCGCCCTATATGCGAAGAACTCATCACCGCTTGACAATTCGTCAGAGCGTTCGCCGGCCACATCGGTCCATAGAGGGAATAGCAGGTCGAGTGCACGGTTGTTCCGAAGGGCCCCCTCGTGGAAGTAATGGTCCTCCATGAAGTTCCAGATCGCATTCCTGAGCCGATCATCCATTCCCTCGGATTGATGGAGCCGTGATCGGTCAGGCTTGTAGCCGCGGCGTTCGGAGAAGCTTGTCACGGCGTTACGAAACCACATTCATGGGCCGTTGCTGGGCCATCTCGCCACCCGGTGGTCGTAGAATTGCTCTGTTACTTCCTATCCCTCTTTCCCCTTGTCGGGCTCCGCCTCGCGGAACTCGCCCTCGACCGTCTCGGCGGCACCGTCCTCGCCCGGGCCGTCCTCGGGCTTCTGCCCGTCGGCGTCGGCCTGCGGCTGCTGGCTGTAGACCAGCTCGCCGACCTTCTGTACGGACTCCTGAAGGGCCTGTACGGCCGCCTCGATCGCTGCGATGTCCTGACCCTGCAACGCCTCCCGGACCGCCGATATCTTGCCCTCTATGTCGGACTTCGTGTCCTCTGGTATCTTGTCAGCGTTCTCGTTGACCAGCTTCTCCGCCGTGTAGGTGGCATTGTCTGCCCCGTTGCGGGTCTCGACCTCCTGGCGACGCTTCTTGTCCTCTTCCGCGTGCTGCTCCGCTTCCCTTATCAGTCGCTCGGTCTCCTCTTTCGAGAGACCAGAGCTCGCGGTTATGGTTATGCGCTGCTCCCTGCCTGTTCCCTTGTCCGTGGCCGAAACGTTGAGGATGCCGTTGGCGTCGATATCGAAGGTGACCTCGATCTGCGGGACTCCCCTGGGTGCGGGCAGGACACCCTCCAGGTTGAACCGGCCGATCGTCTTGTTATCGACGGCCTGTGCGCGCTCGCCCTGGAGGACGTGGACCTCCACGCTCGTCTGACCGTCAGCGGCGGTGGTGAACGTCTCGCTCTTCGAGGTCGGGATCGTCGTGTTGCGGGGAATCAGCGGGGTCGACACGCCGCCGAGCGTTTCGATGCCCAGCGTGAGTGGCGTAACGTCGAGCAGCAGGATGTCCTGCACGTCGCCCTGGAGCACTCCGGCCTGGATGGCCGCGCCGATGGCTACCACCTCGTCCGGGTTCACTCCCTGGTGCGGCTCCTTCCCAAACAGATCGACGACGGCCTTCTGGACCGCCGGCATCCTCGTCATGCCGCCGACGAGGATCACCTCCTGGACATCACCGGCCGACACGCCCGCGTCGGCCATAGCCTGCCTGCACGGCTGGACGGTCCTCTGAACGAGGTCGTCGACAAGCTGCTCGAGCTTGGAGCGCGACAGCGTGAGCACCAGGTGCTTGGGGCCCGATGCGTCGGCGGTGATGAAGGGCAGGTTGATCTCCGTCTGGGCGAGGGTCGACAGCTCGACCTTCGCCCGCTCCGCGCTCTCGCGGAGGCGCTGAAGGGCCATCGGGTCCTGCTTGAGGTTGATGCCCTGCTCTCGCAGGAACTCGGCGCATATCCAGTCCATTATCCGCTGGTCGAAGTCATCGCCGCCCAGGTGGGTGTCCCCGTTGGTGGACTTTACCTCGAAGACGCCGTCGCCGATCTGCAGGATCGTTATGTCAAACGTCCCGCCACCTAGGTCGAACACCGCTATAGTTTCGTCCGTCTTCTTGTCCAGGCCGTAGGCGAGCGAGGCTCCGGTCGGCTCGTTGATGATCCGCAGCACTTCCAGGCCCGCGATTCGCCCGGCGTCTTTGGTCGCGTTGCGCTGGCTGTCATTGAAGTACGCCGGGACCGTGATAACGGCCTGGGAGATCGTCTCTCCGAGCTTGGCCTCGGCGTCCTGCTTAAGCTTCTGGAGCACCATGGCCGATACTTCGGGCGGCGAGTAGGTCTTGCCGCTCATGGAAACGTGGGCGTCGCCGTTAGTGTGGCGGGCCACGGCAAATGGCACCAGCTCGATATCCCCCTGGACGGTGTCTTCATCGAATCGCCGGCCCATGAACCGCTTGACCGAGTAGATGGTGTTCTCGGGGTTCGTCACCGCCTGGCGCCTAGCCGTCATGCCGACGTATCGCTCGCCGGTGCGAGGGTTGACCGCGACGACCGATGGGGTCGTCCGTCCGCCCTCCGAGCTCTCTATCACGCGGGGCTCTCCCGCCTCGATGATAGCGACGCACGAGTTGGTAGTTCCCAGGTCTATTCCCAATATCTTGGACAATCTAAGACTCCTGTTCCAATGATTCCGTATCTTCTCTGTGGGCGGGCGCTTTCGCCACCGCCACCTGGGCGGCTCTCAACACCTTGCCGTTCAGCCTATATCCTTCCCTGATCACCTGGAGCACCGTATCTTCAGCCTTGTCAGGAGACTCCTGGTAGAGTAAGGCCTCGTGCTCGAACGGCTCGAACGGCTGGCCCTCCGCCTCTATCCTGGTTACTCCCTCGGACTCCAGCAGACTGTCCAGCTTCCTGTGGACAAGCTGCAGCCCTTCAGCCCAGCCGGGCGCCACGGCGCCTTCGGGGACCATCTCAAGCGCCCGGCCAAAGTCGTCGACCACCGAGATCACCTTGAGGAGCAGTTGCGACTTTGCCGCCCTCCTGCTCTCTTCCATCTCTTCGGCAGCTCGGCGCCGGGAATTGACCAGATCTGCCTGGGCGCGTTGGGCCATGGCCCTGAACTGGTCCTTCTCCCTCAGCGCCTCCTCAAGCTGCTCACCGATGTCGGCTTCAGACGGCGTCGTAGCCCCGTCGTCCTCCGTTGTCTCGTCGCCTGCGTTCTGGTCTTTATCCTCTGCCACTGCTGCCTTCTTCTTTCAGGCCGGTTCTTCACAGCTTGCCCTGAAGCTGGCCGAGAATATCGCCCAGCTGCTCTTCCAGGAATGCCTTCAGGGCGTCTCCCTCCAGTCTGTCGACGCCATGTCTAACTCTCAGGAGCCGGTTGAAGAGTCTGAGCACGAGCTGCACCCCGGCAAGGTTGAGTCCCAGGTCTCCAACGAGGTGCTTTATCAGCCGCAGGCGTACGAGGTCCTCTTCCGAGTAGAGACGCAGCATGCCGCCTGTACGGGACGGGCTGAGGAGGCCGACACGCTCATACTTCCGCAGCGTCTGGGGATGCATCTCCAGGATGCGGGCGGCGACGCTGATGATGTAGACGCCCTGAGTTTCTATGTTGCGTCGATTGATGGCGGGGACCACCTAACCTTTGGACCGCTCCCGGCGTTTTATCGGTCAAGCTGCCAGGATTCCCGGATTTGATAGTAGCATACACATTGACATTGGTCGTGTCAACCTTTATAATCCCGGTAAGCTAATAAGAAAACGGTCGCCGCGATGGCGGGGCGAGCGGGTCCCGAGACCGAAAATCGCGGCGCAGACCCCGCGCAGAGGCGTGGTGGGAAGATGGAGGTGAATAGAGATGCTGTACTTCAAAGCGTGTCCACGGTGCCGTGGCGATATGCACGGCGCAAGTGACATGTACGGGCCTTACAAGGAGTGCCTGCAGTGCGGTCACGTCGTCGACCTCGAGAAGAAGAACGTCCTGATGGACGCGATCCTGCGAGAGGGCGTTTCTCACACCCGCAAGGTGAAGGCAGCCTAGCGAATAGGCCACCGGTTGAGATTAAACGGGGCCATCCTTCGGTGGCCCCGTTTTTTGTCCGAGTTCGTTCTTGACGCTGGCGCTCGGCCATTGCTACACTCGCGTTCGGTCGAGATCATCTCTGACAATGGGAGGCGTAGGTGTCAAACGATCTGATGGACCGCATCGACGGGATTATTGAGGCTAGAAGCCTGCTGAAGCATCCCTTCTACCAGGCTTGGACGAAGGGCACGTTGCCGCTGAGCTCATTGGCGGAGTACGCGGCGCAGTACTACCACTTCGAAAAGGCGTACCCCAGGTTCTTGAGCGGCGTTCATCATCGTTGCAACGACGCTCGGGTCAGGCAGGTGTTGCTCGACAACCTCTGGGACGAGGAGCACGGCGAGGAGAACCACGTGGAGCTTTGGCTCCGGTTCTGCGACGCTCTCGGCCTGGACCGAGATGACGTGACTTCCCGCGAGCCGGCGGAGGCGAGCAACGAGCTGGTCCGGACCTTCACGAGACTGACGACCGAGCAGCCCACTGCTGCGGGCGCTGCCGCGCTGTATGCCTTCGAGTCGCAGGTGCCCGCTGTAGCGCGCGAGAAGATCAGGGGCCTCAGCGAGTTCTACGGCATGGACGGCGAACAGGTGGCCTTCTTCAGCGTCCACGAGACTCTGGATCTCGAGCACGCCGAGGCGGAGCGAGAGTCGATCGGTGCTCTGGCTACCAGCGATTCGTCCAGCTCGGCGGCGGTCGAGGCTACTGACGAGGCGACCGAAGCGCTCTGGCGGTTCCTGGACGGAGTCTACGAGGGCTAGGTAGGGGACCTTTTCCCCGCCTTCCCCTGCGGTGGGCGTCCTGGACGACTTCTCAGCCGTTCAGGCCTAGACGGCCGAAGAGCGTCGTCAGGTCGACGTTTTCTTCGATCAGGTCCCTGTACCTTGCGAGCTTCAGCGGGTGATCGAACTGCGCGTCGCTGATCACGTCGGCGACGGCGTCCATAGTCGTGAGCGTGTCGGTGGCAACCGACATCACGGGTACCCCTTCCAGTTGGGCCTCATTCATGACGTATTCTATGGGCTCGATTCCCTTAGTTAGGACCAGGCAGGTGGGAGAGGTGGCCAGCGCCGCCATCTGGATGTCCGGGCGGTCGCCGCGAATGATGGCGGCCTCGTTCTCTTGGAGTCCGAAGTGGGTCTCGCCTGGGTCCATTCCCATGCACCCCACCATGAAATGCTCGACGAGCCCGCTGACGCCCTCGCCGTCCACCAGGAAGCTCCCGGAGAGATGGTGGGACAGCTGGGCCACTGTTACGCCGAGCAGGCGCCTGTCCTCGGGCACGACGCCCAGCACGGGCAGGCCCTGCGACCGCGCTTCAGATAGCAGGCCCTCCCTGATCTCCGTGCCCAGATACCTGGTCAGGCCGTTGATGACGAACCCCACCAGTCTATCGCCGTGCCGTTCGCGCCAGACGGCGAGGTCATTAGTCGACAGGTCTCTACGGTAGCCGATCACCGCGAGGACGACCGCGTCCAGCTCGTCGATCAGCTTCCCGGCGTCCTCGTGCGACAGGCTCGAATCCCCTTCTGCAATGAGGATGTCCGCGTCGCCCACGACTCCGTCCATGGGAGTGGGCAGGGGCTTGATGACCTCCGCCTTTTTGCCTCGTTCCGCCAGCAGGGCTGCCAGCGTGGTGCAAAAGGATGTCTTCCCAGCCCCGGCGCGGTCCGAAGCTACATATAGAACAGGCGGCAATGTATTACCTCCCCCCAAAATGCGAGCCGTTCCGGCGGGTGCAAGTCACGGCTCGACGCACTCTTCCCGCAGAAATCGTCTCCCCAGTCTTTCGCAAGTCTCGCGCCAGCGGCGCTCCATGTCCTCAAGATAGAGGTAGGGGCGCCAGCCTAGTTTCAAGTAGATGCTGATGGCCGCGAGCCGGAATTCGTCGGTGCTCAGCCCCGGGTCATTGTACCCCTCTTCCGCCAGTCGATTCGTAACCTTCGCGGCGACTATGGTGCCGAGGCCCAGGCCTGCGTGCGATGGGTCTCCGATGAGCCAGCCGAGTATTCCCCGCTCATGTCCGCCGTCCCAGCTGCCGCGCTCCGCCACGCACGAGGCCACGAGGTGCCCCGACGCTGGATGTTCGATGACGTAGAACCCGTCGGCGATGGCCTGAGCCAGCGTATGCTCCAGGGCGTCGTCGGTGAATCCCAGGTTGAAGAGGTCCTTGTACGCCCCCTCATCGTCGGGCCTGTAATGCCGGATCTCATAGTCCTCGGGGACAACGGGCGTGCCAACGAAGCTGGTTGATGGACGCACCATGCGGAGCTGGTGTTCGTGCTCCTGGTCGTAGTATGGATGGGCAGGTCGACCGGGAAGGGACCGGAGTGGACTCTTCGCTGCCGGTGTGAGAGGCGGATGGGGCATTGCAGAGTTCAGACTTGGGCCCGTGGTGAGATTGTGGAGCGTCGCCAACCTGGGCGGATTATATCAACCCACGGAGGCCTGCGCACAGGCGGGAGGTGCGCGATGAAGGAAGGCGGGAGTGCCAACAGTCTGTCCGGCGACTGGTTAGCGGTGGAAAAGGGACGGCGCGCAACGGCTATAATGGATGCTGGGCCTAGACCATTGAAGGGAGGGACGATGACTCCAGAGCTCCCATCCGCGCGTGCCGGGAAGTACGCTCCCTGGTTTGCCCGTCCTCTGTTGGGAGTTTGCCTGCTGGTCGTGCTGGCGGGTCTCGCCGCCGGGTGCGCGTCGCGGAATGCCGTACCTGTGGGGGAGCAGCGCGCCCAGGGCCTGAACCGCGAGATCATGTGCCCCGTCTGCCCGGGCGAGTCGATAGACCAGTCTCAGCACATACTTGCAGTGCAGATGCGCGGCATAGTGGACGAGAAGCTGGCCGAAGGCTGGAACGACGAGGAGATCAGGGACTTCTTTGTGGAGCGCTACGGCGCCAGTGTTCTCCTGGAGCCGTCGCGACAGGGGTTCACTATCCTGGTGTGGATCATTCCGCCTTTGGGGGGCGTCGCGGCAGTGGCCGGTCTGTTCCTGGTCCTACGCAGTATGAGCCGCCCCCGGCCGCGTGATCCCGGATCTTCCCGCCCGGACCGCCTCTCGGGCGATGAGCGGACAAGATACTTTGAGAGAATTGAGGCGGCCTTGGGCGAGTCCGGCTCGCAAGAGGGCGGCTGATGGTCGAGATTGGGCAGATAGCGCTGGTGATCGCTCTGCTGGCAGCGGGATACGGGGCTTTGGCATCGCTTCTGGGGGCCGCCCTTCGCATGAAAGAGCTGTCTGCCAGCGGACGGTATGCGCTCTACTCGATGCCGCTGCTGCTGACGGTGCCCACGCTCGCCCTGGTGAATGCCTTTGTAAGCAACGACTTCTCGGTCCGGTACGTCGCCGAGAACAGCAACCTGGCGATGCCGAAAGCCTACACCTGGGTGGCCATGTACGCAGGCAACGCTGGATCGCTTCTCTTCCTCGCGTTGGCCCTGGCTATCCTGTCTGCTATTGCCGTGAGCGGCGTGTCTCGAAGGATGCCCCACACCGCGGCCTACGCTTCCGGCATCCTGATGATCACCCTGACCTTCTTCCTCGGAATAATCCTCGGCTTCGCCAATCCACTTGAGAGGCTGGCGTTTGCACCGGCCGATGGCCAGGGGATAAACCCGCTGCTCGTTCACTTCGGGATGTTCATCCACCCGCCTATGCAGATGACCGGCCTGGTGATGGTATCCGTACCGTTCTCCATAGCCATGGGCGCCATGCTGGCCGGAGGGGGCGGCCGGGACGACTGGGTTGATCAGGGCCGGCTGTGGGGGATGATCACGTGGGTGGTGCTGACCATTGGGCTGATGCTGGGCGCCTGGTGGGCGTATACCATCCTGGGCTGGGGCGGCTACTGGGCCTGGGACCCGGTGGAGAACTCGGCTCTGATGCCCTGGCTGGCCTTGACGGCCTTCGTGCACTCGATAATGGTGCAGAAGCGCCGGGGAATGTTCAGGATGTGGAACATTGTCCTGATCATCGCAGCTTTCGCCTTTGCGCAGATGGGCATGTTCATCAACCGCGGGGGCCCGGTGCCTTCGGTGCACTCCTTCGCTCAATCGAGTATGGGCTGGCTGTTCCTGTCGTTCATGGCGTTCACCCTGCTTGCCTCGCTCATCGCGTTCTGGTGGCGCGCCCGCGACCTCAAGAGCCGCGAGAGGCTCGACTCGATGCTGTCCCGCGAGAGCATCTTCCTGGCGCAAAACGTCCTCTTCCTGACGGTGGCGCTTGTCACGCTGTGGGGCACGATATTCCCGATCTTCTCCGAGACTGCTCAGAGCGAGACGGTCACCGTGGGCGCTCCGTTCTTCAATCGAGTCAACGGGCCGTTGATCCTGGCCCTGGTGGCCTTGATGGGAGTCGGGCCGCTGCTCCCCTGGAGGCGGGCCTCTGGAGCTAACATCGTGAAGGCGCTGAGGTACCCGGTCGCCGCGGGAGTCCTGACGGCGATTGTACTGGTGGCGCTGGGCATAGGCCGACCGGTCGCGGTTGCGGCCTTTGCGCTCTGTGCCTTCGTGGTGGCGGGCATCCTGCACGAGTGGGTGCGGGGCACGATGTCGCGCCGGCGCGGAGGGGAGCAGGTAGTGGTGGCCTTCGGACGGCTTCTCGCCAGGAACCGGCCGAGATATGGCGGCTACATCGTGCACCTCGCCGTCATCATGCTGGCCGCGGGCGCTGTTGGGTCCTCCTTCTACAGCGTACAGAGGGACATGGTGTTGATGCCGGGCGATACGGGGACTCTGGGCGACTACTCTTTCAAATACCTCGGCGTCGAGGAGATCTTCTTCGCCGACAGGGTGGAGGAGATCGCGGAGATGGAGGCCTACAAGGGAGACGTTTACCTGGGGATGATGAGGCCGTTCAGGGCGTTCTACCCGGAATTCAGGATCGCGTCTACAAGGGGCGCGATCAGGTCCACGCCAGTCGAGGACTTCTACATCGTGCCCTCCGAGTTCGACGAGGATGGACGCGCCGTTTTCCGCGTTCTCATCAACCCCATGGTGTGGTGGATGTGGGCCTCGGGTCCTCTGATATTCATCGGCGTTGTGTTCGGTCTCTCGCCGCAGCGTCAGCCCGCCCCCGAAACGCTGCGCGCACGTGCGCTGGCTCAGGCTGCGCGGGCCTAGCGCGCCTAAGCGGATGCTGATTCTCGCGGCCTTTCTGCTGGCTTTGATCCCGGCCGTTGCCATCGCCTATCCCGTCCTGAGGCGGGCGGGCTCCTCCCTTCTCTCCGACGAAGACACCCGGGCCGCCGAGCTCGCCTCCCGGTGGGAAACAGCGGTCGCGGGGCTGAGGAGTACAGAGCTGGAGTCGGCGATAGGCAACCTCGCAGAAGAGGACAGGGAGTGGCTGAGGGAGAGATACATGACCGACGCGGCCCTGGTATTGAAGGAGATGGAACTCGAGGAGGCCGAGGAGCATGCGCTGATGGCGACGGTCGAACGGGAGATGCAGAGGGCAAGGACGCAGGCTGTCGGCGAGGCGGGCGATGGGGAGTGACCACTACGGGGACTGGGCCGACCGGTACGATCTTTTCCCAGAAGACCTGTCCGAAGAGGAAGGGTTCTTTGAGCGGCTGTTCTCCGATAACCAGGTTCGCAGGGTCCTGGACTGCGCCTGCGGCACCGGGAATGAGCTGTTGAACTTCAATGAGCTGGGCTGCGAGGTGGTAGGCTCCGACATCTCCGAGTCCATGCTGGCGCACGCCCGCCGCAGGGTCGAGGACGCGGGCCTGGACATACCGCTCCGCCAGCTCGACTACCGGCACCTCCCGGGCGAGTTCGACGGCGAGTTCGACGCGGTTGTTTGCTGGTCGGCGTCGATCGTGCACGTGGACGACGACGAGGACGCCGTTCGCGCGTTCCGGAGTATGCGGAGCGTCCTGGCCGAGGACGGGATTCTGGTCCTGGACCAGGGGATAACGGACGGACGCGACGACAGACGGTTCGCTCTCAACCGGTCCTCCAGCGACGCCACGCGGCTGTACGTGATCGACCACACGGGCGAGCGCAAGGCGACGTTTCACGTCCTCGACGTCCTTCACAGGGAGCCGCCGGAGCTCAAGGTGTGGACATCCGACGTGCACATCCTTCTGAGGGACGACCAGGAGAGGCTGCTGGCCGACGCGGGGTTCAGCCAGGTGAGATTCTACGGCGGCTACGCCTTCGAGCCATACGACAAGGCGGCCAGTCGACGGCTGGTTGCGGTGGCACGGAGGTGAGGAGCGATAAGCTGGCTACGCAGTTCCGATCGACCGTGCAGGCCTGCGTCCGCGTCTCGGTTGCGGCTCTCCTGGTGAGTGCGGCTCTGGCGGGCGGGTTAGTGGCCCACGCCCAGGAGGCGACAGCGGTCGTCGAGGGGCGGGTAGTCAACGCCAGCAGCGACGGCGGGAGCGTGGGAGGGCTGGTCGTGACGCTGCACGAGGTGACGACAGAGGGCCGGCAGGAGCTCGAGACCATGACGGAGCCGGATGGACGATTCAGCTTCGATGAAGTGCTGTTCGACTCCGAGACGGCCTACGGGGTCTCGGTGATCTACCAGGACGCCTTCTATGGCATGGACCTGGACGTCTCGAAGTGGCCTCCGGACCCGGTCGATCTCACGGTCTACGAGTCGTCCCCCGACGACGGGGCTCTGGCTGTGTCGTCGGCGTCGGTACTCTTCGCGGGAGCCAGTCCAGAGACCGGAACGGTCTCGGCCATGGAGATCGTGAATCTCGTCAACTCGGGAGACCAGACGTACGTGCCGGGTCCCGGCGTGATGGACCTGCTGCGGTTCGGACTGCCGTCGGGCGCCAGCGGTCTCAGGGTCGAAACATCGCTCGTGGGGGCGAACCATATTCAGGTCGACCGGGGTTTCGCCCTCGTGGCAAGCGTGCCGCCGGGCTCACACGAGGTGATGTACGCGTACGAGTTCCCCTACTCGGGGGCGGAGACGGCGTTCGAAAGGTCGGTCCGGTACGGGGCCGAGAACCTGAGGGTGATGACCCCTGAGGACTCCATGGACCTGGCGGCAGACTCGTTGGGGGAAGCCCGGACCGTTACCATCGGCGAGACCCGCTACAGGCTCATCGAGGCGACGGGACTGGCCCCTGGGACTCCAATCTCGGTGACGCTATCGGGGCTTCCCCAGCAAGGCGGCGGTCCCGGACTCCTAGATGAGGTCCGGTTCGAGTACGCCGCGCCGGTGACCCTGGTGCTGCTCATGGCGATGCTCGTCGGCTACGCGCTGTGGCGGCGGGTCAGGCCGGAGTCATCGCCAGCTGAATGAAGTTCAGGTAGACCCCCTGAGGGTCCTTCACGAGTGCGAACCGGCCCACGCCCTCGACATTCATCGGGGGCATGACCTGATTGGCACCCATGCTGGTTGCCAGTTGAATCGCGTCGTCGAGATCGGCTACGGCGAAGTAGATGGACCAGTTCGGGGGCACTTCGCCCCACTCTTCTTTGATCCTCAACATGCCCGCCGCCGGCCTGCCGTCCACGTGAAAGAGGAAGTAGTCGTCCGTGGACTCCACTACGCCGGGCTGGGCTTTGACTGACCACCCGAAAAGACCCTGGTAGAACTTCGAGGCCGCTTCGGTATCGGTCGTATACAGCTCCGTCCAGGCAAGGGCGCCCGGCTCGCCGAACACCTGGGCGCCTGCGAAGCTCCTGGGCTCCCACATGAAGAAGACGGCTCCCGTAGGGTCTTGGGCTGCCGCCACTCGCCCCGAGTCCATCGCGTCGAATGGCCCCATGACGATGGTGCCGCCAAGCTCCTTGACGCGGGCGGCAGCATCGTCGGCGCTGGCAACGGTGAAATAGGTGCTCCACGCCGGGTGGCCGCCCGTAGGCTGCGGCATCTGATCGTGCAGCTCGTAGAGCGCGCAGACGATCTTGTCGTTCTTGCTGAGCATCACGTAGGAGTGTCCATCTCCCATAGGTGTGTCGAAAGCCGTTAGCCCGAGTATCCGGGTATAGAACTCCTTGGCCCCCTCTCCGTCCTTGGCGGCCAGGTCGGCCCAGCTGAACATCCCGGGCTCATGCTGCGAAATTTCCATCATCTACTCCTTGCGTGGTCGTGTTCTGGTATTGGCGGTGTGGCTGACGGCGTGGTCTGTGCCTGCCTGCCTCGATCGCACGGGATAAAACCGCACGTATGTTCGCGGTTGTCAAGAGGTGCGCGGTTGAATCAGGGCAATCGCATTTTGACATTGGCTCGCCTCCGGTGAGCGAGCCGGAGACGGCGAGGTGAGGCGGGGCCTGGCGCTGCTCGACGGAAGATTTCTCCAGATGTGTCTCACTTGTTATCATTTATGGTGATTTCATAGCTGGGCGTCGAGATTTGGCGAGACACTTGTGAGACAGTGTTGCCGACAGGTACGGGGATGGTCCAACCGCAGAGTACGCGGAGAGCGCAGAGGGAGCGTCGGTGGTTGGCATAGGGGGGATTGTAGCACATGTGTGCGGGTTTGTCAAATGTCTGAACTGTGATTAGTGTGATGAGGATGATGCGGCTTCTGAAGTAGGCCCTGCGGCTGAATGTAGATGGTCGTCTGTCTTAAGGAGAGTGACGGCGTAGGGCGGGGAGGCCGGCCCTGTGGCGGCCTCCCGCTACGAGCTGCCGGCGGTCCGCTGCTCGTACTCGGCGGCCAGCACACCCATCACGACGGAGTCGAACCTGGACCCCTCATGGGGGCGGCTCTTGCGCAGGGTGCCCTCGTGGACGAAGCCGACCCGGCGGAACAGGGCGAGGGCGGCTTCGTTGTACTCCGGGATGTCCACCCATACTCGAAACAGACCGTACTCCTTGAAGGCCGTCTCGAGCGTGGCGTGGAGGGCTGCCGTCCCGTAGCCCCGGTGCCACAGGTCGGAGCGCCCGATGAGAATGGACAGCTGCCCGTCTCCCAGTGACTCCTCGACGGCCAGATGCACCTCGCCTATGTGCTCGCCGTCCCCAGTGTAGACCGAGAGGATTCGGTGCTCGGGGTCGTTGAACACGTGCTCCCAGTCGTGGTCGCTGGCTGTCTCCATCTCGTCGGGGTGGTAGCCGAGGTGGGCGGGGTCTCCGTAGGAGTACCGGCCGAACCAGCTCTCCGAGACCTCTTCGTGGGTAAGCCACTCCCGCAGCCGGGTGACGTCATCTCTCACGACGGGCTTTAGCACTATGTTCTGGGAGGCCACGATTGCCGGCTCCTCAGCGTCGGGTGTTATACAGAGATGGTACCAAACGCCCGTAGTCGGGGCAACGAGAACCTCTATCGACCGATGAAGCGACGCTGCGTATCAGTGGCATGAGAGGCGCGGGTGCTATAATCGCCCGACGATTGGAGGGGCGACCGTGGAGCGACTGCGCGAAGGCGCCGCCGCGATGGGAATCGAGCTCGGCAATGTGCAGATCGGGCAGTTCCAAACGTACCTGGAGATGCTCACGGAATGGAATGAGCGGGCCGGGCTCACTTCGAGCAGCGCACTGGACGCGGCCGAGACCAGGCACTTCCTCGACTCGCTCACGGTCAGCCTCGCCATGCGGTGCGCGCTGTCCCAGGGCGCCAGCTTCGTTGACGTGGGCAGCGGCGCGGGGTTCCCTGGCGTTCCACTGAAGATCGCCTTTGCCGCCTCGAAGGCCACCCTGGTGGAGGCGACGGCCAAGAAAGCCGCCTTCCTGGAAGCCCTCCGGCACCGGCTGGGCATGAGAGGCCTGGATGTCATCGCCGGAAGGGCCGAGACGCTGGCGCGCCAGCCTGACCTCAGAGAGGGCTTCGACTTCGCCGTGGTGAGGGCGGTAGCCGGTGTGGCGACGCTGGCGGAGCTCACGCTCCCATTCTGCCGTACGGGCGGCCGGGTCGTACTACAGAAGGGGCCGGACGTCGGCGACGACCTGGAGCGCGGGAGGAGAGCGATCGCCGAGATGGGAGGGGATGTGCGGGACGTGATGGTCGTCGAGGTCAACGGGTTGGAGCGCGCGGCGACGCTGGTGGTGCTGGAGAAGGTGAGGCCGACTCCCGACAGGTATCCACGCCGCCCAGGCATGCCCGAGAAGCGGCCTGTTCACGGATGACGCCGGACAGCAATATCCAGGCCCAGGCCGTCCCGTTCAAGAGGCGGTTGTTCAGTCCACCTGCGCTGATATCCGTGGCCGTCGCCCTGGCGCTGGTGGCGCTAGTGGCAACCCGCTTCAACCAGGACTGGAGTGCCACCTGGAGCACCATCCGGTCGATGGACCCATTGCTCTACGCAGCCGGGTTCTTCCTCTACTATCTCAGCTTCGCCTTCAGAGGACTTCGTTGGCGGATGCTGGCGCGCAACGCCCGAATAGACGCCGCGCCGGAAGCACGGCTGCTCTCGACCGCTGAATGCGCCCGGCTCATCCTCATCGGGTGGTTCGTGAACTCCGTAGCCTGGCTCAGGCTGGGCGACGCGTACCGCGCCTACGCGTTCTCGCAGGACTCCCGCAGCAGTTTCTCGAAGAGCCTGGGCACGATCCTTGCGGAGCGGGCCCTCGACACGGCTACGATCCTGGCCATCCTCGCCGTTGCTGCCGTAATTCTGACGACCACTCACAGCTCGACGACTCCGGTATACGTTCTTGCGGCCACGCTCGTGCTGGCCCTGGCCCTGTCAGCAATGCTGCTGACTATGAAGTACCTTGGGGTCCGGCTCGCCGAGATGCTGCCCGGACGCCTCGGTCAGGCGTTTCGCCGCTTTCAGGAGGGGACCCTCGGCAGCTTCAAGAACCTGCCGGCGCTGGCGCTGCTGGGAATCGTGGGCTGGGCGCTGGAGATCGCGCGTATGTACTTCGTCGTCGAGGCGCTGGGTCTGAGCATCGGGTTCCCGCTGCTCATCCTGGCAGCCCTCGGACACGCCGTGCTCAGCATAGTGCCGACGCCGGGGGGCGTGGGGGCCGTCGAGCCGGGGGTGGCCGGACTCCTCGCGATCAGCCTGGCGAGGCCCGAGGCCGTCGCCGTCACTCTCCTCGACCGCTCCATTACCTACGTCGGCGTGATCGCTGTCGGAGGTCTGGCATTCGCGTCGAGGCAGGTGGGTCTGGGACGCGGTGGGGCATCAACGTGAGAAGATAACGGCAGCAGGCCTGACGTAAGATGTGGATTCGATGTACCTCCGGGCTGTTGACTTGCAGGCGGCGAGGTGCCTACACTCGCGCTCGGAGCCACTCACCACAGAGAGGAAACGACCTATGGCCAAGGAAGTCCACCACTCCGTAAGACGGCCAGGCCGGAGGCCCGGCGACCCGGACGTCGAGATACCGGTGGCTGAGGACCTGGCTACCGTGCCGGGCATCCCTCTCCGTGAGCACGACGTCTCCTTCTATAGTCGTGAGTACCCCCTCGAAAGCCAGACGATCGACAAGGGGGCCGACCGCGAGTGGGTCTGGACGGTCTACACGGAGGAGATCGAGGATTACCGCAAGGGCCATGACGAGCGGGTTGAGCCCCTCGTGGAGGAGGCCACCGTATCGGGCGACCTGGAGCCGACCGGCACTCCCGAGCCTGGCAGGGACGTCACCGGGGACATCCGGTCCAGGGCGCGCGAACTGGGATTCGGCGAGGTTGGCTTCACCAGGCTCGACCGGCGGTACATCTACAGCAGCAAGAAGCGCTGGGCGAGGTACGAGCACGTCATATGCCTGGCCTATGAACAGGACTACCAGCAGACTCAGATGATACCCAGCCTGGAGTCCGAGCACGCCCACTTCGGCACCTACGAGATCGAGGGGGCTAAGGCGATAGAGCTCGCCGCTTACATTCGCTCGATCGGCTATCACGCGCAGATACACAATCCCAGCGACAACTCGGGGTCGTTCATTGCCATGTTCGTCGCCGCGGGCCTGGGCCAGCTCGGCGCCAACGGCCAGCTGCTGTCTCCTCACTTCGGGTCGAGGGCCAGGCTGATGCTGATAACCACCGATGCCCCCGTGACCTACGACGAGCCGGAGGACTACGGGATTCACCGCTTCTGCCAGATCTGCCAGGTGTGCGTCGACCGGTGCCCGGGCCGGGCACTGGAAAAGGAGAAGGTCTGGTGGCGGGGCGTCGAGAAGAACAAGCTGGTCTACGACCGGTGCCGGCCCGTCATGGCGCGGTACGAGGGGTGCGGCGTTTGCATGAAGGTCTGCCCCATCCAGCGCTACGGGATGAAGCCGGTGATGGAGCACTACGTGGAGACTGGCGAGGTGCTCGGCAAGGGCACCGACAACCTCGAGGGCTTCGAGATGAGGGGAAAGGGCTACTTCGGGCCCGGCAAGCTGCCCCACTTCAGCAAGGAGTTCTTCGAGATCCCCCACGGTCGACGGGAGGACTGGCTCTTCGAGCAGTTCAAGGACAGGCTTTCGGAGGGTGAGACCCCCTCCCCCGAGGAGCTGCAGGAGTTCACCGGGAAGGTCACGGCCGCGCTGAAGCGTATCAGGACCACCACAGACGAGTAGCCGACCCAAAGTCCCTCCCCTGATTCGTATGGGCAGCGTAGTGCAGTAGACCCTGGCCCCGCTTTCTTCTCAGGAGGCAGACCAAGATGAGCAACTCGCGGTTCACGTCGTCTCAGCCCTACCGGATCATGATCGACGCCAGGGTCAAGATGCGTGACGGCGTCGAGCTGTCCGCCGATGTCTATCTGCCCCCGGAGGGCGGGCCGTTTCCGACCCTGCTCGTGCGCACGATCTACGACAACCAGGGCGAAAACAACATGGCGTCGTGCAAGCGATTCCTGGAGAGCGGCTACGCCGTGGTGATGCAGGACTGCCGCGGCCGCTTCGACTCCTACGGCGAGTTCGACCCCTATTACCAGGAACCGGAGGACGGGTACGACACGCAGGAGTGGATCGGCGCCCAGCCGTGGTGCGATGGCAACATCGGCATGTTCGGCACCTCCTACGTAGGCTACACGCAATCGTTGACGGCGCCTCTGCGGAGCAAGTACCTGAAGGCAATGGTGCCCACCGTCTCGCAGCAGGACAATTTTGGACACTGGCGCGTCGACGGCCCGCTGCAGCTTCACGTCGCGCTCAACTTCATCAACATGGCGGGGCGCACGATGCAGCGGGGGCCGAGGAGCCTCATGGACTCCGAGGCCTTCTACCGGCGTCTGCCGCTGATCTCGGCGCTCGACGACCTGGCCGATGTCCCGTTCTACCGGTCGGTCATCGAGCACGAGACGTTCGACGACTTCTGGAAGGGGTACAGCCTGCGGTTCAAGTACGGGGAGATCGAGACGCCCGCCTACTTCGTGACCGGGTGGTACGACAACCTGGTCCACGAGGGCTTCAAGCTGTACAGGGGATGGTCGCAGGAAGCGCGAACGGTCGAGGCGCGCCGGCTGAGCAAGCTGCTGGTAGGGCCCTGGCTCCACGGGCCCGTCGGCGTGGCCGCTCCGGGCGCCGTCGACTTCGGCCCCGACGCCGCGATGGACTTCCATGGGGAGCAGCTGCGCTGGAACGACCGCAGGCTGAAGGGCATCGATAACGGCATCGACGACGAGCCGCCGGTCCGCATCTTCGTGATGGGGGAGAACGTGTGGCGGTCGGAGGACGAGTGGCCGCTCGCCAGGACGCAGTACACGAACTACTACCTCCACAGCGGCGGCGGCGCCAACACCCTGAACGGTGACGGCGTGCTGTCGACCGAGCCCCCGGCCGACGAGCCGGCCGACGGGTTTACGTACGACCCCGACGATCCCGTCTGGACGCTCGGCGGGCAGATCATGGCCATTGATCAGACGGTGGGCGGCCCGCAGGACAGGCGCGCGCCCGAGCAGCGGGCCGACGTGCTCGTCTACACGACCGAGCCGCTGGAGCGAGACGTCGAGGTCACCGGGGCCGTCTGGCTGGCCCTCTTCGCATCCTCCAGCGCGCCGGACACCGACTTCACCGGCACGCTGGTCGACGTCCACCCCGACGGCAGGGCCATCAACATCACCGAGGGGCTGCTCGGAGTGCGCTACCGGGACTCTATCGAGGAGACGAGCCTGATCACGCCGGGCGAGGTGTACGAGCTGAAGGTCGACATGTGGGAGACCAGCAACGTCTTCAAGGCCGGGCACCGCATCCGGCTGGAGGTGTCCAGCAGCAACTTCCCACGGTTCGAGCGCAACCTGAACACCGGCAACCGGCCCGGCTTCGACGCCGAGATGCGGAAGGCCGACCAGACGATCTACCACGACGCCGGTCGCCCGTCCCACCTGATCCTGCCCATCATCCCAAGGTAACCCCGGCCTGGCCAGCGACCCGGATGTCGGCGGACAAGGCTGAGTGACATGGGTACCCACGGTGTTGGACGAGCCACTCAACCCAGCGGCCCGCATGCTCTTGGGACCCGACCGGCGTTGCCTCGATCCGGCCACACCTCCTCATCTCTAGTGAGAACCTCCAAGTGAGAGTTCGAGTCCACGCAGGCCCATTTTTCGCGGCTAGGCTTGACTGTAGAACAGAACCCGGAGATCAACCGCGCACTGCCTCTGGTGGCTCTCTCGGGACCACTTAAGCGATTGCCCGTGCCGCGAGTCTGAGGCACGGGGGGCTGGAACATCTGCGAGCGCCAACTCTTTGTAGTAGTCGTTAAGGGCACCTACCTTGCCGTGGGTGAGCCGTTTGCTCTCGCTACCGCTCCCAGAGGCCTCTCGCTCAGTTTTGGATCTGGTAGACCTTTCTCCCTAGTCAGTCATTCCTGTCGACAGGTACGGCGCTATTGTTCGGCGAATGAAACGGCAAGTTCCTCAGCCAAGAGGCGCATTCGCCGTCCCTTGACTCGGCATCTGAGGACTCCTCAGACTCTGAATCGGTTCACTCAGGAGGTATCACCTTTGATTCAGCTGAGATGTTTAGAACGGAACTTAGGCGTTCATCCGGTGGCCAGTACAGGTACTGGACCCCTTGTTTGTCTTCCACGCAAGCGTGTGGCAGCGTCTCCGTAAGCCAGCGCGGGACAGGATGACGTGCCCAAGGATTCTCATATAGACAGACATTCGCATGTCGCATACTGCCTGGCCGTAGCCGATGAAAAAGCAGAATCCCACTAATCGTGGATTTCTCCCGGTTGCCCCATATGCTCCGCCGCCTCAGATCTTCCCGTAGAGGCGTTATGCGGCTAACGCCTGCTTCCGCATACTGCTCCCAACCAAATAAAGCAACCGATACGTCTATCCGATCAAGAGGAAAGTCTGCCATATCGTTAATCGCCAAAATGAGAGGCTTCTCGACATACTTGTGCTGTTTCACTTTTTCTCTTGCCTTATTGATGAAAGGCGAAACAGCGTCGATACCCCCGCTGCGGCCAAAGCCCGCCAGTATCCGGTCGGGGATTCCCCGCTTCGGCTCGGAGCGCGGGACAGCGTCTATCTCTATCTCCCAAACTCTGGACGGATCCTTTGCATCACGTGGCGGTCTCCCACTTGCAAAACGGAAGTTTGCCGATCGGGATCTGAGATCTTCGGTGTTCAGCCCCTCCATCCATCTCTTGATGGGATCAAGCTTTTCCTTGGCGATCTCTTGGTATAGCTCCCCAGATGCCGACGCCCCAAACCAGTAGAGGTTCGGGACCTGGCATATTTCGTCCAACTTCCTACATACGTCTTCCTCGGTAGGTCTTGGATTCGAGAACTGCGTAGGCTTAAAGACAGTAGCTTCAATGTAGAAGGTCTCACCGTCGGGAGTGGTCGCAAGATAGTCAGATCGTCGACCATTGACCGGAGGGTGGCCCTTTGGATCGCACCCCCATTCATTGAAGAGCGCACCGATGAACTCCTCAAAGAAGTCGCCAAAGTCTTGATTTCTCGTCTCTTGCCCATCACCGTTGACCTCGACCTTGAGGCTGCTGCCCAACGCTCGAAGCGCCTTCTGAACTTGGCTCATGTGGGAGCGGTGGTCCGGGTTAGTCAACTTGCGCACGGCGGATTCGCTGACACCGAGCCTATCGGCAAGCTCCACCTTGGTTATGCGTTGCGCCCTCATAGCGGTATACAGAGCAAGTTTGGCGGCGACGACGGTTGGTACGGGCACTGACACGTGACCGTCAGCAGCATCTCTGGGGGTGGGGATGTCCCGCTTCTCGTGGACGTATCCGGCCAGCGCTGTAGCAAGTGCGTCCTCAGCCATTGCCAACGCCTCGGCGCGGTCACTCCCTCCTGTGATGGCCTCCGGCACATCGGGGAATGTGGCTACCAGTCCTCCATCTTCATCAGGAGTCAGTTGACATGGGTATGCGTAGATCATGGCTCAGAACTCCCCTCGGTCGATCTCCAACTGACGCAGCATCGCGGCCAACACGCCCTTCTTCAAGCTCGCCCCGTTGCACTGTGGTGAACCGGGGGCCTACGTAGACTCTGCCGTGACTGCCCTTGCCGTGAGTCGGGTCGAAGCGGAAGGATTTCCCTGTCCTGCGGGCATAGTCCCTGGCTCGCCTTATGAACTCACGGCTGGTCATGGGCTCATGATCGCACCTTAACACACGACTGTAAACTAAAGGGTGCGGGAAGGTACGAAACGCAAAAACCCCTCAGGTGCTGGGCGATTATCCTCTAGGGTGGGTCTGGGGCACGGAGGGTAGCGGTGCCGTGCGACCTACGTGCCCCGTCAATGGCACGCACCGCCGTAAGCTGGGGGAAGGAGAGGACGACTTCGTCTACATCTTCACCGAGCCCCGCGTCGGCTACAAGGCGCCGAAGATCGATGGATACATAGAAAAAGAGCTGTGAAGAGACCGTCAGGTCCAGCGGCCGCCGTGACAATTCTTGCGTCCTCCTGTGGCGCTCCATAGTGGCCGGGCCGAGGGCGTTGGTAGGTTCAAAGTCCCATGCTCATCTCGAAGACGGTTCTGTCTATCGTCAAAACCGGCCCGCGTTTTCGGCCGCCTTTTGTCCGTCGACCTGAGCTCGACCACCTCTACGGCTGTGATGCGCACGGGCTATGGCGTGCCCGGTAGAATGGGCACGTTGTAGAGTGTGTGCCGATCAGCATATTACCCGCCAGGAGGTGCCGCCATCAGTAACGGCGTCGAGTCCATCAGGATGGCCCAGTACGGGACCAAGCACGGCCACGCGGAGGGGGTCCTCCAGGTCATGCTGGAGAACCCGGACGTGGAGGTCGTCGGCGTGCATGAACCCGACACCGCGAGGCGCGAGGAGCTGCAACGCCGGGAGGAGACGCCCTGGTCAGCCGTCCGGTGGCTCGACAGGTCCGAAGTGCTCGACGACCCGACCATCGTCGCCGTGTCCTCCGAAGGGTTGAACGCCGAGAGCCTCGCCCAGACCGAGGAGATCATCGACGCGGGCAAACATGCCTTCTACGACAAGCCCGCGGGGGACGACTATCCCCACTTCCAGCGTGTGGTCGCCAAGGCGAAAGAACAGGGCCTGCTGATACAGCTCGGCTACATGTTCCGGTACCACGATGGGTTCTCGCGCATTGCCGAGTGGGCCAGGTCGGGCTTCCTGGGCCACGTCTTCGCAATCAGGGCCCACATGTCAACCAGCATAGACGCCGAGGCGCACAGGAGGATCTCGGTGCACCCGGGGGGCGTGTTCTACGACCTGGCTGGACACGTGCTCGACCAAATCGTCTGGATTCTCGGAAGGCCGGACAGGGTGACGTCGTTCATGCGCCGCGACATGTCGACCGTTGAGGGGTTCACCGACAATGACCTGGCGGTCTTTGAGTACGAGTCGGCGATGGCGACGATCGACATAGCGGCGATGGAGCCCCACCCGCCGGCGCGGCGCTTCGAGGTGTACGGCGACCGGGGATCGGCCATCATGGAGCCGTACGAGCCCGCGGACACAATGCGGCTGTGCCTGGCCGAGCCGTCTGGAAGCTTCCCGGCCGGCGTTTCGACGATCAGGCTCGAGGACAGGAGACGGTACGTGGCGAGCCTCGAAGCCTTCGTAAAGGACCTGCGCGGAGAGAAGGCGCCCGACCGCTCGCTGGACCACGAGCTGCTCGTTCAGGAGACTCTGCTGCGCGCGACGGGAAAGGTCCAGTCCTGATGTCTTGCACGGCCCGCATGTTTGTGGCGCAGATATACCGCTACGGCATAAATCTTGTGGGTGGCATGGTATGAGATGCAATAGCAGTAATGTTGTGCCGGTTGAAGGTCGTCAAGAGCATGACAGTTATTCTCGAGCCTATTGACAACCAGAACGTCTGTCCGCATAATATCCTTATGACCCATCACCAGCCAACCACCATCCCTCCCTCTTATACCGGTGCCGTGGGGTGCGCCTGTTGCAATATCGTTGCGGAACCATCGCATTTCTGCCGCGTTCCCGTTGCAAAGGTGGTGCAAATCCGTTGACCAGATCGGAGCCTCCAGCTATGAGATCCCACAAAATGCAGCAGTTTGCATCATTTTCAGCGAAATCCAAAGCCCCTGGCGGTGGCGAGACCCCGGAGAGATAAGCGCGGCGTCAGTCTCGTTGCCTGGCGCTTGGAACCAGACTGTAGACAGCCCGCGGGCAGGTAGGTTCGACAAACTGGGTACGCGCGAGCATGACAGTCGCTTGACAACCCTGTCTTTGAAACATTCGTGTCTGGAGACGTTCAACAATCAGTCCCACGCGAATCACAGCCACTAATGAGAACGCGTGCCAAGCTTCTTGTCATGGGGCGCCACGGCGCTCCCCTGATAGGGGAAGAACTCAAAGGCTCGACCGGTCCCGCATACACTGGAGGCTGGAAAAGCAGGCCTCCATGGTAAGTCAGCCGCATTGCAGTTAAACTCTTCGCCAACGACAACCCAAACCGTAGGGTGTGACGATGCGCTCAGTAATGGCAGTAAGTTTGTTCGCTGCCCTCATCCTGTCGATTATGGCCTGCCAGGGAGACGCCGGGCCTCCGGGGAAACAAGGGCAACCTGGGCCTCAGGGCCCGGCAGGCGCCGCAGGACCGGCCGGCCCTCCGGGTCCCGCGGGCGACATCGCCTCCCTGGATGAGGCCACCATCGCCTCGGTCATCGAGCAGCTGCAGAAGCTGTCGGCCGCGGACTTGTCCGAGGCCCGGAGCCAGGACACCGAGCGGCTGGACAACCTGATCCACCTCATCATCGAGAATACCCGGACCCCGGCCTTCAAGGAGCGGCTGAGCAACCTGGACCGCGAAATCCACAGGGTCTTTGATGCCGCCGCCGTCGCCGCCCCCGACCAGGAAACGGTGCAGACCCTCGAACTGATGGAGGGCATCGTGGTGCTTTCCAGCATCATGGACGCCATTGCGGAGGCGAGAATCGCCGCAGCCGCCACGTCGCCGGCGTCCGCACCTCACAAGTGGGAGCCCGCCGAGTACACCAGGTACTTCGTATGGGAGGCCATCAGGAGGTATGACTCGGAAGGCCTCGATGCTACCGTCGCCTACTACAACACCCAGGAGAGTGTCGACGGCCAGTGGTACATGTTCATCCTCGACCAGGACGACATCATGCTGGCCCATGCCGCCAACCCTGACCTCGTTGGCCGGCCCGCCTCCGCGGCCGTCGGGCCCAACATGTACCCCGCTGGCGAAGCGGTGGTCGCGGTTGCCGACGAGGATGGCGCCTGGTTCAGCTACAGCTTCACGAACCCGGCCTCGGGTGCAGCCGAGGCCAAGCATTCCTGGATGGTCGAATACGACGGCCTGACATTCGGCTCGGGCTGGTATGAGCGCGGGACCGGCAAGTCAGACGCACCCGCTTACACCAGGGCCTTCGTATCGCGGGCTATAGACCTGTACAGCGCCATCGGCCGCGAGGATACTGTGGCCTACTACAACACCGAGGAGAGCGTGGACGGCCAGTGGTACGTCTTCATCGTCGACGAGGACGGCTACACCATAGCCCACCACAATCCGTTGTTTCGAGGTCGGGACCCGAGCCTCCGCGTCGACGCCGCGGGATACTTCTACGGCGACGACTTGCTGGGCGCGACCGAGTCGGGGCGCTGGGTCGACTACGTGCTGCTGAATCCAGAAACGGGTGACGAGCGGCAGAAGCACACCTGGGCGGTCCTCCACGACGGGTTGATCTTCGCCTCGGGCTGGTACGAGTAGAGCGGTGTGTTCCACAATCCACCAGCAAAGACCCGAGCGGGCGCGACAGGAGGTCCATACTCGTGAGTCAGCGTGAAGTCAGGATCACGGCGGGCCCAGTTACGATGAGCGCCACGCTGAACGACACCGCCACCGCAGGCATGATCTGGGACGCCCTGCCCATCGAGGCGTCCGCCAGCACCTGGGGAGACGAGATATACTTCGGCATCCCGGTCGCGGCCGGCGAGGAGTTGGGACAAGAGGTGGTCGAGCTCGGAGACTTGGGATACTGGCCGCCGGGCAGTGCCTTCTGCATGTTCTTCGGGCCTACGCCCATGAGCAGAGGGGACGAAATCCGGCCCGCCAGCCCCGTCACCGTCGTCGGAAGGATGAATGGCGACCCGACGTTGCTGAAGGGCGTCCCGTCAGGCGCCTCGGTCCTTGTAGAGCGTGGATGATGCCGGTTGAGCCAAATGGGAACGATTGGCACAGATCCCGGAGAAACCTTCCTTGGGGATCTGTTGGGCATGCCGTGAGTAAGCATTCCAAGGCCTCCCGTTATCAGGAGTGGCGTGAGTGTTGAAGTTCCGAACGAGGGAGCTGGACGCCTTGTTCGACGCGCTCAATACCGAGTGGGGCGATTCGCCCGACTTCGAGCAGCTCTTGCGTGACGCGCATCTGGGCATCGCCCTGTCCGACGCGGGGCGGCCTCTGAGCGGCAAAGTCGACGACCGGGTTGCGGCCCTCGTGGAGAGGTACCGGCCCAGAGACTGAGGACGCGCCGGTCTTCTGTCCGCCGTCGAGTTGGTATAATCGACCCGCGGGCCGTCCGAGCATTCCCAATTCCCGGCCCGCCGGGGGAGAAAGATGACCACGGCAGTCAAGCCCAATCTCAAGCGCAAGAGCCACGTAGTCAGCCAGGGAGCGTCAAGGGCGGCCGCGAGAGCCATGCTCCGGGCCGTCGGCCTCGACGACGATGACATGGAAAAGCCCTTCATCGGCGTGGCCAACCTCGCGAGCGACGTGACGCCCTGCAACGTTCACCTCGACCGGATCGCCCGGAAGGTGAAGAAGGGCCTGTGGGACGCTTCGAGCGTGCCCTTCATGTTCGGCACGATAACCGTCAGCGACGGTATCTCGATGGGTACCGAGGGAATGAAGGCGTCCCTCGTGAGCCGTGAGGTTATCGCCGACTCGATAGAGACGGTCTGCTTCGGGGAGAGCATGGACGGGCTGATCGCGGTCGCGGCGTGCGACAAGAACATGCCGGGGGCGATCATGGCCATGGCCCGGCTGAACATACCGTCGATCTTCGTCTACGGCGGCGCGATACTCCCCGGCAACTACCTCGGCAAGGACATCAACGTACAGGACATGTTCGAGGCGGTCGGGGCGCACTCCCAGGGCAAGCTGTCGCACGAGGAGCTGATCGCGATGGAGCGGGTGGCGTGTCCCGGAGAGGGGGCGTGCTCGGGGATGTTCACCGCGAACACCATGGCTTCGGCAATCGAGGCCATGGGAATGTCGATACCCGGCGCGGCATCGGTACCGGCGGTGGATCCTCGCAACGAGGAGATTGCCCACGACGCTGGAGCGGTGCTGTACAGTCTCCTGGAGCGCGACCTGAAGCCGAGAGACATCATCACGAGGGAGTCGCTCGAAAACGCGATCATGGTCGTCCTCTCAATGGGCGGGTCGACGAACGCGGTGCTGCACCTGCTGGCCATAGCCCGCGAGGCCGAGGTTGAACTGGACATCAGCGACTTCGACAAGCTCAGCCGCCGCACCCCGTATCTCACGGACCTGCGCCCGGCGGGACGGTTCGTCATGTCTGACATGGACAAGGTCGGCGGCGTCCCCACGGTGATGAACGAGCTTCTAGGCGCGGGCCTGCTCCACGGCGACGCAATCACCGTCACGGGCCGGACGGTCGCAGAGAACCTGGCCGATTTCGACACGAAGCCGGACGGCCAGGTGATCCACCCGGCGTCGGCTCCCAGAAGCCCGTCGGGCGGTCTGGCGATCCTCAGGGGCAACCTGGCCCCGGAGGGCTCGGTGATGAAGGTCTCTGGGACGAAGCACCTGCGGCATGAAGGGCCCGCTAAGGTGTACGACGGCGAGCGAGCGGCGTTCGAGGCCGTGACCGGCGGGCATATCTCCGAAGGGGACGTCGTGGTGATCCGCTTCGAGGGCCCCAAGGGCGGGCCGGGGATGCAGGAGATGCTGGCCGTCACCGGCGCCATCATGGGCGCGGGCCTTGGGGACAGTGTCCTGCTTCTCACGGACGGTCGCTTCTCGGGCGCGACTCACGGGCCGATGATAGGCCACGTGGCGCCGGAGGCGCAGGTGGGCGGAACGATCGCCCTGGTACGCGACGGGGACACGATTGCGATGGATGCCGAGAGGCGAGAGCTCAACCTGCAGGTGCCGGATGAAGAGCTGGAGCGCCGCCGCCGAGGGTGGTCGGCTCCTCCGTCGAGGTACACCTCGGGCGTCATGGCGAAGTACGCGAAGTTGGCGTCGTCGGCCTCGACAGGCGCGGTGACCGGATAGGGGGAACGACGGGGCCCGGTGAGACCTGACCGCCTCGTACTAGAGCGCTGGCGAGTATCAATATAGACGACACAGGGCTCACAAGGCGCCAGGCGAACACCGTCCCACTGCACGGCGACGCGAGAGGGACATCAAGGCTGGATCACAGGAGCACCTGTTGCCGGGTCGCTGGAGAGACTACAGAGTCGGCTCAAATAGAGGGAGGCGGACCGTGGTCAAAATGAGCGGAGGGGAAGCCCTCGCCAAATCACTCGTCAGAGAAGGCGTCGAGGTCGTCTTCGGAATCCCGGGCATCCAGATCTACGGGATCGTCGCCGCGCTTCGGGACGAGCCTGGCATCCGCATGGTCACGACCCGGCATGAGCAGGCCGCGACATACATGGCCGACGGCTATGCACGCGCGACTGGAAAACCGGGGGTAGCGCTCGTGGTTCCGGGCGCGGGTCTCTACAATGCCGCTCCCGGCTTGACTAACGCGTACTCGCGCTCCACGCCCGTGCTCCTCATTGCCGGCCAGATCCCGCGCGGCGCAATCGGCAAGAACTTGGGGGCCGTTCATGAGATCGCGGACCAGCCTGGCACGGTGCGCTCCGTGACCAAGTGGCAGCGGCAGGCACTCAGACCGCGGGAAGGACCAGATGCCGTGTTCGAGGCGTTCAGGCAGATGCGCACCGGCCGCCCACGTCCCGTTCTGATAGAGATGCCGCCCGAGGCCGGAGTGGAGCGGGAGGAGGTCGCGCTGCGGAGTCCCGCCCGTATCTCCCGAATTGTGCCCAGCCCGGAAGACCTTCGGGAGGCCGCTCAGGTCATCGCCGGATCTCGTACGCCCCTGATATACGCCGGCGGCGGAGTCGCGCGCTCCGATGCGGAACAAGCCCTCGTCGAGCTGGCCGAGGCGACAAGCATACCAGTGGTTACGTCCAGTGGTGGCAAGGGGACCATTCCGGACAGCCATCCACTGTCTTACGGCTCCTGTTTTAGCCCTCGTGGCGAGCGACAGGAGATGAACCAGCTCTACGATGTAATACAGGCCGCCGACGTGGTGATAGGAATCGGCACGCGCTTCTCCCTGGGCAATCCGGCGGGAGAGGCGTCTACCTTGGTGAATATCAACATAGACGACGCGGAGCTTACGAGGGTCCAGTCCAACACCATTCCCCTGCATGGAGATGCCAGGGCGACCATCGAGGCCTTGCTGCCCTACCTCATCGAGGCCGGGGCCCAGGAGCGTCCGTCGCCAGCCGAGGCTGTCTCCGCAGCCCGCAGCCTCATAACCTACTACGACATCCGGCTAAAGGAGCCGCAGTACGCGGTCCTCGAGATGATACAGAAGGGCATCCCGGAGGACGCCTTCATAGTCTGGGATGTCACTCAATTCGGCTACTACGCCCGCACTCACTACCAGGTGAGACACCCGAAGACGTACATAGACTCTGGCTACTCGTTCAACCTCGGCTACGCGTTCCCGACCGCGCTGGGCGTGAAGGTGGCCAGGCCAGACCGCCCCGTGGTCTGCATGGCCGGAGACGGCGGGTTCATGTTCAACGCGTCCGAGCTTGCCACGGCGGTCAAGTACGGCATCAACGTGGTCACTATCATCTTCAGGAACGACTCCTACGGCAACGTCGCCCGCGACCTGGATGAGATGTTCGGCGGGACCTACGAGACCACCTTGCACAACCTCGACTTCGTCAAGTTTGCAGAGTCGTTCGGCGCAGTCGGCATGAGGGCAGACGATCCACTGGAGCTGGAGACGCTCATTCCGCTCGCGTTGGAGCGGCAGGCCCCGGTGATTATCGACGTGCCCTTCGCAGAGATGCCGATACCGCGCGCGCCGCAGATTGCGTTTGTCTACAACCTACCTTGGACACAGCCTCAGGAAGGGATGATCGGGTCCTGAGACGCCTTTCAGCTCTGAGAGCCGTCGAACAACGAGGCTCCTGGTGGCTATAATGAGAGTGGAGTTGCTTGGGAGGGGGTCGTGCTGCGAGGGATATTTCTACTCCTGAGGAATCCCGGTCTTCTCAGGTTAGTCCCCAGGCTGATGTTCGACGGTAGGGTGCCGCTTGGCGCCAAGCTGCTTCTGGTCGGCGCCGTGGCCTACCTGCTGTCCCCCATCGACTTGGTGCCCGACTTCCTGCCCATCAGGGGCAGGCTGGACGATGTCCTGGTCCTACTGATCTCACTGGCGTCGCTCCTGGGCAGGGCTCCCAAGGAGGCGCTCTCGAAGAGGCAGGGAGACGACAAGGAAGGCCCCAAACCAGGATCCGTGGTGGAGGGCACCTTTCGGGTAAAGCGTGAGGATGAGGGCGGTCCGGAGGCTGGGGAGTAGCCGGTTACACCTCAGGCGCGAAACGGGCGGCGGCGGCGCTAAGTCAGGGAGACGGGATCGATGTCGATCGTCCATCCCGATGGCACCGTCACCTCATCCAGCAGGGAGCGCGGGTCGGACCCTCGAAGGACGACGTGCCACCTGTAGTGTCCCCGCAGCCGCGACGGGTATGCGGGCGTCGGGCCCAGCACGTCGATGTCGGATATCCCGCTCTCTTCCTGCCGGACCCGGAGGGAGGCTCCGAGCCTGCGCGCCGCCCGCTCGCAGCTGGCCCGATTGGTATGCGTGTATAGCAGCCTGATCAACCTGCCGAATGGCGGTCCGCCCTGCTCTCGGCGGTATTCGATCTCCTCCCTGTAGAAGGCCTCGTAGTCCTGGGATGCGGCGGCGCGGATGGCGTAGTTGTCGGGCTGGTATGTCTGGACGATGACCCGCCCAAAGGCGGTGCCGCGTCCGGCGCGTCCAGCGACCTGACAGAGCAGCTGGAACACTCTCTCGCCTGCGCGGTAGTCGGGCACGGCGAGGCCCACGTCTGCCGAGACGACACCGACAAGTGTCACGGATGGGAAGTGCAGTCCTTTGGCGATCATCTGGGTGCCCACGAGCACACGCTCCCGCCCGGAGCGGAAACTTTCGAGCAGCTCCTCGTATGCCCGCGGGTGCCTTGTGGTGTCGCGGTCCCACCGGAGCACCGTCGTGTCCGGGAACCGCTCCTCAAACGCCTCGACAATGCTCTGCGTCCCCAGTCCGTAGTACCGCAGCCGATGACTGAGGCATCGGTGGCACCTGGAAGGCGGCACCCTCTTGTATCCGCAGTAGTGGCAGATCAGGCGCCCGGCCTGACGGTGGTAGGTCAACGCGACCTCGCACCGTCTGCACCGCAGGCCCTCCCCGCAGTTGCGGCACTGCACGAAGGACGATGAGCCCCTGCGGTTGAGAAACAGGACCATCTGTCCGCCATCGTCCAGGCAGCGCCGCATCGCCTGGGACAGAGCCCGGCTGAACACATCGCGGTTGCCTTCCCTCAGCTCTCTGCGCATATCCACGACCTGAACGCTGGCCAGAGGGACCTCCGTAACGGGAATTGGTGCAGGGAGCCTATGGGGTGCCGCTCCTGAAGCGGGAACGACTTCAGCTCTCCCGTTGTTGGCGGCAGCCACTCGTGCGGGCAGGGTCAGCAGGCGGTACCGGCCGGAAAGAGCGCGCCGGTACGTGGCGACGTCGGGAGAGGCGCTTCCCATGAGCACGACGGCGCCGGTGAGGTCGGAGAGCCTGAGCGCGATGTCTCTGGCGTGGTAGCGGGGAGAGGCGTCTTGCTGCTTGTAGGTCCACTCATGCTCTTCGTCGAGGACGATCAGTCCCAGGTCCTGCTGTGGAGCGAATACGGCGCTGCGAGACCCGATGACCACGTCGTAGTCGCCGCGACGCAGTTTCCACCACTGGTCGAAACGCTGCCCGTCCGTCAGCCCGCTGTGCAGCACCGCGACCCGGCCTGGGAATCTGGACGCAAACCGTTCCACGGTCTGGTGCGTGAGCGCGATCTCCGGCACCAGCACGATGGCCTTTCTGCCCAGTTCCCGGCAGTGCGCGGCGGCGTTGAGGTATACCTCGGTCTTGCCGCTTCCGGTCACCCCCTGGAGCAGGAACGTCCTGCGCCCTGCGGTCGAGTCGTCGAGGGCTGAGCGTACGAGGGCCGCCGCGGCCTCCTGGCGCTCGGTCAGACGCGAAACAGGACTGGGCGGGAAGTCCTTCCCGGCCAGCGGGTCCCGGTCTACCGCGACGCTGTACTTCTCGATCCAGCCCTTGTCGAGAAGTGCCTTTACGGCCCCTGCGCTGTAAAGCCTTCGGGAATCGCTGAGCTTCAGAGACTCTCCGCCCTCGGAGAGTTTCCGGAGAAGGCCGGCCTGCTTCGACGCCCGGGTAGCCTTCTCCGGGACCCAGTCCCGGACAGCCTCCAGGCCGCTTTGCGAAAGCCTTGCGTAGTCCACGAACCGGGCGCGGGCTCCGGGAGTGCTCCAGCGCTCCGTCCGCTCCAGCAGGCCCTTGTCGACCAGTCGAGAGGCCGATGCTCGTGCTCTCTCTCCCATCGACCGCACAAGGCGCTCGATATCGACGCTGCCGTTCCGGCGTACGTAGTCTACGATCCTGGTCTGCAGCGGAGACAACTGCGGCTGTCCCTCAGCCATTGCGGCTCCGATGGAGAGACGAGCCCGCTGGCGGAGACGCTGTCCCGGAGGCAGCATGGGCGCGGCCGCCTCGAACAGCGGGCTGACGTAGTAATCGCTGACCCAGCGTGCGAGCTGCAGCTGGACCTCCGTCAGGACAGGCCAGTCACCCGTCGTGTTCAGGATGGGGCGTGTTTCAGCGACCTGCGGGAGCTCCGCCAGCGACATCACGAGTCCGCCGAGGGTCCGCCTGCCGAACGGGACGCGGACAAGGTGGCCGGGGACGACGCCCAGACCGTCCGGGATAGAGTAGCTGAACGTCCGACCGGGGGCTGCGGGCGAGTCTACGGCGACCTCGGCGAAACCCATAGCGGCCGGGGTGGGCTCACCCATTCTGACCTCCCCCCTCAGAGGGAGGGGACTTCGAAAGACAGGCTCTGGCGGCGGCGCACTTGACTAGTAGCGCCGTGCCTCCTTGATGCGCGCGGCCCGGCCGGAGCGCCCTCTGAGGTAATAGAGCCTGGCCCTCCTGACCTTGCCTCGGCGGGTCACCTCCACCCCCTCAACTGCCGGAGAGTGGAGCAGGAAGGTCCGCTCGACTCCGATCTCGTGGGAGATGCGCCGGACGGTGAAGGAAGCGCCCGGTCCGCCGCCGCGCTTGCGTATGACCATCCCTTCGAAGGCCTGCGTCCGCTGCCTGTCGCCTTCGGTCACCTTGATGCTGACGCGGACGGTGTCGCCCGGACGGAAGTCCTGCACCTTGGGGTTGGGCTCGATGTCAATCAGATGATGGGCGTCCATTGTTGATGTTCCAGGCCGTGAAATTGCGTATTGGCCAGCTACTATTCTAGGGCCGCGGCCTTCACGGCGCAAGGCCGTGTGCTCATCACATCCAGCCAGCTGGCCGACTGTCGGCGTGAGCAGGGAAGAGGGCTGGAGGCCTAGACGTCCAGCTCCGTGACCTCCAGGGCGTGGGCCTGGATGAAGTTCCTTCGGGGCTCCACCACGTCACCCATCAGCAGCGAGAATATCCTGTCGTCCTCGGCCATGTCGCCGAGCGTGACCTGTAGAAGGGTGCGTGCCTCCGGGTCCATCGTCGTCTCCCACAGCTGGGAGGCGTTCATCTCACCCAGACCCTTGTAGCGCTGTATGTTGATGTTGCGCTTGCCGTTGAACTGAGCGAGGGCGACGTCCCTCTCGATGTCGGTCAGTGCGTATTGGAAGTTCTTGCCGGAGCTGATCTTGTATCTGGGCGGCTGTGCGATATACAGGTGGCCGTTCCTGATGAGGTCCGGCATATGGCGGAAGAAGAAGGTCAGCAGCAGCGTTCGTATATGGGAGCCGTCGACGTCGGCGTCTGTCATTATGATGATGTGGTGGTAGCGCAACTTGGACAGGTCGAAGTCCTCGCCAAGGCCCGCACCGATGGCGGTTATGATGGATCGGATCGCGACATGCTCGAGCATCTTGTCGTCGCGCGTCTTCTCTACGTTGAGGATCTTGCCCCTCAGCGGCAGGATCGCCTGAATAGCCCTGTCGCGGCCCATCTTGGCCGTACCGCCGGCCGAGTCTCCCTCGACGATATAGAGCTCGCATATCTCCGGGTTCTTTTCCGAGCAGTCGGCGAGCTTGCCCGGCAGACCGCCTCCGTCGAGCGCATTCTTGCGGATGACGAGATCCCGCGCCTTCCGAGCCGCTTCCCTGGCCCGCTGGGCCGTGAGAGTCTTCTCGACGATGCGCTTGGCCTCTTTCGGATGGTCTTCCAGGTAGTACAGGAGCGCCTCCGCGACGGCGCTCTCGACCTGGTTCCTGACCTCCGGGTTCCCGAGCTTGTCCTTGGTCTGACCTTCGAACTGGGGATCGGTCAGCTTCACACTGACGACGGCGGTCAGTCCCTCTCGAGTGTCCTCGCCCGAGAGATTCGGATCACTGTCCTTGATGAACTTCTGCTTCCGCGCGAAGTCGTTCATGACACGGGTCAGGGCGGCCCTGAAGCCGGTCACGTGCGTTCCTCCGTCCTGCGTGTTGACGCAGTTGGCGAACGAGTAGACGTGCTCGGTGAAGCTATCGTTGTACTGGAGCGCCGTCTCGACCAGCGTCCCGTTGACCTGCTTTTCGGCGTAGATCGGGTCCTGGTGACAGACCTCCCGGCCCTCGTTCAGGTTGCGAACGAAGCTGGAGATGCCGCCGTCGAAGTAGTACGAGACGCGGTTATTGGGCCACAGATCGAGGTGCCAGTCGCTCCGGAACGATATGGCCAGACCCTTGTTCAGGTAGGCCATCTCCTTGAAGCGCTGGGCCATCTCCTTGAAGTCGTACGCGACCTCTTCGAAGATGTCAGCGTCGGGCATGAACGTAATGGCTGTGCCGATCTTGTCCTTCGCAGAGTCGTCCATGGGCTCCGAGGTCAGAGAAGTCGTCGGCTCGCCTTTGGAAAAGTCCTGCCTGTAGATCTTGCCGTCGCGATAGACCTCCACCTTGGTCCATATCGAGAGGGCGTTCACGACGGAAGCCCCGACACCGTGGAGGCCTCCGGAGACGCTATAAGCCTTGCCCCCGAACTTGCCCCCAGCGTGCAGTGTGGTCATGACGGTCTCTACGGCTGAGACGCCTGTCTTGGGATGGATGTCGACCGGGATCCCTCGTCCGTCGTCCTCCACGCGAACGCTGCCGTCGGCGTTTATCCATACCTCGAAACGGGAGCAGTGGCCGGCCATGAACTCGTCGACGGCGTTGTCCACGATCTCCTGGATCAGGTGGTGCAGGCCGCGTTGGTCGGTGCTTCCAATGTACATGCCGGGCCGGCGGCGCACTGCCTCCATACCCTCGAGGACCTGGATGTCCTCGGCTGTGTACTTGTCGGCCGCGATCCTCTCGTGCTGCTCTATAGTCATTCAGATGCTCCTGCCTGACAGACCGTGAAGCTGGTGGTGATTACTTCCATCACTTTCGGCTACGCCTGGAGCGGGGTTCCCACCTTCTCCCACCGGGGAGAGGAAGGCTTCGGAAGAACACCCTAAGGAGACGACAAACATCGGGGTGTTTCAAGGTGCTGGACACCCTTAATTGTACCATGTTTTAGAAAGATTCACAAACCCTTCGACTAGTCTAATAGCCTGTCTATGCCTCTTCCGCCCGCTGTCTGGACCACGCCAGGGCGCTGATTGCTTCCAGCACAACCCGGTGCGCCGCCTCCGCGGTAATGGCGCCCGGATTGTCGAAGGGCGGAGAGACCTCTACCACATCCATTGCGGCGAGCCTTACCGTGGATGCGATGCGGCGGACGGCCCGCAGGAGCTCTGAGGAGGACAGGCCGCCGGGCTCCGGCGTTCCTGTACCGGGGGCGAACGCCGGGTCGAGAACGTCGATGTCGACCGAGAGGTAGATATACTCGGGTCCGTCGTGCGCCTCGGCAATGGCGTCGTCCAGCACGGCGTCGAACCCTCTCTCCTCGATCTCGGCCATGGGGTGCCATCTCATGCCTTGAGCACGCATCCACTCGAACGTGGTTCCGGGCGGCCAGTAGCCGCGCAGACCCACCTGGACGAAGTTCCTTCCCGGCACTGCCCCCGACTCTATGAGCCTGCGCATCGGCGTGCCGTGGCCGAGCAGCCCCCCGCCGTAGCTGAATGCCCCGGTGTCTGGGTGTGCGTCGAAGTGGACGACGCCGACGCGTCCGAACCCCCAGTGCTGCGCCACGGCTGTGGCGCTGGGCTGGGTGATGGAGTGGTCGCCGCCCAGCACGACCGGAACCGCTCCCGCCTGAAGAGCCTCCGTGACCTTGCTCCATACCGCCTGGTGGGCCATCTCGATGGAGTGCGGAGGGCAGTTGGCGTCCCCGAAGTCGACGACCTTCAGGACCTGGGTGGGGTAGACCTGCAGCCCCATGTGGTACACAGCGGTGTTCGGCGTGCCGAAGTATCCGGCCTGCCTGATGGCCCTGGGGGCCAGCCTGGCCCCCGGACGGTTGATCGTACCGATGTCGACCGGCGCGCCGAGGACGGCAACGTCCGGCTTAAGGGCGGCCAGCTCGGCGGCGCTCCCGGCGTATGGAGACCTCAGGAATGTGGCCGGCCCGACGTAAGGGGGCTGGTACTCGCTGCCGTGAAGGTCTGTCATGTGCCTTGCCCCACCTGGTAGGCCTCCTTCACCCAATTCTCAACCTCCTCGTCCAGCTGATCGGCCTCGGTGATCCGCAGGACGTGAACGTGAGCATTGGGGTAGATCGTCTCTACTCTGCGAAATCTCGGGCTCTCGACACGCCTCGGAAGCCATAGCCCGATGTCCAGCCACCGGTTCTTGGGAGTGGCATTGCCGAGTCGTACCCTCACCATGAACCCCACCGCGTCGCTGTACGGAATCATCTTGACCGGACCCAGGGCCTCGACGATCTCTCGGAACCTGTCGAACAGCCCTCTGATCTTGTCGGGCTTGCCCTCGAAGGGGTCGGTCAGGCTGTACCGCCTGCATGAGTGGTACTGGTTCTTGTTGACGAACCGGCTTCCGCACTTCGGACATGTCCACATGGGTCGCCCACTCGGCCTCCGGTCGGCCGGCGGCTTGCCGAGCGCGTGGTCTATCGTCCGCCCGATTCGCCTTTGGCGGGTCGACGGCGTGCGGGCGTCGTCGACGTAGCGAATCAGCTCCCGCCTGTGAGACGGCGACATGGCTTCGAAGGCCTCCCGCGCTCCATCCACTTCATCCAACGCGTCCGCCAGGTCTTCGGGGACGGAGACATTGGCGGGAGCTGTGGACAGCAGCTCGAAAGAGACCGTTTCTCCTACGGCGACCCCCGCGGCGGCCCGCATGCCCCCGTTGACGTAGAGCCGGTGGCGTCCCTTGCCGACTGGTACCAGCGTGGCACGTATGGACGCCTCGTTCAGTCTGCCTTCGACGCTGACGCGCCCTCCCCGGGAATCGTGAGCGAACGCGAGGCTGACCTCCTCAGGGACGTCCACGTAGGGGTTCGGCCCTGCTTGCCGATCCTGGCCTGGAAGCGCTGTGGCTGTACGCTGATTGATGGAGTTTCTTCCAGGATATGTCCCAATCGTGCTCACTTGTGCTCATTTCATAGCTGGGCGATGGTTGTGAATGGAACGCTCTTGGTAACGAAACGGGGGAAAATGGGTGCGTGCCGGAACAGAAATGGGACTGAATGGGGCACCCAAGGCGCCGGTTGGGGGGACGGGCAGGAGCCGCCGGAGTGACGAGCGGTGTCGAGTGGTCTTCAGCACAGATGCACACTAGCACATGCGTACGCCATCTGTCAACGAGCCTGCGAGCAATGAGGCCGGGGAACTGGACTCCGGCACCCTGTCGGGCAGAGGGCAATCCTTTCGACCACCGGAAAGACGAGGGTTCTTACGGTCAAGGCGCCTCAGGAGCAGTGAAAGCATACACGCCGCCGTCGAGGGAGCCGACGTACACCACACCGCCGGTGACTGTGAAGGACCGGATGCCCGAGAAGTAGCCCTTTTGAAAGCTCCAGGTCGGTTCGCCGGACTCGGCGTCCAGTGCTTGCAGGTGGCCGTCGTCGGACTCGGCGTACAGGACGCCGTCGACTACTCCGGGAGAGTCGAGGGCTCCTCCGCGACTCCAGAGTGGCTCGCCGCTGGCGGCGTCAAGGGCATAGAACATGCCGGACTCATACCCAACGTACACGATGCCTTCAGCGGCTACCGGTGTGGTGTCGATCAAGCCGTCCGATTCGGAAGACCAGGACCAGGCCGGTTCACCCGTTCCGGCGTCGAGGGCGTAGATGTGGTTGTCCGGCGAGAAGTAGTAGACGCCATCCGCGACGACGGCCGGAACGTCCCTGGCCGGTAGCCTCTCTGTCCCGTACTCCCAGACGATCTCTCCCGTCGCTTCGTCTAGCGCGTAGGCGGTGTTGACGGCCGTCAGGTACACGGTCCCCCCGATGACCGTGGGCGGGGACTCGACGGGAATCCCGGTATCGAGGGTCCAGGCCAGATCTCCGGTCGACGCGTCCATAGCGTGGAATTCGCCGAACCCGCCCGGCGCGTAGACCTTGTCTCCGACGACTGCCGGAGCGAGCTCGGGATTGAACGGGAACGGCATCTCCGCAACCCAGATACGCTCGCCGGTTGCCGCGTCAAGAGCGTGGACCCTGCGGTCCCCGCCTGCCAGCGCGGCCAGGAAGACGGTCCCGCCGCTCACTGCGGGCGAGTACTGCACCCAGTCTCCGGTGTCGTGTTTCCAGAGCAGCTCACCGGTCGAGGCGGCAAGAGCGTACACGTGGTTGTCGTTCGAACCCACGAACACCACACCTCCGGTCACGGTTGGAGACGACCGAATGACTCCTCCCGTCTCGAATCGCCAGAGCAGATCGCCGGTCACCGTGTCCAGTGCGTAAACGTGGTTGTCGTCCGATCCGAAGTACACTACGCCGTCGGCCACGGTGGGCGAGTACACGATCCAGCCACCCGTGTGGTGATGCCAGAGCAGTGACTCAGCCGACGGTACAGGGACCGTGGACTCGCCGCCGCCGGGGAGTGGCCCTACCGGCATACAGGCCAGGAGGCTCGTTGAGAATCCGAGGAGCATCCCGCCACTGGCGGGATCGGCGCCAGGCATGGAGGCGGCGATCAGACCGACCACGTCGACGTTGGCCGCCAGGTCCCGCAGGCAGACTTTGTTCTCTTCGGTCAACTCATCCATGTTCGCAAGCATGAAGGATAGGAATAGGTCCGTCGCCTTCTCCGGGGCTAGACAGCCGAATACCGACGCCTCCCACCCGTGCGCTTTCTCTCCGGGCGTCACGGGCTGCTTCCGGACAGACTTCAAAAGTTCGTCCCCCAGCTCACCGCTGATGCAGGCCCGCTCGGTGGCCGTGAGCAAGTCGAACAGCTCTCCCCAGAGGGTGCCTTTATCGATGTCGAAGTCGAGGTCGACAGATACACCGGTCGGCTCCGGCGTTGCGGCGGCAGGGACAGGCGACGGCCTGGGCGTCGCGGTAGGGCGCGGAGTCGACGTAGGAGCGGGTGCAGCAGTGGGCTCAGGAGTCGCCGCTGCAACGGGCGTGGCCGTTGGTGTGGGTGTGTCCGTTGGCAGAGGCTCGTCCCCGCATGTCGAAAGCAGAACGGCGGCTATCAGGCACAGCAACCCGATCAGGGCTGCACGGTGGATGAGCCCACGGAACCCAGTCCGAACGGGCAAGGCGAATGGCAGCCTTGCCTGTCTCAGGAGACTACTCCCTGACTACGCTCCCCCCGGGAGGAGCAACGGAACTTGACGACGTGATGATGCGAGTGGCGAGCTATCGTTCGATCGGGGCGCCGACGATGCTGCCGTACTCCGTCCACGAGCCGTCGTAATTCCGCACCTTGTTGTAGCCGAGTATCTGCGTAAGCACGAACCAGGTGTGCGAGGAGCGCTCGCCGATTCGGCAGTAGGCGATAGTCTCCCTGTCGGCCGTAATCCCCTTGCCTTCGTAAATCTCCCTGAGATCCTCCACCGACTTGAACGTGCCGTCGGCGTCGTTCACCGCGCTCAGCCACGGGATGTTCGCGGCTCCTGGAATGTGGCCGCCTCGCTGAGCGCCTTCCTGCGGGAGGTTCGCCGGCGCCAGCAGCTCCCCGCTGAACTCAGCGGGCGCGCGGACGTCTACGAGCCCCACGTTGTTGGAGGTGGAGGCGATATTGAGAACGTAGTCGCGGGTGGCGCGGATACTCGGGTCCGGCTCGCTGGCGCTGTAGGTTCGGGCCGGGTACGATGGCACGTCGGTCGTCGTGGGCCGTCCCTCCGCGATCCACTTCACCCTGCCGCCGTTCATGATCTTGAGGCGCTTGTGGCCGAACATCCTCATCTGCCAGAAGGCATAGGTCGCGAACCAGTTGTTGTTGTCGCCGTACAGCACCACGGTCGTGCTGCGGACGATCCCCGACTCTCCCAGCAGCTTGCGCATCTGGTCCCCGTCGAGGATGTCCCGCCTGAGCGTGTCGTTGAGCTGCGTCGACCAGTTCCATCCGACCGCTCCGGCTATGTGGCCCTGGTCATAGGCCATCGTATCCACGTCCACCTCGACCAGGCGGACGTTCTCGTCGCTTCCATGCTCTGCGACCCAGTCGGTCTCCACTATGGACTCCGGATGTGCTACACGAGCGGGCATTGTCTGTCTCCTTTTTGCTGATCGAGTCAGGATCCGTTGTGTGAGCTTGGCCTGTGCGCTCCATTCAAGCGCGTCCTCGCTGTTTTCATGGCGGATATCAGGTCGCGGGCATCCTCGATGCCGCTCTTCACAATGACCTCGTCATAGAAGTCCTCGTAGAAGTTGGCATGAAGTGAATTTGCCGTCCCCAATCTGCTCATGTTGACTTTAGGTTCGTCAGTTTGTTCTATGAGTTTCCTGGCACTCCTGTTCAGGCCTACGTGACTGTCGGCGTCCCAGCCCTCCTGCTCTTTGGCAACGGACTTCACATAGTGGGCGACAGCGCCCCACGCCTTTTCGGATGCTTGGAGCAGGTCGCCCTTCTCAAACTCCTTCTCGGCGTGGCTGAGGAAGCGTTCGCTGATTTCTCGATGTTGCGTCACGGTAGCCATACCCTCACCAGGAGCGCTAGATCGCCATGTTAGGGACGCCGCAGAACGCCTCGTAGTCGATCAGCTCCGTGACCGTCGGGTTGTCTCCGCACAGGGGGCAGTCAGGGTTCCTGCGGACCTTGACGGTCCGGAACTCCATGTCGAGGGCGTCGATCAGCAGCAGCCTGCTGGCCAGCGACGTCCCGACTCCGAGGATCAGCTTCGCCGTCTCCGTCGCCTGTATGGTGCCCACCATCCCCGGGAGCATCCCCAGCACTCCTGCTTCCGCGCACGAGGGCACCTCGCCCGGCGGGGGCGGGGCGGGGAAGAGGCAGCGGTAGCAGCCCTGGCCCGGCAGGAACACCGTCGCCTGCCCGTCGAACATCAGAATGCTGCCGTCCACGAGAGGCTTGCCGCTGAGATATGCCGCGTCGTTCACCAGGTACCGCGCGGGAAAGTTGTCCGCGCCGTTGATGATGACGTCGTACCCCTTCATGATACCCATGGCGTTCGCCGACGTTATCGGCTCCTCGTGAAGGGCGACGTTGAGGTCGGGGTTATAGGCCAGCAGCGTCTCTCGGGCCGACTCGACCTTCGGGCGACCGACGTCGTCGTTGTAGTGCAGTATCTGGCGCTGGAGGTTGGTCACGTCGACGGTGTCGAAGTCGACGATGCCCACCGTTCCCACGCCCGCGAGGGCGAGGTAGATGCAAATAGGCGAACCCAGACCCCCCGCGCCGACGACCAGCACGCTGGCGTCGAGCAGCTTTCGCTGTCCGGCGCTGCCCACCTGGGGCATGATGATGTGTCTGCTGTACCGGCTCACCTGGTAGGGCGTGAGCGGTCTCACCTTCGTTTCAGTCGCCACCATGTGTGTTCCTCCGGCGCTCGGCCCGTCCGTCGAACGTGCCTGTAGGTACCAAATTATAGCAGGTGCACGTATGGCCCTTCAATCGATGGGCATGCGTGGATTCCTAATGCCGGTGTCGCGACGTGTGGTAGATTTGTCGGTAGTAGGTGAGTAGTAGGTGAAAGGAGCGGCCAGAATGAATGTGATCTGGGTAGTTGCCGACACCTTCCGCAGGGACCACATAGGGGCATACGGCAATCCGACGATTCGAACGCCCTCTCTCAATGCGCTGGCAGCCAGGTCGGTCAGGTTCGACGGCCACTACTCTGCCGGGTTTCCGACTATGCCCACCCGGGCGGACCACCAGACGGGACGCTGGACGATGTCCTTCATGGGGTGGCAGCCCCTCCCTGCGGGGGTGACGACCCTGGCGGAGATGCTAGCTGATCACGGCCTTCACACAGCGGCATCGGTGGACACGCCATACTACCTCAGGGATGGAATGAACTACGACCGCGGCTTCCAGACTTTCTTCATGAACACCGGACAAGACACCCTGTGGTCGTTGATTCCAGAGCCCGGCTATCACAATGAGGCATTGGATGTCAGGGATAGATGGCACTATGAATCGGACAGGAATGCGCCGAAGACGTTCATGACTGCCATGAAGTGGCTGGAACAACACTACAAGGAGGAATTCTTTCTGTATGTGGACACATGGGATCCCCACGAACCCTGGGATGCCCCATCCTACTACACTGAGCTCTACCAGCCTGAGTACGATGGCGAACTGGTGCTCCCGCTCTACGGCAACTGGCATGATGTGCCAGGCTACACAGAGGCGCAGATACGTAAAGGGCACGCCACATACTGCGGCGAGATCACGATGGTGGACACCTGGCTGGGCTATCTTCTGAAGTCTGTTGAGAATATGGGACTTGCGGATAAGACGGTTGTTATTTTCACCACAGACCATGGCTTCTACTTCGGAGAGCACGGAGGTCTCTTCGGCAAGATGAGCTCTGACAAGTACCCGGATGGAACGCTTCGGCCATATGACGAACCGGGTTCGCAGTGGAGCTACTCTCCGCTCTTTGAGGAGATCGTTCATTTGCCTCTTCTGATCCGTGACCCTAGGGCATCTCCCGGCGTGTACAGCGGATTGAGTTCCGCAATTGATGTGATGCCCACAGTGCTCGATCTGCTGGGTCTGGCCATCCCGGACTTCGTTCAGGGCCACTCACTTGCGCCTGCCATGCGCGACGCCACACGATCAGGACGCGACCATGTGGTCAGCAGCATCCCATTCGCCAATCCGGGCGACGCGGTCCAATCAGTAGACAACTTCCTCCGTGATCTCAAAGACCCTCCGGTCACGACTGTCACTGCGGGACATTGGAGTCTGCTATACAGCCCCGCCCCAGGAGTGTCTCAGCTATACAATCTGGCATCAGATCCGAAGCAGCTGGAAAATGTGATAGGAACGCACACAGACGAAGCCAGGGAGATCCATCGGCTCTTGGTCGAGTTTATGCGCGAAACTAACGTGCCTGAACGACTGCTGAGACCCAGATTAGAATTGCGTCTTTAGATGGGAGGCATGAATAAGAGATACGATCACATTGTCGTTGGGGCAGGTTCGGCGGGTTCGGTCCTGGCGGCCCGTTTGTCGGAAGACCGTCACCGGTCGGTCCTCCTTCTAGAGGCCGGCGGAGACTACCCCGCTCTTGAGCGAATGCCTGATTCGTTGAAGTACGCCTACGGGACCGGGACAACGCTATGGGATAGTGGGCACATGTGGAGTTTTCGCGCCAGGGCCACGGACCAGGCCTGCATAGACATCCCAAGGGGCAGGGTCGCAGGCGGCTCCAGCGCCGTGAACGACGCTCAGTTTCTCCGTGGAATGCCGGAGGACTTCGATCGGTGGGCGGAGTGGGGAAATTCCGAATGGCGGTTCGAAAGGGTCTTCCCCTACCTGCTGAAGCTCGAAGCGGACCAGGATTTCTCAAATGAATTCCATGGTTCGGATGGCCCCATCAGATGCCGCAGACACCAGCCCGACGAATGGGGGCCTCAACAGCGTGCCTTCTACCGGGCATGTCTGGACGCCGGGTTCCCCGACTGTCCGGACCACAATCAACCCGACTCCACGGGCGTCGGGCCTCTCGCCTTCAACATTGACGGCCGTGTGCGGGTGAGTACGGCAATTGGCTACCTGGACCCCGCGCGGAGTCGGGCGGGACTGACCATCAGACCCCACAGCGTTGTCCGGGAGATCATCTTCGAGGGACATCGGGCGATAGGACTGCGCGTGGTCAGCGGTCATGAGGAGTTTTCTGTCTATGGCGAGGAGGTAATCCTCTGTGCCGGCGCTATAGGAACCCCGCACATCCTCGCTCTGTCAGGCATTGGGCCCGGGGACCAGTTGCGGCAATTCGACATACCGGTAGCACAGGACCTCCCGGGAGTCGGGCGCAATCTCCGGGACCACCCGGACGTGCCGATGGCCTGGCGTACGCGTGAAGGCTTCCCATTGAACATCGATCAGGTCACTACAGGCACTGTCACCCTGCGGTTCACCGCCTCAGGCTCACCCTTCAAGAACGATTTGGTCATCTACATGGGCAACTACTCGGCCGAAAGACCCATGAGAGGGCTGGACCACAGGAACCCGGTAGGAGTAGGCGTGAGCCTGTGTCTCTACCTGGCATTGAGCCAGGGCGAGCTGCGCCTCCAGTCCGGCGACCCCAGCCAGCCGCCTTATCTCGACTTCAACCTTCTTGACGACCCTTTCGATCGGTCGCGTCTCCGCGAGGGCCTCAGGATATGCGCTGGTCTGTTCAGGCATGAGGCCTTCGATCAGATAGTCGAGGAGCGGTTCGCGCCGTCAGACGATGTCCTGGACAACGATAAAGCCTTGGACTCCTGGATGAAGCGGGAAGTGATCACCGCACACCACGTATCGAGCACCTGCAAGATGGGACCTTCAAACGATCCATTGGCCGTGGTGGACCAATACGGCAAGGTCTACGGTGTAGACGGACTGCGAGTCATCGACGCATCGATCATGCCTGACACGGTCCGGGCGAACCTCAACCTTACGGTGCTTGCCATGGCGGAGCGGGCAGCCGACCTCATCAAGGGAGTTGACCACGAATAGGGACGCCCCGCGGGCTCGTAGCTGCCGGCGCCCAGCGCGCTTGTACTTCTGAGGACTGACCAGGCCAACTCTGCATACCGCCGACCGTTATACTTGATGTATAGCCCAGTCGGAGGTTACTTCCTGTGACCCTTCTCAACAGCAAGAGCACCTACGAAGCCGTCAACGTCTTCTTCGACCGTGCGGCCGACCGCCTGCGGCTCGACGACGGTGTGCGCGAGCTGCTCAGGCGGCCGTGGCGAGAGCTCGAGGTGTCCGTGCCGGTCCGGATGGACGATGGGCGCATCGAGGTCTTCAGGGGATACAGGGTGCAGCACAACGGCGCCAGGGGGCCGTACAAAGGTGGCGTTCGCTACCATCCGATGGCAGACAAGGAAGAGATCAAGGCCCTGGCGTCGCTGATGACCTGGAAGACGGCGCTGGTCGATATCCCCTTTGGCGGCGCGAAGGGCGGCGTCGAGTGCGACCCACGCCGGTTGAGCGAAGGCGAGCTCAACCGGATGACCCGCCGCTACACCACCAACATAGAGCACCTTCTGGCCGTCAACCGCGACATTCCGGCCCCAGATCTTGGCACTAACGCTCAGACGATGGCCTGGATGATGGACGCCTACAGCCACATCCACGGCTACACGCCTGCAATCGTGACCGGCAAGCCTGTCGAGCTTGGCGGGTCGGCAGGACGGGAATCGGCCACAGGCAGGGGCGTGGTCAAGGTCATGCTGGCAGCCGCCAGGGAGGCCGGGATAGAGGTCGAGGGCAGCACGGTGGTCGTTCAGGGGTTCGGCAACGTGGGCTCGTGGACCGCACGTCTCGCGGCCGAGGCAGGATGCAAGGTTATCGGCGTCAGCGACGTCGACGGCGGAATCTACCGCTCGGACGGTATCGACGTCTCGAGGCTCCTCGCGCACAGTGACGAGGCCGGCACGGTGGCAGGCTTCGTCGGCGCTGACGCCGTTCCCAACGAGGAGATGCTCGAGCTGCAGTGCGACTTCCTCGTCCCTGCCGCGATTGGCGGCGTGATCCACAGGGACAATGTGTCCAACGTCAGGGCCAGGATGGTCGTCGAGGCGGCGAACCAGCCGGTCACCCCGCAGGCCGATGATGTGCTGAACGACCGGGGTATAGTGGTGCTGCCAGACGTGCTCGTCAACGCCGGCGGCGTCATCGTGTCCTACTTCGAGTGGTCCCAGAACCTCTACCAGGCCCACTGGGACGAGGACCGGGTTAACACCGAGCTGTCGAAGATCATGTCTCGCGCCTACGATAGGGTGAGTGCGACGGCGAGGGAGCATGGTATAACCTACCGTGAGGCCGCCTTCCTGCTCGGTGTCGGGAGCGTGGCCCATGTCGCCAGGATCAGAGGTTTCATATAGTCAGATGAAAAAGACGCGGAACAACCACGACGATATCTACCCAGCGGGCCCGACCTACGTCAGGGCCATCAGGGCGGGGGAAACGCTCTACGTGTCCGGGATCACCGCCAGGGGCTCGGAAGCGGACGGCGGCCCGGCCATGGACCAGCTGCGGGTCACGCTGGACAGGATCACGCGGATAGTCGCCGCCGAGGGTGGCAAGCCGTCCGACATCGTGATGATGACGACCTACGTTACGAACATGGCCGAGGTCTGGCCCATCGAGGCCGAGCAGAGGGAGGTATGGGAGGGGCACTTCCGGGGAGAGTGGCCGACCAACTCCTACGTGGAGGTCAGCGCCCTGGCAGAGCCGGGCCTCAACGTCGAAATCACCGCGACGGCGGTGCTGGACTGACGAGGCCACCTCGAAGATGGACATATTGCTGGCAAACATCTGCCATGAACGCTAATATCTTTGACAGTTGATGCCGGCGCTGCTGAGAGAAGGCCCTTATCGCTTCTACGTAGTCTCCGGTGACAGAGACGAACCGCCTCACGTGCATGTGAGGCGCGACAGAGCCTTTGCTAAATTCTGGCTTGTCCCAGTGGAACTACAAAGCAACGGACATTTTCGAAACAGGGAGTTGCTCCGTATTCAGACGATCGTCGAACAGAATCACGAAGCATTACTGAGGGCATGGTATGACTACTTCAACGGTTGAGATGGAAGTGTCGGGGGCCATGAGCATAACGGTGACCGAAAGCACTCTCGCGGCTGTGCTCCTCGACGGGCGTGCCATATCCGTGCCGCTAGCCTGGTATCCCAGGCTTGTCCACGCGACGACGGAAGAACGGAACAATTGGGAGCTGCACGCTGACAACCAGCATATCCATTGGCCCGCCCTTGACGAGGACCTCAGCATAGAGGGCTTACTGGCGGGTAGAAGATCAGGGGAGAGCCGGAAGTCCTTCAATCGATGGCTCGAAGCTAAGAGGGCAGGCCGAAGTGTCGAATTGCATGAGCTGGGGCCGCCCAGGGCGGCGAGTAGCTGAATGGGCCCAGGCTCCCGCCCAAGATACCGGCTTGGCCTGCGGAGGCACTGATGAGTAGAGAGACGCGCGGTTGGACTGGAGCGGACCGGGCCAAGCCCGCCGAAGAGGTCGATATCCGCTACGGCCACGGCCTGCTGAAGCGGGAGAGCTCCCGCTGGCCGGGCTATGTCTTGGTATCGACTCCGAGCGCGCACCGGGCCGCCGGGCGCTACCTGGGCCGTGACCCGGAGGCAGTGGGGTACGTCGATCTGCTCGACTGGGGACAGCTTAAGGCCCTGGCCGAAGGTCTGGATGTAGGGAGCGCCGAGCTGGTAATCGGACTGGGCGCTGGAAGGGCCCTGGACGCCTCCAAGTACGTCGCGCTCGCCAACGACCTGCCCCTCGTTCTCGTCCCGTCGGTTGTCTCCACCGGCGCGATCATCCACGCCCTCGTCGCGAGGTGGGACGGCCGTAGGATACTGGGCGGCACGGCGGACTGGGCCTGGGTCGAGTGCGACCACGTCCTGGTTGACTACGACCTCGCCCTGGAGGCGCCTTACTACCTGAACACCGGCGGGCTTGGCGACTGCCTGTCCGGGTACTCCGGCGTGGCCGAGTGGCGGCACAACGCGAGAAACGGTGTGGGCCCGCCCGTCGAGGAGGAGACCGTCGGCAGGGTCCTTGCGGGGTTCGACGCGATGGCCGATGAGTTCCCAAGGACGCTGGACGCGCAGGGACGGCTCACCGCCGACAGCATCCACTATATCTCCGTCGCTTTACAGGAGCGAGACGGCAAGGGGCTGCGTCACCCAGCGGCTCCAGCCGCAGACCACCCTTTCCTGCAGGCCATCGAGCTTGTGAACGAAAAGGGCTGGGTACATGGAGAGCTTGCGGCGCTAGGGTCCATCATTGTCGCCTGGCAGTGCGGCGAGAGCCCTGAGACTCTCATAGATTGGCTGGACAGGTGCAGGGTGCGCAGGAGGCCAGTCGAGATGGGCATCGGCCGCGACGAGCTGCTCGGGGCGCTCCAGTTCTGCCCTGCCTACTTCAAAGACGAGGCGTCGGGATTGAACCTCGATTCGATAATGGGGCGTGACCCAGTCACGGGCGAGAGGTTCGAGCGCCTCTGGGAGTTCCTCAACCGGGCACCAGGGTGAACCGTTCGTCAGCCCGGTAAGCGAAGAGAGGGAGGATAGCGACATGGCCGCGCTCCGCGACCGTCGTCCCAACGTCATCCTGATCGTCGCCGACGACCTCGGCTATGGCGATCTCGCCATCTTCGGCAACCCCGTGGTGCGGACTCCGCACCTGGACGCTCTGGCTCGCCGCGGAGTGCTCTTGTCGCAGCACTACTCGGGCTCGCCCATTTGCGCTCCGGCCAGGGCCGCCATCCTGACAGGCCGCTACAACCACCGCACAGGCGCCGTCGACGTGCCGTCCAACCGCGGGCTCGACAGGATAGCCCTTGCGGAACAGACCATCGCCGACCGGTTCAAGTCGGCCGGATATGCCACCGGAATGGTCGGCAAGTGGCACAACGGCGTGCACGACATGCGTTACCACCCCAACTCCCGTGGGTTCGACGAGTTTGCGGGCTTCCTGAACGGCGGGATGGACTACTGGGAGTGGGTGCTGGACTACAACGGCTCTCCCAGGCCCTCGGACGGACGGTACCTCACCGACGTTTTCACGGAAGAGGCCATAGGATTCATCGAGCGGCACAGGCGTGAGCCCTTCTTCCTCTACCTGCCCTACAACGCGCCCCACAGCCCCCTCCAGGCGCCGGACCGGCTCGTCGAGAGCTACTTGAGCGCTGGGGACTTCACCGGCGCGGTCGCCCGCATCTACGCGATGATCGAGATCATGGACGCCGGGATCGGCAGGGTCATGGAGACTCTCTCGGCCCACGGGCTGGCCGAGGACACCCTGGTCGTCTTTACCAGCGACAACGGCCCGGCCCTCGGCGGCGAAGGCGACGACAACTACGACAGGTACAACGGCATCTTCAGGGGAGGGAAGTACGACGCCCTGGAGGGAGGGATCCGGGTGCCGGCAATTGCACACTGGCCTGCGGGACTGCCCGGCGGACGGCGATGCGACGACCTGGTCCACTTTATCGACTGGCTCCCCACCCTGGTGGGGCTGACCGGCGCCGACCTGCCGGGCCGGCCGGCCCTGGACGGTAGCGACGTTCTCTCGGTCCTCAGGGGCGAGAGAGGCGCGGCGGCCCCGGTCCGGTTCTGGCAGTTCAGCCGCTACCAGCCGGTTGCCCGCTCCAACGGTGCCATGCGGGACGGAAGGTGGAAGCTTTACTTCCCTGAGATTCCGGAGGCGCGGAGGAAGGACCCGGCCGACAACGTGCCGTACTTCCGCTTCGAAAAGGAGGCCCACATGCTCATGGACATCGACCTGAGCATGCCCCATCGGACCCTCTCGCCTCCCCAGCCGCCTCAGCTCTTCGATCTCGATGAAGACCCCTACGAGCTGGCCGATCTCGCCGATGCCCACCCGGATAGAGTGGATTCCATGACGCGGCGCTGGGACTCCTGGTTCGAGGAAGTGGCTGCGGAGTGGTGGGACGCCCAGAAAGCGACCCGTTCCAACAGCTAGGCTGCGTCACTCCGATCCGGGCCGGAATCCGGCCACCCGTTCATGTACAAGGCGAGCCGGATAGCGCAACGAGCCTGTGGCTCGGGGCGCCTGAGCATACTCGCAATCCGATAATCGCCCCCCGGTCGTGCATGTCTTGACTTGGATTCCATGCCCGATACATGATTGCGGCGGTCCATCATCGGCTTGCTGAATGCAAGGAGGACCGCAATAGCCAGCTACGACTATGACATGGTGGTCATCGGGTCCGGGCCGGCCGGCCACAGGGCCGCGATCCAGGCTGCGAAGCTTGAAAAGCGCGTGGCTGTGGTCGAGCGTCTCCCCGACGTCGGCGGTGTGAACGTCAACACCGGCACCGCGAGCAAGACCTTGCGCGAGGCCGTGATGCACCTCACAGGCTACAGAGAACGCAATGTCTATGGCGAGTCCTACTCCGTGAAGCAGGACATCACCATGAGCGATCTGATGGTAAAGACTCGCTACGTGATGCGGCAGCAGGTCGACATACTGCGCAGTCAGCTTAGGCGAAACCGGGTGGAGACCATATCTGCGGAGGCCTCATTCGTCGATCGTCACACCCTGAGCCTCTCCTCCAGCGACGGCGAGTCGAACCGTACGGTTACGGCGGACAAGGTGGTCGTAGCCGTGGGGACGTTCTCCACCATGCCTCCCATAGTCTATGTGGACGGCAGGCTGATCTTCGTCAGCGATGACGTTCTGAACCTGAAGGCCTTGCCTGGCACCCTGACTATCGTCGGCGCGGGCGCGATCGGTCTGGCGTATTGCGGCACGTTTGCGGCGCTCGGCGTGCGGGTTACGCTGGTGGACAGGAATCCGCGAATCTTGCCGTTCGCGGACGATGAAATCGTGGACACCCTCTTGTACCACCTCCGTCGGCGAGGTGTTACTTACCGCCCCAACGAGAACGTCTTCGATATCGAGTACTTCCGGGACGAGCTGGGCGACCGGGTACGCGTCAAGCTGGACAGTGGTAAGGAGATAGCGAGCGACGCGGTGATGTACTGCGTAGGACGCACTGGCGCCACACAGTCGCTCGGACTGGAGGCCGACGACAGGGGGCGCCTAGGCGTGGACGAGAACTACCAGACCGGCGTGGAAGGCATCTACGCGGTCGGAGGCGTGATCGGTTTTCCGGACCTCACTTCGACCTCCCAGATTCAGGGCCGCCTGGCTGCCCGCCACGCGTTTGGAGTGTCGGCCGGGGCCTTCCCGGATGTCTTTCCCTACACGGTTGAGACGATGCCCGAAATATCTATGGCCGGCAAGACGGAGTCTCAGCTGACCGATGAGGCCGTTCCCTACGAGATCGGAAGGGCTCGCTATCGAGAGTCTGTGCGCAGTGTGATCCGCGGTGATGACGCCGGCCTCCTGAAGCTGCTATTCCATGTCGAAACGCGAAAGTTGCTGGGCGTGCACATCGTTGGTGAGGGTGCGGCGGAGCTGATACACATAGGACAGGCCGTGATGGCGCACGGCGGGACGGTCGACTACTTGGCCGAGGCCGTGATCAGCTATCCGACGCTGGCCGAGTGTTACACGACTGCTGCCCTGGACGGAGTCAACCGCCTCGGGTCGTGAGTCCCGGCTGGGGGACAACCCTTCACAACCGTCGTTCCCGCGAAGGGAGACCTTTGCACAACCGTCATACCGGCGAAGGCCGGTATCCAGAGGGGTGGGGGCTTAGCAGGGTAGTGTGGTTTACAACTCCCGACATCGCCTCGTCCGGCAGGTTATGCAAAGGTCTCCTCAGGCGGGAAGCCAGAGGGGCTGGGACCTGGGTTCTCCCAGGGCCGGAATGCCCGATCATGCGACCGTCCCTTCGATCCGTACGCCTTGTTGCGGCGCGTTCGCCGCCCCCGTAGAATCGGCGCACCGAAACTAGCGCGCGCTCCCGCTGAGGTGATGACATGACCCAGGTCCAAGTTGATCCAAGGCTGCTGAACGGACTGGAGTGGCGGTGCATCGGCCCGCCCCGCGGAGGCCGCGTCGTCGCCGTCGCGGGGGACCCGGCAAATCCCGCCGTGTTCTATTTCGGGGCCGTGGCCGGAGGGGTCTGGAAGACCTACGACGGCGGCAGCTACTGGGAGAACGTCTCCGACGGCTACTTCAAGACCTCGTCCGTCGGCGCCATTGCCGTTTCCGACTCAGATCCCAACGTCGTCTACGCCGGTATGGGCGAGTCGTGCATCCGTGTCGTGCCTTCATACGGAGACGGCGTCTACAGGTCCACGGACGCCGGGAAGACCTGGAAGCACATGGGGCTAGAGGACACCCGTCACATAGGCCGCGTCCGGATACACCCCAATAATCCCGACATAGTCTATGTCGCGGCCCTGGGGCACGCCTTCGGGCCTAACGAGCAGCGCGGTGTCTTCCGCTCGACCGACGGAGGGGAAACGTGGGAGCAGGTCCTGTTCAAGAGCGAGGATGCCGGCGCCGTCGACCTTTCCATGGACCCCGCCAACCCCCGCATCCTCTACGCCTCCGTCTGGCAGGTCCGGCGCAACTTCTGGACCATAAACAGCGGTGGGCCCGATTGCGGCCTGTACAAGTCGACTGATGGCGGCGATACCTGGACGGAGATTTCAGACAATCCCGGCCTGCCGTCCGGCGTCAAGGGGCGAATCGGCGTGGCCGTGTCGCCCGCGAAGCCGGGGCGCGTGTGGGCCACCATAGAGTCGGAGGAGTGTGGCATCTACCGCTCCGAAGACGCCGGGGCCACCTGGCAGCTTGTAAACACCGCCCAGGACCTGCACGGGCGCCCGTGGTACTACTCGCACATCTTTGCCGATCCCATGGACTCGGAGACGGTCTGGGTGCTCAATTTCAAGTGCTGGAAGTCAACAGACGGAGGGAAGACCTTCTCCGAGGTCACGACGCCCCACGGCGACAACCACGACCTGTGGATCGATCCCCGGAATCCTCAGCGGATGATCGAGGGCAACGACGGCGGCGCCACGGTCACCTTCAACGGCGGCGACTCGTGGTCAACCCTGTACAACCAGCTCACCTCCCAGTTCTACCACGTCGCGACCGACAATCGGTTCCCCTACAGGGCATACGCGACGCAGCAGGACAACTCCACCATCAGCGTGCCCTCCCGCACCGGAAAGGGAGGCATCCCGTGGACCGTCTGCTACCCGGTCGGCAGCGCCGAGAGTGGCCACATTGCTGTGCATCCCGACAACTCCGACGTAGTGTTCTCAGGCGCGATAGGGAGCGTGCCGGGAGGCGGAGGGTGCCTGATCCGCTACGACCGCGCCACGGACCAGCTGAGGATTGTCACCGTGTGGCCGGAGCGCACCTACGGCTACGGGGCCAAGGACCACAAGTACAGGTTCCAGTGGACATTCCCCATTCAGTTCTCGCCCCACGACTCGAACGTGCTGTACGTGGCGGGCAACATACTCTTCAGGTCCACGGACGAGGGCAGCAGCTGGGAGCCGATCAGCCCGGACCTGACCCGCAACGACGTCACCAAGATGGAGGTCGCCGGCGGTCCCTTCAGCAAGGAGACGACCGGCGCCGAGACCTACGGCACGATTTTCGCATTCGTCGAGTCCCCGCATGAGAAGGGAGTGTTCTGGGCCGGTTCCGATGATGGTCTCGTCCACATCTCCAGGGATGCCGGAGAGAGCTGGGAGCAGATAACGCCAGAGGGCCTGCTGCCGTGGACTCTGGTCAGCACGATAGAGGCTTCGCCGCACGACCCGGGGACTGCCTACATGGCGGCGACCCGGTACAAGCTCGACGATAACAGGCCCATCCTGTACAAGACGAACGACTACGGGCGGAACTGGACGGATATATCAGGTGGGATCCCCGAGCATGACTACACGAGGGTGATCCGGGAGGACCCCGCCCGGCGCGGATTGCTCTACGTGGGCACCGAGACCGGCGTGTACGTCTCCTTCGACGACGGCGGCTCGTGGCAGCCTCTACAGGTGAACCTCCCTGTCACGCCCGTCCATGACCTCGTCATCAAGGACAACGACCTCGTTGCCGCCACCCACGGCCGCTCCTTCTGGATACTGGACGACCTGACCCAGCTTCACCAGATGGCCGATGACCTGGCGGAGATGCCGTTCCACCTCATGAAGCCCCGCGCGGCCTACAGGCTCAACCCGCTGCCCCGACCCAGGACCCCGGCACCCGGCAAGACGTACGACGGCAACGCCGGTGTCACCTATGTGGAGACCCCGGGGCCGACCGGTGAGCCCACGAGGAAGCTCCTTGACGCGGGTACCGACGCGCCCAACGGCGTAATCGTCGCCTACTGGCTAAAAGACAAGCCGGAGGGCAAGATCACCCTCAGCTTTCTGGACTCTCAGGGCGGCATGATCAGGAGCATCGGCAGCAAGACCGCCCCGGACGCCGGTCAGTCCGAACCCGATGAGGCGGACGTCTGGATCGCGGCCGAGGCCGGCATGAACCGGTTCATATGGGACATGCGCTACGCCCCAGCGAGCCGGGTGCCGGACGACAAGAGCATCGCGGGCGCCGTGGCAGGGCCTCTGGCGCTGCCGGGCACCTACCAGGTGAGCATCACTGTGGGCGATGAGTCGCAGACCCAGAGCTTCGAGATACTTAAGGACCCGCGAGTGCAGACTTCACAGCAGGACCTGGAGGCCCAGTTCGATCTGCTTATCAGGCTCCGCGACCGCATCTCCGAAACTCACGACTCCGTCAACAGGATTCGCAATATCAGGAGACAGGTGGACGAGTGGACGAAGCGCGTCGAGGGACACTCTTCTGGAGAGGTGGTCTCAGTTTCGGCGGAGGCTCTGAAGGAGAAGCTGCTTTCTATCGAGAGTGAGCTTATCCAAGTGGACTACACGGGAATGCGGGACATCAACAACCTCCCGACGAAGCTCAACCTGAGGCTGGCCGAGCTGTTCGGCGTAGTGGCCGCTGCCGACTTCGCGCCTCCCAGGCAGACATTCGAGGTCTTCGACGACTTCAACGGCAGGTTAGAGCCGCAGTTCCAGAGGCTCCAGGAAGTCGTGGACGAGGACGTTCCCAAGTTCGAGAATCTGGTGCACGAGCTGGAGATACCGGCGATAGTGCCCTGATCAAGTCCGGGACACGCCAGGGGAATCGCGGCCTCTTCAGGCCACATCAGCAAGGTGTAGGGGCGGGTTTGAAACCATCTGATCCAACTAATTCGACGAAATGGGGTGTTTCGTACCTGATTTACCCATGTTCGACCACAGTGACCGCCTCGAAAGACACTATTGCACGTATAAACCCGCCGTTTGCCAGTACGATTGTGTTTGATCGACTCGAATCAGGGCGAAAATGGCGCGACTCCCCCCGTCCTCGAACGCTTTGCCAAAGCTAAAATGGCAATTAGTTGGAGCAAATGGTTTGAAACCCGCCCAATCCCTGCAACAGGACGCCGTCACAACTTCATCCCCTTAGGTGGCCTTCACAAGGCCATGGTCATTCTAAGGAGCGCCCTGTTGTCTTTCTGAGGAGCGTAGCGACGAAGAATCTAGGACCTCTGCACACACGCCGGGCCATCGAGGGAAAGACCGCCCCAACTGCAGGCCCTAGACTCCTCACACCACTGGCGCTACTTCCGGAATAGCATTCGGGGACCCTCAAGATTCGACTCATGAAGACTGAACAGTTACATCTATCTTCATTGTAGTGACCGTGGTCAAAAGGCCTGTGGCCCCGTCGGGATGCCACCAAATCTTGCTGAATACGTAAGGCGCGTGCTAGAATCTAGTGTCGGTGTCGATTTCGATTCGCCTGGAGGCCTTATTGGCAACGCAAAGAGAGAGAGAGTACGAGCTCGTGGTCATCCTGACCCCGGAGGCGGGCGAGGCTGAGGCCGCCGTCTCCGTCGACCGCGTCGCCGGGTACATAGCCGACCGCGGCGGAACGGTGTCGGTGCGGGAAAACTGGGGAGTCAGGCGGCTGGCCTATCCGATCCAGAACTACAGGGAAGGCAACTACTTCCTGATGAGGTTCGAGCTGGACGCGGGGGAGACTCAAGAGCTTGATCAGACCCTGCAGGCCTCCCAGGACGTCCTGCGGCACCTCGTAACGATCGCGGAAGGCCCGAAGCCCAAGCCGGTCGAGGAGCCGTCAGCAGCCGCGGAGGCGGAGGAGCCTGCCGAGTCCGGCCAGTCCGCGACAGAAGAGGGTGCGAGCGCTGAGACTGAGTCCAGCGCATCGGCGACGGAAGAGAGTGAAAGTGCGGAGGCCGAGGCCACCCCTGCTGCGGCCGAAGAGGCTCCCTCTGCCGAGGCCGAGCCCGCTGCCACCGAAGAGGAACCCGTTGTTGAGCCCGAGCCTCCGGCCGCTGCGGAGTCCGCCGAGGAAGCAGTGGCGTCGACTGCGGCGGAGTCCAAAGACAAGCCCGCCGAGCAGTAGGAGCGGCCCGCGTGAGCCTCAACAAGATAATGGTCATAGGCAACGTCGGCAGAGACCCCGACATGCGGTACACGCCCAGCGGCAACGCCGTCACAACCTTCACCCTTGCCACGAGCCGAAGGTACACCACGGCTGCGGGTGAGCAGCGCGAAGAGACGGAGTGGTTCAGGGTCACGGCGTGGAACCGTCTGGCGGAGCAGTGCAACCAGTACGTCACCAAAGGTAGGAAGGTCTACGCGGAGGGCCGGCTCAAGAGCGACTCTTGGACCGGAAACGACGGCCAGACGCGATTCACCAACGAGATAACAGCCAACCAGGTCGTTTTCCTGGACGGACGGCCACAAGAGGGAGCGGAGGGAGAAACGGGCCCGCCCGCTGGCGGAGGCTATCAGGGCGGGGCGCCCGACCCCGGGCCGGACGTAGATGCCGAAGACCTGCCGTGGTAGTAGGTCACCTTTAGGCCAATTGGAGAGACCATGACGACAGCACCATCGCAGCAGTCGACCGGCGGCCCCGGCCCATCTATGGGTGAGCGCCGCCCGATGTCCGGCCCCGGGGGTCCCCCTCGCGGCGGCCCCGGAGGGAGGCCCCAGAGGCGCGGAAGGCCGAGGTACTACGCGCGGCGAAAGCTGTGCTCATACTGCGTAGACCACATCGATTACGTCGACTACAAGGAAGTCGCCAGGCTGCGCAGGTTCCTGTCGGACCGCTTCAAGATAGAGGCTCGTCGCAAGTCCGGCGCCTGTGCGAAGCATCAGCGCGCCCTGTCGACGGCAATCAAGCGGGCCAGGCACCTCGCGATGCTTCCGTTCTCGGCGGACCATCCCGCAGGCTCGATGGGCCCGGTCAGATAGCCGCTCCCCCTCATAGCTCAGGCCGCAGGTCGGCCGGCCCTCCGTAGGCCGGGCCGGCATCGGCCAATTTGGAACCAGGAGTGGAGTGGAAAAAGTGGCTAACCAGGCACGACACGCCCCCAGACGCAGGGTCCGAATCGACCGCCGGCGCGCGATCGCCGAGCAGCGAAAGGACCCCCAGAGACGAAGGGCTGCCCTCTTAGCAATAGGCATCGCCCTTCTGGTCGTCCTAGGCGTCGCGGTCGGCGCGTTCGTCATAAGGTTCGTCCTCCCGTCCAAGCACCTCATCGTGGCCGTCGACGGCGTCGAGTTCGACCGGGCCGACATGATCAGGGAGCTCCGGATCAAGCAGCAGAGCGCCGACCTCACCGGCAGGACCTTCCCCATCAGCGAGGAGATATTCAAGACCTTCAACGAGCTCGTGGAGAACCAGGTCATCCGGCTGGAAGCTCCGGGCTTGGGCATCATCGTCACGGAGGAGGAGATCGACGCCGAGGTGGACCGGCTGTTGGGGCCCAGCGGCAGGAACGCCCCCGCGGACGAGCGCCAGCAGATCGAAAGGGAGTTCAGAGAGCGCTACAAGGGGTTCCTCAACATACTGCTTATCAACGAGGCCGACCACCGCGAGTTCGTAAAGACCTACCTGCTGCGGGAGAAGGTCAGGCAGTTCGTGGGCGACAAGGTGCCGACCGTCGCCGAGCAGGCCCACGTGTACCGCCTCTCGGTCATCCCCGAAGACGAGATCGAGATAATGAAGCTGAAGTATGAGGAGGCCGTTACCGCGCACGGCACCAGTCCGGAGGGCCTCCAAACAGCGTTCAAGGGGATCACCCGCGAATTCGGCAAAGATGACCCTGAGACCATCCGGGTCGGTGGCGAGCTGGGATGGGTGCCCGCGGGCGTGCACAAGGAGTACGACCAGGTCATCTTCGATCTGGACATAGGCGAGCTCAGTGAGCCGATCCCGAGGTTCGACGATCCCAACGGTATCTACTTCTTCATGGTGTCTGAGAGGGTGGAGGCGCGCGAGATCGACCTGCTGAGCAGGGAGAAGCTCAAGACCAACGCCCTGCAGGACTGGCTTAACGACCGGAAGTCCGACCATGAGCTGTTCGCCGACCTCAACTCGGAAATCCATGACTGGATTGTGGGAGAGCTCCGCACCACCTCCAACGTCACGCCCACTCCCAGACCGGGCCCGTTCGGATTCTAGGCGCCGGGGCTGAGGCTTGCCTCCTCCAACCGTCGGCATAGGCCTGCTTGGGCTCGGCGTCGTAGGGACCGGCGTAGCCAGGGTACTGGCAGAAAAGAGCGCCAGGATCTCAGACCTAGTCGGCTGCCCCGTGCTTCTTGAGGGCATCCTCGTCCGCGACACTAGCAAGCAGCGCGACTGCAGCCTTCCTCCCGGAACGCTCACGGACAGGGTCGAGGACATCCTCGACAACCCGGATGTCGACATCGTGGTCGAGCTCATGGGCGGGCGGGACGCGGCCCTGGACTGCATACTCAAGAGCATCTCGCTCGGAAAGCACGTCGTCACCGCCAACAAGGAGGTCATGGCCCGCCACGGCCCCGAGATACTCACCCTGGGCCGCGAGAAGGGCGTCCAGGTGATGTTCGAGGCAAGCGTGGGCGGCGGCACCCCCGTGATAGCACCTCTAGTTCGCGACCTGGTCGCCAATGACGTGCTGACCATACACGGCATCATCAACGGAACCACCAACTACATCCTCACCCGGATGGCCGAGGACGGGGCCAGTTTCGAGGAGACCCTGCGGGAGGCCCAGGAGCTCGGCTTCGCCGAGGCGGACCCCGCCAACGACATCGACGGTACGGATGCCGCCTTCAAGCTCGCGATTCTGGCCACACTGGCCTTTCGAGCTCGAGTCAAGGACTCGGATGTCTACCGCGAGGGCATATCCGGGCTCAGCCCGAACGACTTCAAGTACGCACGTGAGCTCGGATACGAGGTCAGGCTGCTGGCCATCGCGAGCAAGAGGGAAGGGGCTGTCCAGATGCGGGTCCACCCCGCATTCGTGCCCCAGGGGTTCATGCTCGCCAAGGTGGACGGCGTGCTCAACGCGATTGAGGTCGAGACCGACCTCGCCGGACGAGTGCTCTTCCATGGCCGGGGCGCGGGGTCCTTCCCGACGACCAGCGCCGTGATCGCGGACATCGTGGACGTAGCGCGCAACCTGGCCGGCAACGTCGTGCCGCCCGCTCCATTCACCGTCGTCGACGACCTGCGCATCAGCCCGATCTCCGAGCTCGTAACCAAATACTACCTTCGGCTCATTGTCCCCGACCGGGCCGGCGTCCTTGCCCAGATCGGCAGGGTCCTCGGCGACCTCGGAATCTCGATCGCGTCAGTCATTCAGAAGGAGACCTACGAGCGCGACCAGCTCGCGGAGCTTGTCCTCATGACCCACGAGTCCTCCGAGGCCGCCGTGCGGCGGGCGACGGAGCGGTTAAGGGCACTGGACGTCGTCAGGGAGGTCAGCTCGGTCGTGCGTGTAGAGGAGTGGTGAGCGAGCGGCCCGGGTAAGCGTCCAGGGTCCGGGCCCTGCGCCCTGTCTCACTCGACGAAACTGCACCCGCGAAACCTTAATTCTCCATCCTGTGCCAACTCGTCAACTCTGCCCCGCAAGACCACGCTGTCCCCCCTTCGATAGCTGTCCGTTTGTTCACCGTGCTCAGGCGCGAAGGTGCACTCTATACCACCGGCCAGCTTGACCTTACCTGCAATGGTCCACTCGTCATCATCGTTTATGAAGAGGGTTCCTTTGGCTTCGACGGTTCCGGCGACTTCCACCACCTTCCCGGAGAATCGCTGCCGGGCGGCCTCTTCATCGGCCTCGTATAGTTCAGCCATCTCGATGGCGGAAACGCGCTCACTAATCGGGGCGTTGGAGATGTCTGATTCAATGTTCCCCTCGTTGTTGCAGCCGGCGAACACGACGGCTTCCAGTAACAGCGCGATGAGAGCGGGCCGGGCGAAACGGAGAACCTCCACTTGACATCCTCCTGATGGGATGGACATGAGGGTAGGCCATCAACACGGTATATGGCAAAACTTAGCCACATTCCGCAGTTGCCCTGACCGGGTTTGACTGTTCGGTGGAGACGGTTACAATACGATTGTCGTCACGCCACTCAGGAGGGGAGCGATGGTCAGACCGAAGCAGCTGGGGCACGTGGTCCTGCGAGTCCGGGACGCGGAGCGGTCCAAGGCATTCTACACAGACCTGCTCGGCCTCCACGTAACCTTCGAGTCGCCAGACTCGATGGTCTTCATGTCCGCGGGCGAGTCCTCCCACGAGCTCGCCCTGATGGCGCTGGGGCCGGACGCGCCCGGCCCGGACAGCAGCCGCGTGGGCATGTACCACTTCGCCTGGGAGATGGAGTCGTTCGAAGACCTCAAGCGCCTGAAGCGCGAGCTCGATGAGAAGGACGTGCGGATCGTCGGAATCGGCGACCACGGCATATCCATGGGCGTCTACTTCCTCGACCCGGACGGCAACGAGATGGAGGCCTACTACGAGCTTCCGAAGGAGCAGTGGCCCAAAGACGGAGACCTCTTCGGCAGCACGCCGTTCCCGCTCGGCAGCCTCGAGGAAGAGCCTGCGGCGGCTCTGGGCGCCACATGACGAAGGCACACTACAACACCTGGAAGCGCTGAAGCTCCTGCCGCAAAGTGAGAGCGTCGCTCTTGCAGGATGGACTGGAGCTGGAGGAGCGGGACTTCTTCGCCGACCCGTTCACGGAAGCCGAGATAAGGGAGCTGTTCGGCGAGCGCGACCCCGCCGATTTCTTCTCCTGGAGCAGCCCCTCGTTCAGGAAGATGGGATTGAAGCGAGAAGGCCTGACCGCAGACCGGCTAATCGAATTGATGGTAGAGGAGCCTCGCCTCGTGAGGAGACCTCTGGTGAAATTGGCAGACGAGCTGATCGTAGGGACTGACAGGAAGGCCATGTTGCGGGTCTTCGGCGGAGGGAATCAATGATTGCGGACCTGACCGGCAAGACTGCCATCGTCACAGGCGGCGGGAGCGGAATCGGGAGAGGAATCAGCCTCGCGTTTGCTGCTCAGGGCGCCGAAGTTGCGGTCGCAGATATCCGCTCCGACGGCGCGGAGGCCGTCGCGGCCGAGGTCGTGGCACTAGGAAGGCGCGCAGTCGCCATCGAGGTCGATGTCACCTCCAGGGAGTCCATCGAGCATATGGTCGGCCGGACCGTGGACAGCCTGGGGGAACCCGACATCCTGGTAAACAACGCCGGCATAGTTGGCCTTCCCGACTGGTTCGACCGCGACACTCCCAGCGACGAAGACTGGGACATGGTCATGGGAGTCAACCTCAGAGGCGTCGTGATGGCCTCAGAGGCGGTAGCGCCCGGGATGAAGGAGAGGCGCTACGGGAAGATCATCAACATCGCCTCCATGGTCTCGCGTTACGGCTCGGTAGACCTGCCGCACTACGCCGCCTCGAAGACCGCGGTCGTGAGCTGGACCAGGTCCCACGCCCTCCTGCTGGCGCCCTACAACGTCAATGTGAACGCCATCTGCCCGGGCATGCTGTGGCCGCCCATGTGGCAGCAGATCGCAGTGCTCCGGTCCAGGATCGACGAGAGGTCCGAATTCGAGGGTCTGAGCGGCCGGGAGTACTTTGACAAGTCCGTCGACGCGCTGATACCCCTGAAGCGGGAGCAGACCCCCGAGGACATGGGCGCGATGGCGGCCTTCCTCGCGTCCGACGACGCGAAGAACATTACCGGACAGGCCATCCAGGTGGACGGCGGCCGCGTCATGGTTTGAGCGGCCCTCTCCCGCTCAAGAGGTTGCGGAAACAGGGAGGGTCTGTCACGATAGGGCTATGAAGATCGGCGCTTTCGAAGTCATCGAGCCTGTCCCTGACCTGACCAATACCCGCGCCATCGCCATACTCAAGCCATGGGTGGATGTTGGACGGGTCGGCACCATCGTCCTGTCCAAGATCGAGCAGCACATGGATGCCAAGGCCCTCGCGACGCTCGACCGGCCTGGCACCTTCTTCGACTTCACCAGGTACAGGCCCTTGATGAGGATGTCGGGCGGAAAGCGCATCATCCGGACGCCCAACAGCGAGGTCAAAATCGGGCGCGACGATGCCAGCGGCAGGGACTACATCTTCCTGCACCTGCGGGAGCCCCACGCGATGTCCGAGGAGTATATCGAGTCCGTGGTCCAGCTCGTGTTGCACTTCAATGTCGTGGAGTACTACCGCGTCGGCGGGATGTACGACACGGTCCCGCACTCGCGGCCTCTGCTCGTCACCGGGCAAATGCCCGGCGACAAGGATGCGGCCAAAGGACTGATGTCGCCGTGGAAGCGCCCATACCAGGGCCCGACGAGCATTGTGAACCTCGTCGGGGAGGCGTTGGAGGCAGCCAATGTGCAGACCTCCAGCCTGATGGCCCATCTACCGCAATACGCTCAGCTCGACGAGGACTACATGGGCGCGTCGCGGCTGCTTGACGTGCTGTGCTCCGCATGCGACTTGCCCAGGTCGCTGGCCGACGCCACCAGGGGAAGCCAGCAGTACCAGGAAATCAACCAGGCCGTCGCCCAGAACAAGGATCTCCCGAAGCTCATCATGCAGCTTGAGGCCTACTACGACAAGATGACCGGGGGAGCCGGGGAGCGTGAAGAGGAGTCTTCCTTCTCGCCCGAGGTGGAGGAGTTCCTGAGGTCCATGGGTGAGCGCCTCGACGGTGGCAAGGAGAGCCCGCAGCAGAGCTAGGGTTCCCCGCGAGCCCGGCGGCTCCTTCGTCGATCTGGCCCCCTGGCCGGAATCCAGGACTCTCCGGCCCTTCCCCCCCCCCAATGACGGAATGTCAGGGTCGTTGGTTGTCCCGTGTCACTTTCGTAGATGGGTTGTTGATATTTTTCGTCGGGATTGGTATCCTTTGAGACGAAAACTCACACTATCGGGGAGTCGAACGTGGACGACCTTGACGCCAAGATCATCGAGATACTTCAAAAGGACGGTCGGGCTTCCAACGCGGGGATCGCCAGGGACGTTGGGGTCAGCGAGGGCACCGTCCGCCGTCGTCTGAAGCGGCTGATTGATGAAAAATACTTCAGCGTCGTCGCCATGACCGACCCCGTCAAGATGGGGTACCACTCAGAAGGACTGATAGGCATCCAGGTCGACCCCGACAAGATCGACCAGGTTGCCGCGGAGCTCTCCAAGCTGGAAGAGGTCAACTGGGTCGCCGCCACCACCGGGGCCTACGACGTGTTCGCCTGGGGGACCTTTCGATCGGCGGAGGACATGGGCGTATTCCTGCGCACCAAGGTCGGGAAGATCACCGGTGTCCGCCGCTCCGAGACTTTCGTGAGCCTCGCCGTCAAGAAGCGCACCTACCGCGTCGCCATCTAGGCCGCTCCGAGAGGTCCCGATCGGACCGTATCGTAACTGCGCGTGTCCGACCGCGTCGTCCTACAGTCCCAGTTTCTGGAGAGAGGGAGCCTCACTTTGCTAAAGACAATCGGCTGTGGCAGTCTCCGGTCGGAGCACGCCGGCACAGAGGTTACCCTGGCGGGCTGGGTCCATAGAAGGCGGGATCATGGCAGTCTCGTCTTCGTAGACCTCCGCGACCGCGACGGGCTGGTTCAGGTTATATTCAATCCCGACCTCGCCCCCGAGGCCCACGGGGTTGCCGAAACGCTCAGGAACGAGTGGGTCGTGCAGGTCGTCGGCCGTGTCGAGCGCCGTCCGGAAGGGACCGAGAACCCCGAGCTGCCCACGGGCGCCGTCGAGGTCCTCGCGTCGAGTGCCACAGTGCTCGGCCGCTCCGAGACGCCGCCGTTCTACGTGAACGAGGATACCGAGGTGGACGAGCTCCTGAGGCTCAAGTACCGCTTCGTGGACCTTCGCCGGCGGCGGATGCTCGACATGATGACGCTCCGGCACCGTGTCGTGAAGTACATTCGCGACTTCCTCGACGAGCGGGACTTCCTCGAAATCGAGACCCCCATCCTCATCAAGAGTACGCCGGAAGGTGCCCGCGACTTCCTGGTCCCAAGCCGGCTGATCCCGGGCAGCTTCTACGCGCTGCCGCAGTCGCCGCAGCAGCTGAAGCAGCTCCTGATGGTCGCCGGGTTCGAGAGGTACTTCCAGATCGCTCGCTGCTTCCGCGACGAGGACCCTCGGGCCGACAGGGTGGTGGAGCATACCCAGCTCGACCTGGAGATGAGCTTCGTCGAAGAAGAAGACGTGCTCGGACTGATCGAGGAGCTGTACACGAGCCTGGTCGAGACGGTCCTTCCCGAAAAGCGCGTCGTAAAGCCCTTCCCAAGAATCACCTACGAGGACGCCATGGCGTCCTACGGCACCGACAAGCCGGACCTCAGGTTTGGGCTACAGCTCGCGGATCTGTCCGACATCGCGGCGGAGACGGAGTTCCGCGTGTTCCAGACCGTCCTCAAGAACGGAGGCGTCGTCAAGGGATTCAGGGCCCCGGGCTGCGCTTCGTACTCCAGGCGGCAGCTTGACGAGCTGACGTATTTCGTCAAGGCCAGGGGCGCCCAGGGACTGGTCTCGATGGCTTTCACCGGAGAGCCGGGTCCCTTGAGCGGGCTTACACAGCAGGAGGGAGTCAGGTCCGCCGTCTCCAGGTTCCTGACACTGGACCAGGTCAGGGAGATGGCTGAACGTGTGGGCGCCGAAATCGGCGACCTCCTGCTGATTGTGGCGGGCCCGGCCAAGTCCACCAACCTGGCTCTCGGCCAGCTGCGCAACGAATTGGGCCAAAGGCTGGAGCTGGTGAACCCGGACCAGCTGGTCTTCGCATTTGTGGTCGACTTCCCTCTGTTCGAGTGGATCGATGGGGAGAACAGGTGGGACGCGATGCACCACGCCTTCTCCGCTCCAAAGGATGGCTACGAGCAGTTCATCGAGAGTGACCCAGGCAGAGTCATCGGCAGGCTCTACGACCTGATCTGCAACGGTGAGGAGCTGGCGAGCGGCAGCATTCGCGTCCACACCCGCGAGCTCCAGGAGAGGATATTCAAGGTTATCGGCTATACGCCCGATCAGATCGAGGAACGGTTTGGGCAGCTGCTGCTGGCCTTCGATTACGGAGCGCCTCCACACGGTGGGATCGCGCCCGGGATCGACCGCCTGATGATGGTGCTGACCAACACCGACAACATCCGGGACGTGATCGCCTTCCCCAAGACCCAGAGCGGCTCCGACCCACTCTTCGGGGCGCCAGCGCCCATCGAAGAGGCGCAGCTGGTCGAGCTGGGGCTGAAGCTGTTAGACCAGGGCAGCACCGGGGAGGCCCGGCAGTAGGCTGTCGTGGTCTCATGGGGCGTGCTCGCCGACCGGGACCCGGAGCTTGCCGCGCTCGGTCTTGACCGCTTCGAGCGGACCGGCCTGGCCCTGGTTGGCACACTCCGAAAGAACGGCTGGCCTCGCATCTCTCCGGTCGAGCCGGTGATAGCCGAGGGTCAGCTGTACCTCGGCATGATGTGGCAGTCGGTGAAGGCCCTTGACCTGCTCCGCGACCCGCGCTGCACCGTACACAGCACCGTCTCTGACCGAAGCGGCATCGAAGGTGAGTTCAAGGTCTATGGCCGCGCCGTCGATGTCACCGATCGTGCCGAGCGGGACCGCTTCGCCGAAGCACTCTTCGAGAAGATAGGCTGGAGGCCCGAGGAGCCGGACTACCACCTCTTCTCGGTCGATATCCAGAGTGCGGCCTGGGCGGTCATCCGGGACGGAGAGCGTATCCAGAAGGTCTGGCGCGCGGCCTGAGGTCAGCTACTCGGCGAACATTCGCCGTAGTGCATTGAGGGACATGGATAGTGTTGGTGGAGTCAGCCGCCCAAGCCGCCGGATAAGTCGTCCCCGGTCCACGGCCCGGAGTTGATCCAGCACGACGTACCCGTCCCTCTTACTGAATCGGCAGAGAATCCGAAAAGGGTACGGGTGGCCGCCGGTCGTCATCGGAGCGATTAAGAATGTGCTCAGGTGGCGATTCAGTTCGTCCGGCGAGACGATGACGCATGGTCTCGTTCTCTTGATCTCTTCGCCCCGGGCTGGATCGAGCGACACTAGGTACACATCGCCGCGTAGGGGGACACTCATCCCCACACCCACTCAGAATCGTCGAAGTTGGTGGGCGTAGGTTCGTCAATCAGGCCATCCTCTCCTCTCTCACGAACCTTTTGAGCAGCCTCGTCCCAGCCGGCCCGTGGAGACAGAGCGCCTTCGATCATGAGGCCCGACTCTACGACACTCAGCCGCACCTCATCCTCAAGGCCCGCTTCCTCGATTAGCGGCTTTGGTATTCGGACCCCGCGAGAATTGCCGATCCTTATCAGCTTGGTCTTCATGACATCTACACGCTCCCTGTGTACGTAATTACAGTGTAATTACCGTTCCTGATTTTGGCAAGCACCAGCAGGACCGTGAGGCTTCCGGACTGACAGGCCGGCGACAACTCCGAAGTGGTCTGAAAGCTTGCTCCCCTCGTCGATGTTGCTGATCACGCCGAAGGACTCGGCTGTCAGGTCCTCGCTCAACGCAATGTGGTCGATGCTTCTGCGCCCTTGGAAGCCAAGTGCAGAAGTAGCGATGGTCATGCGAGGCGGGATGGCGCGCTGAAGCGCGGTCCGAAGCTTGGTCGGCACGCCGCCGCCCTGCCCGAGGCGTTGATTGAAGTCACCCATCACGATCAGACGCTTGGTTGGTATCTGTTCGAGCACGTCAGCGAGACCGTCCAGATACTGCTCGTGATCCTCCCACATCTTGCGTTTCACACCGGACCGTCTGACTCGTGATCGCGACCAGGGGATACAGATGCCGACAACAGTCACCTCCCCCACCGATGCCTGTGTGACGCCGGCCACGAACCGCCCGGGCGGCATCGAGTCGATTCCCACGTCGTCGACATTCTTCCAGGGTTCCCTCGACCACAGCAGGACCTTCCTCCGGCCTTCTTTGATCGGGTATCCGTAGTCGGGCTGCGAGTAGATCGAGTGCCCACCGGGAGGAAGCAGTCCATTGTGCGTCTCAGTGAGACAGACAACCTCTGGGGACTGTTCGTCTATGCGTTTCAGTATCTCAGGGCGTCGCCGTGACCTAGGCGTAGCCCATTCGACATTCCAATTCACCAGGGTCATTATCACGGTGGTTGCCTCTTGCTCCCTCTCCCCTTTGCGGGAGAGGGCTGGGGTGAGGGGATGAAGGGGTCATTAACCGTCTCCGCCGTTGATATAGGAGCGGCTCTAAGCTAACGCGGTTGCTGAGTATCAGGGCCGCACGCCCAGGCTTACGAGCAGAGAGACCGCCTCTCGCCGAGAGTCGTCGGTCAGGCGGGACCTCAGGGCCCTGCTCACCGCGGCCCGCGCCCGATGCACATCTCCCAGCTCCCCGTAGGCCCGGCCAAGCAACAGGTATGCCTTCCCATCCAGCGGGTCGATCTCCATCGCCTGGGCGATCCTGTCGAAAGCTGCCTCGTATTCCTGGTCTTCGAGCAGGCGCTCGGCGTCCCGCAGGTGAGAGGTTGCCGTCTCCGGCTGCATGGCCAGCCCGACCCACAGCGCGGCCACCAGGACGATCACCGCTGCCGGTACCACGTACCACCGCTTGGCCATCGAGTTGATGTCTACCAGCGGACGTGCCCCCGGCATCTGGAACGGGTTGGCTGGAGTCACCAAGCGGTATCTGGGTCCAAGTGCCAGGCCCAGCAGGAACCCGGATGCCAGCCCACCCATGTGCGCCCAGTTGTCGACGCCGGACGCCGTCAGCCCGAATACGATGTTGATTCCCACCAGCACCAGCAGACCCATCAGGTTCTGGCGGCCGAACTCTCCCATGACCCTGCGGTTGGCCACCAGGTAGGCCGCGAGCGCGCCGACTATGCCGAAGACCGCGCCGCTTGCCCCAACCCCAACCCCTGTGGAATTGAGTGTGAAGCTGGCGACGCTTCCGAACAGCCCGGCCAGCAGATAGATCAGGGCGAACCGCGCGTGTCCGTGCGTCCTCTCGACGATCTGCCCGAAGATAAACAGCGACAGGCTGTTGGCCAGGATGTGCATGACTCCGGCGTGGAGGAACATCGCCGTGAACAGGCGCCAGTACTCGCCGTCGACTATGAGCGGGGCCGACAGTGCGCCGAAGTCGATGAGGACCTGCGCACTCCTCGACCCGCCGCTGACCTCCAGCGTGATCCACAGCAGGAGGTTCAGGACCAGCAGGGCATGGGTCACCACCGGCCTGTCCACGCCCGATCCGCCGACGCGGGCTCTCGGCCCTGCTTCGTAGTCGTCAGTCACCGGCTGCCATCCTTCAGTCGTTCCGGCGGAGGCCGGAACCCAGTCTCCGGCTCCTGTACTAGGTAGTGTTGACATTTTACCTTAGCCATATGAGAGCACCTACAAAATGCAGGAATCCGAGGTATCTGTTCGCCAGCTTGTCGAACCGGGAGAAGATGCGACGGTAGTGCTTGATCTTGCCGATGAAACACTCGACGAGATGACGCTCTCGGTATAAGTACTCGTCGTATGAGTGCGGCTCTCTCCGGTTCGAGCGAGGGGGTATTACTGGAACTGCACCGCTCCTGATGATCGACCCAAGGAACTGGTTGGAGTCGTATGCTCGGTCTGCAATCACATGCTCACTCTCGATCCCGGATATGAGCTCGGCAGCCTGAGTGACATCGTGTTCTTGCCCTCCGGTCAACCTATACCTCAAGGGATTGCCGAGGCCATCCACGCTCACGTGGACCTTTGTAGTGAACCCACCTCGGCTTCGACCAAGGGCTTGTGATGCTTGCCCACCGTTTTTTTGGGTGCGCCTGCGGCGGAATGATGAGCCCGGACGACCGTGCTGTCAATGATGAGGTTCTCCATGTCGGGGTCATCGACGAAATGCTGATGCATTCGCTCCCATACACCGCGTTCACACCATCGGGCGAACCGTTTGTAGACGCTGTTCCACCTGCCGTACTCGGCTGGGAGCATCCTCCATTGCGCGCCGGTTCGGGTGATCCAGAAGACGGCTGCGATGAACCGCTTGCATTCGGCTTCCCGTCCGACGTACAAGTCCGACTGGCTCCGAAGAAACTCAAACACCTTTGACCATTGCTCTGGAGATAGTATATCTATTGACATACTCGAAGTATAATATAAATGTCAACACTACCTAGTGTCCCGCACTCGATACGGGACACGCTCTACGCCAGAGTGACGGCGTGAAGGCCAATACAGAAGCCTACCAGATATCGGCCTGCATCATGTCCTCGTACGTCTCCCGCCGGCGAATCATCCGGAAGGCACCGTCGTTGACCAGCACGATAGGAGGTCTGGCGTTCAGGTTGTAGTTGGACGCCATCGATGGCGCGTAGGCGCCAGACGATGGGACCGCCACCACGTCGCCCTGCTCCATGATCGGCAGCGCGATGTCGCGGATGAGGTAGTCCCCCGACTCGCAGAACTTTCCGACCAGCGTGACGTTCTCATCGGGCCGTTCGGTCATTCGGTTCGCGACAACGGCCTCGTAGACGGCCTCGTACATGGCCGGACGGATATTGTCGCCCATGCCCCCGTCCAGGGAGACGTACTTCCTGACTGTCGGAATGTCCTTTACGGCACCGACCGTGTAAAGAGCGACGCCCGCGCGGCCTACAATCGCCCTTCCCGGCTCGATGACGAGACGGGGCTCGCCGAGCCCAAGGTCGCGGGCGCGCGCCTTTAGCGGGCGCGTAATCACCTCGGCGTAGTCGGCGATTGGCGGCGGAAGCTGCGATGTAACGTAACCGATTGCGAAGCCGCCGCCGGGGCTGAACTCGCGGAGCTCCAGGCCCTCCGACTTGAACCCGGCGGCAAAGGTAAGCATGGCGTCGATCGCGATCGAGTACGGCTCCAGCTCGAAGATCGGAGAGCCCAGGTGGCAGTGGAGCCCGACGAGGTCCATGTTCTTGGACGCAAGGGCCTGTCTCACGGCGCGCTCCGCGTCCCCGGTGTCGATAGATATGCCAAACTTGCTGTCGAGTATTCCGGTGGTCGTCTTCGCGTGGGTGTGAGGGTCGACGCCGGGAGACAGCCTCAGCATGATCTCCTGCTTCCGCCCCGCGCCCGCGGCAAGCTCGTCGAGCAGCTCCAGCTCGTATAGGCCGTCCACCACGATGCGGCCGATCCCCGCATCCAGGGCCATGCGCAGCTCGTCCGGCGTCTTGTTGTTCCCGTGGAAATAGACCCTCTCCATGGGGAAGTCCACTGCCTTGGCCACCGCGAGCTCTCCGCCCGAAACTACGTCGAGCCCCAACCCTTCCTCTTCCGCCAGCCTGGCTAGGGCGGGGTTGATGAAAGCCTTCGACGCGTAAGCGACCGTGGTCTTCGGATACCGTGACGTGAACTCGCCGACGAACTCCCTGCACATTCCCCGCAGCGTCGCCTCGTCGTAGATGTACAGTGGCGTCCCCAGCTCAGCCGCTAGGTCCACCGTGTCGAGTCCGCCAATGGAAAGGTGTCCGCCGGGCGTGACCCCGGCGGTGAGTGGGAAGAGGTCTGCGTTCCCGAAGCTCATGTGTCACTCCCAAGTACGTAGCGGCCGTCTGCCGGCCTTGCCGACGCCACCCTGCCTTCACGCTCCAGCTTCATCAGATGGGCAGTGATCTGGCCGCGGGCGCTGCCGTGCAGTTCGGCTCTCAAGTTTGGGTACATCTCTTTGAACAGTTCGTCCATTTTCGATGCGCCGTTCCTGAGGAGCGAGAGTATCTGCTCCTCTCGCCTCTGTCGGTGGTCGATAAGCCATTTGAGCTTGCTCTGCGGGTCGTCCACCATCGGGCCGTGGCCCGGAGCTATACGCTGGATAGCCGGGCGGGCCAGGGCCTTGGCAGCCAGCTCGTCCATGCCGCCGTCGCCTCCGGCTTTGCGATGAAGCGGGTTTTCCATTAGCTTTCCCAGCGATTCGACGTACAGGCCGACGTCGCCATGGTCGGGACTTATCGCCACGCTGCCTCTGCCCAGAACGGTATCGCCAGTGAACAGTACCCCGTTCTCGTGGATGAGGACGCACAGGCTCCCCATGGTGTGCCCCGGGGTTTCAATGGCCTCGAGGGTGAGTCCTCCCAGAAGCAGGACGTCGCCATCGGCCACCACCTTGTCGACGGCCACGCCCGCCTCCTCGATGGCCTCTCGCTCGGCCGCCGTGCACACCACGGGGCCTCCCGTCTCGGCCCGAAGCCGTGCGGCTCCTCCCATGTGGTCCGGGTGCCGGTGGGTGAGAATTATGGCTTCTACCGCGGGTCTGCCCTTATCTTTCCAAAGCCCGAGGCACTCCTCCATTTCGGCGTCGGAGCCGTAGCCCGTGTCTATGAACGCCGCTCCGTCTCTGCCCGTTACTAGGTAGATGTTCGGAGGGCCCGTGGCGCTCTCACTGCCAACCGATACTCTGTCTATGCCTGGGGATATCTCCACGAAGGTCTCCAAGTGTTCCGAGTCCCGCTCAATTCTAACGGATTCGGCCACCTCGCGCCCTGTCTGAACTGTGATTCATGTGATCAGGGTGATGGGGATGATTGGGGGACAGGGGGACCGATTGGCGGCGAGCGGAGGTCACGGAGGGCGGGTTTGCAACTCGCCGCTACGGGGGGACAGCCGATTGGGGTCACTACGCATGACGGGGGTTTGCAACCCGCCGCTACGGGGGACGGCCGATTGGGGTCATTACGCATGACGGGGGTTTGCAACCCGCCGCTACGCAGGAACGACGATTTAGGTCATGGGGGGAGTTCATGGGACGGGGAGAAGCGTTCGCGGACGATCTCGTCGAGCTCGCGCCGCTCTTCGCGGCTTCTGCGTTCTTCTTCGATGCATTCACATTCGCAGGTGTTCACGCCGTGAGGGCATGCGGGGTAGTAGTCGAGTACGGAGGTGTACCAGCCGTGGGTGGAGTCAGGGGGCTGTCCGGCGTGGTCTTCCGTGGGGCCGGGGTCGGCGTGCGGCTCCAGGATGTAGAAGGGGGGGGAGGGGACCGGTTGGGGGCCGGCTTCCTCCCTGGCCTTTCGCTCCTTGTAGGCGGTGGTGAGGGTCTCTATGAGCTTCATGGTGCTCTGGGGGTCGATCTCGCCAAGCCCGTAGTTGGGGTCTCGGTCCCTGGAGTATGCGCGTGCGGCGAGCTGCCTGGCGGCCCTGATCCGGTGGCGGGGCTTGAACCCTTCGAGCTCGCCCGTGACGGCGGCGTTGAGGAAGTCGGCCATCTTCCTGCCCCTGCCGGTCTTCTTCCTGACGAGGGCCGGCAGGTGAAAGAGAGTCTCCTCGGAGAGGACGAAGGCGGGTCGCCGCGGCCGTCTGGGGTGTGGGGGCGCCCACGGCGCCGGTGGATGGGGTTGCGGCGGCGAGGCCGGAGCGTCGTCGGGCTGCGGCACGGCGGCATCGGCAGACTGCTCGACGGCGATGCGTCCGTAGCCAATGCTGTCGAGCAGGAGCTGGGCGTCCAGCTGCTCATAGGGCTTAGCGTCGTCGTCCTCCATGATCGTGATGAGGCAGTTGACGATGGTGTCACCGTCGCCGGTGATCTCGCGGATGTATTCGGAGTAGGCGTCGCGGTCGTCTTCGAGGTCGGGGAAGGCCGCGGTTGACGTGTAGTCGTAGGTCATGTCAGCTTTCGAGGAGCTTTCGGGCGTTGCGGACGTCGTCCGGGGTTGCGCCGCGCAGCTTGCATCTGGCGACGTCCGCCAGGAAGCGGTCGATCCTGGAGCCGCCGTGGGTCTCTTTCCTGAGGACGCGCGAGAAGCTGGCGCCCACTGCGCCGGAGGGCGCGGCGTCTCCTGAGCGGGCGAGGGTCATGCATCTTCGGAGCTGCTCGGCGAGAACGATCCTCTGCCGGACGGCGACGCCTTCGCAGCGTCCCTCGATGGCGTCTGTCTCGAACCTGACGACTTCTCTGAAGAGGCCGAGGTCATTGTTGAGGACGATGGCGAGGGCGGAGTCCGGGCGTGACCGCCGGAGGATGGCGTATCCGACGAACATGTCGAGCAGTCTGCGGGCGGCTTCCAGCCGGTGCGTGGTGTCGAAGTCCTGGAGCTCTCCTCTGGAGGCCTTGATGAGGAATTCGAGGATGAGGAGTCCGTCGTTGGTCTGTTCGCGGACTATCTCGGCGAGCGAACGGGGTTCACGTGAGGGCGTCAAGGGTTCGCTCCTCCGAAGAGTGGTGTCGTGTGATGAGTATAGGCGATTGGAACAAATGTGTCAAGTGACTGAGCTGTGTAACCTGTGCAGACTTGGTGAGAAAAGCAGGAAATCGTCCTGTCCTGTCGTCACTCTGAGGAGCCCAACGACGAAGAATCCAGGACCTCTGCACACACGCGGCGGGCCGTCGAAGAATAGGCCTCCCCCAGTTGCAGGCCTTAGATTCCTCACTCCGCTGGCGCTGCGTTCGGAATGACAATTCGGGGGGTCCTCTAGATTCGACCCATGAAGACTTAACAGTTTCCGTGTGATTGATATGATGGGGAGTGAGCACCCCTCGTGGTAGTATGGTGCGGCATGATTGAAGCCCGATCGGAAGCAGACCTGCACCGTAAGCTGGATGTGCTCAGGGCTGTCCTGGCCGAAATGGAGTCGGTCGTGGTGGCGTACTCCGGGGGCACGGACAGTGCCCTCCTCGCCGCCATCGCCAACGATGTGCTGGGGCCGATGGCCCTGGCCGTTACGGCAAGTTCCCCCAGCCTCGCACCGTCCGAGCTTGCTGGCGCCGTTCAAGTCGCCGAGAGCCTGGGGCTGAACCACCGCGTCATCGAGACCGCCGAGGTCGAGCGTGCCGACTACAGAGCGAACAACTCCAGCCGCTGTTATTTCTGCAAGGACGAGCTCTATACCCGCCTGGGGTTCGTGGCCTCTGAAGAGGGCTACGCCCACGTAGCCAACGGCGCCAACGTCGACGACCTGGGCGATTTCAGGCCGGGTTTGAAGGCAGCGGAGAAGTACGGCGTCCGCAGTCCCATGGTCGAGGCCGGCCTCACCAAGGCCGAGGTCCGGGAACTGTCCAGGGAGATGGGGCTGCCGACGTGGGACAAGCCAGCTCAGGCCTGTCTGTCGTCCCGGATACCCTACGGCGCCATCGTCACGGAGGAGGCGCTCACGACCGTCGCGAAGGCTGAGGAGTTCCTTCGCGGCCTCGGCCTCCGGCAGCTGCGGGTGAGGCACCACGACACGATGGCCCGGATTGAGGTGGAGCCCGAAGACCTGCCGCTCATGGTGAGTGATTGGGTCAGGGAAGCGGTCTCAGACTACTTCCGGTCCATCGGCTACGCCTACGTGACGCTGGACCTGGCGGGTTTCCGGAGCGGCAGCCTCAACGAGGTACTGCCCTCCGCCCGCCGGAGACGCAGTTGAGGCTGGAGGGTAAGACAGCGCTCGTTACCGGTGCGGCCCGGGGCATAGGCGCTGCGGTTGCCAGGCGCTTCGCCTCTGAAGGCGCCGGCGTCGCTCTGTCCGACGTGCTGGTCGACTTGGGGGAACGGGTCACCGCCGAGATAATCGACGCCGGCGGCAAGGCGATGTTCCTCGAGCTGGACGTGTCCAGCGCTCAGGACTGGGAGCGGACCGTGGACTCGGTTGTGAGTCGCTTCGACAGCCTCGACATCCTGGTGAACAACGCCGGAATCTACGAGCGCAACACCGTAGAGGACCTGGACCTGGAGACCTGGAAGCGGGTCATGGAAGTGAACGCCGAGGGCGTGTTCCTCGGCACCAAGGCCTGCATCCCGGCGATGAGGAGGGCTGGCGGAGGCTCCGTAGTGAACATGGCTTCCATTGCCTCCATGAGGGGAAGCCTGTGGTCGACGGCTTACCACGCCTCCAAGGGAGCGGTCGCCAGCTTCACGAGGTCCGCCGCTCGCCAGTACGGCCGTTACGGGATACGAGTCAACTCGGTTCACCCGGGCGCTATTGCCACCGATATGCTCGACGAAGTCTTCGCCGGCAGCGATGTCCGCGACAGCCGCCTGGAGGACCTGCCGCTGCTGCGGGAGGGCACGCCCGAGGAGGTCGCGAAGGTCGTGCTCTTCCTCGCCTCGGACGACGCCTCGTACGTCACCGGCACCGAGGTGCGCGTGGACGGCGGCAACCTCGCATGAAGTGGCCAGCCTGACCCCATCGGGGTTGCGCATCATGGCACAAGGATAGCCTGCGATAGCCCGTACGGAAGCAACGGAGGGAGTCCCACATGGCACGAAGATCAGGGTCGTCCATGACGCCGGAAGAGGCGCGTCTCTTTCACGAGAAGGCTCTGGTGGTCGACAGCCAGCAGCCCGGCGTAACTTCGGGCCTCCTCTACACCGAGGCCATGCACGAGGCCATGAAGGAGATGGCGGCCGATGGCATGTCAAGAGGGGAGGTTCGCAAGCGCCTCCAGGCGATGACGGTCGGCGAAATCCGGGACCACCCCGAGTCGGCCCGGCAGTACATGGCGATGTGGGAGGAGGCTGGCGTGAACGTCGCCAGCGCCACCTACGCGGGGCCTCACCCTCCTGAAGGAGCCTTCGAGACCTCTATCGCCTCGGTCACGCAGGCGCGGGCGATCATCGACGCGCTGGGAGGCGAGCTTCGGCTGGTGCTGAAGGCCGCCGACATCGAGGCCGCCTACCGCGACGGCGCCCGCGGCGTCATCTTCGACTTCCAGGAGACGATGCCCTTCGGGACCGACCTCGACCGGATCGACACCTTCTACAACCTGGGTCTCAGGGTCGTCCAGCTCACGTATAACCTTCGAAACCTGGTCGGCGACGGCTGCACCGAGCGCTACAAGACCGGTCTCACCTACTTCGGCATCGAGGTCGTCCGCCGCCTCAACGAGCTGGGCATGCTGGTGGACGTGAGCCACTCCAGCGAGCAGGTGGGGTTCGACGCCATCGAGGCCTCGTCATCGCCCGTCATAGTGACTCACTCGGCCAGCAACGCCGTCTGCTACCACGACCGCGGCAAAGGGGACGAGCTGGCTCGGGCCATCGCGGGCAACGGAGGCTTCTTCGGCGTGGCCGCTATCGGCGGCTTCCTCCGCCCGGACAACAAGGCTACGCTGGACGACTTCGCGGACCACGTCGAGCACCTGGTGGACGTGATGGGGATCGACCACGTCGGAATAGGGAGCGACAAGTGCGGGCCGGGTCCCGGCACGGAGTCCAACTTCGAGTACCCGCCGGAGTTGGGGCCCTACGACACGTCGTACCTGTACCAGGACGATCCGGACCCGAGGGCGACGCCGGATGGATTCGCCTGGTCGGGGTTCCGCGCCGAGCACCGGCTCAGCGACACTCACCGCATTGAGGACTTCGACAGGTTTACCGACTGGCCTGCCATCACAGTCAAGCTGGCTGAACGGGGCTTCAGCGAGGACGAGATGCGCAAGATACTGGGGCTCAACTACCTCCGCGTGTTCCGCGAGGTCGTCGGGTAGGCCCTCCTCTCCCTTGATGGGAGAGAATTAACGTGAGGGTGAGGCCTCCACAGCCCTACTGCCCACCCCCGAGTCCGGTGCCTCCGCCCCCAAAACCCCCGAATCCTCCGGCCCCTTCCGGGACGACGAAGATCGACGCGGCGTCAATGACGCCCGTCTCGCTGGGCTGGCCCACGATCTGCACCTGGACCCCCTCGCTCAGCTCGTCGGCGGATATGACCGAGATCTCAGTGCGCTGTATCAAGGTCTCCGGGCCGATCATCGCCTCCAGTGGCCCCTGGGGCGTGTTGACGATGATCTTGCCGTCCTCGACCGATTCCACCGTACCGGAGAGTACCCCGCCGCCCGCCAGGCCTGCACCCAGCCTGCCTCCCGGCCCTCCGAAGCCCCCTCCCTGGAACATCTGGCGCAGCTGGGCCGCCTCCTCCTGGGTCATCTCGCCCGACTGAACGCGCTGAATGATCTGCCCCAGGTTCTGGATGTCTCCCGATGGAGCCCCGGTCGTCGGGGCGTTCGCGGAACCTTCGGGCGGCGGCAGCGTGAGAACATTCGGGACCTCCTCCTCGTCGGAGCCGCCACCTACGACCAGTCCGGCGACGAACGCACCCCCGACCATCCCTCCCAGAAGCAGGACAGCCACGACGGTCAGCATGAAGCTCTTATTGCTCATTCTGGCTCCCCTCCTCTCCACTACCGGAACGCTACTCATACCGCAGGGCGTCGATAGGGTGCAGGTTGGCCGCTCTGGCGGCCGGGTATATTCCGAAGAAGAGCCCGACGGCGATCGCCACTGCCATGGCAAGCACCGTGATGTCCCCCGTCACGGCCGTTTGAAAGGTCTGGCCGCCCACGGTGCGTCCGTCCAGAGCCTTGGAGAGACCCACGCCGGCTAAGGCGCCGACTATGCCGCCTCCCAGGCTCAGCAGCGTCGCCTCGGCCACGAACTGGTACAGGATGTCGCGCCACTTGGCGCCCATTGCCTTGCGGATCCCTATCTCGCGCGTGCGCTCGGTCACAGTCACCATCATGATGTTCATGATGCCGATGCCCCCAACGAGCAGGGAGATGCCGGCGATCGTGCCCAGGAAGATCACAAAGGTCTCTGACGCGTCCTCGACCGTCTGAATCGTCTCCTCCAGGCTGTTGACGATGAAGTCATCCGCCTCGGTGATGCGGTGTCGAAGCCGCAGGATGGAGGTGACCTGACGGATGGCGTCGTCCGGCGAAGCACCGTCCACGGTCTGCACGTTTATGGACTGCACGGCGATATCGCCCTGCGCGGTTCGCTGCGAGTCGAGTCTGAAATAGACAGTGGTCAGTGGCACCATTACTATGGAGTCGCCGAACGGGTTGGCCCCTCCTCGACTCTCCATCACTCCGATGACACTGAACTGACGCCCGTTGATGCGCAGCCTCTGCCCCGCTGGATCGCGGAAGCCGTAGAGGTCCTCGGCCAGCTGCGAACCCAGCACCGCTACGTCCGACACGTTCTGCACGTGCCTGCCGGCTATGAACCTGCCGGAGGTGACGTCGTAGTTGCGTACGGACGCGTACTCCGGTGTGACCCCGATCACTTGGGCGAAGGTATTCTCCCTGCCGGCGACGAGCTCGGCGACGGTGCCTATCTCCGGGGCGACCTGCCTCACGGTGGGCGCGCTGACAGGGTCGAGCAGCGCGTATGCGTCCTCCAAGGTGAGGGTCCCCTGAACGCCATTCGGGGTCTGCTGGGGGTACACGAACAGCAGGTTGGCGCCCAAGGCCCCGATCCTGGAGATTATCTCACTCTGAGCGCCGCGTCCCGCCGACATGGTCGATATGACGGCGGCAACGCCGATGACTATGCCCAGAAGCGCCAGCGCCGTGCGGAGCTTGTTGGCCCCCAGAGACGATAGGGCGGTAATCAGGACGGCGGGTAGGCTCATGCCGCCTCTCTGTCTGACACCACCGCCCCGTCGAGCATTGATACTATGCGCTCAGCGTGCGCGGCCACGGCGCTCTCGTGAGTCACGATGATGACAGTCATCCCCTCGACCCGGTTCAGGCCTTTGAGAATAGCCATGATTTCCTGGCCGGATCGGCTGTCCAGGTTTCCGGTTGGCTCGTCGGCCAGCAGGATCGCAGGGTTCTTGACAAGGGCCCGCGCGATGCCAACCCTCTGCTGCTGTCCGCCTGAGAGCTCGGTGGGCCGGTGCGACATGCGATCGCCCAGACCGACTCGGCTGAGTGCCTCGCGCGCCCGGTCCTTCCGCCCCCCGCCGTTGCCATAGATCAGGGGCAACTCTACGTTCGCCTGGGCAGTGAGGCGCGGCAGCAGGTTGTGAGTCTGGAACACGAAGCCGATCTTTCGGTTCCGCACCTCGGCCAGCCTGTTTCCTCCAAGCTTCTCGATCTCCTCGCCTTCCAGCAGGTACCTCCCGGAGGTAGGGACGTCCAGGCAACCGATCATGTTCATGAGGGTCGACTTGCCCGAGCCCGACGGTCCCATTATTGCCACCATCTCGCCGCGCGGTATCGAAAGGGATACTCCGCTAAGCGCGTGGACCTCGACCTCCCCCATACGGTAGGTCTTCGTCACATCTTCGAGCTCGATCAGCTCATGTGACGTCTCCGCCATCACCTGTTTACCGCTCCACCCCGAGCCGTCCGCGGCCAAATCCCTGAAATAGCCCTCCGGGTCCTCCGAAACCCTCAGATGGGTCACGGTACTCCATAATGATCACGTCGCCCTCGGAGACCCCGCTCTCGACCACAACCCAGAAGTCGTCGCTGTTGCCGAGAATGACGGGCCGCTCTTCGGTTGCCCCGTTATTCCTCACCCAAAGAAGAGGCTGGTCGAAACTGCCGTAGACGGCGTCGAGCGGCACGAGCAGCACGCCTCTGTCCTCCCTTATTACGACCGAAGCGAGCGCGCTGAGTCCTTCGGGAAGCGACAGACCCGGCGGCGTCTCCACACGTATGTTGATGGCGTATCTGACTATCCCCGTGGTCGTGCGCTCGCCGAAGACGATGCCCTCCTGGCCATCGGCAACCGCCGCGATATCCGATACGACGCCGCTGAGTGTCCGGCCCGACAGGGCGTCCATCGTTACTGACACAGGCTGGCCCTCCCGGACGAACAGGACATCGATCTCATCAACCATCCCCTGTACCTCTACGACCGACTCGTCGACCATCTCGAACACCGGCGAATCGGCTCCTATCTGCTGTCCTGGCTCAACCTCGATCTTCGAGATGACGCCCGTCCAAGGCGCGGTTATCGTCGTCTGGCCCAGCGCGGCTCTGGCCGACTCGAGGGCCGCAGACGACGCGGTTACGTCGGCCTCGCTGAGGGCCACGAGGTATGGGTCTGCCCCCGTCAGCACCTTGGCAAGGGTCTCCTGTGCGTCAGCGAGAGTAGCCTCGGCCAGGAAGATCCGCTTTTCGGCCGCCCTCACATCGATCTCGTCCGGGCTTGCCGTCAGGTCGACCAGCTCCGCCTCGGCCTGTTGCAGGTCCACCTTGGCCTGTACGATCCGCGTCTCCCGGTCCTCTATCTTGTTCGGGTCGGGTCCGGCCATCAGCACGACCAAGTCGTCCTCGGCCTCCTGGAGCACAGATATCGCGAGGTTCAGCGACGCCTGCTTTACCTCTACGTCGATTCTGTCGGGGTCCGCCAGCAGGTCGTCCAGATCCTCTTTGCCCTGGTCCAGATTCTCTTCGGCGCGGGTTACGGCCAACTGGATGCTCGTGACCGCCCTGTCCTCCTGTATGGTGAGTTTTCTGATGCTGTCTTCCAGAGGCCCGATCACTGCCCACGCCTCGTCCATCTCCGCCTTTACGCACGGTCCCCCAACCGCCGCCGCGCTCTCGCACGTGGCAAAGACCCTGCCTGGGTAGAAGTGGGTCCATACATAGACATGCGGATCGTTCCAGCGGGTCGCGGGGTCGTCTGGAGGTACTTGCACGCCGTGGAGCGAGTCCTCCCGAATGAACAGTGTACTGAGGTCGGCATTCCAAGACTCCAGGAGCGCATCCGGTTCGGTGTCACGCTCGGCCTCGGTGAGCTCTATCCTGAGCCACTTGATGAATACGGCCGCGTAGGCGTCCCTGGCCGCCTCCAGCATGTCCCTCTCCTCGCCGAGCTTCCCGTCCCAGTCGTCGCTGAGAAGGAACAGGTCCAGCTTGGCGATTCTCAAGGAGACCTGAGCGGAGTCGATCTTCAGCCGGGCCTCTTCCAAGGCTTCTTCGTCCGGGCCTTCCTTCAGAAACCTCAACGCCTCCGACGCTTCCTCGACCAGGGCTCTGGCATTCGTGATTCTAGACCGGGCGCTCACGATCTCGTGGTTGGAAGGCGGCTCCTTCACCGATTCGAGCGCTGCCTCCGCGGCCGATATCGCGACCTTTGCGGAGGCCACCTTGGCCTCGGCCTGTGCGACGGCGTGTTCGGAAGGCGCGAGCATTGCGACCAGATCGTCCCGCTTGGACTTCAGGTCGGCATCGGCGTTCGCCACGTCCGACTCTGCTCGGGCCAAGTCAAGGGCGTTATACGGAGCAAGCGCCTTGTCCAGCGCCTCACCTGCGTCGCGCAGATCGAGCTCAGCCTGGGCTATCTCCTTCTCCATGTTCGCTATCGACTCTTCGTCGAGGACGGCTAGCGTCTGGCCCTCCGTGACGAAGTCTCCCTCAACGACCGAGACGCGTCCGACCGTTCCCTGAACGCCGAAGTTCAGCGCTTCGCGGTTTGGAAAGATGAGGCCGCCACTGACGGACACCTCGTTGACCAGATCGCCGGTTGCAACGGCGTATAGCTGCTGGTCTTCGCCCAGAGTGTCGCCGCCGTTGTCGTCCGTCCGGGTAGTGAGCTGGTAAACTCCGAAGGCGCCTGCGATCCCCAGCACCCACACCGCGATGATAACTGCCACCTGCCACGCCCTCAGGTTGCCTATTGTCTCTAGCAATGCCACTCTATTCCTCGAATGTCCCTTGTGTGGACTGCCTCGTGAGACCGTGGCAGCCAGCATCTATTGTACCGTCATTTGACGGGTGTGACCGACAGCAATACCTCGACTCTTACTACGTCATCAAGGCTTACGACAGATCTGGCTGTGGGCTTCGGTATCTGCAGGTCGTCCCACGTGAAAGTTGTGCGGCCTAGAATGAAGACGACGTTCCCGTCGTCGCGGGCCTCAATCTCAAATGTCAGCGGGGCGGTCACTCCCCGTATCTGCAGCTCGCCATCGACCTCCCCGGTCGGGTGCTCTCCGAACATGCTCGACCGGATGTAGCGGTCACGGAAGGAGTTGTCACTGCTCAACTGCTGAAGGTCGATCTCTATTACGGAGTCGCGCCCGTCCATGTGGACTTCACCCGAGAGCGCGGTCGTGCGTATCACGGCGTCGAAGGGGAGAGGTACAGACGTTAGCTCCTCTCGCACGGAGAATGTAGCCTCGGAGCCCTCCCCAACGGCGAAGGTGAGGCCCTCCACCTCTCCTGCGGCCCTCGTTTCAGGGGCCGGAGCCTCGGTCGGATCAGCCGTAGGCTCCCGCGTCGGCTCGGAAGTTGGAGTGCTGACTGGCGTTGCCACTGTTGCCTGAGTATCGCCCGCGACGTCCTCGTCGCCGGACGACCCGCAGGCGGCCGCAGTGATCATTGTCAGCGCGAGTATCACTCCCGCGATGGCGAGGGGAAAGCCACGCCCCAATCCTCTCCCTCGGCGGAATAGTACCGTGTCAGCTATTCGCGGTGTCGCTGAGACGATGGTGATTTTCTTCCTTGTCATTACTTAAGCCACCCCTTGGTCAGATGTGTCCTGGACAACCGTGCCGACGGCGCGCGGCGGGAGCTCCAGCCTCCCACTCTCCTGATCGCCCTGCCCGGCAAGCCCAAGCCCTACGGCCAGCGCGATCAGGAGGCCAATCGCGGTCAGCCACCTGCTCCGCAGAAAGGGGACCCCCGGTGCGGACAAGGTAAAGGCCCCGGTCACCACAAAGTTAATCGCGGCCAGGGGCGCCCAGAACGACAGCATGCGGTCCAGCCAGGAATCTACTACGGCCATCGCCACCACAGAGACGGCGAAGGCTGCCAGCCATATTAACGCGAACCGACTCCTAGGGTTAGGCCCGGAGGCCAGCCGTGTCCATACCACACCCGCCGCGAGGCCTAACAGCAGCGAGCCCGCCACGATCGGGGCCGTGCCGAAAAGCACGTCGTTCGGTGAGTGCAGCGGCAGGGAGACCAGGGCAACAACGACCGCGGCGATAGATCCTCCCGTCAACCCTTGGATCACGTCTCGGACTTCTCCGCCCGCCCTCCATCCAGTGGGAGGTCGAACGTGAAGCTGGTGCCCCGTCCTGCTTTGCTCTCCACTCGGATCGAGCCTCCGTGTGCATCTACAAGCTTCCTGGCTATAGTCAGGCCGAGCCCCGCTCCTCCGGTAGCCCGGCTCCTGGAAGGGTCGACCCGATAGAACCTGTCGAAGACGGAGGGAAGGGCATCGTCCGGTATGCCCTCCCCGGTGTCGGCCACGGTAACACATGCCCTGGATTGCCCAACGGCTGCCGATACCGTCACCGTACCTCCGGTAGGAGTATGGCGGACTGCGTTGTCGAGGAGGTTGCCGACGACTTGGGATATCCTGGTCCGGTCGAATACTATCGTGGGCGCTTCGGCCGAGAGGTCGGCGCTCAGCACGACTCCGCTGGCCTCGGCCTTTGCGCGGGCGCCTTCTACCGATTCGCGTACGGTCTCCACCAGGGATCCCGGCTCTCGGTTGAGTCTGAAGTCGTCGGCCTCTGTCTCGGTCAACAGACGCAGGTCCTCTACGAGGTCTGCCAGATACAGCACTTGCTGATGGATCGTTCCGATCGTCGCCCGGTCGGGTTCGAGCACACCGTCTCTCACGGCCTCCACATAGCCCTGGATGTTCGAGAGAGGCGTCCTGAGCTCGTGGGCGACGTCGGCCACCATGTTGCGGCGCTGGCGCTCTGCGTTCTCCAGCTTTCCGGCCATGGCGTTGAAGGTCCTGGCAAGCTGGCCGACCTCGTCGCGGCTCCCCTCGGGGACTCTTTGGGACAGGTCGCCAGCGCCCATCTTCCGGGAAGCCGCGGTCAGGTTGCGGACCGATCCGAGCATCCGTTGAGAGATAAGGGAGACCAGCAAGAGCCCGATCAAGCCGGCGCCAGCGCCCGCCAGGATGAGGGAGCGGTTCGTAGCGTCCGTGATGTGCGTTACCGCGGGCTCCTCGAACGACCCTGCGTACTGGCGCAGCTGCTCGTCCGTCAGATTGGCGAACTTCGTCCACAGTGGGGGTGGCTTCTTGTCGATCATCCCCCTCTTGAGGGCCGCAATGTCCTTCTCCACATAGACGGACCCCACCCGCTTCTTGTCCACGACCACCGGGGCCGGACCGCCAGCGTACAAACCCTTCAACTCGCCTGCCGGACTGCCGCTCGTATTGCCGACCAAGTTGCCGTCCACGGCCATTACTACGATGTCGCGGCCCGCGACGAACCCCATCCGCTCCAGCATAGGCTGGAGGCCTCCCCATCCTCCGTTGTTAGAGTAGAAGCGTTCCAGCGCGTGGGTGATGCGGCGGGCGCGGGCTGCGTCGGTGTTGGTTTGGAGTCTTTCAGCCTCCCTGTCGGCGGCGAGGCCGACGTAGGCGCTGACGCCTGCCAGTGCCAGGGTCAGCACTAGCGCGAAGCTCACTATGAGCCTGAACTGGAGACTGACGAACCAGTTACGCATCGCCGAGTCTGTATCCCACGCCGTAGACGGTCTTGACGTGCTCCCCGCTTCCCCGCTTCGCGCCGAGCTTGCGACGCAGGTTCGCCACGTGGGCATCAACCGTTCGGTCGAATCCGTCGAAGTCGTAGCCGAATACCCTGTCGATGATCTGGTTCCTGGTAAACGTGCGGCCCGGCTCGCGGATGAGCAGGGTCAGGATTCGAAACTCGGTCGGCGTAAGAGAGACATCCTTTCCGTCGACCGTGGCGGCATGCTGTTTCAGGTTGATTGTGATACTGCCGTGTGATAGCTCTTCCGGGCCCCCGTCCAGGGCCTCGCGGGCCGTCCGCCGCAGCACGGCTCTGACCCTTGCGGCCAGCTCCCTCGGGCTGAAGGGCTTTGTCACGTAGTCGTCCGCGCCCATGTCGAGGCCGTTCAGCCGGTCCTTTTCTTCGACGCGCGCGGTGAGCATGACTATCGGGACCATCGACTCATCACGCAGCGTACGGCATATGTCCATGCCGCTCATGCCGGGCAGCATCAGGTCGAGCACTATGAGGTCGGGCTTGGCCTCTCTGGCGAGCTGGAGGCCCTCCTGCCCGTTCGCTGTGGATATGACCCCGTAGCCGTCTCGGGACAGGTAGAGCCCCACCAGCCTGGCGGTATCAGGGTCGTCCTCGATTATCAGTACCTTCCCCGGCATCCTTGTCCTGCTCGTGCCTCCTCTCCCTTTGACGGGAGAGGATTGAGGTGAGGGTGAAACGTAACTGATACCAATTCGTTTTGACTACACCGCCAATTCAGATCGTAGGGGCGGGTTTGAAACCCGCCTTCCCTTGCGCTGACTGTAACTGCGAATTGTGAAGAAAGTTTGAAGTATTATAGAACGACAAGAGGGCAGCCGGAGCCGCCCTCTTGTCATCTGGGCCGTTGGGTTCGCGTGGAGGAGCGGAAGTCGGGGCCCTCAGTAGTCGCGTACCCCGGCATGCGGCTGGATTACGCCGAGTCCCCGGAATCCGCCGGGGCCTTCGACTTACCCCACCCGCCCCAGCCACGGCCTCCGAACCGGTGGTGCTTCTTGCCGAAGCCGCCGAACATCTTGGGCGAGAGGCCCTCGGGCTTCGACTCGATCCACGTCTTGTACTCGTCGGCCTGCTCCTGAGTCATGTGGCCGTTCTCGACAAGCCGATCGAGCTTGGCCTGCAGCGCCTCTTCTTGCATCTCGGCCTTGGCCTGATCGATGGCGTCCTGCACCGTCGTCTCGTCCAGACCAAGAATGTCGGCGACCCTGGCGGCAAAGCTTTGCCTCTCGGAATCACCGTCCTCGTCGGATGTCTCCTGGGCCATTGCCACGCCTCCCATGATGCCCATGACCATCACGGCGGCGACTATCGTTCCTGTGAGCCAGTATCTCTTCCTCACTCCTATTCCTCCTTAGTTAGTATTGGCCCCGTCTCTTGAACCAATCTACAGACCGCCTGTTAAGAAAATTCGAAGGAACGGGGAGCTTAAGGGGGATTTGAAGCTGGAATGTCCGTATAATACGCACTGCTATGAACAAGGCCCGTACCGCATGACCGGAACGGTTCCCGCCAGCCGACACGATGTGCTCGTCGTCGGAGGCGGTGTCCTCGGCGTGTGCACCGCCTATTACCTCACCGAAGCGGGCAGGAGCGTGCTCCTGGTCGACCGGGAAGATATCTGCGCGGGCTCCTCCTACGGCAATGCCGGGCTGGTAGTCCCCAGCCACAGCGTGCCGTTCGCCCAGCCCGGCGTCGTGGGACAGGCTCTGAGATGGATGTTCAATCCGGAGAGCCCATTCTACATACGGCCCAGGCCGGACCTTGCTCTGCTGGCCTGGCTCTGGCGCTTCCGAGCGGCAGCCAACGCCCGCCAAAGGGACAGGACCATGCCGGTGCTCCGCGACCTAATCACGAAGAGCCTGGAGATGTACCGGTCGCTTTCGGCCATGGACGACATGGAGTTCGGGTTCGAGGAGAGGGGAGTACTCCATCTCTTCAACACCGAGGAGGGCCTCGACGAGGGACGGCACGAGGCGGAGGTGCTCGGAGCCATCGACATAGAGACGAAGGTCCTGAGCAAGCCGGAGGTCGTCGACCGCCTTGGCGGACTTAACGCGACGGTTGTGGGCGCGGTCTACTACCCGCAGGACGCACATCTAACGCCTGCGCGTTTCGTGCGGGCGCTGGCGGCGAAGTTTCAGGCCATGGGCGGCACGGTCCTGGCCCCCGCGGAGGTGCGGGGGTTCGAGAAAGATGGCAGAAGCATCATCGGTGTGAACACCTCGGCGGGCACGCTTGAAGCAGATGAGGTGGTGCTGGCCTCCGGATCGTGGACCCCGCTCCTCGCCCGCGAACTCGGCATCAAGGCCCCCATCCAGGCGGCCAAGGGATATAGCGTCACCTTCCGCAGACCGGAGGGCATTCCCGAGGTACCGTTCATCTGCGGCGAGGGCAGGGTGGCGGTCACACCTATGGGCGACACGATCCGGTTCGCCGGAACGCTGGAGTTGGCGGGATTAGACCTTTCCATCAACCAGAGGCGGGTCGACGCTGTTTCGCGCGCCCCCGCAGCCTACGTGTCCGAGGTTGATACGAGAGACATGGAGAGACTGGAGGTCTGGGCTGGACTCCGTCCGCTCACTCCCGACGGCCTGTCGCTCCTGGGACGGTCGCCCCGCTACGACAACCTGACACTAGCCGCGGGACACGCGATGATCGGCATGTCCTCCGGCCCCGCCAGCGCCAGGCTCGTGACCCAGGTCATCACAGGAGAAGAGCCGTTCATGGACATGTCGCCGATGGACCCCGCCCGCTTCGGCTAGCTCGACGGGCGGCGCAGGCTCAGTCCGTGGCCACCATCGTCTCGGACAGGGCGAAGCATGATGAGGTCCCCGGGCGGCCGATAACGCGCTTCCAGTCCTCCCTGACGAACGGGACGCCTTCGACCACGGCCCCGTTTACGGTCATCTCGGCCTCGTCGCTGAAGAAGAGCACCGAGTGGGTCACGGACTTCCCGTCACCTTGGAGAGGACGGTCCATAACTGCCGGAGGCCAGGCATCGATCCACCGGGCCGTGACGACATCGCCGCCGGCCTCTATCCGCCATTCCGGCGAGGACGGCACGGCGCCGCCTCGGGTGAACCGGGCCTCCACCAGGGGCAGCCCCTGGGGAAACGGACTCGCCGACCATTTGATGACCGTGTTGGAGATGAAATCGGCGAGACCTGGGTTGTCGGTGTAAATCACCGGCCCGATCCCGGACGGACCTTTGATCTCCACAAGAGCAACCGTCCCCTCGCCCGCGGGGCTGAACGCGGTCCTGTACAGACTGACGGCGCCGCTGTTGGCCTCCTCGCCGGGCCGCCTCAGGTACAGTATCCAGTGCTCGCCGGTCCACAGAAGGTCTGACAGATCGCCCTCACTTTGACCCCTCCCCATTTAGGAGTGGGGAGACTACAGGCTCCCGCCCCCGATTGCGGGGAGGAAGAACACCTCGCTGTCCTCGCCGACCTTCTCCAGCATACCCATCGCCGATACGGTCCCACCGACGGCGACGGATATGTTGGGCTTGATCTTGTGGCCAGCCACGAGGCGTTCCTTCATGCCGGGGTACGCCTCTTCCAGGTTGTTGATGATCTGGCGCACGGTCGCCCCTTCGACCTCAACCGTCGACCGGCCATCGGTCAGCTTCTGCATGAGGGACGGGATGTGTACGGTGGCCATTCGATCAACCGCCGTTCGACCAGACAGCCTCCATCAACGCGGCGGGATTCATGGGTAGCCTGTCCATGCGGACGCCCAGGACCCTGTATATGCCGTTGGCGATCGCGGCGGGCGGGGCAACGATGTTTACCTCGCCTACTCCCCGCACTCCAAAGGGGTGCGTCGAGCTCGGGACCTCCACGATGACCGTGTCGATCATCGGCAGGTCGAGGCTGACCGGCATCCGGTAGTCGAGCAGGCTGGAGTTCATCATGTCGCCTTTATCGCTCATGAAGTACTCTTCATTGAGCGCCCAGCCGATGCCCTGCACGCTGCCGCCCTGCATCTGTCCCTCGACGTAGCTTGGGTGGATGGCCTTTCCGGCGTCCTGAACGCAGGTAAAGCGCAGGACCGTCACCTTGCCCGTCTCGGGGTCAACCTCCAGGTCAACGATGTTCCCCGCGTACGCTCCGCCTATGGCCGGCGGCGTCATGCTGCTGGAGCCGACGATGGGCCCGCCCGTGTCGTTGAGTTGCCCCGCCAGCTCGGCGAAGGACATCTTCAACTCAGGGTCGGACTTGGAGCTGATTTCCCCGTTCCTGTAGTCGAGGGTGTCTACGTCAACCTCCCATATCGTCGACGCCCTTTCGATCATCTGTCGTTTGACGTCATTTGCGGCTTCGTAGGCGGTCCAGCCGGCCTTGAAGGTGACGCTGCTGCCGCCCGTGCCCGAGGTGTAGCCCACCGAGTCGGTATCGACCACCTGCGGGTTGATTCTCTCCGCGGGGAGGCCCAGGACCTCCGCGGCCTGCATGGCCACCGATGCGCGCGTGCCGCCGATGTCGGCGGAGCCCTCGCTGAGCGTCAGGCTGCCGTCCGGGTTGACTCTGATGGTGCACGCTGACGCGCCCCCGCCGTTCATCCAGAAGCCGACGGCGACACCCCTCCCCCTGTTGGGGCCCTCCAGGGGAGCGCTGTAGTGCGGATGGTCCCGCATCGCCTCCAGCACCTCGACGCAGCCGATCCGGGGGTTTACCGGCCCGTCGGCCCGGCGGGTGCCCTCCTTGGCCGAGTTCATCAGACGCAGCTCTATCGGGTCGATGCCAAGCCTCTCCGCGAACTCGTCGACCACCGTCTCCACCGCGAATGCCGCCTGAGTGGCCCCGGGCGCCCGGTAGGCCCCCGACTTCGGCTTGTTCACCACCACGTCGTACCCGTCGACGACCACGTTCGCAATGTCGTAGGCCGCGAATACCGTCATCGCCGCCGCCCCCACGGGAGAGCCTGGGAACGCCCCCGCCTCGAATGCGAGATAAGCCTGCGCCGCCGTGAGCTTACCCTCGTTCGTGATGCCCATCTTGACCCTCATGAAGCAGCCGGGCGTCGGCCCCGTGCTCTGAAGGTCCTCGGCCCTGGACATGACGATCTTCACCGTGTGGCCCGTCTTCTTAGAGAGCATCGCCGCGACCGGCGCGCCGAAGGGCTCGAACTTGCCGCCGAACCCGCCGCCGATCTCCATCGGCACGAGCTTTATGTCGGCGATGTCGAGGTTCAGAGAGGCCGCCGATGCGTCCCGGACCTCGAACGGGCCCTGCGTGCTGCACCAGATGGTGACCTTCCCGTCCTTGTTCCAGAAGGCGGTCGCGTTGTGGGGCTCGATGTAGCCCTGGTGAACGGTAGCCGTGTTGAACTCGCGCTCGATCACGATGTCGGCTTCGGCAAGTCCGCTGTTCACGTCACCGAGAACGTGCTGGAAGTGCTGGTCGACGTTGCTCACCTTGTCCGTTCTCTCGCCCAGCTCCTCGGTCTTCATGTGGTCGTGGAGGATGGGCGCGCCGTCCGCCATGCCCTCCGGGGCGGTCAGAACGGGCGGCAGGACCTCGTAGTCGACCTCGATCAGCGCCAGGGCCTCGTGAGCCACGTGAGCGTTGGCGGCCGCGACGGCCGCGACCGGCTGGCCCTTGTAGAGGGCTTTGCTGCTGGCAAGGATGTTGTCGCGGAGGTATCCAAGCTGCGTGCTCAGCTCTCCGAGCTGAACGAATGCCTCCGGGGAGGCATCGCTTTCAGGGAAGTCCGCGGCCGTGACCGCGGCCAGAACGCCGGGCTGCGCCTCAGCCTTGCTCGTGTCGATCGACCTGATCCTCGCGTGGGCGTGGGGGCTTCGGAGGATGGCTCCGTATATCAGGCCGGAAGCACTGATGTCGGCTCCGTATTGCGCTCGTCCCGTCACCTTGTCGGTGCCATCGTGGCGTATGGGACGCGTTCCCACTACATCGTACGTAGTGGTCGCGAGAACCATGTTGGGCTCGTAGTCCTTTATAGCCATGTGCTCTTCCTCCCGATTTCCCTTATTCCTTATTTCGACCAGACAGCGTCCATCACCGCGCCCGGGTTCATGGGCAGCTTGTCCATCCAGACGCCCGTAGCGTTGTGGATAGCGTGGGCGACTGCGGCAGGCGGCGGGACGATGTTCGCCTCGCCGACCCCCCTGACTCCGAACGGATGAGACTGACTCGGTACCTCCACGATGACCGTGTCGATCATCGGCAGGTCCAGGCTGGTCGGCATCCGGTAATCCAGAAGGCTGGAGTTTGCCATCCCGCCGTCTTCCTTCATAAAGTATTCTTCGTTCAGGGCCCAGCCGATGCCCTGGACGCTCCCGCCCTGCATCTGTCCTTCGACGTAGCTGGGGTGGATCGCCTTGCCGGCGTCCTGGACTGCGGTGAAGCGCAGGATGGTCACCTTGCCCGTCTCGGGGTCCACCTCGACGTCCACGACGTTCCCGGCGAAGGAGCCTCCCCCCGCGCCCATGCCGCCGCCGTCTATGGAGCCAGAGCCTATTATGGTGCCCCCCGTAGTGGCGAGCTCGGCTGCCATCTCCTTGAAAGTCATCTTGAGCTCGCTGTCGGTCTTGGACCTGATGACGCCCTTCTCCATCTCGATGGAATCGGCGTCGATGTCCCATATCTGCGAGGCTCTCTCGATCATCTGCCTCTTGACGTCCTGCGCGGCGTCGTGCGCTGCCCAGCCCGTGGCGTAGGCGACTCTGCTTCCGCCTGTCACGTCCGTGTAGCCTACAGAGTCCGTGTCAGCCACCGTCGGCCGTACGTCCTCGGCTCTGATGCCCAAGACCTCTGCCGCCTGCATCGAGACGGAGGCGCGGCTGCCGCCGATGTCGGTAGACCCTTCGATCAGGCTGATCGTGCCGTCGTGGTTCACGCTGATCGTGCAGGTCGACTTGAACCCCACGTTGAACCAGTAGCCGATCGATACGCCCCGGCCCCTGCCGGGCCCCTCGAGCGGCGTGTTGTAGTGGGGGTGCTCCTTCATCGCCTGCAGGACCTCCTCGCAGCCGACGCGAGGGAAGGTCGGCCCATCGGCCCTGCGCGTGCCCTCCTTCGATGCGTTCCTGAGCCGGATGTCTATCGGGTCGATGCCGAGCTTCTCGGCGATCTCGCTGACGACCGTCTCCATGGCGAAGGCCGCGTTGGTCGCGCCGGGGGCGCGGTAGGCCTGCGTCTTTGGCTTGTTAACTACGATGTCGTAACCGTCGATCGACTGGTTCGGCGCCGCGTACGCGGCAAACACGCACTGCGACGCGGCACCTACGGGGGAGCCCTTGAACGCCCCGGCCTCGTAAGCAAGGTAGGCTTGCGCGGCCTTGAGGTTGCCTCGACTGTCGGCGCCAACCTTTACCTTGATCTGAGAGCCCGGAGTCGGGCCCGTACCCTCGAAGACCTCCTGCCGCGTCATGACAATCTTGACCGGCTGGCCGGTCTTCCGGGACAGCATCGCGCACACCGGCTCGATGTAGGCCGGGATCTTGCCGCCAAAGCCGCCGCCGATCTCCATCGGCGTCACCTTGACGAGCGACTCGGTTATGCCCAGGACCTTGGATACCTCGTCGCGCACCCAGAACGACCCCTGAGTGCTGCACCAGACGTGGATCCGCCCGTCGGCGTTCCAGAAGGCCGTCGCGACCTGGGGCTCGATATACCCCTGGTGGACGGTTGCGGTATTGAACTCACGCTCGATGACGATGTCGGACTCGGCGAAGCCCGCCTCCACGTCGCCCAAGTCGTGCCGGAAGTGCTCGGCCACGTTGGACGGCTCGTCGCCCTCCTCGCCGGCTTCCACCGTCCGCAAGTCCTCGTGAAGAATGGGCGCGCCGTCAGCCATGGCCTCCTGGACGGTAAGGACTGGAGGCAGGACCTCGTAGTCCACCTCTATGAGAGCCAGGGCTTCCTCGGCTTCGTGCGGGCTGACGGCCGCTACCGCGGCTATCGCGTGTCCCCTGTAAAGGGCCTTGTCGGCGGCCAGCACGTTGCGCCTGAGATCCCCTATGGCGACGCCCTCGCTGCCGACCTCGTCCTCCCCGCCGGAGGGCATGTCGGCGTTGGTCACGACCGCGAGGACGCCCGCAGCGGCTTCCGCTCTGCTCGTGTCGATCGACACGATGCGGGCGTGGGCATGCGGGCTTCGCAGCACCTTGGCGTGCAGTAGCCCGGTGGCGCTGAAGTCCGCCCCGTACAGAGCGCGCCCGGTGACCTTGTCGGCCCCGTCGGGCCGCAGGGGGCGGGTGCCGACTACGTCGTACTCGGTTGTAGAGAGGACAACGTTGGGGTCGTACTCGGTCGTGGTCATGCCTTCGCCTCCCTCATCCTCGTGGCGGCGTCCTGCACGGCGCGCACGATCTTGTCGTAGCCAGTGCAGCGGCAAAGGTTGTTGGCGAGCCAGAAGCGTATCTCGTGCTCGGTCGGGTCCGGGTTATGGTCCAGAAGCTCTTTGGAAGCCACGATGAACCCTGGGGTGCAAATGCCGCACTGGAGGGCCGCGTTCTCGAGAAAAGCCTCCTGCACCGGGTGCAGCGTACTGCCTATAGCTATTCCCTCAATCGTCGTTATCTCCTTACCCTCAGCCTCGACGCCGAGGACGAGACACGCCGTCACGATCCTGCCGTCGAACACGACCGTACAGGCTCCGCAGTTGCCGTCGTTACACCCCTCCTTGGACCCTGTCAGGCCGATCACGTCCCGCAGGCACTCTAGGAGGCTCTGCCGGGGCTCGCAAAGGAAGTCGACGTGCTCCCCGTTTATGGTCGTCTGTACGTAGGTCTTGGCCGGCATTACTTGTTCTCCTTTGCCCTGTCGATTGCGATGTTGAGTCCGCGTCGGGTCAGCACCTCGCACAGGTGCTTCCTGTACTCGATGGTGCCGCGCATGTCGGTGATGGGTTTGGCGGCGTCCTTGGCGATGGCGGAGGCCATCCTGATGCTCTCGTCGTTGACTGGCTTGCCGGCGAGAGCTTCGCCCGCCTCTTTGACGAACAGAGGAGTCGGCGCCACAGACGCGAGGGCGATGCGCGCCGACTTGAAGGTACCGTTGTCGAGCTCCACCGATACGCCCGCGCCCGCCACAGCGATGTCCATCTCGTTTCGCGGGATGAAGCGCATGTACTGGGCGCCCGAGCCCTTTGCGGGGAACGGGAAGTGCAGAGAGACGAGCAGCTCGCCTGTCTGCAGGACCGACTGGCTGGGACCCGTGCAGAAGTCCTCGACCGCTACCTGGCGGGACCCGCCCGGACCGGCGATGTTGGCGACGGCCCCAAGCGCTATCAGCGCAGGGACCACGTCCGCGCTTGGAGCGGCGTTGCAGAGGTTGCCGCCGATGGAGGCCCTGCCCTGGATCTGCGTGCCCCCGATGATCGACGCGGCATCGATCAGCCCCGAATAGTGGGCGATGATTCCCCCGTGGTTGTAGACGCGGTAGCACGGCACAGCCGCGCCCAACGTCAGTCCGTCGGTGGCGCTGCACGATATCTCGTTCAGCTCCTCTATGTCCTTCACGTCGACGACGGTATCGACATCGGTCTTGCGGACCCTCAGGTTGACCAGCAGGTCCGTGCCCCCGGCCAGCGGGCGCGCGTTCCCTTCCTTCAGGATATCGACAGCCTCTTGGACCGAACCGGCTTTGGCGTAGTTAATCCATTTCAAATCGGCCACCTCCTAATTGGTAACCCGCCGATGTGGGCCTGGAGGTACAGGTGGGCCTCAGTAGCGCGGGGCCCGAAACGTCCTCTTCGGCACCGACAACATGGCGATAGGGGCTTGGACGAACCCTTTCGCTCAGCGTGTGAAAATATCGCGCTGAGTATATCAGACCACTATTCGTAGGACAACGGAAATATGCCGGCTATGGACCTGAGAGCGGGACTACGGCCCGCTTGTGGGTCGCGACGCCGATGCTCTTGTCTCCCTCGAATGCCTCTATCGAGTAGGTCAGCCTGTTGCGGTCGACATCCGTCAGCTCGACCCTGACGGTAACGCTGTTCCCGATGGGAGTCGGCGCTATGTGCCTGAGACCGTCCACGGCGTAGCCAACGGTGGTATAGCCCTCGGGCAGCTTGTCGTCGGTGGCCTTGATACAGGCCCACTCCATCAGCTCCAGCATCCCCGGTGTGGAGAGCACGTCCGCGCCTTCGCTGCCCATGCGATTTATGCTCATCTCCTTAGTTACGGTCGCCTCGAGCTCCCCGGTCTGTCCGGGTTCGATCCTGTCCAGGTCCATTGGGTTCAACCTCCGTTTTGTATCTATCGACAACGCCCGCCCGTCATTCCGGCGTAGAGCCAGTCCCGTACGCCGATTCGGGGTCGGAATCCAGGCCTCAGCGGGATCACGACTCTGTAGCGGTCGGCTCGCTCGTGTCCCAGCCTTCGACCACCCAGTAGCCGACCCTGGGAACCTCTACGACCGTCGGTAGGCCCTGTGCCCGCTTGAGCCGTTGGATGTTATAGAGGTGGGTGATTTCCTCGTAGTATACGTGCCTCATTGTCGCCTCGAGCGTCCAGACCGAGCCCCCCTCCGTCCGAGTGACGCCTGACTTGTGCGCCTTCAGGGTGATGTCCGACTCAGGAAAGCCTGATCCCTCGCGGAAGAGGGTGTGGCCTCGCAGGAATCCGACTGAGCGCCCGTCCAGGACTCGCTGGGCAAGGCTGATCCCCTCCTCCAGCCTGGTCATGATGTCGCCGACCTCCAGGCGCCGCGAACTGTCCAGGCCCCGGTCGGCCGCATCCGCAATCACCGACAGGTCTTCTACCCCATGCTCGCCGTCGGGGAAGAGCGTCTCTCCCCACCGGACAGCCAGCCACCGGTAGATGAGCGCCGCCATGTGGCTCAACTGGACGCGGATGCCCCACTTGCTCCACTCCCAGCAGTCTGACTCGAAGTCGAGCTGTTCGTCAGTCAGTCCCGCCACCTCGGGCGTGATCAGGTCGTAGAGGGTTTCGTACTCCGGAAAGAGCTCGCTGCCGGGGGAGTCGTCCGCTATGGGTATGCTCACGTTGTTTCCTCTAATATGCTGTGTTGCTGGCCTCGGCCACCTCGCCTATTGACTCACTGGTCAGAACGCCGGCACGATCCATGGCACATCACGCGGCTGCTGTGCTTATGCCGAGGATACGTGCCGAGGAGGCCGTCCCTCACTGCGTACAATTCTTCCTTCTCTGAGAAGTAGGCCAAGTACGCTATAGGATAGGTAGTCTTTCTGTCGCCCACGGTAATCACTGCGGAGACCCAAGAGGCTAGCTGCATCTGCGTTTGTAATGCCATCTGGATTGGCATCGACCAGCTTTGCGGTGGCGCTCTTAAGCATCGCCAGTCCCAGTTGCGCTTGCTCAACCACGCCATGTGGAACAACGACATGAGTGCGCTTCTTTGCGCCCAGTCCGGTGGGTACAACCGCATTGGTAAGAGGGCCTCCCGTGTCTTCTGTGCCAAGTGCCGAGATGATAAGCGCCTCAAGGCGGAGGGCCTCTAACTCTGATAGGTTGTCAATTAGAATATCCACCAGTGGCTCGAGGCCATCGTGGTCAATTTCCTTGATGCGAGCATATTTTCGAGTGTGGTCAGGTGTGATCAGATGGTCGAAAGCTCGGCTGCCTGTTCCCTTTCCAATGTAGAACGGCCTTGCCGGTGAGGACCGTGGATCCTTCAGAGCATACACGTAGTGGAAGTTTGTTGACATGATGTCCTAGTGCCTGTCAGTTCATCGAAGATAGAGGCACACAGGCCTCCATACGCTGTGGCGTGCCTAACAAAACCTAAGAAGGTGGGGCCGCTTCCAGCGCGGCCCGCAGCTGGCTCAGGCTGACGTTGCCGCCGCTCATTACCAATACGACCTTCTTGCCGGCCAAGCTCTCTTGGATCTTCACCGCGGCCGCCAGCGCCGCCGCCCCGGCGTGCTCGGTCAGGTTGTGGGTCTTCTCCAGGTTGAGTACCATCGCGCGGGTCAGCTCGTCCTCGCTCACCAGGATGAAGTCGTCCATCAGGTCGCGCAGGATGCTCTGCGTGAACTCGTAGCCCGTGCCGGTGGCCAGGCCTTCGGCCGCGGTCCGCATCGCCGCCGCCGCTATCCGGCCCTCCTTCCAGGAGAGGTACGCGGCGGGGGCGGCCTCCGCCTGTGCGCCAATCACTTGTACGCCGGGGTTGACCGACTTCGCGACGATGCACGTCCCGCAGGCGCCGCTGCCGCCCCCCACTGGTACGATGATCACGTCGACGTCGGGCAGGTCTTCCATGATTTCGAGCGCGTACGTGCCGGTTCCCGCCGTGAGCATGGGCTCGTTCGCCGAGTGGATATACCTATATCCATGCTGCTTCGCAAGCCGCTCGGCATGGAGCCGCGACTCGTCAAATTCCTCGCCGTGGAGTATCAGGTTGGCCCCGAGAAGCCGCATCGAGTCCGCTTTTCCCGGATTGACGTCGGTCGGCACCACGACGTGGGCATCGACCCCGAAGATGCCGGCCGCGTAGGCCACGCCCTGTCCGAAATTCCCCGTGGACGAGGAGATCACGCCGCAGCTCCTCTCCTCGTCGCTCAGACGGGAGACGACGTTCACCGCGCCGCGTACCTTGAAGGCCCCGAGCACCTGGTGGTTCTCGTGCTTCACGTAGACCTCGGCGCCCAGCATGGCGTCGAGCGCCCGGTGGTGGTGGAGCGGCGTGCGGACCACGTACGGCGCGATCCTCTTCCTGGTCTCCAGCACGTCGAGCAGGGTTGGTCGGTCGTTCATGACGTTCTCGCGTTATTCGTGGATTACCTGACGGCGCTGCATTTAGGATACGCATATCGTGCTCATTACGGAAGCCTGCAAAGCCGGCGGGGTGGCCAAGGGACTTATTCCGACGTGAGCGTTCAGACTTCATGAAGAACCCGCGATACGCACAGCCACCGTCATACCCGCGAAAGGAGACCATTGCTCGACCGTCATACCGGCGAAGGCCGGTATCCAGAGGGGTGGGGGCTTAGCTAGGATGGTGTCGTTTACAACCCAAAACGTCACCTCGTCCGGTAGGTTACGCAAGGGTCTCCGAAAGCGGGTATCTACAGGGTTGGGGACGGTTCTCTCACCAAGACTGAACAGCTGCAGACCAGCCCGTCGGCTGGAAATGATTCGGTGAGCGGTGTAGGGTTCCCATGAGGGCGTCGCGCGCTCCTTGAGTAGCAAAACACAGTTGCGACGCGCACCGTCTTACGGCACATGCCAATCCGTCTGCTGACACCTGAGGTCTCCTCGATGATCGCCGCGGGCGAGGTGATAGAGCGCCCCGCGTCGGCGGTCAAGGAGCTGGTGGAGAACTCTATCGACGCGGGGGCCACGCGTATCAGCGTGGAGATAGGCGGGGGTGGAGTCGAGCTGATTCGCGTGGCCGACAACGGCCGCGGCATCGCGTTCGACGAGATGGAGGTTGCGTTCCAGCGGTTCGCGACCAGCAAGGTGGCCGACGCGGCCGACCTCGACGCGATCGGCACCCTGGGGTTCAGGGGGGAAGCCCTGCCGAGCATTGGAGCCGTCGCCGCCGTGACGCTGGTCAGCCGGGCGCACGGCGAGGATGCGGGCGGACGCCTGAACATGGTCGAAGGTGTCGTGGGCGCGGCGGAGAGGCATGGGACGGCTCCGGGCACGACCGTGTCCGTCCGGCGGCTCTTCAGGAGTGTGCCGGCGCGGCGCAAGTTCCTGCGGTCCCCCGGCGCCGAGACCTCGCGCATCAATACCCTGGTCACCCGATACGCGATGGCGTACCCGGAAATCGCCTTCGAGCTCGCCGTCGATGGCAGGCGCGGCTTCTCCAGCCCGGGCTCTGGAGACCTGCGCGAGGTTATCGCCGCGGTCTACAGGCCCGAGACGGCGCGGGCGATGATCGAGCTCGACCCGATGGAGATAAAAGATGGCGGGCCTCAGTCCCAACTTTATGTGGATGGAATGGTTGGCCCGCCCTCCCTGGATCGCGCGAACAGGAGCTATGTAAGCCTGTTCGTCAACCGGCGGTGGGTGCAGAACCGGGCGCTCGGATTCGCCGTCGAACAGGCCTACCACGGCTTGATGAAGGAACGCCGGTACCCGGTCGCGGTCGTCGACCTCAGGCTCCCTCTGAATGAGGTGGACGTGAACTTCCATCCCGGCAAGTCAGAGGTGCGCTTCCAGGACGAGAGTGCCGCGTTTGGGGCCGTGCAGCGGACCGTGAGGCAGGCCCTTACGCTCCACTCCCCTGTGCCCGAGGTCTCTCACACCCCAGCCGTGCGTCCCCATGCCGCACCTCCTCCCAGAGGGCCGGCTTTCTGGCCCGTGGAGCCGTTCAAGCGAGACGAGCCGGCACGTCCGGAACCAGCGGCGCGGGCACATTCCGACGACGAGTCTCAGCAGCCCAGGAGAGCCTTGCCTGCTCTCAGGGTGCTGGGACAAGTGCAGAGCTCGTACGTCGCCGCCGAGGGCCCGGACGGCGTCTATCTGATCGACCAGCACGCCGCACATGAAAGGGTCGTATTCGAGCGGGTGAGGTCGGAGTCTCAGCGACGCTCTCCTCAAGCCCAGAGCCTTCTGGAGCCGGTGCTCGTGGAGCTTTCCCCGGCGCACCTCGAGCTGGTCGAGCAGCAGGGCAAGGTGATCGCGGCGCTGGGCATCGTGATCGAGCCGTTCGGGGATGGCGCCTATCTGCTGCGCGGTGTGCCCTCTCTGCTGGCTGGCGGCGATCCGGCGCAGGCCCTCGTCGACGTCCTGGACACGATGGCCGACGGTGGCGGCTTCGAGTCATGGGAGGACAGGGCAGCTTACTCGATTGCCTGTCACGGCGCCATCCGAGCAGGCATGACGCTCACTGCGGATGAGATGATCGAGCTGGCCCGACAGCTTGAGGAGTGCAGCTCGCCCCACACCTGTCCGCATGGCCGGCCGACGATGATTCATCTCAGCTCCAGCCAGCTTGAGCGCGAGTTCGGCCGTACCTGACCAGTGTCCGCCCGTTGAGGAGGAAAGTAAGTTGGACCTGAAAGGCTACGTCAGAGACATTCCAGACTTCCCGGTCGAAGGAATACTCTTCCGGGATATCACCCCTCTGCTCGCCGCGCCGGAGGCCTTCAAATACGCCGTTGACAGACTCCCGCACCGCTTCGGCAGCGGCGATGTCGATGTGGTGCTCGGCATAGAGTCGCGCGGGTTTCTCTTCGCCGCTCCAGTCGCCTACCGCCTTGGGGCCGCACTGGTACCGGCCCGCAAAGAGGGAAGGCTGCCCTTCCGGACCAACAGAGTGACCTACACCCTGGAGTACGGGCAAGACTCTCTCGAAATACACACCGACGCCCTCGCCGGAGGCCACCGGGTGCTCATCGTCGACGACCTGCTTGCGACGGGCGGCACGATGGCGGCCGCCGTCAGACTGGTGGAGCAGGCCGGCGGCGAAATAGCCGGCATCGCCGTGGTGATCGAGCTCTCGGACCTCGACGGCCGAGCAAGACTCCGCGGCTACGACGTCGCATCACTGATTACCTACTAATGGCCTGTCTCTGAGACTCGCTGACGAGGTCTGCCGGACAGGGCAGTCCCCTCTCCCTTGACGAGACCTCTGGATAACCCCGACGCATGTCATTACTATGAAAATAGCCAGTGTCGCTAGGTTGTGCCGTAGGGGCGGGTTTGAAACCCGCCCTGTCCCCTTGCCGTGGGCCGCAGCCGCCATTTCATCCCCTTGTGCGGCCTTCACAAGGCTACAGTCATTCCGAACGTAGCGAAGCGGAGTGAGGAATCTAAGGCCCTCGTCATCCAGGACTGGTTCCCGTAGCTAGACCAGCCTCATGACGACAGCGCGAGACTTTAAATTCCTCTCTACGGTCGGAATAACGCGTTGGGCGCCCCAGTTACGCAAAGGTCTCTTGACGGGAGAGGGCTAGGGTGAGGGTGGCGGCTACTAGAACCGTTTCAATCTGAATATGATGGATAGATGTGTTGAAGTTTAGTACGAGCGTCCTGAGTGGAGAAGCGCCAGTCTATGACGGCGACAGCCTCATTGCGCTTACGTTCCAGCGCCGAGACCTCTCGCTTCAGTATCACCTCGTCGCTGATTCGACGGTTGAGACACTGGTTGCTGAATACGCTCAACTCTATCTCAGCCATGTTCAGCCAACTGCCGTGTAGAGGAGTGTAGTGGAACTCCAGGCGCTTGGCGATGCGCCGCGCTTCGGCTGGCTTGAAGGCATCGTACAACGAGCCCAGCTTGTGAGTGTTGAGGTTGTCCAGCACCAACCGTATCGTCTCTGTGTGAGGGTATGCATCATCAACCAGCCACCTCATCTGATGAGCGAAGTCCACAGCAGTGCGCCGCTCGGTCACCTCGACATGCCGCCAGCCAGCTTTCGGCTCACAGAACATGAACAGGTTTCGAGTGCCGTTTCGCTTGTACTCGTAGTCATATCGTTCCACCCGACCCGGCTTGGCCCCGATGACCGGTCTCTTATCGGCCACCAGTTGCCTGGATGTCTCGTCGAAACAGACCACGGGATGGTCCGGGTCGTAGTCTGCGTGGTACAGGTCCAGCACGTCCTCCATTCGAGCCACGAACTCCCCGCTCACCTCCGGGATGCACCACTCCTTCTTCTTCCACGGTTTGAGTTCGTTTTTTTGAGTATCTGGCGCACCGTCTCGAGGGAGATGCTCTCGGCAAACCCCATCGCCACCACCTTGTCGGCAAGCAGTTGGATCGTCCAATCCGCGTGTCCTTCGGGTGCGTCGCTGCACGCGATGGCTATCAGATGTGCTTCCTGTCTGCCGTCCAACTTGCGCTTCTGTCCCGGTCGAGGGCGCTCATTGAGTGCGCTGTCGAGTTCCTCCTTCACAAACCGCGTGCGCACACGTCCCACCGTGGATGCGCTTATCAATAGGCCGCTGGCGATGTCACGGTCGGTCATGCCTTCGTCCGCCTTCAGCAACACCAGCGCTCGCTTGACCTTACGGGCCGAAGTCTCGCCACGACTCGCCATCTGCTTGAGATGTGTCCGTTCCGATTCGTTCAACTCCATCTTGTACTTGAGAGCAGCCATGTCTTCGTATGTCCTCCCTATAGGATCATACATAAGACTAACCTATTTCTTATACTTGTCAAATACACATGGAACCGGTACTAGCTTGTGCCGTAGGGGCGGGTTTGAAACCCGCCCTGTCCCCTTGCCGTGGGCAGCAGCCGCCATTTTCATCCCCTTGTGCGGCCTTCACAAGGCTACAGTCATTCCGAACGTAGCGAAGCGGAGTGAGGAATCTAAGGCCCTCGTCATCCAGGACTGGTTCCCGTAGCTAGACCAGCCTCATGACGACAGCGCGAGACTTTAAATTCCTCTCTACGGTCGGAATGACGCGTTGGGCGCCCCAGTTACGCAAAGGTCTCTTGACGGGAGAGGGCTAGGGTGAGGGTGGCGGCAACTAGCATGCCCATCTACTTGGCTCCCACGGTCCCGATCAGCACACGGGGAAGAAGATGTCGGTGCGCCACTTCGATTGGTCCGGCTCCGCGCCGGGGTCGGTGACGTAGACTTCCCAGGGCGCGCCCGCGGGCTGGAGGCCCTGCGAGCTCATCCACTCCGTCAGCGCCGCCCAGGTCTGCCGGAGGGCGTCATACGGCCCCATGTGAGTGACCGTCGCTACGGTTCCCCCGGGAAGCCCGCCGGCTTGGGCTCGGCCCACACTTTCCATCGGCGAGACTGTCGGGATCCCACATTCGAAGTCGACCATATCGCCGTCCATCGAGTGATAGATCGCGAATGGCATGCCGGCCGGCTCCTGCCCGCTCTGTTGGATGCACCCGTACACCTCCCCGAAGAGAGGCCCCATGACTTCGCCGATCTTGTCCATAGTTGCCGTAGCGCGAATGCTCAGAACAGGCTGAGTGTCGATCTGCTTCGTCTGAAATTCCTGCTTCATCTCTGCTTCTCCCGGTGTCTCGCTGGCCGCCAGTCAGTAGATCACTTGATTGACATTTGACAGACCAGAATATCTGTACTACTATACACCTATGACAACGACCGACCCCCTTCCCTCACACCCACTCCGCAACATGCCTCCTGCTCTATACGGGTAGCCCACCCGCCGGCGCCGCGGGTGTCCAATAAGTGTCCAGCAAGTGTCCAATAAATGTCCAGTAAGTGTCCAGTGAGTGTCGTACGAGCTCCCCGTCCCCAGCTATGAAATCACCGAAAATTCGACAGAATTGGACACATTCGAGGAAAAACTTCCATCGAGCAGTGCGCGGCCCCATCTCATGCAGTGATCTAGTGGCTTGTCTTCTGAGATTCGCTGAGTAAGTCCGCCGGCAGAGAGTCCCCTCTCCCTTCACGGATGGTGGTCAAGGTGACGGCTGCGAACGTGCCCATCTACTTTCTAAAACGAGCTTCAGAGTCGGGACACTAGCGAGGTTCAACCATGCCGGTCTCCGAAAGAGTCCGCCGGTTCATGAAGCAGGGCTCCTGGATCCGCCGCATGTTCGAGGAAGGGATGGTCCTCAAGCAGCGGCATGGCGCCGAGAACGTCTTCGACCTGTCCCTTGGCAACCCCGTCATGGAGCCCCCGCCGGAGTTCTTCGAGGAGCTTCGCCGGATCGCAAACAACCCGACCCCGGGGATGCACCGCTATATGCCTAACGCCGGGTATGCGGAGACGCGCGGCGCTGTGGCAGAGCAGTTGGGCCGCGAGACCGGCCTCACCTTCACCGCCGACGAGGTGCTCATGGCCTGCGGGGCCGGCGGCGCGCTCAATGTTGTGCTGAAGTCGCTGCTCGACCCGGGCGACGAGGTCGTCATATTCGCGCCCTACTTCGTCGAGTACATGTTCTATGCGGACAACCACGGCGGCTCGTGCAGGTCCGTGCCTCCGGACGACAGGTACTACCCGGACCTCGCAGCTTTCGAGGCAGCCATCACCCCCCGGACGCGGGTCGTGCTGGTCAGCTCCCCCAACAACCCCACCGGAGTCGTATACGACTCCGGGCTCCTGTCCCGACTCGCGGAGATCATCGCCGCGAAGGAACGGCAGCTGGGCACTGAGGTCTTCCTGGTCAGCGACGAGCCTTACCGGAAGATACTCTTCGACGGCCTGACCTACCCGCACATCTTCCACCACCACGTGCGGAGCATCGTCGCCACGTCCCACTCCAAGGACCTCGCCCTCCCCGGAGAGCGCATCGGGTACGTCGCCGTGCATCCTGATTATGACGGCCGAGCAGAGTTGATGGACGCGTTCAACTTCTGCAACCGCACGCTGGGCTTCGTGAACGCCCCGGCGTTGATGCAGCACATCGTTAAATCCCTACAGTCGGTGACGATCGACGTGTCCGACTACCAGGCCAAGCGCGACTTCCTGTACGACGGCCTTACCGCGATGGGATACGAGACCGTCAGGCCGCAGGGAGCGTTCTACATGTTCCCGCGCTCTCCAATAGAGGACGACGCGGCGTTCGTCGAGGAGCTCAAGAAGCACCTGGTGCTTGTAGTGCCGGGGAGGGGCTTCGGGCTGGGCGGGCACTTCCGCATATCGTACTGCGTGGACGATAGAACTCTGGAGGGCTCTATGGAAGGCTTCCGCGCCGCCATCGAGTCTGTGCGCGGGTCCTGACGCCGCCCGCGGTAGCTACGGCGGCGGAGCATCCTTGAGTCCGGACCCGGTGACGGGGACGAGGACACGGTCCTTCCTGCCTATCCGTCCGCTCCTGACAAGGTCGGCGAGTCCCGCGAAGGCCGCTGCCGAGGTCGGCTCGCAGTAGATCCCCTCAGTCTCTGCAAGACGGCGCTGCCACTCCAGGATCGAGTCATCCTCCACGGCGACGGCCGTGCCGCCGATGGCCTTCAGCACGTGGAGTATCGCCTCCTTGTGCGGCGGATTCGCCGAGGCGATCCCACCTGCAACTGTACCCTGGCCGTCAGGCAGCCATTCGTCGCCTCGGTATGCCGCCGCGATGGGCATCACGGCCCGCGCCTGCACGCAGTGGAGCCTGGGGATCGAGTCGACGCGGCCTGCCGCTCGTAGCTCTGTGAAACCCTTCCAGGCTCCGAGGTACAGCGAGCCGTTGCCCACCGGGACCACGATGTGGTCGGGGAGCGAGGGCGCCAGCTGCATGAAGACCTCGTAGGCGAAGGTTTTGGTGCCCTCCACGAAGTAGGGACTCAGATTGTGCGAGGCGTAGACGAGCCCGCCCTCCCTAACGTAAGAGAGCGCCGCCTCTGTCGCGGCCTCACGCGCCCCGTCGATAAGGTGCGGCTCGGCCCCGTAGACCCTTATCTGGGCGACCTTAGCGACCGGCGCGCTGGAAGGTGCGAATACGTGGGCCTTGATTCCCGCCCGGGCCGCGTAGGCCGACACAGACGCCCCGGCGTTGCCAGAGCTGTCCTCGACCACCTCCTCTACTCCATGCTCCCGGGCCACCGACATCATGACCACGGTCCCCCTGTCCTTGTAGGAGCCGGTCGGGTTCAGGAACTCCAGCTTGGCCGTGAGACTCTCCAGCCCCAGCGACCTGCCGAGGCGCTTCATTTCCACACATGGCGTGTTGCCCTCTCCCAGCGAGGTGAACGAGGAAACGTCGTGGACGGGTGAAGGGACCGGCGGACCGGTCCAGCCGGGCGGCTGAGCCCCCGGTCCACCGGCCTCTGAGTAGACGACCTCGTACGTCGAACCGCAGCCCGCGCAGCCGACCGACATGTCCGGCGGACGCGAGGCCCCGCAGCCCGTGCATATTAGCTGGAAGTGAGACACTGGGAAGCTCCTGATGAGTGCGGAACGGCAGTGTAGGCGCGGGTGTGGCGCGGTGTCAACGCAGCCTAAGAGTCCGGCGTCACAGCACCTAACTCATGGGCTGCTGCGAGTTCCCATTAAGAGCCAGATGCTCCTATAGATGTCAAGGAGTGCTGTGGGATAGGGCTGAGTTCCGTAGGACGGAGAAGACCTCGCGAGCGACATAGCGTTTGAGGCAGCGGATCACCTCAGCCTTGCTCATTCCCTCGGTGGTGCGACGACGCATGTATGCCTGGGTCCGCTCATCATGACGAAGTCTGACGACAACAATGCGATGGAGTGCCGTGTTGGCCTGGCGGTGGCCGCCTCGGTTGAGCCGATGCCTGGTGGTCTTGCCGGAGGAAGCAGGGATGGGATTGACACCGCACAGGGAGGCGAAGGCAGCCTCGGAGTGGAGGCGGTCCGGGTTACTCCCTGCAGCAATGAGGAGGGTCGCCGCCGTGTCTGGTCCTATGCCGAAGCCATCCACCAGGGCTGGGGCTGCCGTCCGTGTGAGTCTTTGGATCTCGGCCTCCAGGTCCTGTATCTCATTACCGAGTTGACGGTAGCGACGGGCAAGGGAGCGAAGAGCATACTTGGCCGCCGCGGTGGGACCCTCCATACGACCAGGCCGGAAGCTCTTGGACCGGGTGACAAGGGCAGCAGCGGTGAGGCCAGTGAGGTGCTCACGAAGCCGGGCCGGGGCCGTGACAACCAGGGCCTTCATCTGGTTGATTGCCTGGGTGCGAGCCTTGACGGCCGAGTCCTTGGTGCTCTTGAACATACGGATCATTTCGACTTCACCCTCACCTGACTTGGGAGTGGCATCGGCTACTCCGGCAAGCACGGCACGCGCTGCCATCTCCGCATCAGTGGAATCGCTCTTCCCCTTCCGATAGCGGGTTGACCGGTCGGGCCGGTTGACCTCCACTACGGTATGGCCCCTACTGGTCAGGAATCGGGCGACTCCGGCACCGTAGGAACCGGTGCCTTCAATCCCGAAGGCATGAATCTCTCCCAGGCCCCGGGACCACCGTTCGAGCTCCTCATACCCATGGGTGGTCGCCACTGTGTGAAGCTCCCCCAGGCGGACCCCCTGACGGTCAATGGCCACCGCCACATGCTCATCCTGGTGGGTGTCGACTCCGACGACCAACTCAACACCACGACTACCTTCATGACCGACGACTCCTGTCATTTCTACCTCCCGGAGGATTGCGCGCCGGCCAGGTGAGCGGACAAGACTGCGATGGGGCGTGGGGCCAGGCTCCTATAAGGTCACTGCTCCCATGGCCGTTGGCGCCGTATCGACCATCTCGGGATCGAGTCGACAAATCCCAAAGAAGGCATTACAGCCAGTCTGATAGAGGGTCAGACCCGATCCGAGATGGCAGGGAATATCATCGCAGTCTCAGAAGGGGATTTGTAGACAGGTTCACTCTGACACGAGGGTCTGATTTTAGACGATAGGGTGAAGGGTCGCCGTCAATTGCCTCAGTTCACGAGACAGCACAAGGCTTCGGACCGTGAAACGGATGGCTGAAGGAGCGTGAGGAGCTCCACACTCGCCAGAGAGTGCGCAGGTTGAAGGCGGTGGCCAACATGGTCCACTCGGCTGCCACGTTGACGAGGCCGCGTAGCAGGAACCTCCGTGCCCCCTGTTGCTCCTTGATGATTCCGAAGGCCGGCTCGACCAGCTGCTTTCTCAGCCTGTAAGCCTCTTGAGCTACTGAGGTGGACATCCAGGAGCGATGGCGACGTAGCACTTCATCGTGCGGCCCTATGGCCAGGCTTCGCCCAATCTCTTTGGCTCTGGTACAGGCTCTGAAGGCCGGGCATGCTTGACAGACAGCACCTGCAGCCCGGTACAGTCGCAACGGGACTCCGTTCGCATGCTGTATGCGAACGAACGCAAGCGTCCGTCCCTGGGGACACCTGAAGCTGTCGCTGTGTTCGTCATAGGTGAATCTGTCCTTGTGATATGGGTCTTCAAGGAACCGTTGTCGTGCCTCTGACACCACCACCTTCTGACCTCGACGGTCGCACTCCGCTAGGAGCCTGTCCGAGGATTCGTTCCTGGAGACGAAACCCGCCACGCAATAACCTGCTTACAGCAATCTGGACTTTGTCGTGGAGTAAATAGCATCTTTACACTCCACTAATGACGCATATCGTTTAGAACATTGTTTCTCGGACAGACTCCTAGGTGACTGGCGGCGAAGTATCCGGCGTCGGCCAATGTCATCTGCGACTTCGTCCCCGTAGTCTCCTCGGCCTGCTCCATCATCGGCACCAGCAGGGCATTGTCATTGGCCGCATCAACCACGTCCACGGCTGTGACCAGCATGCTTGTCGCTCCCCCATCGGTCTCCATGGGTGAGACCATAGCCTGGGCGTTGTAGCCAGCCACAATGCCCTGCCTGCCCTTCATCAGCCGGGCCTCCGGGTCGGTCAGGTTGATACGCCTGTGGCGCTTTTGACTCGCAAGATCGGCCATCGCATGCTTCACCTGCTCTCTCAAGACCTCCTTGTCCGCCAACTTCTGAGGCAGACGGGCAACGGCGGCCTCTTCTCCCGCCTCGTTCTGTGCCTCAAGGTCGGTTATCGCCCGCTCCAACCGATCCAATAGCCCTCTCAGCCCCTCGGCATCGTAGCTCCTGTTCACTGACGCGTTGGCGACCACCTTCGTACCATCCACCGCCTGAACCGCCAGATCCACCAACTTCATGGCCACCGCCGTACGCACGGTACGCTCGAACAGCTTCCTCATGGCCTGCCGATGCCCTTTGTAGAACCGCCACAGGGTATTGTGGTCGGGATGCTGCCACCCGGTCAGCCACAGGTACGGTATCTGGTCCCGGCAAGCCGCCTCCAGCTTTCGGCACGAGCGCACACCGGTCATGAAGCCATACAGCCACACGCTCAACAATGCACGAGGATGGTAGGCTGGCGCTCCCATCGAGTCACCTTCTATGTCGACGCCAAGCTCCGCCCATGCATCTCGATCCAGAGCATCGACGAACTCGGCGACGAACCGCGCCGGATGATCCAGCGGCAACAACTCGTCAAGCGTCGGCGGCAACATCCACATCTGCTCTCGGCCCATCGGTCGAAGCGGCATCTCAATATCTCCCACCTTGATGTCGCTTCAAACGTACACCTGACCCATACTCAACGCCAACCCAGACTTGTGAGACTGCGATGATGAATACCGGGCCACCTCGGCCCGGGTCTGACCCCTTCGAGGACTGGCACCATGCCTTCAACCGGATCTGTCGACTCGAGTCGAGGTGGCCCGGAAGTGCCTTTGGCACGGCGAGCAGTGACTTTATAGGAGCCTGGCTTTAAGTCCCATCGCAGTCCTGTCCGCTCACCCAGCCAGAGCGCTATCCCAGAGGAGGTGGTAGAGATGACAGGAGTCGTAGATCAAGAAGGCGGTCGTTCTATTCGGGTAGTCGTCGGAGTGGATACTCACCAAGACAAGCATGTGGCAGTGGCCATTGACCGCCAGGGTGTACGGCTGGGGGAGCTTCACGCACCGGCGACTATGCATGGCTATCAGGATCTCGAACGGTGGTCACGGAGTCTGGGAGAGATTCACGCCTTTGGGATTGAGGGTACGGGTTCCTACGGGGCCGGAGTGGCTCGCTACCTGACCCGTAGGGGACATACCGTTGTGGAAGTGAATAGGCCCGACCGGTCAACCCGCTACAGGAAAGGGAAGAGCGACCCCACCGATGCGGAGATGGCAGCTCGATCAGTATTGGCGGGAGTGGCCGAAGCCACACCCAAGTCGGGGGAGGGAGAGGTGGAGATGATTCGCATGCTCAAGAGCGCCAAAGACTCGGCCGTCAAGGCTCGCACCCAGGCCTTCAATCAGATGAAGGCCCTGATTGTCACAGCCCCGGCTGAGCTTCGCGAGACCCTCGTTGGACTCACCGCCGGTGCTCTGATCAACCTGTGCAAGAGCTTCCGGCCTGGTCGTCTGGACGATCCCACGGCGGCGGGCAAGTACACCCTGCGCTCCCTTGCCCGCCGCTACCGTCAACTCAGCAAGGAGATACATGACCTGGAGGGGGAGCTGGAACGACTCACCCGTACCATATCCCCAGCCCTGGTAGACAGCTACGGCATAGGACCCGACACGGCAGCCACTCTACTGGTGGCTGCAGGGAGCAACCCTGAGCGCCTCCACTCCGAGGCTTCTTTCGCCTCCCTGTGCGGCGTCAATCCCATACCTGCTTCCTCAGGCAAGACCAATCGGCATCGGCTCAATCGCGGCGGTCATCGTCAGGCCAACGCTGCTCTCCATCGCATCGTTGTGGTCAGACTTCGGTATGACCCGCGGACCCAGTCCTACATGCGACGCCGCACCAGGGAGGGGATGAGCAAGGCGGAGATCATCCGTTGCCTCAAACGCTACGTAGCTCGCGAAGTCTTCTCTGCCCTACGGACCTCGGCCCAAACAGTTCAAGCCACGACTTGACTTCTATAGGAGCATCAGGCTCATTAAGGAACAGTTTTTCCATACTCTGAATTCCTGTTCCGTATGGGAGACGTAGGTGGATACCTGGTAGACTTGCCGGATGCGGGCTCCCAACCTCAACCGAGTCTCGATAAAAGACGCCGCGAGCAGATTTCGCGGCGTCTTTTATGGCTGGAAGCTCGTCGGGATCTCCGCCGTACTCCTCACGATCATGTCCCTCACGGTCTTCCAGGGCCTTGGCACCTTTCTCGTCGTACTTGAGCACAAGTTCGGCTGGAGCCGCACCACGATCTCCTTTGGCTTTGCGCTGGCCCGCGCCCAGGGCTCGATCATCGGCCCCTTCGAGGGGATGCTGGTCGACCGCGTCGGGATCAGGAAGATGGTATTCATCGGCTATTCGATTATGGGGTTCGGGTTCATTCTGCTCTCCCGCATTGACCACCTTTGGCAGTTCTACGGGGCGTTCGCGATCGTGACGATCGGCGCGGGTCTCGGCGGTTGGTTGGCCATGATAACCCTGGTCAACAACTGGTTCATCCGCAAGCGCTCCATCGCGCTGGCCACGGCATTGAGCGGTGTCCACATCGGCGGCTTGCTGATACCTCTCCTGGCCTTTGGAATGGCCTCGCAGGGCTTTCGAAATACGACGCTGTTCATCGGGCTGCTGATCCTCGTGGTGGTCGTGCCGGCTACCCAGCTCATTCGAAACCGTCCCGAGGACATCGGACAGCTGCCCGACGGGTCGTCCGGCTCTCGTCAGGCCGCCGCATCTGGCGGAGGCTCAGGCACGGTCCTTCAGTCGGAGCCCGACTTTACGGTCCGAGAGGCCCTGGCCACGCCCGTCTTCTGGCTACTGATACTGGTGCAGGTCTCGTCAAGCTCGTCGACCGTGGCGCTTGCGACGCACCTCGTACCTAAGCTCACGGACTTCGGAATGTCGCTCGGAAGCGCCGGCTTCGTCGTAATGACCTGGACCGCGGTGGCGATCCCCTCACAGTTCTTGTTCGGCTATCTGGCCGACCGGTACTCGAAGCCGCCGATAATATTCGGGCTCCTGATTCTCCAGGCTGCCTCGCTCCTCGTCATAGCCCTGGCGGACAACGTGGCGCAGGCCTACGTGTTCGCCGTGATGTTTGGAGTCGCGTTCGGCGGCCGTATGCCGCTGACCACAGCCATAAGGGGAGACTACTTCGGGCGCAGGGCGTTCGCCACCATCACGGGGCTCTCCTACGTTCCCAACAATCTCTTCACCATCGTCTCGCCGGTCTTCGCCGCATACCTGTTCCACAAGACGGGCTCCTACCTGCTGCCGTTTAGCGTCTTTGCAGCTATGAGCTTGTCAGGGGCCGTCCTGGTGCTGTTCGTTCGGAGGCCCAGGCAGAAGGCGTGAGCGGAAGTAAGGGTCGCAGGGCAAATCCGCACTGCCCTTAGACCGGAGTCACTCCCGGTAGTACTCCATGCCGAGATGCGTGACCTGTTCGGCGCCCATCAGCCAGCGGAGGGTGTTCTTGAGCTTGGTCTGCTGTATGAACAGGTCGTGCTCCGGGTATACACTCGGCGCGTGCTGGGGGCTCTTGAAGTAGAAGGACAGCCACTCCTGTATCCCGCTGAGCCCCGCGCGCTGCGCCAGGTCCATGAACAGGGCCAGATCGAGCACCAGGGGTGCGGCCAGGATTGAGTCCGAGCACAGGAAGTCGATCTTGATCTGCATCCGCCGTCCCAGCCACCCGAATATGTCGATGTTGTCCCATCCCTCCTTGTTGTCGCCGCGTGGAGGGTAGTAGTTGATCCTTATCTTGTGATAGGTGTCGGCGTAGAGCTCTGGGTAGAGATCGGGCTGGAGGATGTACTCCAGGACCCCGAGCTTTGACTCCTCCTTGGTCTTGAAGTTCTCTGGCTCGTCGAGGACTTCACCGTCACGGTTGCCGAGGATGTTCGTCGAGAACCATCCGTCAATTCCCAGCATCCGTGCCTTCAGCATCGGGGCGATCACCGTCTTGACGAGCGTCTGGCCGGTCTTGAAATCCTTGCCGCATATCGGGACTCCGCGGTCGCGCGCGAGCTTCTCCATGGCCGGGACGTCCACGGTCAGGTTGGGGGCGCCGTTGGCGAAGGGAACGCCCTCCATAAGCGCCGCGTAGGCGTAGATCATCGACGGGGGGATGTTCTCGTCGTTGTCCACGAGTCCGCCCATCAGCCCTTCCAGGTCCTGGTGGACCTCGGACTCTGTAATGAATTTCTCAGTTGAGGCGCACCACACCATGACCAGCCGGTCGCAGCCGTTGGCTAGCTTGAACCGGCGGATGTCCTCCCGCACAGACTCGACAAGGTCGAGCTTTGGGGCGGCGCTTTTCGTGTTGACACCTTTGATCCTCTTCACGTACTCGCCGTCGAAGACGGCCGGCATGGGCTCGATGCCCTTGAGGAAGTCTCCTATGGGCTCGATGTCGCTGTATCGGTCGAGTACGCCGCACTTGATCGCCGCCTCATAGGCATTGTCGGGGATAGGGTCCCAGGCGCCGAACACCAGGTCGTCGAGGCCGGCCAGTGGAACGAAGTCCCGGACCAAGGGCGTCCTGCTATCGGAGCGCTTGCCTAGCCGTATCGTCGCCATCTGTGTGATGGAGCCGACCGGCTGTCCCGTGCCGCGTCTGATGTGCTCGACTCCCGCGATGAACGTGGACGACACCGCCCCCAGGCCGACGAGCAGGACGCCTAGCTTGCCGTTCGCGGGCTCGATGGAGGGCGACCGCGCCGACACGAAGTCGGCGGGCTCCAGCGCGATGCCCTTCTTGGCCGCAAGGTCCATCAGGGGCTCGTGCCACTGGGAGGGTATCCTCCCGGTCTTTACCCAGTGCTGGACTGTGCTCTGGCGCTTGCCCAGGAGGGCTGCAAGCGCCGACTGGCCTCCAAATCTCTGTACGATACGCTCTGCGGGGGACGGTGCATTACCCATGATGGCGTGAGCATAACAAATAATCCGTTAGTCGGTCAAGCCCAGATCAACATCGTGGTGGTGGGTCCGAGAGTCCCCTCGTCCCTAACGGGACTAAGGTTTAGCGAGGAACAGCCGACCTGGGTGGGCGGTCCTCTACGCGATTCAGGCGACCGGCACTGCCAGCCAGGAAGCTCGATCGAGGAGCGCGCGCTCCTCGGGCTCGACGTTCCTGGATACCCAGTCCAAGACCCAGGCAGGGTCTCCCGATTCCTCGTCGATCAACAGCCGCCGGGCTATCTCCCGCTGGTCCTCGATGCTCAGGCGCGCCTCGACCTCGGGTAGAACGAAAGCCTCTTCACTCTCCAGGTGGTCGTCCTGGCATATCCTGAGCGCCACGACCTTGCCATAGAGATGGCGGCGGGTACGTGCTATCACCCTGGTCCTGCCGATTTCGCCGTTCAGAACGTCGAGTACGTCCTCCAGCTTCTCGAGAAGCTCCTCGTGCTGCTCCTCGTGGAGGGCGATGGCCGCGGCCTTGACGCGCCGCTCCAGCCCCTGCTCGTTGCGGTCGTCTAGATACCGGACCATGTCGTTGGCCAGCTCGCCTAGCTGCGCGTGCTCCGCCTCGTTCGCCCGAGCGGGCTCGAAGTCCGCCAGCGGGAGTGTCATGTGCCGGTCTTCAACGTCGGCGTGGTACATCAATGCCGTGGCCCAGAAGTTGAAGGCCGCTCGGAAATTCTGGAGACTGTCCCCTTCCTGGAAGTCCTCGATGATCTGCTGTACTCGTACAGCCTCGGCGGAGAGTGCCTTATGGATCATCGACATGATCTGAATAGGGGTGTCAAGGTTTGCGGTGTCATTCAGCATCGGCAGTTAGCACTCCCCTTGGGGCATTGATGGGGAAGCTACCAGATTTATTCAGGAAATTGGAAGCCCCTAAAGGGGCGCTTTTCACGATTACTGAATTCACACACATGCAATTCCAGGCTTGAATCGCGCCCGTTGGATCACAGAGTCAGACCTGTTCAGGCGCCGGTATGCCGAGGCCTGCTCGGTCAGTCTATCAGGACGTGCTCACGGCCGACCTCATCGATGCTTCGGCAGCCGCTGAACGCGAGCACCTTGTCAAGCTCCGCCCGGAGGATATCGAGCGCGAGCAATACCCCGCCCTCGCCTCCGTAGGCGAGTCCCCAATGCACGACTCGTCCGACGAACACGGCCCGAGCTCCAAGGGCCAACGCCCTAAACACGTCGAGGCCCGACCGCACCCCGGAGTCGAAGTAGACCTCGACGCTGTCGCCCACCGCGTCGACCACATCGGGCAGTATCTCGATGGACGATCTCCCGCCGTCGAACTGCCTTCCGCCGTGGTTGGATACGACGATCCCGTCCACGCCGTACTCGATGCAGAGCCGCGCGTCCTCGGCGTTTCTGATGCCCTTGATAACGAGGGGGAGGCCGCCGGACAGCGACCGGACCCAGTCGAGTCTGTCCCAGGTGATGTTGGGCGGCACCCACTGGGCCATGCCGTGGTCGTCCAGCAGCTCCTCGTGGCCCTCCAGGCTGCCGAACATCTTCCCCTCTATCTTTCCCGAAGCCCCCGGCAGTCGCTTGTCCAGCTCGAACGGGCCCAGGGCATCCACCGTCAGCACCACCGCGGAGTAGCCCGCGGGCTTCAGCCTGGGCAGGAAGTTCTCACTCACGCCGTTGCTGTAGTGGATGTGCTGAAACCAGATAGGGCCGGCCGCCGCCGCAGCCACCTCCTCGATCGAATATCCCGACCCGACCGGCAGCGCCATGAGGGTGTCCGCCGCCCCCGCGGCCCTGGCCGTGGCCAGCTCGCCGTCGGGGTGCGACCCGCACTGCCCCCCGGCAGGGGCGCACATCACGGGGAAGCTGATCTCCTGACCGAGTACGGTGGTCGACAGGTCGCGGTGGCTGGTGTCCCTGAACAGCCGCGGATTCACGGCAATCTCATCGAGCTTGCGGTGGTTGCGGTCCAAGGTCCAGTTGCCGTACGACCCCCGCCGCACGAACCGGCGGTGTTCCGGGGACATCACTCTCTCGGCGAGCTGCTGCAGCTCGGGGATGGTGGTTGGCCCTGAAGGCATGATGTACCTCTTGTTACCCTCAACACTATCACTCCGGCGAAGGCCAGAATCCAGGGGTCGGGGTGGTGGAGTCTGTGGCGGGCCTTTGCCGCGGCTACACCCATACAAGGTTGCGCGGCTTGGGCGGGGGGCGCTCCGGGGGTTCGTCGGGGTGTTGGTCACCGATGTTCTGGTCGACGGGGTCGTGGGCATCGGCGGCCGCGAGGAGCGCGAGCCTCTTCTTGTGGGTCATTGCCGCTGTGTAGCCTGCCTTGGCTGCGGCCTTGTCGCCGTATATGTAGACGAGGGCGTTGTAGCCGTAGGTGTGCTGTCCGAAGGAGTCGTCGTCGGGGGGATCGGGGACCAGACAGCTCGGGCAAGGGTCGGAGGGCTGGCAGGTATCGTCCTCGGAGTGGACGGCGGCCCTCTGAGCCTCTATCTGGTCGACTTTGTAGTCCAAGACGGCCTGGTTGGCGGCGCTCTTGGTCTCGTCGTCTCCGAATATGTGCACGAGGGCTTTGTGGCCGTACGTGTCGCGGTCGTACTCGTCTTCGCCGTAGATGGAGAAGTCGTAGGTGCGGTCTTCGGGGTACTCGAAGTGTGTCCACTCGGACTTCCACTTCCAGGTGGTCTCGGGCACCGGGTCGGCGCCCACGGCGCCGGTATGTGCGTCCGTGTCGCGGTAGGGGGCGGGCTGCGGCTTGGGCGCGTGGGCCGCGGGGTCTGGGCAGAGGGCTGCGACAACGTCGTAGCCCCGGTTGATGAGCACCTCCGCGGCCGAGAACCTGAAGTGCTGGTTGAAGCCTGTGCGTGTGCCCTGCATGACGTCGATGAAGAACCGTGCGATGTCTCTGCCGTCGTTGGTCTCCTGTTGGATGATGTCGGCGAGCTGCTGGGCGGCGGCATCCACGGCGGCGCCCACGGCGCCGGTGGGTAGGGGAGCGCCTTCGCGGGAACGACGGTCGTGGTCGCGGGAACGACGGGGGGTGTTGTCTTCGGCGAGGGCTCGCGCCATCTTGGGGTTGATGATGGCGAGCTGACGCGTGGCCTCCATGCGGTGGCAGGGTTGGAAGTCGGGCAGCCGGCCCGTGACGGCGCTGATGAGGAACTGGGAGATGAGGTCTCCGCCGCGCGTGTGCTCTCGGACCATGCCGGTGAATTCGGGGCTAGAATCGAGCTTGATGAGCCGGTCTGAGGCCTGGAGCCGGTGGTGGGGCTTGAAGTCGGACAGGCCTCCGAGCATGGCCTGGGCGAGGAAGTCGACGATGAGCCTTCCGCCCTGGGTCTGCTCGTGGACGATGTCTGCGAGGGAGGGGCCGACGGCGCCGGTGTGTAGGGGTGCGGTCTGGGCTGCAAGAAACATCAGTTCTATTATAAGGGGTGTGTCAAGGGGAGGGCAAGGTCTGAGCTGTGATGGATGTGATGGGGGGCTTGGACTGGGGTTCCCGCCTCCGGAGACCTTTGCATAACCTACCGGACGAGGCGATGTCGGGAGTTGTAAACGACACCACCCTAGCTAAGCCCCCACCCCTCTGGATACCGGCCTTCGCCGGTATGACGGTTGTGCAAAGGTCTCCCTCCGCGGGAAGACGGAGGGGGCGCATCGGGGTACGGGGCAGGCTCTTCGCCGGTATGACGTGATGGAGGGTCACTTTACAAACTGGGTACGCGTGAGGAAATTACCCGCCGGGTGGCAGCCCGGCCTCCGTGACCCGGCTCCCGTTTCGCTGCGCTCAGCATGACACCGCTGCGAATGATTTGCCTCCAAGTCCAAAGTGCGATTGCCTTGTTCATTCCCGCTTTCAGGATTGATTTGAGGCCCGTGATGTGCTATTCAATTGGTGCCTCTGCTGAAAGAGTTCAGCCAATCCAACCGATGACAGGAGGAATGTTCCCTTGGGCTACGTAAGTTTTGGCTGGATAGGTGAGGACAGGGAGATCACGGTCAAGGTCCTGGACGGAGTCTGGCACACCGTCCACATCGTCAATGGAGAGCCCGACGGGTCGCTCACGAGGACTCATGGCTCTAACACCCTGCCGACTCCCTGGACGGAGGAGACGGACCTCAAGACGGTGATCCAGGAGCTGTCAGCCAGGAACCCGCACGCCAAGATCTGCTGACCTGGAACGGCGGGCTCCGGGTTCCGGCCTTCACCGGAACGGCAGGATAGAGCTACGGGCCGGCCAGGCCCATGACGCGGGCGGCCGTACCGCCCAGGATATCCCGGCGCTCGTCCTCGGTGAGGAAGTCGCAGTGCGTCCGGAACTGGTCCCTGGCCTGTCTGTAGGTGCAGAACCGGCTCACCATCGGAATGTCCGTGCCCCATATGAGGCGGTCTGCGCCTATCCGCTCGACGCACTCCTGTACGGTCGGCTCGGCCTCTGTCCACGGGTACTCCCACATGCCGCCCATCTGTATCGGAATCAGCAGCTGCAGGTGGCACCGGGGGGAGTCGAAGACCCGCCATATCTCTTCGGGGAACCTGATCCTGTCGCCGTCCAGGAAGGACCTCCAGGGCAGTCCGTGGGTGATGACCACCGTCTGCTCCGGGTAGCGCTCCATCCATCGCATCAGGACGCGCTGCTCGTCGAGGTACGTCTCCTGCCATGAGCGCTCGTAAAGCGCGCTTCCCCTCCCGCCGATCAGAGTGAAGTAGACGGGCAGCTTCATCGCCGCCACCTCGTCCCAGAAGGGCCGCATGGCGTCGCCGTCCCAGGAGTCCCGGCGGCCCTGCCCACTTCCAGCGGGCTGGTTGTGGAAGCCGGGTATGTACTGGAGACCTGAGACACCGCCGCGGTCGACCTCTCCCCGCAAAGCCTCGATCGCGGCGTCCGGGTCGTCGGGTATCCCGGCCTCGTTCAGCATGACTAGCCTGTAGAGGCGGTCGGGAAATCGACTCGTCGCGTCTCCGAGGTAGCGGTTCAGAAAGGCCGGGCTCCCCAGGAGCGGGTATGTGTGCAGCAGGCCGACGTCCACCCCGGCGTAGTCCATCTCCCGTATCAGGACCACCGGGGGGCACTCCAGGTTGTTCAGCATAGGAGGCAGGTACTGCTTGGTGTAGGTCTCCCCGTCCACTTTCCACGCTAAGCGGCCGAGGTCGCGAGTCCACTCCACATCTCGAAGCTCTCCCGTCGCCGGATCGATCAGGGTGGAGTTATCGCTGGGTTCCCTGTCCCGCACGCGCCAGACAGGTTGGTGGTGGCCGCCCAGCTCGGCCTGCACCGCCCGCATCTTCTCCGCGAGAGTAGGGTAACCCTGGGGGCCGTCGATCTGCGGGACGCAGTAGTTGTGGCCATCCACTATCATGCTACGCTCCCTCCACGAGCTCCCGGAGCTCGCCGACGTTGTCACGCATCCAGCTATAGAGAACGATCAGATCGGTGCCGATAGCGAAGTGCCGCACTCCCATGTCGAGGAAAGGCTTTGCCTGTTCCGGGCTGCTGATCTCAGCCCGGGGCTGCACGCCCATGTTCAGGGCGGTCTTGAAGACATGGTCGAGGACGCCGGGGCCTGCTCCCTGGCCTGGCCTGCCTATACTCATCGAGTAGTCGTTGCCGCCGAAGACGATCATGTCGATCCCGCCTACGGCCAGGATCTCCTCGAGGTTCTCGACGGCCTCTCGCTTCTCGATCATCAGGGCGAGGACGCCGTCCTCGAGGGCCTGCACATAGGCTGGGGAGGCGCTCTCCAGCCCGTACCCGGCGAACCGGCGGTCCGCCGCCCCGAAGCCGCCGCCCGTCTGCGGCGTCTCAGCCCTCACCGCGTGCACGCACGACGTCGCCTCCTCGACCGTCCGCGTGTCGGAGAACAGGATGTTCTGTATCCCCGACCCGATGGCGCGGTTCGCCGTGTAGGCCTTGTTTTCCTGGTCGACCTTGATCATGCCGGACATCCCCGTCAGCTCGAGGGCGCGGCCGAAGTTGTCCAGCGAATACAGGTCGTAAGGCATGTACTCGGCCACGAACTCCAGGTAGTCGACGCCACCCGCGCGGCCGATTATCTCGACCACGTCGGGCGAGGTGCTCGTCACGTGGTGGCCGATGCTGGGCTTGCCCTCGTTCAGTAGCTGTCTGAGTCTGTTTGGTCTCATGTCGCGGTCACCCTACCTTTCTCTCCACGGAAGTTTCCACAGTCCAAGGGACATCGCGGCTATGGCGAATGCGGAGACTGCATTCTATCCGTACCGAGTCCAGTAGGGCAGCCCCAGCCGCTTGACCACGCGCTGGATCACCGGCCGCTCTCGCTCGAGCTTCAATTCCCGCACCGCTTCGGCCACCAGCTCGACGGACACCTCGTAGCCCAACTCGTCCGACGCGCGCTGACGAATCTGATCGTACGCCAAGGGTCCGTCATCCTTGCCTCCGTTCCGGGCGCTGCGGCGACCCACCAGGCTCTAGTCTCCAGGCTTGAACCGCGAGAGGTCGGCGCAGAAGTAGTTGCGCGCCGGGTAGTAGACCTTGCTGCTGTAGGTGCCGTAGGTGGGCTGGACCTCCGCCTCCATCCATGCCTCCGCCCCGGCCATGGTGGGGAACTCGATCACCCACGCTCGGTGCCAGGAGTCCTGGGGCGCGATGAGCTTGAACCCTTCGAGTCGCATCAGGCCGTGCTCCCGCGCGACCTGCTTCATCAGGTCGACGTGCTCGCGGTCGCCTCGCTCTTCCACGCTCATCAGGTCGGAGCCCGGAAGCCCTCGCCCGAGCATGAGCACGACGACGCTCTCCCTGTCCACCTGGAGCCCCGGGATGCTCCCCGGCTCCTGTCCCTGCAGGGGCGGCATGGGGTTGCGCTCGCGGGTCACCCAGGTCGAGAAGTAGTCGCGGCCCCATGGGCGAGCCAGGTAGTACTCCCAGTACCCGTGGGATCCGTAAGGCGGCGCCATCTCGGCCTGTATCCACTCCTCGGCTCCCTCGAGGGTCGGGAACTCGATCACCCAGAAGCGGTGCCAGGGCTGCTGGTAGCCCATCAGCCGGAAGGCCTCCAGCCTGGTGATTCCGTGCCTGTGGCCGACTTCCATGACCAGGTCGACGTGCTCCCTGGTATAGTCGCGTTGCTTCTCCGGGCTCACGTGGTCCCAGCTCTGGAGCCGCCCGGCTTTGACGAGGACTATCACCCGGTCGGTCGACAGCGTGGGCCAGTCAGTCATCGTTCCCCCTATGAGGCCGGCGCGGGGGACTCGCCGGCAGCGCCCATGCGGCGTTTGATCTCCCCGTAAGTGTCGGGCGAGAGCGGCCCTCGCAGGACTGTGCGCACGTTCTCGGCGACGTGGACCGGGTTCGTCGTGCCGACGATTATCGTGTCGGAGTGGGGGTGGGTCAGCGTGTACCTCAGCAGGAGCGAGGAGCGGCTCTCTCCCTCCTCGCGCAGATCGTCCAGCCCCGCCTCCTCGAACCTCCGCCAGCGGTCTTCGCGGCCGGTGCCCTCTCCAGGCTCGCCGCGGGCTACCCCGCCGCGGATTATGATACCGACCCCGGCCTCGGCGGACTTGGCGATCCAGGCCTCGTGCTCGCGTTCCAGCGCCGAGTAGGGTATCTGGAAGGCGTCGAACACGCCCCAGCCTAGGAATGTCGGGAGGTGCGGCGTCGTGGTGGAGGTACCGATCCATCGGACCTTACCCTGACGTCGCATCTCCTCGAGGCCGTCGACGAGACCACCCCGCTCGCACTCCTCGACGGTCGCGTTGTGAAGCTGCATCACGTCCAGGTAGTCGGTCCTTAGCCGCTGGAGGCTCTGATCCAGGGTCCTGAGTATGTTCTCCCGCGTCCAGAGGTGGCCTGCCCCACCTGGCCGCATACCGCACTTGGTCGCCAGAACGATCTCGGAGCGCCGGTGCGACAGGTATTTGCCGATGAGCTCCTCGCTGTTGCCGTAGTCGTCGGACGTGTCGATGAAGTTGATGCCCGACTCCAGGACGGCCGCGTGCACGGCCCTGGCCTCGTCGTCTGTCATGGGACGGTTGTGGGCCGCGCCATAGCCGAGGCGCGTAACCTCCAGACCGGTACGGCCCAGAATGGCCATGGGCAGGGACATCGAGTCCTCCTTCTTCAGGGGCCTTTAACTTGCCCAAAGATATTGACCGCCCCGCGGGATGTCAACGGGGCACGGGCGAGCGCCGCCCCTCGCACCGGCGCTCGCCCGTGCCGTGGAGACCTTTCACAGCTTTTCTTCCGACGAACATGCCAAAGGCCCTCAGTCTCCGCTGAAACTGCCGCATTTCGCGGCATCGCATAGCTGGAGACTCCGATTCGTACATCGATTTCCCAACACTTCTGCAACGCAAAGACAACAGCTTTCCAACGATTCCGCAACAATTCTGCGACAGGGAGGGAGCCGAGCTCTTGGGTAGGGACGAGGGGATGCGACGGCAGCGGGCTTGGGTGATGAGGGAATTGTACGGACAGATGTTCTTTTGTCAAGACCGGGGGAAACTTCCGGCCGCATCCTGTACAATCGGCGCGCCATGGTCACACTAGGTATATCCACCATACCAACGGTGCGCTCCACCGACATCGCTATCCTTGCCAGGCGGGCGGAGGAGCTAGGGTTCGACTCGATCTGGGTGCCTGAGCAGCACACGCTGCCGGTTGCGGTGGAGAACCCGGTCCCAAGGCTCTGGGGAGACATCGTCGACCCGCTCATAGCCCTGGCCCGCGCCTCGGCCGCGACTACCACGCTGAAGCTCGGCACCGCGGTCGTGGTCGTTCCCGCCCGCAACCCCATCACTCTTGCCAAAGAGGTGGCCACGCTGGACATGTACTCGGGCGGGAGATTTCTGTTTGGAATCGGAGTGGGCGGTCTGCGGGAGGAGGGGGAGCTGCTCGGCGTCGACTTCGACCGCCGCTGGACCCAGGGGCGGGAGGCCGTGGAGGCGATGAAGGAGCTCTGGACACAGGAGGAGAGCACGTACCAGGGCAGGTACTACGGCTTCCCGCCGGTGTACTGCTTCCCCAAGCCGGCTGCAAAGCCGCATCCCCCGATAATCCTGGGCAGCATGGCCCCCAACGCCTTCAAGAGGATCGCCTCGTGGGGCAACGGGTGGCTGCCGTTGGGCGTAACGGCTGAGCAGGTCGCCGGCGGGCGGGCCGAGCTGGACCGTCTCGCCGTGCTGAATGACCGCGATCCGGCCTCCATCGAGATTTCGGTCATGGGCGTTCCTGCCGACCGCGAGTCTATCGAGCGGTACGCCCGGGCGGGGGCCGACCGCATCGTCCTCGGCCTCGAAGGCGAGGAGGATGGGCAGGACCTGGCGGCGATGGAGAAGATCGCCGACGAGGTCATGTAGACAGGAGGGCTCATCGTGAGAATCGACAGGCTGGACGTCTACCACGTGGCCATGCCGCTCCTGTACCCGTGGCGCACCGCCTACGGCGAGGACTACGACATCCACTCCGTGCTCGTAAGGGCAGTTAGCGGAGATCAGTACGCCTGGGCCGAGAGCTCTCCCCTACACGCCCCCACCTACCTGACGGAGAGCGCCGTCTCGGTCTTCCACCACGTCACCGATTTCTTCGGCCCGCACGTGGTGGGCCGCGAGTACGAGACGGCTGACGAGCTCAACGCCAGGCTCGAGGTATTCAAGGGCAACAGCTTCGCGAAGGCGGCTATCGAAATAGGGTGGTGGTCGCTGAGGTGCAAGATGACCAAGACGCCGCTGCACCGCCTGCTCGGCGGGGAGACCCGCGAGGTGCAGGCCGGCGCCGACTTCGGCATACAGGACTCGATAGACATGCTCCTGGGGAACATCCAGAAGGCGGTCGACGCCGGGTTCCCGCGCGTCAAGCTCAAGGTGGCAAGGGGGTGGGACCTTGACATGCTGAGGGCCGTGACGAGCACCTTCCCCGACATGACCTTTCACATCGACTGCAACAGCGGCTACTCGCTCGACGACCTGCCCTTCTTCAAGGCCATAGACGGGCTGGGACTCGCCTTCCTGGAGCAGCCTCTCTACTACGCGGACGTGCTCGACCACGCCGAGCTTGCCAGGCAGATCGAGACGCCGGTCTGCCTGGACGAGAGCATCGTCAGCATCAAGGCGGCCGAGCAGGCCATACGAGTCGGAGCCTGCAGGTACATCAACATCAAGCCCGCCAGGGTCGGCGGACTGGCCAACTCGGTGGCTATTCACGACATGGCCCGGGACGCTGGGATACCCGTCTGGATCGGGGGGATGCTGGAGAGCGCGGTCGGCTCTTCGGTCTGTGTCGAGCTTGCCACGCTCCCGAACTTCACATACCCGGGCGACCTGTTCCCGACCTCCAGGTTCTACGAGCAAGACCTGGCCGACACGCGGATGGAGCTGACGCCCGGCAACACATTCACGCCCTTTACCGGCCCGCTCCCGGAGCCCGACCCGGAGATGCTGGAGAGGGAGACGGTGGAGTCGGCATCCGTCACCGCCCCGCAGTGAGGGCGCGCCGACGGGTGGTATAATATGCGCCACCCATGGCAGCCAGACAGCCCGGCATAGCTTACAGCCTGACTATCCGTGCCGAGTATCCCAACGAGGTGGGCATGCTCGGCACGGATCACCTCCGCCATCGGCACGGCGGGCGGCGACATCGGCGCGATAGATATTGCTCCCGCCTCCCGCGGCGCCATGGTCCGCGACATCACCTTCAATGCCCGTGACGTCGATCACGGTCAGGCGATCGTCGAAGCGGTCCGCGAGGTCGACGACGTCACGGTCATCAGCGTGTCTGACCAGGTCTTTCTACGCCACCTGGGCGGCAAGATCGAGATACGGAGCAAGACCTCGGTCAAGACCCGGAACGACATGTCCATCGTCTACACCCCCGGGGTGGCCCGGGTGAGCATGGCGATCCACGAGGACCCTGAATCGGCGTGGAACCTCACGAGCAAGGGCAACACCGTCGCCGTAGTCACGGATGGATCGGCTGTCCTGGGCCTCGGAGACATCGGGCCCGCGGCTTCGCTACCGGTCATGGAGGGCAAGGCGCTCCTGTTCAAGGAGCTCGCCGGCGTGGACGCCTGGCCCATCGCCCTGGATACCAAGGACCCCGACGAGATAGTCGCCACCGTGAAGAACCTCGCCCCGGGCTTCGGCGGCATCAACCTCGAGGACATCTCCGCTCCCCGCTGCTTCTACATCGAGCGGCGGCTTCGTGAAGAGCTGGATATACCGGTGTTCCACGACGACCAGCACGGGACCGCGGTCGTCGTCCTGGCCGGCCTGCTGAATGCCATCAGGCTGGTGGATTTGAAGATGGAGGACCTCAAGGTGGTCATCACCGGTGTGGGGGCCAGCGGGCTCGCGACAACGAAGCTGCTCATCACGTCCGGCGTCAAGAATATCGTTGGCTTCGACCGTCAGGGCATTCTGCACAGGGGCCGGGACTATGGCGACAATGAGGCCAAGGCTTGGTTTGCGGGAGCGACCAACCCCGACGACGCGAGGGGAGGCATCATGGAGGCGATGGACGAGGCCGATCTGTTCATCGGCCTCTCCGCACCCGGCGTAATTACCCAGGAGCACCTGAAGCTCATGAACAGGGACGCCATCGTGTTCGCCATGGCGAACCCTGACCCGGAGATATGGCCGGAGGACGCCGCCGATCACGTGCGAGTGATGGCGACGGGGCGCTCCGACTATCCCAACCAGGTCAACAACGCGCTCTGCTTCCCGGGCCTCTTCCGGGGCGTCCTGGATGTCCGCGCCCGGGAGGTCAACGACGAGATGAAGCTTGCCGCGGCCAGGGCCATAGCCGCCGGCGTGCCGGAGCGTCACCTCAACGAAGAGTACATCATGCCCAGCATCTTCGACACCGCTGTCGTAAGGAAGGTAGCGCGAGAGGTCGCGGCCGCCGCTCGCAAGTCGGGCGTGGCCCGACGCCGCACAAGGCCTACGTGACCCAGCGGCTCCCGGCAGATGTGCTTTAGACCCGACGTATCGGTCGAAGTCGCCGACGGGATCGCAACGGTCTACCTCGACCGTCCCGACGCCGGCAACAGGCTCAGCGAGAGGATGGCCGCGGGAATCCGCGATGTCTTCGACTCCCTGGAGCGCGACGACCGAGTCCGCGTAGTCGTGATCGCGGGTCGCGGCGAGGTCTTCTGCGTCGGATCCGATCCGCCGGTGAACGAGCCCGACTTCCCGCAAACAGCCGACAGACTCCGAATTTCCAGCCGTATAGCGGCGTGTGCCAAGCCTGTCATCGCAGCGCTGAACGGTGACGCCGTCGATCAGGGCCTGGAGATGGCCCTCGCCTGCGATTTCCGTCTGGCCTCCGAGGATGCGAGGTTGGGCCTCACCCAAGTCGGCGCGGGACTGCTGCCCTGGGACGGCGGTACACAGCGCCTGCCCCGGCTGGTAGGCCAGGGCCGGGCGATGGAGATGGTCCTGACGTCGCGCGTCGTCGGTGCGCGGGAGGCGATGGAGATGGGCCTTGTGGACATGGTCGCCGGGCGAGACGAGGTCTTGCCGGAGGCGTGGAGGCTGGCCGAGACCATAGCCACCCACGGTCCCATTGCCGCCCGGTACGCCAAAGAGGCCGTGCGCACCGGCCGCGACCTCCCACTGGACCAGGGTCTCCGGCTGGAAGCCGACCTGAACATTCTCCTTCAGAGCACCGACGACCGTGCCGAGGGCATCCGGTCGTTCCTCGAGAAGCGTCCTCCAGCGTATAGGGGCCGGTGACCCACTTGACGCCCTCGGACGCCCTGCAGACCATAGCCTACTCGAAGACCGGACCGGTCGCGCAGGTCATGCTCGACCGCCCCGACGTGATCAACGCCTACAACGTCCAGATGCGCGATGACCTGTATGGAGTGATGGAGGCCGTAAGGGACGATCCGGAGGTCCGGGTGGCTGTGCTGAGCGGCGCGGGAGACAAGGGGTTCTGCGCCGGGGCGGACCTGACAGAGTTCGGGACTGCCCCTTCGCAGGTCGTCGCACGTGAGGTGAGGTGGGAGCGGGACGTCTGGGGTCTGTTTCTCAGCCTGGAGAAGCCCCTGGTGGCAGCGCTTCACGGATGGGTCGTCGGCTCTGGAGTCGAGCTGGCGTGTCTGTGCGACATACGGATTGCCTCGGATGACGCGGTCTTCCGCATGCCTGAGGTGGCCCTCGGAATGCTTCCCGCGGCGGGCGGCACTCAGACCCTGCCGCGCATCGTGGGTGCCGACAGAGCGCTGCAGATGATGCTGGCTTGCGGGCCTGTCGACGCCCACGATGCCAGACGTATGGGCCTGGTAGACAGAATCGTGCCCCGCAAGGACCTGCATGCGGAGGCTGCAAGGGTTGCGCTCAAGCTGGCCGACCGCGACCCTGGCGTTCTGGCCGCAGCCAAGGCGGCAGTCCGCTTCGGACTGGACGGGCCTCTCGACAGGGGCCTGGAGGTTGAGGAGCGGCTATTGGCCCGGCTGGCGATGTCCGGTCGAGACGGAGACGGGTCCGATAAAGCAGCCTCGCTGGGGACAGAGGTATGAACACGACCGGGTTTCTCGCAATAGCCTCCGCCATCGTGCCGGATAGAGAGGCTGTCATATTCGACGACAGGCGAATCACGTTCGAGGCGCTCCAGGACCGCGTGAACCGGCTGGCCAACGCCCTGGCCGAACTGGGCGTGGGGCCCGGAGACAGGATCGCGACGCTTCAGGTCAACACGAACCAGCAGGTGGAGACGTACTTCGCCGCTGCCGCGCTCGACGCCGTGTACGTGCCGCTGAACTTCAGGGCCCGCGCCGCCGAGCTGACCTACATGCTGGACGACTCTGGCGCGAGGGTGCTGCTCGCGGGCAGCAGGTACGCCGACGATGTTCGCTCATTCGCTTCTGACCTCGATGCGGTCGAGAGCTTTGTGGCGTTGGACGAAGCCGTCGAGGGCTGGCTGTCGTACGAGGACCTGCTGGCCTCGGCTTCGGCCGATGAGCGCTTCCCGGAGGGGGACGGCGACGACCTCACCGTCATCCTGTTCACCGCCGGGACCACCGGCGAGCCCAAGGGCGTGATGCTGAGCCATGAGAGCTTCTCTTCCTATGTCCTGGCCAACGTCACCCCGGCGGACCCTGAAGAGGCGGGCCGCAACATCCTGACCGTCCCGCTGTATCACATCGCCGCCATGCAGGCTGTCATGTCGGCGGTCTACGGCGGCAGGACGCTGGTGATTCAGCGGCAGTTCGAGCCGCTCGAGTGGATGCAGCTCGTCGAGCGGGAGAGAGCCAACCGCGCCATGATGGTCCCAACGATGCTGAAGATGCTGATGGACCACCCCGACTTCGGCCGATACGACCTGAGCAGCCTCGACGTGGTCACCTATGGAGCCGCGCCGATGCCCTACGAGGTGATCAGGAGAGCCATCAGTGAGCTACCCGGAACACGGTTCATAAACGCCTTCGGGCAGACGGAGACGGCCGCCACGATTACTATGCTTCCTCCCGACGACCACGTTCTCGAAGGCTCCGCCGAGGAGATCGAGGTGAAGCTCCGGCGTCTCACGTCCATCGGCAGGCCTCTGGAGGACGTGGAGGTGCGCATCGTCGATGAGGACGGCGCGCCGGTGGCCGCGGGCGAAGTCGGCGAGATCGTCGCCAGCGGCCCGCGCCTCATGAAGGGCTACTGGCATCAGGAGGCAGCCACCGCGGAGACGATTCGGGACGGCTGGCTCCACACGGGCGACATGGGGTACTTCGACGAGGACGGCTACATCTACCTCGCGGGCCGCGCCAGGGACTTCATAAAGCGGGGCGGCGAGATGGTCTCACCTCAGGAGGTGGAGCAGGTCCTACACTCCCACCCTGCCGTCGAGGAGGCGGCGGTGATCGGAGTGCCGGACGTCGAATGGGGAGAGCGCGTGTGTGCGGTGGTGGTACTGAGGCAAGGCGAAAACGCGACGGCAGACGAGATATCGGAGTACTGCCGGGAGCGTCTCTCGAGCTTCAAGAAGCCCGAGTCCGTCGTCTTCGTCGACCGGCTCCCGCGCAACGCCATGGGCAAAGTACTCAAGAGGGTCCTGAGGGGGCAGCACGCCCAGGCCGCGGAAGCGTGACTGGGATCATGTTGATGCAGAATAGTTGTGGGAGCGAAGCCATCTCCTGATACCCAGCGTGGTCACCCGGCTGAGGCTTGGAGGTCCTGGCTGATGCGGCGCGCCCACGGGGTTTCCGAGAATCCGCCGAGCATCCCGCTGGGGAGCATGAAGCGGCTCGTCGTTTGGCCCCACGGCTCCTCCTTCGGAGGCTGAACGATCTGCAGACCGCGCTCGCTGACAGCCTCTGTCGCTGAACCCACGGCGTCTACTTCGAACTCCACGGAAAACCCGAGCGGGATGCGGTCGGCCGCGGCCTCGTCGCCGAAGGTCGCTTCAGCCGCGGCGCGTCTGGACCAGATGCTGAAGTGGAGCGCTCCAGGCATCGTGACGGTCGCATACCCGCCGCCTGGTTCGTGGTCAACAGGCAGCTCCAGCACGTCCCGATAGAATTCCACCGCGGCATCGACATCGTCGACAACCTCTGCAATCGCGGATATGTGCCTGATCACTCTTCCCTCCCCTCGATAAATGCTCTATTCAGAATTGGCCCCTATATGGGGGCGTCCCCGTACTTTTCGATCAGGCGGCGGGCTATGATGAGCTTCTGCATCTCGTTCGTCCCCTCGCCGATTATCATCAGGGGCGCGTCGCGGTAGTACCGTTCGACTGGATAGTCCTTCGTGTAGCCGTAGCCTCCGTGGATGCGCATGGCGTCAAGGGTGACCTGGCCGCACATTTCGCTGGCGAACAGCTTGGCCATGCCCGCCTCCAGGTCGACGCGTTTGCCGGCGTCCTTGAGCCGCGCCGCGTTCATGGTGAGCAGCCGCGCCGCCTCTATCTTCGTGCCCATGTCGGCCAGCATGACCTGGATGGCCTGGTGCTGGGCTATGGGAGTGCCGAAGGTCTTGCGTCGCTGAGCATAGGAGAGGGCCGCGCGGAACGCGGACGCGGCGACGCCCACCGCCCGCGCCGCGACGTTGATACGGCCTGACTCCAGTCCACTCATGACCTGCCTGAACCCACGCCCCTCCACACCGCCGACCAGGTTCTCGGTGCCGACGCGGCAGTCTTCGAAGACCAGCTCCGCCGTGTCGATCCCGCGGTAGCCTAGCTTGTCGATGTGGCGACCGACGGACAGGCCCGGGTTCGGCTTTTCGACGATGAAGCAGCTCATCCCCCGGTACGGCGGCTCGGCCGCGGGGTCGGTCTTGGCAAGCACCGCGAAGGCGTTCCCGTTCTCGGCGTTGGTGATGAACGCCTTGCTCCCATTCAGGGCGTACTCCTCGCCGGCCCGCACCGCCGACGTGCTGATGTTCTGGACATCGCTGCCGGCCTCCGGCTCGGTAAGCCCCAGCCCGCCGTGGTGTAAAGGGCGGAGTAATAATGGACCGGCGAGGCGGGGGTGAGCGTCCGGGAGTGGCGCTGCAAAACTGGACCACCCGCCGCCTTCTATAGAGTTGGAGGCAACTCGATGGAAGGTGTGAAGGATGTACAAAGTGGAACTGTACGTTCGAGTGCGCCGGGCCTGCATGGTGGAAGGGATGAGCACGCGAGAGGCTGCCCGGGTGTTCGGGCTGCACCGGGACACGGTGCGCAAGATGCTGGAGTACTCGGTGCCACCCGGGTACCGTCGACAGTCACCGCCGCGTCGCCCTAAGCTGGACCCGTACCACGGGGTGATCGACCGGATACTGGAAGAGGACCGGCGTCTTCCGAGGAAGCAGCGCCACACGGCGAAGCGGATCTATGACCGTCTGAGAGCGGAGCACGGGTTCACCGGCAAGTACACGATAGTCAAGGACTACGTGCGCGAGCGACGGCGCCGGACACGCGAGATGTACGTTCCGCTCTCCCATCCTCCTGGTGATGCCCAGTGCGACTTCGGCCAGGCCAAGGCGGTCATCGGAGGAGTGGAGCAGACCGTCCACTACTTCGTGCTGGACCTTCCCCACAGCGACGCGTGCTTCGTCAAGGCCTACCCCGCAGAGACGACCGAGGCGTTCTGCGACGGTCACGTCTCGGCGTTCTCGTTCCTGGGCGGCGTGCTGCGGAGCATCTTGTACGACAACACGAGACTGGCGGTGGCCAGGATCCTGGGAGACGGCCGGCGCCAGCGTACTCGTGTGTTCTCGGAGCTGGTGTCGCACTACCTGTTCGAGGACTGCGATGATGAATACCGGGCCACCTCGGCCCGGGTCTGACCCCTTCGAGGACTGGCACCATTCCTTCAACCGGATCTGTCGACTCGAGTCGAGGTGGCCCGGAAGTGCCTTTGGCACGGCGAGCAGTGACTTTATAGGAGCCTGGCTTTAAGTCCCATCGCAGTCCTGTCCGCTCACCCAGCCAGAGCGCTATCCCAGAGGAGGTGGTAGAGATGACAGGAGTCGTAGATCAAGAAGGCGGTCGTTCTATTCGGGTAGTCGTCGGAGTGGATACTCACCAAGACAAGCATGTGGCAGTGGCCATTGACCGCCAGGGTGTACGGCTGGGGGAGCTTCACGCACCGGCGACTATGCATGGCTATCAGGATCTCGAACGGTGGTCACGGAGTCTGGGAGAGATTCACGCCTTTGGGATTGAGGGTACGGGTTCCTACGGGGCCGGAGTGGCTCGCTACCTGACCCGTAGGGGACATACCGTTGTGGAAGTGAATAGGCCCGACCGGTCAACCCGCTACAGGAAAGGGAAGAGCGACCCCACCGATGCGGAGATGGCAGCTCGATCTTTATTGGCGGGAGTGGCCGAAGCCACACCCAAGTCGGGGGAGGGAGAGGTGGAGATGATTCGCATGCTCAAGAGCGCCAAAGACTCGGCCGTCAAGGCTCGCACCCAGGCCTTCAATCAGATGAAGGCCCTGATTGTCACAGCCCCGGCTGAGCTTCGCGAGACCCTCGTTGGACTCACCGCCGGTGCTCTGATCAACCTGTGCAAGAGCTTCCGGCCTGGTCGTCTGGACGATCCCACGGCGGCGGGCAAGTACACCCTGCGCTCCCTTGCCCGCCGCTACCGTCAACTCAGCAAGGAGATACATGACCTGGAGGGGGAGCTGGAACGACTCACCCGTACCATATCCCCAGCCCTGGTAGACAGCTACGGCATAGGACCCGACACGGCAGCCACTCTACTGGTGGCTGCAGGGAGCAACCCTGAGCGCCTCCACTCCGAGGCTTCTTTCGCCTCCCTGTGCGGCGTCAATCCCATACCTGCTTCCTCAGGCAAGACCAATCGGCATCGGCTCAATCGCGGCGGTCATCGTCAGGCCAACGCTGCTCTCCATCGCATCGTTGTGGTCAGACTTCGGTATGACCCGCGGACCCAGTCCTACATGCGACGCCGCACCAGGGAGGGGATGAGCAAGGCGGAGATCATCCGTTGCCTCAAACGCTACGTAGCTCGCGAAGTCTTCTCTGCCCTACGGACCTCGGCCCAAACAGTTCAAGCCACGACTTGACTTCTATAGGAGCATCCGGTTCGGCCGTCCCGGCAAGGGTAACGACAAGGGCAAGGTCGAGGGGCTGGTGGGATATGCTCGCCGGAACTTCCTGGTGCCTGTGCCGTCGTTCCCGAGCTTCGATGCGCTCAACGCCTACCTCGAGGAGAGGTGCCTGGAACGGATGGGGAGACAGCTGCGTGGGCACAGGGAGACGATAGGCCAGCGGATGGAGCGTGACCTGGAAGCCCTGCTGGCGTTCCCCGCCGTGCCATACGACGCCAGCGACAAGCACGTGAGCCGTGTCAGCTCCCTGTTCCTGGTGCGGTACCGGACCAACGACTACTCGGTGCCCGTGGCCTACGGTCACAGGGAGGTGGTGGTCCGGGGCTATGTGGGTGACGTGGTGATCAGCTGCGGGGCAGAGGTGATAGCCCGGCATCCGCGCTCATACGAACGCGACGACTTCGTCTTCGACCCTGTCCACTACCTGCCGCTGCTGGAGCGCAAGACGGGAGCGCTGGACCAGGCCGCTCCTCTGGTCGGGTGGGATTTGCCGGAGGAGTTCGGCATGCTGCGCAGACTGCTGGAGTCGAGGATGGGCAGGCGAGGCAAGCGTGAGTTCGTACAGGTGCTGCGGTTGGTGGAGAACTTCCGCAAGGAGGAGGTGTGCGAGGCCGTGCGTGATGCCCTCAGGCTCGGCGCCATAAGCTTCGACGCCATCAAACACCTGGTGCTGTGCAGGATAGAGGGCCGTCCCCAGAGACTCGACCTGGAGCTGTACCCCTACCTGCCCAGGGTCACCGTGACGAAGACAGCAGCCAGCGACTACATGGCGCTCATGTCGGGGAGCGGGCGGTGAGCGAGAGGTCTACGGTGCTGCTGGAGCATCACCTCAAGGAGCTGAAGCTGCCCACCTTCCTGAGGGAGTACTGCAAGGTGGCCGGCCAGTGCGCCGCCGAGGGCGTCGACCATCCAGGCTACCTGCTGAGGCTCTCTGAGCTTGAGCTGATAGACCGCCATCATCGGATGGTTGACCGCAGGATCAAGGCGGCACGCTTCCCCGCCACCAAGAGCCTCGACACCTTCGACTTCCTGGCCATGCCGTCGGTGAACAAGCACCTGGCCATGCAGCTGGCACGCTGCGAGTACGTAGACCGGCGGGAGAACGTCATCGCCATAGGCAACAGCGGCACCGGCAAGACCCATGTGGCCCTCGGTCTGGGGCTCGCCGCCTGCCAGAGGGGACTGTCGGTCGGCTTCACCACGGCCGCCTCGCTGGTCCACGAGCTGATCTAGGCCAGGGACGAGCGGCGACTGCTCAACCTCCAGAAGAAGCTGGCCCGACTCAAGCTGCTTATCGTCGACGAGCTTGGCTTCGTACCACTTTCCAAGACCGGCGCGGAGCTCCTCTTCGAGGTCTTCAGCCAGCGCTACGAGAGAGGGTCGGTCTTGGTCACCACCAACCTGCCCTTCGACGAGTGGACCGAGGTCTTCGGCTCTGAGAGGCTCACCGGCGCACTCTTGGACCGCCTCACTCACCGCGTTCACATCCTGGAGATGAACGGCGAGAGCTACCGCCTCAAGCAGAGCAGGCAGGCCGCCGTCCTGCGCACCACAGGCGATCCCCCTGACGCCTAGACCCCACCACACTCGCTCCTACTAACTGCTCCTGCTGAGACCCGTCGCAGCGTGACATTTTTGCTGAACACCAACGCCCCGGTGGTACACTTTTGCTCCGCCACACGGCCTGACTTCTCTCCGCCCTTGACAGGCTGCAGGTCAAGTCCGCCTCCCGTACCGCAAGGAAAGGCCCCAAGTATGCCTTCTTCGATGAGCTATGCTCATACCAGCAAAGAGACCAGAGCCTTGTCATCTACCAGCACATAGGGCGCAATGGGAAGGCGAAGGACCAGATTCGGAGACGGTTGGACCAGATTGAGGAATGTCTAGGCCAACCGGCCACAGCGTTGTGGTACCGCCGAGGGACTTCGAGAGTGTTCTTCATCGTCCCTACCGACCGTCACCGGGAGACTCTTCGCCGTAGATCCGAACAATTCCTTCAGACCCTCTGGTCGCGCCACTTCAAGCAGATCGACCAGGCGCTTTGACGACCGTGACCGTGGAGTGGATTTCCGCTTTTCGCCGGAAGTGACGGGCGGCTACTCGGTGTAGGTCTCTTCCCTGACCATGCCGCGCATCAGGGAGAGGTAGCCTTCCCTGGTCAATGGGGCCTGGAACTCCGACTTGACCTTCTTGGCCAGGCGGGCCCCGTCGGCCAGCAGGTCGATGACGGTCATCGCCATCGCCTTGGCCGGGGTGATGACCCCCAGATCGTAGTCCTGGACAAGGTAGTCCGCCCCGTGGGCGTTTCCGGTGGCCGCGGCCACGTAGGGGTGGATTACCGGCATTATCTGCGACAGGTCGCCCATGTCGGTCGAGCCGGTGCGGTGCCCCAGCGAGACGATGTTCTGCTCGCCGACGAGATCGGCGGCGTTCGACCTGTATATCTGCAGCATGTTGTCGTCGCTGCGGATCGGCAGGTAACCCGGCAGCGTCGTGATCGTAACGCTTCCGCCGACCGCCAACGCCCCGGCGCGCAGGGCGCGGTCGACCTTCGCGGCGGCCGACGTGAAAGCATCGACTGTGCGGGCTCGGACGAAGGTCTCCATTCGAACGTCCGCGGGAACTGAGCTTACGGCCACACCGCCCCTGGTGATTATCGGGTGGATGCGGACGGTATCCTCGTCGCGGTAGGTCTCCCGCTGGGCGTGGATCGCCGACATCGCTATCATGGCGGCGTTGAGGGCGTTGACTCCCATGTACGGCGCACCGCCCGCGTGGGCGGCCCTGCCGGTGAACCTAATCTTCTTGGCCAGGAGTCCGTTGTTGGTACCGCCGGTGGCGATCATCGACTCGTCGGGGTTGGCCGTGGTGTGAGTCATCATCGCCAGATCGATGTCGTCCAACGCGCCGAGCCTGACGAACTCCGGCTTCCCGCCCAGGAACTCAACCTTGCCGGCGCGCCTCAGCTCGTCGCGATACTCAATCTCGATGTACTCCTCGGCCGGGACCGCAATCAGCACAACCCTGCCGGCGAGCGCATCGAGAACGCCCGACGCCTTCAGGGCGGTCCCGACGGCCAGCATCATCGCGATCTGGGCATGGTGGCCACAGGCGTGGGCCGCGTCGGTCTCCGGGTCAGCGTGGGGATGTCCGAGCACCTTGAGCGAGTCCAGCTCGCCGATCACGGCCACGGTGGGGCCCGGCGATCCGCCCTCCAGGACGCCCTTGACCCCGGTGAGCGCTATGCCGTCTTCGTACGGGACTCCCATGCGCTGGAAGGCATCACTCACCAGTCGGGATGTCCTGACCTCGCGGAAACCCGGCTCCGGCGAGTCAAGGATGGCCTTCGCCACACCGATCAAGACGTCGCGGTGCGCGTCTATCTCAGCCTGAGCGGCCGCCTTCAGATCGGCTGTAGCTAGAGGATGCTCCACTGTCGTTCTCCCTTTGCTTCCCAAGATGGAAGGAGGTCAGACATACCTGAGCGGAGCCAGAGAGACTAGGGGCTAGACCGTGGCAGCCGTCAGGGCCTCCAACGTTCGCACGAACCCTCTTAGCCTGAGCTCGTCCAGCACGATTCGGGCGTTCTCTTCGGGATTCCGGGAGACCGTTTCCAACTCCAGGTCCGGGTTTTCAGGCGCCTCGTACGGGTCGTCGATACCGGTGAAGCCCTTGATCTCTCCCCGTCTGGCCTTGGCGTACATGCCCTTGGTGTCGCGGCCTTCACACACCTCTATAGGCGTGTTGACGAATATCTCCACGAAGCTGTCGGCACCGACCATGTTGCGCACGGCGTCTCGGGTCACGCTGTAAGGGCTCACGGCGGCGCAGACGGCGATCCCGCCCGCCCTGACGATCTCGGCGGCCACGAAGCCAATCCGGAGGATGTTGGTGTCGCGGTCCTCCCGGCTGAACCCCAGCCCCTTCGAAAGATGCGTACGCACCACGTCTCCATCCAGCACCGTGACGTGCCTACCCTGCTCCATGAGCAGGACGGTCAGCACGTCGGCGGTCGTGGACTTGCCTGACCCGCTTAGCCCAGTGAACCAGACGCAGGCGCCCTGCCGATGACGCGGCGGGTAGCTGTCGCCGAGTATCTCGGCCACCTCCGGGCGGGTGAACCAACCGGGCAGCTGCGCCCCGTTGTTCAGGTACTCCTCGCGGATCTGCGTCCCGGAGATCGACGCCGTTACCGTGCCCGGAGCGATCCTCGAGGACTCCTCGTACCGGTCGTCTTCGGGAAGGTATACGAACTCCTTGAATGGGACGATCTTGACGCCAACCTCGTCGCTGTGCTCTTCGACCAGGTCCTGCGCATCGTACGGGCCGTAGAAGGGCTTGCCCGATGAGTCGTTGCCAGGGCCCGCGTGGTCCCTGCCCACTATCAGGTGGTTGGCGCCGTGGTTGCGGCGAATAATCGCGTGCCACAGGGCCTCCCGCGGACCGCCCATGCGCATCGCGAGCGGCAGAAGTGCCAGGACGATTCCCGTAGACTCGTAGTACCTGTCGGCCAGCGCCCTGTACGTGCGGACCCTGGTGTAGTGGTCGACGTCGCCTGGCTTGGTGAGGCCTACCACGGGGTGCAGCAGCAGGACGCCGTTGACGGCGTCCGCGGCGCGCTTGGTCAGCTCCTCGTGGACGCGATGGAGCGGGTTGCGTGTCTGGAAGGCGACGACGTTGTCCGTTCCGAACTCGTCGAGCCGGGCCCTGCAGTCGGTCGGCGTGAGGCGAAGGTCCCGGAAGTCGAAGTGGCGTGGAAGCTCCAGCACTCGCAGTCGCCCGGAAATGTTCACCGGCCCCCATCGGGCCATCTCCGCGACGATTGGATGGCGCTCGTCACGGGTGCCGAAGACCTCTTGCGCGACCTCCTGACGGTCCCACTCGTATGCCTCCTCGACGGTCATTATCGCAAGGAGCTCGTTCTTGGCGTTGCGGAGCGCGATCTCCTGGTCCAAGTGGACGTCGCCCGGCTCGACCGGAAGCGTGATCGGAATAGGAAAGAGCCGTTCATTAGCCAGACGCATCTCTCCAAGCACGCGTGCGTGGTCGTCGCTGCCCATAAACCTGTCGAGCGGCGAGAACCCGCCGGTCGCCAGCAGCTCCAGATCACAGACCGCCCTGTCCGAAAGCTGGATGGACGGGAGACGGCCCGCCCACTCCTTGAGCTCTTCCCTATCCTCCGGCGGTACGAGAAGGTCTACGAGGCTCCCACCGTAGGGTGTTATAAGTCGTGGCTGCGCCGAGTGGCCATTCATGATTCTTCCGCTTCCTCCATAATCTCCATACAATTTACGGCCCGGTCTGACCACAGGCCAGCCGGGCGCATCCTGACATCACAATCATAGATTCTATCACAGGTCGGGCCGCCACGCAGGCCCCGCCGGAATGGCGGCTCGTGCGGACTCTCACTACTCCGCAGTATATAATGGCGCCGACCCTCGGACGGAGCACAGCTTTGAACTACGAGAACATCATCGTCGAGAAGGCGGAAGGCGTCGGAACGGTTACTCTGAACCGCCCCGACGTCCTCAACGCGATAAGCAGAGGCATGTACCGCGAGATAGACGACGCCCTCACCGACATGGAGGCCGACCCTGCCGTCAGGGCGATAGTCTTCACAGGAATGGGTGAGCGGGCGTTCTCCGCGGGTGCGGACATAAAGGAGGCGGCCCGGATTGCGTCCGACCCGGCCGCGGCAGCCTCACAGTCACCCGGCACGGACACCAGCTGGCACGTGGCGTCCTGCGTCAAACCGACAATTGGGGCGATAAACGGCCTTGCCTACGGCGGGGCCGCGGTCATGGCCTCGAGCTTCGATATCAGGGTGGGCTGCGAGCGGACCAGCTTCAGGTTCCTTGCGGCCTCGTACGGCCGCGTGAACTCTACGTGGAGCCTCCCCATGCAGGTCGGCTGGCCGATGACGAAGGAGCTGCTCTTCACGGCGCGGGTCGTCAAGGCCGAGGAGGCCTACCGCATGGGGCTCCTAAATCGTCTGGTGACATCCGGCGATCTGATGAATACGGCCCTTGAGATCGGCAGGCAGATCGCCGGGAACGACCCTCGCATCGTGCAGGGGATCAAGGAGCTGCTGATCGGCAACGTGGGTCATGCCTGGAAGCGGATGCACGAGAACGAAATCGAGGCCCAGGCCGGAAAGCTGGAGCCGACGCCGGTGCTGGAAGGATTCAAGGACTTCCTCGAAAGGAAGGGCACATGACCAACGACAACGGTCTCCCGGCGACCCCTCTGGAAGGGATCCGAATGCTGGACCTGGGCCGGTACCAGGCGGGGCCCAGGTGCGCGCTGATGTTCGCCCGCATGGGCGCCGAGGTTATCAAGATAGAGGGGCTGTCCGGCGACGAGAGCCGGGCAAGCGGGCCGAGGGTCAGAGGCCAGAGCGCGTACTGGGTGCAGTACAACAGCGGCAAGAAGAGCCTGTCTATCAACCTGCGCACGGAAGAGGGCAAGGATGTCCTCCGCGACCTGGTGAAGGTCTCCGACATCCTGCTGCAGAACTTCAGGCCCGGCACGATCGAGAAGATGGGCTTCGGGTACGACGTGCTGCAGGCGATGAATCCGCGCATCGTCATGATCAACGTGTCCGCCTACGGGCAGTACGGGCCGTACAGCGAGCGTGTGGGGTTCGACCAGATAGGTCAGGCCCTCGGCGGGCTGATGTGGATGACCGGATTTCCCGACGACCCGCCTATCAAGACGTACTTTCCGCTGATAGACCGCATAACATCGCTGCACGCCACCATCGGGGCGCTGGCCGCGCTCCGGGAGCGCGACATATCGGGCCGCGGACAGGCGATCGACGTCTGTCTGGCTGATACGGGGTTCACGGTCAACGAGATACCGATATCCGCGTACTTGGGTGAGGGGATAGAGGAGAAGCGCGAGGGGAACGGCTCAGGGCTCGGCAACTCCTATGCCACGTCGGACGGGTGGGTCTACATCACAGCGGCGAGCGACAACATGTGGCCGCGGGTGTGCGACGCGCTCGGCAGGCCCGAGTGGCGCGACGATGGCCGCTTCGCCACTCGCGAGGCGCGGGGGGAGCACGTCGACGTGCTGGAGAGCGAGTTGGCCAATCTATTCATCGACAAGACGACGAAACAGGCTGTGAGCTACCTGTCGGAGTTCAGCATCCCCTGTGCGCCCGTAAACACCACCGCCGAGGCCGCTTCGGACCCCCACGTCCACGAGCGGGAGATCATGGTTGAGGTGCCCGACCCAGTGGCGGGCAGCATTCACGTCACGGGCAAGATGATCAAGTTCAGCCGCACGCCGATGGTGGTTGGCCAGACCCCGGTCGTCGGGCAGCACACGCGCGAGATACTCTCCGGCGTCCTGTATTACAGCGACGAACGCATCGAGGACCTCAGCGATGCCGGGGTCATCCGCTGCGGCGACGACAATCCCGGGCCCGCAGACGGTGAATCAGGTACCTCTTGAGAACGTCATCCGCGTTTCATAGCATATGCAGTACGACCAAGTCACTTGACATCCGCTCCTGAGGTGCGATAGCAAGGCCATGAACGGAGCGGAGTTCGTCAGACGCGCCAGGGGCTACGCAAGGAAGACAGGACAGCAGTTCAGGTTCGATCCAAGCCTCGGGAAGGGCAGCCACGGGGCGCTCTACGTGGGCAACCGACGCACGATTGTGAAGCATGGGGAGCTGAAACCCGGCACATTCTTCAGCATGTTGAAGCAATTGGGCATCGACAAGGAGGACTTCTGAATGCGGTACACCTACCCCTGCACTCTGACGCCCGAAGAGGAGGGCGGTTACTCGGTCTCCTTCCCCGATGTGCCTGAGTCCCTGACCTGCGGCGATGATCGGGCCGAGGCCCTGGAGATGGCTCAGGACGCGCTGACCGTCGCTCTTGGCATGTATGTTCAGGTCGGAGAGGACATTCCGGTCCCAAGCCAGGCGGCAGACGGCCAGGATCTGGTCGCCGTACCCTCAATCATCGCCGCCAAACTGGCCCTCTACACGGCGATGCGGCGGCAGGGCATCGCCCCGGGAGCGCTCGCCGAACGTCTGAACCAGAGCGAGTCCTCTGTCCGCAGGCTGCTGAATCTGGAGCACCAGTCGCACATCGGCCAGGTCGAGGAGGCCCTCCGTGCGGTTGGACGCAGCCTGGTGGTCGAAGATAGAGTGGCCTGAAACGAGGGTGACCGGTACGCATTCTTGAAGCGGAGGAAGATTATGTCCAGAGGAGTTGACAGCTACAGACCAGCGATCATGGGGGTTACCCACGCGGTATCCGCGGGGCACTATCTGGCAGCCGCAGCGGGGTACCGCACCCTGGAGGAGGGCGGGAATGCCGTCGACGCCGGCGTGGCGTCCGGCATCGCGATCAACGTGACTCTGCCGAACGCCGCCACCTTCGGCGGGGTCGCCCCGATAGTCATCTACGAAGCCAAGTCGGACTCGGTGGTGACGATCAGCGGGCTCGGACGGTGGCCGAGGGCGGCCTCCATCGACTACTTCAACCGGCACGCCGGGGGTGAGATACCGCTGGGCATCCTGAGATGCGTGACACCCGGGGCGCCCGACGCCTGGCTCACGGCGCTGCAGCAGTACGGGACTATGACCTTCGAGCAGGTCGTGACGCCCGCCCTGGAGCTGGCGGAGAAGGGGTTCCCAATCTCCGCGACGGTACAGAGCACCATGGGGACGTCTGACGAGACGGCGCTCGGCAGCCTCGGCATGTGGCCGTCGACGGCCGACGTCTTCATGCCGAAGGGCCGGAGGCCGGAGGTCGGCGAGCCGGTCGTCCAGAGCGACCTCGCCAGGACTTTCAAGCGCATGATTGAGGCCGAGCGGGGCGGAGCGAGCGGGGGCCGCGAGGCTGGAATCCGGGCCGCGCGGGACCTCTTTTACAAGGGCGAGATCGCCGAGGAGATGGCCCGGTTCAGTGCGGAGCAGGGAGGCCTGCTGACGCTGGACGACCTGAAGGAGTTCTCCGTCAAGGTCGAGCCGCCCGAGGTTGGGCGGTTCAGGGAGTACGAGGTCTACACGTGCGGGCCGTGGTGCCAGGGGCCGGTCGTCGCGCAGACGCTGCAGATGCTCGCCGATGACGACCTTGCGGGGCTGGGGCACAACAGCGCCGACTACGCGCACCTCGTCTCCCAGGCGCTGAACCTCTCCTTCGCGGACCGTCACCGGTATTACGGCGACCCCGACCACGTCGACGTACCGATGGGTGGCCTGTTGTCGGCAGGCTTCACACGGGAGCGCAGGCAGGCCGTCGACATGGCGCGGGCGTTCGGGGAGATGCCCGAAGCGGGCAACCCGTGGCCCTACCAGGGAAGGCCGGACAAGGGAGGCGAGCCCACGGCCCCGCTTGCGGCAGCGCCGGGCCGGACGGAGCAGGACACGAGCTACACCTGCGTCGTCGACCGCTGGGGCAATGGCTTCTCGGCGACGCCGAGCGACGGCATCGACGGGGCTCCGATCGTTCCGGGCCTCGGCTTCCCGATCTCTTCGAGGGGCTCGCAGAATTGGCTGGACCCGGAGCAGGCGTCCAGTCTCCAGCCGTGGAAGCGCCCGAGGCTCACCCCGAACCCATCCATCGTATTGAGGAACGGGAAGCTGTTCATGCCCTTCGGGACACCGGGCGGCGACGCGCAGTGTTCGGCGATGGTGCAGCTGTTCCTGAACGTCGTCGAGCACGGCATGAACCCGCAGCTGGCCATCGAGCAGCCCAGGTTCATCCCGTGGAACTTCCCCAACTCCTTCTGGCCGCACACCTACCTGCCCGGCAGGCTGACCGTGGAGGGCAGAGTGCCGGACGATACGGTGGCGGGGTTGGCCGCCAGGGGGCATGACGTGGCGGTGCTGGACGACTGGTCGCCGTCAATGGGGGCGATGTCGGCGATAGTCGTGGACCAGGACGCTGGCACTCTCCATGCGGGAGCCGACCCGCGCAGGGACACGTACGCAATAGGCCGGTAGGCGGCGCCCACGGCGCCGGTTGGAGCGGGCAGGTTTTCCGAGTCCGTGTAACACCGTGTCACATACCGTCACTTTCAGCTTTGGCCCTGGGTTACACGAGGTGACTGGAAGTTACCTGAACGTTAAGGAAAGTGACTCGAATGTTACCCGACGTGACATGGGGGACATTGTAAGGGGGGAGGGAAGGGACCGGGAGCCGGGGCCTTTTCCGGCGGGTTGGATGGAGTCTTGCTCGCCGGTGGAACCGAACATCCAGGCGTCCGCGGCAAAGTGCGACATTTCGAGACTTTCAGCTTTGGGACCGGCTTCCCAATTGTGCCACGAACGCGACATGGACGGGACATTGGCGCGACATTCAGTGCCATTGCTGAGACATCTTGTGACACGGGGTCAGGGGCAACCACGAAGTAGGCGGAGAGGCGCCCACGGCGCCGGTAGATACGGGGTAGTGCGGAGTTCATAGGGGAAACAGTAGCACATCCGTACGGGTATGTCAAGTGTCCGGAGTGCGCCTCGAGCGCCGGGGCGACAGGGGGGCGGGTGCTATAATTCCACCGAGATTGCAACGGGGTCTTTCACGCTGAGGATCAACGTCTTGCTGTTCGCCAGCTACCGCGAGAGGGCGGGTACGGCGGAGCTCGGCCTGGAGCTGCCGGACGGGTCGACCGTCGCGGATATGATCGGCAGGCTGCTGGAGGCCCACCCGAACATCGCAAGCGACCCATCGCGGCTGGTCGTGGCTGTCAACCGGGAGTACCGGGAGCACGGTCACACGCTGCGCGACGGCGACGAGGCGGCGCTCATTCCGCCGGTGAGCGGAGGATGCCAATGATAGAGATCTCCAACGGGCCGCTGGACCCTGAGTCGATAACGGCGCGGGTGAGGCAGCACTCGAACGGCGCGGTGGTCACGTTCCTGGGGACGACGCGCGACTCGACGGACGGTCGCGGCGTGCTGCACCTGGAGTACGAGGCGTACCGGCCCATGACGGACCGGAAGCTGGAGGAGGTGCGGGACGAGATACGGGACCGGTGGACCATCGAGGACGTGGCGATCGCGCACCGTCTGGGCAGGCTGGAGATCGGGGACATCAGCCTGGTGGTCGCGGTCTCGTCGCCTCACAGGGCGGACGCGTTCGCGGCGTGCAAGTACGCCGTGGACCGGATCAAGCAGGTGGTCCCGCTCTGGAAAAAGGAGTTCTTCGAGGACGGCGAGGTGTGGGTGGGAAGCGAGTCGGAGCACCACCTGGCGGGGAGTGGGTGAGCGGAGAGCTATGAAGCTAAACGTGGACCGGGAAGCGGACGCCCTCTACCTCCGTCTCGACGACTCCCCCATAGTCGAGTCCGAGGAGATCTCGCCCGGTGTGGTGCTCGACTACAACGAATCGAACGAAGTGGTAGGCGTGGAGATGCTCCGTCTCTCTGGACGCTCATCCACCCTCAACCTCTCTGAGCTGCAGTTCGAGACGGTTTGAGCGAGGTCTGGGTGGGAAGCGAAGGGGAGCACCACGACGCCGGGGGCGATGAATCCAGTGAACAGTCGGAGGTTGACCAATGAAAATAACGGTAATGATTGACAGGGATGAAGACGGCATTTGGGTTGCCGAGTGTCCGTCCATTCCGGGCTGTGTCAGCCAGGGAGATACGAAGGAAGAGGCCCTCGCCAACATACGTGAAGCTATCGAACTCTGCATTGAGGTGCGGGCAGAGAGAGGCATGCCGTTAGCGATCTCGACGCGGCACGCGGAAGTGGCTACGTAATGCCGCAGCTGCCTTCCACAGCCCACTAGCCAAACGAGACATCCCGAACGGTCCGGCGGCCAAGTTCCCCTCACCGAAACGCCTACTCCAATATGTGCTTCCACGTCCTCATGCGTTCCAGCGCTACACGAACATTGTCATAACTTGGGAAAATGGAAGCGTGGTTAATTCCTTCCCCATGAAGATATCTAAGAATTTCCTTCGCTAAATCGGCCTTAACCATCAGCTTCACATAAGGCAGACAATAGTCCGTGATCTGGATCTTTCCCCACACGCCTCTCTTGTTCTTCCATCGTTCGGTACATTCTATCAAGACTCGATCGAGTGAAATTGCAGGTTCCTGATCATACCAGCGTGCATTCACTTCTTCATCGATCAGAAAAAGACCGGCTTGGGCACGAAGAAAGTCGTTGCTATACCGAGGCACCAAGACTTCACTAATCCTTTCCTCTCTCCTACTCTGTCGACTGCTGATGTTTCTTATCTTCCGCAGAAATCGAAGGTCAATTCCCCAAATGGCAAAGTCTGAAGCGCCTTGATGTTCTATACATTTCGATGCAGCAAAATATGCCGCTACAAGTGGACTATACGTAAAATCCAATAAACGGGTGGGTATACCGTGGTGCTGCGCGATAGCCAGAAGTTCGCGATCTTCTGGCTCGGGCCATTTGTCTCGCCAGAGTTTATCAGCGTCAGACCCAGAGAGGAAACCGTGCCCGCGGAAACGCCCAATGTCGCCGGGTAGCTCCAATCCCACACGGTCGCTGAGTTCGACGAACGCTCTTACTGCGCCGTACTCAGCCCGTGTCTGCTCGTCGATATCCCGAGTTGGCGGCGATAATGCATCAGAACCATAGCTGAGCTTAGTCTCCTCACGAAAGGCTGTTGGAGTAAGGGCCCAGCTCGCAACCGCTTGGCCACGAAAGCCGATTTGGTGAAACGTGGCGCCTCGCCATACGTCATGTTCAAAGCGGAGCATATCCATCAAACAATCAACCGTATCAACGCGTTGCACTATGGGATTCATTACCTTAATCAATCCGGCCGGCCGTTAAGAGCTCGGGTCGAGTGTGCCAAACCACTCTTTGTACCGAATATAGAGAGGGTCTCCTTTCCCTCTAATTAACCCTAAATAGGCTATCTTACCCCAAATTACCTCCGACAATTTAGGCGTCGGCGCGACTGGAACTCTTGCCTCCTGACGAAAATGCCTTTGTTCGTAAGTCCTCTGTGCTGCCGCCAGACCGTATTTTTCCCAAGCATGTAGCATACCTCGAAGCCCTCGAACGTAAGCCCTGGGAACATTGACTTTGCTGTTTACAACGAGTCCAGTGACACTTTGGCGGCGATTGTAGCGCTGCAGCCGAGTTTTTGCCGGGTTAATTGCAAAGCCATTGTCTTCGATTATTGCAACCAGATCCTGTCCCTCGACAGCCGTTCCACCAATGGACTCAGCTTGCGCGATCGCCTCAGGGAATGTCGGCAGTTTCGAGGAAAAAGTCATATCGTCCGCATACCGCGTATATATGGCTCGATGCTTCACTGCCAATGCCTGGAGTTCATAGTCCAATCGGCGACAGATCATGTTCGACAGGACGGGTGAAGTTGGGGCTCCCTGTGGAAGGCCATTGCCGTGGCAACATATTTGAGCCAACGTGGTGGCCACTGATTCCGGGAGCTCGTACGGCTTGTTGATTAACATCCCGCGAACCCTGCCGAAGTTGATGGATGGAAAAAAGTCGAGTAGGTCGATGTTGAATACCCATCGTTGGCCTACATGTCTTTGGGCGTTCATTTTGACATTGCGTCGCCTTACAAAGCCGAATGTGGACGGACGAGGTCTATACACTTCTTGAAGAACATTATTAACTTTGGCTTGAAGCAGCTTAAGTCCTGGGTTAGGTGCGAAGATGACTCGCTCTCCTCCGCCTTTCTTGGGAATTGTGAACCTGCGATATCGTCTGTCGGAATTGGATCTTACAGAATGCCAACGTAAGCGGTCTTGAGAAACGTCAAGCAGGACCGCTAGATCTTCCGTAGAGCGGAGGCTGTGGAATTTCTGGCGTATCTCGGTTTGTTCACTGTCCATAATTGGTCACATCTAATTTAACGCAATGCAGAAACACTGGTGCTCTGGAACACCATCCGGACAATGTCTGTCGATGGCGGTTGTGTTCCGTGCAAGACGAGCGACAGTCTATCGACACTCAGTATGGAATGCTGCTTAAGTGGTTCCTGGACTTGAACATCCTGGGCGCCAGTTTCCAACTTTCGACGTTTGAGAAGGAAATAAACCGACGGCGGGAAGGATACGTCAACATAGTCGACCAAGCGCAGCGTCGACCGGCGTGCCAGTGGGTAAACACGTCAGCGTAGCGGAGGCTCCTCTTGGTAGATGGCGTTTGATGAAGGGCAGGGCAACGGCGCTAACCGAAAAACCGGCCTCCCCAAAGTCGCCATTGACAGTGACGCTTACGGGCAATTCCACTTATCGCGCCATTAGTGTCTATTAGACTAGCCATAACTGTGACAAAGCAATTGGCGCGCAAACTTTGCACACCTTGGTGTCAACTACCGCAGTATCAACGGCAAGAGTTCAATTCCGCCCGTAAGCGCCACTCAATTATACCACATCACCGTGTGGGTGCCCCTAGTTGGTTCTGGACACGAACCGGTTGAAGCGTAGCAACAGGGGCTATCGGCGAACGCGGCTGGAAATAATTCAGCCATCCGACGAAGGAGGGAGGATCCACGCACGAGCCTCCACCTGCTTCTGGGGCGAGTCCCTAGCGGATTCCAGAAACGCTCTGTGCACGGTTTTGTTGCGGGGGCCTTTGGTCATTGCTAGTCGCTTCCTCCCACGCATTCATACCGCAGATCCTCGTAGGTCCGATGTGGCGTTGCCCGACCTGGCGGGGATGGATTCCTGCCTCAGCAGGAATGACCGTGCGGGCGCATTCACTCAGGGCATGACAGAGGGGTCGCGGTTTTACGCATTTTGTGAAGCTCTTTACAAATGCAGTCGGGATTGGCGTTTGATGCGAAGGGCTATAGCGATTTAAGGCTATAGCGAATAGCAACCCAGACGGATTCCTAAGCGTAGTTCTCAAAAGTGTCGGATTTCACAATCTTAGCCCTTGATGAGCGTCCGCATCCCCTGTTATCATTTGTAATCCAATATCGGAGGGATCGCATAGAGGTCTAGTGCGGCCGCCTGCTAAGCGGTTACCCTGGGAAACCGGGGTCATGGGTTCGAATCCCATTCCCTCCGCCACCAGACCTTCAAGAGAGATGCGCAGCTACCATATTTGGACTATCGGATGCCAGATGAACAAGGCGGACTCTGAGCGCCTTGAGGGCGCGATGGGCCAGATGGGCCTGTCGTCGGCGGCATCTCCACGAGACGCGGACGTGATCGTCCTGAACAGCTGCGTCGTGCGGCAGAGTGCCGAGGACAGGGCTGTCGGGATGCTCACGAGCCTCAAGCCCCTCAAGGAGCGCAACCCTGAGAAGGTGATCGCGCTGATGGGGTGCATGGTGGGGCCGAAGGCGGAGCCGCTGGAGAAGCGCTTCCCGTACGCGGACCTGTTCATGCGGCCTCAGGAGTTCGAGCCTCTCATCAACCTGCTCGGAGACCGGATGGGGGTAGACCCGGAGGGCTGCATCGGGCCGTTGACCGCGACGCCGGATGTTACGACCTTCATCCCCATCAGCCACGGATGCGACAAGATGTGCTCGTTCTGCATCATCCCCTACCGGAGGGGCCGGGACGTGAGCCGGCCGGTGGAGGAGATCGTGCGGGAGTCGGAGCTACTGGCAGAGCGCGGCGTCAAAGAGGTAACCCTGCTGGGCCAGAACGTCGACTCGTACGGGCACGACCTGCCCGACAACCCGGACCTGGGCGACCTGCTGGTCGAGATCAACGACATAGAGGGGCTGGAGCGGGTCCGCTTCCTCACGTCGCACCCCAACGACATGACCGACCACATAATCGACACGGTGGCGGAGCTAGACAAGGTCTGCGAGCACTTCAACCTGCCGTTCCAGGCCGGAGACGACGAGGTGCTGGGCCGCATGAGGCGGGGGTATACGGGCGACCACTACCGGCGGCTGGCGGACCGGATACGTGACCGGGTGCCCAACGTGTCGCTCAGCACGGACGTGATCGTGGGCTTCTGCGGCGAGACGGACGAGCAGTTCGAGCGGACGATGGACATGATACGGGACGTCAGGTTCGACAAGGTCCACGCGGCCGCGTACTCGACCCGGCCCGGCACCATCGCGGCCAGGATGATGGAGGACGACGTACCGGCCGACGAGAAGGCCGCGCGTCTCAAGGCCTTGGAGACGCTGCAAGAAGAGGTGCTGACGGAGATCAACTCCCGTCTGGATGGGGAGACGATGCGGATACTGGTAGAGGGCCGGAAGCGCGGGAAGTGGTACGGGCGCAACCGGAACGACAAGCTGGTGTTCTTCGAGGACGAAGGCGACAGGAAGGGCGACATGGTGGATGTCGTCGTGAAGAAGGCGGGGCCGTGGTCGCTGCAGGGCACGGCGGTAGCGTGAGACTGGATTCTGGATTCCGCCGGAATGACGGGATATAGAGGTCGATGCGGGACACGGCGGTGGCGTGAGACCAATTCTGGATTCCGGCTCCCCGATCGCGGTCGGGGACAGGCTTCGCCGGAATGACGAATAGGATGAGGGGACCATGGTAGTCAAGCTCAGAGAGCCAACCATACCGATCACAGAGGTCGAGCAGTCGGCGTTCTGCCGGACTGACGAAGGGCTCGAGTCGAAGACCCTTCAGGAGGAGCTTGCGGCCGGCGTCCGCTGGCAGAAGCTGCCGGTCAGCTACATGCGCATCGAGCCGGATGAGCTGGGACGGCGCATACAGGAGGCGAAGACCGCCCTCGGCCAGCGGCTCGTGGTCCTCGGGCACCACTACCAGAGGGACGAGATCATCCTGTTCGCCGATTATCGCGGAGACTCCCTCAAGCTGTCGCAGTTCGCGGCCAGCCAGAAGGAAGCAGAGTACATCATCTTCTGCGGCGTGCACTTCATGGCCGAGACGGCCAGCATCCTGAGCGGGTCCGAGCAGAGGGTCATCCTCCCCAACCTGACCGCCGGATGCTCGATGGCCGACATGGCCCACGTGGACGACGTTCTGGACTGCTGGGACGACCTCGGAGACGTGCTGGGCGAGAACAGCGTGACGCCCATCACGTACATGAACTCGACTGCAGCCATCAAGGCGTTGTGCGGCCGGAACGACGGGATCGTCTGCACGTCGTCGAACGCGCCGGGCACGTACCGGTGGGCGCTGGAGAAGGGCCGTAAGATACTGTTCCTTCCCGACCAGCACCTCGGGCGGAACACGGGCCTGAAGATGGGGATCGGCCTGGACGAGATGATCGTCTGGAACCCGTTCAAGCCGTTGGGCGGCCACACCGAGGAGGAGCTGCGGCGGGCCAGGGTTATCCTCTGGCAGGGGCACTGCTCGGTGCATACGAGGTTCACCGTCGCGCAGATCGAGGAGGCCCGCGAGAAGCACCCGGACGTCCACGTCGTGGTCCACCCGGAGTGCACCAGGGAGGTCGTGGAGGCGGCGGACTCAGACGGCTCGACCGAGTTCATCAAGAAGTCGATCGAGGAAGCGCCCGCGGGGAGCGTCTGGGCCATCGGTACGGAGATCAGCCTGGTCAACCGGATCGCCAGGGAGAACCCGGACAAGACGGTGTTCTGCCTCGACTCGGTGGTGTGTCCTTGCTCCACGATGTACCGGATTCACCCGGCCTACCTGAGCTGGGTTCTGGACGGGCTCAACGAGGGCGTGGTCGTGAACGAGATCGCGGTGGACGAGGAGACCGCGAGGTACGCCAAGGTCGCGCTAGACCGGATGCTCTCGGTCGTATAGCGGCTCTTCCTACCGAGAGCGACTTGCAGCCGATCACCCCTGAGACCGAGGCGCTCATAGACCGCGCGCTGGCCGAGGACACTCAGGGCGGCGACGTTACTACCAACGCCCTGATCCCCAGCGACCTGACGGGGGAGGCGCGGCTGGTCGCCGAGGAGGACGGGGTCCTATCGGGCCTGGAGGCGGCGCTGGCCGTGTTTCGACGGGTCGATCCAGGGGTCGAGACACACGCCGATCTCGCAGAGGGCGCGGTACTGGAGCCCGGCATGGCAATCGGGTCGGTGACTGGCCCGGTGGCGTCGATACTTACGGCTGAGCGGACGGCGCTGAACTTCGTCCGAAGGCTGAGCGGCATAGCGACCGAGACTTCGAAGTACGTCCGCGAGGTTGCCGGATACGATGTCCGCATCCTCGACACACGAAAGACCACTCCGGGGCTGCGGAACCTGGAGAAGCAGGCGGTGGCCGCCGGCGGGGGCGCTAACCACAGGCGCGGGCTCGGCGACGGGGTACTCATCAAGGACAACCACATCGAGGCGCTCCGCGGGCAGGGAATGAACCTCGGCGAGACCGTCGGGAAGGCGCGGGCCAACGCGCCCCACTCGCTCAAGATCGAGGTGGAGATAGAGGACCCGAACGACGTCGAGGAGGCTATCTCGGCGGGGGCCGACATCCTGCTGCTCGACAACATGTCCACCACCGACATGTCGTCTGCCGTGAAGCTTGCCGGAGGCCGGGTGCTCATAGAGGCTTCAGGGCGCGTGTCGCTTGGGAACGTCCGGGAGGTCGCTTCTACGGGCGTGGACCTGATCTCCGTGGGCGCGCTCACGCACTCTTCGAGGGCGCTGGACATCGGCCTGGAACTGACGGGCTAGCGCAGCCGGAACGTTGGCTTCCGTGAGGCTGTATACAGGCATCGCGGTGATGATCGTGCTGCTGGCGACCATCGCCGTACTGGGAAGCCTGGAGCGGCCCGGCGTGTCCGTGGGGACTCTGACTCCAAGGCTCCACGTCGACCTGATCGCCGTCGTAGACCAAGACAGGCGCATCCTGACGATCGAGCCCGACGGCTCGGAGCCGCGCTTCCTGACGCCCGCCTCCGGGGGCGACCCGCAGCTCTACACCTGGCCCACGTGGTCGCCGGACGCCCGCAGCCTGGCCATCACCAAGGTGGTAGGCAGCTCCGGCCCGCCCGTGGTCTCGCTGGAGCGGGTGGACCTCGAGACCGGGGACACATCCACCATCCACTCGGGCTTCGTGCAGCCCATGGCCGCCGGGGTCTTCTACTATCCTATGTGGTCGCCTGACGGAAGCAGGCTGGCGTTCATCGCGTCCGAGGGAGAGGGCCTCAGGCTCTTCGTAGACATAGTAGACGACGCCTTCGCTCCGAACCCGGTCCTAGACAACGGCCCGCTGTGGATGTCGTGGGCGCCCGACTCTCGCCACCTGCTCATCCACCGTGCCGACTCACACTTCCTAGTCGAGGCCTCAGAAGACCGAGTGGACGTGCTTTCCCTGGGGATCCGGTCCGGGGGCTACAGGGTGCCCGCCTGGCAGCCGGGGTCCAACAAGGCGACGTTCCTCGCCCAAAACGAGAGGGCGGGCTTCTCGCTGTACAGCGCCGAGGTATCGATGGAGGCCGGTATCGGAGAGATCGATCGGCTGGCAGACGTCGAGGGGGACGCGCCGTTTCTGTGGTCACCAGACGGAAGCAGGCTGGCCGTCGCCGGCCCGAGTGTCATCTACGTCTACCTCGGCCTGACCATCGGCATACATAGGGGGATGACCATCTACCGAGAGGGCTCCGGCGAGGTGCTGCTGGAGACGACGGACGCGGTGATCGCCGCATTCTGGTCGCCCGACGGTTCCCGGATCGCCTACGTCTCGCTGTCCGACACGCCCGGCGTGCTGCGGTGGATGATACTCGACGTGAGGGACGGCAACCGCTGGCCGCTGGTGGACTTCGTGCCCACGCTCGACCAGCTGACGATGTTCCAGTTCTTCGACCAGTACGCCTACTCGCACTCGCTGTGGTCGCCGGACGGCCGGTCCTTGGTGTTCGCGGGGAACCTGGAGGACCAGGCGTCGGTGGTCTCGTACGGGTCGGCACAGCCGGCCGATCGGCCGTACATCTACGTCATGGACACGGAGCGGTCGCCGCTCGTGTCGTCGGTCGCGGAAGGGCTGCTGGGGGTCTGGTCGCCGCGGTAGGGGGGAGTGGTTGGCGATTTCGGGATCAGGCCGACCCCGCCACCCGTGCGTGTGTGAGGTCGGCGCTGGTTACCGGACGCGCTTGAGACGGCAGGACGGTGGCGATAGCCGCCGTGTCGCCGTCCAGCGTCATGAACTCCGCCACAATGGCTGTTCCACCCGGGTGGACGTGCACAATGGCGCCAACGTCGCCAGGCTTCAACTGTTCTCCTTCATCTCCAGAGACATCGGCAATAAGCACAATCTGCTCGTGTTCGCGGAACATGCCCTCACCTCCTGCGAGGATATGCTGTAATCAGCCTAGGGTAGTCGCTTCCTGAGTCAACCTGCCAGACGGTCCTCACAAAGGGGTTGCGTCCATCAGGCGTCTCAATAATACCATCCACATAGTAGCGCGGGCCGTGTGATGTCTCTATTGTTGTGGCAACTTCATGAGCCGAGCCTTGAAGCTTCAAGGCATCGGCAAATCTCTGCCAACTCGCTACGCTGAAGCCAAACCTTAGCCCGAATCCACCGATGCGGAGCGGCCTTGGGGTTGGAACAAGGGGTGAGGGCCGTGGGACGCGACGGTCCGCGCTCGATTCCGATAAATGGGGCCGGTGGCGGCCTTTGGTTGTCGTTGGGGGCGCCGATGGCGGTCCTGGGCAGCGGCGCTGGGGCGGGGTCGGCGGGACAGCATGCAGGGGAAGACAATCGCGGACCGGGCCGGTGCGACTCTGTGGGTCGGTTGGGTAGTCTGGTGGACGTGTCAGGCGCCGTCGGTGCCGTCAGGCAGGCAATGGCAGGGCTCGCAATCGAGCCAGGGCGCGAGTGAACTGGGTTTCCCAAGGCCAGCCCTGTGGCAGATGCAAAGTGAGGCAGCGGGCCGAGCGGGTGAGCCGTCCGGCCAGGGAGAAGAAGCGCCGCCGGAGGGTCTTGGTGGTCACCACCCCCTCGTCCAGACCGATGCGCGCGGTCCAGCGGGCCAGGTTATGGGCCAGCACCTGGACGGCCAGCCATGCGCCGTTGGCGGGGAAGCGGCCCGAGGGGAGATGGTTGAGGCCGACGCCGTGCTTGAGGTCTCGGATAGCATTCTCAATCTCGGCGTGGCGGCGATGGTCGGCCTCCAGTTCCAGGGTTTCCCCGTCCCGGTCGGTGATGAAGCCGTGATAGCTGTAGCTGGCGAAGAGGGCCAGTTGGGAACCGGGCGTGGGCTTCACCCGCCGGACGATGAGCCGCACTGGGGCGGCTTCGGGCTCACCCTGGAAGGGAGTGTAGGTGGTCTCGGCCACGTCGGCCCCGCCGTCCATCCAGTAGGGGACGGGCGTCCAGTCCTCCTCGGGAATCGCCTCAATCAACTCCCTGAGGCGGGCGTGTTGGCGGATGGTGATGGAGAAGCGGACATCCATCTTGCGGCAGACGACGACCAGGGCGTGGGCATAGAAGCCGCTGTCGGCCCGCACCGTGAGTTGTCCTGTAGCCCCAGCATGGCGCACCCGGCCCACGGTCTCCCGCAGGAAGTGGGCGGCGCCCCGAACGGTGTTGGCGCGGCCCTCGCGCAGCCGAGACATCAGCACGTCGCCGGTGCCGGCGGCGATGGCCAGCAGCGGGTGATAGCCCCGCTGGCCAGTGTAACCATGGTGACGCGCCCCCTCCTTGGCCAGTCCGTAGGTCTCGCACATGGTGGAGTCCAAGTCGATGGTCAACGGCCCTTCGCCGGGTCCCGCACCAGCGGCCCAGGCCCGGGACAGCAACTCCCGGCTCACCCGATCCAACTGGCGGACGTGGCCCCACCGGAAGCTGCGCAGGAAAGTTCCCAGGGTGGATGGCGCCTTGACTACGCAGCCGATGGCGCCAGCTGTCCCGCCGGTACGCAACACGTCGGCGTCGTCAATGAAGTCGCCCCCAGCCAGCGCCGAGGCCACCAGGGTCAGCATCTTGTCTCCTGGGTTCGCTCGCCCCGGCGCGTCTCCCAGGTCGACGTGGCTGTCGACGACTTCACGCAGGCCCAGGTGCTGGGCTAGGAGCCTGTCCGAGGATTCGTTCCGGGAGACGAAACCCGCCACGCAATAACCTGCTTACAGCAATCTGGACCTTGTCGTGGAGTAATTAGCATCTTTACACTCCACTAATGACGCATATCGTTTAGAACATTGTTTCTCGGACAGACTCCTAGGGTCACCGGGAGGAGCAGCCCAGCATTGGCCACCAGGCGGTGGTCGTCGAAGGCGATACGGATGCGGTCGGGATGGTTGCGTGCTAGCATCTATCGGGTGCTCCTTGTTCTGGGGTCGGCTTTGCTGTTTCAAAACCATTATCCCAGATTCACAGGAGCACCCTCTTGCCGCTTCAGGACACTGACCCGACGCCCTCCTTCGGTGGATTCGGGCTTAGAGGGTGTTTTCAAAGTACATCATGACGGAGCTAAGCGTCGGAGCATGAGATGAATCGCAGCTATGTGCAGCCACGCTTCCGTTGTACCGGTCAAGGCTTCATAGTCCTTGCTCAACCGGCGACAACGTCCCAGCCACGCCAGTGTTCGCTCAACCACCCACCTGCGTGGCAGCACCTCAAACTGATGGCTGGCCCTGGGACGCTTGACGATCTCCAAGACCCAGCCCGACATGGACATCACCCAGTCCACCAACTGGCCGCTGTAGCCAGCATCAGCCCAGATGAGTCGCAGGCGTGGGAATCGTCCTATCAATTTATCGATGACCAGCCTCGCACCATCTCGGTCTTGGATATTGGCAGGATGCACCACCACCGCCAACAGCAAGCCCACGGTATCTACGATGACGTGTCGCTTTCGACCGTTGATCTTCTTACCAGCATCATAGCCACGAGGCCCCCTTTTTCAGTCGTCTTCACGCTCTGGCTATCTATGATCGCTGCGCTGGGAGTAGGATCTCTACCTTCGGCCTCTCGGACGCAGGGGCGTAGCGTCTCATTGACTCGTTCCCACGTTCCATCCATGGTCCAACTGCGGAAGTACTTGTACAGGGTCTGCCAGGGAGGCAGATCGTGCGGGACCATCCGCCAGGGGCATCCGCTCCGAAGCAAATACAGGATGCCGTTCACTACCTCCCGCAGGTCCACTGTACGGGGTCGGCCTCCGGGTTTGGCTGGTGGGAGTAGGGGGCCGAGGATCTCCCACTGTTCGTCCGTCAGGTCGCTGGGGTACGATTTGCGGCTCATTCATCAAGTTTAGTACAAGTTCAAGACTTTGCAAACACCCTCTTAGAAAAAACGCCCCCTTGCTCCGGCCACGTGGGTTAGTGGTAGAGAGTAAGTAGTCGACTACCTTCTCTCGCTCGACACGTGCGTAGTGGACGTTGGGCAGATTCAACCTTGCCTCAGACTCCCTGACCCCAACGTTTCCAATTGTGCATGAGTTAGAGATTCCCATCCTACATCATCTCATGCGGGCCGCCAGAGGAGGTGGGCCGCCGTGCTAGAATGCCCGGCGGAGGTTCTGGAAGGCATATGACAGGCTCAGTCAGGGTCAGGTTCGCTCCGAGTCCGACGGGGGACCCGCACGTCGGAAACATCCGCACGGCCGTTTTCACGTGGCTGTTCGCGCGGCATCACGGCGGGGCCTTCGTCATCCGCATCGAGGACACCGACCAGTCGCGCAAGGTGGAGGGCGCCGTCGAGTCGCTGCTGGAGTCCCTGCGATGGCTGGGCCTGAGCTGGGACGAGGGGCCCGACATCGGCGGCCCGTTCGGTCCGTACGTGCAGTCTGAGAGGCTCGATCACTACCAACGGGCTGCGTCCGACCTGATCGAGGCCGGCAGCGCCTACCGGTGCTACTGCTCTACGGAGCGCCTGGCCGATCTTAGGGAGGAGCAGACGCGGCAGAAGGCGGGGTCGGGCTACGACAGGCGGTGCCGCGATCTGGGGCCGGACTCCGGGGACGGCGGCTCATCGGTGGTGCGCTTCAAGATGCCCCTCGACGGCTCCACGACGGTCGACGACCTGATCCGCAGCCGGGTAACCTTCGAGAACCGGCTCGTGGACGACTTCGTGCTCCTGAAGTCGGACGGATACCCGACTTACCACCTGGCCAACGTCGTGGACGATCATGCCATGGAGGTGAGCCACGTACTGCGTGCTGAGGAGTGGCTGCCGAGCACGCCTCAGCACGTACAGCTCTACGGGGCACTCGGCTGGGAGCCTCCCGCGTTCGCACACCTCCCGATCATCCTGGCCGAGGACAAGTCGAAGCTGAGCAAGCGCCACGGGGCGGCGTCGTTCCTGGAGTACCCGCGCGCGGGATACGTGCCGGACGCCATGCTGAACTTCCTGACACTGCTGGGGTGGTCGCTCGACGACAAGACGGAGATTCTGTCCAGGGAAGAGCTGATACGGCTGTTCACGATAGAACGGGTCAACAAGTCGGCATCCGTCTTCAACCAAGACAAGCTGCTGTGGACGAACGGCTACTACCTGAGGGACATGTCGGCTGAGGCTCTGGCAGGGACGCTGCTCGAATACTGGCGCACCTATCCGCCCGACGAGATACCCGATCTGCCGGAGAAGGAACACCTGGTACGGATCGTGCCGCTCATCGGGGAGCGCATCAAGACGCTGGCGGACGCCGCACCTCTGATCCAGTTCTTCTTCCGGGAGACGGTGGACTACGAGACCGACGAGCTTGTCCAGAAGGGCATGGACCGGGCGGGCGCGGCGAACGCGCTGGAGAAGGCGCTGGAACTTCTCGCCAGCACGAGGCCTTTCGACGCTGGGACTATGGAGGCCGGCATGAGGCCGCTGGCGAAGGAGCTGGGCCTCAAGGCCGGCCAGCTATTCGGCGCGATAAGGGTGGCGACCTCGGGGCTTCGGGTTGCACCGCCGCTGTTCGAGTCGCTGGAGATACTGGGCCGGGAGCGGACGCTGTCGTCGATGGAGAAGGCGGTGGAACGGCTCCGGACGCCGTGACCTAGAGGCGGGCACTCCCCTGCCCCGCTGCCCTGGGTTCCGGCCTGCGCCGGAACGACGAAGCTTTGTCAGGCCGTATAAGGGGCGGCGGCGTCCCACTATAATGGGCAGGGCGGGTTTGAAACCCGCCCCTACTGCACGACATAGCGCCACTGTCCATTCTGATGGTTACGACGGTGGACCGGACGTTTCCTTGACTCGCCGCGGAGGCTGTAACTATACTCGAAGCTGGAATGGGGCTGGATTCTGGCCGCCGCCGGAGTGACGGACCCAGTCGACCAGGAAGGCCCGATGACTCTCAAAGAGACCTTGCAAGACGACCTGAAGAAGGCTATGCGGAGCGGCGACGTGATGCGGCGCTCCGTCATCCGCATGCTGCGCTCGGAGATACACAACAGGGAGATCGAGTCGCGCAGCGAGCTTGACGACGCCGCCACGATCCAGCTTCTGGGCAGGCAGGCGCAGCAGCGCCGCGATTCGATAGAAGCCTTCGAGCGCGCGGAGCGCGACGACCTGGTGCAGAAGGAGCAGGCCGAGCTCGCCATCATCATGGGGTACCTGCCCCAGCAGCTAACCGGCGAGGAGCTGCTGGAGATCGTCCGAGGCTCTATCGAGCAGGTCGGCGCAGCGGGGCCGCAGGACATGGGCAAGGTGATGGGGGCCGTGATGCCCAAGGTCCGCGGGAGGGCCGAGGGCCGCGCGGTGAACCGGATTGCCTCCGAGCTTCTCCGCGGCCAGAGCGGCTGACACCCCACCCGTCCAGCCCCAGCCCATGAAGTTCGGCATCGTCGTATTCCCGGGCACCTGGAGCGACACGGACTGCTATCACGTGGTCGACCAGGTGCTGCGCGAGCCCGTCGAGTACGTCTGGCACGAGGAGACTGACCTGTCGGCCTACGACTGCGTCGTCCTGCCGGGCGGATTCTCCTACGGCGACCACCTGAGGGCCGGGGCGCTGGCCCGCTTCTCACCCGTAATGAAGTCTGTGGAGAAACTCGCCGGCGACGGCGGCCTGGTCATCGGGATATGCAACGGGTTCCAGATCCTGTGCGAGGCCGGGCTGCTCCCGGGAGTGCTGACCCGGAACGCGCACCTGCAGTTCAGGTGCCAGTGGGTGAACCTCCGCATCGAGAGGGCGGCGGGATCCTTCACCGGAGCGGGCTCGGACGGGCAGGTGCTACGGGTCCCCATTTCGCATGGGGAGGGTAACTACTACGCCGACACCGACATGCTCGACCGCCTGGAGTCCAGGGGACAGGTGGCCTTCAGGTACTGCACGCCGGACGGCGAGGTCACCGAGGGAGGCAATCCCAACGGTTCGGCCAGGAACATCGCCGGGATCACGAACGAACGGGGCAACGTGCTCGGCATGATGCCGCACCCGGAGCGGTGCTGCGAGGAGATCGTGGGCGGCACCGATGGGCGCGTCATCTTCGAGTCCATCATCGCATCCGCCCGCGCCATGGCCGGATGACCGGGATAGCCCTTTCGCTCCTGGCCGCCATGGGGTTCGGCGCGACCGCGGTGTTCGCAAAGGTGGGCCTTCAGGGCATGCCCACCAGGTACGGGACCCTGATCTCACTCGCCGTCAGCGCGACCGCGGCTATGGCGATAGCCGCCGCGCTGCATCCCGGCGAGATCGTCGAGCTGGGAGCCGTCTCCCTGGGGTGGCTCTTTCTCGTGGGCCTGTTCAACTTCCCGGTGGGCCGCATGTTCAACTATATGAGCGTTAGGCTCGCGGGCGTGTCGAAGGCCAGCACTGTAGTCGCCACGTCGCCTCTGTTCGCCACGGGCCTGGCAGTGGTCATCCTGGGCGAGTCGGTCAACGCGGTCACGCTCGCCGGCACAGCGTTAATCATCGGCGGTCTCGCGCTGACCCTGTACGAGAAGTGATTCCGCAAGCGGACCGGCGCCAGACGCTCATCGGCTACGGTGCCGCCCTCATCTCCGCGGTGGGCTACGGCGCGGGGGCGATAGCAGCGAAGAAGGTGGTGACGGACGTGGCGTCCCCCATGACCGCGACGGCCTTCTCGCTGATGTTCGGCACCCTCATCATGGCGGTCTTTCTGCCTCGGTCGATATACGGCAACCTGCGGAGCGCCCCGAAGTCGTCGTTCGTGTACATGGCGCTGGCCGGGCTCGCTGGGGTCTGGGGCGTGGCCTTCTTCCACTTCGCGCTGCTCGAAGCGCCGGTCGTGCTCGTCATGCCGGTATCCGGCACCTTCCCTCTCTGGGCTATCCTCATGACCCACCTGTTCCTCCAGCGCCTGGAGCGCGTGACGCTCCGCACCGTCCTGGGAGCCGGGCTGGTGGTGGTAGGGGTTGGGCTGATCGCGGTGGGGCAGTCGGGGTAGTGATTGACGGGAAGCCACATGAGGTACGATGCTATTGCCGCATCTATGGCGGCTAATTCAAAGTTAGATTTTGAATTAGCCGATGGGCTGTGGTAGAATCGGCCTATGGCCGTTCAGCGGGATCTCACGCCCATACTTGCAGCGGCGGGGCAGGAGTCGCCGTCGATAACGCTCACGGGGCCGCGCCAGAGCGGCAAGACCACCCTGTCGAGGGCGGTGTTCCCCCGGCACAGCTACGTGAGCCTGGAGGCCCCAGACGTCCGGGCCTTCGCGTCGGAGGACCCCCGCGCCTTCCTGTCCCAGTACCCGGACGGCGCGATCATCGACGAGGTGCAGCGAGTCCCGGAGCTCCTCTCCTACCTGCAGGGAATCATCGACGAGGACCCACGGCCGGGCCGATGGGTCCTGACGGGTTCGCAGAACCTCTCCCTGTCCGAGTCGGTGAGCCAGTCCCTGGCCGGGCGGACAGCGGTCCATCATCTTCTTCCCCTGGCCCGGAGCGAGGTCGTTCGGTTCGCCCAGCACGCGAAGACGCTGGAGGAGGCCGTTTTCGCCGGCGGCTATCCCCGCATATTCGACGAGGGGCTCGACCCCTCGGAGTGGCTCCGCTCATACGTTGCGACCTACATCGAGCGCGACGTGAGGGCAATCAGCCAGGTCGGCGACCTGACGACCTTCCAGCGCTTCGTGGAGCTGTGCGCCGGGCGCACGTCGCAGCTGGTGAACTACTCCTCCCTGGCGAGCGACTGCGGAGTGTCGCAGCCCACGGCGAGGGCCTGGCTCGGCATACTGGAGGCCAGCTTCATCGTCTTTCGGCTTCCTCCTTTCCATAGTAACCTGGGCAAGCGGCTGGTGAAGATGCCGAAGCTGCACTTCTACGATACCGGCCTAGTATGCTGGCTGATCGGCATCCGCACGCCGGAGCAGCTTCGCTCTCACCCTCTGCGCGGCCCCATATTCGAGACCTGGGTGGTCTCTGAGATCGTCAAGCATCGCATGAACCTGGGCGAGAGGAGGGGCCTCTTCTTCTATCGGAACCGGGACGGGGCCGAGGTCGACCTGGTCATCGAGCATCCGTCCCGGACTACACTGATCGAGGCCAAGTCGTCCCAGACGCCCTCTTCGAGCCTCTTCGACGGGACTAGCCGCGTTCGCGGACATCTGGCCGATTCTTCCCTTCCGTGCGACGTAGTGGTAGTTTACGGCGGCGACGAGTCCCAGGACAGGTCGGCCGGACGGCTGGTGCCCTGGAGCAGGCTGCACGAAGCAGGCGGGTTGGCCTAGTGCCGCTTCCACATGATGTTGACCAATTGCCCGGAGAACACCCTCACCCCCGGTTCAAGTCCGGGGCAGGATCCAGCCCTCTCCCGTCAAGGGAGAGGGCGTGTCCCACCTATCAATTCGACTGTCACAATGCATCTCGCTAATTGCCCAAGGAACACCCTCACCCCAGCCCTCTCCCGTCAAGGGGGAGGGGGTGTCCCGCCTATCGATTTGACTGTCACAATGCATCTGTCTAATTGCCCGAAAGAACACCCTCACCCCAGCCCTCTCCCGTCAAGGGAGAGGGGGTGGTACCAGCCATGACTGTTACTAAGGAAGCGCTTGAGGCTCTTGCGCTGTCGGAGGCCGAGTACGAGGCTATAGTCGAGCGGCTGGGCCGGGAGCCGAACGACCTGGAGCTGGGGCTGTTCGGCTCGCTTTGGAGCGAGCACTGCGGGTACAAGCACTCGAAGCCGCTGCTACGGACGTTTTCTGTCGACAGCCCGCGCCTGCTGGCGCGGCCCGGCGAGGAGAACGCGGGCGTGGTGGACATAGGCGACGGGCTGGCGGCGGTCTTCAAGATCGAGTCGCACAACCACCCGTCGGCCATCGAGCCGTACCAGGGGGCGGCCACCGGCGTGGGCGGGATCGTGCGGGACATCCTGGCGATGGGGGCGCGTCCGATGGCGCTCCTCAACTCGCTACGCTTCGGGCCCCTGGACGACCCGGCAAGCCGCTACCTGTTCGAGGGCGTCGTGGCCGGCATATCCGGATACGGCAACTGCATCGGGGTGCCGGACGTGGGCGGCGAGGTGGTCTTCTCGCCGTCGTACGCGGCCAATCCGCTGGTGAACGCGATGTGCGTCGGCCTGCTCCGGGTGGACTCTCTCGTCCACGCGACGACGGGCGGCGCAGGCAACCTGCTGATGCTGGTCGGGGCGGACACGGGCCGCGACGGCATACACGGAGCTTCGGGACTAGCGTCGCGCACCTTCGAAGAGGAGCGCGAGCTTCGGCCGACCGTGCAGGTCGGCAACCCGTTCCTGGAGAAGGTGCTGATCGAGGCCTGCCTGGAGGCGGCGCGGAGCGAGCACGTGGTCGGCATCCAGGACCTCGGGGCAGCGGGCCTGACCAGCGCAAGCGTGGAGGCGGCGTCGAGGGGCGGGCGCGGCATAGAGATCGACGTATCGCTGGTGCCCAGGAGGGACACCGGCATGACTCCCTACGAGGTGATGCTCTCGGAGTCGCAGGAGCGGATGCTCGTGATAGTCGCGGAGGGCCACGAGGAGGAGCTGAGGGCCGTCTTCGACAGGTGGGACATCAACTCGACCGTCATCGGCAGGGTGACCGACGACGAGGTTGCCAGGATCTACGAGGGGGACTCTCTGCGGGCGGAGGCGCCGGTGCGGCTGCTGACCGACGCGCCGCTCTACAGGCCGGGCGGGTCGAAGCCGAAGGGCCTGATGGAGCTGCAACGGCACGACCTAGACTCGGTCCCTCTGCCGCCGGAGGGAGCAGAGCCTGTCCTGCTGCGCCTGCTCGCCTCGCCCAACATCGCGGCGAAGCAGTGGGTCTATAGACAGTACGACCACCAGGTGCAGACCAACACTGTGCAGGGGCCGGGCGGCGACGCGGCGGTCATGAGGATCAAGGGCTCGTCCAGGGGGATCGCGCTGTCCACCGACGGGAACGGCAGGCTGTGCTACCTGGACCCGCAGGCGGGCGGGATGATCGCGGTCGCGGAGGCCTGCCGGAACGTGGCCTGCACCGGGGCCGTGCCCATCGCGCTGACGGACTGCCTCAACTTCGGAAACCCCGAGCGCCCGGACATCTACTACCAGCTGGAGGAGTGCGTCAAGGGAATGGCCAGGGCCAGCGAGGCGCTCTCCGCGCCGGTGGTCAGCGGGAACGTGAGCCTGTACAACGAGAGCCAAGGCGAGGCGATATATCCGACTCCGATCATAGGGGCGCTCGGCCTGCTGGACGACGTCGGGCTCCAGGTCGGGGCCGGATTCGCAAGAGCGGGCGACGCGGTCGTGCTGCTGGGCGCAGGCGAGGTCGCCGGCCGCGCGGATGCTCTGGCCGGCAGCGAGTACCTGGCGCTCGTTCACGACCTCGTGGCGGGCAGGCCGTCTATCGACCTCGTCCTGGAAGTGAGGCTCCAAAGCGCCTGCGTGAGGCTTGTCAGGAAGGGCATCATACGGTCCGCGCACGACTGTTCCGATGGCGGCCTGGCGGTCGCAATCGCGGAGTGCTGCATACTAGGCGGCCTGGGATTCGATGGAGAGTTCAAGGTTAATGGCCGGTGGGACGCGGCGCTCTTCGGGGAGGCGCAGTCGCGGATCGTCGTTTCGGTCTCGCCGGACCTTGTCCCCGCTCTGGGCGAGATTTGCGACGTGGAGGGGGTGCCGTGGGTCGCGCTTGGCCGAACGGGAGGCGGTTCGCTCCGCATGGGAGGCCGAATAGACCTGAAGCTGGAGCGCGTCGACGATGCCTGGCGGAATGCGCTGGAGAGGGCCATTACGAGGGATGGGGTCCCGCCTCCGCAGGAATGACGGTGACGAGCTCAGGCCTCCGCATTAGCAGTTCAGTGTTGGTGAGAAATGCAGGAATCGTGCTGTCCTGTTGTCATTACTAGGAAAATAGATAGCAACGCCCCTCATGCTGTAGGGGCGGGTTTGAAACCCGCCCGTCCCTTGAACAGGACGCCGTCGCCATTTTCATCCCCTTATGTGACCCTTCACAAGGCCATAGTGATTCTTCGTCGCTGCGCTCCTCAGAATCACAGACCCTGCATACACGCCGGTCCATCGATAAGAATACCGCCCACAATTGCAGGCCTTAGATTCCTCACTCCGCTGGCGCTGCGTTCGGAATGACAATGCGGGGATCCTCAAGATTGGATTCCTGAAGACTTTTTAAGTTACCCTCCGGAACAGGTGATTGACGTGCCAGCACACATGTGCTATCCTCTCCCCATGACGCACGTCAACACATCCGCCGGGCGCCGCGGTTCATCGTAACTCCGGCGGCCGGCCGGAGCCCAGCCGCCGCCTGTTGCACTACTGCCGCGGAAGTGCCGGACTTTTGGCGCATTTATGCTGCAAAAGCGTTGCACGTCTGCTCCACAGACCGGGAAGCCCAGCTACGGGACCCCACAGAATCCAGCAATTTGCAACAGTTTTCAGAGACCCCTACGATCTTTCGCCCCCCCTTAACGGCGCGGGCTCAGCTTGACACTAGCCGTGTCCGATGCTAGATTTCCTAGGGTAATCGGCAGTCGTTTCCGGTGACTGCCACCTGTTTGTGAGGGTGGAGGGTACGTGCCTCGCTACGACTACGAATGCAACTCGTGCGGTCGCGTCTTCGAGTTGAAGCAGAGCTTTGACTCGGAGCCTGTTGCGCCGTGCCCCGACTGCGCGACTGCGGCCCGCCGGCTGATCTACTCCGTGCCAGTCGTCTTCAAGGGCAGCGGCTTCTACGTGAACGACTACGGCAAGGGCAAGAGCGGCTCGAACGGCACGTCGGACTCCACCGCGTCCACAGGGTCCGACTCCAAGTCCGAGTCTAAGTCGGACGACAAGCCGAAGGCCAAGGACAAAGAGAAAGCTTCCACCAAGGCCGCCAAGGACGACTGAGGCTTGCGGGCCGTCGTCCAGCGCGTATCGAAGGCCTCGGTCGCCGTTGGAGATGAAGAGGTCGGTAGAATCGGCGCGGGGTTGCTGGTCTTCTTGGGCGTCTCTTCCAGTGACGGTGAAGAGGAAGCCCGCTACATCGCTGACAAGACCATCAATCTGCGCATCTTCCCGGACGACAATGGGCGCTTCGACCGCTCCGCCCTGGACATCGGCGCCCAGGTCCTCGTAGTAAGCCAGTTCACGCTGTACGGCGACACACGCAGAGGTCGCCGCCCGAGCTTCACCGGGGCCGCCCCTCCAGACCAGGCAAGCTCGCTGGTCGAGCGTACCGTGGCCCTTATTGCCGACTCCGGGCTGCTTGTAGAGACGGGGCGCTTCCAGGCGCATATGGCGGTCTCCCTGGTGAACGACGGCCCGGTCACGATCATGCTGGACTCGGACGACCGGGACAGGCCGCGCAGGAGATAGAAGGAGACGAACTGTGCCCAGAGACCTCTTCCCCACCACCGTGGTGGGCTCCATGCCTCGCCCCGCCTTCTTTCGCGAGTTGGGGGACCGCCATCTCGTCGAGGGCGGTCCCGAGAAGGAGTTGCACCGGCTGATCGACCGGTCGATACCCTACGTCGCGGCCGTACAGGAGGCGGCCGGGCTCGACATCATCTCCGACGGCGAGCTGAGGCGGAAGTCGTACATCGGCGTGGTGTCCGACATAGTCACAGGCTTCGAGATGGAGAAGACGTACGTGGACTCGTTCCGCCACGGGGCGTTCGTGGGGTACACGGTGACCGGCGAGGTCAGGCCCGTAAGCCCCGGCCTGTTCGCCCGCGAGGCGCGCTTCCTCAAGTCATGGACCGACCGGGAGATCAGGATCGCCATCCCGACAGCCTTTCAGATCGCGGACATAACCTGGAAGGCCGAGCGCTCCGCCGGGGCCTATTCGTCGGTGCGGGAGTTTGCCGAGGCGCTGGTGCCAGTCCTCCGACAGGAGGTGATCGCGCTGAAGGACGAGGGCGTCACCTACGTCCAGTTCGACGATACCAGTTTCGGACGGGTCTACGACCCTATCGCCGGACGCATGCTCGACGACTTCGACGAAAGGCAGGAGCTGGCGGTGGAGTCGTTCAACCGAACCGTCGAGGGAATCGACGGGCTGCACAAGTCCCTGCACCTGTGCGGCAAGCGCCCGCTGGGACCGGACGGGCAGACGGGGTTCTCTCCCCTGCTGCCGAGCCTGGTCGAGATGGACCTCGACATGGTCATGCTGGAGCTCTGCGATCCCGACGAGGCCGACATGAGGATGCTCCGCGAGCTCCCGGAGCGGATGGACGTCGGCGTGGGCTGCGTAAAGGCAAAGCAGAACGGAGTGGACAGCCCGGAGGAGATCGTCGGCCGGGTGAAGAAGGCGCTGGAGGCTGTCGATGCCGGGCGGGTCTTCCTGCACCCCGACTGCGGCTTCGCCCCCGGGGCGTATTGGGACGTTCCGCTGGACGAGGCCTACGAGAAGCTGCGAAACGAGGCCAAGGCGGCGGAGATACTCCGGGACGAATTCGCCTAGCCGCGCTTGCCTGTTCCTTCCAGCCCGCGCCGTGTATGATTAGGCTCCCTGGGTTCCGGGGCTCGCTCAAGACAGCATAGTCGGGTGTGGTATAGACTGTGGATGGCCACTTGAGATGAAGAAGTTCCTGATCCGGCGCGCAATAACAGCCGTCATCACGTTGCTGGCAGTGACCGTGCTGGTATTCATACTGGCGCGCATGACGGGCGATCCCAGGGTGTTGCTGCTCGGCGACCAGACGCAGACGAGCCAGGAGCAGTGGGACGCCTGGGGCCGCGACTTCGGCCTCGACAAGCCGCTGGTCATCCAGTACGTGATATACCTCGGGAAGCTGGTGAGGGGCGACCTCGGCGATTCGATCCTGCAGCGCCGCCCCGTCTCCGAGCTCATGTGGCAGAGAATGCCGAACAGCGCGCAGCTTGCGGTGGTGGCCTTCGCCTTCTCGATCGCAATCGGGATACCTCTGGGCATACTGTCGGCGGTGACGCGGGGGAGCGCGTGGGACTATATCTCCCGGAGCTTCGCCATGTTCGGACACGCCGCGCCCTCGTTCTGGGTCGGAATCGTCCTGATCTTCGTATTCGCGGTGGGAGTCGAGGTGAGCTTCGGGCTATTCGACATCAAGACCGACTGGTTCCCCACGTCGCGCAAGGAGGAGGGCCTGAGATCGTTCATCCTCCCAGCAGTAACGCTGGGCTGGGCCTCGGCCGGGGGTCAGCTGAGGCTCATGAGGTCCTCGATGCTCGAAGTGCTGGACGCGGAGTACATCAAGCTGGCCCGCGCGAAGGGGGCCTCCAGGTATGCGGTCATTCTCAAGCACGCCGTTCGCAACGCCTTCATAGCCCCTCTCACCTACGCGGGGCTGACGCTTGCGGGACTGGTGACCGGCACCATCGTGGTCGAGACGGTCTTCGCGTGGCCCGGTTTGGGACTGCTCTCCATCTGGGCGGTCAATAACTCAGACTACCCTATCCTCCAAGGCGTAATACTGCTGGTGACGTTCGCCTTCGTACTCACGGCATTCGCGACCGACATTCTCTACGCCTTCCTCGACCCACGGATAAGGTTCAGATGATCACAGAAGCGAAAGTCAGACCGGCTTAGACATGGCTGAAGCTCACGCAATCGAACGCACGCTGAGGGCCGCAACCCAGCGAGGCTGGAGTTTCGCGCGGCTGCGGACTCTCCGCAAGTGGCCGATCACCTCCATCATCATACTGGTGCCCTTCCTTATTGCGTCCGTCGCCGCGCCGCTCGTCGCGCCCTATGGGCTGAACGAAGGGGAGCTCTCGAACCGGCTGCTGCCGCCATTATTCTTCGGAGGCACGACCGACTTCGTGCTGGGGACCGACGCGCTGGGCCGTGACATGCTCAGCCGCATCATCTACGGCGCACGCATAACCGCGCTGGTCGCCGGAGTGGCCCTGATCGTCGGGGGCGCTTTCGGAACGGCCATGGGGCTTATCTCCGGCTATTTTGGGGGCTGGATCGACGAGGTCCTGATGAGGATCGTCGACATAAAGTTCTCCCTGCCCTTCATCCTGATAGCCCTGGCCTTGACCCTGATCTACGGCAGCAGCCTAACACTGCTCCTGGCGCTGCTCGCATTCCTGAACTGGGGCGGCTTCGCCCGTCAGGTGCGTGGAGAGGTCCTACTGCTGAGAGAGATGGACTACGTCAAACTGGCCAAGGTAGCCGGCGCGTCGACGCCCCGCATCCTGATCAAGCACATCTTCCCCGGCGTGGCAAACACCGTCGCGGTAGTGGCCACTCTCTCGGTCGGGGGTCTGATCCTGGCCGAGGCGGGCCTGAGCTTCCTCGGCGCGGGAATACCACCGCCTACCCCGGCCTGGGGCTCCATGACCGCCTCGGGTCGTCTCTACATCGCCACGTCATGGTGGGCAAGCGTCATGCCGGGCCTCGCCATCGCGCTGGTGGTGGTAGCGCTCACGCTGCTCGGGGACTGGATGCGGGACCGGCTGGACCCGCGGCTGAGGCAGATCCTCTAGACCGCCCCTCCGTAGAGGTGGCAGACGACTCTGTGTCCGGTCAACGGCTCGGTCGCCACGGGCTCGACGCTATCGCACGGCTCGAATCTCGCGGGGCACCGCGGGTGGAAGTGGCAGCCGGACGGCGTGTTCACCGGAGAGGGGACCTCACCCGTTAGGATGATCTCATCGCGCTCGATGTCGGGATGAGAGGGCAGCGCGGCCGACATGAGGGCGCGGGTGTAGGGATGCAGAGGGTTCTCGTATAGCTCTTCGGTCTCGGCCTCCTCGACGATACGCCCCAAGTACATGACCCCAACCTTGTCGCACATATGGCGCACCGTGGCCAGATGGTGCGCGATGAGCAGGTAGCTCAGGTTGTGCTCGGCCTGGAGGTCCTTTAGAAGGTTCATTATCTGGGCGCGGATGGAGACATCCAGAGCCGAGACCGGCTCGTCGAGTATGACGACCTTCGGGTTGAGGGCCAAGGCACGGGCGACCCCGATTCTCTGCCGCTGTCCGCCGCTGAACTCGTGCGGGAACAGATCGGCCTGGTATGGCGCAAGTCCGACCTCCTCGAGAAGCTCGGACACCCTCGACCTGATCTCTTTCCTTGTGAGGGTGGTGTTGATCTCAAGCGGCTCTCCGACGATGCCTTTGACGCGCATCCGGGGGTTGAGCGACGCCCACGGGTCCTGGAACACCGCCTGCACCGAGGCCTTGTAGTCCCTGAGACCGTCTGACGTCAGGTCGGACACCGGCTGTCCGCCAAAGAGTATCTGGCCTCCCGTCGGCTCTTCGAGTAGGAGGATGAGCTTTGCCGTCGTGGTCTTGCCGCACCCGGACTCTCCCACGAGTCCGTAGGTCATCCCCGGCTCGATCTCGAGGGAGATGCCATCTACGGCCTTCAAGTACTGCTTGGTCTGTCCCAGGAAGCCCCGGGCCACAGGGAAGTGCTTCTTCAGCTCCTTTACCTGCAGGACTGCGCTGTCGGACGTCGTCATTGTTAGCTCTCTCCGCCTGCCCTCAGCCAGCAGGCCGCCGTCTGGCCCTTGGCCACGTCGAACACGGGGGGATATACGGCACAGGCATCGTGAACGTAAGGGCACCTGGGCGCGAACGCGCAGCCCTCCGGCAGGTCCCACAACGGAGGCGGCTGTCCCGGAATCGAGTACAGGCGTTCGGCCCTCTCCTCCATCTTGGGCACGGAGTTGATGAGCGCTTCGGTGTAGGGGTGCGAGGGGTTGTTGAAAATCTGCCGCACATCCCCCTGCTCGACGACCTTGCCGGCATACATGACGGCCACGCGGTCGCACATCTTGGCGACGATGCCGAAGTCGTGCGTAATGAAGATGATCGCCACCCCCGTCTCCTGCTGGAGGTCCTTGAGCAGCCTCAGGTATTGGGCTTGCACGGTGGCGTCGAGAGAGGTGGTCGGCTCGTCGGCTATCAGGACGACCGGGTCGCAGGATATGCCGATCGCGCCGACGACGCGCTGTCTCATCCCGCCGCTGAATTGGTGGGGGTAGTCGCGCACGCGGGTCTCGGGAGCGGGGATCCTGACCTTCCGGAGCATGTCGAGCACCTGCTCCTTCAGCGCCTGGCCGCCGATGTGCTTGTGTATCTTCAGCGCCTCGCCGACCTGATTGTCGATGTTGAAGACCGGGTTCAGGGCGGTCATCGGGTCCTGGAGGACCATGGCGATCTTGGCGCCCCTGATGTTCTGCATGTGGCCTTCGCTGTACTTGAGCACGTCCTCATTCTCGAGCATGACCTGGCCGCCGACGATCTGCCCCGGAGGCGAAGGCACCAGCCTCATTATCGAAAGGGAGGTCACAGACTTCCCGGAGCCCGACTCCCCAACGATTCCCAGGGTCTCGCCCCTGTGTAGGTTGAAGCTGACGCCGTCGACCGCCTTGACGACACCCCACCGGGTGAAGAAATAGGTGCGCAGGTCCTGAACGTCAAGAACCAGGTCGTCACGCCCATTGGCGCCAGTCATACCAACCATCCTCTCAGCTATCGGGGCTTCCCGCAGAGGCAATCGTGAGTGTAACTGCGGCCCCGTACGGTGTCAACGATTCGAGACGCGCGAGGACGAGGGTTGACAGTGGGACACCTCTTCGACGAACATACGTTCCCTGCATTGGGGGAGAGGGGACCATGCTCATCAGACGAACGCCGGACACGTACGAGAAGATGCAGGCTCTGGGCGGGATGGCCTCGGACGACATCCTGTCGCGGCCAGAAGGGTCCGGACCGGCACGGCCTGGTCGGAGCCCATACTCGGCTCCGAGGAACAACCCCGCGCCAGGGGTGTACCGCTCAGCGCTTCCGAACGGGAAGTACATCAACCTGATGCGAGTGATGTTCACGGACTTCTGCAAGATGGACTGCGCGTTCTGTCCCAACAGCCACTGGGTGCCCCGGAGGCGGTTTGCGTTCAAGGTGGACGAGCTTGCCAACGCCTTCATGGAGATGTACCGGCGGCACACGGTGGCCGGTCTGTTTCTCAGCTCGGGCGTCGCGGGGACCGGCTCGAAGATGACCGAGAAGATGACCAAGGTCGTCGATCTGATCCGCAACAAGCACGGCTTCCGGGGCTACATCCACATGAAGGTTATGCCGGGCACGGAGATGGAGTACGTGGAGGCGGCCTACAGGTTGGGGACCCGTTTGTCGGTCAACCTAGAGGCGCCGAACCCCGAGCTGATGAGCAAGCTGAGCGCGATGAAGGAGCAGCGCCGGGACATCCTGGCGCCGATGGAGTGGATCGACCGGCTGACCCGCTCGACAACCAACGGCGCGGTGGGCCAGGCCACGCAACTGGTGGTCGGCGCGGCGGACGAGACCGACTGGGACATCTTCGAGCGCATCGACCAGCTCTACGGCCAGTGGAACCTGAAACGAGTCTACTACGCGGCCTTCCGGCCCGTGCGTCACACGCCGCTGGAAGAGCACCCACCCACTCCGCTAAAGCGGGAGCACCGGCTGTACAAGGTGGACTGGCTCAAGAGGGTGTACGGGTACTCCAATGAGGAGATGAAGCTGGCGTTTGGGGAGGACGGCCTGCTGCCGCTGGAGGCCGATCCGAAGACGTCGATCGCGGTGTCCGACCTGGACCGCTTCCCGTCGACGTGAACGCCGCAAGCCGGGACGAGCTTCTCAGGGTGCCCGGCGTCGGGCCTACATCAGCGGGCCGCATCGTCGCGAGCCGGGGGCATCACAGCATCGACACGTGGCGCGATCTCCAGGCGATGGGGGCCGTCCGCAAGCGGGTGTGGCCGTTCCTGGCGATGCCGGGACACCGACCGCCGCGGGCGAAGCAGCTGAAGCTCGACATGTTTCTGTCGGACACCGAGTGGCCGCGGCTGTCGGGTCGGCCCGCCTCCCGGCCTGGCGGGCCCGTGACTGGGACGGCCCCGTGCGGCGTCGAGAGATCGTGTAACGGCTGCCCGATGTATGGGGCGCCGGGGCATCCGGGCTCGGAGGGGTGAGGCAAGCCGCGCTAGGTGCGATGCCTCACAGGAGAGGAGTCGCCCTGTGGATTCCCGCGTTCGGAGACCCTTGCGTAACCTGCCGTACGAGGCGATGTCGGGAGTTGTAAACGACACCACCCTGCTAAGCCCCCACCCCTCTGGATTTCGGCCTTCGCCGGTATGACGGTTGTGTAAGGGTCTCCTTTCGCGGGAATGACGGGGGTTGGGCGGAAGGGCTCCTTCACGAGGATCAGCAAGGCCTTTGAAGTCCACATAAGGATTTGAAACCGGCAGCTGCGTCCTACGGCAAAGGCACGGGCGGGTTTGAAACCCGCCCCTACAGCACGACACAGGGACACCGACAGCTTTCGTAGCGATGACAGGACACTTGAGATGGGTCCTAAATCGGGAGGCTGGAGCCTACGCCCTTCTGGCGGGCCAGCTCGTAGACCCGGAGTCCGGCAGCGATGTCTTCCAGGGCGACGCCGTCCGACTCGAAGAGGGTTATCTGATCGTCCGACTGGCGGCCGGGCACCTTGCCGGTGACGACCTCGGAGAGTTCTGCCACCTGCTCCCACCGGATGACTCCCCTTTCCACCGGGGAGATAATGTCGCCGCACTCGATCCTGGCCTGCTCCAGGTCATCGACGACGAGCACGTCGGCCCGTCTCACGGCAACTTCGTCGAGCTCTCTGCGCATCCAGTGGTTGCCGCCAGCCGCGTTTATGTGCGTGCCTGGACGCAGCCACTTGCCTTCCAGCACCGGCCGGGACGCGCTGGTGATCGTAACGACGACATCGGCCTCTACTACCGCCTCCTCCGCACTCGCCACCGGTACGACCGGAATGTCGAGCGCTGCGTTCATCTCGGACGCGAACGACTCTCGACGTTCGAGTGTGGGGCTGAACGCCTTGACGGCGCCAATCTCGCGTACGGCGCACACGGCCTGGAGCTGGGTACTGGCCTGATAGCCACAGCCGATGACGCCGACGGTGGAAGCGTCGCGGCGCGCCATGTACTTCGTGGCGATGCCGCTGGCCGCGCCCGTTCTGATCCGTCCCAACTGGTTCGCCTCGATCACGGCCAGGAGTCCACCGGTCTCCGTGTCGTACAGGTTGACGTGGAACCGGGAGCCGCCTCGCACGGAGGAATAGACCTTCAGCCCGGCGACTCCCAGGCCGGGGGCCGCGGCGGACATGATCTGGAGCGATCCTCCGCCGAAGGGCAGCCTGTAGCGGGGCCGGTTGGTGGCCCTGCCCTCGCCGTGCTCCCGGAACACGCACTCGACGGCGTCCAGGGCCATGTCCATGGTCAGAAGGCTTTCGACCTCGCTCTCGGTCAGATACATCGACACGGTTACGACCTCTCTTCTGGTCTGGACTTGCCGGAGATCCTTTCGGCACGCCGGCGGATGATCTCCTGAAGAGTCCGAACGCTGCGGCCCGAGACCCTCATCTTGCGGCGCCTACGACGCTTTGCCTCGCGGCGCTCTCCTCTTGTTTGGTGCTCGTCCATGAGTCCTGCAAACCACGGAACGGGACTAAGGGCCCGCTCCCACCATCTGCGCCGACACGAGCTGAGCGTACAGCCCGCCGCGGTCCAGGAGCTGCTGGTGCGTCCCCTGCTCGACAACCTGCCCCTGATCGAGCACCAGGATATTGTCCGCGTCACGAATTGTCGACAGCCTGTGAGCGATGACGACGGTTGTCCGGCCCTCCATGAGCCGGCTGAGGGCATCTCGAACGGTCGCTTCGCTGATGGCATCCAGATGCGAGGTCGCCTCGTCCAGAATCAGGACCGGGGCGTTCTTGAGGATGGCGCGGGCAATAGCGATTCGCTGCCTCTGACCGCCGGAGAGCTGCATTCCCCTCTCGCCAACGCGGGTGTCGTAGCCGTCAGGGAAAGACTCGATGAACTCGACAGCGTTGGCCTGCCTTGCGGCATCCTCCACTTCTGAGTCGGTAGCATCCTGCCGTCCGAGGCGGATGTTCTCACGAACCGTGTCATTGAACAGGTACGTGTCCTGGGCGACGAGCGCCATCCGACCGCGCAGGTCATCGAGTCGAAACTGGTCCAGACGGTGGTCTTCCAGCGCGATGTCGCCGCGGTCTGGGTCCCAGAAGCGCATCATCAAGTAGGCGCTGGTGGTCTTGCCCGCGCCCGAGCGGCCGACTATGGCCACAGTCTGACCGGACCCGATCTCGAACGACACGTCAACCAGGGCCTCCGGATCGCCATCAGAGTATGCAAAGGACACGCCCTGAAATCCGATTGAGGGCGTTTCCGCGAGTCTCTCGTCCTTCTCTACCACACCGGGGCCGTCCTGGACCGGGACTGCTTCGTCGTGGATTGCCAGTATGCGACGGGACGAGGCCAGCGTCTCCATCATCTGCTTCATGGTACGGGCAAGCTCGGTCACGGGGCTGAACGACGCCAGGGCAAGGACGCTGACGAGCGGCAGCTGGGCCCGGGCGATCTGTCCGTCGAGGACCAGCCAGACACCCATTGCCAATACTGCCAGGCCCCCAAGACCCATCATGGACTCCATGAAGCCTATCTGGAACGCCTGGGACTTCTGGAACCTGACCAGATAGCCGGCGTAGGCCCAGCCCTTCTCAGTCAGCTCGTCGTTGCGGTCGACACCGCGTCCGAATGCCGAGATCTCCCGCATTCCCTGAATGCTGTCGACCATGTAGGCGTGAATGTCGCCTATGCGGCCGCGGATCTGGTCGCCGAGGCGCTCGATGCGCGTATTGGCGAAGAACGGGCTAACGGCCACAGCCACCAGGAACGGGGCCAGCACGACAGCGATCGGCCATGCTATGAAGGCCAAGGCCACCAGCAGACCGCCCGGTATCAGGACTGCGACGATCATCGGCGAGATGGCGTGGGCAAAGAAGTACTCGACCGTCTCGACATCTCCCCCGACGACGCTGACGAAGTCACCTGAGCGACGCCGGACCATGTAAGCGGGCGCCAGCGGCTCCAGCTTGTCGTAGAGGTCGACTCGCATTCTCGCCAGCAGCCTGAACGCCATGTCGTGCGCCTGCCATGTCTCCAGGTAGAACAGGAGCGCCGAGAGTGGCGCGAAGACACACACGAGGACCAGCAGCGTCGTCAGGGGCTCGTCACGGAAGACCGCCCCGACCAGAAGCGCACTGAGCGCGCCCAAGACGATGACCGAGCCGTGATGGAGCATCCCCATGGCCAGCGTGAATAGAAACTGGAGCCTGACCGGCCGAACCAGACCGAACAGCCTGATCCAGACGTTCAGGGAGCGGACGTTGACCGTCTCACGATCATCGGAGGAGCGGGAGGAGGCCGGAGGTTGGTGACCAGCGGATAGATGAGGCAGGTCCGGGGCGTGTTCAGCTTTGACATGGGGCCGCGCGACTTCCGCAGCCCCGGGGGCGACCTCGCCTGCACCCATCTGAGTCTGCTGACGCATCAGGCCGGCATACTCGCCACCGGCCGCGATCAGCTCGGAGTGCGTACCGGTCTCCACGACACGACCTTCGTGCAGGACCAGGATGCGATCAGCGTTGACGATGCTGGAGAGACGGTGAGCGATGACGAGCGTCGTCCTGTTCTCCATGAGACGGTTGAGCGCGCTCTGGATGACAGTCTCGTTTTCGGCATCGACGCTGGAGAGCGCCTCGTCCAGCAGCAGAATAGGAGCGTCTTTCAGCAGGGCCCTAGCGATCGCCAACCGCTGGCGCTGGCCCCCCGAGAGTCGCACAGCCCGCTCGCCGACCACGGTGTCATAACCGTGCGGCAGCCGCGAAATGAAGCCGTGGGCGTTCGCGGCGCGGGCGGCCGCCTCCAGCTCCCCCTGAGTCGCGTCCGGCTTTCCGAAACGCAGATTGTCAGCGACCGTCCCATGGAACAGATAGGTGTCCTGGGTGACGACCGATATGTTGTCCCTGATGGTGCTGAGGGGCAGCTCGCGCAGATCATGATCTCCGAGCCTAATCGAGCCGGCCTGGGAATCGTAGAACCTATACATGAGCCAGACGAGTGTTGACTTCCCTGCCCCACTCGCCCCCACGACTCCAAGGGTCTCGCCCTCGCGCAACTGGAACGACACGTCCTGAAGCGCCGGCCTGTGTCCTCCTTCGTACCCGAACGTCACATCTTCGAACGAGACCTCTGGCCTTATTTCAGGCGCCGGTCGGTCCGCGGCCGATACCGGATCGAGAACCGCGACCGGCTCGTCGATGATGCCGAAGACGCTCTGCGAGGAGGAGAGCACGGTCATTCCCTGGTGGTAGAGGTTGGTCAGCTCGCGCATGGGCCTGAATATCTCCACCCCGAGCATCAGGACGATGAGCAGGGGGCGCAGCTCCATATCGCCGCCACTGACGCGAACGGCTCCCACGGCCAGGGCTACGGCGGCTCCGGTAGCCATGAAGAAGATGGACGCGCCGCTGGTCGCTCCGTTGGCAGCTACGACGCCCATCGTGCTCCGGTAGAGGTGGTGAGCGCGCTGCGCCAGGACCCTGCCACGGCTCTTGCTCTGTCCGAATGCCTTGAGCGTTGCGAGTCCCTGAACGCTGTCCAGGAAGTCCGCGCCCAGGCTGCCATACGCCTTGCGGCGGCTGAAGCTGCTATCCCGGTTCCAGCGGTAGAACGCGGCGGGTGCGGCGAGCGTGAGAAAGGCGAACGCGAGAAAGATGAGCGCGATATAGACGTCGAGCGTCACCATGTAGGCAAAGATGGCGACCGGAGCGATGGCGGACACTATGATCTGAGACAGGTACTGTCCGAAGAAGGTCTCAAGGCGCTCGATGCCTTCAACGAGAGTGAGGACCACGTCGCCCGTCCTGTTCCGGTCGAAGTATCCCGGGCCCAGCTTCAGGGCATGCTCGTAGACATCGTGACGCAGCTTGATCTTGACGGTGTTCGCGGCGTGATGACTCACCGCGTTCTGCCAGTACTGAAAGAGACTGCGCACGACGATCAGTGCCGCGATGATCGACAGCGGCAGCGCGAGCGCCGAGAAGCTCGCCTGCCCGGTCAGCACCCGATAGATCACCACGCCTGAGATAGCCAGCCGGGTGACGCCGGCGCCCACAGCAATCAAGCCCAGGCCGGCCGCAACCAGTATCCAGAGCCTTACGCCGCGAGTCAGTCCGAATAGCCGCCAGTCAAAGTACATCGTTCAACTCCCGAAACTCACGGGCACCACTTTAGACCAAACCGCGCGGTCTTGTCGTGGGCTTTCTCGATTCTATACGGTCCGGAGGGACATGCCGACTCCAAGCCGGTGCAACTGGCAGCGGAGGCAGGGCGCTCTCACACTTCCAGCGGTCTCACCTTTTGGTGACGGACGCCTAAGAGTTGTGGGCCAGGCGGATGGCGTCGGAGGGGATTAGTACCGAGACCTGGTCGCCGGCGGCGGGACCGGCCCGGTCCGGCTGGAGAAGGCAGGTGAGGGTTCCCCGGTCGACGCGGACGACTATCTCTATCTCGCCCGCGTGGAAGCGGCGGCTTTCAGCCACGCCGCCCATCTCGTTGGACTTGCAGGAAGCGGTCTCAGACGCCGGGCGAATGACTATTCTCCTTTCGTCGATGAGCACGAGCACCTTGCCGCCCTCCTGGGCGGCGGGAACGGCAAGCGTTCCTATGGAACACTCGACACGGGTCTGGCCGTCTGCCTGTCCTACGGTACCGGGCATCACGTTCCTGATGCCCATCGAACGCGCCACGAGCTCGCTGCGGGGCGAGAGGAACAGGTCCTCCGGGGAGCCTACCTGTACGATCTCGCCGCGCTCCATCACGACCATGGAGTCGGCCATGGAAAAGGCCTCGTCCCTGTCGTGGGTGACATAGACCGCGGTCAGGCCGACCTCCTTGAGTATGGAGCGGACCTGGGTCTGGAGAGACTCCCTGAGGCTCCGGTCGAGCGAGCCGAGGGGCTCGTCGAGCATGAGCAGCCGCGGCTTGGCGGCCAGAGACCGGGCCAGGGCCACCCGCTGGCGCTCGCCGCCCGACAGCTCGTGAACCTTCCTTCGAGCAAACCCGGCGAGATCGACCAGCTCCAGGAGTTCGCCGACGCGCCGCATCACTTCCTCCTTCGAGCGTCTCTGCATTCTCAAACCGAAGGACACGTTGCCGTAGACATCCATGTGAGGGAAGAGGGCGAGGTCCTGGAACATCAGGCCAAACCCCCTTTCCCGCGGCGTCAGGCCGTCGAGGACGCGTCCGTCGAAGGCGACGGAGCCGGCGTCCGGCTCTTCGAGTCCGGCGATAAGCCGGAGGAGCGTGGTCTTGCCGCAGCCACTGGGCCCGAGCAGGCAGACGATCTCCCCGCGCTCGGCGGACATGGACACGCCGCTCACGGCCGCCGCGCCGCCGAAGCTCTTGCTGATGCCGGTCACTTCCAGCAGAGGCATCAGAAGCCGCCCACGTCGCGGTACCGGAACCGCTCGATGGCCGCGAACACCACCGCCACCACGAGCATGAGGAGGCTGCTCATGGCGAGAGCCTGTCCCAGGTTGGCGTCGCCGGGCTGCGACAGGAGGCGGTATATCGCGATCGGCATGGTCGTGTGCTCCGGGCGCACCAGCAGCAGGGAGGCCCCGAACTCTCCCATGGAGATCGCGAACGCGAAGGTCGCTCCGACGAGGAGGGCGCGGGAGACTATCGGAAGGTCGACGTGTATGAAGGTCCTGACGGGTGAGGCCCCCAATACCGCGGCGGCCTCTCTGATCCTTGGAGGCATCCCGCGAAGCACGGGCAGCAGGCTCCTTATCACGAAGGGGTAGGCCACCAGGGAATGCGCGACGACGAGTATCACCCAGGATGCTCTGAGGTCGAAAGGCTGGCGGTTGAAGGCCACCAGGAATCCGAAGCCCATAATCACGGCCGAGACGCCGAGCGGCATCATGAGGAGAGCATCGGCGACGCTGGTCCCACGCCGACGGGGCCGGTTGAGGAAGTAGGCCGCCGTCGTGCCGACGATCAGGGATACGGCCATCGTCGCGACAGCGAAACGCAGCGAGTTCCAGATGATGGAGGCAGGGGGCAGATGGAAGTAGGAGCCGCTCTGGTTCGAGAAGAGGCTTCGGAAGTGGGCGAGCGAGTAGCCGTCGCCGACCGTGGCCGCCCGTTCCACCAACGCCAGGAGCGGCGACAGAATGGCTATCAGTGCCAGGGCCATCACGGCGACGAAGACGGTCGCCCCGGTACGTCCGGCGCCGCGAGAGGCGGCCTCTCGGGCAACGATACCGACGGGGACAGAGGCCCGCTGCTGGAACCCCGTGTAGACCAGCAGGAAGCCGTAGGTGAAGACCATCTGAACGATGGACAGTGCGGCCGCGAGCTCCAGCCGGAACAGCTTGGCGGTGAGCTCGTAGACCGAGACTTCCAGCGTGGCGAACTGAGGCCCACCGAGGATCAGGACCACGCCGAAGGAGGTGAACGAGAAGGAGAAGGCGAGCGCGGCTGAAGACGCTATCGCAGGGAGCAGGACCGGCAGGGTGACATGGAAGAAGGTGCGGACACGCCCCGCTCCGAGCACCGCCGCGCTCTCCTCAAGATCGGGATTGACGTTGGCCCAGAAGGCGGAGACGATCCTCACTACTATGGAGTAGTTGTAGAAGGCGTGGGCGACCAGGATAACCGTCAGCGTATTGGCGATTCTGATCGGAGGAGAGCTCAGGCCGAGCGCATCCATCAGGAAGGTGTTCAGCAGGCCGCGGGAACCAAGGAGGGCGACGAACCCCATGGCCACTACTATGGTGGGCATGATGAAGGGAACCGTCGACACGGCTTTCAGCATGGTCTTGCCGGGGAACTCGTGCCTGGCGAACAGATACGCCGCGGGCAGCCCGACGGCGAGCGTCAGGATGGTAGAGGCGGCCGCCTGCCAGGTGGTGAACCAGATGCGCCCCAGGTAGTAGGGGTCACCGAGCAGCCGCACGAAGGGATCGAGGCCTAAGGCGCCGCCCTCCAGGCCCCTGGCCAGGATGGCGATGAGCGGGTATACGAAGAACAGCGCCAGGTAGGCTAAGGGAACGAGGATGAGGAGCGACCAGCGAGTGGCGAGCAGCGAATGAAGGATGGCTCCCCGCCCCTTCTCTAGGCCGGAATGAGGAGTCTGGCGACGCAGCCGCCACCTCCCCGGCACGGCGGCATGAGGGAGGCCCTGGCCCTCCCTGTCGCTGTCACCCGTACCTTCTCCCTCGACGGGAGAGGGTACGGTTAACGCAGGACGACGTCTGTCCAAGCGTCGATCCACGTTTCGCGCTTCTCGCTAATCTCGTCCGGGGTGATGTCGGTGGGACGGGTCGGGACCTCCGCGAACTTGAAGAAGTCGGGGGTCTTCGCTTCCCTGTTGACGGGGTAGACGAACATCTTGTCCGGGAAGTCTTCCTGGAACTGGATGTCGAGCGCGAAGTCGATGAACTTCCTGGCCAGGTTCCTGCTGTTGGCGCCCTTGAGAACGCCCATGCCCTCGATCTGGAGGAAGGTGGCCTTGTCGATCAGGATGTTTCCGGTTGGGGCGTCGTCCAGCTCGACCTCGGAGAAGAACACCTCGGCGGCTGGGCTGGTGGCGTAACTGACGACCAGCGGCCGGTCGCCGCCGTACTTGGAGAAGTCGGTGTAGTAGGCGTCGCTCCAGCCGTCCTTTACCAGAACGTCGTTGGCCCTGAGGTCTCTCCAGAAGTCCAGGTAGTCGTAGTCGTCGTCCTCACCGAAGTAAGAGACGGTTGCGATGAGGAAGGCGAGACCCGGCGACGAGGAGGCCGGGTTCTCAACGACCAGGCTGCCTTTCCACCGGGGATCGGTCAGCTCCTCCAGGGTCGACGGAGGCGACATTCCGGCGTCCTGCAGGAAGGCCTTGTCGTAGTTGAGGTTGACGTACGCGTAGTCTATCGGCGTCACGTGGTTGGTGTCGTCGAGGATGAGATGGTCGGGCACCGAGTCGAGGTTCGTCGATTTGTAGGGGTCGAATATCTCCTCTTCGAGCGCACGGCCGAGGTACGTGTTGTCGATTCCGTAGAGCAGGTCGGCGGACGGGTTTCCCTTCTCCAGGATCGCGCGGTTGAGGGCCAGTCCGGCGTCCCCAGCCTTCTGGATGACGACTGTGGCTTCGTTGGCCTCCTCGAATGCCTTGATGACATCCTCGCCAATGTCGAAGCTGTCGTGCGTCATCACAACCAGCTCGCTGTCTTCGTCCTCTTGCTCACATGCCGCGATCAGGACAACCATCGATAGAACGAACGCGACCACTACGATCCTGATTGTCATCGGGTCTCTCCTTCCGCTTTTTCCGTCTCTGATCCACGCCGTGAAAACAGAAGAGCCGCCCTGTCTGGGCGGCTCAAGAATTGGCAGAAGGACCACATCCCTTCGCTGGCATTACCCAGATCAGGTTTTCGGGGTCGTCCCAACTATTCGGGACCTCTCAGCCTGGCCTTCCAAGCTCCCCCCGGGACACTTATTCAGTTGTGGCGCCACTGTACCGCGTATACGCGGCGGTGTCAACCTACCTTTCAGGCTCACGCATACCCACTTTACCTCCAGGTATCAAGCACGGGGCTTGGGGGTCGTAGCCTTCGCAGAAACTGAAAAAACCCTGTCAAAACTGTCCAGTTTGTAGAATCTCATAGCTGGAGGCTCCGACTCGGACGTCAGATACTGGACACTTACTGAACAGTTGCTTGACAGTCCGAGAGGCAGGCTCGCGTACGGAGTACGGAGCAGGCTCTCCGTTGCAATGCTGGAAGGGGATTGGTTCATGAGAGCATTATACGGACAGGAGTTCTGTTAGTCAAGGCCGAAGATTCTCGTGATTGTGAGGATTGGCCCCTACAAAGTGGGTACGCGTGAGACCTTTCAGGGCGCTACCCGCTCATCCGTTGGCGGTCCGCGTCGGTGAAGAACGGCTTCATCTTCTCCACGAACTCGGACAACGTCTCTTCGACCGTCGCGGCGGTCGTGTCCAGGACCATCTTGTTCTTCAGCAGGGATGCGTCGAACTCCTCCTGGAACCTGTCCAGTACCAGCTCCACGTCCTGCTCCCGTACCACTCCTCGCGTCGGTTCCCCGAAGGGCTTGGACCTCCGCTGTCCTTCAACTGTGTCGGCGTCGGGTAGGAAGTCCTCTCTCATGCGCTGCCTGATAACGTCTGGGGAGGCCTTAACCAGCACGAGCACGGTTTCGGGGGCCCGTTCGAGGATCTGCTCATCGAAGTGGCGGGCCAGCTCGGTGCGCTGTCCATTCGGGCTGCGCAAGGGAGCCTTGCTGTCCTCGCCGCCGTACCCATAGTAGAGCGGCGCGTAGACGGCCTCTTCGATGTGAGCACCCATCAGGTTGTGGTCGGGACTGCCGTAGAAGTCCTGCGAGACGTGGTAGGAGATCATGAAGCGCTGGAACATTTCCTTGATCTGCGGGTGCGCCTCCCTGTACTCCCCGGAGGCCTCGCCCGTCAGCTCGGAGGACGGTACGGTGAAGTGGTCGTGGAAGTGGCTGCTGCCTCCCAGGCTGCGCTCAGACCACTCGACGATTTCGTTGGCGAGGGTCGTTTTCCCGGCGAACTCGCACCCAACCAGGATGATGTTCATCCCTTCACGCTCTCCGAGGCCAACTCGATTTCTACGCGTCGCGCAGGTTGGTGGGCCTCGGCGTCCTAGTAGTCCATACCGGCGAGGTTGTTGAATCCGTAGTGGTCGTCGTACATGGGGAGGGCCGGCAACGGGCCCGAGGTCGGTATCAGCTCGTCCCTCAGACGTCCCCCAAGCTTCTGCTGGGAGCCGATCACCCTGTCCACGCCTGGCAGCTCGGCCGGCATGGAGTAGGAACCTCCGATGGTCCCCGTGCTGATCAGTGCGTCCAGCTCCTTCACCGGCTCCAAGAGGCTGGATACGCCTTCGGCGGCGCCGGTGATGTCCTCGTGGGTCATGAATACGGCCTCGATGCCCATGCGCTGGCAGGCCTGGACCACGCGTATGACCTCTACCTGCTCGTTGCCCCCCGCGTCCCAGGTGACCAGCGCACCGTCCGCGCCGAGCATGTAGGCAAGCCTTGCCGTCTCCTGGCCTATCCAGTCCTTCTCGTCCTGGCGAGTCCACTCCGTCCTCATTGGGATCACACCGGCGAACTCGAAGTCCTTGCCGTGCCGGTCGTACAGCTGCTGAAGGAGCGGATTGTTGGCGAGTGTCCAGGAGGTCGCGAAGGCGGTGCGGTACGGCCCCGTCATCGCGCCGTCGAGCATCTCGTTGGGATGGAGGACCCTCGGAATCTCCAGATGCGTTGTGCCGTATATGGACGTGCAGAACGTCGTTGGAGAGCCGGAGGTGGCCTCCGACGAGTGAACGCATTGTATGTGGACAACCTTCGGCAGGGGCGACGGGGGCGGCTTCAGCTCGTACGTCCTCACCTCGGCCGGCTCGGCAGACGCGGTCGTCGAGGCAAGTCGGTCCGAGACCGTGAGGCACGCGTTGTGGACTGCCCGGTTCTTGACGTCGATGTTGAGGTCGTCCTGCGGCTCGACGATGACGCACACGTTGAAGAGGCCGCTGTAGGGGTTCAGCTCTCCCCATGGCCCCAGCATGTCGATGAAGAGCCACACCCAGTCGTGACCAGCGTCGTGCCACTGGACCTCGGAGACCTCGACTACACTGACACCGGAGAGCCTGTTGGTCCTGCCGCTGCCGACGAGGGCCATGGACCTGTCACAGATTCCTGGATAGGCGACGCCGGCGCCCTCGACCTTGATCCGCGGCTCGATCACGTCGCGCACGGGCCAGATGCGTATCGATTCACCGGGCTTGGCGAGCTCGATCCTGGCGGTCGCGATGCGGGGGTCGGCGAGCACCTCCGCGGCGAGAGCGTCCGGGTCGATCTCGAGGACGCGGTCTACGAGCCGTGTGGAGGAGCCGAACCGCACATCCTCGACTGGGTAGGTGGCCAGATCAAGACGCACTTCCCACCTCCGCAGCCAGTTCCGGATCGGCGGGGTCGAAGAGGGTGGGCTCGCTCAGATCCGTCTGCAACGACCTGATGGCCGTGTTGACTATTCGGAGGCCGTATGCGAAGTCCTCGTCGGGCGGAAGCTCCGGGTCGCCGCAGACGTGGTCTATGCGGGCTCCCTTTATTACCCTGTTGGCCCCGGTCGTCAGGGCAAGACCGTGGATGGCCGTCATCATGCCGACGGGTATGCCTCGCCTCTCGATCTCCTTTGCTATCGTTGCACCGCAACGATTGCAGGTGCCTCAGGTTGCTACGAGGAGGGCGCCGTCCACATCGTGCGCGAGCATCTCCTCGGCCATCTGCGAGCCGAGCCTGCGGGCCTTTGGCACTGAGGTCCCTACGCCCGGCATCGTGAACAGGTCGGAGTAGATGCCTCCGACGACCCCCTGGTCCTCTAGTGTGCGCAGCTGCTGAAGGGGCAGGATGTAGTTGGGGTTGTCGCTGGCCGTTCCGTTGAAGTAGCCGCCGTGGAAGGCTTCCCAGTCGCTGCCGTCCAGCTCAATCATGCCCTCGATCGAGTATGTGTAGTAGCGCTCTGGGTTGCCGGCAGTCTGCCGCTCCGGGTTGCCTTTCGGAATCAGCCCGCCGGTGGTCACAAGCGCGATAAGGGCGGTCGACATGTCCGAAATGGGCGGGGCGGGCTCGACCTTGTCCGGAAGGATTACGGGAATCTCGGACTGGAACGGCCTGCCGTTGACCTTCGCCGCCAGCATGTCGATGGCCCGTTGCGCGCCAGGCTGCGCGGCCCGGACTATCTTCCTGGTGCGGGCCACGTAGCCCTCCTGGGCCGCCGGGCCGAGCTCCTCGCCCCGGGCGAGCTTCAGAGCGAAGGCTGCCATCTTCGTCGCAGCTTCTCTCATGTCGGCCGGGCTTTCGCCGGTCTTGAGGATGTAGACGCTCCGGCGGTACCGCTCAGCGCCCGGGTTCTCTTGGTGCATGGCGGCCACGGCCGTTATCCCGCGGTCCTCGGCCAGCTTTCCGATCTCGCCGCAGGCCAGGCCATATCGGCCCGCGTTGAAGGCGGGACCGGCGATGACGACATCCGGTTTGAAGCGGTCGAGCGCCTCGCCCGCAGCCTTCAGGGTTGCCTCGGTCTCCTCGTTGGCGTAGTTGTCGCCGCATATCAGTGTGCCGACGACCTCACCCTGGTCGCCCATGAGGTCCTGGATCAGGGCCCCCGAGCGTACGGGGCCCTCTACGGCCTCGAGCGGCATCCCGGCAGCCTCGTCGCCACCCCTTCCGGCGAAGAACTGGTTCAGGTAGTGGACTACGCGAATTGCCATTTTCCTCTCCTTCAACTCACGAAACTTGTGCGGCGTATGTTAACAGAGCGCACGGAGGAGTGTCGAAGCTCACAGGCGCATTTTATTGGGCGGCCCCTCCACTTCGTCGTTCCGGCGAAGGCCGGAGTGACGGTGCAGGCTACTCCCCATTCCTGATGAAGTCCGCGATTTGCTCTCCGATTACCATGGTGGTCACGTTCGTGTTAGCTCGGATGCAATCGGGCATGATTGACGCGTCGGCTACCCTGAGAGCCTCCAGTCCTTGGACCTTGCCAAACTGGTCGACCACGGCCATTGGGTCCGAAGCAGGCCCCATCTTGCATGTCCCCGATATGTGATGGCTTGTCCTGACGTTCATGAGCAGCCACTCGTCCAGCAATTCGTCGGACTCCACGATGTCTTCCGTGGGGTTGAAAGGGTCCTTGATGATCTCCCCCAATCCTTCGCGACGCGAGAGCTCCAGGCAGATCCGGACGGCCTCTCTCATCCGCGACTTGTCGAACTCGGTCGCCAGATAGTTGTAGTCGATGCAGGGCTGGATCCCGGGGTCGGAGCTGAGCAGGGCCAGTCGGCCGGCGCTTTCGGCCAGATACAGGCAGACCGTCATGCCGAAGTCGGATGGCCGCCCGGACGAGCCGCCAACGTACGCCATATTTCGGCCTCTCGTGTGGCCCCGGCCAATCGGGTGAATCAGCATGTCGTTTCGCAGATCGGAGCCCGAGGCCGTGTATCTCAAGACGTGCTGGTTGAAACGGTGGTCCAGGTCCGCCGAGGGAGGCCTACGGTTTCGGAACAGCACGAGCACCTGGGGGTGGTCTCGCAGGTTCAGGCCGACGCCGGGCAGGTCGTGGTTAACCGGCACGTCCATCTCCTCCAGGTGCGCGGGTGGTCCCACGCCCGACAGGAGCAACAGGTGTGGAGAGCCGATGGCTCCAGCCGCCAGAATCACCTCGTCGCCGTGCTCGGTGAGGGTTCCGGTGCTCGTTTCGCCCTCCACGCCCACGGCACGGCCGCCATCGAACACGACCCTGTTAGCGCGGAATTCGGGCCGGATGGTCAGATTCGGCCGGTCACGCGCCGAATCGAGGTAACCGAGAGCCGTGCTCCAGCGTACCCGGTCTACGGTATTGAACGGGGTTGGACCGACGCCGGTGGAGTCTGGATGGTTGATGTCCGGGGACTCGGGAAAGCCGAGCGCGCGGCAGGCATCGACCCAGGCTTTTTGCTCTGGCGGCCAGTTCCCAGACCGGTCGCGTCGTACGATGATGGGGCCGTCGGAACCGTGAAAGTCTCCGCCGAAGTCCTCGTCGGTCTCTATCCGCCGAAGGTAGGCAAGGAGCTGCCAGTAGCTCCAGCGGTCGTTGCCTCGTTCCGCCCAGTCGTCATAGTCCTCCGGGATGCCCCTCAGGAACATCTGGGCATTGACGGCGCTAGAGCCTCCGGTGACCTTTCCGCGGGGGACGAGCATGGGCACGCCGCGGCTCGCGGCACGAGTTACGAAGTGGCGCATGTTGGGGCTGGCGCGCATGCCGGGGTGTGAGGGGACATTCCCGTAGCCCCACTTCAGCTCGTCGGGCAGGCTATCGAGGTGGGGATAGTCGGGCCCCGCCTCCAAGAGCAGGACCTCGCGGTCCGAGTCCTCACTGAGCCGCGCCGCGATGATCGCTCCGGCAGACCCCGCCCCGACCACAATGGTGTCGTATCTCATCCGCTCTCGGGTGGGTGGGCCGAGCCCCATCGACTACAGGGTGCGGAGCCGCGGGTCGAAGGTGTCGCGCATCCAGTCCCCCACGAGATTGAGGGAGACTATCAGCATCGAGATTGCAACGCCGGGCACGACGGCGACCCACGACGCCATGAGCAGGAACTCCCGACCGTCCGCGATCATGACGCCCCAGGCGGACGTGGGCTTGGGGATGCCGACGCCCAGGAAGCTGAGCGAGGCCACCAGCAGGATGAAACCTCCCGTCTGTAGGGTGGCGATCACCATAACGGTTGCGAGCACGTTGGGAAGTAGGTGTCGGAACATTATCCGTGGGGCGCCGCATCCGATAGATATGGCTGCTGTGATGTACTCCCGTTCCCTCTGGGCCAGGACGTCTCCACGAACGTAACGGGCGTAGGCGACCCACCCGGAGATCATGACGGCCAGGATGACGGAACGCAGGCTGGGCTCGATAGCAGCAATGAAGACGAGGGCCAGCAGCAGCCCCGGCATGGCGAGCATGAAGTCGACCAGCCTCATTACAAGGGCGTCGATCCATCTACCGAAGTAGCCGCTGACGAGGCCCACCGTAATTCCGATGGTGGCCGACCCCACCAGCGCGACCAGCGCAGTCACCAGCGTAATGCGCGCCCCGTCAAGCAGCCTGCTGAACACGTCTCTGCCGAAGAAGTCAGTCCCAAACGGGAACTCAAGCGACCCCCCCAACCAGATAGGAGGTTCCAGCGAGTTGGCTAGCTCTCCGATGTAAGGGTCCTTGGGCGCCAGCGACGGGCCGAAGACGCCTATGAAGAACACCAGGATTAGGATGGCAATCGGGATCTTCGGGGGTCGGCGCCTCTGGAGCGCACGATAGGCGCGGCCTATCGACCTTGCCGAACGCACAATGGGAGATGGGACAGTCCCGGCCAGTGACGTCATGAGGCCAGCCTTATTCTTGGGTCGACGATACTATAGAGGATATCTGCCAGGAAGTTGGACACCAGGAAGCCCGTCCCGATTAGCAGGGTTAGCCCCTGCACCACGAACAGGTCCCTGTTCAAGACGGACGCCGCAAGCAGTTGACCGAGCCCAGGCCATCCAAAGACCGTCTCCACCAGGACTATTCCGTTCATCAGACCCACCGCCAGAAGGGCGACGGAGGTGACTACCGTGATTAGGGAGTTACGCACCGTGTGGCGCCATAGCACGCTACGCTCCCTTAGACCCTTGGCCCTGGCCGTTCGGATATAGTCGGAGCCCAGCACCTCAAGCACCGATGAGCGCGTGATCCGCAGGAGACCTGCCATGGAGAACCATCCGGCCGTTACGGACGGTAGTATCCAGTGAGTCCATCCGCCGGTGCGGCCGGCAGCCGGCAGCACATTTAGATACACCACAAAGACCAGTATGAGCATGATCCCCAGCCAAAACTCGGGCACCGACTGGCCGGCGAAGGCAAGCGTCCTCGATATTGTGTCCGCTATCCTTCCCCGGTTGTAGGCGGCGAAGACCCCCAAAGGAAAGGCGACGACTAACACGAACACGAGCGCCATGGCCCCGAGGTGAAGGCTGGGGACTATCCTGTCCTTTATGACACCCGAAGCCTCTCTGCGGAACTGTGTAGATATTCCAAAGTCCCCCCGAACCACTCGCTCTAGGTATTCGAAGTACTGGATGAATAGGGGTCTGTCCAATCCATATTCATGCCTGAGCTTCTCCAGGTCGACCTCGGTCGTCTCCTCGAAGGGTAAGAGATACAGGACAGGGTCTCCGGATACCCACGTGAGGACGAACACCACAACCGAGAGGATCAAGAGTGTGAGGATGGACTGGAGGGCTCTCTGGAGGATAAACCTGCGCATGTCGACCTAGCCCAAGCCGGGAAGTCTCTGCATTGCCCCTTTACCCTTCAACTCGATCAGGATAGGCCCTAGCAGCTTTTCCAGGTGTTATCGATAAGATATACGTGGGCCACCGGCCGACGCCAATCAACCGGTGGCCCTTTAAGAGCTGTGGTACTAACTCCCGGGGCCGGGCTGCCTGCCTGCCCCGGGAACGATCTCCGGCCAGAGACTCCCTTACCTTGCGCCTTCCGCGGCCTTGATGTACTCGAAGTAGTGGGGCCAAGGCGCCCCAACCGTCAGCGGCCAGTCAGCCACCCGCTCCTTTACGACACCCCAGAATAGCGGATTCGTGACGAGGGGTATCATAATGTAGTTGTCACGGACGTACTTGGACATCATGGCGCTGGCCTCGTCGAACTTCGCCAAGTCGGTCGTCGTCCTAAGCACCTCGTCGATCTCCAACATATTGCTCCAGTGGGGATCGGTGAGGAAGTACGCCACGTTCCGCCGATACAGGTACGAGGACCTGGTCGTGATCACCGGCTCTGTGCTGTTGCGACCGCCCGCGGAGATGTCCCACTCTATGGCCGGCTTGTCCTCCTCGTATCTTTGCGGCCTGTGGTAGTCGCCGGCTGAGCCCGACTGGACCAGCTCGATGTTCAGACCCAAGTTGGAGAGCAACATGGTATGGACCGCCTCGGTGACCTCTTTCTTCTCAGGAGCGCCGCTGGGGGCCCACACCCCGGCGAGAATCCTCACCGTCCGGTCCATGGGGAAGTTGGCCTCTTCAAGCAGCTGCTTGGCCCTCTCAGGATCGAAGGGGATCGGGTTGTTCCGCATCTCGACAACCAGCGGGTGGTCCCAGCCTCTCATGCCGGTCGCCATCATCGGCGCGTTCTGGACCTCCGACTTTCCGGCGTATATGGTGTCCACCAGCGCCTGCCGATCGATGGCTATGGCGAAGGCTTCCCGCACCCTGGGATCCATAAAGGGGTTGTCGGCGTCAAAGCCCCGGTCGTCCTGGTGAATCATATTGTAGAAGTAGAACTGCAGATGGACGGTAGCGGGTTGCTGCAGGATGTTGACGTGCTCCAGTCCCAGCGCCTGGTTCAGCGAGAGAGCCGACAGCGTCACCACGTCGGCCTGCGAGGAGGACAACAGGGCCAGCCTGGTGGCCGCCTCCGGAACCCCTGTGTGGATCTGCTTCTCAAAGTCGGGCGCAGGCTTCTTCCACCAGTCTACGTGGACCTCGAACTCTTTCCTCTCGCCGGGTACGTCCTTGAGCTTCGTGTATGGGCCGGAGAGGATCGGGTCCTTCAGCCACTCCTCCCAGCCTACTGCTTTGATCTCTTGCGCGGAGTACAGACCCCGGCTATCGAGGTTGGTAGTCAGGGTCATTTGGGGCAGTGCGATAGTCGCGTTGGGGAAGTCAATCTCCAGAGTCCGATCGTCGATCTTCTCCACCCTTGTCGCGTCGATGTACGGGTCGTTGTAGAAGCTCCGCCTAATATCTACCTCAGTAGACCCATAGGCTCCGGGGATCCCGACGACCCTTGAGGCGCCCCCCTCAAACATGCTGAATATCACGTCGTCGAGAGTGGCGGCCCTACCATTGAAGAACTTGATCTCGTCCTGCATCGTGAGGGACCAGCTCTTGGTGTCGGAGCCGAAGTCCCACTCCTTGATCACATGGCCCACCAGGTTGCCCACGCGGTCCATGGTGAACATGTCGTCTTTCAAGAGCAGGCAGCCGGGCCGGCAGCCGTAGACCGGAATGTCGGCGTTGGGCTCTGTCGTGAGGTTGCCGACGGTCTCGAGGGCAACGGTCAGCACCGAGCCGGGGATCGTGCCTTCCTTGATCATGACCTCGGGGACCGCAGTTGCGGGAGCCGTTGTCGACACCGGCGCAACGGTTGCCGGCGCCGGCGGAGTCTCGATCACGGCTGCAGCTGTGGGCTCCGCTTCGTCATCTCCGCCGCAGGCGGCAACTACAAGGACAGCCGTCAGCATCGTGGCCAGAATTGCAAAGCTAGCGAATACGCCCAGTCTCTTCCATCGTTTCATGGCTTACGTACCTCCTAAGTACCAGGGCCAAGATACAGAACATGCCGGGTGTCGACACAATCTGGATCAACAATGGGCCACTCACCTGAATGGCGGGGCCCACAAGTGACAGTATGGGTGGGATATAGCACAAGGGCATTCGTATGTCAAGTTGAAGCTCGCATTCGCGCATGACCCGTCGCGTCGTTGACAGGGGATGCGCACAGTCCTAGACTGCCTTCCCATCCACGATTAGCCATCTCACCGTCAGGATCAGACATGCGTCACATCTCTGCAGACCGCAGCCGCATCTTCCTTCTCTCAGCCACCGTGGATTTCCCGGACGACGTCCAGAAAGGCGTCTATACGCACGAAGTCGTGGACGACATGATGCTGCACCTGAAGCGCCTGGGCGTTCGGCGGGTGAACTGGCTGTACTACGGTGACGTGGACAGGGACTCCTTCTGGGCAGGCGGCATGTTCCTGGACCGCTACGGCCCTGAGACGATGGACAGGATAGGCGAGCCCCTGACGGCGGCCGTCACCGCAGCTCACAAGAACGGTCTTGAAATTCATGGCGTGGTGAAGCCGTACGACATCGGGGGCTCCGGCACCTATCCCGATGGTTCGGCAGAGTCCGCCAAGTCTGTCACACGGCGCATCGGAGGGACCGTACAGTTTCTCGTGCCCTTCCTCGAGCGCTACCCCCACACCCTGATACAGCGGCGACCTTACAAGGCGCCCCCCGGACTGTCGACCCTGCCCATCCGAAAGGTCCGGCTCCTCAAGAGCGACGCCTCGCCTACCAGAATCCGGAGGGAGAACCTACAGGTCTGGACCAGTCAGAACAACTACCGCTACCAGCGCAAAGATGTCGATTTCACGTTGAAGGAAGCCGTCGAGCCCGCACCGAGAGACGTTCGAGACTCCTTCGACGCCCTTGTCACCGCCAAGGGCGATCCGGTCAGAACGCTCACTCTCGAAGGGCTGAATCTGGCCGACCGGTACATCCTCATCTCAACCGATTTCCGAGATAGAACCGGCGACTTCACCAACACCGCGCTGGGGATGATCGAGGCCTACGGTTTGAGTCCTGATCCGATCCCCATAGTCGTAGCGACCCGATCCGCCATGTGGCACTCCCCCCGCGACTTCCGCAGCTACGGAATGGAGTTCGACTCTGGGTTCGGGCAGTACCTTGGAGACTTGGACGCCGACAACGCGATTGCCAAGGAGAATATCCGGTGGCGCTCGGTCTCGGACGACGGCGTCATCGCCTTCGCCCGAGGAAAGAACGAGACGCTGGCCAGCGCGCCGTGCGAGGCCTACCCGGAGGTCGTCAAGCTGTGGTCGGGCTGGGTCGACCGCATACTGCATGCCGGGGTGGACGGCTTGTCGGTCCGGCTCAACTCCCACGGCGGATGCAACGACGAGCCCAACGAGTACGGTTTCAACGAGCCTCTGATGGTCGAGTACCGCGAACGGTTCGGCATCGACGCGCTCGAGGACGACTTGGTGCTGAAGAGGCTGCCGTTGATTCGAGGCGAGCACGTGACGGCTTTCCTTCGCGAGACTGCCAGAAAGGTGAGGGGGGCGGGCAAGAAGATGCAGGTGCACATGCACCCCGACGCCTTCCGTCCGAACCCAAGTCCGAGGGAGCGGTACTGGTCGCTCACGAACATCGACTACGACTGGCGGTCATGGATGAGGGGGGGGGCATGATGGACGGCAGCATAATGCGTCCGAGCCGGTTCGAGGGCATGCCGAACCCTCCCTATGGCCAGGCCAGCCGCGCCGGCATCGAGCAGACCCTGTCTGATCCGGTCGTCGGCGACATGCTGTCGACGGCCTCCGAAGCGAACGTGCCGGTCTACTTCAACGGATTCGTCCACCTCATGGACATCGATACGTACGTGTCCGAGATGGAGACGGTCTTCCGGGACGAGCGGTTCTCGGGGTTCGACCTCTACGAGGCAGCGGCGCTGCTTGGGCCGAATTTCGACGGCACCGGGGTGGAGCCGCTAGACGACGGATTCGAGCGGATCACGGCAAAGTCGCGGGAACTGGGTCTGGGTCGGCCGTAGCGTGACGCCTCGAGATTGGGCGTCTGGGTCGACCAGGGTCTCGTGGCGGAGAGGGTGTCCCCGCTACATCTGCCCATTTAGCAGTCTACCAGCACGTCAAGGGGTTTGATAGGGGTCTAGCCTGTCCAAAATGGGCAGGCGGGTTTAAGTGATATTCTCGCTGGACAGCCTGTCCATTTTGGACACCCTCGCGCATCGGACAGACGCTAGGGGGCTACCCGCTTGACGCTGGCATGTACGAATCGCCGCCGGGACTCTCTAAGGGTTCGCAAAAAATCCAAAAAACTTACTATATGCCCGCTTCGGAAGTGCCGCGACGCGTGGTATTATAGTAGTAGAAAGGGCTAGCAGTGGTGGTAGCCACTACCAGCCCTGTGTGAGTGCCCCCGTAGCTCAGCTAGGATAGAGCACTGCTCTCGCAGGCAGAAGTCGTGGGTTCGAGTCCCACCGGGGGTACCTGGGAACCCCCTGATGATACAGCGCCAGACGAGTATTACTGTTTATCTACGTTATATCACGCTAATATAGATGTCAACGTTTTTCTTGCCACAAACAGGCGTTGTACTGACTAGTCCCCTTCCATGAGCCCGGCCAGGGTCGCCGCCTTTGCAACGTCCATCCCACCGCCGACCATCGACTGGAAAGCCCGCGCCCGCCCGCTCAGGTCGGATGCAAACATCCTGTCGAAGCTCAGGGATACGTTGCTGTCCAGCTTGTCGGACAGCTCGGCAGCGACGCTCAGGGACACCGGCATAACCGACGCATGGAGAAACTGCCGCCATGCTTCCCGTAGGGCCGTCCCGTCGGCGCGTTCCAGCAATGACGTAGGGACGCCGCACAGGGCGAGCACGGACAGCGCCGCATCCGAGCGGAGTTGCGCCAGGACACCAGGGGGATTCGCGCCGAAGCGATTCTGTATCAGGTCCCGCTTGGGCGCTCCCTGAGAACCATCACCCCATCCGGACGCCGTCGATTCGACTAGGGCGAGCTGTTGAAGGGGTGAATGGCGGAGAGGGTGGGATTCGAACCCACGGTCCCCTTGCAGGGACACGCGATTTCCAGTCGCGCCTATTCGGCCACTCTAGCACCTCTCCGGCAATGGGGACTCTCGGCTCGTGGCGGAGAGGGTGGGATTCGAACCCACGATGAGACGTATCCCATACTGGTTTTCGAGACCAGCGCCTTAAGCCGCTCGGCCACCTCTCCCAACGTGGAATTATAGCACAGGGAAACCTGGAGAGGCCTCGAACTCGATTGACAGCGTTCGCTGTCTCTTCGATGCAACTGACGCAGTGAGGGCGGGTCAAGTACCCGCCCTCACTGCGTCGAATCGATTCGTCTGGTGGTCAGCCCGCGAACGTCAGGCGATGGATCTGGCTTCGTTCCAACCTTCAGCCCTGATGCATGCGACCCAGTGATTCGGTTCGACCTCACGCAGCTCGGGCATTTCGAGCTGGCAGTCATCGATCATGACCGGACAGCGCGTGTGGAATACGCATCCGGGGGGCGGGTTCATGGGACTTGGAACATCCCCTGTGAGAATGATCCGCTCCCTCGTAGCCTCTATCGCCGGGTCGGGGATCGGCACGGCGGAGAGGAGAGCCTTCGTGTACGGGTGCAGCGGGTTCTCGTAGAGCTCGTTCCTATCGGCGACCTCGACTATATGCCCGAGGTACATCACGGCCACGCGGTCACTGATGTGCCTGACAACCGAAAGGTCGTGAGCGATGAACAGGTAGGTCAGGCCGAACCTCTCCTGGAGGTCTTCCAGGAGGTTGATCACCTGAGCCTGAATGGACACGTCCAGGGCGGACACGGGCTCGTCGCAGACGATGAAGCTGGGATTGACGGCGAGGGCGCGGGCGATTCCGATCCTCTGCCTCTGGCCGCCGCTGAACTCGTGCGGATAGCGGTCTCCCATGTACGGGTTGAGGCCGACCACCTCCAGCAACTCAGCGACTCTGTCGCGATACTCGCCCTTATTGGTGGTTAGCTTGTGAACCGTAAGCGGCTCTCCAACGATGTCGCCGCAGGTCATCCTGGGGTTCAGCGAACCATACGGGTCCTGGAAGATGACCTGTATCTTCCGCCGCATGGCACGCATTTCCGAGCCGCTCAGCTGGGTCAGGTCCTGGCCCTCGAAGATGATGTTGCCCTGGGTGGGCTTATAGAGCTGCAGAATGGCGCGGCCGGTCGTCGTCTTGCCGCAACCACTCTCGCCCACCAGGCCCAGGGTCTCTCCCCTCTTTATGCTGAAGGTCACCCCGTCGACCGCCTTCACGTCGGCGATCTTGCGCTGGAAGATGATCCCGGCGGTGACCGGGAAGTACATCTTCAGATCCTTCACTTCGAGCAGGACCTCTCCGGTACCGTTTGTAGAGGACATCCGTTGTTCCTGTGTTGCTACCATCCTCACCTTACCTCGCGCTAGCCAGCCGTCTTGAGCTCCGTGAGTTCTTCATGCCGCCAGCAGGCGGTAGTATGGGCTTCCGAGTGTTCCATGAGATAGGGCGTTTCCTGCGTACACCGGTCAAAGGCGTATGGGCAACGCGGCTGGAAGCTACAGCCAACCGGCAGGTCTATCAGATCGGGAGGGAGGCCTTCAATGGGGTCCAGCGAGGTCCTGACAGCCTCGTCCAGTCTCGGGACCGATTTCAGCAGGCCCAACGTGTACGGGTGTCGAGGATTCCTGTATATCTCCGCCGCGGTCCCCGTCTCGATAATCTTCCCGGCGTACATGACCACAACGCGGTGTGCGTATCGGGCCACGACTCCGAGGTTGTGAGTGATGATGATCAGCGCAGTACCGAACTGCTGCGCCAACTCTCTCATGAGCTCCAGTATCTGTGCCTGAATCGTTACGTCGAGAGCCGTCGTCGGCTCGTCTGCAATGATCAGCTTCGGGTTGCAGCTCAGGGCCATTGCGATCATGACCCTCTGACGCATGCCGCCGCTGAACTGGTGAGGGTAGTCTGTAAGCCTGCTCCCAGCGTCCGAGATGCCCACCATCCTGATGAGCTCCACGGCACGCTCCCGGGCCTGGGACTTCGTCATGTTCTGATGCAACTCTAGGGTCTCGGTGATCTGACGCCCGATGGTCAGGACGGGGTTCAACGACGTCATGGGCTCCTGGAAGACCATCGCCATCCGGTTGCCCCGGATCGACCGCATTTCGGCGTCGCCCAACTGGAGCAGATCCTTATCCTCGAACGTCACCTCACCATCGACGATTTTGCCCGGTGGGTCGGCCACCAGCCTCATCAGCGAAAGAGCGCTTACGCTCTTGCCGCAACCGCTCTCGCCCACGATGCCGAGGATCTCCCCCTCATCGAGGTGATAATTGATACCGTCAACAGCCTTGACCACTCCGTCCGAGGTGAAGAAGTGCGTCGTCAGGTTGTTGACTTCTAGTAGCCTCCTGGCCATCGGATCCCCCTGGTGTGATTAATCGCGCCGACGATATCGGGAAACGCTTACACGGCGGCTAGAGTTGGTTTGATAGTCTGGAACGTCCGCCACATTCCGCTTCAACAATCGTTCAGGGACAGTTCCTACACTACGATTCTCCCCTTGTGGGGCATGCCGGATTGAAGCATAGGCCCCCATTGGTTGTCAACCCTGGGTGTCCCCTCGAACCTACTATACAGGTTCGAGGGGCAGGGCAATCGCATTTTGACATTGGCTCGCCTCCGGTGAGCGAGCCGGAGACGGCGAGGTGAGGCAGTGCCTGGCGCTGCTCGACGGAAAATTCTCCAGATGTGTCTCACTTGTTATCATTTATGGTGATTTCATAGCTGGGCGTCGAGATTTGGCGAGACACTTGCGAGACGTTCGCGAGACACTTGTGAGACAGTGGCGCCGACAGGTACGGGGATGGTCCAACCGCAGAGTACGCGGAGAGCGCAGAGGGAGCGTCGGTGGTTGGCATAGGAGGGGACTGTAGCACATGTGTGCGGGTCTGTCAAATGTCTGAACTGCGATCGAGGATCGAGAACAGCCTGCATTGGGTCTTGGACATGGCCTTCCAGGAGGACCGCAGTAGGGTCAGGACTGGCAATGCGGACCAGAACTTGGCGGTCGTCAGGCATATGGCGGTGAACATGCTCAAACAGGAAACAACCGCAAAGGTCGGCATCAAGGCCAAGCGGAAGAAGGCCGGATGGGACTATGACTACTTGCTCAAGGACCTCTCTACTTAAAATGCGATTGCCCTGGTTCGAGGGGTAGACGCCGGTTGACAGTTAGGCCGGCCAAGTGTATATCTTGTGCACTGCACATGGTCTGAGGCACGATGGTTCCAAATCCAGAGTGCCTTCGTGTCTTACAGTCGCCAATGCCGCGTCGCCGTGTGTGCGGCTTAGGAGCGCCCACGGACTTCAACCCCCTTTAGCGCGATTCTCGACCGAATTTTTGGGTTCCGAGCCATTACCAATCACGAGGAGGTTCCAAATGAGGTGTCCAGAAATATCAGCTCGCACCGCGGTCCTGTCAGTGGCTGCACTGGCAGCACTGATCGCGGTGGCCTGCGGCGGCACTCAAGAGGTAGTAGTCAAAGAGGTGCCGGTCGACAGGATTGTCACGCAGGAGGTGGTCAAGGAGGTTGTGAAGGAGGTTCCGGTCACCCAGGAGGTTGTCAAAGAGGTTGAGGTGGTCAGGACGGTCGTCGCCACGCCAACGGCCGCGCCCGTTATGTCCAAGACGGGCACGATTCCCGGCTCAACTCTGACCGTCGCTCTAGAGTCGGCCGGTGGAGAGACGACCGAACCCAGGTCCGGCCTCCCCGTGTACGGGTGCAGGCCAGGCTGCCTGGCGATGAAGGACGATTTCTTCCTCATAGACCCCGTAGGCAATCTGATGCCCCACGTGGTCGCGAATTGGGACTTCGGCGCCGATACGAAGAGCTGGACGCTCGAGATGCAGACGGGCATCAAGTTCTTCAACGGACGCGAAGCCACTATCAAGGACTTCGAGTTCAGCATCTACGAGGGGTACGCGACGAGACCATGCCAGATCCCGGGCCCCTACTGCTCGGAAACCCAGGACCCGAGACAGGGCTACGCGCTGTACAACGACCCGTACTACTTCTCTACTCACGAGGTCATCGACGATACGACGATGACGATACAGTTCGAGAACCCGACCGTCGGACTCGCTCTGATGACGCTGACGACCAACCTCGACCCTCGCGGCCTCTATTCCGAGAAGGAGATCAAGGAGGTTGGGTGGGAGGAGTGGTTGAAAGACCCGATATTGTCGGGCGCTTACATGACGATAAAGTCCATCCCCGGAGAGCGCAAGGAGCTGGAGGTCCATAAGGACTGGTTCAAGGACCCCCCTCCCGACTGGGAGCGGATGATCCTGATGACCGTGCCTGAGGGCGCCACGAGGATCGCGCTGATGGCGTCCGGTCAGGCCGACGTAGCGGCTCTCTCGGCCGTAACGCTGCCTCAGGCGCTCAAGTTCGACAACCTGTACATCATCGAGCAGCCATCGACGGTACACACGCAGCTATTCTTCACGAACCTGTTCCGGCCGGGAGACCCGGGCTACGACGCTGACTATCCGTTCCTAGACCCGCGGGTCCGAGAGGCGTTCAACATCGCCATCGACCGCGACCTGATCGTCGAGAGGATATACGCGGGCCGCTCGATCAGGCAGGACGCCCCACTGCTGGCGCCCGGCATGATCGGCTGGGAGCATCCGATAGTCCAGGATATGCGCCGCAACCCCATCGAATACAATCCGGTTAAGGCACGGCAGCTTCTGGAGGAGGCCAACTTCCCCATGGACCTGACCGTGAAGATGATCATGGGGACGTTCATCATCAGCGGCGCGCCGGAGCTGGCGGACCTCAACGAGGCACTGCTCACGCAGCTCCGCCAGAACCTCGGCCTGGACATCGTGCTGGAGAAGGGGGACCTCAGTCAGATACTGGCCCCCCATCGGAACGAGCGTGAGGCCATCGAGTACCACATCTACGCTGGGGAACGGATGAGCACAGAGCCGGTAATCACGACGCGGTCCACCTACTTCTACTCGGACCCGGGTCACAACTGGAACCTGCCCATCAGCGACCCGATCAAGGCCATGGTGGACGAGATGTTGACACTGACCGACCCGGTCAGACACGAGGAGCTGAGCGCCCAGCTTTCCAAGCACCTTCGAGACAACTGGTCTCACATTCCCATAGCCGCCAATCCACTATTCTTCGCAGCGCAGAGGGACGGAATAGCGGGTTGGCCGCTGACCATCGGCGCCCCGTGGCCGCATTACTTCGAGTACATCAGGGCAAAGAGGTAGGCAGAAAGCCGACCCAGACCTGATGATCAGTGGCTGCCCCTAGACTAGGGGCAGCCACTGACGTACGGTTGCGCGGGAATCCGGTCCGTCGCGGGCGGACCGTGTGATTCTCGATCTGGCTATCCTCTACCAGGGCGACGGCGGTCAACATGTGGGCATTCATCCTGAAGCGGTTTCTCCAATCCCTACTGGCGCTATTCGTCCTCTCCGTGGTTACGTTCTTCTTCACCTGGGCCACCGGGGATCCGATCAACTACATCGTGCCGCTGGAAGAGACCACACCTGAGCAGCTCGCCGCCTACAAGAAGCAGCTAGGATTGGACAGGCCTCTCGGCGTGCAATACCTGATATACGTCAGCCGGGCCGTTCGGGGTGACTTCGGGAACGCGATCCACCTGGGCAACAGGCCGGTGGTCGACGTTATAGAGTCGAGGGTGATTCCCACGCTGCACCTTGGGGCAATGGCCTCCGCGATGGTGCTGGTGCTGGCGATACCTCTGGGTGTATTCGCGGCATATAACAGAGGGTCGATAGTCGATTCCCTTGCCCGAACTCTGGCCTTTGCCGGACAATCGGTGCCTGAGTTCTGGCTGGCTATCGTCCTCATATTCCTAGTTGGCGTCCAGCTCGGTCTGTTGCCCGTGGCCGGCCGAGAGGGCGGCTGGCAGCACTGGGTGCTTCCGGCGATCACGGCCGGATGGTTCTCAATGGCCGGGCTGTTGAGGATTACGCGGTCGTCGGTCCTGGAGGTACTGGGCTCGGACTACGTCAGGACCGCCCGGGCAAAGGGATTGATGGAACGGACGGTCCTGTGGAGGCATACGTTCAGGAACAGCTTGATTCCGGTGGTCACCGCGGTAGCGCTGCTTCTGGTCGGCATGATGAACGGTATAGTTCTGGTCGAAACCGTCTTCGGTTGGCCTGGCCTGGGCCGGCTGATTGTCGAGGCTGTCACGGCTAGAGACCTCTTTCTCGTCCAAGCACTGGTACTGCTGATTGGGTCCATGTACCTGCTGGCCAACTTCTGCGCGGACATCCTTTATGGCGTTGTCGATCCACGGGTGAGGTACTCGTGACAACCGCGGGAATACGATCGTCAACCGCGGGCATCGGGAGAGGGCTCAGGGCACTGCGCGTGCGCAGGGCTCCCTGGATACCGCTGGTTGTCCTGGTGCTGATGGGCTTGATGGGTGCCTTCGGCCCCTGGATTTCTCCACATGACCCCACGTTCGGCTCCCTGGAGAATTCGCTCGCGCCACCATTCTGGCTCGACGACAGCGTCGACGGCTTTCTGCTGGGGACCGACTTTCAAGGGAGGGACATCCTCAGCAGAATCCTGACCGGCGCCCGGATCACAATGCTGAGCGCTGTCATCGGACTGTTGGGCGCCTGCTTCGTGGGTGTGAGCGTGGGACTGGTCAGTGGCTACTGGGGCGGCTGGCTCGACGCCCTGTTGATGCGGGCTGTCGACTTCATGCTGGCGCTTCCGGGCCTCCTGCTCGCCATGGTGTTCGTGGCCGCCTTCGGTCCAAGCCTTCGAATCATAATCGTCGTAGTGATCCTGTCAGCCTGGGTGCCGTACGCCAGGTACGTCAGGGCCGAGGTCCTGAGTCTCAAGGAGCGAGAGTTCCTCGTAGGGGCTGTGGCGATTGGCTGCCGGCCGCTGCGGATACTTGTCCGGCATCTGCTACCGAACACCGCGGCGACGGTGCTCGTCATTGCCACGCTTCAGACCGGCGGCATCATCCTGCTGGTGGCGTCATTGAGCTTCCTGGGACTGGGCATTCCAAAGCCGACGGCGGCCTGGGGCGTGATGATCGCCGACGGCCGGGCCTGGATCTTTCAGGCCTGGTGGATCTCCATATTTCCGGGGATCGGCATCTCGACCCTGATCATCTCGCTAAACCTGGTCGGAGACTGGATGAGAGACACCTTCGACCCGCGCCTCCGGACGAGGTAGCGGATTCCAGCATTCTCGTAAGACCATCCGTACGAATCCTGCGAGACCCGGGGCGGGTCGGGGTGGACTACGCCGTAACGCCATCGTGTTACCTTAACCACCCGTCCTCCCAAAGCGAGCGGAGCCATGGGGCGCATAGGGCAATCGCATATTAGCTCGAATCTCGCCCGCCCACTTGATGGAGACGCACATCTGTGCGTCCATATCTCCATGCCAACCACTGAATCCTCCACACCCACGGCAGAGCCTGAGCCATGTCGCACCTTGTCGCAGTAATGGCGCTAAATGTCGCTCCGATGTCACCAAATGTCGCGGTCATGTCACAATCGGCAAGCCGGTCCCAAAGCTGAATGTCCCCAAATGTCACAGAATGTCCACGTATGACCGCATATTAGGGGAAAGTCCTCTTAGACTCTCGCCGCCGGCCAGTCCGAAAATCAATTGCGATTGCCCTGATGGGGCGCACCCGGTGTAGTAAAATGGTCCTATAAGGCCACGCTCCCGGCCACCTGCGATAACAAGGAGGACCGGATGGAAGAGTTCTTCGGCAACCTGGAACGGCTCGCGGCGGACCTCTACCCCTATCGATGGCCGATCGCGGCAGGCTTCCTGGCCATAGTGGCAGGCATACTCACCCTCGCGTACAGGCGCGGCTGGCACCTTGTCCTGATCAAACACCGAGTTGCGACGGCTGTCATCGGCATACCTGCCCTCGCCATATTCGCTTTCGTGGCGTGGGACCTGGGCTCCCCGCTGTTCATCGACAAGACGGTAGAGGAGGAGTTCCCGTTCTCCTATACAGCGGACGTGCCCAAGGAGATGGAGCGGGAGGACGTCGAGAAGGTAATGGCCGCCATGGCCATGGTCGAAACCGAGCCGATGGACGAGGGGATGATGCCCGTGATGGAAGTGGAGATGGCGGAGGAGGTGACGGAAAGGGTGATGGAGAAGGTGGTGGAGGCGGTGGCCGACACGATGGGGACGGAGATTGTGGGGGCGATGTCCGACATGATGGAGGCAGAGATGGCAGAGGTGGCGGAGGAGGTTATGGCCGACATGATGGAGGCCCAGTCCGGGCCCGTGAAGCTCAGGTTCGGCGAGTTCATGGACCAAGACGCCTTACACAAGGGCAGCGGCACGGCGACCATCTATCGAACCGGGGATGGCTCACTGCTGCTCCGGCTGGAAAACCTGGACGTGACGAACGGTCCCGACCTGCGGGTCCTGCTCAGTACTCATCCCGACCCAGACAGGAGGAAAGACCTGGAGGAGAGGGGATACGTCCAGTTGGGCAAGCTGAAAGGCAACAAGGGGAACCAGAACTATCCGATTGAGGATGCTAACGTGGACCCGGAGACAGTGGGGAGCGTCGTCATCTACTGCATGCCTTTCCACGTCGTGTTCAGCGTGGCGACTCTGGGGGACGCGGGATAGCGGGACGGGAGGCAGCGGTTGAACGGCACTCTCCGCGTCGGGAAGATAGCCGGGATAGACTTCAGCATCCACTACAGCTGGCTCGTCGTCTTCGCCCTCTTCTCGTGGCTTCTCGCAGACAGCATTCTACCGTCAAGGTACGAGGGGTGGAGCGGCGCAACGTACTGGTCGATAGGCGTGCTGGGTGCGCTTCTCCTGTTTGCGTCTGTTCTGGTACACGAGCTGGCCCACGCATTGACAGCCCGTGCGCTCGGCCTGCCAGTCGAGGGGATAACGCTGTTCCTGTTCGGCGGGGTAAGCAACTTAAGGGCGGAGCCCAGCGGACCCAAGGGCGAGCTGATCGTCTCCGCGGCGGGTCCTCTGGCCAGCCTGGGGCTGTTCGCGGCCCTGTGGCTCGTCTCCCAGGGCGTGAACGACAAGACGACTCCGTTCGCGGCGGTCTTATGGTATCTGTGGTTCTCCAACCTGGCGCTGGCCATCTTCAACTCGCTTCCGGCCTTCCCGATGGACGGCGGCCGAATGCTCCGCTCGGCCGTATGGACCCTTACCGGAAGCTTGCGCCAGGCGACTCGATTCGCCGCAAGGGCCGGACTGTCAAGGGCGGAGAGAAGTCAGGCCGTGTGGCGGAGCAAAAGTGTACCACCGGGGCGTTGGTGTTCAGCAAAAATGTCACGCTGCGACGGGTCTCAGCAGGAGCAGTTAGTAGGAGCGAGTGTGGTGGGGTCTAGGCGTCAGGGGGATCGCCTGTGGTGCGCAGGACGGCGGCCTGCCTGCTCTGCTTGAGGCGGTAGCTCTCGCCGTTCATCTCCAGGATGTGAACGCGGTGAGTGAGGCGGTCCAAGAGTGCGCCGGTGAGCCTCTCAGAGCCGAAGACCTCGGTCCACTCGTCGAAGGGCAGGTTGGTGGTGACCAAGACCGACCCTCTCTCGTAGCGCTGGCTGAAGACCTCGAAGAGGAGCTCCGCGCCGGTCTTGGAGAGTGGGACGAAGCCAAGCTCGTCGACGATAAGCAGCTTGAGTCGGGCAAGCCTCTTCTGGAGGTTGAGCAGCCGTCGTTCGTCCCTGGCCTCGATCAGTTCGTGGACCAGCGAGGCGGCCGTGGTGAAGCCGACCGACAGTCCCCTCTGGCAGGCGGCGAGCCCCAGACCGAGGGCCACATGGGTCTTGCCGGTGCCGCTGTTGCCTATGGCGATGACGTTCTCCCGCCGGTCTACGTACTCGCAGCGCGCCAGCTGCATGGCCAGGTGCTTGTTCACCGACGGCATAGCCAGGAAGTCGAAGGTGTCGAGGCTCTTTGTGGCAGGGAAGCGCGCAGCCTTGATCCTGCGCTCCACCATGCGATGGTGGCGGTCTATCAGCTCAAGCTCAGAGAGCCTCAGCAGGTAGCCCTGATGGTCGACGCCCTCGGCGGCACACTGGCCGGCCACCTTGCAGTACTCCCTCAGGAAGGTAGGCAGCTTCAGCTCCTTGAGGTGGTGCTCCAACAGCACCGTCGACCTCTCGCTCACCGCCCGATCCCCGACATGAGCGCCATGTAGTCGCTGGCTGCTGTCTTCGTCACGGTGACCCTGGGCAGGTAGGGGTACAGCTCCAGGTCGAGTCTCTGCGGTCTACCCTCTATCCTGCACAGCACCAGGTGCTTGACCGCGTCGAAGCTTACGGCGCCGAGCTTGAGGGCATCACGTACACCCTCGTACACCTCCTGAGTCTGGAAGTTCTCCATCAACCGCAGCACCTGTACGAACTCCCGCTTGCCGCGCCTGCCCATCCTCGACTCCAGCAGTCTGCGCAGCATGCCGAACTCCTCCGGCAACTCCCACCCGGCCAAAGGAGCAGCCTGGTCCAGCGCTCCCGTCTTGCGCTCCAGCAGCGGCAGGTAGTGGACAGGGTCGAAGACGAAGTCGTCGCGTTCGTATGATCGCGGATGCCGTGCTATCACCTCCGCCCCGCAGCTGATCACCACCTCGCCCACATAGCCGCGCACCAACACCTCCCTGTGACCGTAGGCCACAGGCACCGAGTAGTCGTTGGTCCGGTACCGCACCAGGGACAGGGAACTGACACGGCTCACGTGCTTGTCGCTGGCGTCGTATGGCACGGCGGGGAGCGGCAGCAGGGCCTCCAGGTCACGCTCCATCCGCTGGCCTATCGTCTCCTTGTGCCCACGCAGCTGTCTCCCCAGCCGCTCCAGGCACCTCTCCTCCAGGTAGACGTTGAGGGCATCGAAGCTCGGGAACGACGGCACTGGCACCAGGAAGTTCCGGCGAGCATATCCCACCAGCCCCTCGACCTTGCCCTTGTCGTTACCCTTGCCTGGACGGCCGAACCGGATGCTCCTATAGAAGTCAAGTCGTGGCTTGAACTGTTTGGGCCGAGGTCCGTAGGGCAGAGAAGACTTCGCGAGCTACGTAGCGTTTGAGGCAACGGATGATCTCCGCCTTGCTCATCCCCTCCCTGGTGCGGCGTCGCATGTAGGACTGGGTCCGCGGGTCATACCGAAGTCTGACCACAACGATGCGATGGAGAGCAGCGTTGGCCTGACGATGACCGCCGCGATTGAGCCGATGCCGATTGGTCTTGCCTGAGGAAGCAGGTATGGGATTGACGCCGCACAGGGAGGCGAAAGAAGCCTCGGAGTGGAGGCGCTCAGGGTTGCTCCCTGCAGCCACCAGTAGAGTGGCTGCCGTGTCGGGTCCTATGCCGTAGCTGTCTACCAGGGCTGGGGATATGGTACGGGTGAGTCGTTCCAGCTCCCCCTCCAGGTCATGTATCTCCTTGCTGAGTTGACGGTAGCGGCGGGCAAGGGAGCGCAGGGTGTACTTGCCCGCCGCCGTGGGATCGTCCAGACGACCAGGCCGGAAGCTCTTGCACAGGTTGATCAGAGCACCGGCGGTGAGTCCAACGAGGGTCTCGCGAAGCTCAGCCGGGGCTGTGACAATCAGGGCCTTCATCTGATTGAAGGCCTGGGTGCGAGCCTTGACGGCCGAGTCTTTGGCGCTCTTGAGCATGCGAATCATCTCCACCTCTCCCTCCCCCGACTTGGGTGTGGCTTCGGCCACTCCCGCCAATACTGATCGAGCTGCCATCTCCGCATCGGTGGGGTCGCTCTTCCCTTTCCTGTAGCGGGTTGACCGGTCGGGCCTATTCACTTCCACAACGGTATGTCCCCTACGGGTCAGGTAGCGAGCCACTCCGGCCCCGTAGGAACCCGTACCCTCAATCCCAAAGGCGTGAATCTCTCCCAGACTCCGTGACCACCGTTCGAGATCCTGATAGCCATGCATAGTCGCCGGTGCGTGAAGCTCCCCCAGCCGTACACCCTGGCGGTCAATGGCCACTGCCACATGCTTGTCTTGGTGAGTATCCACTCCGACGACTACCCGAATAGAACGACCGCCTTCTTGATCTACGACTCCTGTCATCTCTACCACCTCCTCTGGGATAGCGCTCTGGCTGGGTGAGCGGACAGGACTGCGATGGGACTTAAAGCCAGGCTCCTATAAAGTCACTGCTCGCCGTGCCAAAGGCACTTCCGGGCCACCTCGACTCGAGTCGACAGATCCGGTTGAAGGCATGGTGCCAGTCCTCGAAGGGGTCAGACCCGGGCCGAGGTGGCCCGGTATTCATCATCGCAATCCTCGAACAGGTAGTGGGACTGCGATGATGTGTGTGGGCCATCTCGGTTTGGGTCTGACCCGTAGTGGGACTGGCTGAGATGCCTTCCTCGTGATCTGTCGACGCGAACTGGAGATGGCCCATAAGGTGCCAACGGTTTGGGGAGCAGTGACCTCATAGGAGCTTGGCTCAAGTCCCATCGCAGTCCTGTCCGCTCACCCAGCCAGGGCGCCATCCCAGAGGAGGCCGTAGAGATGATGGGAGTTGTCGATCAAGAAGGCGGTCGTTCTGTTCAGGTGGTCATAGGAGTGGACACTCACCAGGACAAGCATGTGGCTGTGGCCATTGACCGTCAGGGTGTCCGTCTGGAAGAGCTTCGCACGGTTGCGACCACCAATGGGTATGAGGAGCTCGAGCGGTGGTCACTGGGCCTGGGAGAGATTCAGGCCTTCGGAATTGAGGGCACAGGTTCCTATGGCGCTGGAGTCACCCGCTACCTGACGCGTAGGGGACATACCGTCGTGGAGGTTAACCGGCCCGACCGGTCAACCCGCTACCGGAAGGGGAAGAGCGATCCCACTGATGCGGAGATGGCAGCGCGTGCCGTGCTTGCCGGAGTAGCCGATGCCACTCCCAAGTCAGGTGAGGGTGAAGTCGAAATGATCCGTATGCTCAAGAGCGCGAAGGACTCGGCCGTCAAGGCTCGCACCCAGGCCATCAACCAGATGAAGGCGCTGGTTGTCACGGCCCCGGCCGAGCTTCGCGAAACGCTCGATGGTCTCGCTGCCGGTGCCCTAGTCACGCGCTGCAAGAGCTTCCGCACCGGTCGTCTGGATGGTCCCCTGGCAGCGGCCAGATACACCCTGCGCTCCCTTGCCCGCCGCTACCGTCAGCTCAGCAAGGAGGTCCACGACCTGGAGGCCGAGCTCGATCGACTTACACGGACGGCAGCCCCGGCCCTGGTAGATGGCTTCGGCATAGGGCCAGACACGGCGGCGACCCTCCTCATTGCTGCCGGGAGTAACCCGGACCGTCTCCACTCCGAGGCTGCCTTCGCCTCCCTGTGCGGAGTCAATCCCATACCTGCCTCCTCTGGCAAGACCAACCGGCATCGGCTCAACCGAGGTGGGCACCGCCAGGCCAACGCCGCTCTCCATCGCATTGTTGTCGTCAGACTTCGATACGATCCGCGCACCCAGACCTACATGCGTCGTCGCACCAAAGAGGGAATGAGCAAGGCCGAGGTCATCCGTTGCCTCAAACGCTATGTGGCTCGCGAGGTCTTCTCCGTCCTACGGAATTCAGCCCTATCCCACAGCACTCCTTGACATCTATAGGAGCATCACGAGCTCCGAGAACACACGAGTACGCTGGCGCCGGCCGTCTCCCAGGATCCTGGCCACCGCCAGTCTCGTGTTGTCGTACAAGATGCTCCGCGGCACGCCGCCCAGGAACGAGAACGCCGAGACGTGACCGTCGCAGAACGCCTCAGTCGTCTCTGCGGGGTACGCTTTGACGAAGCATGCGTCGCTGTGGGGAAGGTCCAGCACGAAGTAGTGGATGGTCTGCTCCACTCCTCCGATGACCGCCTTGGCCTGGCCGAAGTCGCACTGGGCATCACCAGGAGGATGGGAGAGCGGAACGTACATCTCGCGTGTCCGGCGCCGTCGCTCGCGCACGTAGTCCTTGACTATCGTGTACCTGCCACCGAACCCGTGCTCCGCTCTCAGACGGTCATAGATCCGCTTCGCAGTGTGGCGCTGCTTCCTCGGAAGACGCCGGTCCTCTTCCAGTATCCGGTCGATCACCCCGCGGTACGGGTCCAGCTTAGGGCGACGCGGCGGTGACTGTCGACGGTACCCGGGTGGCACCGAGTACTCCAGCATCTTGCGCACCGTGTCCCGGTGCAGACCGAACACGCGGGCAGCCTCTCGCGTGCTCATCCCTTCCACCATGCAGGCCCGGCGCACTCGAACGTACAGTTCCACTTTGTACATCCTTCACACCTTCCATCGAGTTGCCTCGAACTCTATAGAAGGCGGCGGGTGGTCCAGTTTTGCAGCGCCACTCCCGAACGCTCACACCCGCCTCGCCGGTCCATTATTACTCCGCCCTTTACACCGGACAGATCATCGGGCTTCTGATCACTGCCGTCGGCCTCGTCGGGGTGTTCAATGGGCACATCATGTCGGGAGCGTGGACGGCACTAGTAGGGTGGTTCCTGTTCGGCGCCGCCACCGGAACCAGACGCGGGACAAGTCCCCACGAGGGACAGGGCTAGAACAATGGTGATGGACCGGAGCCTACACTCTTTCCACTGAGCCGTCCGGGGCGATTCTGGAGACCCGCTCGGACCCGGTGTAAGCGACGACCTTGAGCGAGGTCTTCACCTGCTCCCCGGGCCCCAGCTTCAGGGCTGAGCCGTTTTCGACCGCGGTAGCCAGTCCGCTGTTGTCGTAGCTGGTGAAGGGCTCCAGCCCGGCGTTGTACGTACGGCTCCAGAAGGGATAGCCCGAGCCGCCGCCGAAGGACTGCCAGTACCACAGGTAACGGTACACCTCGGTCGGAAAGCGGACTCCAAACCCGACGCCGAGCCGTTGGTTGGTGATCGCGTACCAGCCCTCCGGCAGGTCGGTAAGGTAGGACATGTCGTAGGCGCCGATGCTCTTTGGAGGAAGCCTGCTCATGTCGACCTCAGAGCCGTCTGCGGCCCTGGTCAACGGCCACGGGGTCCTGAGGTCGGGGGCGAGCCGCGTGTTCGGATGGAACGCCGTCGGATGGTTGATGATCGTCCCGCCCGGCAGGTCGAGCAGGCAGTCTTCGCTGAGGAACGGAGGGCCGAGCGCGATGTGCTCGCCCCACACACAGTGGACCGCCTCGCCGCCTTCGTTAGTCAGGGTCTGGTCGACCTCCAGTACACTGGAGCCGCTAGTCAGGCTGAGCGTCTTCTGGAAGAAGAATGGAGCCCTGGCAGTCCTTACCCAGAACCTGATCGAGGCCCGCTCAGGCGTGTCCTCCATCACGGCACAGTCCCACGGCATGAGATTGGCCTCGGCGTGGAGTCCGAGATCGGCGTCCCTGTACTGGGCGGGAAAGCCCCCGGCCGGGAACACAGTCTGCCACCCTCCCTCGTAGGCGTCCATCCAGACACCTACGGGGTCGCCCGTCGTCGGCAGGAACCGACGGGGATCCCGAACCCCCGTCGGAGAGCGCCATAGGAAGTCCACGTCGGTCGGCTTGTGCACGAACTGGTAGATGTCCGCGCCCTTGTCCACGAGGATGACTATGCGAAGCAGCTCGTTTTCAAGGACAGCCGTCTTCAGCCCTCTGAAGGACCAAGCGTCCGAGACGCGGCAGCCATAGTTCCGTTCGTTCTGATAGTGCATGGGGCCTCCTAGGGTGACGCCGACTCGCGGCGCTTAGAGCAGCTTAGGCACCATCCCAGTTATGCCGGCGTCTACGATCAGTATCGTACCGGTGACCCACCGGGACTCGTCGCTGGCAAGATAGACTGCCGCCCATCCGACGTCCCACCCGGTGCCCTCCGTGCCCAGCATCGAGGCTTCCCGGCGCTTCTTCCGCTGCTCGTCGCTGAGGAGGTCGGCCACCATGGGTGTATATACGGCCCCCGGAGCGATGGCGTTCACACGGACGTTGTCGCGCCCGTGGTCGCCGGCCATAGACATTGTGAGCCCGTTGATCGCGGCCTTCGAGGTGGTGTAAGGCGTCGCGTTGTAGGCTCGCAGCCCGGCTATCGAGGAGACGTTTACTATCGACCCGCCTCCCCCTCCGCTCATCCTGGGAATCGCAAACTTGCAAGCGAGCACGATGCTCTTGACGTTGACCTCCATCATTCTGTCCCAGGTCTCTTCCGAGACATCTACAACGGACTCGAGCGCCAGTATTCCTACGACGTTGACGAGCACATCCAGCCGACCGTATCGTTCCATCGCCGCCTCGACCATGCGCTCGCAGTCGTCGGCACTGGTCACGTCGGCCTCGAAGACACTTGCCGTGCCTCCTTCCTCGACGATCATGGCCAGGGTTTCCTCGGCCCGCTCGGCCATCGAGTCGACCAGCAGCACGCTGGCGCCTTCGCGGGCAAACAGGACAGAGGTCGCCTTGCCGTTGCCGATGCCCGGGCCGCTGGAGCCTGCCCCAGCCACGATGGCTACCTTGCCCTCTAACCTTGGGCGTCTCTCCTGCACTGCTCTTCTCCTGTTGGAATTGCGCGATTGGCGCTTCGCGCGGATTCTATAGGTGGCTCAACTATAGGGCAATCCCCGTTGCTTGGAAGCGTCCGTCAAACCTGCTGTATAATCTAATGTATGGAAGGCTCCGCATTACAGGACGAACAGCCCAGGAGTTGGCGCGGCTACCTGCTGCCTGCGGGGATCGGGTTCGTGCCGCTTGCCGCCGCGTTCCTGGGCGCCCTCGCAAGCGAGTCCGGCGGCGAAGTCGTCGGCGGTGTTGAGAGCGTCCAGTCGGCCTCCAGCACGTTCCTTGACGATTACGGGACCAGACTGCAGCTCGGCTTCGCGTTAGTCGCCGGAATGGTAGCGACGGTAAACCCCTGCGGGTTTCCAATGCTACCCGCATACCTGGGCCTCTACCTGAGCTCGGAGGAGACGACCGGTGGCCAGCAGGGCCGGTCGGCGCTGGCCAGATCCGCCGGGCGCGGCCTGGTCGTCGGAAGCGTAGTCGCATCCGGCATCATCGCGCTCTTCGGGGCCGTGGGTCTGATCATAAGCCTAGGGGCGCGAGTTGTCATAGACGTCTTCCCCTGGATCGGGCTCATCATCGGCGTAGTGCTGACGTTCGCGGGGGCGTGGATGCTGAGCGGCGGCAAGATATACAGCGCGCTCGCCGGACAGGCGGCATCCGGGATTGGAGATCCGACCAGGATAAGCGTGCGGGGCTACTTCCTCTTCGGACTCAGCTACGGGCTGGCCTCACTGAGCTGTACCCTACCCTTATTCCTGGGGATCGTGGGCCTCAGCGGGGCCTCTAAGGGGTTCTTCGAGTCCGCGGGCCAGTTCCTCGTCTACGCGCTGGGCATGGGGTTGATAATCGTCCTGTTGACCCTGACGATATCGGCCTTCAAAGGCGCCATGGTCGGACTACTGAGGGCGGCGCTCCCGTACATCCAGCCGGTCAGCGCGGTGCTGATGATAGCCGCGGGCGCGTACATCGTCTTCTACTGGCTCACGTTGGGCGCCGACCTGATCGGCAAGTTGATCTAACCCGCGTCCTCCGCCTTCACGCGGTTACGCAGCAGGCCTACGCCTTCTATCTCTATCTCCACGGTGTCGCCCGGGTGGATGTCAACGGGCTGCCCTGGGGTCCCCGTCATGATAACGTCGCCCGGCTCGAGGGTTACCGTCCTGCTCACGAACTCGATGATCGAGGGGACGTCGTGGATCAGATCGGCCGTGGTGGCGTCCTGAACGGTCTCTCCGTTGACGCGCGCGGCCAGCGCCAGGTTGCTCGGGTCGAGGCCGGTCACGATGAAGGGCCCGAGGGGGGCGAACGTGTCAGACGACTTGCCCCTCCACCACGAGAGGTCGTTGTACTGCCAGGGCCGCGCGCTCACGTCGTTTCCACAGGTGTATCCAAGGACGTAGCTGAGAGCATCGTCACGGGTAGCCCGCTTGCATTCCTTCCCGATAACTACGGAGAGCTCGGCCTCCTCCTGAACGTTTAGCGAGCCCTCAATCGCCTCCCTGGGTATCACTATATCCTCCTCGTGGGCAATGACCGCGGAAGAGGACTTCAAGAAGGGTTCGGGAACCTCGGGGGCGGGTGTATCGCCAAGATGGCTCTTGTAGTTAAGCCCGATGGCCACGATCTTCCGGGGAACAACGGGCGCCAGGATCTTCACCTCTGAGAGCCTATGAGCGTGGTCGGTGGCCTCGCAGCTCTCGAAAGGCGAGGCGGCTAGCTGCTTGACAAGGCCGCCTTCTACTGCACCGTAGGCCGTTTCTCCATGGGCTTCGAACCTTACCAGCTTCATGGTCTCCTCCATCGGTAGGCAACTGTGTGGCGGCGGTATTCTATACCCTCGCTCGTTCGCAACCGGATGCGGCTAAAGCAGTCTACAGACTGGCTAATCAACTTTCTCCCATACCAACCTGCGGCTGGTTTGCAAACATTGTGCTAACATTGTGCTAACACCCGACGGGCGCTCGGACACCCTGTCCCTCTTGCGCAAACTCTCGGTCCGCGACGGCGCCAGCCTCAACGTCGGATGCAGGGAGGACATGTCCATACGTGTCGACTGTCGTCTGGATGGACGAATGCCCCAAGCGGGCCTGAACCACATGGATGGGCACGCCGGACTTCAACAGATGACTCGCGTGTGTGTGCCGAAGGTCGTGGAACCTGATGCCGATTCCAGTCGCCTTGGCGATCTTCATGAAGCCGTGCCCCAGGATGTTGGGCCGCATCGCCGACCCATCAGCGCGGGCACAGACCTGGGCGTGCGGGAGGTTACGTCGGGGCCTGAGCACAGACTCCGTCGAGGCACCAAAGGCCACGGCACGGCGCGATCTGCGCGTCTTCGGCTCGTTGATATGGGTCGGGTCGCCTGCAACCGCCACCATCGTCTGGTTCACAGTGAGGGTTCGAGCGGCGAGGTCCACGTCCACCCACCGGAGGCCCAGAATCTCTGACCTCCGCAGGCCGGTGTAGACGGCGAGGTGAATGGGCAGGTAGTAGTCCGTGCCGTCGACCGCGTCGAGTAGCCGTCTGACCTCCGATGAGTCAAGCGAGCGAAACCTCGGCTTCACTACACGCGGCGGCGTGACCCGCAGCATGATGTTGTGGACGAGCATCTCCCACCGGGCAGCCTGCCCGATAGCCTGTCGGAGCACACCGTGATGGTGGAGGATCGTCTGAGCAGACAAGCCGCCGTCCAGAAGGCCGGCGTAGTACCGTTGGACGTGCAAAGGCTTCAGGTCTGCGAGCCTCACGCGGCCCAGCCTGTCCTGTAGCTTCCGGACAATACCTCCGTAGCCCTGTGCGGTGCTCGGCCGCACGGAGACGGCCACATAGTCACGTAGCCAAAGGTCGAGGTAGTCAGCCACAGTGATGGTCGACGGCTCCACGAAGGTCCCGGTGTCGAGGCCCGTGATTACCTCGGCGAGTCGGCGCTCCGCGTCGCGCTTCGTCCCCTTGACGCTGATCCATTTCTGGAGGCGCTTGCCGGTCTCGGGGTCGTAGCCGACGTCGACGACGATTCCCCAACTGTGCTTGCCACGCTTGCGAAGGTGCCCCCTCATCGGAGCACGCTAGACGCCGATAGGTCAGACAACGCTATGCCGTCGGCCGCCTTGATCGACTCCCGGAGATGCCCCAACTGGGACCGCAGGAACCTGTGCTTGCGAACGTAGCGGATGGCGTCCCGCACAAACTCCTGCTCCAGCGGTGTGTAGCTGCCCCAGTCCTCGGCCTCGAGGAACAGCCGTATCTCAGGGTCGAGGGTTGCCAAGTCCCCGTGGGTGACCCCGAGAATCCAGTCAACTGATGTCCCGTACAACTTGGCTACGGCAACCAACCGATCTGTCGCCGGCATCGTCCGTCCGGCCTCCCAATGCCAGACGGGGTTGGCGGGGACACCCAACTCGTCCGCGACTTCCTCTTGCGTCTTGCCCAGCCGGTTCCTCGCGTCCCTCAGCCTCTGGCCCATCTCTCCGGCATTCATGGCTTGCTCACGTCCCCCCAAATGCCCATTCACGAGACGACCGCCCCTCATGTCTCTGTACGGAAATCTCCACGCGCGGCCCGTTCTTCCCTGCCCCTGGCCGACAGGGGGTTGTTGGTCAGGCCAGCCAGGTAGTCCAGCGAGACGTTGAGCTCCTTGGCTGCAAGCACCCAACCTTCCCACGACAACTGCTTCCTCCCAGCTTCGACGTGCGCAATCAGCGAATAGGTTTTCCCAACGGCCAACCCCAGGTCCGTCTGGGTCATGCCTCGACTCAAACGAGCTTTTTTCAGTCGGCTGCCTAACACGGCGGAATCGTAACAGTAATTTTCCTTGACGGTTTGACGTTCAGTCAGGTATATTGGGAAGGACTGGAGGTCAAAGCCATGATAACTGATACGGAGATCGGGGGTGTCTTGCTCCGACTACGGGGGCGTATTGCGGAGGTGGGAGCGATGCACTGTGAAGTTGGCGACCTGATGGGGATAGATCCCACCAAATTCAGTGCGATTCTCCATGGCCGGCGGAAGATGCCAGAGGGTTTCGAGGCTCGGCTGTTGCGAGTCTTGGACCGGATGGAGGCCGCCGAACGAGCGGGCAGAGCCGCGCGCCATGGTTCTCCAAGCGCCGCTCCTCCATGTTGGAGGGGGCGGCAATGATTTCGCGCAGTCCCATCATCAACTTGGATGAGCGGCGCCTGAAGGCAGGGCTGAGTCAGATCGCTAAGGTGCTGAAGGGCCTCGATCTCATTGACTCGATGCCGGCGCTCGTCGCCACACCACAACCCATAGCCGTCAACATCGAGCAAGGGGCCGCGCTCCTGGGCGTCGCACCCAAGACGCTGAAGGAGCAGATCAGGTCAGGGAAGCTGAGTACCTTCAGAGTAGGGCAGCGGCGGCTGATTGCCCTGGCCGCCCTGAACGCCTTTGCGCACGCTCTCGAAGACGCCGAGGCGCAGACGTAACAAGCAAGCGGGGCGCACTCCCCGGGGCCCCATTTCCCTATGGCTGCATACCACAACGATGCCCCCCACGTCGCGGCTTGGTTCACCCGCAAGGGTCGGCTGCCGGACGGGGGATCATGAGCCGGCGCGACGACCGGGGCTTCTGGACATGCCACGCGACGGTCGCCGCCGTAGGGAGCACGGGCCTAGCCGCCATGCTGCGCCACATCAACCACCTCAACCACAAGTCAGACACCCAGCGCGACGACGGCCGGTCTGCCCAGACGACGTATGGGGAGTTGGCTAAGGCGCTCTGCTGCTCGACCAAGACGATACAGCGACACTTCCGGATGGGCCGCGATCTGAAGGTGCTCACCAGCAAACGGGTCCAATATGGGCACGTCTTCACCATCGAATACGACGTGTTGGCCGGTCTCATCGGGCACCGCGGCCTCTCGATCCTCAAGTGGATGCTCACCCCTGGGCCGCGCCGCAGCCGCGCCGGAACCCAGCTCAGCTTCGATGTCGAGGCCGAGATTGCGGATGCGACCCAACGGGCCGAGAAACCCCAAGCCACCGCTCCCCCCGCCGACGAGGAAGACGGAGTGGAGCCGCTGACCATTGAGGCAATCCAGGACGAAAGCAAGAGGGAGTCAGGCATCGACCTCCAGTACGAGTGGGCCATGGCGGTCGAGGAAGACCTGATCCGGCGCCGGCAGTCACCGCAGCATGAACGCAGACCTCGGTCTCAGCGAGCGTACGCGGTCGCCATTGTCAAAAGGTGGATAGGCGAGGGCAAGAACGTCACCGTGCGGCCTCTGGCTCACGACCTGCCGCCGCCGCTTCGACGCGACGGCGCGGCGAACCGCACGGTCGGGGAGGCGGCGGCGGAGGCTGGCGTTCCAGTGGAAAAGTACCTGGCGACGAAACGCAGGGGGTTGTACTAGGTAGTGTTGACATTTATATTATACTTCGAGTATGTCAATAGATATACTATCTCCAGAGCAATGGTCAAAGGTGTTTGAGTTTCTTCGGAGCCAGTCGGACTTGTACGTCGGACGGGAAGCCGAATGCAAGCGGTTCATCGCAGCCGTCTTCTGGATCACCCGAACCGGCGCGCAATGGAGGATGCTCCCAGCCGAGTACGGCAGGTGGAACAGCGTCTACAAACGGTTCGCCCGATGGTGTGAACGCGGTGTATGGGAGCGAATGCATCAGCATTTCGTCGATGACCCCGACATGGAGAACCTCATCATTGACAGCACGGTCGTCCGGGCTCATCATTCCGCCGCAGGCGCACCCAAAAAAACGGTGGGCAAGCATCACAAGCCCTTGGTCGAAGCCGAGGTGGGTTCACTACAAAGGTCCACGTGAGCGTGGATGGCCTCGGCAATCCCTTGAGGTATTAGGTTGACCGGAGGGCAAGAACACGATGTCACTCAGGCTGCCGAGCTCATATCCGGGATCGAGAGTGAGCATGTGATTGCAGACCGAGCATACGACTCCAACCAGTTCCTTGGGTCGATCATCAGGAGCGGTGCAGTTCCAGTAATACCCCCTCGCTCGAACCGGAGAGAGCCGCACTCATACGACGAGTACTTATACCGAGAGCGTCATCTCGTCGAGTGTTTCATCGGCAAGATCAAGCACTACCGTCGCATCTTCTCCCGGTTCGACAAGCTGGCGAACAGATACCTCGGATTCCTGCATTTTGTAGGTGCTCTCATATGGCTAAGGTAAAATGTCAACACTACCTAGTACCGTTTCAATCTGAATATGATGGATAGATGTGTTGAAGTTTAGTACGAGCGTCCTGAGTGGAGAAGCGCCAGTCTATGACGGCGACAGCCTCATTGCGCTTACGTTCCAGCGCCGAGACCTCTCGCTTCAGTATCACCTCGTCGCTGATTCGACGGTTGAGACACTGGTTGCTAAATACGCTCAACTCTATCTCAGCCATGTTCAGCCAACTGCCGTGTAGGGGAGTGTAGTGGAACTCCAGGCGCTTGGCGATGCGCCGCGCTTCGGCTGGCTTGAAGGCATCGTACAACGAGCCCAGCTTGTGAGTGTTGAGGTTGTCCAGCACCAACCGTATCGTCTCTGTGTGAGGGTATGCATCATCAACCAGCCACCTCATCTGATGAGCGAAGTCCACAGCAGTGCGCCGCTCGGTCACCTCGACATGCCGCCAGCCAGCTTTCGGCTCACAGAACATGAACAGGTTTCGAGTGCCGTTTCGCTTGTACTCGTAGTCATATCGTTCCACCCGACCCGGCTTGGCCCCGATGACCGGTCTCTTATCGGCCACCAGTTGCCTGGATGTCTCGTCGAAACAGACCACGGGATGGTCCGGGTCGTAGTCTGCGTGGTACAGGTCCAGCACGTCCTCCATTCGAGCCACGAACTCCCCGCTCACCTCCGGGATGCACCACTCCTTCTTCTTCCACGGCTTGAGTTCGTTTTTTTGAGTATCTGGCGCACCGTCTCGAGGGAGATGCTCTCGGCAAACCCCATCGCCACCACCTTGTCGGCAAGCAGTTGGATCGTCCAATCCGCGTGTCCTTCGGGTGCGTCGCTGCACGCGATGGCTATCAGATGTGCTTCCTGTCTGCCGTCCAACTTGCGCTTCTGTCCCGGTCGAGGGCGCTCATTGAGTGCGCTGTCGAGTTCCTCCTTCACAAACCGCGTGCGCACACGTCCCACCGTGGATGCGCTTATCAATAGGCCGCTGGCGATGTCACGGTCGGTCATGCCTTCGTCCGCCTTCAGCAACACCAGCGCTCGCTTGACCTTACGGGCCGAAGTCTCGCCACGACTCGCCATCTGCTTGAGATGTGTCCGTTCCGACTCGTTCAACTCCACCTTGTACTTGAGAGCAGCCATGTCTTCGTATGTCCTCCCTATAGGATCATACATAAGACTAACCTATTTCTTATACTTGTCAAATACACATGGAACCGGTACTAGGCACGTGCGATGGGACAACTGAGCGCGCCATTCCCATACTACGGCGGCAAAGCGCGGCAGGCCGATGCAGTCTGGCGGGAGCTGGGCGACGTGACGGTCTACGCCGAGCCTTTCGCCGGCAGCCTCGCGGTCCTGCTGGCCTCGGAGCCGCACCGATGGGAGATCGTCTGCGACACCGACGGCCACATCGTCAACTTCTGGCGGGCCTTGCGGAACGACCCCGCCGGCGTAGCGCTGCACGTTGACTACCCAACGTTCCACCAAGACCTGCGGGCCCGGCACCTAGTGACCCTCTCCGGCAGGGTGTTGAGCACGGCGCCGAGCTTGAGGCGCTTGAGCAGCGGGGTGAGTTCAGTCGTGGTGGTCATGAGCGTTCTCCTTGTGCTGATTGAGCGGTGCGGCCGTTGGCACGAGCGAAGACGGCGCCCGGCCTGGCAAATCGACCTGGGGGCATCGGTGGAGGCTCCGGCTGCGTGGCCTCCTGCTCCAGGGCCTCGACGAGTATGCGCTCGAGACGGCGCACGTCGATCAGGTCTACGGAGAGAGCCCTCCGGCATGCGGCATCGAGACGCTCAGGGGAGTAGCGTTCTCCCAGGCGTATGAGCTTGTGTCCCTGCCTGAGCTTGGCCCAGGGCAGCGGGCCGTCGAAGAGACGCTCGGCATAGGCTGCCACGGCCGGTCCCTGTGACGCCGCGCTGAGCTTGATTTGCTCCGGCGCTCTGAGGGTGTAGGCGCTCAGCTCTGCCGGGTAGTCGTCGGGGTCGGTGGATCTGCCGCCGCGATCCTGGCGCGGGTGGACCTTGATCAGTCTTCCCCGGTGGTAGATGCGCACCAGTTTGCTGCCGAGCCGCACCTCCACTTTCTGCCCGGGCGGGCATGTCGCAGAGGGCACCGAGTAGAGGGCGTACTGGCAGGCTATGTGGTGGTCGGGATGCACCTTGGCCGTGCGCCAATCGGTCATCTCGTAGGGCTCTGCGTCCCACTCTCCGAGCGCGTGGCGCTCCTCATCCCGGAAGACTACCAGGGGCTGCTTGCGGGTGGTGCCGTGTATCCTCTGTCCGGCCACGGCCAGGCACCATCGCCTGGCCGCAGACCTCATGTCCGACAGACCCCTGAACTCCCCGCCCTTGAAGAACCGCTCCCGCACGTAGGGCACTCCACGCTCCACGCGGGGCTTGTCCCGGGGATGGCGCACCCGCGCCGGGTCTGAGATGAAGCCGCGGCGCTGGGAGTACTCCAGGAAGCCGCGCGTGAGACGGGGATGGAGCGGATCGACACCCGCCACTGCCGCGGGGAAGTTGTCGATCACCAGGTACTTGGGAACGCCCTCGAAGAAGGCCCAAGCAGCCTCCAACCCCTCGATCACATCGACAAGCTTCTGGCTGAAGGTCGGCCAGACGAAGCTGTGCCGCGAGTATGTCAGAACGATGATCAGCGCCCAGACCACCCGGCGGCGGCCCGTCGCCGGGTCCTCTATCAAACCCAGACGACCGAAGTCCATCTCCGCCACCTCGCCGGGTGCGCTCTCCCCCATCCGTACAGTCGCCGGACTTCGCCTCTGCCAGCCCCGTCGCTGGATGAACCGCCTCAACGACGTGTACGAGACCCGGCAGCCTCGGCCCGCAAGCAGCTCATGGATACGGGTCACCTGCAGACGGTCGGCGGTGAGCCACTCGTAGACCTGGTCCGCCCAGGGGGCGAGGACCTCCTCGGTTGGTATCTCCACCTTCCGAGGGCCCGCAGCTCTGCCAGACGGGCCAGCCCCGCCTCCACGACCGCCTCGATGTACCTGCGCACTGTCGCTCGCGACAGCCCCGTACCAGTTGATATACCTCGCTGGCTGATGCCGGACTGCCAGCGACGCACCACTTCTGCTATCTCCACTCTCGACACCTCCCTGTACGCCATCGCTGCTCCTTACATCCAAGATGCAGCAATGGTCGCCAATCCGGCGCCCAGGGTGGTCAAACCTCCTGGCGAAGTGGTCTATAGGTCCTGGCGATCTCCCCTTCTACTGGTACATACCTCTTGGCGTTTGACAGGCCGCTCCCCCCACGAACGGGGGGCGGGATGGCCCTAACCTTCAGACTCTAATATATATATATAGACGGTTTCTCTCTCTCTACACACATCTCACCGGCGCGGCCACAGGGGAACGGTCAAGCCCACGGCTGGCACCAGCTGCCGAGCCTGAAGGAACATTGTGACTCTCGCACAGCACAACGCCGCTAGGCCGAATCGGGACAGCCGCATCTACCACTCTCGGCAGGGGTGCGACGTAGGCCATAAGACTAACCAGGTGCTCGACGCATGCGAGGCGCGGCAGAGCAAGAGGGCAAAAGACGGGAGATAGAGCCTCAGCCGCCGCGCCGCGCAGGGAGTGACGTTCAGCCGTGCAGGGAGTGACGTTCACCCGTCCACCACCTCCACCAAGGCCGCCGAGCTGGTGGAGGTGGTGGGAGAGCCTGAAGGACCATCCGCAGCCGCGCCTCAGACTCCTCGAGCCACGAGCGCTGTGACGCCACGAGCGCCTCGAGCCCTCGGATTCGCTCCTGTGCGACGGCCAGCTCGACCGTGTCGTCCGGCCCCGACCGCGGCGAGGCCGTCCGGAGGGCCAGGAACTCGCCGAGTACTCCGTCCTCGATCTGCAACTCACCTGTGGGGAGCCTGCCGGCCGCGAGTCGTCCGGACTGCACCCACCGCGTGACCGTCGAGGGCCGGACGCCCGCTCTCTCAGCCGCTTGCGCCGCGTTCATGACCATTACCTGCCCCCTTGCCTTGCGCACACGCACTCCGTTGCGGGATTGCTTGCATCGCATCAGCGCAGATGCTCTCAGACACCAGCGGCCTGGCCGTAGGGGTTTTGGGCCGCGTTTCCTGCCGAACCTCTTGGCAGGCGTGGGATGAATTGGCTCAGCCCCGACACTTCGTGACGTTCACCCGTCCACCAGCTGCACCCGGGCCGCTCCGCCAGCCCCGGCGACAAACGGAGCGTTCGTTAGGGCGAATCCGGTCTTTAGCTACAAATCCGGCTCAGCTCCGGACGCCGGCACCAGCTGCAGGTGGCCTCCTGCGAACGAACCACCTGTTGCGCCCGGCGCCGGGGAGCTGCGGATCGAGGGCCGCGGCGTCCGCCAAAGCCGTGCAGGGAGTGACGTTAGCCCATCCACCCCGTGGGGAGTGTCGTTCAGCCGTGCAGGGAACCAGGGCCGCCGAAGGCGTTTCTAGCCGGACCTCTTGGCAGGCGTGGTAGGAAATGTGGGAAGCGGTCAACCGTCCACGAGTGGCACACGATGGCGGTTCGATTCCTGCCTCGGGTCCACCTGCGGGGTGAACGGGGCTCTTGAAAGCTGCCCCCACAGGACGATACCGTTGTCCTGTGGGTTTCGGTCGCCCCGCCCGGTCCCGAACGTGAACGGTCGCAGGGCCGTCAGATGTGGCCGGAGCCCCCGACGCTTGACACAAGCCCGACGCTCCAAGACGATACTCCCTGGGGGTTCGGCCTGCCCGAAGCCCGAACCCACTCTCAATGGTCTGGTTCATGACCAGAAAAGGGCCGGATCGGGCCGGAGCCCCTCGTGTAAAGGGCGGAGTAATAATGGACCGGCGAGGCGGGGGTGAGCGTCCGGGAGTGGCGCTGCAAAACTGGACCACCCGCCGCCTTCCATAGAGTTGGAGGCAACTCGATGGAAGGTGTGAAGGATGTACAAAGTGGAACTGTACGTTCGAGTGCGCCGGGCCTGCATGGTGGAAGGGATGAGCACGCGAGAGGCTGCCCGGGTGTTCGGGCTGCACCGGGACACGGTGCGCAAGATGCTGGAGTACTCGGTGCCACCCGGGTACCGTCGACAGTCACCGCCGCGTCGCCCTAAGCTGGACCCGTACCACGGGGTGATCGACCGGATACTGGAAGAGGACCGGCGTCTTCCGAGGAAGCAGCGCCACACGGCGAAGCGGATCTATGACCGTCTGAGAGCGGAGCACGGGTTCGGTGGCAGGTACACGATAGTCAAGGACTACGTGCGCGAGCGACGGCGCCGGACACGCGAGATGTACGTTCCGCTCTCCCATCCTCCTGGTGATGCCCAGTGCGACTTCGGCCAGGCGAAGGCGGTCATCGGAGGAGTGGAGCAGACCATCCACTACTTCGTGCTGGACCTTCCCCACAGCGACGCGTGCTTCGTCAAGGCCTACCCCGCAGAGACGACCGAGGCGTTCTGCGACGGTCACGTCTCGGCGTTCTCGTTCCTGGGCGGCGTGCCGCGGAGCATCTTGTACGACAACACGAGACTGGCGGTGGCCAGGATCCTGGGAGACGGCCGGCGCCAGCGTACTCGTGTGTTCTCGGAGCTGGTGTCGCACTACCTGTTCGAGGACTGCGATGATGAATACCGGGCCACCTCGGCCCGGGTCTGACCCCTTCGAGGACTGGCACCATTCCTTCAACCGGATCTGTCGACTCGAGTCGAGGTGGCCCGGAAGTGCCTTTGGCACGGCGAGCAGTGACTTTATAGGAGCCTGGCTTTAAGTCCCATCGCAGTCCTGTCCGCTCACCCAGCCAGAGCGCTATCCCAGAGGAGGTGGTAGAGATGACAGGAGTCGTAGATCAAGAAGGCGGTCGTTCTATTCGGGTAGTCGTCGGAGTGGATACTCACCAAGACAAGCATGTGGCAGTGGCCATTGACCGCCAGGGTGTACGGCTGGGGGAGCTTCACGCACCGGCGACTATGCATGGCTATCAGGATCTCGAACGGTGGTCACGGAGTCTGGGAGAGATTCACGCCTTTGGGATTGAGGGTACGGGTTCCTACGGGGCCGGAGTGGCTCGCTACCTGACCCGTAGGGGACATACCGTTGTGGAAGTGAATAGGCCCGACCGGTCAACCCGCTACAGGAAAGGGAAGAGCGACCCCACCGATGCGGAGATGGCAGCTCGATCTTTATTGGCGGGAGTGGCCGAAGCCACACCCAAGTCGGGGGAGGGAGAGGTGGAGATGATTCGCATGCTCAAGAGCGCCAAAGACTCGGCCGTCAAGGCTCGCACCCAGGCCTTCAATCAGATGAAGGCCCTGATTGTCACAGCCCCGGCTGAGCTTCGCGAGACCCTCGTTGGACTCACCGCCGGTGCTCTGATCAACCTGTGCAAGAGCTTCCGGCCTGGTCGTCTGGACGATCCCACGGCGGCGGGCAAGTACACCCTGCGCTCCCTTGCCCGCCGCTACCGTCAACTCAGCAAGGAGATACATGACCTGGAGGGGGAGCTGGAACGACTCACCCGTACCATATCCCCAGCCCTGGTAGACAGCTACGGCATAGGACCCGACACGGCAGCCACTCTACTGGTGGCTGCAGGGAGCAACCCTGAGCGCCTCCACTCCGAGGCTTCTTTCGCCTCCCTGTGCGGCGTCAATCCCATACCTGCTTCCTCAGGCAAGACCAATCGGCATCGGCTCAATCGCGGCGGTCATCGTCAGGCCAACGCTGCTCTCCATCGCATCGTTGTGGTCAGACTTCGGTATGACCCGCGGACCCAGTCCTACATGCGACGCCGCACCAGGGAGGGGATGAGCAAGGCGGAGATCATCCGTTGCCTCAAACGCTACGTAGCTCGCGAAGTCTTCTCTGCCCTACGGACCTCGGCCCAAACAGTTCAAGCCACGACTTGACTTCTATAGGAGCATCCGGTTCGGCCGTCCCGGCAAGGGTAACGACAAGGGCAAGGTCGAGGGGCTGGTGGGATATGCTCGCCGGAACTTCCTGGTGCCTGTGCCGTCGTTCCCGAGCTTCGATGCGCTCAACGCCTACCTCGAGGAGAGGTGCCTGGAACGGATGGGGAGACAGCTGCGTGGGCACAGGGAGACGATAGGCCAGCGGATGGAGCGTGACCTGGAAGCCCTGCTGGCGTTCCCCGCCGTGCCATACGACGCCAGCGACAAGCACGTGAGCCGTGTCAGCTCCCTGTCCCTGGTGCGGTACCGGACCAACGACTACTCGGTGCCCGTGGCCTACGGTCACAGGGAGGTGGTGGTCCGGGGCTATGTGGGTGACGTGGTGATCAGCTGCGGGGCAGAGGTGATAGCCCGGCATCCGCGCTCATACGAACGCGACGACTTCGTCTTCGACCCTGTCCACTACCTGCCGCTGCTGGAGCGCAAGACGGGAGCGCTGGACCAGGCTGCTCCTTTGGCCGGGTGGGATTTGCCGGAGGAGTTCGGCATGCTGCGCAGACTGCTGGAGTCGAGGATGGGCAGGCGAGGCAAGCGTGAGTTCGTACAGGTGCTGCGGTTGGTGGAGAACTTCCGCAAGGAGGAGGTGTGCGAGGGTGTGCGTGATGCCCTCAGGCTCGGCGCCATAAGCTTCGACGCCATCAAACACCTGGTGCTGTGCAGGATAGAGGGCCGTCCCCAGAGACTCGACCTGGAGCTGTACCCCTACCTGCCCAGGGTCACCGTGACGAAGACAGCAGCCAGCGACTACATGGCGCTCATGTCGGGGATCGGGCGGTGAGCGAGAGGTCTACGGTGCTGTTGGAGCATCACCTCAAGGAGCTGAAGCTGCCCACCTTCCTGAGGGAGTACTGCAAGGTGGCCGGCCAGTGCGCCGCCGAGGGCGTCGACCATCCAGGCTACCTGCTGAGGCTCTCTGAGCTTGAGCTGATAGACCGCCATCATCGGATGGTTGACCGCAGGATCAAGGCGGCACGCTTCCCCGCCACCAAGAGCCTCGACACCTTCGACTTCCTGGCCATGCCGTCGGTGAACAAGCACCTGGCCATGCAGCTGGCACGCTGCGAGTACGTAGACCGGCGGGAGAACGTCATCGCCATAGGCAACAGCGGCACCGGCAAGACCCATGTGGCCCTCGGTCTGGGGCTCGCCGCCTGCCAGAGGGGACTGTCGGTCGGCTTCACCACGGCCGCCTCGCTGGTCCACGAGCTGATCGAGGCCAGGGACGAGCGGCGACTGCTCAACCTCCAGAAGAAGCTGGCCCGACTCAAGCTGCTCATCGTCGACGAGCTTGGCTTCGTACCACTTTCCAAGACCGGCGCGGAGCTCCTCTTCGAGGTCTTCAGCCAGAGATATGAGAGAGGGTCGGTCCTGGTCACCACCAACCTGCCCTTCGACGAGTGGACCGAGGTCTTCGGCTCGGAGAGGCTGACCGGCGCCCTGCTGGACCGCCTCACTCACCGCGTTCACATCCTGGAGATGAACGGCGAGAGCTACCGCCTCAAGCAGAGCCGGCAGGCCGTCACCACGCGCTCAGCCAGCGATTCCCCTGACCCGTAGACCCCACCGCACTCACTCCAGCTAACGGCTTCTGTTGACGCCCGTCGCAGGGTGACATTTGTGCTGAACACCAACTCCCCGGTGGTACGCTTTTGCTCCGTGTTGACGTTCAGGGAAAAGGTCCTCGCTAACTGGCCAGCAGAAATGTCACATTCAACTTATGGAGAATGTGACTTTGACGCCCAAAGAACAGACGAGACTCAAGATCCTCAACAGCCTGCTGGTTGAGCACATGACGCTGGATCAGGCGGCTACACTCATGGGTGTCAGCCCGCGACACACCCGGCGTATCCTTGCGGCTTACCCCGAATCCACCGATGCGGAGCGGCCTTGGGGTTGGAACAAGGGGTGAGGGCCGTGGGACGCGACGGTCCGCGCTCGATTCCGATAAATGGGGCCGGTGGCGGCCTTTGGTTGTCGTTGGGGGCGCCGATGGCGGTCCTGGGCAGCGGCGCTGGGGCGGGGTCGGCGGGACAGCATGCAGGGGAAGACAATCGCGGACCGGGCCGGTGCGACTCTGTGGGTCGGTTGGGTAGTCTGGTGGACGTGTCAGGCGCCGTCGGTGCCGTCAGGCAGGCAATGGCAGGGCTCGCAATCGAGCCAGGGCGCGAGTGAACTGGGTTTCCCAAGGCCAGCCCTGTGGCAGATGCAAAGTGAGGCGGCGGGCCGAGCGGGTGAGCCGTCCGGCCAGGGAGAAGAAGCGCCGCCGGAGGGTCTTGGTGGTCACCACCCCCTCGTCCAGACCGATGCGCGCGGTCCAGCGGGCCAGGTTATGGGCCAGCACCTGGACGGCCAGCCATGCGCCGTTGGCGGGGAAGCGGCCCGAGGGGAGATGGTTGAGGCCGACGCCGTGCTTGAGGTCTCGGATAGCATTCTCAATCTCGGCGTGGCGGCGATGGTCGGCCTCCAGTTCCAGGGTTTCCCCGTCCCGGTCGGTGATGAAGCCGTGATAGCTGTAGCTGGCGAAGAGGGCCAGTTGGGAACCGGGCGTGGGCTTCACCCGCCGGACGATGAGCCGCACTGGGGCGGCTTCGGGCTCACCCTGGAAGGGAGTGTAGGTGGTCTCGGCCACGTCGGCGCCGCCGTCCATCCAGTAGGGGACGGGCGTCCAGTCCTCCTCGGGAATCGCCTCAATCAACTCCCTGAGGCGGGCGTGTTGGCGGATGGTGATGGAGAAGCGGACATCCATCTTGCGGCAGACGACGACCAGGGCGTGGGCATAGAAGCCGCTGTCGGCCCGCACCGTGAGTTGTCCTGTAGCCCCAGCATGGCGCACCCGGCCCACGGTCTCCCGCAGGAAGTGGGCGGCGCCCCGAACGGTGTTGGCGCGGCCCTCGCGCAGCCGAGACATCAGCACGTCGCCGGTGCCGGCGGCGATGGCCAGCAGCGGGTGATAGCCCCGCTGGCCAGTGTAACCATGGTGACGCGCCCCCTCCTTGGCCAGTCCGTAGGTCTCGCACATGGTGGAGTCCAAGTCGATGGTCAACGGCCCTTCGCCGGGTCCCGCACCAGCGGCCCAGGCCCGGGACAGCAACTCCCGGCTCACCCGATCCAACTGGCGGACGTGGCCCCACCGGAAGCTGCGCAGGAAAGTTCCCAGGGTGGATGGCGCCTTGACTACGCAGCCGATGGCGCCAGCTGTCCCGCCGGTACGCAACACGTCGGCGTCGTCAATGAAGTCGCCCCCAGCCAGCGCCGAGGCCACCAGGGTCAGCATCTTGTCTCCTGGGTTCGCTCGCCCCGGCGCGTCTCCCAGGTCGACGTGGCTGTCGACGACTTCACGCAGGCCCAGGTGCTGGGCTAGGGTCACCGGGAGGAGCAGCCCAGCATTGGCCACCAGGCGGTGGTCGTCGAAGGCGATACGGATGCGGTCGGGATGGTTGCGTGCTAGCATCTATCGGGTGCTCCTTGTTCTGGGGTCGGCTTTGCTGTTTCAAAACCATTATCCCAGATTCACAGGAGCACCCTCTTGCCGCTTCAGGACACTGACCCGACGCCCTCCTTCGGTGGATTCGGGCTTACCAGGAGAGAGGCGCTGCCACCGTTGCTCACGGTCTCCGGGGCCGCAAGCCGGCCAACGCAACTCCCGAGCCCGTTGCAACCGCTGTGGTTCACCTGGCTCGCACCAGGTACGCAGGGACCAACCACACCCATCTCAGCGAGTTGCTGAGCGACCGCGACGGCATCGACATCGGCAGGACCACCCTGCGGCGCATCCTGGTCAACGCCGGGTTGAGCAGTCCGCGGCGCAGGCGCCAGCCAAAGCACCGGGTACGCCGCCAGCGAATGCCCCGGCAGGGAATGCTGATCCAGATGGACGGCAGTCATCACCCGTGGTTGGGGGACCGGATTCCACCGTTCACGCTGCTGATCGCAGTGGACGATGCCACGGGCACGGTGGTCGACGCCCTCTTCTGCGAGAAGGAGGACGCCCACAGCTACTTCCTGCTGATCCAGCGCCTCTTGCAGCGCCGCGGCATTCCCCTCGCCCTGTACACCGACCGGCACGGGGTCTTCAGGCACACGCCCGGCTCCGGCCTCCCCGGGATGCCAACCCAGTTCAGCCGGGCCATGGACGAACTGGGGATCCAGATGATATTCGCCCTCTCTCCCCAGGCCAAGGGAAGAGTGGAGCGGATGGCGGAAACTTTCCAGGACCGCCTCGTAACCGAACTGCGGCTGGCAGGGGCGAGCAGCATCGGGGAAGCCAACAGCGTGCTGGACCAGTTCCTGCCGCGATTCAACCGGCGTTTCCGTGTCCCACCGCAACACCCTGAGCCTGCATTCCGGCCCCTGGACCCGGAGCTGTGCCTGGAACAGATCCTGTGCTTTGAGCACCGCAGAAAAGTGGCCAGAGACAACACGGTGAGATTCCAGCTGCATACCCTGCAGTTGCTGCCAGAGCGGGAACGTCCCAGTTATGCCGGGGCGGCTGTGGAGGTCCTGCAAGGACTGGCCGGCCGGCTGTCGGTGCGGCATGAGGGACGCATCATCTCCTCCCAGGAGGCGCCACCCAGTCCGGTATTTCTCCGGAACGGCCACGGAGGCTCCGAAAGTGTTCCTGTCCGATCCTCCAGCGCCAACGGATTGGGCGAACACTGGATCTCGACTCTCGAACCGCTGGACTCAAGGGCAGAGGACGAGAATGGTGGCGGCCTGATCACTGACGGCGCGGCCACGCCCGGCAGGCCCGCAGCCGCCCCTACGCGCAAGCCGACGTTCCTTCAGAAGGAGCGATGGAAGGCGATTCAGAAAGCCCGTCGCAAGGGGATGTCGCTTCGGGCAATCGAACGGGAATTGGGAATCCACAGGGCCACCATCAAGAAATACACGGACGCTGAGGGTCCGCCAACGCGACAATCCCGCGTGGTTTCCGAAACGTCATCATCTGATACCATCGAGGCTTAACCGAGTGACATTTTTGCTGAACACTTAACCGGACATTTCCCCTGAACTTCGACACCCCGTGGCCTAAGATTACTCCGCTCTTGACATTCGTCCCCGTAGTCTCCTCGGCCTGCTCCATCATCGGCACCAGCAGGGCATTGTCATTGGCCGCATCAACCACGTCCACGGCTGTGACCAGCATGCTTGTCGCTCCCCCATCGGTCTCCATGGGTGAGACCATAGCCTGGGCGTTGTAGCCAGCCTCAATGCGCTTTCACCCCATTGGCGGGGGCCCGAAGACGACAAAGATGGACCAGAAGCATGGTTCACGGCAAGGAACGCATCCCTTATTGGATAGACCGGAGATTGACTGGCCTTGCAGGACCCGACTACGATACTACCATCTCATTTAGGCTGGCCTTTGAGCCTGAAGACTCCCAATATGGGAAATGTCGGCTACCATACGTCGTAGGAGCGCTATCATGTTCCGCCATGAACAGGGAAGAGGGAAATTTTTGCCGAGCGGCACAGAAATGATATGAGCAGCAACCCATGTGCGAATTGCGGAGGCCTTATTCCCCTAGATGCGAGTTATTGCATTTCTTGCGGCAGCCCAATAGGGAGGACCACTCACTTTGTTCTGGCGACGTACAGGCAGAGAGCATTGGCCAGGTTGCTGGATACAATCCCAATACTTGCAGTCTATTCACTGGTTGCTGCCCTTGTCGGCACCTTCATCCTATTAGTGTCATTCTTTTTGCTCGGCTTGAAAGAGCTGAACTTGTTGCCGTCCGGCTGCACCGACCCTGACGCTCTCAATGAGGAATATGGCTGTTTCAGTATTATTGTCTATCCGATCCTCATGATATTCTGCATGATTATGTTGATTATAGTTTTTATGTTGCTGATACTCATCGTTGGGATTGTTATCGCTATAGCTGCATTCTTGTCGTTGCTCTTCTTTTCCGCCGTTGTGTTGACCCTCAAAGGGGTCTGGCTCAGACTGTTTCCCTTCCATCAAGGGACTACATTTGGGAAACGACGGTTGGGTATGCGAGTAATCAAGAAGAGTGGTGAGCTGGCCGGGGGAGGACGGATGTTTGTGCGAGAAGTCGTCATTCCGTGGAACCCGCTAATCCCGAATCCACCGAAGGAGGGCGTCGGGTCAGTGTCCTGAAGCGGCAAGAGGGTGCTCCTGTGAATCTGGGATAATGGTTTTGAAACAGCAAAGCCGACCCCAGAACAAGGAGCACCCGATAGATGCTAGCACGCAACCATCCCGACCGCATCCGTATCGCCTTCGACGACCACCGCCTGGTGGCCAATGCTGGGCTGCTCCTCCCGGTGACCCTAGCCCAGCACCTGGGCCTGCGTGAAGTCGTCGACAGCCACGTCGACCTGGGAGACGCGCCGGGGCGAGCGAACCCAGGAGACAAGATGCTGACCCTGGTGGCCTCGGCGCTGGCTGGGGGCGACTTCATTGACGACGCCGACGTGTTGCGTACCGGCGGGACAGCTGGCGCCATCGGCTGCGTAGTCAAGGCGCCATCCACCCTGGGAACTTTCCTGCGCAGCTTCCGGTGGGGCCACGTCCGCCAGTTGGATCGGGTGAGCCGGGAGTTGCTGTCCCGGGCCTGGGCCGCTGGTGCGGGACCCGGCGAAGGGCCGTTGACCATCGACTTGGACTCCACCATGTGCGAGACCTACGGACTGGCCAAGGAGGGGGCGCGTCACCATGGTTACACTGGCCAGCGGGGCTATCACCCGCTGCTGGCCATCGCCGCCGGCACCGGCGACGTGCTGATGTCTCGGCTGCGCGAGGGCCGCGCCAACACCGTTCGGGGCGCCGCCCACTTCCTGCGGGAGACCGTGGGCCGGGTGCGCCATGCTGGGGCTACAGGACAACTCACGGTGCGGGCCGACAGCGGCTTCTATGCCCACGCCCTGGTCGTCGTCTGCCGCAAGATGGATGTCCGCTTCTCCATCACCATCCGCCAACACGCCCGCCTCAGGGAGTTGATTGAGGCGATTCCCGAGGAGGACTGGACGCCCGTCCCCTACTGGATGGACGGCGGCGCCGACGTGGCCGAGACCACCTACACTCCCTTCCAGGGTGAGCCCGAAGCCGCCCCAGTGCGGCTCATCGTCCGGCGGGTGAAGCCCACGCCCGGTTCCCAACTGGCCCTCTTCGCCAGCTACAGCTATCACGGCTTCATCACCGACCGGGACGGGGAAACCCTGGAACTGGAGGCCGACCATCGCCGCCACGCCGAGATTGAGAATGCTATCCGAGACCTCAAGCACGGCGTCGGCCTCAACCATCTCCCCTCGGGCCGCTTCCCCGCCAACGGCGCATGGCTGGCCGTCCAGGTGCTGGCCCATAACCTGGCCCGCTGGACCGCGCGCATCGGTCTGGACGAGGGGGTGGTGACCACCAAGACCCTCCGGCGGCGCTTCTTCTCCCTGGCCGGACGGCTCACCCGCTCGGCCCGCCGCCTCACTTTGCATCTGCCACAGGGCTGGCCTTGGGAAACCCAGTTCACTCGCGCCCTGGCTCGATTGCGAGCCCTGCCATTGCCTGCCTGACGGCACCGACGGCGCCTGACACGTCCACCAGACTACCCAACCGACCCACAGAGTCGCACCGGCCCGGTCCGCGATTGTCTTCCCCTGCATGCTGTCCCGCCGACCCCGCCCCAGCGCCGCTGCCCAGGACCGCCATCGGCGCCCCCAACGACAACCAAAGGCCGCCACCGGCCCCATTTATCGGAATCGAGCGCGGACCGTCGCGTCCCACGGCCCTCACCCCTTGTTCCAACCCCAAGGCCGCTCCGCATCGGTGGATTCGGGCTAATCTGGGGCATAGTACCGATCGTTCTGCTTTGGCCTTCGCAGAATTCCTTTACCTGGGGTGGCTTTGCCACTGGACTGCCGCTTCTTATCTTCTGGCTGCTGGACTATACATGGCCTCTGTGGCACGATAACAGACAGACACTGCACGACAAGATTGCCGGCACACTGGTAGTAACCGCTGCCGACACCAGCCTGGAAAGTCCTCCCGGGCCAAATGGAGGGGACCCTAATCCGACTCGCCGCGCCGACTAACAAAATACTGACAAATTCTTGTTTGTAGCTGTTCCTTTCTGCCGAGCGGCACGGAAATTGTGTACGCCCTTGGGCTGGGAGACTCGCCAAATGCTGTGAGCCATGAGTGCGACTATCCCAACGAGGCGCTTGCCAAGCCGAGAATTGTGCGCTCAGGACTAAAGGAGGACAACATTGAAGAACAGAGTAGTCGCCGGGGTGTTGGGAATCTTGCTCGTTCGGCACAGCTCCCGTTTCTTCCGATCCCGTCGCCGGCTCCTTCGAGTCGTCTACCGGCTCCAAGTCCCTGAGCCCCGCGATGTATCTCTTGCCGTCCACTATGAGGGTGGCGGCGGTGAATCCCTCCAGCGTACCGATCTTGCCCTTGATCTCCCGGTACGAATCCGCGTTGACCCGGACCATTCCCCCTTCGTACAGCCCCCTGGCAGCCGCAGTCCGTTCTGGTTCAGGGTCATCCTTGAACTCCATCCATACCTCAGGGCCGTCCGCCGCGCCTTCAGGGGTTTCCACTGACCGCTCAATCGCTCGGACGCGCCGCACCTGGCCCGGCTCCAACAGCTTGACCACCTCCCCGTCCTTCACCACAACTTCTCTGAGCGCCGGGGTCTCCCCCTCGGTCAGCCACGCCCAAGCAGCGCCCCCGCCACTCCACGCCGACGCTTGTTGTCGTCCCCGATCCGGGTCCACGCCACGAGTGAACGTTCAGCCACTATTTCGACGTCCAATGCCTTGGCCCCGTCACTCTCGGCCATCGGCTCCTCCTCCATAGACTCTTTCCGGAGCACCTCGGCAAGGGGCCTCCCATCACCCGCGGCTCTTGAATGGCACTGTCGTCGATTGGGTCCGGTGGTTCGCCCGCCGTCTTGCCTCTCCTTCGCCGCTGGCAAGACTTCATGTAGTAGCTGTCAATGGCCAGGGTCCATAGGCCAGTCGTCGCCAGGGTCATTGAGCCACCCTGTGATCCTGTAGATGGACTATTTATCACCGTTAGGTTTGAGGGTCAACCACCTCCTTTCGGTCGAGCAGGGTCCTGTGCGGTGACAAGCGCTCGCGGTAGCTGTCACCTTCTATGACGATCTGGTAGCTGGCGTTGGCGAGACGGTCGAGGGCGCTGTTGCCCAGGATGGAGTCGTCGAAGAGTCCAAGCCACTCGTCGACAGCCCTGTTGGAGGTGATGACGAAGCTGGCGGTACGATGCCTGGCGATGACCAGTTCGTAGAGGTCTATGGACTGCTGTTGGGTCATCCTGTGGAGACCTAGATCGTCGAGGATGAGCAGGTCTGGGGCGAGGAAGGAGCGGAAGGTCTTGTCCGTGGAGTGGTCCACCCTGGCCTGAGCCATGGCTCTGAAGAAGCCGTCGGCATGTACGAAGCGGACGGTGTGTCCGGCCCTGATGGCGGCATATCCGAGGGCCTGAGCGATGAAGCTCTTGCCCACGCCGACCGGTCCGACGAGCAGGACGTGCTCGTTGCGGGCCAGGAACTGGAGGGAGAAGGCGGCGTCGAGGAGTCGTCGGTCGAGTGTGACGGATGCGGACCAGTCGAAGTCTTCGAGGCGGCAGGTCTGCTCGAAGCCGGCCCTCTGGAGGCGGAGTTCGAGCCGCCTGTGGTCTCTGCGGTTGATCTCATCGGTCAGTATGATCTGCAGGAAGGATGCGTAGTCGAGCTGCTCCCTCCGTGCGAGGGCGACCCTCTCCGGCAGGGTGTTGAGCACGGCGCCGAGCTTGAGGCGCTTGAGCAGCGGGGTGAGTTCAGTCGTGGTGGTCATGGGCGTTCTCCTTGTGCTGGTTGAGCGGTGCGGCCGTTGGCATGAGCGAAGACGGCGCCCGGCTTGGCGAATCGACCTGGGGACATCGGTGGAGGCTCCGGCTGCGCGGTCTCTTGCTCCAGGGCCTCGACGAGTATGCGCTCGAGACGGCGCACGTCGATCAGGTCTACGGAGAGAGCCCTGCGGCATGCGGCATCGAGACGCTCAGGGGAGTAGCGTTCTCCCAGGCGTATGAGTTTGTGTCCCTGTCTGAGCTTGGCCCATGGCAGCGGGCCGTCGAAGAGACGCTCGGCATAGGCTGCCACGGCCGGTCCCTGTGACCCCGCGCTGCGCTTGATCTGCTCCGGCGCTCTGAGGGTGTAGGCGCTCAGCTCTGCCGGGTAGTCGTCGGGGTCGGTGGACCTGCCGCCGCGGTCCTGGCGCGGGTGGACCTTGATCAGCCTTCCCCGGTGGTAGATGCGCACCAGCTTGCTGCCGAGCCGCACTTCGACCTTCTGCCCGGGCGGGCATGTCGCAGACGGCACCGAGTAGAGGGCGTACTGGCAGGCTATGTGGTGGTCGGGGTGGACCTTGGCCGTGCGCCAATCGGTCATCTCGTATGGCTCTGCGTCCCACTCTCCGAGCGCGTGGCGCTCCTCATCCCGGAAGACTACCAGGGGCTGCTTGCGGGTGGTGCCGTGTATCCTCTGTCCGGCCACCTCCAGGCACCAGCGCCGGGCCTCAGACCTCATGTCCGAGAGGCCCGTGAACTCCCCGCCCTTGAAGAACCGCTCCCGCACGTAGGGCACCCCACGTTCCACGCGGGGCTTGTCCCGGGGATGTCGCACCCGAGCAGGGTCTGAGATGAAGCCGCGGCGCTGGGAGTACTCCAGGAAGCCGCGCGTGAGACGGGGATGGAGCGGATCGACACCCGCCACTGCCGCGGGGAAGTTGTCGATCACCAGGTACTTGGGAACGCCCTCGAAGAAGGCCCAGGCTGCCTCCAACCCCTCGATCACATCGACCAGCTTCTGGCTGAAGGTAGGCCAGACGAAGCTGTGCCGCGAGTAGGTCAGGACGATGATCAGCGCCCAGGCCACCCGGCGGCGACCCGTCGCCCGGGTCCTCCATCAGACTGCGATGATATTCCCTGCCATCTCGGATCGGGTCTGACCCTCTATCAGACTGGCTGTAATGCCTTCTTTGGGATTTGTCGACTCGATCCCGAGATGGTCGATACGGCGCCAACGGCCATGGGAGCAGTGACCTTATAGGAGCCTGACCTCATAGGAGCCTGACCTCAAGTCCCTTCGCAGTCTTGTCCGCTCACCTGACCGACCCGCCATCTTTCAGGAGGCAGAAATGACAGCAGCAGCAAGTCGCGAACTCATTCGCGCGGTTCAGGTGGTGATCGGAGTTGACACTCACCAAGACCAGCATGTGGCAATAGCCATTGATCAGCAGGGCGTGCGTCTCGCCGAGCACCATGCGCCAGCAACCAGTTCCGGATATGGGGAACTGGAACGGTGGTCCCAAAACCTGGGAGAGGTTCGCGCCTTTGGGGTCGAAGGCACAGGTTCCTACGGCGCCGGGCTGGCCCGATTCCTGACTGGTCGAGGCTTTACCGTCTTCGAGGTCAACCGGCCTGACCGGTCAGTCCGCTACCGGAAGGGGAAGAGCGACCCCACCGATGCCGAGATGGCAGCGCGTGCGGTGATTGCCGGAGTTGCCGACGCCACTCCCAAGTCAGGCGAAGGCGAGGTCGAAATGCTCCGTATGCTCAAGAGCGCCAAGGACTCGGCAGTGAAGGCTCGTACCCAGGCGGTCAACCAGATGAGGGCCCTAGTGGTCACCGCACCGGCCGCACTTCGAGAAACGCTGGACGGCCTGACTGCCACCGCTCTCGCTGCGCGATGCAAGAGCTTCCGCCCGGGGCGTCTCGTAAACCCCATGGCAGCGGCCAAGTACACTCTTCGATCCCTTGCCTGCCGCTACCTCCAACTAAGCAAGGAGATCCACGAACTGCAGGTCCAACTAGAACGACTCGCAGGGATGGCAAATCCAGCCCTGGTCAGCATCTTTGGCGTCGGACTCGACACGGCGGCAACTCTGCTGATCTCTGCTGGCAGCAACCCACAACGCCTGCGCTCCGAGGCTGCCTTCGCTTCGCTGTGCGGGGTGAATCCGATTCCTGCGTCCTCCGGCAAGACCAACCGGCATCGACTGAACCGCGGTGGCGACCGCCAGGCCAACGCAGCTCTCCATCGTATCGTCCTGGTTAGACTTCGTTATGACGAACGGACCAAGGGCTACATGCAGCGTCGCACCAGGGAGGGAATGAGCAAGGCTGAGGTCATCCGTTGCCTTAAACGCTATGTTGCCCGTGAAGTCTTTTCGGCTTTGCAGAACGCTTTCAAAATGCCCGACAGCGCGGTTTGACATCTATAGGAGCATCTGTCGTTTATCGCCAAGTGATTTCGTGCCCTGAAACCTCCCACCTCGCTCAACTTGGCGATCACCTGCTCCGGTGTGTGCCCCATCCTGGCCATTTCAACCAGCTTCTACGGCCAAAGACCAACGTTTCCACTTGAACCAGTCTCGTTCCGTCGGCGTCCTGAACATTCTTCTGGTCCGCAGCGGCCTCCAGAAACTCCCGCGTGTAGTCCCCATATGCTTCGAGCCATCCAGGGTCTCCGTCTAGAAGGCGGCCCCAGCTCATAGCGAGACCGCCCATCGGCATTTCCCTCACCAGGTGGAGACCGAACATCTTGTCCTCCTTGTGAACCGGTCCGCGCCTCCGAACCGGTCTGTCCACGTGGGGGCATCTACGCAGGGCTTCAGAGATCACGGCAGCCTCTCCGACTGGGGATTCGGTGAGCGTTTCGGTGTTGGACACGAAAATCAGCCAATCGTTCAATTCGACTCGGGCCTCGCGCAGCAGAGGCTTGGCCAGGCGTTCGTAACGCCTCCGTAGCCGCTCGTCTTCCCAGGGCACGGACTCGTGCATCATTTCCCCCAGGGTTTCCAATGCCGGGTTGCAGACATCCCTACCGAGGATCGGAAGGAACGCTATAGCGGCCGCCCATTCATCAGGGATCTTGCCAGCCAGCGGGATATACCTGGACAGCCACTCGCGAAAGCGCAGATTGCTCGTGGCGGCCGTGTCTTCGACCACCATCAGGAGTCTCTCGGCCGCGGCTGGATCCATCCCCATATCCAGAAGGTCACGAGCGGTCCATTCCTGATCCGGCGCACGTTCCGGAGCATCCGTGGCGGCCACCCCCACTGAGACGGGAGAAGGGCGGAGCAGCAATCCCTTGCTCAACCAGCGACTCACCGTGCGCGACGAGACGCCGGTCTCTTTAACAATCTCGGCGTGGGTTTTTCCTTGATCGAGGAGCTCTTGGACCCTTGGGATCTTGCTGTGAAGCTGCGACGGCATTCGTTGGCTCCGGCGGCGACCTATTGGCGACCCATTGGCAGAGATCGGCGGTTCGCTGTCCGCAATACGCGATTAATATAGCACCAGCGGAGGTTTGTCCCAACCATCAGAAGCGGACGCCCCGTGCGGCAGAGCTGGAGCAGTTGCTGAACAGGTGATCGGCGGATTCCCCGAGACCCTGGGGCGCCTCATGGGCGAGGGGCGAGGGCTTCCGACCGACGTCGAGGAGGAGCGCTAGTACCGAATCCCCTCCGGCACCGGTAGCACACTCACAGCCGTGTAACGAGAGGCCAGCGCCCCATCGACCTACCGGAAGACCAATGTTCCTTGGCACGCATCGGAGCACACGAAGAGGTGATGACAAATGCATGACAGACTGCTGAGGCGTCAACAGGTTGAGGAAATCGCGGGCATAAAGCGCTCGTCGATCTATCGGGGCATGAAGAACGGTGAATTCCCACGGCCCGTAAGGGTCGGCCCCGTTGCCGTCAGATGGAGGGAGAGCGACATCAAGGCCTGGTTGGACTCACGGCCGGATGCGATGGGTGACTCTGGTCCGCCCGACGCGACCTAGATGTGGCCTTGATGACCGAAACCCTGGATTGGATTTCGCCGTTCCGACTTCCCTTGGGATTCGCCGGTCACGTAGTCGGCCCACAGCTGCATCAGTGGGCGGCGCCGATCAAACAGTTCGGACCTCGCGTAGGCCTGTTCGGTCGAATTGCCCAGGACATGGGCAAGCGCCGCCTCTGATACAGCCCAGGGCGTGTCAGTCTGCTCCAGGGTCCAGTTCTTGAAGCTGCTGCGGAACCCGTGGACGGTCGCGTGTTCCGCCAGGCCGGTTGAACGCAGGACCTTCGTCATCGTCATGTCGGACATCGGCGCCCCCGGCCTCAGAGGCGACGGGAACACCAAGCCGGTTTTATCGCGCAAGGCAACTACGTCTCCAAGTAGATCGAGTGCCTGTCTGCTAAGGGGTACCCGATGCTCCGTGCCTGCTTTCATCCGCTCGGACGGTATCCTCCATACCTGGTCCTGCAGGTCGATCTCGTCCCAGGCAGCGCCCCTGGCCTCACCGGAGCGCGCCGCCGTCAGGACCAGGAATCGGAAGCACAACTTGGCGGGGATTGAGGCTTGGGACGCCTCAACGGTTTCGAGGGCCGCCCCGACTTCCTGATAGGGCAGCGCCCTGAGGTGCGCTTTCACCTTCGGCATAGGGGGCAGCGCGCCGTCGATGGCTTCACCCGCAGGGTTGGTCTCCATGAAGCCGTGCGCCATTGCCCATCGAAAGACGGTCCTCATCCGTTGACGCACCCGTCGTGCCGTCTCAGGCCGCGTCGTCCATATCGGGGTGAGGACTTGCAGCACATCCCCGCGGTCTACCCGGTCCAGGGGTGTGTTGCTCAGCGTCGGCATGGCGTGACGCTCCAGAGTCTGCATCCAGCTTGCGATGTGCCTGGCGTTACGCCAACGGGGTTTGTTCGCCTCATGGACGGCACAGGCGGCTTCCTTGAAAGTCGGCATCGCAGGCGCGTGTTTTTCGGCCAGAGGATCGCGACCCTCAGCAACAGCGGCACGGTTGTCCGCCGCCTTCTCCCGAGCTCGTGCCAGGCTTACGGAAGGAAATCCGCCCAGGCCGATATCGCGTCGGCGTCCGTCGATGGTGATGCGCTGTACCCAGGACTTGCGTCCCGCTCTGCTGATGTACAGGTGCAGGGCTCCGCCATCGGAGTATCTCCCCGGTTCCTTGAGGGCCTTAGCCCGAGTCGCCGATAGTGCCATAGAGTCCCCCTCCGCGACGAGGCGTTCCCACATATGTTACCACACTTGAGATGGGATACCGGGGGATACATGCGGCACGACTGGGTACCGAGAAGCGTCTCTCAGCTACGATAACGAGGGCTTCAGGGACGATATGGGACAGGGAGGGAAGGGTTAATGGTGGAGCTGGGGGGACTCGAACCCCCTACCTCTTCAATGCCATTGAAGCGCTCTCCCAGATGAGCTACAGCCCCACGCACGCAGGTGGCCTGCTCGGCCACTACGTCGTAGACTATACCAGAGCGTTTTCGGACCTCGCAAGAAGCAGCCGCTGGGAAGGTACGCCGTCCGACGACAATGACAGAGCCCCTGGAGATGGAGAGACCGCTCGTCACAGGACGATCAGAGACTCCTGAGCACCTGCACGGCGTTCGAGAGTTGGGCTTCTCCGTCCGACCAATGGAAGAGGATGACATCGCGCAGTCAGCCGAGATCGAGCGCGACGCCTTCCCCTCCATGTTCCCATACACCGCTTTCAGGCAAGAGCTGAACAAAAAGCTCGCTCGGTACCTCGTGGCATGGCGCTCGGACGATTCACGCGCAGTCGGTCGTCCGGATGAGGGCAGCCCCCTTCTGCACAGACTCATGGAAGGAGCGCTAGGTGTCCTGCAACGCAGGTATTCCGCCTGGACACCCGGCCAGCCATTCATCGCAGGCTTCCTGGGCCTGTGGTTTATGGGAGACGACGCTCACATTGTCTCAGTAGGCGTCCGACGCGACTACCGTGCCCGGGGGGTAGGCGAGCTTCTGCTGGTCGCGGCGATTCGCCAAGCGATGCGGCATAGTGCGAACACCGTCACACTGGAGGTTCGGCCCTCCAACCACGTTGCACGCAACCTGTACTCCAAATATGGGTTCGAGGACTGCGGCGTGCGCAGGGCATACTACAGTGACAACCGCGAAGACGCGATCATAATGACCACTGCGCCCATCGACTCTGACGCCTTCGTCGAGCGCTTCGAGGGACTGGTTGAGTCCCACCGGGTCCGCTGGGGCCGGGCAGAGATAGTGCTGGGCTAGACCGACTCCGCGGGACGGCGAGACATGGCGTCGGTGCCGAACATGGGTATAGAATACTGGCGCGAAGATTCCCTCAGACACCCCTGGAAGGTACTGGAAGGCCGGAAGTGTAGCTAAAAGCTCCCTGGAAGGGTCTGGGGATACCTTGGAAGGGCGCGGAGGGCGTTAGCAGAAAGTTTGCAAACCCCCTGGCGTCCTCCCCGCCCACGGCGCGAGCCCGGCGGCGCGAGGTAGCTGCCTTGAACCCTTGAGGCCGATGTCGGTCGATTCTCGGATGTCCCTGTCCCTACCGGCTCTTACTGTCTTTGATTTCCCTTCCCAACTGACCTAACCACCGGCTCGGAATCCTCGCGCGGGAGCGCAATGCGCCCGCGCGGGAGGCTGGGAGGTGGTGAGGTCGACTGGGAGGGGGAGGGTAGGGAGGGGATACTCTAAAGCGGATACACTGCCGAGCGGGCCGCGACTTTGGTTTCCCGCACGCACAGGTAAAGAGGGTAAGGCGGCGAAGCTCCGCCCCCCGCGTCCTCCGCAGATCGGTATAGTCAGAATCGACGACCAGCGCGACCGTCCTCCAATCGCACCCCACGGACCGCGCTATCTCGGCCATCGAGGGTAGAGGCTGATCGTCTCTGCGGATTGCGTCCTGAACGAGCTCATCTATCCGTCGGTGCAGGTCTGTCGTCAAACTCCGCACAGCCCCTCACACTCGTTTCCGAATCCATCCCCCAGGGGCAGCTGTCGGCCTGCGGCGGCCGCCCGCTGTATACGTCGTGCGGCTCCCAGCGGGTGTCGACGAAGATCACCGCCTGCGGACGGGGTCTGACCTCGTCCGCCTCGGCCAGCAGCAGCAACACCGTTGACTGTACGCCGGCACCCAGCGATAGGAATTCCATCGACCGCTCCCTGAACCAGGGGACTGATTCGGGATTCACCGCCTATGGTAACTAGTCGCCCAATTTCAGACAAACGAGGACGGACGCCCTGCTTGACCCCACAGATCCCACCGACCTATCCTCGGCCTGGGCAGCTACCCGATCCTATGCCGCAAGGGAGCGGACCCTGGAGGTTTGACGATGAGAACCCTCACATGCTGGCTTGCTGTCGCCGTCGTTTTACTCTCGGCCGGTTGTTCTCTTGACGTAGGAGCGATCGGTGGGGTTGGTGGGAAGTGCCACCACACGGGAACGGGTGAGGTCCTGGCTGAAGTCATGGACGCTGCTGGCGAGCCCTGGAAGGTTCAAAAGCTCGAAGTGACGGCGTTCGACGTGACACTGACGTATTGTGGCGTGTCTCTCGAAGCCTTCTTAGGCGACGAGCCCGTCGGGGGGGTTTTTGGCCCTGCGATTCGCAAGCAGGTTCTCTACCCTCCAAGCGTCGGCGGCCGCGGCGCTGAGTCCATAGACGTTGAGGGACCTCGCCGGGGGATGTACATACTGGACTCGGGGCTGTATGAGTGGCGTTAAGCCTCTGCTCCCAGACGCTGGGCACCAGGACCAGAACGGTGTCGGGGCGTCGCGTGTAGTCGTACTCAGCAATGGCCCTCAGCCGGTCGTAGAGAGACCGGCGCCGCAGTGCCAAACCCTGGCGCACCACGCCGAAGTCGCGGCCGTCATGGAGCGTGATGGTGGCGTCGAAGCGCCCCCTGCGGTGGAACTCCACGTGGGACCGGAGCCCGTCGATGCCGGGGGACATCGAGGCGGCGAGTCGGTAGATGCTGGCCACCGCGTCCATCCTGCGGATCAGCAGCATCAGCCACTCCCTGGACATGGGGTAGGCCCGCACGAAGTCCGACGACGCGAGGAAGCCCAGTATGTCTGCGGCTTCTCCGATGCCTTTGGCCGTCAGGAAGTATCTCCCGCTCGACGGAAGGTGGGCGGTGCCGTGGCTCACGCGCACGGCGATGCCGTCGGCGAGCAGGCCGGTCAGGGCGCGGTAGACCGTCGCGTGTGGCTCGCCCAGGATGCCTGCCAACTCTGCTGAGTCGACGAACGGCGTCCGGCTGAGGAAGTCGAGAAGTTGTCGGTGGAAGAGTGTCACGGATTGAGCCTACCAGTCCTGCGTGGTTTTGAAGCCCGCAGAAGGCGTCGCCTGACCAATACGAAGTTAGACGCGGCGTCCAGCATCCCACCCGCATGGATGAGGGTCCAGGGCTGTCCGGCGCCGCCTTGGGTGCGGCGACCAGTGCCGTGTTTGGCTCGCTACCCTGCGTTCTCCGTCGAGAGTTCGGCCTGGCGCAGTACGAGTTGCGTCGCATCCTCCGCGAGATCGGGCGGATACCCGTACCTAGCCAGTAGGCGGCGCACACTGCGCCGTAGGCCCGCTCGCACAGACTCGCGCTCGGTCCAATCGAGCCTTGGCATCTCCTTGATCATCTCCGCCAGTTTCCGTGCCATGAGCCGGAGAGTGTCGTTCTGCATGGCCTCTCTGGCCGATCCATTCTCCGCCAGGGCATCGTAGAACGCCGTCTCCTCGCTGCTCAAGCCAAGCTCCTCACCATGGCGTTGGGCGTCCCGCAGTTCCCTGGCGAGGTCAATGAGCCGTGTAATCATCTCCGCAGTGGTGATTGCCTTGTTCGTATAGCTGAGCATCGCGACTTCGAGCGCTTCGCGGAACTTCCGGCTCTGCACAATATTGGTCCGCTCGGTAATGCGGATCTGGTCGTTCAGCAACTTTCGCAGCGTCTCCAATGCCAGGTTCTTTTGCTCCAGTGCGGCCACTCGACCGAGAAACTCGTCGCCGAGAATGTCCAGGCGGGCTTCCTCAAGGCCTGCGACCGCGAATAGATCGATCACCTCGTCCGCATCGACCGCACCGCCGATGACCTGGCGCACTGCGTTGTTGATGTCACGCTGCCGGCCGTGGGTAATTCCACCGCCAGCGTCGTCCGCCAATCGCTTGCGGATCATCGCCACTACTTGCTGAAAGAACGCAAGATGCGGGGCGATCTGTTCCGTCTCCGGGCGTGGCACCGCCAGCGCAAACGCCGCCGACAATTCCTTGACCAGCGTCTGTAGGCGCTTCCAACCGTCGTTCTGCCCGAACACGTGATCAATCGCGTGGAGATAGACCAGCAGCACGTGCTGCGGCTGGACCCGCAACGCCTGCTCGTATTCACAGCCGTGGAAGAACGCGCGCAGTTTCTCGAAGGCCGCCTGCATGGCGGGTACCGCTTCGTCTTGCACCTGCTTCACTGCTTCGCCCGTCCCGCCGGCCTGGGTGTAAGTAGCTAGCGCATCGGCCAACCGATCGGCGAGGCCAAGTAGGTCCACGATCAGGCCGCCGGGTTTCTCGCCATGGACCCGGTTGACGCGAGCTATCGCTTGCATGAGGCTGTGCATTGCTAGCGGCTTGTCCAGGTACATGGTGTGCGCCGGTGGGCAGTCGAAGCCTGTCAGCCACATATCGCACACGATCACGAGGCGTAGATCGTCATCGGCGCTCTTGAAGCGCTCGGCCAGGCGCTTACGGGCCGCCTTAGTTCGCACGTGGCTGCGCAGCGGCTCTTCGTCGTCTGTCGCACTGGTGACGACCACCTTCATCGCCCCGCGCTCGCCGTCGGGTTCATGCCATGCTGGGCGCAGCGCACGGATCGCCTCGTAGAGCCGCGCGGCGATGTCGCGGCTCATGGTCACGACCATCGCTTTGCCCTCCATCGCGGCGCGGCGCTTCTCCCAATGCTCGACTATGAACTCCGCCAGCCGCTCGATGCGGTCCTTCGTGCCGACTAGCGTCTCCAGTGGCACTCGGATCTGCTCTGCGACCTCCTCTCCCGAAGCGTCCGCTGCTGCCGCTTTCGCCAATTCTTCTTCCGCTGCTCTCGCGCCGGCCTCGTCAATCGTCAGCTTGATGATGCGCGACTCGTAGTAGAGCGGCTTCGTGGCCCCGTCCTCGACGGCTTGACGGATGTCATACGCCATCCATCCCTGTCCATCGGTGGATTCGGGTTTAGGTGTCGGCCCTGTCAGCAGTAGGACCACGGCTGGAGCCGCGTCGCGAACATCGAATCGGCCGTCTCGACAGCCCCTGCGGTCAGCTCCTCGATACGGCCCGCGCCGAGCAGGGGCGTGAACCGGTCGCCGCCCAGGTAGACCGCGCCCAGCTCCGAGGCGGACAGCACGAGGTCGGGCGACCCGCGCGTTGGACGGCACGACGCCCCGTCAGGCCCGCCCTCCAGCTCCCAGACCCGGTCGTTCCAGGGACACGTGGGGTCCCGGACCTCTATCTTGAGGCGCCCGTCCCGGGCGTATCTCCGGGCCGACAGCGCGGCCTCGACGTCCACGACGCGGACCCAGGACTCGTCTCTGACGGAGCGGTTCAGGCGGCGCGGGTCGGCCAGCATCCATGGCAGCGCCTCGTCGATCGCCCTACCCTCCGCGTGAAACGAGGCCATCAGGTCGACGTTAAGCAGGAAGCTCCAGAGGGCCGCGTAGGCGTCGTCCGTCAAGGCGACCAGATAGCGCACCGTCAGGCGCTTGTCACGTATCCGGTATGAGGCGCACCCGTCCGGCTCATCGCCGCCGTACACGACGTGAAAGAAGGCCGTGATCCCGGACGCGAAGTACCCCGTGTCGCGGAGGAAGAAGTCCCAGAATTCTTGGCGGTACCGCACGATCCCGCTCCGATGCGCCGACACGCGGTTGTTGAGTATCGGGTATACACGCTTCGCCTCCGCCGGGTCCATAAACCTCACCCGCCCGTGGGGTTCGACGGGTCTCCCGAACGCGGTGTGCTGCCGCTCTATGGACCAGTCCTCGCCCAGCGCGCCTATTCCGAACCCGAACCGGCCGTAGATGATGCTCTCGGAAGCCTCCAGCGTCGCCAGTGGCTCGCCTCGCTCGTGAATGTCGCGGAACTGCCTCTTCATGAGCTTGGTGAGGATCCCCCGGCGGCGGTGGGTCGGTGGGACGCCGACCACGCCGACGAGCCCCGTCGGCAGTACGCCTCCGGGTATCGACATCTCGAGGGACGAAGTGGCGGTGGTCCCAACCATCAGTCCGTCGTCGTACGCCGCCAGGAGCCGGTCCAGCTCCATCCACGGGCGACGACTGAGGACGGCCTCAGTCGCATGGAAGCCGCAAGCGAGGAGGTAGGTGCTTATCCACTTCTCGTACTCTTCTTCTGCGGGCATCCGTATCTCGAGGTCCACAGCGGTGCTCCTCCATACTCAGGCCGTCGGGACAGCGCCTCCGGCACGGCGCGACCAGGCGTGACCATGGTGCGGCGCTCGCTGTCGACCGCCACATGCCCGTTGACGGGCGCGTAGGGTACGCCGACCGGGAGCTGGCGGCCTTAGCTGGCAGCGGCCCATGGCTGGAGCCGCGTCGCGAACATCGAATCGGCCCTCGCCGCCGCTCCCGTGGTACGCTCCTCGATACGGCCCGCGCCGAGCAGGGGCGCGAACCGGCCTCCGCCCAGGTAGACCGCGCCCACCTCCGAGGCGGACAGCACGAGGTCCGGCGACTCGCGTGTCGGTCGGCACGACGCCCCGTCAGGCCCGCCCTCCAGCTCCCAGACTCGGTCGTTCCAGGGACACGTGGGGTCCCGGACCTCTATCCTGAGACGCCTGGGCCGGGCGTATCTCCGGGCCGACAGCGCGGCCTCGACGTCCACGACGCGGACCCAGGACTCGTCCCTGACGGAGCGGTTCAGGCGGCGCGGGTCGGCCAGCATCCACGGCAGCGCCTCGTCGACCGCCCTCCCATTCGCCTGAAACGAGGCCATAAGATCGACGTTCAGCAGGAAGCTCCAGAGGGCGGCGTAGGCGTCGTCCGTCGCGGCGATCAGATAGTGCACCTCCACGCGCCCATCACGTACCCGGTACGAGGCGCACCCGTCCGGCTCGTCGCCGCCGTACACGACGTGAAAGAAGGCGGAGGACCCGGAGTAGCTCAGGTCGCTCAGGAAGTAGTTCCAGAGCGCCTGGTGGTACCGCACCATTCCGCTTCGCTGCTCGGACACGCGGTCGTTGACCGACGGGTACACGCGCGTCGCCTCTTCCGGGTCCATGAATCTCACCTGCCCGCGGGGTACGACGTGGCTCACGAACGCGGTGTGCTGCCGTTCTATGGACCAGTCCTCGACAAGCGCGCCGATTCCGAACCCGAACCGGCCGTAGATGATGCTCTCGGAAGCCTCCAGCATCGCCAGCGGCTCACCGCGGTCGTGGATGTCGCTCAGCTGCCGCGTCATGAGCCGGGTGAGGATCCCCCGGCGCCGGTGTGTAGGTGAGACGCCTACGTCGTCGACTCGGCCCGTCGGCAGTGCGCCTCCGGGTATCGACATCTCGAGGGACGATGTGACGGTGGTGCCGACCATCTGTCCGCCGTCGTACGCCGAGAGGAGCCGGTCCGACTCTATCCACGGGCGGCGGCGGGTGGCGGCGCTCTCCGTTATATGGATGCTCGAGGCGAGGAGATATATGCGTATCCACTCCTCGTACTCCTCCCCTGCGGGGACGCGTATTTGTAGCTGCAACCGGCCTATATCCTGTACGTGTACATACTCATACGTGTACATACTCACAGCGTCATGACGGCGCTCCGGGCATTGATGGCGGCGCGTCTGGCGTCTCCCCACGGGCTGGGCAGAATTGTCACAAAACATCGTCAAAACCCCGACTTCGTGACAATTAACGAGGCGGCGGGGCTGGAGGCAAAAGATCACCCTGGGGTGAGACTTCCGGTGTTGATAACGCCGAAGCATAAGCACCAATCCAAAGTGGTACCCTAGGGTAACACTTTCACGAGCTCAGTTGTTCAAGCCGGGATTTCCCATATTGGCAGTCTTCAGGCTCAAAGGGCAGCCCAAACGAGATGGCAGCATCATAGTCAGGTACTGCAAGGCCAGTCAAACTCCGGTCTATCCAATAAGAGATGCGTTTGCAGTCGTAGAGCACCCTTCTTGTCCGTCTTCATCGTCCTCGTGTCCCCTGCCAGTGGGGTGAAACCGCATTGAAGACAAAGCGACTCCCTGGAGCACTCTCCCCCTCTTGGCAAGATCGTGGTTGTACTCTCCCTCAGCTTGGCGCCGTCGATAACCGGCCGATACGATCCAGCACTCCCTGGAACAACCGTCGAGGAACCGACACCTCGGACAACTGAAAGATCAACCACCGGGAGTGCCGCACCAGACGGCCTCCCATCTTGATCAGCTTGACCTGCACGCTTCGCAGCGACCAGTGCTTGACCGCCTTGGGCAGACACAACCGGCGAAGGAAGTTCCCAAGGTTGTACGCCAGAATGAACAGAGACAGTCTCACCCGGTTGGCCACGAACCGATGGCACGACAGCCGAGTCCAGTTCAGCGCGTACTTGCCCTCCTTGATCCACTGCTCGGCTGTCCCGCGACCATTGTAGAATCGAACCACGCCCTCGGGGCCAGCCGTCATGTTCGTGACGATGAAACCCACCCGAGGGAACAGCTCTCCCCTATGCCACTCCACCTTGGCCACCACCCGCCGAGCGCGGTCCCAACTCCCGGCACGATACCAAAAGTCGTCGTATCGGATCACTGGCTTGGCAGGCGGCCTTCCCACAGGTCGTATCAGCAAAGGAGCGATCTCCCATTGCAGCACTTTGTTGCTCGGCAGCCGTATTGCGTAGAAGACTCGCCGCTCCTCCAGGTACTCATAGATGTCCGGCTTGGCGAATGCGGCATCGGCCCGAAAGTACCGGCGCACTCCTGTCGCCCCGTAGCGGGACAGGACCGGATCCAATACATCACGCCACCTGTGCGCGCTATGTACGTTCCCCGCACGCAGCATAGCGCCCTCGCAGTCACCGAACTGGTTGAACACGAACAACGGGTGATAGCACATGCTCCCAAAGTGACCGTTGTACGACGATCCCTCCTGTTCTCCATGTACCGGACTCTCCGAACTGTCCATGTCCAAGATCACCCGCCGGTGTGCCGTGTGCGTCATCGCCCGGTCCACCCACGTAGCGTTCACTCGGCCCAACCCTTCCACGTTGCCGTCTTGGGTAAGCACCTCAGTCTCGAACCGGCTCATGGTGTTGGTGCTGGCGGCCGGTCTTTCTGGACCACCTCGCCGTCCAACGATCACACGCATCGTCGGATCGTCCGACAACCGTTCAGCGTCGTTGGTATCCTCGTAGCCGGCCAGACGACTGTACACCGACTGCCTGAGAAGGCCCACCAATCGGTGCTGAACGTTACGACCGCCCCGACTCTCCTGCAGACACTCACTCGCCGTCTCCGTCAGTCCCAGTGCATCGTCCAACTCGCGGCAGGCCAGCAGCCCGGCATCTGAGGTAATGGTAGCGCCGTGGAACTCCAATCGTATACGGCGGTCGAAACGGAGCTTGCCGCGGGGGTTGGTGCTTTCACCCATCGGGTGCCTCCGAGGAGAGCCTGATGCTCAGAAGTGGAAATTGCGGGTAGGGGGAGCGGATAGAGGTCGGAGGGTTCGCTGAAAGGCCCTGGCCTGAGCGGGTAGTACAGGCGACGGAGCGATGGGTCAGCTGCTGTCATCACTGCAGGTCAGGAGACGGGACGAGGCTCCGGGCCATTAAATAGACCGATGAAGGGGCTGGAGCGCCACACCCGACAGAGAGTACGCAGGTTGAAGGCGGTGGCCAACATAGTCCACTCGGCCGCCACGTTAACGAGGCCGCGCAGCAGGAACCTACGTGCCCCCTGTTGCTCCTTGATGATTCCGAAGACAGGCTCGACCAGTTGCTTTCTCACCCCGTAAGCTTCTTTGGCTGCTGAAGTGGACATCCAGGCGCGATGGCGACGCAGCACTGCGTCGTGCGGCCCTATGGCTAAGCTTCGCCCAATCTCCTTGGCCCTGGTACAGGCTCTGAAGGCTGGGCATGCCTGACAGACGGCGCCGGAAGCCCGGTACAGTCGCAACGGGACTCCGTTCGCGTGCTGTATACGAACGAACTTGAGCGTCTGTCCCTGCGGACACGTAAAGTTGTCGCTCGGCTCGTTGTAGGTGAATTGGTCCTTGTGATATGGGTCTTTGAGGAACCGTTGCCGTGACTCGGACACCACCACCCGCTGACCTCGACGGGTGTACTCTGCCAGGTGACTTGCGGCGAAATATCCGGCGTCGGCCAACGTCATCTGCGCTCTTGTCCCGGTCGTCTCTTCGGCCTGCTCCAGCATCGGAACCAGCAGGGCATTGTCATTGGCCGCATCCACCACGTCCACGGCGGTGACCAGCATGCCGGTTGCTCCCCCATCCGTCTCTGTGGGTGAGACCATAGCCTGGGCGTTGTAGCCAGCCACGATGCCTTGCCTACCCTTCATCAGCCTAGCGTCTGGGTCGGTCAGGTTGATGCGCTTGTGGCGCTTTTGACTCGTGAGATCGTCCATCGCCTGCCTCACCTGCTCTCTCAAGACCTCCTTGTCCGCCAACTTCTGAGGCAGATGGGCAACAGTAGTGTCTTCTCCCACTTCGTTCTGTGCCTCAAGGTCGACTATCGCCCTCTCCAGACGCTCCAACAGACCACGCAGTCCCTCAGCATCGTAGCTCCTGTTCAGCGACGCGTTGGCCACCACCTTAGTACCATCCACCGCTTGCACTGCCAGGTCCACCAACTTCATCGTCACTGCCGTACGCACCGTCCGCTCGAACAGCTTCCTCATAGCCTGCCGATGCCCTCTGTAGAACCTCCACAGGGTGTTGTGGTCCGGATGCTGCCACCCTGTCAGCCACAGATACGGTATCTGGTCCCGGCAGGCAGCCTCCAGCTTCCGGCACGAGCGCACCCCGGTCATGAAGCCGTACAGCCACACGCTCAACAGGGCACGTGGATGGTAGGCTGGCGCTCCCAGCACCTCCCCGTCTATCTTCACCCCAAGCTCCGCCCAGTCCTCCCGGTCCAAAGCGTCAACGAACTCGGCCACGAATCGCGCCGGATGGTCCAACGGCAACAGTTCGTCAAGTGTCGGCGGCAACATCCATATCTGCTCTCGGCCCATCTCTCGAAGCGGCATTTCAGCATCTCCCCAACTGATGTCGCTTCAAAGGTACACCTGACGACATACCCATGGCCTGTTCAGACTTGTGAGACTGCGATGATGAATCCTGGGCCACCTCGGCTCGGGCCTGACCCTTTCTGAGACTGGCATCATGCCTTCAGCCTGATCTGTCGACTCGAGTCGAGGTGGCAGCCGAAGTGCCTTTGGCAAGGCGAGCAGTGACCTTATAGGAGCCTGGCCCCACGCCCCATCGCAGTCTTGTCCGCTCACCTGGCCGGCGCGCAATCCTCCGGGAGGTAGAAATGACAGGAGTCGTCGGTCATGAAGGTAGTCGTGGTGTTGAGCTGGTCGTCGGAGTCGACACCCACCAGGATGAGCATGTGGCGGTGGCCATTGACCGTCAGGGGGTCCGCCTGGGGGAGCTTCACACAGTGGCGACCACCCATGGGTATGAGGAGCTCGAACGGTGGTCCCGGGGCCTGGGAGAGATTCATGCCTTCGGGATTGAAGGCACCGGTTCCTACGGTGCCGGAGTCGCCCGATTCCTGACCAGTAGGGGCCATACCGTAGTGGAGGTCAACCGGCCCGACCGGTCAACCCGCTATCGGAAGGGGAAGAGCGATTCCACTGACGCGGAGATGGCAGCGCGTGCTGTGCTTGCCGGAGTAGCCGATGCCACTCCCAAGTCAGGTGAGGGTGAAGTCGAAATGATCCGTATGTTCAAGAGCACCAAGGACTCGGCCGTCAAGGCTCGCACCCAGGCAATCAACCAGATGAAGGCCCTGGTTGTCACGGCCCCGGCCCGGCTTCGTGAGCACCTCACTGGCCTCACCGCTGCTGCCCTTGTCACCCGGTCCAAGAGCTTCCGGCCTGGTCGTATGGAGGGTCCCACCGCGGCGGCCAAGTATGCTCTTCGCTCCCTTGCCCGTCGCTACCGTCAACTCGGTAATGAGATACAGGACCTGGAGGCCGAGATCCAAAGACTCACACGGACGGCAGCCCCAGCCCTGGTGGATGGCTTCGGCATAGGACCAGACACGGCGGCGACCCTCCTCATTGCTGCAGGGAGTAACCCGGACCGCCTCCACTCCGAGGCTGCCTTCCCCTCCCTGTGCGGTGTCAATCCCATCCCTGCTTCCTCCGGCAAGACCACCAGGCATCGGCTCAACCGAGGCGGCCACCGCCAGGCCAACGCGGCACTCCATCGCATTGTTGTCGTCAGACTTCGTCATGATGAGCGGACCCAGGCATACATGCGTCGTCGCACCACCGAGGGAATGAGCAAGGCTGAGGTGATCCGCTGCCTCAAACGCTATGTCGCTCGCGAGGTCTTCTCCGTCCTACGGAACTCAGCCCTATCCCACAGCACTCCTTGACATCTATAGGAGCATCAGGCTCAGGAGTGGACACTCACCAGGACAAGCATGTGGCTGTGGCCATTGACCGTCAGGGTGTCCGTCTGGAAGAGCTTCGCACGGTTGCGACCACCAATGGGTATGAGGAGCTCGAGCGGTGGTCACTAGGCCTGGGAGAGATTCAGGCCTTCGGAATTGAGGGCACAGGTTCCTATGGCGCTGGAGTCACCCGCTACCTGACGCGTAGGGGACATACCGTCGTGGAGGTTAACCGGCCCGACCGGTCAACCCGCTACCGGAAGGGGAAGAGCGATCCCACTGATGCGGAGATGGCAGCGCGTGCCGTGCTTGCCGGAGTAGCCGATGCCACTCCCAAGTCAGGTGAGGGTGAAGTCGAAATGATCCGTATGCTCAAGAGCGCGAAGGACTCGGCCGTCAAGGCTCGCACCCAGGCCATCAACCAGATGAAGGCGCTGGTTGTCACGGCCCCGGCCGAGCTTCGCGAAACGCTCGATGGTCTCGCTGCCGGTGCCCTAGTCACGCGCTGCAAGAGCTTCCGCACCGGTCGTCTGGATGGTCCCCTGGCAGCGGCCAGATACACCCTGCGCTCCCTTGCCCGCCGCTACCGTCAGCTCAGCAAGGAGGTCCACGACCTGGAGGCCGAGCTCGATCGACTTACACGGACGGCAGCCCCAGCCCTGGTAGATGGCTTCGGCATAGGGCCAGACACGGCGGCGACCCTCCTCATTGCTGCCGGGAGTAACCCGGACCGTCTCCACTCCGAGGCTGCCTTCGCCTCCCTGTGCGGAGTCAATCCCATACCTGCCTCCTCTGGCAAGACCAACCGGCATCGGCTCAACCGAGGTGGGCACCGCCAGGCCAACGCCGCTCTCCATCGCATTGTTGTCGTCAGACTTCGATACGATCCGCGCACCCAGACCTACATGCGTCGTCGCACCAAAGAGGGAATGAGCAAGGCCGAGATCATCCGTTGCCTCAAACGCTATGTGGCTCGCGAGGTTTTCTCCGCCCTGCGGACCTCAGCCCGAATAGTTCAAACCACGGCTTGACTTCTATAGGAGCATCACGAGCTCCGAGAACACACGAGTACGCTGGCGCCGGCCGTCTCCCAGGATCCTGGCCACCGCCAGTCTCGTGTTGTCGTACAAGATGCTCCGCGGCACGCCGCCCAGGAACGAGAACGCCGAGACGTGACCGTCGCAGAACGCCTCGGTCGTCTCTGCGGGGTAGGCCTTGACGAAGCACGCGTCGCTGTGGGGAAGGTCCAGCACGAAGTAGTGGATGGTCTGCTCCACTCCTCCGATGACCGCCTTGGCCTGGCCGAAGTCGCACTGGGCATCACCAGGAGGATGGGAGAGCGGAACGTACATCTCGCGTGTCCGGCGGCGGCGCTCGCGCACGTAGTCCTTGACTATCGTGTACCTGCCACCGAACCCGTGCTCCGCTCTCAGACGGTCATAGATCCGCTTCGCAGTGTGGCGCTGCTTCCTCGGAAGACGCCGGTCCTCTTCCAGTATCCGGTCGATCACCCCGTGGTACGGGTCCAGCTTAGGGCGACGCGGCGGTGACTGTCGACGGTACCCGGGTGGCACCGAGTACTCCAGCATCTTGCGCACCGTGTCCCGGTGCAGCCCGAACACCCGGGCAGCCTCTCGCGTGCTCATCCCTTCCACCATGCAGGCCCGGCGCACTCGAACGTACAGTTCCACTTTGTACATCCTTCACACCTTCCATCGAGTTGCCTCGAACTCTATAGAAGGCGGCGGGTGGTCCAGTTTTGCAGCGCCACTCCCGGACGCTCACCCCCGCCTCGCCGGTCCATTATTACTCCGCCCTTCACAACATCTGCGTACTAATTCACGCGATACACGAGTTGGGCGTCACCCCGTCACTTGAACCAAAAGTGCGGTCTTTGAACTAAAAGTGGATCGGCAGACCGACTTTAGGTGCAAAGCCGAGCCATAGACAAACTTGGCCACAAACGGGACGGGCGGTCATCTGGCAACAACACTGTTTTCGATTCGGCGGGCGAAGCGGCCATGGACATTCGTCCGGGAGCGGTCAAGGGGCCTCCACTTCCCCAGCCCCCCCACCACGTCTGCTCGAGAGGAGCCTTCGGCAGAGGTCGTCGAACTCCGCGTCCGTTATCGACTTCCTCTGCTCTATTATCTTGTCGAGCCGATTCTCAAGCTCCTTAAGGCTCTCGTCAGTGTATTCGAGTCCAAGCTGGTCCACTTTGAGTTTCAGGACCTCAGACGAAAGCGTTTTCCCCTCAGCATGACTCTCCCAGAGAATATTGTTCCTTTGACCTACGACCGTGGGGTCGTAGGCCCAAAAGCCCGTCTTTCCGCGGATGATATTGGCTGCTCCTCCACCGCTTGTCGTGGTAAATAATCTGTCACCGATGACGGGAGCGTGCGGTTCTTGTACGACGCCGGTAATTCTCGCGATAGTCTTCGAGGCATCATATAGCTTTTCAAGCTTAATGCCCGTGTCGATCCCGTATATCATTTCAAGAGCCGGAACTACTTGCTCAAGTCGCGTTGAGCCTACATAGCCATTGAATCCCACATCGAGCCACTCCGCTCCACCTTCGACGCTTGCTAGAGCATTCGCGGTTGACAAGCCAAACGAATCATGGCAGTGCGCTACAATCGGAGTGTCTGGGAGGGCATTCTTGAACTGCCTCACCAACCAACGTACAGACGCAGGAGTGGCAATCGAATCCTCGTACACATAGAACTTCTCCGTGGATTGGATTGGGAGCTGCTTGAGGATCTTCATCATCCATTCGAGATCGCCCCTCCACGTGTGCACGAAACAGAAACTTATTGGGATCCCCAGCTCATTGGCGTAGTCGATCATAAAGTGCGCTTTTTCAGCAACAAGGTGCCGTTGCCCTTCGTCCATGGACGTGTCCCCGTCGACGGCTGAACTTAGGGCCGGAGGCACCATGCTGATCTTGATGTTGTCTGATCCCGCCTCCACGCATGTGTCCATCTGCTCCTTGGCGTTGTCAACGAGGATCCTTACCATTCCTGACTTCACGATGTCGATGCCTGCCGCGCCCATCGCTTTTACGATGTCGTAGTCTCCTTGGTTCTCCCCCGGCCAGCCACACTCGAGCTCCGGTACGCCCAGGTCGGCGATGACCTCTGCGATTCTCATCCTGTCCTCAAGGGTGAGAATGATGCCTGCTTGGTCTGGAGGGTGCCTAATGTCTACGGACCTGATCCCCACACGCTCTGGCAGACTCATCTCCTTTTGCACTTCTTCTTCCCAAAAGACGGGGGAAAACCTCCAACTATCCGTTGCCCACTTCGATTCCGGCACGTTCGTCACTCCTACCTCCTTATGATTGCTCTTGCGTTTGCCGTTTCCCCGTATTGTTCCAGCCGGTCCGGACTGCCAACTGCCCTGCGGCATTGCCCATCCAGGGGCCACCGGGTCACGGGAGATCACGCCCCGGCCGTCGCGATCTGGTGCCGCCGATCACCGTCCGGGTAAGCCTACCATCCAATCACGTCACCGTCCACAGGTCGCGTACGGAGACTCTGCCGACGCCAGGTGCAAGACTCCGCAGGCTACCTTGTCGGGCCACGCAATCCTCCTGCCGTACGCCACCATTCGTCGTGGCCTACCGTGCATGCGCACACCAGGGCTGGTGCTGCGTCACGAACATGGCGTCGGCACGGCTGATGGCCCCTGGGGTCTCCTCCTGAACACGCGCCGCTTGAGCCAGCGTCCGGAACCGTACCGCGCCCAGATAGACCGCCGCCAGGTCCGCCGCCGATAGGACCAGGTCCGGGCTCCCCTCGGTCGAGCGGCACCGAGCGCCGTCGGAGCCGGCCTCCAACTCCAGGCGTCCCTCGTTCCACGGACAGAGCGGATCGCGCACGTCGAAACGCAGGCGCCCTTCGCTGGCGTAGCTCCTGCCCGTCAACGCGGCGGCAACGTCCACAAGACGCAGCCATGGGTACTCGGTGGGGGAGCGCCGCAGCAACCGGGGGTTGGCCAGCATCCAGAGAAGCGGGTCGTCAACTGGACGGTTACTCGCCTCGGTAGAAGTCATCAGGTCCACTCCAAAGCAGAACTGCCAGAGGGCCGCATGGGCCTCGTCGGTGGCCGCCATGAGCTCATACACCCTCAGCCGCTCCTCGCCAATATTCATGCGGTAGATCAAGTAGCCGTCGGGGCGGCCGTCCCGTTCGTAAACGGCGTGCATCCGCCGGGTATAGCCGCTCGTTTCCCCCCCAAACAGGTCCCAAAGAAGCGTCCTGCGGTCCCACTCGACCGACGAGCCGCGCTTGACCATACCCTGACGCTCTCGCGGAAGCCAGCCATCCCGTAGCCGTAGCGGCCGTAGATGATTGTCTCGGAGGAGCGAAGCGCCGCCAGGGCCTCGCCCCTTTCGTGGGTGTCTCGCAGCTGACGCTCCATCAGCCGCGTGAAGATGCCTCGTCTGCGGTGGGTTGGAAGAACGACACACTCAGTTACCCCTGCAATTGGCAGGCTTCCGCCCGGCACCGTCATCTCGAAGGGTATAGCGCCGGTCGTGCCCACGATCTCGCCCTTGTCGAAAACGGCCAGAGTCCTGTCGAACTCTATCATCGGCTTAATTCTGCAGAGGAACTCCTCCGTAGGGTCGCGCGCGATTCCGGTCATGATAGTTGTGATGTACGCACCGACCTCTTCCGGCGCAATGGCTCTCATCTCCAGGTCCATTTAGGCGATTCCTTCTGGCGTGGCTTCAGGTCGGGCGTTCGGGTTGAGCGCTCAGCTAGCCCGACAGCTCTCAGATCGAACTGCGGGCGTCCGAAGAACCCTCCTGCGACTGGCCCTACCATGCATGCGCACACCAGGGCTGGTGCTGCGTCACGAACATGGCGTCGGCACGGCTGATGGCCCCTGGGGTCTCCTCCTGAACACGCGCCGCTTGAGCCAGCGTCCGGAACCGTACCGCGCCCAGATAGACCGCCGCCAGGTCCGCCGCCGATAGGACCAGGTCCGGGCTCCCCTCGGTCGAGCGGCACCGAGCGCCGTCGGAGCCGGCCTCCAACTCCAGGCGTCCCTCGTTCCACGGACAGAGCGGATCGCGCACGTCGAAACGCAGGCGCCCTTCGCTGGCGTAGCTCCTGCCCGTCAACGCGGCGGCAACGTCCACAAGACGCAGCCATGGGTACTCGGTGGGGGAGCGCCGCAGCAACCGGGGGTTGGCCAGCATCCAGAGAAGCGGGTCGTCAACTGGACGGTTACTCGCCTCGGTAGAAGTCATCAGGTCCACTCCAAAGCAGAACTGCCAGAGGGCCGCATGGGCCTCGTCGGTGGCCGCCATGAGCTCATACACCCTCAGCCGCTCCTCGCCAATATTCATGCGGTAGACCAGGTAGCCGTCGGGGCGGCCGTCCCGTTCGTAAACGGCGTGCATCCGCCGGGTATAGCCGCTCGTTTCCCCCCCAAACAGGTCCCAAAGAAGCGTCCTGCGGTTCCACTCGAGGTCCCACTTGGCCGACGAGCCGCGCTTGACCATACCCTGACGCTGGGCGCACACCCGCTCGTAGATGATCGGGAAGACCTCCTTTGCCCGTTCCGGCTCGACGAGCACAACCCTTCCACCCAGCTCGGGCGAGTGGGCGAACGCGGTCTGATGTCGCTCTATGGTCCAGCGCTCGCGGAAGCCAGCCATCCCATAGCCGTAGCGGCCGTAGATGATGCTCTCGGAGGCCCCAAGCGCCGCCAGGGCCTCGCCCCTTTCGTGGATGTCTCGCAGCTGACGCTCCATTAGCCGCCTGAAGATGCCTCGCCTGCGGTGGGTTGGAAGAACGACACACGCAATTACCCCTGCCATGGGCAGGCTCCCGCCCGGCACCGTCATCTCGAATGATATGGCGCCGGCCGTGCCTACCATCTCGCCCCTGTCGAAAACGGCCAGAGTCCTGTCGAACTCTATCAGCGGCTTCTGTCTGGAGATGTCCTCCTCCGTAGCGTCGCGCGCAAGTCCGGTCATGACAGTTGTCACCCACGGACCGGCTTCTTCCGGCGTAGCGGCTCTCACCTCCAGGTCCATTATGCGATCCCTCTTGGCGTGGTTTCAGATCGAGCCCTTCGGCTTGTACTCAGGTAGCCCGACATCTCTCAGACCAAGCTGCGGGTGTCCCAAAGACCCACCATCCTTGACTATGGTGATGGTATCGACACTCGGGAACGATGTCAATCAGCGTATCGCGCCCTTTGGGCGAAAGCCCGTGATCGTTGTCTGCCTTCCGACTTGCGAGTCATCATCTCATCCAGGAAGGGGGAGGGATTTTATGCTCAAATCCATGGAAAATGTGTCAAATGTATGCGATCTGGCCTTCGCAAGGTCAGACGCGGCCAGACTGGGAAAGCGATTAGCGTTTGGGAGGCGGCCTCTGTTGGAGATACCGGGCAATTGACCGGCGTCGAAAGAACAGTTTATGATGTCTCCATCTCGTTTGGGCTGCCCTCGAAGCCTGAGACCAGCCGAAATAGGAAATCCCGGTTACGATGCGGAACCGAACCTGGGGTCGTAGTCTTTTCCCAGTTCTGGATGGCAACTCCTCCGACCTCGGGAGTTCCGTGCACTTGCCTACGTGACAAGGGTGGGCGTGATGAGAATGCAACCGTTGCTGGCTCTGCTTGGTATCGTAGCCGTGTTTCCGGTCGCCTGCGGCGGCGATAGCGCGGCCGTACCTGAAGGCACGCCTGTAGCCCAAGGCGTGAGCCCGGCGGCGGTAGAGTCCCCAAGGGCGGCCTACGAAGCCGAGCAGGAGCGGATTCAGCAAGCGGTAGACGCTTTTTTCAGTGACCCAAATAACGAGACGTATCAGGGCAAACGCCAGTATCCGCTGAATGGAAGGGAAAAGATCTTCCTCTTCCATGGTGATGTTACCGTTCCTACGTTGGAGCTGATAGACAATGGGGACCCGTTTACTACTGCTTCTCTCTTCAACCCGGTGGCCGGCACCGTTGGTGCCGCCCTCGGTACAAAGTGGACAGACGACGGTGACGGCACCCGGACCATAAGCGCATCGTCGGGCGACACCTGGGCCACAGTGGACGTAAGCGAGCCGGGTAATCCGGGCACGAGCTTCACGGACCCCAGGTACTTCTTCATCGACCTGGAGACCCTGGTCAATGAAGGCTTCCTACTGGAGATGCCGAAATCGGCCTCTCCAGACAACAAACCAACGTGGGCCGTCCGGGAATATGATGGTTCATACATCTGGTATCTAAACGACAGGGGCGAGGTGAAGTCCTTGCTCAGCCGGGACCCAACCAAGGTCGGTTTCGTGGACGGTGTATTCCCATAGGAAATCCTGACATCCTAGAAGTCTGGCCGAAAAGTCATTGGCCGGGTTTCGCGCTACAAATAAGCAGACGTATTACAGTCTTATACGGCATGACAGTATATGTAAATACCTTGCAAGACCCTGCTGTTACATCGATAAATCGACGTTAAGGAAACGACGGCTTGGGGAGAACCGGGGTTCCCGGCCAGACTTCTAGCAGGGTGCTGAAAAACCCCTTCGACCATCCCCCTGGCCCCCTTCCTGGCAGGAAGGGGGGAAGAATTTGTATCTGAGGGACACCCTCAGACTCCCGGCAGAGGGGCTTCGCCCCTCTGCACACCCCTTTTTAATCAACCTGCTAGTAGCTCGTCAACCGTGAACTTATTCGCTGGCTTGCGGAGTTTGGCCCATTTCCTGTCAACGGGGGAGCGCACTCGGACGGAGTCCGGGGAGGGCCGGGTGGCTAAATCACCGCCGGGGCGGGGTGGAACCTACCCGTCAAGAGAGGCTTGACGGAAGACTAGTGACAGACGTACAAACCGATTTTTTATTCTGAGGGACACCCTCATCCTTCTATGAAGGACCGGCAAATGGGCTTGGCCCCTCCGCACACCCCGTGCGGCTGATATGGGAAATGTAGCTCTGAGATTAAGACATCGCCCCCTAAGCTAGTCCCGTGCCGCGGAGGCGGGGGTCCAGGATGTCTCTCAGAGCGTCGCCGGCGATGCTGAAGGCCAGGACCGTCACGGTGATCGCCATTCCGGGCCAGAACATGATCCAGGGATTTCGGGTCATATCGTCGCGGCCTCCACTCATGATGTTGCCCCACGTGGGCGTCCCCAGATCGACACCGACGCCCAGGAAGGAAAGGCCGGCCTCTGCCAGAATAGCGCCCGCGGTAAGGAAGCTTGCGTATACGATGATCGGAGCGACCATGTTCGGGACGATATGGCGCGCCAGGATCCGCCACGTGGGCACTCCGACCGCCCGAGCCGCCTCAACGAACATCTGGTTCTTCAGGGTGAGAACAGATACTCGAGTGATTCTACTGGCGGAGGGTACAGAGCCAAGTGCCAGGATGAGAATGACATTCTGCACGGTGGCACCGAAGGCCACTATCACCGCTATGGCTAGCAGAAAAGATGGTATTGCCAGCAGACCATCCACGACTCGCATTATGATCTTGTCCGCCAGCGGGTACCAACCACTAATCAAGCCAACCACAATAGCCATCACGCTGGCGAGAGTGGCCACGGAGAATCCGACCATCAATGAAAAGCGGCCTCCGTATACCGTCCGGGAGAAGAGGTCTCTACCTAAGAAATCAGCGCCGAAGTAGTGGCGAGTACTTGGCCCCTGTTGCAAGTCTTCCAGGTTCAGTTCGCGTGGATCGTGTGTAGCTATAACAGGGGCCAGGAGGGTCACAAGCACCATGAACGCCAACAGGCCCAGCCCGAAACTCAAACCTGGATTGCGCCGCAACAAGGTGGCGCTCTTCCTCAGCGCCACCTTGGCTCTCCTACGTGGCCCGATGTCTAACACCGCTCGGGCCGGGATTCTCCGCTCCTGGCTCACTCGTATCGAATCCTTGGATCAAGGTACGCGTAGGCTATGTCAACGACCAGGTTAACGACGACGTAGACGAGGGCGGACAGAAGGATTATGGCCTGAATGATGTTGATGTCCCGCTGAAGCAGAGCTATCCCTGCCCACGAGCCAATCCCGGGGACAGAGAAAAGAGTCTCGATTAGAATCGTTCCAGTGAGCAGGCCTCCGAGTCCCAGTCCTATGACGGTCAGCACAGGAGGAAACGCCACCTTCAAGGCGTGCCGCAGCAAGACTGCCCGCTCAGCCAGACCCTTGGACCTGGCAGTGCGCACGTAGTCCTCGGACAGCACTTCGAGGACCGTAGACCGCGTCATGCGGGTGACAAGCGCCATGAAGTTTACCGCGATCACCGACACGGGCAGGATCAGGTGCTTGACATAGGAGAATGCTCCTGCGTTCTCGATTCGCACGTAGCCCAGCACCGGCAGCCAGCCCAGTATGAGGGCAAAGAGCCATATGGCCAGAAAGCCTTGCCAGAAGACGGGCATCGCGAAACCCAGCGAGGCAAACAACACTACTCCTCGGTCCAGCAAAGAGTTGGCTTTGTATGCGGCCAGAACTCCTAACGGTACCGCTACCAGGACCGCAAGTACCGTGGCCGAGGCTGCGAGCGCCACCGTGGGGGGCCACCGATCCGCTATGATTTCGGCTACAGGGCTGTGACCGATCGTGTAGCCCAGGTCGCCTCGGAGTATCTGGCGGGCCCACCTGAAGAACTGTACGGGAACAGGATCATCAAGACCAAGCTCCTTTCGAAGTCTCTGTATGTCATCCAGCGTCGCTTCCGGGCCTAGTATATTCAAGGACGGGTCGCCCGGCGTCAGTCGCACTAGCGAGAACGTAACCACGGCTACCACAATTAGCACCGGGATAGCCGATAGCAGCCTCACCACGATGTAGTGCTGCATGGTCGGACCTGCTCCCTAGAACCTATTTGCCGCTAGAGCATTTCCCTGAGGAACGCAAGCTGTCCAGAGGGGCTGAACCCCTCTGGTGGGCGTCTGAGGGGGTTCCCCGAATGCAAATCGGGGGGGGGGGGGGCTGAGCGAAGCCACGAGCCTGCTGCATGGGGTGGGGCCTACGTTCGCAGACCGGCCACCGGCCCATCTCCGACACTCCCTCCCCCGACGACTCGGGGGAGGGAGTGTCAAAACCCGTCTGACCAGGTTACTCAGGTTCTATCTTCTGGACGGGTTCTCCCACCACATACCGACCATCATCAAGCCAGCCAAAGTCAGTTGCTTGTAGCCCTTCAGATCCGCGTCGTACGCGTGGAGGAACGGTATCTCGCCGTGGAAAATGAACGACGGGTCCGCCATGAATACCCTCTGCATGTTGTTGTAGATCTCGAGCTGCGCGTCACGATCAACCGTTTCGAGCAACTCAGCCTTGAGGTCCTGGAATTCCTGGTTGTCCCAGCAGCCGCGCCAATCCCACTTAGCCAACCACTGGCTCCCAAAGACCCGATAGTGCCAGGTGGACGATGAACCTGAAGCAAAATGCCATTCCTGGACGTTTGGATCTCGAGTCTCACATTTCGGTACGACCCATCCCCCGAACTCGTCGTTGCTGGGGAAGCTTATTTCGTTGTTGATGCCTAGCTCGGTGAGTCGAGCTGACAAAACCTCCATGTTGGCAAGGTGCATTCCCCCGCCGCCCCCCCGACCACCACCCGGGATCACCAGCTTGAGCACTTCACCGTCGTAGCCTGCCTGGGCGATCATCGCCTTCGCCCTGGGTATATCTTGCGCGTTATAGACGTTCGGCACAACCTCTCTTCCACCAAACCAGGCATCGCACGAGAACTGGGTGGGGCATAGCTTCCACAGCTTCTCGCCCTGGGTCACAGCGTCCAGGTGGTCTGCGGGATTAAGGCCGATGAAGATCGCCTGCCGCATCAGCTTGCCACTCTCCGAGTTGTCTAAGACCCCGGCGTGCTTGTTGAGCTGTATTGTCAACTGGCTTGCAGGCGTGCCGAACTCGGTCGTTATGTCGGGGTTGTCCTGCAGCCTTCTTACGAACTGAACGGGGACATCGAAGAGCACGTCGACCTCACGGGTCTCCAGGGCCGCCACGCGGATCTCCTGCTCAGCGATGTGTATGGCCTCGATCGTGTCGAAGAACATGCGCTTGCCGCCGGCGGCGGCATCCCCTGGCTCGTCGCGAGGTACGTAGTCCACGAACCTCTCCAGACGAGAGCTCTCCAATTCCCGGAACTCCACAAATACGGCGGGTCCCGAACCAATCATCTGTTCGATAGTAAGTCTCGTCTCCCCCCCGCCAAGGTCAGCAATCTCTTTGGGCAAAACCATGGGGAAATGCTGCATGGTCTTGCCCACTTGTGCCAGGAATTGCCCGTTAGGCCTGTTGAACTTGACCTCTATTGTCCTGTCGTCGGTCGCGGTGATAGGGCCTACAAGATTTGGGGTGACGTAAACGTTAAAGGTGTCATCCTCAAGCCAGCGATTCAGCGAGGCTACGACATCCGCGCTGTCGACTGTGTCCCCATTGTGGAATTTCAGGTTGTCCCTGAGCTTGAAGATGAAATGCCTGCCGCCGTCTCTGATCTCGAAGCTTTCGGCCATCTGCGGTGAGACGTTCAGCTTACTGTCCCAGGCCATCAGAGCGTCGAATATCAAGACGTGGTAGCCGGTAATAGTCTCACGCCCTACCTTGAAGCTCGGCTGGGGAAAGGCAGACCAACCATTGCCGGACCATCTCAGCGATCCGCCGTACCTGGGGTCCACCTCCACCTCGACGATCTTCTCCTGCTCGACGATCTTCTCCTGGACGACTACCTTCTCGACAGGTACCTCCTTGACTACCTCCTTCTCCACCACCCTCTCGACCTCTACCTGTACGACCTTCTCCACCTCGACGATTCTCTCGACCTCGACCTCTCTGATGATCTCCTCGGTTCCTCCACAAGCCGCGGCAACCGCGGCGAGAACCAGGAGCATGACTGCTCCAACCAACCAGGTGGCCCAGTGGAATCCACGAGCCTTACGCATTTCGTCGCCTCCTTAGCTCAAACACCAAGACTATCCGCAACGGACTAGACAGCATCGGGGACTCTGTCCCGAACGCTAGAGCGGGTTACATATATCACCCTGCCCCTCCGAATGTCAAGTCTCGGGTTACGTATATATGATTCCCTCGTAAAAACCCGTTTTGAGGAAGTTCCAGCGAGTTAGCACATCTGAGCGCTACCGTATGTTGGGGTAGTATACGGAACAGAGACTGAATATTGTACCCAGGCGTGGCTACGTTTGTTCTAATTCGACCCGCACAGACTTTTTACGAGAGAATCATATATCAGGGTGAGTAACAGCGTGTGACGACACGTATTAAATAGCGCACGCCGTGTTTCGTAATAGTCAAGTCACTTGGAGGGGTCCCCATTCCGACATTCGACCCTCTACAAATAGACCCAACAGTTCGGGCCTCTGCCAACCGCTAGCAGGCCCAGAGCCGAGGAGTACATGGCTACATCGATAAGGTGGAGGCCGGACCGTCGGGAGGCTCAGACCGCGTTAGGTGGGGACGCTTCTGGCGGTGCGAAAGCGGCTCGGCGTAGTCGCAAAGTTGTCCGGAAGGCGCCTGGAGGTGACGGAAATGAGGGGGGAGAGGCCTACTTCTGGCTCCGGTCATACGCCAGGCGCCGAAGAAGGGCTCGGAACGATCAAGACAGGGCATTTGGATCCTGAGATAGCATGTTTTCGCTGCTATGGCCCAGTATCCGCCAGGACGTATGAACAATTCCACCCGACGCGCCGGAGGCGTTCGTCGATTTGGCGAACCCGCATGGCCTGGCCCCATTTCGAGGTCCTCTATCTCCGTTCCCATCCTTCCAAGCGAATCTTGATTCTCTCGCAAAAAGTCTGTGCAGGTCGAATTAGAACAAACGTACCCACGCCTGGGTACAATATACAGCCTCTGTTCCGTATACTACCCCAACATACGGTAGCGCTCAGATGTGCTAAAACGCTGGAACTTCCTCAAAACGGGTTTTTACGAGGGAATCAATCTTGCGGTGCCCAGCTCTCCCTACTATCAGGCGCTACCACAGACAGGCGCTACCACAGACGCCGTGTGGGGGGTGCCACTATCCCTCAGAAGAACTCAAGGCTGTAGGTCGGCTTCGGGCTCAGAAGCGCAACGGCATCCTGCGCCGCCTCAGCACTGCTGCACGACACGAGACGATTCGACAAAAGTTCCGAGAGGCTGAGCTTGATGCTCCTATAGATGTCAAGGAGTGCTGTGGGATAGGGCTGAGTTCCGTAGGACGGAGAAGACCTCGCGAGCGACATAGCGTTTGAGGCAGCGGATCACCTCAGCCTTGCTCATTCCCTCGGTGGTGCGACGACGCATGTATGCCTGGGTCCGCTCATCATGACGAAGTCTGACGACAACAATGCGATGGAGTGCCGCGTTGGCCTGGCGGTGGCCGCCTCGGTTGAGCCGATGCCTGGTGGTCTTGCCGGAGGAAGCAGGGATGGGATTGACACCGCACAGGGAGGGGAAGGCAGCCTCGGAGTGGAGGCGGTCCGGGTTACTCCCTGCAGCAATGAGGAGGGTCGCCGCCGTGTCTGGTCCTATGCCGAAGCCATCCACCAGGGCTGGGGCTGCCGTCCGTGTGAGTCTTTGGATCTCGGCCTCCAGGTCCTGTATCTCATTACCGAGTTGACGGTAGCGACGGGCAAGGGAGCGAAGAGCATACTTGGCCGCCGCGGTGGGACCCTCCATACGACCAGGCCGGAAGCTCTTGGACCGGGTGACAAGGGCAGCAGCGGTGAGGCCAGTGAGGTGCTCACGAAGCCGGGCCGGGGCCGTGACAACCAGGGCCTTCATCTGGTTGATTGCCTGGGTGCGAGCCTTGACGGCCGAGTCCTTGGTGCTCTTGAACATACGGATCATTTCGACTTCACCCTCACCTGACTTGGGAGTGGCATCGGCTACTCCGGCAAGCACGGCACGCGCTGCCATCTCCGCATCAGTGGAATCGCTCTTCCCCTTCCGATAGCGGGTTGACCGGTCGGGCCGGTTGACCTCCACTACGGTATGGCCCCTACTGGTCAGGAATCGGGCGACTCCGGCACCGTAGGAACCGGTGCCTTCAATCCCGAAGGCATGAATCTCTCCCAGGCCCCGGGACCACCGTTCGAGCTCCTCATACCCATGGGTGGTCGCCACTGTGTGAAGCTCCCCCAGGCGGACCCCCTGACGGTCAATGGCCACCGCCACATGCTCATCCTGGTGGGTGTCGACTCCGACGACCAGCTCAACACCACGACTACCTTCATGACCGACGACTCCTGTCATTTCTACCTCCCGGAGGATTGCGCGCCGGCCAGGTGAGCGGACAAGACTGCGATGGGGCGTGGGGCCAGGCTCCTATAAGGTCACTGCTCGCCTTGCCAAAGGCACTTCGGGTGCCACCTCGACTCGAGTCGACAGATCAGGCTGAAGGCATGATGCCAGTCTCAGAAAGGGTCAGGCCCGAGCCGAAGGTGGCCCGGGATTCATCATCGCAGTCTCAGAAGTCAGGGACTGGTGATGGGATGTTGTTAGGTGTACCTTTGGGGCGACAAGAATTGAGGAGCCGAGAAGATGCCGCTTCTCGCAGGTGGTTCTTCAGTCGCTTCCCCATTGGCCGCATGGTTGCCGCCGTCACGCCGGCGGAAATGAAACCTGCTACGACCGGCACAACCTTGGCAACCCCGCCAGCAAATCCACGCTTAGTAACGCTGACTCCTATCCACTTACCCACCTGCTTGATGATCGGATAGTACACGGTCTTTGTCAGAGCCTGCCGAGGGAGGCGACGGCCAACCTGCTCTGCGAAGCGCTTGGCCAGTTCTGCCAACCCCCTCTCGGCAGCAGCCGCACCCATCATTGCACCGACCAGAAGGGTTAGCTCAAGCTCCGTTTGCTCATCGACCTCGCCCTCCTCAAGCAGGTCGGACCAGCCGTACAGGTACGCCAGCTTCTGGGCCAGTACCAATGCGTGCCAGTGAAGCTGCACTAGGTCGGCAGGGATTGTTCCCGCCATGGCCCAACCGCCAGGCAAGCCAGCGGCAAACGATGTTCCTGATGCCTTGAGCACATGAGACCGGATGCAGGAATCCGCCAACCTGTCGGTCAAAACATTCGGTACGCCTGCCAGGGCAGGCGTACCGCCAATCGCCTCGCCCACCTGCTGTTCATCGCAATAGGGGGATAGCTGGGACCTGAGAAAGGCCCTGCGGTCCACTTTGGCGCCGGGGAGAGCCAGAGATGCCCTCAGTACTCTGGCCCAAACCTTCTCGCCCTTTGATTCCTCCGGCAAGGCGAAGGGCGGCTCTACCGTGTCCATCACTGTACTCCTAGCAAGGGATTGAATCTTGAGTTGTATAAGTGTACACAGGTTCGACACCCGGTATCCGGGATTTGGGCCTTCAGGTGGACCGAGGCAGGAATCGAACCGCCCGTTTGTCAAGGCGGTCATTGAGGGCCCTTCCCACAATTCATCCCACGGACTGGCGGCGCTTGCGCCCTGTCGTCCAGGTCGACAGCCGCCCCCGCAGGCGCTTGGGCCAGGGCCTCGGCCTGAGCACCTGCACCAGGGCGCGGTCGCGCGGGATGGGCGGGACCGCAGGGGAGGCCAGGTGTCGGGCCACGTCGTCACGCAAGACCGCCTGCGCCGTGACCTGCCGAGCCGCACACCACGCCTTGAACGCGGCCCTGGTCTCGGCGTCGAGCCGGACGCCCAACATCACCTGCTTCGCCATCCGTCGCGCCTCCTGTCAACTTGCGGTGTCAACATGTTAGGCCGACGGCGCGACGGGGTGTCAACATGGCTGATCGCCGCCGTCCCGCGCCGTTGCCCTAACGGGTGGTTCGTTCGCAGGAGGCCACCTGCAGCTCGCGCCGGCGTCCGGAGCTGAGCCGGATTTGTAGCTAAAGACCGGATTCGCCCTAACGACCGCGCCGTTTGTGCCGTGGGCTAGCGGGGAGTGCCCGTGCCTGCCGAGGCCGAGAAGACGGACGAGGTCGCGCATGAGCGCCGTCGCATCCCTGGGGCCGCCGAAGGCGAACACAACGCTTGCCGATAGGTAGAACAGGTTGGGGCCGCCACTCTCCCACTCCATCGTCATGCCGTCCCAGTCCACCTGCGTCAGCTGCTCGACAGGGTAGCCCTCAAGCTGCCACATGCTCGCCCGCGCCATGCGCCGCAGATACCATCGTATAGCCTTTCCCTAGCTTCCACTTGAGGCAACCCTGCCAAGCCTTGCATGTCTGGATAGGCTTGCATTCACGGGAAGCCATATATAGTAGGGATCCGGAAGGGGAATAGTCCTGTTGGTCCTTGACCATCGTGTACTTGCCACCGAACCTGTGCGAGGCTCTCAGACGGTCATAGATCCGCTTCGCCGTGTGGCGCTGCTTCCTCGGAAGACTGCGGTCCTCTTCCAGTATCCGGTCGATCACCCCGTGGTACGGGTCCAGCTTAGGGCGACGCGGCAGTGACTGTCGACGGTACCAGGAAGTTCCGACGAGCGTAGCCCACCAGTCCCTCCACCTTGCCCTTGCCGGGACGACCGAAGCGGATGCTCCTATAGAAGTCAAGTCGTGGCTTGAACTGTTTGGGCCGAGGTCCGTAGGGCAGAGAAGACTTCGCGAGCTACGTAGCGTTTGAGGCAACGGATGATCTCCGCCTTGCTCATCCCCTCCCTGGTGCGGCGTCGCATGTAGGACTGGGTCCGCGGGTCATACCGAAGTCTGACCACAACGATGCGATGGAGAGCAGCGTTGGCCTGACGATGACCGCCGCGATTGAGCCGATGCCGATTGGTCTTGCCTGAGGAAGCAGGTATGGGATTGACGCCGCACAGGGAGGCGAAAGAAGCCTCGGAGTGGAGGCGCTCAGGGTTGCTCCCTGCAGCCACCAGTAGAGTGGCTGCCGTGTCGGGTCCTATGCCGTAGCTGTCTACCAGGGCTGGGGATATGGTACGGGTGAGTCGTTCCAGCTCCCCCTCCAGGTCATGTATCTCCTTGCTGAGTTGACGGTAGCGGCGGGCAAGGGAGCGCAGGGTGTACTTGCCCGCCGCCGTGGGATCGTCCAGACGACCAGGCCGGAAGCTCTTGCACAGGTTGATCAGAGCACCGGCGGTGAGTCCAACGAGGGTCTCGCGAAGCTCAGCCGGGGCTGTGACAATCAGGGCCTTCATCTGATTGAAGGCCTGGGTGCGAGCCTTGACGGCCGAGTCTTTGGCGCTCTTGAGCATGCGAATCATCTCCACCTCTCCCTCCCCCGACTTGGGTGTGGCTTCGGCCACTCCCGCCAATACTGATCGAGCTGCCATCTCCGCATCGGTGGGGTCGCTCTTCCCTTTCCTGTAGCGGGTTGACCGGTCGGGCCTATTCACTTCCACAACGGTATGTCCCCTACGGGTCAGGTAGCGAGCCACTCCGGCCCCGTAGGAACCCGTACCCTCAATCCCAAAGGCGTGAATCTCTCCCAGACTCCGTGACCACCGTTCGAGATCCTGATAGCCATGCATAGTCGCCGGTGCGTGAAGCTCCCCCAGCCGTACACCCTGGCGGTCAATGGCCACTGCCACATGCTTGTCTTGGTGAGTATCCACTCCGACGACTACCCGAATAGAACGACCGCCTTCTTGATCTACGACTCCTGTCATCTCTACCACCTCCTCTGGGATAGCGCTCTGGCTGGGTGAGCGGACAGGACTGCGATGGGACTTAAAGCCAGGCTCCTATAAAGTCACTGCTCGCCGTGCCAAAGGCACTTCCGGGCCACCTCGACTCGAGTCGACAGATCCGGTTGAAGGCATGGTGCCAGTCCTCGAAGGGGTCAGACCCGGGCCGAGGTGGCCCGGTATTCATCATCGCAGTCCTCGAACAGGTAGTGGGATACCAGCTCCGAGAAGACGCGGGTACGCTTCCTCCGGCCGTCTCCCAGGATACTGGCCACGGCCAGTCTCGTGTTGTCGTACAGGATGCTCCGCGGCACCCCGCCCAGGAACGAAAACGCCGAGACGTGACCGTCGCAGAACGCCTCGGTCGTCTCTGCGGGGTAGGCCTTGACGAAGCATGCGTCGCTGTGGGGAAGGTCCAGCACGAAGTAGTGAATGGTCTGCTCCACTCCTCCGATGATCGCCTTGGCCTGGCCGAAGTCGCACTGGGCATCTCCCGCAGGATGGGAGAGCGGAACGTACATCTCCCGTGTCCGGCGGCGACGCTCGCGCACGTAGTCCTTGACTATCGTGCACTTGCCGTCAAAGCCGTGCTCAGCTCCCAGACGCTCGTAGATCCGCTTCGCCGTGTGGCGCTGCTTCTTCGGAAGACTACGGTCATCCTCCAGGATACGGTCGATCACCCCGCGGTACGGGTCCAGCTTCGGTCGACGTGGCGGCGACTGCCGACGATACCCAGGAGGCACCGAGTACTCGAGCATCTTGCGCACCGTGTCCCGGTGCAGACCGAACACACGCGCCGCCTCCCGAGTGCTCATCCCTTCCACCATGCAGGCCCGGCGTACTCGAACGTACAGTTCCACCTTGTACATCCCTTCACACCTTCCATCGAGTTGCCTCCAACTCTATAGAAGACGGCGGGTGGTACGGTTTTGCAGCGCCTCTCCCGAACGCTCACACCCGCCTCGCCGGTCCATTATTACTCCGCCCTTTATGTTGACGTTCAGGGAAAAGGTCCTCGCTAACTGGCCAGCAGAAATGTCACATTCAACTTATGGAGAATGTGACTTTGACGCCCAAAGAACAGACGAGACTCAAGATCCTCAACAGCCTGCTGGTTGAGCACATGACGCTGGATCAGGCGGCTACACTCATGGGTGTCAGCCCGCGACACACCCGGCGTATCCTTGCGGCTTACCAGGAGAAAGGCGCTGCCACCGTTGCTCACGGTCTCCGGAGCCGCAAGCCGGCCAACGCAACTCCCGAGCCCGTTGCAACCGCTGTGGTTCACCTGGCTCGCACCAGGTACGCAGGGACCAACCACACCCATCTCAGCGAGTTGCTGAGCGACCGCGACGGCATCGACATCGGCAGGACCACCCTGCGGCGCATCCTGGTCAACGCCGGGTTGAGCAGTCCGCGGCGCAGGCGCCAGCCAAAGCACCGGGTACGCCGCCAGCGAATGCCCCGGCAGGGAATGCTGATCCAGATGGACGGCAGTCATCACCCGTGGTTGGGGGACCGGATTCCACCGTTCACGCTGCTGATCGCAGTGGACGATGCCACCGGCACGGTGGTCGACGCCCTCTTCTGCGAGAAGGAGGACGCCCACAGCTACTTCCTGCTGATCCAGCGCCTCTTGCAGCGCCGCGGCATTCCCCTCGCCCTGTACACCGACCGGCACGGGGTCTTCAGGCACACGCCCGGCTCCGGCCTCCCCGGGATGCCAACCCAGTTCAGCCGGGCCATGGACGAACTGGCGATCCAGATGATATTCGCCCTCTCTCCCCAGGCCAAGGGAAGAGTGGAGCGGATGGCGGAAACTTTCCAGGACCGCCTCGTAACCGAACTGCGGCTGGCAGGGGCGAGCAGCATCGGGGAAGCCAACAGCGTGCTGGACCAGTTCCTGCCGCGATTCAACCGGCGTTTCCGTGTCCCACCGCAACACCCTGAGCCTGCATTCCGGCCCCTGGACCCGGAGCTGTGCCTGGAACAGATCCTGTGCTTTGAGCACCGCAGAAAAGTGGCCCGGGACAACACGGTGAGATTCCAGCTGCATACCCTGCAGTTGCTGCCAGAGCGGGAACGTCCCAGTTATGCCGGGGCGGCTGTGGAGGTCCTGCAAGGACTGGCCGGCCGGCTGTCGGTGCGGCATGAGGGACGCATCATCTCCTCCCAGGAGGCGCCACCCAGTCCGGTATTTCTCCGGAACGGCCACGGAGGCTCCGAAAGTGTTCCTGTCCGATCCTCCAGCGCCAACGGATTGGGCGAACACTGGATCTCGACTCTCGAACCGCTGGACTCAAGGGCAGAGGACGAGAATGGTGGCGGTCTGATCACTGACGGCGCGGCCACGCCCGGCAGGCCCGCAGCCGCCCCTACGCGCAAGCCGACGTTCCTTCAGAAGGAGCGATGGAAGGCGATTCAGAAAGCCCGTCGCAAGGGGATGTCGCTTCGGGCAATCGAACGGGAATTGGGAATCCACAGGGCCACCATCAAGAAATACACGGACGCTGAGGGTCCGCCAACGCGACAATCCCGCGTGGTTTCCGAAACGTCATCATCTGATACCATCGAGGCTTAACCGAGTGACATTTTTGCTGAACACTTAACCGGACATTTCCCCTGAACTTCGACACCCCATGGCCTAATATCCCTCCGCCATTGACAGACCAGACTGGACTCGAACCAGGAAGCAGGTTCCTAAGCTTGATTCCCTCGCAAAAACCCGTTTTGAGGAAGTTCCAGCGAGTTAGCACATCTGAGCGCTACCGTATGTTGGGGTAGTATACGGAACAGAGACTGAATATTGTACCCAGGCGTGGCTACGTTTGTTCTAATTCGACCTGCACAGACTTTTTGCGAGAGAATCAAGTTTGCTTCACCCTGATCCAGGAGACGGCGTACTCGCACCAATGGGATTCGTTGGGAGGCCGCCATTCGTCTGGACCTTTGGCTCCCTTGGACCTGTTGGCGCCGGCCGTCACCGCAATCAGATGATCGGGATGGCCAAGACTGTTGGCATACTGCTCCTTCTTCTCATCTGTCCAGGCCCATCCGCCCGACCGATGAGCATTAGCCAACGGGACGAGATGATCGATATCCAGCTTGCTGGCTTCCTTGACGGCCGTTGCTGTGAATACCCCGAACCACTGCCCACCGTCGACCTGGCACTGCCTGTCGCTCTTAAATGTCACCGCAGCCTGACTCTCAGCGATCAGGACCTCGTGGCGCGTGTTCTGACAATCGTCGTCCGCGTCGGTCCAGTGGCGCCAGTCATCCCGATCATATGGAGGGAGCTCTTTGGGGATGTTGGACACGGTGATCAATAGCGCTGGTGTCGGGGTGAGTTCGGACGCTGGGGTAGCGGTGGGGACCTGTGTTGGCGTGGGTTTGGACGTAGACGATGGTGTGGTGGCAGTAGGTTCAGGTGCCAGTGTGGGAACGGGCGTAGATGTGGGTATGTCGGACGGAAGTGACTCGGGTGTGTTGACTTGAGCCGAGGTCTTGGTCGGGAGTTCTGTAGCTGAGGATGGCAGCCTGTCGTCGCATGCCGACAGCATTGCAACGGCCAGAAAACTTGCCAGCCCAGCTCGCACCATATGGTGAACGGACTCTGTCACGAACAGCTCCACGTACAGAATGAAGGCAGATGACTGGGTGAGAGCCAGTGCCAGGCCGGCGATTCCCAGAGACATGCAGAGCTTTATCGTTCGGACACATTGCCCGCCAACCTCAGCCTGCTGAGCCCTCCAAGTTATTCCTCTGCCCTGATGAGATCTGGGCTACGATAGGCTGGTAGCCGGTCGATCGACAGTGGTAGGCCGGTGTGGAGGTCCGACACCGCTAGCCCGGTCGTCCCCGGGAGATCGAACAGCCCGTTCCACAGCCGCTGTTCGGTATCGACCTCGACAGGGTGGGAGAGGTCGTCGAGGCCGTGGCAGGCTCCGTTCTTCCTTCAGGACCATCGCATATGGGGCCCGAGTCGGGGATCGACGACATGCCGAGCGGCCAGTGGCTATGCGTCCAACTCGACCTCCCAAGAATACCGAAGAGTTTCGTCGCGATTGTGCGACCGCCATGAAAGTGCTGCAATACGAGATCGCTCCCTTGCTGATACGACCTGTTGGGAGGCCGCCGAAACGTCCGGTGATCCGATACGATGACTTTTGGTATCGTGCTGAGAGTTGGGACCGTGCTCGGCGGGTGGTGGCCAAGGTGGAGTGGTATAGGGGAGAGCTGTTCCCTCGGGTAGGCTTCATCGTCACGAACATGACGGCTGGCCCCGAAGTGTCAAACGCCAGGAACTATGTACCAGTAAAGTGAGAGATCGCCAGGAACTATAGACCACTTCGCCAGGTGATTGACCACCCTGTACGCCATTGCTGCAGATCGGATCGAAGGAGCAGCAATGGCGTACAGGGTGGTGTCGAGAGTGGAGATAGCAGAAGTGGTGCGGCGCTGGCAGTCCGGCATCAGCCAGCGCGGCATATCAACTGGTACGGGGCTGTCGCGAGCGACAGTGCGCAGGTACATCGAGGCGGTCGTGGAGGCGGGGCTGGCCCGGGACGGTCCTGCTCCGAGTGAGGATCAGCTGGCCCGCCTGGCAGGGCTGAGTATTGCGGGCCCTCGGAAGGTGGAGATACCGACCGAGGAGGTCCTCGCCCCCTGGGCGGACCAGGTCTACGAGTGGCTCACCGCCGACCGTCTGCAGGTGACCCGTATCCATGAGCTGCTTGCGGGCCGAGGCTGCCGGGTCTCGTACACGTCGTTGAGGCGGTTCATCCAGCGACGGGGCTGGCAGAGGCGAAGTCCGGCGACTGTACGGATGGGGGAGAGCGCACCCGGCGAGGTGGCGGAGATGGACTTCGGTCGTCTGGGTTTGATAGAGGACCCGGCGACGGGCCGCCGCCGGGTGGTCTGGGCGCTGATCATCGTTCTGACATACTCGCGGCACAGCTTCGTCTGGCCGACCTTCAGCCAGAAGCTTGTCGATGTGATCGAGGGATTGGAGGCTGCTTGGGCCTTCTTCGAGGGCGTTCCCAAGTACCTGGTGATCGACAACTTCCCCGCAGCAGTGGCTGGTGTCGATCCGCTCCATCCCCGTCTCACGCGCGGCTTCCTGGAGTACTCCCAGCGCCGCGGCTTCATCTCAGACCCGGCGCGGGTGCGCCATCCCCGGGACAAGCCGCGCGTGGAGCGTGGAGTGCCCTACGTGCGGGAGCGGTTCTTCAAGGGCGGGGAGTTCAGGGGTCTGTCGGACATGAGGTCTGCGGCCAGGCGATGGTGCCTGGCCGTGGCCGGACAGAGGGTGCACGGCACCACCCGCAGGCAGCCCCTGACCGTCTTCCGGGATGAGGAGCGCCACGCGCTCGGGGAGTGGGACGCAGAGCCCTACGAGATGACCGACTGGCGCACGGCCAAGGTGCATCCCGACCACCACATAGCCTGCCAGTACGCTCTCTACTCGGTGCCCTCTGCGACATGCCCGCCCGGGCAGAAAGTGGAGGTGCGGCTCGGCAGCAAACTGGTGCGCATCTACCACCGGGGAAGACTGATCAAGGTCCACCCGCGCCAGGATCGCGGCGGCAGATCCACCGACCCCGACGACTACCCGGCAGAGCTGAGCGCCTACACCCTCAGAGCGCCGGAGCAAATCAAGCTCAGCGCGGCGTCACAGGGACCGGCCGTGGCAGCCTATGCCGAGCGTCTCTTCGACGGCCCGCTGCCCTGGGCCAAGCTCAGACAGGGACACAAGCTCATACGCCTGGGAGAACGCTACTCCCCTGAGCGTCTCGATGCCGCATGCCGGAGGGCTCTCTCCGTAGACCTGATCGACGTGCGCCGTCTCGAGCGCATACTCGTCGAGGCCCTGGAGCAGGAGGCCACGCAGCCGGAGCCTCCACCGATGCCCCCAGGTCGATTTGCCAGGCCGGGCGCCGTCTTCGCTCGTGCCAACGGCCGCACCGCTCAATCAGCACAAGGAGAACGCTCATGACCACCACGACTGAACTCACCCCGCTGCTCAAGCGCCTCAAGCTCGGCGCCGTGCTCAACACCCTGCCGGAGAGGGTCACTCTCGCACGCAGGGAGCAGCTCGACTACGCATCCTTCCTGCAGATCATACTGACCGATGTGTAAAGGGCGGAGTAATAATGGACCGGCGAGGCGGGGGTGAGCGTCCGGGAGTGGCGCTGCAAAACTGGACCACCCGCCGCCTTCTATAGAGTTGGAGGCAACTCGATGGAAGGTGTGAAGGATGTACAAAGTGGAACTGTACGTTCGAGTGCGCCGGGCCTGCATGGTGGAAGGGATGAGCACGCGAGAGGCTGCCCGGGTGTTCGGTCTGCACCGGGACACGGTGCGCAAGATGCTGGAGTACTCGGTGCCACCCGGGTACCGTCGACAGTCACCGCCGCGTCGCCCTAAGCTGGACCCGTACCACGGGGTGATCGACCGGATACTGGAAGAGGACCGGCGTCTTCCGAGGAAGCAGCGCCACACGGCGAAGCGGATCTATGACCGTCTGAGAGCGGAGCACGGGTTCGGTGGCAGGTACACGATAGTCAAGGACTACGTGCGCGAGCGACGGCGCCGGACACGCGAGATGTACGTTCCGCTCTCCCATCCTCCTGGTGATGCCCAGTGCGACTTCGGCCAGGCGAAGGCGGTCATCGGAGGAGTGGAGCAGACCATCCACTACTTCGTGCTGGACCTTCCCCACAGCGACGCGTGCTTCGTCAAGGCCTACCCCGCAGAGACGACCGAGGCGTTCTGCGACGGTCACGTCTCGGCGTTCTCGTTCCTGGGCGGCGTGCCGCGGAGCATCTTGTACGACAACACGAGACTGGCTGTGGCCAGGATCCTGGGAGACGGCCGGCGCCAGCGTACTCGTGTGTTCTCGGAGCTGGTGTCGCACTACCTGTTCGAGGATCGGTTCGGCCGTCCCGGCAAGGGTAACGACAAGGGCAAGGTCGAGGGGCTGGTGGGATATGCTCGCCGGAACTTCCTGGTGCCTGTGCCGTCGTTCCCGAGCTTCGATGCGCTCAACGCCTACCTCGAGGAGAGGTGCCTGGAACGGATGGGGAGACAGCTGCGTGGGCACAGGGAGACGATAGGCCAGCGGATGGAGCGTGACCTGGAAGCCCTGCTGGCGTTCCCCGCCGTGCCATACGACGCCAGCGACAAGCACGTGAGCCGTGTCAGCTCCCTGTCCCTGGTGCGGTACCGGACCAACGACTACTCGGTGCCCGTGGCCTACGGTCACAGGGAGGTGGTGGTGCGCGGCTATGTGGGTGACGTGGTGATCAGCTGCGGGGCGGAGGTGATAGCCCGGCATCCGCGCTCATACGAACGCGACGACTTCGTCTTCGACCCTGTCCACTACCTGCCGCTGCTGGAGCGCAAGACGGGAGCGCTGGACCAGGCTGCTCCTTTGGCCGGGTGGGAGTTGCCGGAGGAGTTCGGCATGCTGCGCAGACTGCTGGAGTCGAGGATGGGCAGGCGAGGCAAGCGTGAGTTCGTACAGGTGCTGCGGTTGGTGGAGAACTTCCGCAAGGAGGAGGTGTACGAGGGTGTGCGTGATGCCCTCAGGCTCGGCGCCATAAGCTTCGACGCCATCAAACACCTGGTGCTGTGCAGGATAGAGGGCCGTCCCCAGAGACTCGACCTGGAGCTGTACCCCTACCTGCCCAGGGTCACCGTGACGAAGACAGCAGCCAGCGACTACATGGCGCTCATGTCGGGGATCGGGCGGTGAGCGAGAGGTCTACGGTGCTGCTGGAGCATCACCTCAAGGAGCTGAAGCTGCCGACCTTCCTGAGGGAGTACTGCAAGGTGGCCGGCCAGTGCGCCGCCGAGGGCGTCGACCATCCAGGCTACCTGCTGAGGCTCTCTGAGCTTGAGCTGATAGACCGCCATCATCGGATGGTTGACCGCAGGATCAAGGCGGCACGCTTCCCCGCCACCAAGAGCCTCGACACCTTCGACTTCCTGGCCATGCCGTCGGTGAACAAGCACCTGGCCATGCAGCTGGCACGCTGCGAGTACGTAGACCGGCGGGAGAACGTCATCGCCATAGGCAACAGCGGCACCGGCAAGACCCATGTGGCCCTCGGTCTGGGGCTCGCCGCCTGCCAGAGGGGACTGTCGGTCGGCTTCACCACGGCCGCCTCGCTGGTCCACGAGCTGATCGAGGCCAGGGACGAGCGGCGACTGCTCAACCTCCAGAAGAAGCTGGCCCGACTCAAGCTGCTTATCGTCGACGAGCTTGGCTTCGTACCACTTTCCAAGACCGGCGCTGAGCTCCTCTTCGAGGTCTTCAGCCAGAGATACGAGAGGGGGTCGGTACTGGTCACCACCAACCTGCCCTTCGACGAGTGGACCGAGGTCTTCGGCTCGGAGAGACTGACCGGCGCCCTGCTGGACCGCCTCACTCACAGAGTTCACATCCTGGAGATGAACGGCGAGAGCTACCGCCTCAAGCAGAGCAGGCAGGCCGCCGTCCTGCGCACCACAGGCGATCCCCCTGACGCCTAGACCCCACCACACTCGCTCCTACTAACTGCTCCTGCTGAGACCCGTCGCAGCGTGACATTTTTGCTGAACACCAACGCCCCGGTGGTACACTTTTGCTCCGCCACACGGCCTGATTTCTCTCCGCCCTTGACAAGATCATCGTCATTCCCGGCGACGCCCTGATTCGCTACACCGTGCCTATGCCGGACGACAGTTTTTTAGCTGGGCGGGCCGCCGAAAATGTGCCCCTTGACGCCTCGGTTCTGTCTACCGTACACGTCGGCCCGCTTGCGGAGGATCGAACTACACGCTATCCCCTGAACTACCTTCCTAGTCAACTGCCTCCTAGTCCGACCGCCCACGAGTAGCGTACGTTTCCGTAGCTATTGAGTCCAGAGAGTGAAGGTTCTTGATTTTGTCCAGTTGGGTGGACTACCGTTTACGGAAGATACCACCGAGCCGTTCAGCGGTATCTCCTGGACTTTTTTTCCTGGAATCAAGCTGTCGTCGGGCATTGGAACCGTGATTCCTCTTTCTCAATCGACGTGAAATTTTCAGTTGGGATGCCGAGGCTGATGCTGACGCGATTGTCGTGGTCAATGAGGACCTGATCGACAATCAACCGCAGGACATCCCGGCGCTTCTCTTGGGGCAGGTCGTCCAGACCGTGGCCGAACTTCCCGGCCCACAGAACCAGGTTCTCCATGAGGAGGCGCTTCTCAGACGCCATCGACTCCCTGGCGCGGAGGTCGTTCAGTGTGGCACGAGCGGCTTCCAGTCGCTCGGTGATGAAGCGCCGCTGCTGGTCGAGTTGGTTCTCGGTGATCTTACCCGACACGTACAATCGGATGGCTCTCTCCTCCTCGACCTGTATCCTTTGGAGGTCGCGCTCCGCCAAGGCGGTCTGCTCGGCCAGGCCGCCGTCTTCCTGGGCGCCCAGAGACTCGATGCCTGCCACTATGAGATCGGGGTTCTGGACCATCCCCTTGACCTGGTTCCACACCAACTCCTCCAGCTGTTCGGCCCTGAGCATCGCGGGATTCCGGCAATCCATATGCTCTCTGAGCATTCCGTAGCAATGGTAGTGCCGCTGAGGGGTAACTCTGGCCTGCTTGCGGACCTTGCCCTTCCGTCTGAAGTAGGTATGCGTGGAGGAGCGGCAGGCGAACATCAACCCGCACTCGGCGCAGCTGACGAGGTGTTGGAGCAGATAGAATATCTTGGTGTTGCGATTGGACTTTTGCCTCCGTTGGCTCTTGATGGCCTGCGCCCGGTCCCAGGTCTCTTCGTCCACCAGCGTCGGGAACGGCACCTCGATCCACTTATCTTCCGGTTGCGGATAGACCCTCTCTCCGGCCTCCGTCACGACCCAACGGGCCTTGCCGTAGTGCCAGGTGCCCTTGTAGACCTCCCTGCCGAGAATGTCGTTGATGTATGCCTTGTGCCACCGGGAGCCGGGATTCCTCAGAGGGGCGTTGTCGCCGGTCACCTGCTGGCAGATCGCGGTCCCGGCCAAACCCTCGTAAACGTACATGTGGAAGATGCGCCGAACGACCTCGGCCTCCGGCTCGTATATCTCCGGTTTGCCGTCGTCTCCGGTGCGGTATCCGTAGGGGGCGGCTCCGGCGGGCATCCGGCCCTGCTTGGCCGATCCGCGCTTGCCCATAGTCGCTCTCTCCCGGAAGTTGTCCAGCTCGATCTTGCCGATGGCGGCCATGAGGCCGAAGGTCTTCATGTCGATGGCGTCGGTGACGGCTTCGAGCTGTATCTGGTGGGCCTCGACCACCTCCATAAGGGCGGCTGCGGGGTACATGCCCCTGCTCAGGCGGTCGGCCTTCCAGCAGACGATTGTGTCGAAGCGTTCCCGCTTGGCGTCGGCCAGCATCCTCTGGAACTCCGGGCGCTTCTTGGACCAGCCTCTGCCCACCTCCTGGTAGCGTGCGGTTATGGTCATTCCCTTCTGCTCGCAGTAGGCTTGCATCTCGCCTAACTGCTCGGAGATGGAGGTCTTGTCGTCCTCGGCCTGGCTCTTGTCCGATACGCGGGCGTAGATGGCCGCCCTCTTGCCGTTTACTCGTTCACGCGCCATGGTTCTCGCCATGATTGCCTCCTTTCACTTGAACCACTGAAATCAAAAAGACCCGCCTCCTGTCGGGAGCGGGTCTGCGAGTAGTACAATGCTACTGCATCACCTGTCTCTTCAGGTGGCGCCACGGCCCGGGGTGTTTGCTGCATCGCCGGGCCAACTTATTGCCCCCATGATACCCCTATTGGCTGGTCGGCGTCAAAGGTCTTGTTGACAGCCGCAGCCGCTGGTCAATCCCGACCCTAGGAACGTCAGCCCCAGGGATCTGGCCGAGTCCGCGACCTGCGTCAAGCGTCTCTGGAAGAGCCACCTGAGACGAAGCCAGCTCCCCGACATGCTGACGGACGAGGTTGGCGTCATCACCAAGCCCCCCGGGTGGTGACGCTCCCGCCGTCGTTCTTCCGGGCTCCTCAGATGCCACAGTGTCCCTCGCATTCGTTGCCGAACCCGTCCCTATGACCGTCGTCTCCCATCTCCGCTTCGTCGAGGGCGACCGCCTGGGCCAGGGGCATCCGCAGCGTATGCAGATAGGGCGTCTTGTCCAGTGACAGCCCTTCCCGCAATCTGGCGTCGATCTCCACCGCCTCGGCGAACAGCTCCGGCCACCTCCGCTTCGTCTCCACCCACCGCTTGCGGGACTGGAAGGGGCAGGCGACGCAGGCCGAGCGTTCCAGGGGCCTGTCGTAACGCTCCTTCCACCAGTTCAGGCAGTCGCTGCGGGACATCCCCGCCTCGATTAGAGGGTAGCGGTTCGTCATCCAGCGATCGCGGGAGTCCTTCATGCGGATGGCTTCGTCGGTGGAGATGCCGAGCCACAGCTCGACGGTGGTTCCGGCGGGCACGCGCTGCCGGGGTCTCAGACCCAGCATCTCGCGTATCCTGCGTCTGATGGGCCTGATCTTGTAGTTGTCTGTGCACTGGCGCCTGCCGAGGCCGTCGCCCTCCCCGCCGCGTCCCTTGAGGTAGACGGGGATGTCCACATAGTTTCGTGAGCCGGAGTGGTTGGTGAGGGCCTTCACGTCCTCGCGGAGACTTCGCCCGTTGTCCACGACGTACAGGGGGAAGCTCAGCCGGTCTTCTAGCCACGTCAGGTGCTCGTAGATGCTGGGCGGCTCCCAACGGGTGTCGGCGAAGATGGCGCAGTCGGGGATGCGGTCGAATGCCCCCTCGTTTGCCATGAGCGCCATGACGGAGGACTGGACGCCCCCGCCGAGGCTGATGACGGTCAGGGTATGAGGGGGCCGCATGAGCCGTCCTCCTCGCCGCCATCCTCCGGCGATGGGTTGGTCGGGGGCTGGCGCTTGGCGTCCTCGGCGGCGTACCTGAGCAGGATGGTGAAGAGGCGTCGCAGCCTGTCCTCGGCGTCGGGTCCGGGGTTGTGGTTGATCTCCGCCACCCTAAGCTCCGGGGCGCCCCCACGCGGCCTCCCTCGTCTTTGTGGGCTGTTCTTATTCTTCATATCGGTCTATTCCATCGGTCTAATCGCGGGGCGCACGTGGTCCCTGCGCTCACGCCCTCGTCTTTGTCGGAAGCCGCCGGTCCGTCGTGCTTGTCCTGATGTCGGTCGTGCTCCCTTGGCACCTGGGTGCGAGCGTTCTTGAAGCCTGAAGCTGTCCTGTCCGGGGGCTGCTGAGGCCCCCGCGTCTATCCGGCCCGGACGCCTTCCGCCGGACCGCGAACGGGCACCTTTATGACCCTTATGGGTGGAAGCAGGTGTCCGAGTCCCCTGCTCTCGGCCAGGTCCTGAATGGCGAGGAGATAGTCGGTGCTGGGTCTGATCCCCGCGTTTCGCCATCGCCACAGGGTGGCGGTGGTGGTTCCCAGCAGCCAGGCGATCTCGTCCCAGGTCATCCCTAAAGCCTCCTTGAAGCGCTCCAGGGCCTGGGGGAAGTCGTCGGGGAAGACATCGGGGCGGACGCTCCCGTTATGTGTGCTCTGGCAGGTCATGAGGGTGTCAGTCCTGCTGGTCGTCCTGGTTGTGCCGGTCGTGCCGGTCCTCCCAGTCCTGCCAGAGGTACATCTGGAACCCGTCCCCCATGAGGATGTCGAGGCCCCCCGGTATGAGGGCCGCGAGCTTCACGAGGGCGTGGTAGCCGTCGCCGTCGGGCTTGACGCCCCTGCGCCACCTGTGGACGCGCTTCTTGTCGACGCCGAGGGCGTCGGCGAAGGCGTTCCAGGTGAGGCCGCTGGCCTCCCAGAGCCGTTCGAGGCGCTTCGGGAAGTCCTTGGGCAGGACGCCGCTCAGGTAGGGTGCGATGTGGCCGGCGATGACGATGCCGGCCACCTGTTTAAGGGTCTCCATCTTGCTCCTCCTCATCGAGCTTGAAGAGCTCGTGAAAGTCCTCGAATCCGAGGGCCTTGAGCATCCTTCTGCGGATGCGCCCGGAGGGTGCGCGGCCTGCCGTGACCAGCTTGGACATATAGCCGGAGCTGATCCCTATCTCCTGGGCGAGCCAGTTCTGGGAGCGGTTCAGCAGCGCCAACCGCGCCCAGAGTGACCGGGCGTCGAGGCGCACGGCTGAGCGAGCGCCCCGCCTCCGGCGGCCTCTCGGTTCTTCGTTCCGTTCCGGTTCCATGTGTTGAAGACCTCCTTTCGGTACTGGGCGGGAGCCGCCGCTGCACTCCCGTCCCGTACGGCGTGTTCAGCGGGCCAGCAGGACGTGGGCGGGCTCCCAGTCGCCGGGAGTCCTCCACGCCCTTCCCAGCGGGCCCAGCGCGTCGATGACGGCGCTGTGGGAGACCCACAGGGGCACGCTGACCCCGGCGCGGTCCATCTCGTCCCTCGCCACTCTCAGGAAGTTGGTGGCGGCGATGTCGTCGTCGAAGACGATCAGGACGGAGGGCCTGGCGCCGTGGTCGTCGATGGGACTGTGAGATAAGTAGTAGCGCAGATAGGGGGCGATCCGCGTCGCCATCGTCGAGGGGCGCACCGCTCTCCTCTCCCACTCCAGGAAGAAGGGCGAGGCGGCCGGGCCTCTTCGGAGGACGCCGAAGGCGTCGGGGTTGACGGAGCGGTTCCGTCCCTCGTGCTTGAAGTGCCTCGACGCGCTCCTGGGCGGGTCGATCTGGGCCAGCTCCCACCCCAGGGCGTGGGCCTGCCGCGCCAGGGCGGCGACGAAGGCGTGAACGGCCCCGGTGTGCTCGATGTTCCTGAGCAGCTGGCGGCTCCTGCCGCCGGAGACGTTGCGCCAGTCGCATGGGGCTTCGGCGTCCACGGGAGCGACGCTCCATCGCCTCCTCGCGACGGCGACGGAGGTGCGGTCCCTACGGGCCAGGAGCGCCACGCCCCGGTCGGTGAGGGCGAGTCGTCCGCTCCCGTCGATGGGCCGGGTCACGAGGCCGAACCCTTCCAGGGGGTTGACGAGCTGGGAAGCTCGGCGCTCGGAGACGGCCATCAGGCTCGCGAGCTCGGTGCGGAGCAGCCAGGGCCAGTCATAGATAAGGTCGAGGGCGCGCTTCTCGGCGGGTTTGAGAAGGACGGGCAGAGCGCGGTCCGCGTCCGGGGCGCCGTCGCCGGGCGGGTCCGCCTGCGAGGGGTTAGCCTCCACGGGCAGCTCTCCCCCGGGAGCCAGTTGCCCCAGGGCGTTCCGCAGATTGGCGGGCGGGCCGGAGGCGGCGGGACGCCACACCTCGTCCTCGGGTCCGGCGAGGGCCGCGTCCCGTTCCAGGGCCAGCAGCGCCTCCACGGTGCGGGGCAGCATCTTGCGGGCGTGTCTGAGCCGCACCTCGTCGGTTACCAGGACGAGGACCGTTCCGGGGCGCGGCCCGTCCCGCAGCTTCCAGAGCCGCCGTGAGAAGCCCGTCCTATCGGCGGCGTGTCCCTGCCTTGCGATCCCCACGGTCCGCCCGCCCGGAAGGGTCATGGCGGCGTCGAGGGGACCGGCCCGGTACAGGCGGAGGCCGACCGGGTGGGCGGCGCCGGCTATGGTTGAGGCCAGGCGGTATACGACGGCCAGGGCGTCGAGCCGGTCCATCAGGATGCGCAGCCACTGGACGGAGACGGGGCGGGAGCGCAGCAGGTCGTCGGGGGTGGAGCCCTCGCTCTCGGCCAGCGCGCCCAGTCCCCTGGCGGTGATGTGGTAGCGGCGGGTCGGCGGTATCAGGTCCGCCGCGTGGGGCACGTGGGCGACGAGGCCCGCGTCCTCCAGCCCGCCGACCGCCTCGTAGACCGCGCTCCTCGACGCGCCGGACATGGCGGCCAGCTCCAGCCGGTCGGCGAAGGGGCACGACGCGATGACGCCGAGCGTCTCCAGTTCACTGCCGTTGATCTTCATCCGGACGCTCCTTCCTCTGCGCCTTGCGCCTGCTGGTCCGCTTCCACCGATCGGGGCCGTGGGGAGTCTTCTTCTCCCCTGTCTGCGGGACGCTCTCGTTCAGGGTCTCGACTCCCCTGCGGAACTCCTCCACCTTCCCGTGGCCCTGGGCCTCGGCGAAGGCGAGCTGCTGGGCCGAGACGGTGTAGGCTGAGCTGGCCTTGCGGATGCGGTCCGCCCCGTCCCGGTCTCCCCCCTCCGGCTTTCTCACCTCCATCGAGAAGGAGTCCATCCGCTCCTTCCCGACGGTGGCGCGGACGTAGCAGTGGTGCACGGGCAGGGACACGATGTCCTCCTCGGTCACCCGGTCCTTGCCAAGCTCCCAGACCAGGTGGCGGGCGTCGGAGCCGGCCACCTGGAAGACGGCCAGGCACCCGACGTTGGCCAGCAGGGTGTCGCGCATGGTGCGGGAGAGGTCGTCGAGCTTGGCGAGGCTCTGGGTGGCGAGGATGAAGCTCGCTCCGAACTTGCCCAGCTCGCTGAGCATCGACTCGTAGTCGACGCCGGGCATGGTCTGCATCTCGTCCACGATCACCAGCGCGCCCCGACGCTCCCGCAGGGACACGCTTCCCTGTTCGCGGATCACGGCGTCCACGAGGTTGAGCAGCGACGCGCCCACCAGGGCGGCCACGTCCCTGCCCACGGTCCCCTGGGAGGTGGACACCAGCAGGACGCCGCCGTCGAGGATGGTCTCGCGTATGTCGATGGTGGAGCGGCGCTGGCCGAGGATGGCCCTTGCCCTCTTGGAGGATGCGTAGTAGGACAGCCGGGTCTGGACGGGGGCGAGGGCCTCGGCCTTGTACTGGCGGTGCCAGCTCCCGAAATCCCTGGCCCACCATTCGAGGAGGTAGGGGTCGGAGACCTTCGCCAGGACGGCGTTGCGGTACGGGTCGTTGGAAAGAAGGCGCAGCCCGTCGAGGATGGTGTGCTGCTCGTTCTCGTCCGTCTCGGGGTGCTCGTTGGCCTCGTGGAGGGTCTTGACGGTCTGTTCGAGGATGGACTGCATCCTCGGCCCCCACTGCTCCCACAGGCCCTTCGCCACGCGGACCACCGAGTCGGCGGTGCGGTCGCGGTCTGCGAAGACGCGGGTGTCGAGCAGGTTGATGCCGGGGGAGCGGGAGGCGTCCGACAGGTCTATGACGCGCACCCTGTCCGTGAGGGAGTCGGGGACGTGTTCGAGGATCCCGTCAACGAGATCGGTGTGGGGGTCGATGACGACGATGGCGTCTCCGTCCCTGCCCTCGGCCTTCTCCCGCATCTTGTGGACTGCTATGTGGTGCATGAGGGTGGACTTGCCCATGCGGGTGCGTGCGACGTAGAGGTGATGACGTCTGAGCAGGTCTTCGGGGAAGTGAACAGGCATGGGCTTGCCCGCGGTGGTGTCTCCCACCAGAGCCCCTCCCCTGATTCCCCTGGCCGAGGGGATGAGCCCTCTTGAGCCGGACCGCTCCACCAGGGGCGTCTCGTCGCCCGCTCCGGGCGGGTGCCACAGGGCGGCAACCTCGCGGACTCCCAGGACGCTGCGCGCGCCGAACAGCCCTGGGCCTGCCGGGTGGAGCAGCGACGGGTCGGGCGCGACGGGTTTCACCTTGCCCACCTTGAACCGCGCTCCTGCGGGGTTGTCGAAGTGGCGGTAGGCAGCGGCCACCGGCCCCAGGAGCTCGGCGGCGCGCTGCTGCCCCGTCGCGGCGGGCAGGACCGCCGTGACCTGTATCTCGGCGTCGAAGGCGATGCGCGACACCTTCTCCTTGATGAGCAGAGGGTCTTCCACCCGCTTGCTGGCCTTCTTCCAGCGGTGCCACGCCCACCCGCCCACAGCCAGCCCCAGGGCCGTGACCGTGCCCAACAGCGCCGCCTTCCATACCTCGCCGTCCTGCACCCACAGGTAGCCCTTGAGGGCTGCCAGCGCCCCGATGCCCAGCACGGCCATCGTGATGCCGTCCATCTGGAGGGGCTTGGTCTGGTAGGTGTAGGCGGGCTCCCTCGGCTCCATGCCGGGCCGCTTGTGGGCCTTGTCCATGTGTCCCTGCGACCAGTCGGGTCCCAGGGAGCGCAGCATCAGCCGCGCCACCACTCGCTCCCCTTCGTTGAGGGCCGAGAGAGCGCCCATGAGGGCGATGAGGGGGTCGGAGCCGGGGTCGAGCAGGTCGTCGTCGCGGAAGGTGCGCAGGGGGACGTACTCGGGGCCGTCGGCCCGCAACGTGATCGACCACGCCTGCTCGCCCTCGCCCAGGCGCAGGGGGTCGTCGCCGGGGTCCACCTTCCGGATGCGGGCCTGGGGGTAGTGAGCGGAGATCTGGCCGCGCACCACCTGGTCGTCGAGGCAGCGGGCCATGAGGGTCACGCCGTCCATGTCCCCGGCCAGCTCCAGGGAGAAGGGCTCGGGGACCGCGATGGACTGGAGCAGGTTCTCCACGCCCAGCAGGGTGCGTTCCCCCGTCCTGGGCGGCGTCACCGCCAGCAGGACGGGGTCCTTCCTGTCGCTGCGGTCTCCAAAGAGGATTTCCTTCGGGTTCAGCTTCATGGTGTTATTCCTTTCTCTAATGGCGTCCGGGCCGCCACTCGATGACCTCCGCCTCCTCCGGGGTGGCCTCGATGCGGACGGGGAAGCGGTGTCCCTTCGCCAGCAACAGGCCGTCTCCACGGGGGCAGGACAGGAGCCAGCGCTGGAGGTCCTCGGGCAGATCGAAGGCGTCGCCGACCGTGCCTATGGCGGCGGCGTCCTGCTGGAGAAGCAGCTTGAATGCGGCGTTCTGGAGGAGCGCCCTGCCGGAGTGGCCGGTGATGGTCCTCGACGTGTCCTCGGAGAGCAGGTCCTGGACGTCCTGGGTGATGAACTGCAACCCCAGGCGGTGCTTCCTGGCTCTCTTGGCCATCGACACCATGAAGGCCGCTCCCTCGGGGTGCTGCATGATGCTCCACACCTCGTCCACGACCAGCAGGCGGGGCTTGGGGTCCTGGGCGGCGGCCGCCCACACCGTCTCGGTGCAGACCATCGCTGCGGCGGGCCTCAGCTCCGGCTCCAAGAGGTGCAGGTCGAACACGGTGATCAGGGCCTCGTTTCCGAGAAGGTCGTCTCCCTCGTCGGAGAGCAGGTGTCTGAGGCTGCCGGTGGCAAAGGGCCTGAGCAGCCTTGCAAGAGCGGCGTCACCCGCCTCGTCTTCTCGCAGATATGTGTAGAAATCACGGAAGCCTGTGCGCTCCCTGGGGCGGGCGTAGTAGCCCGCCAAGGCGTGGTCGAGGGAGGCGCGGCGCTCCGCGCCGAGACTCTCGCCCACCATCACCTCGATGAGGCGTCTCAGGCTGCCGATGCGCTGGAGCATTTCTTCTGAATCGCCCTTGTCGATGACGAAGGGGTTCATGCCCTGGCCCGGCACGCCGGGGCTGAGAACGCGCCCTCCCGCGGCGCGGGCCATGTCGGCGTACTCGCCCTCCGGGTCGATGACGTAGGCGGTCACTCCCCTGGTAAGGCCCCGCAGCATTCCCAGCTTGGTGGCAAAGGACTTGCCGCTGCCGGAGCGGGCGAGGACGGCGGTGTTGGCGTTCAGGTGGGTGCCGTCCCAGGGGTCGTAGACCACGGGGGAGCAGGCCCGCATGTCGATGCCGTAGAGGGTGCCGCTGCGGGTGTCCATGTCGGGCGGCGAGAAGGGGAAGAGGCGGGCGATGCTGGACGTGTCCAGGCTGCGCCACTCGGCCACGGCGTTCAGGGCCAGGGGCAGGGTCGAAAGCAGCCCCTCGCGCTGGCGGAAGGCCAGGTTGTCCAGCTTGCCCAGGGTGGCGGCGAAGTGGGCCTTCGCCCGCTGGGTCATCTCCCTCAGCGACGCCTCGTCCTTCGCGTGAAGGGTCACAGACAGGGAGGCGTGGAAGAGCCGCTCGCGCCCGCGCTGGACCTCGTCGCGGAGCCGGGTGATGTCCTCCAGGGCGATCTCCGCCTCGGGCGACATGGTGCGGCCGCGCTTGAAGGAGAGGCTCTGCGCCGACTCGAAGCGCACCTTCTGCCACTCCAGCGTACGGGCCGCCTGCTCCGCCGGTATCGGGCCGACGTGGATGGACAGGTCCATCGGCGCCCCCGCCGCCATGAGCCCTTGCAGGAATCCGGGGGCCAGGGAGCGGGGCCAGCGGCCCAGGTGCAGGGAGCGGACCAGGCGGTCTCCGACGCGCATGTCTCTGCGGCCTATCTCCACCTCGACCGGCGTCTCCTCGTCGTACTCGGCGGGAGAGCCTCCCAGGGCGGCGGACACCAGGAACATGCGAAGCTGGCGCCCTCTCAGGTGGTGGACGGACAGCCCCGCCCTTGCCAGCAGGCCGCGCAGGTCGTCGATGCGGGCCGCCTCGCACACGGCGTAGAAGCGCCGGTCGAGGATGCCGTCGCGGGACTCAAGCTCGGTCAGCAGTCGCCCAAGGGACTCGGCGGCGGCCCTGGTCTGCGGGGGAAGGTTGTCCGGCTGGGCCTGCTTGAGGTTCTCCCTCAGCCGTTCCAGGCGGGGTGGGTGCTGCCGGATGAGCAGCTGCGCCGGGAAGTCGAGGGCGTTGAGCGCTCCGGCGAAGGCCCCCAGCTTCGGCTCGTCGATCTCCAGCCCCATCACCTCGCACACGCCGAGCTTCACGCCGTCCAGGCGGACCGGCCCGTCGTCGTCCAGGTGCGACAGCATGAAGAACAGGGGCAGCTCGGGAGGCGGCTTGGGAGGGGCTTCCGTCGTTCCACCAGGTGCTGACTCCGTGGGGAGTTGGCCCTCCGGCATCTCCTGCCGAGCGGCGGACTCCCTTGGCGGGGTCTCCCCTCCGCGTCTTGTGATTCGTTCAAGCAGCTTCTTCAATTCGCTCGTTTCCTTTTCTCTTATGGGGTTGGGAAGTCCACGAGGCCGCTGCTGAGCAGCGCGGCCACGCCTTTGGCGGAGAGCACCAGGACGAGCCCGACCACCGCCATGACGACGGCGGCCTTTGCCTTGCCCCCGCCGCGCTCCTCGCCGCCCTCGGCCATCAGGACGAAGCCGGCCCAGACGATGGCGAACAGGCAGAGGCCGGAGGCGGCGTAGGCCATCGCCGTGAGCACGCGGTCGAACTGGCGGAGCATCTCCTGCTCCTCCGCCGGGGCCGCGCCGGTCGTCGCCAGCGCGGCCCCGGCCAGCAGGGTGACCGCAATCGCGGGCCTCACCAGGGCCACTCCCAGCCCATGTCTTCGAACCAGCCCCGCAGTCCGTCGGCAGACTCCTGTTCAGCGGGCGGGTCTTCCGGCTCGGGCTCCGGCAGCGCCAGGGCCTCGTAGGGGTCGTCGCTGCCAATGCCGGACGCCAGGGCCAGGGCCTCGTCACGGCTCCGGGTGATGGGCGAGCGCTCCACCACCTCGGCCTTCACGTGCTCCGGGTGCAGGACCTCCACCGTCACCTGCTTGGCGATGGTGGCGCTGGGGACGTAGGCGTAGGCCGTCGCGGTGGCGGACTCTGTGGTGCCGTCCTCGTTGGTCACGGTCACCGTCTGGCTGTCGTAGTCGCTGTCCCCCGGGCGATGGAGGTGCACGGTCCTGGTGACCTGCTCCACGCGCTCCGGGTGGTGGGTGAGCTGAGTCAGCGGGGGGATGGGGATGCTCAGGGACGCCTCAAGGGTCACGTCCAAGGTCACGGCGTGAATCGCCGCGCCCGCGGGGACGCCGAGTTGGAAGCTGGTGTCGCCGTTGGGGACGAAGGCGACGGCGGCGTGGGAAGCGCCGGTCGTTGCGGCCACCGTCCCGGTGATGGCCGTCACCTGGGCGTCCATGAGCGCCGTTTGGCTGACGCTCTCGTGTCCGGCCACCGTCTGAAGTTCGATGGGCTCCTCGACGGCGGACACGCACTCCGACTCGATGACCCCGCTGACCGCTCCGGGCGTCCAGCCCAGGGAGGTCATGCGAAGGTCGCAGAGCTCGCCCTCGACTTCGGGGAGCGGGTACGGGATCCGGTCGTGTTCGACCGTGAGCGCTCCCGCCTGCCCCAGCGTGTCCTCCCACGAGACGGTGAAGGACGGGACGGGGCCGTTCAGTGGGAGCGAGTAGTCGATGCGCTCCCCCTCCGTCAGGGTGGCCGAACCCCAGAAGCGCAGCCATGTGCCTTCAGGACCGCCGTAGGCCCGCACCCGGATGTCCAGGGCGGTTGCGGCGCGGAATGTGACGGCGGCCCGGTCGCCGGAGACGGTCAGTCTCTCGACGAATATCCGCCGTCCTTCGACCGGCTCCTCGACCTCGAAGTCGATCTCGTCCCGCCAGGGCTCGTGGTCGTCGGCCAGGGCGACCTGGGGGACGGTCACCAAGGCCATGGCAAGGACGGCCAGGGCCGCGAAGGCCAGGAAGCCCCTGCGGGGTTTCCTCCGCCTCGTCTCCAGCGTCGCGGCCCGGTGGTCGCGGGCCTGGTGGTTCCCGGCGTCCTTTCCCCTACGCTTGCCGAACCAGCGCATCCTTCCGTTGCGGCGTTCCTTGTTCTTGCGGGTCTTCCTGCGCTTGCGCAGCCTCCCCAGGCCGCGCCCGGCGCGTTTCGCCATCAGGCTCAGTGGGCCGGGGCCGCTCTTGACCGGCTGCGCCGGCGCGGGCGGCTCCGCTCTCACCAGCTGGGACACCTGCCCGGCGTAGACTCTCGCCCCCAGCCGGTACTTCAGCAGGTCGGCGGCCACCAGGGGCAGCCGCCGACCGCCTATCTTCCCCACGACCATCGCTACGCCGAAGAGTCCGAAGACGACGGCCAGGGCCATGCGCACCTCGGAGGGGCCGACGGGGGCGTAGCGGTAGGCCCCGTAGGAGATGGCGCACACCGCCGTCACCGCCACGATCTGCGGAAAGGTCAACCCCAATAGCACCCGGTCCTCGGCCTGGACGTGAGTCGGTACCTCGTGTTCTCTCATGTTCTGTTCCTCCTTCCTCACGTCCGCCTAGCTGACCGGCGTTGGGGTTGCCGCGTCCGGCGCTTGCGGTTCGGGCAGCACGTCGTCGATCTCGATTCCCGGGTCCACGACGGCGTTCATCACCAGCTCCACGACGCCGTAGGCGACCAGGGCCAGGACGATGCCCGCCAGGGCGGTCATCATTGCGCTCTTGCCGCGCTCCATCTGGTGGGGCGCTCCGCTGGCGGTCAGGTACAGGTACGCGCCGTAGATGAAGAAGCCGACGCCTATCGCTCCGACCACTCCCAGCAGGATGCCCACCAGGTTCGATATGGTCTGTGTCAGTTGTTCCATTCCTTTTCTCCTCTCTTTCTCCGAGCGTTCCGCTCGTCTCTACCGGTCGGGGTTGCTTCGCTCCGTTAGCTGCACATCGCTTCTCCTCCGTCGTGGTATTGGTCGGCGCTCTCTCGTCCGCGCCTGTTCGCATGTTTGTCGTCGTTACTCGCCGCTGCTCCGGGGCTCTCCGCCGCCGTCTCCGCCTGCCGATGGGGTCGCCATCGAGGCCGCCGAGCTGAGGCCGCCGGCGGCGGCCGAAACGCCCGCGCTGGCCGCCATCGCTCCCACCGCCATGCCGCCCGGCCCCCCCGCCGCTCCGCCCGCCACCAGCCCGATGGTCTTCGCCGAGCGCACCATCGACGAGGGCAGGTTCATGCCGAAGTAGAGCATCGAGAGCCAGGAGTCGAAGGTCCCGGCGTTGCCCAGCATCGAAGGGACGCGGGTCGCCATGTAGACGAAGGCCAGGGATAACAGCAGCTTCCAGATCAGGTCCTGCACCGGCTCGAAGGCGGCGATGGCCGCGACCTCGTTCAGGAACCCGAAGCCCAGGGCCAGCGCGATGAGCTGGATGGCCTGCTGGAACACCGTCGTCATGAAGAGCTTGAGCCAGTGGCGGCCCCAGCCCGCCGTGTGGGGCAGAATCCACAGCCCCAAAGCGATGGGGGCCAGGGCCAGCAGGAGGTCGATCAACGCCAGGCGCAGAACCATCTGCACGATCACGTAGAGGACGAAGAAGCCGTAGACGAGGTAGAGGACGGCAAGCAGCAGGGCCATGCCCACGCTCCCGGCCTGCACGCCGGTCATCAGGGTGTGGAGGGTGGAGCGGAGCAGGTCGCCCGCCGTGACATTCAGGGAGACGGCTATGAATCCCGACACGGCGTCGGCAACGTCCAGGACCAGGGCGCACCACCAGAGGGACGATGCGGCGGCCACGAGGCCGAGGACCAGGCGGGGGACCATCTCCCGCCACCCCGCCTGACGGGTCCCCAGGTGCTCGGCCATGATGAAGCTCAGGCCCATCCAGCCGAGGATGACCACCAGGGCGCCGGAGGTGATGGCCCAGACGACCATCCACGCCTGGCGCACCAGGTCGTGGGCGTAGGTCAGGTCGGGAGGGGTGCCGGTGAGGATGTCGCTCAACTGCCGGAGTCCCTCCGGCAGTTGTCGGCGTCCTCGCCGCTGGCTCTTTCAACCACTCCGCAGAGGGTCCCGTGGACTCCCTCGATGACCCAGCCGGCGAAGGCCCTCGCCCAGCGTCCGGGGTTGAGGGCGGAGAGGATCTTGTCCCAGATGCGGCCCGGCTCGTGGAAGGGTATGACGGCGTAGAAGTCGCCCCTGTGGTTGTCCACTGACTCCGCCAGCATGACCAGCAGGTAGGCACGGTCGCGGTCGAGCTCGGGGTGCTCGTCCAGGTCGGGGTACTCCCACGAGTACTCCCAGCCGTCGCTGCGCTCCTTCTCGCCGCCCCTGACCCGGTACATGGCGCTTATCCAGTCGCCGGTGTCGGCGTCCCGGACGGCATAGAAGAGGTTGGCGATCTGCCGGTCGAAGAGGGGCCGGGCGACGAACTCGCCGCCGCCCTTGCGCTCCACGAAGTCCCGGTCGGCGTTGACGAGGGTCAGCTCGTCGGGCGGGGTCTGGGCCAGGGCGATGTTGCTTGCGGGGATTGCCAGGAGCGCCGCCAGAAGCAGCGCGGATGCCAGGGGTATTAGCCGCCTTGCCGACCGGAGTTTCGATTTCAGCGCCAACTCGTTCACCTCTATGCGGTTTGATGCGATACATCGGAGTGCATCGCCCGCAAAAGAGTGTGTACAGCCGGATGGCGATTCGGAACCTCCCATGGGGCGGTGCAAAGCTGCACCGGGTGCATGAATGCACTGCCCTGCGAGGGCTTACGAAACACCCCCCTTTGGTGCTGTAGTTGGGGTGTACAGGGAATGGACGTTGGTGGCAGAAAGCCAAGCGGGGTCGTGGGCAAGCTGAAACGGGGTAAATCACCCCCCTACAGGACGTAAACGGGAAGCACTTTTTGGGAAGTCCTCCTTCCGGCGGGGACTTGGACAAAACGGCGTCCCAGGGACTTGGATTCATACAAGCCGGAAATTCGGCAGAGACTTGGATAATCCCCGGCGGTGACTCGGGGTTTTGGAAGGAGGCGTTGACGATGAAATCACGGGAGCCGGTCTTCGAGAAGAGCCGGAGCGTTGAGGACGTTCACCACCTGCGGCTGATGGCGCTGCTGCGGGAGCTGGTGCGAAACAAGGGGGTGATGAAGGCGACCCAGGAGCTGAGCGTCGACTACAGAACCCTGACCAACAGTCTGAAGGACGGCAGGCTGTCCAGGCGGATGCGCCAGGCGTTGGAGAAGGCGCTGCTGGAGGGCGGGGGCTCGCCCGCAGCCGAACAGCGGGAGCGCAACGACGGGCTGGAAGAGGAGCTGAAGGAAGTGAAGGGACAGGTCGAGGCGTTGGCGAAGGACCTGAGCAAGGGCGTCGCGGCAGTCCAGGGGGACGGGAAGGCGCTCAGGGACGAGCATGCGCAGCTGAAGCGCCGGGTGGCGGCCCTCGAAGCGGGCGGCGACGCTGAGGACCCGGGGGAGGAGGCGAACGAGGCGGGCGGGCCGGCGAAGCGGCGGGCCGCGCCCTGGCGGGAGTACCCCGACCTGGTGACCCGTGAGCCTTCGGAGGGCGACGAGGAGGTCTTCGGCGAAGCCTGGCCGCTCATCGCCGAGTGGCGGGAGCTGAGGGACGCGCACCCGAACCGGGGCAGGGGCTGCGAGTGGTTGACGGACGAGGAGCGTCTGCTGGTGATGGAGCTGACGCTGCTCGAAGAGCACGGCATGACGCTTCCGCCGGAGAAACAGCCGCTGCGGGACTTCGCTCGGAACGGGCAGATCAACTGGCGCAGGACAGCGCTCTCCGACACGCGGAGGGCGCTGAAGAAGTGGGAGCTTCTGCGGCGGTTGACCTTCGGGCTGTTGGGGCGGTAGCGGGCCACTTTCTGCGTCACGCAGTTGGAGGCAACTTTTCGGCAAGAAAAAAGCCACCAAAGAGCCATCAAAGGCAGTGATTCGTGCGGGGGGTCACGTAAGACCTTTCCATCGGGTGTCGGCTGCGGTAATAATTGATGCAGTTTCAGGCTTTTCCAGCGTTTCCCGCCCTAGAAACCTGGGGGCATTTCCCTAAAGCCCGGGCTGCACCGAAAAGGTCGCCCAAGAGGGATGCTGCTGGTGCGGAGTGACTAAGCCCTTCGCAGGCAGCGTTGGCCGAATCGACGGAGTGATAAGCCCTTCGTCCTCGGCCTCGTTCGGTGGGTTGGAGTGATAAGCCCTTCTCCCACCGGGCACCTGTCTGGCGGTTGGAGTGATAAGCCCTTCTCCCGCTGGACACCTTGTCTTACGGTCGGGGTTGATCGCTCCTTCCGTTGGGCACCCGTCCGGCGAGATGGAGTTTGATCGCTCCCTCCGTTGGACTTCTGGGACGGAGCGCCTTCTGCGCCTCGTCCTCACCCGGTCGGTCGGAGTGCGTTTTCGCCCCGGCCGACTGAACATGCCTGCGACCTGGCTGTCTGACAGTCATGCCGCAGCTTCGACACGCGCCGGTCTGCGACTGAGAAGCAGGCTGGCCGCTTCACGTCTCGCAGCTTTCCCCCAACCCGGACGCTATCCACCCTGGGCGAGCTGCGTCTTCTTTCACACCACTCCATCTTCCGCGTTCGACGTTCGACCGTGGGCGGAGTGCGTCTTCGGAACGGAGTCACGGGTTCAACGGCAACGGCACATGAATCAGCAAGGAGGTAACACACATGGGCAATCGAGTTGGTCGGCAACAGAAGAGTGAAGTCCAGATCATCGGCGACCGCATGGTCACCAATCCGCGCACCCGTCTCTGTCACCTGCGCGACGCCAAGGGCAACGTCTTCGAGACGTTCCGGTTGTCGCTTGAGGTCTGCGGCTGCGGGTATTCCTTGGCGCGGGCAGGAGTGGGCTACGCCGGGGCTGCTGGCTGGTACTGCAAGCGGTGCGGGCAGCTCCACACACTTGACGCAGGCAAGGCCGGGAGCGCCCCTGACGACTCGGCGCACCTGAGACCCGACCCGGCGCAGATGAGGCAGTTTGGCGTGGGCAGCCGGCTATCACCCGACTGGTCCACCCCGGAGGACCTGTTGAAGGAGGCGGCATGACTGAACGAACGGCCACAAACGAACAAGGAGGTACGGACATGGCGGAACAGTACGTGGGACCGAGTGCCATGCGGATCGCCAACCTGCTGCCGCACCGGGTCAGCTTCGAGCGGGGCTGGTTCTGGACGACGACGGCGGTCTGTCACGGCGGCAAGTCGGACGGGCTGGCGTTTCGGCAGCGACCGGACGGCAACGGCATCGAGGTCAAGTGCCACACCGGGGGCTGCTCGGCCGGCGTGGTGATAACCGAGCTGGAGGTCTTGATCGGGCTGCCCATCTGGACGGCCTACGCACAGGTGCATGACACCCCGGTCAAGGCCCCTGAGAAGCAGCCGTGGTGGAAGCGCAAGCGGGTCGTCGTGGCCGGGGCGGTCGCCCTGGTCGTTGCGGCGCCGCTGATAACCGGCGACGTGGAGCTCTTCTTCCTGAACCTCGTCGGGCTGGGCATCGGGGCGCTGCTGCTTCGGCGGTTCATGCCCCGGCGTCCGGTAGGCAGGCCGCCTCGACGCTGACAACGGGGGTCTCCGGCTCCCTCACACCCATTCCCAACACGCAAGGGCCGTCTCCCATCCGGGGGCGGCCCCTCTTCTTTGCCCGCAGGCGGGCGCAATCGGCAAGGCAATAAAGCACAGGCACTTAGGAGGTGCACGATGACGACGGCAACACTGGTAACTGGAACTCGGTCGATGGACACGGTGGACAGGCCCCGGCGCAGCCTCGAAGAGCTGGTCGACCAGCTCATGGCGGCGATGGGATTCAAGGACCCTGAGACGGAGGCGGCGGAGACGGGCGCGGTGCGCTCGATCCACGAGGCCCGGCGGCTCAGGCAGGCGGGGGACGTCGACGGCGCGCTGGCGGTCCTCGCCGGCGTGGACGCGGCGCAAGCGGAGACGAAGGAGGTCCGGTGGGCCTTCTCCGAGTGGACGCAGCTGGTGAAGCGGCGGTTCGGCGGCAGCGGCGCCCTGGTCTACAGCCAGGGCACGGGCAGGGCCGCTGCCCTCGTTCCCAGAGACGACGGCTCGCTGGAGGTCGCGGCGGTGCTGGGGATGCGCTGGCGGCCGGGCAAGGTCGTCTCGGGGCGCAGCCTCCGGGGGCTCAGGCCCCTGAGCGGGGGTGCGTGATGGTCACGGTCAACGTGGACATCCCCGCGCTGAAGGCCCGGCACCCGCTGGGCGACACGGTGGAGGCGTCGGGAGTTCGGCTCAGGGGACGGGGCAGGGTCCGCCAGGGCGTCTGCCCCTTCCACGAGGAGGTCGAGGGCAGCTTCACGGTGTACGCCGACTCGGAGCGGTTCTATTGCTTCGGGTGCGGACTCGGCGGCGACGTGCTGGACTTCATCCAGCAGGCCGAGGGGCTATCGCTGCCGGAGGCCATCGCGCGGCTGGACGGCAGCCCAGGGCTTGCGCCCCGGTCTGCTGTTCGTCCAGCCCCAACGCGGCGTCCCAGGTCCGCCGCGGTTCCTCCCCGCGACCCCGCCCTGTTGACGGCGGCGGGGCGCTTCTACGCCGGTACTCTCCGGCGTTCTTCAGAAGCGCGGGCGTACCTGGCCTCGCGGGGCGTCGGCCCGGTCGCCGCAGCCCGCCTGGGCCTCGGCTACTCGCCGGGCAACGGGCTGCGGCAGGCCCTGGAGTCCCTCGGCTTCTCCGAGAAGCGCATCAGGGACTCCGGGCTGTTCATGGAGCGGGGAGCGGAGCGGTTCGCCGGCATGGTCGTCGTCCCCGACGTCACCGGCGGCCTCGTCCGCTGGCTCGCCGGGCGAGCGGTCGATCCCGACCGGACACCCCGCTTCCAGGCCCTCCCCGGCCCCAAGCCGGTCATGGGTCTCGGGCGTCTCGGCCCCGCCCCTGGTTGGGCGGTCGTGGCCGAGGGGTTGTTCGACTGGCTCGCCCTTACCGGATGGGGCATCCCATCCTGCGCCGCTCTCGGCACGCAGGGCGTTGAGCGGGTCGCCTCGGCCCTCCGGGGCTGCCCCCGCGTCTTCCTCGCCTTCGACGGCGACGACGCGGGCCTTGAGGCGACGGAGCGGCTTCTGACCCTGCTCGGACGCAGGGCCGCCGCCGTCACCCTCCCCCAGGGCGTCGGCGACGTGGGCGAGCTTGCGGCCCTCCCCCACGGACAGGCCGCCTTCCTTCGCCTGCTGGCGCAGGCGGCTCGCTTCGCCCGCTAGCGGCTCCCCGCCGCTCCCCTTCGGGCTTCCCCTCCCGCTTCTTCCCCATTCCCACTCTCACCGCACAGAGCCTGCCCCCGACTCCGATCGGGGGAGGACCTATGCCCAATTCACGACGGGCTTCGCCCGCACACGGCTTCCCATAGAGGGAGTCCGCCCATCGGCCATTCGCTACAGGACACAACACCACGAGAAGGAGACACAACCATGTTCAACAAGAACGGAAGCAACAACGGACACGGGAGCGCGAACGGCGTCCACAAGGACACCGCAGTCGTCGCCCGGAACGGCAACGGCCACAAGCCCGACGCCGCAATCGTCAGTGAGCACGAGCTGCTCTGGGACGGGCTCTCGCCCGCCGTCACGCAGGCGCTCGGACAGCCCCTCGACCCCGAGCTGGTCTCCCAGCGCAAGGGGCGCGGCGGCAAGTCCTTCGACTACCTCGAAGGCCACGCCGTCATCGACCAGGCCAACCTCATATTCGGATACGGAGGGTGGGGCTACGAGCTGGCCGGGGACGTCACCCTGCGCCGGATCGAGACGGTCGATGCCCAGACGGGCGAGGTGAAGGTCTCGCTCGGCTACAGCGCCCCGGTGCGGGTCACCGTGGCGGGCGCCCTGCCCCGCGCCGACATCGGCGTCCACCCGGTGACCGAGGAGAACTTCGACGGCCACGACACGGCCATGAAGGCCGCCGTCACGGACGGCATGAAGCGGGCCTTCAGGAGCTTCGGCGTCCAGTTCGGCAACGGCTTCTACGGGGACCAGCCGCAGGTCGGCAACGCTCCGCAGCCGCAACGGGTCCCCGCCCAGAGCCAGCCCCGTACTGGAAACGGGGCCAACGGCAACTCCGGCCAGAACCAGGCCAACGACCGCGTCGAGTCCCAGATGGCAAAGCTGCGGAAGCGGCTCATCGAGATCGCCGCCGAGCAGGGCCTCGACGAGGACCAGGTGCGGACGGCCGTCACGGACCGGACGGGCAAGAGCCTCGACGACCTGGACGGCACCGAGCTTGGCCCGCTGGTGGAGGCCGCCGCCAACAAGCTCCGGCAGATGCAGCAGGCCCAGGCCGCCTAGCCTGCCGGTCGATTCGGGTTCGGAATGGAGCGGGATTGTCTCCGATGGAGGCAGCCCCGCTCCTTCATTACAGGATGACAAGGAGGTCTGAAATGACGACGAACGTTACCTACACACCCTGGGGCTGGACACACGACATCGAGGAGCTGGCCGAGGGCGTCTGGCGGGTCTGGACGCCCAGCCACGGCGGGCTGAAGCTCAGCCGCGAGCGGTGGGCCGCAATCCCCGCCTGCGTCCGATCCGCCATGTCCACGCCCACCTTCGCCGAGGAGGACTGCGAGGAGCCCATCGTCAGGACACTGCTCGGCCTGGGCGACGACAACGAGAGGGAGATGGCCCTCAAGGTGGCGGGCTACTTCGACCGCTACGCCCCGGCCCTCCCGCACCTCCGCGACTGCCCGCCGGGCATCCACTACCACGCCGTCGCCTACCGGGGCGGCTTCGGGACGGACCCGTTCGGGCGGTTCGACACCCGCATCGAGGCCGAGTCCTTCGTGGGCGACGCCGAGATGGTGCGGGCCTACGGGAAGCTGAAGGCCGTCGAGTGCAGCCGGACGCTCCCGCTCTGCCGGGCGGAAGGGGGCAGGCCATGACTGCGACGACACGACCCAGGCCCCGCAGCCTTCCCAGCACGACGACCAAGCTCCAGACGGAGATGGGGAACCTGTACGTCACCGTCTCGACGGACGAGGACGGCGAGCCCTTCGAGGTGTTCGGCTGGCTGGGGAAGGGCGGATCGTTCCAGCACGGCGTTACCGAGCTGGCCTGCCGGTTGATCTCGCTGCACCTGCGGCGCGGGACTCACCTGGAAGAAATCATCGACCAGTGCCAGGGGATAGCCGAGATGCAGCCCTTCTTCAACACGATGCCCGACGGCAAGAGCGTGGCGATCCTCGGACTCGGCGACGGCATCGCCCACATCCTCAAGGCTCACCTGAAGGCCAGGGAGGAACGACAGACTACGCAGGCGGAGGAAGTGCAGGCGGCTGCGTGAGCCGGACTAACAACGGTATCGAGGCGGGGCTGTCTCCTTCGGGGGGCTGCCCCGCTTCTCACTTACAGGAAGGAGGCGACGACGATGGTAACGACGACTACTGACAGGGCGGAGGTCTTCTCCCGCCCTGCGGCGCGGTTCGACGACGACGGCAACATGGAGGTGCGGGCATCGTCAGCCCTGGGCTGCCGCCGCTCCCTCTGGTACGCCGCAACCGGCTACGAGCCCACGAACCCTCCCAGCGAGGAGTCGCTGACGGCGATGGAGGCGGGCAACGCCCTGGAGCCGGTGGTGGTGCGGGCGATGGAGCGGGCTGGCTGGAAGGTCGATGCCCCCGACCCGCAGGACCCGAAGCAGGTGGCGGTGAGGGTAGGCCCCAACATGATCGTGACCGGCCACCCCGACGGCACGGTGCGGATGCCGGTGGAACCGGGCGAAGCGCCCCCTCAACTCTTCCTCTTCGAGGGAGAGCCGGATGCCCCCGCCTACGGCGACCCGATGGTCGTCGAGATCAAGACGCGGGGACCGGAGGCTTTCAAGCGCTGGCAGACGCTGGGGGCCGAGCGCAGCCACCCGGCGGCGGTGGCCCAGGCCGCCCTCTACTCGCTCGGCGAGTTCGGCGACCTGCGGGACGCGGTGATCGCCACGATGGACACGGGGGCTCGCACCTGGGACTGGGAGCGGATTCCCGCCCACCGGCTGGAGAGGGCCTTGCAGGACGCCAGCGCGTGGCTCGGTGAGCTTGCCGCTCACCACGTCCGGAGCGGGCCTGACCCCGACGCGCTGCCGGAGCGGGACTTCTCCGCAACCAGTTGGCAGTGCCGAAGCTGCTCGTTCCTGGCGGTCTGCCTGCCGGGAACGGCGGAAGCGAGCGAAGAGACGGAGAACGAGACAGAGACAGAGGAGGTGAGCGACGAAGAGGCACGGGACGCGGTGGCGGCCTACGCAGAGGCTCAGGAGTCCATAAAGGAACCCGAGAAGGCCAAGCGCGCCGCGCTGGACACCCTGAAGGCGTGGATGCGCCGCCAGGGTGACTCCAAGGTGACGGTGGGGGGCCGGACGGTCACCCTCGTCAGCTCGACCAGGTACTCCGTGAACCACCGGAGGCTCAACGAGGCGCTCGACCCGGAGGTCCGGGCCGAGATCGTCACCGAGAGCGAGTCGGAGTACGTGCGGGTGAACACCTAGACGCTTCCCCTGGCGGGAGCGCAGGACGGGGCCGTCTTCCCCCTATCGGGGAGTCGGCCCCGCTTTCATTCAACCGGGCGCGGCAACACCGCGCTACTACACACACAAGGAGAAACACATGTCACGCACCATCAACAAAGTCGAGCTTTTGGGCAGGGTTGGAACGGACCCGGAGATGCAGTACACCCCCGGCGGCACGGCCGTCACCAAGCTGCGGCTGGCGACGGACCGCTACCGCAAGGACGCCGAGAACGAGACGGATTGGCACAACATCGTGGTCTGGGGCGCCACTGCGGAGGCCGTGAACCAGTACGTCGGGACGGGCCAGCGCGTCTACGTCGCGGGCCGCCTCGTCCAGAACTCCTGGGAAGGCGACGACGGCCAGCGCCGCCACCGCACCGAGGTCCACGCCTCCGAGGTCGTGTTCCTGGACTCCCACAACGGGAACGGCAACGGCGACGCCGCGGACATCGAGCAGCCGGTCGGCGCCTCTCCCTTCTAGTCCCACAACCGCAGAGCGACGCCTTCCCGAAGGCGCGCCACGGGGCCGCTTCCATCTACAGGGGGCGGCCCCGCTCTTGTTCTAACCGAAAGGCAAGGAGGCCGACATGACCAGGAAGAAGACCTACACCAAGGACGCTGTTCTGCTGAACGCGCTCCGCATCAACCTGAGCCTGCTGGGGGAGCTGGCGGTCCGCTACGACGTGGAGACCAGGCCGGAAGGCCCGGAGGACCCGCCCTCCATCAACTGCCCCGAAGACGTGCGCAGGCTGCTGGGGCCGGAGATGTCCGGCCTCGCCCAAGAGCAGCTTCGGGTGCTGCTGCTCAACACCAAGAACCAGGTGGTGGGCCAGCGGGTCGTCTACCAGGGCAACGTGTCCTCGGCCATCGTGAGGAACGCCGAGGTCTTCCGCCCGGCGGTCATCGAGGCCGTCCCCAGCATCATCGTCAGCCACAACCACCCCAGCCAGGACCCGACGCCCAGCCCCGAAGACGCGGCCCTCACCCGCGAGCTGGTCCAGGCGGGCAAGCTGCTGGACATCGAGCTGCTGGACCACATCGTCATCGGCGGTGACAGGTTCGTCAGCCTCAAGGAACGGGGCCTCATGTCCTGACGGCCCACGCCGTCAGGCTCTCACGCGGGGGACATGCTCCCCAGCGCATAGCTCCCAACCCACACGCAAGGAGGTCGCAATGCTCGCGACTCACACCATAGACCCCGAAGACCTGTTCACGATAAGCGCAGGCGGCTTCAACGCCACCGCCGACGCCTTCGCCCGGGACGACCGGACGGACGGCCTCTGGTTCGTCTCGATGGTCGGCTCCCAGACGGCGCTGAAGGCGATCTGGGCGTCGCTCCTCAAGCAGCCCCCCGACGTTGCCCACATCATCCGGGGCGCCGACGGCATGGCGCTCCACGGCGGATACCAGCGGTGCATCATCCCGTACGAGACCATAGGAACGTGGACGACCAAGATCGCCCGCCTGCCGGCGACCGGCGGCTGGCACGCACTCGTCTACACAAAAACGGCGGAGTACGGTTACGAGAAGGACTCCTTCCTCCTGCTGGCGCAGTCGGAGGAGGAGGCCCCGGCGCTGCACCACCGGTTCCTCGACAAGCGCAGCCCGCTGCCCCTCCACGGCTCCTGGGCGAACTGGCTCTGGGAGCGGGGCATCGACGAGGAGGAGATAGTCCCGCTCCAGTCGGTTGGCGTCTCCGCCTACAGGTGCTCCCCCAAGGCCAAGAAGCTGCGGGAAGACCTCTCCGACGCCGTGGCGTCGGGCAGGCTCACGCTGCCCAGGGAGGCGTCCGATGGATAGGACGCTGAAGCGGGCCAAGCGCAACAACAAGCGGCGCGGACAGCGCAACCACGGGGCCTGGCAGCGGTTCTCCCCCGACGGGACGACATGCCGCTACTGCGAGCACGACGGCTCGCAGCACCTCTGCCGGTCGGGGCAGCCCCATTTCTTCCGGCCCGCGACGGAGGCGGAGCGGCGCGACCCCTCGGTCCAGCTCTACCGCCACACACTGCCGGACGGCGGCTCGATGCTGGTGCGGCGGATGACCGTCGCTGCCCACGCCGAGCTCATCACCGCCTTCTGCGTCGCCTGCGCCGAGAGCATCGGCACCCACCAGGTGCTCTGCTACCAGCGCAACGTGGGCGTCGGAGAGGTGGTCGGCATCGACACTCGCCACAAGGACCTGGCAATCGCCGCCTGAAGCGGCGCACGACACCAGACACGAAAGGAGAGACGACATGAGACTCGCTGCACAAGCCAAAGGGGGCTACTACCCGACTCCCGACCGGGTGGTGGACCTGATCGCCGAGCTGATTCACACCCCCTCCGGCTCCTACCACCGGGGCCGGGAGACCATCCGCATCCTCGACCCCTGCTGCGGGGCCGGGGACGCGCTCCAGAGGCTGGCCGAGAACCTCGACCGGCCCAACTCGATTTCCATCGAGACCTACGGCGTCGAGCTGCACCGGGACAGGGCGGAGGAGGCCGAGAAGCGGCTCCACCGCACCCTGGCCGCCGACCTCTTCGCAACGTCGATTGCGAACGGGGCCTTCGGCCTGCTGCTGCTCAACCCGCCCTATGACTATGACTCGGAGGACAAGCGGACGGAGCACGCCTTCCTGACGCAAACCACGCGCTACCTGGCCGAGAGCGGTCTGCTGGTCTTCATCGTGCCCCGCCAGCGCCTCGCGGTCTCGGCCCGCTACCTCTCCACCCACTACGGGCGGATGCGGTGCTGGGCGTTCCCCGACCCGGAGCGCGAGGTCTTCGACCAGGTGGCGCTGATGGGGTACAGGAAGGCCGACCCCGTTCCCGACGCCACAGCCGAGAGCATGGTGCTGGAGTGGGCGGTGGGGGAGCCGGAGCCGCTGCGCTCCCAGCGCAACTCCTACTCCTACACGGAGTACAGCCCGGCCACGACGCCGAGCGGCGACGTCCTGTTCACCACCCGCACCGTCGATCCCGTCGCGGCTGCGGCCGAGGCGCGGCGGTCGGGGCTGTGGACCAGCACGGAGATCACCGACACCCTCTGGCCCGCGAACGACAACCGGACCCGCCCGCTGATGCCCCTCAAACGGGGGCACATGGCGATGCTGGTGGCGGCGGGCTTCCTGAACAACCTGGTCCTCGAAGCCGACGACAGGCGCATCCTGGTCAAGGGCCGCACCTCGAAGGACATGGTGCTGGTCGAGGACGCCCCGGAGAAAGAGGTCCACCGGGAGAAGCTGACGACGACCGTGGTGGCCCTCGATCTCGACGACGGGCAGATTGAGGACATCGCCGCCTAGACGGCTCACCCTTCGCCCTATCGGAACGACCAGAGAAGACCCTCATAGCAAGGAAGGAGAGATAAGGAAGATGCAAACGCAGACCATCATGGTCCTCGAAGCCTGCTGCCGGTGCGGGCAGCCCATCGCACCCGGCGAGCCCGCCATGCAGACCGCCTCGGTGGACATCGACGACTACGGGAGGGCCGTGTCCTCCCCGGTGAAGGCGTACCACCTGAAGGGACGCTGCTACGACGAGTACAGGGCCGCCGAAGCCGCCCGCAGGGAGGCCCTGAAAGCCGCCTAGACGGCTCGCACCGAGCCGCATCACGAGGCCCCCGCCAACCGCGCGGGTCTCGCACGTTCAAGCAACCGCCTGGGGACGTTTCCAGGGACCCGCGACACAGAAGCGTCCCCCACCTGGGGGCGTGGTGCGTCCAGGGTCCCTGCGTCGTCCTCCGGCCCACCACGGAAAAGGAGGACGACTGAAATGAACCTCGGAGGTTTCATAGACACGTTCAAGGAGGCCATCGCCCGGCGGGTGGTGGAGTCCTACCCGCCGCTCTACCGGCCCTCGGAGAACGGCGGTACGCTCCCCAGGCTGCTCCGCAAGCCCCTGGGAGCGCAGGCCGACGCCATCAGGGGCGCGGCCCTCTCCCTCAAGGCCCACCGGGGCACCACGGTCGTCGGCGAGATGGGAACCGGCAAGACCTTCATCGGCGCGGCAGCCGCATACATGGCGGGCTTCGAGCGGGTGCTCATCATCTGCCCGCCGCACCTGGTGCCCAAGTGGAAGCGGGAGGTGGAGATGACGGTGCCCGGCGTCCGCGCCGCCATCGTCGAGTCCATCACCGACCTGGAGCGGCTGCGCCTCTCCGTCGGCTCCGGCCCCCTCTTCGCGGTGATGAGCCGTGAGAAGGCCAAGCTGTCCTACCGCTGGATGCCCGCCGTGATACAGCGGTGGGCCGTCTCGAAGGGAAGGCTCCTGCGGGAGGAGGAGACGGGGGAGCCCTTCCGGGTCCCCTGCTGCCCCGACTGCACGGCGCAGGTCGTCGACAAGGACGGCGTGCCGCTGACGGACGCCGACCTGAACCGGCGCAAGCACACCTGCGCTGCCTGCGACGCCCCCCTCTGGCAGGTCGACAGGTCCGGCCCGGCCCGCTACCCGCTGGCCGACTACATCAAGCACCGGATGAAGGGCTTCTTCGACCTGCTGATAGGCGATGAAGTTCACGAGTTCAAGGGGCGAGGGAGCGCCCAGGGCATCGCCGCCGGCATCCTCGCAGACGTGTGCGGCAAGTCCCTCAGCCTGACCGGGACGCTGCTCGGCGGCTACTCCTCGACCATCTTCCACCTTCTCTACCGGTTCTCGCCGGAGATCAGGACGGAGTTCGGGCGCTCCGACGAGCACCGCTGGATACAGCGGTACGGCTTCGAGGAGGTCACCGTCGGCAAGCCCGACGACGACGCGGTGGAGGACGGGCGCAACAGCAGGCGCCGCAGCTTCCGCAAGGTCACCAGGGAGCGGCCGGGCCTCGTGCCCTCGGCGTTGTTTCACATCATAGGGAACACGGTGTTCCTCAGACTGGCCGACGTTGCCTCCGGCCTGCCGGACTACGAGGAGAAGATCCTCGTGTCCTCGATGGACTCGGAGGAGGACGCCACGGGCTACTCCCAGCGCAGCGCCTACAACACCGTGTTCGAGGAGCTGAAGAAAGAGCTGGCGGCCGCCCTCAAGAGCGGCTCCAAACGGCTGCTGGCGACCTACCTCCAGACCCTACTGGCGTACCCCGACGGCTGCACCAGGGGGGAGACGGTCTTCGACCCCCGGACCGGGGACGTCATAGTGCAGGTGCCGCCCCTGTCCGAGGAGAAGCTCTACCCCAAGGAGAAGGCGCTCATCGACCTGGTGGCCGCCGAGCGGATGGAGGGAAGGCGGGTGCTGGTCTACGTCACCCACACGGGGACGCGGGACATCACCGGGCGGATGGACGACATCCTGACCCGGCACGGCTTCAGGGTGGCGGTGATGAAGGCCGACGCGGTGGCCCCGAACCGCAGGGAGAAGTGGGTCGCCGACAAGGTGAAGGAGGGCATCGACGTGCTCATCTGCCACCCCAGGCTGGTGCAGACCGGCCTCGACCTCATCGACTTCCCGACGATTTGCTGGGACGAAACGGATTATTCGGTCTACGTCGTCCGGCAGGCGTCGCGGCGGTCGTGGCGCATCGGGCAGACCCGCCCGGTGAAGGTGGTGTTCATGAGCTACCGGAACACCCTCCAGGCCGACGCGCTGAAGCTGGTGGCGAAGAAGATGCAGAGCTCCCTGGCCGTCGAGGGAGAGCTGCCGGAGGACGGCCTTGCCGCCTACGGCGACGACGGCGACGACATGATGATGGCCCTGGCCCGCAGGATCGTCAGCGGCGACGAGGAGGACGAGAACGAGACGATGGAGGAGGTGTTCGCCCAGGCCCGGAACGCAGAGAGCGAGGCCGAGGAGCTGCTGGTGGACGACGGCTGGAAGGTCGTCGAGATCGAGCCGGAGACCATCTCGGTCAACGGCAACGGGAATGGCAACGGCCACCACGACGACCTGTTCGGGCCGACGGTCGAGCTCGTCCCGGCCACCGGTCACGCCAACGGCAACGGCCACTCGCCCGCCCCGGTCAACGGGAACGGGACCAACGGCCACCACGAGGACGAGTCCCCGGAGGCGCAGCAGTCGCTGTTCTCCTGGGCGGAGTTCATGGCGGAGGAGCCGGTGAAGCCGAAGCGCAACGGCAAGCCGCGGCCCGCGACCCTCTCGATGTTCGAGTGGGCGATGACGCTGGAAGAGCAGCGCGAGGAAGAGCCGGTCGGCGCGGGACGCTAGACCGCAGAGGCACGGGAGAGGCCGCCGCTCCATTGGCGGCGGCCTGCCCCGCATAGGCAACGCAGGAAGACAAGCAACTCTCACAAAGGAGATTAGTCATGGCAAGAGTGTTCGTATACGACGACCGCGAGTTCCCGGACCCCGACCCCGAGATGAGCGTCGACCAGGTGAAGGCCACGCTCAGCGACTTCTACGGGGAGATCGCCAACGCCTCGGTCAAGGAGACCAAGCGTGGCGACGACACCATCTACGAGTTCCAGCGGCGGGTGGGCACCAAGGGGGCCTTCACCCCCGCCCGGAGCTAGAGGAGGGAGTCCGATGGACAACCGGACCTTTGCCGGTCTGCTGGCGGCAACGCCGTCAACAGACCTGAGAATCATCGAGCTCACGGCGGAGCTCACACGGCCCGACGGCTCCTTCGACCTGGACGCCGCGGCCGCACGGCAGTCAGACGTGGAGATGGCCTGCGTCCAGGCGCAGGACTACGCGGCGGCCACGGGGCGGCTGCTGGAGGCGATGAAATGGAAGCTGCTGCCCCGGCGCTGATGAGCGGCCTGGCCCAGATGCTCCTGCGGCGTCCGCCGTCGCTGCGGGAGCTGGTCACGCTTATCGGGTACGCCGACGACTACGCATGGTTCGCGGGACTGGTGCGCCGCCTCTTTCCCAATGAGGCGGAGGCGGCGCTGGCGGCCCCCGACATACGTCAGAGGGTGGAGCGGTTCGCCAATCTCTTCGGAGAACGGCACTTCCCCCTCTACGCGCCGTTCATCGAGTTCTGGACGGAGGAGGAGGGGGAACAACCTCCGTGGTCCTGGCTAAGGCAGGGCATCCCCTTCGACCTGATGGGCTTCGGCTACGACGGCCTCCACGAGATGTGGGACGGCTACCGCGAGGGACTCTCGGCCATGGCCCTGCTGGTCAAGCCCTCCGACGCCTACTACGAAGGACCCGACGGGATACGGGTGGCCTGGCTGGAGTCAGCCGCCGAACGCATCCCGCAAGAGACATTGGAGAGGATTCCCCAGGGCGGCATACCCCTGGAGGACCTGATAGAGGTGCTGAAGGGAACGAGGTTCGAAGGGGCGGCCCAGGCGTGTTCCTGGATCCTTGCCGAGACCGGCAACTTCTTCCTCGACCACACGTACGAGGACGGCAATTACGACGGCTTCTCCGACCCCTGGGAGGACGACATCATCGCGGAGGGCACGGAGGAGTGGCGCAAGGCCAGCGCCCTCATGGACTCGGTGTGCAAGCTGGGCGACTGGCTGGAGGAGGACCTCCCCGGCCGCTTCGCCGAGATGCTGGCCTTCACGCTGGAGCGGCTTCCCGACCAAGTAAAGGAGGAAAACGAATATGACCAATGAAGTCGACACGACCCAGTGGTCCCTGCCGGGTCCGGCGGATGCGCCCAGGGACGACCTGAAATTGCAGCTGGAGGTCTACGGAGAGACCATCCTGCTGCGGGGCTTTGAGAACGACGCCGCCTGGGTCAGGACCGTCTCGGCGGACGAGATCGCCAACGTGTTCACCCAGCACCTGGGGTTCTCCTCGGGGCTGCTGCCCCAGGCCGCCGTCTGGTGGAACCAGGGCGAGACCGGGCAGGTGGTGGCCCTCTGGCGGCCGCCGCAGGTCTGGCCCGTCGCCCTGCAACGGGAGGCGTTCAAGCCCCCCGCACGGCTCCGGCTTCCCATGCCGGGGCTGGTCTTCGTCTGCTCGCCGGGCCGCGCGCCCTGGGTCTACGCCGCTACGGAGCGGCCCACCGACGCCGAGCAGCATCTCTTCCGGGCCCCGGCCTTCAACGTCTTCAGGGACGGGCGGGTCTGCCCCGGAAGCCACAGGTTCCCCGAGGAGGTGGGGCTGATACCGGAAGGCTTCTTCCAGTCCTTCTTCTCCCTTACCGGAGACACCCACAACCGCTCGAAGAAGCACCCCGAAAACCTGCAAGCGCTATGGGAGGAGATTGATGGACAGACCGAATACCCGATGGAGGACCTTGTTCCCCAGTGTACGGTGGCCCAGGCTATCGCGGTCTCCGAAGGGAGACGCGGCTACCGCTAGTCCACGACCGGGGCCGGTGGGCTACCTGGTCAACCACGCCGGCGGCTTGGCGGGAGTCCACGGCATCGGCTACGACTACGTTCTCGGCGCTGGCGGCCTCTACGTCCAGTCCGAGAGCGCCCACCTGACGGCGCGGGTAACCGTCGCCTCCTGCACGGTGCGGGGCCTCGCTCCCGTGACCGAGAAGGTGCAGCTCACCCACGGCCCCATCCCGGCCCAACTCTTCGAGCTGGGGCTGCGCTGGTTCCAGGACGACCCGGACACCGAGCGGCTGTTTGCCGTGCGCTGGGACGGGGACGCCTACCGGCTGGTGGTCCCCCCGCAGATTGGAACCGTAACGAGGCTCGCCTACGTGCCGCCTGCCGGCGTGGTGGCCGAGTTCCACTCCCACGGAACCTCCCGCTCCTTCTTCTCGGCCACGGACGACCGGGACGAGCAGGGCTTCCGCATCTACGGCGTCGCCGGACGCCTCGACACCCCGCTACCGGAGCTGAGCCTCCGGGTGGGGGTCTACGGCCACTTCGCCCCGGTGGACTGGCCGCAGGTGTTCTTCGGCCCTAACCCGACCCGCGACACCAACTCCAACGACAAGGAGGTGAACTGAACATGCCCTACTACCTGGACAACGCGTTCCTGCTCGACAATCCGTGGATCACGGTGGTGGGCTGCGGCGGGACGGGCGGCTTCGTGGCCGAGGGCCTCTGCCGCCTCTTCCAGGGGCGCAAGGCCACCATCGTCCTGGTCGACCACGACCGGGTGGAGCCCCACAACCTGCTGCGCCAGAACTTCTACGCAGAGGATGTCGGCAAGTTCAAGAGCCAGGCCCTCGCCGACCGGCTGGCCAGGGCCTTCCGGCGGCCCGTGGGCTACTCGGTCTACCCCTTCCGGGACGAGGACACCCGCCCCAACGGGCAACGCTACCCCGGCCTGCCCAACTACGGCGACAGCCTCATCATCGGCTGCGCCGACAACGCCGCCGCACGAAGGGCGATGGCGGAGTGCCTGCCGGGAGACCCGCGACGGTGGCTCATCGACGCGGGCAACGACACCAACTGGGGACAGGTGCTGGTGGGGAACGTGGCCGAGCCGGTGACGCTGGAGGAACCTCCATTCACCGGCCAGACCTGCCACCTGGCCCCCGCGCCCACGCTCCAGCGCCCCGACCTGCTGACGGCCGTGTCGACCAGGCCGCCCGACGTGGACTGCGCCGCCGCGCTCGACCTCACCGACCAGGACCCGACCATCAACCAGATGATGGCGTCCCTGGTCTTACAGGTGGTCCGCCGCATGGCGGCGGGCACCTGCCCCTTCATGGGCCTCTACCTGGACATGGAACTGGGAACGGTCACGCCGCGCTACGTCACCCCGGAGGCGGTGGCGCCGGTGGTGGGACCCGGCTCCGAATGGGAAATATCGGCCTAGCAGTCAACGCACAAGCACACACTCAAAGAAGCATCAAGGAGAAGGAGAAACTATGTCTAACGAAAACGGAACCATCAAGACCACCACGATCTGGCAGGACAACCACAGCGGGCTCCGCAGGCACAAGCTGATGACGAAGGAGCTCGGGGACACCATCCCGCCCCTGTACGCCAATGACGGCGCGGACGACCCCGACGCCGTTGTCGCCAAAGCCAAGCTTTTCAGCCCCTACAACGGCTGGCGGTGGTACATCACCGAGTGGGACGCCGAGACCGGAACGTGCTTCGGCCTCGTCGAGGGGTTCGAGACCGAGCTTGGATACTTTGATCTGACCGAGCTGGCTGAGGTAACCGTGTTCGGCAGGGTCCCCGCCGTGGAGCGCGACCTGTACTGGGCGCCGCAGACCCTGGGCGAGATCAGGAGGCAGGCGTCGGGGATTGCGGCCTAGTCAACGGCGCACATGAACGCAGCCCTATAACAAGGAAAGGAGAAGACCATGCCTGACGAGAACGGAACGGAAGCAACCCGCTCGGACGCTCCGAGCGCAGACGAGAGTCTCTTCGGCGACGCGGCGAACGACACGGAAGCCGCGGTTGCCGATGAGCAGGACGCCGACGAGGAGACCGCACAGGAGCCGGAGGGTGTTGACGACGGCGAGGGACAGGCCGCTGGAGACGCGACCGAAGCCTCGGAGGACCTGAAGGTGGTCGTGTCCATCAAGGGCGGCCGGGCCACCATCGGGGTGCAGCGGACCTCGTCGGACCCGCACATCGAGTCGTTTGACGACCTGGACGAGTTCGGGTTGACGCGGGAAGTCTCGGCTGTGATCGAGAGGGCGAGGGCTAGGTGGGAAGACGCGCCCAAGTACCCGGCGCACGAGAGGCCCGCTCCCCCGGCCAGGCGCCGGAACCGGCGCGGGCAGGGAGAGGCGCAGGCGCCAGACGCCGAGGCAGGGGCAGAGCAGGAGCAACAGCAGCAGCAGACGCTGAGGCTGTTCTAAAGGCCGTGCCCTGGTGCGGCGTGGGACGGTAGGCCGCAAAACACGGGGGGAGGATACTGGATGAAAGGTATCTTCCCCCCGCACATCCATATGTGCGGCCCTTTTTGCGTTTCTGGCCGCCCGCACGTCCCTTTGTGCGGCTTTTCTTGCATTTCAGCCCCCTGCCGTCGCGGAGCGCTTCCCCGGCACGTCGCCTCAGTCGGTGAAGATATGACCCAGGCCCAGGTCGTCGGCCAGATCAAGCAGCGCCTTCTGATGAGCCAGGTTGGGCCGCACGCCCTTGCACCTCCAACGTCGTATGGTGAGGGGGTAGGTCCCGAGACGGCGGGCGATCTCCGCCCATGACAGGCCGGACTCCACCTTGAACCGCTCCAGGCGTTGCGGGAAGTCGTCGGGGAAAACGTGGGTCCTTCGGCTGTAGTAGGCGCGCTGTCTCAGCATCGAGCCGGTCCTTCAAAGGCATGCGTTGGCACTCTCTCCCTACGGGAGCGTCCAGGCCGTGCGACAACCGCGCGACAGACGGGACCGGGGCGCTTCCGCCGCCGCCTGTCCGCTCCCAGGGAATGGGAGAGGTCCGGTCCGGGCAGGGCCAACCCACGCTCCGGACATCCCCAGATTCCCCACCTAGAGAAGAGGAAGACCTCGTTGGAGCCCGACGCGATGCGGGCTAAGATGGTTGTTGAGCAAACGAACCGATCACCAACGAGGTGCATCTATTATGAAGCAAGGCTTACTGGCATTCCAGTACGAGCAGGAGAAGGGCTCGACAGGTATGACGGGACTGTCCGGGCTGATGACGTACCTGGAGTTGATGCAAGCAGCGGGTTTGAGGTCGTCGGTAGAGCGCCACGTGAGACTGCGGGAGTGTGGTCAGGGCTGGACGGACAGCCAGATAATCACGTCGCTGATACTGCTGAACTTGGCAGGCGGTGAGTCGGTGATGGACCTGGAGGTTCTGGAGAAGGACGCAGGTTTGTGCAGGGTACTTCGCCATGCCGAGACCTGGGGGATGGGTAGTAGGGAGCGCAGGGCGCTGAAGGCGAGATGGCGAGTCGAGCGTCGTCGGAGCGTGCCGTCGGAGTCTGCGGTGTTCCGGTATCTGGAGAGGTTCCATGACGCGGGCGAGGAGGCGAAGCGGGAAGCTCACAGAGCATTCATACCTGCTCCCAATGGAGCTATGGAGGGTCTGGGGAAGGTGAACGCCGACCTGGCGGGCTTCGTGCAGAGCCGTTCGCCTCAGAGAGAGGCCACACTGGACATGGACGCCTGTCTGGTGGAGACGCGCAAGCAGGAGGCGCTCCACAGCTACAAGAAGTACAGGGCCTACCAGCCGCTGACCACCTACTGGGCAGAGGCCGACCAGATTGTGCATTCGGAGTTTCGGGACGGCAATGTACCGGCGGGCCATCAGCAGTTGCGAGTGTTGATTGAAGGGCTGGGCCGTCTGCCTGCGGGGGTGGAGAAGGTGATGCTGAGGTCGGACACGGCGGGGTACCAGCGGGAGTTGCTGCGGTACTGCGCGGAGGGTAGAGACGAGCGGTTCGGGGTGATTGAGTTCGCGGTTGGGGTCGACGTGACGACGGAGTTCCGCCGTGCGGTGTCCGAGGTCGCCGAGCAAGACTGGCAGACGCTGTACCGCAAGGTTGGGGAGCATCGTGTGGACACGGGTCAGCAGTGGGCTGATGTGAACTTCGTACCCAACTGGATAGGGCACTCCAAGAACAGCCCTGAGTATCGGTTCATAGCTACCAGGGAGCGGTTGATCGAACAGCCTCTGCCGGGAATGGAGGGCAGATGGAGCTTCCGTTCCCCGCGATGGAGCTGTCCAACAGAGGCTGGTACAAGGTCTTCGGAGTGGTGACCAACCGGAGCATTGCGGGAGATGAGTTGATCTGGTGGTCGAGGCAGAGATGTGGCAAGGGCGAGGAGGTCCACGGCGTCCTCAAGAGTGACCTTGCCGGGGGCAGGCTTCCGTCGGGGCTGTTCGGAGCCAACGCAGCATGGTGGGCGATAGCAGTGTTGGCCTTCAACTTGAACTCTGCCATGAAGCGGCTGGTGTTGGGCGGACAGTGGGTGGGCAAGCGTCTCAAGGCGGTGCGTTTCGCCCTGATCGCCCTACCGGGCCATGTGGTGCGTCACGCCAGGAGGTTGATCATCCGTCTTGCCCGTGGCCATCCCTCATACGAGTTGCTGCTCACGGCCCGGCAGAGGATATTGGCGCTGGCTGCCGAGCCGTATCGGGCATAGGCGACCCTGCCTGGAGCATCGGTTTGTAGGCGACTCTGCCGAGTTGCCAGTCCGGGCCATGCCTTCTTCGGCCTGACAACAGCTACAATTGGCAGCGAACCGCTGCCGATACCCTCAAAGACGGCACCCGAGACCCTGTCCGATGCCGATCATGTCATGCGTCACCCCAAGTCGACATCCGGACACCCCCTGAAAGCACACCAAGCAGCTCCCAACCATGTCAGGTGGGGGATTTGGGCATCCATGTGTGCTTGCTTTTTTTGTTGCCCAGAACGCGCGCCGGGCCAGCCGGGAGCGGGAGGGATGGTCCTCTCTCCCGCTCCCCCTGGGGCGCTCACCCGTGCCCGTATTGGCCCTCGCCCAGTCCCGTAATGCCCCAGGCCGTGTTCGACCCCTCGCTCTCGCCCGCGCCGTTCACTGCCAGCACCCGCACCTGGTAGAACTTATACTCGCTCAGCCCCGTGATGGTGTGGCTGCGCGCCGAAGCCCCCACGACGGCCTCACGCCCGTCCCGGCGCGCGTTGGCGAAGCCTTCGCTCACCGTCAGCCACTGCACCCGGTACTCGGTGACGGCGGTTCCGCCGTCAGGGGCGTCCCAGGTCAACGTCAGGCTGGTGTTGGTGTCGCCCACGATGCGCACCGTCCGGGGAGCATTCGGCGGCTCGGTCGGAGCGTCGGGGTCCGCCTCCACCGCCGCCGTTGGCTCGCTGGTCAGCGTCTCCTCGAAGTCCCGGTCGTCGGCGAAGGACACCTTCACCCTGATGACCTTCCTCTCGTCGTCGTACGCCGGGGTGTAGGTGTCGCCCGTTGCCCCGGATATGTCGGCGTCGTCGGCAAGCCACTGGTAGCTGTAGACCGCGTCGGCCAGCCCGTCGTCGTCCTCGATGCCGTCGGTGTCCGCCGTCAGCGTCTCTCCCACCTGGGCCGTCCCGCTGATGGTGGGCGCTCCCCTGGCCGGGCTGTTGGGTCTTGCGGGAACGTCGACGTGGGCCTCTCCGGAAGGCTCGCTCTCACCTGCGTCGTTCATCGCCGTCACCCGGTAGGCGTAGCGTCCTCCACCCTCTACCGAGTGGTCGGTGTAGCCGGTGTCATCGCTTCCCGTGTCGTCCACCAGGGCGGTGAACCCTTCGTCCCCGTCCCGGTCCCGCCGCTCGATGCGGTAGCCGGTGATGGTGTCGTCCCCCGGGTCGCCCCAAGACAGGAATGCCTGCCCCTGGGCCGACGAGGCTCCAATGGCCTGCCGGACCAGCTTCACGCTGACATTCGCGTGGCCCGCTTCCAGGTACGGGGCCACCGGATGCCACTTGTAGCCCCACCCGTCCTTACCGGCCACAGTGTGCGTGTACGGCTCGGGATTGCTGGTGTCCAGCCAATAGTTGCCGATTAACAACGCCATGCGGCGGCCGTCGTTGGGAAGGGCGCGGGACAGTTCGAGTATCACCTCCCCAATGGCCTGGTTGTAGAGCAGGGCCTCTACCGTGTATTCCTGGCCCGACCAGGTGAAGGTGTCGCCCGTGAGGGAGCCGCCGGATAGCCCGCCCGCCTTGGCATAGCCCAGGTAGCCGCCGACGTCTTCCACGTCCATGCTGGCTTGCCAGACGGTGGTGACGGGCTGCTGCGGTACCTGGTCCAGCGCCTTGACCTCGACTTGAAGCGCGCCAAAGGCGTTGGGCAGGCCACCGCCTTTGGCGTGGGCCTTGCCCTTGTGGACCCAGACGACCAGCGTACCGGTGAGGATGTCCTCCACGCGGGCGGTGAAGACGTGCTCGCCGTTGGCGTTCACCCCCGCCTCCTGGAGGTCCACCACGTCCACTAAGGCCCCGCCCACGTAGCCCGCGCCGATGTCGCAGGCGACCTCATTGGGGTCCGGGGGTTCGTCGGCGCAGGCGAACCCCTCCACCTCCTCGTTGAAGGTGATGGTGACGGCGAATGGGCCGTTGATGGGCTGATCCGCGCCGGTGGTGATGGTCACCGACGGCGGCGGCTTGGACGACGGCGTGCCCCCGGCCTCGTCTGACCAATCGCTGTCGCCGTGGATGTTGGTGGCCTTCACCCGCACGGTGTACTCGGTGCCGTTGGTCAGCCCGGTGAAGGTGTGGGACCTGGCCGGGGGCGTCCCGGTGAGCGTCCTCTCGGTAACGCTCCCCGAGGGCCAGCCGCTGATGCTGCTCAGCTTCAACTGCACGGTGTAGCCGGTGATGCCGCTGCCGCCGTCGTTGGGGGCGTTCCAAGTCACGGTCAGTTCGGCGTTGCCCGACGCCTGCACGTTGGGCGGCGCGTCCGGCGGGCCGACGGGGGTGGCTTTCTTCTCATCGGACGGCGGGCCGTCGCCGACGGCGTTCACCGCGATCACCCGCACCGTGTACTCGGTGCCGTTGGTCAGCCCGGTGATGGCGTAGGTAATCGCCGAAGCCCCGGTGGTGTGTTCCCGCGACGGATCGCCGCCGAAGCTCTGGCTGCCCGACTTCCACTGCACCGTGTAGCCGGTGATTGCGCTCCCGCCGTCGTTTGAGGGGGCGGACCATGCTATGAGGAGCGATCCGTCCGATTTGAAGGGGATGCTGACACTCCTGGGCTTACTCGGCTTCGTGGGCGACGTGGTGAAGGTGGCGGTCTTGACTCCCGAGGCGAAGGTGCTGTCCAGCGACGCCCGCACGTCGTAGTCCGTGTTTCCGGTCAGCCCGCTCAGGTTGAAGGTCACCGCAGCGCTGACCGTCGACTTGGGACTGACGTCGGTCCAGGCGGTATCCGCGTTTCGCTTGTATTGGAGGTTGACGGTCTGGCTGTTCGTGTCCGGGTTGGCGATCGTGACCGTGATGACCGCCGAGGTCTGTGTGATCATGCCCGATGTGACCGTGCCCGTGGCCGGGTTGTTCCCCGCAACCACCTCGAACACGCTGGACAGGCCGTAGATTCGTCTGTTGTTGTTTCTGGCCGCAGTCGCACCGGAAAGAGGACCGTGGCTGGCTGAATCTGTCTTTCCAAGGCGCACCCAAGCATTGTTTGAATTCCCCAGGGCGCGGCTGGTGTTGTCGTTGTTGTTGAAGGACTCGGTCCCGTCATGGTCGCTTCCCGTCCACGCCGACACCCCGCTTTCCGCCGTTCCCGACTCGTTCTTCATGGACGCTTCTTCGTCCCAATCCTCGTCGTAGAAGTCCTCGTAGTCGTCGGCGACCTTGTTGCCGCCCAGCCAGTAGATGGCCACGCCCTTGTCGCTGGAGGTATAGGTGGTGCCGGTGTTGTCCCGGGCGTCCATGTCCTCGGTGCTGCCGACGGCCTGGAAGGACGAGCTGTAGTCCTGGATGTCGGTGTGGCCGTTGGCGGCCCGGGCCTGAATCCAGGTGTTATAGGTGGCGATCTCTGAGGACGAGGCGTTGCGGCTCGTCGAGGAGATGAACAGCAGCCGGAACTGGTCGCCTTCCTGGAGGCCGCTGGGCACCAGGCTCCAGTCGGCGGGGACCTCCGTGATGGTGGAGGCGGCGGCACCGGCGGCCCCATTGATGCGCATGCGGATGGGTACTGTAGCGGTGGTCCAAGTAACCAGGTTTCGGCTGAAGCGGCGGTCGTCGGCTATGCTCCATCCACTCGCGCCCCCGGTGTCTTCGGCCGTCGCTTCCGTCCTGCTTAGAAGGAATAACGTGTTTGCAGTGCTGGCCACGACGTAGTAGGTCGTACTGGCGGCCAGCGTCGCGCCGGAGGGAGCCGTGAACGTGGTCATTGGATCGGAAAGGCTGCCCGGCGTGGTGAGGGTATGCACGAGCGTCCCCGGATCGCCCGAACTCTCCGAGTAGATGCTTACGGTTATGTCGGACGCGGTGCCGTCGAACGGCGTGACGGCCAATTCGACGGAATCTAATGTGTACCCGCCCGTGTTCGTTCCGGTGGTGAATCCCTGGGCCGAGGATTGGGTGGTGCTTACGTTCGCAGCACCGGTCGCCGCCGTTTGGCCGATATTGCTGATTAGCGGCGGCGGGGCCACGGTGGAGTTGTTGGTGACGGCGGGGACGTCGTCCTCGCCGGTGGTGAAGGAGGCGGCGGCGTTGCCGGCCTCGTCCTGGATGGCGGCGGTGTCGTCGCCCGCGGTGGGGTCGGTGTAGGTGACGATGACGGTCTGGCCCCGCTGGATCTTGGGGGAAACCACGAACGAGATGGAATCCGAAAGACCGGACGGAAACACTGTACCGACCACAACGGCGACCTCGTCAGCGGTCACAGTGAGGGCGCCGGACTGGGGCAGGTTCTCGGCGTCCCTGTCGAGATTCTCGTCGAAGACGAGTTCGATTGAGGTGCCAGTCTGGTTTACCACGGCCTTCGTCAAGATCGGCCGGATGGTGTCGAATGCGGAGTCGTTGGTAACGGCGGGGACGCCGTCTTCGCCGGTGGTGAAGTCGGCCGCGTCGTTGCCGGCCTCGTCCTGGATGGCGGCGGTGTCGTCGCCCGCGGTGGGGTCGGTGTAGGTGACGGTGACGGTCTGGCCCCGCTGGATCTTGGGGGAAACCACGAACGAGATGGAATCCGAAAGACCGGACGCAAACACTGTACCGACCGTAACGGCGACCTCGTCAGCGGTCACAGTGAGGGCGCCGGACTGGGGCAGGTTCTCGGCGTCCCTGTCGAGATTCTCGTCGAAGACGAGTTCGATTGAGGTGCCAGTCTGGTTTACCACGGCCTTCGTCAAGGTCGGCCCGGTGGTGTCGGCGACGGCTGTGGTGGCGTCGCTGGTCAGCGTCTCCTCGGTGCCGCCGTCGTCGGTGAAGGTGACCCGGACCTTGATGGTCTTGCCCAAGTCGGCGGCCTTCAGCAAATAGGTTGAGTCCGTCGCGCCGGAGATGTCGCTGTCGTCGGTGCCGTCGTTTTGGACCCACTGGTAGGAGAACTGGTCGTCGGCGGGCAGGCCGTCCGTGTCCACGATGCTCGATATGTCGGCGGTCAGCGTCTGCTTCACCTCCGGTGTGCCGGTGATTATGGGCTTGCCCGTGGGCGTGCTGTTGGAGGCCGCGCCGGTGCCGATGGAGTTGATGGCCGATACCCGGTAGTGCCGCGTTTCGCCGCCGGAGAGGGTGGTGTCCGAATACAGGGTGTCGGTGGACTGGGTGTCGGCGACCAATACGCTCCAGCTCGTCCCGCCGTCGTCGGAATACTCGATCTGGTAGCCATCGATGACGCGGCCGCCGTTGTCCGCCGGGGGGGTCCAGGCGAGGTCGATTTGCGTCGCCCCGTTGGCCGTCGCCGTCAGGCTCGTCGGCGCATCGGGTGCGACGGGGGCCACGGTGGAGTTGTTGGTAACGGCGGGGACGCCGTCCTCGCCGGTGGTGAAGTCAGCCGCGTCGTTGCCGGCTGCGTCCTGGATGGCCTTCGTGTCGTCGGCGCCGGTGGGATCCGTGTATACGACCTTCACGGTCTGGCCCTGCCTGATCTGGGGAGCGAGCGAGCTAACTTGAAATTGGCCATCAATGAGGGGAACAGCAATACCCACCGTGATGGCAACGCCGTCGGCGGTGATGGCAAAGGCGATGGTCAGGGGAACATTATTCAGATTTTCGTCTAGCAGCTCGTCGAAAACGAGATTGCAGAGACTATCGAAGCAGGTAACCTCTTCGACCACCGGCCCCGTCGTGTCTGCGGCGACGGCTGTGGTCGAGTCGCTGGTCAGCGTCTCCTCGGTGCCGCCCTCGTCGGTGAAGGTGACCCGGACCTTGATGGTCTTGCCCTGGTCGGCATCCTCCAGCGTATAGGTTGAGTCCGTCGCGCCGGATATGTCGCTGTCGGTGGTGCCGTCGCTCCGAATCCACTGGTAGGAGAACTGGACGAGGAAGGGCAGGCCGTCCTCGTCCATGATGCCCGAGATGTCGGCGGTCAGCGTCTGCCTCACCTCCAACGTGCCGCTGATGGTGGGCGCGCCGGAGGCCGGGTTGTTGGAGGTTACTTGGAACACCCCAGACAGGCCGTAGAGCTGTTGGTTGTCGTCGGCGGTGATGTTCTCGGTTGTAAATCTGCAAAAAACAGGCCCGTTGACTGAGCTTGTCTGATACAGGCATCCGAGTTGCACCTCGCCCGAGCTCGCACCGAGCGGATTACTCTGCTCCGTCGTCCCATCCCTACTGCTGCCCGTGGCGACGAATCGCCTAGCGCTCAGATCATATTCGACTCCGCTTTCGTTCCACGCGTCTGCTTGCTGGTCCCAAGAGCCGTCGTAGAAGTCTTGGTACTCGTCGGCGGCCTTGTCGCCGTTCAGCCAGTAGATGCGAACGCCCTTGTCGCTGGACGTATAGGTGGTCCTGGTGTTGTCCCGGGCGTCCACGGCGCCGGTGCTGCCGAGGACCCTGAAGGTGTCGCTGTAGTCCTGGATGTCGGTGTGGCCCGCGGCAGCCCGGTTCTGGACGAAGGTGTTGTAGTCGCTGATGTTCGTGGACCTGATGCTGCGCTTAGTGGAGGACAGGAACAGCAGCCGGAACTCTTGGCCAGCAACAACGCCGCTGGGTTTCAGGCTCCAGTCCGCGGGAACCACCGTGGGTGGTCCCTGCCCCACCCGGAACACCGCCGACAGGCCGTATAACGGTCTACTGCCATTTTTGCCGACGCTGAATGCGCTGTCGCCAACGGGCCCAATGGTGGCATGATTCAGGGCGCCCAGAGCCACAAATTCTTTACCCAAGGCACGGCTGGTGCCGGAACTTGTAAACGACTCCGTCCCGTCGTCGTCGCTGCCTGTCCACATGGACGTGGCTGAGGTAGATGTTCCTGCCTCCGTCGTGGGGTTCGCTTGGTCGTCCCAGCCCCCGTCGTAGAAGTCCTCGTACTCGTCGACCACCTTGTTGCCGTTGAGCCAGTAGATGGGCACGCCCTTGTCGCTGGAGGTGTAGGTGGAGTAGGTGTTGTCCCGGGCGTCCACGGCGGCGGTGCTGCCGACGACCCTGAAGGTGTCGCTGTAGTCCTGGATGTCCGTGTGGCCTGCGGCGGCCCGGTTCTGAATCCAGGTGTTGTAGGTGGATATGCTGGTGGATGCGGCGTTGCGCGTGGTCGAGGAGACGAACAGCAGCCGGAACTCGTCGCCCTCTCCCAGGCCGCTGGGTATCAGGCTCCAGGTTGAGGGAACCTCGGTCGGTGGGGGAGCGACCACCGTGAACACTCCCGACAGGCCGTAGAGGGGTAAGGTGCTCGAGTCGGCAGCATTGGTATCGCTAGAAAGAGGGCCACTGCCAGTTGCGCTCGAATCCGGGATTCCAACCGTCGCTAAAGATTTACCCAAGGCAAGACTGAAGGCACCAAAGCCCTTCTCTGTTCCGTCAGGGTCGCTGCCGGTCCGAATCGTGGTGTCGGAGGAAGCGGTTCCCGCCTCCGTCTTTCTGTTGGCCTCGTCGCCCCACGACCCGTCGTAGAAGTCCTCGTAGTCGTCGGCGACCTTGTTTCCGTTGAGCCAGTAGATGGGCACGCCCTCGTCGCTGGAGGTGTAGGTGGTTTGCGTGTTGTCACGGGCGTCAACGGCAGCGGTGCTGCCGACGACCGTGAAGGTGGAGTAGTACCTCTGGATGTCCGTGTGGCCCGCGGCGGCCAGGCTCTGAATCCAGGTGTTGTAGGCGTCGATGCTTTCGGAACTGGCGTCCCGTCCCGTCGAGGAGACGAATATCAGCCGGAACTGGTCGCCCACCACGAGGCCGCTGGGCACCAGGCTCCAGTCGGCGGGGACTTCCGGCACCACCATCTCGAGTACTGTGACGGTGGGGGCGCTGGTCAGGGACTCCGAGTAGTTGGCGTTGTCGGTGAAGCTCACCCGCACCGTGATGGTCTTGCCCGCGTCGGCTTCCACCAGCGTATAGGTGGAGTCTGTCGCTCCTTCGATGTCGCTGTCGTCGGAAATCCACTGGTAGGAGAACTGGGCGGCGGCGGGCAGGCCGTCCGCGTCCATGATGCTCGATATGTCGGCGGTCAGCGTCTGGTCGACCTCCGGCGTGCCGCTGATCGTGGGCTTGCCGGTGGCGGGAGTGTTGGAGCCCGCGACCACCCGGAACACCCCCGACAGAGCGTAGAGACGATTTACCTTAAGGTTGGTTGCGCCTGAAGCTCCGGAACCACTAATGGGACCATCACCGCTGGTGTTTGAGTTCGGCTTGCCTTGCCCCACGTTACTCTTGCCCAGGGCGATAGAGCCAATCCCAGTCGTCTCTTCTTTGCCGTTGTGCGTGCTGCCTGTCCATACGGTGCTGGGAGCGCCGATAGAGGTTCCCAACTGCGTCCTCATGCTCGCTTCTTCGTTCCAGCTCCCGTCGTAGAAGTCCTGGTACTGGTCGGCCACCTTGTTGCCGTTCAGCCAGTAGATTGGCACGCCCTTGTAGCTGGAGCCGGAGGTGTAGGTGGTGCCGGTGTTGTCCCGGGCGTCGACGGCGGCGGTGCTGCCGACCACCTTAAAGGTCAAGCTGTAGCCCTGGATGTCCGTGTGCCCCGCGGCAACGGTGCTGGGTTCGTCCACCGACATGGAACCCGCAGTGGTGCGCCAGTTCTTCCGCATCATCGAGGAGCAGGCCGACCACATGCACGACCTGGTGGCCGACCTGCTGGACGTGGCCCGCATCGAGACGGGCACGCTGCCGGTCGCCCCGGAACCTGCGGAGGTGGCGGCGCTGGTGGACCGGGCAAGGAGCGCCTTCATCAGTGCCGGGGGCAGGAACAACCTCGCCATCGAGATCGGACCCGACCTGCCCCTGGTGATGGCGGACCGGCTGCGCATCGTGCAGGTCCTGGGCAACCTGCTGTCCAACGCGGCCCGGCACTCCTCGGAGTCGTCCGTGATCACGGTGACCGCCGTGCGGGAGGGCGTTTACGTTGCGGTCTCGGTCGCCGACGAGGGCAGGGGCATACCCTCCGAGCTGCTGCCCTTCCTGTTTCGGAAGTTCACCCGGATCGAGGGGGACGAACGCGGAAGCGGTGTTCTCGGGTCTGGCCTGGGCCTCGCCATCTGCAAGGGGATGGTGGAGGCGCACGGGGGCCGCATCTGGGCGGAGAGCGAGGGGCCGGGCATGGGAGCGCGGTTCACCTTCACGCTTCCGTCTGTCGAAGAGTCCAGTAGCGGCACGGCGAGCGTCCCCACGCCGCGCTCGGTCCGCTCCTCACAGCGAGCGGTGGGGGAGGCGGGTCAACCGGTGCGCGTCCTCGCGGTGGACGACGACCCCCAGGCGCTCAGGTACGTCAGCGACGCACTCAACAGGGCGGGCTATGCGCCGCTGGTGACTGGGGACCCGGGAGAGGCGCTCCGCCTCGTGGCAGACGAGAAGCCCGATCTTGTCCTGCTCGACATGATGCTGCCTGGCGCCGACGGGATCGAGTTGATGAAGGACATCCTGGAGACGGTGGACGTGCCGGTGATCTTCCTGTCCGCCTATGGACAGGACCAACTTGTCGCCAGGGCCTTGGACATGGGGGCCGTGGATTACGTCGCCAAGCCTTTCTCGCCGACGGAGCTTGCGGCGAGGATCAGGGCGGCCCTGCGGAAGCGGGCGGCGTCCGAGTCGTCAGAGCCGTATGTGCTGGGCGGCCTTGTGGTCAACTACGGCGAACGCCGGGTGACGCTGGCAGGCCGTCCGCTCCAGCTGATGGCCATCGAGTACCGGCTGCTCGCCGAGCTATCGGCGAACGGAGGACGGGTGCTGACCTACGAGCATCTGCTGCAACGGGTATGGGGGGAGAAGACCGACAGCGACGTTCGCGCCATGAGGACCATCGTTAGCAGCCTCCGCCGCAAGCTGGGCGATGACGCGGACAACCCCACCTACATCTTCACCGAGCCTCGCGTCGGCTACTGGATGCCCAAGGGGGAGGGGCAGGGACGGGAGACGTGAACGGGGTGATGTAGTAGACTACAGCATGGCATTCAGCATTCCAGGATCGAGCCATGGACACGCCTGACGAATTTACCGTGCCCCAAGCAGCGTCTTACCTTAATGTAAGTGAGGAGACCGTTCGGAGGAACATCAGGTCGAAGCGCTTGACAGCCTTACGCCGAGGAACGCAGTGGTTCATCCCACGCGATGTCCTCATGGTCTTTGCCAACAGCTACGACCCGAAGACTGGGCAGATTCAACAGCTGCTCTAAATGCCTGGCCTGACCTAAACAGATGACAACGACTGAGTTGACAGATATGAGCAATTTGGCAGACCGGCCCATTGCGGTCCCGCTCGGCGTGTTCCCGCCTGAGTTGAGCGTTCCGATGCCTGCCAAAGGCTCCAAGCCGGTGGACTACGCTGAAGCACTCGGAGAGGCTTACCTGTCGTTCTCAAAGCGCAAACACCGCAAGAGTGGCGGACACTACCAGACGCCTGCCGCCATCGCCAGATTCATGGCGGATTGCTCATCCTACTCGGAGCCGTACATGCGGGTGCTGGACCCCGGGAGCGGGACTGGCATCCTGTCCGCTGCGGTGTGCGAGGCAGCCTGCGGAGGCGGGACCGTCAAGAGCCTGCACGTCGATGCCTACGAGACCGATCCCTTATTGGCCGGTCTCACCCGTCTCGTCCTCACCTTCTCACGCAACTGGCTCGGTCAGCGGGACGTTGCGCTAACCTTCGACGTGAGACACGAAGATTTCGTGCTGGAGTCCGCAGTTACCCTTGAAGCCGTGTCGAGGGCCGACGGTCACGAAGGGAACGGCAGGTCCCGCACCGGGTATGGCCTGGTGATTTCCAATCCCCCGTACTTCAAGATTGGGAAGGACGATCCCAGAGCCGTCGCATGGGCGTCCGTCGTGCATGGGCAGCCCAACATTTATGCCCTGTTCATGGCGATTTCCGCCGAGCTGCTATCGGAGTCCGGGGAGCTCGTCTACATCGTACCGAGGAGCTTTGCGTCAGGCCCTTATTTCAAGAGATTCCGAGAGACCTTCTTCCAACGGGTCTCTCCCGCCGCTATCCATCTCTTCGAGTCAAGGAAGGAAGTATTCAAGAATCAGACCGTGCTTCAGGAGAATCTGGTATTCACCGGCCGGAGGCGGAGCAAGGGCGAATCGGTTGACGATGGTCAAGTCCTGGTATCCCACAGCAGGGCAGCTCACGACCTTGCGAGCCGTCGATGCTTGCTGGTGGGATTGGACGCGGTGTTGGACCCGGCAAGCGAGAACAGGGAACTGTCCATTCCCGTCTGCGAACAGGACTTGGAGCTAGTGCAAGCCGTGAGGACTTGGCCCAGCACACTCCATTCCCTCGGCTTGGAAATCTCCACCGGCCCCGTGGTGCCGTTCAGGGCCACCTCCTTCTTGATGCCGGATGCCAACGGGCCTTCAAGGGTGCCTCTGCTGTGGATGCAGCACGTTCGTCCCATGCGAACGCAATGGCCTTCCACCGGAGCCGGCAAGCCCCAGTGGATCGAGAATACGGAAGAGTCCATGAAGCTTCTCGTAGAAGACGCGACTTACGTGCTGATGCGACGCTTCAGCGCCAAGGAGGAAGAGCGGCGGCTGGTGGCCGCTCCCCTGATTCGAGGTTCGCTGAACGCGAACGTGGTGGGACTGGAAAACCATCTCAACTACATTCACGGAGTGTCGAGAGAGTTGGATGAGGAGTTGGCCTACGGCCTGTCAGCCTTGCTCAATTCGACGTTCATGGACCGGTATTTCCGCATTTCCAACGGGAACACCCAAGTCAGCGCCACCGAACTGCGCGCCATGCCGCTCCCAGCCGAGCGGGATATTCGCTCAATCGGAGCGGAGGTCCAAGCACGACTTGACGCAGGGCCGGAGCTACCAGGACTGGATGGTCTTGTTGCCGAAACGCTCAATCTCTCCCCAGAACTGGGAATGGGGCTAGAGCCAGGGGTGAGATGAGCAAGATTGATGATGCACGAGACATTCTGGAGCAGATGGGGCTGCCGCCGGCCCAGCGGAACGACATCTCCTGCCTAACCCTGCTGGCGCTCACTGGGCTGTCGGAGGATGACGCTTGGAGCCAGGCTTCCAAGCCGTCCCGCTCCATCCACGAAATCCTCGGCCTCATGAGGGACACGTATGGGCGGGACTACGCCGAGAACACACGGGAGACGGTAAGACGCCAGGTCATCCACCAGTTCGAGCAGGCGCGAGTCGTGGACCGCAACCCTGACGAACCGGGCCTTCCCACCAACAGCCCCAGGACGCACTACGGCCTCACAGACGATGCACTGAAGGTGCTGCGGCTCTACCAGACCGGCGGTTGGGAGTCCGAGCTACAAGTCTTTCGCTCCAGCCACGGCGCCCTCCTGGAGATATACCAGCGACGGCGGCGGATGCGGGAGATACCCATACGCACTTCGACGGGAGAGGAGATTCGCCTATCTCCAGGGAGGCACAACAGATTGCAGGGCCAGGTGGTGATGGACTTCGGACCGAAGTTCGCTCCAGGAGCAACCTTGTTGTATTTGGGCGACGCTGCCGACAAGCTCCTACACTTGGACAGGGACAAGCTGGCCGACCTCGGCGTTCGCATTACCGAGCATGACAAGCTGCCGGATGTGGTGCTCTACGACGAGGAGCGGAACTGGCTATTCCTGGTCGAGGCCGTGACGTCTCACGGCCCGGTGAATCCCAAGCGTGTGGAGGAGCTGGAAGTCACCTTGAAGGACTGCATTGCCACCCGGGTGTATGTCAGCGCCTTCCCTGATTTCCGGCAGTTCAAACAGCATGTGGACAAGATCGCCTGGGAGACCGAGGTCTGGATTGCTGAGATTCCAGACCACCTCATCCACTTCAACGGAAATAAGTTCCTCGGTCCCAGAGAGGATCCACGTTGAACTACGCGCTGTGGTCAGACAACCCAGCCTCACTCGACCTGCTCGCATTCTCTCCTGTCGCCGAGACGGTCGCCTCTGCTCTCCTTGATGACCGGCTGGACCCGGTAGTGCTTGGGGTTTCGGGGCGGTGGGGCAGCGGGAAGACTACAGTCCTACAACTCGTCGGAGCAGAGCTCGCTAAGTTGGACGATGGGGACTCTAGGATTCTGGTCGTGCGCACAGACCCGTGGCGCTACGACCCTGCAACCGGCGTCAAGGAGAGCCTGATCTCAGAAGTGCTGTCGGCGCTTGGGGGAGAGGTAGACGAGAAGGCCGCCGACGGGAGCAACGCCAAGAAACTGTTCAAACGCCTGGTTAAGCGTGTCGATTGGGCAAAGGCCATAACACTGGCCGCCAAGTCCTCACTCCTTATGCAGATACCTTCCATCAATGACATCACGGGCCTGGTGAAGGACCCAGATGAAGACTCCGGAGATCAGGCGCGCGGGCTGGAAGCGTTTCGCAGCGAGTTCAGAGAGCTGATGGAGTCGCAGGAACTTGGACACATCAAGCGGGTCGTTGTTCTCGTTGACGACCTTGACCGGTGTCTGCCTCCAACGGTCATCGAGACGCTTGAGGGCATCCGGCTCTTTCTAGCAGTCCCGAAGATGTCCTTCGTGATCGCCGCTGATGAGGAGCGAGTGGCAGACGCCATACGAACAAGATACGAGAAGCCTGGTAGCCCCGCCGAGCGGTCAGCACCCGAAATGGAAGAGGAGCCGGCGAGGTTGTACCTCCACAAGATCGTGCACACAACAGTTCCGCTGCCGACGCTCAGTCGATTTGATACAGAGGCGTATTTGCTTCTGCTCCAGGTGTTGCCCAAGGTCGATGAGTCGGGTCTGAAGGCGCTGGTCGAGCAATGCGACACCCTCCGCAAGGAATCAAAGGGCCTAGCGGAACTCACACCAGTGGATGGTGCCGATCTGGGTCCCGAAAGGGCGTTTGCCGAGAGACTTACTCCAATCCTGTACGAAAAGCTGCGTGGTAACCCTAGACGCATCAAACGTTTCCTCAACGACCTTCGCGTTCGTCAGTCGATAGCGACCCGGCGCGGTATTGATCTTCAGGCGGACATCGTCGCCAAGATGATGGTGCTTGAACAACTCCTCCCTGTTGAATTCGAACGAGTCTTGGCCTGGCTCGCCCGAGGAACGCTACGATCTGAGATGAGTCGCTTGGAAGAAGCGGCAGGACGTCCTCTAGCAGAAGTTGAACAACCGGAGGGCGAGGATGAAGTGACCGCATCGAGCGTAGTTGATGGCAATGAGACTGATGCAGCATCAGCCCCGGACCAAGAGTTCTCGGATGCTTTGCTGCGCTGGGCGAAGCTGACCCCCTCGCTGGTAGATGAGGATCTCAGCGGATATCTGCACTTGGCCGCCTCTTTCGCTGGCCAGACCGTCCTAGACAAGGACCTCCCTGAGCGCTTGCGAGACATTGCTGCCAACTTGATGTCGAGGTCGCGTGCGGACCAGCATTCGGTTACTGATGAAGCTCTGCGTCGTCTTCCTGCTGAAGATGGAAAGGCTCTGTTGCAACACCTCGGCCGCATGGGGCGAGACCGACCCGCCGACCAATTGAAGGCGGTCGAAGCCATCCTGCGGATAAGCCGGCAGCAGGGCGCACTTGGCAACGAGTGTTGCGTCGCCCTTGGCGCGATACCGGGTGATGAAGTCAATCCCCCGACGGTGCTCCTGTTCAAGCCAGAGGACACCCCAATGCGCCCGGCACTCGAGAAATGGCGATCTCAGACCACCGATGGTCGGACACAGCGGGCGATTGATATGGCCTTGAGACACTGGGAGTAAGGGGGCTAATGGGTACTAGCGGTTCATATTCGGGGAGCGGAGGAAGACCAGGACGACAACTTCGTCGAGAGATTGGTCGCTGGCTGAATGGACTCCCCACAAGTGCCCCACCGGAAAACCAGCCGGTAGATCGGTCCCGGTATCAGCCGCCGGTAGGAGTGGCTCGCCGCGCAATTAGACTGTTTGAGCCTCGGCTCGCTTCTGGAAACGGTGGCGGTGGTGGTGGCGGTGGTGGTGGCGCGGGAGGTGGCACTCCGGGTGGAGGTGGCCGAACTGGTGGAGCGCAGCGGTCAGTGGTCAGGTCAGCTCGTTCTGCGGGGCGCGCCGCTGCTGGCGCCTACGCGTACGGAACTGGCGACCGAGATGCATTATCCGAACTCGGTCTCGACTATGACGACCTGCGTGCGCTTAACGACCCACTGGAAGTGAGCTGCAGAATCGTCGAGGCTGCTTGTGGTCCCCGCAGCGAGAGCACTATTGACCATGAAGAGCAGAGGTGGGTTGCAGCAATGATTGCCGAATGGGTCTTTCAAGAGCAGGAGACGGGTGCCCTGCCGCAACCTGATGAGATTGCGCGCAAAGCCATCGCCCTCATCATTTTCGAGGCGATGTCGAGCGAGGCCGGTGAACTGATAAATGGCGAGGACCGTCCGGATTGGACCATCGCCTGGACAGACGAGGAGCTTCGCGCCGCGGCAGAAGTGCTCTCTCAGCGAGCCCAACTTTCGCTTGAAGGAGTTACCAACTCCGAGTTCACGACGGCAATTGAGGACGGTCTAGAGACGCTACGAGCGATTTACGGGGTGGGCTGATGCCTGATTTCCGACTAGAGTTGATGGTTCCAGACCCCATACCGGAGGGCCGGGCGACCTCTACATTCTATTGGTCGTCGAACGCTCGGGACTCATTTGAGTCCACCTACGGGCCACATCTAGGCAGACTCGGGCCGGTTGCGTCTCCAAACATAGACTTCGTTCGCATTGCCGCAGCTGCCTTCACTGCCGACCGGTCAACCCCACGAGGAGGCGGTGGCTCCAACTGGAATAGTCGGGACATCGGCTTGGCCGTGCCCGTCAACTCACCTGACCTCTGGCGTTCAGTTAGCGACGACCTCACATCGCTTCTCGGATTGTTGACGGGCGACTCATGGAGGCTTGCATTCGTTCCCGACCATGGACCCAAGGAGCCAATCGCTAAGTTTGCGCCGGGAGCGGAAAGGGTGGTGCTCGTTAGCGGGGGTGCCGACTCAGCGATTGGAGCTCTCACGTCAAGGCAGACGGTCGGTGCCGGCGGCCACATTCTGGTCTCGCATGTTGGAGCCACGATTCTTGCGCCGATCCAGAGAGAGGTGGCGTCCGGCGCTGAGAAACTTGTTCCTGGCGTTTCCCAGAAACATTTGCAAATTGGCTTCCGCCGCAAGCAGCGCCAGGTGAACGGAGCTGCATTCCTAAGTGAACCGTCAAGTCGGTCTCGGTCCCTTCTGTTCCTTGCGTTCGGGTTGGCCGTCGCATCCCGCGAGGGTGTTCCGTTGTGGATTCCAGAAAACGGATTCGCCTCCCTGAATCCTCCACTCGGCGCCGAGAGGCGGGGAAGCCTTTCTACGCGAACCACACACCCTGCCTTCCTGGAGGGACTGTCCATGATCTTAGAGGCAGTCGGTGCGCAAAGCACTATCATCAATCCGTTCATTGGTCAGACCAAGGGCGAGATGTTCGCTGAAGTGGCGGCACAATTCGGCAATGAAGAGGCTTCGGAGTTCCTCAGCCTCACCCATTCATGCGGCTGGACGGGTCAACGGGCGTTCGGTGTATCTATGCGCAGGCAGTGCGGTGTCTGCTTCGGCTGTGTAGTGCGAAAGGCATCATTCCACGCGTCCGGTATTGAGGATGGCACCGACTACATAGTTCCAGTCCCGGGAACCTCACTTGAGGCGTCGTTGCAACGCAGCAGCATCGAGTCGTCGGTACGAGCCTTCGCTCGGCGGGGCATACGTGCCCACGATATTGCCGCTATGGGCCTTCCGCCAAGCTACCCTTCCAGGGATGCCTTTGACCTTTGCAAGCGTGGTTTGGCTGAGCTCGAAGGTCTCGATTCATGAGAAGTCTTCCGCCGATTGACGCTCACGCGCATATCGACGCTGCAATCGACCATACTGAGATTAGAAATCTCGGCGCGCTAGTTATGGCGGTGACCCGGACGCTGGACGAGGGAGACATAGCGACGCGGCGCGACGATGGTATGGTCATCTGGGGTGTTGGATGTCACCCAGGCTTGAAAAATGCACAGAATGCGTTCGATGCTTACCGATTCCAGGAACTTCTCACTCGGACTGCCTTTGCCGGCGAACTTGGACTCGATGGCAAGTCACGCGTTCCTATGGACGAGCAGGTTGAGACACTCTTTGAGGCATTCGATGTTCTCCGCCAAACACCCCGGCTAACAAGCCTGCACAGTTACGCCGCTACTGGACAGCTGTTGGAAGTGCTGGAGGCGGGCTCTCCTCCAGGAATCATCCTGCACTGGTGGCTGGGTGACACGCAGCAGACTCGACGAGCTGTGGATCTGGGCTGCTACTTTTCCGTGAACGCCTCCTCCGTAAGGAGGAAGGACGTGCTGGCTGGCATCCCCTGTGATCGGCTTCTAACCGAAACTGATCACCCATTTGGTGACAGACGTTCACGACCTCGGCGGCCCGGACTTGTAGACGACGTTGAACAAGCGCTTGGACATCAGCATGCCATGAGTCCGAGCGAAGTTCGGCGGCTAATGTGGTCGAACCTCCGTTTATTGATAGCGACCACTGGATGCTCCACCATGCTGCCGCCGGAAACGCGAGTCGCGCTCATCGCGAACTCGTGACGGCGGGCTCAATCCCAGGGATGTGTGCCGAGGTCTAAGGTGTGGGAGGTGCTCACAGCGCCCCCAGCCACAATTCGAAGACGGTTCTGTCTACCGTGAAAAAAGGCCCACCATGACGTACCGAATTCATAACTCGCCCATTCAGGGCGATCTCTGCGGCGGCAGCTCCCCCTATGGGAGAATCGTCCGGCGTGGGTATTGAGTAGACGATGGCGGCCCTGCCGGGCTTGACCACGACCTCCTTCACGAAGGAGCCGACGAAGGCTTTGGTCTCAGTCAGCTCGCTGGTTTTGAGGAAGTCGCTCATCTCGGCGGCGAAGGCGGCGATGGTGTCGGCGCTGTCTAGGAACTGCCGCCTCTCTTTTAGCAGCGCCCTCGCCTCCTCTGTGGCGATCTCCAGCTTCTCCTTGCGTTCCCGGAGTTCCACGATGAGGTCCGAAGCCTCGGCCACGTCTACGCTGTCGCTCCTCGCTATGAAGTGCCAGACGCGGCCCAGTTGGTTCTTCACCTCCTCAAGCTCCCCGTCGATACTCTCCAGCCGCTCACGCTGCTCGCGGGCCACTCCGTCCATCTCCTCGTCCAGCAGCTTCACCAGGTCTCGGATGTTGGACTCGGTGAGGATGTTGGCGCGAATCTCATCGACGATGATCTTCTCGAATTTCTTGGCATTGAGCCTGGGGGTCTCGCAGGTGCCCTTGCCGCGCTTGAGGAGGGAGTGGCAGATGTAGTAGGTGTACTTGCCGCTCTTGGCCTCGGCTGCGGTCATGGCCTTGCCGCAGGTCTCGCACTTGGCGATGCCGCTGAGGAGGTAGGGGCTGGAGGCGCGGCGGGGGTTCACCTTCTTGGGGGCGCGGGAGCCGAGCAACCTCCTGGCCTTCTGGAAGTCCCGCTTGGAGACGATGGCGGGGTGTGCGTCCTCGACGCGCACGGGCGGCGCGCCGTCCTTGGCTTTGGCTCCCCAGACCAGGGTGCCGGTGTAGGCTTCGTGGGAGAGCATGGTGTGGATGGTGGTCTTGAGCCACTTCTTGCCGTTGGTGGTTGGGATGCCCTCGGCGTTGAGAGTCTTGGTCACGTCGAGGATGCTCTTGCCCTGTAGCACCATGTCGAAGACCCGTCTGACCACGGCGTCGGCGGGCGGGTTCAGCTCAAGCTTGGGGCGCTTCGCGGCCCCATCCTGGACGTGGACCCGCTTGTAGCCGTAGGGGGCGTAGGTGGTCATCCAGAAGCCTCTCGACGCGGCCTCCCGCATCCCCCGGACAACCTCCTGGGCGAGATTTTCCGAGTAAAATTCATCCACGCTCTCGATGATGGCCTCAAGGAGCTTGCCGGTGGGGGTGTCGTCGGCCTGCTCGGTGATGGAGACCACTCGGACGCCGCGCCGCCTCAGCATGGACTTGAAGGCGACGGCGTGCTCGCGCTTGCGGGTGAAGCGGCTGAATTTCCAGACGAGAATCTCCTTGAAGGGAGCCTCGGGCTTGGCGGCCTCGTTCAGCATCTTCTGGAACTCGGGCCTATCGGCGATGCGGCCGCTCTCGGCCTCGTCCACGTACTCGCGGGCGACCAGGTAGTCGTGCTTCTCGGCGTAGTCCCGGAGCGCCCTAAGCTGGGCGGCGATGGACAGGTCCACGTCCTGGCGGTCGCTGGACACTCTTGCGTAGAGGGCCACTGGCGTCAGATCGAGTCGGTCATTCATCAGTCTCTCCTCCTTGTGTTTCACTCTGTCCTGTCCGGCGGGAGCGCAGCCGTTCCAGCCGCTCCCGTCTGCGCCACTCCCGCTCCTCCATGAAGATGCGGATGGCCTGGCGGAGCAGCTCGCTCACGGAGAGGTCATCCTCCTTCATTACCCGCCGCACCTGCGCCTCCATCTCCGGAGGCAGGGAGAAGGTGAGGGTCTTGGACTTCCTGGGAGTGGTCACTCTCTTTTTGCCTCCTGATGTAGTGCGTTGTCTTACTATACACTATCAGGAGACTGGCCTGCAACTCCTACCAGGGGCCAGCCGCCACCGGCCTGCGCCTGCGGCCGGGCATGTCCGAGGCGAGCAGCTGGGGTCCGAGGACGGAGGCGTAGCTTTCGGGCACGGCGATGACCACGACCTTCGCCAGCTTCCCCGTCCAGATCACGGGCCTGGCTATGGCGGCGCCGCCGCCGTCCTGGGCGTATCGCGCTGTGCCGTAGCGGGCGGCCTGCTCCGCCAGGGAGCCGGGGGGGATGGGCCTGCCCCTGCGGGGCAAGCCTCCCCGCTCACCGCAGATGGGGAACGTGGCCGGCGTGCCAAAGCCCCGCGTCCGGCGCACCACCTTCGCCCGCAGGTTGAGCGGGTTTCCGCCGGGCTGCGGCCCGTCCCTGAGCCGCCCGATCCGCTTGGAGAAGCCGGTGCGGTCGGTGGCGTGGCCCTGCCGGACGATGCCGATGGTCCTCCCGTCGGGAAGGATGATGGCGGCGTCCATCGGCATGGCTCTGAACCACCTGAAGCGGATGGGGTGGTGGATGTTGGCGACGGCGGAGGCCAGGCGGTAGATGACCGCCACGGCGTCGAGCCTCTCCAGGAGGACGCGCCGCCACCGGGCAGCCAACGGGTAGCTGCGGAGCAGCCGATCCGGGGTGAGGTCTTCCTCCTGGGCCAGGCGGCGCAGGCCGTCGGCGGTGAGGTGGAACCTGCGGGTGGGGGCAACGAGCTCCGTCCCGTGGGGTACGGAGGCGATCAGCCCGTCGTCCTCCAGTCGGCGGGCGGCCTCGTAGACCGCGCTCTGGGACCAGCCGGAGAGGGCGGCCATCTCCAGCCGGTCGAGGAAGGGCATGGCGGCGAGGCGGCGAAAGAGCTCCCGCCTCCCCCCGGTGAGCGGCCTCATTCCTCAAGCTCCTCGTCGGCTGCCCCGTCCGGCGTCTCCGGGGCGTCGTCCCCAGGGTTCTGGTCGCGCTTGCTGCGCTGCTTGCGCCGGGCCTGCTCCTGGGACTGGCCGCCGCTCTCCGCCGTCTCGGTGTCCTGGCCCTTCCTGAGCTTCTCCAGCTCCTCGCGGTACCTGTCCATCAGGTCTTGCATCTCCGCGTCCCGCCGTTCGATGTCGCTGGCCGGTGTTAGGTAGCTCTCGGCCAGGTCGCGGATGCGCTCGGCTGTGCCGGCGTCTCCCGGCTCCGGCTTGGCGACCTTCATGGAGAAAGCGTCCATCCGCTCCGTTCCCACGGTGGCGCGGACGTAGCACTGGTGGACCGGCAGCGATGTGATGTCGTCCTCGGTCACCCGCTCCTTGCCCAGCTCCCACACGAGTTGGCGGGCGTCGTTGCCCGCCACCTGGAAGACGGCGAGGCAGCCCACGTTGGCCAGGATGGTGTCCCGCATGGTGCGGGAGAGGTCATCCAGCTTGGCGAGGCTCTGGGTGGCCAGAACGAAGGAAGCCCCGAACTTCCCAAGCTCGCTGAGCATCGACTCGTAATCCACGCCGGGCATCGACTGCATCTCGTCCACCACCACCAGGGCGCCCCGGCGCTGCTCGAAGGGCAGGCTTCCCTGCTCCCGTATCACGGCGTCCACCAGGTTGAGGAGGGACGCGCCCACCAGGGCGGCCACGTCCCTTCCCGCCTTGCCCTGGGCGGTGGACACCAGCAGGATGCCGCCGTCGTGGATGACACGCCGCATGTCGATGGTGGAGCGGGACTGGCCCAATATGGCTCTGGCCCGCTTGGAGGAGGCGTAGTAGGAGAGGCGGGTCTGGACCGGGGCCAGGGCGTCGGCGCGGGTCTCGCGCCGCCAGCCGAAGAAGTCCCTGGCCCACCACTGCATCAGGTAGGGGTCGTTGACCTTCGCCAGCACCTCGGCGCGGAATCCGTCGTCGGCCAGGATGCGCAGTCCGTCGAGGATGGTGTACTGCTCGCCCGCGTCCCTGCTCTCGTTGGCCTCGTGGAGGGTCTTGACGGTCTGTTCCAGGATGGATTGCATCCTCGGCCCCCACTGGTCCCAGAGGCCCTTGGCGATGCGCACGACGGAATCGGCGGTGCGGTCGCGGTCGGAGAAGATACGGGTGTCCAGGAGGTTGACGCCGGGAGCGCCCCGCTCGTCGGCCAGGTCGATGAGCCGCACCTGCTCGACGAGGGAGTCGGGGACGTGTTGGAGCAGGCCGCCCACGAGGTCGGCGTGGGGGTCCACGACGACGATGGCGTCGCCGTCCCTGCCCTCGGCCTTCTCCCGCATCTTGTGGGCGACGATGTGGTGCATCAGGGTGGACTTGCCCATGCGGGTGCGGGCGACGTAGAGGTGGTGGCGTCTCAGCAGGTCGTCGGGGAAGTGAATCTTCCTGGGCGTTCCCGTGGTGGTGTCGCCGACGTGCGCGCCGCCGCTGACGCTGCGGGCGGTGGGCAGCAGCACCTTGGCCCCGGCGCGGGCCACCAGGGGCGTCTCGTCACGCGCTCCGGGCGGGTGCCAGAGGCAGGCCACCTCGCGGACGCCCATGACGCTGCGCTTCCCGAACAGGCCGGGGCCTGACGGGTGGAGCATCGAGGGGTCGGGCACGGCGGGCCGCACCCGGCTCACGTCGAGGCGCGCGCCCGCGGGGTTGTCATAGTCGCGGTAGGCGGCGGCCACCGGCTCCAGCAGCTCATTCGCCCGGTGGGGCCGGGTGCTCCGGGGCAGGATCGCCGTCACCTGAATCTCGGCGTCGAAGGCGATGCGGGAGACCTTCTCCTTGATGAGAAGGGGGTCGAAGACCCGCTTGCGGGCCTTCTTGAAGCGGTGCCAGGCCCAGCCGCCCACGGCCAGGGCGAAGGCGACGCCCGCTCCCATGAGCACGGCCTTCCAGGTCTCCCCCGCCTGCACCCACAGGTAGCCCCGCAGCGCGGCCAGGGCCGCCACGCCCAGGACGGCCATCGTCACGCCGTCGGTCTGGAGGGGCTTGGTCTGATAGGTGTAGGCGGGGTCTCGCCGGTCCTCCACAGGCCGCTTGTGGGCCTTCTCCAGGTGGGACTCCGACCAGTCGGGTCCCATCGAGCGCAGCATCAGCCGCGCCACCACGCGCTCCCCCTCGTTGAGGTTGGAGAGCGCGCCCATGAGGGCGATGAGGGGGTCGGAGCCGGGGTCGAGCAGGTCGTCGTCCCGGAAGACCCGGAGAGGCACGTACTCGGGGCCGTCGGCCCGGAGCGTCATGCTCCACGCCTGCTCGTCTTCGGCCAGGCGCAGGGGGTCGTCCTCGGCGGGAATCTCCTGTATCTGGGCCTGGGGGTAGCGGGCGGCGATCTGGGAGCGCACCACCTGGTCGTCCAGGCAGCGGGCCAAGAAAGTTACGCCGTCTGCGTCCCCGGCAAGCTCCAGGGAGAAGGGTTCGGGGACGGCGATGGAGCCGAGCATGTTCTCGACTCCCAGGAGGGTGCGCTCCCCCGTCCTGGGCGGCGTCACCGCCAGCAGCGCCGGGGGTTTCTTGGCCTCGTTGTTCAGCAGCCACTTGATGGGGTTCGCTTTCATTCGCTTGCTCCTTTCTCTATCGGTTCTCTCGCCTTGCGGTCGTTCGGTCGCTCCTAGTGACGACCGGGTCTCCACTCGATGACCTCCGTCTCCTCCGGGGTGGCCTCGATGCGGACGGGGAAGCGGTTGCCCTTCGCCAGCAGCAACCCGTCTCCACGCGGGCACGACAGGAGCCATCGCTGGAGGTCCTGGTGCAGGTCGAAGGCGTCGCCCACCGTGCTTATGGCGGCTGCGTCCTGCTGAAGCAGCAATTTGAAGGCGGCGTTCTGAAGCAGGGCGCGACCGGAGTGGCCGGTGATGGCCCGCGAGGTGTCCTCGCTGAGCAGGTCCTGGACGTCCTGGGTGATGAACTGCAACCCCAGCCGGTGCTTCCTGGCCCGCTTCGCCATGCTCACCATGAAGGCCGCTCCCTCCGGGTGCTGCATGATCGACCACACCTCGTCCACCACCAGCAGGCGGGGCTTGGGGTCCTGGGCGGCGGCGGCCCACACCGTCTCGGTGCAGACCATCGCGGCGGCGGGGCGAAGCTCCGGCTCCAGGAGCCGCAGGTCGAAGACGGTGATCAGGGCCTCGTTGGACAGCAGGTCGTCGCCCTCGTCGGAGAGGAGGTTGCGCAGGCTGCCCGTTGCGAAGGGCCGCAGCAGCCTCGCCATGTCTTTCCCTCCCGCCTCATCTCCTTGCAGGTACTCGTAGAAGTCGCGGAAGCCGGTGCGCTCGCGGGGCTGGGCGTAGTAGCCCGCCAGGGCGTGGTCCAGGGAGGCCCTTCGCTCCGCGCCGAGACTCTCGCCCACCATCACCTCGATGAGCCTTCTGAGGCTGCCGATGCGCTGGAGCAGCTCCTCGGAGTCGCCCCGCTCGATGACGAAGGGGTTCATGCCCTGGCCGGGAATGCCGGGAGAGAGGACGCGCCCGCCCGCCGCCCTCGCCATGTCCGCGTACTCGCCCTCGGGGTCGATGACGTAGGCGGTGATGCCCCTGGTCAGGCCCCGCAGCATTCCCAGCTTCGTGGCGAAGCTCTTGCCGCTGCCCGACCTTGCGAGGACGGCGGTGTTGGCGTTCAGGTGCGTCCCGTCCCAGGGGTCGTAGACCACCGGGGCGCAGGCCCGCATGTCGATGCCGTAGAGGGTTCCCCTCCGGGTGTCCAGGTCCGACGGCGAGAAGGGGAAGAGACGGGCTATGCTGGACGTGTCCAACGTCCTCCACTCCGCCACGGCGTTCAGGGCCAGCGGCAGGGTGGAAAGCAGCCCTTCGCGCTGGCGGAAGGCCAGGGGATCGAGCTTGCCCAGCGTGGCGGCGAAGTGGGCCTTGGCCCGCTGGGTCATCTCCTTGAGGGACGCCTCGTCCTTCGCGTGCAGGGTGATGGAGAGGGACGCGTGGAAGAGCCGCTCGCGGCCCCGCTGCACCTCGTCCCTGAGCCGGGTCACGTCCTCCAGGGCGATCTCCGCCTCCGGGGACATGGTGCGGCCCCGCTTGAAGGACAGCGACTGGGCCGACTCGAAGCGGACCTTCTGCCACTCCAGCGTCCTGGCCGCCTGCTCAGCGGGAATCGACCCCAGGTGGATGGACAGGTCCATCGGCGCTCCGGCGGCCATGAGGCTCTGGAGGAAGCCGGGGGCCAGGGAGCGGGGCCACTTGCCTAGGTGGAGGGAGCGGACCAGGCGGTCTCCGACGCGAACCTCGCGCCGGCGCATCTCCACCTCCACCGGCGTCTCCTCGTCGATCTCGGCGGGGGCGCCGCCCAGGGCCGAGGCCAGCATCAGCATCCGTAGACGCCTGCCGCTCAGGGCGTGGACGGACAGCCCGGCCCGCGCCAGCAGGCTGCGCAGCTCGTCGAACCGGGCGAACTCGCACACGGCGTAGAAGCGCCGGTCGAGGATGCCGTCGCGGGCTTCCAGGTCGGTCAAGAGCCTGCGAAGCGACTCGGCCGCCGCCCTCGTCTGTGGGGGAAGGTCCTGCGGCTGGGCCTCCCTGAGCTCCTCCCGCAGCCCGCCAAGGCGCGGCGGGTGCTGCCTGATGAGGAGCTGCACGGGGAAGTCGCAGGCGTTGAGCGCCCCGGCGAAGGCCCCCAGCTTCGGCTCGTCCAGCTCAAGGCCCATCACCTCGCACACGCCGAGCTTCACCCCGTCCAGGCGCACGGGGCCGTCCTCCTCCAGGTGGGAGAGCATGAAGAACAGGGGCAGGGGTGGTGGCGGCTTGGGGGCCGGCGCCTGCGGTTCTGTGGGTTCCTGGGTCTGCGGAGCGGCTGCGCCATCCGGCGGCCCCTCCGCTCCGGGTGTCTTGATTCGGTCGTTCGGCTTCTTCAACTCGGTCTTCTCCTTTGCTCTAGGGGGTCGGGAAGTCCACGAGGCCGCTGCGCAGCAGCGCGGCGACCGCCTTGGCCAGAAGGACCAGCACCAGGCCGACGACGGCCATGACGACGGCGCTCTTGGCCCTGCCGCCGCCCCGCTCCTCGGCTCCTTCGGCCATCAGGACGAAGCCCGCCCAGACGATGGCGAAGAGGCAGAGCCCGGAGGCGGCGTAGGCCATCGCGGTGAGCACCCGGTCGAAGGCGTCCAGCATGGCCTGCTCCTCGGGCGGGACCGCGCCGGTGGTCGCCAGCGCGGTCCCGGCCACAAGGGTTGCCGTCAGTAGACGCCTCACCACAGCCTGCCCTCAGCTTGACTGGGGGGCCACTCCCATCCCAGCAGGTCGAACCAGTCGCTCAGAGCCTGCCCCGCACTGGATGCGGGGTCGCCGTCTGCGGGCTCCTGCTCGGTGGGCAGTTCGACCGGCTCAGGCTCCGGCAGGACCAGGGCCTCGAAGGGGTCGTCGGCCCCGACGCTGGACGCCAGGGCCAGGGCCTCGTCGCGGCTCCCGGCGATGGGCGACCGCTCCACCGTCTCCGCCTTGACGTGCTCCTTGTGCAGCACGTCCACTGTCACCTGCTTGGCGATGGTGGCGCTGGGGACGTAGGCGTACGCCGTCGCGGTGGCGGACGCCGTGGCGCCGTCCTCGCAGGTGGCCGTTGCCGTCTCACTGTCGGAGTCGCTGTCCCCCGGGCGATGGAGGTGCACGGTCCTGGTGACTTGCTCTGTCCGCTCCGGGTGGTGGGTCAACTGCACCAGGGGCGGCAGCGGAATACGAAGGGCCGCCTTCAGGTCCGCCTCGACGTTCACCTCGTAAACGGCGGCGCCCTCGCCGACGGCTACACGGAAGCGGGTCTCGCCGTTGGGGACGAACGCGACGCTCGCCTGGGAGCCGCCGCCCGCGACGGCGATAGTCCCGGCGATGCCCGTCACCTCGGCGTCCATCAACGCCGTCTCGGTGACGCTGGCGTGTCCGGCCACCGTCTGAAGCTCCACCCTCTCCTCGATGGTGGATACGCACTCGGAGGCGACGGCTCCCTCGACGGCCCCCGGACTCCAGCCCAGGGAGACGACCCGCAGGTCGCAGAGCTCCCCGTCGATGGCCGGAAGGGGGTACGGGATCTGTCCGCCTTCGACGGTGACGGCCCCGGCCTGCCCCAGCGTGTCCTCCCACGAGAAGGTGAAGGACGGGTTCGGGCCGTCCAGGGGGAGGGAGTAGTCGATGCGCTCCCCCTCGTCCAGGGAGGCCGAACCCCAGAACCGCAGCCAGCTGCCCTGCGGCCCGCCGAAGGCCCGCACCCGGAGGTCCAGGGGAGTGGCGGCCCGCAGGGTGACGGAGGCCCGGTCGCCGGAGACGGTGAGTCCCTCGACGAAGAGCCGCCGCCCTTCGACCGGCTCCGTCACCTCGAAGTCGATCTCGTCCCGCCAGTGGTCGTCGGCAAGGGCAGCCTGGGGGACGGCGACCGCCGCCGCGAGAGCGGCGGCGGCCGCGATTGCCAGGAAGCTCTTCGGGGGCTTGCCTTGCCGGGACTTCCGGCTCCCGTCCCCGTTGCCGTTTCCGTTGATGTTGTCCTTGTCCGTCCACCTGGGCTTGCCGAACAAGCGGTGAGGGCGGAAGGGCATCCGCCCGCCCGTCCGCTCCCGGCTCCCGCGCTTCGGGCGAAGGCGGCGCAGGGTCTTACCCGCCCGCCTCGCCATCAGCCGCAGGGGGCCGGGGCCGCTCTTGTCCGGCTGCGCCGGCGCGGGCGGCTCGCTGCGCACCAGCTCGGACGGCGGCCCCGCGTAGAGCCTCGCCCCAAGCCGGTACTTCAAGAGGTCGGCGGCCACCAGGGGCAACCGCCGGCCGCCTATCTTCCCCACGACCATCGCCACGACCTGCGGGAAGGTGAACCACAGCAGCACCCTGTCCTCGGCCTGCACGTGGGTCGGAACCTCGTGTTCTCTCATGGTCTTTCCTCCTCCTTTCCCGTGTCCGCCTACTCGGTGGAGGCCCCGGGGTTGGGCAGTTCCGGCGTTACCACCGGCTCCACGACCGCGTTCATCACCAGCTCCACGACGCCGTAGGCCACCATCGCCAGGACGATGCCCGCCAGGGCGGTCATCATTGCGCTCTTGCCGCGCTCCATCTGGTGCGGCGCTCCCGACGCCGTGAGGTACAGGTACGCGCCGTAGATGAAGAAGCCGACGCCCACCGCGCCGACGATCCCCAGTAGGATTCCCACCAGGTTCGATATGGTCTGTGTCAGGTCTGCCATTCGTTGTTCTCCTCTCTGTCTTGACTGCCGGGCGTTTCCCCGCCCGGTCTTCGTCCGTTCGTCCCTCTCTATCTGTTCCATTGTCGCTGCTCTCCTAAATGCACATCGCTCTCACCTCCTTCGTCCTGTTGTCGATGGGCGCAGGCCGCGCCCGCACTCCGTTGGGGTCGTCGTTGTCGGGGTTACTCGTCGCTGCTCCGGGGGGCATCTCCGCCGCCGTCTCCGCCTGCCGATGGGGTGGCCATCGAAGCCGCCGAGCTGAGGCCGCTCCCCGCTGCCGACAGGCCCGCGCTGGCCGCCATCGCCCCCACCGCCATGCCTCCCGGTCCTCCGGCGGCCCCGCCCGCTATCAGCCCGATGGTCTTGGCCGACCTGACCATCGAGGAGGGCAGGTTCATGCCGAAATAGAGCATCGAGAGCCAGGAGTCGAAGGTCCCGGCGTTGCCAAGCATCGCCGGGACCCGCGTCGCCATGTAGACGAAGGCCAGGGACATGAGCAGCTTCCAGATCAGGTCCTGCACCGGCTCGAAGGCCGCTATCGCGGCGAACTCGCGCAGAAACCCGAATCCCAACGCCAGGGCGATGAGCTGGATGGCCTGCTGGAACACCGTCGTCATGAACAGGCGCAGCCACTGGCGGCCCCAGCCCGCCGTGTGGGGCAGAATCCACAGCCCAAGTGCGATGGGGGCCAGGGCCAGCAGGATGTCGATGAGGGCCAGGCGCAAGATCATCTGCACGATGACGTAGAGGACGAAGAAGCCGTAGACCAGGTAGAGCGCCGCCAGCAGCAGCGCCATGCCCACGCTCCCGGCCTGCACCGCCGTCATCAGCGTGCTCAGGGTCGAGCGCAGCATGTCTCCGGGGGTGACGTTCAGGGAGAAGGCGATGAAGCCGGACACGGCGTCGGCCACGTCGAGGACCAGGGCGCACCACCAGAGGGACGATGCGGCGGCCACCAGTCCCAGCACGAGGCGGGGGACCATCTCGCGCCACCCGGCGTGCTGGCGGCCCAGGTGCTCGGAGATGATGAAGCTCAGGCCCATCCAACCGAGGATGACCACCAGCGCGGCGGAGGTGATGGCCCAGACGACCATCCACGCCTGCTGCACCAGCCAGTGGCCGTAGGTCAGGTCGGGAGGGGTGCCGGTGAGGATGTCGCTCATACCCGGCTATCCTCCCCGGCAGTTGTCGGCGTCCTCGCCGGACGCCCGCTCGACAACTCCGCAGAGGGTCCCGTGGACGCCCTCGATGACCCACCCGGCGAAGGCTTTGGCCCAGCGGGCCGGGCTGAGGGCGGACAGAATCTTGTCCCAGATGCGGCCCGGCTGGTGGATGGGGATGACGGCGTAGAAGTCGCCCCTCTTGCCGTCCTCGGCCTCCGCCAGCATGACCAGCAGGTAGGCCCGGTCCCTGTCCAGCTCAGGGTGCTCGTCAAGGTCGGGGTACTCCCAGGAATACTCCCAGCCGTCGCTCCTCTTCTTCTCGCCGCCCTTCACCCGGTACATGGCGCTTATCCAGTCGCCGGTGTCCGCGTCGCGGACGGCGTAGAAGAGGTTTGCGATCTCCCGGTCGAAGACGGGCCTTGCGACGAACTCGCCGCCGCCCTTGCGCTCCACGAACTCCCGGTCGGCGTTGACCAGGGTGATGCCGCCTCCGGGCGGGGTCTGGGCCAGGGCGGTGTTGCTTGCGGGGATTGCCAGAAGCGCCGCCAGGAGCAGCGCGGCGGCCAGGGGCATCAGCCTCCTGGCTCTGCCAAGGGACCTTCGGACCGTCGATTGCGCTCCCACGATTCGCCTCCTCTTCGCTGATGGGGCCGTCTGTTCTGCCATCGAGTCTGGGAAGTCGCGGGGCCGGACACCATGCCTTATATGGGAGGACTCGCGCGTCCTCCCTTTTAGGGCATGGGAAGGAATGGGCCGGATGTGGTGTCATACCCGTGTACAGGGATTTGCTTCGGTGCCCAGAAGGGAAGTTGTGGGCTGTGGGCAACGTGAAACGGGCGTGAAGGAAGGGAAGTGAGGCCGAGCCTGCGAGCGCTTTGGTGAAAGGGGTGGTTCCGACAGCGGCCCAAAAGGGAAGTCGGGGGTGGCGCGACATCGGAGCGAGCAATTGGACGGGGAGGTTGGAATCGGGGGGCGAAACCCCCTACAGGACATGGCATTGAGGAGGTTGGACGCATGAATGAGCGGGATGGGAACGGCAACGGGAGCGTGGACGCCGAGAGGCTTCGGCGGCTCAGGCTGAGCGAGTTCCTGCGGGACCTGGTGCGGCAGGAGGGCAAGATGGAGGCTGCGGAACTGCTGGGGGTCAACCACAAGACCCTGACGCGGGCCGAGGAGTCGGGTGAGATCACGGGGCGCATGGGCGATGCGCTGGAGCTTCTGCTGAGGAGGGAGGACGACGCCGAGGTCGCGCGGCTGCGGGAGGCGGTCGGTGCGCTGGAGGAGCGGGTGGCGGCGCTGGAGGGCGGCATGGAGACGCCTCCTGCGGCAGATGTGGAAGGCGGGGGTGAGAGCAGCCAGGTGGAGGGCGGTGACGAGGACGGTACCCAGGCCCAGGCGCAGGGCGGGAAGCACGAGGAGGGGGCGGGCCGGTCGGAGACCAGGGCCGCCCCTCCGATGGCGGGTGTGCGCTCGAAGAAGCGGGCGACGCTGCGCAGGCTGGACCCGGAGGTGGTCACCGAGGAGCCCGCCGACGACGATGATGAGGTCTACGGCGATGCGTGGCCGCTGGTGGAGGAGTGGCGACGGCTGCGGGCCGGGCATCCCAACCAGGGGAAGAGCCTGTCGTGGCTCACGACGGAGGAGCGTCTGCTCGTGCTGGAGCTGGCTATGCTGGAGGAGCACGGGCTGACCCTGCCCCCGGAGACCCAGGCCCTGCGGGGCTTCGGACGCAAGGGTCAGGCAACCATCGCTGGAAGGCGCTGGCCGACACTCGGGTGGCGCTGCGGAAGCGGAAGCTGCTGCGCTGGGTGCGGACGGTCCTCACCCTGTGGCTGTGGCGGAAGTAGGCCCCGGAGCCGTCTCCGGGGCCGGTTTTCGGCTGCTGCTACATCGGAGCGAAGTGGGCGCTAAGTCGGAGCGAGCAATGTGGGCGTAGGGGGCCGATTTGCCCGTCCGGGGCCTTCCGTTCGGTCGGTTGTTCGGGCGACAATTGACTCAGTTCCCGGCTTTTTCCAGCGTTTCGTGCCTAGAAACCTGGAGGATTCCCGTCCCCCGAATCCGGGACCGGTTGCATAGGATCGAGCCTTGCTCTCCGAACAGCCACCCAGGGGTCGCACCGGAAGGATTGAGCCTCGCTCTCCCGAAGGCCACCCCGGAGGACACATTCGCAGCGGTTGGAGCGTCTCTCGCTTCGGCCCCTCGGACACCCTGGTCGGAGTGCGCCCTGCACACTGGCCGGTTCCTCACGTCTGCGGCATGGTTCCTGTGGAACTGGCCGCAGCTTCACCACGCGCCGGTCTGCCATTGCAAGCTGGCTGGCTGTTTCCCCTTCGCGCAGCTTCCCAGGACGTTACCGACGTAGCTCCCGGGTCTCGCTGCGTCTCTCACCGGGCCGTCCTGTGGTTGATCTGCAGGCCGGTCGGTTCTCCCCCACTTCATAGCAGCTCCCCCTGAGTCCGCTCCTCTGAGTTGACTCTGGGCCGAGCTGCGTCTTCTTCATCCCCCACGTAGCAGCAGCTCCCCTGAGTCGATTCCCGTGAGTTGCCCCTGGGCCGAGCTGCGTCTTTCTCACCACGGCGTCTCCCTGCGTTCGTCTCGTGGTCGGACTGCGTATGGCGGCGGAACGGCAACACGGATTCATGGAGTCAACAGCAACAAGGAGGTAACGACGATATGGCTACTGAACGGACGGACGGCAACGGCGAAGGAGGAGCGCACATGACGGAACGGTACACGGGACCGAGCGCGAAGCGGATCGCAGAGCTGCTTCGGCACCGGGTGAGCTTCGAGCGGGGCTGGTTCTGGACGACGACGGCCATCTGTCACGGCGGCAAGTCGGACGGGCTGGCGTTCAGGCAGCGACCGGACGGCAACGGCATCGACGTGCACTGCCACACCGGGGGCTGCTCGGCCGGCGTGGTGATAACCGAACTTGAGGCGCTCATCGGGCTGCCCATCTGGACGGCCTACGAGCCGGTGCGCGACGCGGCAGCCAAGGCCCCCGAGAAGCGGCCTTGGTGGAAGCGACAGCGGGTCTGGGCGCCGACGGTGGTCGCCCTGGTCGTGGCGGCGCCGCTTATCACCGGCGACGTGGAGCTCTTCGTCCTGAACCTCGTCGGGCTGGGCACCGGGGCGCTGCTGCTCCGGCGGTTCATGCCTCGGCGTCCGGTAGGGAGGGTCCGTCGCCGCTGACGACAGGTCCTCCGGCTCCCTCATACCCATCCCAACACGCAAGGGTCGTCTCCATCCGGGGACGGCCCTTCTTCTTTGCCCGCAAGCGGGCGCAATCCAAAGGCAACACAACACTCAAGGAGGTCGTGATGACAACGGCAACATTGGCAACTGGCAATCGGACGATGACGGATGTTCGGCCTAGGCGCAGCCTCGAAGAGCTGGTCGACCGGCTCATTGCGGCGCTGTTCATGGAGGAGGAGCCGGAGGCGGAACAGGCGACGGAGACACCGAGCGTGGCCAAGAGCCTCCACGAGGCGCGGCGGCTCAGGCAGGCGGGGGACGTGGATAGGGCGCTGGCGGTCCTCGCCGGCACGGACACGACGAAGGCTGAGCCGCATCAGGCTCGGTGGGCCTACGCCGAGTGGACGGACCTGGTGAAGCGGCGGTTCGGGGACCGGGACGCGCTGGTCTACAGCCAGGGCGCGGGACAGGCCGCCGCCCTGGTGCCCGCCGGAAACGGCGGGACGCTGGAGGTCGCGGCGGTCCTGGGAATGCGGTGGCGGCCCGGCAAGGTCGTCTCGGAGCGCAGCCTCCGGGGGCTCCGGCCCTTGGCGAAGGCTTGCCCTCGGCCCTGACCGGAGAGTGGCCCGGCGCTGTCGTAGCGCAAGCAACGGTTGACGACTCGTGAGGCAAACGGGGCGCTTCAATGCCCTGCTTGGACCCCGGGTCGTCGCCTTCTTGCGACTGCTTGTACCCGCGCTCCGTTCCATCAGGCAGCGCCCCGCACGGGGCGCGTTGCCTCCTCCGCCCGCTCCCCTGCGGGCTTCCATCCCTCTTCCCCCAACCCCACACGCGTCGCACAGGTCTTCTCCTCGACTCCGGTTGGGGGTGGGACCTGTGCCCTATGCACGACGGAGCCTGCCCCGGACTTGATTCCGGGGGCTTGCCCCGCACACGGGCTTGCACAGAGGCCGCCCCGGACTTGATTCCGGGATGCCGCACCGGCCATTCGCCACGGCAACAACGCCACCCAAGGAGACAGTCCCGACCATCGGGACACGGATTCGAGCGGGACTGTCTCCGACAAGGGGGCGGTCCCGCTTCTTCATTACAGGAGGAAGCGACATGACGACTACGAGCATTGACAGAGCCTGCCCCGCACCTGATGCGGGGACCGAGACCGAGCTCAGGGCCGCGGCCAGGCGGCGGGGGATCACCATGAAGGAGCTTGCGGTGAGGATGGGCGTGTCCGCGAGCTACCTGTCGCAGATTGCGAACGGGCGCAGGCCGTGGACCCCGAAGATGCGCGAGAAGGCCGCGGCGGTGCTGGGAGAGGTCCCCGGCCAGGGGATCGTCTACCGCCAGGGAGGCGTGGTGACCGGGGAGAGCAGCTTCATCCGGGAGCGCGCCCGCACGCTGGGCATGACCATGCGGGAACTGGCCGACCGCGCGGGCGTGTCCTACGGATACATGTCGCACGTGGCGCGCGGTCACACGCACATGGGTGTGAAGGTCCAGGCGCGGGTCGAGTCGGCGTTGCAGGCCCCGGCGAAGGTTGCGCCCGCGCAGTACGCCAACCGCCAGGGATACGTGGTGACCGGGGAGAGCAGCTACATCAGGGAGCGGGCCAGGGAGTTGGGCATGAGCCTGCGGGACCTGGCTGACCGCGTGGGCGTGTCCTATAGCTACATGTCGCAGGTGGCGCGGGGCCGCAGCAACATGGGCGTGAAGGTCCAGGCCAGGATGGAGTCGGCGCTGGAGGCCCCGGCGAAGGTCGCGCCCGCGCAGCCAGCCTGCATCGACCGGGAGGCCGTGTGGGACCGGATGAACGCCCACGGTTTCAGCCAGAACGAGGTCGCACGGCGCGCCGGCATCAGCTCCGCCAACCTCTCCAAGATAATGAACGGCAAGTCCTCCCCGTCGGCGGGCGTGCTGAAGGGGCTGCACGGCGTCCTGTTCCAGCCGACGAAGGCGGAGCGGGTCATGCCCGCCGAGGTGAAGGTGCTGGGCTGGCGGAAGGGCGAGCGGAGCGGGATGGTGGTTCGCGGCGCCGGTGGCCCCGGGCGCGGCGCCAAGTCCGGCGGCGGGACCGTCAGGGTCGGCGGCCGGGTGCCCTGGGGCGCGAAGGCGGAGTTCGCCTACCGCGCCGGGTACGACGGCATGGGACGGGTCTCGGTGACGCATGTCGTCGAGCGGGGCTACTCCGCCATGCTGAAGCAGCCGGAGACGGCAGCTGCGTAGGGCTCCATGACGTACCGCATGATGGGCGGCTGCCTCGGAGCAGCCTGGGACGGCCCGCACCGGGCCGCATACGCGAGTCCCGCCGTGGGCGAGCCTTCGCACGTTCAAGCATTCGCCTGGGGGCGTTGCCGGAACCCGACCGCCCCCGCTGGGGCGGCGCAGTCCGTCTCCCGTCGCTCTCCGCCTTGCGGCGGCGACTGATGGAGACGTGCGTCCGGGTTCCGGCGTCGTCCTCTAACCACCACGGAAAAGGAGGACGACTGACATGAACCTCGGAGGTTTTATCGACACATTCAAGGACGCCATCGCCAAGAGGGTGGTCGAGTCCTACCCGCCGCTCTACCGGCCCTCGGAGAACGGCGGCACGATCCCCAGACTGCTCCGCAAGCCCCTGGGGGCGCAGGCCGACGCCATCAGGGGCGCGGCCCTCTCCCTCAAGGCCCACCGGGGCACCACGGTCGTCGGCGAGATGGGCACCGGCAAGACCTTCATCGGCGCGGCCGCGGCATACATGGCGGGCTTCGAGCGGATTCTCGTCATCTGCCCGCCCCACCTGGTCCCCAAGTGGAAGCGGGAGATCGAGCAGACGGTGCCCGGCGTCCGCGCCGCGATCGTCGAGTCCATCACCGACCTGGAGCGGCTCCGCCTCTCCGTCGGCTCCGGCCCCCTCTTCGCGGTGATGAGCCGGGAGAAGGCCAAGCTGTCCTACCGCTGGATGCCCGCTTTCATCGAGCGGTGGGCCGTCTCGAAGGGAAGGCTCCTGCGGGACGAGGAGACGGGGGAGCCCTTCCGGGTCCCCTGCTGCCCGGACTGCACGGCGCAGATCGTCGACAAGGACGGTGTGCCGCTGACGTTCGCGGACCTGAACCGCCGCAAGCACACCTGCGCAAACTGCGACGCCCCGCTGTGGCAGGCCGACCGGTCCGGCCCGGCCCGCTATCCGTTGGCCGACTACATCAAGCACAGGATGAAGGGCTTCTTCGACCTGCTGATCGGCGACGAGGTCCATGAGTTCAAGGGGCGAGGGAGCGCCCAGGGCATCGCCGCCGGCATCCTCGCCGACGTGTGCGGCAAGTCCCTCAGCCTCACCGGGACGCTGCTCGGCGGCTACTCCTCGACCATCTTCCACCTGCTCTACCGGTTCTCGCCTGAGATCAGGACGGAGTTCGGGCGGTCGGACGAGCACCGCTGGATACAGCGGTACGGCTTCGAGGAGGTCACCGTCGGCAAGCCCGACGACGACGCGGTGGAGGACGGGCGCAACAGCAGGCGCCGCAGCTTCCGCAAGGTCACCAGGGAGCGGCCGGGCCTCGTTCCCTCCGCGCTGTTCCACATCATCGGCAACACGGTCTTCCTCAGACTGGCGGACGTTGCCTCCGGCCTGCCGGACTACGAGGAGAAGATCCTCGTGTCCTCGATGGACTCGGAGGAGGACGCGACGGGGTACTCCCAGCGCAGCGCCTACAACACCGTGTTCGAGGAGTTGAGGCTGAAGCTGGCGGAGGCTCTGAAGGCTGGTTCCAAGAGGCTGCTGGCGACTTACCTGCAAACCCTGCTCGCCTACCCCGACGGCTGCACCAGGGGGGAGACGGTCTTCGACCCCAGGACGGGCGACGTCATCGTCCAGGTGCCGCCCCTGTCCGAGGAGAAGCTCTACCCCAAGGAGAAGGCGCTCATCGACCTGGTGGCCGCCGAGCGGCTGGAGGGAAGGCGGGTGCTGGTCTACGTCACCCACACGGGGACCAGGGACATCACCGGGCGGATGGACGACATCCTCACCCGGCACGGGTTCCGGGTGGCGGTGATGAAGGCCGACGCGGTGGCCCCGAACCGCCGTGAGGCGTGGGTGGCCGACAGGGTGAACCAGGGCATCGACGTCCTCATCTGCCACCCCAGGCTGGTGCAGACGGGCCTGGACCTGATCGACTTCCCGACAATTTGCTGGGACGAGACAGATTATAGCGTCTACGTCGTCCGGCAGGCGTCGCGGCGGTCGTGGCGCATCGGGCAGACCCGCCCGGTGAAGGTGGTGTTCATGTCCTACCGGAACACCCTCCAGGCCGACGCGCTGAAGCTGGTGGCGAAGAAGATGCAGAGCTCCCTGGCCGTCGAGGGGGAGTTGCCGGAGGACGGGCTGGCCGCCTACGGGGACGACGGCGACGACATGATGATGGCCCTGGCCCGCAAGATCGTCAGCGGCGAGGAGGAGGACGACGAAGCCGAGACGATGGAGGAGGTGTTCGCCCAGGCACGAGACGCCGAGAGCGAGGCCGAGGAGCTGCTGGTGGACGACGACTGGAAGGTCGTCGAGATCGAGCCGGAGACCGTCGAGGTCAATGGCAACGGTCATCACGACGCCATCGGCATCGGGCCGACGGTTGAGCTGGTCCCCGCCAACGCCCAGCACGCCAACGGGAACGGCCACGCGCCCGCCCCGGTCAACGGAAACGGGAGCAACGGCCACCACGACGAGGCCCCGGAGCCGCAGCAGTCGCTGTTCTCCTGGGCGGAGTTCATGGCCGAGGAGCCGATGAAGCCGAAGGTCCGGGGCCGCAAGCCTCAGCCCGCAGCCACGTCCCTGTTCGAGTGGGCGCTGGAAATGGAGCAGGAAAGAGAGGAAGAGCCGGTCGGCGCGGGACGCTAGGCCGCAACACACAGGGGGAGGTCGTCGCTACGTCAGCGATGGCCTCCCCCTGCGCAACCATGTATGCGGCCTTTTTTGCGTTTCGGACTGGACTAATCCCGCGCGCACCTGATCCCGGCCATGTGTGCAGGGGTTTTTGTTGCCGGTAACCGCCGCGAATAGTAAAATGTCAGTAGTAGAAGTATGTCTTCAAAAGAGGAACGGATGAGAGACGCAGAGACCCCGGCGAACGCACAAGGAGAGGGAGTCGCGGTGCTCCCACGCCGCCCACGCGAAGAGACGGCCCGCCTCGGCAAGGAGATATACGAGCGAGACATCCGGCGGCAGGTCGAAGCTGAACACCATGGGGAAATCGTCGCCATCGATGTGGACAGCGGGAACTGGGCAGTCGCCGACGGCGAGATTGCCGCGGTGGACCGCCTGCGGGCGATGCGCCCCAGTGCCGTCAATGTCTTGTGTGAGCGGGTCGGGTACCGGGCGCTGCGCAGCTTTGGGGCAGGGTCTCTGCGGAGGACCGGGTGATCCAGGGGGTCGTGAACGCTGCCTATGAGGCAGTCGTGGCCCTTTCCTTGCGAGGCCCTGCTGGGCAGGCCCAGGACATCGAGGCCGTGGTGGACACTGGCTACAGCGGCTTCTTGGCACTGAGGCATGGGGAAGAGATGGGGTCGCCGTTGGCCAGATGAGGTCCCTACCTTCAACCCTGTACAAGGGCGATAAGTTTGACACCAACGTGGCTGTAATAGTTCCGAAGGAACCTGACATATTGCCCGCAATATGGGCGTTCTGCTCCTCGTCAGAGTTCAACGCAGCCGTCCGTCGGATTGATATGAAAATCAATGTGACCAACGCGACGCTGGTCAAAGTTCCATTCGATTTGGAACGCTGGCAGTCTGTAGCAAGAGAACGATGGCCTAGCGGTCTGCCCAAACCATACTCAAACGAACCTACCCAATGGCTATTTGAGGGCATCCCTGCCGAGAGCACGGCCCCGCTACAGGTGGCTGTGGCAAGGCTCTTGGGATATCAGTGGCCCCAAGTGGAGGCGGATAGTCATTCTCGCTTCGCCTCGCCGGATGGGACTCTTACGCTTGCAGCCTTAGCCGGACAAGAGCCCGCTGTGGAGCGGTTGCGCAATGTGTTGGCAGTCTCCTACGGAGACGATTGGTCGGCTGGGCTACAAACGGAGTTGCTACGGCAGGTCGGCTTCGCTGACAAAGGTCTCGACTCTTGGCTCCGCGACGGCTTCTTCGAGCAACACTGCAAGCTGTTCCACCAGCGCCCATTCATCTGGCATATCTGGGACGGTAGAAGAGACGGATTTTCTGTTTTGGTGAACTACCACAAGCTGGATACGGTCAACCTCAACAGACTGATCTACACCTACCTCGGCGAGTGGATTCGCACCCAGCGAGCCGCCGAAGAGTCCGGCACACCAGGGGCTAGCGCTAGGTTGGTAGCAGCCCTAGAACTACAGAGGAAGCTCGAAGACATCCGTGACGGGGAGCCGCCCTACGACATATACGTCCGCTGGAAGCCTCTGCGCGAACAACCAATCGGCTGGAATCCTGACCTCAACGACGGTGTGCGGCTAAACATACGGCCATTCGTCACCGCAGGCGTTCTCCGCAACCGCGTAAACGTGAACTGGAAAAAGGACCGCGGGCGTGACGCTGACGGCTCGGAGCGGGTGAACGACGTGCACTTTACCTTGGCACAGAAGCGTGCTGCGAGGGAGGCGAAGACAGAATGACTACCGTCTCCGTTTCTAGAACCTTCCTTGATGCGCTGGCCGACGCCATCGAGGCTGCGAGTTCGCACAACAGGCAGGACCAAGTGCCGCCTGTCGCCGTCCTTTGGACGGACGAGGCCCGGCAATGGGAGGATTTACTGCCTCTACTCAAGGATCGGTTGCCTCTCTTTGTCTTAGGCAAGTATGCCCCGGACGACCAAACTGGCCCGGCCTACTGGTTGAGGTGCATTATTGCCCGCACGATTTCTCACCCTGGCCTGCCAGAGGGGAAGGTGCCCATACTCTACCTGCCAGGCTACTCCCGACAGGACATGCGGGCGTTGGAGACCTGTCCCGTCGAGTTGCAGCCCTTGGCTGAACTGCAATACCGGGGTGTGCTATGGAACCAGAAGAACGGCCGAGACTGGACTGTCAATGCATTCCTACAGAGCAAGGACGGCGGGCTCGGCATAAGGGTAGAAGGAGACCAAGGTACCAGAGAGGCACTCCAACGTTCCCTTCTGAAGCTGGCGGAAGAGCCCATCGAGGCTATCCATCGGGCCGCCCCAATTCGGGCCTTCTATCTGGACGGACTGATCCACCCCGACAACGTGAAGAACGTGCTTCGATGGCTTAATGACCCCAAAGGATACCGAGATGAGTGCTCCGACCAAGAGTGGGCGGCATTCGTGGCACTGTGCGAGAGTCACTATGACTTCCACCCGGAGAAAGACGGCCCTGTGACAGCCGCCGAGAAGTTGGGGCACCAACACGGTAATTGGGATATGGTTTGGCGTCGCTTCGCCGAAGCTCCCGCATCTTATCGAGTCATCCCAGACCGGCTGCGAGAAGCCAAGCCCCAGATGACTTTGCCCCTCCTCGACCACTCAGAATCGTGGCCCCAGAACAGCGAGTCAGCCGAGATAGCCCTCCGCGACGCCCTGGTCGGCTTGTCGGGCCTAGACCCTGATGCCGCTCGGCGCAAGATTCTCGAGCTGGAACAGAACCACGGCGAGCGGCGAAGCTGGGTGTGGGCCTCTCTGGGGTCTGCTCCTCTCGCCTGGGCTATAGAGCATCTTGCCACAATGGCGCGAGTCACCGAACGCATGGCGTGGGGAACGTCGATATCAGAGATTATGCAGAAATATGCCGATGACGGATGGGTTGCCGACCTAGCCGTCCTGGACGCTCTTGCCTCCGTCGAGAGACTGGAAGACGTCAGGGCCGTCCGATCAGCCGTGCTGACGGTGTATCGCCCGTGGCTGGAGAGGATCGTCGAGGCGTTTCAAGACGCTATTGCAGCGTCAGAGCCAGACGGCTACCAAGCGGAATCTCCACCGGAGGTTGCCGACGGAACGTGTCTGCTATTCGTCGATGGTCTTCGGTTCGATCTGGCACACCGCCTTGGAACGATGTTGGAACAGAAGGGGATCGACGTGGAAGTCGAGCCGCGTCTAACGGCTCTGCCATCGGTGACCGCTACGGCGAAGCCTGCAATCTCTCCTGCGGCCTCCGAGTTAGTAGGGGGCGAAGGCTTCGAAACTGTTGTAAAGGCGAACGGATCGAAGGTCACCGCTCAGGTCCTGCGGAGGGTGGTGGGCGATGCGGGCTTCCAGGTCCTGGGAGATGAAGAGCTTGGCGACATTGCCGGGCGCGCCTGGTTGGAGTCGGGGAGCATCGACGCATACGGCCACGAACATGGGTGGAGGGTCGCCCATCACGCCGCCGCCGAGCTTCGAGGACTTGCCGATAGGATAGCTGGTCTCTTGGACTACGGATGGCAGAGGGTGGTTGTGGTCACTGACCATGGGTGGTTGCTGATGCCTGACGGCCTGCCCAAAGTGGAGTTGCCGGAACACGTCACCGAAATACGGAAGGGGCGCTGCGCGCGGCTGAAGGAAGGCTCTCAGGTTGACCAACAGGTTCTATCTTGGCACTGGAACCGCACGGTCCGCATTGCCGTAGCGCCGGGTATCCACTGCTACGAATCTGGCAAGGAATACGAGCACGGCGGTCTCAGTCCACAGGAGTGCGTGGTGCCGATTCTGACGGCAACCGGGCAAGCGTCCCGTGCCACCGTGTCCATTGGTGAAGTGCGGTGGCGCCGGCTTCGATGCAACATCACGATTGAGGGGTCAGCAACTGGCGCGCGTGTAGACATCCGTACCAAAGGGGGCGACGCCGCTACCACGTTGGCTATGGGTGGTAAGGAGCTTGGTGCCGAAAGCGAAGTGTCTCTCCTAGTTGAAGATGCCACTCGTGAGGATGAGGCGGCGTTGGTCGTAGTGGTTGGCTCAGACGGCACGGTTCTAGCTCAAACGAGCACCATCGTCGGGGGTTCATGAGTTGATGATCGTCATGGATGAACTCGATGAGCTAGCGGCCAAGGCCTTTGAGGGCTACGTGGTACGCAAGGACCTCGCCCGGTCCTTCAAGGGCAGATACCCAGTTCCCGAGTACGTGGCCGAGTTCCTGCTAGGTAGGTACTGCGCAAGCACAGACGAGACGGAAATACAAGAGGGCCTGAACATCGTCGAATCGCAGATGCGGTATCGGACCGTAAGGGCCGGGGAGGAGGAACTCTTCAAGTCACGTGCTCGGGAGCTCGGCTCCGTCAAGCTCATAGACATCATCACCGCCCGGCTAGACGCACGTTCCGATTCCTACATGGCCACCCTGCCGAGTCTGAGGCTGAACGACGTTCGTATCTCTGCTGAGCTTGTTTCCGCGCACGAGCGCATGCTTACTGGTGGGTTCTACGCTGAGCTAGAGCTTACCTACGACGCAACCGTGGCGGAGGAGAAGGGAGGCAGACCCTTCGGAATTGCGGCCCTACGTCCGATCCAACTCTCCAAGCGTGGGATGCTGGACGATCTCGCTGCTGGGCGTAGCGCATTTACGAGGGATCAATGGAAGCACTTGATGCTGAGAAGCGTTGGCTTTGAGCCTTCTGCGCTTAGCACGCGAGCCCAGGACATCCTGATTCTGCGGATGGTTCCGTTCGTAGACCGCAACTACAATATGGTTGAACTCGGCCCTCGCGGTACAGGGAAGTCTCATCTTTTTCAGCAAATATCCCCTGCTTCCCACCTGATCTCCGGGGGCAAGGCAACGGTTGCTCGCATGTTCGTGAACAATGCAACGGGCCAGCGCGGCTTGGTTGCCCAGTACGATGTCGTCTGCTTCGACGAGATCTCCGGCGTCTCCTTCGACCAGAGGGATGGCGTCAACATCATGAAGGGCTACATGGAGTCCGGCGAGTTCAGCCGGGGCCGGGAGAGCATACGGGCAAACGGCAGTTTGGTATTCGTGGGTAACTTTGAGGTCGATGTCGAACACCAGCAGCGGATTGGTCATCTGCTGGAACCTCTGCCGCCTGAGATGCGGCATGACACGGCCTTCATGGACCGCATTCATGCCTATATTCCAGGCTGGGACGTGCCAAAGTTGGACACCTCATACTTCACAGACCACTTTGGCTTGGTGAACGACTTCCTATCTGACTGCTGGTCCCAGCTGCGTTCTGAAAACAGGCTGTCCTCCATTCAGGGACGCGTGCAATTGGGTGGCGCTCTCAGCGGACGAGATACGACGGCGGTGCACCGCACCATAGACGGCCTGCTCAAACTCATCTACCCGGACCGCGAGGCAGAGATTCCCAACAATGACATTGAGTGGGCAGTCCGACTGGCTCTTGAGTGCCGCCGACGAGTCAAGGAGCAACAAAAGAGGATCGGGAGTGCCGAATTCAGGAATACCCATTTCAGTTACACGATGGGCGAGGAGGGGGTCGAACGGTTCGTGCCTGCGCCCGAACTCCAAAGTGACGATGCGATTGGGACGGACCCACTTCCTCCTGGACAAGTATGGGCTATCAGCCCTGGCGGGCAGGATGACAATGAGGGACTCTATCGCATCGAGGTGAACGTTGGACCAGGTTCGGGCGTGAAGATTATCAACGTCCCTGCTCCTGGTCCATTCCGAGAGAGCGTCAGATATGCTCAAGGAAACCTGGTCACGCAGGCCAAGGACTTGGTTGGGGACCGAGACCCGCGTGCCCATGAGTTCACAGTGCAACTCCGGGCTTTCGACACTTCAAGGACTGGGGCTTTCCTCGGTCTTCCAGCTCTGTTGGCACTATGTAGCGCGCTGCTCGGAAAGAGCCTTAGAGGAGGCCTCGCAACCGTTGGAGGGCTGAATCTCGGAGGCGGGTTGGACCCCGTGTACAACGCAGTGAGCGTCGCCGAACTTGCGGTTGAAAGGGGAGCGATCCAGTTGCTAGTCCCGATCTCCGCAAGAAAGCCGTTGAACGACCTGTCCGACGATATGGCGACCAAACTGAGCATCATCTACTACGCAGATGCGAGAGAGGCTCTATTGAAGGCACTAGGAGACTGATGCTGCCGACGGCCATGGTCTAGTTGAGCCCTCCCAAGGCTGGCCCCAATGCATGAAAGAAGAACCATCCGGCGGATTAGAGATGCTGTCCGCCATGGCGAACTTGAAGAGCCGTTCAGCCCACAAGGCGTGAATGCCGTACTTGGGATTAGCTGGAGTGGAATCTTCCTCCCTAAGCATCGAGTCGACAACCCAGATGGCAACACGGAACTCTTTGTGCGCGTAAGCAGTCGCCCAGCTCTGTATCGCCTCGCCTCAAGTCCGAGCCTGGGAGAGTGACGGTGCGCACCTATGATAGCCCTGTGTCTTGTCTTCGCATGTGCGCGGGGTGATAATATAGGCTGGGGTCAGAGGTGGTGTGGCGAAGTCGAAGATCGTGGGACGAGCCTCCAACCCTGACGGGCCGGAGGCTCTTGAGGCTAAGCTGCGGGCTCCCGACCTGCTCCTTATATGAGGACCTCCCACCGAAAAGTTCGCAATTCGGTACGTGCAGGCCCACTCACGAAGACTCGAACTACCTGACTCAACTACCCAGTGCTACTGTCCGCACCATCGGAGTCTTCATGCACCGCTGTCTGCCATCTCATCCAAATCCACCGCCCACGAGTACCTGAGCTTTTCGTGTCGATTGAGAAATGGGGATGGTGTAGCGGACGACGGCGTTGTCGGGCAGGAGCTCGATCTCCTTGACGAAGGTCTCGATGAAGGCCCTGCGTTCCGTCAGCTCGCTCTTTTGCAGGAACCTGCTCATGTCCTTAGCGTAGGCCGTGATGGTCTTCACGTCGTCGAGGACCGCCCTGCGCTGAGCCAGGATTGCCCTCGCCCCCTCAGCGGCGGACTCAAGGCGCTCCTGACGCTCCTTGTGGTCTCGGATGCGGTGGGCGAAGTCGGCCATGTTGAACTCGGTCGTCGTCTCCACGAGGTCGTAGAGCCGGTCGAGCCTGCCCCTGACGTCGGCAAGCTCCGACTGGATGGTCTCCAGCCGCTTGCGCTCGTCACCGGCCACGTCGTCCATCTGCTCGTCCACGACGTTGACCAGGCTCCGAATGTTGCCCTCGGTCAGAATGTTGGAGCGAATCAAGCCGACGACCAGCTCCTCGAACTGCCGGGCGTCGACCCTGGGCGAGTCGCAGGACCCGGGCGCGCGCTTCACGAAGGAGTGGCAGACGTAGTAGGGGAACGTGCCCCTGCTGGAGTAGCGGCCCGAGAGCGCCCTCTTGCACCTGTAGCACTTGACCAGGCCGCTCAGCAGGAAGGTGCTTCCGACCCTGCGGGGGTGGGTCATCCTGGGGGCGCGGGAGCGCAGTATCCTGTTCACCCGGTCGAACTGGTCCTTGGCGACGGTGGCGGGGAACGCCTTGTCCACCCGCACCGGGTCGGCCCCGTCCTTGGCGTTGTTGCCCCAGACGAGGATGCCCAGGTACGCCTCGTTTCTGAGGATGTTGTGGACTGTGGGCTTGTTCCAGAGCTTACCCCTGGGGCTGGCGATGCCCTCGTCGTTGAGGATGCGGACGATCGTCATCATCCCCTTGCGGGACTCGGCCAGGTCGAAGATGCGCTTGACGATGCCCGTCGTTTCGGGGTCCGGCTCCAGGGTGGGCCTCTCCTTGGGGCCGTCCTGCACCTTGACCTTCCTGTAGCCGTAGGGGGCCATGGGAGCGACCCAGAAGCCCCTGGATGCGGCTTCCCTCATACCCCGCAGGACTTCCATCGCCAAATTCTCGCTGTAGAACTCGTCCACGGTCTCTATGATGCCTTCGAGGAGCCTGCCGGTGGGGTTGTCCTCGGCCTGCTCGGTGATGGAGACGACGCGGAGGCCCTTGCGCCTGAGCATGGACTTCAGAATGACGGCGTGCTCCCGCTTGCGGGTGAAGCGGGAGAACTTCCAGACCAATATCTCCTTGAAGGGGGCCTCGGTCCTCTTGGCCTCGTCCAGCATCTTCTGGAACTCCGGGCGGTTCATCACGCGTCCGCTCTCCGCCTCGTCCACGTACTCCCGGACGACCTCGTAGCCGTTCTTGTCGGCGTAGTCCCTGAGCGCTCTCAGCTGGGCGGACACGGACAGGTCCACGTCCTGGCGGTCGCTGGAGACCCTGGCGTAGAGGGCTGCCGGCGTGCGGTCGTTTCGTTCACTCATCTGTTGCTCCTCCTTGTCTCTTCCTATTGGGTTGGCGCGAGCGCCGCATCTGCGTCCTCTCCTGTCTGCGCCACTCCCTCTCCTCCAGGTAGAGGCGAAACCCCTCACGCAGAAGCTCGCTCACGGTGCGGCCCTCCTCCTCGGCCACCTGCCTCAGTTGCTCTTCCATGGCGGGCGGCATGGAGAAGGTGACGATCTTCGTGGTCCTTGCCATGTGTTTTTTGCTCTTTGTAGTAATACTAAGTCCTACCCTTATCATGGACGAACCGGCTGCCCCTGTCAAGGGCCGCAGCCCCTATAACCGGCGCTCTGAATGGAGTAAAATGAGGTGGTAGAAACTGAGAAGGAGAGGCTCTCCCTATGGGGACATTCAGGTGGCCGCTGCGCATCTCCAGCATGGATGGGCAGCAGGAGCGGGACGTGGAGGCAACGGTAGACACCGGGGCCGCCTACACGACGCTGCCCGGCAGCCTGCTGCGCGAGCTGGGGATCGAGCCGATGGACAAGGGCGTCTTCCTGCTCGCCGACGGTCGCCGGGTGGAGATGGACATTGGGAGAGCTTGGGCCACGGTCGACGGCTCCAGCGAGGTCACTCTCGTCGTGTTCGGAGAGGACGACGCCCCGACTCTGCTGGGAGCCTACACCCTGGAAGGGTTGAGGCTGGCGGTGGACCCCATTGCGCAGCGACTCGTTCCCACCCATCTCATCATGTACTAGGAGGGTGGGGCGCCCGTCGAGCTCCTTCTTCTTGCACCGTGCCGTCGGCTCCACCCGCTCACACCCCGCAGTGGCCCTCGCACTCGTTCCCAAAGCCGTCTCGTAGGCCGTCAGCTCCCAGGGCCTCCTCGTCGAGGGCGACCGCCTCCGCCAAGGGCATTCGCAGAGAATGGAGGTACGGTTCCTTGGCGAACGCCAGCCCACCTCGCATCCTGTCGTCGATCTCGACCGCCTCGGCGAACAGCTCCGGCCAGCGGCGCTTGGTCTCCACCCAACGCTGGCGGGACTGGAAGGGGCAGGCGACGCAGGCCGAACGTTCCAGGGGTCTGTCGTAGCGGGCTTCCCACCATTCCATGCAGTCCCTCCTTGACATCCCAGCCTCGATGAGGGGGTATCGGTTCTCTATCCACCTGTCACGGGAGGTCTTCATGCGTATGGCCTCGTCGGTGGAGATGCCGAGCCACAGCTCGACGGTGGTTCCGGCGGGGACGCGCTGCCGGGGTCGCAGCCCTAGCAGCTCCCGCATCCTGCGTCTGATGGGCCGTATCTTGTAGTTGTCGGTGCACTGGCGTCTGCCGATGCCGTCGCCCTCTCCGTCGCGTCCCTTGAGGTAGACAGGTATGTCCACGTAGCTGCGTGAGTCCGAGTGGTTGGTGAGGGCCTTCACGTCCTCGCGGAGGCTTCGCCCGTTGTCGACGACGTGCAGGGGGAAGCTCAGCCGCCCTTTGAGCCACTTGATGTGCTCGTAGACGCTCGGGGGCTCCCAATGGGTGTCGGCGAAGACGGCGCAGTCGGGGATGCGGTCGAAAGCGCCCCCCGATCCAGTCGAGGGCAGGCTCTGGCTCGCCATGAGCGCCATGACGGAGGACTGGACGTCTCCGCCTAGGCTGAGGACCGTCAGCGTTGGTGGGTTGCTCATATCAGCCCTCCTCCTCGCCGCCGTCCTCCCCGGCTTCGGGCCGGGGCGATGCGGCCGCCTGCTCCTCCATGTAGGAGCGGATGGCGACGCGGGCCAGGATGCGCAGCCCCTTCAGGACCGCCCTGCGATGTTCAGGCGTATAGGACGGCATGGAGCGCTCCAGGGCGTCTTCAAGCTCCTGCTCTCCGGGCCTCTTTCGTCCGTTGTTTCTTCTAGGATCTTTCATGTTGCGCAGTCGCAGCGGCGAATCGTCGGGCCGCTGTCCTCTCGTTACGGGTCTGTGACGGGCCGCCCGCGCCGACGGAAAGGGGCGAGCGCGGGCGGCGTCGGTTCCGGCCCCGCCGCGCCGCCGATGCGCCGTGCGCCCGGCGGGGCCTTTGGTCTAGCTACCCTCCTCGAAGAAGGTCATCTGGAACCCCTCGCCCAGGAGGATCTCCATGCCTCCGGGTGTGCCGGAGGCGAAGCGGGCTATGGAGAGCATGGCTCCCCCGCAGGGCTCGACGCCCTTCCTGCGCCACATGCGCAGCTGCTTGGGGTCCACGCCGAGGGCCTTGGCGAAGCCGCGCCAGGAGAGGCCGCTGGCCTCCTTCAGGCGTTCGAGGCGCTCACCGAAGTCCTCCGGCAGGACGCCGCCCTCCAGGGGCTGGGTCCCATCGGCCGCGGGGTTGTCGTGCTCGTCGAAACGGGCCGGGTCGTTACTGTTGTGGTTCATCTCTCTCCTCCAGTCTGAATAGGTCTCCGAACTCGGTTGCTTCCAGGGCCTTGAGCATCCGGCGGCGGATGCGACCGGAGGGCGAGCGCCCCGAGTTGACCAGCATCGACACGTAACCGGGGCTGACCCCGATCTCCCTGGCGAGCCAGTTCTGGGAGCGGTTCAGCAGTGCCAGACGCTTCCAGACGGCCGCCGTATCGAGCCGGACAACGATCCGTCCTCTGCGCCTCCGGGGGCCTTCCTGCTTATGGGTATCCTGTTTGGGCATGGGTCTTCGTCCCTCGTCGTTCATTGAGGCGGCAGGGCCTGGGGCGACTGCGGGTCGGCGGGGGTGCGCCATGCGTGTCCCATCGGCCCCAGGGCGTCTACGGCCTGCCTGTGGGACACCAACAGGGGCACGTTGACTCTCGATTCGTGGGTCTCCTCCCGCGCCACGCGCAGGAAGTGGGTGTGTGCAATCTCGTCGTCGAAGACGACCAGGACTGCGGGCCTCGTGCCGTGGTCGTCGGTGGGCCTGTGAGATGAGTAGTAGCGCAGATAGGGGGCGAGCCGGTCGGACATGGTTGAGGGGCGCACGGCGCGTCGCTCCCACTCCAGGAAGAAGGGCCATGTCCTGTCCTCCTTGCGCAGTACGCCGAAGGCGTCGGGGTTGACGGCGCGCATACCGCCGTCGTGCCGGAAATGGCGGGAGGCCCTGCGGGGCGGGTCGAGCTGGACGACCTCCCACCCCAGCAGGGGGGCCTGCTCGGCGAGCGCGGCGAGGAAGCCGTGGACGGCGGCGGTGTGCTCCGTGTTCCTGAGCAGCTGGCGGGTCCGCCTGCCGGTGACATTGCGCCACTCGAACGGGCCTTCGGCGTCCTCCAGGGCGACGCTCCACCGCTTCCTCGCCACGGCCACGGACGTCCTGTCCCTGCGGGCCAGGAGCGCCAGCCCCCGGTCGGTGAGGGCCAGCCGTCCGCCCGCTTCGCGGGGCCGGGCCGCCAGGCCGAAGCCTTCGAGGGGGATGACGCCGTGGGAGACCCTCTGGGTCGAGACGCCCAGCAGCCCGGCCAGCTCCTTGAGGGCGATCCAGGGCCAGTCGGAGATGAGGTCGAGGGCGCGCTTCTCGATGGGCTTGACAAGGACCGGCAGCATGTGGTCGGGGATGTCCCATCCCGGACCCTCGACGGCGAAGTCGGCGGGCGGGTCGGCGCGCTGCGGTTCCGGCTCTAATGGAAGTTGTCCGCCCGGCCCCACCCGGTCGAGGGCGTAGCGCAGGTCGATCTCGGCGCCGACCTTCGGCGGACTCCATATCCGGTCGCCCGCCCCCGTCAGGACCGCAAGGCGTTCCACGGCGAACAGAGCCGGAACGTCGGTGGTGGAGAGCAGCCTTCGGGCGTGCCTGAGCCGCACCTCGTCGGCCATGAGGACCAGGACCGTTCCGGGCATCGGCCAGTCGCGCAGCCCCCAGAGCCGCCGGGAGAAGCCCGACCTGTCGGCGGTCAGTCCCTGCCGGACGATGCCGACGGTCCTCCCGTCGGGAAGGGTCATGGCGGCGTCGAGGGGCAGGGAGCGGTACCAGCGGAACCGGATGGGGAATGCGACGCTCGAGACATTGGAGGCGACGCCGTAGACGGAGGCCACGGCGTCGAGGCGCTCCATCAGGCTGCGCCGCCACTGGGCCGAGACGGGGCGGCTGCGAAGCAGCTCATTGAGGGAGACCTCCTCCTCTGCGGCGAGTCGCCTCAGCCCCTCGGCGGTGAGGTGGAACCTCCGGGACGGGGGAAGCAGCCCGGTCGCGTGGGGCACGGAGGCGCAGAACCCGCCGGACTCCAACCTCTCTATGGCCTCGTAGACCGCGCCCCTGGACCAGCCGCAGACGGCGACCATCTCCAGCCGGTCGAGGAAGGGCATCCGCGACAGGGCGCGGAGCAGGTCGGCCTCGCATCCTTCGGGTCTCATTCCTCAGCCTCCTCTCCCTCGTTCCCGGCGCTGCGGTCCTCATGCGCCCCGGCGTCGGCAGCCGGCCTACGCCTGCTCCTCCGACTCCTGCGCTCCGGCTCCGCTTCCGGCTTCTGCTGCTGTTCACCGTCGCTTTTCGGGTCTTCGACGGCCCTGCGGAACTCCTCCACCTTCAGGTCGCCCTCCGCGTCGCCGTAGGCGATCTGCCGGGCGGAGACGGTGTAGGCGGTTGCTGCCTCGCGGATGCGTGCGGCGACGTCGGGGTCTCCCTCCTCGGGCTTTCTGACCATCATGGAGAAGGCGGGCATCCGCTCCTTGCCCACGGTGGCGCGGACGTAGCAGTGGTGGACGGGCAGGGAAACGATGTCGTCCTCACTCACCCGGTCCTTGCCCAGCTCCCACACCAGCGTCCTGGCGTCGTTCCCCGCCACCTGGAAGACGGCGAGGCATCCCACGTTGGCGAGGATGGTGTCCCGCATGGTGCGGGAGAGGTCGTCGAGCTTGGCGAGGCTCTGGGTGGCGAGCACGAAGCTGGCCCCGAACTTCCCCAACTCGGAGAGCATCGACTCGTAGTCCACGCCGGGCATCGACTGCATCTCGTCCACCACCACGAGAGCGCCGCGTCTTCTACTCAGGGGCAGACTCCCCTGCTCCCGTATCACGGCGTCCACGAGGTTCAGGAGGGACGCGCCCACCAGGGCGGCCACGTCCCTGCCGACGGTGCCCTGCGATGTCGATACAAGCAGGACGCCGCCGTCGAGGATGGTCTCCCGCATGTCGATGGTGGAGCGGCGCTGGCCGAGAATGGCTCTTGCCCGCTTGGAGGATGCGTAGTAGGAGAGGCGGGTCTGCACGGGGGCGAGGGCCTCGGCCTTGTACTGGCGGTGCCAGCTTCCGAAGTCCCTGGCCCACCACTCAAGGAGATATGGGTCGGATATCTTCGACAAAACGGAGGTGCGGAACGGGGCGTTGGACAGCAGGCGCAGCCCGTCGAGGATGGTGTACTGCCGCTCCGCCTCCACCTGCTCGTTGGCCTCGTGCAGGGTCTTGACGGTCTGTTCGAGGATGGACTGCATCCTCGGCCCCCACTGCTCCCACAGGCCCTTGGCGACGCGCACCACCGAGTCGGCGGTGCGGTCACGGTCGGCGAAGATGCGGGTGTCCAGCAGGTTGATGCCGGGGGCGCGGGTCTCGTCGGACAGGTCTATGAGGCGGACGCGGTCCACGAGGGACTCGGGGACGTGCTCCATCAGCCCGGCCACCAGGTCGGTGTGGGGGTCCACCACCACGATGGCGTCGTTGTCCCTGCCCTCGGCCTTCTCCCTCATCTTGTGCGTGACGAGGTGGTGCATGAGAGTGGACTTGCCCATGCGGGTGCGGGCGACGTAGAGGTGGTGGCGGCGGAGCAGGTCGTCGGGGAAGCGGATGGGCCGGGGCTTGCCCGCCGTGGTGTCTCCCACCAGCGCCCCTCCCCTGACGCCCTTCGCAGAAGGCAGGAGCGCCCTTGCGCCGGAGCGCTCCACCAGGGGCGTCTCGTCGCCGGCTCCGGGCGGGTGCCACAGGCAGGCGATCTCGCGGACGCCCAGGACGCTGCGCCCGCCGAACAGGCCGGGGCCTGACGGGTGCAGCATGTCCGGGTCGGGCGCGGCGGGCCGGACCCTGCCGACCTTGAAGCGCGCCCCGGCGGGGTTGTCGAAGTGGCGGTAGGCGGCGGCAACCGGCCCCAGGAGCTCGGCGGCCCGCTGGGGCCGGGTCGTCTCCGGCAGGACGGCGACGACCTGAAGCTCGGCGTCGAAGGCGATGCGGGAGACTTTTTCCTGTATCAGCAGAGGGTCTTCCACCCGCTTGCGGGCCTTCTTCCAGCGGTGCCAGCCCCAGCCGCCGAGGGCCAGCCCCAGGGCCGTGACCGTGCCCAGGAGCGCCGCCTTCCATATCTCCCCGTCCTGAATCCACAGATAGCCCTTGAGGGCGGCTAGCGCCCCGATGCCGAGGACGGCCATCGTGATGCCGTCCATCTGCAGGGGCTTGGTCTGGAAGGTGTAAGCGGGCTCTCGCGGCTCCATGCCGGGCCTCTTGTGGGCCTTTTCCATGTGGGGCTGGGACCAGTCGGGTCCCAGGGAGAGCAGAAGCAGCCGTGCCACCACGCGCTCGTCGTCCTCCAGGGCCGAGAGAGCGCCCATGAGGGCGATGAGGGGGTCTGAGCCGGGGTCGAGCAGGTCGTCGTCCCGGAAGACGCGGAGCGGGACGTATTCGGGGCCGTCGGCCCGCAGGGTCATGCTCCACGCCTGCTCCCCCTCGCCCAGGCGCAGGGGGTCGTCGCCGGGGTCAACCTTCCGGATGCGGGCCTGGGGGTAGTGGGCGGAGAGCTGGCCCCGCACCACCTCGTCGTCGAGGCAGCGGGCCATGAGGGTCACGCCGTCCATGTCGGCGGCCAGCTCCAGGGAGAAGGGTTCGGGAATGGCGATGGAGCCGAGCATGTTCTCGACTCCCAGCAGCGTTCGCTCCCCGGTCCTGGGCGGCGTAACCGCCAGCAGCACGGGGGCCTTCCTGCCTCCGTCGTTTCCGAATAGCAGGTTCTTCGGGTTCAGCTTCATAGGGGATGCCTTCCTTTCTCTACGGGTCTCTTTTTGCGTTCTCGCCTGTCCTATCTGTGCTGGCCCGGTCGCCACTCGATGACCTCCGTCTCCTCCGGGGTGGCCTCGATGCGGACGGGGAAGCGGTGCCCCTTCGCCAGCAGCAACCCGTCTCCACGCGGGCACGACAGGAGCCATCGCTGGAGGTCCTGGGGAAGGTCGAAGGCGTCGCCCACCGTGCCGATGGCGGCGGCGTCCTGCTGCAAGAGCAGCTTGAAGGCGGCGTTCTGAAGCAGGGCTCGTCCTGAGTGGCCGGTGATGGTTCGTGAAGAGTCCTCGGAGAGGAGGTCCTGGACGTCCTGGGTGATGAACTGCAACCCCAGCCGGTGCTTCCTGGCCCGCTTCGCCATGCTCACCATGAAGGCCGCGCCCTCGGGGTGCTGCATGATCGACCACACCTCGTCCACCACCAGCAGGCGGGGCTTGGGGTCCTGGGCGGCGGCGGCCCACACCGTCTCGGTGCAGACCATCGCCGCGGCGGGCCGAAGCTCCGGCTCCAGGAGCCGCAGGTCGAAGACGGTGATCAGGGCCTCGTTGGAGAGCAGGTCGTCGCCCTCGTCGGAGAGGAGGTTGCGCAGGCTGCCCGTTGCGAAGGGCCGCAGCAGCCTCGCCATGTCTTCCCCTCCCGCCTCATCTCCTTGCAGGTACTCGTAGAAGTCGCGGAAGCCGGTGCGCTCCCGGGGCTGGGCGTAGTAGCCCGCCAGGGCGTGGTCCAGGGAGGCCCTTCGCTCCGCGCCGAGACTCTCGCCGACCATCACCTCGATGAGCCGTCTCAGGCTGCCGATGCGCTGGAGAAGCTCCTCGGAGTCGCCCCGCTCGATGACGAAGGGGTTCATGCCTTGGCCCGGCACGCCGGGGGAGAGCACCCGTCCGCCCGCCGCCCTCGCCATGTCCGCGTACTCGCCCTCCGGGTCGATGACGTAGGCGGTGACGCCCCGGCAGAGGCCCCGGAGCATCCCCAGCTTGGTGGCGAAGCTCTTGCCGCTGCCGGAGCGGGCGAGGACGGCGGTGTTGGCGTTCAGGTGCGTCCCGTCCCAGGGGTCGTAGACCACCGGGGCGCAGGCCCGCATGTCGATGCCGTAGAGGGTCCCGCTGCGGGTGTCCAGGTCGGGGGGCGAGAAGGGGAAGAGCCGGGCGATGCTGGACGTGTCCAGGGTGCGCCACTCGGCGACGGCGTTCAGGGCCAGCGGCAGCGTGGACAACAGGCCCTCGCGCTGCCGGAAGGCCAGGGCGTCGAGCTTGCCCAGGGTGGCGGCGAAGTGGGCCTTCGCCCGCTGGGTCATCTCCTTCAGGGATTTCTCGTCCCTGGCGTGCAGGGTGATTGACAGGGAGGCGTGAAAGAGCCTCTCTCGGCCCCGCTGCACCTCGTCCCGCAGGCGGGTCACGTCCTCCAGGGCGATCTCCGCCTCCGGGGACATGGTGCGCCCGCGCTTGAAGGAGAGGGACTGCGCCGACTCGAAGCGGACCTTCTGCCACTCCAGCGTCCTTGCCGCCTGCTCGGTGGGTATCGGCCCCAGGTGGACGGACAGGTCCATCGGCGCTCCCGCCGCCATGAGGCTCTGAAGGAAGCCGGGGGCCAGCGACCGGGGCCACTTGCCCAGGTGGAGCGACCGCACGAGGGTCTCGCCTATGCGCATATCGCGGCGGCCTATCTCCACCTCGACGGGGGCCTCCTCGTCGAACTCGGTTGGCGATCCGCCCAGGGCTGCGGACACCAGGAACATCCGTAGCTGGCGGCCCCTGAGCGTGTGGACGGACAGCCCGGCCCGCGCCAGCAGGCCGCGCAGCTCGTCGGCCCGCTCGAACTCGCACACGGCGTAGAAGCGCCGGTCGAGGATGCCGTCGCGGGCCTCCAGGTCGGTCAAGAGACGCTGGAGGGACTCGGCGGCGGCCCTCGTCTGCGGAGGGAGGTCGTCCGGTTGGGACTCCTTCAGCTTCGCCCGCATCCCTCCGAGCCGCGGCGGGTGCTGCCTGATGAGCAGTTGGGCGGGGAAGTCCAGGGCGTTGAGCGCCCCTGCGAACGCCCCCAGCTTCGGCTCGTCGATCTCCAGGCCCATCACCTCGCACACGCCGAGCTTCACCCCGTCCAGGCGCACCGGCCCGTCGTCGTCCAGGTGCGACAGCATGAAGAACAGGGGCAGCTCGGGCGGGGGCTTGGGCGCGGCCTCCGTCGTTCCACAGGGTGCTGACTCCGTGGGGAGTCCGCCCTCCGGCATCTCCTGCGGAGCGGCAGACTCGCTTGGCGGCGTCTCCCCTCCGCGCCTCGTGATTCGTTCAATCAGCTTCTTCAATTCGGTTTGCTTCCTTTTCTCTAGGGTGTTGGGAGGGATGGGATGATGCCGTGCTTCAGCAGGGCGGCGACGCCCTTGGCCGAGAGCACCAGCGCCAGGCCGACGACCGCCATGACGACGGCGGCCTTGGCCCTGCCGCCGCCGCGCTCCTCGCCTCCCTCGGCCATCAGGACGAACCCGGCCCAGACGATGGCGAAGAGGCAGAGGCCGGAGCCGGCGTAGGCCATCGCCGTGAGCACGCGGTCGAAGGCGTGAAGCATCGCTTCCTCTTCCGGCGAGGCCCCCATGAAGACGAGGGCCGCGCCGGTCAGCGGCAGCAGGGCCGTCGCCCGCCTCACCAGGGCCACTCCCATCCCAGCAGGTCGAACCAGCCGCGCAACCCGTCCGCGGGCTCCTGCTCTGCGGGCGGGTCCTCCGGCTCAGGCTCCGGCAGGACAAGGACGGCGAAGGGGTCGTCGGAGCCGACTGCGGCCGCAAGGCTCAGGGACTCCTCGCGGGTGCGGGTGACCGGCTCTCGCTCCACCGTCTCGGCCTTGACGTGCTCCTTGTGCAGGACCTCCACCGTCACCTCCTTCGTGATGGTGGCGCTGGGGACGTAGGCGTACGCCGTCGCGGTGGCGGATGACGTCGAGCCGTCCTCGCAGGTGGCCGTCGCCGTCTCACTGTCGGAGTCACTGTCCCCCGGGCGATGGAGGTGCACGGTCCTGGTGACTTGCTCCGTCCGCTCAGGGTGGTGGGTGAGCACGGTCAGCGGGGGGATGGGGATGCGGAGGCTCGCCTCAAGGCTCACGTCCACGCTCACGGCGTGGATGGCCTGACCATCCCCAATGGGCAGGGTGAACCGCGTCTCTCCATTGGGGACGAAGGGGACGCTCGCCTGCGACGCTCCCGTCGCAGCGGAGAGAGTCCCGACGATTGCCGTCACCCCGGCGTCCATCAATGCCGTCTGGATCACGTCGTCGTGTCCGGCAACCGTCTGAAGCTCGACCGGGTGCTCGATGCGCGTCACGCACTCGGACTCGACGACTCCACTGACCGCTCCGGGCGTCCAGCCCAGGGAGGTCACGCGAAGGTCGCAAAGGTCTCCCTCCACGACCGGAAGGGGGAAGGGAAGCTGTGCTTCCTCGAAGGTGACGGCCCCGGCCTGTCCCAGCGTGTCCTCCCATGACACGGTGAAGGACGGCACGGGTCCGTGGAGGGGGAGCGAGTAGTCGATGCGCTCCCCCTCTGCCAGCGTCGCCGAACCCCAGAAGCGCAGCCATGTGCCCTCCGGCCCGCCGAAGGCCCGCACCCGGATGTCCAGGGCGGTGGCGGCACCGAATGTGACGGCAGCGCGGTCGCCGGAGACGGTGAGCCCCTCGACGAATATCCGCCGCCCGGGAACAGGCTCGGTGACCTCGAAGTCGATCTCGTTCCGCCAGGGCTCGTGGTCGTCCGCCAGGGCCGACTGCGGGACGGCCACGACGGCCGCCATCAGGACGGCCAGGGCCACCACCGGAATCCAGCCCACGCGGGGCTTCCGATTCCTCGTCTCCAGGGTCTCGGCCCGGTGGTCCTGGCCGTGGCGGTTCCTCCCGTCCTTCCCCCTGCGCTTGCCGAACCAGCGCATCCGCCCGTTGCGGCGTTCTTTGTTCTTGCGGGTCTTCCTGTTCTTGCGCAGCCTTCCCAGCCCGCGCCCGGCGCGTTTCGCCATCAGACTCAGTGGGCCGGGGCCGCTCTTCACCGGGTGCGGGGCAGCCGGGGTCTCGGCGCGCACCAGCTGGGCGACCGGCCCGGCGTAGACCCGCGCCCCCAGCCGGTACTTCAGAAGGTCGGCGGCCACCAGGGGCAGCCGCCGACCGCCTATCTTCCCCACCACCATCGCCAGGCCGACCAGTCCGAGGACGACGGCAATCGCCATGCGCACCTCGGACGGGCCGACGGGGGCGTAGCGGTATGCCCCGTAGGAGATGGCGCACACCGCCGTCACCGCCACGATTTGGGGGAAGGTGAACCCCAGCAGGACCTTGTCCTCCGCTTGCACGTGGGTCGGTACTTCGTGCTCTCTCATGTCTTTCTTCCCTCCCTCACGTCCACCTACCCGCTGTCCGGCGTTGGGGTTGCCGCGTCCGGCGCTTCGGGTTCGGGCAGGGCTTTGTCGATGTCGATTCCCGGGTCCACCACCGCGTTCATCACCAGCTCCACGACGCCGTAGGCGACCAGGGCCAGGACGATGCCCGCCAGGGCGGTCATCATGGCGCTCTTGCCGCGCTCCATCTGGTGGGGCGCTCCGCTGGCCGTCAGGTACAGGTATGCGCCGTAGATGAAGAAGCCGACGCCCACCGCTCCCACGACGCCCAGCAGGATGCCCACCAGATTCGATATGGTCTGCGTCAGTTGTTCCATTCGTTGTTTCTCCTCTCTCGTTTCCGAGTGCTTTGCTCGTCTCTATTGGTCGGGGTCCGTCCGCTCAGTCAACTGCACATCGCTCCTCCCTCCTTTGCGTGGTAGTTGACGTGAGTCCGCTCACGCCGTTGTCTGTCGTTGTCGTTACTCGCCGCTGCTCCTGGGGGCTTCGCCGCCGTCTCCCCCGCCAGCCGATGGGGTCGCCAACGAAGCCGCCGAGCTGAGCCCGGACGCCGCAGCCGAGAGGCCCGCGCTGGCCGCCATCGCTCCAACGGCCATGCCTCCCGGCCCCCCTGCGGCTCCCCCCGCCACCAGCCCGATGGACCTGGCCGCACGCACCATCGAGCCGGGCAGGTTCATGCCGAAGTAGAGGGTGTGGAGCCAGGAGTCGAAGGTGCCCTGGTTGCCCAGCATCGACGGCACACGGGTCGCCATGTAGACGAAGGCAATGGACAAGAGCAGCTTCCAGACCAGGTCCTGCACCGGCTCGAAGGCCGCTATCGAGGCGAACTGGTTGAGGAAGCCGAGCCCCAGGGCCAGGGCGATGAGCTGGATGGCCTGCTGGAACACCGTCGTCATGAAGAGGCGCAGCCAGTGGCGGCCCCAGCCCGCCGTGTGGGGCAGAATCCACAGCCCCAGCGCAATCGGGGCCAGGGCCAGCAGGATGTCGATGAGGGCGAGGCGCAGCACCATCTGCACCACGACGTAGAGGACGAAGAAGCCGTAGACCAGATAGAGCAGGGCCATGACTTGGGCCATGCCCACGCTCCCGGCCTGCACGGAGGTGAGAAACGTGTTGAGGGGAGCCCGGAGCAGGTCTCCGGGCGTGACGTTCAGCTCGGCGGCGACGAAGCCGGATACGGCGTCGGCCATGTCGAGGACCAGGGCGCACCACCAGAGCGACGATGCGGCGGCCACGAGGCCGAGGACCAGGCGGGGGACCATCTCCCGCCAGCCCGCCTGACGGGTCCCCAGGTGCTCGGCCATGATGAAGCTGAGGCCCATCCAGCCGAGGATGACCACCAGCGCGCCGGAGGTGATGGCCCAGACGACCATCCATGCCTGGCGCACCAGGTCGTTGGCGTAGGTGAGGTCGGGAGGGGTGCCGGTGAGGATGTCGCTCATCTGCCGGGTTCCCTCCGGCAGTTGTCGGCGTCCTCGCCGCTGGCCCGCTCAACGACGCCGCAGAGGGTCCCGTGGACTCCCTCGATCATCCAGCCGGCGAAGGCCCTCGCCCACCGCACCGGGCTGAGCGCGGACAGAATCTTGTCCCAGATGCGCCCCGGCTGGTGGATGGGGACGACGGCGTAGAACTCGCCCCTCCTGCCGTCCTCGGCCACCGCCAGCATCACCAGCAGGTAGGCCCGGTCGCGGTCGAGCTCGGGGTGGTCGTCGAGGTCGGGGTGCTCCCACGAGTACTCCCAGCCGTCCGAGCGTTTCTTCTCTCCGCCCTTGACCCGGTACATGGCGCTTATCCAGTCGCCGGTGTCGGCGTCGCGGACGGCGTAGAAGAGGTCGGCGATCTCTCGGTCGAAGATGGGGCGGGCGACGAACTCGCCGCCGCCCTTTCGCTCCACGAAGTTCCGGTCGGCGTTGACGAGGGTCAACTCGTTACCGGGCGGGGCTTGGGCTTGGGCGATGTTGCTTGCGGGGATTGCCAGAAGCGCCGCCAACAGCAGCGCGGCTGACAGGGGTAAGAGCCGTCTTATCGACCGGAGTCTTGCTTTCAGCGCCAACTCGTTCACCTCTCTTCCGTTCGCCGCGGTTCACCGGACCGCGGCAGTCGCAAAAAAGTGTGAACAAATCAAACGAGAAAAAAGACCCCTCATAGCTCTGCGCAAGGATGCGGGGCGTTACGGGCCGTTCCCCCGTGGCTCTGCGCAGGGATGCGGGGGGCTATAAACCCTCTTTTTTTCGGCCCCTTTCGTGCAGTATTGGGGGTGTACAGGAGTTTGAGTTTGGTAACAGAGCGGCCAGAGTCGTGTTTTCGTAGCTGGAACAGGGGTGAATCGCCCCCCTACAGGACGTAACCAGTGAACACTTTCAGTAAGAGTACGTTCCGGACTGCAATGACATCGCCAACCGTGGGGCATGACATCGGCGGGACCGTGGGAGCGGCCTCTCAATGACATTTGGCCCCGGAAAAGGCGCTTGAAGCGGGGGTGCGTTACGACCCTCAAAACGTGGCCGGAGACCGTGAAAAAGGCCGGACCGCATCTGACCGAAACCCAGATGAAGTCTTGGGAAGGAGAAAAGAGCCATGAAGACGACCGAACACGGCATCGAAGACAGCAGGGACGTGGAGAACGTCTATCACATGCGGCTCATGGCGCTGCTGAAAGAGCTGGTGCGGGACAAGGGATACAAGGGCGCGGCGCGGGTGCTGGAGCTGGACCAGCGGACGGTGGCCGAGAGCGCGAAGACCGGGCAGCTGTCCCGGCGGGTGCGGCAGGCGTTGGAGCGGGCGTTGCAGGAGGGCGTCGGTTCTGCTGCGGCCCGGCAGCGGGAGCGCAACGATAAGCTGGAGGAGCGGGTCGATGCGCTGGAGAAGGGGCATGAGGCGCACGAGAAGGGTCACGACTCGCTGGGCAAGGAGGTGCGCAGGCGAGTGGCCGCAGTCGAGGGCCAGGTCGAAGCCCTGCGTCGGGATGGCGCACAGGGGACCGGGGCCGGTCACGCCGGCACCGGTCCCTCCCAGGCGGAAACGGACGGCTCGGAGGCCGGTGCGTCGGGCATGGGCAGAAAGCCCCCGCCGAGACCCAGGTTGCGTCGGGAGTACCCCGACCTCGTGACCCTTGAGCCCGCCGAGGAGGTGTTCGGCGATGCGTGGCCGATGATCGTCGAGTGGCGGGGACTGAAGGACGTTCACCCCAACGAGGGGAAGGGCCTGGACTGGCTGCGCACCGAGGAGCGCTTCCTGGCGTTGGAGCTGGCCCTGCTTGAAGACCACGGCATGACGCTCCCCCCGGCTCGGTTTCCGCTGCGGGGCTTCGACCGCAACGGGCAGGTCAACTGGCGTCAGACGGCGCTCTTCGACACGCGGAGAGCGATCAGAAAGCGGGAGCTTCTGCGGCGCCTGACCTTCGGACTGTTGTGGCGGTAGCAGGACGGCGAGTGCGAAGGGTTGGTTGTTAAGTTTTGTGAACGATTTGGCGGCAATCTTCAAAAGGGGCGCCGCAGGCCCTCTTTTGCGGGTCTCGGGACGTCGATAATGAGTGCATTGTTAGGCTTTTTCCAAGGTTTCCGACCATAGAAACCCTGGGTGCGTGATCCCTGTTGCACGGGTACGACCGGAGGATGATTCGCTCTCCCCCGGTCGCCCACGAGGGAATGCTGCCGAAACGGAGTTTGACGTTGGTCCTTCGCAGGCAGCGCGGATCGAACCGGCGGATTTGACGTAGCTCTCCGTCCTCGGTCCAGTCCGGCGGTTGGAGTTTGACGTTGGTCCTTCGCCCGCTGGACACCCGTTCAGCGATTGGAGTTGATCGCTTCTTCCGCTGGACACCCGCCTGACGGCCGGGGTTGATCGCTCCTTCCGTTGGGAACCAGTCGGCCGGTTGGGGTGATCGCCTCATCCGCTGGACTCAGGGACGGAACGCTCTCTGCGCCTCGTCCTCATTTGGTAGGTCGGAGTGCGCCTGCCTGTTGCAGACGGGTCTGTCGCTTCGACCGGCTCCTCATGCCCGCGGCATGGCTGACTGACAGCTAGGCCGCGGCTTCGACATGCGCCGGTCTGCCGTTGAAAGCAGGCTGGCCGCTTCACGTCTCGCAGTTCTCCCACTGACGTTGTTCACCCTGGGCCGAGCTGCGTCTTCTGTCATGCGTCGGTCTGCGATGAAGTCGTAGGACAGCCGCTCCCCTCATAGCAGTTCCCCCGGCAGTCGATTCCCCCAACGAATCACCCTGGGCCGGGCTGCGTCTTTCTTCACCCTCCGCTCCGTCTTCCGCGTCCGGCATCCGACCGTGGGCGGAGTGCGTCCAGCGTCAACCAGTCCCATCACGAAGTACCCGTGCCACGGATGCCCGGCACGGGTCAACAACGGAAAGGAGGAGTCCATGCACGTCGACGAGGTCCATCGCCGCTGACGGCGGGGGCTCCGGGTCTCACAACACATCCCCATTCACAAGGGTCGTCCTCGTTCGTCGGGGGCGGCCCTTCTTCTTTGCCCGCAAGCAGGCGCAGGCCAAAGGCAACACAACACAACAGAAGGAGGACGGACCGATGACGACGGCAACGATGGCAACCGGAACTGGGACGACGAGGACGGCGGGCGCGGAGAGCGAGCTGAGGGCCGTTGCGAGGCGGCGCGGGATCACGATGAAAGAGCTTGCGGCCCTGATGGGCGTGAGCGCGGGCTACCTGTCGGGGCTTTCGACGGGGCGTACGCCGTGGACTCCGAAGATGCGGGAGAAGGCTGTGGCGGTCTTGGGAGAGGTCCCTGGGCAGGGGACCGTCTACCGCCAGGGCGGCGTCGTGACCGGGGAGAGCAGCTTCATCAGGGAGCGCGCCCGCACCCTGGGCATGACCATGCATGACCTGGCCGACCGCGTTGGCGTCTCCTACAGCTACATGACGCAGGTTGCCCGTGGCCGCCAGAGCATGGGCGTCAAGGTTCAGGCGCGGGTCGAGTCGACGCTCAAGGCCCCGGCGAAGATCGCGCCCGCCACGTGCGCCAACCGCCAGGGCGTCGTCGTGGCCGGGGAGAGCAGCTACATCAGGGAGCGGGCCAGGGAGCTGGGTATGAGCCTGCGGGACCTGGCTGACCGCGTGGGCGTCTCCTACAGCTACATGTCAATGGTGGCGCGGGGTCATAGCAACATGGGCGTGAAGGTCCAGGCGCGGGTCGCGTCGGCGCTGGAGACCCCGGTGAAGGTCGCGCCCGCGCAGCCAGCCTGCATCGACCGCGAGGCCGTGTGGAACCGGATGAACGCCCACGGCTTCAGCCAGAACGAGGTCGCCCGGCGAGCGGGCATCAGCTCGGCCCATCTCTCCCAGATCATGAACGGCAAGTCCTCCCCGTCGGCGGTCGTGCTGAAGGGGCTGCACGGCGTCCTGTTCCAGCCGACGAAGGCGGAGCGGGTCATGCCCGCCGAGGTGAAGGTGCTGGGCTGGCGGAAGGGCGAGCGGAGCGGGATGGTCGTTCGCGGCGCCGGTGGCCCCGGGCGCGGCGCCAAGTCCGGCGGCGGCACCGTCCGGGTCGGCGGCCGGGTGCCCTGGGGCGCGAAGGCGGAGTTCGCCTACCGCGCCGGGTACGACGGCATGGGCCGGGTCTCGGTCACGCACGTCGTCGAGCGGGGCTACTCCGCCATGCTGAAGCAGCCGGAGCCGGCCGCCGCATAGAGACGCGAAAAGCGGGAAAAGCCGGTCGGCCTGGATGCCAGGACTGTCACTTAAGAGGGAGGCCATCGTCGCATCGACGATGGCCTCCCCAGGCTTCCCATATGTGCGGGGCTTTTTTGTTGCCCGAAATCACCGCCCGTCTTCGACATCCCTGGAGTAGGGGCAGCGCGCGCTCAAAGCGCCCTCGGCTCTCACGTCCGTACGGCGGCGCTACCGCGCCGCCTGCCCCTCGCCCTCGCCTCCCCGCGTACCCAGCGCCTCGCGGGCCAAGTCCCTCGCCTCCCGCGCCGCGGCGTGGCGTGGCTCGATGCCGAGGATGGCCTCGAAGTCCTCGATGGCACTCTCGAACCGGGCCGCGTACATGCGGGCGATCCCCCGGCTGTAGAGGACGTCCCTGTTGCGGGGGTCAATGTCGAGGACTCTGCTGTAGTCCTCTATTGCCTGCTCGTATTGCTCCAGGCTGCTGTGGGCCAGCCCCCGGGCCGAGAGGGCCTCGGCGTTGCCGGGGCCGAGCTCCAGGGACCGGTCGAAGTCCCTGACCGCCTCGTGGTAACGGCCCAGGTTGCCCAGGGCGATGCCCCTGCCCCGGAGTGCCGAGACGTTGTCGGGGTCGAGTCCCAGCACGGCGTCGAAGTCGCCGAGCGCGGCCTCGTGGGCGCCGAGGTTGACGTTGGTGATCCCCCTGGCGTAGTAGGCGAGGCCGAATCTCCGTTCGAGCTCGATGGCGGCGCCGAAGTCCTTGAGCGCCCTGTCCATCCGGCCCATGTCGCGGTATGCCATGCCCCTGTGGTAGTGGGCGTCGGCGAGGTTGGGGTCCAAATCTATGGCCCTGCTCAGGTCCTTCACCGCCCGGTGGCGCTTGCCCATCGCCACGTGGGTCAACCCTCTGTTGTAGTGAGCGTCGGCGTCGCCGGGGGCCAGGGTGACGGCCACGTCGAAGTCGCTCATAGCCCCGGCCAAGTCGCCCAGCTCCGCCTTGCACGCCCCCCGGCTGTAGTGCGCCACCGCGTCGCCTGGGGCCAGGCGGATGGCGGCGTCGTAGTCCTCCACCGCCAAGCGGTGCTCCTCCAGCTTGGCGTAGGAGCGGGCGCGGTCGAGGTGGGCGCCCGTGTTGCCGGGGTCCAGGGCGATGATTCTGCCATAGTCCTCTACCGCCAGGCGGTGCTCTCCCAGCTCGCTGTATGCCAGCCCTCTGGCGCTCAGGGCTTCGGTGTCGCGAGGGTTCGCCTCGATAGCCTCCGTCAGACGCTCGACCATCCGGCGAAGGTCCTCGCGACCCATGCCGTCCATCATCTTACGGAACCTCTGGTACTCTTCTTCCGATGGATTCCCCTGGTCCGTTCCGTCATGCTCCTCGTTCATGACGTTCCTCCTGTATGTCCTGGCGTTCTCCTACCGGGCGGGTCTCTCGTTGCGCGGACGGCGGTCCCCGATGGCGCAGGCTACGACCCGCGGCCCGGACCTCGAATCGGTCTCCACCGGCTCAACTCCGCGTCGGGTCATCCCCTTGCGACCTCGAGTGGTGCCGTCGTCCGACCCCTACGGGACTGCCGCCAATGATGCCCCTATGATGATGCAGCCGCTCTCGTTAGGCAACGCCGGGTTGACGGGTGCGGATAGGGAGAGGCCCAGCCATGTGTGACGCCCTTTTTGCGTTTCCGGCGCCTGCGGCTGCAGGCGCTCGCCGGAGCGCCGCCTCCCTAGTCGGTGAACAGGTGGGCGAGGCCCAGGGATCTCGCCACGGCCACCAGCGCCATCATGTTCCGCATGCTGGGGCTGGCCCGCCCCTGCCTCCAGCGCCGTATCGTCTCGTGGTGGATGTCGAGACGGCGGATGATCTCCGCCCACGACAGGCCAGACTCCTCCCTGAACCGCTCCAGCCGCTCAGGGAAGTCGTGAGGGACCCGGTAGGTCACTCTGCTGTGGTGGATGCGCTGTCGAGGCATCGCGCAAGCCCTCTCAGTGCACAGCCGGAATCACGCTCCCATGCGGGCGCATGAGTCCCCATTCCTATATCCCTTATACCGTGGATGATCCGGCCTCCCTCCAATGTGCCTGCTTCACCCGTTTGTTCATATGTGCCATATCTTTCTGCTGCCCTCCGACTCATGGAAACTGCTGCTGACGATGGGGCTCTCAACGGTCAGCGCCGCCAACGGCAGTGACCGCCCCGGCGTAGGTCGCCGCGAAGTTCATCTCCAGGAGCCATCGGCGGAACGATTCGTTGTCGCTGAACTGCTTGAACAGCTCGGTGTGGTCTGCCAGTAACTCGGTCATGGCCCGCTCCAGCGCCTTGTCGTGCTCGATGCGGGCGTTCTGCCGGTCGGAGTTGGCCATTGCATTCTGGTAGGCTCTGTCGCCGGCAACCTTCGCGGGCAGCTCTTCTGCAATCACCTTCTCGATCTTGTCCTGGTCCTTCCAGTCGATGTTGCCGAAGCGGTCGTTGAACTCCCTGACGATGTTGGACAGCCGGTCCATCTCCAACTCCGGCTTCTGTCCCCCGCCCTCGGTTGGGACCGGCCCGATCTCCGCATCCTCGTCGGCCAACTGGATGGCCTGCACCGCCTGCTTCTCCACCCGGTAGCTGTCCATGTCGATGGCTTCCAGAATCCCCTTCGACAGGTCGTCTTCCTCGGGAGCGGGCAGCTTGGGCACGAGGAAGGTCAGGAAGATGGAGAGCCTCTCCCACTCGGCGTTGGTGTAGGGCAGGATGGTAGCCAGGAACCCGTAGGCTCGCAGGAACGCCTTTGACCTGCCCTTGAAGTCCACCTGCCCGTCCTCATCCAACTCCCGGTAGACTGCGACGCAAGCGTCGAGGATGGAGTCGAGGCGGTCGCGATCCTCTTTCGCCAAGAACCGACGCACCAACTCTTCCACCTGCTCCGGGCCGTAGACCTGGTAGCCGTCCAGCGCCGCCTTGAGATCGTGCAACCGGTCGGGGTCGGTCTCCTCTGAGAGGATGGTTGTGCGGTAGTAGTTTGCGAATGCCGCCTGAATAGTGTCGGCGTCGTTGGCGAAGTCCAGCACAAAGGCGTCGTGCTTCTTGGGATGCGCCCGGTTGAGCCGCGAGAGCGTCTGCACCGCCTTCACACTCGATAGCGGCTTGTCCACGTACATGGTGTGCAAGAGCGGCTCGTCATAGCCCGTCTGGAACTTGTCGGCGCATACCAGGAAGCGGTACGGGTCCTCCTGAATTCTCTCTAGGATGAGGTTCGCCGAAAAGCCGTTGAGAGACGCCTCGGTGACCTTCGCGCCGTTGAACTCAGGCTCCCCGGAGAAGGCGGCGATGGCTTTGTAGGGACTCTTGCGCTCCTCCAGATAGGCACGGATGGCGTGAAAGTAGGTGATGGCCCTCTGGATGCTGCTGGTCACCACCATGGCCCGCGCCTGCCCGCCGATCTTCTGCAAGCTCGCCACCTGCTCGTGGAAGTGGTCTACCATGATCTCCGCCTTGAGGCGGATGGCGTGGTCGTGGTCTTCCACGTAGCGGCGCAGCTTCCTACCGGCCCTCTTGGTGTCGAACTCCGGGTCTCCCTCCACCTTCTTGACCAGCCGGTAGTAGCTGCCGACCGTCGTGTAGTGCCTCAGCACGTCGATGATGAACCCTTCCTGGATGGCCTGCTTCATGGTGTATGAGTGGAAGGGAACGTGCTTTGTAGCGCCGCCTTCGGGGACGGGTGCGCCGAATATCTCCAGCGTCTTGTTCTTGGGCGTCGCGGTGAAGGCGAAGTAGCTGGCGTTGGCCAGCATCTTCTTGCTCTCCATGATGCGGTTGATCTTGTCCTCGGTGGTCTCGTCCCCCTCATCGCTACCGGATTCCCCAAGCGCCGTGGACATCGCCGCCGCCGTGCGACCGCCCTGGCTGGAATGAGCCTCGTCGATGATGATCGCGAACCTGCGTCCCCGGTGCTCGTTGCCGATGGCGTCCAGGATGAAGGGGAACTTCTGCACCGTGGTGACTGCGATGCGCTTGCCCTGCTGCAAGAGGGCGCGGAGTTGGGCTGAGGTCTCGGCATGACCCACGACGGAGCCGACCTGGGCGAACTGCCTTATGGTATCCCTTATCTGCCTGTCCAATACCCTCCGGTCGGTCACGACCACCACGGTGTCGAAGGTGGGCGCGTCGTCCCGCTCCAGCCCGATGAGCTGATGGGCCAGCCACGCGATGGAGTTGGACTTGCCGCTTCCTGCCGAGTGCTGGATGAGATACCTGGAGCCGACTCCTCTAGTGGATGCGTCGGACAGCAACCTGCGCACCACGTCCATCTGGTGGTAGCGGGGCCATATCTGCTCCCGCTTCTTCTTGCCCGTCCTGTCGTCTTTGCTCTCCACGACTTGGGCGTAGTTCTCGATGATGTTGGTCAGCCCGTCACGTGTGAGCGTCTGCTCCCACAGGTAGTCGGTCTTGAGGCCGTTGGGATTGGGTGGATTGCCCTTGCCGTCGTTCCATCCCTTGTTGAAGGGCAGGAACCAGGACGCCTTGCCGTCGAGCTTGGTGCAGAACCGCACCTCGTGATCGTCCACGGCGAAGTGGGCCAGGCAGCGGCCCAAAGCGAAGAGCCGTTCCCTGGGACTGCGGTCCCTCTTGTACTGCTCTACGGCGTCGTCCACCGTCTGCTTGGTCAGGCTGTTCTTCAGCTCGAAGGTGGCGACGGGCAGACCATTGACGAACAGGCACAGGTCTAAGGCCAATTGGGTATTGTCCTGGCTGTACCGCAGCTGCCTCGTCACGCTGAAGCGGTTCTGCTCGTACAGGACCGCCGCCTTCTCGTTCCCCGGCGACGGCGTGCCGTACATCAGGTCGACCTGGTGCGGGCCGTGCTTGACGCCCTTGCGCAGCACGTCAATGGTTCCTCGGCGGGTGACTTCTCCTTGCAGCCGCGCCAGAAACCTGCGCCTCGTTGGACCGTCCTGTCCAAGGTCCAGTGATTCGGCGACGATAGGCTGGGTAGCGCTCAGAAAGGCGGAGAGTTGGACAAGGTCCACGCAGTATTCCCGGTCATAGTCCTGTGGGTCTCCGCATATCCAGCCCGCGCCGTAGCTGGACGGCCGCTCATGCACCATGCCGTTATGCGATGGCGCACAGTCGGCACCAGTCAGCGCCTCGCAAATGAGACGCTCAAGGCCTCTTTCGCTGGTGTCGGTGGTCACGCTATCCCTTGTCCATCGTCAGATCGGGATTTCCCTCAACTCACCCTGTTCTATTTCATCAATTGCGGCTCGGATGTCATCTATCCTCGGTTGCACATCTGGCCACCTGTTGGAACGCAGTACGAGGACGGCTATTGGCCTGCGGCTAAGGTCTTGCTGGTGCCTCATGTTCTGGTCGGCGGTAATCAATAGCTCGTATGCTTCGCTTTCGGCCTGGTCCAGCAGGTCCCCGTTGCTTAGCTCCGCCCAACCCCTCTCGGCGGCTGTGTCAACGCTATGTCCCGGAAGGTAGCCTCGAAGCGGCGCTGGGGTATTGTGGTCAAACAGGACTTTCAATGCTGACCTTCGCGTCGAGGCTTCTGACCTCGTGTTCCAGCACCGACTTGACCTGCCATTCCTCTACCCCCGGAAACCAGTCGAGGAAGTCCTTCACCGTAGCCCCCGCCGCAAGATTGCCGAACAGAGCGGATACCGGCACCCTGGTCCGGGTAAACACCCATGCCCCACTGAGCCTTCCGGGTACGCTCTCCACCGCCGGGCACTTGCTCCAATCCGTCATACAGTCACCTCTCTTTCGGTTGCCAATTCCTCCAGCGACTCTTCCGTGTCGTGGCCGGCTCCGTTGAGGCCCTCTACGAATGCCACGTTCTCCTCTACCGGTTCTCGGTCGTCGCCTTCGTCGGGTAGTTGCGCCGCTGCCTCGCGCACGTCCAGTTTGCCGGTCACCACGTCCGCGATGAGCCTGGTGCGGTACTCCTCCACCAGTTCCACCTGACGGCGTGCGCGTTCTATGGCGGCGTCTATTCCGGTGGTGGCTCTGTCCATATACCCGGCGATGGCCGTTTGTTCAGCGAAGGGAGGGACAGACAAATGCAGATTCAAGACTCGCTCGACCGCCAGTCCCGGCTGAGCCGCAGCGATTGAGTACTGGTTGAGGTTCATCACCCTTAGGGCTTCAGCGAACCACTCAAGCACATGGCTTTGGTGAAGAGTGGCAACAACGGCATGTTCTGAAGCCCAGAATTGACCACGAGCTATGTGTACGTTCCCACACAATGCCCCCTGACGGCCAATCAGGGCGAAAGCGCCGTCGTGCGTAAAGCTTGAGCAATACCCTCTCAGACCATTCCCTCCATATATCGGATAGTCGCCAGTGGCTTCAATCGATTCAGCCGTGATTCCCTCTCCACTCCTCATTTGGCATAGAGTCTTCAGCCGTCGCACCTCCCAGTGCGCGGGCACGTCCCCCAGCCACTCGACGCCGGAGGGCTTGAGGGCGACGCTGGGGTCAAGGCCTCGGGTGACGGCCTGGCTGACGACGGCCTCCCGCTCCTCCTCCAGCAGCGCGATGAGCTTCCGCTTGGCGCCGACGTAGCACCGGATGCGCCGGTCGGCGTAGTCTAGGTAGCGTACGATAGCGGCCTGTTCGGGGAGGGGTGGGAGGGACAACCACAGATACCTGAGCTGGCTACTGTAGATGTGCATGATGGTGATGCCGCGCCCCATCAAGGACTTCTGAGTTTGAGCGGCAGGGCAGTCCAGTGCGTAGCCTGCAAACTTGGGTTCCATTGGGATTGTCGACCGGAAGATGATCATGTCCCCACCACAGAGGACCTGCGTGTTCATTAGGTTGACGGCGACTTGCCAATTTCCTCTATCGTTTCCCCAGACGTAGGGAAGAGCACGTCACCTCTATTGATCAGAGTGTAGGCACTGGCCTTCTCTGGCAAGACATAGCTCCGTGTCTGGCTAATGAAGTGGGTATGCGTCGTGTAGAGGTCCCCATACCGAACACAAGGTATCCCATCGGGAACCTCGTCATCCTTCGTTCCCCCGGAGCCTTTGGAGAAGACACCTATTCTTCCAAGCTGGACGACATCCCAATGCGCGGGCACATCGCCGAGCCACTCGACGCCGGATAGCTTGTAGGCGGGGTAGGGGGTCAGCTTTACAAGCATCTCTTAAGCCCATTAGCCAGCCATACAAACCTTCCACTATCTCGGAAACTCTCAATCACTTCAACATCTATCTCGCATTCCTTGAGTAGGTGTATCACAACCAAATAATAAAGCGACTCAGCTAGGAACTGCAGGGTGGATCCGTCAGCGGAATCAAGCTGAGGGTTAGTATGAACCTCCCTGTTGATCCTGGTGTCTACAACTACCTTTTGTGCCCATGTGTCGATATCCGACACCAAGAACTTGAACGCATCTCCAGCACCCTTGGCGAGACATATGATGTCCTTCTTCATCGACGGTTCCCTGCCCAAGCGAATCCTCAATAGCGTCTCAACAGCTATGTATGCATCGTTAAAGCGATAATTTACAAAAGAAGATGGCATAACCCACTTGGACGTGAGGCGTTCAATGACATGCCTGTACTTCTCTGAGACACGGAGCCATTTTGCGACTCCATCCAGACCTCCAATATCATCGTATGAAAACAGCATCTTAGGGGCGGAGTTGGGAATATCGGCTCCCAACCAATGCTTATATAGTCTGACGGGTGTACTCTCGTGGGTAACGTGAGCACGAGATATCATCGCCAATGCCTCCACTCCAATAGTCACCAAGTTTTGCAGGTCGCGGCACCACTGTCCTATGTTTTCAATGCTCTGCAATTCGCTAAAGTGCAAAAAGAAAGTACAACTGTCCCTTACGGTATAACTCTTGGCGGGTCCGGGTTGCTCAAGTGAGCATTCAGGCAAGATTTTGAGAGTCAACTCCCCAAATGCGGCTGGAGTCTTTATCGTTTCCCCAGCTCTCATACGCAAGATTGTGTCGCCATTAGAATCTCTCTCTTGCTCTATCTTGGATTTATCCACCCAGTAGGCCAAGTGCCGCAATGTTAGAGAGGCCGCCTTGAATCCTGCTGAGAGGTGACTCTCCTCAAATTGCCTCCCCTGAAGAACGATAGGAGACTTATAAACAGCGCCAAATCGAAGACACTGTAATAGAACGAACTTTTGACCCGTTGGCATTTCGCCAAGTATCGTAACGCCCTCTTCCTCTTGGTCTTCGCCAAACATCCAGCTCATTTGTTCAGCAGCTTTCCGAGCTATCAGTTCGAGAGTAGCGCCGTCCTCCGGGTTGAACCTGAGATGCCCAGGCATCTTATAATCGGGCTGTGAGGCCAACCAGAACCAGCCAAGTACATCAAGCTCTTCCTTCAACAACTGCGTTGTATCTTCTTGCACCATTTATGCGGTCTACCTCACTTCACAATCTCCGTCAACGGCTCCTCCGTCTTTCGCTCCAGTCAAGTCACGGGGCAGTTTCACGGCGCGAGGGCCTCATCGCGAACGAAATGGAGGCGAATCAACGCCGGCCGCTTCATTGAAGCATCAAATAGCAATCGACCGCTTCCTTGACGTTCCGCCGTAGCTCCTCGACCGTCTCGCCATCGGTGTGTATGCTGTACCCCAGCGCGCTGGCCGAGTATCCGCCGTCGGTCTCGTCCTCACTGACTTCAAATATGATTTCGGATATGGCAATGGACATTGCGCGCTTCTCCTCTCTCTTGACTGCGGCGACTACCGCATTATCTCCACCAGCAATCCTTCCGTCTCCTGTTCCAGCGCAAGGATGTCTGCCCGTATCTCCTCCAGCGGGCGCAGGGGCTGGGGTTTGTAGAAGTGGCGGGTGAAGCTGATCTCGTAGCCTACCTTGACGCTGTCGGGCACGAACCAGGCGTCGGGGGCGTAGGGCAGCACCTCGCGGCGGAGGAAGGCGTCGACACCACCCTCTTCCAGCAGGGGAACCTGCTCCGTGTCCCGCAGGTCGGGGTCCGGCTCGTACTCCACGACGGCCTGTTTGCCGTCGATGGTGGCCGCAAACAGGCCGCGCAATGGGTCAGGCTGCACACCGGACCTGTGGACCCGCCTGATGACCGGCGGCGCGGTCTCGGAGCGCTCATCCCGTTCCTTGAGCGCCTTGATCTCCTTGGCTGCGTAGGCCCGTTCGGGGTCGATTCCGTCGAGTCGCAAGGGCCGCTCCACGGTGACCTTCCAGTAGCCGAAGGCCTCGTTGGGGAATATATTCGACTGCTCCGTCTCCTCGAAGGCAAGGAAGGCGTCGCAGATGCGCCGGATGTCCTCGTCGGAGAGCTCGCAGTTCTTGCTGCCCAGGTTCTTGCGCAGCGGCTTGTGCCACTGGGTGGCGTCGATGAGCTGCACCTTGCCCCGGCGATGCTCCGGCTTGCGGTTGCTGAGCGCCCAGATGTAGGTGGCGATGCCGGTGTTGTAGAACATGTTGAGCGGCAGGGCGACGATGGCTTCCAGCCAGTCGTTCTCAATGATCCAGCGGCGGATGTTGCTCTCGCCCTGCCCGGCGTCGCCGGTGAAGAGGGAGCTGCCGTTGTGGACCTCGGCAATGCGGCTGCCCAGCGGCGTGTCTCGCTTCATCTTGCTCAGCATGTTGGCCAGGAACATCATCTGGCCATCGCTGGAGCGGGTGATGAGGGAGTAGTCCGGGTCGCCGCCGTGCTCCACGACGAAGCGCGGGTCCGTGATGTCAGCCTTGCCGCCCATGCGCTCCAGGTCGGTCTTCCAACTCTTGCCGTAAGGCGGATTGGAGAGCATGAAGTCGAACTCGTGGGCTGGGAAAGCGTCCGCAGAGAGGGTGGAGCCGAACTGCATGTTGTCAGCCTCGCCACCCTCGCCCTTAAGGATGAGGTCGGCCTTGCTGATGGCGTAGGTCTCCGGGTTGACCTCCTGGCCGTACAGGTGGACAGATGCCTCTTTGCCGTGTTCCTGGGCAAGGTCTCCCAGAGTCTCCTCAGCGACCGTCAGCATCCCGCCTGTGCCACAGGCGCCGTCATAGACCAGGTAGGTGCCCGACCGGATTTCGTCGGCGACCGGTAGGAAGACGAGACGCGCCATGAGCTGCACCACGTCACGCGGGGTGAAGTGCTCGCCGGCCTCCTCGTTGTTCTCCTCGTTGAAGCGGCGGATGAGCTCTTCGAAGACCGTGCCCATGCCGTGGTTGTCGAGCCCCTCCAGCCGCACAGAGCCGTCTCCGTTCAGGACTGGTCTGGGGCTGAGGTTGACCGAGCTGTCCAGGAACTTCTCGATCAGGAAGCCGAGGGCGTCCGCTTCCACCAGCGTGGGAATCTGGTTGCGGAACTTGAACTTGTCCAGGACCTCCTGGACGTTGGGCGAGAAGCCGTCGAGGTACGCCTCGAAGTTGGCCCGGAGCCTCTGCTGCTGGCCGATGGAGGTGAGGTCACGCAGGCGGAAGGAGGAGGTGTTGTAGAACGCCTCACCGGACGCTTGGCGCAGAGCGCCATCCTGATTCGTTATGCCAGCGGCGTCCAACTGGGTCTTCATGCGGAGAACCGCGTCCTTGGTCGGTTCCAGAACGGCGTCGAGGCGGCGGATGACCGTCATGGGGAGGATGACGTCGCGGTACTTGCCCCGGACGTACACGTCCCGCAGCACGTCGTCTGCGATGCCCCAGATGAAGCCGCTGATGTTGAGGACGCTCATTGGCTCGTCATGCTCCTATAGGCTGCCTTGACCAACTGATCAAGGGCGACAGCGGCTTGCTCGTTGAGACGCGGGTCTGAGTGCAGACAGGAAGATATCACCGCCAACGGCTCGGGCTCCTCCCAGGCGGATGGGCTCCTGAGGAATCGGTTCACGTCCAACCCCGACCAGGTAGCAAGCGCCGCTAGTCCGTTCACGTCGGGGTGTCTGCCTTGAGCCATACGAGTCAAGGTGGAGGCGCTGATGCCGCACTCCTCCGCCACCTGCTTCCAGGTGCATTGACGGGCCTGCCTCTCTGTGTCCAACGCGGCGAAGAAAGCGCCGCCGTCGAACCTCGCTGTCCTGGCCATGTTCCTCTCCTCAGCGGGTACACACCACAGATCGCTGTCACCTGCCGCTGGCGTGCATTGCTCATTTGATTATCGCAACTGTATAATTCCTTTGCAATAGGTGTCAAAGCCAGGAAGCAATCTCCGTCCTATCAACTAAGTTCATAGCTGAGGGGCAGGCCAGGCCAAAGGGACAGAACTGTAAGCTCCAGCGGCCCCGTCGAGTTGGACGCCAAGATACTTACACCGAGCCCGGCTCACCGTGGGAAAACGGTTAGATCGAGAGCTTCAATGGCAAGCTGAGGGAGGAGTTGCTGGACAGGGAGATCTTCTACGCGCTGCTGGAGGTGAAGGGGCTCCACGAATTCTTCAGCTGCCGCACACAACTGGCCAGAACCCCATTGATTGAGGTCACCCGCATGTAAGTATTCATTAGGATGATGAGCAGAACAGCGGAGGCCACACCATGCTCAGGCCCAGTCGAGCGGGATGCCCCGGTAGCCCTTGTCGTCCAAACTGCGGAGCCAGGCAACGAAGTCCTCAACCACCTCGCTGGGGAAGTTGCATCTGTGTCCTTGCGTGGTGTGGCAAACGGTTATGCCACGGAAAGTAGGTACAGGGGGACCGCCGCCGCCCCAGTAGATGAAATCATTGCTCACGAGCATGCGGTTGACCTGAGTGTCATTACGGACGTTCCTGTTGTTCTGCGTTCCGTCGTCGTGGCTGTGGTGCGAATCCAACTGGCGCCATGGGCCTGAGCCATCGTCGCGGTGGTATATGTTGTCGCCGAAGGCTTTCTTCATACTGGCGTGCATGTCAGGACGTTTGCGGTGGAAGCGGCTATCCGCCCAGTAGTCGTCGAACGACATGGCCTCGGTGACCCTCATTGCGTAGACAAGGCGCCCGTCTCGGCCTTTCGACTTCGAGCCGGTGCCTATGATCCAGTCTCCTATCTCAGCTTTCTTGCGTATTTGGGGCTTACATGTCGCCAGGGTGCAGAAGCCATAGAACGGATTCGGAGCGAATCCGTAGTCCCTTGCCACAATGTATGAGTACAGCCTGGCAGGCATGGCGTCTTATCGGCAGGCATAGCGTTTGATGGCACGGTAGCCCCAAGCAGACCCATCTGGCTGCCGCCATTCATCGGAAGCGCCATTGATCGCATCTACCATGCTCTCTCCGTTCCATCCAACGACGGCGTCGCCATGGCGCGTGAGGGCTTCCGGTACCTCGCACTCCTTCGCTCCCCATTCCCATACGCCGACAACCCTCTTGCCCTGGCTGTGGGCCTGTTTTGTGTCTGGCGAAATGTACACGACCAGCACGCTCGACCATCTGATGCGCGGCGCCAGAAGCTGGTACTTGATGTAGTCCTCATTGGTTGCCGAATTAGGTCTGTCCGATGTGACCGAACCGTTTCGGACCGTCATTCCGTGCTTTTCGGCAAGTCCTTTGATCTTGGCGATGCCCTCATCATCCTCGTGTATGTGACTGATGAAGACGTTGCGTATGTCGTCGGTCATGATATCTACCTCCTTTTTTCTATTCTTGTCGGATCGTAGTGTAAGGAGTGGCCTACTGCTGCCAACCCGCCATACAGTTGCCGTTCCAGTTTCTCCCGAAAGGTAGACGGCTATTGTCAGGGTCGGGTTGTCGCTTACGTCTTAGGAATGCGTCGTGAATCCAACTGCGGACCAGGTCTGGATCACCTGACCAGTCGTGAATCGAAGCGAACTGGCCGTCGCCGTCGCAGTTGTCCGCCAATCTCGGTGGAATCAGTTGTCCGCGATAGAAGGTTCTCCCGAAGTCCGGATGACCGGGCAGCAGGATGCCCAACAGTCCGCAGCGAGGATTTGCCTCAGTGTCCCTAAGGGAGGCTCCAATCTCCCAGTCAACGAATTTACGCTGCCAGGTGCAGCGTCCTATCAACACAACCGTGACTGACACCTGAGCAATGAACTCTTTCCGAATCTGCTGAAGTGTGGCTTCGGTTGGTGGATTCGGACCAAGTATGTCTCCGATGTTCACAGACCGGTCTATGATGTTGTCGCCCAGCATGCGAATAAATCTCTCTTTGTCCTGCTGGTCCTGATCGTGGTAGTAGCTCACGAATACGTTGTGTCGGCGCCTTCTCGCCATCATTCCGCTCCCGGGTCCTTCTCCAGGTCGGTAAGGTCTTCCACGCCGGCTATGCCTGCCAGCATGCGATTGTAGTTGCGCAGGTCATCCTGCAAGGTCGCCAGCTCATGGCGGAACTCGTTGCGTATGTCCTCCTTTGCGAGGTCTCCGGCCAAACGCTTGCCGTGCCACTTTGCTGTAAAGGGTCGAACTACCTGGTTCAAGACAGGGACTGCAATCTTTGTGAAGTTGATGGCCCGTCTCCCATGTCGACGTAAGACCTCACGGGTGATGGGGAACAGAGAATAGACACTGTCGAGGGCCGTCTCCTCGTCCCCTGTTTCCACGGGGAGAGGCTGCGTGACTACCCTGGTCAGCATCTCGACATAGAGTTCCCAAGCGGCGTCTCTGTCACTTGTGTCAATTGAGATCTCAGCGTTGGCCCAGCTGGGACCCAGTTTTACTTTTTCCAACCGAAACTTGGCGAACAGCTCAGTGATCTTGATACGCTGGTTCATGGCACAGTCTCCCCTCAGTGGCTCCTCAGTCCGACTCCGACACCAGAGGATGACCTGACTGGGTCATTGCGTCCAGATGTCCGTGCGAGCCACTCCGCCCAGAGTTGTTGATATGCAGGGTTAGTGCAAGAAGACATGGCCTCGATAGCCGATTCTGTATCGCCCTGGCGTCGAAGTGTCTCAGCGGCAAGGACCGTCATGATGTTCTGGTAGGCTTGAGGAGCTGACTCCCAGGATGCCAACCTCTTGATCTCGCCTGACCCTAGGTCTGGGTCTATCAGCTGCTCAATGCGGCTTTCGAGTTCTCTGAAAATCCGGTCGGACTCGTCCTTAGGAAGAGCCAGATTGTCTGTGTTGAGAGCAACGTCGGGCAGAGGGTATGAGGCCAGCACGTCGTCAGCATTCCGCTCGTAGAAATGCAGGCTGTCGCTGACCTGGTTGTAGGTACCACACTCGATGTTCAACCATCCGGCCAATATCTCCTGTAGGCTGGTGAACTGAACTAGGTTGTACGGAAGGCCACGAAACACGTCATTACTTCGGATCACCTGCAGCCACTCAAGCCTACCGTCGCGGACCTTGGGCACCGACATGACGTTGCACGGGATGTCGTCATTGACCGGCGTCCCGTCAGGGTTCGGCATGTCGGCCTCGGAGTCCCAGATTTGGAGGACAACTTGCCTGGTGTCGGGGTTGCTTGATAGGACTCGGAAGGCTCGGTCCAACTGGTCTATAGAGAGATGGCGACGTATGCGATAGCCGTATGCCCCGTGTAGCTCTGGCCCGTCCCCTGCGAACTTTCTGTACTCCTTGCTCCAGAATTCCAAGAATGCCAAGTCTCTGCGCCCGGTTATGATCCACACGACCTCGGCAAGAGCCAATGCTGGGTTCAAGGCTGGCCGTCTCGACACTGCCCAACGCTGCCGCGGGTCTTCAACCGAGATGGCAGCATGAAGGAGTTCTCTGGTCGGCCCACCTCTACCGTTCTGAGTAGCGGCTCCGTCTGACTGCCGAAACGCCTGGGCCACCTGCTGCCACACATCATCGGCAGTTGCACCCTGAAAGAGCGGGATCATGCCGACCCCCCTTGAGGAGGAATCAGATGATTGATGCCCCACTTGGGTGGGTACCAGTAAGAAATAGGCGTCTCGGAAGGACGGTAGACCTGCTTGATGCGCCTGCGGTCGCTGACCCCTCTGATATCCGGATGCTTCACTCGGGCATACTTGGACACCTCGCAGAAGAGATTCTGACAGTCGATCAGCTGTAGCTGTCGCCCTCCCAGGGATCGAAAGCTTATGCTCAGTCTCTCGAATTCCTGCTCCTGTCTCTCGGTCACGGCCTTGATAGCGTCGGCCTCGGTTAGACCGCCAAGGTCGCTGAAGCACTTGCGGATGCCATCCAGCGCTCCGGGCCCCGGAACTACAAACTCCATTTCGGAGAAATCAGTGAGATTGCCGTAGTTGAGGTCCGTCGCGAACTGATAGGCCAGGAAGTCGCCGATTGTCGGATACGACCTGAGAATCTTGAATGCCTGTTCCATGCTGGATGCGCCAGCGATCCTTTGGGGTACCCCATCCCCCATCATCCGTTCCAGCAGCAGGAGGTGATTGCGATGTTTCTGCGTATGGCCAAACGAGCTCCTGCCCGACGGCATCATGTACGCCCCGGAGTAGATTCGAGTGCCCGATGCCTGAGCCTCGGTAAGCACCCGGTCGTACTTCTGGAAGGAGAAATCGGCGTAGCAAATCGTCGATAGCCGATCTCGCAACATCTCCCAGGTTTCGATTTTGTTGAAGAGCTTGAAGAGGATCGTGCGAAAGAACAGCTCCTCTGGACTCTGTTCGCCCTCGTAGACCACATGCTTGATGAGGAACTGGCTTACGCGGTCTGATGCTCTATAGGCATTGGTGAACTTGTGCCGGGCGATGATGGGATCGTCTGTCCACGGAGCGGCACGTCCTTCCAGTTTGCGGAAGAACACCTCCTGCCGCTCTGCCGCGAACTTCCAGTAGCTATCGTAGACAACTGTCGGGCGGGTTCCGCCTAACTTGGTGAAGCCAGACAGGACTTTTCTGTCACGTGTCAGAAGAGACAACTGCCCACTCTGGGCCCGTGTCAAGCTGTTCTGGTCCGGCAAGTTCCTGTCCACATCATCGGCAATGAGGCCTTGAAGCGCACCAAGCACGCGATTCACACCCTCGTCGACTGGCTTGTCGTTCTGAATCTGATGGACCGGGTACCGGGCCTTTTCGTTGCCGTAGAGGACCTGATAGCTTTCCCGGAGTCGACCTCGGTTGTCGCTGTCGAAGGAATCATTGGACCTGTCTACCAAGAAGACAGCATCAGGCTGAACACCATTCCAATGGAGACGCTCCACCTGGATCAAGGCGTCCAAAGTCGTCCTCTCGATTCTGGCGACACGCCCGTAGACCCAGGTGGACCACCAGAACCGGTCAAGGATTACCCAACGACCCTCACTGAGGTCAGGCAGGATACGCTGCTCAATCGCATCCAGATGTGCGGCGATGTGTAGGGTTTGCAGGCTGGCGGCTGTGATCTCTTCTATGCCGTACTGAACCGGGTCGTGGTGGACGTTATAGACCAGACGACCGACGGTTCCCTCCTCCTTCCCAGGAAAAGACAAGTGCTCACACATGAGGCCCATCGCCTTGAGCCTATTTGCCAAGGCAAGGGACAGTGTGGACTTTCCGACTCCGTCAGGTCCCTCGAAAACGACCAGACGCCCTTTGCTGGTTCGATCAGCCATGCCGAGGCTCCGAGAAAGGATCGTTCAGGGAAGCCGTCGACGCTGATGACAGCGACACCCCCGCGCTTATCGGCGGTGCGGTGAGTACCCTGCTCATCATCGGTTGTTCCACATCATGAGGTCGTTGAGTGAACGGCTGGGCCCCATGGCCACAGCGGCCCCTCCAACCGGCGAATTGGCTTCGCCACAGTGTCCCTCTTGTACAGCCACCGCTCATCTCGTATCGCTCCATCATCATTTGTTCGATCGGTGTCCCGGTGGGCCAGTGGTGCCGACTCAGTCAGACTTGGTCTACACGACACCTGCCCGATGTTTACATTCTAGGATATGTTATCATAAAATGTAAACCGAAAGGAGGAACCCCATGTTAAGCGAACGTCTCAGGCTCGCCAGAAAACGCAGTGGCCTGTCACTACGGGCATTGTCCTCAGACATGGAAGGCATCGTGTCAGCTCAGGCAATCGGAAAGTACGAACGTGGAGAGATGATGCCGAGCTCAACCGTGGCCATCGCCCTGGCCGAAGCCCTAGAGGTACCCTTGAGTTACCTCTTAAGCCCTTCAAGGGTCTCCCTGGAGTCGGTTGAATTCAGGAAGCTGGCTTCAACCAGGGCACGGGAACGGGCGGCGGTGGAGGGTGAGGTCCTTGATCACGTTGACCGCTACCTGCAGGTGGAGGAGATCCTGGGGATCGACACCACGGAGCGGGAAGACCCGGATGGCGCGCCCTACCCGATTAACGCCGTTGAGGATACGGAGAGGGCAGCCAATTCAGTTCGGGTGGCTTGGGATCTCGGTCGGGGTCCGATTCCGGACATTACCGCGCTGCTGGAGGAGCGCGGCATCAAGGTGTTCAAGTTTAGCTTGCCCGGATCGGTGGATGGCCTTAGTTCTCGCGTTCGCAGGTTGGATGGAGCCGACATACCAGTTGTTGTCTGCTCCACGACCAAGTCTCTCGAACGTCAACGGTTCACCGTTGCCCACGAATTGGGGCATTTGGTCCTGGGCATTCCATCTGATGTCCCGGAAGAGAAAGCCTGCAATCGCTTTGCCGGCGCCTTCCTTGCACCCGAGGAAGAACTGGTGCGTGAAGTAGGACGGCGACGCCTGAACTTCGGCTTCGCGGAACTTGTGGAGATCAAGCTCATGTTCGGAATTAGCGCTGCGTCTCTGGTCGTCCGAATGCGTGAGCTGGGCATCATCACGCAAGCCACGTTGCAGGACATATTCAGTGGCATTGGAAACAGCTGGAGGACCGATGAGCCATCTCCTCTCGAACGAGAGGAGATCCCCACGCGTTTTCGCCGCCTGTGCTTGAGAGCTCTGGCAGAAAATGAGATTTCGGAATCAAAGGCTGCGGAGTTGCTCAGACTGAGAGTCAGCGAGATCGAAGGCATCATGGCTGGCTCGGCGGCATAGGGGTATGGATGAAGGTCCTCGTCAGCGACAGCTCCATCCTGCTCGAATTCTCGAAGCGCGAGTTATTGGACAAGATGTTCCATCTCGAATTCCAATTCGCGGTGCCAGACCTGTTGTTCCATGAGGAACTGATAGATCTCGGTGCCTACAGCCGGCAGGACCTCCTTGCCTTCGGACTGAGGGTTGAGTCACTGGATGCCGAAGGCGTGGAAACGGCCATCGTCTTTCAGTCCGAACGGCCAGCCCTGAGTCTGGTGGATTCATTTGCTCTCGCGCTTGCCAACCGTCAAGGATGGCACCTACTGACGGAAGACAGAACCATGCGTAGCGTCGCCCAATCCAAAGGAATCGTGCATCGGGATGCGCTGTGGGTCGTCGACAAGATGCTGGATGCCGGCATTCTATCGGCGCCCCAGGTCGTAGCGGTGCTTGAAGCGATGCGGGACGATCCGAGATGTCCGGTTCCCAAAGCTGAGTTAGCTGGTCGCATACGGCGGCTGGGAGTCTGACCGTCACCATATCCTAAAGTGACGAACGCACAGTTTGAATTTGCAGGGGTGTGGCCAATGGCAACGACAGTTCACTTCATCAATGTTGGACAAGGCAACATGGTGCTGGTCGAATGTTCGAACGGCGCCATGTTCGTGGTAGGACCTTGAGCGGCCAGAAACACTCCCGTTCCCAGGATACGAGCTGTCGACATATCCCGTCGGCTGACTTCAACCAACGGCAGCCAGTGAATTTATGGCATCTCCACTGAATTGCGTACCGTACGACATTGACTTACAAGCTTCCCAGCCACATTTCGAAAACGGTTCTGTCTTCGGTGAAAAAATGCCCTTCCGGAGAGGATCGAACTGCCCGTAAGCATCGCGGTGCCAAGGGTCATGAAACCCCAGCATCTCGAAGACGGTGTGTCAATCGCCCAGGCAAGAGCCAGCATGATGCTCCTTCCGTACCTCTGCGCCATACGCATCACACTACGGGGACCGAGAGACCTTGGTGCGTCGAAAGCCTGCCGAGCCACATCTCGAAGATGGTGGTATCTACCGTAAGCGCTGGTGGGCCAACGTGTCCTGTACTGCGAACTTTTCGCTGGGAGATTCCTATTTGAGGAGTCGGACAGGCTACTCAGGATAGGCCCCGTGAATCTCGCGCCGGCTCGGACGTTCGTCCAGTCCATCTAGGAACAGCCCGGACCGACTTCCAGGCTACTCTACACCACCCTCAGTTAGCCTTGGCTCCCATTATCGATGTTGCGCTATACCGAGTGAGCACCGTCTGCGACCTCTTGCAGGACGGTTTCGAGATCAAGGCTCCCGTGATGCGGAAGCGAACGCCGCTCAGTCTCTAGACCCAAGCGTCCGGTTCTCCCCACTAGGCCTTTCAACTCCCTTCATTGCCGAGTCCGGGATGCCCGGCCTTGACATATTTCTGAGACATTTCGCCCTTATCGTAGTGGCATCACAGATTCCTCAAGAAGGAACCGAAGGAGGTAGAAAGATGATGTGGAGGAAATTGATGACAGTGACGAAGAGGTTCTTGGTCGGGGTGGTCTTCGCGGCTATACTCTCCGCGTTGATACTCACCGGCTGTACGGTCAGCAACGGATCGGAGGGCGGCAGGGATGCCGACCGCGCCACGACGAGCCAGGAAATCTCCGAGCGGGGAGGCGGCGAGTCTGGGGGCGAGCATGGCGGCGGACGTGAAGGCGGTGAAGGCGGCGGTGAGCACGGCTCCGGTGGTGAAGGTGGTGGCGAGCATGGATCCGGCGGTGAAGGTGGTGAGGGCGGCGGCGAAGGCAGTGGCGGTGGCGAAGAGGGCAGCGGGGCCAATCAACTGGCTCCGGATGAGACCTTCGACATGGTCCGCGGCGGGGCCCGGCTGATCCTCGGCTACGACGCCGCGAGCAACTCCTTCAAGGGCACCGTGGAGAACACGACCAACGGGACGCTGGATCGGGTCAGGATTGAGGTGCACCTGTCCAACGGGACGGAGCTCGGTCCGACGACACCGGTGGACATGGCTCCGAGCGAGGTGAGAACGATCACCCTGCCCTCGACGCAGGCGTCGTTCACCGGATGGGTGGCTCATGCCGAGGTCGGCGGAGGCGAAGGAAGCGAGTCCGGCGGTGAAGGTGGACGCGAAGGCCGCGGAGAAGGCGAAGGTGAAGGCGGCAGCGGAGAGATCAGGGAAGCAGCCATGTCGAGCCCGATCATTCCTCTGGACCAGACGTGGAACGGCGTTCTCGGTGGACTGGCGGTTTCGGCACGGTACGACGCGGCCACCCAGACCGTCCACACGACGGTCCAGAACTCGACCTCACAGACGCTGTGCTACGTGCAGGCTGAACCCCACCTGAAGTCGGGAACGAAGACCATAGGGGAGCTTGGTCCGGACAAGCTGGGCGATCTGAACCCCGGACAGCAGGCGACGTCCAGTCTGGCGGTCGCGGGTGAGCCGAATCTCGCTGGAGTCGCCTACGACGGCTACGTCGTTCACATGGAAGTGTTCGACTGCGGCGGCCCCGGCCCCATACCTCACACGGGAGGCGAAGGCGCTGAAGGCGGCGGTGGAGAGGGAGCCGGCGGCGAGGGGCACGGTCCCGGTGGCGAAGGCGGCGGTGAGTCCGGCGGCGAAGAGGGCAGCAGCGCCAATCAACTGGCGCCGAATGAGACCTTCGACATGATTCGCGGCGGCACCCGGCTGATCGTGAAGTACGACGCTCCCAGCAACTCGTTCAGGGGCATCGTGGAGAACACGACCAACGGGACGCTAGACCGAGTCAGGATCGAGGTGCACCTGTCGAACGGGACGGAACTCGGCCCGACGACACCGGTGAACATGGCCCCGCGCGAGGTGTTGGCGATCAACCTGCCCTCGACGCAGGCTCCGTTCACCGGATGGGTGGCCCATGCCGAGGTTGGCGGAGGCGAAGGCGGCGAGGCGGGCGGCGAGGCCGCAGGCGAGCACGGCGTCGGAAGCTCCGGTGGTGAAGGCGCAGGCGAGCACGGCGGCGGCGGCGAGCGGAGAGGCGGCGGCTAGAGTCAATCGGAATCGGCCCAAGGGAGATGTCGAACGTTCTCATGAAGTGAGATAATTTACCCTAGGAGCCTGTCCGAGGATTCGTTCCTGGAGACGAAACCCGCCACGCAATAACCTGCTTACAGCAATCTGGACTTTGTCGTGGAGTAAATAGCATCTTTACACTCCACTAATGACGCATATCGTTTAGAACATTGTTTCTCGGACAGACTCCTAGGCGGATGGAGCGTATGGACGCGGTGTCTCGAAGGAGGCACCGCGTCTTGAGACGGCTCATAAGAGGACTGGCGATGAGCGGCACGATACTGATAATCGAAGACGATACGAGGATCGCGAACTGGGTCAAAGTGTACTTTGAGCGCGCCGGGTTCTTCGCCGAGGTTGCCCATGACGGTGAATTCGGTCTGGTCCTGGCTCGCGACCTTATTCCGGACCTGATAATCCTCGACCTGATGCTACCCCGTCTCGACGGGGTAGCCCTGTGCAGGATCCTGCGCCGGGAGTCGGACGTTCCGGTAATAATGCTGACGGCCAGGGAAGCTCCTGCCGAGCGAATTATCGGGCTGGACAGCGGAGCCGACGATTACGTCATCAAGCCCTTCGACCCGGATGAAGTCATTGCGCGCGCGCATGCCTTGCTGCGACGTGTCAAGGACAGAGTCCAGCAGGTCCTGACACGCGGAAACATCACGCTGAACGAGACCACCGGGATGTTGACTGTCGATGAAGAACCCTTGACGCTGAGCCAGGCGCAGGTCGCCCTGCTATCGACATTCATGCGCCATCCCAACCAGTTGCTCACCCGCGACCAGCTCATCTCATTGGCCTTCAACGACGATTTCGACGGGTTCGACCGGGCCATCGACAGCCAGATCGCCCGCCTGCGCAAGCAGATCAACCGGAATGGCAGAGAGCCGATTCAGACGGTCTACGGCGCGGGCTATAGGTTCATGGTGGAGGATGAATGATGTCTTTGCGCTGGCGAATCATGGCTTCAACCGTTCTCGTCGTCGTTCTCACCGTCTTGACCAGCGTTGGCGTGGGTTACTACGCGACGCAGGCTCGTCTCGGCGTGTTCGTAGACCGGATAGGCGGTGACGAGGCGGTCCAGTTGGCCCGGAATCTGAGTCGGGAGTACACCGCTGCCGGTGGTTGGGGAACGCTGGACAGGGCGCTGTCCCGGGCCGGATACACCTACGGTGGAGCCTCGGAGAGGGAGAGGTCCGAAGAAAGCGAGGGAGAGCACTTCGATCTCTCCCACCAGGACCCGGTACGAGTCGTGATCGTCGGCGTCGATGGACGCGTGGTGGAGGACAACTTCTCCGAATTGTTGCCCGGAGCCGCCGCACCCGATCTGGGCGGACATAGCGAAACGGTGTTGGATTTGGCTTCGAACCAGCCCGTGGGCCACGTCTATGTGGATGTAAACCGCGAGCTCCTATCGACCGAGTCGCATGGGCTCCTCAACACGCTCCTGTACATCACCGCGGTTGGCGGAACCCTGACGGTCGGCGTCGCCATACTGCTGGCCTTCTGGCTGTCCAAACGGATCACGTCGCCGGTGACGGCCCTGACGGAGGCAACCCAAGCAATCGCCCAAGGGGATACGTCCCGGCTGCCGGTCACGTCCTCGGACGAGTTGGGAAAGATGAGCGCGGCCTTCAACCGGATGACCTCAGCCCTGGAGACCCAACGCGAGCTACGCAGGAGGCTGATAAACGACGTCTCTCACGAGCTGAACACGCCGCTGAGCGTCATCAAGCTGGAGGCGAAAGGGCTGCGCGACGGCCTTCAGACGCCTGAGAGCGCCTCCGACCACATTATCCAGGAGGTGGACAGGCTGAGCGGCATCGTAACCGATCTGGACTGGCTTGCAGAGACGGACCAAGGCGAGTTGAGGCTCACCCTCGAAGCGAGCTCGGTCCACGAGCTGCTCACCGCGGAGGTGAACCGCTGGCAGCCGCAATCCCAAGCTCGACAGGTCGAACTGTCGCTGGCAGCTTCCGCCGACCTCCCGGACATGGACCTCGACCGGATGCGGATGAGCCAGGCGTTGGGAAACGTCGTGAGCAACGCGATTCATTGCACCGAGGCGGGCGGGAACATCGCAATCAGGGGGGAGATGGAAGGCGGCGAGGAGTTGGTCATCTCGGTCACGGATGACGGGATCGGCATCAATGCCGCAGACATTCCCCACGTCTTCGAGCGATTCTACCGTACCGACCGGTCTCGCAGTCGCGGCGTAGGAGGCACAGGTCTGGGACTGGCCATCACTCGAGCCATAGTCGAAGCGCATGGGGGTACGGTTGCCGTCGCAAGTGAGGGGCCTAGTCAAGGTGTCACCGTGAGTATCCGCATTCCCTTGAACAAGTGAGTATCTCTCGTAGCACTGGCTGAAGACCTCGTTGAGGATCGCTACGCGGGTTTACCTCCGGAAGACTGGCAGGATGTCCGAGCCCATATTGACTAACGCTCCGAGGCTTCAAAAAACTGCTCGCAGGACACTTCCACTAGGGCTAAGGGTAAGGGGGACTCGAACTACCAAGAAGCAGTCTATGGAGTCGCTGCGCCCTTTTGGGCCCATAACCTCCGTAGCTGGTGGGCCGGGGTTTACCGTAGGCAGTACTACTGTCTGTGAGTTGCCTTTTGTGATGTAAATGGTGCCGCATGATGTGGAGGTGGACAGGGGGCTGCGTCGAGTCGAGGTTCTGGCAAGGGTGAGCCGCCCTCAATCGCTCTTTTCTCGCCGTTCACCGAGAAACGCATCCAATCCAGCAGAAGATGCCCGGCGATAAATCGCCTCCAACGCAGGGACGAAACTCTCCTGACCTCGCCAGAACGGGAAGCTTCCCAACTGTCTCGGCAGCACCGCAGAAACCGTGGGGATGCGCGCTGCTCCGTGGATATCTTCCTCTCGCTCAGAGTTCTCCTGCGCCCAGAACTCGACGGGATCAGCAGGAAGTGGCTCAGGTGGTGATCGGTCTGCCCCTTCATCGGAAGCCTCGATGGTGACTTCATCGGTTCTGATGCCGCTTTCTGCCGCCGCTCCGCCGACAAGCTCCTCTCGCTCCGCTCCCCTCAGCTTGAAGATGAGGAAGGGGTCACGGTCGAACTCCTCGCCCAGGAGGAGGTAGACTGCCGCTACGTGCTTGCAAGGATTCGACCAGTCGGGGCATGAGCAGTCGGTCTCAAGGTCGTCACTACTGTCAGGGAAGAGGGAGAGTCCTACGTCTGTGAAGACGTCCTCGATATTCTCGGGCATCTGGCCAGCCAGCAGCTTCGCGGCGAAGACGGGCCGCTGCAAGAGCGCAGAGGTCAGCTTCTCCCAGTCCGAACCCCAAAGCCTCTCGACTCTGATCTCGACACGGTAAGGCTGGGCGCGGGAGCCTTGCACCTTGGCCGTCACGGCGCCCTTTTCGACATCAATCGACAGCACCTGGCCCCGGCGAGCATAGGACCTGCCCCGAGTGAGCCTCGCTCCAAGGTCGAGGTCTTCCAGAACCTCTATCCAGCGTCTTGCCCACCAACTCTCGCCGAATCCGCCCCGTGCGAACTGAGCCCTGATGCCGCCTTTGGCCTCGCGGGGCCGCGAAGGCTCAAAGTATTCATAGTAACGATATGACATCCTATACCTCCGCCGCTTCCTTGCTCAGGGCCAAGACATCCTTCAGGTCGTCGTTGGAGAGCTCCGTCAGCCAGCCCTCACCTGCGCCGACGACTTTCTCGGCAATCTCCTTCTTGCGCTCGATCATCTCGTCGACCTTCTCCTCCAGCGTTCCAGCGCAGATGAACTTGTGGACCTGAACATTTTGCGCCTGTCCGATGCGAAAGACTCGGTCGGTCGCCTGATTCTCGACGGCGGGGTTCCACCAGCGGTCGAAGTGGAAGACGTGGTTGGCCGAGGTGAGGTTCAACCCCGTGCCGCCGGCCTTCAGAGACAGAATGAAGATCGGTGGCCCACCGATCTCATTCTGGAAGCGCTCCACTATCCGGTCGCGCCTGCGCTTCGGCACCCCGCCGTGAAGGAACAGCGCCTCCAGACCGAACGTCTCCTGCACATGTTGTTGAAGCAGCCCACCCATCTCCGCAAACTGGCTGAAGACCAACGCCCGGTCGCCGACCTCGATAACCTCTTCCAACATCTCCGTCAACCTGACAAGCTTGCCGGAGCGGTCGGCGATGCCGGAGTTGTCGCCAAGTAACTGTGCCGGATGGTTGCAGACCTGCTTGAGCTTGGAGAGCGTGCCCAGGATAAGCCCTCTCCGCTGGATGCCCTCGGCAGACTCCAGCGTCTCTTCCATCTCCTTGAGGACGGAGGCATAAAGGGATGCCTGCTCCTTCGTCAGCGAGCAGAAGACCTTCGTCTCCAGCTTTTCGGGCAGGTCCGAGATGATCGACCTGTCCGTCTTGAGTCTCCGTAAGATGAACGGGCCGGTAATGCGCTTGAGACGTTCCGCCGCGCTTGGGTCCCGCTCGGCCTGGATAGGCACAAAGAATTTACGCTTGAACTCGCTCTCGGAGCCCAGGAAACCGGGGTTCAGGAACTCCATGATCGACCACAGGTCGCCCACGTTGTTCTCTACCGGCGTTCCGGTCAGTGCAACACGGTAGTCGGCTTCCAGCGACCGTGCCGCTCTCGCCTGCTTGGTCTCAGGGTTCTTGATATTCTGGGCCTCGTCGAGCACCACGCCGCCCCATGGCACATCCTTCAGGAACTTGATGTCCCGCTGCACCAGTCCGTAGCTGGAGACGACGATGGCATGCTTCCCTGCCTCCTTCTTGAACGCCGCACCTCGCTTCCTGCCGGGGCCGTGATGGACGAGTACGGGAAGTCGAGGAGTGAAGCGGGCGGCCTCTTTCTCCCAGTTGTTTGCCACTGAGGTTGGGCAGACGAGGAGAACAGGCCGCTTGCCTTTAGCCCGCCAATCGCGCTGGATGAGCGCCAGGGTCTGGACCGTCTTGCCCAGGCCCATGTCGTCGGCCAGACACGCTCCCAGACCCCATTGCCGCAGGAACGAGAGCCACGAATAGCCGCGGATCTGGTAGGGACGGAGGGTGCCGGAGAAGCCCCTAGGAGACGCAAGCTCCTTGAATTCCGCTTGCCCATCTAGCTGCTTCAGCAGCTTACCGATCCAGCCGGTAGCCCTGACACCGTTGAAATCGAACCCCTGCGGCGCATCCTTGACTCCGAGCGCCATCTGGATGATGTCTCGGACGCTTGCCTCTTCCGTTCCTTTCTTCTCCCAGAAATCGATCGCCGCCTGGATCTCCTGGGCGCTCATCTCGACCCATTGACCGCGGACCCTGACCAGCGGGGTCTTCATCCGCGCAAGCGCCTCCAACTCCCGGAGGTTGAGTTTCTGGCCTCCGAGGGCCACCTCCCAATCGAACTGGACAATCGTCTCCAGGGGCAGACCACTTCCGCCCTGCATCTTCGGGCTCCTGGCTCTGGCCTGGACGGCGAGCCGGACCTTCGTGCCCTTGCGCGTCCACCACGCCGGAAGCATCACGCCGTAGCCCGCCTGCTCGAGAGCGATGGCCTCTTCAGTCAGAAACTCGTGAGCCTTGGCAGCATCTAGCGAGTATCCGGCGAGCCTTGCGTTCTCGAGACTGGCCGTGATGGAAGGGCAGATGCCCGAAGCCTGCCCCAGTGAGGAGAGCAGGAACTCCCGCACGTTCGAGCCGTTTCGCGTGAGCGCTGCGAGCTTTTGGCCCCCGGCCTTCCACGCCTCTTCTACCGGGATGAGAAGGCTTGGGTCGTCGTGAGGCTGGAGCAGATAGCGGACGTACCATGGGTCATTGGAGGTGGTGTCATTCCTCTCATCAGTTCTCGCCGAATCTTCCGGTTCTTCCAAGCGGAAGCAGAGACGAAACGGGGAGCTTGCTGAAACGGCGATGGGGCGTCGCCATTCGCGGACCTGTGCGACGAGATGGGAGAGATCCGACGCATCTCCCACAACGGCTCCGTCTTTCGACATCAGAGCATGGAGCCAGGAGTCGTGCACGCTGTCGAACGAAGGCCTATTCCTCCGGCAACGGGCCGCCGCCGGAGACGTATCAGAGGCTGCGGTGCGTACCAGGTGGTTCGTTAGCGTGGCCACGAACCGTCTTAGCACCTCGGTGGAAGGCCTCTCGGGGGGCGCGGTTGCGTCGGGCTCGGAGAGCGCTCGCGCGGCCGCAGGCATTCGCCTCGCCAGTCCGGCAAGCCGCTCGGCGTCCGCACCGATAAAGACGGGGTCCCATGTCGCACAGAACTCATCCATATCGGCCGTCAGACCCGGAAGATACTGTTGCCGCGCCACCATCGATCCGGAAAATCGGAGTACCTCTGCCCAGTATGCCAAATCGGGTCCGACGATCACTCCCGCCGCAAGCGTTCGCCTGCCTGCGGACGCGCACAGAAGCTCCACGGCCTCCTCAGCCGAGAGTCTATAGGCTGCGACGGCCCATGCCGCCAGCTTAGTCTTTGCACGCGACCTGGGCGGCTCAGCGATGAGGCTGCTGGAAGGAATGGGGCTGTCACCCCTAGTCGGCAGCCAGGCCTCCACATGGCGGACTCTCTTTGCCGCCGATTTGAGGCCGAGCCCTGTTTCCTTGAGCGCCCCAGCCAAATCGTCGGCGCTCGCGGCAAACGGATGCGGACCTGCATACGAGTCCTTCGTCCTGCGCCGCCAACGTGAGGTCGGGCGAACGCGGGCGTCCATCGATGCCTCGCCCCAGAGAACCAACGCACCTTTCGACTCACCAGCGTGGAAAATTATCATTGCAGATCCTTGGAGCCAATTCTCCCCCCAATCGTCTTCGTCCTTCAAGTAATAGCGGCGAGTGCCAACCGTCCTAAATCAAGGAGACGGCACAATCCTTGTGTAATTTAGTATACTCCCGACGGCCGACAGGGAAAGACAGGTTTGAAACCCGCCGCTACGGTTTAGCAATTCACGGCGAACTTTCAAGTAACTGCTCCATATCAGCGACGATTACTTCCATTTGCAGAGCCGTCTTCGGCCCTCGACAGGCTCAGGCCGAACGTACTTTCAAGTAGCTGCGCGGCAGTTATTGACGCCCCTGCACCGCCCCACACGCGGGGCATAGCGCTGCTCAAAATGAAACGGTATTACCTTAACCCGAATCCACCGAAAAACGGTCCCGGACACCCCTTAAGCCTGTTCAATCCACCGCCGAGCACACTTCATATGCGAATCATGAGCGCTCGCACAATCTCGTGGCCAACTCCCGGCGACGGTCGCCTGTATTCCTGCTCTCTGGCATCTCTCCTTCCCATAAGAGTGCGAAAACCATCAGTTTTCAACCTCTTATCGAGTCTGCAGCGACGCCGGTCGGGCGTACCAGTTGCCCTGCAGGACCAGGCCCGTGACGCGCTGGGGCGTGCCGCTCACCGTCCCAACTCGTGGTGGCCGTGGCCTCGCTCCAGTTCAGCGTACCCGTACCAGCCAACGGATCACGCAACCTCGCAGTCGCTCACCAGATCGGCCTCGCCACTGGGGTCCGGTACCGCAATCCCACTGAATCACGAGGCCACCGTGATCGTCACGGTCGCGGCGGCCGTCTCGCCGCTCCCATCGCTCGCCTCCACCGTCAGCGTGTGGGAGGATGCGGTCGCGGAGTCCAGGGCTGCCGCCACCGTGATCTGCCCTGTGGTGGTGTCGAGGGCGAACTTGCCGTCGGCGTTCCCTGCGGTCAGCGAGTACATCACCGTCGCCCCGGCAGTGGGGCTGATGGCGGAGACGGCGCCCACCGCATGGCCGACCGACGCGTCCTCCAACACCGTGAATGCATACGACGCCGGGGAGAACGTCAGGACGCACGCCGCAAACGGAACGGGCTCGCCGGCGCACGTCGTGGTTGTCACCCCGTACAGCCTGACCATCAGCTTGTCCTCGTCGTCCCACGGCTGCGACGGCATGGTCCACGTCCACGTGTTGCCGCTCCTGGTGGCGTCGGCGGCCTTGAGCAGAACCTCCACCGTGCCGTCCAGGCCGATGAAGTCCAGAACGTGGCCGGTGATGTCACGGCTGAGCGTGGCTTCGATCTGGCCGGCCTCCCACTTGATAGGCCCTAGCGTGGTGGTCTCGCCGATGGCCGACCCCCTGACGGTCGGGGCGAAGAACGACTCCGCAACCACCCCGGCCGGCGCGTTCACCACCAGCTCCAGGGGGTAATTGTGGACGAAGCCGTCACACACCACGGAGACCCCACGCTGACTCTTAAGTCTGAAGCTATGCGTGCCGGCGGGGAGCGGTCTTGCCAGGTGCAGACGCCGCTCGTAATTTGCGGCTTCGTTCGTGCCGTCGCCGTCGTAGTCTATGTCTAGGGGTGGGGACTCGCCGGTCTGTACCTCCAGGATGGCCTCGCCGGCGGCGTCCAACCAGAGTCTCTCGCGCCAAGTCTTGTACAAGAGGCCGTTCTGGTCGGACCAGACCTTGGTCCCGGCCGCCTGGCCCGACTGAATCGGCGATATATCGATGGGATGGGGCTCGACCGACTCGAATCCGTACGTAGCCTCGAAACCTTCAAGGAAGAACGTGTTCAATATGCACTTCACCTGGTCTTCCGACCCGCCGTTTTCGGCGAGTCTGTTGGAGACCTGGGTGACCTCTTCCTCCAAGGCGGACTTCGTGATAGTCGGCCCGGCTGTGCCGCTCGTGGAGCCCACCGGCGGTGCGTCCGTCAGGAACTCGGTGGCGGAATCTCCCGGCCCGGTGGAGGTGGCCGCCGGCAGCCAGGCCTTGTTCCACCTGCTGGAGACGGTGTAGCCGTCATCCTCTGGATAGTTCATGACGTACTTACCCAAGTAGTACCGGCCTGCCTGCCGGACGTACGGGAGGACAGCATGAGAGCCGTCCCGGTAGTTGTTCTTCAGGAACACTACCGCGTCCCGGTCGTCCCAGCGGGTATCGCGGTCAGCCAGCAGACCGGGAAGCGCGTCCTCCATCTCCTGTCTGGAAGTAGACAGTAGTGTTTCAGAAGGGCCCGTGGCCACGACGACAGCGGTGATCTCGTTCGGGCCACTGCCCTTCAGGTATTCGAGAACGCGGAAGCGGAAGTCGAGGTGGCCGACGTAGTTTGTGTGGTCCGGGTGGTCTTCGTAGAAGTAGGCTTCCGTCACCCCCGACGATACCGACTCCAGCCTGACCCTCGCGATCACGTCAGCCACAGCGATACGCGCCTCGAGAGAAGGCTCTCCAAGGTGGGGGTGCGGGATCCCGTGTATCTTTACCTGCACCTCTTCACGCACCTCTTCATGCGCCTCTTCGTGCACGACAGGCGCTGGCTTTGAGCAGGCGAGCAGCAGGCCGCCCAAAGCCATGAGGATCGCCATCCGCAAGATCATGGTCGCGCCTCTCTTTTTAATGTGCGCTTGCGCGCCAGCTCAGGTCCAGCTTCTTTGCGGACCTTCTGAGCAACGACCCTCGCCGGACAGTTGGGCATCAGCGAGGAGGCCGCCGACTCGGCCCCCCAGACCTCTGCGTAGGTCTCCCCGTCACCGAAGGCCCGCACCCGGAACCGGTAGATGACGCCGCAGGCGGGTGCCTCCTCGGGGGAGTAGGTCTGGGAGGCGCTCGTGACTGCCTCCAGCGCCGTCCAGGTCACGGTATCCGCGTCCGCGGCGTCCGTCGTGTGCTGGGCCTCATATTGGGCTGCCCCGTCCACTGCGTCCCAACTCAGCGAGAATACCCCCGCAGACAGGGAGATGCTGAGGTTCTCCGGGGCAGGCGGCGGGTCCTCCGCCACGTCCGTCACCGTGATGGCCATTGTGGCCGTGGTCGTCCCTCCTCTCCCGTCCGAGGCCTCCACCGTCAGGGTGTACTCTTCCGTGGTCTCGTAGTCCAGAGCAGCCGCCACCGTGATGGCCCCGGTGCTCCCGTCTATGACGAAGTGGCCGTCGTCGTTACCTTCCGTGATACTGTAGGCCAAGGTGTCGTCCGCGTCTGGGTCCGTGGCCGAGACCGTACCCACTGGGTCGTCCACCGCCGCGTCTTCGGCCACCTCGAAGGTGTAGGGAGCGCCGGTGAACTCCGGGAGACAGTTGGGCGTCGGCGCGTAGGCCGCCGACTCGGCGCCCCAGCTGGCCACGAGCGTCATGCCGTCTCCCAGGGCCCGTACCCGGAACCGATATGCGACGCTACAGGGCGAGGGCTCCTCCGGGGTGTAGGTCTGGGTGACGCTCGTGACTGCCGGCAAGACCGTCCAGGTCACGGTATCCGCGTCCGCGGCGTCCGTGGTGTGTTGGGCCTCGTAGAGCCCCGCCCCCGTCACCTCATTCCACGTCAGGGAAAAGGTCCCCTCAGCCAGGGTCGCGCTGAGCCCCGTGGGTGCCCCCACCACACCGGCTGGGCAGTCCTCAAGCCCCAGGCGCGAGATGTCGTTAGTTGCCACGTCCCGCAACCCCGCCGGCACGCAGCCCTCGAAGCTGTTGCCACTCAGCCGCAGGGTGTGCAGCTCCTCCAGATCGGCCAGCTCTCCGGGGAGCACCCCCGTGAACTGGTTGTTGGTGACCCACAGCTGCCGCAGCTCCTCCAGGCTCCCCACCTCCGGCGGGATGCTTCCGGTGAGCTGGTTGTTGTACAGGAACAGGTCCTCCAGGACCGCCAGGTTGCCAAGCTCCTCCGGGATCTCCCCCGTCAGCTGGTTCTGGTCCAAGTACAGGGCGTAGAGGCTGGTCAGGTTGCCCAGCTCCGGTGGTATCTCCCCGGTCAGCTGGTTGCCGCCCAGCCACAAATCCTCAAGCTTCGTCAGGTCCCCCAGGGCCGCCGGGATGATGCCACCCAGCCCGCTGTTCTTGAGTTTCACCCCGATGACGCGACGGGGAGTGTCCCCGATGGAAATGCCGCTCCAGTCGCTCATGGCAAGGCCAGCGCTCCAGTTCAGAGTCCCCGTCCCCGCCAGAGCCCTCTGCAGCCCCAGAAGCGTCGAACAGTCCCCAACCAGTCCCGGGTTGGATGTAGGGTCCGACACCGCCATCCCGCTGTCGCACGTCCCCGTGATGGCGACGGTGACGGTCACCGTAGCCTCTCCGCCGGCCGCGTCTCGCGCCGCCACAGTCAGCGTCACCGTCGTGCCCGCCGTCCCGCTCAGGTCTCCCGCCACCGTAATGGCGCCCGTGTCCTCGTCGATGGCGAACCTGCCTTCCGTGTTCCCATCCGTGATGGCGTAGGTCACCGGCTCCCCGCTGTTGTCGGTGGCCGAAACGTTCCCCACCACGGCCTCCAGCGCCGCGTCCTCCAAGAGGCTAAAGCTGTAGGAGGTGGGATCGAACACCGGGGGCGTGCACGTCCCCGTCGTCGCAGTCAGGGAGGCCGACGGATCACCCCACGCAGCCGCGAACCCAGTACCGCTGCCGTAGGCGCTCACCCGGAACTGGTACTCGGTGTCGCACTGCAACCCATCCACCGTGTGGGACGTGGTCGTCACGGCGTCGTCGTCCAACGTCCAGTAGCCGAAGTCGCCCTCCCGGTACTCCACTCGGTACTTGCTGGTATTGGCCACTGCCGTCCAGGTCAACGGCACTCTGCCCTCCCCGACCGTACCCGCCGTGGGAGCCCCCGGCGCCGGCGGCCGGCAGTAGGGAAGGCTCAGCGACGATAGATCGTGGGTGGCGACGTCCCGCAGCGCAAGGGGGATGCAGCCCGTAAGCGAGTTCCCCGAGAGGCGCACCTCCTCAAGGTTGTGGAGCAGCCCCAGCTCCGCCGGGATGTCTCCGGTCAGGGAGTTGTCGCTCAGGTCAAGGTGCGTCAGCGCGGAGAGGGACCCCAGTCCCGCCGGGATGCTCCCCGTCAGGTCCTCGTCGTCCAGCTCCACCTTCGTCACTCGCGTCGGGCTCCCAGCCGTCGTCACCCCATCCCAGCTGGCAATGGCCGTCCCCGTGGCCCAGTTCAGGGAACCCGTTCCCCGGAGGGTGTCCTTGGCCGCCAGCAGCGTCATGCAGTCGCGCATGAGGCCGGGGTTGTCGGACTGGTTCGGCACGGCGAGTCCGCACGGCGGAGGCGGCTGCGCAGGCGGGGGAGCCCCGGGAGCGTAGGCTCCGACCTCTGTGTAGTACTGGCGCAGCTGGTTCGCGTCGGTGACCAGCATGGGGAGATTCGTCTCAGCGCCGATGCGGCCGCCGTAGTCGGTGACGCGTTCTTGGTTGGCGGTGGTCACCGCCTGTGTCAGGGCCGATAGTTCCATCTCCAGCGCGGCACGGTGGGTCTGGTACTCATCGGGCCTGTAGCGCCGCCACAGGTCCCTGTCGGGATGGACGGCGACCACCGTGCCGCCCTCCTGTCGCTGCACGTCCCAAATTTCGAACACTTGCCACACTTCGGTCGAGATGCTGGCTGCGGGTCCTACGAACAGCACCTCTTCTCTGCCCCCAATCCCACCGATGTAGTCTTCGGATTCAATCAACTGCCTAAAATCCTCTATGTACTCCTCCTCTGTTTGGCCTTTTTCCTCTGCGTAAAAGGCCAACTCACCGGGCCAGTAGGCGTAGAAAAACCTCTGGATTGTCAACATCGATGGTCCGTCGCCCAGGATGTAGGCGCCCACTCGTACGTCGACATAGCAATTGATAAAAAGGGCATGCTCTACAAAATCGTATTCTTCATAGCTCAGATAGGAAGGTGGCCGAAAGGGATTGTCACTGACGCAGCGCACCGTGTTCGGAAGATACGTCCCGCGCAACACCATGTGTGAAACATAACCTCGCACAGAATCAAGCAACTCGCGCACGCTCCGGGGTCCATCACTGAAGTCCGGGCTATGTCCAGCTCCTCCCGCTGTGATCGCATAATGCTCCGCATCCGGTTCGCACGGGTCCACGGTTGAGCCGGCCACGGATGAGCAGGGCGGTATCTCCCCCACCAGGTACTCAGGCGTGGGCGTGGATGAAGTGGGCGTGGGTGAAGAGGAAGACGAAGTGCCGATTGTGGGCGCAGCATCTTCCCAAGGGTCGGCTCGGGGCTGGTCGCGGTCGCAGGCGGCCAGGAGCAGCGTTGCGGTGAACAGGACCAAGGTCAGGACTGTGCGGGAAGGTGTCATCGTCCTCCTCACCTTGACTGGTAGAGCGCCATCAGAGCGACGATGTCGTACGCCTGCGGCTCGCAGTAGTCGTTTGGATCATCGTAGCTCATGACCGAGTGCATCGTGTTGATCGGATGCTGATTGAACGAGCCCCTCGGCACGCTGCCATTCCCGATGCCGAAAGAATGCCCCGCCTCGTGCACCACAATCTGGTGCAGGTACGTGCAGCCGGTAGTCGTATCGAGGGCGTTCCAATCTGCTCCGTAGGATGCCCTCAAGAGAATCGCTCCCCAGCCTATGGGTCCGAATTCCACGGCCTGCCACCTGTGCGTCCGCCAGCACGCGGGAGGGGGTCCGAAGCAGCCTGCGGTGGTCATCTCAAAGTTTGAGGCGAACACCACTTCGTTCCGACCGAGCGGGACACCCAGAATGCGAGGTCCGCAGTCCAGACCTGCGGGCAGACTGTAGGCTTCAGCACTGATGATGTTGGCACTGCCCCCATTCCAGATGACAGTCTCCTCCCACTTGTCCACGGCGTCCCCGATATCATCTATGATCGCCTGTTGACTCCTGCTGAGATTGGGGTCGGCCGGGCTCGTGGTGATGCTTGACGTGATCGACTCTTCGCAGATCACGTAGCGGAACTCGTGGCTGCCCTGTGCGTTCTTGTTGGGCTGGTAGCCGTGGAAGGGGGCCGTTGCAACGCGAATACCGCCACCCAGCGGAGAATCGGTTGGAAAGACGAGGGTGAAGTCCGACCAGTTGGAATAGTCCACGATCACCACCTGCACTTCGATCCGATAGAGTTTCTTCTTGGTTAACCCGCCAAAGGTCGCCTCCTTTACCAAAATCCCACTTGTCGCAATGTTTGTCCGCGTCTGCCAGCTTCCATCAGGATCAGGCTCACATACACCGTCCGAATCGCATACCTCCTCGATGTAGCGCACGTTGTAGCCGGTTGCTCTGGAGACTGGTTTCCAGCGCAGCGTGACGTTGCCGTCGCTATCGAGGTTGCCATTGGCGCGCAGACGAGTGGGTGTTGGCGGCCGGTCGTTGTCTTTAACGGACATTTCCCCTGAACTTCGACACCCCGTGGCCTAATATCCCGCCGCCCTTGACAGATACTGCCCTCCCACCTAGGCAACACGAGGCTGAAGACCGTCAAACCTTCCCGGCCATGATGAGGTCATCTATGTCTCTACCACAGGGTGTCTTCCCATGCTGCGCCCGCAAAGTCAAGAACTTTCGCAGAGCCGACCGGACCATGCCTTCGAGTTCGTTTACCCGCTGATCTGTGAGGTCTTCGCCCTTATTGCCATGAACGATCTTGCTCCTATAGTCGTAGAGTTTCTTGATAGTGTTGAATGCGGCGCGACGCTCACTTTCTTTCTCGTGCAGCCAGCAAGCGCCACGCATGGCGACTTTATAGGTGATGCCACCGGCACCGTCGCCGAATAAGCCCACATTTCCCATATCAACCCTGCAGGGCTTACCGTAATCAGCAACGGAACTACCCAATATAGCCGAATAGCAGAGTACAGTGGTTATCATGAGTGCTAGACTGGTCGTGTTCGACTACTTTAGCTCTTGATAACGTACCCACTCTGGAGGCACCCAATGGGTGAAAGCACCAACCCCCGCACCACGCTCCGTTTCGACCGACGTATACGGTTGGAGTTTCACGGCGCTACCATCACCTCGGACGCTGGGCTGTTGGCCTGTCGCGAGTTGGATGATGCGCTGGGACTGACGGAGACGGCGAATGAGTGTTTGCAGGAGAGCCGGGGCGGTCGTAACGTGCAGCACCGATTGGTGGGCCTCCTCAGGCAGTCGGTGTACAGTCGTCTGGCAGGCTACGAGGATACCAACGACGCTGAACGGTTGGCCGACGATCCGACGATGCGGGTAGTCGTTGGAGACCGAGGCATCGACAGACCAGCGGCAAGCACCAACACCATGAGCCGGTTCGAGACCGAGGTGCTTACCCAGGACGGCAACGTGGAAGGGTTGGGCCGACTGAACGCTAAGTGGGTGGACGGAGCTATGTCCCGCACGCCGCACCGGCGGGTGATCTTGGACATGGACAGTTCGGAGAGTCCAGTACATGGAGAACAGGAGGGAGCATCGTACAACGGTCACTTTGGGAGCACGTGCTATCATCCTTTGTTCGTGTTCAACCAGTTCGGTGACTGCGAGGGCGCGATGCTCCGTGCGGGGAACGTACATAGCGCGCACAGGTGGCGTGATGTATTGGATCCGATCCTGTCTCGCTACGGGGCGACAGGAGTGCGCCGGTACTTTCGGGCCGATGCCGCATTCGCTAAGCCGGACATCTATGAGTACCTAGAGGAGCGGCGGGTCTTCTACGCCATACGGCTGCCGAGCAACAAAGTGCTGCAATACGAGATCGCTCCACTGCTGATACGACCTGTGGGGAGGCCGCCGAAGCGTCCAGTGATCCTATACGACGACTTTTGGTATCGTGCCGGGAGTTGGGACCGCGCTCGGCGTGTGGTGGCTAAGGTGGAGTGGCATCAGGGAGAGCTGTTCCCTCGGGTGGGCTTCATCGTCACGAACATGACGGCTGTCCCCGAAGGGGTGGTGCGTTTCTACAATGGTCGTGGGACAGCCGAGCAGTGGATCAAGGAGGGCAAGTACGCCCTGAACTGGACTCGACTGTCGTGCCATCGGTTCGTGGCCAACCGGGTGCGTCTGTCTCTGTTCATTCTGGCGTACAACCTTGATTCCCTCGTAAAAACACGTTTTGAGGAAGTTCCAGCGGTTTAGCACATCTGAGCGCTACCGTATGTTGGGGTAGTACACGGAACAGAGGCTGTATATTGCACTCAGGCAAGGGTACGGTTGTTCTAATTCGACCTGCACAGACTTTTTACGAGAGAATCAACCTTGGGAACTTCCTTCGCCGGCTGTGTCTGCCCAAGGCCGTCAAGCACTGGTCGCTGCGGAGCGTGCAGGTCAAGCTGATCAAGATGGGAGGCCGTCTGGTGCGGCACGCGCGGCGATTGATCTTTCAGTTGTCCGAGGTGTCGGTTCCTCGACGGTTGTTCGAGGGAGTGTTGGATCGTATCGGCCGGTTATCGCCGGCGCCAAGCTGAGGGAGGGTATAACCACGATTTTGCCAAGAGGGAGAGCGCTCCAGGGAGTCGGCTTGTCTTCAATGCGGTTTCACCACACTGGCGGGGGGCCGAAGACGACAAAGACGGACAAGAAGCATGGTTCACGGCGAGAATCGCATCCCTTATTGGATAGACCGGAGATTGACTGGCCTTGCAGGACCTGAATATCATGCCATTATCTCGTTTAGGCTGGCCTTTGAGCCTGAAGACTCCCAATATGGGAAATCCCGGGATAAGACTATGAGCGGGTCAAGTGAAGCAGTCATCGTCATAGACAACCCAATATACTCGGCCAATGGTCAAGTCGGTGCTGGCATGGCAACCATCAAGTGGAGGGACCCGTCGGCGGCACCATTGTCCCTTCCCGTTCCAGCAGCCGCTGGAGGTACATACACCGTGCGGCACCGGAAGTTATTCGGAGACCACACCTTCAGGAGTTGGCGCCCTCGTCAGTATGGCCCCGCCAGCAGCGTCGATGTGACTGATCTGGAGCACGCAATTGGGGGTCTCGATCCTGGAGGGATATACGGAATTCAACTCCACTACGACACGAGCGCGGGCACTGTTTTTTCAGCTAGAGATGCCTACGTATGGGCGTCCTCTGGGTTTCCCGAAGGTGGTTCGCGTGTTGGCACGTACCAGTTCTTCGGTCATTGGGAGCAAGCAAGATATGGTTACACGATCTGTTCCGCCACCTTCATCCCAAACAATGGTGACTGGCCGAAACTTATCGCCCATGCCTTCGAGCAATGGGAGGAGGCCATACCACATCAAGTGAGGGTGACGCGCAAGTATGAAGGCTGCATGACTGGTGAGGGAGCCATCGACAACGACAACCCTATGAGCGTGATCACGGCGCTGTATAATGAAAGCAACGAGGTGTATATGGTCGACACCAGAGAGTGGCCTCCTCACTATCCCATTCTGGTCTTGATACACAACAGACTCTTTCATTGTATAACTGGGGCCCCGGGTTTTTCGGGTGCCGGTGCCTGCGTGATATCCCCTAGGTATACTGACGGCTCGAAGGAGCCTAGTAAGGCCCTGGAAGAAGGAAGCGTGGATGTCTTGGTCAACGTCCGTCGGTCTCCTACTCTTGATGGCAAGTTAACCCTCGACATGCCTGGAAATGACCAGGTATTCAATAGGGAGGATGTTTACTTCAATACGTGTAAAGGTGGTACCGCTTTTAGGAACTATGAACTCATGGTGCATGAAGCCGGACATGCCTTAGGGCTATCGAATTTTTACTACCCCTCTCCCTGGTCATATGATGTGTCACATCCTACCATTCCGGATGCTGTGATGAACAACGACAAGGAGACCGGAGTAAGGGAGCCCGATTGTTCACCACACCCGTTCGATGTAATGGCTATTGAAGCCCTTTATCAATCAGTAGAGCAGCCATGAGAGGCTTCGCGGGTAGATTGCTGATAATCGTCAGCGTACTGCTGCTTGCGGTTGTCTTCATTTTGGTGGTTGTCTATTTGATCGCGGCAACATGGATTGTCGCCATTCCACCTAATCTGGACGGCGAGTTAACCTCAATGGCTGAAAGGCCCCCTCTATTACTTTCACCTCAATGGTCTCCCGACGGCACCTTTATAACTTTCGGCAACACGTTCGACTTCAAGGGAGAGATATTTTCATATGACATTAACAGGATGCGCCTCCACCCGGTCCACAGCACAGGGAGCATTGATCTTGACAGGGACACCGAAGCAAGCGGCGACGTCGCTTTTGCTCCAAGTGTATCCCCCGACGGCTCTCGAATAGCCTTTGCCGCTCTCGAACACGCCACATGGTTGCCGTGGATCAAAGAATATCACTGGGAGATAGTGACTTCCGATCTATATGGCTCCAGGAGGCGAACGCTTACTCGGAAAGAGAACTCGGATCTACATCCCGCATGGTCTCCTGATGGGGATCGGATAGCCTTCGTGTCCGGTCGCCGTATCCGCGTGATGGGACCTGACGGTTCAGACGTTCGAATCCTCACTCCATCGATTGAGGCGACGAGGTCCTTGCCTCCAGTGTGGTCTCCAGACGGGAGAAGTATCGCCTTCGTGGGCAAGTATGAAGACGTGACGATGTGTGGCTATGTCCGTGTTACCCAGAGAATCCTGTACGTAGTTGACACAGATGGAGGGGAGCCGCAAGGACTTGGACTGATCTTGGATTCGACACTACCGGCGTGGTCGCCCGACGGACGCCGCATTGCTTTTTCCAGATTGAAGGACTGCCTCGCAGAGCTCTACACGGTTGCCCCCGACGGCTCCGAGGCAAGCACTGTTCTTCTGTATCCGCTATACCTCTACCTCACATTGGGGCCACAATATGGCACCTCATGGTCGCCTGACGGCGGGAAGATACTGATGGGAACGTTCGTTGTCGAAGTTGATGGTTCCGTGGTTCAGAGACTGCCAACTCCAGTAAGCACGGCGTCCTGGTCTCCAGACGGGTCAAGGATCGCGGTCCATATCCTAAACGACGGCTTCAGGTCTGCAGTTGGTGTGCACGACGTCTCTATCAGACTCTACACAATCGCTCCCGACGGATCGGATATCCGCGTCCTGGTCAAGCAGGACCTAGCTCGGAACCTGTCAGCCGCCAATGGAAGATCAGGTCGTGGATCATCAGTACCGGAACGTCTCAACATTGACGGTTCTTATGGGTGTTATTACGTCGCTGAGCCGGGCGTCCTACTGAAGCATACCAACAACACGAGACTCTGTGACGAGGGTTGAAGTGATGAGATTCGGCTTAACTGACGAATTCGGTCAAACAACTGACGAATTGAGTCGTTCGCTTGTACGATTCGTAGCTAAGTCAACTAATTTCGTGCAACTTGTGGGCCTTGGCACACCCCTACCTTACCCCGTACTATTCTTAAAGAAGAGAGAATTTTTGAGACGAGGGGTAAGCGAAGATGGGGTATGGAGGCTCAGATGCGTGAAGTCTATCCCCTCGTCGGATTACTTCCTCGCGGAACGAGGCTAGGTTGTCGCGCAATTCACCCAGCGGCGGCCACCATGGTAGGAACGGAGTCTCCCGTCCTATGCCCGCCTCTTCTATCTCTCTCAACGCAAATTCCAAGAGGTCCTTAATCGAGTCGAGGGAGCGAGCGAAGTCCCACGGTCGGCGCTCGTCCATCGCCCTACGGCCATCGCTCAACAGGGCCTGGATTGCCTCACTAGCCGAGCCCTCGCCTGGGTCTGGAGGCGCATCGAAAAGGTCTGACGTATAGCAACTTGCCCCTCAAGCTGCGAACTACGAACCCTCTTCAGAAAAACTCGGACGGCATCCCGCACATCACGTTCGTTGACGTATCGCCGCATGGTGCGCCATTGTTCCGGCCGAGTGAGGTGGACCGCCCGCTCAAAGAGGATGGCTGCGAGCAAGAGGTTGGCGAGGAACGCGATAGCTGCGATTACAGTGAGGTTGCGTAGACCGGGGAAGGCCGTGGCCACCGCATTGATAGCACCGACGAAACCTTCAATCAGCACTTAGAGGAGCGGCGAGTCTTCTACGCAATACGGCTGCCGAGCAACAAAGTGCTGCAATACGAGATCGCTCCTGTCAAGGGCGGAGAGAAATCAGGCCGTGTGGCGGAGCAAAAGTGTACCACTTGAGCGGCGATGTTCAGCGAAAATGTCCGCCTACGACGGGTGTCGTCGGGAGCCCTTAGTCGCAGCGAGGTTGGTGGAGCCTATGCGTCAGGGGAATCGCTGGCTGAGCGCGTGGTGACGGCCTGCCGGCTCTGCTTGAGGCGGTAGCTCTCGCCGTTCATTTCCAGGATGTGAACTCTGTGAGTGAGGCGGTCCAGCAGGGCGCCGGTCAGTCTCTCCGAGCCGAAGACCTCGGTCCACTCATCGAAGGGCAGGTTGGTGGTGACCAGGACCGACCCCCTCTCGTATCTCTGGCTGAAGACCTCGAAGAGGAGCTCAGCGCCGGTCTTGGAGAGTGGTACGAAGCCAAGCTCGTCGACGATGAGCAGCTTGAGTCGGGCCAGCTTCTTCTGGAGGTTGAGCAGTCGCCGCTCGTCCCTGGCCTCGATCAGCTCGTGGACCAGCGAGGCGGCCGTGGTGAAGCCGACCGACAGTCCCCTCTGGCAGGCGGCGAGCCCCAGACCGAGGGCCACCTGGGTCTTGCCGGTGCCGCTGTTGCCTATGGCGATGACGTTCTCCCGCCGGTCTACGTACTCGCAGCGTGCCAGCTGCATGGCCAGGTGCTTGTTCACCGACGGCATGGCCAGGAAGTCGAAGGTGTCGAGGCTCTTGGTGGCGGGGAAGCGTGCCGCCTTGATCCTGCGGTCAACCATGCGATGGTGGCGGTGTAAAGGGCGGAGTAATAATGGACCGGCGAGGCGGAGTCGAGCGTTGAGGAGTGGCGCTTGAAAACTGTACCACCCGCCGCTTTCCATAGAGTTGGAGGCAACTCGATGGAAGGTGTGAAGGATGTACAAGGTGGAACTGTACGCGCGGGTGCGCCGGGCCTGCATGGTGGAAGGGATGAGCACACGGGAGGCTGCCCGGGTGTTCGGTCTGCACCGGGATACGGTGCGCAAGATGCTGGAGTACTCGGTGCCACCCGGGTACCGTCGGGAGTCACCGCCCCGCCGCCCTAAGCTGGACCCGTACCGCGGGGTGATCGACCGGATCCTAGAGGATGACCGTAGTCTTCCGAAGAAGCAGCGCCACACGGCGAAGCGGATCTACGAGCGCCTGAGAGCGGAGCACAGCTTCACCGGCAGGTACACGATAGTCAAGGACTACGTGCGCGAGCGGCGCCGCCGGACACGCGAGATGTACGTTCCGCTCTCCCATCCTCCTGGTGATGCCCAGTGCGACTTCGGCCAGGCCAAGGCGGTCATCGAAGGAGTGGAGCAGACCATCCACTACTTCGTGCTGGACCTTCCCCACAGCGACGCATGCTTCGTCAAGGCCTACCCCGCAGAGACGACCGAGGCATTCTGCGACGGTCACGTCTCGGCGTTCTCGCTCCTGGGCGGGGTCCCGCGGAGCATCCTGTACGACAACACGAGACTGGCTGTGGCCAAGATCCTGGGAGACGGCCGGCGCCAGCGCACTCGTGTGTTCTCTGAACTCCAGTCCCACTACCTGTTCGATGACCGATTCGGCCGTCCAGGCAAGGGTAACGACAAGGGCAAGGTGGAGGGGCTGGTGGGATATGCTCGCCGGAACTTCCTGGTGCCTGTGCCGTCGTTCCCGAGCTTCGATGCCCTCAACGCCTACCTGGAGGAGCGGTGCCTGGAACGGCTGGGGAGACAGCTGCGTGGACACAACGAGACGATAGGCCAGCGGATGGAGCGTGACCTGGAGACCCTGCTGGCGCTCCCCGCCGTGCCATACGATGCCAGCGACAAGCACGTGAGCCGTGTCAGCTCCCTGTCGCTGGTGCGGTACCGGACCAACGACTACTCGGTGCCAGTGGCCTACGGTCACAGGGAGGTGGTGGTGCGCGGCTATGTCGGCGAGGTGGTGATCAGCTGCGGGGCAGAGGTGATAGCCAGGCACAGGCGCTCATACGAACGCGACGACTTCATCTTCGACCCCATCCACTACCTGCCGCTGCTGGAGCGCAAGACGGGAGCGCTGGACCAGGCCGCTCCGCTGGTCGGGTGGGAGTTGCCGGAGGAGTTTGGTGTGCTGAGGCGGCTGCTGGAGTCGAGGATGGGCAGGCGCGGCAAGCGGGAGTTCGTGCAGGTGCTGCGGTTGGTGGAGAGCTTCCGCAAGGAGGAGGTGTACGAGGGTGTGCGCGATGCCCTCAGGCTCGGGGCCATAAGCTTCGACGCCATCAAGCACCTGGTGCTGTGCAGGATGGAGGGTAGACCGCAGAGACTCGACCTGGAGCTGTACCCCTACCTGCCCAGGGTCACCGTGACGAAGACGTCGGCCAGCGACTACATGGCGCTCATGTCGGGGATCGGGCGGTGAGCGACAGGTCGACGGTGCTGCTGGAGCATCACCTCAAGGAGCTGAAGCTGCCGACCTTCCTGAGAGAGTACGGCAAGGTGGCCGGCCAGTGCGCCGCCGAGGGCGTCGACCATCCGGGCTACCTGCTGAGGCTCTCAGAGCTTGAGCTGATAGACCGCCATCACCGCATGGTGGACCGCAGGATAAAGGCGGCACGCTTCCCCGCCACCAAGAGCCTCGACACATTCGACTTCCTGGCCATGCCGTCGGTGAACAAGCATCTGGTCATGCAGCTGGCACGCTGCGAGTACGTAGACCGGCGGGAGAACGTCATCGCCATAGGCAACAGCGGCACCGGCAAGACCCATGTGGCCCTCGGCCTGGGACTCGCCGCCTGCCAGAGGGGGTTGTCGGTCGGCTTCACCACCGCCGCCTCGCTGGTCCACGAGCTGATCGAGGCCAGGGACGAGCGACGGCTGCTCAACCTCCAAAAGAAGCTGGCCCGACTCAAGCTGCTCATCATCGACGAGCTGGGCTTCGTTCCACTCTCCAAGACCGGCGCGGAGCTCCTCTTCGAGGTCTTCAGCCAGCGCTACGAGAGAGGTTCGGTCCTGGTCACCACCAACCTGCCCTTCGACGAGTGGACCGAGGTCTTCGGCTCTGAGAGGCTGACCGGCGCACTCTTGGACCGCCTCACTCACCGCGTTCACATCCTTGAGATGAACGGCGAGAGCTACCGCCTCAAGCAGAGTAGGCAAGCCGCTCCCGTGCGCGCTGCCAGCGATCCTGCTGACGCATAGACCGCCGCATTCACTCCAGCTAACGGCTCCTACTGACG
>CBDCXW010000007.1:0-191671 GCA_965223945.1 Dehalococcoidia bacterium | reverse complement strand
CGGGCTTTCCACAGCTTTGCGGATCAGGCGACCCGGCGGTTGACGGTCTTGGACAACGCGGAATCTCTGCGGGACCTGGCCGGCCTGCCCAGCAATAGGCTGGAAGCGCTCTCTGGCGTCCGAGCTGGTCAGCACAGCATACGTATCAATCGCCAGTGGCGTAGCTGTTTCCGTTGGGAGGAAGACGGCCCGTACGACGTTGAGATCGTGGACTACCACAGATGAGGGAGCTTGAGATGGGCCTGAGCAACGGGATGCGACCTGTCCACCCTGGGGAGATACTGGGCGAAGAGCTTCAAGAGCTTGGCATGTCAGCCAACGCCTTGGCCGAAGCGCTGGCCGTACCTACCAACCGGATCACGGAGATCATAAAGGGCCGGCGAGGGGTCACTGCCGACACGGCTCTGCGCTTGTCCCGCTACTTTGGCACGACACCGCAGCTGTGGCTTAACCTTCAGACGACTTTCGAGCTGCGTACCGCAGAGATCGAGTCCGGTGCTGATATCACCGAGCGGGTGCAACCGCGGGAGACGGTCGTGGCAGGCCGATCGGGCCCGAGCGACCACTAGGTCGAAGCCCGGCCCCGCCGCAGTGCCCTGCCGGGAAGCGCGCCGGTATTCTCGCCCCCGTCGATGACTACCCGCCCGTTGACGATCACGTACTCGATGCCGACCGGGTACTGCTTCGGGTCCTCCCGCGTCGCGGGAGCCTTCACCGTGTCGGGGTCGAACACCACGATGTCCGCCTTGAAGCCGTCGCGTAGTATCCCACGGTCGGGCAGTCCGAGCCGCTGCGCCGGGAACGAGGTCATCTTGCGTATGGCCTCCGGCAGCCTCAGGTGCTTCTCCGCCCTCACGAACTCGGCCAGCACCAGCGGGAAGCAGCCGTAGGTGCGCGGGTTGGGGTACTCCCCGAACAGGATCGCGTCCGAGGCGATCATCCCGTAGGGGTGTGAGACGAACGCGGCCAAGGTGTGTTGGTTCGTGCCCCGACTCACTACCGATACGCCCAGGTTCTCCTCGATCAGGAGGTCGAATATGGCGTCCAGGGGCTCCTGGCCCCGCATCTCGGCCACGTCGGAGATCGACCGGCCCTCGTAGGCCGCGTTCCCCGGCTGCGTGAAGTTCGTTAGCCACATGGAGCCGAAGCCCTCGGTGGACACCTCCCTCTTCATGCGGGCCCGGTCGTCCGGGTCCCTCAGGGCCGCCATCACGCGCTCCGGCCCGCCGTCCTTCGCCCAGCCCGGCAGGCTGATGATGAAATGCGTCCCCGAGTAGGGGTACGAGTAGCAGTCGAACGTCACATCCAGGCCCTCCGCGCGTCCGTCCTCCACCAACCCGATGTAGTCCAGGTGGCTTCCGACCCCCTGGGCGCCCTGTCGGTAGTGAGTCAGGTGGACCGGGATGCCGCTGCGCCGGCCGATGTCCAGCGCCTCGTGCCACGGCGCCAGCAGCCCCTGGGCCCGCAGCTTCCCCCGCGTGTGCGTATGGTAGAAGCCACCGTACCGGGCCGACTCCTCCGACAGCGCGACCAGCTCGTCGGTATCCGCGTACTCGCCCGGCGGGTAGTCGAGGCCGGTCGAGAGCCCCCACGCGCCCTCCTCCATCGCCTCTCTTACGACGGCCCTCATGTCCTCCAGCTCCGCCGCGGTGGCCGGGCGGTTGTTCCAGCCCACGCCCCAGATGCGCACGGGCGAGTTGCCCAGGATGTAGGCCACGTTGATGGCGACTGTCCCGTCGTACTTGCCGAGCAGGTCGGCCACGGTGAGCCAGTCCGCCGGCATCGGCGGGTAGCCGTTGAGGCCCGAGTCGAGCCAGATGTAACGGTGGAGCTCGTCCTGCGTCTTGAAAGGAGCGTGCGATATGCCGTCTATCCCCACCAGCTCGGTGGTGACGCCCTGCCGCACCTTTGGGTCGTGGTGAGGCTCCCCCAGGATCGTGAGCCCGGCGTGGGAGTGAAGGTCGATGAATCCGGGGCACACGACCATGCCCGTCGCGTCGATCGTGCGCGCCGCCTCGATGCCGGACACGTCGCCGCGCCTGATCGTCACGGTGTCGCCCTCGACCAGCACGGCGGCCCGGAAGCCCGGACTTCCGGTGCCGTCGACGACCTGGCCGTTCTCAATCAAAAGGTCGAGCATGGCTTGTTCCTACCCCTTTGCTTCGATTCGGGCCAGTATGTCGCGGATCTCGGTCAGGATGTCGGCGACCCCGCCGGTCTCGGGAGACTCGGCGGCCTGCTCGGCGTTCAACACCACCTGCCGCTGCCGCAGGACCGCATCGCGGAACTCGACCGCGTCGATCACGCCCACCATGTCCCCCTCGCTGCCCGTGCTTCCCGACTGGCCTGCCGTCTCGACCTTCAGGCCGCGCAGCATGTAGCGGCGCATCAGGGGGCCGTCGTGTATGCGGAGGTCGGTGATCCGGTTCAGGGGGATTGTCGACTCGCTGCGGAAGAACACTCCCTTGCGCAGCTCCAGTGCCTGGGTGGTCAGACGCGCCGACAGCCGACGGAGGTGCTCCCGGCCGTACCAGAAGCTGAGCAGCAGCCAGAACGGGATGAGCAGGATGCCGACCACCGTGATCACGAGAAAACCGGACACGAGCCACCGATAGTAGCCGACGACATTCCCGTCGAACTGGGCCTCGAGAATCGTCTCGCCGGTAACGTCAGTCCCGGTCGGTTGGCTGCTCAATCCGGCCTCCTTGCTCCTCTCCCTCATGGCAACTGTGCACAACCCACGCCCGTACGTCGGGTCTCGTAGGGGCAATCCCTTGTGGTTGCCCATCGCTGACTACAACGGTTGCGATGCTATCCCAGCCGCTGGGCGCTATCAACCCCCGCCGGGCCGATTGTCCGCCCGCGGGCCGCGCACGTATAATCCGGCCGATGGCCGACAACCCCTCGGCTCGTCGGACCGGAGGAGGGAGAACGACTATGTTCGAGAAGATTGCCGTGCTGGGCGTCGGAGCCATAGGCAGCATCATCGGCGGCTACCTGTCCAGGGCGGGCCGCGACGTGACCCTCATCGACACCTGGGGCGCCCACGTCGAGGCCATGCGGGAGCGCGGTCTCCGCGTCACCGCCGTCGACGAGAGCTTTACCACGCCGGTCAGGGCCGTCCACCTCGGCGAGCTTTCCGCCCTGAAGGAGAACTTCGACCTGGTGTTCCTGTGCGTCAAGTCCTACGACACGGTCTGGGCCTCTCACCTGCTGAAGCCTCACCTGAAGGCTGGGGGCGTCGTAGTCTCCGCCCAGAACAGCATCAACGACGACGTGATTGCGTCGATCGTCGGCTACTCGAGCGTACTCGGCTGCGTCGTAACCCTTGGGGCGGGCATCTACGAGCCTGCCCACGTTCAGCGCACCAGTGTCCCGAACAGGCTCGCCTTCACCGTGGGCGAGCTCAGCGGCATGAAGACCGGCAGGGTCGAGTCGCTGGCCGGCCTGATGAGCGACGCAGGACCCTCCAAGGTGACGACAAACCTGTGGGGCGAGCGCTGGGCCAAGCTGGCCACCAACTGCATGTCGAACTCCGTGGCCGCCCTGACAGGCCTCGGCTCCGCCGATATCCGGCTCACGCCTGGGGTGGTCGACCAGTACGTCAGGATCGGCGCTGAGGTGGTGGAGGTCGGAACGGCGCTGGGCGTCGAGATCGAGCCCATCAACGGCATCCCGGCGCGGATGTACCCGGAGGCCGTCTCCAACGGCGAGGCGATGGAGGAGGTCAAGGCCCGGCTGGCTGAGGGCGCCCATCAGCTTGGAGAGGGACGCCCGTCCATGGCCCAGGACGTGTTAACCCGAATCCACCGAAGGAGGGCGTCGGGTCAGTGTCCTGAAGCGGCAAGAGGGTGCTCCTGTGAATCTGGGATAATGGTTTTGAAACAGCAAAGCCGACCCCAGAACAAGGAGCACCCGATAGATGCTAGCACGCAACCATCCCGACCGCATCCGTATCGCCTTCGACGACCACCGCCTGGTGGCCAATGCTGGGCTGCTCCTCCCGGTGACCCTAGCCCAGCACCTGGGCCTGCGTGAAGTCGTCGACAGCCACGTCGACCTGGGAGACGCGCCGGGGCGAGCGAACCCAGGAGACAAGATGCTGACCCTGGTGGCCTCGGCGCTGGCTGGGGGCGACTTCATTGACGACGCCGACGTGTTGCGTACCGGCGGGACCGCTGGCGCCATCGGCTGCGTAGTCAAGGCGCCATCCACCCTGGGAACTTTCCTGCGCAGCTTCCGGTGGGGCCACGTCCGCCAGTTGGATCGGGTGAGCCGGGAGTTGCTGTCCCGGGCCTGGGCCGCTGGTGCGGGACCCGGCGAAGGGCCGTTGACCATCGACTTGGACTCCACCATGTGCGAGACCTACGGACTGGCCAAGGAGGGGGCGCGTCACCATGGTTACACTGGCCAGCGGGGCTATCACCCGCTGCTGGCCATCGCCGCCGGCACCGGCGACGTGCTGATGTCTCGGCTGCGCGAGGGCCGCGCCAACACCGTTCGGGGCGCCGCCCACTTCCTGCGGGAGACCGTGGGGCGGGTGCGCCATGCTGGGGCTACAGGACAACTCACGGTGCGGGCCGACAGCGGCTTCTATGCCCACGCCCTGGTCGTCGTCTGCCGCAAGATGGATGTCCGCTTCTCCATCACCATCCGCCAACACGCCCGCCTCAGGGAGTTGATTGAGGCGATTCCCGAGGAGGACTGGACGCCCGTCCCCTACTGGATGGACGGCGGCGCCGACGTGGCCGAGACCACCTACACTCCCTTCCAGGGTGAGCCCGAAGCCGCCCCAGTGCGGCTCATCGTCCGGCGGGTGAAGCCCACGCCCGGTTCCCAACTGGCCCTCTTCGCCAGCTACAGCTATCACGGCTTCATCACCGACCGGGACGGGGAAACCCTGGAACTGGAGGCCGACCATCGCCGCCACGCCGAGATTGAGAATGCTATCCGAGACCTCAAGCACGGCGTCGGCCTCAACCATCTCCCCTCGGGCCGCTTCCCCGCCAACGGCGCATGGCTGGCCGTCCAGGTGCTGGCCCATAACCTGGCCCGCTGGACCGCGCGCATCGGTCTGGACGAGGGGGTGGTGACCACCAAGACCCTCCGGCGGCGCTTCTTCTCCCTGGCCGGACGGCTCACCCGCTCGGCCCGCCGCCTCACTTTGCATCTGCCACAGGGCTGGCCTTGGGAAACCCAGTTCACTCGCGCGCTGGCTCGATTGCGAGCCCTGCCATTGCCTGCCTGACGGCACCGACGGCGCCTGACACGTCCACCAGACTACCCAACCGACCCACAGAGTCGCACCGGCCCGGTCCGCGATTGTCTTCCCCTGCATGCTGTCCCGCCGACCCCGCCCCAGCGCCGCTGCCCAGGACCGCCATCGGCGCCCCCAACGACAACCAAAGGCCGCCACCGGCCCCATTTATCGGAATCGAGCGCGGACCGTCGCGTCCCACGGCCCTCACCCCTTGTTCCAACCCCAAGGCCGCTCCGCATCGGTGGATTCGGGGTTAAAGGGCCGCAGGACCGAGATCGAGTACCTGAACGGCTACGCCGCCCGCAGAGGCGAGGAGATGAGAGTCGCCGCCCCGGCCAACCTGGCAATCACCAGCCTGATCCACCAGATGGAGTCGGGCGACCTGGGGCCCGCTCTCGAGAACATCGAGCGCCTGTAGGCGGCCCCACTATCTCCGTCGTTCCGGCGGAGGCCGGAACCCGGTCCCATGACTCCGGCCCCTGCCAGCGACCTTGCCATTCCGTCGTTCCGGCGGAGGCCGCAACCCAGTCCCATGACTCTGGCCTCCGCCAGCGACCTTGCCATTCCGTCGTTCCGGCGGAGGCCGGAATCCAGTCCTCTGACGCTGCGGTAGGTCGGCGTGACGATGGGAAGAGCCGGTGTCCTCTCAAGGTATGTGACATATCCGAATACAATATGGTATGCTCAGACCTGTATGGACTACCGCTCTTTAGGTGACATGATATGGAAGTAATGACAAAAATCTCTGAAGGCGGCAGAGTCGTGGTGCCTTCGGCGTTCCGGAAGGCGCTTGGCCTCAAACCAGGCGACCCGGTGATCGTTGTGCTGGATGACGAGGAGGTCCGCTTGCTCACGCCCCGGCGTGCGATCCGCCGAGCTCAGGAGATCGTTCGAAAGTACGTTCCCGAGGGCCAGAGCTTGGTAGACGAGCTGATCGAAGAGCGCAGGGAAGAGGCCTTACGTGGATGACGTCGTATTGGACGCGTCCGCGCTTCTGGCGCTGATGAACGGGGAGCCGGGCGGCGAGCATGTGGAGCCGATGGTTCCGAGGGCTGTCATGAGCGCCGTGAACATGGCAGAAGTCGTTGGGAAGCTGGCCGACGGAGGTCTGCCGGAAGCCTCGATAAGAGCGGCGCTGGGTGTGTTGGGTGTTCGCGTAACGAACTTCGACGCCGAGCAGGCGTTCGAGGTCGGCCTTCTCCGCAACCGGTTGGCCGGGTCGGGCCTCTCGCTGGCGGATCTGTGCTGCTTGTCGCTGGCCAACAGACTGAAGGCCCCTGCCGTGACGGCCGACAGGGGCTGGAGAGGCGTCGAAGCCGCCGCGGAGATAGTCACGATTCGCTGAGACGGCTTGCAGGCCGGGGCTGTAGTCAATCCCTGTCTCTTGCAGAGCCGGGCCGAATAGCGCGGGGAAGCCGCGAATCTGCCCCTAAAGCCCCATTTCGTACAGGCGGTCGTCGTCGATGCCGAAGTGGTGGCCCACCTCGTGGATGAGAGTGTCCCGGACCTCCCGCACGATCTCCTCGTCGTTTGAGCAGATCGCTTCTATGGGCCCCTGGAACAGCGTGATCTTGTCCGGCAGGACCATGTTGTAGTCGTCCCGCTCGGTCAGGGGGAGGCCCTCGTAGAGCCCCAGCAGGTACTCCCCTTCGTCGATACCCGAGCCGATCAGCTGTCCCTGGCTGGGCCAGTCGTCCACCACGACGTCGACGTTGTCGATCCTGTCGCCGAGCTCGTCCGGGATGCCGTCCAGGGCCTCCGCGACAAGCCCCTCGAAACGTGCTCTCTCCATGCCGGAAAGTGTACCAGACCCGCAGGAGCGAGGTGGTTCTTCGCTGAGGTTTACTGCCCTTCCAACATAAGCCCGTCGCTGGGTTATCGTTGGGCCTGCTCAGTAGCGTCTGCCGCAGCCGGTTCTTCGTGAACACCGTAGGACCGAAGCTGCGCTCCATCAGTTGCATGTCCAAGGACCAGCGGAACAGCAGGCTGTAGCCCAACTCCTCGCAGAAGGCTCGCTCGCTCCTCACCGAAAACAACGCAATCAGCAGCGACGCCTTCGGGGCAGGACGGTCTGTGGCATCGGTTTCTTCGCTCGGGGCACTAACATGGCAACTGGTACAATGACTGTCGGCAGGTTCACGTAGGCCGCAAGCAGAGCTATTCAGGGTGGCCTTTGAAGCAACTCAGCAACTCATTGGGGGAACTTGATGGCAGACATTGTGAAGCGGACGCTGGGACGCACGGGCTTCGAGGTTACCGCGCTGGCCTGTGGCGCGATGGAGTTGCGGGGCGCAGCCCGCGGCCGCCACATTGACCCTGAGGAGGCCGGTCGCATCCTGAACGCGGTGCTGGACGGCGGCATAAACTTGATCGACACGTCCATCGACTACGGTATGAGCGAAGAGCTCATCGGCCGGCACATCTCCCACCGCCGGAACGAGTACTTTCTGGCATCCAAGTGCGGCTGCTGGGCCACCGGGGGCGATCCGCCCTCGGACCCTGCGCTAACCGGCAGGCGCTCCCCCCACGTCTACACCCGCGAGAATATCGTCAACGGTGTGGAGCAGAGCCTGCGCCGCATGAACACGGACCACCTCGACCTCGTGCAGTTCCACTCCAACCCGGCGGTGTCTGAGTTGGAACAGCACGGCGCCGTGGAGACGCTGCTGGACCTGCAGCGCGAGGGCAGGATCCGCTTCCTGGGCGTGTCCGGCACCCTGCCCAACCTGCCGGGACAAATCGACATGGGCGTGTTCGACGCCTTCCAGATCCCCTACTCCGCCGTTGAGCGTGAGCATGAAAACGCCATGGCGCAGGCGTGCGCGGCCGGCGCTGGAGTCATTGTGCGTGGCGGCGTCGCCAAGGGCGACCCCGACAGCGGCGGGCACGGCGGCGACCGGTGGGCGCTGTGGGAAGAGGCCAACCTGAACGAGCTGCTGGATGGCATGACCCGTACGCAGTTCATGCTCCGCTACACCATCTCCAATCCCAGCATGCACACCACGATTGTGGGTACGGCGGACATGGAGCACCTTGCGGACAACCTGCGGACGGCGGAGCTCGGCCCCCTGCCGCCGGATGTGTACGCGGAGGCGCAGCGGCGGCTGTCCACGGCTACGCAATCGTCGTAATGATCAGTCAAAAGGGGAGCCGGTTCGCAGAAACTGGCACTTGGGTCGCCACGGGCGCCATGCGCAAGAGAGTCAGGCTAGCGAACTGCCGAAGGATTCACGCGCGGGCTGAATCGTGGTTACAACCTTGCGCCGCTGCCAGCCGCCGATCTCATCTGGGATGCCGTCGGGGGTCTCCGCGACAAGCCCCTCGAACCGTGCTCTCTCCATGCCGGAAAGTGCACCACGCTCACCAGAGCTTTTCGGACGCCAGGCGCGCTCCCTCCACCATCGACGCCAGTTTGGCCCAGGCTATCCTGGGGTCCACCCTGGGCGTGGTGGTGGCGAAATGGGAGAAACCGCAGTCGGTTCCGGCGATTACGTTCTCCCGGCCCACCAGGCCGGCATATTGCGCAACGCGCTGCTGGACCAGCTCTGGGTGCTCGATGAAGTTGGTAGTCGAGTCCAGCACGCCCGGGATGAGCAGCTTGCCCTCTGGCAGCCTCACGTCTTTGAACAGCCTCCACTCATGCCCGTGTCGAGGGTTGGCGCTCTCGAAGGAGAGGGCGGCGGGTCGAGCCTTGAACGCGATGCCGATGATGTCCTTGAGGGGAGTATCCAGGTGATGAGGTCCCTCGTAGTTTCCCCAGCATAGGTGGAGCCGCATCCGGTCGGGCGGGATGTCTCTGACGGCATGGTTCAACGCCTCCACGTGGAGCTCCGCCCGCTTGATGAACTCCTGGGCGCTGAGACCGGCCTGCTGGCGCCTTCTCCATCCGCTCATCGTGAGATCGGGACAGTCCAGTTGAAGCAGGAAGCCCCCGCGGCAGATCGCGTCGTACTCGTCCTTCAAGGCGTCGGCCAATGCGTAGACGTAAGCCTCGTGACTGCCGTAGTACCGGTCCTTGAGGAAGCCTGCCACGACTCCTGGAGAAGCGGCCGTCATGAACGCCTCTTCCGGCCCCAGACCATTCAGGGCCTCCTTGAGGTTGTGTATGTCCCTCTGGACCGCTTGGCGGTCCTTCCAGCCGATTGGGCCTGTGCACACCGGCCGCTTTATCGCGCTGCGTACGATGGTGGCCTCGGTAAACTCCCTGCGCGTCCAGTACTCGGGAAAGTCATCGTCGAAGGCGGTAACCTCGGAGGAGTCCTCGCCCTCGAAGCCGCTGAGGCGGTCTTTGACGTATACCGAGTAGGCGATCTTGCCCTGCTCGCCGTCGTTGATCACGTCCACGCCCGCATCGTTCTGCTTGGCCACCGCTTCCGCCACCGCAGAACGCACGCGGGCGTCTACCACCGGCTGCGGTACGGCCTCTCCCTCCTCTCGCCGATACATTAGGTCAACGAGGTCGGCAGGCCGCGGCAGGCTACCGGTGTGTGTGGTGAGAATCCTCTCTATGCTGCGTTTCATGCCTGCGTACGGCAGTGTCTATGGTTGGGTAGTCTCAAGGGGTGACTCGACAACATAGCGATACCTAAGGGCTCAGGGAGTCCGGTTCTCTAGGCAGACGACTTCATACGCGTGGGTGATGGTCCTGGCAAGCACCGGGTCTAGGAGTCTGTCCGAGAAACAATGTTCTAAACGATATGCGTCATTAGTGGAGTGTAAAGCAGGTTATTGCGTGGCGGGTTTCGTCTCCAGGAACGAATCCTCGGACAGGCTCCTAGGGTATCAGCTTTCCAATCGACACAAGAAAACGCAGGTACCTGCGCGGCTTCAATCCAATGCTGGACGCGCTCACGCCGCGTCGTCACGGTGTGGGTGGGAGCCCCTGCAGATCACCTGCTGCAACTTAGCAGAAAATGAGCACAACGTTGAAGCCGCTCTGGCCGAAGAGTCAGCCTGACAACCCCGAGGACATGCGCCCCATCTCCAACCCCAGCATGCACACCACAATTGTGGGTACGGCGAACATGGAGCACCTTGCGGACAACCTGCTGACGGCGGAGCTCGGCCCCCTGCCGCCGGACATGTACGCCGAGGCGCAGCGGCGCCTGTCCACGGCAACGCAGCCGTCGTAACGATCAGTCGGAAGGGGAGCCGGTTCGCGGAAACTGGCATTGGGTCGCCACGGGCGCCATGCGCAAGAAAGTCAGGCTAGGAGCCTGTCCGAGGATTCGTTCCGGGAGACGAAACCCGCCACGCAATAACCTGCTTACAGCAATCTGGACCTTGTCGTGGAGTAATTAGCATCTTTACACTCCACTAATGACGCATATCGTTTAGAACATTGTTTCTCGGACAGACTCCTAGCGAATTGCCGAAGGATTCACCCGCGGGCTGAATCGTGGTTACAACCGTGCGCCGCTGCCAGCCGCCGTAGCGGAGTGCGGCCGCGCCGTCACGACTCCGCGAGGCGCTGCGCCAGCGCCAGACTGCAGCCCCAGCAGGTACTCCCCTTCGCCGATACCCGAGCCGATCAGCTGTGCCTGGCTGGGCCAGTCGTCCACCACGACGTCGACGTTGTCGAGCCTGCCGCCGATCTCATCCGGGATGCCGTCCAGGGCCTCCGCGACAAGCCCTTCGAACCGTGCTCTCTCCATGCGGGAGAGTGTCCCAGACCCGCAGAGGCAGGGTGGTTCTTCGCTGAGGTTCACTGCCCCCCGATGTAAGCCCCGTCGCTCGGGTCATCTTTGGGCCTGCTCAGCAGCGTCTGCCCTAGCAGGCTGCGGAAAAACTCTGCTGTCTACCCAGGGCCGAAAACTGTCCGACGATAAATGCCGTCCTATCGCGTGTTCTGAACGAATTATGCGAATTGGCCTATCACATGCCGAATGCCGCCGAGACAGTTGAGGCTCCATACACTGCGGCTGAGCGCCTTACCTTTCTTCCGCAGCCTGCTAGCGCTGAGATGCGCGAATCAACGCGAAGATTATCAAGACCAGTGCCACAGCCACGAGGATTACGATAACTATTGTGCCTACGACAGCGAGCATGTCGTAGATGGGCTGCGCAGTGCGAAAGCCAGCGGCGTACCCAAGGACGCCGCCGAGGACGCCGCTGGCAACGATGCAACCGCACGACCAGATGAGCGTTCTCTTGACGTACCCCTCCGCTGAACGCAGCCACCCCAATGACAGCCGCTCCCATGGCAGGTGGAGCAGGACTGCCACCGTCGCCACACTCGCCACGGACCCAACAACCAGTGTGCCCACTGTGCCGGAGATTCCGTCCAGGACGGGCTGAGCGGCCCGAAAGCCGATCACGTAGCCGATGATGCCAAAGAGAACGATGGAGAACACCGACCAGCTTAGGACTATGCTCATATCCACGGCACGGGCTGGGTTCGCGTAGGAGTGGCGCTCCGCTCGCGCCGATGACCTATCGCTATTGCGCTGCGGAGGTGATGGGGCTGCTTGCCTGGTGTGTGACGTAGTTTCGTGACACGCAGCCTCTTCAGCGACTAACTCTCGATCATACTCAGAGCGTTTGATGGGATCGCGCAAGACCGAATATGCCTCGATAGTACGCTGCGCCTTTTCATTTGCATTTTCATCTGGGGAAATATCAGGGTGAACTTGCCTGACTCTACGACGATAGGCTTTCCTTATCTCCTCAGGCGACGCCGACGGCTTAACTCCAAGGTGATGGTAGAATGTTTGACCAATCTCCTCGGTCGCCTCAAGATCTCCCATATTCTCAGGGTCTTTTACATCCTCAAGACCCTCGACTAGCCGCTTGAACGACAGTAGCTTAGCTGCGCAACTGGAGGCAGACGCTTCACGAATTGAGATGTTGAGGATGAGACCCCAGCCATCTTCAAATGTCTCGTAGAACTCCCACCGGTCGCCGTTGGTGAGGCCAACGTACCTGACGCTGTTCCTCTTTGAGGCGTATTTGAGCGCCTGGTTGAGGTGTTCGTCGTTCAGAGGTTCCCTCAGACGCTTTGCCTCGATGAAAGCGATGGGTCTTCCCTTCTGGCCCGTGGGGTGGAGGGCATAGTCGGCGAGTCCGCGACCGTATCCAATCGAGTATTCTGATGTGATCACCGATGGATCGGACCAGCCGAGTGCTCCGAGCAGCGGATTGATGAGAACGGTGCGAGTCCGAGTCTCGTTCTGCGAGGTGGCGTAGTCGCGGTTGATGTGTTCCCGAAGCGTCTCGATGACGCTGGCGAGTTTGTCGAGGGTTGTGTTGTCGTTGGGCATCGCCACTCTCCGAAGAAGACTGTACCATGCGGGTCTGGTCAGTCGGAACGGAGTCTCGTGGGGAAACAGATAATTGCTGACAAGGTTTGTAGCAGGCCCACCACATACAGCCGCGTTCAAGCACCCAACGAGTCTAGGCCGGGCACTTCGAGCCCCACCCCGTAGAGGACATGTTGTCTGGGATTCCAGTCTGCGTCGGAACGATCGGATGTAGAATCGACGGGAGCCGGTAAGAGCTACCTGCTCTCGGCTATTGTGATCGAAGAGATTACGTCGCCCGGCGATGTCGCGGTGGATGGATCGCGGGCAGTGATGTCGTTCACCACCTCCATTCCCGCCACCACCCTTCCGAACACCGTGTCAGCGTCGTCGAGGTGTGGCGTTGGGACGAAGGTGATGTACCACTGTCCGTCGCCGCTGTTCGGGAGTCCGGCGTTGGCCATGGACAGAACGCCGGGGCTGTCGTGGCGCCTCAGCGGGCTGAACTCGTCCGGGATGGTGTAGCCCGGTCCGCCCGTCCCGGTGCCGGTCGGGTCGCCGCCCTGGGCCATGAAGCCTGGGATCACGCGGTGGAAGGTCACGCCGTCGTAGTAGCCGTCGCGGGCCAGGAAGACGAAATTGTTGACCGTCGTCGGCGCCTCCTTCGCAAACAGCTCGACGACGAAGCTCCCGCCCTTTGCCAGGTTGAACGTTGCCGTGTACCTCTTGTCGGGGTCGATGGTCATCGGCGGCGGAGCGTCGTACTTCTTGGGCGGCGTGGCCCCGCCCGGTTCGGGTCTGTCAGGTCTGTCGAAGCCCCAGCATACGACGGAGCCGTCCGTCTTCACTCCGCAACTGTGTACTAACCCCGCGCTGACGGAAGCGAATGGACCGCTCGGTGGCGTCGACTGACCATCGTCGTTTCCGCCCCAGCATGCCACTGAGCCATCCGTCTTCACGCCACAAGTATGGTCTCCCCCGGCGCTGACGGAAGCGAAAGAATCGCCTGGCGGCGTGGACTCGCCATCGTCGTCACTCCCCCAACACAGGACGGAGCCGCCAATCTTCACGCCACAAGTATGGCTTCCCCCGGCGCTGACGGAAGTGAAAGAATCGTCTGGCGGCGTGGACTCGCCATCGTCGTCACTCCCCCAACACAGGACGGAGCCATCTGCCTTCACTCCACAACCGTGCCATGTGCCAGCACTGACGGACACGAATGAACCGTCCGGCGGCGTGGACTGTCCAAAGTTGGCCCCTCCCCAGCATTCGACAGAGCTGTCGGTCTTCACTCCGCAACTGTGTGACCACCCAGCGCTGACGGACACGAATGAACCGGCGGGGGCTGTGGACTCTCCGTAGCCGTCATTGCCCCAGCATTCGACAGAACCGTCCGTTCTCACTCCACAACTGTAGAACGCTCCGGCGCTGACGGACACGAATGAACCGGGAGGTCCAGGCGTGGAGTGCTGCTGGATCAACTCCACGACCTCGGCCTCGGTGAGACCTTGAGACTGGCACGAAGCCGCCAGAAGGATCAGCAGTGATGATAAGGCTACTAGTCGTGCCATAATTATCCCCGTCTTGGTCTGGCAACTGGTGCACCGACGATAAATCCTACGACGGCGGCTGGTAATGGAGGGGTAGTTTCCGTGGCCCGGACTATCGCGATGGTCCTACAAAGCCCGGGGCCTAGGATAACAGCTTTCCAAGTCGACACAAGAAACTCGGGGACCTGCGCGACTTCAATCCCTTGCTGGCCGCGCTCACGCCGCGGCGTCGCGGTGCAGGTGGGAGCCCCTTGCAGCTCACCTGGTGCACTTGGCAGATCTTGAGCACAAGGTTGAAGCCGCTCTGGCCGAAGAGCCAGCCTGACACCCGAGGGCATGCGCCCCACTGGACGGCCGCGAACAACCGTGCTATTATTCCTCCATGGTACCCATAACCCCAGCCCCGGTGAGCCCGTATCAGATTCGTCCGAATGCGCCCGCTTCCGTCCGTATACGCTTCACAGACGCCTCAAACGCGGTCTCAGCAGCGGGACCCTTAGCTACGACGTGAGACAGTTTGGGGCAGTTTGGGACAAATCTTCGGCGAAACCTCTTGCCGATACCGATCTCGTATGGGCGCCCTGCTCATCCGGCCCGCGGGCGAAGCCCCTACGCACCGGCGCCTGGCGCAATATCGTTGCAGGACCGCCGAGCTTCCGTTGCGTCCCCGTGGCAAATGTGTTGAAAATCGGTTGTCCGGATCGAGGCCTCCAGCTATGAGATCCCACAAAACTGCGGCAGTTTCCAACAGTTTTTCGAAACATAGGCACCCGGCGGCAGGCACACCGCCCGACTGGCAAGGGTGACGAATAGGCATTCATGCCGAGTAGCATGGATAACTTTGAGCTCGCTCTTCTTCATATGCGGCCTATGCCGGATTGATAACCGGACAGGAGTATGTATAATCTAGCCAGATCATCTAGCCGGAGAATGTCATGGTGGAGTGGCCTCTTCAGGATGCGAAGAACAAGTTCAGCGCGCTGGTCAACGCCGCGCTAGACGGCGAACCCCAGCGAGTTACTCGAAGGGGGCAGCCTGCGGTGGTGGTGATGGCGACGGAGGAGTACGAGCGCCTTTGCCGCCTGGAGAAGGCTGACGCTCCGACTCTGGGTGAGCTGCTTCTTGAAATCCCGCAGGACGACCAGGAGCTCGAACGGCTGTCCCTTCCCGCCCGTCCAGTGGACTTTTGATGTTTCTCCTTGACACCGACGTGCTGTCGGCGCTCCGCAGGCGTGAACGGAATCCTGAGACTATCAGTTGGGTCGAGGCACAGCGGACCTCGGACCTGTACATAAGCGTTGTTACCGTGGGCGAGATAGAGAGAGGCATCAGGCAGCAGCAGCGACGCGACCCATCCTTCGCCCGGAATCTGGCTCTCTGGCTAGACCGGGTGCTGGCCTGGTACGGCGACCGCATTCTTCCTGTAGATGCCGCCACCGCACGACGGTGGGGGCAATTGTCGGCTACCATTGGGCACGACGGGGCAGACTTGCTCATCGCCGCCACGGCGCTGGAGCACGGCCTGACCGTGGTTACCCGCAACGTCCGTCACTTCGAACCGACCGGAGTCCGAGTAGTAAGTCCTGTCGAGTAAGCGATACGCCCCATCCAAAGGAGGAGCGCCGTGAAAATCACCGCCGTCAAGAGCTTTCCGTTTCTGAGCGAGAACGGCCACCGCTACCATATCGTCAAGGTGGAGACCGACGAGGGGATATACGGCCTCGGCGAGATCGGCATGTCCTTCTGGGGCGCGGCCGTCGACGCCTCCCTGGAGCATCTCTCCGAGATCGTCGTCGGCGAGGACCCCTTCTCGACTGAGCGCCTGTGGCAGCACATGTTCAGGGGCTCCTTCTTCCCCGCCGACACCACCTACTGCTCGGCCATCAGCGCCATCGACATCGCGCTCTGGGACATCAAGGGCAAGGCCCTCGGCATGCCGGTCTACAAGCTCCTGGGCGGGCCGGTGAGGGACAAGGTCGTCTGCTACCCGCACAACGAGGGCGGAGATACCGTCGCGCTCGTCGAGAGCTGCCTGGCTACCAAGGAGGAGGGCTGGAAGTTCGCGCGCTGGGGCCTCTCGGAGACTGGCGCCACCGGCGCCAGCCCGTTCGGAGGGTCGGGCACGCTGGAGCCGGTCGAGGCTATCCGGCTGGGCGAGGCGCAGATGGCCGCCGTGCGGGACGCCGTCGGGCCGGATATCCAGCTGCTCCTCGACGTCCACACGCGCCTGGACACGGCGCACGTCATCAGCCTGTGCAAGGCGCTGGAGCCGTACAAGCCCTTCTTCATCGAGGACCCGCTCAGGTCGGAGAACCCGGGCAGCTACCGCACCCTGGCGAGGCACGTCTCCCTGCCCATAGCCGCCGGGGAGCAGTGGGCGGGCAAATGGGCCTTCCGCGAGGTCATAGAGGAGGAGCTGATCAGCTACGCCCGCATCGACCTGTGCATCGTGGGCGGGCTGACCGAGGCGCTGAAGGTGACCCACTGGTGCGAGACTCACTACATCGACATCGTTCCGCACAACCCGCTGGGCCCGGTCAGCGCCGCCGCGTGCGTCGCCCTCTGCATGGCGTCGACGAACGTCGGCGTGCAGGAGATGCCGAAGAGACCGGGGACCCTCGACGTAGACCTGTTCCCGCAGCAGATTGGCTGGGAGGACGGCTACGCGTTCGCCCCGGACATGCCCGGCCTCGGCGTCGACTTCGACGAGGAGGCCGCAATTGCCAGGAGGGCCGAGCACGGCGGATTCCCTCCGGTCCTGCGCCGCAACGACGGCGCCTTCACGAACTGGTAGACGAGGGCCTCGACCTGGCTTGCCTGTTGCAGGTAACGGCCAAGACCGAGCATGACTAAGGCATTAGCTGCCGGGAGGCGACAATGACACTCCAGAGAACCATTAAGGCCTTCGTCCGCAAGGGAGAGAAGCAGTACGTTGCGGAGTGCGTGGACATTGCAGTGGTAACTCAGGGGACGACGCTGGACGAGACTCTCGCCAATCTTCAGGAGGCGATAGCTCTACATCTCGAGGGCGAGGACCTGTCTGAGCTCGGCCTTGCCAACGCCCGCCGCATATAGTCCAGGCGTGCCAGACAACCCAGGAGGACTGCCGTGAAGCTCGTTATTCCATCCTTCCCCGACGGGGCCCCCATCCCCGGAGAGTTCGCCTTCTGCGTTCCGGCTGACGAGGGTCACGCGACCTTCGGCCCGAATCGAAGCCCCCGCCTCCAGTGGTCCGGCGTTCCGGCCGCCGCCGAGTCCCTGGCCGTCGTCGTGGTCGACCCGGACGTGCCGTCCGTCCCCGACGACGTGAACCAGGAGGGGCGCACAGTCCCCCACGACCTGCCAAGGGTCGACTTCTACCACTGGGTGCTGGTGGACATCCCCGTGGACATTGGCGAGCTGGCAGAGGGCATCGACTCCGACGGCGTTACGCCGGGCGGAAAGGCGCCGGGCCCCACCGGCCACGGCGTGCGCGGAGTCAACAACTACACCGACTGGTTCGCCGGCGACGAGCAGATGGCGGGCGACTACTCCGGACACGACGGTCCGTGCCCGCCGTGGAACGACGAGCTGCTTCACCACTACCGGTTCACGCTCTACGCCCTCGACGTGCCAAGCCTCGGCCTGTCGGGCACCTTCGGCGGCCCGGACGCCATCGCCGCCATGGAGGGCCACGTGCTCGCCCAGTCGACGTGGACTGGCACCTACACGCTCAACCCGTCGCTGCGCTAGTAAGCTAGCCCTTGGCGGGTCTGCACTCGTCGCAGGGGCATAGCCTGCGGAGCACGTCGAACGGGTAGATCCCTGTGTAGTGCGTGTCGCTCCAGAGGAACTGGACGGCGTACCTGCCGACCATCAGGTAGTCCTCGGCGCGGATGCCCGGCGCCACGGTGGCCGGGTCCAGCAGCTTCCTGTTCGACCACTCCTCGACGCACTCGGCGCACCCGCAGTTGATGCGGACGTCCCGGGCGCTGTAGGCGCTTCGGTGGCCGTCGCTCCAGTCGACGAGGATGCGCTCGCCGTCAAGCTCGACCTTGGCCGCCGACGGACTGCTGCTCACTGTGCCTCCCTCATCGTACGGCTCCCTGCTCGACGGCATCGCCGAAGAGCCTCCTGCGGCGGGCGTGAAGGTACCGGCTGGAGATCGAAAGTGAGCGGCTTCCTCGCCGCCGCGAAGTGCTCCTGGAGCAGGCCGAACACCTCGGACAGCCGCATCGTCCCGGCCGCCGGGTGGGCGCCGGCCAGCGCGTAGAACCGCCTGCCCTCGGCCTCGTAGTCCTCCATGCCACGGCGGTGCCGCGCCCCGCGGGCAGCCGTGGGAATGGCGTAGTCCCGGAATACGCCCGAGATGAACAGGCAGACGTCGGCGATCCGACGGTAGTAGCCGAACCGGTGAGGCTCGTCGACCGTGGCGCAGAGCCGGACGAGGCTGTCCATGTCGTTGAACCGGACCCGCCTCCTGACGCCGCGGCGGACCCGTACGGAAGTAACGAAGCCCTGTATCCGGGTGAACGAGGCGAGCATTCCGGCCAAGTACTCGACGATCCCCGGACGGTCCAGGAAGTCGACCACCTCGTCGGTATCGAACACCGCGACGGTGTCTCTGCCCGCACGCTCGACCGTGTGGGTCGACGAATTGAGGTCGCTCACAGCCCTGCGAAGCAGCACCTCGAAGTAGAGGCCCGGCGAGACCTTCACGAAGGCCTCCTCGTCGTCCATCAGGCGCTCGAAGACGCGGTCGTCGGACAGCATGGTCTTCCTGAAGCCGGAGTCCCGCAGGACGAGACCCTTCAGGCGCTCTCCGTCCGAAGCGTCGGGCGCCGCCTCGCCGACCACGAAGTCGAGGTCGGCGTCGGTCAGCGCCGGTCCCGCCATAGTCGTCACGCTGCCGGCCTCACTACTCGATCACCTGGGGCTCGCGTGCGCTCTCGTAGTCTGTCAGTACCCTCACGCCATCGTCGGTCACCACGACGAGGTCTTCCACGTGGTAGCCTGCCATCTCGGGGTCGAGGTGGGCCGGCTCGATGCACAACACCATCCCTGGGGCCAGCAGCTCGTCCGTGGTCGACTTGAGCATGGGGTGTTCGTGGAGGCCCAGGCCTAGCCCGTGGCCGATATGCGCCATCCAGAAGGGGAGGCCGACCTTTTCGTAGGCCGCCTCGCAGATGGCATACAGGTCGCTGGCCCGCAGGCCCGGACGGACAGCCTCAATCGTCTCGACGTGAATCTGGTATAGCCTGTCGTACTGGTCGCGCTCGCGCTGGCCGGGCTTTCCGACGAATGCCGTCCTCGCAACGTCCGACCAGTAGCCCGAGAAGCTGCCTCCAACGTCCGTGTGGAGCGTGTGGCCCGCTTCCAGAAGCGTCCCGCCGGGTCGGGCGTGCCACTCGAACGACCGCGTCCCCGTGCCCAGGAAGTTGAAATTCAGGACGTCGGCCCCGGCGGAGGTCACCCCGGCTGCTACGTCGTCCGCGACGCTCTTCTCAGCGTCACCGGCGGTTGCCCTCTCAAACGCGGCGCGAATCGCCCGGTCGGTGGCCATTGCAGCCTCCGCAAGGGCGTCGATCTCCTCCGGCGTCTTGATCATCCTGGCCCGGTCCATCAGGTTCGCGCAGTCGACCAGCGTGGCGCCGGGGAGCCGCTCCCGCAGCCGGTCCATGAACGCGGACTGCAGCGAGTGGCTCTCTACGCCGAGGCGGCCCCTGGCGAGACCCTTCTCGACCACGACGTCGGCCAGCAGATCTACGGGGGAGGTGACGAACTCCTTGTAGGTGCGCATGTCCTCGATCTGGCATTCGTCCCTGCAGGCTACATCCTCGCCCTTGCAGAGGACGATGGCCGGGTCTCCCTGCCCCGGCCACAGGAGCAGGACCAGCCGGTCGGGGATGAGTCGCTGCGTGACTATCCGGGCGCCCGAAAGGTAGGACACGTTCTCCAGCGAGCTGGCAATCACGCCGTCCAGGCCGGACTCGGCAAGCAGGTCTTCAAAGCGTTGGATGTTCATGCGTCGTCGCTCCTGAGGAGGTATGGGTCAGCCTACCAGAAATGGGCCGTTGATGGGTCTCGGCATCGTTGGGTACGCTAGGGACCTTGCGGCCGATGTTCGACGCGCAGGGCGGCGTCGAGGAACACATGCTGGCCAGCGTCCAGGTCCAGCCGGCGCGCCTCGTCCACCGGGACGAATTCGGCGCCAAACTCATAGCCGCCCACCTCCCTCAGCTCTGGGTGATACCCTCCCGGGGCGGCGGCGTATACGACATGGAGGATGTCGGGGTATGGATAGGTATAGCCGTCCGGCAGGGGGTCAATGTGGTGGAAGTGCATGATCCCGATTTGCCGGAAGCGGGCCAGGCTCCAGCCGGTCTCTTCCAGGACCTCCCTCCGCATGGCGTCCTCCGGGGTCTCATCCGGCTCCAGCCTGCCGCCCGGCAAAATGTGCTTGCTGTTGGGGTCCTGTACAACCAGGACCCGGTCCCCGTCGGTCACCACCGATCGTGCGGACACGACGTACTGATGGGGAGGCACGCTATCGGTCAGATAGCAAGCCAAGTGGAAGCGGTCAACGGACCAGGCGTGCATCTCCTCCGTGTAGGCGGTCAGCGGAGCCAAGAACGCGGCGAGGTCGTCATCCATCCTGTGCTCTCGTGCCCTCTGAGTCCCAGCTCATGCCTGAATGAGCGGCTATTCGGGGCTCTGCTATCATACCGCAAGCCGCGCGGACGCTTAGGAAGAAGCCCGAATCGACTGCAAGGAGAAGCCCATGGCCTTCGACACGCTGATCTTGAACGGTACGGTGGTGGACGGGAGCGGCGGGCCGTCTTACCGGGCGGACGTGGGGATCGAGGCCGGCAGGATCGCCGCCATCGGCGACCTGTCGTCGGCGGAGGCCGCCGAACGGATCGACGCGGCGGGCTGCGTCGTCTCGCCCGGCTTCATCGACATGCACTCTCACTCCGACGTGACGATGCTGGACGATCCGATGGGGGACAGCAAGGCTCGTCAGGGCGTGACGACAGAGGTCTGCGGGAACTGCGGCAGCAGCCCCTACCCGGCAGGGGTGCTCGGCAGTGGCGAAGCGCTGCGAAGGGTGAACCCGACGCACGCGATACCTCACTCCCCGACCAAGTGGGCTTGGACCGACGTCGACAGCTGGGCGGATTACACGGAGCAGACCGGCATCGGGCTCAACATCATTCCACAGGTGGGCCACGGGGCCGTCAAGTGCGCCGCGGGCGTGCCGAAGAGCCGCCCGGCGAACCCGGACGAGCTGGCCGTCATGAAGAGCCTGACGGCCGAGTCGGTGGAGCAGGGCGCGTGGGCGCTGACCAACGGCCTGACAGGCGCCCACTTCGAGGGCGCGCCGACCTCGGAGATAGTCGCGCTGCTGGAGGAGGTAGTCCGGTACGAGGGCGGCTTCTACTCGACGCATCCGAGGCTGGCCGGGGGATGGCACTTCAAGGCGGTGGAGGAGGCGGTCGAGATCGGGAGGCAGACCGGGGTACTGGTCGAGTACTCGCACATAGCCATCATCGACTCCCGGCATCACGGGAAGGCGGATGAGATGGCCTCCATATTCGAGCGGGCCCGGGACGACGGGATCGACATCGCATTCGACCTCTATCCATACCTGGCGGGCGCGGCGGGCTTCGTGTCGCTCACCCCGGCCTGGATGGAGGGCCAGGGCGTCGACGCGGTACTCGAGATGCTCGCCGACCCGGCGCCGCGGCGCCGCGCCAGGGAGGACATGAAGGGCGGCTGGTGGGGCGACATGCCGTGGCACTTCGACAAGATCGTGATCGTGAAGGTGGGGCCCGAAGGCGACCGCGGCCACCTGGGCCGCTCGGTCGAAGAGATAGCCGAGTCGAGGGGTACGCATCCGCTGGACACGATCCTGGACATGATCCTCGAAGACCCGAGGGTCGAATCGGTGATGGACAACAGGACGGAGGAGGACATGCGCCGCTTCCTGGCCCATCCGCTGTCCATCATAGGCTCGGACGGTACGGCGATATCGCCGGATGGGATATGGAGCGTGACACAGCCCCATCCGCGTCTCTACGGTACTCACCCCAGGGTGCTCGGCCACTACGTCCGGGAGGAGGGAGTCCTCTCGCTGGAGGATGCGGTCCGCAAGATGACCGGGTTCCCGGCCGAGCGGATCGGCCTGCGTGACCGGGGCCGTGTCGAGGAGGGCCTCGCGGCGGACCTCGTGGTGTTCGACCCGGATACGGTGGTTGACGTGGCCACCTACGATGACCCGCACCGGTTCCCGGTGGGGGTTCCGCACGTGTTCGTCAACGGCGAGGCGATAGTCCGTGACGGGGATCTCACCGGCGCGCTGCCGGGTCAGGTGCTCCGGCGCGGGGCGTAGCGGAGCATAAAGGTTGCACTTCTGGGTCACGGAAGGAACGTTTGTGGGAGGATTAGGTACAGCTCTGGGTGACTATGGTACATCTGGATTTGTAGCTAATTCCGGCCGGTTCGTTCGTGGTGAAGCCTCGATTTTCTGAGAAACTGTTCCGTTTTGTTTCATCTGTTCCGCTCTCCCGTATCGGGTGCGGCGCCTACGGTGGGTGACTCCTCTCATTATGCGGACGAATGTTCTGTTTGTCAAGGGCTCCCCTTCTTTGTGAGGACCTTGAGGGACTTTGGAGAGGAGACAATAGGAGAGAGTCAGAATGGATAGTCTGGAATCGGCTTTCCACGAGGCAATGCTGGATGTTTATAGCGCGGGCCAGTCTGAGTGTGGCTACAACGCCACCTATTTCCTGCGAATGCTAAGCGAACATGGGGGCCTGGAGACTGCTAGAAGATTGCTTAGTGCGCCGGGATTCTCAGACGGACTCACTGCCCTCTGGGAATGCGGACGGCTTGATATTTCGGTGGAGGCTCTCATTCTGAAGGAGCGGTGGCACCTGCTCTTTACAGAGGCAGAACGACGGGTCGCGCGTGAGCGTCTGAGCGATCTTGGATACCCTGTCGATTAGGGACGAGTTGCTGCGAGTGTGTAGTTATCAGGATGTTCGAGTACGGGAGGTTAAGCTAATTGCCCGGACAGAGTGAGACTGCAAGGCATGTTATCCAAGACTTCAAGGACAGATTCCAGCTAACAGATCCCAACCTTTACAAGGTGGCATATTCACCGCTGACTCCATCAGAGGTTCTCTTCATTGGGGACAACCCGGGTGGCGATCCAGATAGGCCTTAGCCCGAATCCACCGAAGGAGGGCGTCGGGTCAGTGTCCTGAAGCGGCAAGAGGGTGCTCCTGTGAATCTGGGATAATGGTTTTGAAACAGCAAAGCCGACCCCAGAACAAGGAGCACCCGATAGATGCTAGCACGCAACCATCCCGACCGCATCCGTATCGCCTTCGACGACCACCGCCTGGTGGCCAATGCTGGGCTGCTCCTCCCGGTGACCCTAGCCCAGCACCTGGGCCTGCGTGAAGTCGTCGACAGCCACGTCGACCTGGGAGACGCGCCGGGGCGAGCGAACCCAGGAGACAAGATGCTGACCCTGGTGGCTTCGGCGCTGGCTGGGGGCGACTTCATTGACGACGCCGACGTGTTGCGTACCGGCGGGACAGCTGGCGCCATCGGCTGCGTAGTCAAGGCGCCATCCACCCTGGGAACTTTCCTGCGCAGCTTCCGGTGGGGCCACGTCCGCCAGTTGGATCGGGTGAGCCGGGAGTTGCTGTCCCGGGCCTGGGCCGCTGGTGCGGGACCCGGCGAAGGGCCGTTGACCATCGACTTGGACTCCACCATGTGCGAGACCTACGGACTGGCCAAGGAGGGGGCGCGTCACCATGGTTACACTGGCCAGCGGGGCTATCACCCGCTGCTGGCCATCGCCGCCGGCACCGGCGACGTGCTGATGTCTCGGCTGCGCGAGGGCCGCGCCAACACCGTTCGGGGCGCCGCCCACTTCCTGCGGGAGACCGTGGGCCGGGTGCGCCATGCTGGGGCTACAGGACAACTCACGGTGCGGGCCGACAGCGGCTTCTATGCCCACGCCCTGGTCGTCGTCTGCCGCAAGATGGATGTCCGCTTCTCCATCACCATCCGCCAACACGCCCGCCTCAGGGAGTTGATTGAGGCGATTCCCGAGGAGGACTGGACGCCCGTCCCCTACTGGATGGACGGCGGCGCCGACGTGGCCGAGACCACCTACACTCCCTTCCAGGGTGAGCCCGAAGCCGCCCCAGTGCGGCTCATCGTCCGGCGGGTGAAGCCCACGCCCGGTTCCCAACTGGCCCTCTTCGCCAGCTACAGCTATCACGGCTTCATCACCGACCGGGACGGGGAAACCCTGGAACTGGAGGCCGACCATCGCCGCCACGCCGAGATTGAGAATGCTATCCGAGACCTCAAGCACGGCGTCGGCCTCAACCATCTCCCCTCGGGCCGCTTCCCCGCCAACGGCGCATGGCTGGCCGTCCAGGTGCTGGCCCATAACCTGGCCCGCTGGACCGCGCGCATCGGTCTGGACGAGGGGGTGGTGACCACCAAGACCCTCCGGCGGCGCTTCTTCTCCCTGGCCGGACGGCTCACCCGCTCGGCCCGCCGCCTCACTTTGCATCTGCCACAGGGCTGGCCTTGGGAAACCCAGTTCACTCGCGCGCTGGCTCGATTGCGAGCCCTGCCATTGCCTGCCTGACGGCACCGACGGCGCCTGACACGTCCACCAGACTACCCAACCGACCCACAGAGTCGCACCGGCCCGGTCCGCGATTGTCTTCCCCTGCATGCTGTCCCGCCGACCCCGCCCCAGCGCCGCTGCCCAGGACCGCCATCGGCGCCCCCAACGACAACCAAAGGCCGCCACCGGCCCCATTTATCGGAATCGAGCGCGGACCGTCGCGTCCCACGGCCCTCACCCCTTGTTCCAACCCCAAGGCCGCTCCGCATCGGTGGATTCGGGCTAAGACTGTAGCCAACTACAAAGAAGACTACGGAGCGGACGAGCACGACTTCTTGGACGAAGACTACCGACTGGCCGTTAAGATGCGCGACCTATTGACGGATGCCTTTGGCAGGAATGGAATTGAGAAGTTGCGTAGCGTACAGGTTACGAACGCTAGCTTCTTCAGATCTTCTGAGCAACCCTCGGATAGTATGTTGAATTCAAGCCGCGAGAAATGTAGGCTGTACCTTACCCGAATTGTGAAGATAGTCAACCCCATCTTGGTCCTCGCTACAGGTATGAGCGTGTTCCGTTATCTTGAGGGCTACGTGAAGGATGCCAGGGAAATTGATCGCGCTCTTCCTCCGCCGGCAAAGGGTCAGCATATCTACTATAGAAGAGTCAGAGGCAGATTCGCGATGTTGGATGGGAAGGAGATTGATCTGGTGGGCTTTCACCACCTATCCGGCTATCAGTGGAGTAACCGAAAACGCGCCGACTTGGCTAAGCGCATTAAGAGAGATTGGCCTGGGATCAAGGTAAAAGCAGGTAGGCGTAGTGGTCGGTCTTGACGAGGTCGGCGTTGGCAAGCTGAGGGAAAGGAGCGCTTCCCATTGGAACCGCGCCACGTAGTGTTGCTTACGGGTCCGGCCGGGGCAGGCAAGACGGCCGCCGCATCGGCATGGGCGAAGAGCCATAAGCATCAGACAGTGCATCTGTCGATCGACACGATAAGGAGATTCGTCAAGTCGGGGTACGCCAATCCCGAAGATGGCTGGAACGAGGAGACACAGAGGCAATACGACCTCGCGCAGTCCGCGTGTTCCGTGGTTGCGCGGGAATATGTCGGAAGCGGCTACTGCTGCGCGATTGACGACGCCGTGTTCCCCGATTGGCCGGAAGTCGGACATGGGAAGTGGCAGGCTGCTCTTGGGCCGACCCGGCACAGGCTCATCGTGCTGTTGCCAAGTTTCGACAAGGTGTTGGAGCGAAATCGTGCCCGCTCGGGCAGCTCACGGCTGAAGGAGTCTACGGTGGGGATGATCTACGACATGATGATCGAGTGGCGCGATCATTCCGATGCGGTTGTGATTGACAATAGCGACCTGAGTATAGAGGAAACCGTGGAGGCACTGGACAGATGTCTGTAGTACGACATGCCGCCAAGGCCATGAGGGATGGGACGGACGCCGAGTACTCGCTAAGCAAAGTGGGTTGCACATGACGCGAAGTGAATTCGTCGGGGTGGACGGTTGCAAGGGCGGCTGGTTCAGTGTGGGAATGGACCGCACCGGCGGCTTCGAGACCAAGGTATTCTGCAGCTTTCGCAAGTTGCTGGGCTACTATCGGGACGCCAAGCTCATCCTTGTGGATATCCCGATCGGGCTCCCCGAGAGCGAGGGTGGGCGCGATTGCGACCGCGCGGCCCGGAAGAAACTTGGACGGCGTCGCGGGTCGAGCGTCTTCCCGACGCCGACTCGGCAAACGGTCCATCAGGCATCGCAAGCACCCAAGGACTACAGGGCTGCCGTCCGGAAGGAGAAGGAGGTGACAGGGAAGGGGATCAGCAAGCAGGCTTTTGCGATAGCCCCCAAGATAGCCGAGGTTGATGAACTGATGGCGGACCGCGGTGGCCGTGCGGTGTCGGTGGTGCGGGAAGTCCATCCCGAGCTCCTTTTCTGGGCCCTGAATGGCAGGAAGGCCATGGCGTCCTCGAAGAAGAGCAAGCAAGGGAGATGCGAACGCCTCCGCGTTCTCCAGATATGCGAGCCTCGGTCGCAGGAGATATTTGAAAGAACGTCTAGCGATCTCCTCAGGAAGGTAGTGTCAAAGGATGACATCATTGACGCGCTCGCGGCGGCGGTAGTCGCCTACCATGATCACGCCCGACTCAGGACGGTCCCCGACTGCCCGCCGAAGGACGCCAAGGGACTACCGATGGAGATTGCCTACCCCTGCATTCGCGAGGTTCTCGACCAACCAATCGTCGCAGAACAAGACCGCCTGAGAACGCCAGGCCTCCAGTCCTGAGGTTGGTCCACCATAGCGCCCGAGTAGCCCGGCTTAGCCCCGCCGGGCGACGGTGATGATCTCCGGGCTGGTGTCCGTCAACGGCTGCCGGTCCCAGTCCCCGAACTGCTCCTCGATTGTCAGTCCGGCGCCGGACAGGAACGAGGAGAGGGAGTCAGCACCAAGGAACCTCAGCGTGCTTCGGCTGACTGTAGGCCGATCCCAGCTTGAACTGGTGAATGTGGCGGTGAAAGAGACGATATCTCCGACAACGGGCGTTTCGACCTGGTGCGCCATCCGCACCAGCCTGCCGCCGTGCATAATCTCCACTGCATTGTCCGGAGTCCAGGCCTTCCATCCCCTGGCCGGCGGGTTGCGGGTCTCAAACACGAAGCGGCCGTCTTCGGTGAGAGCTGAGCGGATCGCGGTCAGCGACGCTCGCAGCTGATTGTCGTCGACTAACACCTGGAATGCATGCCCGGTCATGACAACGAGGTCGAACTCCCTGGACCGATCGACTGAAGCGAGGTCGCCGTGGACCCACTCCACATCGCGCCGATGTTGCGCCACCTGCAGCATCGCCTCTGCCGGATCGAGGCCGGACAGCCGTCCTGTGTGCCCGGCCTCACGCGCCAGGCGCAGGAGCTCACCTGTCCCGCAGCCGACATCGAGCACGCTCTTCGCCGACATCACCAGCGGAAGATAGAAGTCGAAATCCGGCCGGCCCGCGCAGAACGCGTCATATAACTCGGCCAGCCTGGGCTCGGAAAACAGGCGGTCAACCACGGAGTGAATCCTTTACGTTAGCTGAAGGCGATAGCACCGCTGACAAACTCGGAACCGCGCCCCGGCTACCTTTCGGCCCGGGCCATGCGCAGCCGGGCCAGAGGCCTGTCATTGATTGGCAGGTGTATTATGGCGGCGAACAGTCCGAAGCCGACTCCCGCCCACCACATCGCGTCATAGGAGCCTGTTCGGTCGTAGAGCAACCCGCCCAGCCACACTCCAAGAAAGCTCCCGACCTGATGGCTCAGGAAAACGAACCCGAACAGCGTGGCCATGAACCTGAGCCCGAATATCTGCGCCACTATCCCCGTGGTCAAAGGCACGGTTGACAGCCAGAGCAGCCCCATTGACGCCGAAAACAGGTAGATTGACAGCTCGCTGGCCGGGGCGAGCAGAAGTCCAAGGATGACCAGCGCGCGGCCGAAATAGATGCCTGAGAGCCCCATCTTCTTGGAGTAACGCTGCCCGAACGCCCCTGACGTCAGCGAACCAATAATGTTGAACAGTCCTACTATCGAAATCGCGTATGCGCCTACTCGAGCCGGGAGACCGAGATCGGTGACGTACGTGGGGAAATGCACGGTGATGAACGCAACATGAAACCCGCATACGAAGAAACCCGCCGTCAGGAGCAAGTAGCTTCGATGACTGGCAGCCTCGCCCAGTGCATGGGTCAGGCCCTGGTCCGATACCTGTACTCCTCCTGATTTCGATCCGCCTCGAAGGCTGAACGCCAGAGGTACCAGGACCAGTGAAACGACGGACATCACCAACAGGGAGTCGTACCAGCCGTAGTTGGATATCAAGGCCTGATTGATCGGAGAGAAGACAACCTGGCCGAGAGATCCTGCGGCGGTCCCCAGCCCCAACGCCAGGGATCGCCGTTCCGGCGCGATTACGCGGGCAATGGCCGCCAGCACCAGGGAGAACGAGCAGAAGGCTACTCCCAGACCGACGAGAATCCCTCCGGTCAGGTATAGCTCGAGCCCGCTGTCCGACATCGCCATTCCGGCAACGCCGACAGAGTAGACCACCGCCCCCAGGGCGACTACCTTGGCTGTCCCGAACCGGTCTGCGATCACTCCAGCCACCGGTACGGCAATGCCCCACAGTAGATTCTGGATCGCCAACGCCAGCGCGAAGGTCTCCCTCGACCAACCGTTGGCAACCGTCATCGGCTCCAGATACAGGCCGAAGGTGGACCGGATTCCGAACCCGATGAGAGCGATCAGGCATGCCGCCGCAATCATCGCCGTCACGGCAATGCGTCCGGGATAAGCGTTATGGAAGGCGTGTCTCAAGAGAGGCGGTCCTGCAGCAGCTTAATGCCGGAGCGGGCGCGAAGGCCGATAGCGTGCGGAGTTTCGCCCGGAATCCTCCTAGGATCCTCCTGGGGGTCAAGCGGCCAGTGTGGGTGTTCTGCCTGTGACAGCTTGATACTCAACAGGCTCGGACAGCTTCCTGCAGAGGTACTTCACCCAGGCCTCGGTGTAGCCGTAGTCTCTGGCGAACTCATCGTATATGCAAAAGTCCGCCCTTGTGTTCTCTGGATGCTCACTGCCCCATGGAGGTCGCACTTCGTAGTGTTTCCAGCACCGCGTGTGAATGTCCATGGTGAATGTGAACGGAAGGCCCTCTTGTACTCGCACCACTACAGTCTTCGGTTTCAGGAGACCCTTGCTCGCCACGGGAACCTTCTTTTCTCTAATTAGTGCCGTGACTCTCTGGAGATATTCCATTTCTGTAGGACTACTGGGGTTATACGGAACGAATTCTACCGAGAGATCGGCTACATTAGGGTTGTTCTCTAGCTTTGGGATAAGGAATACGCGAAGCGAAAACTGAGAACTGTCAAGGATCTCCGGTGGAAGTCCTGCACGGAAGGTCTGAATATAGTCCCTAACATCGTCCAGGGCCGTACTTTGAAGGCGTCGCAGAGCCTCCTCCTGCTGATGAGGCCTTAGTGCAGAAAATTGCAAGGCAACTCCGACTTGGTCCAGTAAAGCCATGTCGGGTCCGAACGCCCTGCCAAGTAGATCCTCAAAATTCATGAGCATCGCCTGGCACTCGCCGTAGAGCGCGGGATCGAGCTCTGGGTGGTAGCGATGCTCAATTTTGTTTCTGAGTCCAAGGAAGAACTCTATGTTCTTCCGGGAAGGGGGGTGTTGGTTACCCCAATACTCCTTCACACACGTCGATAGCTCCCAGTGCTTCGGATCCTCATCAATTCTCTCGTATCGTGTACCCTTTCCGCTTCCACTCTTCACATACCAAGGTTTGACTTTCCTGTCGTAGAAGACTGCGTGGAAGCATGATGTCCATGCAACAGTCATCAGGAGTACGAAGGTGCGTGTACGAAAAGAGATTCTAGGCCTGTTGTAGTTGTCGACCGCGGCTAGAGCTGCGTCGCGTGCCTTTAGGACGTTCTGCTGAACTCGTCTGGAGCGTCGGGGCATTAAATGAAAAGACCGGTGGGTCTGAGAGGTGGTACCCCTAGACGGACTAACTAGAAGGGACTGCCACACCGTGCCATTGTAATGGACGGTCGGGTTTCTGGGCAACGCCCCTATGTCGGGCGGGATCTGGTGTCCGAGCGGTTAAGCGCCAAAAGGGGGGCCGCCAGAGATGCCCTAGATCTGAGCGATAGCGCTTGTGAGCCCGGATTCCTCAGCTTCGATCAGCCGCGCAAGTCTTCCGCACCACAAACATGTCATTCCGAACGCAGTGAGGAATCTAAGGCCCTTGTCCAGAGTCGGAGCTCCATTCCAGGGATAGGTCCTTCCATCGTGGGTTTGACGACTCTATCAGTGCGACCTTCTTGCTGCGGCGCCAGCCCTTTATCTCCTTCTCCCGCGCTATCGCGGACTCTACGTCCGAGGTCTGCTCGTAGTGGGCCAGCCAAGTGATGTTGTACTTGCTTGCAAAGCCGGGTACCAGTTTGTTCTTGTGTTCGTACATCCTTCTCTCAAGGTCGTTGGTTACGCCGACGTAGAGCGTTCGGGTCCTATTGGTAAGGATGTACACATAGTATTGGCGGTCTCGTTTTGCCGGCATGGGCTATAGATTCCTCACTGCGTTCGGAATGACACGAGGGGCGCGCCCTGGCGTGACATGGAGGGCCGCGTTTGGTGCGAGATGGTGAGCGCTGCGTTCGGGGTGACATAGGGAGGGGTGCGCACACGGTGACATGGAGGGCTGCGTTTGGCGCGAGATGAATGTCGGCCACCTTCTGGTAGTCCGACACAGTGTCCACATCGTAGAGCGATGCGTTTCGCCTTCCCCTGAGCTTCAGGGGCACGGTCCTATGCCCAGGGGAAGGCGAAGGTGGGCTGGTTGACGTAGCGGTCGGCCTTTACCATGAACCGGGCGCCGCAGCCTGGGGCCAGGCGGACGGAGAATGACGAGCGGTTGACGGGGGTCGTCCGCCCGTCGACGGTTACGCCGGTCACCCGATGCTCCCCGTACGCGCCGCCCTGGACTATGACCGTGTGCCCGCGCACCTGGTCGAGGTTTACCAGCGAGACGGTGGCCTCGCCGGCCGAGAGAGTCTCGACCAGCGCCGCGACGTCTTCCGGCAGTCCGGGCCGCCGCCGCTCCGGGTCGAAGTAGCGTACTCGCGCGTGCAGCGGGTAGCCGCAGTGCCCGGGCTCGAGGCCGCCCAGCATGAGACTTGTGAGGACATCCGTCTGGGCCGGGTTCAGACCGTTCATGTCGTCGCACAGGCGCGTGTCCGGCGTGGACATGTCGGCCCTCAACCTCTCGACCCGGTCCCGGACGACCTCCAGCCCGTCCTCCAGGGCCTGGACGGGCCAGTCCGGGTTGTTGCCCTCGAGGAAGTCGAGCCACGGGTCCTGCGGGACACGCCCCCTGTCCGCCGGGTCCATCGACCAGTAGTAGACGTGGAGCGCGCCCGTGCCGAAGGGCTCCGGCTGGAAGTCGTACCAGCCGTCGTCGCCGTGCATCCGCGGGTACATCGTCCTGCCGTCCACGACCTTCGCGTTGGCGTTGACGCCGTCGAGGGTGGTGCGCCAGGCGTCGATATAGCCCATGTCGCCGGTAAGCAGGAGGCCGTTGGCAAAGCCCCAGGAAGCCCGGCTGTGGAAGAAGGGGCGGTGCCTGATCCCCTGGTCGACCGGGTTGATCGTCGAGTGCGCCCAGCCGTAGACTCCGCCGTACCACCTGCCGCCGCACTCGCCGCCGATGGTCCCGTCGAGGCCGATGTTGCTGGGGACGATACCGCCGTTGGCGCTCGTGCGCTCCACCCATGCGTCGAGGTATCCGACGGCCCAGTCACGGTACTTCGGCTCTCCGTCGATCATGTAGGCGTTCAGCGCGAGCGTGGTGGTGTTCAGGTTCAGGGGGTGGTCGCCCGCGACGTCATTGTAGTCCTTGAAGTGGTCGAGCATCTCCTGGTAGTTGCGCTCGCCGTGCATGGGCGTGTAGCGGCCCTCGACCTCGAAGGGGTCGCCCGCCCAGTCGAGCCCAGTCGTCTTGCGCATCATGGGGCCGCGGCTGCCGTTGAACATGCTTCGGATGAGCCGGCGGTCGGGGTCGTAGTTCCTCGTCGATATGGGGTCCTCGTTCATGTACATGCCGGCGTAACGCCGGGTGCGCCTCTGGAACTCGTCCTGGTATGGGTCGGTGAGGCCCTCCAGCCAGAAGGCGACGAAACCCTCGCCGTTGTGGGCCCAGTCGAACATGACGGGAAACTCACGGTAGTACATGCCGTCGCGGGCGAACGGGACGTGGGTGGTCTTTGCCTCGGTGTACTGGCGCAGGTGGCCCTCCCAGGCCTTCCTGTAGAGGTCGAGGATGACCTTCGGGGCGCCGAGGGCGTAGAGCTCGGTCCAGTGGGCGAAGTTCTCGGCGGCGTCGTCGGGGCCGTCGTCGCCTCCCCACCGGGGGTAGCATTCGAGGTAGCCGCGCTTGTCGAAGTAGCGGTCGTAGAACTCCTGGGTGGCCGCCGTCTGCGCGTCGATCAGCAGGCGCTCCAGCAGCGCCCATCGAGGCGGCGGCATGGGGGTATCGACGACTACATCGGCGTTGCGGGCGTGCAGGTCCAATTAAGCGGCCTCCATAGCGAGTGTGGCGCCGGATTTCGGGCGTGCCGGGCCGCGCGACATCTTAACACGGTATGGCCATCGACGACCGGGGGGCGAGTCGGAGTCGTTTGACGACAGGCTTCCACTGGGGAAGCGTGATGCGCTTCAGCCCAGCGCTCTATCCGAAGGCCGGCTTGTTGACCATCAGGTAGAGAGAGCAGACCGGCAGCGCAATCGCAAGTCCGCCCCAGATGTACCACTTGCGGAGGGCTGAGAAGAACTCCGACGGCGGCGAGTCCTGGTAGTCCGACGGGTCAGAGAACACAGCCATGCGATGCTGGACGGGGATAAGCACCCCCACCCATATGACGCCGGATGCGGTGAACAGCGCCAGGGCGACGGTTATCCAGGACAGCTGGTGAAATGCGCCCCACCCACCCCAGCGGGCAAGCACCATGGCAAACCCGTTCAACAGTATCAAGAGCACGCCAGGCAGGGTGAACAGGAGGTCGGCGCGGATGACAGCCTTGGCGGAGAAGTGTATGACACTGGTGCTTCGCGTCCGCTCGGCCATCAGCATCCATGCGGCGGTGACGATGATGTTCCCGAGGAAGACCACCGCGCCAGCGATGTGCAGGAACGTGTGCCATCTGTACGGGTGCAGCGGAATGGATACCGCCAGTGCCGCCACGACAAGGAAGGCGTAGACTAGCCACTCATTACGGTGAATGTAGCCAATATCGGCTAGCCGGTCTTGACCAGCTTCTGAAGTGAGCGGAGCTCGCGCGGCGGGTCCATCTGAGAGCCGTAGTCGGACCACGACACCTCGGCAACGTAGATGTCGCCGCGCGAGTCCGCGCAGATGGCGTGGGGTGAGTAGAACCTCCCCGTCTCGTCGCCGTAGCTCTGACGGCCGAGCCTCGCCTTCACACTGCCCTGGCGGTCGAAGATGGTGACGCGGGGGCCGAGGTCGGTCCCCAGGGCGTTGCTGGAGATGCCGCCGTAGTACTCTCCCACGTAGACTAGCCCGCTTCCGCGTTGGTCGACGTATATCGCCGCCGCCCTCGAAAGGTTGACCCACTGGGTCTGGAATCTCCCGTCGGTGTCGAAGACCTGGATCCTGTGGTTCTCCCGGTCGGCCACGTAGACCCACCCGTCCTCGTCTATGTCGATGTTGTGGACGATGTTGAACTGGCCGGGGTCGGTCCCCGACTCGCCCCACGACTTGACCAGCTTCCCGTCGGGCGAGAACTGGTGGACGCGGGCGTTGCTATACCCGTCGGCGACGTAGAGGTCCCCGTTCCGGGGGTCGACGGCCAGGTGCGCGGGGACGCTGAAGGGGTCGCCGCCCATCGGCGCGGACGGCTGCCCCGGGGTGCCGAGCGTCATGAGGAGCTTCCCTTCGGGGGTGAACTTGCGGACGGTGTGGTCGCCGTTGTCCGTGCAGTAGACGGAGTCGTCCGGGCCGATCGTCACGCCGTGAGGGTTGGTGAAGACGCCCTCCCCCCAGGTCCGCAGCAGGTTCCCGCTGCGGTCGAACACGACCATTGGGCAGGTGCCCCGGTTGAAAACGTAGACGTTGTCCCGGGAGTCGACGCCGACCGCCGTGGCCTCCCTGTAGGTCCAGCCGTCCGGCAGGTCTCCCCAGTCTTCGCCGGAGACCTTGTAGGTGAACTCTCCCGATCCCAGTAGCGTCATATCTAGCCTCCTGATGGGCCGCTGTCGTGCTGAAAGGGCCGTCTCCTAGACGGCGAAGAAGAGGATCAGGCTTACGCTGATCACCGAACCGGCCATTATGAAGGCCACGCCGAGGTTTCGGTCGACCGCTAGCTCGTCGGAGACCTTGACCTTCGGGAACAGGACCAGGTCCACCACCCACCTGACGACGAACAGCAGCACGAACCCGAGCACCGCGAAGGTGAAGAACTCGGCAAGGCTTGCCTGCCAGCTGACGAAATCCCCGAACACGGCCTTGAAGGCCACGATGCCTACCGCGATGAGGTTGCCGCCTAGTGCGACGCCCACGGCGGCGTTGTCGGCTTCGATCTGCTCGTGGATATCGTACGGCGTTGTGAAGTCGTAGAAGAAAGTGTACAGCACCAGCACGAGGAGGCCGAGCGCTCCGAAGGCTAGGGCTGTCTCCGGGCCTCCGGCCGGTCCCGAGATGGCCCCAGCAATGACCAGGCCGACTGCGACGTACACGCCGAACTCGACCGCGCCGGTGCCCGCGTTCTGGTCGGTCACGATCTCCTTCTCGGTGCTGAACTTGTACAGCACGAGCCGGTCGACCAGGATGCGGGCCAGATTGAGCACCGCGATGCCTATGACTGAGTAGACCAGGACGCTGAGAACGCCTTCCCAGTACTCCCGCGTGAAGCCCAGACCGTCGACGACAGCCGCGGAGCCGAACGGCTCATAGAGCGCGCCCAGGAAGACGATCACTATGCCGGCGTAGTAGCCAGTGATGCTCAGGGCGAGGGCGACGTTGTCCTTTTGGCTGATCTGCTCGCCGATCTTGTACGGCGTCACCAGGTCCTGCACCAGCTTCGCGATGACCAGGATGGCCACGGCCATCGCCACGTAGACGAGCCCGCGGGGGAATAGCTCCAGGGTAGTTATGAATGCGTCACCCATTTTGAAGACTCCTTTGCTGTGCTGGATTCCCGCCTGCGCGGGAATGACGGTATTCTGCTCGCAGGATGGTCATTTCTTGTACACGCTGACGATTTCGGGCGCGACGACTACCGGGGTGTAGACCTCGAAGGGCGTCCCTTCCGACTTGACCACGGTCAGGAGGCTCTCGTCGTCGTCGCCGGCGAACTCCCAGATGTAGAACCCCTCGTCATCGCCGCCGTCTTGGTCGGAGGCGTAGGCCTCGTAGCTGTTCCGGTACTCATACCGGACGCCCTCGTAGGAGAAGGCGTTGTCGCGCGAGTGCTCCGTGTCGATGCGCACGAGCTCGTCGTAGGTGAGCCCCACGCTCTCGATTCCCCGGGCCGAGCCCTGCTCCGTCACGGTAATGAACAGGCCGTCGCCCTCGGACCACTCGATAGCCACGCGCCGGTCCCCGTCCGCGGCTATAAGCTCGTGCCAGCGGCCGGAGGGACTGTCGTACGTACCGGTGCGCTCGATGAGGAAGTAGGCGTCCTCGTAGGTGGGCGAGAACCCGGCGATCACCACCACGTCGCCGGGGCCGGCCGACCTGATCGTCTCGTCCGACGGTTTGCCTACGGGTTTCCTCTTACGCTTGCCGAACAGCCTGCCGAACAATGGCGCTCCTCCCTCCGATGGGCGTATTCTATGTCCGACCGTCGCGACGGTCAATTTCGAGGCCTTGCGCCTCGTTGTGCTAAAATCCGCACCTGCCATGCCGAACCTCGACTTGGAACCCGCCGCCGCCGTAGAATCCCGGCTCGCTCTGAGCCGCGAGGTTGCCACACCCGCGTTCGTCTACGACGAGGCAGGCCTAGACCGGCTCATCGACACGCTGGACCCGGTCAGACGGGCCACCGGATGCAAGGTGCTGTTCTCGCTCAAGGCCTTCTCGTTCATCGACGCGCTGGAGATGATGGCGCCCAGGCTGGACGGCTTCGCGGCAAGCTCGCTCTTCGAGGCCCGTCTCGCGCGGGAGGTCTGCGGGCGCGACGCGGAGGTCCACCTGACGTCGCCCGGCATCCGGCCCGGCGACGTGGACGACCTCGCGTCGCTGTGCGACTATGTCTCCTTCAACTCGATCAGCCATCTGCGGGTGTACGGGGGCCGCATGGCGCCCTACACGAGCCTCGGGCTGCGTGTAAACCCGCAGCTGTCGTTCGTACCCGACGACAGGTACGACCCATGCCGGTCTCACTCGAAGCTGGGGGTGCCGCTGGAAAGGCTGACGGCGACCGTTGCCGCCGACCGCGGCCAGATCGCCGGAATCGAGGGCGTCCACGTACACTCCAACTGCGACTCGACAGATCTCTCCCAGCTCCTGCGGACGGTGCGTCATTTGGACGAGCGTCTGGGTCCTCTGCTGCATGGGCTGAGGTGGATCAATCTGGGTGGAGGCTACCTGTTCGACGAGGCGGGAGACGTCGGACAGGTGGTCGAGGCCGTGGCGACGCTCGAATCGAGGTACGGGCTGCAGGTCTACCTGGAGCCCGGGGCTGCGCTGGTCAGGAGCGCCGGGTTCGTCGTCGCGTCCGTGCTGGACGTCTTCCCGAGCGAGGGCATGCAGGTGGCCGTCCTCGATACGACGGTGAACCACATGCCTGAGGTGCTCGAGTACGGGTTCGAGCCGGATGTCTGCGGCCACGACGACGAAGCGGAGATGGAGTACCTGCTGGCCGGGAGCAGCTGCCTGGCCGGGGACGTGTTCGGCGTCTACCGTTTCGCCGAGCCCCTGGAGATCGGGGCGAGGGTCGTCTTCGGCAACGCCGGGGCCTATACGCTGTCCAAGGCGCACACCTTCAACGGCGTCAACCTGCCGTCCGTATACGCGCTCGACAGGTCGGGCGGCCTGACGTTGAAGAAGAGGTACGGGTACGGCGACTACGCCGAGAGATGGGGGGTGGGCGCCGTTGTATCTGGTTGAACGCGAGCTGGAGGTCGCGGCGCCGTACACTCGCGGCGGCCTTCTCGACCATCTCGCGCGGGCCGTACTGGACGCCCTCGGACCGGACGAAACGCCCGTGAGGTTCGTCGTTTCGGAGTCGGACGAGGGCCGCTACCGGTGCGAGATTGGGGTCATGGCCGGCGGCGGGCCCGGAGCCGGTGGATCGATCTTCAGGCTGGAGCGCCGGCCCGTGGAGAACACGTCCCGCTTCAATGCGGCGCTCGTCGTGCCGACCGGCATCGGCGCGGAGATCGGCGGTCACGCGGGCGATGCGACCCCGGTGGCCGGCCTGCTGGCCTCGGCCTGCGACACGCTGATCACGCATCCGAACGTGGTCAACGCGTCCGACGTCATCGACCTGCCGCGCAACGCCCTGTACGTCGAGGGCAGCGTCCTGTCGAGGCTGTTGATGGGTACGGTCGGCCTCCAGCCCGTGCGCAGCAACCGCCTCCTGGTCGTAGTCGATGCGCACCCGGATACCCTGTTCACCCACGCCGCCGTCAACGCGGTCAGCGCGGCCCGGGCGTCATACGGCCTGTCGGGCGGAGAGGTGGTCGAGGTCACCCCCCGCGTGGTGATGGACTCGCGGTTCACGTCGACGGGGCGTGCGACGGGCCGAGTCGACGGACTCGACGGGCTGGTGCGGACGCTGGACGAGAGGCGCGGCTCCTATGACGCGGTCGCCCTGTCGTCGGTGATCGACGTGCCGCTGAGCTATCACACGGAGTACTTCGAGCGGGCGGGGGAGATGGTCAATCCGTGGGGCGGAGTCGAGGCCCTCCTCACGCACGCGCTGTCCACGCTCTACGACGTTCCGACGGCGCACTCGCCGATGATGGAGTCGCGTGAGATCGCCAACGCGGACCCGGGGATCGTCGACCCGCGGATGGCCGCCGAGGCCGTCTCGCTGACCTTCCTCCAGTGCATTCTGAAGGGCCTCCAGAGGAGTCCCAGGATCGTCACCGGCCCCGGCACGGCGCATCACTCCGTCCTCACGGCGAGCGACGTCTCCTGCCTTGTGATCCCCGACGGCTGCGTCGGCCTCCCGACCCTGGCAGCTCTCGAGCAGGGCATTCCGGTGATAGCCGTTCGAGAAAACAGAAACCTTATGCGGAACGATCTGCGGTCTCTGCCGTGGGCTCCGGGGCAGCTGTGCGTGGTGGAGAACTACTGGGAGGCGGCGGGCGTGATGTCGGCCCTCAGGGCGGGGATCGACCCGGACGCGGTGCGCCGCCCTATCCCGCGAACGAAGGTAGCCCGGTCGGCGGAGCCCGTGGAGGCTCTGGCGGACCGGTTGCTGCCCTTCTAACAGGCCGACCCTTGACAGCGGGAAGGCATGCCCCCAAGCCGGTCGTCGCCATCGTTGGACGCCCCAACGTGGGGAAGTCCACGCTCTTCAACCGCCTCGTCGGACGGCAGTCGGCCATCGTGTCGGACGTGGCGGGGACGACGAGGGACAGGGTGACCTCAGAGGTCGAGTGGGCTGGCCGCGTCTTCATTCTCGTCGATACGGGCGGCCTGGAACCCTTCCCGGAGACCGACCTGTGGCGGCAGATCAGGGCACAGATAGACATCGCCATAGCCGACGCCGACATCATCGTCATGCTCGCCGACGCGACGACGGGCGCGACACCGGCCGACCATGACGCCGCCGACATGCTGAGGCGCACGGCCAAGCCCGTGGTGCTTGCCACCAACAAGTGCGACAACCCGGAGCGGACTGCATCCGCGGTCGAGCTCTACGAGCTTGGCCTGGGCGAGCCGACGGCAATTAGCGCCTATCACAACTCCGGCGTCGACGACCTGATGGGGCGGGTCGTGGAACTCTTTCCCAGCGGGGAGGAGATCCCGGAGCCGAGCGCGGACGTGAGACTCGCAATCGTAGGACGCACCAACGTGGGGAAGTCGGCGCTGCTCAACGCGATAACGGAGAGCGACCGCGCGATCGTCAGCGACGTGCCCGGCACGACCCGCGACTCCCTGGACACCCTGGTCAGCCGGGGCGATCGCTCCGTTCTCCTGATTGACACGGCCGGGATCCGCCGGAGGGGCAAGATCGGCCTGGGGATCGAGCGCTACAGCGTGCTGAGGTCGGTCCGGGCCATCGACCGCGCCGACGTGGCAGCGGTCGTGACCGACGCGTCGGAGCTGGGCGCGAGCCAGGACGCTCACGTCGCCGGGTACGTGCTGGAGTCCTACAAGGGGGTCGTGATCGTGGTGAACAAGTGGGACCTGTCCAGGGAGGCCGAGCTCACAAGGGAGCGGGCGACCGAGATCATCAAGGCCCGCTTCGCCTTCGCGCGCTATGCGCCGGTCTGCTTCACGTCGGCGCTTCGGCGAACGGGTCTGGACAACCTGCTCAACACGGTGGAGGAGGTGCAGCGGCAGTGGAGCAAGGGCCTCCCGAGGTACGACCTCAGCAGGACGGTGATGAATGCAGTCGCTGATCACCCTCCTTCGCCGACGGGACGCCGGTCGCTGAAGGTATACGGCGTGACCCAGGACCAGACCGGCCCTCCGTCGTTCACCTTCTACGTGAACCGGTCCGACATGGTACATTATTCGTACCGAAGATACCTTGAGAACCGGATCAGGGCTGCGTACGATTTCACGGGCAGTCCGTTGAGGATGCGTTTCAAGGGCAGGGGCGAGAGTTGATCGACTACGCGTTGCTGGTGCCGTTGGGCTACATTCTGGGCTCGTTGCCGTTCGGCGTGCTGGTGGGCCGGTTGACGAAGCGGATCGACATCCGCGAGCACGGAAGCGGCAACGCCGGCATGACGAACGTGATTCGCCTGGTCGGCACTCCTGCGGGCATCCTGGTGCTCGCATTGGACATGGGCAAGGCCGCGCTTGCGGTGGGCCTGGCGCTGCTGTTCAGCGACTCGGCCGGTGTCGCAGCCTCCGCAGGCCTCGCGGCGCTGGCGGGCCACATCTGGCCGGTGTTCGTCGGGTTTCGCGGCGGGCGCGGCACCGCAAGCGGCTGGGGCGCACTCTTCGTCCTGTCGCCCATCGCGGGCCTCGCCGCAACGGTCATAGGCCTTGTTCTCATAGTGCTGACGCGATACGTTTCGGTCGGGTCTATCTTCGGCGCGACGGCGGGCGGCCTCACGCTAGCGGGTCTTTCGCTGATGGGCCTGTCTCTGATGGGTCTGGAGCATCCTGCCGAGTATCTCTGGTTCGGGTTGATCGGGACCGCTCTGATCGTCCTGCGCCACAAAGAGAATATCCAGCGGCTCCTCAACGGCGAGGAGCACAGGTTGGGCCACACCGTCGACACACTCCGGGGCGGCTGCTAGCCACCCGCAACGAGGCCGTGCATGCCACGGATCGGCGTAGTCGGGACCACAAGCTGGGGCACCACCCTCGCCATACTTCTGGCACGGCGTGGCAACGACGTGTGCCTGTGGGCGCGGACGAAAGATGAGGCCGCCCGACTTGACTCGGACCGCGAGAACGCCAGGCTTCTCCCGGGACACGGCTTCCCCGACGGCCTGAGCGTCACCTCGTCGCCCGGTGAAGCGCTCGGCGGCTCCAGGCTGGTCGTGCTGGCCGTGCCGTCGAGCTCACTCAGGGAGAACGTGCGGACTGTACGGGACTTCATCGGCGACCCGGCGGCCGTCGTCAGCGCTACCAAGGGCCTCGAGACGGGCACGTCCAGGCGGATGAGCGAGGTGCTGGCCGAGGAGCTGCCCGAACGACTCCGCGGGCGGATATGCGCGCTGTCGGGGCCGAACCTGGCACCGGAGATCATCAGCGGCATGCCGACGGGCACCGTCGTGGCCTCCGAGAGCCCGGAAGCGGCCGTAAGGGCGCAGGAGGCCATAACGTCGCCGCTCTTCCGCGTCTACACCAACGACGACATCATCGGCGTGGAGATGGGAGGCGCCCTGAAGAACATCATCGCTATCAGCGCGGGCATATGCGACGAGCTTGGATATGGCAGCAACGCCAGGGGAACCATGTTGACCAGGGGACTCGCCGAAATAGCCCGCCTCGGCGTGGCCTGCGGGGCCAGGTGGCAGACCTTCGCGGGGCTGGCCGGCATCGGCGACCTGATCGCCACCTGCTCGAGCCATCTGAGCCGCAACCACTACGTGGGCGAACAGCTTGCCAGGGGGAAGCAAGTCCCGGAGATAAGGGCCTCGATGAAGAACGTGGCCGAGGGGATAGATACGACTGCGGCGGCAATGGTTCTGGCCCGCGAGAAGGGCGTGGAGATGCCAATCACCGGCGCGATGCACAGCGTTCTGTTCGACGGGGTCGCGCTGGAGCAGGCGATATCCGGCCTCTTGGAGCGCGCCCCCGGCACCGAGTGAGTGCGCACCCGCTTTCCCTCACGCGGAGTCACGTGTAAGTCGCGCGCTCACCAGCCGGTTCAGGCTCACACCCTCCTCAGCCGCCTGTACTGCAAGGGCGCGGTGCGTTTCTGGCGGGACTCGCACCAAGAACTTTCCGCTATAGGCTCGATCAGCCATTGGCTTCGGGGCCGTTTCGTTGGCGGCCCGCATGTCGGCGAGAGAGTCGGAAACAAGCTGCCGAATGCCGGAGAATGCCTCGTCGTGAGTAGGCGCCAGCCAGCTAAGCGATGGGAGTTCCGTGCACGAGGCGACGTACTCGCCGTCTTCGACGGACCACGTAACTCGGTATGTGAAGTGGTCTTTCATTCCACACTCCCGATCAGGGTCATCCACCCGTCGTCGGTGGTCGTGCACGTGACCGCCGCTCCCGCGTCCGACAGCGCCCGTTGGACCCGGTCGCCGTTCTCGACCAGAAGGCCGGAGGCAATCAGGACGCCTCCCGGCTTCAGAGAGGCCACCAGCTCGGAGGCGATCTCGGAGACGACCTTGGCCGATATGTTGGCGACGGTGAGGTCGAAACCGCGGGGCTTCGCTCTCGGGCTCGGCAGGCTGCCGGCCGCGAAGGTGAGCTTGGCCTCGACGCCGTTCTTCCTGCCGTTCTCTTCGGCGACCTTGGCCGCTGCGGGGTCGATGTCGAGTCCGAAGACCTCCGACGCGCCGAGCAGCGCAGCCGCGATCGACAGGATTCCCGACCCGAAGCCGACATCCAGGACACGGGCCCCCGGCGTCATGGTCCGCTCGATCTGCTCGATGCACATTCGAGTGGTGGGGTGGTGGCCGGTGCCAAAGGCCATGCCGGGGTCCAGCCATATGGTCGCCTCGCCCTCAGGGGGCTCGCCGGGGCTCCAGGTCGGCCTGACCACGACTCCGCGGCCTATTTTCAGGGGCTTGAAGTGCTTCTTCCAGGCGTCCCGCCACTGCTCTTCCGGGATCACCCTCTCGGCCAGGTCGGACACGGGGGCGAGTGCGGCCACCAGGCGAACGGCGACGTCGATACGGCCGCGGCGCTCTGCCGCGGAGACGTCCAGGGGCATGTATGTCCTGATGGTGGCGCGCCGCTGTCCGGGGAGCTCGCCCTCGTCCGGGCGGTAGCCGCCCTCTTCCTCGACGGCGACGCCGCCGTTACCGTACCGCAGGAAGATCTGCGACAGGGGCTCGACGAACTCCGGGGGCGCTTCGACGCTGAGCTCCAGCCAGTTCGACGGGCTGCCGGTCATGGGAGGTATACACCGCCCACATTTGGATGTCGGTGTAGGCGGGAATCACCATGGCCTAGCGAAGGCCACTTAGGTGGGATAGGGAGGGAACTATATAGCAAAATAAACGGATGGCCAGACGCTTGTCCTACTGCTCAGGTTATGTTAGCGGCTACGCCGGCTCAGTCATTCTCTCAATAAAGGTGTCCCAGTCCACTTTGTACCCGTTTTCGGGCTTGGTCTGTCCAGGACACCAGATCAAAGAAGTTTTGGTTAAGACCAGATCGCCCCGATGTTCTCCATTGGGGCTACGAACTTCAAACTCGATCCCCTTATTTTTGACCTCCATAGCTACATTGAAATCTTTGATTGAAACCTTCAATGGACTGTCTCCTTATGTTGAAGCTGTGCTCCGGACTCGCGGCGGCCTGCTTACTTTGCTAAACAATTCCCTCACTTTCAAGGCGATGACTGTGGAGCGGCAACGGTCTAGTCTTCGGTGCCGAAGGCGTCCCTGATCTTGCGCGACCAGCCTTTGCCGCCGCCCTTGTCTGATGGCAACCCGTCGCCGGAGAGACTCTTGCCCAGCGCCTCGAAGAGCAGGCGCTGCTCCTCGTTCAGCTTCTGCGGGGTCTTGACCAGGACGGTGACGATCTGGTCGCCCCGGCGGCTGCGTCCGAGATTGACGATCCCTCTGCCTTTGAGCCGGAATATCCGGCCGCTGTGAGTTCCCGCAGGTATCTCGAGGTTGTCTTCGCCCTCCAGCGTGGGTATCGGCACGGTCGCGCCGAGAGCGGCCTGGGCAACGTTTACGGAGGTCTCGTAGAGAAGATTGTCGTCCTGCCGTGTGAAGATCGGGTGGTCTTTGACCCTGATAGACACGTACAGATCGCCGGGCGGGCCGCCGTTTGAGCCCGGCTCGCCCTCGCCGGTAAGCCTGAGGTGAGTACCCGTCTCGATCCCGGCCGGCACGGATACTACGAGACTGCGCTTGCGGCGCTCCCTCCCGGCTCCCGAGCAGGTCGGACACGGGTCGGTGACGATCCTTCCCTCGCCACGGCACGTGGAGCAGTCGGTGACCTGGACGAACTGGCCGAATATGCTCTGGTGGGCGCGGCGGACCTTGCCCGCGCCGCCGCAGTTGGCGCACTTGGCCCGCGAGCTTCCGGGCGCTGACCTCGACCCCCGGCATCCCGTGCACACCTCGATGCGCTGTATGTCGAACTCCTCCTCACCGCCGAAGACAGCCTTCTCGAACTCTATGGACATGGCGTACTGGAGGTCGGCGCCCCTTATCGCGGAGCTCGCCTGAGTCCTGGGGCCGCCTCCAAAGAAGGCGTCGAAGATGTCTCCGAAGCCGCCGAAGTTCTCGTAGCCTTCGAACCCCGTGGAGCCGTTGCCGTTGACGCCGCTGTGCCCGAACCTGTCGTAGGCGCTCCGCTTCTTGGAGTCCGACAGAACCTGGTAGGCCTCGTTGATCTCCTTGAAGCGCTCCTCGGCGCCGACCTTCCTGTTGCGGTCGGGATGGTACTCGAGGGCAAGCTTGCGGAACGCACGCTTGATCTCTTCGTCGGAGGCGTCTCTGCCGACGCCAATGATCTCGTAGTAGTCGCGCTTGCTGGTTGTCATAGCCGGTTTGGCTGGTCCCCTCCACGGCCTCGGTTGAACGGGTGCGCCGGGCGCACACCGTTCCATTATAGGGCTGGCCGAAGGGGCCGTACAAGTGAATAGAGGAGCCAGGGAGCCCAGATTGCCCGGCTGGAATCTATTGTGCGTCCAATTGAAAGGTAACGGGGCGTCTCCGCCCTGCGAAGGCCCCGCCGTGGGCTACCGGTCGGCCAGATGGTCGAGCAGGGCGAGCCCGATGGCCGCGGACTGTCCCATCAGGTCCTTGTTGATGAACTCCAGCTTGTCCTGCGGTGTATGGATACGCGAGAAATCGTTGTCCATGAAGAAGACCGATGGGATGCCCGCGTCGATGAAGGACATGTGGTCGCTGCCCCAGTTGCGTGGGAGCAGCCGGCGCCGCAGGTCTATCCCCGCCTGCCCCGCAAGCTCGACGGCGGTGGTCTGTAGCTCCGAGTCGCCCGTCACGCCGAGAATGTCGCTCCCCGCCAGCGCGTCGTAGTTCAGCATGGCGACTATGGACGTCCTCTCCGCTTCGCTCAGAGACTGCACGTAGTGCGCGCTGCCATACAGGCCGAGCTCCTCCGCGCCGAACGCGATGATGCGAACGGTGAAGGGGTAGTCGGACCCGGCGATCTCCTCGGCCACCGTCACAATGGACGCGATGCCGGAACCGTTGTCGTTCGCCCCCGGCACGCCCGGCACGGTGTCGTAGTGTCCTCCCACCACGACGACCCTGCCGTCGGAGCCCGGCGTCTCGGCGATGACGTTCTGGGACGGGAGGTGCTTGTTGGTCACCGCGATGGTGGCCTGGACATCACCCTCCTCGATCAGGGCCAGGATATCCTCTCCCGTCTCCTGGGATGTCGCTACGACCGGGATTCGCGACTGCGTCTCCAGCCTGCCGCCGAACAGGCCGGGCTCGTTGTTGTACACGATCGCGCCGGCGGCGCCCGCCTCCGCGACGCGCCGTATCTTCTCCTCGAAGCGGATATTGCCCCGCCCGACCAGCGCTATCTTCCCGTCGATCCCCTCGTCTGGAACGTCCTCCGCCAACGCCAGGTCGACGTGGACCAGCTCCCCGGTCGCTTCGCCCAGCCCTGAGAGATGCATCCGCACGGCAGGCACCTCGTTCGCCTCGCCATCACCGGCTGACAGCGCCGCGGACGCTCCGGCAACTTCGAACGAGAACTCCTGGACGCTGGTGCTGTAACCCAGGTCCTCGAACAGCTTTGCCAGGAAGTCTGCCGCTGTCCTCTCCTGGTCGGTGCCGCTGGCGCGAGGGCTGAGGTCGTTGGTGAACGCGGTCAGAAAGTCGAGCGCCCGGTCGGCCAGCCGGTCGACGTCGTATGCCCCGGTCGTGCCTTCCGCGTCCGCGTCCGTGACCGTAGCGGCCGTGGAGGTCGCGCCGGGCGTTGGGGTCGCCGTCGGTGTGGGAGTCTCTACCGCCACCGCGGTTGCGGTCGCCGTTGGAGCGGGCGCTGCCGTGGGAGGCGGTGAGGATGAGCCGCACGCCGCAGCAAGCAGTGCGAGCGCCGAAAGTGCGACGATCAGTGCCGGGGCCGTGGCCAGTCTCATGGCGTGTCCGCCTGCCTTAATCGTCTCGCGGCCGCTCCGGGTCACACACGTATCCTATGCGGAGACCGCTCGACTAATAGAACGCAGGGCCGGACGGAAGGTTGTCGACGCACGGCGTTAAGACTCCCCAATGAGGCCGTGAAGAGACCGTGGCAGAGGGCAGCCTGTTGGGCTACCTGGAGCCGCCGGGCTTCAGCTAGCTGGACCCGTTCCTGCCGTTGCCGCTGCCGTTCGTGCTCCGGGTCTGGCTCGCCTCGGCCTGCTTCGCCGCCCTCAGATCGCTCACGCAGGCGATGGAGGTCACCTTGTCGCCGGGCGCGGGCTTGAAGATGCTGACACCCTGCGTGACCCGGCCTATGCTCCGGATCTCCTCGAGGTTGGTGCGGATCACCTGGGCCTGCTCGGACACGACGTAGACCTCTTTGTCGTCCTCGACCAGCTGGGCTGCGGCCACCTTACCCGTCCTCTTGGTTATCCTAAACGTCATGAGCCCCTTGCCGCCCCTGTTCTGGACGCGGTACTTGTCCAGGAGCGTTAGCTTCCCAAACCCAAGCTCGCTGATCACCAGTAGCCTGGTCTCCGGACGGCCCACGTCCATCGACACGACCCGATCGTTAGGGCGGCCATCGCGGCGAAGGTCCATTCCCTTGATGCCGCCGGCCGTCCTGGAGTGAGGCCTGATCGTGCCGTCTTCCTCCCGCCGACCGACCTGCGTCACCGCGAACCTGATCGACATGCCCTGCTCGGAGACGATTATGACGTCATCGTCGTTCTTGGCGAGCCGCGCCGCCACCAGCTCGTCGCCTTCCTTCACGTTCATGATGATCAGCCCCGACGGCCTGATGTTCGAGATGGCGTTGAGGGCCATCCTCTTGATGACCCCTCCGCGGGTCGCCAGAACGAGATAGGCTTCGTCGTCATCGAGCCCTGCGACGCCTATGACGGCCTTGACCTTCTCTCCGGGGCCGAGCGGCATGACGGTCTCGATAGGGACGCCCCTGGTGTTCCGCGACAGGTCCGGCCTGAGCTCGTAGGCCGTTATCTTGATGACGCGGCCCTTGTTCGTGAAGAACAGCAGAGCGTCGTGCGTGTCGACGACCAGTATGTGGTCGACCGGGTCGTCATCTTTGGTGTTCATGCCGGTGACGCCCTTCCCGCCTCTGTGCTGGCTGCGGAAGGTACTGGCGGCTATTCTCTTGATGTACCCGCCCCGGCTGAGCGTTACGACGACCTGCTCGTGAGCCTCCAGCTCCTCCCGGGTGAGCTCATGCGCCTCGGCGGTGATCTCCGTCCTCCGCGACTGCCGCAGCGACTTCTTGAGCTCCGTCATCTCCTCCATGATCTCGGCCATTATCTTCGCCGGGGCGGCGAGAAGGGTCTCAAGGCCGGAGATGGTCTCACGGAGGGTCTGGTACTCGTCCTCGATTCGCTTGCGCTCCAGGGAGGCGAGTCGCCGGAGCTGCATCTCCAGGATGGCGTTCGCCTGGATCGCGTCGAGCATGAAGCGCGTCATCAGGTCGCTCCTCGCGCCCTCCACGTCCGTTGACGACCGGATCACCTCGATCACGTCGTCGATGTTGGCGAGCGCGATGCGGAGGCCGGCGAGGATGTGGGCCCTCTCACGCGCCTTCCTCAGTCTGTATTCGGAGCGGCGCGTCACGACCTCCCTCCGGAAGTCGATGAAATGCTGCAACGCCTGCTTCAGGTTTACGACCTTTGGGCTGCCGTCCACCAGAGCGAGCATGTTCACCGAGAAGGAGCTCTGCAATGCCGTGAACTTGTACAGGTTGTTGAGGATCACGAGGGGCTGAGCGCCTCCCCGCAGCTCTAAGACTACCCGCATCCCCTCGCGGTTCGACTCATCCCTGATTTCGGAAATGCCCTCGACGCGCTTGGACTTGACCAGCGCCGCCACCTTCTCGACGAGGGTGGCCTTGTTGACCTGGAACGGCAGCTCCGTCACTACGATTCGCTTTCTGTCGGAGCGCTTGGTCTCTTCGATGTCGGTCTTGGCCCGCACGATGATCTGGCCTCTGCCGGTGGAAGCGGCGTTCCTGATCCCCTCGCGCCCCATGATCGTCCCGCCCGTCGGGAAGTCCGGTCCCTTGACGATGCGGACGAGGCTCTCGACGGTCTCGGCGGGCTCCTCGATGAGGCGTATGATGGCGTTGCACACCTCAGTCGGGTTGTGAGGCGGGATGTTGGTCGCCATGCCGACGGCGATTCCCGACGCCCCGTTGACGAGCATATTGGGCAGGCGCGCGGGCAGGACGACCGGCTCCTTGAGTGTGCCGTCGAAGTTGTCGATCCAGTCGACGGTCTCCTCGTCCAGGTTCGCGAGCATCTCTTCGGCTATGCGGGCCAGCCTGGCCTCCGTGTACCGCATGGCGGCGGGCGGGTCGTCGTCCACGCTGCCGAAGTTGCCTTGGCCGTCGACCAGCGGCATGCGCATGGAGAATGGCTGGGCCATGCGCACCATGGCGTCGTAGACTGCGCTGTCTCCGTGGGGGTGGTACTTGCCCAGTACCTCACCCACAAGCCTGGCACTCTTCTTGTAGGCCGTGTTGGGCCTCATGCCCAGGTCCTGCATCGCGTAGAGGATGCGTCGCTGCACCGGCTTGAGGCCGTCCCGGACGTCGGGCAGCGCCCGCGCCACGATGACGCTCATGGCGTACTCCATGTACGCCGTGCGCATCTCCCGGTCTATGAGAGTGGGCCTGACGGAGCCTTGATCGGTATTGCTCACCATTGGGTGCTCCTGTGAGTCAATTGGCCTTGCGAAGGGCGCGCTGCCTCAGAATCGTCGCCGGAATCGTCTGGATGTCGAACGTCAACGTGGCCCTCACGCGTACCCAGTTTGTCGAACCTACTTGACCGCTGGCTGTGCTTCCGGTGAGCGAGCCGGAGACCGCGAGGTGAGACAGGGCCTTGCGCCGCTCGACGGAAATTTCCCCCAGATGTGTCTCATTGGTTATCATTTGTGGTGATTTCATAGCTGGGCGTAGAGAATCCGCGAGTCACTTGTGAGACAGTGGCGCCGGCAGGTACGGGGATGGGTCCAACCGTTGCCATAGGGGAGATTGTAGCACATCCGTGCGGGTGGGTCAAGCGTTGGTCGGGACTGGATCGCGACGTTCAGTGGCCCCTCGCCATGAATTCAGAAAGTGGGTAGACGTGATCAACGCAGCCTGGTTGTTGTTGGAACAAGTCATAGCCAAAATACAGAACAATTATACCACTACTTTGCGCCCTCGTACTCCACCGCGCGGTCGACCAGCGACTGGAACAGCCTGTCGAAGTGGGGGGGTATCTCCCCCCGGAGCTCGGGCCGGAACTGGACGCCGATGACCCAATGGTGATCCGGGCTCTCCAGCGCCTCGACGACTCCGTCCTCCAGCGAGTACACGGACGCCGCGAGGCGCGGCGACCTGCCCGCCTCGGTAATTCCGTAGTCGTGCCTGCTGTTGAGACGCACGAACCCTCCGGAGCCGACGACGGCCGCCAGCTTGCTGCCCGGAGCGATGAAGACCCGGTGGTAGGCGGACCCGGCCTTCCCGTCCGCGTCGACGGGGCCGTGGCCGTCGACGGGACCGGCGGGGGCTCCACCGAAGACCTGGTTCAGCAGGTGGAAGCCGCCGGATATGCAGAGCACCGCCATGCCAGACTCGATTGCCCCCTCTACGAGCTCTCCGGGCAGGCCGTTCGCGCGGTCTCCGACTACAACCAGCGCGGATATCTCCCCCAGCGCGGACCCAAGCATGGCTGGGAGCCTCAGCGCGCTGCCTCCGCTGCGTTCGAGGATGTCGGCGCACGCCCGCGCCGCATCGGGATCGGTGGAAACAACACCGATGGTGGGAGAGCCGCCATCGCCAGGCCTATTCGCCAAGGGTGGTCCCAACGAAGTCGCGGTACCCGCGGGCGAACTCCGCGGGTTCTACCGGTCTCCGTCCCTCGATCTGCAGGCTGCCGGGCGCGATGAGGCCGTCTCCCGTGCCGATCCCGATGCCGCCTTGTATCGGCACGACCTCGCCCGGCCCCGCGGCCCGCGGCGGGTTGGGAAGGACGGAGACCCCTGACATCTTGAGCATCTTCCCTCGCCAGTGTGTGAACGAGCCCGGCCACGGGTCGGAGGCCCTGACTCGCCGCGCAATCTCGTCCGCTGGTCTGCTCCAGTCGATCCGGCCGTCGTCTCTGGAAAGGCGGCGAGTCTGGGTGGCCCGCGACTCGTCCTGCTCCCGGGGCCGGATGTCGCCGCGCTGCCACCCGGGCAGCACTTCCAGCAGGAGCCCGGCCCCCATCTCGACGAGGCGGGCCGTGAGCTCCGGCGTGGTCTCCTCCGGCCCGATGGGAGTCTCCCTTTGGGCCGCTATCGGCCCGGCGTCCATCCGCTCGGTCACTACCATCACCGTGACGCCAGTGACGCCGTCTCCGTTGAGGATGGCGGAGGCGACCGGGGAAGGCCCGCGGTAGAGCGGCAGCAGGGACGGATGGACGTTGAGACAGCCGAGCCGCGGCGCGGCAAGAACGTCGGACGGGATGTAGAGCCCGTAGGCCGCCACGGCGATCAGGTCGGGGCCGAGCGAGGCCAGATCGCGCCGGGCGCCCTCGTCCCTGCGCAGCGATTCCGGCTGGAACACCCGCAGGCCCCGCTCGATAGCAAGGGCCTTCACTCCGGAAGGCCGGGGGCGCCGTCGCCGTCCGGAGGGCCGGTCGGGCTGAGTGTACACGCCCACGATGTCGTGCCCGGCGTCCACGAGCGCCGACAACATCGGCGCCGCAAAGCCCGGCGTCCCCATGAACACGATCTTGAGAGGCGGATCGGCGATCGTCACGCACCCCGGCGGAGTATCTTCCATCGACCATATTGTACCCCGCGGGGCCCTGGGCAGGGTGAGGACGTGAGGCTGTCTAGCAGTCTGCGCCCTCGACGGATATCCCTGAGAACCTGACAGGATCGCCCACCGCGATGCCGTGCGCGGCCAGCTCTCCAGCGTTGATTTCGAAGACGTAGGCCGCGGGCGACGGCGAGCTGTACGTCGGCAGGTTCGAGTCGGCGCTGTTCGAGGCTGGCGGAGGCACGTCCACCGTGACCCCGACGACCTCGCAGCCGCTCGAAACCCAGACGAAGTCGAGGGCGAACCTCATGCCCTTCATCCAGAAGGACGACGCCTTGCCGCTCTCGAATACGAAGAGCATGCCCGTTTGGGGCGCCAGTGCATCTCGGCCAGAGAGGCCGCGCGTCCGAAGGGCTGAGGTATGGGCTACCTCGGTCTCGAAGGCAGCCGGGCCGATGATTACCACCGGCCCGGTGGGGACAGGCGTAGCCGTGGGCGCCTCCGGCGTTGGCGCCGACGGCCTGGTCGAAGTCGCCGATGGCCCGGTCTGCGGCATGGGCGTAGGCGTGGATGTGGGCGGTTGCGGTGTAGGCGTCGGCGGCTTGATCGGGACCGCCGTAGGCCCAGGCTGCCGCATGGGCGTTGGTGTGGGTGTGGGCGGCTGTGGTGTAGGCGTTGCCGTGGGCTCAGGCGGTGTGGGTGACGGGGTCGCTGTAGGCTTAGGCTGTAGAGTGGGTGGGGGCGTGGTCGCGGCCTCGGCCACCGCTGTCGGGGCCTCTAAGGTGAATACGTAGTGCTCGACCAGGCCGTCGTCATCGTCGCCGCAGGCGGAGAAGGCCAGGATGGCCAGCGCCGCGGCAGTGACGGTAAGGCAGGTTCGTAGGCGCACCGATCAGCTCAGCTTGACGGCGGTGACGCCGCTTCCTCCGCGGTTGGGCTCCTCCGACTCGAACGACCGTGCCAGCGGGTGACGCTCCAGGTGCTCCCTGACCGCCTGCCTCAGCGCGCCAGTGCCCTTGCCGTGGATGATCCTGACCGATCCGAGCCCGTCCCTCATGGCCCTGTCCAGGAACTGCTCCAGGGCTGCCAGCGCCTCGTCGGCGCGGAATCCGCGGATGTCCAGGTCGGCGGAGGCCAGCACCGGTCCCAGACTGACACTGACCGCCGTCGGCTCGTCCGGCTCCGGCGCGTCCACGATCTTCAGCCGGCCCGTGTCGATGCGCAGCCGCACCTTGCCGAGGCTGACCTCGGCCTCGCCTTCGTCTCCTGACACCGAGAGCACCTGTCCGACCATGTCGAGCCCCTTCAGGACGACGGAGTCGCCTTCGGCCACCGGCCTGCCGGGCGCGGGTCGAGGACGCGCAGGCAGCCGCTCCATCTCCTCGTCGAGCTCTCGCTTCGTATCCTCGATATCGGCCCTGGCCTGTTCGAGCTCTCCCGCCGCGGGCTGCCAGTAGGCCGCGGCCTCGATCTGCTTTGCCTTCCTGGAGACCTGCTCGTACCGCGCCGTCAGCTCCCTGCGGACGCCGTCCAGCATCTCCTCGCGGTGCGTGACGAGGTAGTCGATACGCTCCTCCAGCTCGCGCCGCAGCAGCCTGGCCTGTGCCCCGGCGCGCTCCATCTCCTCCGTCCGCTCTCTGAGCTTCTGTCTGTCCCGTTGAAGCTCAGAGAGCCAGTCCTCGAAGAGGACGTGACGGGGCTCGATGAGCGACTTCGCCTTCTCCATGATGGGTCCGGGCAGGCCGAGGTTGGCGGCGATCGACATCGCGTAGCTGCGGCCCGGGACTCCCAGAGTCAGCTCGTACGTCGGCAGGAGGGTTTGGGCGTCCAGCTGCACGCTGGCGTTGCTCATCCCGGGATGGCCCTCGGCGTGAGCGGCGACGGCTCGGTAGTGGGTGGTGGCTACGGTGGTTATGTCCCGCTCCGCCAGGTTGTCGAGGACGGCCCGCGCCAGGGCCGACCCCTCCTCAGGGTCGGTGCTCGTGCCGATCTCGTCCAGCAGCACCAGTGAAGAGGGTGTCGCATCGCCCAGGATGTCGATCACGTTCCGCATGTGCGAGCTGAAGGTGGATACGGACCGCTCGATGCTCTGCCGGTCGCCCACGTCCGCGTATATGCCCTCGTAGACGGGGACCGAGCTTCCCTCCTCGGCGGAGACCTGCAGGCCCGACTGGTGCATGGCGGCGAGGAGCCCGACAGTCTTCATCGCGACGGTCTTGCCGCCCGTGTTCGGCCCGGTGATGATCAGGACCGACCAGCCCGGGCCGACCGCCACGTCTACGGGAACGGCGTCGTCTCCGAGCAGGGGATGGCGCGCGGACAGGAGCCGCAGACCCTCGGAGCCGGACCTGATCGGTCGTATCCCGGCGATCCGGGCGCTGTACCGGGCCCGCGCCAGTATCAGGTCGAGCCTTGATACGCTCTCGATGCCTCGCTCGATGTCTTCCGCCACCGAGCCGACCAGTATGGAGAGGTCGCGCAGGACCCGGTTGGCCTCTCGCTCCTCCTCCAGCGCCAGCTCTCGCCACTCGTTGCACAGCTCGACGGTGGCGAACGGCTCGATGAACAGGGTCGCGCCGGTGTTGGACGCGTCGAGCACGACGCCCGGAACGCGGTGCCGCATGTCGGCCTTGACCTGGAGCGCCAGCCTCTCTCCGCGAAAGGATATGACGTTGTCCTGGAGCGCCTCCCGGTCCTCGGGCGACTGGATGATCCTGTTCAGCGACTCTATGACCCGCTCGTATGCCGGCCTCAGCCGCCGCCTGATCGAGGCGATGGCCTCCGACGCCGAGTCGAGTACCTCGCCGCCGTGCTCCCCTATGCTGCGGCGGATCTGACGCCGAAGCTCGTCGAGGTCCGGAATGTCCTCGACGATGCCTGCGAGGATGGGGACGCGGTCCCGGCGGTGGAGCAGCGCGGACCGGGCTCTCAGCTGGAGCTCGATCGACTCGGCGACCTCGATCAGCTCCTGGCCTGTGAGCACGCCCTCCAATGAAGCGCGGGCGACAGCCACGGACGGATCGGTTGGGGAGTACAGGTTAAGGTCGACATTCTCCAGGAAGGCGCGCCCCTCTGCCGTCTCGCGCTGGAAGGCCTCGACCTCCCTCTCGTCGTAGGACGGGGTGATGTCCAGGGCCAGGCGCCGGGCCGGTGGAAAGAAGGCGCAGTCGGCCACAGCGCGCCGCACGGCGTGGAAGTCAAGCGCCTCCAACGCCGCCGCGCACAGCTCGTTCCGCCCGCGTCCCGGCCCCTCTTCCAAGATGTACGATCTCCCCTGCCTGCCGTCTTCGCAATTCTAGCAGGCGGCTCTTTCGCGCCGCCCGGGCCACCGGTACCCAGATGCTATACTTCGCCCTACGATGGTGGACAGTGTAACCGTACGAGTGCCCGCTACCAGCGCCAACATGGGGCCTGGCTTCGACTGCCTGGGGCTGGCCCTCGATATCTGGAACGAGGTCCGGGTCGACCTGGGCGGCTCGGGCTTCGATGTCTCCGGCGAGGGTGAGGACTCCCTGACGCGGGCCGGGGAGAATCTCGTGTACCGAAGCATCGAGCGCGCCTTCGCGGAGGCCGGGAAGGCGATGCCCGACGTCGGTGTCGCGTGCCGCAACGACATACCGCTCGGCCGGGGTCTCGGCAGCAGCTCCGCGGCTGTGGTCGGAGGGCTTGTCGCCGGAAACGAGCTGTGCGGGCGTCCCCTTTCCGAGGATAGCCTGCTCGCGCTGGCGGCCCGGATAGAGGGCCACCCGGACAACAGCGCGGCGGCCCTCCTGGGCGGCTGCCGGATAGTGGTTGGGGACGGCGACCGGCTGGTGACGGCGCTGGTGCCGGTGCCTGAGGACCTCAGCGCCGTGCTCTTCATACCCGAAGTGCCCATGTCCACCGAGCAGGCCAGAGGGCTGCTGCCGCCCGTCGTGGACCGCGCCGACACCGTACACAACATCGGCCGCGCTGCCCTCCTCGTGAACGCCCTTGCGACGGGCGACCTGTCCCAGCTGCGCGTGGCCACCGAGGACCGTCTTCACCAGCCCGCGCGCCAGACGATCTTCCCGGCCATGAGGAACATCTTCCGGTCCGCCCTGGACGCGGGGGCTCTCGGCGTGTTCCTGTCCGGCGCGGGCTCGACGGTGCTCGCGCTCGCTCGCGGCAGAGAGCTGACCATCGGCTGCGAAATGGCGGACGCCGCCGATAAGTCCGGCGTCGATGGGACGATCAGGGTGACCAAGCCCAGCCCGCGCGGCGCACACGTCGTCGAGGGCTAGGCGCTGTCTACGGCGATACGACTCGATAGGCTACGACTTCACCATGCGGTAGCCGACGCGAGGCTCGGTGACGATGTACCTTGGTTCTTTGGCGTCGTCTCCCAGCTTGCGACGGAGGTTCTTCATTGTGGCGCGGAGCAATTCGACATCTCCGGAGTACCCTGCTCCCCACACCCGTTCTAGTATCTGGTCGTGCGTAATCACCCTGCCGGCACTGATCGAAAGCTCGAAGAGGAGCTTGTATTCTGTCGCAGACAACTTCACCCGCTCACCGGATACGGTCACACTCCGACCTGCATAGTCGATTATCAAATCCCCTAGGCGAAAGGGCTGACGCTGCGTAGCCGCCCCAGCTACACCCCGCTTCCGCAACGACGCTTCGACCCTTGCAATCAATTCAGTCGCAGAGAAAGGCTTGACTATGTAGTCATCGGCCCCCATGTCGAGGGCCTTCACCACGTTCTCTTCCTGGTCGTTTGCCGACAGGAAGATGACCGGCACGTCTGCCCCCTCGCGGACGCGAGCCATCAACTCAAACCCGCTGGTGCCCGGTAGCATCAGGTCCAGCAAGACAAGGCTAGGTTGCTCCATTTCCAAGAGGTGCATCATCTCGCCCGGGTCGTCAGTGCCGGACATCGTGTATCCGTGGTCTTTCAGCAAGTTCCTGAGTAGTCGCAGTACGTGAGGGTCGTCGTCGACCGCGAGAACCTTCGTCCCGTCACTTGACCTGACAACCTGACCAGGGGCGGCGGCTTGGGTGACGGCATCGGGAATCGTGAAGGTGATCCGTGTGCCCCGCACTTCTCCGCCACTCTCGGCCCAGATGCGGCCACCATGTGCCTCCACTAGCCCCTTGCAGATTGCAAGCCCCAGGCCCTCGCCGGCGATCCGCTCACCTCCGCGGTCGCCTACCCGGGAAAATTTCTTGAACAGATTCGGCAGCTGGTCGGCAGGTATTCCCCTGCCCTCGTCTGTGACCGAGAGGGCCACGTAGATGTCGGCCCTCGATGCGCTCACCCTAATCGCCGAGTTCTCCCCTGAGTATTTGGATGCGTTGGACAGCAGATTGTTAAGCACCTGGACGATACGCTGCCTATCCGCCAACATCTGTGGCAGGTCCGGCTCGATGTCCACCTCGACGACGTTGTGTCCACCTTGACGGCGGAACGTTGTCCTCGCTTGGTCAACGACCGTCCCCACATCCGTAGGACTGAGAGTTACCGACAACGCCCCTGCTTCGATCTGTGTCATATCAAGCAGGTTGTTCACGAGGTCGCGCAACTGGTCGGCCTGCTGGTCGATCATGCGAAAGTATTGCATAAGTTCGGAATCGCTGGGGGGCTGGAACTGCCCAACACGATACCGGTGCAGCCCTTGATCGTGGTCAGAGGTGTCCTTAACTCATGGCTCACCATCGCGAGAAACTCGCGCCGTAGCCGTTCGATATCCTCCAGGGGCGTCATGTCCTGCACCACGGCGACGGCCGAGACGATCTCCCCATCTTCCGAGTAGATCGGAGTCGCGTTGACAAGTGTGGTGACTCTACGCCCGTCGGGAACCTCGAAGAGAATCTCTTCGGCCCGCACGACCTCGCCGCGATCTAGCGCTCTGGCCAGCGGACGCTCGTGGCTTTCGTACTTCTCCCCGTCCGTGAGGCGGTAGATCGCCACCTCGTGATACCGCACAAGTGTCGAGCCGGGCTCCGGCGAGACGCCCAGGATGCGCTCCGCCTCCTTGTTGACCGACGCGAAGGTCCTGGTCTTGGCATCAACCACCAGAACCCCCACCGGCGAGGACTCCACCAGCGCAGCCAAGCGCCGTCTCTCGGTCTCCGTCTCATCCTTAGCCCGCTGCGCTGCCTCATGCTTCATAGCGTTGCTAATAGCAACGGCCGCCTGTGACGCGAACATCACCAGGAGGTCTTCGTCCTCCTCTGAAAACTCCTGACAGCCTTCCTTTTCGGCAAGGTAGATGCTGCCGACAGACTCATCGCCGTGATGGATCGGCACTCCAAGGAAGGACCTCATCGGCGGGTGGTCTTCGGGGAAGCCGACCGAGCGGGGGTGCTGGGTAAGGTCTGCGAGTCGCAAAGGCTCTTGAACCTCCTTCAGATAACCGAGAATCCCCAACCCCTTGGGCAAGCTCCCCAGCAGCCGACGCTCTTCAGGGGTCATGCCGGAGGTAATGAACTGACGAATCTGCCCCGAGTCGTCGAACACCCCGACCGCCCCATATCGGGCATTGGCCAGCGTGCGTGCGCCGTCCACGACCTCCTGGAACACGGTGTCGAGATCCCATATGCCTGCGGCAACGCGACGGCTGATCTCGTTGAGCTTGACGTAGCGGTCCCGCACCCTCCTGCTCTCTCGCTCGACCATATAGCGCTCCCCCAGGCGACAGGATCGAATCTTTCCGGCGGGATTCTACTACACCCTTGTGCGCAAGGGTGTAGTAGAATCCCACGTTTCTTTCTCGGGGAAGAGGTTGCTTTTCACGGCCGATTCATACGCCGCGTCTACAATGCCCTACATCACAGATTGAGGAAAGGAGAAAGGAATCATGAACAAGCGGATTCGTACCATAGGCGTGTTGGCTCTCATGACGGTGTTACTGACGATGGCTGTGGCGCCTCCAGGCGGAGACGCCGACCTGCTGGCCGACGTGGACACGGAGACGGCCCAGCTATACGGTGAGCTGTCGGCCTCTGTGCAGAACGTCATGGTGCTCGTGTGGGACGGATTGCAGTTTGAAGGCGTACCTGCCGAGACCCGGGCGGGGCACATGGCAAACTACGTGAGAGATGCCCATGAGTTGGAGTACGGTGAGGATGGGAAGCAGGTGGGCGAGACAACCCAACTCAACAGCTGCCAAAAGTTCTACGGTACTTCAATCTATTACCAGCACACACACGCGTACACGAGCTCACTCTGCGAGATGGACTACCTGGGTGTGGAACTGGAATTTAGCTACTTTGGGTACGACCATGATATGTGCGAGGACTGCATAATCACGTATGCCTCCCTCGCACTCCCTCAAGAGCACGGCTACGCTAGCGCCGCAGGGAGTCACGTGTGGGGGTATCCCACAGGTGGTGGGTCTTCATTCGATGCGGAGACGGTCTGAGATGGCAAGCAGTGGCCTATCCGTTGCAGGCCTGACCGCGGCTTTCGCGCTCGGCCTGGTGCTGGCCTCGGCCTGCGGCTCCTCCGACGGTCCCGATCCGGCGTCGCCGGCGGCCGAGGCTAACGCCGCGCCCGCGGACGGGCAGCCAGCCGTCACGCTGAGAATCGAGGACGTGCCGCCGGAGGAGGTCCAGGCCTTGCTGTCCGGCGATGTCCTGGACCGTTTCCGGGCATTGCCGGAGGACTACAAGAGAGCGCTCACAGCGTACATGGCGTTCGGCGTCTCGCCCGACCTGCTGCCGATCGTGGTGGAGCAGAAGATCGGCCAGTGGCCGGAGAGCCCGGCGCCGTTGCCGGAGCTTCTTGGTCCGGACGGCTACGAGACCTTCAAGGGTCTCGGATCGGACACAGCAGCTCCGTACTACGCTAACCTCCTCCTCACTTTCTACGTCCACGTCCTGAACGAAGAGGACACGCCTGAAGGCCAGGCCCAAGCCCTCAGGCTGCTGGTAGACTCTTACGGCGGCTCGACGCCTGAGAAGGAGCGGACGCCTGAGCTATGGGTCTCGAGGCCTCCCCTGGACGGCATCCTCACTCCAGCCGCGCTGTCAAGGCTGGAACAGCTCGGCCTAGGCTTTCAGCAGGCCTTTCGCGAGCCGCTCAATGACGAGATGCACATTCGAGCCCTCGCGCCCAGGTTCACCCAATACGAGGTCCTCTTGCTGAAGACGCCCGCCGGAACGGAGCTGCCGTCTATCGAAGCATATCTCTCCGAGCAAAGGCTGGTCGATCTTGCGGCGCTTCCAGTCAACATACGGAGCACAGTCGAGCCGCGGTTTCACGAACGCGTTCTCGGTGCGCTCGCCGCACGTGCGATCTATCCGTCAGCCACGGAGACGACTATGCCTCCGAAGGACCTCCTCTCAAGAATGGCGGAAGGCTCCCTATCGATGGTGGAGGCCCGCGCCAAGGCGGGGGCCAAGGCGGCGACAACAGCTGCGGGGCCTCCGAGTGATGACGCCGACCTCCGTGCCATCATGGACACGGAGACGACCCGGATATACGGGGAATTGTCGACCTGTGTACAGAACGTCATGGTGCTGTTGTTGGACCGAATGAGGGCCGAAGGCACTCCCCCTGAGGCTCAGGCGGGTCACATGGCCCAATTCGTGAGAAATGCGTACGAGACAGAGCACGGCAAATATGGGAGGCAGGAGGGTGCGATACCCGAAATCAGCGATTGTGGAGAGGCGGTAACGGCGGAGTAACGAAAGAGCCACAGGCCGTGCTGACTCAGTAGCTGCCCCTCGAATCGTGTATCTTGTATGTCAGATGATTCACGAACCGCTCACTGAGTTTCCGTAGCGGCGGCACAGGCATTCGGATGGCTCTCGTAGTCCAGAAATACGGCGGTTCCTCGCTGGCGAACGCGAACAAGATACACGCGGTCGCCGAGAGAGTGGCCCGGGCGTCCCGCGCCGGGGACCGCGTCGTCGCCGTCGTGTCGGCGATGGGCAACACGACCGACGACCTGATCGCACTCGCCAGGCGTGTCAACGACCGGCCCGACCCACGAGAGCTCGACCTCCTCCTCTCCACCGGGGAGCTGGTTTCGTCCACGCTCCTGGCCATGGCACTCGACTCGCTCGGCATCGAAGCCATCAGCCTCAGCGGCGCGCAGGCCGGCATCCACACGAACACGAGCCACGGCCAGGCGAAGATAGCCGGGGTCGAACCCCGGCGCATTCTGGACGAGCTTGACAGGGGAAAGACGGTGGTGGTAGCCGGGTTCCAGGGTGTCACGGACGATATGGATGTGACCACCCTCGGCCGGGGCGCTTCCGACATCACCGCCGTGGCCGTGGCGGCCGGCCTGGGGGCCGCCCGCTGCGAGGTCTATACCGACGTGGACGGCATATACACAGCCGACCCGCGCCTGGTGCCGGATGCCAGGAAGCTCGACGAGATAGGCTTCGAGGAGATGCTGGAGCTTGCGAGCTACGGGGCCAAGATGGCCCCGCGCTCCATCGAGCTGGGCATGGTCTACGGCATTCCCATCATGGTCGCCTCAAGCTTCGTCGAGGCGCCGGGGACACTGATCCACGAAGGAGCCGGGATGAATACGACGGTTACGGAGATGAGGAACAAGGTGAGCGGCCTGGCCACCGACGTCGACGTCGCGAAGATAACGGTGCTCGGGGTCATCGACCGTCCGGGCGTGTCCGCTGCGCTGTTCGAGCCGCTCGCGGATGCCGACGTGAGCGTGGACGTCATCGTCCAGAACGCCAGCGAGGGCGGCGCGACCGACCTCACCTTCACGGTGAAGAGGTCCGACCTGGCTAGGGCGCTGGATGTCGTAGAAGAGGTCTCGGAGCAGATCGGCAGCCGCGGAGTGACCACCGCCGACAACCTTGCCAAGGTGAGCATCGTAGGCACCGGCATGCGGGAAGGGTCCGGCTACGCCTCGCGGATGTTCCGCACTCTCGCCGACCACAAAATCAACATCGAGATGATAACCACCTCCGAAATCCGCATCACCTGCATCGTCGACAAGTCGAGGGTGGCTGAGGCGGCACGGGCGCTGCACGCCTCGTTCGAGCTGGAGAAGCACGACGACAAGGCATACGGTGCGGACGCCCTTACGGCCTGACGTGCCGCCGAACCTCTCGGTAGTAATCCCCGCCTTCAACGAGGAGGGACGAATCGTCTCCACCCTGGAGGAGGTCGTCGGCTACCTGGAGGCCCAGGCGTACGACTGGGAGGTCGTCGTCGTGGACGACGGGAGCCGCGACGGGACGCTCGGCGTCGCCCGCACCTGGGCCGACGGCCGCCAGGGCGTACGGGTGGAGACGATACCGCACCGCGGGAAGGGCTGGGCCGTCCGGAACGGCATGCTCGTCTCGACCGGTGAGTACCGCTTCATGTGCGACGCGGACCTATCGATGCCCGTCGGCCAGATCGGGGACTTCCTGGAGAAGATGGACGAGGGGTACGACGTGGTCATGGCCTCCCGCGAGGTCACGGGGTCGCGCAGGTTCGGCGAGCCTATCCTGCGGCACCTGATCGGCCGGGCCTTCAACTGGGTCGTACGCTCTATTCTTATACGTGGCTATGACGACACCCAGTGCGGGTTCAAGTGTTTCCGGGGCGAAGCGGCCCGATACCTCTTCGGGCTCCAGAGGACGCGGGGCTTCGGGTTCGATGGTGAGGTACTGTTTCTCGCCCGCAAGAGGAGCATGCGCATGGTGGAGGTCCCGATCGACTGGCACTACAGGCCCGACAGCAAGGTCAGGCCTGTGACAGACTCCTTCCTGATGCTCCGGGACACCGTGCGGGTCAGGTGGGACCACCTCAGGGGCCGCTACCAGACGCCCCCGCCCGGCAGACCGGCGTTCGAGCCCGCCCCGATCGAAGGGGTGGTGACGGTCGTAATCCCAACGTACAACGAGGCCGAGAACGTGCCGGAGATCGTGGGCCGCATCTTCGCGCTCGATATCCCCGAGTCCCGGATCATCATAGTCGACGACGACTCTCCGGACGGTACGGCCGAGGTGGTCGAGCGTCTGGCCGACAGGTACGAGGGAAGAATCGACCTCATGAAGCGCCCGGGAAAGATGGGGCTCGGCACGGCATACACGGAGGGCTTCTCCAGGGCCCTGGCCGACGGGGCGTCCTACGTGGTCCAGTCCGACGCGGACCTCTCTCACGGGCCGGAGGAGATACCGGACCTGCTGAGAGAGCTGGAGAGAGCGGACGTGGCCGTCGGCTCCCGCTACATTCCCGGGGGACGCATCGGCGACGACTGGCCGCTGCACCGCCGGCTGCTTAGCTCGATGGCGAACCGTGGAATGAAGATGGTGGTGGGCCTGGATGTGAAGGACGCGACGACGGGGTTCAAGGCCTTCCGCGCCGAGGCTCTCGGCGCCATTGACCTGGAGGGCATTCGCTGCCGGGGGTTCGGCTTCCAGGTCGAGGTGGCCTACGCCTGCCAGCGTCTCGGCCTCCGCGTGGTCGAGCATCCGATTGAGTTTAACGACCGCGCCCGGGGCATGTCCAAGATGTCTCTGGGGATCGCCTTCGAGGCCCTCACACGCCTTGCATTGCTGCGCTTCCGTCGTCAGTAGTGAAACCGGGCCGGAAACCGGCATGCAAACTGGTCGATAAAGTGATTGCATCCAGAAATTTGTCTGCGCTAGAATTCGCCAACTCATTCGGACAGGTGCCATGAACATCGCTGAAACAGCTGACAGAGAGAAGATCAAGATGGACAGGGCCAAGAAGGCCGTTACCCTGGCGATGCGCGGCAAGTGGGAACACGCGGCGCGGATGAACCAGTTCATCCTGGACGAGTTTCCCAGGGACCTGGAGGCCCACAACCGGCTGGGCAAGGCGCTCAGCGAGCTGGGCCGGAACAGGGAGGCGCGGGAGGCCTTCCAGAACGCTCTTGAAATCTCTCCGTACAATGGGATTGCCAGGAAGAACCTCGAGCGCCTCGTCCAGCTCGGCGACGAAGCACCCGTCGCCACACTGCCCGCGGCGGCCTCGCCACACCTCTTTATCGAAGAGAGCGGCGCATCCACAGTCACGTCCCTGGTTGACCTCGCACCGCCGTCGGTCCTGCTCAAGCTGGCCCCCGGCCATCCGGTTAATCTGGAGACAAGCGGCGGCTCGCTCAACGTGACAAAATCCAACGGCGAGTACGCCGGCCGCGTGGAGCCTCGGCTGGCTACCAGGCTGGCCAAGCTGACCAAGGGCGGCAACCGGTACGAGGCCAACGTAACGAGCGCCGCCGAGACCGAGATCACTATCATCATCCGGGAGGCCTACAAGCATCCCTCACAGGCCGGGGTAATCTCGTTCCCGTCACGCTCCGGCTCCGAGCACAAGACGTACATGCCCGGCCCAGGGCCGTACTACGACAAGGTCGGTCAGAGAGGAGCGGAGGTAGGCGAGCAGGGAGAGCCTGCGATGGTCAAGGACTGGTCGGACGATGACACTGAGCCTGGCGACGACGCAGCCTTCTCCCCGACGTTCCACCGCATCATCAACCCGAACGAAGAGGCCGGGTCGGGAGACGAGGACTTCTAGGGCGCGTTCGCCGCTCCCGGGGTTGTCACACTCCTGACGCCTGGTCCTCGTCCTCACTGGACGCGAGCGGCCGGTCGCGGAAGTACAGCCCCCAGCGCTGCATCACCTCTTGGACGCGAGGGTCGTCCAGGGCAATCAGCTCCCTGAAGAAGCCCGCCATCGAGTGAACGTGGATCAGGTCCTCTGAGCATACCCAGCTCGCCTCGCTCGGCACCACGTAGAGTAGCCCGTTCTGGTGCTTGCACTGGATCTCGACGCGCTTGCCTCCGGTGTCGTGCTTTACCGTTAGTCCGAACTCGGCCATCTGTGGCACCTCGCTCAAGTAGATAGGGCGGTAGGTCGTCGCTCGGTATTAAGGACGAACAGATGGAGTCCCAGTATCCGTTCGCACGGGTATGGAATACCAGGGCATCAACGTTGTCAAGCTCACCCGGCCGTCCCAGGGCGATTGCATTTCAAACTCAGCGGGTCTCTCAAACAGGGGCTTGACGAACAGAACAACAGTCCGCATAATGGAAGAGTCACCCCAAGCGCCGAGGGCTGAAGCCGTACCCCGACAATGGCGAAATCCGACAGACCCCGACAGTTTCACAGAAAATCGCGGCCACGCCACGAATAAACCAACCCAGATTAGCTACGAGTCAGGTGTCGCACAAGTGTCGCGTAAGTGCCGCGCAAATGTCGCATAGATGTTGTGCAAGTGTCGCATAAGTGTCGCACAAGGCAGGGTGTGGTGTTATGAGAGATGAGCGCGGCGTGGCTGCCGGGTCGTGCTGGAGCCGCATCGGCTATACTGTGAATATCCCCTCGCCAGCGTGAGCGGCCTGTGAACGAAGAGCATGAAGAGCGCGGAGTTACTGAGGCTGCCGGGAAAAAAAGCCTGTCCCGTGGATTCGTCGTCGGGCTGCTGGCTCTGGGAATGCTTCTCGGGTTCTCCATCGGACTTCTCGTAGCCGGGAGCGGCTTCACTGGCCTTGCAGGCCCCCGTGCTCTGTTCGACGAAGACCTGGTAACGGAGCTGTTCGACCGTGCGAGCCCGGCCGTGGTCGAGCTCGACGTGTCGATGGGGTTCGGGATCGGATCGGGCACAGGCTCCGGGTTCTTTGTAGATCGAGAAGGCCGCATCGTCACCAGCAACCACGTGGTCGATGCCGCCCGCACCATACGCGTCAAGCTCCACGACGGCCGCACGCTGGAGGCAACGAAGCTGGGGAACAGCCCCGCCGACGACCTGGCCCTGCTCCAGGTCGATCCCGCCGAGGTCTCCGGGATTGATCCGTTGCCCCTGGCCGACTCGCTCGAGGTCGTTCCCGGCCAGATGGCCGTCGCCATCGGGAGTCCCTTCAGGAACTTCAACTCGGTGACTGTCGGCGTCGTCAGCGGTCGGGGACGCGCGCCGGTTTCGGCACTTGATCGTCCCATACCCGACATGATTCAGACCGACGCGCCCCTGAACTCAGGGAACTCCGGCGGCCCGCTCCTCAACTCCAGCGGAGAGGTGATCGGAATTAACTCATCGATCAGGACATCGCCCTTTCAGGGCGCAGATGAGTTTCGGATCGGCTTCGCCGTGCCGAGCAATACCCTGGAGGACCTCCTTCCCCAGCTCATCGTTGCCGGCGAGGTCCGCAGACCGTGGCTCGGCATCAGCAGTCGTCCGGTCTCTGCCGACCTCATGGAGGACCTGGGCATCCCGTCAGGCATCGCTATCTTATCCGTCTTCAATGACAGCCCCGCGCAGAGCATCGGCCTGGAGCCGTTCAGGACGGTCCGGGGCGCCGTCCAGGGCGACGTCATAACCGCCGTCGACGGCCGCCCGGTGTCCTCGGTCGACGAGATGGTCGGCTACTTCAACACCCTCCTGCCCGGACACACCATAACCCTGACCGTCTACAGAGACGAGGGCACCATCGATCTCGACGCCACCCTGGCGCCCTGGCCCGATACGTAAAGCTGTCCCCTGACGCTGGAGGCCCTGGCCCGGGCGCTCTGCCGGGGACGGACGGAGTGTAAAAGGAACCGTGAGGCGAAACGAGACTTGGAGCTGGTGCGGCAGATCCTCCTGCGCATAGAGGGGCCGAGAGAACAGGTATCGTTGGGCCTGCCTGGCGGAAGATCAAGGGAGGGACTACCCAACCTAGAGTTCGAGGGGCACCCCGAGGAGGTGGTGGACTACCATCTTGACCTTCTCATCAAGGCGGGGTTCATCGACGGCACTGGGTCAAGGACGTTAGGCGGCAGCTTCATGGTGAACATTAGGGGCTGACCTGGGCGGGCCACGACTTCCTGGACGCGGTTCGCGACGAGCAGGTCTGGGGGGCGATGGACAGGAAGGTACGGGACTCCGGCCTCGACCTGAGGAGCCTGACCTTCGACGTCGTCAAGTCGATCTGCGTCTCTTTCATCGAGGATAGACTGGGACTCGGTGGCTAGAGGTAAGATCTGTTCATAGTTCCCTTAGAAAGGACGGGGGCCGATGGCAGTGAAGAGCGGCGGGGTCGTAATCGTCGGCGGCGGAGTCGTCGGCCTGTCCGTGGCCTACTTTCTGGGCAGGGCGGGCGTGGCGAGCACCGTGTTCGAGCGGGACACGATCGGGAGCCACGCCTCCGGCTTTGCCCTCGGCGGCCTGAGCCCCGTCACCGGCAGCGGGGTCGATCCCGTCCTGGAGGCCATGGCCTTCGACGGCATGAGGATTCACGCCGAGCTCGGAGCCGAGCTGCCCGAAGAGACGGGCCTGGACACCGAATACGGCCACAAGCCGCTCCTGACGCTGGCCTTCGACGATGCCGAGGTCCGGGCTGGAATGGCAGCCGTGGAGCGGCAACAGCAGTATGATGGCTACTCTGTCCGCTGGCTGGAGCGGCGAGAGGCGCGGGCGATAGAGCCCCGCATCTCAGACGATGCTCTTGGCGGGGTCCACGTCGAGGGTTCGGCCCGGGTCGACCCGTACCGGTTCAGCCTTGCTCTTGCGGCGGCTGCGGAAAGGCTCGGCGTCTCCATCCGCAAGGGAGAGGTCACCGGGCTTGAACAACAGAGCGGCCGCGTCACCGGCGTGAGCGTCGGAGGCGAGACTCTGCCCTGCGAACAGGTGGTAATCGCGTCGGGCCCGTGGAGCGTCGATGCGTCCGAGTGGCTCGGCTTCCGGCTTCACGTGGGGCCGCTCAAGGGCCAGATACTCCGGCTCAGGGTGCCCGGCCCGCCGCTCGAATGCACGGTTGGCTGGAACGGGAACTACGCCACGAGCAAGCCGGACGGGCTCCTGTGGGCCGGGACGACCGAGGAGGAGGTCGGGTTCGACGAGACACCGACCGAGGAGGCACGCGACCTGATCCTGGCCTCCCTCGACAGACTGCTGCCGTCGCTGGGCGACGTGGATCTGGTGCGGCAGACCGCCTGTCTGAGGCCGGTGACTCCCGACAGGCTCCCGCTGCTCGGGCATGCTCCGGGCGTCGAGGGCGTGTTCGTGGCAACAGGGGCCGAGCGCAAGGGGATTCTATTCGGCCCGTCTATGGGCCGCATCACGGCGGACATCCTGACGACGGGAGCGTCCGACATCCCAACAGCCGCGTTCGCCCCCGGCAGGTTCGGGTGAGGAGAGCGCCCTAGGACGCCCTAGTCCCTCGCCGCGCTCTCGCCCAGGAGCTTCGTGGCCGCGTATACGGCCCTGGTGTTGGGGACCGGGACGTCGAGCATCTCTCCAAGCTCGATGACGGCGCCCACGACGGCCTCGAGCTCCATCGGCCTTCCGGACTCCAGATCCTGCAGCATGGAGGTCTTGTGCGCGCCCACGGCGGCGGCTCCGGCGATTCTCCGCTCGATCGAGACCGGCACCCTCACTCCAAGAGCGCTGGCCACCGCATCGGCCTCCTCCATGACGGAGCGGGCCAGGGCGCAAGCCTCCGGGTGCTCTGCGATCTCGACCAGAGTCGCGCGAGTCAGCGCGCTGATGGGGTTGAAGGCGACGTTGCCCAGCAGCTTCACCCACATGTCCTCTCGTATACGGGACCTGATTGGGCAGCGCAGGCCTGATGACTTCAGCGCGTCGGCCAGGCTCCTGCACCGGTCGCTGGTCTCGCCGTCCGGCTCGCCGACGGAGAACCGGTTGCCCTCCACGTGCTCGATCACCCCGGGTTCGGTGATGGAGGCCGAGGGGTAGACGATGCACCCAATGACGCGCTCGGCGGGAATGGCGGAGGAGACTGCTCCATCGGGGTCAAGCCTCTCGATCCGCCTCCCGTCCCAGGGGCCGCCGTGCCGTTGGAAGTACCACCACGGGATTCCGTTCTGCGCCGATACGACCGCTGTCTCCGGCCCGAGAAGCGGTCCCAGCCGTGGGGAGATCTCCAGCAGGCTGTGGGCCTTGACCGTGAGGAAGACGAAGTCGACCTCGCCCACCTGCTCGTAGTCGTCAGTCGCGGCGGGATACGCTTCGAAGTCGCCCTCCGGGCTCCGCACCCGGACGCCCCGCGACTGCATGGCCCGCAGGTGCGGGCCGCGGGCTATCAGGAACACATCGTGGCCGGACAGGCTGAGCCTGGCGCCCAGGTAGGCACCGATGGCCCCGGCGCCGACCACCGCGAACCTCACGCCGAAGCTCCTCCGGTTATGACCTCCGCGACGATCCGGCGCTGCACCTTGCCCGTTGCCGTCCGTGGGATGGCGTCGACGATGTGAATCCTGCGCGGGACCTTGAAGGAGGCCAGGCTCTGCCTACAGTGGGTGACCAGATCCCTCTCCGTAGCATCGGAGCCGAGAACGACCGCCGCCGTGGGCTCCTCCCCGTGCGCGGGGTGTGGTACTCCGAACGCCACGGCCTCCGACACGGCGGGGTGCGACAGCAGCACCTCGTCGATCTCGAGGGGCGATATCTTCTCTCCGCTGCGGTTGATCAGCTCCTTGAGGCGGCCCCGCAGAGTCAGCACGCCGCCTTCGTCGAGCTGGCCCTGGTCTCCCGTCCTGAACCAGGAGCCGACGAACGAAGAGGCGTTCGCCTCGGGGTTGGACTCGTACCCCCGGATGACGTTGGGGCCGCTTATCACCACCTCGCCGACCGTACCCGTCGTCTGAAGCTCGCCCGCATCGTCCATGATGCCGATCTCCACGCCGGTGCCTGGACCGACCGAGCCAGGGATGCGGTCGCCTGGAGGCAGTGGGTTCGACGCCATCTGATGTGCGGCCTCCGTCATGCCGTAGGCCTCCACAACCGGCACCCCGAAGGTCGACTCCATCTGCTCCATCGTGGCCGGGGAGAGGGCCGCGCTGCACGAGCGGATGAAGCGCAGCCTGCCCGCGTTCTTGGGCGCGCTCGCGCTCCTGGCCCTGGACAGCAGCGCTTGGAACATCGTCGGCACCGCTGAGAACCACGTGGCCCTGTGCTCGTCGACGATCGGCCAGAAGCCCAGCGGGTTGAAGCGGGCCGGCACGACCACGGTCCCTCCCGAACGGAGAGTCGAGAGAGTCGATGCCACCAGCCCGTGTATGTGGAACAGCGGCATGACGCAGAGCGACACGTCGCTGTCCGACAGGTCGTAGGTCTCGACGATGTTCTCGACGGACGCCGTGAGGTTCCGGTGGGCGAGCGGCACGCGCTTCGGGCGGCTGGTCGTACCACTCGTGTGCAGCACGAGCGCCACGTCGTCGGGCTCAGGAGGGGCGGTTTCGAGACCCGCCGCCAGAGTCGCGCCTCCAGGACCGGATAGGCTGACCCGGCCCTCTTCGTCGGTCTCGGCCCGGATGTCCATCACCGAGGCATCGGCCGCGCTCCGGGCCTCCTCACCCCCGTCGTCCTGGGTGATGAGCGCCTTGGCCTTGGTGTCGTCCATGTAGAACTCGAACTCCGCGGCCTTGTAGGCGGGGTTCAGCGGGGCCGCCGTGCCGGCCGCCGCGACCGCCAGGAACGTGACGATCGTCTCTATGCCGTTGGGCAGGACGATGGCTACCCTGTCCCCACGGTCTATGCCCATCGCACGGAGCTGCCCCGCGAGCGTCCGCACCTGGCGTCGCAGCGAGTCGTAGGTGACGACGGGCCCGCCCGGGGCCACTATCGCCGGATGCGACGGCGCGCCCGATTCGAGAAGGTCAAGCAGTGTGCCTGGAGCGGTCTTGTGGCCCATGCGGTCTCTTTCCTCCGTTGCAGCGTTCAGAGCGTGACGCGCCAAGTATAGCCCGATTCGCCCAACACCGGCACGTGGTTGACCCTCCGAGAGGCCCGTTGCTACACTCGCCGCATGGACATCTCGACCATAGAGGCGCTGACGTTCGACGTGTTCGGTACCGTCGTCGACTGGCGGAGCACGATCATCCGCGAGGGCAGCCGGATCGGCGCCGAGAAGGGGATCAGCGCGGACTGGGCCGAATTCGCCGACGCCTGGAGAGGCGGGTACGAGCCCGCTTGCGCCGTGTTCGGCTGGGGGAGCGCCCCTGGGTGAAGATCGACGTCCTTCACCGGGAGATACTCGATGGACTTCTGGACAGGTTCGGCCTCTCCGGCCTGACCGAGCGCGAGAAGGACGACCTCAACCGCGTGTGGCACCGCCTCGACCCGTGGCCCGAGGCTGTCGCCGGCCTGGAGCGGCTGCGAAGCCGGTTCGTCGTCGCGTCGCTGTCCAACGGAAACATGGCCCTGCTCACCAACATGGCCAAGAACGCCGGGCTCCCGTGGGACTGCGTCCTCTCGGCTGAGCTGGCGAGACAGTACAAGCCCGACCCGTCCGTCTACCTGACCGCCGCCGATCTGCTGGGACTTCCTCCGGAGCGCGTGATGATGGTCGCCGCTCACGCCCACGACCTGAACGGCGCGAAGTCCGCCGGGCTCAGGACGGCCTTCGTCCACAGGCCGCTGGAGTTTGGCCCCGACCGCACGCCGGACGTTCCCTCGCCCAGGGCCTTTGACGTATCCGCGACCGACTTCCTGGACCTGGCGGCCAAGCTTGGCGCATAGGCCCAACGTCCTGGTCATGCAGGGCGGCGGGCCGACGCCTGTCCTCAACCGCAGCCTCTACGGCCTCGTAGACGAAGCCGCGAGCGCCGGGGCCTTCGGCACAGTCCTGGGGGCCGTCTTCGGGCTGGATGGACTGCTGGACGACCGGCTGATCGATCTGACCGGCCGGTCCCAACGCGCGTGGCGCTCGGTAGCCCGCACTCCTGGGGCCGCCCTCGGCTCCAGCCGCCGAAAGCTCACGCACGAGGACGCGTCCACCGTACTCGAGGTGCTGGATGCCCGGGACATAGGCTACTGCTTCGTCATCGGAGGCAATGACTCCGCGGATACGGGGCTGGTCATCGGCCGGGAGGCGCAAAGGGCCGGTTACGACCTGACCGTGGTCTGCGTCCCGAAGACCATCGACAACGACCTCGTGCTGACCGATCACACGCCCGGGTACGGCAGTGCCGCCCGGTTCGTGGCGATGGCAGCGGCCGGGGCGGGCAGAGACGCCGAGGCCATGGGCGAGGCGGCTCCCGTCACAGTCATAGAGGTGATGGGCCGTGACGCGGGATGGCTGGCAGCATCGGCGGCTTTGGCAAAGGTGGAGGAGAGGGACGCGCCGCACGTGATATGCGTCCCGGAGGTCGCCGTGGAAGAGGACGCGTTCACGGCGGCGATGGAGAGCGCCTATGCCTCCTACGGCTTCGCCGTCGCGGTGGTAGCCGAGAACGCGCGCGGGCCCGACGGCGCGCTGGGAGGCTCGAAGGAGCCGTGGTACGTCGACGACTTCGGCCACCAGTACTTCGACGGCCCCGGCCAGTATCTGGCCGGTCTGGTCGGCCGCCGCCTCGGAGTCCGGGCCAGGTATGAGAAGCCCGGGACGATCCAGCGCTCGATGGCTGGGGTGGTCTCCCGCACGGATGCCAACGAGGCCGAGGAGGCGGGCCGCGCGGCTGTGCGGGCCGCTCTCGACGGGCAGAGTGATCTCATAGTGACACTGCGTCGCCTACCGGGGAGCAGGTACGCCTGCGCGACGGGCCTCGCGCCGTTGAGCGAGGTCGCGGGCCGGGTCAGGCGGATGCCCGATGACTACCTTTGCGGCGGCTTCTCCGTCACCGACGCCTTCATCGAATACGCGAGGCCGCTGATAGGAACGCCCCTGCCCAGGTTCGGCCGCCTCCTCTAGCGAGGGCCATCCCCGTCATACCGGCGAAGGCCGGCATCCAGTCCCCGCTCTCAACCCCTCTGCAACCTCCCAGGCCATGACGGCGTTTCACAGTGTGACCGCCCTGCAACTATTCCCACCGTGCCGCCGGATCGGTAAGATGCGGTCACGAGGCAGATGCGAGAACAGGGGGTGACGGGTGAGGTTCGGCTGGTCAAACTCGCTGCTCCTGGCCTTCCTCACGGTCGAGGCCGTGACCGGCTTCTTCTCCCTCACGGCGGGCGGCAGGCCCGACAACGCCGTCTTCATCATCATTCACCGGATAGCCGGGTACGGCATACTCTTCATCCTGGCATGGAAGCTCAGGCTGGTATTCTCCTCCCTGAAGTATCCCCGGTCAAACACGCCCCGGTACGCGTCCATCTTCCTCATGCTCGTGCTGCTGGCGACGCTGGGCACCGGCTTCGCCTGGTCGCTGGCGGGCCCGTACAGCCTCTCCTTGTTCAGCGGGGTCAGCTGGCACATCAACCTCGGCGTCCTGCTCGTGCCGGTCTTCATATGGCACGCGATATACCAGACCCGTGGGTTCCCGCTGTCGTTCTGGGCCGACCGGCGCTCGTTCCTGAGGCTGAGCGCGGCGGCTGTGGCGGGCCTGGCGGCGTGGCAGCTTTCCGAGCTGGGCTCGCGGGTAACCCGGGCGAGCGATTCGGAGAGCCGGTTCACAGGCTCCTACGAGGCGAAGAGCTTCTCCGGGAACGACTTCCCGCGCACCTCGTGGCTGAACGACAGCCCAAGGCCGGTCGACCTCGACGCCTGGGCCCTCGAGATATCCGGCGCAACGCGCCGGAGCCTGTCGCTTTCGTACGATGACCTGGACGGCTCGGATGAAACGACCGCCACGCTGGACTGCACGGGCGGCTGGTACTCGACCCAGGTATGGACGGGGACGCCGGTGGCCGATCTACTCGGACGGGCGGAGCTGCTGGACTCGGCGGCCAGCGTGACATTCACCTCTGTCACCGGCTATTACAGGCGCTTCTCGCTTGATGAGGCCGGACGCTACCTGCTCGCTACCAGGGTCGGCGGCGAGAGGCTGTCGCACAGCCACGGCTTCCCCGTCCGCCTCGTCGCGCCGGGCAAACGCGGCTTCGAGTGGGTCAAGTGGGTCGACCGCATAGAGGTCAACGACACGTCCAAGTGGCTCCAGCCACCCCTGCCGGTCCAGTAGCGGGTTGGGGTGGGGGAACTTTCCTAGAACCTCTGAGTCATTTTGCAGCCCAACCTATGTTGGTGACGGCCACTATCCTTCTTGAGTCAACATGATCTCATCGAGGTAGCGCTCGATCCGCTCCCGATTACTCGCAAGGTTCGAGTACTGCTTTTCGCACACGTCGCTGAAGCGCGCCAACACTTTTCGGTTGATGGACTCTTGATCCTCGAAGATGGCCAACGAACGAAATTCCAACCCCCACTTTTCGAACTGTAGCAGGGCGATCGTGGCATCGCGGGTTCTGCCATCGTTGGTCAGGGCATGTACGAAGAGAGGCTGCGGAATCCCGTTTACGTGGCAGTCGACCGTGTAGTTGCCCTGCGGGTCTCGAAGTGGATCGTGCCAATCAAAAGTCCTGCGCTCGTCCGGCACACGTTGCGCTAACAGCGACCGAAAGTCCTCCAAGAAGGTGGAACGGACCTGCTCGCGTGATAGGTAAGACACGTCACTGATCTTGAGCAGCGCCTGGACGAACGAATAGAGCGCGTCGCCATACTGTCCGCTGGGTACGGCCAGAGTCAGCTCCCCATCCCTGTCCTCGACCTCAAAGATCGACAAGGCATTGGAGATAATCGTCTGGCGCGTGCCTCGATGCAGGTCCCGCTCATCCATTTCGTAAGTGAGGTGCATGTAGGTGTGCGCTTCGTCCGATAAGGCCCATTCGTCCCCGTCCTGTTTCAGGACAATAGCCAAGTGGTCGCCGTCATCAAAGCGGAACGGTGTCTGTACCCTGTAGCGATTCAGACCCTCTGCTATGAGACGAACCTTAGCCGAGACCTTCGCCTGGAAGTCTTGCTCGATTGTGCCGATGGACATGGAAGCACTCCCCCTAGAGGAAACTCAACTGGGTCTCGGGAGGAACATCGAACCCCGCGTCGTCAAATAGACAGCGGAGTGCTCCGTCAAGGTTGTGGTACCTATCTGTGACTTCGGCGTAGGCGTCCTCACGGGCCCCTATCTCCTGGTATCGCTCCGTGGCCATGGGGATATGCCAGTCATAGAAGGTGACGCCTTCTATGCTGTTTGTGTGCTCGTGGCTCTTCCCGTTGTAGCGCCTCAGACGAAACAGCCTGCTGGATTGCGGGATATGTACCGCCAGAATGGCCGAGAAGTCAAGCGCGTTGAGAGTGTTCGGTCGGAGGATGAGGCGGAACTCGCCGCCAGAATCGCTGGTACAGCTAAGGTCACGCTCCTCGTGGCCCTGCTTGGGCCGGAGTCGCAGCCGTACACGCCAGTCCTGGGGGAGAGGCTTCCGCTCTCCGACCAGCAAGGCTATATCCATGTCTGAGAAGGTAATGGCCACGTCAGCCTTAAGAATCGTCCAACATCATAGTATGGCGGCCTAAGGGGACTGTGGTACTGACTTCTTAGTGGGTTGGCCGCGAACCGTGAGGAGGATTCTGGGTCATCGAAGTTCCCGCTCTGTATCTCGTTGCCCGGCGCGGCATTGTACATCTCCTCGACTCGAGAACTGGGAACGCCGGGTAAGGACCTGTCAGACATGGTCTCTCCTTAGCGCTCCCTATCTTACACGCCCAGCTCCGCCAGGAAATCTCCCTGCGCCACAGCGAGCTCCGGTCCCTGGCCAGGCAGCATGACCCAATACAGCTCGAACTCGATCCGTTCGGAAGGGCATCCACTTGGATCGCCCTCGAAGTGGCGCCAGACCGAAGGTGCGTCGCCTGGGCATTCAAGATGATAGTAGTAACGCCGGTGTAGTTCGGAAAGTCCTTATGAGGACATGTCGTAGTCACGGCTGCCGAGGAACCGACGGATATTCAGGTTGTCGAGGCCCGTCTCCTCCCAGGCCTCTCTGACAACGCCGTCGTCGGGAGCCTCGCCCGGCTCCAATGTTCCTGCTGGCACCTGTATCCCGGCGTCCGTGTCCACATGCCGGAATACGAGCAGGTGCTCGTCTCGCGTGATATAGGCCACGACCTTCTCGACCACGCTCAATGATTGTCCGAGGGCGGTATCGAGAAACACCTGCTGGCCGGCGTTGAGAGGAAGCCTTCGCGCGTCGGCGACCGACACGAACTCGGAGCCGAGCACATACTCATCCACTTCCTTCAGCTCCGGGTTGTATTTACCTGGACTGCCCGCATACACGATCTGCAGAAAGTCAGGATGAGGGTAGCTCCAGCCCTCTGGCAGAGGGTCGATGCGGGTATAGTGCAATATGCCTATAGGGCAGAAACGCAACAGGCTCCAGCCAGTCTCTTCAACCACCTCTCGTCGCAGCGCGTCTTCACGCGTCTCATTGGGCTCCAGCCTGCCGCCGGGCATTATGTGCCTGCTGCTGGGGTCCTGGACCACAAGCACCCGGTCGCCGTCAGTCACTACCGCCCGCGCGGATGTCACGTATCTACGAGGAGGCGTTCTATCGGTCAGGTAACACGCCAGGCGCATGGTGCCCGTAGCCCAGGTAACCATTTCCTCCGCGAAGGGAGTCTGCGGACCCAGGAACGCGGCAAGATCGTCGTCCATGTCCCGTACTCTCATCCACTCAGTGCCCGGTCAGCTCCCCCAACGCGACCTCATCACATCAACCGGTGCCGACTACCTTCCCCTCGTCGTCCGTCAAGAGAGTCCCCTTCGTGGAGTCCACCAGCACCATCCGATTGCCCCATTGATCCTCAACCACCGTGCATCGCCCGATCTGGATATCGAAAGGCGGGACGATGACTTTGCCTCCGGCCGCTTCGACTCGCGCTGCTGCATCATCTGCCGAGTCAACCTTGAGGTCGGTCTCTTGGCCCCTGCGCTCTACCTGAAGGACGATTTCGGCGTCCGTATCGAGCATCTCAAGGCCGGCTTCTCTGTCAGTGCGCCACAGGAGTCGGTGGCCGAGGTGGTCGCGGTAGAAATCAAGGCCGACGTCAAGGTCCGGCACGTAGAACCTTACGCAATCGACCTTACCCACAAGTGGGGCCGAGCGATACTCCCGCTCCACGGGCCCCTCCATACGCCCGGCTTGAGCGGCTCCAGCTCTCCTGCTGCTCACACCTTGGGGTATGTGAGCTCACCGTACCACGCTTACCGCTCGCAGGGCCAACGTGAAGGTCGAGTCCAGTTCTGTAGGGCGGCAGGCTAGTCCAACGAATAGAGGCGCGATGTCATCCGACCCGCATGGCCCGCCCGGTTCGGCCCGACTTTCACTGCGATTGACACGGCGGCGCTTCGGCATATCATGAGAGGACAAACAGCCCCGAATCTGGAACAGGAGCGAGATATGGCCAAGTACATACCGTCAACCTCCGACTGGGTGCGTGAGCAGGTGGAGCTCTACGAGGGCAGCGGAGGTACCGCTGGAACGACGCTGCGAGACACTGGTCTGCCCGTAATTATCGTGACGAACCGTGGGAACCGGACGGGGGGAATCCGCAAGACGCCGTTGATGCGGGTGAAGGACGGGGACAACTACGTTCTCGTGGGGTCCAAAGGCGGCGCGCCGGAGAATCCAGTGTGGGTGTATAACCTTCGGGCCGACGCCAACGTAGAGATTCGGGACGAGACCGAGGTGTACACAATGCGGATCCAAGAGGTCGAGGACGCCAGGGAACGAGCGCGGCTCTGGGAGCTGGCGGTCGCCGCTTTCCCGCCCTACGAAGAGTATCAGGACCGGACGAAACGTCGGATCCCGGTCTTCGTTGCAGAACCGTCGTAGTTGAGTCGCCCTAGAAGTCTGGCCGAAAAGTGGTAGAAGGGGTCTATACTCCTGGCAATCCACGATGAGGGAGAGCGGTCATGCTGGGAGAGCGAACTGAGCAGAGAAGCTTGTGGGAGGCCGACCGGCTGTACATAGACCACGTTGGTCGTGGGAGCTTCTATGGTCTGCTGGCCTCTATGCGTGGGCAGCTGTTTGAAGACGAGGAGTTCGCCAAGTTGTACTGCGCTGACAACGGGAGAGACAGCGTGCCGCCGAGCCTGCTGTCGACCGCACTGCTGCTTCAGACACATGACAGGGTGAGCGACGCAGAGGCCAAGCAGAGGGCGGACTTCGACATACGATGGAAGGTGGCGCTGGGTATCGAAGTGGAAGACAGGCCGTTCGCCAAGAGTACGCTTCAGCTGTTTCGGGCGCGTCTGATATTGCATGAGAAGGTGAGGGAGGTGTTCGAACGCAGCCTGCGGTTTGCGAGGGAGACGGGATACCTTAAGAGTCGTCGGATGAAGGTGGCTCTGGACACGACCTACATCCTGGGGCGAGGGGCGGTGAAGGACACCTACAACCTTCTGTCGGACGGGATAGTCAAACTGGTGCGTGCGCTGTCGGAGGTGGAGAGGAGCGATTTGGATGAGTGGGCGGCAGCCCGGGGATACGAGAGATATGCCGGCTCCAGCGTGAAGGGCGATGCGTGCATAGACTGGGACGACAAGAAGGCTCGCGCAGCTCTTCTGGGCAGGATAGTGGGCGACGCCGACAGGCTGCTGAAGCTGTCCCGGCGGACACAGGGTCTATTGGACAACACTGAGCGCCAAAGGATAGTGGAAGCGTCCGAGCTGCTGGGGCAGTTGTTGCTTCAGGACGTTGAGCGCACCGAAGAGGGGGTGGGGCTGAAGGAGGGAGTGAGCCGGGACCGGATAGTATCGGTCCACGACCCCGAGATGCGCCATGGGCACAAGAGCAGCAGCAATCGGTTCGACGGACACAAGGCGTCGGTGGCAGTGGACACCGACTCACAGGTGATCACGGCTGTGGACGTGCTCCCCGGCAACGCTTCCGATAACGTCGGCGCGCTGGAGTTGGTGGAGCGCAGCGAGGAGGGTACGGTCTCAGCGGTTGAGGAGACCATTGGGGACGCGGCCTACGGCGATGGCGGTACACGTCAGGCATTTGCCGACGCCGGACGCACACTGATAGCCAAGCTGCCCCGACGCCCGGACAGCAAGCGCTTTCCCAAGGAGGACTTCGAGATAGACCTGGAGTCGGGCACCTGCACCTGTCCCGCGGGGCATACGACCTCGAAGTTGTACAGGATGGGTACCCGGACCGACAGAACGGGTCGCACCCACCAACTGAGAGCCTTCTGGTTCGACGCGGCGGTCTGCGGAGCGTGTCCGCTAAAAGAGCGGTGTGTGGGATCAGGAAAGGGCAGCGGTCGGACGGTGCGACTTCATCCGCAGGAAGCGATGCTTCAGTGGGCTCGTGCGTTGCAGAAGAGCGAAGGGTATGCAGAGTATCGTCAGCGGCGAGTGGTGGTGGAGCACAGGTTAGCGCGTCTGGTACAGCTTGGAGTGAGGCAGGCGCGGTACTTCGGACGTACCAAGACGCTGTTCCAGCTGTTGATGGCAGCGACGGTGGCCAATCTGACACTGGTGGCTGGCAAAGTTGGGGAGATGGGCGGAATCTACGCCGGAATCACCTCTGGGCCCGCTGACTGCTCTCTTGCCGTCATCTCCACAGCGCGGTGGAGCGCCATTCTGGCCGGGCAGAGTGGGTCATTGATCCTGACTACTTAGATTTCACCACCCTAATCGCTCCTCGCCAAAGGGGTTTTCGTCCGCACTTCTAGGACATCCTCCACGAAATGGGCTCGCATCCTTCAAGATCAGGCGCTACATTTTTATTCGGTACGGAAGCGCATGGGGCCCGTCTGTGAAGAGCGGTTACACGTTTACCTTGCAAATGGGGGTTAGCCGTTCGGTGGCCCGTTCATCTCACACTGGCCCCATCCTCGCCAAGTCTGGTTCCTGCAGACTCGGTTGTGGGAGGCGATTTCTCGATCCGGCGTCTTGCTAGCTCGACCTTCGCGATTTGCTCTCGCCCGCAGTGGAATTTGCACCCATTCTCACAGATTCTGCTTCCCCTTACAAGACTGTCCCGCTTTCGGGGAGGTGGAACAACACCACCGGACCGTTTTGAGCTGATGTTGATGTCCGGTAAAGATTTCCGTGCAATTGGTCAGCAAATATGTCCGATTATGCCAGCACCACACAACTAAGTCCATCCGAGTCATAGATCTATACTGGCTGTCCGACCGCATGAGTTAGTCGAAGCCCCACGGTGGATTACCCATGCCGCAGAGACCTACTCTATTCCATTCCCCGTCAGCTGAGTCGGCGACTGTGGACCATTAGGCCCACGCCTCCAGCCGCCAGGGCTGCGCCGATTCCCACGACCAGGGCTGTTGCCCAGACCGGTGGGCTGTAACCGCCGGTACTTGGAAGTGCCATGTCCTGTGATTCTTCGGGGGCTGGTCCGCCGGTCCCGGCTTGAGGAGCATTCCCCTCCCCAAGAGCGTCGATGTCGGCTTGCGCTTGCCCAAGGAGGGCGGTCCGGCTGCATATGCCAACGGTGTAGCCGCCGCCAGCATAATTACTGTCGTGACCATAGACGATGTACTCGTCCCCTTCGACGAAGGCGAACCCGCAGCTGCCGCCGGTTGGTGGTGTGGTGATGTGCATGTCCTCATGGACAGTGCCCTTCCACACGGTGCTGACCTCGAAGCCAACCGTGGTGCGGTCGTCAGGGGAGACAGACGCTGCCTTGGGATCATAGGAGTGTTGGATCGAGACGACTCTCCCCGCGAAGACTGCAGAAAACTTCTCCAGCTCTTCGGAAGGAGTCCCAGGTTGGGCACACTTACACGCGTGGACCTGCCCGGGGTCCCCAAGGAGCCAGAAGACACCCACCATGAGCGCGAGGCTCAATACGGCTGCTCGTACAGCCGTGGACCCAATTCCCTGCCGCTTTGCAATCACTGGCCGCATGACCTATTTTCCTTTATCCTGAGTGACTCTGCTCTACGTCTCTACTAAGTAAACGCTGCGAGGACCTCGAAGGTTCCAATCAGTCTGCGTCCGCCACGGAATCAGGAGTTGGTCGGCAGTCGCCGCCAGGGGTGCCTTGCCTGACTAGAGGAGAGCGGACTTGGAGGGAAGTATACAGGCCGGGCTATTGATGGCTGGGAGCGTCCTCGGCGACAGTATCCAGTATGTCTCAGCGTGCCAGCGTGCGTGCGCCTCGGCCCGAGTCAAAGCCCAAGCCTGGAGGAGGTCTACCTCCGGGTCATCGGAAATCGAAGCTCTGGGAACGCAGGCTGACCTTCCGTAACATGGCATCGGGGCGTAAGCTGACAGGGGGAGTCTCAGAAGCTCCAGCCGCTACGTGCAGTGGACCACGCACACGCCCCACTGGGGCACGGTGATACGGAAGTATTCGCCGTCCCGGGTAAGCTCTTCACCCGTTAAGAGGTCGGAGGCGTTGGCGGTGTTCCAGCGTGGCGAGAAGGATACGTTCGCGTCGCGGCCCTCGACATTGAACAGGAAGAGCAGCCGCCCGCCCCGGGCCGAATCGCGGACTACGGGTATCACGCGGTCTCCATCCATTGCGACCGGGGCCTCGATGCCCGATTCCGACAGGGCTCCGAGCAAAATGCCCGCGCTGCCCACGTTGCCGAATCCCGCGGACAGGCTGAACCCGTACCATGTGCATCTGCCATCTGCCGTCCGAACGGCGACGGTCTGCCCGCCGATGGACGCGATGGCATCCGTTCCGGGCAGGGGTTCCAGGAAGGAGTAACCAGTAGGCGACCGGAAGGACAGGGCGCCATAGAGCGTCTCCACGGTGCCCCGCCCCTGAGAGATGTCGGCGTCGGTTACGCCCGAAAAGTCCGCCACTCGCACCCCGAACGTCGTGCCGAGTCCCTCCGGGGGTTCGTAGCTTGAAAGGCCGTTGTCGGAGTACATGCCGAAGCTGCCGCCCGCGATGAGCCTGACGGTCGGGCTGTCGGCCAGGGTACGGGCTATCCTGTCCCGGACCTCGCCGGTCATCAGCGCGACGTTGCTCAGGATCACGAGGTCGTAGCTGGCCCAGTCGTGGCTGGGCGTTACGATGTCGACCGGTACGCCGTTCGTCCACAGCGCCCTGTAGGTCCCGCGCAGATCGGCGAGGAACCGGTCGCCCTCGCCGTTCATGGTGAACAGGTCCTGGGACGGCTGATGGTTGACGATGGCTACTCTGGCCGTCGGAACGCCCAGAGGCAGGTGTCCAGAGAGACCGTCGATCAGGCCGATGGCCTCGGATACGGCTTCCAGGCGGGAGGTCGGGCGTCCGTCCAGGGCCGCCAGGTTGTAGCCGGGCGACTCGAACGCGACGTGATCGGGCCGGTACTGCCAGAACATGGCCCCGGCCGCCCCGTGCGCGAGCGTCATCCAGAGCAGGGTCGTAAGCTCGCGGGGGTCGGTCTGCTTCTTCCACGTGACGCCGCCGGGAGACATTCCTGAGTATATCTCCTCGTTCCACCAGCGCCCTCCCTTCCCGATCGCCCGCGACCACTCGAAGGCGAATGAGCGGTCGGCGACCTCGTAGGGGTCTTCACCGGTGAGCAGGCTGTTCGAGGGCATCGACATGCCCCAGGAGTCGGCGTAGCGAGCGCACGTCTCATCCCAGGGACGAGGGAACCACGCGCCATGCGTTCGGGTCTCGTGTACCCGGTCGATCTTGCGGACCTCTCCGACCATCCATCGCAGGTGTCCGGCGAGATTCTCATAGTTGAAGCGCTTGAACAGCAGCATTTCGAGAACGTTGTTGTCGGAACGTGGCGGCTCGACGTCCTCCCATCGGCGGTAGCGGCGGAGCGTCCGCGCGTTGAACTCTTCCAGCGTGAAGTTGGCCTTGAGCCAGGCCAGATAGCGGGCGATGGAATGCTCGCAGTAGCAGGGATATCCATCGTGCTGATCGACCCACTGCGACGAGAGCGCGATGCCATCCCATATACCCCAGACGAATGCAGCCGGATGGTCATGGTAGCGCCCCACGACGTGTCGGAGCAGCTTGCCGCCCCGCTCGCGCCAGATGGGGTGGTCGTAGCAGTGGATCATGCCGCCCTGGGGGTAGGCGGGGTGGGAATTAGAGTGAAAGGTATGTCCGCGGTAGTTCACAACTCGAAAGTCGGGATAGTCGCGTGTCATCCACTCCGGCGCGGCGCCGTGCGTTGCCAGCATGACGTCGAGCCACACTGACAGGCCGTGCTTGGCCGCGAGGTCGAACATCGCGTCGTAGTCGTCGAGTTGGTACGTGTCGCGCGCCGGCTCCATCCAGTTCCAGTACGATGCGCTGCGCACGATTCGAAACCCCGCCGCCCGGATGTTGGCGAAGTCCTCGTCCCAGAACTCCGGTTTGGGCGCGCCGCCGCGATAGTATTCGACGCCGATCGGGAACGGCGTGTCGGGGTGGGCGAACCTCTCAGTCATGTGCTTCACCTGCGCTGTAGTGGTTCAGGATTATACCCCGCGCCGGCTTGAACAGCCCCGGCTGCCGTGCGTCGCGGATAGGCCCTCCGCGGGCGTCCGCCCTACGCCAGGTCGGGCGAAACGCGGCTCCGCCTGCCCAGCCGCCCAAACAGCCCGGGGATCGACTCGTGCATCAGAGTGTAGACCACCGGTACGACTATGAGCGTGAGGAACGACGAGCTGATCAGGCCGCCGATCACCACGGTGGCAAGCTCGGCCCCGATGATGCCTCCCTCGCTGCCCGCAAACGCCGCCAGCGGTAGAAGCGCGAAGCTCGTCGTGAATGCCGTCATGAGGATGGGCCTCAGGCGGACCCTGCCGCCGAGCACCAGGGCCTCGTGCACGCCCATGCCCCGCTCCCTTAGCTGCTGGACGAAGGCGATCAGCACGATCGCGTTCGTTACGACGATGCCGATCAGCAGCAGGACGCCCATCATCGCGGGCAGCCCCAGGGTCCGCCCGGTGATGGCCAGGGAGGCCAGCACGCCGATGAGCGCCAACGGCAGGCTCATCACTATGATGAACGGGTTCCGGAGCGACCCCAGGCTGGCTACCATCACGAGGTAGACCAGGATCACCCCGGTGCCCATCGCCAGGAATATGTCCTCGAAGCCCTCCGCTATCTGCTGGAAGACGCCCCCTGTCGTCACTTTGACTCCGGGTGGGAGGTCGATCGCGTCCACCTTGGCCTGCACCTCCAGGCCGATAGCGCGCGTATCTTCGGCGGTCAGGGCTCCGGAGATACTGGCCGACCTCCGACCGTCGGAACGGCTGATGGTAACCGGTCCCTCCTTCACGCCGACCTCGGCAAGCTCTCCGAGCGGGGCAGACCCTGAGGGACCCTGTATCTCAAGGTCCCTCAGGGCTTCGATGCCGTCCACGCTGCCGCCCCTCAGCACCACGCTCGTGGGCCTTCCTCCTATCTGCACCTCGGTGACCGCGCGGCCCACGAGGGTCTGGCTCACCTGGAACGCGACCTCTCTGGCCGTCAGCCCGAGAGCGGCGGCCGCGGCCGGGTCTATGTCGACCTCGACCTGGTCCCTTGCCTCCGTCACGTCGCTGGAGACGTTGACGACCCCCTCGATTGTGGACAGCTCTTCCACGAGCTGCCTCGTCACGCCAGAGATGGCGCCGTAGTCGGCGCCCGTGATGCTCAACTCCAGGCCCGACGATGGAGGCCCGCTCGCCAGCTCGCTGATCGATATCGTGCCACCGTCCGGGACGGGCAGGTCGTTGCGAAGCTGGTCTGCCAGGTCCTCCGGCGCGTCGTCGGATAGACGGACGAAGATCTGCGCCTGGTTGAGTCCGCCTACGCCGGACCCAGGCCCGAAGGAGTTCTCCGGACTCCCGACGGTCGTCTGGTAGACCTCCACGGCCCCCTCGTCCGATAGGCCCTGCAGGACGCTCTCGACCCTTCCAACCTGCTCGAAGGTCTGCCCGACCGAGGAGCCCGGCGGCAGGGCAGCTTCGATCGTCAGGAACCTCTCGCCGCCCGATGGGAAGAGCGTAATCGGGATGAACAGGGTGAGACCCAGGCTGCCGATGGTCAGCGCGGCGGCGGCGGCGAGGGTGAGAACCTTGTGCCTGAGCGCCCACACGAGGGCTGGAATGTACGCCCGCTGCATCCACGTCTGCGGCTCGTCCGTCACCCCGTCCTCTTCACTCTCCGCGATGTCGCCGGGGCGCACCAGCGCCGCCCCGAGTACGGGCACCGCAGTCAGCGCCACCAGGAGAGAGGCGGCCAGCGCGAAGCAGACCGTCAGCGCGAACGGCAGGAAGAACGCTCCGACCAGCCCCTGAAGGAAGGCCAGCGGGGCGAACACTACCATCGTGGTCAGGGTGGACGCGATGATCGCCGGGCCGACCTCTACCGTCGCCTCCAGGACGACCCGCTTCCGGTCTTGCCCCCTCTGAATGTGGCGGTAGACGTTCTCCAGCACCACGATGCTGTCATCGACCACCCGTCCGACGGAGATCGCCAGCCCGCCGAGGGTCATGAAGTTCAGGTTCATGCCGTTCAGGCCCATCAGCACGATACCGGTGAAGATGCTGAGCGGAATCGACAGCCCGATGACTATCGTCGGCCTCAAGCTCAGCAGCATCCCGCGTGCCAGGGTGGGACGCCGCGAAATGAGGAACGCGAACACGACCACCACCGCGAATAAGAAGCCTAGAATTGCCTCGCGCTGCAGCGTGTCCACCTGTCTCTGTATCGCCGGCCCGTCGTTGCTGATTAGGACTATCTCCACGCCCGGCGGGAGACCCGACACGTCGTCCAGCGCCTCGATCACGGCGGACGTGACGTCGACCGTATTGGCGTCGGGCTCCTTGATGATGTTCAGCCCCAGGCTGGGCTTCCCGTTCGTCCTCGATATGCTCGTGGGAATGCCGTCCGTCTCAGTGACGTCCGCGACTTCCGAGAGGAGTACCGGCGCCGCGGCCGGATCGCCGGGGCGCCCGGAGAGTCCCACGACGAGGTTCCTCATCTCCTCGACCGAGCCGTACCCGCTGGACGTCCTTACGGGGACGATCTGTCCGCCCGCGCTTACTGCGCCCGCTGGCTGGGCCACGTTGCTCTCCGAGAGCGCCTGGGACACCTGCGCTCTAGAAAGCCCGCGCTCGGACAGCCGGTCCGGGTCCAGCGTGACCACCACGCGCGGCTCCGTCCTGCCCGTCACCTGCGCGTTGAACACCCCGTCGATGCCGACGACGGCGGGAAGGACGAGCGAGTCCATCAGCCGCTGAAGCTCGGTCATCTCCAGGTCGCCCAGCAGGCTGACCTGGAGCACAGGGAAGGCATCAGGGTTGATGCGCCCCACTATCGGCTCCTGTACCCCGTCGGGGAAGGCGACCCGTCCCACATTGCCGGAGATCGTGCGCTCCGCCTCCTCCATGTCGACGCCGAACTCGAACTCCGCCAGCACCACCGAGCGGTTCTCGGATGAGACCGAGCGTATGGTGTCGATCCCGTTAACGCCCGATATGGCCGCCTCGATTGGCGCGGTGACGTCGCGGTCTACGGCCTCAGGGTTGGCCGACGGGTAGAAGGCGGAGATGGTGACCAGCGGGAACTCTATCTCCGGAAACAGCTCCACCTGGAGCGAACGGTAGGTGAAGACCCCGCCGATAAGAAGCAGGATGATCATCAGCACTGTCACGGAGCTCCGGCGCAGGGCAAGCTCGGTCAGCAGTTTCACGGGCGTGGAATCTCCTTCACATCAACGTGGGCGGATGTGACCGACGCGGCGGTCGGCATGGACATTCTGTCTGAGAGGGCGTATCGGAGCGTGTTACGAGGGCATGGGGAGGGACTCGTGGACCTCGATCTCGCAGCCCGCGTCCCACCCCAGGTGCGGGTGACCCTTCAGCATGGCGAGCGCACCCTCCATGTCTTCTGCTTGAAGCACCGAGTATCCCACGACGCCGTTCGCGCTGGGCGAGCTCCCCGATGCGGTGACCTTCTGGCCGCCGCCAAGCGGGGTCCCCATATCGACGAGGCCGTCCCCGCACTCCCCGGCCCAGGCCATCCACATCTCCATGCCCTTCTTCATGTCCTCGGGCGTGGAGTCCTTCATCTTCTCCATGGCTGTCGCTGGCGTATGGTAGGTCACTACGTATCTCGGCATTCAGTACCTCTCCCCAATGTTGGTCGTTTGTTGATCGTCAGTATCCGGCACCCATTATAGCAATTCCCGGAGCAGGAGTTTTCGCCCGACCGGCGTATAGTGGAGAGTGATGAAGACCTCTTCACATTGCCACTCTTCGCTAAGGGCGGTTTCGGTGTTCCTTCTCCCCTGGCGGGAGAAGGCTAGGATGAGGGGGAGTCGTTCCGACACGTCTTCCCGCTGAGCCCCGAGAAGCTCACTAAGGCGCGACCGCGAGCTCCGACAGCAGCTTCTTGGTCGAGACGATGTGCCTGTTCAGCCTCATCGCCCCGGGGTCTATGCCCATCGCCAGGCCGATCATCTGCGGAAGGTGCAGGATCGGCAGTCCTATGGGCGCCTTGGCCGCGGCCGCCGCCTTCGGCTGGTAGCCGTCGAGGTTCAGGTGGCACAGGGGGCACGGCGTCACCATCGCGTCGGCCCCTCGGTCCTTGGCATCGAGCGTGTGGTTGGCGACCATGCGGAGCGAGTTCTTCTCGTTGATCGTCAGGATCGGGAAGCCGCAGCACAGTGTCTTGCCGGGGAAGTCGACGACCTCCGCGCCCACCGCCTCGATCACCTGCTCCAGGGAGTCCTGCCGGTCGGGGTGCTCGTCGAACCCCAGCGCCGACGAGGGACGCACGATGTAGCACCCGTAGAACGGCGCGGCCTTGAACCCCTCCAGCGGGCGAACGACCAGCGACCTGAGTTTGTCGATCCCGACGTCCTCCAGGATGACCCACAGCAGGTGCCTGGGGTCGGCAGTGCCTCTGTACTCGAGGCCCTCCTCGGCCAGGTCGGCGTTGATCTCCGCCAGGTAGTCGGGGTTCTCCGTCAGCCGCTTGTTCGCCTGGCTCATGACACCCTGGCAGGTGCTGCAAATGGTCATGAGCGGAAGCCCCGACCGCTCGGCGAGGGCGAAGGTGCGCGCGTTGAGCGTGTCGCCCAGCCGCTCGTTCTTCTCCTGGAGCACTCCCGCGCCGGTGCATGCCGCGCCGCGCATCGAGTCGATGTCCAGGTCTATGCCGAGCCGGGCGCACACATCCAGCGTCGCGGCATACAGCTCCGGGGTCGCGCCCCGCGCCACGCATCCGGGGTAGAACGCGTACCTCATCGCCTGCTCTCCAACCTGTCGAATATGCGACGCACGCCCTCAACGCCCGGGATGCTCTTGTGGAATATCGGCGGCCTCTTGCCCGCGAGCTGGGCGCGAAGCCCCAGGGGAATCAGACCCAGCATCTTGGGGATGTTGAACATCCCGAAGGTCTTGATGGGCAGCCACAGCTCGTCGAGCCAGCCGGAGTGCTTCACCGACTCGGTGAAGGCGTTCGCGTGCCGTGCGCCGTACGTGCCGGTGTGGCCGGCCTCGATGGTCTTCTCCCTGAGCGACATGATCCTGTCCATGGGCGCGACTCCCTTCGGGCACACCTCGACGCACTGCATGCACCGGGTACAGTCCCAGACGCCCCCGTACTCGTTCAGCGCGGCGAGGCGGGACGATTCGGCGCCGTCTCGCGGGTCCACTACCAGCCTGTACGCCTTCGCGAGCGCCGCGGGACCTAGGAAGTTCGAGTCCACCTCGAGGACGGTGCAGTCCGACACGCACGCGCCGCACATGATGCACGCCATGACGCCCGCCTCGTGCAGCATCGCCTCGTTCGGGGCGATGTACTCCGCCTCCGGCTCCGGCCCCTCAGGCTGCAGCCACGGCTCGACGGCGCGCACCTTGTCCCAGAAGGGCTGGAAGTCCGTGACCAGGTCCTTTATGACCTGCATGTTCCCGGCGGGCTCGACCGTCACCGGCCCTCCGCCGCGGGGTATCGCGTCCGACATCTTCGTGTTGCACGCCAGGCCGGCCTGCCCGTTGATGCGCATCGCGCACGAGCCGCAGATCGCGCTCCGGCACGAGCACCGCAGCGTCAGCGTGCCGTCGATCTCCTCCCGCACCTTGATCAGCCCGTCGAGGACCGTCGCCGAGTCCTCCATCTCCAGGTCGTACTCCTGGAAGCGGGCCTCCGGGCTCTCGACGTCCGGGTCGAAGCGTCTGACCTTGAGCGTTACTTGCATCAATACACTCTCGCCTGCGGCTCCCAGTCGGTGATCACCACCGGCAGGTAGTCTATCTCGGGGCCGTCGGGGGTCGACCTTACCAGCACGTGCTTCAGCCAGTTCTCGTCGTCCCGGTCCGGAAGGTCGGTCCGGGTGTGCGCCCCGCGGCTCTCCTTGCGCTCCAGGGCGCTCAGCGCGATAGTCTCCGCGCAGTCGATCATGAACCCGAGCTCCAGCGTGAACATCAGGTTGGTGTTGAACGTCTTGCCCTTGTCGGCGACCCTCACGTTCCTGTAGCGGTCCCTGACCTCCCTTATCCCCGCGAGCGCCTGCTCCATGCCCTGCTGGTCCCTGAACACCGATAGGTGCCTGTCCATCGTCCGCCCAAGATCGAGCCTCAGCTTGCCGAACATGTCGACGCCCTCGTTTCTGAGGAGGGCGCCGATGTGCTCGAGGTCCGCGAAGGCGGTGGAGTCGCCTATCGATGCGTGCGGCCTGGTCTTGGCGAGGTCCGAGGCATGCTCGCCCGACCTCCTGCCGAAGACCAGCGTATCCAGCAGCGAGTTGGCCCCCAGCCGGTTGCCCCCGTGCACGCTCACGCAGGCGGCCTCGCCCGCCGCGTACAGCCCGGGCACCGCCGTCTGGCCGTCGACGTCGGTCTTGATCCCGCCCATCTGGTAGTGCATCCCAGGCCTGATGGGGATCGGCTCCTTTGTGATGTCCACCCCGGCGAAGTCTCTGGCGATGTCCTGTATCTGGGAGAGCTTCTCACGGATCACCTGCTGGCCCAGGTGGCGGCAGTCCAGCAGGACGCAGCCGTCGATCCCCCTGCCCTCGTCGATCTCCGTCTGCTCCGACCGCGACACCACGTCCCTCGACGCCAGCTCCATCATGTTGGGCGCGTACCGCTGCATGAAGCGCTCGCCCTCGGAGTTCAGCAGGTGCGCCCCCTCGCCCCTCGCCCCCTCGGTGATCAGCACGCCGCTGCCCTTGAGAGTGGTCGGGTGGTACTGCACCATCTCCTGGTCCATAAGGGAGGCGCCCGCGCGATAGCCGAGGGCCATACCGTCGCCCGTGCAGATGAGCGCGTTCGTACTCGGCTCGAAGACCCGCCCCAGGCCGCCGGAGGCCATGATGACCGCCTTGGCCCGGATCACTTGGATGTCGCCGCTCCGCATCTCCATGACGACGGCGCCCGCGCACTCGCCATCCTCGACGATCAGGGAGAGCACGAACCACTCCTCGTACACCCTGACCCCGGCCTTCAGCACCTGCTCGTGGAGGACGTGCAGCAGGGCCTGTCCGGTGAAGTCAGCCACGAAGAAGGTGCGGGCCTGCCTCTGGCCGCCGAAGGCGCGCGTGCCGAGGCGGCCCTCGTCGTCCCGGCTGAAGATCACCCCCATGTGCTCCATGGAGATGACCTCGCTGCCCGCCTCGCGGCACATGATCTCGATGGCGTCCTGGTCGCCCAGGTAGTCGCTGCCCTTGATCGTGTCGTAGGCGTGGTCGCGCCAGTCGTCGCCCCGGTCGGTCAGGGCGGCGTTGATCCCGCCCTGCGCGGCGTTCGAGTGGCTCCTGACCGGATGGACCTTCGTGACGACGGCAACGTCCGCGCCGTTGTCGGTGGCAGCCAGCGCGGCTCTCATGCCGGCCAGACCGGCACCTATTATGAGTAAGTCGTGATCGATCATCTGTCAAAAAAGAGGGGCACAGCGAAGATAGCATAAGACCCCACTCTTGGACAAGCCGACCGCTTAGGGATGCTCTGAACAATCGGCTTCAGGCTGGGCCGAGTTGACCGGAGTGGTTTTGGGGGCGTTGAATTGCCTTATGGCGCCGTGGTGGGGGTTAATCTCGGCCTACAACCGGCCCTGACAGGGCGTTTCGCCGCCGTTAGGCCTGATTTTGGGCGCACTTATACAAGGTTTCACGCCGCCAGGTACTGTTCGGCCCTCATCAAGTTGGCAAACCCCAGCAGCGTCATCAGCCGCTGCGTGTTCTTGGACAGTCCCCTGTAGCGGACCTTGGCGTAGCCGAAGTGCCGCTTGATGTACAGGAACGGATGCTCCACCTTAGCTCTGACCGACGCTTTGCGCTTCTCCGACACCGCCTCAGGACTCTCAGGCTCCAGCTTCCGACGCTGGCCGGGCCTCATCGCGACCTGCCACTCCACATCCAAGCCCCGGTTGCCCGGCCTCTTGTCAACTCCCTGATACCCAGCATCTCCCCACACCTGAGACTCCCCACCGTGCAGCAACCGGGGCAACTCAGTCAGGTCATGCACGTTCGCAGATGTCGTGGTCATGCTGTGCACCACTCCCGTCTGCGAGTCCACACCGATGTGCACCTTCATCCCGAAGTGCCACTCGTTACCCTTCTTCGTCTGGTGCATCTCGGGGTCGCGCTCTTTAGCCCGATTCTTCGTCGATGAGGGCGCCGCTATGATGCTCGCGTCCACTATCGTCCCCTCCTGAAGACGGAGACCCTTGGACTCCAGATAGCGGTTGATCTCCTCGAACAGACCCGAGCCTAACGCATGCTCTTCCAGCAGGTGGCGGAAGTTCAGAATCGTCGTCTCGTCCGGCAGCGGCCCAGGCAGTCTCAGCCCTACGAACCGCCTCACCGATTCGACCTCGTAGAGCATGTCCTCCATCCCAGGGTCGCTCAGGTTGTAGAACAACTGCACGCAGTGTATGCGAAGCATCGCCGACAACTCGTAGGGACGCCGACCTCGGCCAGCATTGGGATAGAACGGTCGGATGCGCTCTTCCAACTCTTCCCACGGGATCAGTCCATCCATGCGCTCAAGGAACTTCTCCCTGCGAGTCTTTCGCTTCTTGCTCTCGTAGTCCAAGTCCGCAAACGTCGGCTGGTTCATTGCCTCGCCTCCCACGTCTTCAGGCCTTGGCCCTATGTTACTATCCCGCAAACCACCGGGACTTATTCAGAGCATCCCTAGGAGTCCGAGGTCTGACCGACTTGACCTCCCTCATGGGCTATTGCGTGCTGCTGGCCTTCAACGTCAACGCCTCCGGTGTAGGATTCCGGAAAGCCATGCGGAGGTGGTCCTTCCCGTTTAGGCGGCGCGACATTGTCCCACAGGGTCAACAGCCGCGCCACGGGTAGTATTCGGCAACCCATAAGCCACTACTACGGCGCGTCGACCATCTCCAGCAGTGAGAGGACCGTCCGCCAGTTCCGCATGGTACTCGCGGTTTGCAGCTGCGCGGCAAGATACTCATTCGTCAGCTTGCTGCGGGCGACGCCGTTGGGGTAGTGCAAGTGGACGTTGCGCCCTCGCACCGCAAACGTGTCCGGCGGCGAACGCTGAGGGTCGAGACGGGATACCGCTTCGGCGCCGGGCGTGTCCTCGAGAAATGCCACGTGGAGGAATCGCGGATCGCCGGAAGTATCGAAGGGGTTTGAGGCCACGACCTGCCGCAGTTCCTCGCTCGAACGCATGACGACGGCTGTCTCGTAGCCAAACCGCCGGCGAATGGCACGAGTCACAATCTCGGGCACCCGTTCGGCCAAGTCCTGCGCTGCTTCGAACACGACGTTCCCGCTCTGAATGTAGGTCTGCACCGCCGCACCGCCGGCCGCAGTGAAGATGTCTCTCAGATCCGCCATCGGCAGCTTGTTCTTGCCGCCGACGTTGACGCCTCGAAGAAGGGCAACATACCGCTGCTCGCCAGTCGTCGCAGTTGATTCACTCTGTCGGACCATGCTCCGTGCTCCCGCTCACGACAACTCCGCCTTGCGCCTCACTGGGCTGGGTAAGCCACCGATTACAGGGGCAACCTGAACCTAATGACAAACGTTCTCGATTGTGTCCAGTTTGGTGGGCCTTACGCGTACCGTATGCTAACTTATCGGTGGGAGGTTGACTTGTGACAGTGAGTGGCTGCCCCATGCTGCTCGGTACGGGCGAAGGGCAGGCCCACAGCGAGGCGGCGGCCCTCGTCCTCGAACGGTACTCCAAGTTTGACAAGGCAGCCCTGACGCAGTCCAGCACAAATCTTCAACCTGCCCCACCCGAACTTCCTCCGCCAGTTAGTTCCCCAAGTAGCGTTCGGCCGCTTCGTCGTGCCGGTTTTGCCTGAATGTCCACTTGCCAGAGCGTTTGTCTCCCAATAGGCACGAACGGTCCGACCATCCTCTTGGAAAGGAGGCTGTCGGTAGACTTCACCATAGTCGAATCCGCCCTTTGAATCGTAATGCCGCCGCGCCCGGCTGTGGCAATGGAGACCACCAGTCAATGAAGCACCGAATGCCTCTCGTCACCTTGTCAGCGATTGCGCTGGTTGCCGCGTTGCTGCTGTTTGTGGCGTGCAGAGCGGGGGAGGAGTCTTCGCCGGGCAGAGCGGGGGAGGAGCCTTCGCCGGGCAGCCCGGGCCTGGGCGATCCGCTCTATCCCGGCCTGGGCAACGGCGGCTACGAAGTCTCTCATTACACCCTGACGCTCGACGTCGACGTCGCCAGGAACTTCGTTTCGGGCAAGGCCAGTATCGAGGCGAACGCGACCCAAGCGCTTTCCGCGTTCAATCTCGACATGCGCGGCCTAGAGATCATCGAGACGCGCGTGTCCGGCCGGCCCGCGGCGCACACGCGCAGCGGAAACGAGCTGACCATAGCGCCAGACGCGCCGATTAGGAACGGCGCATCCTTTATGGTGGAGGTCGTATTCGAGGGGAAGCCCACGCCCGACGAGATCCCGGGCATCGGCTATCAGGCCGGCTGGATCAAGTATCCGACGGGCATCTACGCTGTGGGGGAGCCGTGGGGCTCATCCACTTGGTTTCCAGTGAACGAGCACCCGTCGGACAAGGCTTCCTACACCTTCGTGGTGACGGTCCCGAACCCCTACGAGGTGGCCGCGATAGGCGAGCTTGTGAGCGTTGTTGATGACGGAGCCGCCAGTACTTATACATGGGAGGCGCGTGACGAACTGGCGAGCTACCTGACGGCCGTAGCGATCTCTCGCTTCGACGAGGTGACCACTGAAGGCCCGGAAGGAACCCCGATAGTCGACCTGATCGAGGAGACGGTGGGAGAGCCGGTAAGGCGCTACCTCAAGAAGACGCCCGACATGTTGAGGTTCTTCAGCGACACCTTTGGAGAGTATCCCTTCGAGTCCTTCGGCTCCATCGTAATTGATGCGCCGTTCCTGGCCCTGGAGACGCAAACTAGGCCGGTGTACGGCTCGGATATCGTCGAGGGGTTCGGCGAGGGGTTCGGCGAGCGGGTCGTGGCGCACGAGTTGGCCCACCAGTGGTTCGGGAACCTGGTTACGCCCGCGACATGGGAAGACCTGTGGCTCAACGAAGGTTTCGCCACGTATGCGGAATGGCTGTGGGACGACCACGAGTCCGACGGCGGAGCGTTCGACGTGTTCTGGGACGTGCTCTGGATGGCCGACCTGGGCCCGCCCGGGAAGCCGCAATCCGAAGCTCCGTTTGAGGCGGCGGTCTACATCAGAGGTGCCATGACTCTTCACGCCCTGCGGGGGGAAATCGGCGACGAGGCCTTCTTCCTTACGCTTCGCGAGTACCTGTCTCGACATGCACGAGGCAACGCGTCGACTTCCGATTTCGTGGAGGTGGCGGAAGAGGTCTCGGGCCAAAACCTCGACGAACTGTTCGACGCCTGGCTCTACGCCGACACTCCCCCGGCCCCACCGGAGCGGCGCTAAGCACACACGGGGTGTCAAGGGCGGAGCGATCCTATGCTACGGGGCGGACGACAGCCTGATTCCGGGGAGGGCCACCTTTTCGGCGGCCCTCCCCGGTCCCGTTCTATCTACTATGCACGATGGTGGGCACGGCTCTACCCGTAGCTGCGCTTGAAGGTACCGAATACCTACTCCCCGGTGTCGCCCTTCACCACCGGCCTGAGGGCGCGTATGTGCTCGGGTCCGGTCGCGCAGCAACCCCCGACTACCTGGGCGCCGGTATCGAGCCAGTGCCGTCCGTACTCAGCGTAGCGGTCCGGCGTGTGCTCGCCGAAGAGGTCGTCCTCGTCCTTCGTGTGGTACTTGTAGCCGATGTTGGCGTAGGCGCCGATTGGACCCTCGAAGGCTGCACTGAGGCCGGGCAGTCTGTCTGAGACGAGCTCCGGTGCGCTGCACATGGCGAGGATGCAGTCGACCCGGCGGCCCTTCAGCGCCTGTACGAGGCGGCCCGGGTCGGCGAGGAACCTGTCGACGTGCTTCACCCCGAGGAATACCGGAAGCCCGACGCTTCCCACGGCGTCGACGGCCACGACGCAGTCCTCCACAGAGCCCACGTACTCCGCCAGCATGACGTCGACGCCGGCGTCCGCGAGCACCGCGGCCTGTTCCGCGAGCTCGGGGCCGTTTTGAGGCGCTTCGGGCGCTGGCGGCGCGATGCCCCCGGCGACATAGGCGTTGGGGTTGACCGCGTCGCGCGCGTCCACGGCTATCCGGCCGGCGAGGTGCGTGTACTCCTCCCACCGGTCCGCCATGCCGTCCATGCCCATCCTGGTGCGGTTGGTCCAGAAGCTGTTCGTGATGATGATGTCCGCGCCCGCCTTCAGGTAGTCCTCATGTATCTGGCGGACGACGTCTGGCGCCTCACCCAGCGCTCTGGCAGACCATGATTTGATGCTGCCGGCGGTGTCCCAGCCGCGGGTGATCGCTATCCCGCGGCGCTGGATCTCCGACCCGGTGCCGCCGTCCATCAGCAGTCGGTCGCCGTTCCGCAGCCGAACGGCGATGTCCTCTCTCGGCATGACTTCCTCCTTACGTTGGCGTGTACCGTTGCGCGCCACGCGCGTATCCCACGCCGCACGGGCGTCGTGTACTATCACGTTCGGGACAGGCGTCGGACGATCGAATGGTACCAGACCCTGATGCTGCAAGCTGGCAGCATCAGGCGGAGTCGCACTCGGTCCTCTTTGGGCGGTGATAGCCAAGGGACTGGACGCCACTCGCCGGAGGGGCGATGATAGCCCCGGACGAGGACAGGCGGGCTGCTGTTTCGTTGTGAGGGAAGGCGATTGAGCGAGAAACGGGCGATGACGGTGCTGGGGCCGGTGGCCTCAGATGAGCTGGGTACGACCCTGACGCACGAGCATCTGCTGTTCGATCAGATCGCCTACGTCCGCGGACCCGTGGATGCCGAAGCGGCGATGTACAACGACGAAAAGGTGGAGATACGCCACCTGGGGGCTTTGCGGCGCAGGCCTGCTTTGATACCGGACAACGGTCGCAACTATGACCCGTACCTGGCGTCCCGGGAGATGAAGCTGTTCAAGGAGGCCGGAGGGGGCACAGTCGTCGATGTGTCCAGCAAGGGTCTTGGCCGGGACGCTCTGGGACTGAAGAAGATAGCCGAATCGTCGGGTGTGAACATCATCACGGGCTGCGGGTACTACAAGGTCGCCGGGCATCCGCCGGATATGGCAGAGCGGAGCGTCGAGGACCTGACGGCTGAGATCGTACATGAGCTGGAGTCGGGCATCGGCGACACTGGCGTTCGCCCAGGGGTCATAGGGGAGATCGCCACCGGGTCGCCGCTCTACACGGTGCCGCGAGACGTCTGGGACCTGAGGGACCACGTGGACATGGTGCCCAACGAGGAGAAGGTCCTGCGGGCGGCTGGCAGGGCTCACATAGAGACGGGCGCCCCCGTGTCCGTGCATATCTACAACTACCGGCCCAACAGGATGGCGCATCACGCCCTGGACATACTGTCGTCGGAGGGCGCAGACCTGGAGCGCGTCGCCATCTGCCATCTCGACACCAGGCCCGATCCAGACTATGTAGCCTCGGTTGCGGACAGAGGCGCGTTCGTGGAGTTCGACACGTTCGGGATGGAGCAGTACAACGACATCGACCTGACCCAGGCTCTTCGGGATACGGAGCGGATCAAGCTGGTCATGGACACCATCGAGCGGGGATACGTGGACCACATACTCCTATCCCAGGACGTGTGCTGGAAGACGCTGATGGTGGAGTACGGCGGGTGGGGCTACGCTCACCTGTCGAAGCATATCGAGCCGCGGTTGCTCAAGGCGGGCGCAAGCGCGGAGGACATCCATGCCATGCGGGTGGCCAACCCCACGCGCTGGCTGGCCCACTGAGGGCTGACCGTGCGGCGTTGCGTTCACCCCCGTCCTAATCCTTGCTGCGCAACGTGTTATACCAATTCGTTCTGAGTACGCCGCAATCCGTCATCCCCGCGAAGGCGGAATCCATCCCCCGGCCCACAGGCCAGTAATTTATTGGTGCAATAGGGCCATCTCGTATAGGCTTTTAACCTTGCGGAGGCAATAATAAATGGAGAACGCTATTTACACCCCAGAGAGCTACACGGATCGAATGCGACAAGAGCTCGGAAACTGCCTCATTGAGACGAATCTTTCTCAAGGTGAGAAGTTCATTGGTAAAGCACGGGATCGATACGATCTTGGGGATCGTATGGTACTCATCGCCACCGACCGACAGAGTGCCTTCGACCGGGTGCTGGCCGCTATCCCCTTCAAAGGGCAGGCCCTCAACTTGACGAGCGCATGGTGGTTTGAACAGACCCGCCATATTGTGCCAAATCAGGTTCTCTCCATCCCCGATCCAAACGTCACAATTGCCAAAAAATGTACCGCCTTCCCGATTGAGTTCGTGGTGCGTGGATACATCACCGGAAGCACGAACACCTCCCTCTGGATGGTCTACCAGAGTGGTCAGCGTGACTACAGTGGCCACGATTTGCCCGACGGCCTAATGAAAAACCAGAAGCTCCCGACGAATTACCTCACACCGACCACCAAGGAGGAGGACCACGACCGTCCGATCAGCCCTGACGAGATCGTGTCCGAGAACTGGATGACGGCCGATGATTGGGAACAATGTAGCCGCATCGCGCAGGAACTTTTCGCGTTCGGTCAAGCCAAGGCAGCGGAGCGTGGCCTAATTCTCGTCGATACCAAATATGAGATGGGCCGTGACGAGACCGGTGAGATCCTTCTGATCGACGAGATCCACACCTCTGACTCTAGTCGCTACTGGATCGCCGACTCTTATCAACAGCGCATGCTGGAGGGACAGGAACCCGACAACGTCGACAGAGAATTCCTTCGGCTCTGGTTCAGGGAGAACTGCAACCCCTACGAGGATGAGGTCCTACCACCAGCACCGGACGACCTTGTAATCGAGCTCTCAAGACGCCACATCTACCTTTACGAGAAGATCACCGGTCGCTCTTTCGAGTTTCCAGAGGCGGACCAACCGATCGAGACACGTTTGGAAAGCAACCTTGAAGGAATCATATGAAGGTATACGGAGGGCAATAGGGCCCAGGTGATTCTGCTTCCACTTCAATAGACAGAGAGCCCTATCCAATAAACATGAAGTGCAGGCTAACCAGGCGCTCAACCTGATTGAGCCAGCGAAGGTTTTCTTAAAGTTTTCGCATCGCGTCGCAAACACCGTTAACTCTTCTCCGACGATTCGTCGCCGGAGCTCGTCAAGTTAGCTTGATCGTTAAGCCGAAATTGAATCGAGCACAGAAGCGAAAAAATACATTCTCTTTGACCATGATGGGGTTTTAGTCGAAACAGAACATTGGTATTACCTGGCAAACAAACGAGCGCTGGCATCTCTCGGAACTGATCTCCCACGAGACGCATATTTGGTGAATATGGCCAATGGGGTTTCCGCGTGGGAGGCGGCACGAGTTTCCGGAATATCCGAATCTGAAATTAATCGTGGCCGAGAACTAAGAAACCGGTACTACCAGGAATACCTGATCACCGAAGACATCGAAATCTAGGGTGTCTTGGAAACGCTAGACGTACTCGCAGGTGAGTACAGGATGGGCATAATTACTACCTCCAAACCACCTGATTTCGCCTTAATACACGAAAGGCGATCCATCCTGGATCATATGGAATTCTATTTAACTCGGGAGGATTACGAGCGAGCTAAACCACATCCCGAGCCCTATTTGAGAGGACTCGAACGCTTTGGTGCTACTGCCGCTGAAACGGTGGTTATTGAAGACTCGGCGAGAGGGTTGAAGTCGGCAATAGCGGCGGGTATTGACTGCATCGTGGTTGCGAACGAGTTCACTGCAGCTCACGATTTGTCCAAGGCAACTGCCAAGGTCGCTACGTTTAGGGAATTGCCATATACTATAAAGGGCTTAACAAGTTTAGCCAGGCGACGCTGAAAAGCGCGCGCCTGCTAAAAGCGTTAGGTCTTAGAAAACGAGAGTCATGAACCTATCCCAAAATCTTTGACAGTGTGGTCATGAAGCAGGCGATAGTCAGGAATGCGATGTAGACGTCGGTATGCCAATCGTACCGCACCACCAGCCGACGCCAGTTGTCCAGCGTGTCAAGGGCGGCCAGTACGTGATGCCGTCGTGGATCTCGGAGTCGTGGCTCAAGGAGCACGGGTGCGCTCGCAGGGATTTCGGAGACGTGCCCTTACCGTTCGTGTGGATGCCTGATGCCAATGAACTCCCAATGTTTGACCTTGCCACCTACGGGGAGATCGACGGGGAGCCCGGGCGCTACGAGCTGGAGTGGTTCAGTTGACGGGGACGGCTGCTGGGGGACATTGCGATCCACCCGGCCGGGGCGGTTCGGCTCAGCCCATTGGAGGACGAAACCGGAATTGCGATCCGTCCGTCGTGTACCATACGCGTCCCCGCGGCGACCCTCCTCCGCCAGCCCCTTTGGGGCGCACGCTATTGTCTAAAAGCCTACCCGGCTTGAATGGACCCAAACCGACCGCCCATGAGTATCTGAGTTTTCCGTGTTTATTGATTCCAAAGAATGAAAATTCTCGATTCTGTCCAGTTTGGTGGATCCAGCGGCACCCGGGGCGTTCCCTCGTGATGAGGCTGGCCTTATAGTGGCAATAGGGGCAGGTGTCGCAACCCGTATCAGCATGTTGAATATGGGCATGCGGTTGCCGCTATACCCCCACATGCATTGGATGGCTACAACCCCGGTCTTGTGTTCTAGTGGATTTCGCAGTGGTCGCAGTGGTTCACGGAATCGGATCCCGCCTGGGATATTGCCCCGGCTGCTCCAGACATGATCGTGAGGCATCAATGAATCCTTGGCAGTTGATCGGCCGGGCCCAAACCCCTGGCGGAGGAGCGGAGCTCGTTTTGTACCAACGTGACTCTGAGTTCTCGCTCCAAGCGGATAACCTGGAACTCATGAACAGCCGGGTTTATGGGTCAGAAGAAGCCATGGCCAGACTGGGCTGTCAGAACTTGGCAAAACGGCCGAGGGCCCGCGTTCTGATTGGCGGTCTGGGAATGGGCTACTCGGTGAGAACGGCGCTGGACACCCTTGGCGAGGATGCCCGGGTAGTGGTCGCGGAGCTGGTGCCAGCCGTGGTTGAATGGAACCGGGGAGTGCTTGCCGATTTGGCCGGCCGACCTCTTGACGACCGCCGGACTGAACTCCATGAAGCCGACGTTGTCCAGTTGATAACGGCCGCCAGAGGTGACTACGATGCCATCATGCTTGATGTCGACAATGGCGCGGAGGCGATGGTCCGAAAGAGCAACAACTGGCTTTACAGCCTGCCGGGGCTGACCGCCACCTATGCGGCGTTGCGGCGCGGCGGGGTATTGGCGATATGGTCTGCCGGTTCTCAACCGCCATTCGTCAAACGTTTGCGCCGTGCCGGTTTCGAGGTGGATGAAGTCAAGGTGCGGGCGCGTGGTGGAAGCAGCCGCAAGGGAGGCGCACATCATGTCGTCTGGATTGCCACGCGCGGTTGATGGAGAACAGCATTGAAATGATGCTGGCATGGTGTCGCTGTTCAGGGAAGATGTCCGTTAAAACGGCCGGCTGTAAAGGGCGGGGTAATAATTGAGATGGATCAGCGCGTTGTGCGGGACCTACTCGGTCTCGGCGAAGACGCCGTCGCATCCGTAGCTATTGTGTCTGTCGGATGAAGGTTCTTGATCTGTCCAGTTCGGTGAGTCCAGGGAAACTATGCTGCGAAGTCTTGAGTGGGCGGGCGGATTGTAGGCTGCCAGATGGACTCATGAGGCCCACGGGTTTTGAGGGGTGACAGCTGTGGTCGGTGAGCCGGAACGGCAGGTCTTAAGATGCACCCCTAGACTCTTTGCGATGTGATTCCCCGCCGACGACTACCCAGCAGCTAGCCACGATGACAGGCTATTAATTAATGGCAACGGGCGGGAGAAGAACAACACCGCGGCGCATAGCCATTGTTGGTGGAGGCACTTCAGGGCCGGGGGCTGCATCACCACCCCGAAAGCGAAGGGCTGAAGCTCCCTGGCTAGGGCCGCGATTCCGCCGGCCTCTTGACAAGACGAACGCCCGTTCGTATGATGGTGTCCATGGTATCCCCCAACACACTCAACCCCGAAGCCCGCGCCGGATCACAGCCGGAAAAGGCGTCCACTCTTGCTTCGCCTCCGTCCGGATCCGCTTCGAATGTGCGCTGTATGAGTATCAGACCCGTCCCGCCATTTGGGCCGTCCAAAGCTGGACCGGTACAGTTTGGAGCAATTTGGGACATTTTTCTGGGGAATCGCCCACGCCGGCCATCCGCCGACACTGCGTCGTTCCGGCGGCCGAAGGCCCGCCCCGATCGCCGACACCTTTGCACAACCGTCATACCGGCGAAGGCCGGTATCCAGACGGGTGGGGACTTTGCCTGGATGTGTCGGTCCAATTCCCTCTGCCGCCTCGTACCCTCTACCGCCGCCGGCATGGGCGAGCCCCTGTTGCAATGTCGTCGCGGGACCATCGCGGTTCTGCCGCGTCTCCGTTGCGAATGTGTGGCAAGCTTGTTGATCGAATCGGAGCTTCCAGCTATGAGGTCCCACAAAAAACAACAGGTTGCATCAATTTTCGGCGAAACCCCAGTCCGACCGGGTGCCCCGACGCGGGGCCGCAACCCAGTCCCCAGGCCCTACCCCTTCCGCCGGCGGTCCTCGTCGGTGAGGAACGGCTCCACCCTGCCCGCAAACTCGGCGACCGACTCCTCCACCGTTACGCCGCTCGTGCGGATGGCCAGCTTCTGATTCAACTCCGTGTTGGCGTACTGCTCCTCGAACAGGTCGATCACCATCTCGATGTCCTCTTCCCTGGGCACACCGTCGGGCCGCTGGGCCGCACGCATCCGCTCCCGTATCGCCTCAGGCGACGCCCTCAGCAGCACCAGGATGGTCTCGGGCGCGAACTCCAGGAGAGCCCTGTCCCACTGCCGCGCCCGGCGCCGGCGGTCCGAGAAGCTATCCCGGCCGTAACCGTAGTACAGCGGGGCATACACCGCCTCCGCGTAGTGGAGGCCGACCTGGATGCTGTCCGAAGCGTCCTCCTCGATCACCGTGTGATGCATGTGCCGCCAGACCATGATGCGCTGAAGCTGCTCCAAAAGCCACGGCTTCAGCGCCCTCACGTCGGACGCCCACTCCTCGGACAGCGTCGCGCTGTCGTTGTTGCCCAGGTGACTGTAACGCCACTCCTCCGGCACGATGCCGTCCGGGCCCATGATGAAGCAGGTCGAGGGGTCCTGGTCGGCGATGTACGGGTACACCCAGTGGTCGTGAATGCGTACCGCCGTCGCCGCCCGCTCCCGGAGGAGCCACCCCGAGATGGCTCTCGACATCGTGCTCCCGCCGGAGTACTCGCACCCGATCAGTATAAGTCGCATCGACCGATGCCTCCTATCCCTGCGTCCTCTGCGGCTGATCAGACGGTGGATCAGGGTCGTCGCCGAGGCTCTCCGCAAGCACCTCCAGGAGGTCCCTGGCCCGCTTCTCTCCCTGGATCCCCTTGCTGCTCAACGCCTCCTCGAACATCTGGAGGCAGAACGGGCACGAGACCCCGATCGTGTCGGCGCCCGTCTCCAGGAGCTGTTCGGCGCGGGTATGGTTCACGCGCTTCCCGCGGCTCTCCTCCATCCACATGTGGCCTCCGCCCGCCCCGCAGCAGAAGCCGCGCTCGCGGCGCCGCTCCGCCTCGACCAGCTTCAGGCCCGGTACCGACTCCGCGATCTCGCGGGGAGCGTCGTATATCCCGTTGTGCCTGCCCAGGTAGCACGAGTCGTGATAGGCGACGGTGGACTCTATCTCCACCAGCGGCCTTATCCTGCCCTCCCGCACCAGCTCGGCCACGAGCTCGCTGTAGTGCATCACCTCGTAGTGCCCGTCGAGGTGCGGGTACTCGTTCCTGATGCTGTTGAAGCAGTGCGGGCAGATGGTAACGATCTTCTTGACGTCGTACCGGTCCAGCGTCTCGATGTTCTGGCGAGCGAGTATCTGGTACAGGTACTCGTTGCCCATTCGCCTGGCCGGGTCTCCCGTGCAGCCCTCCTCGGCACCGAGTATCGCGAAGTCGACCCCGGCCCGCTTCAGGACCGCAACCATCGCGCGGGCCACGCTCTGGCTGCGCTGCTCCAGCGCGGCTGTGCAGCCGACCCAGAACAGCACGTCCGCGTCCGGCTTCTCCTCCAGGGTAGGCACCCCCAGCCCCTCGGCCCAGTCGGTGCGGGTGTACGTGGTGCCGCGCCACGGGTGGCCGCGCTGCTCCAGGCTCATCAGCGCGTTGGCGGCCGTATCCGGCATCTCGGCCCGCTCCATCACCAGGTGACGGCGCATGTCGACGATCGTATCGATGTGCTCGACGCCGACCGGGCACTCCTGCACGCACGCCCCGCACGTGAGACAGTCCCAGAGCGCCTCCTCCTGCACCCAGCCGCCGATTAGCGGCCGGGACTCCGGCCCCGATTCGAGCACATGCTCCCTCAGGTTCTCGACGATGTGCATCGGCGAGAGCACCTTCTCGGTCAGGTTCGCCGGGCAGCTGTCCGTGCACCGGCCGCAGACAGCGCAGGCGAAGCCGTCCAGCAGCTCCTTCTGCGTGAATTCGGACGCCTTCGAGGCGCCGAAGCTCTCCGCCGTCTCCAGGTCGGGCGTGGACAGCGTTCCCCTCGCCTCCAGCGACCGCATCAGGAAGCTCAGCGGGGACGCGACGATGTGCATGTGCTTCGACAGGGGTATGTAGACCGAGAACCCCAGTATCACGAGCAGGTGCGCCCACCATGCCGCCGTGTGCAGGCCGGATGCGGCTCCACTACCCAGGCCGAGCCCCTCCAGCAGGTTCCCCAGGGCCGATCCCACAGGGGCCTCGGCGTGCGGCCCCGTCCCGCCCGACACCGTGTAGAACGCCTCGGTGAGCAGCGTGAGCGCCATGAGAAATGCGATCAGCAGCAGGATGATCGCCGACTCCGGCTTCTGCGTCAGGTCGAAGCGCAGGCGCGACGGCCTTGCTCCCCACCGGCGCACCGCGGCCCACCCCAGAACGAAAAGGAAGCCAACCGCCAGGATGTCAAGGTACGCTGTGACTATCTCGACACCCCGCTCCGTCAGCAGTGAGGCCGAGAGCTCCGGCGAGATGACGTCGCCGAAGATGAACAGCAGATAGCTGGCCACGAAGGAGAGAAAGCCCCAGAAGATCACAAAGTGGCCCAGGCCGGCGCGGTCCCGGCGGAGGGAAACGCTCTGCAGCACCTTCCGCTGGCCCAGTGTCAGGGGCAGCACGCCCACAAGCCGTCTGAGGGGCCGGTCCAACCGCCCGGCTTCCTTGCCGACAAGCACCGGACGGATCACTCTGAGGTAGAAGACCAGTCCTGATACGCCAAAGGCGGCTACGGAAACGGCATAGACCACTGCCCAGATGGGGACACCGAAGAGACCTCCCGGTGGCACCATCCGCTAACCCCGGAAGGCCACGAGGACCGTCGAGGTCACCGCGAGCCAGCAGACGACCGCGGCGATGAGAGGAACGTCCGAGATCAGCAGCTCCTCCGGCGCCTCCCCCTCATGCTTCCTCTTCACCAGATAGACGTACCGGCCGAGTCCCAGGAGGACGAAGGGCGCCGTCAGTAGCATCGCGTGGTTGTCGGGCAGATTCGACGCCGTGAGCGTGTAGAGGATGTAGGCGGCCGCCGATGCTACCGCGGTCACGGTTATGAGCCTGTCCAGCAGCCCGGGAGTATACCGTGCGAGCGTGCTGCGCTGGTCCGCCGCGAGCTCGCCGGCAGTAGCCAGCTCCCCGTGGCGCTTGGACAGCGCGATGAACAGCGCCCCGGCGCCCGTGCAGATGTAGAGCCACGAGGATATGGGGACCTCGAGAACGGCGGCGCCCGCGACGGCGCGGAGGACGAAACCCGCGCTGATTACCGCCACGTCGGCCAGCGCGACCTGCTTCAGGACCAGGCTGTAAGCCAGCATGACGGCGACGTACCCGCCAGATATCCACCCAAACAGCGGCCCCAGCGCGAACGCTCCCGCCAGCCCGCCAGCCGCCAGCACCGCGGCGGCGTATCTGGCGACCGGAATGGGCAGCCGCCCGGAAGCGATCGGGCGAAGCCGCTTCCTCGGATGCCGCCTGTCCCACTCGACGTCTACGATGTCGTTCACGAGATACGCTGCGCCCGACAGCACCGAGAAGATGATCAACGCGAGCGTCGCCCTGCCGACCACCGAGACCAGCTCCCCGAAGTCCCCGGGGTCCCAGGCCTCGTTGATCGTGAAGAAGACCGCGAGATAGACCAGGAAATTCTTGGTCCACTGCTTCGGACGCGCCGACATCAGCAACGACCGGAACATCTCGCCAGCCGTGGACACCGGTGAAGCCCCTTGCGAGTAGATCATCACGAAAGAAATCGCCCGTCGGCCCCGCGCCGGGCAGGGCAGCTTGAGGTAGCCCCGATGATATGTGCACACAGCCGCGACAGTCAATCACGCGTGCGTTGCGGGACTAAACTCCAAGCCGAGATTTCCCATATTGGCAGTCTTCAGGCTCAAAGGGCAGCCCAAACGAGATGGGAGCAACATAGTCAGGTCCTGCAAGGCCAGTCAATCCGGAAAAGCCGCCAATCCCAAACAAACCGGAACGCTTCCCAGTTTCGAGGCGGGTTGCTACTACTCATACCAGCCCGATCCAAATAGCAGCCCGTCATGCCGCACAATCCAAGTGTGTTTCTGACGGTTCTCGCCCGATTCCGGGTTGAGCAACACATAGTCGACCCAATGACCCGCCTCAGTGGCGCTCAGCAAGTCGTCGCCATAGAAATACCCCGTGGCGTCCACACGGAGGCTGGGATCACGCCCTCGAAACTGCGGGTTATGGTGGGCTATCGTGTAGCCGTCTTGGTCGATGATGAAGACGTACCACTGGCCGTCAACACTCTCCTTGGCGTTGTAGTAGGCGACGGTCTCCTCCAGGCCGAGGGCGACGTAGAGGTTCATGGCCTGCCGCACGAAGGCCTTGGTGTAGGCGGGGGCGTCGGACTTGCCGGGGCCGCGTTCGTACCAGCCGGAGCCGAAGGTGATGCCGTCGTGGATGACCACCCAGGAGTGCTTGGTCTGCACAACGCCAGAGGCGGGATTGGCATAGGTGTAGTCGAACCAGGCGCCGTCCTGGTCGGCGGAGGCGGCGACGGCGGACCCGGTGGGATAGGAGTTGGGTCCGAGAGCCTGGGAGACGTGCTTGCCCACGAGGTCCGGGTTGGGGGCATGAGCGATGATGGTCTGGTTCTTATCGCTCATGAAGACATACCACTGGCCGTCGATGCTCTCCTTGGCGTTGTAGTAGGCGACGGTCTCCTCCAGGCCGAGGGCGACGTAGAGGTTCATGGCCTGCCGCACGAAGGCCTTGGTGTAGGCGGGGGCATCGGACTTGCCGGGGCCGCGTTCGTACCAGCCGGAGCCGAAGGTAATGCCGTCGTGGATGACCACCCAGGAGTGCTTGGTCTCCACAACGCCAGAGGCGGGATTGGCATAGGTGTAGTCGAACCAGGCGCCGTCCTGGTCGGCGGAGGCGGCGACGGCGGACCCGGTGGGGTAAGAGTTGGGTCCGAGAGCCTGGGAGACGTGCTTGCCCACGAGGTCGGGGTCGGGGGCATGAGCGATGATGGTCTGGTTCTCATCGATGATGAAGACATACCACTGGTCGTCGATGCTCTCCCTGGCGTTGTAGTAGGCGACGGTCTCCTCCAGGCCGAGGGCGACGTAGAGGTTCATGGCCTGCCGCACGAAGGCCTTGGTGTAGGCGGGGGCATCGGACTTGCCGGGGCCGCGTTCGTACCAGCCGGAGCCGAAGGTAATGCCGTCGTGGATGACCACCCAGGAGTGCTTGGTCTCCACAACGCCAGAGGCGGGATTGGCATAGGTGTAGTCGAACCAGGCGCCGTCCTGGTCGGCGGAGGCGGCGACGGCGGACCCGGTGGGGTAGGAGTTGGGTCCGAGAGCCTGGGAGACGTGCTTGCCTACCAGGTCGGGGTTGGGGGCATGAGCGATGATGGTCTGGTTCTCATCGATGATGAAGACATACCACTGGTCGTCGATGCTCTCCTTGGTGTTGTAGTAGGCGACGGTGGCATCGAGTCCTTCCGATTCGTATCTGCTGAGGGCGTCCCCTACTAGGAACTTGGTGTAGTCCCCGGGCGTCGACTTGGGAGGTACGGCCGCCGTGGTATAACTCGTGACCAACTGCTCCTGCATCTGCTCAATGAGAGACGCGACGGTGGCCTCATCCACGAGGGCGGGTGCGCCCGCGGGGCCCTGCGGCCCGGGAGGCCCCTGCTCCCCGGCAGGCCCAGCGTCTCCCTGGCAGGCAGCAATTGACAGGACAAGAGCGATGATCGGGGTTACTGTGATTAGTGTGCGCATTGTCAAACCCCCTGGTTGCGACGGGCGACGCCGGACCTCGCGAAAGCGGATACTACCGCTGCGCCAGAAGTGTCCGAGTCAAACTTCAGCCTGCGGAAGCGCATACGCCGCTGCCAAGTCGTACGGTATCGGCGGTTACCATTTGCCGGACCGTTCAGCGTGCGCGTGGTCAGGCAGCCGATACGATAACCCCGCGTCGTCGTAAGCCGACACTGCGAGAAGGGTTGAGAACCGACATTTCCCATATCAGACTGCGGGTGTCCAAAGAACCCGCCATCCTTACACGACGGTGATGGTAGGGGTATCCACGAACGCCGTCAACTATCCCATCGGGCTCACAAGACCATCTCTCGGTGCCGTGAATTAGCGTCCGCCAGGCAACGGAGGCAGCTTTCAGCACGTTTGCACACTCTTCAACTCATCCAGGCGCACAGCTCCCCCTTGGCTATCCTCGTCACCTCCGATGATCCCAAGGATACTCGCTACCCTGGTGCTGGATGGAGCCCGCCGATACGCTCCAGCACTTGTCGAAATACCTCCCGAGGCACTGCTACCTCGGCTAGCTGAAACACCAGCCGCCGGGCGGGGCGAACTAGTACCGGTTCAATCTGAATATGATGGATAGATGTGTTGAAGTTTAGTACGAGCGTCCTGAGTGGAGAAGCGCCAGTCTATGACGGCGACAGCCTCATTGCGCTTACGTTCCAGCGCCGAGACCTCTCGCTTCAGTATCACCTCGTCGCTGATTCGACGGTTGAGACACTGGTTGCTAAATACGCTCAACTCTATCTCAGCCATGTTCAGCCAACTGCCGTGTAGAGGAGTGTAGTGGAACTCCAGGCGCTTGGCGATGCGCCGCGCTTCGGTTGGCTTGAAGGCATCGTACAACGAGCCCAGCTTGTGAGTGTTGAGGTTGTCCAGCACCAACCGTATCGTCTCTGTGTGAGGGTATGCATCATCAACCAGCCACCTCATCTGATGAGCAAAGTCCACAGCAGTGCGCCGCTCGGTCACCTCGACATGCCGCCAGCCAGCTTTCGGCTCACAGAACATGAACAGGTTTCGAGTGCCGTTTCGCTTGTACTCGTAGTCATATCGTTCCACCCGACCCGGCTTGGCCTCGATGACCGGTCTCTTATCGGCCACCAGTTGCCTGGATGTCTCGTCGAAACAGACCACGGGATGGTCCGGGTCGTAGTCTGCGTGGTACAGGTCCAGCACGTCCTCCATTCGAGCCACGAACTCCCCGCTCACCTCCGGGATGCACCACTCCTTCTTCTTCCACGGCTTGAGTTCGTTTTTTTGAGTATCTGGCGCACCGTCTCGAGGGAGATGCTCTCGGCAAACCCCATCGCCACCACCTTGTCGGCAAGCAGTTGGATCGTCCAATCCGCGTGTCCTTCGGGTGCGTCGCTGCACGCGATGGCTATCAGATGTGCTTCCTGTCTGCCGTCCAACTTACGCTTCTGTCCCGGTCGAGGGCGCTCATTGAGTGCGCTGTCGAGTTCCTCCTTCACAAACCGCGTGCGCACACGTCCCACCGTGGATGCGCTTATCAATAGGCCGCTGGCGATGTCACGGTCGGTCATGCCTTCGTCCGCCTTCAGCAACACCAGCGCTCGCTTGACCTTACGGGCCGAAGTCTCGCCACGACTCGCCATCTGCTTGAGATGTGTCCGTTCCGACTCGTTCAACTCCACCTTGTACTTGAGAGCAGCCATGTCTTCGTATGTCCTCCCTATAGGATCATACATAAGACTAACCTATTTCTTATACTTGCCAAATACACATGGAACCGGTACTAGCCTCCCCCCTATCTTGATAAGTTTGACCTGGAGGCTTCGCAACGACCAGTGCTTGACCGCCCTGGGCAGGCATAGCCTGCGCAGCAAGTTCCCCAGGTTGTAGGCTAGGATGAACAGAGCCAGTCGCACCTGGTTGGCCACGAACCTGTGGCAGGACAGCCGGGTCCAGTTCAGGGCGTACTTGCCTTCCTTAATCCACTGCTCGGCAGTACCTCTGCCATTGTAGAAATGCACTACCCCCTCGGGGCCAGCCGACATGTTGGTGACGATGAAGCCCACTCGAGGGAATAGCTCTCCCTGGTGCCATTCTACCTTGGCTATCACCCGACGCGGTCGGTCCCAACTCCCCGCTTGATACCAGAAGTCGTCGTACCAGATGATGGGCTTCTTCGGCGGCCTTCCCACCGGCCTCCTCAACAGAGGGGCGATCTCCCATTGCAGCACCTCGTTGCTGGGGAGCCTGATAGCGTAGAGGACGCGCCGCTCCTCCAGGTACTCGTAGACCTCCGGCTTGGCGAAGGCGGCATCGGCCCTGAAGTACCGGCGCACTCCCGTCCGCCCGTAGCGGGCCACGATGGGCTCCAGCACCTCCCGCCAGTTGTGGGCGCTGTGGACATTCCCAGGACGCAGCATGGCCCCCTCGCAGTCCCCGAACTGGTTGAAGACAAAGATCGGGTGATAGCACGTGCAGCCAAAGTGGCCATTGTAGGCTGCTCCCTCCTGTTCCCCATGTACCGGGCTCTTTGAGCTATCCATGTCCAGGATGACCCGCCGGTGAGATGTATGGGCCATAGCCCGATCCACCCACTGTGCGTTCATACGGGCCAAGCCTTCAGGATTATGCTTTCGGGTGAGCACCTCCGTCTCGAACCGGCTCATCGTGTTGGTGCTTGCTGCCTGTCTCTCAAGGCCTCGCCGTCCAACGATGACCCGCATAGCTGGGTCCTGGGCCAGCCGTTCAGCGTCGTTGGTGTCCTCATAGCCAGCAAGACGGCTGTATACCGACTGCCTGAGCAGAGCCACCAACTCGTGTTGGACGTTGCGACCCCCCCCCCCTGCTCTCTTGCAGACAGGCGGTTGCTGTCTCCGTCAGTCCCAGGGCATCATCCAACTCGCGGCAGGCCAGAAGTCCGGCGTCCGAGGTAATAGTGGAGCCGTGGAATTCCAGGCGTACGCGGCGGTCAAAACGGAGCGTGGTGCGGCTGTCGGTGCTTTCACCCATTGGGTGCCTCCGGCGAGCTTGCGATATCCAGAACTAACATTCGCTATCTCGGCCAGGCTAGCACACTTACCAGCTATGATGCTCACGTATGCGGCTCAAATACGTGGCTTTCTTGCCGATCACGACACGCCCACGGGGCTCATCTGGAAAATGTGGGCCAAGATATTTCAAGGGGGAAGGAGCTTCCGGCGAACGGCGAGGCCGATCACTCTATCCTTGTCCACCCAACATGGCGGGCCAAGTGGACGAGGTGACGAAAATGCAGACTCTTGCCCTGCGGGCTGTGGTCAGACCAGGGGCCTGCCCCAGTCCCCTCCTTCAAGGCTGTCCGTGTCGTGCCCCAAGCGAGATCGGATGGTAACTATCTCGCCACCATGTATGAAGTGATGGGCTTCCGCCGTTGCGGGACCGATTTCCGCTGATGAATGGATGAGACGGCAGGCCCTGGAAGTTGGCGTTGATCCACGAGTCCACCATGGTGGTGACATGGCCGATCGTCCAGGCGATGCTGCTCCCGCCATCGTGTCGAGCGGTCGCCTCTTCTCGCGTCAGGCCCTCGACTGACTCATCAAGGTACTTCCAGGACTCGTAGAGGAATAGAACAAGCCTGTCGGGAATGGTTAGTCGATCTCCAGCCTGGACCTCAGTACGAAGGCCCTCGATTCGGTCCAGTTCCGGTGGACTGCTGATAGGGAAGGTATTGTGGAAGTCACTGTACTCAGTGAGCGGCTATGGCGGAGCCACGACGGTGGGTGGCGTCGCGGCAGCGAGCTGTCCCTGCAGCTGCCGGGTGCGAGCGGCAGAGCTGGTCAACTCCGCTTGGAACTGCACGCGGGTGGCTTCCAGCTCCCGGCGCGCCTTTCTGACCTTTCTGATCTCGCTGATGATGGACCATACAGCGAGGATTGGACCCACGGCGATGCCAACTACCGTGAAGGCGCCCAGAGCGAACCGCAGGCTGGTCGAAGCCGCTATCGAGCCGCCTGTACCGCCCATGAAAGCGAATCGAGGCGCGAGGGTCAGCAGCTTGGCTACTACCGGACGCACCACGTTCATTATGGCCGTTGACGATGTTCTCCAGACTGCGCCGGTGGCGAAGCTGGCTCCGTGACGGCCGACGATGCCGAACCGCGTGTGGGGTGAGCCGTCGGCCAGGGTGCGGGTCCGACGCCTCAGCAGTCGGCGCCAGCGTGGCAGTGGCGGACCGGCGGCCTCCGGCTGTTCCATGGCCCGGAGGATTGGCGGCAGCTCTGGTTTCGGCTGGCCCAGTTGGCGACTGAGCTCGACCTGCCGGCCGAAGTACTGCCGCATTTCGCCCCGGTGGTGTGATTCCAGCCGTTTCAGCTCGTCCCGTAGCTGGTTGAGCCGGCCGTGGCTCCGCAGCTTGGCGACGGTCTGGACCAGGGCGGACCCACCGGCGACGGCCAATGGCACTAGTAGTAGCGGTAGGGGCATCTGCTGTTGGCTGTGTTCAACGTCGGTAGCCAGTCCGACGGCAATGTATGTCGAAAGTTGGTGTCAGCGTATTGTAGCAAGTGCCGTTGGCAGTGGGGAACCCGCAGCGGCAGCGCCAGGGCAATCGCATTTTAAGTAGAGAGGACCTTGAGCAAGTATTCATAGTCCCATCCGGCCTTCTTCCGCTTGGCCTTGATGCCGACCTTTGCGGTTGTTTCCTGTTTGAGCATGTTCACCGCCATATGCCTGACGACCGCCAAGTTCTGGTCCGCATTGCCAGTCCTGACCCTACTGCGGTCCTCATGGAAGGCCATGTCCAAGACCCAATGCAGGCTGTTCTCGGTCCTCGATCACAGTTCAGACATTTGACAAACCCGCACGCATGTGCTACAGCCCCCCCCCCCCCTATGCCAACCACCGACGCTCCCTCTGCGCTCTCCGCGTACTCTGCTGTTGGACCATCCCCGTACCTGTCGGCGCCACTGTCCCACAAGTGTCTCATAGGTGTCTCGCAAACGTCTCACAAGTGTCTCGCCAAATCTCGACGCCCAGCTATGAAATCACCATAAATGATAACAAGTGAGACACATCTGGAAATTTTCCGTCAAGCAGCGCCAGGCACTGCCTCACCTCGCCGTCTCCGGCTCGCTCACCGGAGGCGAGCCAATGTCAAAATGCGATTGCCCTGGCAGCGCTGTTGACAGTGACCCTGGGCCTGACTTACTCTAGATTAGCAGTCTCCGCACGAGACTGCTAAAAGACAAGCGGAACGAAACGATTTGGAGAGGAGGATTCTGAAATGGTGACCAGTACCAAGGTTAACTTCAAGCCCCTGGGCAATAGGGTGGTGATCAAGCCGAACGAGGGCAAAGAGCAGGTGAGCGCCGGCGGCATATATATCCCGGACACGGCGAAGGAGAAGCCGCAGGAGGGCGAGGTCGTAGCCATCGGGCCGGGCAAGCTTTCCGACGACGGTAACCGGATCCCCATGGATGTCGCCGTCGGGGACACCGTGGTCTACTCCCAGTACTCCGGCACCGAATACAAAGAGGGTGACACGGACTACCTAGTGGTCCGCGAGGACGACATCCTCTTCAAGAAGTAAGGCGCCGCAAGACGCCCCGACCGTTCGACGAAACGCCGTCCAAGTCGGCAATGAAAATCACAATAAGGAGCACACATGCCTGCTAAGCAGTTGTCGTTCAGCGAAGAAGCACGGTCCGCTATGAAGCGGGGGATAGACATGATGGCCGACACCGTCGGCGTGACGCTGGGTCCCAAGGGCCGCAACGTCGTACTGGACAAGAAGTTCGGCGCACCACAGGTCTGCAGTGACGGCGTCACTATCGCCAAGGAGATCGAGCTCGAAGACCCGTTCGAGAACATGGGCGCCCAGCTCCTCAAGGAGGCGGCCAGCAAGACCAACGACGTCGCTGGCGATGGCACGACCACCGCCACCGTCCTGGCCCAGGCAATCGTCAAGGAGGGCTTCAAGAACATCGCCGCGGGCGCCGACCCCATGGCCATCAAACGCGGCATCGAGAAGGGCGTGGCGGCCCTGCGAGACAACATCGAGCAGATGGCCACACCCGTTGAGGGCAGGACACAGGTCGCCCAGGTCGCTTCCCTCTCCGCTCACGACGACGAGATGGGAGACCTCATCGCCGAGGTAATGGAGAAGGTCGGCAAGGACGGCGTCATTACCGTCGAGGAGTCGAAGGGCATCGCCTACGAGCAGGAGTTCGTCGAAGGGATGCAGGTCGACCGGGGATACATCTCCCCCTACTTCGTCACCAACCAGGAGCGGATGGAGGCGGTCACCGAAGACCCCTACATCCTTATCACCGACAAGAAGGTGTCTGCCGTGGCAGACCTCCTGCCGGCGCTGGAGAAGATCCTCCAGATCGGCAAGAACGTGGTCGTGGTGGCGGAGGACGTGGAGGGTGAGGCCCTGGCCACCCTGGTGGTCAACAAGCTGCGCGGCACGCTCAACGTACTGGCCGTGAAGGCTCCCGGATTCGGCGACCGGCGCAAGGCCATGCTCGAAGACATGGCCATCCTGACCGGGGCGGCCGTCATCAGCGAAGAGGTCGGGCGCAAGCTCGACTCCGTGACCGTGGAAGACCTCGGAAGGGCGCGTCGAGTGGTCTCCAGCAAGGAAGACACCACTTTTGTCGACGGCGCCGGATCCGAGGACGCGATCAAGGGCCGCATCAACCAGATCAAGTCCCAGGTCGAAGAGACCACGTCGGACTACGACCGGGAGAAGCTGCAGGAGCGTCTCGCCAAGCTCTCCGGCGGCGTCGCGATCATCAAGGTCGGCGCCGCCACCGAGGTGGAGCTCAAGGAGAAGAAGCAGCGGGTCGAGGACGCCCTGTCGGCCACGCGCGCCGCGGTCGAGGAAGGCATCGTTCCCGGCGGCGGACTGGCCTTGATCCGCGGACGGGCCGCGCTCTGCTCGCTCGATCTGACGGGAGACGAGCAGGTAGGCATCGGCATCCTCGATAAGGCCCTCGAACAGCCGCTGAAGCTGATCGCCGAGAACACAGGCGTATCGGGCGAGGTCATCCTGGCCGAGAGCGTCAAGAGCGAGGGCGACTGGGGCTACGACGCCGAGGTCGGCGAGTGGGCACATCTCCTTGAGCGCGGTATCATGGACCCGGCCAAGGTCACCCGCGCCGCTATCGAGAACGCTGCCAGCATCGCCTCCATGGTGATCACGACCGAGTCGCTCATCACCGAGATCAAGGAGGACACGCCCCCAATGCCGGCGGCCCCTCCCATGGACTACTAGACCGCTAGTCCCCTCTCCCATGAAGGGGGAGGGCTGTGGAGAGGTACACCAACAGAAGGCGGACCTTCATCGGAAGGTCCGCCTTCTGTTTCCCCGCGGTTTCAGGCCGCAAAACTCCTCCCTCCACGCTTGGTGCCGCCAAGTCTCCGAGAGTTATAATGCCGCTGGATCCAAAGCTTCCGCCCTCGCGGATTTCCTGCTGGGATAGACATTGTTCTCTCACCTGCACGTCCATACCGAATACAGCATGCTCGACGGGCTCAGCCGTCTCCGGCCGCTGGTGGAACGGGCCCGGGAGTTGGGTATGGACAGCTTGGGGATCACCGACCACGGTGGTCTGTACGGCGCGATCGACTTTTACAGGATGGCCCTGTCGGAGGGCGTGAAGCCGATCATTGGTTGCGAGATGTATGTGGCACCCGGCAGCCGCCACAGTCGCTCGCCCAGCGAGAAGACACCCTTCCACGCCACCGTCCTGGCCAAAGACAACACCGGCTACGCCAACCTCGTGAAGCTGGTATCCAAGGCACACCTGGAAGGGTTCTACTACAAGCCTCGGATCGACCGCGAGCTGATCGAATCCTACAGAGAGGGCCTCATCTTCCTGTCCGGATGCCCCAGCGGCGAGGTGCCGAGCCTGATCGCCCAGGGCCGCATGGACGAGGCGAGGGCGGCGGCGGGGTGGTACGCGGAGATGTTCCCAGACTACCATCTGGAGCTCATGCAGCACGGCGGCGTGCCGGAGCTTCCCACTGTCAACGCCGGACTCATGGACCTCCACCGAGATCTCTCCATCCCAATCGTCGCCACCAACGACTCTCACTACGTCAGGCGTGAGGACGCTCCGTTGCAGGACATCCTCATCTGCATTCACACCAATACGAACGTCAACGACGAGGGCCGCATGCGGATGACGGAGGACTCGTACTATCTCAAGAGCCCACAGGAGATGCAGTCGCTGTTCGCCGAGACACCGGACGCCGTGGCCAACACACTGGCCATAGCCGAGAAGTGCAACGTGGAGTTCGACTTCTCGGCTATGCGCCTGCCGGAGTTCCAGCTCCCCGACGGCGTGGACGCCGACGACCACCTCGCCCGGCTGGCTCGCGAGGGACTCAAGCGCCGGTTGGAGAGGGTTACCGAAGTGGAGGAGAGCCGGCTGGAGTACGAGCTCCAGGTCATCAAGCAGACCCGGTACGCTAACTACTGCCTGGTCGTGTGGGACATCGCGCGCTTCGTCCGCGAACGGGACATCTTCTTCACTGTGCGCGGAAGTGCCGCGGGAAGCCTTACCCTATTCGCCCTGGGCATCACAGACGTCAATCCGCTCGAGCACAACATGATCTTCGAGCGCTTCCTGAACATCGAGCGCCACGAGATGCCCGACATCGACATGGACTTCCAGGATGACCGGCGGGAGGAGGTCATCAACTACGTCGTGGACAAGTACGGTCGCGACCACGTCGCGCAGATCATCACATTCGGCACCCTTGGCGCCAGGGCATCGATACGGGATGTCGGCCGCGCCCTGGCCATGCCGTACGCCGAGGTCGACAGGATCGCCAGGCTGGTGCCCTTCAAGCTTCACATCACCCTGGATCAGGCGATCGAGGAGAGCGAAGAGCTCAAGGAGATATACGGGGCGGACGAGAGCATCAAGAAGCTGGTGGATACGGCGCGCAGTCTCGAAGGACTGACGCGGCACTCCAGCACTCACGCCGCGGGCGTGGTCATCTCCAGAGACCCGGTTGACGAGGTCGTACCCCTCCAGCGGCCGATCAAGGCTGACGACAACGCCGTAAGCATGACCCAGTACTCGATGGAGCCCATCGAAGCCTTGGGCTTCATGAAGATGGACTTCCTGGGTCTGATTAACCTAACGGTCCTGGCCAAGGCGCGCGACATGATCGCGAAGACTCGCGGCGTTAACATTGTGCTCCGGGACATCCCACTGGAGGACGCCGACACGTTCGCGATGCTTTCCGCCGGGGAGACCGGCGGCGTCTTCCAGCTTGAAGGGACGGGTATGACCCGGTCCATCAAGGAGCTCAAGCCATCCTCGCTGAGCGACATCGCCGCGATGATCGCTCTGTACCGGCCCGGACCGATGGAGCACATCGAGACGTTCGTGGACAGGAAGCGCGGACGCTCACAGCCGGACTATCCGCACGCCGCCCTCAAGGACATCCTCGAAGAGACCTACGGCGTCATCGTGTACCAAGACCAGGTGCTCCAGATCGTAAGGGCCTTTGCGGGCTACTCGATGGGCGAGGCCGACATAGTGCGTAAGGCCATGGGCAAGAAGATACCCGCCATCATGGCCCAGGAGAAGGAAAAGTTCATCAAGGGAGCTCTCGGACAGGGGCATCCGGAGGAGTTGACCCGCCGTATATTTGACCTGATCGAGCCCTTTGCCGGGTACGCCTTTGCGAAACCCCACGCCGTGAGCTACGGGCTGATCTCGTACTGGACCGCCTATCTCAAGATGCACTATCCGGCCGAGTACATGGTCTCTCTGCTGAATTGCAACGCCGGCAGGCCAGACAAGGTCACGAGCGCCGTCGAGGTCTGCCGACGTCTGGGCATCCGAGTGTATCCGCCGGACGTCAACCGGAGTGAGGCCGACTTCTCGATATCGTCGGACGAGGACGGGAGGCAGTGCATCCTGTTCGGCATGGCCGCCGTCAAGAACGCTGGCAGGGCAGCCGTCGAGCAGTTGAACGAGGCCAGGAAGAAGGATGGGCCCTTCACTTCGGTTGAGCACATGTGCCGCGCCACGGATCTCAAGGGACTAAAGAAGACCGTAGAAAGCCTGATCATGGCCGGTGCATTCGATGCGTTGGGCGACCGAGGTGCCCTGCTCGAGGTTTCCGACAGGATGATCGGCCTGTCCCAGAGTGAAACGGCCATGCGCGAGTCGGGCCAGACGTCGATGTTCGATCTGTTCGGCGAAACGGTGCCCGCTCCCCTCGCGGAGATCGGCCTGCCCGATATCAAGACCCCCGACCACTTGAAGCATCAGTGGGAGCGGGAGCTTCTCGGCTTGTCTCTGTCGAATAGCAGCCTGGCGGCTGCTTCAGCTCCGGGTTCGGACACGGTCGTCTTCAGGTACGATCTGAACCCGACGATGGCCGATTCGACGGTCGTTGTCAGGGGACAGGTTTCATCCACAACTGACCGGTACACCAGAAATGGCAGGCCCTTCACCATTGCTACCTTGAGCCTGATGGACGGCGACCTCGAAGTCTTCGTCTGGGAGGAGCAGCGGGCCGCGACACGCGGTCTATGGAAGCAGGGTAAGGTCGTCGAGATCATCGGCACGGTACGAGTCAGGGACGATGATCAGATTACCATCAGTTGCAAGGAGGCGTCCGAGTATGTGCAGCACATCAAAGATGAGGAGGAAGACTTGCCGATGAATGGGACTAGTACACCCGAGCCGCCACCTTCTGCGGCGCCCATACCAGAGGCGAGGGTGCCGCAAGAGCAGACTCGGCCCGCCACTCCCAACGGATCGGCTGTGGTCAACGGAGACCGGAGCCTGAACGTCAGAATCAGGGAGACCGGCCGGTCAACCGAGGACCAGGTGCTCCTTGACGACGTTCTCAGGCTGCTGATGGATCACTTGGGAGACAACGAGGTGAGGCTGGAGATTGCCACGGAGGGAAGGATCGTAACTCTCCAGTGGCCGACCGTGAGGGTCGATGCCTCGCTTGAGCTGGAGCAACGCCTGATCGAGGTCTTGGGACCCTCCGGCACAGCATCCGTCGAAAGCGCTTCTGCATGAAGTGGGTCTACCTCGCTACCGCCGAGGACCAGATCGTGGCCGAGATGTGGCGCGATCTGCTCATCAACGGCGGCGTGCCAGCAAACATCCGCGCCAGCGACACGAACACGTTCCTGGGAGTGAACAACTACCCCTGCCGCCTGCAGGTCAGAGAGCACGACCTCGACCGCAGCCGAGAGCTCCTCGAGCAACATCTGGGCCGCATGCCGGACTAGCTCTGCGGGCGGTGTCGAGAGGCGCTCACCTCGCAGGTGCCATCGGCTGGCGTCGAGACTCGAGGTCCAGCAGCCAGCGTTTCAGCCCCAGTTCCCCGGCGTCGTTGCCGAAGCCCCCCATGCCCCCGTCGCTGGCTATCACTCTGTGACATGGGATGACGATCGGAAGCCTGTTCCGCGCCATCGACTGGCCGGCCGCACGAGACGCGCCCGGCCTGCCGGCCCGCTCCGCAAGCCAGGCATAGCTGCGAGTCTCACCCATCGGAATGGACCTGCAGGCCATCCACGCCGCGCGGTAGAATGGCGACGCGTCCTCGATATCCACAGGGTGTCCGTCGAAGGTCACCGGGGAGCCGTGCAGCAAACTTAGGATATCGGCCCTCAGCGAACGGAAGCTGCCTGGATCGACCTCGGCATACTCGGCTTCTGGGCCGAGAAGCGCGAAGCAGTCGTCCGGGGTGGGCCTTGGCAATGTCGTGCGTCTCAGGCCCGCGGAGTTTGCCAGAGCGCCCACCCAGCCCAAAGGTGTCTCGAAAAGGTCGTAGTGGGCCGTCATGACGATGCGCGGCTCCAGGTGGGTACCAGGCGTCCAAGAGCCCGGCCGGCCAGACTGAACCTCATGCTTCTCCAAGCCGTTTCGAGCTCCTCCTGCTCCTCCTGTCCCTGCTGACTACCTCCATAACGACTCCTGGCGAAAGCGCTCCCGATCCTGTATGCCGCCGCCGTGATCTTGGGGCTCCCGGATGCTACGGCGGCGGCGTACTCCAGAGGCGTGGCGTGGAGGAACCGCTTCACGCCGGCAAGCGCCCCTAGGCGTCCCATCTTCGCGTACGGCCTCTCAGATGGAGGGGTCCGTAGTAGGCTGGCGGCCCAGATCAGCCTTGCGATGAGTAAGAGCACGAAAACGACCCCAGCGATAATCGCCAGGGGCACGAGGTATCTCAAGGGGTTGAATCTCGAGTCCGTGACCGTCGGTAGGCCAAGGAATGAAGAGCCGACGCCCTGTTCGAGCTCCTCCAGGCCCAGCAGTTCGTCGAGGTCGTCAAGCGTGAACCCGCTCCCGGTGAAGTCGGACTCTCCCAATCCCTCCGTTTCCTCATCGCTCAGATCTCTCGCATGAACGGGCCATTCGGGGGTCGGCTCGAAGTCTATCCAACCGTATTCCGGAAAATAGACCTGCACCCAACCGTGGCTGTCGGAGTCCCTGATGAACCTTAGGCCGGACTCCTCATGGTACTGGCCTGGGGCGTAGCCTGCGGCAAGGCGGCTCGGAATACCCACCGCGCGGAGCATCACGGCCATCGACGAGGCGAAGTAGTCGCTGTACCCAGTTCGGCTCTCGAACAGGAAGTGGTCAACACCGTCGGAATCGGCGGGAGGCGCGTCTATGTCCTGGGAGTAAGTGAAGTCGGTGCCTCGAAGGAACCCCTGTATGGCTTGGGCCTTGTCCAGAGGCGTCTCGGCACCCTGAGTTACGGATTTTGCGAGGTCACGGACCCTCTGAGGCAGGCTCGCCGGCAGCTGGAGATAATGGTCCGTGATGTGGGTACTATAGTCCTCCCCCGCCGCCCGAAGGGAATCGTCGTCGGCGACCGAGACGTACGAGGTCATGAAATAAGCTTCCTCTTTCGGGACCTCGTCAGCAAACCTCCATGCGACGATCTCCGGCGAGATCGGGTCCTTGCGGGCCAGCGTGACCGACTTCAGCCTCCGATCCTCTTCGTCCGAGTCAGATTCCACCAGGTAATGGGCCTCCGTGAGCACCAGGTCGTCCGGCAGCATCCTGGTGACAGCCGCCTCTATGAACCCCTCCTCCTGCCCCTCCTCGAATCTTCCTCTGAGCGTGGAGGCCAACTCTCGGATATCTTCTGGAAGCTCGATGTCCTTCCCGGCGTCTGCGATCTCTACCTCGAACTTCTTGGGAGCCAGCATGCTCAGTTCCGCCTCTCGGCTCACCCATTCGAGCCCTCCGCCCGAAAGCAGGTTGTCGGTACTGAAGTTGAGCTGGATCGACTGCTCGACCGGGATGCGGTCGAGGTCGTCGCCGCGAGGCGGCGCCAGTACCTCCGGTCCGGCCTCGACACTCTGGGTGTCGCCGGAAAGCCATCCCTCCGGCGTGTACTGGCTGTAGGTCTGGGACAGCCAGTAGGAGGGATAGTCACTGCCTGCCCAGAACACGACCTCTCCGCCGAAAGAGATCGCTCCCTGAAACGGCAGGGCATCCCCAAAGAAGCGGCCCGGCCGGTCTTTCTTGGAGGTAACTCCTGAGAAGAGCCTGGAGAAGTGGTCTTCAGTGGCGGTCAGGGGCGATCGGCCCTCCCTCCAGAGACGGGCCAGTGTCCTGTCAACCGGCGAATAGTCCGGCACTGACGCTGCCACGATGACCCCGACGAGGGCTATCAGGACGGCCGAGCCCATCGTCGCCCATCCGCTGCTCAAGTTGAACCTCACGCCCTGGAGCCTCCACATGTCATGAGACTTGAGCACACCCATCCGAACGACCAGGAGCATGGCTAAGCCGGTGAACAGGAAGAACCAGTAGGCGTACTGGCCAGGGAGGAAGCTCAGGTTCGTCAGCACTGCGGTACCGGCGAGCACCACGGGTATCCACACGTTGCGGCTCCTGAATATGAACCAGGAGCTGAAGTAGGCAAGGAGCCAGCCCATGGTCATCAGCATCAGGGAGAAAGGCAGCAGGTCGCGGCTGATACCGCCGGATGCAGCGGCGTCGTACCACTCCCTCAGCCGCCTCCACATTTCGTACACCCTGTCGATGAAAGAACCCGTCTCCATCAGCGAAGACGCGGCCCATGCGACGAAAACAAACCCCACGGCGAGTCCAAGGACGTGCAAGAGGACCGCCGGAGCGCGCACCTTAGCAAGCAGGAGGCCCGTAACCGCCGCGATGAACATGATGGTCCTGAGAGCAGGAATCTCCACCCAGCCAGCGTCGGCGACCGACCAGCCGACCACGTGTAGCATCGCGGCCACCAGCACGAAGGTCGTCCAGCCCTCACTCGGGCTGAGCCGCCTGAGCCATTCGTACCTAGTGCGCCTGCGTTCAGGGATACTCGTGTCCCCTAACCATGACGGCAGATTGGATCGTGTCCCCATCACGAACCCACCTCAACTGGCTCTGTTGCTTCCGCGGCGGTCCTCACAAAGGCCTGGCTGAGAGCGGCCGGTATGTGGTCGCCTTTGCGCACCATATACGTCGGCAGACCGGCCTCTTCCAGCAAGGGAAGGGCGGAGGCCGTGTCGAAATATCCACCGAAGGAATTGCTGTCCAGCAGGATCACGGCCACACGGACACGCCGACGCGCCAGTGCCCGGAGCGCCATCGGCCAGTCCGACCGGTGCGACGGTGTGATGACGACCAGAGCTGCGTTGTAGGCAAACTTAGCCTCCTCGGCCGTCAGGACATTCGATAGGTTAGTCGTGCCCTCCGCCTTGCTCATGGCCAGGAGCTCAAGTATACGGTCGAAGTGGGCTGACCCGGTCTCCGGAGGAAGGAAAAAGCGTTTGTCACCATAGGCAACGAGGCCTATCGGCAACCCGGAGTCAAGGTACCGCCTGGCCAACGAAGCCGCGATCGAGACGGCGTACTCGTCCGTGCTTTCTTCAAGCTCACCCGCCTGAACATCACGATGGAGATCGACCAGTATCCAGATGTCGCCCGAACGGTCCAGGTCGAACTCCTTCGACATTAGCTTGCCGAGTCTGGCTGTGCTGTTCCAGTGCACCCTGCTGATGCTATCGCCGAAGGCGTATTCGCGCACGCTCGCCGCGTGGGGCGTCAGGTCGTGCGAACGCTTCCGTGTCGTGTTGTCGCCCGAGAGGTGAGCGGTCGGTATCTGGAAGCTAGGCACATCGTGGATACGAGGGTAGATGACTATGGAATCCGCTCCGCCAAACCGGCGCTCGCGCCTGAACAGGCCGAACACGTCCGTACTCACGGCTCGGACCGGGCCGAGCGTGTAGACGCCGCGCTTGCGGGCCGGTATCGTGGTCCGCCACGTCCTTGTCTCTTCTCGAGGAAGCGACACGACGAGCCCGCTGGAGTAGCCCGGAAGGTCCGTAATGTCGTCGACCTCCAGCGGGGGCTTCGGAAGCCTGCCCACGTTCTTTACAGTTATCCTCTCTTCGAGCGTCTCTCCGACATGGGCGCGGCGAGTCCTGCGATCGACGGTGACCTCCAGCCACGCGACTCCGAGCCAAGTCCATACGAAGCTGACCGCCGTCGTAAGTCCCAGTATCCACAGCAGCTTGAAGAAGAGGCCGAAGCCGGTTGACAGACCCGTATAGAGCGTGATGCCGGCGAGCGCCAGCACCATGTAAAACCTTCCCAGGAGGTAGGTCTTCACTCTGACAGTCACTTCATCTCCGGAACCATCCCGTGGCCTGGGCTCCGGGAACGGGCGTCTGCTCGACCACAGAGTCTATGATCTCTCCAGCACTCACGCCGCGCATTCGGGCGGGAGCGGCCACGATCACCCTGTGAGACAGCACCGGGCCTGCAAGCTCCTTTACGTCGTCCGGCAGGACGTAGTCCCGGCCCCGGATCAGGGCGAGCGCCTGGCTCGCCCAGAAGAGACCTAGGGAGCCTCGGGGAGAGCTTCCCAAGGAGATGTCCGGCTGGGAGCGCGTGGCCGCCGTGATGCTCACGATGTACTGCCTTATGAGTTCGTGGACGAATATGCCGCGTGTCGCCTCTTGAAGGGCCATGACCTCCTCAGCAGAGGCTGCCGGGCTCAGGGCCTCAATCGGATGCGCCAACCGCTGTTTCTCTATTATCGTGAGCTCCTCCTCGGCGGTCGGGTAGCCCAGGGATATCATCAGCAGGAACCGGTCCAGCTGGGCCTCCGGCAGAGGGAAGGTCCCTTCATACTCGACCGGGTTCTGCGTGGCCATCACCATGAACGGCCTCGGCACCTGGTGCGTAATTCCCTCCACGGTCACCTGCCGCTCTTCCATCGCCTCCAAGAGCGCGGACTGGGTCTTCGGTGTGGCCCTGTTGATCTCGTCGGCCAGGACAAGCTGGGAGATTATCGGGCCCTCCCGGAACTCGAAATCGCCTTCCTTCTGGTTGTAGATCGACACGCCGGTAACGTCAGTGGGGAGAAGGTCGGGGGTGAACTGGATGCGTTTGAATGTGCAACCGGCTGATCGGGCGAGGCTTCGAGCCAGCATCGTCTTGCCGACCCCGGGAACGTCCTCGATCAAAGCGTGCCCTCGGCACATCATGGCGATCACGCCAAGCTCGATCGACCGTTCCTTGCCGATTATCACCGACTTGACGTTGTCTACGATTCTCTGGGCGACTTCTCTGACTGTGCCTTCGTCTTGCAATGGGCTCTCCCCCTCGCTGGTACGTTGGGCCATGATATCCAAATCATGGTTGGCTTGTCTAACAGGCCTACGCCTTCCGGGGACGCCCTGGATGCACGGTGTTACTGTGTGAAACTTGACACAAGCTGTCCAGTTTGCCTACAATCTTCTGCTAGCGCCGTGTGTCGGGCGAATGTGGGCTTGGGGACCGCGATGTACTTCAATATCTCGCAGCTTCTGAAAGAGTTCCCCGGGGCGAGGCGGCTCGTTGAAATCGACGACTACTTGCTGTTGGCAGGTCAGGAGCACGAGAGTCGAGTGCGCGGTACTGCCGGGCTTCTTAGGTCGCCAGATGGTGTCTGGGTGACCGCGGAGCTCCGGACCACGGTTATGTGTGACTGCAGCCGCTGCCTGGAGTCGACTGAGAAACCTGTCCGGTTCGAGATGGAGGAGGAGTTCCTGCCGACGGTGGACATATCCACTGGAGCAGCGGTCAGGCATACGGAGGAGGAAGCCGAGAGCTTCTACATAGACAGCACGCATACCTTGGACATTCGCGAGGCCGTCAGGCAGTACGTCGCAATGAACCTCCCGCTGAAGCCGGTGTGCAGCAAGGCATGCGCCGGAATATGTCCGTCCTGCGGGGTCAATCGGAACGATAAGGTGTGCGATTGTGACAGGGAAGTGACAGACAGCCGCTGGGGCCCTCTGCTCGGACTGGCGACGGCCGGAGAGGACCCAGGATCGGCGGCGCGCATAACTTAAGGAGACCCAATGCCAGGTGTAATGCCGAAAAAGAAACACTCGCGAAGGAGGGCGAAGGGCCGCTGGGCGCACAAGTCGCTGACTCCGGCGGGTAGATCGTTGTGTTCTCGTTGCCAAAGCGTAAGGTTGCCGCACCGCGTCTGCCCGACGTGCGGGTTCTACAACGGCAGGGAAGTCGTGCCTGCCGAAGATCTCTCCGAGTAGACCACCTCTTTACCACATCAAGAGGCAGTTATGACATTGAGAGTTAAGTCAAGGTCCCGAGGCCCGGAGGTTGCTTACCTGTTCCCGGGCCAGGGCAGTCAGGCCGTGGGCATGGGGCGAGAGCTGTATGATCAATCGCCTGCCGCCCGCTCTGTGTTCCAGGCCGTCGATTCGGCCCTTGGACGACCTCTAACAGATCTGCTGTTCAATGGTCCTGAGGAGACGCTGAAGCAGACCGTGAATGCTCAGCCCGCGATCATGACCGTCAGCCTGGCCTGTATAAAGGCAATGGAAGAGCGTCTGGACCAGGACGATATGCCTAGGGCGGCAGTCGTCGCCGGTCACAGCCTCGGCGAATACACGGCCCTGGCCTTCGCTGGCGTTCTGGACGTCTCCGAAACCGCATGGTTGGTTGACATGCGCGGCAGATTGATGCAGGACGCGTGCGATAGCAACCCCGGCACAATGGCCGCGGTACTGGGCTTGGACGAGATGACCATCACGGAGATATCGCGTGAGACCGGCACGTACGTATCGAACGTGAACACAACCGAGCAGATAGTAATCAGCGGCGAGCGCATGGCCGTCGCCCGCGCCTTGGACCTAGCCTCCGCACGAGGGGCCAAGAAGGTGATCCCCCTGCATGTGGCGGGAGCCTTTCACTCCAGCCTCATGGAGCCCGCCAAGGCTGGCTTGGTCGACGCCGTGGGCCAGCTTACCTTCAGGAACCCCAAGATCCCAATCATAGCAAACTGCACCGGGGAGCCGCTGACGACGGCTGAGAGCGTCAGACAAGAGCTCATCGCGCAGATTTCCGCCTGCGTCCAGTGGAAACGGTCGATTGACTATATCGTTGGCTCCGGCGTATCCAGCTTCATCGAAGTCGGCCCCGGCAGGGTCTTGGGCGGCATGGTGAAGCGCATTGAGCGAGGCGCACGGGTCGCAAGCGTAAGCGATATCGACTCAATCCTCCGCCTGCACCGGAACTGAGCACCAGGTCGTTGCTACGATGCCTCGAGCTGCGGTCGTCTCGCCCAGAAGACGCACACGCGCGGCGGTGCTTCAGGCCCTTTACGAGACGGACGCGGCGCGTCACGACGCCGGCCACGCCCTTGAAGGCCGGATGGGATTCCTCGATCTTGAGGAGACCGGACGCGCGTTTGCCCGCAGTCTGGTAGACGGCGTGCTTGCAAATCGAGAAGAAATCGATAAGATAATCGCCGAGTTCGCATCGGCGTGGCCGATCAGTCAGATGGCGGTCGTCGATCGGAACATACTAAGAATCGCGGTCTATGAGATTATTGCGGGAGAGGATACGCCGCCCAGGGTAGCCGTCAATGAGGCAGTCGAGCTTGCGAAGCGTTTCGGCTCCGACACCGCCCCTGGGTTCGTCAACGGAGTGCTCGGCTCCGTGATGGTGGCGCGCGAGCATCAGAAGGTCTAGGACACCGCGGAGGAGCGTCAACAATGCCGATTCTCGATCGAGTACAGGAAGTCGTTGCCGACAAGCTGGGCGTCGATGCGTCAGAGGTGGTACCCGAGGCCTCCTTCGCCGAGGACCTGAACGCCGACTCCCTTGATCTGGTAGACCTCATCATGGCCTTCGAGGAGGAGTTCGACACCGAGATATCGGACGAGGACGCCGAAGGCATTACCACGGTGCAGCTCGCCATAGACTACCTGAAGGAGCACGGCGCCAGCGACGACTGATTCCGGAGCCAGCCGCTGTATCCACAGGGGCGATTCGCGGCTGGGAACATGGAGCGCTGGACCGACCGGGACCGCAGGAGGTCCTCAGTGAGAGCCGCTGTCTACAGAGGCAAGCAGCGAATGTCCGTCGAGGAGATTCCTCGCCGGGCCCCGGGCCCCGGCGAGGTGCTCATCAAGGTCAAGTACTCCGCCATCTGCGGGACAGACGTTCACGCATTCCTCTACGACGTTCCACCGCCCGGTGTCGTGATGGGCCACGAGTACTCGGGCACCATCGCCGGCGTGGGTCCGAACGTCACCCGGTGGAAAGAGGGCGACCGGGTCATGGGGGGTGGTGGGACGCCGCCACGCGGCACTGAGTTCCCCCAGCGAGACCACCCAAGATTCGACTACCGCAGCATGGGCGCGTCCCTGAACTCCATGCGTTCGTATGCCGAGTATGTGATCAACAAGGACTGGGAGGTCATCGGCATCCCGGAGGGGGTCTCGGACATGGAGGCCGCGCTGTGCGAGCCGGCCGCCGTGGCCGTTCGGGCCGTCCGCAAGTCCGCCTTGAGGCTCGGCGACTCGGTCGCGGTGCTGGGGGCTGGCCCGATCGGCCTGTTCACAGTGCAGGCAGCCAAAGCGGCGGGCGCGAAGAGGGTCTTCGTTTCCGAGCCCTCGGCCACCAGGGGAGAGGCGGCTCTTGAGATTGGCGCGGACGTTGTGATCGATCCGACCGCCGCCGACGCTGTGGAGCGCATGGTTGAGCTCACGGACGGCTTCGGCCCCGAGGTGGTGTTCGAGTGTGCCTCCGCCAAATCGACCCTGAGTCAGGCCCTCAACATGGCCCGCCGCAACGGTGAGGTGATGCTGGTCGCCATAGCGTGGGAGCCCACCGGGGTCGTTCCCGTCGAATGGATGGCCAGGGAAATCCGGCTCGCGACCAGCTTTGGCACCGAGCCGCGGGACTGGTCGACCGCTCTCGACCTCATCCGGGACCGGAAGATCCACATGGCAGCGATGGTCACGGACACCGGAGTGATCGGGCTGGACGGCATACAGGGAGCATTCGAGGCGCTGATCTCGCCGACCACTCAGCTTCAGATGGTCGTTGAACCCCAGGCCCGGTAAGAAAAGGGCATTCGGTCACCAGCAGCGCCGGGTCGTCGTTCCATCAGAGTCCCCAGGGCATGACGTGACTTAGGATCGGTCTAAGTACGCCTGAAGTATCACGGTTGCGGCGGCGGCATCGACAAGAGCCCTGTTTACTGATGGCTTCCTCCCGGACTCCCTCATCAGGCGCTCCGCCTGAGCCGAGGACAGTCTCTCGTCGATCACATTCACCGGAAAGGACGCCACGCTCGCGAGGGCGCGGGTGAACGCCTCTACCTTGCGCGCCTGAGGGCCTCGCGCGCCCGACATGCTCAAGGGCATCCCGACGACGATCTCCGCCGCCCCGCGCTCGGAAGCGAGTCCCAGGACGGCCTCGATATCGGATGCCTCGTGGCTGCGCTCGATCGTCGTGACGGGGCTGGCAAGGGTGCCGGTCGGATCGCAGGCCGCGACACCTATTCTCCTGTCTCCTACGTCCAGGGCCAGTACGACCTTCAACCGGCTCCGCTCTTCTCGCGGACCAGCGCGGGCACGAGACCGAGGGCATCGTCCAGCTTGTGGGCCAGCTTGCCGCCTGCCTGGGCGACATCCGGCCTGCCTCCGCCTCCGCCCTGGATGGCCTTGGCGGCGCCTCGGGCGATGCTGGTCGCGTCGAAGCCCTTCTCGACCAGGTCGGAAGTTACCATGGCTATCAGCATGGGTCGGTCGTTGAGAACCGAGCCAAGCACGACCACACCGCTTCCGAGCTTGTCCCGCAGCCAGTCGCCGGTCTCGCGAAGGGACTCGATGTTTGAGGCGTCGGCGCGCGCCGAAAGGACCGTGACGCCGTCCACGTCCTGTCGAGATTCCAGCAGGCCCTCTGCGTCTCGAAGCGCGAGTCTGCGCTCGAGGGCCTGGTTGCTGCGTGCGAGCCTGCCGGTCTCGTCGATGAGGCTATCGATCCGAGTCTCGATGTCGGGCAGACCCGCCTGGAGCTTCAGGGCCAGCCTGTCCTCCATGTCGAACCTGTCCCAGACCATTCTTTCGGCGGAGCGTCCGCTGACCGCCTCGATCCTGCGCATGCCCGCCCCGATGCTGGACTCGCCGAGAACGTAGACCGCGCCCACCTCGCCGGTATGGTGGACGTGGGTGCCGCCGCACACCTCGAAGCTGAACGTCTCACCGTTCGCGATCTCGATCAGGCGCACCTGGTCGCCGTACTTGTCGCCGAAGAAGGCCAGCGCGCCGCGCCTTACGGCCTCGGTGTAGGCGTCCTCTCCCTTGATTACGCGCGCGTTCTGCCTGATCTTCTCGTTAACGAGGAGCTGGACCTGCCAGAGCTCGTCGCGGGTCACCGGCTGGACGTGGCTGAAGTCGAACCGGAGCCGGTCAGGCGCCACGAGCGATCCGGCCTGTCTGACGTGGGGGCCGAGCACCTGTCTGAGCGCCGCGTGCAGGAGATGAGTGGCGGTGTGGTTGCGCGCCGTGTCCTCCCGGCGAACCTGATCGACCGAGGCGTCGAGGGTGTCGCCGACAGCGATAGTCCCCCTGGTGACGGCGCCGAAGTGGAAGATCGCGTCCGGCATCGCCATCCGCGTGTCGCTGACCTCTATCCGTCCGCGGGGCCCGGCGAGGTCTCCCGCGTCGCCGATCTGACCGCCGCCCTCGGCGTAGAAAGGAGTCTCCAAGAGGACGACCTCCACGTCGTCCCCCTCAGAGGCCTCGTTGACTGCCTCGCCCCCCGACACCAGTCCAACCACGACCGATGACGCGTTCAACTGGTCGTAGCCCAGGAATTTCGTGGCGCCGACGCCCAGGCTCTCGTAGACGCGAATCTTGGCACGGTCTCCGCCGAACTGGCCGCTGGCCCTCGCCCGCTCCCGCTGGCTTGCCATCTCCCTTTCGAAGCCTTCGAGATCGACCTCCACTCCGGCCTCCCGTCCGATCTCCTGAGTCATCTCGACCGGGAACCCGTATGTGTCCCAGAGCCTGAAGACCACGTCGCCCGGGAGGGACTCCGCGCCTTTCAGGGCGTCGCTGAGCACGGCGTAGCCGTTGGAGTAAGCCTGCTGGAACCTCTCCTCCTCGAGACGGAGCACTGTGTGAATGAACTCGCGGTGGCGTACCTGCTCCGGGTAGGCGTTCCCCATGACGGCGACGGCAGCGTCTGAGACGTCCTGGAGGAAGGGACCGTCGATGCCGATGCGGCGCGCATGCCTGATGGCGCGGCGCACTACCCTGCGCAGGACGTACCCACGCCCCTCGTTGCCGGGGACGACCCCGTCGGCGATCAGGAACGTAGCGCTGCGGCCGTGTTCAGCGACCGCGTGCATCGCGTAGTCGGTGTCGTGGTCCTCGCCGTACCTCCTGCCGCTCAGGGCCTCTACCTTGGCGATCAGCGGCGTGAACAGGTCGGTCTTGTAGATCGTATCGACGTCCTGAAGGATGACGGCGGCACGCTCCAGCCCCATTCCGGTGTCGACGCTGGGAGCGGGCAGTGGAGGGAGGGAGCCGTCCGGCTGGCGGTCGAACTGCATGAAGACCAGGTTCCACAGCTCGACGTACCGGCTGCATGTATCGCCGTGCTCGTTCATCACGTTGGCGCAGTTCGGCGCGCAGCCCGGCTTGCCGCATCCCCTGCCAGCTCCGAAGTCGTAGTGCAGCTCGCTGCAGGGCCCGCACGGGCCCTCGGTCCCGTGTATCGGCGGGCCCCACCAGTTGTCCTCCTCGCCGAAACGGAAGATGCGGTCGGCGGGGATTCCGGCCCTCAGCCAGAGGTCGCGCGCCTCGTCGTCGTCCTCGAATATGGTGGCCGAAAACCGCTCCTGCGGCAGGCCCAGCTTTTCGGTAACGAACTCCAGCGCGAAGGTTATGGCATCCTTCTTGAAATAGTCACCGATGCTGAAGTTGCCCAGCATCTCGAACAGGGTCAGGTGCGTGGCGTCGCCGACCTCGTCGATATCAACCGTTCGGAAGGACTTCTGGGCTGTCGTCAACCGCCGGTTTGGGGGGGCCGTCTCCCCGGTGAAGTAGGGCTTGAACTGCACCATGCCGGCATTGGTCAGCAGCAGGGTGGGATCGCCGACGGGAATCAGGGACGAGCTGGCGACCCGCAGGTGGCCCTTACTCTCGAAATAGCTGAGGAACGACTCTCTGATCTCGTCTCCGGTCATGAGGCCTCACATCAGGCAGGAACGCCGTGGATTGGGTGTTCGGGGGTCTTCAAGATTGTAGGGTACGCCCCTGAACCGGTCAACGAACGCCCACGGCGCACCTCCGTCGTTCCCGCGCAGGCGGGAACCCATCCCCTGCGCCATTTCCCTGACGTGCCGTAGAGGCGGGTTTCAAACCCGTCCTCCCCAGTGCCCGCGCGCACGAGCGCCCCTACCCACCGGCGCCGGGGGCGCCGCCTCAGATCCATATCTTGAAGCCTCCTCTGGACACCGCGAAGGTCATGGCGAGGGCGTCGGCCTCGTCGGGCGAATCGCGCTTGCCGTCCTTGCTCTCGAGAGCCATAGCCCCGCCGCGCGGATGGTGGCACCTCCGGGTGGATACCTGGGCGATGAGGGCGGGGTCGTCGTCGGTGTCGAGCGTTCCCTCCTCGTACCTCCTCCCCATGGCGAACCAGGCCTCGGTGATCAGGTTTGCGAAGCGGTCGGGATTCCTGGCCTTCTTGCCGCCGACGAAGGGCACGAGCCTGGTGTGGGGGAGTCGGAGCTGCTTGAGCCTGTCGACGACCCCTCCGCCCACGCCGGAGTCGTCGACTACGAGGCTGTCGACCCTCTCCCTGTCGCAGTAAGACTCGAGGAACTCGGCGATGCTCATGGTGTCGCGGCCTCGCACTCTCCAGACGATCCTGGCGACCGGGCCCTGCCGCCTGACGACGACGGTCTTCGCCTGTCCGAAGCGGGATACGTCGCACGCGACGACGACCTCTCCCTCTGGCTGGAGGCTCCTCTCGGCTGCGCCGGTCGCGTCGCGGAGGCGTACGACGGCGTCGTTGAGGTTGTCCGGGAACCTGCCGAGCACGCCGCCGACGTACATGGCGTCGCTCCGGCCCCATTCGGTTTTGCGGTCGGCGACGTGCTCCGCGGCGACCATGCCGGGCACGGCGAGGCGGGTGAGGTTGGGGATGTCGCCCGCGCCGATCCGCACGGTGTCGTACATCGCCCGCTTCGAGTGGTGGGAGTCGTAGAAGGGTCCGGCCGACACGAGGGGGTTGCCGGTCATGAGGGTCAGGGCGGGGTTGAGGCGCCTGAGGGCGTCGATGTCGGTCCCAGGGACGGCGTGGGCCTCGGTGACGACGACCATCAGGTTGGGGGAGTGGAAGCCCTGTAGGTTGTACGGGGAGCTGGTGGAGAATCCGATGGCGAAGGTCTGGTCGTCGATCTCGTACCGGGAGGTCCGGAAGACGCGGCCCCGCAGGCGGTGTGCGGCGTGGCCGTGGGCAGTCCTGATCTCCCTCCACAAGATGTCGTCGACTTGGCGCGTGGTCGGGCCGGTGACTATGGCCTTGGCGGGGGAGTGTGAGTGGAGCCACCAGAGGACGGCTCTTGCGGCGGCCCAGTCCTTGCCCGAGCCGTGGCATCCGACGACGGAGACCCGGCGGGACCGGGCGACTGCGCTCAGGATGTCGGTCTGCTTGCGGTGGGGTTCCTCTCCGAGGGTCTCCTCCACGAAGCTGACGGGGTCCGTGGGCCCCTCGGGCCGGCGGGTCGAAAGGTGGTCGGACATGTGTTGAGATGCATCCCAACTTCGGTTTCGGGGCATGCTGCAGCCCCTCGGGGTCCGTCCCTCTCGCATCCATTATAAGAACGCATGTACGTCCTGTCAAGCCGGAACCCACTCCCCGTACTGTTCAGTCTCCATGGTTCGAATCGTGAGGACCCCCGAATTGTCATTCCGAACGCAGCGCCAGCGGAGGGAGGAATCTAGGGGGGAGTCAGCTTGTCTTCAATGCGCTTTCACCCCATTGGCGGGGCCCGAAGACGACAAAGATGGACAAGAAGCATGGTTCACGACAAGAAACGCATCCCTTATTGTATAGACTGGAGACTGACTGGCCTTGCAGGACCTGACTATGATACTACCATCTCATTTAGGCTGGCCTCTGAGCCTGAAGACTGCCAATATGGGGAATCCCGGTAAAGGAGCCCAACCAGAGCCTCGTGAGAATGGAGGCGTGTACGTGAGGCCTCTCGCCCTTGCATTGACAGCGATCATCATGCTGGCCGTCGTCGCCTGCGGGGACGACCAGACTGGTGCGCCAGCCCCTGCGCCCACCGACACGCCTCTCTCCGCGCCGACCGCTCCGGCAAGCGCAGCCCTGAAAGCCCCGGCTTCCGCTCCCACGGTTACGCCTGTAATGGCAGTCGCAGTGGAGGTCGCACCGGCTCACTCACCGACTCCAACTTCCACGCAGCCGCCCACCCCAGCGCAGGCTCCGACTCCCACGCCCACCTCGACTCGCACGCCCACGCTAGCGCCGGTCCCCACGGACACTCCAACGTCGTCCCCCACGGCCACGGAGACACCCAGTCCCGTTTCCACGGCAACGAAGGCTCCCACGACCGCTTCGACGCCCGTCCCGAGGGCGACCGGCACCGCGGTCCCCACAGCCACCCACACGGCAACCGCCACGAACACCCCCGTTCCCACGGCAACGGAGACTCCGGTACCCACCGCCACTCCACTCCCCACGTCCACGCCGACGCCTACCCCCACTCCCACGAACACTCCCGTGCCCACGCCGTCGGTCGACCCCGCTCTGGCAGGCTATTCCCCGCTGCTGGTCGAGGCCGTCTCCAGCTATCCGGCGGGCCTCGATTTCATCGGCGACGGCCTGAGCCCGGACGAGCAGAACGTTCTGGACTGGGCTGACAGCAGGCTTTTCAGTAATGAAAGTTTTCTGGCAAGCAAATACAGCCCAAACAACTGGCCTTCAGACGTCAAGCTGGCATCCGTCCAGGCCATCCCGCTTCTGATGAACGCAATTGACATTGAGAAAAAAGCCGACGGAAAGCATGTAATCAACTGGGAAGTTGACAGCCTGGATAGAATCCTAGACGATTTAGGGATTTATAAGGGTGTATGCGTGTCCTGTTATGGGAAGGCTTATGATACTGTGGATAAAGTTGTCGATAATTACGAACCCATCGTAGCCGACCAACGTCACGTTCACAGGGGGATGCTGGAGACTTTTGCTTATCTTGCAAAGGCAGATGGCGAGGGAATACTTATAAGAAGTTTTATGGAAAATGATGCTGACGATTTTGAAATGCTGTACAAGCGTGACCTTGAAGCACTGCGAAAGCTTGGCAGTTTTACCGTTACTGAATTTGGCCGGCGAAATCTTTTCTTCATGTCTCAAATTAAGTCGCCTGATGGGACTGTTGAGAGCTTTCCGACCCAGGTTTACGAGATTGTTGGAGACGCGGGAAGCGAGAGGGAGGCCGCCGAGCGGTGGTTCGACAACTTCAACGCCATTATGAGCCACTTCATCGGGGGTGTGGAAGATTTTGCGAATCTCTACCGCCCTTACTCCCAGACACCCTATACCCCTGAGCCCGGGTACCTTCTTATAGTACGGGAGGCTGGCAGCCCGTCTTCTACGGGCACCACAGTCTCAGCTCTTCGTGCCTTAGGCCTTAAAGCTGAGCAGTTCCTTAGCCCGAAAGAAGGGTATAGAACGGGTGCCGTAGCATTAGACGGAGAATGGTTCTATCACGATGGGAACTTTCCTCTGCGCAACCGCATTACCCCATGTGCATCTTTTTTGCGGCTTTGGAGGTAGTTGAGAATCGGGACTTTGACAAGAATTGTGGCTATCCAATGCCTGCGAATGAGTCTTCGGAAGACCGCGCCGCATTGGCTGCACTGTTCGATGCGACAGGTGGGACTGAATGGAGGCGTAGTCAGAATTGGATTAGCGATGTCAGCATGCGGAGATGGCAGGGAGTGGTCGTGAACCACGAAAGTGGCCGAGTGACTCACTTGATGCTGACCTCAAACGGCTTGCGTGGCGAGTTGCCATCGGAGTTGCAGGCTCTTGAAGAGTTGAAGGAGTTGCTTCTGGTGGGGAACGAGGGTTTGACAGGATGTGTCCCGACGGCATTGCGTGAAAGATTGAAGCGGCTTACAGGGCTGGGGTTCTGCGATCAGTGACCCGGGGAAGCGTTCCACTTGCGATGCTGTCTAAGTTTACTACCGTCAAACGATCTGTCGCTCAACGGCCCCCAGTTCCCCGACAGCAGGCAGTAGGATGTGAAGCAGTTCCATCTCGGCGGCGAGGTTGAACAGGCCGATGAGGTCTTAGATTCTTCGTCGCCGGGCTCCTCAGAAAGACAACAGGACAGGTCGATTCCTGCATTTCTCACCAACACTGAACTGTTACCCCCGGATTCCCACCCCCGTCGTTGGTACGAAAGTGGCTATCAGACATCACGTCGTAGGGGCGTTTTAAACCCGCCTACCCCTTGCCGGGTATCCACAGGGGTGAGGATGTCCCCCATCATCCCCATCACGTCCATCACACGAATCACAGTTCAGACATCGCCCCCCCTTGACAGATCCGCTATAATGGAACTTATGTTCCCTGAAGCCCAGACAGCACCACTACCCCACGCCCCTGCTCCCTCCCTCGCTGACATCGTCCGCGAGAAGACCCAGGGCGGAAGGCTCATCGTCCGGTTCTTCCTCTCCACCATGGAGGGAGACTTCGAAGGTGCCAGGGTCCACCACCGCGTCGACGCCGCGAAGCAGCTCATCATCCTCCAACAGGACAGCTCCTTCGCCGACGTCGTCCGCGACGAGACCGACGACGGAGACCGCGTCATCAGCTTCCTCTTCTCCGTCATGATGGGGGAGATCGAAGGAGCCAACCATCACCACAGGAACGAAACCGGAAAGCAACTCGCCAGGCTCGACCCCAAGATGGCGCGAGCCCTCGCCAAAGACAGCACCCCCCGTCGTTCCCGCGGCCCGGACCGTCGTTCCCGCGAAGGCGGGAACCCATCCCTCGCTCCCCTGCTCACCCTCGCTCCCCTACACACCGGCGCCGTGGGCGCCGCCGACGTGGGAACCTCCCTCGATGAGATCGTCCGGCAGGAGACCAACGACGGCAGGGACATCGTCCGCTTCTACGCCGACGTCATGCGCGGCGTCCTCACCGGCTTCAAGACCCACCAGAGGATGGACGCCGCCGATAGGCTCGTGAGCCTTTCCTCCGACCAGACACCCTGCGTGCCCGCGCCGCAGCCGGCCGCGCGCCAGCCCGCTTCCGACCACGACACGGTGTCCGCGGCCACGCCCTGGAAGACGCCGCGGAAGCCGGAGTGGAAGTACTTCGAGTATCCCGAAGACCACACCTACGACTTCGACAGCTACGGCGAAGAGGACTACCGACGCGACCGCTACGGCGACAAAGCCCTCGTACACATATTCGGAGACGACGAGACCAAGAGCGCCGCCAACCAGGCCGTCTTGGACTACAAAGTCGACCAGATTGAGGCTCAGAGGGCCGCCGTCCACTCCGACCACGATACCTGCCAGCCCTACGATCCCTGCCCGAGCTGTCGGGTCCCCGATCCCCCAGACGACGACTCCTTCGGCCGGCACACCTACGGCTACAACGCCCTCGTCTACATATACAGCGACAAGGCCACGGCCAGGGTGGGCTACATGGGGGCCATGGACCACAAGGAGAAGCTGAGGCTCGCCCTCATCGCCGCCGCCGACCAACCCCCCGACCACCTCGACAACGGCCCAGACCCTCCGCCGCCCAAGCCCAGGGTGCTCGTCCACTTTGGCCTCCCTGACGGTTAGAGCCCCCTCTCTCCTGACGGGAAGAGGACCGGGGCGAGGGGTGCCCGCCCCCTCTCCCTCGACGGGAGAGGGCTGGGGTGAGGGTGAGAGCGCCCTTCACCACACAACCGTCATACCGGCGAAAGGAGACCTTTGCACAACCGTCATACCGGCGAAGGCCGGTATCCAGAGGGGTGGGGGCTTAGCTAGGGATGCTCTGAACAATCGGCTTCAGGCTGGGCCGAGTTGACCGGAGTGGTTTTGGGGGCGTTGAATTGCCTTATGGCGCCGTGGTGGGGGTTAATCTCGGCCTACAACCGGCCCTGACAGGGCGTTTCGCCGCCGTTAGGCCTGATTTTGGGCGCACTTATACAAGGTTTCACGCCGCCAGGTACTGTTCGGCCCTCATCAAGTTGGCAAACCCCAGCAGCGTCATCAGCCGCTGCGTGTTCTTGGACAGTCCCCTGTAGCGGACCTTGGCGTAGCCGAAGTGCCGCTTGATGTACAGGAACGGATGCTCCACCTTAGCTCTGACCGACGCTTTGCGCTTCTCCGACACCGCCTCAGGACTCTCAGGCTCCAGCTTCCGACGCTGGCCGGGCCTCATCGCGACCTGCCACTCCACATCCAAGCCCCGGTTGCCCGGCCTCTTGTCAACTCCCTGATACCCAGCATCTCCCCACACCTGAGACTCCCCACCGTGCAGCAACCGGGGCAACTCAGTCAGGTCATGCACGTTCGCAGATGTCGTGGTCATGCTGTGCACCACTCCCGTCTGCGAGTCCACACCGATGTGCACCTTCATCCCGAAGTGCCACTCGTTACCCTTCTTCGTCTGGTGCATCTCGGGGTCGCGCTCTTTAGCCCGATTCTTCGTCGATGAGGGCGCCGCTATGATGCTCGCGTCCACTATCGTCCCCTCCTGAAGACGGAGACCCTTGGACTCCAGATAGCGGTTGATCTCCTCGAACAGACCCGAGCCTAACGCATGCTCTTCCAGCAGGTGGCGGAAGTTCAGAATCGTCGTCTCGTCCGGCAGCGGCCCAGGCAGTCTCAGCCCTACGAACCGCCTCACCGATTCGACCTCGTAGAGCATGTCCTCCATCCCAGGGTCGCTCAGGTTGTAGAACAACTGCACGCAGTGTATGCGAAGCATCGCCGACAACTCGTAGGGACGCCGACCTCGGCCAGCATTGGGATAGAACGGTCGGATGCGCTCTTCCAACTCTTCCCACGGGATCAGTCCATCCATGCGCTCAAGGAACTTCTCCCTGCGAGTCTTTCGCTTCTTGCTCTCGTAGTCCAAGTCCGCAAACGTCGGCTGGTTCATTGCCTCGCCTCCCACGTCTTCAGGCCTTGGCCCTATGTTACTATCCCGCAAACCACCGGGACTTATTCAGAGCATCCCTAGGGTGGTGTCGTTTGCAACTCCCGACGTCGCCTCGTCCGGTAGGCTACGCAAAGGTCCCTCGACGGGAGAGGGCTGGGGTGAGGGTGACGACGCCCGCCGGATACCCAGGCGCGGCCCTGTGCTGATAGAATCGACCGGGCATTCATCAGACGACAAAGGGAGGGAAACATGATCGGCGAGCGGGCATCCAAACTCCACTTCTCATCGCTAGTCTTCGACACTCACTCGGACAGTCTTGCCAGGACCGTGGACGACGGCGAAGACCTGGGCGCCGAAACCGGAAAGGGCCACATGGACCTTCCACGGATGCGGACGGGCAACCAGAAAGCCCAGTTCTTCGCGTCCTTCGTGGACCCGAACAGGTTCACTCCGGAGGACGCAGCCAAGCGGACGACCTCCTACTTCGACGCGTTCGACGCGCTCTGCGCCGCGTACCCTGGCGAGATCGAGCAGGCGAGGAGTGCCGCGGACGTGCGGCGCATAACCGAGAGCGGCAAGATCGCCGGCGTCCTGTGCGTCGAGGGCGGACACGCGATGGTGGACAGCCTCGACGTCCTCCGTATGTTTCACGAGCGCGGCGCCCGCTACATGACCCTGACCCATAACAACAGCAATAACTGGGCTGACGGCATCCAGGAGGAGGCGGGCCGCGAAGCTCCCACCGACTGGTACAAGGTGCGGGATGCGATGGCCCGCAAGGGCTGGGTCCTGAACGAGCCCTGGCACAACGGCCTGACCGACTTCGGGCGCGAGGTGGTGCTGGAGATGAACCGGCTCGGAGTGATCGTGGATATCTCCCACGTGGCCAGGAAGACCTTCTGGGACGCGATAGAGACCACGACCAAGCCAGTAATAGCCTCTCACTCATCGTCGTGGACCATCTGCAAGAACCCTCGAAACATCGACGACGACCAGCTCAGGGCCGTCGGGGAGAACCACGGCGTCGTCTGCGTGAACTACGAGGTCACCTTCATATCGGACTCCTGCAACCTGGCGACGCGCGAGATCGACAGGTGGCGCGACCGGAGGATCGAGGAGATCGAGAAGGAGTACACAGGCGACCCCGCAGGGCTGAAGGAGGCGCGGGACGCCGTGCAAGAGGAGCACGGGAAGCGCTCGGCCCCCGAGCTGAGGAAGCCTCAGTACACCGAGATCGTCGATCACATAGACCACATGGTCAACATCGCAGGCATCGACCACGTCGGCCTCGGCTCCGACTTCGACGGATCGAGGACGCCCACCGGGATGGAGGACTGCTCCAGGGTCCCCCGCATCACCGAGGAGATGATGAACCGCGGTTACTCCGAGGAGGACATCCGAAAGGTACTGGGACTGAACGTGCTGCGGGTGCTGGAGGCGTCGGTCGGCGAGTAGGGGTGTGAAACTGACCGTCGATTAGGAAGCGGACGCCCTCTACCTGCGGCTAGACGACTCCAACATAGTCGAGTCCGAGGAGGTCTCGCCCGGAGTGGTGCTCGATTACAACGAGTCGAACGAAGCGGTGGGCGTGGAGATGCTCCGCCTCTCGGAGCGCTCATCCAATCTGAACCTCTCCGTCCTGCAATTCGAGACGGTTTGACCGCCGACGAGCTGGAGCGCATCATCAACTAATGATTGCCTATGACGATCTCGCCCAAACGTCCTGACCGCGTTTTCCCGCGATGCGGTAGAGGCCGTCGTACACATCCTCATCTATGGTGATAGTCAGCTTCTTCCGCATGTTAGAACGGCCCCAGCCTACATCGTGTAGAGGCGCGGCGAGCGGAGGGGAGGGCCGATCTGGTCGGGGGCCAGGGGGTACGCTTCTTTCTGGTAGACCTGTATGCGGGATGAGCCGTAGTCGGCCACGTACATCGCACCGTCTCTATCGACTCTGACCGAGACCGGCCCTCTGAACCGCTTCTGGGGCTCCAGGTCCGTCGACTCGCGCTGCCGGAGCGGCCCCGGGTTGTTCGTCAGGTACATGCGGCCGGACCGCGAGATGGTCGCGTCGCCGATGAACTTCTCCACATACCGCCCTTCCCTGCTGAAGAGCTGGATTCTGTGATTCTCCCGGTCCGCCACGTATATGTCCCCGTGCATGTCGACGGCCACTCCGGAGGGCCTCTTGAACTCCCCGTCGCCGCTCCCGGATCCGCCCAGGGCGAACAGAAAGCGGCCTTCCGGTGTGAACTTCTGGATTCTGTCGTTCCGCCAGTCCGCGACGTATACGAAACCCCAGTCGTCGATGGCGATGCCCCATGGCATGTTGAACTGGCCCGGCCCATCGCCGAACTCTCCCCACGACTCCAGGAATCTGCCGTCTCTGGTGAGCTTCTGGATGCGGTGGTTCCCGGTGTCCGAGACGTAGAGGTCGCCGTCGGAGTCGAGTGCCACCCCCGATGGATGATCGAGAAGTCCGTCTCCGGGCCCGTGTTCTCCCCAGACGCTAAGAAGCCTGCCATCCCGATCGAAGGCGGTGATGCGGTGGAGGGCCTCGTCCACGACGAAGATATTCTCCTCGCCGTCCAGGACCATGGAGGCCGGCCAGACAAGCTGGCCCGGGGCGGTCCCGGGTCCTCCGATGACCGGGTGCCTGAGGGGGTAGTCGTCGTCCCAGCTGTCGATCAGGACCCCGGCGCGGCCGCGGCTCAGCACGTAGATGCGGCGGTCGGAGCCTATGGCCACGTCGACAGGCGCGGGCGTGGTCCGGATCATTCCGATCGTCTTTACGTAGGGGAACCCCGCTCTCAACAGTGCGTGGGGTGGGCCGCTCCCGTTACCGGTTCCGTTCTGGGACATGAGACCGCGCCTCGCTATGCTAGGCGAGCTGGTATTCTCTCGTCGATACGATGACCTGGAGCAGCCGCACGACCCTATCGGCCGCGGCGTCCTTGTCATGGAAGGCCAGGGGGCCCTCTTCGCGGACGTGCCCTATCATGGCGTCGCGCGCGTCGGGTCCCACAGTCAGAGGCCCCACGAGGTCCAGGCAGGCGTCAACGACCGCATCGGGGGCGAGCGGATGTCCCACCGCCTCAAGCCTGTCGATGATCGACCTGACCCCAGGGCTGGACACGCCAGACACCTCGCCGACAGCAAACTCCACGCGCTCGGACAGCGTGCCGCCGTCGATCCACTCCTTGCCCGTGTGCCAGCCCTCGACGGTCGGCGGGTTCAACAGCTCCTGTCCCATCGCCGTCACGGCCGCGGGCAGGCGGCCCAGCTCGGGCCTCGGAAAGCGGTCTGTGCCGACCAGCTTCACGGTGCCCGCGACCAGCTCCGCCGGGCACTTCACCCGCTCGAAGGTGGCCTCCTTGAAGAAGTCGGAGCGGAACAGCACGCCCAGGACCGCCCTGATCTCCCCGTCCGACTGAAAGTACGCTTCCGCCAGCGTGTCGATGGCGGCGGGGTCGCGAGGGGAGACTTTGCCCCAGGACGGCACCTGAGGCTCGTCGGCAACGAAGAAGTTGTACAGGTGGCGCGACACGAACTCCGCGGTCGCGGGCTGTCTGACTATGATCTCGATTATGTCCTCGCCGTCGAAGCGTCCCGTCTCCCCCAGAAAGGTCTTCACGCTGTCGTCGTGGTCGTCCGCGCTGTAGGCGAACTCCGACCTGTACTGGCCGTACGGGTAGCCGGGGATCGGCTGAATGAAGGACCAGCCGGTGAAGCTCAGGCCTGCGTTCTTGACGTCGTTCTCCGTATAGTTGCCCACGCCCATCGAGAAGAGCTCGAGGAGCTCGCGGGCGTAGTTCTCGTTGGGCTCGCCCTTGTGGTTCTCCTGGTTGTCCAGCCAGTCCAGCATGGCCGGATCTCTGGAGAGCCGCGCCAGGATGGTACGGAACCTGGAGAGACCGACCTCGCGGAACATGTCGATCTGGCGCACCATATCGGGGTTGTGCTCGGTCTTGTACCAGGCGGTCGCGAAGACGTGGTGCCAGAATAGCGCGACCTTCTCCTGGAGAGGCCGCCTGGTGTTAATCATGCGATAGAACCACCGCTGCGCCTCGCCCTCGATAGAGGCCTGCAGGAGCACGCCGTGGTTGTAGCGGCCTATGAGGTCGTCCTCCACCTCTGGGAAGCGCTCCGGGTGAAGCAGGTCGTCAACCACGGCCTCATATCCACGTGCCGCGCAGGCCTCCAGCTCGTCGCGGCTCGCGCCGAACCCGGCGCGGCGGAAGAGGTGGGCCATGAGCGCGATATCGGACGCCAAGGCCGCCTCCTGACAGCAATTCCTACGGAAGTGGAGCCGACATCCTAGCACGGCCTTCCGAGGCGGTACTACCTGTCCGTCGTTCCGGCGAAGGCCGAAATCCAGTCCCTGCGCCTCTGGACGCTGCCCCCTATCGAGTACTGAGCAGGCCCTTCGCCGGAGTAACGACGGACGGAACCCGCCATAATTCGATTGCGCAGCGACCGCCGAGTGTTCCCCTATGCACTGAATCGTGTAGTATCAGAGAAACCGGGAGCGAAGGGAGCTGGCGGCTTGAGCGCTGGTACAAATGGGACGGGACGGCCCAAGACGAAGATAGTCTGCACGCTGGGCCCTTCTACTGAAAGCGCGGAGCAGATCCGGGCTCTGATCGAAGCCGGGATGAGCATCGCCCGCCTAAACCTCTCGCACGGCTCCCTCGATTCGCACGCGATTGCGATACGTACGGTGCGTCGAGAGGCGGACCGGCTGGGCGAGCCTGTGGGCATCATGGTCGACGTTCCGGGCCCGAAGTACCGAACGGGGGAGCTGTCGACGGGCGTCGTGGAGCTTAAGGCGGGCGACGAGATCGCCCTGACCAGCCGCGACGTGGTTGGCAACCATGAGGTCGTGTCGGTATCGCCGCCGGGTATCCATCGCGACGCCTCGGTGGGCGGCTCGGTCCTGATAGACGACGGTCTCATCGCGTTAGAGGTGGTTGCCGTCGACGGCGAGTCCGTCCGTTGCCGGGTGGCCGCTGGCGGCAGGATGACGGAGCAACGAGGAGTCACGACGCCCGGCAAGGCCCCATCGCAGCCCTTCCACAGCAAGCAGACGAGGGCGGCGCTGGAGTTCGCCGCCGAGCAGGATGCCGATTTCGTTGCCCTGTCCGTGGTCACCGAGGATGAGAACGTCACCTCCGCCAGAGAGTACCTCCGCGAGCTCGGCCGCGAGCCGGAGATCATCTCCAAGATCGAGCGGTCGGAGGCCGTGGACAGCATGGACAGCATCCTGGAGGTCAGCGACGCTCTCATGGTGGCGCGCGGCGACCTTGGGGTCGACGTGCCCATTGAGAAGGTGCCCAGCATACAGAAGGAGCTCATCCGTCGGTGCAACGCCGTCGGCAAGCCCGTCATAACCGCGACGCAGATGCTGGAGTCTATGGTCCAGTCCCCCGTGCCGACCCGGGCCGAGGTGACCGACGTTGCCAACGCCGTCTTCGACGGCACGGATGCCATAATGCTGTCGGGCGAGACTTCGATAGGACGGTACCCTGTCGAGGCCGTTGACTTGATGGCGCGCGTCGCCATCGAGGCCGAGTCTGTCCTGGCGTACGAGTCGATCATCTTGGAGAAGGCGCTGGAGTTGGTGGAGCAGACGGACGACGCGATCAGCTACGATGCCTGCCGGACCGCCCACCAGCTAAAAGCGAAGGCGATCGTGGCGTTCACCGAGTCCGGGTCGACGGCGGGGCGCGTGTCGAAGTACCGGCCTCAGCCGCCAATCCTGGCGATTACACCGAACGAGCGGGTCCAGAGGCGGCTCGTCCTGCGGTGGGGCGTGACACCGCTGACTGTCGATAGGCTGGAGAGCGTGGACGACTTCTTCGAGGAGGGAGAGCGCCAGGCTATCGAAACCGTCGGCGTCGGGCCGGGAGACCTCGTCGTGCTTGTGGCCGGGCTGCCGATAGGAGTCTCTGGAGGCACGAATCTGCTGAGAGTGCTCACCATCGGCCAGTCAACGGGACGCTAAGCGGCCTCCCACCTGGGCCCGTCGGGCGTATCAACGACGGCGTAGCCCATGTCCGACAGCCGGTCCCTCAGCATGTCGGCCCTCCGCCAGTCCTTCGCGCGCCGAGCCTCCTCGCGGTCGGCGATCAGCCCCTCAGCCTCTTCAGACAGCTGCGGAGGTTCTGTTTGTTGAGCCTCGACAGCCTCAGCCCATACGTCAGGCCGTATGCCTTGTGAAGCCTCCGGGATGCTTACGGCGCCGATCTCGCTCATAGGGAAGCCGGGGCCGGGCGCGAACACCCGCGCCTGTCCATCTCGTATGAGAGTGACTGCTCCCCTTCCGACGACCCGGCACGACTGGTCGGAAAAGTCGAGCGTCAGCGCCGTATGCTCATCGATGCCCACCACCGTAGTACCGCCGGGAAGCAGGGGGAACAGGGCCTCCATTCGAGAACTGCCCATGTAGCAGCGGCTCGTGTCCAGGTTCGCCCCTCCCTCCGTATTGTTCCAGTGAGTGATGCACGCGATGTTGAGACCGAGCTGCCCCAGCAGGTCGAGCCCCGGTATCCAACGCGGGTCTTCGCCGACCTTGTATATCTCGTAGATCGGGACAGCACTAGCGCCGATTGCTATGGCGGCGCTGCTCGCAAACGCCAGGCACGCGCCGAGGCGATGGCGGGCCTGGATCATGTCCCAAGCGCGGCTTCCCGCCAGGTGGCGGACCGCGTAGCTGGGACTGCCCGGCCCCATGAAGATGCAGTCCGCATCAAGAAGAGGTCTCAGGACATCCGGGTTGTTGGTGCCAAGCTCCGAGTCTCGCCTTCGCGCCGGAATAACCGTCACTTCCGGACTGTAGTTCTGGAGGCGGTGTTGGATGAACTCGGAGACTCGATTTGCTACGTAGGACGAGTTTAGCTCGAAGCCCGCGGGCGTCTCCATGATGGCGACCTTCACTGGGCGGGGCAGCCTCTCGAACGCCGTCTCGTAGAGGACGCGACCGCCGGGAGCGGTCTCACCCGACCCCATGAGGGTTATAAGTCCAGGTGGCTGCACGGTGACTCCTCAAGCGCAGTCAACATCGTACCACACGGTGCAGTCGCTACCTTTGCTATAATTCCCCCGTGTTGATTGACGAGAATTCAGCGAGGTACTCGTATGACGGAATCTGAAATTGGAGCATAGCTCCGAGGAGATCGTAAGGCTGGTCCTCCAGCTCGGCGTAATACTGCTAGCGGCGAAGCTGAGCGGAGAAATATGCGAGCGATTCCTCAAGATCCCTCCCGTGCTCGGCGAGTTGGGCGCGGGGATATTGATCGGGCCGTTCGCTCTTGGTGGAGTGGATATACCAGGCTTGGGTCCTCTCTTCGAGGACCTGCACTCGGCCGCTAGCGGCACAGAAGGGTTCACGCTCCCGATCTCCGAGAGCCTCTGGTCGATTGCGCAGATCGGGGCGATCATCCTGCTGTTCACTGCCGGGCTTGAGACCAACCTGCGGCAGTTCGTTAGATATGCGGGGCCGGCGTCCATCGTCGCGGTCGGGGGGTCCGTCGTTCCCTTCATCCTGGGGGTGGCCGTCACCGTGGCGTTCGGGTATGCCGACGGGTTCGGCGATCCCAAGGCCCTGTTCGTCGGCGCGATCTTCACGGCAACCTCAATCGGAATCTCCGTGCGCGTGCTCGGAGACCTCAGGCGGCTCGATACGGCGGAGGGGGTCACCATCCTGGCCGCTGCGGTCCTGGACGACGTCCTCGGCATACTGATCCTCACGGTGGTGCTGGGGATCGCCATAGAAGGGGAGTTCTCCGCGTCCTCAACAGGCCTGATCGCATTGAAGACCATCGGCTTCTGGGTTGCCCTGACAGGCCTGGGGGTGCTGCTGTCGAAGCGCATATCCGCCCTGTTCGGGCGGTTCAGGGTGAGCGGAGCCGCAATGGGGCTGGCGCTGGGACTGGCGTTCCTGGCCTCCGCACTGGCGGAGATGTTCGGTCTGGCCATGATAATAGGCGCTTTCTCCATCGGCCTCGCCCTCTCCGGGACGGACCTCGCCCATCGGCTGGAGGAGCCCCTGCGGGGAGTCTACGCGGCGCTCATACCCATTTTCTTCGTCGTCATGGGCATGCTGGTGGACGTCACCGCTCTGGGGGGCGTGTGGCAGTTCGGTATCGCGGCAACCGCGCTGGCGATCATCGGCAAGGTCGTGGGAAGCGGGGTCCCGGCGCTCTTCACCGGCTTCAATCTCTTCGGGGCCTGGAGAATCGGTATCGGGATGCTGCCCAGAGGAGAGGTCGCCCTTATCATGGCGGGGATAGGAGTCGGGGCTGGACTCATACGCCAGGAGCTGTTTGGAGTCGCCATCATCGTGACCGTTGTGACGACGGTGCTGGCGCCGCTGGTGCTGGCGCGCTCCTTCCCGGAGGGGGTCCCAGGACTCCGGTCGCAGGAGGGTGATTAGGCATCGGAAGAAAGGAGACTCCATGGCTGACTCGTACGAAACGGTCATACCGAAGGTTGCGAGGGAGCTGTTCCAGGACGCCTTCATGCGTTACATGACGGGCCTAGGCTTCGCCCACATAGCCATCGGCGGGCGCCTGGGCAGATACAGCACCCACGAATTCAAGAGGGACGACGACCTCGTCAGCATGATCGTGTCGAGCGGAGGCATGAACGACCTGCTGGTTGTCGTGCACTCGAGCGGTATCGACGTCGAGCGGCTGGTGATGGATGCCCTGACCGAGGGCGTGGCGGACTTCCTGGATACGCTCTGCGGAGGACTGAGCGACAGGAACGTGAGACAGACGATGAGGTCTCTGACAGACGATCTGCGGGACGCGTTCGAGCGGGTGTTAGCGGAGGCCGGCGAGTCCTCATGACCACGACCTTCCTATGGCTTCAACTGGCGGCGTCCGCCGCGCTGATCCTCGGGGCTTCGATGTACCTGGCCCGCTCGGCCGACGTGATCGCGCTCAAGACGGGGCTGGGCAGGTCCTTCGCCGGAGTCATCCTGCTCGCGACCGCCACCTCTCTCCCCGAGCTTGGAACAGGGGTAAGCTCTATCGTGCTGATCGACCAGCCCGACCTGGCCGCGGGCGACGCATTCGGCAGCAACCTATTCAACCTGCTCATCATAGGGCTGCTGGACACCTTCTGGCGGGGTGGGCCGATCCTGGGCCGGGTAAGCCCGACTGCCACCCTGGTCGCCGCCTTGGGCATCGTCCTGATATCACTGGCCGGCCTGGGCATCGTCGTACATCACCAGACCACTGCCGCCTCTGGATGGTATCTCAGCCCCGTGAGCTTGGTGCTGGGGCTGGTCTTCCTGGCCGCCATGTATATGACATACCGCTCCGGTCAGATTCAGGAGCACTCGGCCACACCGGACGAGGAGGACAAGTATGCCTCGAGGTCTCTGTTCGGGGCAGCTGCCGTCTACGCAGGAGCCGCGTCGGTGATCATAGTCGCGGCGATATGGCTGGCCCACACGGGCGAAGGCATCTCGGAGGAGATGGGCTGGGACGCCAGCTTCGTAGGTACCCAGTTCCTGGCACTGAGCACGTCGCTGCCGGAGCTGGCGGCTTCCTTCGCGGCGATCCGCATCGGGGCCCCGGAGCTAGCGATCTCCAACATCCTCGGCAGCAACATGTTCAACATGGGCTTCGTGCTATTCCTGGACGACGCCGCTTACACGAAGGGGTCGCTCTGGACGGGGGTCTCGGAGATTCACACGCTTACGACCGTGGTCGCCATTCTGATGACGGCCGTTGTCGTAATCACCCTGGTCACCAGGGCCGGGAAACCCCGACCGGTGGAGGCCGTTTCGGGCTCTCCCGCCGACGGGCAGCGACCGCTGTGGTCGAGATTCATTCCGCGAGTCTACTGGAGGCTGGAGGCTGTCGTCCTCATCGGCCTGTACGTGGCGGCCAGCCTGCTCGTATTCAAGCTAACCTGACGTGGAAGTGCGGCCTGAGTCCCTCCTATGTCAGGGACTCGGCGGCATAACACCGCTCGATGCCACACTCGACCGGTCCCCCTGACCTGATCCTCCACAACGCGAATGTGCTGACCCTGGACCCTCGCCTGCCGAGGGCCCAGGCTGTGGCTGTACGCGGGGAGCGAATCGCCTGGGTTGGGACGGCGGACGATGTCGTCTCGACCAGGTGGCCTGGCGTCCGCATGATCGACTGTGAAGGGCAGACCCTCGTACCGGGATTCATCGACGCCCACGTCCACGTCCTGGCGTTCGCGGCTAGACTGGTGGCTGTAAATTGCGGGGCGCGGGCGGTGTCCTCGATCAGGGATATCCAGTCGGCGTTGCGAGAGCGGGCCGCGGCGGCGCTGCCGGGAGGCTGGATACGGGCGGGAGGCTACGACGAATTCGCGTTGGATGAGAGGCGCCACCCCACGAGATGGGACCTGGACGCCGCAGCTCCCGGCCACCCTGCCAGGCTCGACCACCGCTCAGGCCATGCCATCGTTCTGAACAGCGCGGCGCTGGCGGCCGTTGGAGTATCGGCGGATACGCCGGACCCGCCCGGAGGGATGATCGACAGGGACCCGGATACCGGGGAGCCCACCGGCCTCCTGCTGGACATGAGCTCGTTCCTCGACGGCCGTATTCCACGGCTGAGCGAGAGGGAGCTGGAGCAGGGCGGCCGGCAGGCCAGCAGGCTCATGGTGTCGCGGGGCATCACGTCAGTCCAGGACGCCACGCCGTCGAACTCGCCCGAACGGTGGGACCTTCTGGCCCGGCTGAAGCGGACCGGCAGCCTGACGCCTCGCCTGACCGTCATGGCAGGCGTCGAGCACATCGGCCGGTTCCTGGAGCGCGGCCTCGGCCCGGGCGCCGGAAACCACGACATGGACATCGGCCCGGCGAAGCTCATGCTGTCGGTCGACGCGGGCCGCCTGGAGCCGCCGGTGGACGAGCTGGCCGACGCCGTCAGCTCAGTGCACGAAGCGGGCTTCCAGGCCGCGGTGCATGCCGTCGAGGCATCCGCGGTGGAGGCTGCGGCAGGCGTCCTGGAGGGCGGACACAGGGACCGGATCGAGCACTGCTCTGAGTGTCCTCCCAGCGTCCTTCGCAGGCTGCGAGGCTCCGGAATAGTCGTGGTCACGCAGCCCAGGTTCATCTACGACAGTGGAGCGCGATACCTCTGCCAAGTGGCTGAAGATGTCCGGCCGTGGCTCTACCGGATGCGATCCCTCCAGGAGGCGGGCGTAGTGGCCGCGAGCTCCGACGCGCCGGTCTCGGAGCCGCACCCTCTGCTGGGCATGTACGCCGCGATGACCCGCAGGTCCGAGGGCGGGGACTTGGTGGGAGCGGACGAGGCGGTGCCGGCTGAGAGCGCGCTGGCGATGCACACGGTTAACGCGGCCTACGCGGCGCGCCATGAAGCCGATCGGGGAACGATAGAGGCCGGCAAGCTCGCCGACTTCGCTTTGATCGACAGGGACCCGACGGCCGTGGAGCCCCACGAGCTCCTGAGCGCAAGGGTGAGCCTTACCATGGTGGGCGGCCGGGTGGTATGGTCGGGGTGAGGGCGGCTCCGGCGAGACACCGTGAGACGCGCAAGAGACACTTGTGAGACGTAAACAGACGGTTTCGAGACGGTTTGCGACGACTGTGAGACACTTGATTCGTAGCTAATCCGGGCCGGTTTGTTCGGGGCGGGCCCGCGATTTCCGTGAAATTGCTTCATTTTGTCTCATACTGTCTCATTCCGTATTTGCCCGGGTGAGGGCTTCGGCGAACTGGGTGACTCTTTCCACTATGCGGACTTATGTTCGGTTTGTCAAGTCCTCGTCTGGACTGTGAGCGCCGTTGTGCCTCTCGGCCCCGAACCAAGTCCCGGGGCAGCCTCTAACCTTCTCCCGCCGGGGACCTTTGCGTAACCTACCGCACGAGGCGACGGCGGGAGTTGTAAACGACACCATCCTAGCTAAGGCCCCACCCCTCTGGATACCGGCCTTCGCCGGTATGACGGTTGTGCAAGGGTCTCCGCCAGGGGAGACGGGAGGGGTGGCTCGACCCCCTCACCCCAGCCCTCTCCCGTCGAGGGAGAGGGGGCCAAGCGTCTACTTGCTCCGCTTGAGGACGTAGTCGACGATTTCGGAGAGGGAGTCTCTTTCGGGACCGACTGGCACGGCCTTGAGGCTGTCGTGTGCGCTCTCGCAGTAGCTGCGGGCCACGGCGTAGGCGTCCTTTATGACGGCGGGGTCCTGGACCATCACGACGGCCTCGCGGAGGTAGCGCTCGTTGCCCGGATCTCGGAAGAGGTCCCGGACGGGATTGCCGTTGGGCGACCGCTCCATGGCGATTATCGTGGGCAGGGTCAGCACGCCGTTGGCAAGATCGCTGCCCACCGGCTTTCCAATGTGGTCCTCCACTCCCTCGAAGTCGAGGATGTCGTCCACTATCTGGAAGGCGAGGCCCAGGCTGCGCCCATAGCTGCTCATGGCCTCGACGGTCTCTACCGACGCGCCGCTGAGGGCCGCGCCTGCTTCGGCGGCCACGACAAAGAGCGAGGCCGTCTTGGCGTAGATGCGGGCCATGTAGTCTTCGCGAGTGCCGTCGGGGTCGTGGGTCTCGGCCACCTCCCGGAGCTGCCCGGTCGCCAGGTCCATGATCGTCTGGGAGAAGCGTCGGATGACCCGGATGTTCCCCGTCTCGCAGACGAGTGCGGCGGCTGAGGCGAAGACGTAGTCGCCCGTCTGCACGGCGACATCGCGTCCCCACAGGCTGCTGATCGTGGCCCGCCCGTGCCGTGTCGCCGACCCGTCCACGGTGTCGTCGTGGATGAGCGAGGCGATGTGCAGGAGCTCGACGGCCGTAGCCATCTTCTCGGTCGTCTCGTGATCGTGCTGGGAGAACCTCGACGCGAGGAGCGCTATGGTGGGCCGCAGCCTCTTGCCTTTGGAGGCCAGGACGTGGCCCAGGAGCTCGGTGAGGAAGGGGAAATCCAGCCTGGAGACGTCCAGCAGGTTCCGCTCGACACGGTCGAGGGACTCCCGGACGGGCGCGTAGATCTCGGAGGCTCGCAAGGTCGTCCCTACGCCTGCCTTCCGATTCTTTCCGCTTCCTCTTTCTCGACGGCTTCGTCCAGCTTCTTGAAGAGAGGTTCGGGCGCCGGCAGAGGGTGGCCGGGCGGAAGACCGTTGCGCTCCCATCTCCAGCCCTGCTCGACGATGCTTCCCTCGAAGCCGAGCAAGCCATGGAGCTTCTCCGACGAGAAGGGCAAGAAGGGGTACATGACAGTCTTCAGGCAGTTGACGACGGACAGGGCGACGGACAGCGTCCTGGCGGCCTTTTGGCGGTCCGTGCGGACGGCCTGCCACGGGGCCTGGCGCTCGAGGTAGCGGTTGGCCTCCCGGGCCAGGGCCATTGCGGCCTGGAGCGCCGCTCGAAACCGGCATGCCTCAATCGCCGCTCCGGCCTCGTCGACGGTACGGCTCGCGTGGTCCAGCAGCTCGACGTCCCCTTCCTCCAGGCTACCCGCCTCCGGCACCCGTCCGTCGAAGTTGCGGGCAAGCATGGTCAGGACGCGGTGGACCAGGTTCCCGTAGGTGGCGACCAGCTCGTCGTTGTTGCTGCGGACGTACTCCTGCCAGGAGAAGTCCGAGTCGCTCGTCTCCGGCATGTTGGCCGCCAGCACGTAACGAAGCGGGTCCGGGTCGTGCCTGTCCAGGTAGTCCGGCAGCCAGACGGCCCAGTTCCTGCTGGTGGAGAACTGGAGCCCCTCCAGGTTGAGGAACTCGTTGGCGGGAACGTCGTAGGGCAGGTTGAGGCCGCCGTAGCCCAGAAGCATCGCCGGCCAGATAACGGTATGGAACGGTATGTTGTCCTTCCCCATGAAGTAGTACGAGCGGCAGTCCTTCTGCCAGAAGTCCCGCCAGCGATCGCCGCCGGGCAGGCTCGCCTCCTTCGAGGCCGACAGATAGCCGATCACCGCTTCGAACCAGACGTATATGCGCTTCGACTCGTAGCCCTCCAGCGGCACCGGCACGCCCCAGTCGATGTCGCGGGTAATCGCGCGGTCGTGGAGTCCGCCCTCCAGGAAGCCTATGGTGAAGTTGCGCACGTTCGGCCGCCAGTGGTCCTGGGCGCGGACCCACTCCAGAAGCTGGTCCTCGAAGGCGCTCAGGCGCAGAAAGAAGTGCTCAGTCTCCCTGATAACCGGGCTGCCCCCGCACAGCTTGCAGGTCATGCCGATAAGCTCGTGAGGATCGAGAGTGCGGCCGCAGTTGTCGCACTGGTCGCCGCGGGCGCTGTCGAACCCGCAGTGAGGGCACTCTCCCTCGACGTAGCGGTCGGCCAGGAACCGGCCGTCGGTCTCGCAGTAGGGCTGCATCATCGTGTCCTTCTTGATGTAGCCCTTCTCGTAGAGGGTCAGGAACATGTCCTGGGAGACCGCAGCGTGGTTGTCGGTGTGAGTGGTCGTGAAGAGGTCGAAGTCGATACCCAGGCGCTTCCAGTTGTCGAGGAACTCGGCCTGATACTCCTCGAACACCTCCTCGGGACTCACACCGCGCTTCTCAGCGGACAGCGTTACCGGTGTGCCGTGGGCGTCGCTCCCGGAGACCATCAGGACATCGTTGCCCTTGAGGCGGTGGTAACGGGCGAAGATGTCGGCTGGCAGGTAGCAACCTGCGACCTGTCCGAGGTGTATGGATCCGTTGGCGTAAGGCCACGCTACAGCTACGAGAATGCGCTCGGACATGTCCGACATATGGTATCACAGTGGGCCCTCATACGCGGCGGCGGCACCGGAGGCCGGCGTGGGTGTGGGTTGTGCGAGGATACGTCAGAGGTGCGCATCCAGCGTGTCGATGAAGCGCCGGAAGTGGGGCAGCTCGCGCTTCAGCTCGACGGGATCGACCCTGCCCAGCAGATCGAACGAGTCGCGCCTCTTGTCGTAGCGGCCTTTGCGCGAGGGTGATGTGGCGCTGTCGAGCGCGGCGCTCACGTCTTCCTTGCGGCGGCTCTCCAACCCAACACCGGAGGGGAGCGCATTCTGGTTCATGCCATGGAAATGGCTGGCGAGCTCGGTTCGGTCGGCCACCAGCCAGGTCTCCATGCAGGTGACCATCAGCTGCGCCTGATCGTCCCGCGCGACTTTGGGACGCTGCCACCCATCCTGCGAATCAAGGTGCCGCCATGCGCCGGATGGGTTGTGAGGTTGATTGGGGCTCGCAACAGGGCCCTCACTGTCGACCAGGAGGACAGGGTAGTCTCTCGCGCCGCCGAGAGTAGTCTCGAAGCGGTCGAACGCAGCATTGCGCGGGCCGCATGCGACCACCCTTGGCAAACGGCCAGCGAATCCCGCGCTGGTGAGCAGGTCGTGGAAGCCCTTCCGGCATTGGCTCTTGAGTTCTGCCCTGTTCCCGCCGCCTTCCACGTACAGCAACACGCTCACCAGCGATTGCCCCCGATCTGGCCGCTAGTCCAGAGCTCGCCGAGGCGGTACTTCTCCAACCAGACGCTAAGGTCGTCTCGCTTGAGGCGTTCCATCTGCGTCGCGCCGTCGTGACTCTCGAACACGACGATCGACTCTGGCGTATCGGACAGAGCGTCGATGAGGATGTCCGAGTGCGTTGTAACGATGACCTGCGTTCGCTCGCTGGCCGCGCGGAGGTGCTTGGTCAGCCCCGCGACGATGTCGGGGTGCAGGCCAAGTTCGGGCTCCTCGATGCAGATCACGGGCAGTGAGTTGGGGTTGTAGAGCATGGCCAGGAGGCACAGGTAACGGAGCGTGCCGTCCGAGAGTCTGGTCGCCGGTATGGAGCGCCGCTTTCCCTCTGTGAAGTAGATCTGGACGGAACCGCTGTTGACGACGGCCTCGTAGTTGGTGAAGCCCTCGTACAGCTCCCGCAAGCCCTCTATTATGCTCCGCTTTGCTTCCGGCGATGTACCCATCTGATTGAGGACCATGCCGAGGTTGGTGTAGTCCTCCTCCAGTCGGTCGCCTCGTCTATTCGCAGGTTGAGACCGGCGCAGCAGGGCGTCTCGGCCAAAGTGCCATGTGCCGTACATCTGGATGGAGTTGTATATGCTGGCCAGGATCGTCATCTGGGGGTAGTCGAATTGAGACCGGAGCTGTGCCAAAATCGATTGGTCCTTCTCATCGGGATAACCGAATTCGACCAGCTCTCCATCGCGTGAATCGAGCGGGTTCTGGTCCCGCAACCTGACCCGTATCGTCGCTTGAAGAGAATCAAGTCGGGACTCGTACAGCAAGGTGTCCGGCAAGTGGTGAACCTGTTCCACAACAGGCCACAGCTCGGAGTCAATGGCTCCCAGCACAATCCGATGGCGGAGCTCCAAATCGCCAGAACCCACAACCAGCTCCAATTCCGGCTCTTGAGCAGCATCGCTCTCCCACAACCAGCTTCTCACGCCGCCGCCGCCGCGCACGCCCTCTTGCAGGTCCGAAGGGATGCTACGAGCCAGACCTAGCACGTCGAACAGGTTGGACTTGCCGGAGGCGTTCGGCCCAATCAGCACGTTGAGCATGCCCAGCTCCAGAGGCGGCGTGTCGGGCCCGAACGAGAGGAGCCCCCTTGGAGTGATGCTCTTTATCACAGGATGGGTTATCACGATTTCCTCTCGTTGTCTCGTTACGCGAGATAGTTTATCACCAAACCGGAACGACGTAGACGGACTAGTGGCGCGTCAGTTTGACTTGTGAGGCTCTGCCTTCTCTTGCGGATATCGAGCGGCAGGGGCGAGAATAGCGGCCTGAAATCGACAATTCGACGCACACCACGGAGGAGCCATGCAACTCGACACGCTTATCAGGAACGGGACTGTGATCGACGGAACGGGCGGGCTTCGGTACCAGGCCGACGTCGGACTGGCAGGAGGCAGGATCGCCGCCGTCGGCGAACTGGACGACGCTCAAGCCGGACGAGTTGTCGATGCGGCAGGACTGGTCGTATGCCCTGGGTTCATCGACATGCACTCCCACTCGGACGTCACCCTCCTCGACGACCCGGGCGGCGAGAGCAAGGCGTTCCAGGGGGTTACGACCGAGGTCACTGGCAACTGCGGCTTCTCTCCGTTCCCGATCGGGCCCAGCGGGCCGGAGGGAGCGGGCGACCCGGACATGGCGTCGATCTATCCGTGGAACTGGAAGGACCTTGACGGCTGGGCTGACGCGCTCGAGTCGAGCGGCATCAGCATCAACGTGGCTCCCCAGGTCGGCCACTCCTCGATTCGTTCAGCCGTGGGCCTGAGAGACAACCGCCGACCGACGGCGGACGAGCTGGAGGCGATGCGAAGGCTGGTGGCCGAGTCTATCGAACAGGGCGCCTTCAGCTTCTCGACAGGACTGACGGTGGCTCCGTCCATGTACGGGGACACGGAGGAGGTCGTCGCGCTCGCCGAGGCGATGTCCCCATTCGAGGGTGCCTTCTACGTCACGCACGCGCGCCTCTGGGCCGGCAACCACGTGAAAGCGGTCGAGGAGGCTATCGAGATCGGCAGGCGGGCGGGAGTCCCGGTGCAGTACTCGCATATGGCCATCATAGACCCGCGCTACTTCGGCACGGGAGACGAGATGGTCAGGTCGATCGAGCAGGCGCATGACGAGGGCCTCGACGCGACGTACGACGTGTACCCGTACACGTCGGCCGGGTCGCACCTCGCGCAGATGGTGCCCATGTGGCTGCAGGAAGGGGGCGAGGGCGCGATGGTGCGGCGGCTCCGCGACCCCGAGACCCGGAGGAGGGCGCTCGACGACATGCGGCAGGGCTTCTTCGGCGGGCTGCCGTGGAAGTTCGACACCTTCGTGATCAGCTACGTCAAGACGGAGGCCAACAGCGGCGTGGTCGGCAAGTCCGTGGAGCAGATCGCCGTGGAGCGGGGGCAGGACCCCCACGAGACCTTCCTCGACCTGATCGAGGAGGAAGACAACCACGTCGGGGCGGTCGTCCACAACAGGGTGGAGAGCGACGTCCGCTTCTTCCTGACGCATCCCCTCGCCATGATCGGCTCGGACGGCAACGCGATCTCCCCGACCGGCGTACACGCTGGTGAGAAGCCTCACCCGCGCTTCTACGGCACGTACCCGCGCATCCTGGGACGGTACGTGCGGGAGCAGTCGCTCATGTCGCTGGAGACGGCGGTGCACAAGATGACGGGGATGCCGGCGGACCGGCTCAAGCTGCCGGACCGCGGCCTGGTGGCCGAAGGGGCGGTCGCCGACCTGGTCGCGTTCGACCCTGACAGCGTCATCGACCACTCGACCTTCGACGACCCGCACCAGCTCTCTGAGGGGGTCCGGCACGTCTTCGTCCAGGGCGAGGCCGTGATCTCCGACGGCAGCCACACGGGGGCCCGGCCGGGGAGGGTCGTGCGGCGGGCGGGGTGATTTGCTTGCGGCGATATTTGCGAATAAGGGTGAAGGAGAAACTATGGGTAGCAGGAAGACGGGATACGGCGTAGAGAAGGTTTACGAGGCTGCGCAGAAGTGGGTTGATTGCGCGCTGCGGACCGACGATTCGCTCTTTACGCCGGGCAAGGCCATCTGGAGGAGTCGGTGGTTAGGGGAGCTCCACAGACTGTCTATCCAGGGTGGTAGCGCCTTCTTCCAGAGGTTGGAGTCCATGCTGGCAAATAGTCCGCCGGAGATCCACCAACTCATGGCCGAGGTGTTCTACATCAATCTCCTAATTCCCCATGAGCCTTCAAACAAGCAGGAACAGGTTGAAAGAGTGCTCACCGGAGCCCCTGGCGTAGAGATTCCTCCAGAACTTGTTGCGGGCCTCAAGAGCGGCCTTATTGGCACAGGGCTTTACCACACCAACCGCTCAGCCAACCTCGGGTTTCTTATCGCGTTTGCCAAGCAATGGAAGGAGAAAAGCTCGAGTGAACACAAGCGCCTACTTGATGATCCATGGGAATTCAAGAGATTCGCCTATGAGGTTGAAGGAGCCAACCGCGCACTACGGGAATCAATACTTCACCTTGTCTTTCCCGATACCTTTGAGAGGATAGTCAACGTCGAACACAAGAAGATGATTGCCAGCACATTCGCGAACGTCGTCGAGCAGAAGACAAACGATGTTGACCGCGACTTGGGGCAGATCCGACCACACTTAGAGGCCAAGTATGGAGTTGGTATCCATCTCTACGAGGACGACATCCGCAGCCAGTGGGACCCGAAGCCGTCCGACCCTTGGGATGAGTTCGTCAGGCGCGCCCAAGCGTACATCAACACTGGACGACTGGAGAGCGAGGAGATCGACTACAAAGTTGAGATAGGTCGAAAGCTCGCAACGGCGCGAGAAGCCGTGCTTAGAGGTGACCGTGACTGGACCGGTCTGGTGAAGAGCGGAATCGGTGGCAATCTCATCTACAGCGTTCAACAAAAGAAGCTCCGTGACTGGGTCGATAAGTCCCCTAGGGATGCTCTGAACAATCGGCTTCAGGCTGGGCCGAGTTGACCGGAGTGGTTTTGGGGGCGTTGAATTGCCTTATGGCGCCGTGGTGGGGGTTAATCTCGGCCTACAACCGGCCCTGACAGGGCGTTTCGCCGCCGTTAGGCCTGATTTTGGGCGCACTTATACAAGGTTTCACGCCGCCAGGTACTGTTCGGCCCTCATCAAGTTGGCAAACCCCAGCAGCGTCATCAGCCGCTGCGTGTTCTTGGACAGTCCCCTGTAGCGGACCTTGGCGTAGCCGAAGTGCCGCTTGATGTACAGGAACGGATGCTCCACCTTAGCTCTGACCGACGCTTTGCGCTTCTCCGACACCGCCTCAGGACTCTCAGGCTCCAGCTTCCGACGCTGGCCGGGCCTCATCGCGACCTGCCACTCCACATCCAAGCCCCGGTTGCCCGGCCTCTTGTCAACTCCCTGATACCCAGCATCTCCCCACACCTGAGACTCCCCACCGTGCAGCAACCGGGGCAACTCAGTCAGGTCATGCACGTTCGCAGATGTCGTGGTCATGCTGTGCACCACTCCCGTCTGCGAGTCCACACCGATGTGCACCTTCATCCCGAAGTGCCACTCGTTACCCTTCTTCGTCTGGTGCATCTCGGGGTCGCGCTCTTTAGCCCGATTCTTCGTCGATGAGGGCGCCGCTATGATGCTCGCGTCCACTATCGTCCCCTCCTGAAGACGGAGACCCTTGGACTCCAGATAGCGGTTGATCTCCTCGAACAGACCCGAGCCTAACGCATGCTCTTCCAGCAGGTGGCGGAAGTTCAGAATCGTCGTCTCGTCCGGCAGCGGCCCAGGCAGTCTCAGCCCTACGAACCGCCTCACCGATTCGACCTCGTAGAGCATGTCCTCCATCCCAGGGTCGCTCAGGTTGTAGAACAACTGCACGCAGTGTATGCGAAGCATCGCCGACAACTCGTAGGGACGCCGACCTCGGCCAGCATTGGGATAGAACGGTCGGATGCGCTCTTCCAACTCTTCCCACGGGATCAGTCCATCCATGCGCTCAAGGAACTTCCCCCTGCGAGTCTTTCGCTTCTTGCTCTCGTAGTCCAAGTCCGCAAACGTCGGCTGGTTCATTGCCTCGCCTCCCACGTCTTCAGGCCTTGGCCCTATGTTACTATCCCGCAAACCACCGGGACTTATTCAGAGCATCCCTAGCCCTGCCTTGAAGGCGCTGGAGGCGATCTGGACGCGGGATGACTTGCCCGTTGCCGAGCGCGTGGATTCCTTCAATAACCTACTCCCCTCATCGGAGATAAGCGGCTCGGGAACCCGCACGAATGTTGCATCCGTGTTGCTGATGGGTTTGGACGTTGAGCGGTACCCGCCATTTGGGGTCACCGTGTTCAATGACGCATACGTGCGCACCAGCTACGACCAACCGGAGCAGGACGCGGACGAGCGCGCATTATATGAGCATGCTCTTGGTTTCCTAGGAGTCTGTCCGAGAAACAATGTCCTAAACGATATGCGTCATTAGTGGAGTGTAAAGATGCTAATTACTCCACGACAAGGTCCAGATTGCTGTAAGCAGGTTATTGCGTGGCGGGTTTCGTCTCCCGGAACGAATCCTCGGACAGGCTCCTAGACAGGTTCATTGAAGAAGCGTTGGAGCGTGAGCTGACCTTGCGCCATCGTCTTGACGCGCAGTCCGTGGTTTGGGCACTCTACCACGGCCGCGAAGCGACGAATGTGGAAGACCCCCGACCACACCCACAGACTTCCCTGCAAGCGCTCGCCAACGGGTCACACCTCCCAGTCGACTTTCTGGAGGAGATCGAGTCCCTGCTGGATGAAAAGCTCCAGGTCATCTTCCAGGGTCCGCCCGGCACTGGGAAGACATACGTCGCGCTGAAACTCGCGAAGCATCTCGCGGGGTCGGAGGAGCGGGTTACGCTGGTGCAGCTACACCCCTCCTACGCCTACGAGGACTTCGTGCAGGGCTTCCGCCCTACGCTGGTGGATGGACGGCCCGGATTCGAGATGAGGGACGGACCGCTGTTGCGGGCGACCAAGCGCGCCCGGGCGGAGCCGGATGCCAAGCACTTTCTCGTCATCGACGAGATCAACCGGGGCAGCCTAGCCAAGGTGTTAGGGGAGCTGTACTTCCTGCTGGAGTACCGCGACGAGAAGATACTTCTCCAATACTCGGACGAGCCCTTCTCTCTGCCCGACAATCTGTACATCATCGGGACGATGAACACCGCCGACCGCTCCATCGCTCTGGTGGACCTGGCACTGCGCCGCCGCTTCTACTTCGTGGAGTTCCACCCGGATGACGAGCCGGTCAAAGGCGTGCTCCGGCGCTGGCTGGAGGCGAACACGCACGATGATATGGAGTGGCTGGCCGACGTGGTTGAGCAGGTCAATGAGCTGCTGGAGGCCGACCGTCACGCCGCGATCGGGCCGAGCTATTTCATGAAGGAGAACCTCGACGAGGATTCAGTCCGCCGCATCTGGAAGCACAGCGTCCTGCCGTACATCGAGGAGCGCCGCTTCGGAGAGGACGACAGCCGCGGCAAGTTCGACCTGGATAGGCTAATGGACAGCGCAGCCCCTCTCAACTGCATCGTGGACGGCCTGAGCCGACTGACAAACATCAGCAGGGAGGAAGCGTCCAGCCGCATAGAGGCTGCGGGAGGTGCGGCCCAGGCCAACATCTCAGCCCGCTGGCGCAACTGGCACGCGGCCTTCGGGGCCTCAGGTCTGAAGCGCGTCACGCTCCCAAAAGATGGGAGGCCCACGCTGCGTCAACTTGCAGAGACCAACCCGCGATTCATAGCGCGGGTGAGAATGCACCTGGTAGCGGTGATCAACGGAGAGGCTTTCGAGGCGTGCGAAAACAGGGCTGACATGGACCGCAGGCCGAACCACTATTGGATCATTGGCGATAGTGACGCAGAGAACACTGACGGGTGATGCGTCGAATTGACCTACAAGAATACGAGGAGAGCGGGCCGCTTCAGCTTTCGGTGGCTGAGCGTGATGCCTTGCGGAGCGAGATTCCGTCGCTCGCCATCACGCCGGCCGCCAGCGAAAGCAGTAGCTACGTACTGAAGCCCGGCTCTACTGTCGGCGCCGTCGAGATTGGCGGCCTGTCCGTGCTCATACAGCCCAAGATCGGCATCCCGAAGCTGCTCTCGCTCGCGTGCTACGCGATTGGGGCGTACAAGCTCCAGGAGAAGCGGCTGTTCGACTTCGAGGAGCACGCGGCGCTGCCCGATGCGTTGGCGCTGGCGCTGGGAGCGGCCGCGCGGCGGGCCTTCTCGCGCGGGCTGCTCCACGGTTATCTCACTGAGGAGGAGGCGCTGTACACCGTGCGTGGGCGCATCCGGTTCGACGAGCAGCTGCGGCGCAGGTTCGGCGTCCCTCTGCCGGTCGAGGTGCGCTACGACGAGTTCACCGACGACGTCCGGCCAAACCGGCTGGTGAAGGCGGCGGTCGGGCGGTTGGGCATGATGCAGCTGCGCTCCCATGGCGCGCGCAGGGGCCTGGGCTGGATTGCCGGGATGCTGGACAACGTGTCTTTCGTGGAGTTCCCGCCGGACAACGTGCCGGAGGTCCCGTTCGACCGGCTGAACGAGCACTACGCCGACGTGGTGGCGCTGTCGCGGCTCATCCTTCGACACGGCGCGTTCGAGTCTGGGCGCGGGGATCTGCGTGCTTCCGGGTTCCTGATGAACATGAACGTCGTGTTCCAGGAGTTCGTAACGGTGGCGCTCCGGGAGTCGCTTGGCGTCTCAGCGAGCCTGTTCTGTTCCGACAAGCAACTCACGGGGAGCCGCCGGATCTACTTGGCCAAGGCAAGTCGAGTGAAGCTTGAACCTGATCTCACCTGGTGGGAAGGCAGGGAATGCGTGTTCGTGGGCGATGCGAAGTACAAGGACCTCACTGACGACCGTGCCTCTAACGCCGATCTGTACCAGCTGCTTGCGTATGCCACCGCGCTTGATCTGCCGGGCGGGCTGCTGGTCTACGCGAAGGGGGAGAGGGAGCCTGCGACATACCATGTGCGGCACTCCTGCAAGCGGCTGGAGGTCGCGACACTCGACCTGTCCGGCACTCTCGACGAGGTGCTCGAGCGCGTCGGCAACGTGGCGGGCAGGGTGAAGGCGCTGCGTAATGAGGCGTTGAGGTTGCGCCACGCCGCTTGATTGAGGAGGAAGGCACTGGAAGGGATTGACGACGACTACCCCGTCGTAGGACTGTCCCGGGTCCAGGACCTCGGACAGTATGCGGCTGCAGCGGGCCCGCTTGGCTGCGGCGACGACGAGCGCGTCCCAATAGGAGATCCGGCTACGCCGGCACACTCCGATCGCCCGCCGGATGAGGGCCGCGTCTATCTCGATGACCTGCATCGCGGCGAACTCTCCGACTATCATCTCTTGACAAACAGAACTTCTGTCCGCTTAATGTTCTTATGTCCCGATCCCCTTCCAGCATTGCAGTGCAGAGCCCGATCCGTACTCCATACGGGAGCCTGCCTCCCGGACTGTCCAGTAAATGTCCAGTAAGTGTCGAAGATTCTGTTCAGTTTGTGTCCAGTATCTGACGTCTGAGTGGGAGCCTCCAGCTATGAGATTGTAAGAAAGTGGACAGTTTCAGCAGTTTTCGGCGAAGGCTACGAACCCCGAGCCGCATACTCGATACCTGGAAGTTAAAAGTGGGTACGCGTGAGAGCCTCATCTTGCAGCCGTGTCACGCGCTCGATGGGCAGAGACCAACAGTGCAGCGCTGCCTAGTGGACCGGGTATCCGGGACAATCCCCACACCGTTGACGGCGGGAACCCATCCTCCTTCGTACCGTCGCCGTGGACGCCCTAACGCATCTGTTGCGATCCCTCGACCCAGAGGCGGTAGACCTCGCTTCGGGGCAGCCCGGTCTCGCGGACGACCTGCCTCACGGACTCGGTGGCCCCGACTCCCTTCGCACGCGACTCCTCAATCAGACTGCGGGCCTGATCCAAGCTCTTTATCTGTCTGCCGCGGTGACCGCCTCCGATCACCACGGTGAACTCGCCACGCGGCTGGTCGAAGTGGTCGATTGCCTCGGACAGCAGGCCTCTAAAGACCTCCTCGTGGAGCTTGGTCAGCTCGCGGCATACCGATACGGGGCGGTCGCCCAGCGCGCCCAGGGCGTCTGTCAGCCCCGCACGGATCCTGTGAGGCGCCTCCAGCAGTACGATAGCGCGCTGCTCTTCGGCCAGCGACCTCAGAAGCCTCCTGCGGTCGGCCCCTCGTCTTGGGAGAAAGCCTAGGTACACGAACTGGTCAGCGGGTATGCCAGATGCCGCCAGGGCTGCCGTGACCGCTGAGGGGCCGGGCACAGAGGCGACTCGAATGCCCTGGTCCAGTGCCGCGCGGACGAGGTCGTCTCCTGGATCGCTGACCGCCGGGGTGCCTGCGTCGGTGACCAGCGCCACGTCCTTCCCCTCCGCCAGCGCGGCCAGGAGCACGGGAGTCTTCGAGGCGCGGTTGTGCTCGTGGTAGCTGGTGGTCCGGGTGTGGATATCGTAGTGGGACAGCAGCTTGCGCGTGACGCGCGTGTCTTCGGCGGCTATCAGGTCGACCTCGCCCAGGACCCGCAGGGCGCGGAGGGTGATGTCCTCGATGTTGCCTATGGGCGTAGCGACCAGGTACAGGGTTGCCATTGGACGGCGGCTCACGGTTCTTCGCCGCTTGAAGGGAGGGCTAGGACGGAGGGGCGTCGGTGTTGATGATGCCCCTGGCGTACAGACTCTCGATCTCGGCCTCCGAGTACCCGAGGTCCGAGAGCACCTCCCGGTTGTGCTCGCCCAGCTGGGGTGTGACCCTGGATGCGACGTCCCGTGTGTTCGAAAAGTCGACGAGGTGAGAGGAGAACTTGACGGGGCCGAGAGGTGAGTCCTGATGCTCCGACACCATCCGGTTCGCGCTCGCCTGGGGATCGGAGAAGAAGCCTGCTTCGTAGTTCTCCACCGCCGGCGCGGCCGGGACCGATGCGTCCAGCAGGGCGTCGGCCCAGTCTTCCGCTGCACGCCGCGTGAAGACGGCTCCAAGCTCCTCAGCGAGGGCCGAATCGTGCTCGGTGCGCGCCTGCGGTGTCGAGAACCTGGGATCGGCGGGTAGGTCGGGCCGTTGGAGCACACGGCACATCGCCTGCCACTCGTCCTCGGACTCCACGACGACGTACAGCCAGCCCTTCCCGGTCTCGTACAGGCGTGAGAGTGCATGCCGGCCGTACTGCCCGCTGTCTCCAGAGCGGTCCCGGCCCATCAGGGCGACGAGAATACCGGCGTTGAGGAGGCAGGTCTCGGTGCGCTGTCCCACGCCGGTCCTGGCCCTCGCGAACAGACCCAGGACGGTGCCCACGGCGCCGAGCATCGCCGCAACGTAGTCTCCCGGGGCCAGCATGCCCAGATAGGCGGGGGGATTGCCCGGGCCTGCCTGGGCAACCTGAAGCCCGGCCATGGCCTGGGCCAGCGGGTCGAGGCCGGGCCTGTGGGAGTAGGGTCCGTTGGAGCCGAACCCGGTGATGTGGGTGTAGGCGACGGTAGGATTCAGCTGGTCGAGCGCCTCGGGAGTGAGTCCTATGCGCGCCGCGGCCCCGGAGCGCATATTCTCTGATATGGCATCCGCCCACGCGCCCAGCCTGCGCACGATCTCCTGGCCGTCGGGCTCCTTGCCGTTCACGGCCACGGAGCGCTTGTTGCAGTTGAAGGAGGAGAACTGGCTGCTGCCGGACGGACGGCTGATCTCGCCTCCGGGCGGCTCCAGCTTGACCACGTCGGCTCCCAGGTCAGCCAACAGGCGGGTAGACATGGGGCCAGCGATCACGTTGTCGATGCCCAGCACCCTGACCCCCTCCAGCGGCGGGCCGTCGGGACCGGACGACCGGGGCTGCTGCTGAGGTCGGGGCGTAGTGCCAGGGGCGCGCAGACCGGCGAGGACGGTCTCGGTGTGCTCGCCAGGTCTCGGCGCCGGGGCTGTGACAGAGCCCGGCGTGTTGATCAGCTTAACAGGCAGCCCCACCTGGGTCGTGGGGCCCAGCTCCGGGTCATCCACCTTGACGAACATCTCGTTGTGTATCGCCTGGGAGTCGGACACGGCGTCATCCGTCGAAAGTATGGGCGCGTAGGGAACGTCCGCCTCCTCCATGGCCTGGGCCCACTCGGCCATGGGCCGGGTGGCGAAGGCGCGGGCGACTATGTCATAGACCTTGGCCCTGCTCTCCTCGGACGGCTGGGAGTAGCGGGTGCCGATATCCAGTTCCGACACGCTGTCTCGGATGCCCAGCGCGTCTATCGCGCGGTTCACGAAGCCGTCGTGGATGCAGCCGATCTGAAGCCACCTGCCGTCGGAGCACCTGAATACGCTGTAGAAGGGCCAATCTCCCGTGGGACGCTGCTGGCGTCCGCTCCAGGGCTTCAGACGCGCACTCTGAGCTTTGGGCGCGTTGGCCAGTACCCCGCCCATCAGCGAGGTGTTCACGTGGCGGCCCCTTCCGGTGCGCTCACGGGCGATAAGGGCGGCGACCGTCCCCTGCGTCGCCAGCATCGCGGCGCCTATGCTCGGAATCGGGTGCACAACGTGGACTGGCCCGGGCCTGAAGGCTGGCTGGGCAGTCAGAATACCGGTGCGCGCCATGACGAGGTCATCCAATGGAGGCTCACCCCGGTGAGGGCCGTGCTGTCCGTAGGCGGTGATGGAGCAGCGGACGAGACCGGGGTTCTTCTCCTCGAGCCGCCCGTAGTCCACGAGAGACTGGAATGCCGAGGAGGGCGAATAGGTATCGACGAGCACATCGGCCATCCCGACCAGCGCGTCGAAGTCCGCAAGGGGACCTCCGTTCCGGGGCACTGAAGCGGTTGTGTCCTCCAGCGCGCCGTCTAGGTTCAGGAAGACGCTCTCCTTGCCTCGGTCGAGCATGCGGTAGAGGGAGGTCTGACGTTCAGCCCCACACCCCGGGCGCTCCAGCCTGATGACCCGGGCTCCGTTGTCGCACATCATCATGGTGAACAGGGCACCCGCCCTTCCGTCGGAGAGATCGACGACAGTAACCCCGTCCAATGCTCCGGGCATCCGGCAAGACCTCCATGTGCTACGAGTCGGGGTGATTCTACCGCAGCCCGGGGCCGTACGTAAGCCCACGTCGCGCCGCCGGATTCGATCACATGGATCGAGGCCGAAGCCCCATGCTATAATCCGCGTCTCGCCGGGCCCGGAATCGCCCGCGACAGAGGAGCTGCCTGAGATGAATCTGGAGATAAGACCAAACACCTGGGAAGAATTTCCGACTCTCAAGAAGGTGAACGCCCGCGCTCAGAACAATTTCTATGTCGATAGCGACGTCCAGAGGTTCGGGATCATCTTCGAGCCGGAGCGCAGCGTGTGCGCGTTCGAGGAGGGACGGATCGTCGGCTGCACCACCAGCTATTCGCTGGAGATGATGGTGCCGGGCGGCACCGTCCCAATCGGCGCGGTGGCACAGGTGTCCGTGCAGGCGACTCACAGGCGCCGCGGCATCAACACCCAGCTGATGAGGCGCCAGTTGACCGACATGCACGAGTGGGGAGACTCCCTGGCCGTGCTTCAGGCCTCGGAGAGCGTCATATACGGCCGCTACGGCTACGGGATGGGATCGTTCGAGTACACGTTCGAGCTGGAGCGCCCCCACGGCGCGTTCTCGCGCCGCTATGGGCCGAAGGGCCGCGTGCTCTTCATCGAAGAGGACGAGGCCCGCGAGGTCTTCCCGCCGGTCTTCGAGCGGGCGACTCTCCTCAGGAACGGCATGGTCAAGCGAAACGACACGTGGTGGAAGTTCCGCTTCGTCCAGGGCGCGATGCGCGGCGCCGACCCGCGGGCCTGGTTCGTCAAGTACGAGGTCGACGGCCGCCCGGACGGCTATGTCTGGTTCACCATCAAGGAAGCCCACCTGATGATAGTCAAGGAGCTGGTTACGGCTACCGACGACGCCTACGCGGCCCTGTGGCAGTTCTGCTTCGACATGGACCTGGTATCGACGGTGACCGCCGACAGGCGGGCGGCCGACGAGCCTCTCCCCTGGCTTTTGGCGGACCCACGCCGGCTGAAGCAGACGTTCAAGGACGCATCGTGGTTCAGGCTGGTGGACGTCCCGGCGGCCCTATCGGCGAGGACATACTCCGCCAACGACGGTCTGGTACTACGGGTACTGGACCCCTTCCTGGAGTGGAACGACGGAAGGGTACGGCTCGATGGCGGGCCTGAGGGGGCTGACTGCCGGGCCACCGATGAGGAGCCGGACCTGACCCTGTCAGCAGCCGATCTAGGAGCGGTCTACCTGGGCGGCGTCAAGTTCCGCACGCTGTACCACGCGGGGAGGTTGGAGGAGAATACGCCCGGCGCGCTCGCCCGCGCGGACGCGATGTTCGCCACAGACCTTATGCCGTGGTGCATCGACAGCTGGTAGCCGGGTAGGCTACTGGAGTCGGCGCAGCCTGGGATCGAGGGAGTCCCTGAGGCCGTCACCCAGGAGGTTGGCCCCCAGGACGGTCAGCGACAGGAACAGACCGGGGAAGAAGAGCATCCAGGGGGCGATGGCGTTGAAGTAGCGCCCCTGGCCCATCATGTTGCCCCAACTCGGCACGTCTGGCGGCAGGCCCGCGCCCAGGAAGCTGAGCCCCGCCTCGGAGAGTATCGCTCCCGCTGTGATGAAGCTGGCCAGCACCAGGACGGGCGGTATCGTGTTGGGGAAGATGTGACGTGACAGAAGCCTGACAGGGCCGCCTCCGATGGCGCGGGCGGCGAGGACGAACTCCCTCTCCCTGAGGCTCAGGACAATGGAGCGCACGAAGCGTGTAGTCCCCGGCACGGAGGAGATGACAAGCGCTATGACCACGTTGCGCAGGCTTGGGCCCAGCAGGGTCATCAGCGCGATGGCCAGCAGGAACGACGGGATGGCCATCAACCCATCCGCGATCCGCATGATGAGGAAGTCCAGCGCTCTATGGTACCCGGAGAGCAGACCGAACGTGGTACCGAAAGTGATGGTGCCGAGGGCTACGAGCAGGCCCACCTGAAGCGAGGCGCGGCTGCCGAAGAGCGTGCGGGAGAAGACGTCGCGCCCGAGATCGTCGGAGCCGAAGAAATGCGCGGTTCCCAGGGCCCCTTCCTCTACTGACAGAGCCGGTGCGACCAGGCGGTCGAAGGGGACGAGGTACCTCGGGTCGTGTGTAGAAAGTACACCCGCCGTGACGGCGATGAGAACCATGGCGACGATGATGACGAGCCCGAGCAGCATGTTGGGGTTCTTGCGCAGCGCCTGGCGTGCGTTGGCCGCGCGTTCCCTGTACCGGTCAAGCCTGGTCCTGCGCTGGAGCAGGAACTCACCGGACGGTCGGACTCTTGCGCCCTGTGCCATCAGTACCGAATCCTCGGGTCAAAGTAAAGATAGGTGAGGTCTATCAGCAGATTGATAACTACGTACGAGACTGCGATGAGGAGGAGAGTACCCTGGATGAGGGGGTAGTCTCGGGTGGCCACGGCGTCGACGATGAGCCTGCCCATGCCCGGAATGGCGAACACCTGCTCGCTGATGACCAGGCCGCCGATCATCCCGGCGAGGCCAAGGCCGAACATGGTGAGGATCGGCACCATGGCGTTCTTGAGGGCGTGCCTTACTAGAACGACGCGCTCGACGAGGCCCTTGGCCCTGGCGGTGCGGACGTAGTCCTCCTTCAGAATCTCCAGCATGGTGGAGCGGGTCACCCTGGCGGGCAGGGCGGCTGAGATGATGCCGACGGCTATGGCAGGAAGGGTGATGTGCCTGAGCCACGGGCCAATGCCCTCCGAAATGGGCTTGTAACCGAGGGCGGGCATCCAGCCGAGCTCGACGGCGAACAGATAGATCATGTTGTACTCGAGCCAGAACACGGGGATCGAGAAGGCGAGCACGGCGAAAATCATGGAGGACCTGTCGATCCAGGTGTTCTGTTTCCAGGCGGCCAGCACACCCAGAGGGACCGCCACGACTATCGACAGGAACATGGCAAGGAAGCCTATGGAGAGCGTCGGCTCGAAGCGGCGCATGATCTGGGAAGCCACGGGAACCTTCGACGCCGGAGAAATGCCCAGGTCGCCCTGGAGCGCTTTGGTCAGCCAGACGATAAATTGTTCGTATATCGGCTTGTCCAGCCCCAAGTTGGCGCGCATATCCGCTATGGTCTCGGGCGTGCCTGAGTCTCCGGCCAGTATGATTGCGGGGTCTCCCGGCACGATGTGGACCAGGGAGAAGGTAAATACGGCGACTATCAGCAGCACGGGGAGCATCGCAACGACGCGCTGGGCGATGTACTCTTTCAAAGGCTGCTCCCTGGGTGCGTCTGTCGAAGTCGGGGTGGCACCGCGGCCATTATCCCCTGCCCAGCTAACCAGCCAATGTTACCACGGCTCCGATCATTGCGACAGCCCAGGCGCTGATCGCTGCCGAGCGACGATTACCATGACCGTTCCGTGTGGTCGCCTTGCGCCGGCGTCATGGCTGGCGGCTGACGCAGACAAGGCCGGAGGAGCCTCCGGCCTTGTCTGACTTTCCTGTATTCCGTTTGAAGGTTCCGGCTACTTGAACCAGGCTCCCGTCAGGTTGAATCCGCCGGCCGACGGCGTGAAGGCCATCTCGTTGCGGAAGGCCATCAGGCCGAGGACCGCGCCCAGCTGGATGTACCGGACCTCATCGTAGATGAACTCCTGGATCTCGTCGATCGCCGCCCTGGCGTCCTCGAGCGTAGCGGCTGACAGCCACTCGTCGGTCAGCGGCCCCAGGGCGCCCTTAACACCGGCTTCGACTCTAGCCGCCCCTCTCGGGATCGCGTAGTCCGCGTCGTTGACGAGCCAGCCGCACGACCAGTTGATGCTGGCGGGCTCAAGGGTCAGCGGGTCGAACGGGGACGTGCGTGTGTGGTACATGTTCCAGCCTTCGCCTGGCCTGGTCGCGCCGGGCTCGACGGGCTTGACGCAGTGCGACACGCCGGGGGTGCCCGCCTGCTCGGGGTTCGCGTTCTTCCATCCTATGACCGTTGCCCAGTCAACGTTGGGCCTGTTGACCTTGAGCCCGAGGGACTCCAGGAGCTGCTGCGTGTAGGCGCTCGAGCCTCTCCCGAACTGAGTGTCGTTGCCGCCCAGCACTAATACCTCGCCGTCGTAGTTCTCTTCTGCAACCGCCTCAGCCATGAGGGCCTTTGCGGCGTCGAGGTCGATGCCATTGGGCTTGTAGTACTTGTCGAGTGCTACCTGCGTGGCCCACGGACCGTCCGACATGAAAGCGGCGCCGTCGAGTCTCCAGTCGGAGCCCGAGCCGTAGGCGGCGGTCATCCAGGCTTCCATATCGGCTGCCATGAGGACGGCCTGCCGAGCCTTCTTGTTGTTGAAGGGCTTGGTACCAAGATTGAAGACCAGGTATGGTGGCTGGCCTGGGCCTATGACGGCCACTTCCACCTCAGGGTCGGCCTGCAGGCCGGCCTTGAAGTCGCCCGGCACGTCGCTGGACACTACGTGTATCTGTCCAGTCTTGAGACCTGCTATACGGGTAGAGTGGTCAGGAACCACGATCGCCTCGATCCGGTCGAAGTAGGCGATCTTCCCGCCGCCGCCGCCGTTCTTGGGCTCGTCGCGGGGGACGTAGTCCTCGAAGCGCTCCATGGAGACCCGGTCACCCGGTATCCATTCGACGTAGCTGTACGGGCCGTGCCCGATGACCTGGGTCTGGGTGTCGATGCAGTCGTGGGGGTCCGTGTTCGAGATGGCTTCCGGCTGTATCCAGGCGCCGTTAAACGCCTGGTAGACCGGCCAGAGGCCGAACGGGCGAGACATGCTCATCGTGTAGGATTTGCTGTCGACGACCGCGTGCTCCACAGGCTTGATGAGTCCGTAGACCTCGCCTGCGATTGCGTGAGTGCTTCCGAACCACCTCTCGGTGGAGGCTATCGCGTCCGCCGACTCAAGGGGCGTGCCGTCGTGGAACGTCTGCCCGTCCCTCAGGGTGAAGGTGAACTGGTCACCGGCGTCATTGAGCGACCACGACGACAGAGACATCGGGATGGCTTCCACACGGTTGTGGTCGAAGACAAAGAAGCTCTCGTAGACATGGTTAGACACGCCGCCTCTAAAGGTGGTGTGGCATGACCAGTCAACGCTAGGCGTATTGCCGACGGCCCAGAGCACGGTGCCACCGTATTTAGGTGCTCCCGGGTCCTCCATCATCCCCTCGTACTCGATCAGGGGCCCCGAAGGGGCGACAGGAGTCGGCTTCATGGTTTCCGGCATCGTCATAGCCACAGGGTTCTGAGCCATTGCTGCCGGGGCAGGCTGGTCCGGCTTGGCAGGGGCCATAGCCTCTCCCGCCATCGCGACCGGGGCTTCCGCCGCCGGGGCTGCCGGGGCAGGCTGCTTGGGCGCCTCCGGCTCTTCGGGGCTGCCACAAGCCAGCACAAATGCCAACGAGGCTATCGCAACGAGAGGCAACAACCTCAGTCCAAACGAAATAGTACCTTTCACAGTCCGCCTCCTGGTGTTCGATTCACTATTGCTGCGTTTCAAGTCCCTCTGCGGATTTCTACCTGTCCGCCATCAACCCATCCGCGATCCGCATGATGAGGAAGTCAAGCACTCTATGGTACCCGGAGAGCAGACCGAAGGTGGTATCGAACACGATGGCACCGAGGGCTCCCCTGGCCGTTAGCTTTATCACGGCTCCGATCATTGTGACAGCCCACGCGCTGATCGCTGCCGAGCGACGATTACCATGACTGTTCCGTGTGGCCGTCGCCGTGCGCCAGCGTCATGGCTGGCGGGTGACGCAGACAAGGCCGGAGGAGCCTCCGGCCTTGTCTGACTTTGCGCTTATGTCGCTTTCAGGTTCCGGCTACTTGAACCAGGCTCCCGTCAGGACGAAGCCGCCGGCCGACGGCGTGAAGGACATCTCGCTGCGGAACGCCATCAGGCCGAGGGTCGCGCCCAGCTGGATGTATCGCGCTTCCTCGTAGACCAGCTCCTGCATCTCGTCGACCGCCGCCCTGGCTTCTTCGAGCGTGGGGGCGTCCAACCACTTGTCGATCAGGTCATCCATGACGCCTTTCACTCCGGCGTCGACTCTTTCCCCCCTGGGTATTGCGTAGTCGGCCTCGTTGACGAGCCAGCCGCACGACCAGGCGATGCTGGCGGGTTCAAGAGCCAGCGGGTTCTCCGGCGCCGTGCGCGTGTGGTACATGTTCCAGCCTTCGCCTGGCCTGGTCGCGCCTGGCTGGATGGGCTTGACGCAGTGCGACAGGCCGGGGGTGCCCGCCTGCTCCGGGGTCGAGTTCTTCCACCCTATGACGGTTGCCCAGTCGACGTTGGGCCTGTTGACCTTGAGCCCGAGGGACTCCAGGACCTGCTGCGTGTAGGCGCTGGAGCCTCTTCCGAACTGGGTGTCGTTGCCGCCCAGCACTAGTACCTCGCCGTCATAGTTCTCTTCTGCAATCGCCTCGGCCATGAGGGCCTTTGCGGCGTCGAGGTCGATTCCGTTGGGCTTGTAGTACTTATCGGTCGCTACCTGCGTGGCCCACGGTCCGTCGGACATGAAGATGGCGCCGTCAAGCGCCCAGTCGGCGCCCGCGCCGTAGGCGGCGGTCATCCACGCTTCCATGTCGGCTGCCATGAGGACAGCCTGCCGAGCCTTCTTGTTGTTGAAGGGCTTGGTGCCCAGGTTGAAGACCAGGTAGGGCGGGCGGCCTGGACCTATCACGGCCACTTCCACCTCAGGGTCAGCCTGCAGGTCGGCCTTGAAGTCGCCCGGCACGTCGCCTGACACGATGTGTATCTGCCCAGTCTTGAGACCGGCTACACGGGTCGAGTGGTCAGGGACCACTATCGCCTCGATCCGGTCGAAGTATGCGATCTTCCCGCCGCCACCGCCGTTCGCGGGCTCGTCCCGCGGAACGTAGTCGTCGAAGCGCTCCATGGAGACGCGGTCACCCGGTATCCACTCGACGTAGCTGTAAGGACCGTGGCCGATGACCTGGGTCTGGGTGTCGATGCAGTCGTGGGGGTCCGTCTTCGAGATGGCTTCCGGCTGTATCCAGGCGCCGTTGAAGGCCTGGTAGACCGGCCACAGGGCGAACGCGCGGCCCATGCCCATCGTGTATGTCTTGCTGTCGACGACCGCGTGCGACACGGGCTTGATGAGGCCGTGGATCTGTTTTGAGATTGCGTGGGTACTACCGAACCACCTCTCGGTAGACGCTATGGCGTCCGCCGACTCGACGGGCGTGCCGTCGTGGAAGGTCTGACCGTCCCTGAGAGTAAAGGTGTACTCCGTGCCGTCGTCGCTCAGCGACCACGACCCTATCGACAGCGGGAGTGTTTCGGTCCTGTCATTGTTAGAGACGAAGAAGCCCTCGTAAACATGGCCAGACACGCCGCCCCTGAAGGTGGTGTGGCAGGACCAGTCGACGCTCGGTGTGTTACCGACGGCCCAGAGCACGGTGCCGCCCTCCTTAGGAGTTCCCGGGTCCTCCATCATCCCCTCGTACTGGATCAGGGGGCGCGAAGGCTCCTCAGTAGTCGGCTTCATGGTTTCCGGCATAGTCATAGTCATAGCCACAGGGTCCTGAGCCATTGCGGCCGGGGCAGGCTGGTCCGGCTTAGCCGCGGCCATACCCTCTCCCGCCATCGCGGCCGGGGCTTCCGCCGCCGGGGCTGCCGGTGCAGGCTGCTTGGGCGCCTCCGGCTCTTCGGGGCTGCCACAAGCCAGCACAAATGCCAACGAGGCTATCGCAACGAGAGGCAACAACCTCAGTCCAAACGAAATAGTACCTTTCACAGTCCGCCTCCTGGTGTTCGATTCACTAATGCTACGTTTCAAGTCCCTCTATGGATTTCTACCTGTCCGACACGCGCAAGCGACGGCCTTCCGTGCCGAAGCCCGCGGTACTTTATACGTTACGTCTACTACTACTGTCAACCCCGATTCCATCCATGAAGCTGGGAATGAGCGAGCGAAGCTGTTTTGGAATTGGCGTGCAGGGCGTTGGAGGATGGGGCGACAATCCGGCCCTTGATCAGATCAGGACCCAGGGGTTCCCCATGGCTAGTACCTGGAGACGGTGATCTCCGTCAATTTGCCTGTGACCAAGAATATCACCCGCTCTGCGATATTGGTCGTGCGATCGGCGATGCGCTCGAGGTTGTGTGCTACCCAGAGGAGATAGGTGGCCCTGCGGATCGCCCCGGAGTCCTCCAGCATATAGGTAAGCAGCTCGCGGTAGACCTGATCGTAAAGGTCGTCAACCTTGTCGTCGTCGTCACACACGGCCATAGCGCTGACGATATCGCGGTTCACGAAGGCGTCGAGGCTCCTCCGAAGCATGCCGGCCGACAGGTCTGCCATTCGCGGGATGTCGATCAGGGGCTTCAGGGGCGGCTCGTCTCCCATCATGAGGCTGATCCTCGCGATGCCCTCGGCATAGTCACCCATCCGCTCCAACTCGACCGCCACGTGCAGGACAGTGATGAGGATCCTCAGGTCACCCGCCAGAGGCTGCTGAGTCGCTATCAGCTCGATGCATCTCTCCTCAAGGTCGAACCGCTTTTGATCGATTATGTCGTCCTCTTTGACCACTTGGCGCGAGGCCTCCAGGTCGCGACGCCTCAGGGCGTCCATCGACCTGGCTACGGCCTTCTCGACCATACCGCCCAGAAGGAGCAGCTCGTCCTGAAGGTGTGTGAGGTCCTTGTCGAAATCGGTCCTGGGTGTCATTCTGAATGCTCCCTAGCTGAAGCGGCCGGTGATGTACGCTTCCGTGCGCTCGTCTTTCGGGTTGGTGAATATCTGCTGGGTGTCGCCGTGCTCGACCAGGTACCCGGACCTGTTTTCGTCGACCATCAGGAAGGCGGTCTCGTCTGAGACCCGCGCCGCCTGCTGCATGTTGTGTGTGACTATGACGATCGTGTATGCCTGGCTCAACTCGCGGATGAGCTGCTCAATGGCCAGCGTGGCAATGGGGTCGAGTGCGGAGGCAGGCTCGTCCATAAGGATCACCTCGGGCTCGACTGCCAAGGCGCGCGCGATGCAGAGCCGCTGCTGCTGACCGCCGGAAAGGGCGAAGGCGCTCTTGTTCAGGCGGTCCTTGACTTCCTCCCAAAGGGCGGCCTGATGCAACGACCGTTCGACGGCCTCTGCGATATCGCCCGTGTATCCATTGACGCGGAGGCCGAAGGCTACATTGTCGAAGATCGACTTTGGGAACGGGTTGGGCTTCTGAAAGACCATGCCGATGCGCGACCGCAGCGCGGTGGGGTCCACCGCGCTCTCGTACATGTTCTGTCCTCTGAACTCGACGGACCCTTCGATCTTCACGCCTGGTATGAGGTCGTTCATCCGGTTGAAGCTCCGCAGCAGGGTGCTCTTCCCGCAGCCGGAGGGCCCGATCAGCGCGGTCACCATGTTTGTCTGGGCCTCGAAGTCGATGTCCTTGATGGCGAGGAACGACCCGTACCAGACCCGCAGCTGGTCGGCCTTCAGCACGACGTCTCTTCCGTTCACGTTACTCCTCCGACCTGGTCTGGAACCGATTGCGGAGCACGATGGACACTGCATTCATTGACAGCAGGACGACCAGCAGAACGATGATACCCGCGGCGGCCAGCTCCCGGAAGTCTTCCTGGGGCCGGGAGGCCCAGTTGAAGATCTGAAGTGGGAGGGCAGTGAAACGGTCGAGCGGGTTGGCAGGAACGAAGGTCAGGTAGACCAGGCCGCTGATTACGACGATCGGCGCGGCCTCGCCGATGGCTCGGGACATCGCAAGGATGGTCCCCGTCAGGATTCCGGGAGAGGCGGCCGGCAGCACAACGCTCTTTATGACTTGCCACTGGTCCGCGCCGAGGGCGTAGGCTGCCTCTCTGTATGTGCCTGGTACCGCCCTGATGGCCTCCCGCGAGGCCAGTATCACTATGGGCAGGACCAAGAGTGTGAGGGTCATAGCCCCAGCGATGACGGTCTTGCCCAGGGCCATGAGCTGGACGAACAGGCCCAGCCCCAAGAGCCCGTATACGATCGACGGAACCCCCGCCAAATTGGATATGTTGACTTCCAGCACTGAGGTGAGCCAGTTCTTGGGTGCGTACTCTTCAAGGTAGACGGCTGCGCTCACGCCAATCGGGATCGTGAGCGCGGCGGTGAGCCCCATGATCCAGAGGGTCCCGAATATAGCGGCTTTGAGCCCAGCCTGCTCCGGATGGCGAGAGGGGTAGTCTGTCAGGAGATGCAGGCTCAGCCAAGGGACCCCTTGAATCAGAACTTGCACGAGAAGCGTGACCAGTCCGACAATGCCGACAAGTACGGCACCCAAGAAGACGACATAGAAGATCGCGCCCTGGGTCTTCCTGAACTTCGCCTTCCTGTCGAAGGTCTGCGTCTTCGCCGTCATCAATACTCCTCACGCCACCGGCGGACGACCCACTGGCCCAACAAGCTCATCAGGAGGGTCATCATGAAGAGCAGGAGGCCGACGGCGAAGATCGTGTTGTATTCCAAGGAGCCGTGCGCGGCTTCTCCGAGGCTGACCTGCACGATGTACGCCGTCATCGCCTGGACACTCTCAAGAGGGTTCCAGGTCAGGTTCGGCGTCGCGCCAGCCGCGATGGTCACAAGCATCGTCTCGCCGATAGCCCTCGACATAGCCAGTATGAAGGAGGCCACGATGCCCGAGAGCGCAGCAGGCACGACGACTCGCAGGCTCACCTCAAGCCTGGTCGCTCCCAGGGCGTATGCGGCCTGACGGAGGGAGCGCGGCACGGCCACCATCGCGTCTTCGCTCAGGGAGGAGACCATCGGGATTATCATGATGCCCATGACCATGCCGGCGCTGAGGGCGTTGAAGACGATCATATCGGGGAAGATGATCTGAATCAGGGGCGTAACGAAGGTGAGGGCAAAGTACCCGTAGACGACGGTTGGGATACCGGCAAGTACCTCCAGGGTCGGCTTCACGATCCGGCGGATGGAGTCGGGGGCGTACTCGGCCAGGAATATCGCGGTCCCGAGGCCGACGGGGACGGCGACCACCGCAGCCAGAAGGGCCACGAGCAGCGTCCCTCCCACCAGAGGCAGGACACCGAACGAGCTCGGCTTGAGGATGGGCGACCACCGTGTCCCCGTGAGGAACTCCCAGACGGAGACTTCCCCGAAGAACGCAAGTGCCTGGCTGAACAGGCTGGCGACTATCCCGACAGTCGTGAAGATGGACAGCACCGCGCAGAGGAGGAAGAAGATGCGGGCGGCTTGCCCCTCCAGGTTTCTGACCCGGGAGCGTCTGAACATAGACACCTCGCCGGTGGCTGAGGCTTGTCTCGGCTCCGCAGCGATGTGACGAGAACGTCCCATCTTGAGGCTCATGACACGTGGGGGCGACACAACATGGCGACAGCATAGCGTGCTGAGCTTTAAGATGAGCGCGCCGGGGTTTAAAGTCTTGTTAAATCTGGCGGGCCCGTCAAATGGCTGGGCACCGGGAGAGAGGCCCCTCAGGACGGGTGGACGGGAAGACGGGTGTTCTTCAGAAGGCGCGGGAAAGCGTGAAGGCAAACGTACTCCCGGCCCCCTCTTCGCTTTCGACGCTGACGTCGCCTCCGTGCACCTGCACGATGTGCTTTACGATGGCGAGGCCCAGGCCTGTCCCTCCATCTCGGCGGGCACGGTCGACCTTGTAGAAGCGCTCGAAGACGTGGGGCAGATGCTCCGGCGGGATGCCGGCCCCGGTGTCCTTGACCCTGACCTCTACGAACTTGCCGCCGGCCACGGCACCGACACCGATCCGTCCGCCCTCTGATGTGAACTTGAGGGCGTTCTCGAGCAGATTGACCAGAACCTGGCGTACCATCCCTTCATCGCCTGTCACCAGGGGAAGATCCGCGGGCATGGTCTGCTCGATTCTCACCCCGTCCGAGTGGGTTGAGTACGAGTCCACAAGATCGTCCGTGAGAGCCCTGAGATCGAGGGGGCCGAGATTGAGCGGCGTCTGTCCGCTCTCCAGGCGTGAGAGGGCGAGCAGATCGTCGACGAGGCTGCCCATGCGGGTCACTTCCTTCTGGATACGCTCCATGAAGTCCGCCGCGACCGCGGGCTCATCGAAGGCGCCGTCCTGGAGGGACTCGGTCAGGGCCTTTATGGAAGCGAGGGGGCTGCGAAGCTCGTGGGACACGTTGCTGACGAACTCCCTGCGGGTCGTCTCGATCTGCCGCAGGTTAGACAGGTCGTGGAGCATCAACAGGACGCCCTCGGAGCCGTCACCGCTCAACGGTGTGGCTATGACGCTGACGAACGACCCTCTGTGCAGCATCTCGAGCTCATTGTGCCGCAGCTGGCCAGACTCGAGGGCCCCGGTGACGACTTCGATGAGCTCGCTGTCACGCACCTGCTCTACCAGGCGGATGCCGACCGGTTCGATGGTCCGTATATCCAGCAGCCACTGGGCCGCCTGATTCATCAGGGCGACCCTGCCGTTGGGTTCGAGTACAACGACTCCGTCCGCCATCGTGTTCAGTACCGCCGACAGCTTGTTCCGCTCGCCCGACAGGTCCCGGACCACGTTTCGGATAGTAGCCGCCATCGTATTGAATGAGTCGGCCATCTCTCTGGCCTCAGATGTCTGGACCGCAGGTATCCGGTGCTCGAAGTCGCCCCTGGCCAGCCGGCGCGCCCCATCGACCACCGACTCCACCGAACGCGCGATCCTGCCGATCGAGTAGTAAGCCGTAGCCGCGGCGGCAGCGGTGATCGCTGCTCCCCAGAGCCAGATGGCCCCGATCAGCCTGCCCGAATGCCCCTGTGCGGTGAGGTAGATGCTCAGTACGACCAGACCGGCCACCATCAGGGCTGCCAGGGTGAGAACGACGCGCCAGTGTACCGGCAGCCTCATCCGTCGAACCTGTAGCCGACTCCGCGGACCGTCGTGATCATCTTCGGTTTCGAGGGGTCTGTCTCTATCTTTTCTCGAATCCATCGGACGTGCACGTCGACGGTGCGAGTGTCACCTATATAGTCATAACCCCATAGGTGTTCGAGGATCTGCAACCGGGTGAGGGCGCGGCCTCTGTTGCCTATGAGCATGGCGAGCAGCGCGAATTCCCTCGGCCTCAGTTTGAGCGCCTTGCCGTCGAGGGTGGCCATGTAGCTGTTAAGGTCCAACTCAAGCCCGTCTGCCGTAAGCTTCTCGCGTGTCCTCGGGGGCTCTGTACGCTTGAGGATATTGCGGACTCTGACCAGCAGCTCCCGCATGCTGAAGGGCTTGGTTACGTAGTCGTCGGCGCCGAGTTCGAGGCCTGTGATGCGGTCGGCCTCCTCACCCCTGGCCGTGAGCATCAGAATAGGAGCGTCGGTCTCCAGCCGCAGGATACGACAGACCTCGAAGCCGTCGAGGTTGGGCAGCATGACATCCAACAGGACGAGGTCGGGCTTCAGCCTGCGGGCCACGGTGACCGCGGCCTCGCCGTCGCTGGCAGACAGGACGTTATAGCCGGCCCGCTCGAAGCTGTACTTGAGAGCTTCCAGGAGGTTTTCTTCGTCCTCGACAATCAGCACGGCGGTCTGGGACACGCTCTCGCCTTTCGCAGGCGTGCAGGACCCGCTAGTGGTGCGTGGGATCAGGCCAATTCGGACGCCGGGAGGGTCAAGCCCACTCGAATCCGGTCAGACGACTGCGCCCGTCTTGGCGGGAAGTCTTCCGTCCAGGAGCGCCTCCGATGCCCGGATGACGACGGAGGTTGCGTAGTCCATGTCGACGGCGCTGGAGTTTATCACCAGGTGGTAGAGCTCCGGGCTGTCAGGGTGCTCTATGCCGAAGAACCTCTGGAAGTAGAGGGACCTGGCCTGGTCGCGGGCCAGGATGACCTGCACGGCCTCATCGTGTCCGAGGTGCTCGCGTTTCATGATGGTGGTAACGCGGTCCTCGAAGTCGGCGACGACTCCGACTCGCAGGACCTTCGGGTTGTCGCGCAGGATGATGTAGGCGCCTCGTCCGACGAGGACCGTGTTGTCACTCGCCGCCATGTCTCGGATGACTGTGCGGATGGCCTCGATGTACTTGTCATCTTCGAGCTCGTGGCCGCGGGTGATGGTCGGTTGGGGCAGGTTCTCGTACTCCTCGGAGAGGAAGGGGGCGACGCCCGGACCGAAATAGGGATCACTGCCGACACCGGTGGCCGCCGAACGCTCGAGGATGCGCTGGAGCACCCTCGCGAACTTCTCGCCTCGTGTGGGAGGTCGTTCCTCGCGCTGGTGCAGAGCCTCGACCGTGGCGCCGACCTCGCGAGCGACTTCGGTCAACATGAGCCTGTCAACGTAGTCGGCCCCCAACTCCCGGGCTACCAGCGGCCCGAGATGCCGCCCGCCTCCGCCGGTGAGGCCGCCAAGAGCTATCACAGCCATCGCTTCACCCCCTGCGTCGTCAGTAGCACCTCGACTCCATATTTGCAAGAACGGGGCGGGCTGTCAACATCGCGGCCGAGTGTATGGAGACGCTAGCTGGAGCCGCGGGCCTTCTTCCACGAGTCTCTGAGCGACACGGTCCTGTTGAAGACTGGGGCGCCGGGCGACGAGTCGACGGAGTCGACGCAGAAGTAGCCCTGCCTCTCGAACTGGTACGGCGTGCCCGGGGCGGCGGACGCGAGAGACGGTTCGACCTTGCACCCGGTGAGTACCTCCAGGGAGCCGGGGTTGAATACGGCGTCCGCGGCATTCCATCCGTCGTCCGAGACTAAGAGATGGTCGAAGAGCCTGACCTCCACCGCGATGGAGTGGGGGGCGGAGACCCAGTGGAGCGTGCCTCGGACCCTGCGGCCGTCCGGCGCGTGGCCTCCACGAGTCTCGGGATCGTAGGTGCACCGCAGCTCCACGATCTCGCCGTCGTCGTTCTTTACCACGGACGCGCACCTTATGAAGTACCCGTAGCGGAGCCTCACCTCCCGGCCCGGGGCCAGCCGGTAGAACTTCGGAGGCGGGTCCTCCTCGAAGTCGGTCCTCTCAATGTAGAGCTCGCGTGAGAAGGGAAGCATCCTCGATCCGGCGGAGGGGTCTTCGGGATTGTTGACCGCCTCGATCTCCTCCGTCTGGCCCTCAGGGTAGTTCTCGATGACGACCTTGAGTGGCTGGAGGACACCCATGACCCTCTGGGCGGTCCTGTTCAAGTCCTCGCGGACGCAGTGCTCGAGCATCGCGATCTCGATGGTATTTTCTCTCCTGGCGACGCCGATCCTCTCACAGAAGGTCCGAATGGCTGCCGGGGTATACCCCCTGCGCCGCATCGCGGAGAGCGTGGGCATCCTCGGGTCGTCCCAGCCGAAAACTATGCCGTCATTGACGAGCGCCAGCAGCATTCGCTTGCTCATGACGGTGTTGGTCAGGTTGAGCCTCGCGAACTCGATCTGCATGGGGTGGTGGATCTCCAGCTCGTCGAGCAGCCAGTCGTAGAGGGGCCTGTGGTCTTCGAACTCCAGGGTGCAGATGGAGTGAGTCACACCCTCGATGGAGTCGGACTGCCCGTGAGCGAAGTCGTAGGTGGGGTATATGCACCAGCCGGCGCCTGTCCTGGGGTGGGGGGCTTTCAGTATGCGGTAGAGTACGGGGTCCCTCATATTCACGTTGCCCGAGCTCATGTCGATCTTTGCCCGGAGCACGCGAGAGCCCTCCTCGAACTCGCCGGCCTTCATGCCGGCCAGCAGGTCGAGGTTCTCCTCGACGGTGCGGACCCGGTAGGGGCTGTCCCGTCCGGGCTCGGTCAGAGTCCCGCGGTACTCCCTGATCTCGCCGGCGCTGAGGTCGCAGACGTAGGCCTTTCCCTTCTTGACCAGCTTGACGGCGTACTCGTAGATTTCGTCGAAGTAGTCGGAGGAGTAGAGCGCATCCCTCCCCCACTCGACGCCCAGCCAGCGGAGGTCCTCCTGGATGGAGTTGATGTACTCGACATCCTCCTTGGTGGGGTTGGTGTCGTCGAATCTGAGATTGCATACGCCGCCGTTCTCCGACGCGATTCCGAAGTTGAGCCAGGCGGACTTGGCGTGGCCGATGTGGAGGTAGCCGTTGGGCTCCGGTGGGAACCTGGTGACCACCTGGCCGCCGTTCTTGTTGGACTTGAGGTCCTCGGCGACTATGTCTCTAACGAAGTCCGAGAGGGCCGTTTCTTCGGCGGCGTTGCCGGGCGGTTTGTCGTTCACGGTTCTCTCCGTTCCCGCGTGAATTTGGGAGGTTGCCCGAGGGACACTCTCGCCTCCGTATCCTGCGTCCCCGCCCCTCTGGATACCGGCCTTCGCCGGTATGACGGTAGTGTGGAGGTCCCGTCGAGGGAGAGGGCTGGGGTGGCTGTCGATGGGGCCGGTAATAGTCTAGCAGGGTTTTTCGTCGGGAAAGAGGTGGTCGGAGTCGTCGGTCTCTAGGAAGGCGGGCACTGGGGCTTCGGGGAGGAGCGTCCGGAAGATCCTGGCCATGTCGGGAGCTGCGCCCTGGTACCTGCATTGGTCGATGTAGCTCATGGCGCGAGGGACTGCCGGGAGGGATGGGACTCTGCTTCGGTGGAGGGCATCGAGGAGGTCGAAGGAAGAGGGTTCGGGGCCACGTTCCACGTCGGGGGGATCCCACTTGTTCATGAGCTCTTTGAGGGCGTTGGCGAGGGCGAGCTCGGTGCGTTCGAGGATGAGGGCGCGTTCGAGGGCTTTGAGCGCGGCTTTCACAGGAGGGGCTTCCTCGAGCGTTGGAGGTGGAATGCCTCGGAAAGGTGTTCGATGCGCTCCTGGATGTTGGACTGCTCGTTGACCTTGGTGCCCGCGGAGATTGCGATCTGCGCGGCTCGGAGTCGGATGTTGGACGACGGGTCTTCGAGCATTTCGGCGAGTACGCCGGCGCCCTTGAGGGTAAGGCCCTTCAACTCGGCCTGCGCGAGGCTCAGAGCCTCGTCCCTGAGTCTTTCGAACTGGACGCGGAAGTGGTCGTCTTCCATCCAGCGGTGGACGGTCCTGCGCGACATGCCGGCCAGCCTGGCGCCTTCCGTCACGGTAGGCGAGGCGACGAGGTATGGGAGGGCGGTGATCTGTCTGTGGGTAAGGGCGACCGAATCGTCATCGGACGGCTCGTCTGTGGGGTCGAACTCCTCTATATCTGCGGCATTGTGAGACATTTAGGGACTTTCAGCTTTGGGGACTACCTTATGGATTGCGACATGAGCGCGACATTGAGGGACATTGGAGCGACATTTAGTGCCATTACTGTGACAAAGTGCGACGCGCCCACGGCGCCGGTATGTGCGCCTGCGGCGCGGGAGCGTGGAAGGGGACTGGTCGTTGGCATAGGGAAAGATTAGCACGGGTGTGCGGGTCTGTCAAATGTCTGAACTGTGATTTGTGTGATGGGGATGACAGGGGGCTGCGGCCCGCGGCAAGGGGACAGGGCGGGTTTCAAACCCGCCCCTACGGCCGACCCAGCGACACGGGATGTGGCTGGTTATCAGGTCACGGTGGACATTTGAGGGTGGTAGACTGGTTGGCGGTGACTGGATTGAGTCTGGATAGCGTGCTTTTTTCGGAGGCGACGGATGGGTGAAGGCACGGACGCCCGCGGCGCGTTGCAGCGTGTCGTTCAGGAAGCCATCGACACGGAGAGGCTGGGACAGCCGCAGTTCATGCGCTGCCTCGCGCGGGTGCCGGACGGGGGATCTCTTGGCTCGGTCCTCGACGCTGTGGTGTCGATGGGGGAGTCGTGGTTCGGGGGTCCAGCGGCCACTCGAACGCGGCGGGGCGAGGGGAGCGGCGTCTACCTGACGGAGATGTCCACTTGGGACACGGGCCAGTCGGCCGTGGTCACGGTGAGCGCGTCCGCCGGGCCGACCCTAGCGGGTATCGACCTGATGGTCGTCGGCAGCCGCGGCACGCTGTACCACCAGGCATGAAACCATGAGCAAGTACGGAGTCCTCCTAGCAGGCGCGATGCGCACCCACCAGCAGAGCCACGCGGACGTATTCGCGGCGCACCCCAAGTGCGAGCTGGTGGCGGTGGCGAGCGAGAAGGGCGATCCCGAGGGCCGCGCGGCCCAGTACCAGGAGCTCGCCGACAACCTGGGGCTGCCCCACATCGCCGACCTGGACGAGGCCCTGGCCCGAGACGACGTCCACATCGTCAGCTCGACGCCGGCGGTCGAGCGGCGCGGGATAGTAGCGGCGAAGGCGATGGACGCCGGCAAGCACGTCTATCTCGACAAGCCGCTCGCGGGCACGGTGGCGGACCTGGACATGATCGTGTCGGCAGCAGAGCGGAACGGCGTCGTGACGCAGATGTTCACCCAGAACCTCGCCGGCTGGGTGCAGGATGCCAAACGCGCCGTGCAGGGCGGCGAAATCGGAGAGCTGCTGGCGATCCACGCCGAGAACATCTTCGCGAAGGGGCGGGCCGGCTCGGTCCCGAAGGGGACGGTGCGCAGGGAGAGCGAGGATCTGGGCCGGTACACGTACCTGGAGGCGAAGCGGGAGATGTTCGACGTGAGCATCTACAGTCTCGGCTTCGTCCACGAGGTCACGGGCGGGCTGGGCTTCGAGTCGGTGCTGGGTCACACGGGCATCTACTTCTTCGCCGAGCACCTGGGCGCGGGCGTCGAGGATTTCGGGGTGATGATGGCGACGCTGGAGGGCGGCGTGACGGCGACGGTCCTGGGAGGGCGTTTCGGGTGGATGAGCCATCCGCTGAGCGGGCCTCAGAAGATCGTCGTGGTGGGTACGGAGGCGACGATGACCTTCGACCCATTCGCTCCCCGCATCGAGCTGTACAACAACGAGCCGGACTTCGTGGAGCCAGCGGTGGACCCTCTCGACCCGATGGGCATGTGGGGTGCGTCGCATCCCGCGTATAGCCCCATGCCGAAGCGCAGGTGGGTGCCGCTGGGGTCCGGCGACGTGATGGCGGACGACGTGGCGGCGTTCGTGGCAGCGATAGACAGCGGCGAACAGCCGGACATGAACGCTAGGGGTGCGGCGGCGCTGACCGAGGTGATCCTTGGGGGGTTTGTCTCGGCCGCGCGGGGTGAAGAGGTGAGCCTGCCGCTGCCGCGGGGCTGAGGGGACCTCACTGCTGAGGGTTTTGGGATTGCGGGACCGGGGGCCACCCCTCACCTTTTCGGCGAGCTCTGGGCGGGCTCTCAGTCCTTTTCCGTCGGGAGACCTTTGGGTAACTCTCCGGTGGTCCACGAGGACCGCCAGACGCCCCCTCATCCTAGCCTTCTCCCGCCAGGGGAGAAGGGACTCTGTCGCTCCGCGAGAGAGGTCTTGCAAGGGTCTTGTCGGTTGAGAGGAGGCCGGAGGGTCTACGTGCCGAGACCTGCGTAGACGCATCCCCCACCCAGGCCCCGCACCCCTCTGGATACCGGCCTTCGCCGGTATGACGGTTGTGCAAAGGTCTCGTCGGGCGAGAGGAGGCCGGAGGCAAGTTCCTTCAGGACTCCGCTGCCCGGCGAACGGTCGGTGTCCGTCAGCTCCAGCCGCCCCCATACTAGGCCAGAAATCCTCAAAGGGCTTACGCCGAGGCGTTCTAGGAACTGACGGTCCCTGTAAATGCAGCTGAGAGACCCCTATCGGGCAGGGACACATAGACTTCGACGCTCGGCCATTCGGCTGACGGACAGAATTGCTCCATGTGAGTTGCGAGCTCTTTCGCAAACTCTTTGCCGATCTTGTTATCGCGCCTCAGTGTGCCGAGTCTGTAGGCCCCATACACAAAAGTCCCTACCACCCCTCCAATGACGGCAAGCGGAGCGAGACCGACTCCAATAGCGGCCCCTGCGGATGCTAGTCCGACCCGAGTCACAACAGTTCCGAATACAAACTTACCAATTACTACACCGGTACCCATGCCGACACCAGCGCCCACACCGGCAGCGGCACCCACTTTGGACGCTTCCTTGACTATCTCATCTGGCGAGGCAGCGTTCTTGCCCGGGCGATATGCCACTGTAAGTCCCGGGCGTGGATGTCCTGTTACAGTTACCGGAACCTTGGGACGTTCTGGCGGAAAAGAAAACGCCTCTAGGTGTCCATATAGCTCGTCACGGAATTGCTCCATCGATTCCTCCTCTTGACAGCCTTCTCCCGCCAAGGGAGAGGGGGACTCCCTGCTCGGCGGCGGAACTCAGAGAGACGATCCTAGCTCGGCGTAGACGGCCTTGGAGACGCCTGCCAGGGTGCGGTCTATGCCCTTTGTGTCGGTGACCTGCTTGGCCATGATGGCGACGGCGTAGGGGCCGGACGGGGCGAAGACGATTCCCACGTCGCAGCGGACGCCGGTGACGCCGCCTGTCTTGTGGGCCGTCCTGGTGCCGGGGGGCAGGCCGTAGGGGATGATGGTCGCGGCCTGCTGGCGCCCGAGGATGTCCATCACGGCGGCCGTCGACGGTTCGGAGAGCAGCTCGCCCCGGTGGAGCATCTCGAGGAGGCGCACCATGTCGCGGGGCGAGGATACGTCGGAGCGTTCCTCGGACAGGCCGTCGGAGCCGGCGATGACGCGCCCGTGGGCGAGAGCGTCGGACACCAGCCGGATCGCCTCGAAGACGTCGTCCGTTTCGACGCCGTACATGCTGTTGAGCAGGTCCCTGCAGGACATGGGCAGGCTCGTCTGGTGAAGGCCGAGGTCCTGCAGGGTCTTGTCGAGGCGGTCCGGGCCGACGAGGCGGTAGAGCATGTCGGTCGCGGTGTTGTCGCTGATGATGATCATGAGGGTCGCGAGGTCGCGGACTGTCGGTCGGAGGCCGCTGGCAAGCTCCTTCAGCACTCCGCTGCCCGGCGAACGGTCGTCGTCCGTCAGCTCCAGCCGCGCCGATGGGTCGACGATGCCCATGTCCACCTGCCGGTAGAGCTCGACCAGTATCGGGACCTTGAAGGTGCTGGCCGTGAAGTAGATGTCGTCGGCACTGTGGGCGAGCTCTTGTCCGGTGACCAGGTGCTTCGCCGCCATGCCGGTGACGCCGGGGACTGCCGCGATCGCCGAATCGAGTGTGGTCATGTGGGTGCCTCCGTAGTCTTGGGCGGGTAACTCACGCTGGGGTGGTGGTGGAGTGATAGGACGGAACTAGGGGCGGCCTGTATCCCAGAAGGAGTCGAATGGGTTCGCCAGTCTCCGGCCCCTCCTAATTCTGGATGACAAGCTCCTCTTCAGGACGGCCTCCGCACAACTTCCTGGGACTGTCCGTGCCGGCCCATTGTTGACCGGAGCGCAGCCCCTGTCTAGAGTTTGGTCCACACATTCACCCACCAGGAGAAACGCCATGTCGACGCCCCAACCGAGGGAACTCTTCAAGAACGCGACTATCGGCAGCAACCCCCAGATAGACCCGGACGTTACAGTCGGCTACCGGTACCACCCGGAGTGCGGCCCGGCCAGGATCGGCGACAACTGCATCCTGCACAAGGGTACGGTCATATACGGCGACGTGAGCATCGGCGATCACTTCCACGCGATCCACTACGCGGTCATACGCGCCATGGTCAAGATCGGGGACCATTGCACCATCCTCAACCACTCTACCATCGAGGGTGTGGTCAGGATGGGGAACGGGGTCCGGATAATGTCCCACGTCTACATCCCGTCGCGGACCTGGTTTGGCGACAACGTGTTCGTCGGGCCGGGGACAACGTTCCTGAACGACCGGTACCCGTGCCGTCGCGATCCGCCGCCCACGCCCCGGGGAGCGACCATTCACGACGACGTGATGGTAGGCGGCGGGTGCACGATACTGCCCGGCGTGACCATCGGCGAGAGGAGCTTCATCGCGGCGGGCGCGGTGGTGAACAGGGACGTGCCGCCGCGGAGCTTCGTCGCCGGCGTGCCCGGCAGGATATCCCCGCTTCCGGAGCATCTGGACATGCCAAACAACCGCCTGCTCACGCTGCAGACAAGCGAGTTCTGGAACGCCCAGGCCGACTACGCCGGCGAATCGATTTGGCCTGACTACTGGCCGGACAAGTTCGGCTAGTTACCAGCCGGGCGGCCTCAACCATGAGGGCAGGGCGGGTCGGGCCGGTTGCTACACGACTGTTGTCTTGTCGACCAGGGTTTCGGCCTGTGCGCGGTCATCGGCGGATAGCGCTACGATGGTGTGGCCGGCTTTGCGCTCCACGATGTGCAGGCTCTGTATGTTCACGCCTGCGTGCCTGAACCTCTCGGCCACTTTTGCCAATGCACCGGGCTCGTCCCGGAGCCTGAGGATCAGGGCGTCGTCGGAGACCGTCTTGAAGCCGGCATTGGTCAGAGCTCGCAGTGCATCGTCGTAGGCTTCTGTGGTCAGGGTGATGACGCCCTTCTCGTCGAGTCCCTCTGCACTGATGGTCTCTATGTTGATACCCTCGTTGGCCAGCGTCCTGCTGATGTCGGCGATCACCCCCACCTCGTTTTTTGCCATGACGATAATCCTGTTCATTCTGCTGTCCTCTGCTCCTGATCGTACTCCAGGCAATCGTCGACCACCGCGTCTATGGTCTCCCGCGTCACGTGAGGCATTGCTATGAGGTGTGCGATGTCCTCGTAGGGAGCTAACTGCCACTTGCGGACCACGTCGTCGGACGGCTTCGGGAAGACGACCGTGACAGAGTTCCTGTTACGCCAAGCTGGGATCCCACTGTCGTTGAAGCGGGCGACGGCGTACTCGGCGACAGCCAGGCATTCAGCCACTATTTCACGGAAGCCGTCGAGGCCGTGCTGGCGGAGAGCGTACCACATCATCAGTGGTGTGAGGGCGTTGCGCGATCCGGTCAGAGTGGTGTCCAGCACACCCACGTACTCGATGGACCTGGCGATGCGCGAGACGTAGTCGCCCCTGGTGAGGGCTATACCGCACGGCAGCGGGGAGCCGATCATCTTGTGGCCGCTTATGGCCACACTGTCGAAGCCTGCATCGAAGCCGTAGGGCTGCGGTTCGTCCACGAAGGGCAGGATCATGCCGCTCAGGGCCGCGTCCGCGTGAATGTAGTAGTTCGTGACTGCGAGATCGTCGAGAATCGCCCGCACCCTGCTGACGTCGTCCACCGCTCCCTTCATGGTTGTTCCTATGTTTGCCATGAAGATGACGGGCACGTCGCGGTTGATACGGATGGTCTCATGGAGGTCGTCGTAGTCTATCTCACCGTTGTCCAGGCTCTTGATCATGATATTGCGAGCCTTCAGAACTCGCAGAATCTTGACGACGCTGTAGTGGGTATCCTGGGAGAAGTAGACAACGCCGTCAGGGAACATCTCGCGCCCGATGTAGAGCCCATACATGTTGCCTTCGGTGCCGCCCGAGGTAACGTAGCCCCATGCCTGGTCTTGTGGCAGGTGCATCAGGTCGGCGAAGAGGCCGATGACCTCTCGCTCAAACTCGTGGGTGTTGCTGCGGAAGTTACTGTCGTGGAAGGGATCTCCAACGTTGTTGGGACAGTAGCTCAGGAAGGGTAGCAGCGCCGAGTAGTCGAAGTTCTGGTTGCAGGGATAACCGACGAGCCGGTGTCGCAGCTCCTCGAAGTTTCGCAGAAGTGCGTCGAGCCGCTGTTGCGTGTCAATCCCAGCTTCCATTGCTGACCCCTCCCTGCGTTTGACCTACATCGAGGATAGTGCACACGCGGGAACATCTTCAATGCATTGGAGGCACCGTTGGGCAGGCTTAGGTCAACTTAGCCATATCTCCACCAGTTTGGCAAGCACTGGCACCGCACTGGACACGATAAGAACGGCTACAGGAAACCAGTTTTTCTTGGCCCAATAGACCCGTGGCGCCTTCAGTTTCTGGTAGTAGTCGTAGCCCGATATGGTTACTCTGTAGTAGCCGGTTTCCTGCTCCTCCATGGCACCATATTCCGCAAGCAAGTAAACGGCCTCAAAAGTCAGGCCTTGGTCTCCGAAGTGTAGAACTATTCCTTCGCCCTTGGACAATTCTTCCAAGATACGGAGCACTTCGTTGCGTAAATCAGCCCGCATTGGCCTTCGCACCATATCGTACATAGAACTGGCTCCGCAGGCTAGAGCCGAGTCCTAGCTTGACAATATGTCCCGTTACTGGAGTTTACCCCCCTATAATAGAAATCTCGTCGGAGCCGTTGACAACCTAGAATGCTCGTTTCATAATGTGGTACGCAACAGGTACTAGAAGGGATACGCGTAAGCGATACGCAACAATCTGAAGGGGCTCAGATGGACAGACCGGCAAGGCTGACGGCGCACTTCGTGAAGAGGGTCGACCGGCCGGGGCGCTACGGCGATGGCCGCGGGGGCTTTGGGCTCTCCCTGTTGGCGAGACCCGTGGAGGGCGGTCTCGGCAAGAACTGGCAGCAGCGGGTGCGAGTGAACGAAAAGGTCAGAAGCTTGGGCTTGGGGTCCTATCCCGAGGTGTCCCTCAGCGCGGCGCGAGATCTGGCCGCCGAGAACGTCATGAAGGTTCGGGAGCGTTTCCCACGACGGACCGGCATAGACCGGCTCCTAGCGGAGGCAAGCCTTCCGGCCGTCACGTCGGCCTCTGCGGGGCCGACGTTCGCGGACGTGGCGGAGGAGTCCATCAAGTTTCGGCGGACCTCATGGAAGCGAGGGAGCAAGACCGAGCAGCAGACCCGGTCTCTGCTGGACCGCTATGTCACCCCTGCCCTTGGGAATGTTGCGATTGACAAGGTGACTCCGGCCCAGGTTGTGGACGTGCTGTCCCCCCTCTGGCACCAGAAGGCGGAGACCGCCCGAAAAGTCAAACGGAACATCCAGGCCGTCTTCAAATTCGCCTTCAGCAAAGGCTACACCGCCCACGATCCCACCCCCCGGGCCTCGACCGGCTTGGGCCGTCAGCGCCAGGTTGTCCAGCACCATACCGCCGTTCCCTTCTCTCAAGTCGGAGAGGTGTTGGAGGACGTTCGGAGCTCCGAGTCCTACGAGTCCAAGCGGCTGGCGTTGGAGTTTCTCGTCTTGACGGCGGCACGGACCTCCGAAGGTCAGGGGCGCGCGGTGGGCTGAGGTCGACTTTGACAGAGCCACGTGGACGATTCCGGCAGACCGCATGAAGAACGAACGCGAGCACCGTGTCCCGTTGTCGACGGCGGCCCTGGACGTTCTGAGACGAGCTCAGAGGGAGCGGAAATACTTCAATGACCTGGTCTTCCCAGACCGCAGTGGTAGGGAGATGATTTCCCAGGACGGTATCCGCCAGCTTCTCCGCCGGAAGTATAAGGCGACCTCGCACGGTTTCCGGTCGTCCTTCCGTGACTGGGCCGCGGAGAAGACGGACTTCCCCTCCGAAATCATCGAGCACGCTCTGGCGCACCAAGAGGGAAGCGCGACGATCCGGGCCTATCGCCGGACGGACTACTTCGAGAAGCGGCGCGAACTAATGCAGGCCTGGGCCGATTTTGCAACGGGGGAGAACCCTGTGGGGCATACCAGGGGAGATGGCGGCTCCGGGCAAAGCGGCATTTCCCTGCATGTCAACTCTTGAGTTCGCGTGATCGGGACGACCTGCGCTACAGCCTGAGGATTTCGGTGTGGGTACGATGGTTTCTTCTAACGGCCTGGCTGTTGCAGTTCAACTACCGGCCCAACTTCGCGGACCCTGCTTATATTCCCACCATGCTGTTGGCGGTATCGGTGCTGGCCCTCAACGGCTACGTTCACTACCGCATCCGGTCGCATCGGACGGTTACGTGGCGCTGGGCGCTGGCTCTCAGCGTGATGGACGGGGCGATGATTACGGCGGGCATCGCCATCTCATCAAGTGGATTCCACAACACCTTCTTCGTGCTGTACTACCCCGCGCTCGCCATGTTCGCCGTAGTGTTCACCTCCTTCATGCTCAGCTTCGCCTGGGTCACCATGGTTGCGGTGGTGTACGCCGCGTTGAGCCTGGTGTTGGAGCCGGGCGTCGACTACGAGATCAAGGAGGAAAAGGTATTGTTCACCAGGATTGCCGTCATGTACACGGTCGTCGCGGCGGTCAACCTGGTCTCCAGGTTCGAGCGGATCAGAAGGAGAGAGGCAGTGGAGCGGGAAGGTGAGCTTCAGCGGGAGCGGATCGAACTCTCGCAGACTATTCATGACACCATCGCCCAGTCCGCTTATATGATGGGCCTGGGCATCGAGACCGCGATAGAGTTGGCCAACGCCCAGAACGACGACGGCAGCGACGAACTGATCGCCAAGCTGGAGGCGGAACTTCAGAAACCGGGCACCAGCTCCCACCCAGCCTATCTGACGTTGACAGGGGGCGCGACGGATGGCGAAGCAGGTGATGTTGGGCGTCCGGCTCGACGCCGAGACCAGGTCCGCGTTCAAGGCGTGGTGTGCGGCTCGGCAGGTCACGGCGCAGGCGGTCTTGCGTGACGACGTGGCCCGACACTTGGCCACCCCTGCGGTTCCGCCCATCCCGCGCGACCGCAGGGGTGGTGCTGGTGCGAAGGCCGAGGCCTTGGCCCAAGCGCCTGTGGGGGCGGCTGACGGCCTGGACGACAGGGCGCAAGCGCCGCTAGCCTCGCTTGGATCGCCTTATTTCTGCCCGACTGACTACAGTTTCCGGGATTCTGTCGCCTCGACCTCCGGGCCAGCGGCCTAACTGCCCGACGGCCGGCCAGCGATGTGAGCGTTTTTGTGTCGAGCTCGACACCCGGTATCCGGGATTTGGGCCTTCAGGTGGAGGTGGGAGGAATCGAACCGCCCGTTTGTCAAGGCGGTCGCTGACGGCCCTTCCCACGATTGCTACCACGGGCCTGGCCCGGGCTCCCCTTTTGCGTGCGTGGCGCGCGTTCGACACCTAGCCGCCGTGGCCCGGGCCAGCCCCTGTCCCTGTCAGTTTGGGTCACTCTCTCCCCCATCGAGGGCCGCCCGCCCCGGCGCACACCCACACCGGGCCGTCCGGGAGGCTGATTTTCTTTCTCTCGGGTCAGCGGGGGTCTTTGGCCCCAGCCGCCCGGCCCCCAGTCTGACCTCCCCCCTGCCCCCGTCGGAGTCGGGGTCGGTCAGCTAGGGCCTCATAGCTAAAGTGCACGAGTGGCCCACGATGGCGGTTCGATTCCTCCCTCGGTCCACCGGAAGGCCCAAAATCCCGGATACCGCGTGATGCAAGGGTGCTGTCGCTCAACTTCATCGGCGACGGGCTCAGGGAGTCGCTGGACCCCAGACAGCGCCGGCGGTAGCCGGGCTACCGATCGTCCGAGGTTGGGGGAGATGGCCTGATCAGGATCCAGTACTAGCCGAGCTTCCTTCTGCTGGGATAAAAGGCGTCGCTAACCGGCGTCCCGTAGCTGGACCTCCTTCAAAAATAGGAGTTGGGAAGGGCATCAGGAAAGGAATGCCCTCAG
>CBDCXW010000006.1:0-58321 GCA_965223945.1 Dehalococcoidia bacterium | reverse complement strand
TCGGCCTGGGGACTCCCAATATGGGCAGTTCCCGACTAGAGCCGTGGCCGTTCGCGATATACTCTACGCATGGCCCCCGACGAATCACCCAAGGAATCTGCCGCCGGCCCCTTCGTGGCGTTCCGGTATGTCAACTACCGCCTGTTCTGGATAGGCAACGCCTTCTCGAACATCGGCATCTGGGCGCTCATAGCCGGTCGGCTGTGGCTGATGCACCAGCTGACCGATTCGCCGCTAATGTTGGGCCTCGTAACCTTCTGCGGGCTCGGACCGATTCTACTCTTGTCGATGTGGGGAGGCGTTGTCGCCGACCGAGTCAACCGTATGCGCCTGGTTGTGACGACCCGGGCGCTCTTCTCGTTTACGGCCCTGCTGACGGGCGTTTTGGCCGCGACCGGCATCATCGAACCCTGGCATCTCCTGGCGATCTCGTTCGCGAATGGAGTATTGCTGTCGTTCGACATTCCCTGCCGTCAGGCCATAGTGCCGAATCTCGTACCACGCCAGCATCTGATGAACGCCGTCGTACTCCAGGCTCTCGTGACGTCCGGCTCGACGGTGATAGGGCCGTTCCTGTTTGCGCCGCTGGTCAAGGCGCTGGACATCGGAGGGGTGTTCTTCTTCGTCGGCGCGATGTACATCGGAACGGTGGTGATGTTCGCGCTCGTGGACCCGCAGCCGCACATCGGTGATCGCAAGCGGACGATGCCGTGGCGCGACCTGGTCGAAGGGTTCGCCTATGTCCGTGGCAGCACCACCATCATGAGCCTGGTGGCCATTGGCATTCTCGCGGGCCTCTTCGGTTCCTCATTTGCGACCCTCCTGCCGGTGTTCGCCGACACCGTTCTCGGAGGCGGAGTCGAGACCTACAGCGACTTGCTGCTGGCGGGCGGCATCGGCGGGCTGAGCGGAACGCTTCTCCTGATTCTGTTTGGCAGGCTCAAGGACTCGCCATTCCTGCAGGTGGCTACGGGACTCTCTTTTGGTCTCGGCCTGGTGCTCTTCGCCCAGACCGCCTACCTGCCTTTTGCCCTGCCGGTCATATTCGTCGTGGGCGCGGCAAGTACGGCGTTCGGCACGATCAACAATACGCTCCTTCAGAGCATAGTTGACAACGAATTTCGAGGACGAGTCATGAGCATCCATCAGCTGGGCTGGGGCTCGTCGGCAATTGGGGGCCTCCTGATGGGTTCCCTCGCGGAGACGGTCAGCGCACCGTTCGCATTGTCAGTCTCGGGAGCGGCCGTTGCGCTGGGAGCCACGACCCTGACCATGCTGGCGGTGAGGGGAAGGGCAACCAGGGGAGTGTGAGCAGAGCCCCGCGGCTTGACCGTGCCTCTGTCGTGACTAATAATGTGGCCATCCGCCGCTAGGCGGCCCCGATCATTCGAACTAAGGAGAGAGCGCATGACTTCGAAATCAGTGGGATTCATCGGCCTCGGCATCATGGGCAGGCCGATGGCGCGCAACCTGATGAAGGCGGGTTACTCGCTTACCGTGTACGACGTCGTGGCCACGTCGGTCGAGGAGATCGTGACCGATGGCGCGAGCCCGGCCTCGTCGTCCAGTGAGGTGGCCGAGAAGGCCCCGGTTGTGATCACCATGGTCCCCGACTCCGCCGACTCCGAGGCCGCGATACTGGGCCCAGGCGGGGTCCTGGAGGGCACGTCCGAGGGGTCGGTCATCATAGACATGAGCTCGATTGCTCCCGGCTCTTCTCAGAAGATCGCCGCTGCCTGCGAGGCCGCCGGGGTCGCCTTCCTCGACGCCCCGGTTAGCGGCGGCGAGCCCAAGGCCATCGATGGCACCCTGGCCATCATGGTCGGCGGCAAGAAGGACGTGTTCGAAAGTCACATCGACATTCTCAACACCCTTGGCGGGAGCGTGGTCCTATGCGGCGGCTACGGAGCCGGGAACACCACGAAGCTGGCGAACCAGATAATCGTCGCCGCCAACATCGAAGCCGTTGCCGAGGCCCTGGTGCTGGCCAGCAAGGCCGGCCTCGATCCCAACGTCGTCTACGAGGCCATCAGGGGCGGACTTGCGGGGAGCACCGTGCTCGACGCCAAGGCGCCCATGATGATAGCGGGCAACTTCACCCCGGGTTTCAGGATCAGGCTGCACCAGAAGGACCTCCACAACGCCCTGCTGACCGGCAAGGAGCTGGGAGTACCGCTGCCGGTAACGAGCCTGGTACAGCAGATGCTCGGATCGCTGATGAACGACGGCAACGCCGACTCCGACCACTCCGCCATAGCCACCTTCCTGGAGGGCATGGCTGGAACGACGATCAGCGGGCACTAGGTAGTGTTGACATTTATATTATACTTCAAGTATGTCAATAGATATACTATCTCCAGAGCAATGGTCAAAGGTGTTTGAGTTTCTTCGGAGCCAGTCGGACTTGTACGTCGGACGGGAAGCCGAATGCAAGCGGTTCATCGGAGCCGTCTTCTGGATCACCCGAACCGGCGCGCAATGGAGGATGCTCCCAGCCGAGTACGGCAGGTGGAACAGCGTCTACAAACGGTTCGCCCGATGGTGTGAACGCGGTGTATGGGAGCGAATGCATCAGCATTTCGTCGATGACCCCGACATGGAGAACCTCATCATTCCGCCGCAGGCGCACCCAAAAAAACGGTGGGCAAGCATCACAAGCCCTTGGTCGAAGCCGAGGTGGGTTCACTACAAAGGTCCACGTGAGCGTGGATGGCCTCGGCAATCCCTTGAGGTATAGGTTGACCGGAGGGCAAGAACACGATGTCACTCAGGCTGCCGAGCTCATATCCGGGATCGAGAGTGAGCATGTGATTGCAGACCGAGCATACGACTCCAACCAGTTCCTTGGGTCGATCATCAGGAGCGGTGCAGTTCCAGTAATACCCCCTCGCTCGAACCGGAGAGAGCCGCACTCATACGACGAGTACTTATACCGAGAGCGTCATCTCGTCGAGTGTTTCATCGGCAAGATCAAGCACTACCGTCGCATCTTCTCCCGGTTCGACAAGCTGGCGAACAGATACCTCGGATTCCTGCATTTTGTAGGTGCTCTCATATGGCTAAGGTAAAATGTCAACACTACCTAGTCCCCAACCGTCGCCTTGGCGACGACCTGAGTCCCATCGCGGCCCAGGCTCACATGGCGGGATCGATGATCACGTCCAATAGCGTGGGCTTGCCTGAGTCCACGGCCTCCCGCACCGCCGGGCCGAGATCTTCCGGGTCCTCGATCCGCCTGCCCTGCACGCCGAAGGCGTTGGCCAACCCCGCCATGTCGAACGGGATCGCGAAGTCCATGCCGAGGTACTGGCTCTGAGGCGTCTCGCCCTTCAGGATGAGCTCCTTGTAGGCGTTCATGTTGACCTTGAGCACCTTGTAGATGCCGTTGTTGCAGATGACGTAGACCACCGGGATGTTCGAAGCCGCCGCCGTCCAGAGGCCCTGAGCGGTCATCATGGCGCTTCCGTCTCCCAGCACTCCGACGACCGGCCTGTCGGGGTTGGCCAGCTTGATCCCCAGCGTTCCGCCCATGCCCCATCCGAGCGCCCCGCCTCGCCCGCCGTAAAAACAGCCCGGCTCGTCGAAGCTCATCGAGTGGTTCAGCGCCGGCGCGCTGGTCACCGCGTCGTTGGCTATGATCACGTCGTCGGGGAGCCCTCCCGCCAGCTCCGCCATCATGCGCTCCGGGCTCATGGGCGAGCCGTCCCATCTCGCCTTCAGCCTGGCCTCGCCCCTGTCGAAGGCGGCCTGCTTCTCAGCGGCGGCCTCCGTGGCGCGGGCCTTCGCCGCTTCTCTGGCCGAGCCGTTCATAGAGGCTTCCAGCGCGTCCGCCAGCTCGCCAAGGGCCGCCCTCGGATCGGCGGCGATGCCGACGTCCGTCGGCTCAGTCTGACCGACGTTCGAGGCGTCCCAATGCACGTGCACCAGCCGCGTGTCGTCGCTCAGGTAGCGCATGGGCGGGTCCGAGAACATGTAGTAGTTGCTGGATATCTTGCCCGCCCCCAGCACCGCGTCAGCCGAGGCCAGATCGTCGCGCGTACCTCGGAAGCCGAGGCGAACGGGGCCCATGTACTGCGGGTGGCTCGACGGGAAGTTCACTACGGCGTAGTTGGTCGAGTAGACCCGGCATCCCAGAAGCTCGGCGACGCGGACCGCCTCGTCGACCGCGCCCGATTCCCCGACGCTGTCGCCGACCAGCATGACCGGGTTCGACGCGCTTTCCAGCACCTCGACCGCTCTCTCGATGGCCTCCGCGTCCGGGCGGACACGGCTGAACGACCGCGACGACGGTATGACGTCGATTTCGCCTTCGTCGTCCAGCGCGTTGGCAGTGAATGAGAGGAAGGTCGGCCCGGTGGGCGGCGTCTTGGCCTCGTGAAACGCCCGCCGCATGGCGGCCGGGATCGCGTCTGGATGGCTCACCTCCGCGCTCCACTTCGTGAACTGCCGCGCCATCTCCCGCAGGTCCGTGCGGCCGTGGGCGACCTCCCTCACGTCCTTGTTGCACGAGGTCAGCACTATCGGCGATCCGCCCTCGTATGCGTTATTGAGAAGGCTGAGGCCGTTCGCCAGCCCCGTCTCGATGTGCAGGTTTACGAAGGACGGCCTGCCCGAGGCGCGGCCATATGCATCCGCCATACCCATCGCCACCCCCTCCTGCACGGCGAGCATGTACTTGATGTCCGGGTAGGACTCCAGGGCGTCCATGATGGGCGTCTCGGTGGTGCCCGGATTTCCGAATATGTACCTGACTCCCTCAGCCCTGAGCATCTCCATCACGGCGTACTTGCCTGTCATCCTGGTCACGATAAAGCCCTCCTGATAAGTTGGCGGCCTCGCAGCGCGTACGGCACATCATACCCCAGTTGAGCCTGGCAAGCATTCGCCCGTCTTGAGTTTGGGCACGCCCTCCGCAAAGCCCTAACTGTCGATTCCCGCACCCAGGTGTTACAATCCCGCCGCTGATGACCAAAGGAGAGACCACCCTTCGATGAGTAGACGAATCCGCTCAGTTTGGACAGTTCTCGCCCTGGCATTGCTGCTGGGAATCGTCGTTTCGTGCGGTCCTGACCTAACTTGGACCATATACACGAGAAGTGACAACATCGGAAGCAACGAGATCCGCGACGTCTTCATAGATAGGGAAGGGCTGGTCTGGGTAGGCACGGCCGGAGGCCAGGGCGCCAGCGTGTACGACGGCGAGACCTGGACGCTGTTCACTGTGGAGGACGGCCTGGTCTGGCATCAGGCCAACGACGTGTACGTCGACGACAGTGGCGCCGCCTGGTTCGCCACCGAGCAGGGACTCAGCCGCTATGACGGCGCCACGTGGAAGACCTACACCGAAGAGGACGGCCTCGTGGACGACATTGTCTTCGCCACGGTTGTGCACCCGAACGGAGACTTGTGGGTTGGCACGGTCGAGGGACTCAGCCGTTTCGACGGCAACACGTGGACGACCTACACTGAGGAAGACGGCCTGGCAGGCAATACCGTGCGCTCACTGACCGTCGACGATCAGGGCCGACTATGGGTCGCGTCGGGGACCGAGGAAGGCGGCCTCAGCGTATTCGACGGCGACAGCTGGAGGATATACCGCCAGGACGACGGACTGGTCAGCGACAACGTTCGCTATGTCACCTTCGACCGGCATGGCACCCTGTGGATCGGTACGCTTGGCGGCCTCAGCTCGTTCGACGGCCAGACCTTCACCAACCTCACGACGAGGGAAGGGCTGGCGAGCAACTTCATCCTTCAGATCGCGTTCGACTCCAAGGACCGAGTATGGCTCACGACGGGCCGCGCCGGCATCACGGTCATGGACGGGGAAGAAATCATGGTGTACGAGCTCAAGGAGGGGCCCTTCGGCCACGATATCACCTCCGTCGCCATAGGGCCGGACGACCGCAAGTGGGTGGGGACCCGAAGAGGCGGGCTGAGGGTTCTCGGGGCGAACCAGCCGTGATCCACGCGGTCTACCGGCCTTAGTGGCTTATCTCAAGATGTAGCAGCAAGACTTTCACCCTCACCTTAGTCCTCTCCCATCAAGAGACCTTTGCACAATCGTCATTCCGGCGAAGGCCGGTATCCAGAGGGGTGGGGGCTTAGCTAGGATGGTGTCGTCTACAACTCCCGACGTCACCTCGTCCGGTAGGTTACGCAAAGGTCTCATCAAGGGAGAGGAGAGTTTCTTCCTCCCCTTGCATCCGCTCCGCCAGAGTGACTCTGAGATAGTTCCTTAGTTGTCCGCGTGCCCCCGGCGCAGGACGCGGCCCGGGCGGGCGTGGGTCTGCCGGCCCCCGGATATGAGCGCCTCGCCCCCGACCAGGAGATGCAGCACTCCTTCTGAGAGCTGATGGGGCTTCTCGAACGTCGAGTGGTCGATTATCGCCTCAGGATCGAAGACAACCAGGTCGGCAACCAGCCCTACCTCTACCCTGCCCCGGTCCTTCAGATTGAGTCGATCTGCGGGCATGCTCGTCATCTTCTCTATGGCCGTCTCCAGCGACATGAGAGACTGCTCCCGGACATTCCGGCCCAGGATGCGGGGATAGGTGCCGTAGAATCGAGGGTGCACCTGCTTATGCGCGTGGACTCCCGTTGGCGATATGGCGTTGCCGTCGGAGCTCACCATTCCTATGGGATGAGATAGAAAGTACCGCGTGTCCCGCTCCACCCGGCCGTGGACGACGGCTGACACGGCTCCCCTCTCCTCTTCTTCGAGCTGAAGCACGGCCTCCGCGGCCTCGATTCCTCGCTCTGCGGCTATCTCCGCGATGGAGCGCCCCACTACATCCTGGTTGGCGTCCGACTGTACGTCGGAAATTACCCATGTGTCGAATCTGGGCGGAACGTGTCCGAAACCGGATGCGACCTCCTCCCGGATGCGCTTGCGCGTGTCAGGGTCCCTCAGGCGCGCCATATATCCGTCGGTGCCGCCCGCCTGGGCCCACGTCGGAACAAGCTGCTCTATCCCGGCCCCGGCGGCGTTGTATGGGTGACTGTCGTAGGTGATGTCCAGACCATCGTTCCTGGCCTTTTCAAAGACCTCCAGCATCTCAGGTCCATGCCCGTTCCTGCCCGAGGGCTTCCTCCAGCCGCCGAGGTCCGGGCGCGACAGTATGGCCAGATGCGAGTACTGGACCGGCATCCCCGACCGCTGACCGATGTCGACGGCCTCTTCAATGGCCATAACGTGCTTGCCGGCTCCAAAGCGGGAGTGCGTAGCGTAGAAGACGCCTTCGTAGTGAGATATCGCCTTGCACAGCTCGATGACTTCGTCGGTGGACATGTACTCCGAGGGTGAGAGCGACAGACCGGTCGAGATGGAGAAGGCTCCCTGCTCTATGGCTTCGGACGCGAGCCGTTGCATCGCAGACATCTCGTCCGGTGTGACAGGCCTGTCCTGCGTGGCGCCGACTGCGATCTGGAGCGCGGCCTGTCCCACCTGCGGCGCTACGTTCAGGCTGATGCCTCGGGACTCGAGGGCCGTGGCCCATCCGTCCAGGTCTCTCCACTTCCACTCTACGGGCCAGTCCATGCTGCCCATCCCGAAGTCGGCCTTGCCATCGGGCCGGATCGGGAACGGGGAGAAGCTGCAGTTGCCGACGACCTCGGTGGTGACCCCCTGATAGGCCTTGCTGTCTCCGCCGGGGTCGTCGAAGAGGGACATGTCGCTGTGGGAGTGGATGTCGATGAATCCGGGGGCAACGATCAAGCCGGCCGCGTCGATCGTATGCGCGGCGCCTGCTTCTCCCAACGGACCGATAGCCGCAATCCTTCCGCGGCTTATCCCTATGTCAGCCTCGAATCGAAGGCGGCCGGTGCCGTCGATGACCGTGCCGTTTCTTACGAGCGAATCGAACCCCATGCCTGAGGACACCTCAACCGCCTTAGATTCTTCACTCCGCTTTCGCTGCGTTCAGAATGACATTGAACCAAATGCCGGCACAGCCTAGCACGCCTACATTGAGGATTACGACGTACGAGACGATGGGGTTCCGCTGAGGCCGCTGTGGGTCGCCTATCTGAAGGTCATCAAACAGCGACTGAGCTTGAGCCCGGACTACCTCGAACCCCTGAGGCGCGGGTCGAGCGTGTCGCGCAGCCAGTCCCCCAGGAAGACCGTGGAGAGCACGACCACGGTTATGGCGAGGCCGGGGAATATCGATGGCCACCAGGCCACCAGGATGAACTCCTGGCCCTCGGTCAACATGCGGCCCCACGACGGCACATCTGCCGGGACTCCCAGCCCAAGGAAGCTCAGCCCCGACTCGGTCAGTATCACGCCGCCAATGCCCATCGTCTTCCCGACGATTATGGGCGCCATCGTGTTGGGCAGAATGTGTCGGAACATTATTCGCTTGTCGCTGGCTCCCATCGCCTGGGCGGCCAGCACGTAGTCCCGTCCCCGCAGGCTCAGCGACTCGCCCCGGACGATCCGCACAGTGCCGATCCATCCCCCTCCCACGATGCCTATAAGAAGGATCAGCGTGACCACGCCGCCGGGGATGAAGGCCAGCAGGGCCAGGATGATGACCAGGCCGGGGACGGCGTCGTAAGTGTCGGCGAAGCGCATGATGATATCGTCTACGAAGCCGCCGTAATAGGCCGTGGCGATGCCTATCGTTATCCCGATCGCGCCGCTGAGGGCGGACGCCGACAGCGCCACGATAGCCGCTATGCGCGCCCCGTGGATGAGCCGGCTCAGAACGTCCCTGCCGAGCTTGTCCTTGCCCAGAAATCCTTTCCTCTCCTCCGAGTCCGGATGGCAGAAGACCGATCCCACGATCTCGCCCTCCTCAGGCTCATAGGTCTGCACCCAGGGGAGGGCGTTGCAGAAGGTAGGGTACTTGAACCGGTCGAGCAGGCTGACCTCGTTCGGGTCGGCCCTTGCCACCCAGGGAGCGAAGATGCCGCACAGAAGGAACAGCAGGAAGGTCCCTCCCCCGATGATTCCCAGGCGGTTGCCCCACAGCTTTCTCGGGCTGAGCCACCGCCTCCAGCCCGGCGCTCGAGGCGTTCGCACAGGCTCTACGGCGCCCGCTTGCCTACTAGACGACAGATTCATCTGAACCGTATCCTCGGATCGACCAACGCGTAGATGATGTCAACCAGCAGGTACCCGAACACGGTGGCGGCGGATATGAGCAGCAACAGCATGAACACCACTGGCAAGTCCTGCTGGTTGATCGAGTTGATGAATAGCAGCCCGACTCCGGGCCATGCAAATACGTACTCGACGAAGAAGACGCCGGTCCAGAACAGAGGCACGGCCGCTCCCAGTAGCGTAATCACGGAAATGAGCCCGTTGCGCATCGCGTGCCTGACGACGATAACCGCCGGGCGCAGCCCCTTCGACGCCGCCGTCCTGATGTAGTCCTGGCGCAGCACCTCCAGCATACCCGACCTGGTGAACCGCGACATCGTGGCCATCAGCCCGGAAGATGCCACTATCGAGGGCATGATCATGTGCTTCCAGGTGTCGGCGCCGTAGATCGGCAGCCAGCCGAGCCAGACCCCGAAGACGAGGATCATCAGAAGGGCCTGCCAGAAGTTCGGAATGCTGAGCCCCAGGACTGAGAAGGTCGTGGCCCCCGTATCGATGATCGACCCGCGCCTCAGGGCGGATATGATACCCAGGGGTATCCCGACTCCGACGGAGAGCAGGATAGAGGCTCCACCCACCTGCACCGTCTTCACGATCCGCTCTCCGAGGAGCTGCCATGCGGGAACGTTGAAGATGGTGGAGTCGCCGAACTGTCCCGTGAAGGTGCGGTATAGGTGGATCGCGTACTGCACCAGGGCAGGCCTGTCGAGCCCCATCGCAACGTACAGGTCGCGGTACTGCTCCAGGGCGACCTCGTACTCCTGCTCCCAGTCGACCAGGGCTTGGGCCGGGTCGCCTCCCCCGAGTCGCATGAGGAAGAAGACCAGGGTGATCACCATGAAGATGACACCCACTGCCTGGAGGCTTCTGCGTACGATATACCGAGTCAAGGGCGGTTACCGCCAAACCGGAAATAGAACGGAAAGGGAGGCACACATGATCGTGCGCCTCCCTTTCCCGTCGTCTAAGCCTGCCCTACGCTGCTCTTTGAGGTGTCAGGCCTATCGGCTTGCCAGTATCTTCGCGTCCTCGAGCCGCGGCTCCCACGAGGGGCCCCAGGTCAGGCCGTCGATGTCCGGGTGCAGGCCGAAGACCAGGGGAATGCGGTAGGCGAATATGGACCAGGCCTGGTCATGCATGTAGGCCGCCGCCTCCTTGAGCAGCTCGTCCAGCTTGGCCTGGTCCGTTTCCGTTCGAATCTTCGCCAGGCGGTCTTGCCAGTCGGGGTGAGTCACTCGAGAGATGGTGATTGGGAATATGCCATACCAGTTCATCCCGATGTCGCTGATGGCACCCAACTCTCCGGCCCGCAGCGCAGCTAGCCACTGGGACGAGGTCCGGAAATCCAGGTCGGCTTCGATCCCGACCGCTTTCCACTGAGCGATCATGGCCGTGAGCACTTCCTGGTTTCGGAAGTAGCGGCCGATGCTGGACACACCGCTCACGCTGATGCCGTCGGGATATCCTGCCTCTACCATCAGGGCCCTGGCCTTGTCCGGGTCATAGGGATACGCCCGCACGTCCGGGTTGAATCCAAAGGCCCCCTCGGGCGTCATCTGCCCGGCCGGGATCGGCAGCGCGTATCCACCGAGGATGGTGGCGTGGATGGCCTCCAGGTCGAGGGCGTATTGCATGGCCTGGCGCACCCTCTTGTCATCCATCTGCGGCTCGGTGGCTCTGGGGTTCAGGTACATCACCTCGCTCTGCTGCACCTGGCCCGTGAAGATGTTGAAGTTGCCCTTCAGTAGGCTGGGGATGAGGTCGACCGGAAGGCTGTAGACGACGTTGAACTCTCCGGTCTGCAGGCCCGCCACGCGGACTGCCGTCTCGCCGACCTGATGGAAGCTGACCGTTTGGATCTGGGTGTCGAAGTCCCAGTAGTCCGCGAACCTCTCCATCCTCACGAAGTTCTCCCGCTCCCAGTCGACGTACTGCATCGGCCCTGTGCCGACCGGGTCGTCGCTGTAGCCTCCGTAGCCCGTCTCCGCCAGATGCGCGGGCTCATGAGACTTGTGCCGACCCCTGGTGAAGCCGCTGAGCGGGTTGCTGTTGGGAGCGGAGCGGCCGAGTCTGATCGTGTAGTCGTCAACCGCCTCCCACGTCTCGAAACCCGCGAATGTCCTATTCTCCAGTGACTCTTCGCCGCTCTCGTTCCTCATCCACTCGATTTCCGCGATGGCGGCCGGGATGGTGAACTTCACTCCATTGTGGAAGAAGGCCTTGTCGGTGACCTTCATTTCGAAGGTCAGCGGGTCCACGAAAGACCACTCAGTGGCCAGCTTGCCAACGAAGTCATTGCTCTCGTCGTCGAATACGAAGTACGGGTCGTAAAGCAGCTGCATGACCGACTCGCTCTGAAGGGTGGTCTCCGAGGCGTGCAGACCGACCGGGTTGTTGGCCTGAGCTATCCTCAGGTCCTGTTTATCGGCCAGAGACGAAGGCGCGACCTCGATCGTCACCTTCTCTACGACGGTCTTCTCCACGATCCTCTCGACGGGGACCTCCTTGATGACCTCCTTCTCCACGATCCTCTCGACGGGGACCTCCTTGATGACCTCCTTTTCGACCACCACCGTCTTCGTCTCGCCGCCGCCGCACGCGAAGGCAGCCGTGAGCATCCCCACCGCCAGCGCGACCAGTCCGCTCGATATCCAGTTGGACCTACGCATTCCACAAACCTCCTTCAAGGCGGGCCTGTGCCCGATCATTCAACGGGTTGCTCAGTGCGTAGCCTCTCGTGTAAGGCCGCAAGCAACCCGACCATTTAGTTTACGAGCCCCTTAGTTTACGAGCCCCGCCCGCAGATGTACGTTAACGCCCGCGCCGCGCAGTGTCAATGGGTCGAGCTCGCTCAGTCCCCTGGCGCCAATCCAGTAGTCCCGAGGCATGCCGGGGCGTACTCTTTGACCCCCTGTTGACACGGTGGCTATAATGCGGCCACTCGTGCCGGAACGGTCGAGGGTGAAGTTCCTGGCCGAAGGGACATCTGGTCATGCGGCGTTGGCTGTCTCTCGCCATATTGCTGTCACTTGCCCTGGCGTGCGGGCCCAACCTTACGTGGGCGATATACACCACCGATGACGGTCTGGCGGGCAACGAGGTCCGTGACCTTTTCGTTGACGCACAGGGAAGAATCTGGGCAGGCACGTGGGGAGGAGCAGAAGGCGGCGCCAGCGTATTCGCCGGTGAGGACTGGACCCCCTTCACCGTTGATGAGGGCCTGGCCCACAAAAACGTGAACGCAGTCTTCGTCGATCGCGAGGACAATGCGTGGTTCGCAACAGAGCGAGGCCTGAGTCTCTTCGACGGGAGCGAGTGGACCACCTATACAGAGGAGGACGGGCTCGCCGACGACATCGTTCTGTCAGTGACGGTCGCTCCTAACGGCGACGTCTGGGCGGGCACGACCGAGGGCCTGAGTTTCTTCGACGGAAGCGCGTGGACTACCTATACGGAAGAAGACGGCCTGGCGGGCGATACGGTCCGTGCCATTGTCTTCGACTCCAGGGGCAACCTCTGGGCGGGCTCGGGAAGCGACGACGGCGGCCTGAGCGTCTTCGACGGGAGCGGCTGGAGGGTCTACAAGACCGATGAAGGGCTTGTGAGCAACAACGTCCGCGGCATTACCCTGGGACCTGACGATAGCCTGTGGATCGCGACTCTGGCCGGCGCCAGCTTCTTCGATGGCAGGGTCTTCACGAATTACACGGTAGGGGACGGCCTTGCCAACGACTTCGTGCTGAGGATCGCAGTGGACGCAGAGGGCAGGACGTGGTTCGGTACGTCTCGAGGCTTGACGATCCTAAACGAGGGCGAACTGAAGACCTATTTGCTGAAGGAAGGCCCTCTGGAACACGAGATCACGGCCATAGCAATCGACTCCGAGGACCGCAAGTGGGTGGGCACGAGGAGAGGCGGGATCAGGATGTTGGGTGCGGGAGAGCCGTGAACGGCCAGTCTGCTCTACTATGAGGCAGTAGGCAGACCCTATCGCGAGCCTCGCAGCCGGGGGTCCCAAGTGTCCCGTAGCCAGTCTCCAATGTAGACCGTCGACAGGACGACGATGGTAATGGCAATCCCTGGGAAGATGGAGGGCCACCACGCGACCAGTATGAACTCCTGAGCCTCCGACAGCATGCGTCCCCACGACGGGACCTGGGGAGGGACACCAAGGCCCAGGTAGCTGAGCGTGGACTCCGCCAGGATCACAAAGCCGATGCCCATCGTCTTACCTATTATGATGGGGGCCATGGTGTTGGGCAGGATGTGACGGTACATTATGCGCTTGTCTGTCGAGCCGATGGCCCGCGCGGCCGTCACGTACTCCCTACCCCTCTGGCTGAGCGATTCGCCACGAACGACTCTGACGGTGCCGATCCAGCCGCCTCCGACGATTCCCAGGAGGAGGATCAACACGACCACACCGCCCGGGATAAAGGCCATCATGGCCAGAATCAATACTGTGCTGGGGATCGCGTCGTACATATCGACAAAGCGCATGATCGCGTCGTCTACATACCCGCCGTAGTATGCCGTGACGGCGCCAATCGTTATCCCGAGCACGCCGCTGAGAGCCGAGGCTGCGAGCGCGACTATCATTGCTATGCGGGCGCCATGGATCAGGCGGCTCAGCACATCGCGTCCAAGGGAGTCAGTGCCCAGCACGCCTCGTCCGTTTTCCGGGTTGAGGAATCTGGGCTCCAGGAATCGCTCCGTCAGATGTGCCTCGTTGGGGTCATAGGGAGCGATCAAGGGGCCGAAGATTCCGACCAGCAGGAAACTGCCGAATATGACCCCGCCGACCACCCCGAGGCGGTTGGCCCACAGCTTGCGCAGCGTGAGCCACTGCCGCCATCGCGGCAGACTCGCGGCGCGAGGAGGTGCTGCGACTCCAGATGCTGTGGAGCCTCTCACTGTTTCCAAGTCGCTTCGAGTGGAGCTCACTTGAACCTCATCCTCGGGTCGACGACCGCGTATATGACGTCCACCACCAGATATCCCAATACCGTCGCGAAGGAAATGATGAGCAGCAGCATGAAGACGACGGGAAGGTCCTGGTTTCTTATCGAAGACAGGAACAGGCTGCCTAGTCCAGGCCAGGCGAACACGGTCTCGATAACCACCAGGCCGGCCCAGAAAGTGGGTACGACGCTCCCCAGGACGGTGATGACAGTGATGAGGCCGTTGCGCAGCGCGTGACGCACGATTACGGTTTGCTCTGACAGACCCTTGGCTCTGGCCGTGCGGACGTAGTCCTGCCTCAAGACCTCCAGCAGCCCGGACCTCGTGAACCTGGCCATGACGGCCATCAGTCCCGACGACGCGACGATGGCGGGCATGATGACGTGCCTCCAGCTTTCGGCGCCGTAGATGGGAAGCCACCTCAACCACACCCCGAAGACCAGGATCATCAAGAGGGCCTGCCAGAAGTTGGGCACCGTGAGTCCCAGCACCGAGAACGTAGTCGTGGCGGTGTCGATCATGGTGCCCCGATTGAGCGCGGCGACTATGCCGAGGGGTATGCCGGCCGCGACGGCCAGAACTGTGGCCGCCGCACCCATCTTGGCGCTGTTGACGAACCGCTCCTTCAGGAGCGTCAGGGCTGGGACTTCGAATATCGTCGACTTGCCGAACTGTCCCGTGAAAGTGCGCTTCAGGTGGATCCCATACTGCACCAGGACGGGTCTGTCGAGTCCCAGAGCCCCATAGATGTCACGGTACTGGCGGAGCGCCTCGATGTAGTCCTGCTCCCAGTCCACCAGCGCCTGCGCGGGGTCGGAATCGCCGACGCGCATGAGGACGAAGACAAGGGTGATCACCAGGTAGACTACCACTACCGCCTGAACGGTCCGGCGGACGATGTACCGGGTCAATCCCGGCTCCCATCAACACGACTGGGGAAGCGAGGGTGCGTACACCGCCCCCTCACTTCCCCAGACTTCTCACCCGTTCGGGCCTATCTAGTACCCGACGTTCCCCGTCTAACGGTCCAGGACTCTCGCGTTCTCCAGCTTCATCTCGTACGTGGGGCCCCACTTCAAGCTATCGACCGATGGGTGAAGAGCCTGCACCAGGGGTATCTGGAACGCGAAGAGACTCCAGGCCTGGTCGTACATGTACTCCGCCGCTTCCAGTAGCAAGGCCTCCAGCTCGACCTGGTCGGTCTCCTCTCTGATCTTGGTCATACGGTCGGTCCAGTCGGGATGGTTGACGCGGGAGATCGTGATCGGGAACAGCCCGTACCAGTTCATGCCGATTTCGTTGACGGCACCTAGCTGCCCGGCCCGCAGGTCGGTAAGCCATGGCGACAGGTCTTTCCACACGATGTCCACTTCGACTCCGACGTCGGCCCAGTAGGCCTGCATGGCCGTCAGGACCTCTCGAAGCTGCCACGTCAGGGTCTCCGTGTTTATTCCCTGGACGCTGAACCCGTCCGGGAAACCCGCTTCGGCCAACAGAGCCCTGGCCTTGTCGGGGTCATAGGGATAGGCCTTTACGGCGGGGTTGAATCCGAACGTGCCCGCAGGCCCCATCTGCCCGGCCGGCACCGGCAACGCGTACCCGCCCAGGATCGTGCCGTGGATGGTCTCCAGATCGACTGCGTACTGCATCGCCTGACGGACCCTCTTGTCGGCCATCTCTGGGTCGGTGCCTCTTGGGTTCAGATAGATGGTCGACGTCTGCTGCACCCTGTTGGTGAATATCTTGAAGTCGTCATTGAGCAGCCTGGGGATCAGCTCTACCGGCACCGCGTAGGCGATGTTGAAGTCCCCGGTCTGGAGGCCGGCTACGCGGACCGCCGTCTCCGGTACCTGATGGAAGCTCATCGTCTCGATTGCCGTATCGAAGGCCCAGTAGTCTTGGAACTTCTCCAGCCTGACGAAGTTCTCTCGCTCCCAGTCCACGTACTGCATCGGCCCCATGCCAACCGGATCGTCGCTATAGGCCTCCCAGCCGAGCTTGGCTAGCTGCGTGGCGGACATGGGCTTGAACCTGCCTCTGGTAAAGCCGGACAGAGGGTTGCTGTTGGGGCTGTCCCGACCAAGCTCGATCGTGTAGTCGCCCACCGCCTCCCAGGTCTCAAAGCCGCCGAAGTTGAGGTTCGCATAGCGGTCCAGGTCGCTGTCCTCCCGCAGCCACCTTACGACCTCTATGGCGGCCGGCATGGTGAACTTCTCACCATCGTGGAAGGAGACATCGTCCCTGACCGACATTACGAACGTGGTCGGATCCGTGAACTCCCACTCCGTGGCCAGCCACCCCTCGAACTGGGCAGTCTCCTCGTTGAACAGGAAGTACGGATCATACAGCAGCTGAATCACCGACTCGCTCTCAATTGTCGTCTCGGAGTAGTGCAGGCCGACCGGATTGCTTATTTGGGCGATCCTCAGGTCCTGGTTGTCGGCCAGAAGTGAAGGCGCGACCTCGATCATCACCTGCTCCACGACAGTCTTCTCGACGGGCACTTCCTTGATGACCTCCCTGATGACCTCCTTCTCCACGATCCTCTCGACGGGGACCTCCCTGATGACCTCCTCTTTCACGACCACCGTCTCCCCTTCGCCGCCGCCGCACGCCAAGGCAGCGGTCAGTGTCCCCACCGCCAGCGTGACCAGTAAGCTAGCAGCCCGTCCGAGAAACACGGTTGGCGAGTGTTTGTGGGTATGATGGGCCCAGTCCAGTAGCGGGGAGTCGTTGATGAGCAAGACCTACCTTCCCTACGAACCCGAGCAGCAGTTGCTGTTGCCAGCGGCGTTGCAGGAGTGGCTGCCTGACGACCATCTGGCCTACTTCATATCCGACGTGGTGGACCAGTTGGACATGTCGGAGGTCACCGCTCGCTACGAGCGGGAACGGCGTGGCGGGCCGCCGTATCATCCACGGATGATGGTCAAGGTGTTGCTCTACGGCTACTGCGTCGGGGTGGCGTCCTCACGCCGCATCGCCCAGCGTCTCCACGAAGACATCGCCTTCAGGGTGTTGGCGGCGAACAACACACCGGACTTCCGGACCATCTCCGACTTTCGCAAGGATAATGTGGATGCGCTGTCGGGCCTGTTCGTACAGGTACTGGCGTTGTGCCAGCAGGCGGGGCTGGTGAAGCTGGGGCACGTGGCGCTGGACGGCACGAAGGTCAAGGCCAACGCATCGAAGCATAAGGCGATGAGTTACCAACGGATGAAGGAGAAGGCAGCGCAGTTGGCGGCGGAGGTAACGGAGTTGTTGCGGCAGGCCCAGGCAGCGGATGATGAGGAAGACCGGCGGTACGGCAAAGACAAGCGTGGAGATGAGTTGCCGGAGGAGTTGGCCTTTCGAGAGGGTCGGTTGGAGAAGATACGGGAAGCCATGGCGGCGCTGGAAGCCGAGGCGCAGGCGGCTGCCGAACAGGCCGAGGCCGAAGGTGGTAAGCACCCGGGTGTGCCCGACGACAAGGCCCAGCGTAACTTCACCGATACCGAGTCGCGCATCATCCCCGCACCTGGAGGAAAGGACTTCCTGCAAGCGTACAACTGTCAGGCGGTGGTGGACAGCGCTCACCAGGTGATCGTGGCGGCGCGGGCCACAAACCAGACTTCGGATAAGCAACAGGCTGCGGCGATGATGGAGGAGACCATCGACAACGTCGGTGCAGTCCCCAGGGAAGTATCCGCCGATGCTGGCTATTACTCGGCAAAGGCAGTCGACGAGCTTTATGCTCTGGGCGTGGACCCGTTCGTCGCGCCGGAGCAGACCCGCCACGGTCGGGTTGTGCCACCCGCGCCCCGAGGTCGCATACCCAGCCATCTGTCTCCCAGGGACCGGATGCGACGGAAGTTACAGACCAAGCGGGGTCGGCAGCGCTACGCTTTGCGGATGCAAACTGTGGAGCCGGTATTCGGCCAGATCAAGCAGGGCCGGGGATTCCGGCAGTTCCTGCTGCGGGGACTGGAGAAGGTGAACGGCGAATGGTCGCTGATCTGCACAGGCCACAACCTGCTCAAACTGTTCCGCTTTGGGGTCAATCTGCACAGGAAAGCACGGGTTGATGGGTCAGCCCAACGCATCAGGAACTTTTGCCGAGGTAGCGAGCACGACGCTATTCGCAAAGCTATCTGGGGGCCGGCCGGCGCAACCGGCAAAATTAGTTGTCGCGATCCATTGTCGCTGACCCGCAAGCACCGTTAGATAATCCTCGGACGGGCTGCTAGGGATACTCTGAGCAAGTCTGTTGGGATGTCATAGTACCATGTCACCGAGAAGAGAGAGGATGTTTGGGGTGAACGATGCTATGGACCAGCCAACATTTGCGGATCTGGAATACGACGGCAAGAAGCGCAAGACCCGCCGGGAGATATTCCTGGAGCGCATGGATAGTCTGATCCCGTGGGATCAGATAGAAGAGCGTATCCGCCCCTTCTATCCCAAGGCGGGCCGAGGCCGAAGACCGTATGAGTTGTCGGTGATGCTGCGGATACACTGCGTGCAGTTGTTCTACAACCTGAGTGACCCTGGTATGGAGGACATGCTCTACGAGGTCGAGTCGGTGAGACGGTTCGTAGGTCTGAGGCTGTCAGGCCCGCTGCCGGACGAGACGACGATCCTGAACTTCCGTCATCTGTTGGAAGAGCACGAGTTGGGGCAGAGTCTGTTCGAGGAGATCAACCGTCATCTCGAATCCCAGGGACTGCGGCTTCGGGAGGGGACGATCGTGGACGCGAGCATCATCGAGGCGCCGTCATCGACGAAGAATCGTGCTGGTGATCGCGACCCTGAGATGCGTCAGACGAAGAAGGGGAACGAGTGGCACTTTGGGATGAAGGTACACATCGGTGCGGACGCTGAGACGGGAGTAGTGCATAGCATATCTACGACATCGGCGAACGTGCATGACGTGACAGAGGCGCACCGGCTGCTTCACGGCGGAGAGAAACGGGTGTGGGGCGATGCGGGGTATCAGGGAGTCGACAAGCGTGCGGAGAACCGTGAGTTGGGTGTGGACTGGCAGGTAGCGATGAGGCCCGGCCGGCGACGGCAACTGGGGCAAGGGAGCTGTGAGGCGCTTGCGGAGAAGCACAAAGCATCGATCAGGGCGAAGGTGGAGCATCCGTTCCTGTACGTGAAGCGGCACTTTGGGTACGCCAAGGTCCGGTACCGAGGGCTGGCTAAGAACACGCAACGACTGATGTTGCTGCTTGGGCTGACCAACCTGATAACGACAGAGCGTTACCTGGTGGCCTGATGGAGGTGAAGTGCGCCCAAAACTAAAGAACTGGGCGACGAGACATCCCGGCAGAGCCGTTTTAGGGCGATGGCAGCATCAATCGGCATGCAATAAAAGAGCGGACATCCCCGTCAATATCCCTTCTGTACACCCCATACGGCTTACACGAAGTTGTTCAGAGGTTCCCTAGGTATCCATTTTCGCTTACACATTCCACCTACCTCCTTGAGCAACAGGTATCTTCTGGGTCATTCGACGGATCAACCCGGATTTCATTCCCCTTCCAAGACAGCACGAAACTACTGCAACGAATCACGTCCCCACACGGTATCCTAAGCGCCGCACGGCGTAGTGTCAAACGGGTGGCTTTAGGGCATGCCAGCTCGTCGCCCTCTGATACGCGTTCGCGACCTGCAGTACCCTCGCGTCGTCCAAGGCTCGACCTCCAATGTGCAGCCCAATGGGCATCCCTGACGAGCTGAAGCCGCACGGGACGGTAATCCCCGGCCCGCCGGTCGTGTTGAAGGCCCTGACGGCGACAGTCGCGGTGGGTACGTTGGGCTGCGGCGCTCCGTCCTCCTCCGAGAAAGAAGCCTCTTGTATCGTGGCGGCCGTTTCAGGCGCCGTCGGCCCAACCAGAATGTCGAACCGTTCCCAGACCTTCGCGAACTCCCGGTTGTAGATAGTCCTCTCCCGGTGCGCGTTCAGATAGTGGACGGCGCTGGTGAGCAACCCGTTCTGAATGGTATTACGAGCGTGGCGGCCTATCAGATGCGCGCTGCTCCGGTAGGTCTCCCGATGGACCGCGGCGTACTCGGGCCCCATGATGTGTCCCGGCCTCCGGGCCATCTGCGGGATAGTCACCTCTTCGACCGACGCCCCCTGCTCCCGCAGCACCCTCACCGCCCTGGCCACCGCCTCGCCCACCTCGGCGTCTATCAATGTGGACGAAGGCTCCTCGAGGACGCCGATACGTACGTGCTCGATTCCGTCGTCCAGCCCCGCCGTGAAGTCCTGCTCCGGAAGGCGGTGAGTCGACAGGTCCCGCGGATCGTAGCCCGCGACCGAGTTCAGGAACAGGGCCGCGTCCCGGACCGTCCGTGTGATGGGCCCCACGGTATCCAGAGTCCAGCTTACCGGTAGCACTCCGTACCTGCTGATCAGCCCGAGGGTCGGCTTCAGGCCAACGACGCCGCAGAACGTCGCGGGGACGCGGATCGACCCGCCCGTGTCGGTTCCGGGAGCCCCCATGCATAGCCCCGCGGCGACGGCAGCCGCCGAGCCTCCGCTCGAGCCTCCGGTGATCCGCTCGAGGTTCCATGGATTGCGGGCCGGCCCGTCGTGCGGGTTCACGCTGGTAGCGCCCAGGGCGAACTCGTCCATCTGCAGCTTGCCGACGATGACCGCTCCAGCATCTCTGAGACTGGCGACCACTGCGGAGTCCTTCTCAGGCACGCGGCCACGCATGACCACGGAGCCGGACGCGGTCTCGACGCCCCTGGTGTCGAAGAGGTCCTTGATGCCGAGCGGGATGCCGTGCAGCGGTCCCCGGTAGCCGCCGCTGACGATCTCAGCCTCCGCTTGCCGAGCGGCCACTGCCGCCTCTTCGGCTGTCACTGTGACGAAGGCGTTGAGCTTATCGTTGACCTCCTCGATGCGGGCCAAATGGGCATCCAGGAGCTCGGTGGGGGGCCAGGTCTTTTCGGCGGATGAGGTCGGAGGCTTCACTTATGGATAGGGAACAGAGCTTTTCAGCATTCATCCGGGCATTACCTCCGGGCCAATATGGACTTGGGACCTACGCTCGGTTTCCCCCGTATGTCGACCGCAGCGGCGAGCCTTCGTCGAACCGGTCCGGCCTGAGTGGAGTGATGTCTACCGTACTGGCTCGCCCCTCGGTGATGAGCTCGGCAAGGCACCTGCCGATCGCCGGGCCGAGCTTGAACGAGTGTCCGCTGCCGCCGATCGCAAGGTAGAGGCCGTCCACGCCCGAAGCAGGGCCGACCATCATGTTCCAGTCGGGCGTTATGGTGTACAGTCCGGCCCAGCTCGAGACGACCTCGGCCCCGGCTAGGCCCGGCAGCCTGCGCTCCAGGCGCCCGATCACGTCCTCCACGAAGTCCGTATCCGCCTCGCTATGGTAGCAGTCGGGGTCTACCGGCTCGTTCTCCTTGGGGTGTCCCACGCCTGCCAGCAGCAGCCCATCGCCCTCCGGGCGGAAGTAGGTGCGGTCGACCATGTTGGAGACTACGCGGCGCAGGGCGGGCGTGTTCTCCGGGATCCTGATGACCACGTCCTGCTCCCGCGACAGCTCCAGTGGCAGGTTGAGGCCGGCCCATCTGCCGACCTCCCCGGCCCAGGGGCCGGCGGCATTGACGACAATGGGTGTGGAGACGGTACCGGAGGAGGTGACCACGCCGGATACCCGGCCGCCCTCCATGACCAGGCCGGTCGCGGCCGTATGCGTGTAAACCTCGGCGCCGAGGGTCTCGGCCTTCTTAACGAGCGCGCTCACGGTTCCACGTGGGTCGGCGTAACCGGAGTCCGGCTCGAAGGCCACGGGGCCGATCCCGTCGGTGTTGAGGCCGGGAAGCTCCTCGGAGGCGTCCTCCGGCGATATCTCCCAGGTCCGCACTCCCAGGCGCTTCAGCCGGGCCATGTTTTCGCCGAAGGCCTCGCGCGCGTCCGGCTCGCAAAGGAACAGCCAGCCGATGCCATTGAAGACCCTGGCGCCGTCGAACTCGTCGGCGAACCCCTGGAAGAACCGGAGGCTCTCCCTGACCAGCCGGATGCTCACCTCGTTGGAGTAGTGCTGCCGCACCATGGCGGCGGAGTCGCCCGTCGATCCTGATGCGAGACCGCCCTTCTCCAGGAGGACCGTCTCACGGAGACCCATCCTCGCGAGGTAGTAGAGTGTGCTGGCCCCCGCGATGCCTCCGCCTATTACTACGGCGTCCGCCGTCGTCTTCATGTGTGTGCGCCTCTCTCAGTGTTTCCGGGCGATCAGCCCCCCGTAATTCGCTTCATGGATCAGGTTGGGCTCGCCCCTGAGGCGCTTCCTGGTCTCCTCGTAGCGTTGCGCCATCTCGGCCGACGCCTGCTCCATGTACTGGCTCTCCAGGGTCCTGGCGGCCTCAGTCGATGGAAGCGACGGTACGTCTATGTCTGCCGTCGTGACCCTGTCGACGCCCCACTTGTAGGCCACGACCTCTCCCATGCTGATGATCAGGTTCATTCCCACGTTGGCCTCGACGATGGGGACACCATTCTCGCGGGCCCGTGCCAGGACGGTCTGGTTCTGACGCCTGTCTCTGGCTCCGTAGGACGGGATCAGCAGCAGCCTCGCGCCGTCGAGCACCAGTGTCCGGGCGATCGTCGCGTTCCACCTGTCGTTGCAGATGAGGAACCCGGCCCGGCCCACCGGGGTATCAAAGGCCCGTATCGTCGTTCCGGCCCTGTTGAAAGGCCACGACGCGTCGGTGCCCTCTGCGAGCTGCGTCTTGTGGTATCTGCCGCGTATCTCCCCTTCGCCGTCGATGAATATCGCGGCGTTGAAGACATCCGTGCCGACGCGCTCTGCGAATCCGAAGGCCAGGCATGTGCCCAGAGTCTTCGCCAGCCTGCGAAAGCGGTTTATGTACGGCCCGTCGAGAGGCTCCGCCACGTCGAGCATCGCCTCCGGCTCGGCGCGCCCCTCGATCACCTCCATCACGACATACCCTTCGAGGACGCCCTCGGTGGCCAGGATCAGATCCGGCCCTTCCCTGGACGCCTCGACGAAGAAGGACTCCAGCTTGTCTGCGTTGTGGGCCCTGTCCCACTTCCGCGGCTTGATGGAGATCGCGCTGGCCCTGACCGTGTCGTACATGGTCCTGTTCTCCGATCAGACCCCGTTTCTCAGCGCGGCCGTCTCTGCCTCGTCGACGGTCATGTTCGCGGTGTCGATTGTGACGCCGTACACGTCACGGGCGCGGGCGGGCGACACGACGCCGCCGATCACGTCCCGGAGGACCGCGTCGGCAGGACGCCTGCGAGGGTCTCCCCAGCCGCCGCCGCCTGGTGTGGTCGTCTCCAGAACCAGGCCATGCTCAATATCCGTGGTGACTTTGGAAGGCAGGGTGCGCAGCGGGCCGTCCGGCCCGACGACCACGCAGCGCGAGCTGGTCGCGCTCTCGCCTCCGAAGAGGCCCCACGGAGCATTCCTCGCGCGGTCGGAGCTGAGGGTAACGCGTATCTGGTCGCCGAGCACCCGGAACGACCGCCTGAGTCCCACGCCCCCGCGATGCTCGCCCGCCCCCTCCGAGTCCGCCACTAGGCCGTAACTCTCGACCAGCAGCGGGTACGTTTGCTCTATCGACTCTATGGGGGCGTTCCTGGTGTTGGTCATGTGGTTCTGGACCGCGTCCATGCCGTCCTGGTTGTGCATGGCCCCCTGCCCGCCCGCGTAGGTCTCGACGTAGTTGTAGTAGACGCCGTTGCGCGGGTCTATGCCGCCGATGTTAAGCAGGTTCATTGTGCCCGAGCAGGCGGCGAGCACCCTCTCCGGGACTGCCTCGGAGAGCGCCGCGAGGAGACAGTCCACTATGCGCTGGGTAGTGATGATGTTGGCGTTGCACACGGCGGTCGGATAGATGGCCGAGAGAACCGTGCCGTCCCGGACCTCTACCTCGATGGGCCGGTAGAGGCCGGCGTTCGGAGGCAGCTCCGGGTCGAGCACGGCCTTGAGGACGTAGTAGACGCAGGCGGCCACGGAGGGCCATCTGCAGTTCAGAGGCCCCAGTGCGGACGGGTCAGTCTCTGTAAAGTCGCACCTGATCGAGTCGCCCCTCGCCTCCACGGCGACCCGTATCACGTAGTCCTTGTCCGATATGCCATCGCCCTCTATAATGTCCTCGGCCTTGTAGACTCCCTCTGGGATGAGCGCCAGCGCGGCCCGCATCCTCCGCTCCGAGTAGTTCAGCATCTCTTCCAGGTACTGTTCGACCGTCTCGGTCCCGAACCGGTCCATGAGCTGCTGGATGTTACGCCCGCCCACGGTGTTGGCCGCAAGCTGCGCGAACAGGTCGCCGCGCACCTCCACCTGGGTCCTGACGTTCTGCGAGATCAGGTTCCACAGATCCCTGTCGAGCTCTCCGGCCCGGAAGAGCCTGATCGGTGGAATCTGGAGGCCCTCCTGGAATATCTCTGTCACGCCGAATGGCATGGAGCCCGGCGCGAAGCCGCCCATGTCGACGTGGTGTGCCTGGTTGGCGGTCAGGGCTACCAGGCGCCCGTCGTGGAAGATAGGCGAGATGAGACACAGGTCGTTCAGGTGCCCCGGCCCGCCTGGATAGGGAGTATTCATCGCCACGGCGTCGCCGGGCTCCAGCTCCTCGAAGGGGTATGCGTCGAGGGCCGTCTTCACGGCCGAGTGCATGGTGCCAAGGTGCAGCGGCGTCCCCATCTCGCTCTGGGCCACGACCACGATGTCGCCAGTGGCCGTGTATATGGCGCACGAAGCGTCCCTGCGGTCCTTGATGTTCGTCGAGTAGCTGGCTCGAATCAGAGCCGCGTTCATCTCCTCGGATATGGAGTAGAAGGCGTTGCGCATCACCTCGAGAGTGATCGGGTCGATGGTCTTGTTCGTCATGCTCGCTCCAGCAAGAGGTTCGAATAGGCGTCCACGGTCGCCGTCTGCCCTTCCCACACCACGGTTGTCGAGTCTTCCTGCTCTATGATCGCCGGGCCGTTGACCACGTCTCCGGGCCGGAGGAGAGGCCGGTGATATATCGGAGTGGGCACTGAACGTCCACGGAAGTACACAGGCCGGTCCGGCTCCCTGGCGGCGTCTGGGTCCTGGCGGCCATTCAGCTCGGCGGGAATCAGCGACGGCCTGGGCAGCGTGGTCAGCGCCGCTACCCTAAGGTTCACCACCTCTATGGGACGGTCGCGGGTAGCGTACCCGTACATCTGGCGGTGTGCCTCATGGAAGCGGTCGCTAAGGGCCTGCATCTCGGTCTCGTCCAGAGTGCCAGAGGGTACGGGTACTTCAAGCTCGTATCCCTGGCCGGCGTAGCGGATGTCGGAGAGCCTGACCAGCGTCACGTCGCCAGCCTCCACTCCCTCCTGCCGCATTCGCTCCAACGACTCTCCCTCCATCTCGGTGAACCGCGCCCCCAGCTCCCCGTGTGTCAGGCCGTCCCCAGACAGCAGTACCGTGCGGACGAAATCATGCCTCAGATCGGACATCAGGAGGCCCAATGCCGAGGTCACGCCTGGGGCCACAGGCACGAGTACCCTGGGGATGTCCATCTCCTCCGCCAGCTCGGCGGAGTGGACCGGCCCGGCGCCGCCGAAGGCCACTAGGCAGAAGTCCCGCGGGTCGTATCCCTTGGCCACCGACACGACCCTTATTCCCTTGATCATGCTGGCGTTGACGACCCTGACGATGCCCTCCGCGCACTCTTCAATACCGAGGCCCAGAGGCTTCGCTACACGCTCGGCGATGGCCGTGCGGGCCCGACCGACGTCCAGCTCCATCCTGCCGCCGAGGAAGCGCTTCGGGTTGAGCCGCCCCAGCACCAGGTTGGCGTCCGTGACCGTGGCCTCGGTGCCGCCCCTCCCGTAACATGCCGGGCCGGGATCGGCGCCCGCGCTCTGTGGGCCGACCCGCAGAGCTCCGCCCGGGTCGATCCAGGCGATGCTGCCGCCGCCCGCGCCGAGCGTGTGGATGTCCACCATCGGCACCTTGATAGGCAGCCTCTCGATCTCGCTCTCCCGCGTCTGGCGGACCTCGCCCTGGTAGGACAGCGTCACGTCGAAGCTCGTCCCCCCCATGTCCACGGAGATCGAGTTCTGCTGCCCCGCGTGTTCCGCGATGGCGACACTGCCGATTACTCCGGCGGCCGGCCCCGATAGTATGGTGTGCACCGGGCGCTCCACCGCCGAGGCCGCCCTCATCGTCCCGCCGTTGGACTGCATTATGTACAGGTCGGAGTTGATGCCAGCGTCCACGATGGCGCGCTTGAGGTTCGTGACGTACCGTCCGATGACCGGCGAGACGTACGAGTTGATCACGGTCGTACTCATTCGCTCGAACTCTTTGAACTCCGGCAGTATCTCGTGCGAGAGCGAGACCGTCACGCCGGGCAGGGCCTCCCGCAGCGCCCTGCCAACCGTGATCTCATGGTCGGGATTGGCGTATGAGTGAAGCAGGCACACGGCAACGGCCTCGACGCCCGTCTCCTTCAGCCGCTCTATGACAGCATCGACACCACCGAGGTCGAGCGGGGTATGGACCTCGCCCGTGTACAGTACCCGCTCCGTGACCTCGAATCTCAGGTGGCGCGGCACCAGGGGCTCGGTCCGGGGGATGCGCCAGTCGTACAGGTCGGGCCGGTCCTGGCGTCCAATCTGAAGAACGTCGCGGAATCCGGCCGTGACGATCAGCGCCGTCGAAGCGCCCTTGCGCTCGAGCAGCGTGTTCGTGGCCACCGTCGTCCCATGTATGAAGAAGCCGATTTCGCCGGCGGCTACGCCCAGCCGATCGACCAGCATCCCGATGCCGGTCGTCACGCCCTCGGCCTGGTTCGCCGGAGTCGACGGAGTCTTCGTCATCTCGATTTCGTTCGTCTCGACGTCGTACAGCACCAGGTCGGTAAAGGTGCCGCCCACGTCGACTCCCAGCCGGTATCTCATTCCCGCTCATCCTCCGTTTCGACAGGCTTGCCCCATATCAGCACCAGCCTCAGAGGCCCGCTCCCCGTATTTCTAAACCCGTGATCGATCCCGTCGGGCACCAGTACGGCGTCCCCTGCCGACACTGGCACCTCCTCATCTTCTACCCACATCACCCCATCTCCCTTGAGGAAGTAATACAGCTCCTCCAGCGCGCCCTCGTCTCCGTGGATGTGGCTCCCTTCGCTGACCCCGGGGTCGAGCTCCCACATCGCCACGCCGATGGGTATCCGAGTCCTGTCCCCGAAGAACCGGTGGGCCCTGATCACCCCCTCGCCTTCGTGGACGGCGGGAAGGTTCGATATATCCGCGTCGCTCTCTTTCCAGTACATGCTGGTCTCCTTGAGTGCGGGGTGATGCACCCGCCGCCGCGAATTGTAGGAAGATGGGGCGGCGGATAGCAAGAGAGCCGACTCAACCTGTAGAAGGCACTACGCCTACTCGATGATCGACTCGCCCCATATGAGCAGCGCCACGCTGAAGCTGCGCCTCACCCACGCCTCGAATCTCGGCTTCAGATCATCGATGTTGTCGGATACGGTAAAAAGGAACGGGTTGGGGCTGCATACGTGGAACTCCGGGTCGCCCTGCTCGTCCGGCTGATCTTCAATGACACCTTCTGGCGACTGGTAGCACTTTAGGAAACTGGTGGCCCCCATCACACCGGTCCGGTGACGTCCGACGCAGTGCAGGGAGACCACGAAGACCATCACGGGGCTCCTGGACGACTCGGAATCCCGCAAGCTGATTCTCATGAAGTAGCGGGGCTCCTGGAGATTGATCCAGTGCCCAGCTTTCCGGGCAGTCTCGACGACTTCGCGCCTGAAGTAGTGTTCATTGCTCTCATCCGGCCCACCGAGGACGGGGTAGTAGGCAACGTTCAAGCCAACCGAGTCATAGAGTTGACGCCTGACACGCTCGACTTCCTCCTGAAGTATGTCTCCGGCGTGCTGTCTCAACTCGATGGCGGTCTCTTGTACGGAGCGGAGCTCCTCGACCTGGCGCTCCCGCTTCCTGCGGAGTCCGTCAACTATGAACCCCATCACTTCGCCCACGGTGTCAACCGTCGGAATCTGAACGTGCTCGACGCTCAGGGCCTTGAGCAGCGTGTCCGTCTCCAGCTTAACTATGAACTCTACGAACTCCGAAAGGTTCCCCGCGTCGGCCTTCTCCAGGACTTCTATGTACTCGGAGCGTGCGTCGCGGGTCACGACGACCGGCAGGAATCCTCTCCGCACGAGGTGCCAGGTGAGCAGGGCCCGCGCGACGCGGCCGTTGCCGTCTTCGAATGGGTGTATCTGCGTAAACCGATGATGCAGCCATGCGCCGACGGCGAGCAAATGGTGATTGTCGTCGGCTGACTGGTACCAGTCGACCAGGTTGTCGATCTCGCTGTCCACCTGTTCGGGTGGGGCGTACTCGTCGACTACCCCATCCGGCCTGGTGGGATTGTTGGGCATCGTCTTGAAGGCTCCTTTGTGGAGCTCCGCGTCGAAGTATCGTCCGAGTCGATCGACCGCGCGATAGGTCGTCTGGCTCCTGGCGATAGCCTGATGCAGGTTCTTAATGAACCAGCTTGTCAGTGGGCGGCCTTCCCGTATCCAGGCTTCTATTTCATCTATCGAGCCCCTGTGATCGTTCAGGATCGCTAGTAACTCGTCGGTCGGCCTGTTGGACGAGTTACGCTCTACGTATTCGCCCAGAAAGCCGTGCTCGATGAGCGTCCGCGTGATTCCTCTGTCCAGTTCGTACAGGCCCTCGATGATCCCGGTCTCGATGGCCCATTCTCTGTACAGTTCTTCGTTGAACTTGGCGTAGGCGTCAGGATCTGAGGACTCAACCCTGGACTTGACGTCCAGCCACTGCCGATGCAGCCCGTCGACTTCAGCGAAGTCGACGGCGACGGAGCACTCGTCCAGGGACTCGATGGGAGCCCATGATCGCTTCTCTGTCATTGACATCCCAGGCCGCTACACCCTCACAAACTTCTGCAGCGCCTTCTTCGCTCCCACCTCTGCCACGTACATGTCCCCGCGTGAGTCGAGCCACAGCCCGTGGGGAGCGCCTCGCCAGTCGCCGAGACTGTCGCCCTTCTTGCCCCACCGGCCGATCACCTCGCCGTCGAGCTTCACGATCAGGATGCCGCCCATTCCCTCGGCGATGTGCATCACGTCGTCCTCGTCGATCACCGCGTCGTTGGGCGCCTGGACATCCTTCCACTCGGTGAGGTAGTTGCCCTCCGGATCGAAGACCTGGCACCGCAGGTTCTCCCGGTCCTGGACGTAGGACAGGTCGTTCCGGTCCACAGTTATGTCGTGAGGCAGGTTGAACTCGCCGGGCCCGGTGCCGGGAGTCCCCGTCACCTCGCCCAGCACCTCTCGCTCGTAGTAAACCGGATCCCCCGTGCCCCAGGTGCGGAGCAGCTCGCCGCCGGGCGTGAATCTGTGGCAGCAGTTCTGCTGGTAGCCGTCCGAGACGTAGATGTCCCCGGACGTCGACTGCACCGCGCGAGTCGGCGAACGGAACGGCTTCCCGGCCTCGCCAACCTGGTCACGGGTGCCCAGTGTCATCAGGACATTGCCCTCGGTGTCGAACTTAGTCACCGTGTGGTCACCGGCGTCCGTGTGGAACACCTCGTCGCTGGGGCTGATCCAAAGACCGTGGCAGACCGTGAACAGGTCCTCTCCCCACGATCGGAGGTAATTCCCGTCCCGGTCGAAGACCAGGATCACCCCGGTCTTGAGCTCGGCCGTCTGCGATGTCCTCACAGCCGCGTAAACGCGATCCTGCGAGTCCGTGGCCACGTCGGACACCACCCCGTCCACGGGAAACTCGCCCCAACCCTCGGCGACCTCGTACATGTAGTCGCCGGCGCCTATCTGCTTTACCATCGATTCCTCCTGGTTCTGCTTGCTATCGCCACTTCTCCGCGTTGTCCTGAGGTTCATACCCAATGGCGCTCCGGGCGTCGCTTATGTCCCAGAAACGCCACGTGTTGTTCGAGACCCCGTAGAACACCGCGAACCTTACCGCATCCGGCGCGTCTATGCACGCCTGAAACAGACGAACGGCGTCCGAGTGCGTGAGCAGCGTCGCGAAGTTGCGCAGCCCCTCGGGGCGGCCCGATCCGTTGAGACTTCCGATCCTGAGGCAGACCACAGACAGTCCGAACCTGTCCGAGTAGTACCGGCCTGCGGCCTCTCCGAACGCCTTGGCGATCCCGTAGGCGCCGTCGGGGCGGACAGGCATCGTCGACGTTATCAAGGGAATGGTCGAAGGCTCCAGCCCCTCGTACCTGCCGGCGATGATGTCTGAGTAAGGGGAGTCGTTCTCGTACATGCCGGTGGCGTGGTTCGAGCTGGCGAAGACGAGGCGCCCTACCCCGGCGCTCCTGGCCGCCTCCAGCGCGTTGAATGTGCAGGGAACGTTGTTCGCATAGACCCTGTCCCAGGGTGTGGCGGACGGCGCGTGGGATGCAAGGTCTATCACCACGTCCTTGCCCTGGAAGGCCGGGCGGACGGCGTCCAGGTCCGCCATGCTCGCCTGCAGGTGGTCGCCCTGAAGCGGCCTGACGTCGATGGTGCTGATCTCGTACCGGTCCGCAAGCCCGTCTCGCAACACGCCCCCCACGAGGCCCGCTGCGCCGGTGACCAGGACCTTCTTCCTGGTGGTCACTGGTCCATCCGGTACAGGTAGCGGACATCCCAGAGCGCGTATAGGGTTGGTGTCGTGTTGCCGAATACGTTCCGGACGGCGCTCAGCCGCTCGGAGAGCGTCGTGTAGATGAGCGGCACGTTCTCGGCCGCAGTCTCCTGGGCGCGATGGTAGTACTCCACGCGTCTGTCTCGGTCGAGCTCCTGGCTCCCCATGACGTATATTTCGTCGATTTCGGCCTCCCACTCCGTCGCAGGCTCCGGCTGGTTCGGGTACCACAGGTGCAGGCCCTCGCCGCTGTGCCAGATGGTGGTCCCGCCGTGCGGGTCCGTCCCGCCGGTGAGTCCGATGACGATCGCCTCCCAGTTGTAAGTGGCGGTCAGTTGAGAGACCAGGTCGCCGAACTCGATCAGCTTGTAGTCCACCTTCAGGCCGATCTCAGCCAACCCTTCCTCGACTATCTCGCCGACCTTGGCCCGCACGCTGTTGCCCGTGTTGGTCGCGAGCGAGAACTCGATCTCATTGCCGTCGCCGTCTTCCCGAGTCCCATCCCCGTCGGTATCGACCCAGCCGATGCCGTCCAGGATTTCGTTGGCCTTGTCCAGGTCGTATTCGTACCTTCGGACGTCCGGGTTGTGGAAGTCGCCCGCGGCAGGGCTGATTGACGCCCACTGAGGGTAGCCGACGCCGTGCTGCGCCTCGTCGATGATTCTTTCCTTGTCTATGACGTGGGCGACGGCCTGACGGAACTCCTTGTTTCGGAACCACTCGAGCTTTTCAGGCGGGAGGTAGCGCTCGCCGGTTTCCGGGTTCTCGCCCGGGTTCATGTTGAACGTCAGGAAGGTGGTCCCGAAGGTCGGGCCCCGCTTGTATATCGTGAAGTTTCCTTCCTCCTGGAGCGGCTCGAGCTTCGGGAGCTCCTCTCCCAGCACGCCGTGAACGTCCGACTCCCCCGCTAGGAACTTGGCAAGCTCGTCCTCCAGCTCGGGGACGATGACGTGGACCACGCGGTCCAGGTACGGCAGACTGTTGCCCTCGCCGTCCCTGAGCCAGTAGTCCGGGTTGCGTCTCATGACCACGCGCTCGCCGGGAACGTAGCTCTCGATGGTGAAGGGCCCCGTGCCTATCACCTGTGCCGGGTCCGTGCCTATGTCCCACGTCGAGACGAAGGTTCCATCGTCTATGTGCTTCTCCAGGATGTGCTTCGGATATATCGCGGTGCCCATGGAGCGTAGGAACGGAGCGAAAGGCAGCGGGAGAACGCACTCGACCGTAAAGTCGTCGAGCGCCCTGACCGTCATGGGAGATTCCTCCCACTTGCCGGTTGCTTCGTTCAGAAATCGGAAGTGGAAGGCCGGGCGGCTGCTGGCCGGGATGTCCTGGTTGTAGATGATCCGGTTGAATGTGAAGTCCACGTCGTGCGCGGTGAAGGGCTCGCCGTCGTGCCACCTGACGTCGTCTCGCAGATGGAAAGTCCACGTCATGCCGTCGTCCGAGCGCTCCCAGGACTCCGCCAGCATCGGCTCCACCTCGTCAGTCAGCCATGACGTCTCGGTCAGGCCCTCGAACAGGTACCCCAGAACCCCTGATGACGAGGCATCGTTGGCAATGGCGAGGTTGAAGGTAAGCGGCTCGGAGATGGTCGCATACGTCAGAGTACCGCCATGCTTCCCCGTGGCATAGTCGAACTCCTCGGCGTTCTTCCTGAGCTGGTCGACTATCGAACCCTGCGGCACGGGCGTAGCCGTGCTTGCCGGGTCGGGGATAGGCGTGCTTGTCGGCGCTGGTGTGGCGGTACTGGTTGCCGTAAGCGTGGCGGTGCTCGTCGGGACCGGCGTACTCTCGATGTCTTCCGAGCAGGCGGTCAGCACGAGCGTGGCCGCCACCGTGAGAAGAGCGAGGAACCACGCCCGATTCAGATCAACCGTCATCTGCCATATCCATCTGGTGCTGTGTCCACCAAAGCATTGGCACCTTGCCGCCAGCGCCGAAGGCGCACATACCGGCGCCGTGGGCGCCTAGTCGACCGGCACCCGATATGAGTACCGCGCCATCCTCTCGTGGTCCGACGAGCGCGCCGCCAGCGTGGAGTACTCCGATACCGGCAGGTAGTAGTGGGTCTCGCCCCGGTCCGAGATGAATCCCTCCGCGTAGGCCACCCCCGCCGCCGTACCGAACGCTCCGTCGCTGGTCTCTATGCGCTTCCTGGCGTAGGCGCCTCCGTAGCCCTGGCTCACCAGGCAGTCCAGGGCCGCGAGCTTCTTGTCGACCACGTCCGTGATGTCCACGAACACGTCGTTGTAGTATCCGCCCTCTGAGTCCCAGACGGACCGCCTCAGCGACGCCGCGCCTGAGCCGAAGAAGAAGGTGCGGGCTGCCGAAGTCGGCGGGCTGCTGTCCTCGGGGTCTACGCCCGACGCCACGCTAATCGCGTGCACCGCCATCTGCCCGGCGATGGCGTGTGGGTTCGTGAGGCCGTCCCCCTCTTTCGGGTAGTGCGTCAGCACGATGTCCGGCCTGATCCGGCGAAGCAGTCGGGCCAGCCTCTTTACGATCTCGGCGTCCACCAGGAGTACTGCGTCGTCGGCTCCGAAGAAGTAAACGTCCTCGAACCCCAGTATCCGCCCGGCCCGCCGAACCTCCTCCGCCTTGACCTCCGCCCGCTCGGCCATCAGAGTCGTAAGCTCGTCGCCGCCGGGTACCTCCTCGCGGTGGAACATGGAGTCGCTGATCACCTTGTCGTGGACCCTGGCCCCGTGGGTAAGCACCACGCACGCGACGTAGTCGCCTCTAGTGGCGTGGTGGGCCATAGTGCCCCCGGACTGGTCGAACACGTCCGCGGGGTGAGCCCCAATCGACACTATGCGCAACGGTTCAGACATGCTCTCTAAGCAACCGTCATTCTGGCGAGGATGAAATCTTCGAAGGGAGAAAGAACGGGGTCACTCTTCCCCCTCTCCCTCGACGGGAGAGGGCCGGGGTGAGGGTGTTCCCTTGGATCATCGCTCAGAACCATAAGACCTGTGCTAGTTCCGGTACACCCGGCACACCGCGTCGGACTTCGCGTCGCAGTACCACATGTCGCCCTGCCAGATCGTTAGGCCGTGAGGCTCCGGGCTGCCGTCCGGCAGCTCGTGGGCGTCCATCTGGGCCCCGGTGTCGGCGTCGTACTTGACGATCACCGCGTCCGAGGGGTGCGAGACCCACAGGCCCTCACCGTCCCACGCGACCCCGTGAGCCCTCTGGAGTGGCATCTCGAACCGCTTGACCACCGACCAGTCCCTGGTGTCCAGCAGGTCCATGAGCTTCGCTTCGTGCCTGGCGGCCCATATCTTGCCGCCGCGCACCCACTCCAGGCCGTGCAGACGGCCCTCCATCGGCAACTGGAACGCCTCCAGTGTCCTGCCCGTCTTCGGGCTGACCCGCAGTATCCAGAAGCCCTCCCTGTCGTTCGGCCTGGGAGCCCGGCCTCGCAGGCCGCCGTTCAGCGCAACCCACAGGTAGCCACCTCCGTACCCGAGGCCGCTGCTGTTCCCCGAGTCGGTCATAATCCGCCTGATCACCTTCCCCGTCTCGTCCACAAGGTAGGCATCGTCGAAGTGCTGATCGACCAGCCAGAGACCCTCCGGCGACCCCGTCATGCCGTTCGGCCGTGGCGCCGCCGACTCAAACGCGGTCTCGACGCGGGACTTGCTCCTTATTACGGTGGCCATCTCTCCGGCCCTCCTTAAACTCGGCTGAGGAGGCGCCAATTATATCAGAGGTGTGACCGCACTGGCGCAGAGGCCACTCCAGGGGTAGAATCAGCCGCGACCCCACAGACCGGAGAAAGGCAGGCACGAAGCCATGCTAACCAGCCGATTGATCGCAGCGGCCCTCACGTTGGCTGCGGTGTTCGCCCTCACCGCCGCCTGTGGCTCTGACGACGGTGAACCCGAAGAGACAACCTCAACGCAGACTCAGACCCAGTCGAGTCCGACGGAGGAGCCGAAGCCGTCCGGGCCCAAAAAGTACGACGCGCCGCCGCCGGTGACCATCGACCCTGACAAGAACTACACGGCAACCTTCAACCTGGCAAAGGGCAAGACTATCGTCGTCGAGCTGTTTGCGAAGGAAGCGCCGACGACGGTCAACAATTTCGTCTTCCTGGCCCGGGACGGCTACTACGACGGCGTGACCTTCCACCGGGTGATCCCAGGCTTCATGGCCCAGGGCGGCGACCCGACCGGCACCGGGACGAGCGGACCGGGCTACACGATCCCGGACGAGTTCAGCCCGCTGAGGCGCCACGACAGCCCCGGCGTCCTGTCCATGGCCAACACCGGAAGCCCGAACAGCGGCGGCGCCCAGTGGTTCATCACCTTCGCCCCAACGCCGCACCTGGACGACGCTCACACGGTGTTCGGAAAGGTGGTGGAGGGAATGGAGGTGGTCAACGACATCACGGTCCGCGATCCATCCACCGCGACATCGCCGGGCGACGTAATCTCTTCGATCACAATAGACGAGAGTGGGTAGCTACCCACTCTCGTCTATTCTACATCCGATCGTTCCGACGCAGACTGGAATCCCAGACCCGGATGGTTCCCCTGGGCTATTCTGTGGCCGGTGCGGGTTCGGGAGCTCCATGTAGCGGAGAAGCCAGGAAGCTGTACAGCCTGCCCCTGGTCCCTATCCACGCCCGCTCCTCCACGACGGCCTCCCCTATCAGCGGCTGGCTGTTCACCCTGACGGTCGGCGTGTCCCGGAAGCTTATTATGTCCACCCGGCCGGGTTGGAACCTGAAGGAGACTCCCTCCAGCCCCTGAACGGCGAGGTCCTTGCCGGGGATGCGGTCTCCGGACAGCAGCTTCGCCGGAAGGCTCCGCTTCACGGCCGAGAAGTCGACGATCAGTTCGCCGTGGTCGTTATAGAGGAAGCCGTATGGCCTGGGTACGCTCATCCGCCACGCCACCGCTCCGGCGATTATCAACGCCGCCAGTACTGCGGGCACGGCCGCCCAGATCAACCATCCTCTCGAAGACTCCTCCACCAGGTCCGGACTCCCGCTCACTGGGACGTCCTCATCTATGACAGGCCTCGACGGCGATGATGCCGCTTCTGATTCCGTCGCGACGGGCACCGTTGAAGACGAGGGCGTGAGAGACGACTGCAGGACGAAGGAATTGGAGCTGAACCTGTACTGCCTGCCAGCGTACTCAGTCTCAAGGTGGAAGATGAGCGTGTGGCGCCCAACCTCTGCCGGCGTGAAGAACACGTCGTACAGCCACGCCTCCTTGGACGACGTGACGTCACGCGGCTCCACCTCCACCGTGCCCTTCTGGCCCACGTTGGCCGTGAGGGAGGAGGCGAGGTCTTCCACCGGAACGGCGTAAGCCTGGCCGCCCACTCGCACGGAGAGCTCCGCCACGGCGGTCCTCTCGCCAGGTTTCAAGTAGTCGATTTCCAGCGTGGTCAGCTCGATCGACGGGAATATCCGAGAGGAGAGCGTCGCCTCAGAGGCAATCCGATGGCCGTACTCGGGCCAGTCCGCCACCAATTTGATCAGGTGGTCGCCTTGCTTGGCCGTCGCCTGGATCGTCGCCGAGAAGAAACCGTCTCCCGCCGCCGAGTCGCCGTTCCTGCCCTGGTCGTTGAGCTGGTATGTGGCTGCGCTGCCGCCCGGAGACTCCACAGTCGCCCGGATTCGTACGTCTCCATCCGGGATGGCCTTCAAGCCATTGTCCCTGATGGACGCGATGACAGTCGCCGGCTGTCCGAGCGGCACAGGATCCATCTTCTCGAGAACAATGGTGTACTTGTTGAGTGTGGACTGCCAGATCGAGGTGCCGTCGCTGAGACGCTTGACGCCTACCTTCCAGACGCCCGGACTCGGGTCGGCGAGCCGCCAGATGACCACGTGAGGTGACTCGATCACTGTTGCCGAGGCGAAGTCTTCCTCGGAAGCCTCCAGGTCGGACGGACCGATGAGCGTCAATGATCCATAAGTGGCCTGCCTGAAAAGCAGGAAGGTGGCCTCGCTGGTTCCGGGAGCTATCAAGACGTCAGATGAGCTCGCGTCGTCCGCGAAGGAGGCGGCCGGGGCGATCGCTTCGAGGGATCCCCACGATTCCGATGTGAGCGCGTTGTCGGCCAGCTTCGCCAGGCCGGCGGGTACGGACAGCTCGAACGCATCTCCGCCGGTATAGAGAGAAATCTGACTAAGCTCGCGGATGGCCTCCTGAGGCGTTCCTGGTAGGCTGAGACCGACGATAGGCCAGTCGTGTTCGGCCAGGAGGCTGACTATTGGCTTCGGCACGCTTGCCAGCTCCGAGAGGTCGACGGGGGACTGGCCGCCGGTTACCAGATAGATCATTGACCCCGGTGCGGCGCCTTCGTCTACAAGGCGGTTATAGACGCTTGCCAGTGACTCGGCGAGGTCCCAGTGGCTGGACACCGGCGGAGAGTTCAGCTCGCTGCCAACCTGCCTCTTGAACTTCCCGAAGTCCTGGTCTTCCGGATGCGCGGGACCGAGTACAGTGCTCGGATCGTCGGCGCTGGCGTACATGAAGAAGTAGTCCCCTTGCAGAGAGGACGAAAGGCCCACGAGCGACTCGACAAGGTTGACCCCGCCGCTGGTCCTCCCGACCGCGTCCCGGTCTATCAGGAGCACCACCATCTTGGGCGGTCCCACCGTGCTTCCCAGCGCAACTTGACTGGTGAGCACAGCCATTAGGATGATTACCAGAAATGAAGCTGCTACCTTGACTCTGAACATTGCCTGCCTCCCCTTCGTACTAAGGTAAGGAAGTGGGCTTCCGGCAGTCAACGAGAATCGGACACTGTTTTGTACTCGTATAAAAACTGGGCCACGCTAGCCGCTGGTCTCCCATGGAGGACCATGGCGGTGTTTGTCCTCGTCTATGTCGTCCTGCTCCCGGTCATTTCCTGCGAGAGTGAGACCCGCAGCGTCCGCGGGCTGATCGTGGAAGTGGTCGCAGACTCGCTGCTGATCGTGGAGACAGTGACTGTGGAGGACGAAGACCAGGTCAGGTGGACAGTCCACGGAGGGGGGAAGCGGTTCGATGGGTTCCAGCCCTCCCATCTACGGGAGCACATGGTCCAGGGCCTGCCGGTGACCGTCTGGTTCGAAGAGCGAGACGGCAGGCTCTTAATGAAGGACGTAAGAGACTAGGGGACTGTCGCAAAGTCCTTCATGAAGAGGGCGGCCGCGGAGGATAATCTCCTCTCCCTTGCTGAAACCTTTACACAACCGTCATACCGGCGAAGGCCGGTATCCAGCCGGGTGGGGGGCTTAGGTTGGATGGTAGTCGTTTCCAATTCCCTGCGCTGCCTCATCCCGAAGTAACGCAGAGGCCTCTTTACGGGAGGACTAAGGCGAGGGTGAGAGTCTGCTCTACGCCTCGCCCCGACTCCGCAGCGCGAGCCTGGAGCTTCGCCACAGGTAGAGGCCTCCTCCCGTCAACACCGCCAGCACCGCGAAGAACAGGACCGTTCCTGCCAGCCCGGGAGTGAGAGGGGGCTCGGATATCTCCAGAGGCACGTCCGCAGAGGCCTTACCCGCACCCGCGGCGTCCACTTCCACCCTGATTGTCCAGGCGCCGGCCGACTCGAATGTGATGTTGGAGTCGTAGCAGATCGGATCGTCTGGCGTGTTCAGGGCTCTCGACTGGTACTCCGGCTTTCCCGATTCGTCCACGGCGACCAGAACGACCTCGGCGTCCGTGATGGGCTGAGAGGTCTCGGCATCCGATACGGTCACCGAGAAGTGCACCCTGCCCAATGCGGGCTCCTCCGGCAGCACGCCCAAGGTGATCTCGTAGGCGCCGGCCCGCCCTCGGAATATCTCCGCCACGTCGCCGCCCGCCCAAGCCGGCCCGGCGGTAGCCACCATCGCAAGCGCTGCCAGCACCGCGACCGCGACTCGCGCCCAAACCGGTACATCGTGGTAAACCACATGATCACCTGCGTCTACGACGCCTGCGCGATAGGTCGGAGCGGTCACGGTCTTCTGCTGCCTCCGTATGCGGATGGGGGCTTGTGCCCGCCGGATGCTAGCAGGGTTTGCCTGGCCCGGCAACGACGCCTGCGAGCACCGCCACACCCCCGTTGCGACCCCGCTACCGGCCCTTGCGAAGAGGTCCTGCGCTTGCGTTTCCCCCCGCTTTCGGTCTAGTGTGGTTACGTGGACGCTCCAATCGACGAGCGCCCTGGAGGGTGGCCTTCTCGCGAAGGCGGAGGTATATTGGCAGAGGCGAACGTAGCGGTACTCATAGATTACGAGAACGTGGGACTGGACAGTATCCAGTACCTTCTCGACCAGATATCGGACGTGGGCCGGATCACCATCAAGCGCGCCTATGCGGACTGGTCGACGCAGCGCAACAAGCGTGACCAGCTACTCGAGCTTGGCATCGAGGCCATACACCACTTCCGCTCTACCAAGTCGGGCAAGAACTCCAGCGACATTCGCCTGGTAATCGACGCGATAGACCTCCGGCACACCTCCGAGGTGGACACCTTCGTCGTAGTCTCGTCGGACAGCGACTTCGTCCCGCTCGTTATGTACCTCAGGGCGGCGGGCAAGTCGGTCATGGCCGCCGGACGCCGCGACACCACGGCCCCCACCCTCGTCAAGTCGTGCGACAGGTACATCTACCTGGACGACTCAGCGCCCGCGCGGGTGGCCGCGGACAAGACCAAGAGCCGCAGGACCAAACAGGTTGGTGGGCCCTCACTCCTCACGCGGGCCGTGGAGGCCTCGGTGGACGAGAGCGGCCAGGTGGTCGGCTCCAAGCTCTACCAGACCATGCTCCGCATAGACCCGAGTTTCAACTTCAAGGGCTTGGGGCACAGGACCTTCCGGCAGTTCCTGAAGGACTCGAAGGAGGTCCAGGTCACTCAGCCGTCGGAGGCGAGCGACGTCGTGGTCCAGTTGAAGCAAGGCCCGGCATCCACTCCGGCCCAGACATCCGCACCAGCCGAGAAGGCCGTCGAGAAGGAGGCCACTGAGGAGGCCACTGAAAAGGCCACTGAAAAGGCCACTGAAAAGGCAACTAAGAAGGCAACCAAGAAGGTCGCCGAGAAGGCCGCCGAAACGGACGGGACTCTGACGCTGAGCCAGGAGCGGGACATCGACGCGGCGTGGGACAAACGCGGCGGGCCAAAGATATCGGCCCAGGCCGCCGCCGCCGACGCCGTCAGGGTCTTCGGCGTTTCGAGTCTGAAGTCCGCCGGATTCGCGTCGATAGAGAAGCTCCTGCAGACCAGCCGCCTCCTCCAGGCGCGGTGGCGCAGGGAGCGAAATACGGTGCACCGGCGGTAGCCCAGACCGCCCACTCCCACTTCCGATGCTGCTCGCAGTTGACATCGGCAACACCAACATCACCATGGGCGTCTTCGACGACGACGCCCTCGCCGCGAAGTGGCGCATAGCCACCGACGCCTCTCGCCTCGCCGACGAGTACGCCCTCATGGTCAACCAGCTTCTCCCCTATAGAGGACTGTCGCCCACCGAGGTCAGCGCGGTTGCCGTCTGCAGCGTGGTCCCGCCCCTGACGCCCACCTTCGTCGAGCTGTGCAGGGCCAACTTCGGGGTCGACCCGCTCGTCGTCGGCGCCGGGACCAGGACGGGCATCAGGATCCTCTACGACAATCCCCGCGACGTTGGGGCCGACCGGATAGCCGACGCGGCTGCGGCCCTCCACCTGTACGGCGGCCCCGCCATAGTAGTGGACATGGGTACCGCCACGGTCTTCGACGCCATCTCGGAGAAGGGCGAGTACCTCGGCGGCGCCATCGCGCCCGGCCTGTCCGTCGCCTCCGACGCCCTGTTCCACAGCACCTCGATGCTCAGAAGAGTCGACCTAGCCATGCCGCCGCATGCCATCGGAAAGAACACGGTCCACGCCATCCAATCAGGGCTCGTGCTCGGCTCCGCCGAGATGGTCAAGGGCATGGTGGCCAGGTTCGACAAGGAGCTGGGAGGAGGATCGAAGGTAATCGGGACCGGCGGGCTGGCGGCCCTCGTCGAGCGCGTGGCCAACATATTCGACGTGGTCAATGAGGACCTCACCCTCGCGGGACTCAAGCTGATACACCAGATGAACGAATCGTAGAGAGAAGGCCCATGAGAGACCCAATCATCGACAGCCGCATCACCCTCGGAGTGACGGGCAGCATCGCCTGCTACAAGGCCGTCGAACTGGCCAGCAGGCTTGTCCAGGCAGGCGCCGAGCTCGACGTGATAATGACCGACGGCGCGCTCGAGTTCCTCAAGCCGATCACCTTCTCCGCCATAACCCACAAGCCGGTCGTGACCAGCCTGTTCGATCCCCGATCCGAGCTCTCCATGGACCACGTTGCGCTGGCCGGCCGGTCCGACCTCATACTGGTCGCTCCGGCCACAGCCGACGCGATGGCCAAGGCGGCCTGGGGACTCGCCGGGGACGCCCTGTCGGCCACGCTGCTCGCCACCCGCGCCCCGGTCATATTCGCCCCCGCCATGGACGCGAACATGTACGACAACGCCGCGACTCAGGAGAACGTCGCCAGGCTCAGGTCGCGGGGCGCCATCATAGCCGGCCCCGCCGAGGGTCGGCTCGCGTCCGGACTCGTCGGCTCAGGGCGGATGCTGGAGCCCTCGGCCCTCGTCGACCACGTTCGCATGGTGCTCGCGCGCGGCGGCGACCTCTCCGGGCGCAAGATAGTCGTCAGCGCTGGAGGCACCCAGGAGGCCATCGACCCCGTGCGAGTCGTAACCAACCGCTCCTCCGGCAAGATGGGTTTCGCCATCGCAAGGGCCGCGAGGGACCGCGGGGCCAGCGCCGTCATAGTCGCTGCCCCGACTGCCCTCCCCGACCCCACCGGGATCGACGTGGTCCACGTCGAGTCCGCCCTGGAGATGCGTGACGCCGTGGTCGCCCAGTGCGCCGCCGCCGATGCCCTCGTCATGGCGGCTGCCGTTGCCGACTGGCGTCCGGCCGGTGCCGCCGACCGCAAGCTCAAGAAGGGCGAGGCCGTCACGCTCACTGTTGACATGGTGCGCAACCCGGACATCGTGGTGGGCATCGGAGGCAACCTGATCAAGGTCGGATTCGCCGCCGAGACCGAGGACGTTATCGAGAACGCCCACGGCAAGCTCGTGGACAAGGGCCTCGACCTGATAGCCGCCAACGATGTGACCTCGGCGGACAGCGGCTTCGCCTCGGACACGAACCGCGTCGCCCTGCTCGACCGGAACGGAGGCGTGACCGAGCTGGGCCTCCTCACCAAGTACGACGTCGGCCACCGCATCCTGGACAAAGTGGTCCACATGCTGGAGTCAGCCGCTGAGGGAGAGAACCATTACTAACGAGACCGTAGACCTGCTCATACGCGCCGGGCGGGTCTTCTGCTCGGAGACCGGGCTCGATGGGCCCGGCGCCGTCGCCGTCCGCGACGGCCGCATCGTCGCCTCCGGGCAAGACATCGCCGGATCGGCACGCGAGACACTCAGCTTTACAGACTGCGTCGTGCTGCCTGGCCTCATCGACATACACGCGCACCCCGCGCCGGCCGACTGGAAGTACGGCATGGACGCCGACGCCGACGTCCTGCCGCGCGGCACCACAACGATGCTCTCGCAGGGAGACGCCGGGGCCGCCGTCTGGGACGCCTACTACGAGGATATAGTCGCGCCTGCCAGGGCCAGGATCCTCATGGCGATCAGCCCTGCAGTCCAGGGAGAATCGGAGCACCGGGCGGTTTTCGGGCGGCTGGAAGATGTCGACCCGGACGCCTGTGTCCAGGCTATAGAGCGCGGCGGACCCCACATCTGGGGCATATCCATCAACGCGTCGCCCCCCTGCACAGGCGATACCGACCCCAGGGAGGTGATGCGCCGCACACTCGACGCGGCTCAGCGGACCGGTAAGCCTCTCCTGTACGGGGCCCGCATCGAGACCGGCGAATGCCCGCTTTCAGAACAGCTCGATCTGCTCAGGCGCGGTGACGTGGTCACATACTGCTTCCGCGACAGCGTACAGAGCGTCGTCTCCGGCGGGCGTGTGATCGACGCAGCGTGGAAGGCTCGAGAGCGCGGCGTGCTCTTTGACATTGGCCACGGCATGTCCTCGTTCGACTTCGACGTCGCCGAGGCCGCCCTTGCGGACGGCTTCCCGCCCGACACCATCTCGACCGACTTCTACAGGCGGCACGTCGAGTCGGTCCCCAGGCACGACATGGCCCGCACCATGTCGAAGCTGATCGCCGCTGGAATGCCGGAGACTGAGGCCTTCAGCTGCGGCACTGCGGCTCCAGCCGCGGCCCTCGGGCTGAGCGGTGAGATAGGCTCCCTCGCGCCCGGCGCGTGCGCCGACCTGGCCGTACTGCGATGGGACCCCGACGCCGCTCCCCTCGCCGACGTCAAGGGCGCGACGCGGCCCGGAGGCTGCTGGGAGCCCGTCCTGACCGTCAGGGCGGGAGAGGTCGTAGGCCCTCCCACCCCCTAGTCGACTCCCGCGCCCGGCGTTCCTGCGGAGGCCGGCAGCAAATCGCCCGATTCCACGGGCTCGACCGTGGGCGCGACGTCCGCGGGTGCCTCCTCCCTCGCCCCGCCGGTCCCGGCCAGCAGCTTGAGCGACGCGGCCCCAGCCAGCAGATATGCGGCGGCCAGAACCACGAACACCTCCCGAAGGCCCCAGAACCCTGCGATGGCCCCTCCGGCCAGAGGCGCGGTGCCCCAGGCCAGAGAGCCCGCGCTCTGGGCCGCGCCGTACGCCGTCCCCTGGTTCTCGCCGCCGGATGCCCCGACCAGCGCGAAGGCCGTCGTGACCAGCACCCCTCCGAGGAAGCCGACCATCCCCAGGATGACGTACACCGAGACGATGTCGCCGATCAGTATCATCGGAACGTATAGCAGGCCGACCGCCGCGAACGACCCGGCGACCAACTGAGTCCTGCCGACGAGATGCCCGACCCTGCCCACGACGACGGACGCCAGTCCGCCGGTCACGCCCATGATCGCGAAGGCGACGCCGATCATCCCTGCCACGTCCTCGGACGATGAGAGAGAACCCAGGAAGAGGGGCAGAACAGGCATCATGAGCGAGCCGCAGGCCTGGACCATGAACAGGACGCAGAGGATCGGTGCGACCTCCTTCGACCGTGCCACAGCGGCTATACTCTGGAACATCGCCTTAACACGCAGGGGTTGCCGTGTCGCCGGCGCGGCCTGGCCGTCCCTCACGAGGAACAACACTATCGAGCCCGCGGTCACCAGCAGGGCGGCGGTCGTCAGCAGGGTCGACCGGAATCCGAAGGCGTCTATGATCCGTCCGCCCAGCAGCGGGCCGACCGTGAATCCCAGGAAGCTGGCCGACATCAGGACGCCGACCGCGTACTGCATGCGGTGCCTGGGCACCATGCCGGTCACCACCGGCATGGCCGCCATCGAGGGCCCGGGCAGAAGCCCGAGGAACAGCCACAGCCCCAGCAGGCAGTAGACGTTGGGCACGAAGCTGGCGGAGAACATCAACACGGCAAAGCCGAAAGTGCCGCGCACCACGTTCTTCCTGCGGCCGGATCGGTCGCCGATCACACCCCAGAACGGCGCGCTGAACGCCATCAGGAGACCCGTGACGCTGCCGACGATGCCGCCCCACAGCGCCGCCTGGCGCGGGTCCTCGATCCCCAGCTCCCTTATGTACAATGGAAGGAACGGGAATACGCCGCCGAAGCCGACCATTGTCAGGACTATCGCCAGCCACAGCAGGTACAGGTCGCGCTCCCACGGCTCCCTGGGCTTGAATCTATTCGGACCTGGTAGGGTCATCACATATCCTTGGACGCAAAGACCGCACAGCCCGTACGGACTGTGCGGCCCCAAAAGTTGTCGGTTTCCCTTGTCTCGGCTTGTCCTCTGTCGATTCGGTTCATGAAACCCACGACAGTATTAGCTTAGGCATTCCGGAAACCTATTGCAAGGGGTTTGACTCATGAATTTTACGTCAGTTTGAGGAGATTTAGCCGCTGGTCGGCTGTGTCGCAGGGGCGGGTTTCAGACCCGCCCCACCCTTGCCGTCGCGCGCCCCTCTACCCGTCGTTCCCGCGCAGGGAGACCTTTGCACAACCGTCATACCGGCGAAGGCCGGTATCCAGAGGGGTGGGGGCTTAGCTAGTGTGGTGTCGTTCACAACTCCCGACATCGCCTCGTCCGGTAGGTTACGCAAAGGTCTCCGCAGGCGGGAATCCCTTCTCCCCTGGCGGGAGACGGTTAGGATGAGAGGGACTCCGGCACTGCGCACTGACTACCAGTGAGTGATGCGAGGATCTCTGAAGAGAAAGGGCTAGGGGAAGGGTGTTAAAGTAGCAAGCCCAGTCCCATCATACCGGCGCCGTGGGCGCGCTTGCTATAATCCCACCACACACCCCCGACACGGAGAAGCGCGTGACCATAGACCTGGACAAGCTCGTATCCCTCTGCAAACGCAGAGGCTTCATCTTCCAAAACAGCGAGATATACGGAGGCCTCGCCAGCACCTGGGACTACGGCCCGCTCGGCGCCGAGCTCAAGCGCAACGTCAAGGACTCTTGGTGGCGCTCCATGGTCCTCGAGCGCGACGACATGGTCGGCCTCGACTCCGCCATCATCATGCACCCGGAGGTCTGGAGGGCCAGCGGTCACGTCGAGAGCTTCACCGATCCGCTCGTCGAGTGCGTCGTCTGCCACCGCCGCTGGCGCGAGGACCAGCTCGAAGCCAGTCCCTCCGTCGTTCCGGCGGAGGCCGGAACCCAGTCTCCAGATCCCCACTCTGGCGCCGACCCCGTCTGCCCCGAGTGCGCCGGGAAGCTCACGCCGCCCCGCATGTTCAACCTCATGTTCGAGACCCACATGGGCCCCGTCCGTTCCGAGGAGAACATCGTCCACCTGCGCCCGGAGACGGCCCAGGGCATATTCGTCAACTTCGCCAACGTCGTCACCTCCACCCGGCGAAGGCCGCCCTTCGGCATCGCCCAGATCGGCAAGGCCTTCCGGAACGAGATCACCACCGGCAACTTCATCTACCGCACCCGCGAGTTCGAGATGATGGAGATCGAGTTCTTCGTACAGCCCGGCGAGGACGAGGAGTGGCACGAGCGCTGGATCGACGAGTCGCTCCGCTGGTACGCGGGACTCGGAGTCGACGAGTCGCGGCTTCGCGTCCGCCCTCACGACCCCGACGAGCTGTCCCACTACTCGAAGGCGACCTCTGACATCGAGTACCGCTTCCCCTGGGGCTGGGGCGAGATACAGGGCACGGCCAACCGCACCGACTATGACCTCAGGGCCCACGCCGCAGCCAGTGGCGCGTCGCTGTCCTACTTCGACGACGCCCTGGGAGACCACGTCGTCCCCTACGTCATAGAGCCGTCCTTCGGCGTCGACAGGGCCATGATGACCTTCCTCGTGGACGCCTACGCCGAGGAGGAGGCGGTCAGCGCAAAGGGCAAGTCGGAAAAGCGCGTCGTGCTGAGGTTCCACCCTGCCCTCGCGCCCGTCAAGGTCGCCGTCCTGCCGCTGAGCCGCAACGAGCGGCTGACGCCGACCGCCCGCGAGGTCTACGACATCGTGCGCCGCTCAGGCGCCGCCGGCGGACTCGTCCAGTTCGACGACGCCCAGAGCATCGGCCGCCGCTACCGCCGCCAGGACGAGATAGGCACGCCCCTCTGCGTGACCGTCGACTTCGACACCCTCGACGACCACGCCGTCACCATCCGCGACCGCGACACCATGCAACAGCAGCGCGTGCCGGTAGACCGGTTGGTGGAAGAGCTCCGGACCCGGTTCGTGGGGTGACATGGAGACAGACCTTGACCAACAAATGCACGCTCTGTCACAACGGAACGTACAGGGACAAGCTGGTCGTGATCAGCGGCCGCCGACGGGATGGGCTGTTGATAGTCGATGAAGTGCCCGCGCTCGTCTGCGACCAGTGTGGCGATCAGATCATCAGCGAGGAGACGGCCCGGGAGGTCGAGCGCGTGGCCGAAGGCAAGCCCGCCTATTCCACGCCCGTCCACCGCTTCCCGCACAAAGTAGCCTGATGTAGAGGCGACCCTTGTGGCCGCCTCTTCCTCGCAACTGACCCCGTCTACGCCTCCGGCCTGTTTCCACCCCACCGCGCACAGACTTGACAGGGTCCGCTAGAATGTCTGGTCCCCAAACCAGAGAGGTGAAACATGGGACTGGACATTGGCGTTGTTCAGATCAATTACCTGCCGCGGCCGGACAAGCCTGCCTACGACTTCGCATGGCATCTCAACATCAACGACGATGAGGCCGACTGGAACGGCTCCTCATCCACATTCGTCGAGTACACCCGGGAGACTCTGCAGCAGCAGCTAGACAGCTACATCACGGAGAACAGGTTGCCTCAGAGCGACATAGAGGAGCTCCGTCGTTGGGTAGACGGTCTCCCATGGAAGGGCGACGTGATCATGCTACACTTGGGCTGGTGAGCTAGGCGACCGCCAAGCCTTCACCCGGAGCCAGTACATTTTGCTTCAAGAGTTTATCGTGCTTCTTAATGAAGTCTCCATAATAGTCCGCCGATCTAAATAGCTGTCTTAGGGATAACGTCTTCCCGGTTTCAGTAGCAGAATCGTTCTTGACCTCAACCACATGCTCGACTGTATCAATGGCGATGTCATGGTAAACCGGGAACCATTCATCCACAGTTGCCGCGAGTTGTCTCACGTCTGTGATAGGTAACTCCTGGTATTCGGATACGCCGCGGGAACGAACGATACTTCTTCCAATGAGCCATAGAATGTGGAGCCTGCCGTGCTCTCGGTCATCACCGCGTGTGCCTGTTTCCTCATAGTACATCCTCCACGCCTTCTGGACACGTCCATAGACAGCCAGCGGAAGCCTGAGACGCTCAGCTTCGACGCCCGGGTAAAAAACTTCCCTGTAACCACCCCTTAGACTCGTCGAACGAGGAATCTCGCGAATCCTATCCTTCGCCTCGCCCGGCTTCCCCGCAAAAGCCCACATAGCCTGAGCTACGTCCTTGATTGTTGTCTTTTCGGAGCTCCCTCCACTCTCTATGTACTTGTGCTCCCCTCGTCTGAGTTCATAGAATAGGGGAGGCGTTAATTCACTGAATTCCCTCTGAAGGCGCTGTTGTTCAGGCTCGTCAAACAGGAAATCCCAGTCCTTCATGTGAGACTGTTTGTTGCTGGCAGCACTGATCGCCCGTCTCAGTTGCGAGGAGGGATCTTCAACTAGCTTGAGTGTAACGGTCGCATCGTCAAGTTCCCCAGCTCTCCTCCAGTGATCGTAGACACTGTAGGTTGTCTGACACCCGTTGACAATCTGGAAGTCCCTTACGTTCACCTTCGCGGTATCACCATCCTCTGACACGGCGAACGATGCGCATACTGCAGAGAGGCCATTGTTCATGAGTTGGAACAGTCTCCTCTGATTGGGATCCTCAAGTGTTCTCCTGATGCCTTTGTTTGGGTCGACTGACCCTAATGGCCCTCTAGGATTGTAACGAAATATGGCGTACTTGTGCACGTCAAAGGTCGTGGCCAATTCCTCTAGGCCAAGGGTTGCAATCAGACATCTAAAGCCGCCTGATGTAGATTCATGATAACCGGAGGTCGCGATTTCCAAGGTCAACTCAATCTCTTTCGTGGAATCCAGAGAATCGATGACCCGGATCAGTTCGCCTAGATCAACTATCGACGCAGAATGTACGACGTCGATATATTCTCCGCCAACCTTTAGACGTAGGGGGTCGTCAGACCATTTACTTGCCCTGTCCACTCGCTGCTTAGTCGCCGACAGGGTAGTTAGGTAGACAAGTTTCAGTCCATACCCTTCCAAGAGGCTACGTCGAAACGTCGGGGCAAATTCCAATACCTTCTGGTTAGTGATAGCAGCCAGCATCGGAGGTGTCGCAAGCTTATTGGGTACGTCAAGGAAGTTCGTCAAGTCCCTCATCTGGAGGTTACCCGGGCTGGAGCGATACTTTGACTGGAAGAGGTATATCGTTCTGGCGTCGTCGTCGATATGATATGCATCAAGTTCAAGATCATCTCTGCCGTCCGTGATATTAGCCAGCAGGTCGTCCGCCGAAGGTCGATTCTCAGTCTGATCCAACTGAAGGTCTGCTGCCCAGTATAAGAATCCCTGTCCCAGGTCGCCACCAAACAGTCGATCAGCAGGCTCGCGAACCCTGTTAGTGATTCTCTCGATAACCCTCCTTCTGCGTTCTTCGAGTTCCTGCTTCGTAGGCATGACACTCCTCTTCTTCGATAGGTCTGGCTGAACATTCTTCGATAGGTCTGGCTGAACGTCACTCCGTAAGCCATTATAATTCCTGATATTGGCTCGACACAAGAATGCAGGCTGTTCGGAGACATCCTGGAAAAGAGAGTATCAGCACATAGAGGTCGAGGACTACGGCTGGTTCGAGAACCACCGCCGGGTCGACCCCGAAACCGGGCTCTCGACGCGGCTCGGAGATTTCGCCGGCACCCACCGTCGACACACAGCCATACATGCTGTACGGTTTCCTATATGAAGACCACCCTCAACATAGACGACACCCTGCTCCTGCGGCTGCGCGAAGAGGCGGCCCGGCGCGGGACGACCATGTCCGCACTGGTGGAGGCCGGCCTCCGGCGGATACTGCAGGACACCCTGCCACCGCTCCCTACCTGGCACGGCGGCGAGATGCTGGTCGATGTCGCCAAGCGCGACGACCTCTACCGGGTGATGGAAGAGGCGTGACATCCTGACGGCCCTCTCCTAAACCTACTCATGCGCATCCTCCATATTGCCGACGTACACATAGGGGTCGAGAACTACGGCCGCGTCGACCCCGACACCGGCCTGTCGACCCGGCTCATGGACTTCCTCCACACCTTCGACGAGGCCGTCGACTTCGCCATCGACAACCGCGTTGACCTCGTGCTTTTCTGCGGCGACGCCTACAAGAGCCGCGACCCATCACAGACCCACCAGCGCGAGTTCGCGCGGCGCGTTGCCAGGCTCTCGGCCGAGGGAATCGCCGCCTTCCTGCTCATTGGCAACCACGACACGCCCCACGTCTTCGGCAAGGCGACCTCGCTGGAGATATTCAAGACCCTCGACGTCCCCAACGTCACGATCGGCGCCAGCCTCCACACCTACCGCGTCGAGACCCGCTCCGGCCCGCTCCAGGTGCTCGCGGTCCCCTGGATCAGGCGAAGCGTCCTGCTCGCGAGCGACGACACTCGCGGCTTGAACCCCGACGAGGTGAACAAGCTGATAGAAGAGCGGCTCGTCCGCGCGATCAGGTCGGCGGCCGATTCGCTCGACCCCGCTGTTCCCGCCGTGCTTTCGGGGCACCTGTCGGTCGGGGAGGCCACGCTGGCCTCTGAGCAGTCGATGATGGTCGGCCGCGACTACGTCCTGCAGAAGAGCGACCTCGCCCTGCCCCAGCTGGAGTATGTCGCGCTGGGCCACGTGCACCGGCACCAGGTGCTGAGCGAGCGCCCGCACGTCGTCTACAGCGGGAGCCTCCAGCGCGTCGACTTCGGAGAGGAGAAGGACCGGAAGGGCTTCTGCGTTGTCGACCTCGACCCCGGCCTGCCCCGCGGCTCCAGGATGACCGGGTTCTCCTTCGAGCCGGTCGACGCCCGCGAGTTCGTCACCATATCGGTCGAGGTGCCCCGCGGCGACCTGGATCCGACGGCGAGGGTGCTCCGGGCCATCTCCGGCCGCGACCTGACCGGCGCCGTCGTGCGCGTGCAGATCAGGCTCCCGGCTGAGCTCGACCCGCATTTGCGCGAGTCAGACATCCGCCACGCGCTGGACGACGCCCACTTCGTCGCCTCGATCTCCAGGGAGATCGAGGAGGAGCGGCGGACAAGGCTGGAGTCGGACTACACCAAGGCCCTCGATCCCCAGGTAGCCCTCGAGACCTACTTCGCCCAGCGCGCGGTCCCCGCCGACCGGGCCCAGGTCCTCATGAACTACGCCCGCCAGCTAATCGCCGATGACCCCGAAGCCTGACACCGTCGTTCCGGCGCAGGCCGGAACCCAGAGGCGCGGGGAGGAGGGTTGGATGGTGTCGTCTATAACTCCCTACATCGCCTTTTCCGCCCGGCTACGCAAGGGTCTATGCAAACGGGAGAGGACCAAAGCCTGCCCCGTACTCGATACAGAGGGGAGTCGCGATTCTCCCCAGATCCCCCACCTAAGTAAACCCACATTTCCCAGATGAGCCCCGTGGGCGTGTCGTGATCGGCAAGAAAGCCACGTATTTGAGCCGCATACGTGAGCATCATAGCTGGTAAGTGTGCTAGTCTGGCCGAGATAGCGAATGTTAGTTCTGGATATCGCAAGCTCGCCGGAGGCACCCAATGGGTGAAAGCACCGACAGCCGCACCACGCTCCGTTTTGACCGCCGCGTACGCCTGGAATTCCACGGCTCCACTATTACCTCGGACGCCGGACTTCTGGCCTGCCGCGAGTTGGATGATGCCCTGGGACTGACGGAGACAGCAACCGCCTGTCTGCAAGAGAGCAGGGGGGGGTCGCAACGTCCAACACGAGTTGGTGGCTCTGCTCAGGCAGTCGGTATACAGCCGTCTTGCTGGCTATGAGGACACCAACGACGCTGAACGGCTGGCCCAGGACCCAGCTATGCGGGTCATCGTTGGACGGCGAGGCCTTGAGAGACAGGCAGCAAGCACCAACACGATGAGCCGGTTCGAGACGGAGGTGCTCACCCGAAAGCATAATCCTGAAGGCTTGGCCCGTATGAACGCACAGTGGGTGGATCGGGCTATGGCCCATACATCTCACCGGCGGGTCATCCTGGACATGGATAGCTCAAAGAGCCCGGTACATGGGGAACAGGAGGGAGCAGCCTACAATGGCCACTTTGGCTGCACGTGCTATCACCCGATCTATGTCTTCAACCAGTTCGGGGACTGCGAGGGGGCCATGCTGCGTCCTGGGAATGTCCACAGCGCCCACAACTGGCGGGAGGTGCTGGAGCCCATCGTGGCCCGCTACGGGCGGACGGGAGTGCGCCGGTACTTCAGGGCCGATGCCGCCTTCGCCAAGCCGGAGGTCTACGAGTACCTGGAGGAGCGGCGCGTCCTCTACGCTATCAGGCTCCCCAGCAACGAGGTGCTGCAATGGGAGATCGCCCCTCTGTTGAGGAGGCCGGTGGGAAGGCCGCCGAAGAAGCCCATCATCTGGTACGACGACTTCTGGTATCAAGCGGGGAGTTGGGACCGACCGCGTCGGGTGATGGCCAAGGTAGAATGGCACCAGGGAGAGCTATTCCCTCGAGTGGGCTTCATCGTCACCAACATGTCGGCTGGCCCCGAGGGGGTAGTGCATTTCTACAATGGCAGAGGTACTGCCGAGCAGTGGATTAAGGAAGGCAAGTACGCCCTGAACTGGACCCGGCTGTCCTGCCACAGGTTCGTGGCCAACCAGGTGCGACTGGCTCTGTTCATCCTAGCCTACAACCTGGGGAACTTGCTGCGCAGGCTATGCCTGCCCAGGGCGGTCAAGCACTGGTCGTTGCGAAGCCTCCAGGTCAAACTTATCAAGATAGGGGGGAGGCTAGTTCGCCACGCCCGGCGGCTGGTGTTTCAGCTAGCCGAGGTAGCAGTGCCTCGGGAGGTATTTCGACAAGTGCTGGAGCGTATCGGCGGGCTCCATCCAGCACCAGGGTAGCGAGTATCCTTGGGATCATCGGAGGTGACGAGGATAGCCAAGGGGGAGCTGTGCGCCTGGATGAGTTGAAGAGTGTGCAAACGTGCTGAAAGCTGCCTCCGTTGCCTGGCGGACGCTAATTCACGGCACCGAGAGATGGTCTTGTGAGCCCGATGGGATAGTTGACGGCGTTCGTGGATACCCCTACCATCACCGTCGTGTAAGGATGGCGGGTTCTTTGGACACCCGCAGTCTGATATGGGAAATGTCGGTTCTCAACCCTTCTCGCAGTGTCGGCTTACGACGACGCGGGGTTATCGTATCGGCTGCCTGACCACGCGCACGCTGAACGGTCCGGCAAATGGTAACCGCCGATACCGTACGACTTGGCAGCGGCGCATGCGCTTCCGCAGGCTGAAGTTTGACTCGGACACTTCTGGCGCAGCGGTAGTATCCGCTTTCGCGAGGTCCGGCGTCGCCCGTCGCAACCAGGGGGTTTGACAATGCGCGCACTAATCACAGTAACCCCGATCATCGCTCTTGTCCTGTCAATTGCTGCCTGCCAGGGAGACGCTGGGCCTGCCGGGGAGCAGGGGCCTCCCGGGCCGCAGGGCCCCGCGGGCGCACCCGCCCTCGTGGATGAGGCCACCGTCGCGTCTCTCATTGAGCAGATGCAGGAGCAGTTGGTCACGAGTTATACCACGGCGGCCGTACCTCCCAAGTCGACGCCCGGGGACTACACCAAGTTCCTAGTAGGGGACGCCCTCAGCAGATACGAATCGGAAGGACTCGATGCCACCGTCGCCTACTACAACACCAAGGAGAGCATCGACGACCAGTGGTATGTCTTCATCATCGATGAGAACCAGACCATCATCGCTCATGCCCCCAACCCCGACCTGGTAGGCAAGCACGTCTCCCAGGCTCTCGGACCCAACTCCTACCCCACCGGGTCCGCCGTCGCCGCCTCCGCCGACCAGGACGGCGCCTGGTTCGACTACACCTATGCCAATCCCGCCTCTGGCGTTGTGGAGACCAAGCACTCCTGGGTGGTCATCCACGACGGCATTACCTTCGGCTCCGGCTGGTACGAACGCGGCCCCGGCAAGTCCGATGCCCCCGCCTACACCAAGGCCTTCGTGCGGCAGGCCATGAACCTCTACGTCGCCCTCGGCCTGGAGGAGACCGTCGCCTACTACAACGCCAGGGAGAGCATCGACGACCAGTGGTATGTCTTCATCATCGATGAGAACCAGACCATCATCGCTCATGCCCCCGACCCCGACCTCGTGGGCAAGCACGTCTCCCAGGCTCTCGGACCCAACTCTTACCCCACCGGGTCCGCCGTCGCCGCCTCCGCCGACCAGGACGGCGCCTGGTTCGACTACACCTATGCCAATCCCGCCTCTGGCGTTGTGGAGACCAAGCACTCCTGGGTGGTCATCCACGACGGCATTACCTTCGGCTCCGGCTGGTACAAACGCGGCCCCGGCAAGTCCGACGCCCCCGCCTACACCAAGGCCTTCGTGCGGCAGGCCATGAACCTCTACGTCGCCCTCGGCCTGGAGGAGACCGTCGCCTACTACAACGCCAAGGAGAGTGTTGACGGCCAGTGGTACGTCTTCATCATCGACCAAGACGGCTACACGATAGCCCACCATAACCCGCAGTTTCGAGGGCGTGATCCCAGCCTCCGTGTGGACGCCACGGGGTATTTCTATGGCGACGACTTGCTGAGCGCCACTGAGGCGGGTCATTGGGTCGACTATGTGTTGCTCAACCCGGAATCGGGCGAGAACCGTCAGAAACACACTTGGATTGTGCGGCATGACGGGCTGCTATTTGGATCGGGCTGGTATGAGTAGTAGCAACCCGCCTCGAAACTGGGAAGCGTTCCGGTTTGTTTGGGATTGGCGGCTTTTCCGGATTGACTGGCCTTGCAGGACCTGACTATGTTGCTCCCATCTCGTTTGGGCTGCCCTTTGAGCCTGAAGACTGCCAATATGGGAAATCTCGGGTAAAAGGAAGACCTCGTTGGAGCCCGCCGTGAAGCGGGCTAAGATGGTTTGTTGAAGAGACAAAGCCATCACCAACGAGGTGCAACCATTATGCCGCAGGGAGTTCTGCCATTCCAGTACGCTGCGGAGAGAAGCTCGACCGGTATGACGGCAATGGGGGGAGCCGGGGTCTACCTGGACATGGTGGCCGCGGCGGGTCTGTGGGAATCGGTGCGTCGTCACGTGGGGATCAAGGGGATGAGACAGGGCTGGACTGACATCCAGATGATCACGTCGTTGGTGCTGTTGAATGTGGCGGGAGGGGAATCGGTGTCCGATCTGAACGTGCTGGAGGGTGACGAGGGTCTGGGGCGTCTGCTGCGAAGGATGGAGACTCATGGGATGCGCCGTTGCGAGCGTGAGGCGATGGAGCAGAGGTGGCGGGTCGGGCGTCAGCGCAGTGTACCATCGGCATCGGCGGTGTTCAGATACCTGGACAAGTTCCATGACGCTGGGGAGGAGACTAAGCGAGAGTCCGGCCGGGCGTTCATACCTGCGGCGACTGAGGGTCTGCGTGGGTTGAACAGGGTGAACGCAGACATGGTTGCCTTTGTACAGCGCCACGTCCGGCAGAGCTGTGCAACGCTGGACATGGATGCGACTCTGGTCGAGACGCACAAGCAGCAGGCCCAGTACTGTTACGAGAAGTACAAAGCGTACCAGCCTCTGACGACCTACTGGCATGAGGCTGGCCTGATCGCGCATACGGAGTTTCGGGACGGCAACGTACCTGCGGGCTACCAGCAGAAGCGAGTGCTGACCGAAGCTCTGGCGCAATTGCCGAGTGGCGTGCAGAAGGTGATGGTGAGGTCGGATACGGCGGGGTAGGAGCAGGAGTTGCTGAGGTACTGTGCGAAGGGCCAAGACGAACGCTTGGGGGAGATCGAGTTCGCGGTGGGAGTCATGGTGACACCGGAGTTCAGGAAGGCGGTTGCAGAGACTCCGGAGGGGGAGTGGCGCGATCTACGTTGTGGCGCTGAAGGGTCCGTGGATGCTGCGGAGCAACAGTGGGCTGAGGTGGAGTTCGTACCCAACTGGACGGCCTACAGCAAGAAGGACCCGTACTACAGGTTCCTGGCCGTCAGGGAGCCTATGCACAGACCGCCACTGCCCGGCATGGAGATCGAGTCGGACAGAGCGTCCAGATTCGTCGATATACAGGGGAAAGGCTGGTACAAGGTGTCGGGGGTGGTGACCAACCGTACCATTGCTGGGGAGGAGCTGATCAGATGGTACAGGGAGCGTTGCGGCAAGGGCGAGGAGGTACATGGGGTTCTCAAGAGAGACCTTGCCGCTGGGCGGTTGCCCTCGGGGCTGTTCGGAGCCAATGCCGCCTGGTGGTCCATCGCAACCCTGGCGTTCAACCTGAACTCGGCGGTCAAGCAGTTGGCAATGGGCGGCGAGTGGCTGAACAAGCGGCTCAAGGCAGTGCGATTCGGCGTCGTCAACCTGCCCGGGAGGATGGTGCGCCACGGCAGGCGACTGATCATACGCCTGCCCGGAGACCACCCGTCCTACGGCCTGCTGATCGGGATGCGCCGGAGCATACTGGCTCTGGCCGCCGACCCCTGAGCCCGGCCCACGTACCTTAGCCCGTCTGTCAAAGCCGACTCAGCACAGTCGCCCTGGCGCGCCATGTCCATCTCGGACCCAGCGCGGTCTCGAATGGCGCCAAGACGCCGTCATGACCCATCAGGCCCGGCTCCGGCGGCTCAATCCCACAGGACCTGACACACTTCACCCGCCCTTCGCACTCTGAATACGGGCTACAAGGACCCCAAGCCCCCTCGCCACAGGTTAGGCGGTGGATTTCGGTTCTCTCCTCTCCCTTGACGAGACCTTTGCGCAACTTTCGGTGTTGAGAATTGGGTGTCTGTGGCGCAGAGGTCAACAATCAGCGGGTTTGAGATGGGAGTTCTCAGCGTCCAATCATCCCCTGTAGGCAGCCCAAGACAACCCTCGGCAGCCGCTTCAGCGGCGAGTGCCCTTTCATGGCGCACGCCTCCCTCACCATCTCACGCTCCATTGAGGACTATCCGGTCAGCCCTCCGCAGGTTGTAGGCCATGCACTTGAAGCACATCTCCGTAGCGTTCCGCTCAAGACCTGTGTAGCGCACCCGACTGTAGCCGTATGACCGCTTCAGCGTACCGAACACCTTCTCCACCCTCGCTCGCACTCTCGATATCAGGTCGTTCCGAAGCTTCTCGACATCGGCGACCTCAGGATGATGCTTGTTCGCTCTTCTCATTATCTGGTCCTGTATACCCATCGACTTCAGCCTCTGCCTCCTCCTATGCGTGTCGTAGGCCCGGTCAGCGTACACCGCCAACTCGTCCGCCACTTCCGTATCGTTGACATTCGCCGGCGTCAACACCGCCTTGCGTATCAGACCGGAACCCTCGTCCACTCCGATGTGCATCTTGTAGCCGTAGTGACTGCGAGAGCCCTTACGCGTCCATGCCGCGTCCTTGTCCGTCCCCTCTCCAGACCCAGACTTGCGGCTGCCTTGCGACTCCACCAGCGTCGCGTCCATGAGGGTTCCCGACTTCACCATCAGGCCCTTCCCGTCAAGCTGTCGGTTGAGCTCCTCCAGCAACTCTTCCCCAAGCCCTCTCTCCGTCAACGACCTGCGGAACCGGCTGATCGTCGAGTGGTCAGGCGACTCGTCCTGAATCCCCAGACCCACGAACCGCCGAAACGACAGACGGTCTGACAGCGCCTCCTCCATTGCCGGGTCCGACGCGCCATACCACTGCTGGAGCAGCATCACCCTCACCATCATCAGCGGGGGATAGCTCTTCCTGCCCTCCGATGACGAGTGGATGCCGTTAACCAGCCGTGACAACTTGTCCCAGTCCACCGCCTGGTCAATTCTCTCCAAACTCTCATTCCTGCCGATGCCCTCAGGCAGAAATCCCTCTACAAACGACACCCCTCCTATCTCTCGGTGCATCGCTGCCTCCTGATCGCCAGATTAGCGCCCCTTATTATTCAATGCACCAAACAGTTGTGCAAAGGTCTCGTCTAGGAGTCTGTCCGAGAAACAATGTTCTAAACGATATGCGTCATTAGTGGAGTGTAAAGATGCTATTTACTCCACGACAAAGTCCAGATTGCTGTAAGCAGGTTATTGCGTGGCGGGTTTCGTCTCCAGGAACGAATCCTCGGACAGGCTCCTAGGGGGAGGATTAAGGTGAGGGTGAGAATCCTCATCGCACGAATCGCAGTCCAGACATTGACTAACCCGTACACATGTGCTACGGTTCCCCCATGGCAAAGTTCCGGCGCCTCTCCACACACTCCTCGGTCAGACCATCCTCGCCGCCATGTCGCACTTTGTCACAGTAATGTCGCTAAATGTCGCTCCAATGTCCCTCAATGTCGCGTCCATGTCACAGTTGGAAAGCCGGTCCCAAAGCTAAAAGTCTCTAAATGTCGCAGGTTGTCTCGAAGCGCTGAATGTTCGACTCCGTGGAAGCCCCAGCCAGGGCCGTGGCCGCCCCACCCGCCTCTGCGAGTGGTAGGATATATGCAGGGGGAGGGTGACATTGGACACAGTGAAGATGCCGAAGCACGCAGACGCCGCGGGCACGCGCGGCCCGGCGATCCTAACGCTCAGGTCGGCATGGTTTGTGGTGGTCGCGTTGATCACCGTCCTTATCGCCGCCTGCGGCTCCGAGGTCTCGCGGTCGGCCGACGCCGCTCCCGACTTCGAGCTGGCCCTCTTCGAGAACGGTGACCACTCGGACGGCGAGGTGCTAAGTCTATCGGACCTGGTAGGGAAACCGGTCGTGCTCAACCACTGGTTCCCGTCCTGCCCGCCCTGCGTCGCCGAGATGCCGGACTTCGAGGAGGCCTACCAGAAGTACAAGGACGAGGTCGAGTTCATCGG
>CBDCXW010000005.1:0-325987 GCA_965223945.1 Dehalococcoidia bacterium | reverse complement strand
CCCTCAGCGTTTAGTCCATCCACGCACATAGAGAAGTCGTTCTCGGCGTAGTCCTCATCCAGGATTTTTGCCGTCTTCCAGCTTGGCGATCAGTTCGTCGCTGCCGTCGTCGTTCTGGGCGTTGGCCAGCTCTATCGCGGTCTCGATGCCCAGGCCCATCATATAAGCGGACTGGGCGATGGTGTCATGAATAGTCTGCGAGAGTTCGATCCGCTCCCGCTGAAGCTCACCTTCCCGCTCCACTGCCTCTCTCCTTCTGATCCGCTCGAACCTGGAGACCAGGTTGACCGCCGCGACGACCGTGTACATGACGGCAATCCTGGTGAACAGTACCTTTTCCTCCTTGATCTCGTAGTCGACGCCCGGCTCCAACACCAGGCTCAACGCGGCGTACACCACCGCAACCATGGTGACCCAGGCGAAGCTGAGCATGAAGGAGGTGAACACTACGGCGAACATGGCGAGCGCGGGGTAGTACAGCACGAAGAAGGTGTTGTGGAATCCACTTGATGAGATGGCGATGCCCGCCGTAATCATCGCCCCGTCCATCACGCTGAGAGCCAGCGCCCAGCGCCACGTAACCGTCCGATGCGACCGGATGCGGTAGTGAACGTAGCCGTTGAGGGCCAGCACCGATACCGCCAACAGCGTGGTCGGCACATAGGCAGGGTCCGCGAAGTTGGGCCGGTAGTTGAACTGCAACAGCCAGGCCGTTAGAAGAAACCATCGTACCCATACCGAAATCCTCAGGTTGTAGCGCAGGTCGTCCGGGTCGGTACGATCAAGCTCCCGGCGGGGCCCTGCCATCGCATCGCGCGGCGTGGTCTGCAAATTCAAGCCTCGTCATTGCAATCAATGTACGCCGCTCGACGACGGCGGCAAGGTTCGACCGTACCTTATCGGACGGGTACAAAAGTACCCCTTCAAGTAGATACAAACGAACCTTACGGCGCGTCATGCGGAAGGCCACTGTGGTACTGACCCTTGAATCGAGGAGAGCGATGATGTCAAAGTCCATTGCACTAGGTTGGGTAGGCGCGGGAGCGGTACTCCTTGCCATACTGCTGCTGATGGCGGTTTCCAGCGTCTTCACTCTGCACGTCCCCGTCGCTGCGCAGGGAATTTCTCCGACGGCGACGACTACTCCAGCCCTTACGTCCGCACCGATTCCAGCCCCGGTGTCGACAGCACCCCCCGACGCGACCGACGACGGATCCCAGCCAGATGGCCTGTTCTACGAGGTCGATGGTGAACCGCCTCCCAGCATCGGCGTCGATACTCTGGCGAGCCGCCTGGTGGGGATTGACTTGGGCCAGCTTGCTCAGGTCATAGAGTCGCCGTTCAGCCCCAAAGACAACGACGAACTCGCGGAAGCCACCCAGACCGTTACAGTGTCCGGCACGTCAGAGAACCCACAAGGGGTTGCCGGTCCCGAGAACGTGACGTTGACCATCATCGACGATGAAGCGCCCTTCTTCGCTGACGACAGCATTGCGTACACCTTCACGGCGGGAATCGCCGGGAGTCGCTTCCTGCCTGAAGCTGCGTTTGGCAACGGGAAGCTAACATACTCCCTGTCTCCTGCTCCGAGCAATGATGTCATCTTCACCCCCGGCCCCCCGGCCCGGATTGGGGTTTCAGCCACCTCTGTCGCTGCCGGCGAGACGAGCTATACGCTGACCGCCACGGACGCCGACGGCGACACCGACACGATGACGATCAGCATTACGGTCCGCAAAGGCGTGTGCCCCAACAGCGCCGCAGTTTCCGGATACTCCGACCCTGGGATCGTCCACGACTGCGAAGCGCTTCTGGCGTCCAGGGACACCTTGAGCGTTGATCAGTCGCTGAACTGGGACGAGGACCTCCCCATCGACGAATGGAAGGGAGTCGAGCTTGCCAACGGCCGGGTAGTCGAATTGGGCATGAGTTCTGAGGGTATCGTCGGGACCATACCATCGGAGTTGGGAAACCTCTCCAACCTGCAAGGGCTGTCTCTTTCCGGCAACCAGTTGACGGGCGAGATTCCGCCTGAGCTGGGCGGCCTGTCCAACCTGACACGGCTGCTTCTCGACGACAACCAGTTGACGGGCGAGATTCCGCCTGAGCTGGGCGGCCTGTCCAACCTGACGTATCTGTGGCTCAACGGCAACCAGTTGACGGGCGAGATTCCGCCTGAGCTGGGCGGCCTGTCCAACCTGGAATGGCTGGACCTCAGTGGCAACCAGTTGACGGGCGAGATTCCGCCTGAGCTGGGCAGCCTGTCCAACCTGCAACGGCTGTACCTCAGTGACAACCGGCTTACCGGATGTGTTCCGCCGAGATTGCGGGACGTACCTGATAATGACCTCGATCAGCTAGGGCTGCCATTCTGTCCGTTGTCGCCGCCTGAAGCTTCAACCATAAGCTCTGTCACATCCGAAATGGACTCAATCACAATATCGTGGGCCACTCCTTTGAGCGACGGAGGATCAGACATTACTGCCTACGACCTGCGCCACATCGAGACTGACGACGACGAGACGGTGGATCCCAATTGGACGGTTGTGGAGGATGTGTGGACCAGTGGAGGCGACGCCCTGGAGTACACGCTCACCGGACTCACAGTCGGCACCGAGTACGACATCCAGGTGCGGGCTGTAAACGCCGTGGGAGACGGGCCATGGTCGGTAACCAACACCGCAACATTGACGACGGCGAGCGTCTGCCTCTCCGGAGGGGCCGTCCCCGACGCGACCAACACAGGGCTGATCTCCGACTGCGAGGCGCTGCTGGCGGCGCGGGACACGTTGGCTGGGACTGCCTCACTAAACTGGTCGGCGGACACTCCTATCACGGAGTGGAACGGTGTCGTGCTTGGTGGAACGCATGGACATGTGACCGAACTCTACCTTGTTGCTTTGGGTCTAAACGGGAGGATACCGAAGGAGTTGGGCAGCCTCGCCAACCTGACGCATCTGTCTCTTTCCGCCAACCAGTTGACGGGCGAGATTCCGCCTGAGCTGGGCCGCCTGTCCAACCTGACGCTGCTGTCTCTTCCCGTCAACCAGTTGACGGGCGCGATTCCGCCTGAGCTGGGCCGCCTGTCCAACCTGACGAGGCTGTACCTCAATGGCAACCAGTTGACGGGCGCGATTCCGCCTGAGCTGGGCGGCCTGTCCAACCTGACGCTGCTGTCTCTTTCCGCCAACCAGTTGACGGGCGCGATTCCGCCTGAGCTGGGCGGCCTGTCCAACCTGCAACGGCTGTACCTCAGCGGGAACCGGTTGACGGGTGGGATACCGAAGGAGTTGGGGAGCCTCGCCAACCTGCAACGGCTGGTTCTTTCCCGCAACCAGTTGACGGGCGAGATTCCGCCTGAGCTGGGCGGCCTGTCCAACCTGACGGAGTTGTCTCTCTGGGGCAACCAGTTGACGGGCGAGATTCCGCCTGAGCTAGGCGGCCTGTCCAACCTGACGGAGCTGGTTCTCGCCGACAACCAGTTGACGGGCGAGATTCCGCCTGAGCTGGGCGGCCTGTCCAACCTGACGGAGCTGGTTCTTTACGGCAACCAGTTGACGGGCGAGATTCCGCCTGAGCTGGGCGGCCTGTCCAACCTGACGGAGCTGGTTCTTTCCGCCAACCAGTTGACGGGCGAGATTCCGCCTGAGCTGGGCGGCCTGTCCAACCTGGAATGGCTGTATCTATACGACAACCAGTTGACGGGGACGATACCAAAGGAGTTGGGGAGCCTCGCCAACCTGACGTATCTGTCTCTTTCCGGCAACCAGTTGACGGGCGAGATTCCGCCTGAGCTGGGCGGCCTGTCCAACCTGACGTGGCTGTACCTCAGTGACAACCGGCTTACCGGATGTGTCCCGCCGAGATTGCGGGACGTATCTGATAATGACCTCGATCAGCTAGGGCTGCCATTCTGTCCGTTGTCGCCGCCTGAAGCTTCAACCATAAGCTCTGTCACATCCGAAATGGACTCAATCACAATATCGTGGGCCACTCCTTTGAGCGACGGAGGATCAGACATTACTGCCTACGACCTGCGCCACATCGAGACTGACGACGACGAGACGGTGGATCCCAATTGGACGGTTGTGGAAGACGTGTGGACCAGTGGAGGCGACGCCCTGGAGTACACGCTCACCGGACTCACAGTCGGCACCGAGTACGACATCCAGGTGCGGGCTGTAAACGCCGTGGGAGACGGGCCCTGGTCGGCAACTGTCACTGCAACGCTAACCACCGTGAGCACCTGCGCTGCGGGAGTCGCGGTGCCAGATCCGACCAGCAACCCCGGTCTGGTGGCCGTCTGCGAGTCACTGCTTAGGTTGCTCGACACCCTGGTGGAGGGCACTGTGTTGAACTGGTCGGCGGATATCCCGATCAGCGAGTGGGACGGGATTGAAGAGGATTCGCTGGAAGGGACGCCGCCGCAGGTTGTCAGGCTCTATCTCGGTGGGCTGGGATTGGACGGTGCGGTACCCAGCGAGCTGTCCGGTCTGACAGAACTGAAAGAGCTGTACCTCCAGGACAATGATCTGTCCGGACCGGTCCCGGTCGAGCTGGGCGACCTGTCGAGCCTCACCCACCTGCACCTGCAGAACAACGATCTGACTGGCGGGATACCGGCAGAGCTGGGAGACCTCGCTGTACTGAGGGAGCTGCGGCTCGACAGCAACGACCTGACCGGCCAGCTTCCCCCAGAGCTGGGAAGCTTGATCAGGGTCACTCGCCTCTGGGTGGCCGACAACGACCTGTCGGGCTCCATACCGGCTGAGCTCGGCGATATGGCGAACCTCGATTGGCTGAACCTGGGGCGGAACAACTTCAGCGGCCAGATTCCCGCTGAGCTGGGCAACCTGTCGCGGATGCGACGGCTCTACATCTACGAGAACGACCTGTCTGGGCCCATACCCGGAGCTCTGGGCAGCCTGTCGCGGCTCACACACATAGTGGCCCAGGCGAACGACCTGAGCGGCGAGATACCTGAAGAGCTGGGGAGCCTGGCGAACCTGGTGTGGATGGGTCTCCATGACAACGACCTGACAGGCGAGATACCTGCGGAGCTGGGCGGTCTTGCCAAGCTGCAGCGTCTATACCTGACCAACAACGAGCTGTACGGGGAGGTGCCGGAGGAGCTTGGGGACCTGTCGGCGCTGACCAACCTTTGGCTGAACCACAACTACCTGTCGGGCCAGATTCCACACTCACTCGACAACCTGGACAAGCTCAGCAGGCTGAGGTTGGCAGGCAACAGGCTCACTGGGTGTCTGCCCGCGGGCCTGGCCGCCGTGGGTAACAGCGACGCCGACCAGCTGGGTCTGGAGACCTGTGCCGACGCCGCTACCGGAACCTCCTACGGCGGGCGCTCTGAAACGCTCGGCGCCGTTGCACCGAGACAGGCTACCACGGGCGACTGCGCAACTGGAGGCGCGGTGCCCGACGCGGCCAACAACCCCGGCCTGGTGTCCGACTGCGAGGCGCTGCTTGCGGCACGGGAGGCCTTGGTTGGCAATACTGGCAACGCTGAACTGAACTGGTCGGCGGATACCCTGATTAGAGAGTGGGACGGGATTGAAGAGGATTCGCTGGAGGGGGCGCCGCCGCAGGTTGTCAGGCTCTATCTCAACGGGCTAGGACTGGGTGGTGCTATACCCGGTGGACTGTCAGGATTGACGGCCCTGAAGGAGTTGTACCTCCACGATAACGATCTCGCTGGACCGATCCCACCCGACTTGGGCAACCTGTCGAGCCTCACCCACCTGCACCTGCAGAACAACGATCTGACCGGCGGGATACCGGCGGAGCTGGGAGACCTCGCTGTACTGAGAGAGCTGCGGCTCGACAGCAACGACCTCACTGGACAGCTTGCCCCGGAGCTGGGCAAACTGACCAGGGCCACTCGCCTCTGGGTGGCCGACAACGACCTGTCAGGCCCCATACCGGCTGAGCTCGGCGATATGGCGAACCTCGACTGGCTGAACCTTGGACGAAACAACCTCAACGGACAGATTCCCACCGAGTTGGGAGACCTGTCGCGGATGAGGCGGCTCTACGTCTACGAGAATGACCTGTCAGGACCCATACCCGGAACTCTGGGCAGCCTCTCGCGGCTCACACACATAGTGGCCCAGGCGAATGACCTGAGCGGCGAGATACCGACCGAGTTGGGAAACCTGTCTTCCTTCGTGTGGATGGGTCTCCACGACAACGACCTGACGGGCGAGATACCTGCTGAGCTGGGCGGCCTCGCCAAGCTGCAGCGTCTATACCTGACCAACAACGAGCTGTACGGGGAGGTACCGGAGGAGCTTGGGGACCTGTCGGCGCTGACCAACCTCTGGCTCAACCACAACCACATGTCGGGCCAGATTCCACACTCACTCGACAATCTGGACAAGCTCAGCAGACTGAGGTTGGCTGGCAACAGGTTCACCGGGTGTCTGCCCACGGGCCTGGCCGCCGTGCGCAACAGCGACACCGACCAGCTGGGGCTGGAAACTTGTTCAGCCTCCTGAGCCAAGCTACTGGGTAACCGCTGCTTGGCGCAATGGCTAACGAGGAGGCAGGAAGAGTTGTGGGCCGCCAGGGCGACCGCTCGGCGTGTCGTCGATTCTCGACAGGAGCCCGTCATGCGGCCACGGGGCCGTTTCTTCACCTTCTTCACCAGCTCGGAGTAGCTGTAATCGTGCGTTGTGTTCTCTGCCAGTCTGTCCCCTAACCATCGGGGCAGGTCCTTCTCGGCATTGGAGATCCGGCAGACCAAGGTTGCGTAATCGACGCTCAGCCACTGGCCGAGCTCGCTGGCAGGAAGCACGCTCAGGACACCGAGGCGCACCCCCTCGTCGACCGCGATCTCCGGCGCGGCGCATGGCCAGTCGGGAAACAGCACAAGCCAATCGCGCTGGCGCATCCTGCCCCAGCGCCGGCCCTGGTAATAGCGACGTCCGACGCTGTGCATCATGCGGTCGACCTGCCTGAGCACGGATGTGATCTCCGCGCCGACCGCCGCCTTTGTAGCCCTGCAGGTGAGTCTCATCTTTTAGCCTCGCTGACGACTCGCACGGCGACCGCGTCTCTCGGTCTAACGGCGGCGAGCGCATCGTCGACATGTCTCTCCCACCGCTTCAACACCGTGTCTGCGGTGAGCCAGTCGGGCGCGGACACCGTGAGGCCATCGACGGTGAGGTCGATCCCCACGGTGTCCTGAAGCCATGTGTCGAACGACGGGGGCGTCACCTGCTCTCGCAGCACATCGAGCACGTCGGCCCACATCTGCGCCGTCTCAGTGTGCGGGGCAGGTTTGGGAACCACTGACGGCTGCGGTGTCTTCGGGATAACCGATGTCTCCGCGACAGGTCGATCCCCGCCGTAGCTTTTGCGTGGTCGGCTGTCAAAGCCACGGCCCTTCCCAGATTCCCCACCTAGGGATGCTCTGAATAAGTCCCGGTGGTTTGCGGGATAGTAACATAGGGCCAAGGCCTGAAGACGTGGGAGGCGAGGCAATGAACCAGCCGACGTTTGCGGACTTGGACTACGAGAGCAAGAAGCGAAAGACTCGCAGGGAGAAGTTCCTTGAGCGCATGGATGGACTGATCCCGTGGGAAGAGTTGGAAGAACGCATCCGACCGTTCTATCCCAATGCTGGCCGAGGTCGGCGTCCCTACGAGTTGTCGGCGATGCTTCGCATACACTGCGTGCAGTTGTTCTACAACCTGAGCGACCCTGGGATGGAGGACATGCTCTACGAGGTCGAATCGGTGAGGCGGTTCGTAGGGCTGAGACTGCCTGGGCCGCTGCCGGACGAGACGACGATTCTGAACTTCCGCCACCTGCTGGAAGAGCATGCGTTAGGCTCGGGTCTGTTCGAGGAGATCAACCGCTATCTGGAGTCCAAGGGTCTCCGTCTTCAGGAGGGGACGATAGTGGACGCGAGCATCATAGCGGCGCCCTCATCGACGAAGAATCGGGCTAAAGAGCGCGACCCCGAGATGCACCAGACGAAGAAGGGTAACGAGTGGCACTTCGGGATGAAGGTGCACATCGGTGTGGACTCGCAGACGGGAGTGGTGCACAGCATGACCACGACATCTGCGAACGTGCATGACCTGACTGAGTTGCCCCGGTTGCTGCACGGTGGGGAGTCTCAGGTGTGGGGAGATGCTGGGTATCAGGGAGTTGACAAGAGGCCGGGCAACCGGGGCTTGGATGTGGAGTGGCAGGTCGCGATGAGGCCCGGCCAGCGTCGGAAGCTGGAGCCTGAGAGGGTGTTTTCAAAGTACATCATGACGGAGCTAAGCGTCGGAGCATGAGATGAATCGCAGCTATGTGCAGCCACGCTTCCGTTGTACCGGTCAAGGCTTCATAGTCCTTGCTCAACCGGCGACAACGTCCCAGCCACGCCAGTGTTCGCTCAACCACCCACCTGCGTGGCAGCACCTCAAACTGATGGCTGGCCCTGGGACGCTTGACGATCTCCAAGACCCAGCCCGACATGGACATCACCCAGTCCACCAACTGGCCGCTGTAGCCAGCATCAGCCCAGATGAGTCGCAGGCGTGGGAATCGTCCTATCAATTTATCGATGACCAGCCTCGCACCATCTCGGTCTTGGATATTGGCAGGATGCACCACCACCGCCAACAGCAAGCCCACGGTATCTACGATGACGTGTCGCTTTCGACCGTTGATCTTCTTACCAGCATCATAGCCACGAGGCCCCCTTTTTCAGTCGTCTTCACGCTCTGGCTATCTATGATCGCTGCGCTGGGAGTAGGATCTCTACCTTCGGCCTCTCGGACGCAGGGGCGTAGCGTCTCATTGACTCGTTCCCACGTTCCATCCATGGTCCAACTGCGGAAGTACTTGTACAGGGTCTGCCAGGGAGGCAGATCGTGCGGGACCATCCGCCAGGGGCATCCGCTCCGAAGCAAATACAGGATGCCGTTCACTACCTCCCGCAGGTCCACTGTACGGGGTCGGCCTCCGGGTTTGGCTGGTGGGAGTAGGGGGCCGAGGATCTCCCACTGTTCGTCCGTCAGGTCGCTGGGGTACGATTTGCGGCTCATTCATCAAGTTTAGTACAAGTTCAAGACTTTGCAAACACCCTCTTAGAGTCCTGAGGCGGTGTCGGAGAAGCGCAAAGCGTCGGTCAGAGCTAAGGTGGAGCATCCGTTCCTGTACATCAAGCGGCACTTCGGCTACGCCAAGGTCCGCTACAGGGGACTGTCCAAGAACACGCAGCGGCTGATGACGCTGCTGGGGTTTGCCAACTTGATGAGGGCCGAACAGTACCTGGCGGCGTGAAACCTTGTATAAGTGCGCCCAAAATCAGGCCTAACGGCGGCGAAACGCCCTGTCAGGGCCGGTTGTAGGCCGAGATTAACCCCCACCACGGCGCCATAAGGCAATTCAACGCCCCCAAAACCACTCCGGTCAACTCGGCCCAGCCTGAAGCCGATTGTTCAGAGCATCCCTAGATAAGAGAAGGACCTCGTTGGCGCCCGCCACGAAGGGGGCTAAGATGTTTCTTGACCAAGAGAAACGATCACCAACGAGGTGCAGCTATTATGAAGCAAGGCTTACTGGCATTCCAGTACGAACAGGAGCAGGGCTCGACAGGTATGACGGGGCTGTCCGGCCTGATGACGTACCTGGAGTTGATGCAAGCAGCGGGTTTGAGGTCATCGGTAGAGCGCCACGTGAGACTGCGGGAGAGAGGTCAGGGCTGGACGGACAGCCAGATGATCATCTCGCTGATGCTGCTGAACTTGGCAGGCGGCGAGTCGGTGTCCGACCTTGATCTCCTTGAGAAGGACAGAGGGCTGTGCAGGATGCTTCGAGAGTTCGAGACCTGTGGTATGCGTCTCAGCGAGCGCAGGGCGTTGGAGAAGAGATGGCGAGTCGAGCGTCGTCGGAGCGTGCCGTCGGAGTCTGCGGTGTTCCGGTATCTGGAGAGGTTCCATGACGCGGGCGAGGAGGCGATGCGGGAAGCTCACAGAGCATTCATACCTGCTCCCAATGGAGCTATGAAGGGTCTGCGCAAGGTGAACGCCGACCTGGTGGGCTTCGCGCAGAGCCGTTCGCCTCAGACCGAGGCCACTCTGGACATGGATGCCACACTGGTGGAGACGCGCAAGCAGGAGGCGCTCCCCAGCTACAACAAGTACAGGGCGTACCAGCCGCTGATCACCTACTGGTCAGAGGCCGAATTGATCGTGCATTCGGAGTTTCGGGACGGCAACGTACCTGCGGGCCATCAGCAGTTGCGAGTGTTGATTGAAGCGCTGGGCCGTCTGCCTGCGGGGGTGGACAAGGTGATGCTGCGGTCGGATACGGCGGGGTACCAGCGGGAGTTGCTGCGGTACTGCGCGGAGGGTAGAGACGAGCGGTTCGGGGTGATTGAGTTCGCGGTTGGGGTCGACGTGACGACGGAGTTCCGCCGTGCGGTGTCCGAGGTCGCCGAGCAAGACTGGCAGACGCTGTACCGCAAGGTTGGGGAGCATCGTGTGGACACGGGCCAGCAGTGGACTGAGGTGAACTTCGTGCCCAACTGGATAGGGCACTCCAAGAACAGCCCTGAGTATCGGTTCATAGCTACCAGGGAGCGGTTGATCGAACAGCCTCTGCCGGGAATGGAGGGGCAGATGGAGCTTCCGTTCCCCGCGATGGAGCTGTCCAACAGAGGCTGGTACAAGGTCTTCGGAGTGGTGACCAACCGGAGCATTGCGGCAGATGAGTTGATCTGGTGGTCGAGACAGAGGTGCGGTAAGGGCGAGGAGGTCCACAGCGTTCTGAAGAGTGACTTGGCTGGGGGCCGGCTGCCGTCGGGGCTGTTCGGGGCCAACGCCGCATGGTGGGCCATATCGGTGCTGGCCTTCAACCTGAACTCTGCCATGAAGCGGCAGGTGTTGGGCGGACAGTGGGTGGGCAAGCGTGAAGGCGGTGCGCTTCGCCCTGATCGCCCTACCGGGCCGTGTGATGCGTCACGCCAGGAGGTTGATCATCCGTCTTGCCCGTGGCCATCCCTCATACGAGTTGCTGCTCAGGGCGCGGCAGAGGATATTGGCGCTGGCTGCCGAGCCGTATCGAGCGTAGGGCGACCCTGCCTGGAGCATCGGTTTGTAGGCGACTCTGCCGAGTTGCCAGGCCGGGCCATGCCTTCTTCGGCCTGAGAACAGCCACAATTGGCAGCGAACCGCTGCCGATACCCTCAAAGACGGCACCCGAGACCCTGTCCGATGCCCGATCATGTCATGCGTCACCCCTGGTCGACACCCGGACACCCCCTGAAAGCACACCAAGCAGCCCCCAACCATGTCAGGTGGGGAATCTGGGCCTTCCGGACACGGCGCTTAATCATCGCCCTGAGCGATCGGAGCGCGCCGGCAGGCCCGCCGCCTCAAAGCTCCACCCTTAGTGCTCCCACGAGGTAGGCGATCAGGTCGTCGACGTCCGTCTTGTACGCCTCGTGGAGCTCGTCGATGTCTGAGGGCGGGATTGGGAACCCTGCTGCCCGCATCGTCGAGGCCATATCGTCGAAGGTCCGCACGTCATGGCAGCCCGTCAGCTCCGTGAGCCGCTGTGTAAAGGGCGGAGTAATAATGGACCGGCGAGGCGGGGGTGAGCGTCCGGGAGTGGCGCTGCAAAACTGGACCACCCGCCGCCTTCTATAGAGTTGGAGGCAACTCGATGGAAGGTGTGAAGGATGTACAAAGTGGAACTGTACGTTCGAGTGCGCCGGGCCTGCATGGTGGAAGGGATGAGCACGCGAGAGGCTGCCCGGGTGTTCGGGCTGCACCGGGACACGGTGCGCAAGATGCTGGAGTACTCGGTGCCACCCGGGTACCGTCGACAGTCACCGCCGCGTCGCCCTAAGCTGGACCCGTACCACGGGGTGATCGACCGGATACTGGAAGAGGACCGGCGTCTTCCGAGGAAGCAGCGCCACACTGCGAAGCGGATCTATGACCGTCTGAGAGCGGAGCACGGGTTCGGTGGCAGGTACACGATAGTCAAGGACTACGTGCGCGAGCGACGGCGCCGGACACGCGAGATGTACGTTCCGCTCTCCCATCCTCCTGGTGATGCCCAGTGCGACTTCGGCCAGGCGAAGGCGGTCATCGGAGGAGTGGAGCAGACCATCCACTACTTCGTGCTGGACCTTCCCCACAGCGACGCGTGCTTCGTCAAGGCCTACCCCGCAGAGACGACCGAGGCGTTCTGCGACGGTCACGTCTCGGCGTTCTCGTTCCTGGGCGGCGTGCCGCGGAGCATCTTGTACGACAACACGAGACTGGCGGTGGCCAGGATCCTGGGAGACGGCCGGCGCCAGCGTACTCGTGTGTTCTCGGAGCTGGTGTCGCACTACCTGTTCGAGGACTGCGATGATGTGTGTGGGCCATCTCGGTTTGGGTCTGACCCGTAGTGGGACTGGCTGAGATGCCTTCCTCGTGATCTGTCGACGCGAACTGGAGATGGCCCATAAGGTGCCAACGGTTTGGGGAGCAGTGACCTCATAGGAGCTTGGCTCAAGTCCCATCGCAGTCCTGTCCGCTCACCCAGCCAGGGCGCCATCCCAGAGGAGGCCGTAGAGATGATGGGAGTTGTCGATCAAGAAGGCGGTCGTTCTGTTCAGGTGGTCATAGGAGTGGACACTCACCAGGACAAGCATGTGGCTGTGGCCATTGACCGTCAGGGTGTCCGTCTGGAAGAGCTTCGCACGGTTGCGACCACCAATGGGTATGAGGAGCTCGAGCGGTGGTCACTGGGCCTGGGAGAGATTCAGGCCTTCGGAATTGAGGGCACAGGTTCCTATGGCGCTGGAGTCACCCGCTACCTGACGCGTAGGGGACATACCGTAGTGGAGGTTAACCGGCCCGACCGGTCAACCCGCTACCGGAAGGGGAAGAGCGATTCCACTGATGCGGAGATGGCAGCGCGTGCCGTGCTTGCCGGAGTAGCCGATGCCACTCCCAAGTCAGGTGAGGGTGAAGTCGAAATGATCCGTATGCTCAAGAGCGCGAAGGACTCGGCCGTCAAGGCTCGCACCCAGGCCATCAACCAGATGAAGGCGCTGGTTGTCACGGCCCCGGCCGAGCTTCGCGAAACGCTCGATGGTCTCGCTGCCGGTGCCCTAGTCACGCGCTGCAAGAGCTTCCGCACCGGTCGTCTGGATGGTCCCCTGGCAGCGGCCAGATACACCCTGCGCTCCCTTGCCCGCCGCTACCGTCAGCTCAGCAAGGAGGTCCACGACCTGGAGGCCGAGCTCGATCGACTTACACGGACGGCAGCCCCGGCCCTGGTAGATGGCTTCGGCATAGGGCCAGACACGGCGGCGACCCTCCTCATTGCTGCCGGGAGTAACCCGGACCGTCTCCACTCCGAGGCTGCCTTCGCCTCCCTGTGCGGAGTCAATCCCATCCCTGCTTCCTCCGGCAAGACCAACCGGCATCGGCTCAACCGAGGTGGGCACCGCCAGGCCAACGCCGCTCTCCATCGCATTGTTGTCGTCAGACTTCGATACGATCCGCGCACCCAGTCCTACATGCGACGCCGCACCAGGGAGGGGATGAGCAAGGCGGAGATCATCCGTTGCCTCAAACGCTACGTAGCTCGCGAAGTCTTCTCTGCCCTACGGACCTCGGCCCAAACAGTTCAAGCCACGACTTGACTTCTATAGGAGCATCCGGTTCGGCCGTCCCGGCAAGGGTAACGACAAGGGCAAGGTCGAGGGGCTGGTGGGATATGCTCGCCGGAACTTCCTGGTGCCTGTGCCGTCGTTCCCGAGCTTCGATGCGCTCAACGCCTACCTCGAGGAGAGGTGCCTGGAACGGATGGGGAGACAGCTGCGTGGGCACAGGGAGACGATAGGCCAGCGGATGGAGCGTGACCTGGAAGCCCTGCTGGCGTTCCCCGCCGTGCCATACGACGCCAGCGACAAGCACGTGAGCCGTGTCAGCTCCCTGTCCCTGGTGCGGTACCGGACCAACGACTACTCGGTGCCCGTGGCCTACGGTCACAGGGAGGTGGTGGTCCGGGGCTATGTGGGTGACGTGGTGATCAGCTGCGGGGCAGAGGTGATAGCCCGGCATCCGCGCTCATACGAACGCGACGACTTCGTCTTCGACCCTGTCCACTACCTGCCGCTGCTGGAGCGCAAGACGGGAGCGCTGGACCAGGCTGCTCCTTTGGCCGGGTGGGAGTTGCCGGAGGAGTTCGGCATGCTGCGCAGACTGCTGGAGTCGAGGATGGGCAGGCGAGGCAAGCGTGAGTTCGTACAGGTGCTGCGGTTGGTGGAGAACTTCCGCAAGGAGGAGGTGTACGAGGCCGTGCGTGATGCCCTTAGGCTCGGCGCCATAAGCTTCGACGCCATCAAACACCTGGTGCTGTGCAGGATAGAGGGCCGTCCCCAGAGACTCGACCTGGAGCTGTACCCCTACCTGCCCAGGGTCACCGTGACGAAGACAGCAGCCAGCGACTACATGGCGCTCATGTCGGGGATCGGGCGGTGAGCGAGAGGTCTACGGTGCTGCTGGAGCATCACCTCAAGGAGCTGAAGCTGCCCACCTTCCTGAGGGAGTACTGCAAGGTGGCCGGCCAGTGCGCCGCCGAGGGCGTCGACCATCCAGGCTACCTGCTGAGGCTCTCTGAGCTTGAGCTGATAGACCGCCATCATCGGATGGTTGACCGCAGGATCAAGGCGGCACGCTTCCCCGCCACCAAGAGCCTCGACACCTTCGACTTCCTGGCCATGCCGTCGGTGAACAAGCACCTGGCCATGCAGCTGGCACGCTGCGAGTACGTAGACCGGCGGGAGAACGTCATCGCCATAGGCAACAGCGGCACCGGCAAGACCCATGTGGCCCTCGGTCTGGGGCTCGCCGCCTGCCAGAGGGGACTGTCGGTCGGCTTCACCACGGCCGCCTCGCTGGTCCACGAGCTGATCGAGGCCAGGGACGAGCGGCGACTGCTCAACCTCCAGAAGAAGCTGGCCCGACTCAAGCTGCTTATCGTCGACGAGCTTGGCTTCGTACCACTTTCCAAGACCGGCGCTGAGCTCCTCTTCGAGGTCTTCAGCCAGAGATACGAGAGGGGGTCGGTACTGGTCACCACCAACCTGCCCTTCGACGAGTGGACCGAGGTCTTCGGCTCGGAGAGACTGACCGGCGCCCTGCTGGACCGCCTCACTCACAGAGTTCACATCCTGGAGATGAACGGCGAAAGCTACCGCCTCAAGCAGAGCCGGCAGGCCGTCACCACGCGCTCAGCCAGCGATTCCCCTGACGCATAGGCTCCACCAACCTCGCTGCGACTAAGGGCTCCCGACGACACCCGTCGTAGGCGGACATTTTCGCTGAACATCGCCGCTCAAGTGGTACACTTTTGCTCCGCCACACGGCCTGATTTCTCTCCGCCCTTGACAGGCTCGAATTGATCGTGCTTCGGGTTCTCCATCCGGCGCAGGAGTTCGTTGCCGGCGGGGTCCTCAAATACGCAGAGGGCCGCAAAGTCGCGAAACCCTGGGAAGCGTATCAAGTTACGTTGCTGCGTCGTTACAAGCATGCCTGTCCGGCGGACGAATCCCACTCTACTCGGCAGCCCCTCTTCAACGCGGATCCACAGCCGACAGTGTCCGAGGTCCTGGTCCTGTTTCTCGATCGCCGGCTCATCGGAGTCTGATATTTGCCAAAACGCTTGAGCCTGACTGAGCGAGTTGCCTCCTTCGGCCTGCACATCTTCAGAATCTGGGCTCTCGTCCAGCAGCGTGGCGAAGCAATCACCCAAGGTGGTGTCGTCTATCTGAAATAAGTCGCCGTCGCCCGGCTCAATGAGTACTTCAAGTTGCCCCCGGTCAATGGCATAGAGGAAGTTTTCGATTACGCTTGAGGCAACCCGTCTACGCCAATCCCGGGCTTCCATGAAGCCCGCTATGGCCAGGCTCGTGCCAAGTATCGGACGTGATCTCTGCCTAGTTAGCCGGAAGCAGTCTGGTATGGAGGTCGTCATTTCGACACAGCCGTCCCTCACGCCGTAGAACCCGGTGCCTTGAGCTTCTTCGCCGTCGTGCTGGTGCGACATCAGGACACACTTGCCCTGGAAGCGTTCAAGGTTCCTGCCGTCTTCCTCATAGCAGGTCCAGTAGAACACTGTGCGGAGCGCGGACACGGCAAATGGTGCGTATTTCCCTATGCCGAAGGAGCCTCCCGCGCCTTCGAGATCCGCCTTGAAGCTCGCACCCTGCATCTTGACCAGGGTACGCCAATGCCTACCGCGCAAACCGGTTGTGTTGCGGTCAGATACACGCAGGAAGGGAATTCTCTCCCTCGCGAGCACATCTTGCGCACGGATTAGCTCAGGCTGCGCCGGATCATCAGAATCGACCTCCGTCCGGCACGCATCAAACGCGGCGGAAAGCTCGGCCCGCCCCATGTCGTCCGGCGACAACTCGATCATTTCAAATGACACATGCACCGGTTGATCGGAGCTGTCCCTAGCATCAAGCGAGTTCTGTATCGTTTCTCGCGCTAGGCTAGAGTACGGTGTGCCGCTGAAGTGTGCTATGCCCGGATCGTTAAAGCCGTCTACGCGCCCTCCGCTGGTGGGCGGGAAGCGCCAGCCGGTGCCGCGATTGCCTGTAGTCATACTGCTTCATCATCGAGAATGTCTGCGCAGGCCTGCCCCACCAGTTGAGCCAAGTGGACGCACACTGCATTGCCCAAGAGGCGGTACTTCTCCGGCGACGGCATATCAGGGAAAAGCGATTCTGCTGAGTCGAAGCCCTGTAGCAGAGCCACCTCTTCTACGCTTAGCCGGCGGATTCCCCAAGAGTCGCGCACAAACGGTACGTTGTGCCCGCCGATACCCATGTTGGCAGTCAATGTGGGGCACAAACCCCGCTTTTTCTCACGGACGTATGACCGCCTCAACTGGTAGATGTTTACATCTGACTCCCCAGATGCCATCTCTCGGTCGATCATCTTGTAATAGCGGTTGTCCTTGGGCAGGTATGACTCTGGCGCTCCCGGCCTAGTACCGGTTCCATGTGTATTTGGCAAGTATAAGAAATAGGTTAGTCTTATGTATGATCCTATAGGGAGGACATACGAAGACATGGCTGCTCTCAAGTACAAGGTGGAGTTGAACGAGTCGGAACGGACACATCTCAAGCAGATGGCGAGTCGTGGCGAGACTTCGGCCCGTAAGGTCAAGCGAGCGCTGGTGTTGCTGAAGGCGGACGAAGGCATGACCGACCGTGACATCGCCAGCGGCCTATTGATAAGCGCATCCACGGTGGGACGTGTGCGCACGCGGTTTGTGAAGGAGGAACTCGACAGCGCACTCAATGAGCGCCCTCGACCGGGACAGAAGCGCAAGTTGGACGGCAGACAGGAAGCACATCTGATAGCCATCGCGTGCAGCGACGCACCCGAAGGACACGCGGATTGGACGATCCAACTGCTTGCCGACAAGGTGGTGGCGATGGGGTTTGCCGAGAGCATCTCCCTCGAGACGGTGCGCCAGATACTCAAAAAAACGAACTCAAGCCGTGGAAGAAGAAGGAGTGGTGCATCCCGGAGGTGAGCGGGGAGTTCGTGGCTCGAATGGAGGACGTGCTGGACCTGTACCACGCAGACTACGACCCGGACCATCCCGTGGTCTGTTTCGACGAGACATCCAGGCAACTGGTGGCCGATAAGAGACCGGTCATCGAGGCCAAGCCGGGTCGGGTGGAACGATATGACTACGAGTACAAGCGAAACGGCACTCGAAACCTGTTCATGTTCTGTGAGCCGAAAGCTGGCTGGCGGCATGTCGAGGTGACCGAGCGGCGCACTGCTGTGGACTTCGCTCATCAGATGAGGTGGCTGGTTGATGATGCATACCCTCACACAGAGACGATACGGTTGGTGCTGGACAACCTCAACACTCACAAGCTGGGCTCGTTGTACGATGCCTTCAAGCCAACCGAAGCGCGGCGCATCGCCAAGCGCCTGGAGTTCCACTACACTCCTCTACACGGCAGTTGGCTGAACATGGCTGAGATAGAGTTGAGCGTATTTAGCAACCAGTGTCTCAACCGTCGAATCAGCGACGAGGTGATACTGAAGCGAGAGGTCTCGGCGCTGGAACGTAAGCGCAATGAGGCTGTCGCCGTCATAGACTGGCGCTTCTCCACTCAGGACGCTCGTACTAAACTTCAACACATCTATCCATCATATTCAGATTGAAACGGTACTAGTGCGGTCTATGAACTCGTCAAGAGTTCGGCGGTGCCCGTTTGCACCATTGACTGTGGAGGGAGGGGTGAAGGGGTTGTATGTGAAGTGCTCACGCGATGCGGCGACCAGGAACAGGCGTTCTCGGTCTTGAGGCAAGCTTGTGGCGTCCTTGACATTTACCGCCCAGCACGAATCCTCCCTGAACCAGTATCCGGCGCGTCGAATTGCGCGCCGGATACTATCGAACCAAGCTTTACCAGCCCCGTAAAGCAAGTACGGCACGTTTTCTAGGATGATCAAAGAAGGCCGTTGGTCCGGCTTGAATTCTGTCAACAGCCGAGTTATCTCAAAGAACAATCTGCCCCGTGGATCCTCCAGGCCGCGCCGCCCGCCCGCCTGAGAGAAGCTCTGGCAAGGGAATCCTGCAGCCAAGACATCCACTGTCGCCAGCCCGTCTGCTTCCACAGACAGATTCCGTACATCCTTCTCGACTAAGGTAACGTCTGGGAAGCGGTGCCGAAACGCCGTACATGCGGATGCATCGTTATCGCTTGCCCAGCGAATGTCAAAACCGGCTTTAGCGAGCCCTGAGGCGAATCCCCCCATACCGCTGAATAGGCAGCCAGCGGTTCTCTTTGGCCGTATCGTATTCATCGTCGCCCGCGCTAACTCTCTGTTGGCCCACGCACGAGCTGCGCTTCCGCCCATGAGCACTTCATCTGGTAGGTAGGCCGTAGGTGTATGCGTCTGCTGACAAGCTGCAATAGACTATCACACTGTTCCAAGGTACTGCCGTCAGTGGGCAATAGGTTGGATGCAGCGGATCGGCAGAAGGAGTCCGATTTGTAAGGGGCGGCTGTATCGGACACGCGAGTCAGGACCTCGCCGTCTCCACAACACGAGCAGAAAAGGGAGCATTTCAAATGAGCCTCCATTGGAATCTCCTTCCGTTCGGTCGGCTTGACGGTGTTGCCGAACGGCTATTACGATTGCCGCATTCAACTGCTGCGCCCCTCCGTCAGTCGGTCCAGGCCGCCGGGCCGCAGAGGCGAGGAAAGAAGAACCGATGACGCGTGAAACAGGATCGGACCTCGCCGCGACCGTGCGGACTCCCTCCGGGGAGTACCCCGTCTGGGTCGGCTGGGACATCCTCGGCTCGGTGGGCGAGCGCGTCCAGGAGGTGGTGAGTCCCTCCAGAGCATTCGTCATCGGCGACACGGGCGCGCAGGGACACGCGCAGCGGGCATTGGAGTCGCTGCGGAGCGCGGGGATCGACTCCGAGATGCTTCTGGTCGACGGCGGCGAGCTGACCAAGACCCTCGACGGGGCGCGGAATATGTACCACTGGCTTGGCGATCAGAAGGCCGAGAGAGGTCATCTGGTCGTGGCCGTGGGCGGAGGCGTGATCGGGGACGTGGCGGGGTTCGTGGCCTCCACATACGTGCGGGGGATGCCCCTGGTGCTGGTGCCCACCACGCTGCTCTCCATGCTCGACTCGTCGATAGGCGGCAAGATGGCCATCGACCTGCCCCACGGAAAGAACCTCGTGGGGACGTTCCACCAGCCTCGATTCGTGCTCTCCGACGTCAGTGCGGTCACCACTCTTCCCTCCCGGCAGCTGACCGCGGGCTGGGCCGAGGGCATCAAGCACGCCCTTATCAGGGACGAGGCGCTACTGTCGCGGTTCGAAATGGAGCGCGACGCCATCAGGTCTCTCGATCCGGAGGTGACGACCGAGGTCATAAGACGCAGCGTGGCAGTAAAGTCGGAGATCGTCTCCGCCGACGAGAAGGAGACCATGGGCGTGCGGGACCTGCTGAACTACGGGCACACCATCGCTCACGCTCTGGAGGCCGTGACCGGCTACACGGCGCTGCTGCACCCGGAGGCCGTCAGCATCGGCATGATGGGGGCCGGGCGCATCAGCAACCTGGTGGGGATGCTCCGTGACGATGAGCTGGAGCGACAGAGGGCGCTCCTGGAATCCTACGGGCTGCCCCTGTCCTATCCCGGCATGGACGTGGAGGCGGTGACGGACACCATGCAGTCGGACAAGAAGGTCCGCGACGGGGCAATCAACTGGGTGCTGATGGACGGCTTGGGGAACGCCGTCAGCCTGCAGAAGGTGAGCCCGGAGATCGTGCAGAGTGCGCTCAGGCAGATCGCTGTGTAGAGACGTGCTAGACCGCCGGCCGCGCTGGCCGACCTTACATGGCACGACTGACAGCCTTGTCCCTCAAAGCGCTCACGACCTCCTTGATTCGGGCCAAGCTGGCCGATGCGTAGTCGGTGGCCTCGTACCGCTGTATCTGCTGCTCCTTCAGGCCGATCCGGTCTGCCAGGTCTTTCTGACTCAGGCCCCGAGCGATTCGCGCCTTGATTAGATTGGCCGGTAACTCGGCGACGGTGCCGAGGCTGTCCAGCCGGGACTCTCCAGCCTTCAGCGACTCATAGTCACGCAGCTCACTCTCCAGGTCCGCAATCTGGCTGTTCAGAGCATCCTCCTGAGCCTTTACGATGAGAGGATGTGTTCCCTGGACCTCGCCGCGTCCCTCTCTGATCGTGCGAAGAGTGTCCGAGAACCGGGCTGCCTGCGCTCTGGTAATCCGGTATTGCCGCTCATTCTTGATCATGTGAGGCCTCCCAGGTCGATTGCAATAATCCCTTTGGGTCTTCCAGTATTCTTATCTGTTTGGAAGAACTCGAAGAACGACAGCCCGTCAGTATCCGCGATGATTGATGCAGGAAACAGCTCCCCCAGGTACTTGGCTTTCTGAGCGGCCCTTCCCGGGTCGAATGTCAGGAGGACGGGGTGAAGGGCCATCGGGTCAACCCCATCCTCTTCCCAGCAGGCGTCGTAATCGTTCGGGACGCTTTTGCTTGTCACGAAACTTCCGTTCAGATATACGACCCTGCAACCCGCCTTCTTCAGGTCATCCAGCGCGGCTCTCAGCCCGACCATGAGCCGTTGCCTCCAGGGACTGCCCCCGAACCTATCGACCAGTTCGTCCCAGCTCGCCCAGCAGACTCCCGGTGGCAATAGTCCACCTGTATCGAACGGGGGTATCATAACACAACACTATCATTGTGTTGATGCATCGTCAAATGACGGACATACCCAGATTCACCATCTGATTGGGCCGGGCGGCGTGATGGACTGGTTCCCGGGTCACGATTGCGCATCCTGCCGGGGATGGATTCCCGCCTTCGCGGGAACGACGGAGGTGGGGGATTGTGGCATACTCGTCTCTGCGCTCTGGGGCCTGTCCAGATCCCATGCCTGCCTTGACGATCGAGGCCCTCCGTCGTATAAACAACAATGCACGACTTACTCGTTCCGCGTCGAGGAGGACACGATGAGCTCTGAGAAGAGAAGGCTGATTGCGCACCTGATGAGAAGGGCGGGCTTCGGAGCTACCTCCGAAGAGCTGGACCGGCTGGAGAAGCTCGACTACGACCGTATCGTGGACGACCTGCTGGACCCGCCTGACACGAGCTGGATGGGCGAGCACCTGGTAAGGCGTTTCCACCATGAGCAGTCCGGCATGATATCCGGCTTCGGGAATGGCGAGTTCTGGCTGTACCGCATGGTCACCACGAAGGCGCCGCTGGTCGAGAAGGTGACGCTCTTCTGGCACAGCATCTTCGCCACCGGGTACCCGAAGGTCGTCCACGGCAAGGTCCTATCGAACCAGATCGACATGCTTCGAAGGAACGGGCTCGGCAGGTTCAACGATCTCCTGGTGGAGCTCTCCAGGGACCCGGCCATGATCGTCTGGCTGGACAACCAGGACAACCACGACGGCGCGATCAACGAGAACTACGGGCGCGAGCTCCTGGAGCTGTTCTCCATGGGCGTCGGCAGCTACTCCGAGGACGACATCAAGGAGGCGGCAAGAGCGTTCACCGGGTGGAGTATCGCAAACACGGAGTACATGGTGCTGCGCTCCAGCAGGGACTCCGACTGGCCCTACGGCCGCATCGCGTGGCACTTCGAGCTCAAGGAAGACGACCACGACGACGGCGAGAAGACCTTCCTCGGCGAGACGGGACGGTTCAACGGCGAGGACATCGTCGAGATCGTATGTAAGCAGGAGGCTACCGCCCGCTTCATATCGCGCCACATGTACCACTACTTCGTGGCCGACGAGCCGCAGGTACCCGCGTGGCCTCACGTGGAGCCGCGCGACCCGGAGGCCATCCGCCAACTGGTGGACGCCTACTTCGACAGTGGCTACTCGATCAAGGAGATGCTGAGGACCCTCTTCAAGTCCGACTTCTTCAAGTGCGAGGAGGTCAGGTACAAAAGGGTCAAGAGCCCGGCCGAGCTGATGACGGGCATCCTGCGGCTGTCTGGCCACATCGACCGTCCGCGGCGGGAGATGATCGTCCACAACATGAGGATGCAGTTCATGGGCCAGTGGTTGCACAATCCGCCGAGCGTGGAGGGGTGGCACCAGGGCGAGGAGTGGATAGAGACGGGCAACCTCGTAGAGAGGATAAACTTCGCGTCGGAGCAGCTCGGCGACACGCGGTTGCCCGGGGTGGCCTCAATGGTCTCCAGGATAGTTGGCGAGGGCGTGTCCTCGGACGACCTGCTGGACAGGTGCCTGCGGGAGCTTGGCGAGATCGAGTTGGCCGAAGGTACGGGCGAGGTGCTCAAGGGCGCCACCGGCGCCGATGAACCGGTGGACGAGGAGAGGGCGACCGATATGCTCAGGCTCATCGCCGCCTGTCCGGAATTCCAGCGCTGTTAGCAGCGTGAGGGCTTGACCAGTCCCGGGTGAGACCGCCCATGAAACTCCAGAAAGCGTAGAGGAGTAGAGATGAGCTTTGAAGATGACCTGACGACCCTTGCGAGACGTGCCTCACAGCTACTGGACCATGTGGAAACCGAAGAGGCGACCAAGAATGCCTTGGTTATGCCCTTCATCCAAGTCTTGGGGTACGACGTCTTCGACCCGGCCGAGGTTGTCCCCGAATTCTCTGCGGACGTGGGCACACGCCGCGCCGAGAAAGTCGACTACGCCATCATGAGCGATGGCAAGCCCATACTGCTCCTTGAGTGCAAGAATGTAACGGCGAACCTTGCGGACCAGCAGGTTTCCCAACTGTTCCGGTACTTCAGCGTAACTGACGCCCGCATAGGAATCCTTACCAATGGCATCGTCTACCAGTTCTTCAGTGACATTGAAGAACGGAACAAGATGGACTTAAAGCCGTTCCTAGAAGGTGACATTCTCAGCTTGGGCGACAGGGAGGTCCGCGAGTTAAAGCGTTTTGCAAAGCAGTCCTTCGACATTGATGGGATGTTGGAGGCTGCAATCAGCTTGAAGTACACCCGCGGCATGAAACAGGTACTTTCCCAGCAACTCGATAGTCCAGACGACGATTTCGTCGAGTGGCTTGCTCGCCAAGTCTACTCAGGAAGGTTGACGCAGGCGGTAAGAGAGCAGTTCTCCGTACTCTCCAGACTTGCCTTCAATGAGTTCATCAATGATCGGATCAATGCCACGTTGAAGAATGCCCTGGCTCGTGACTCTGGAGAGCAGCCAGCCGTCCAACCTGCGGATATTGCTGAAGCAGAGGCAGATGAGAGCGAGGGCGAAGACACGGGCAAGGGAATAGTAACAACAGCCGCAGAGGTGGAAGGCTACTTGATTGTCAAGGCCATTCTCCGCGATGTTGTAGATGTCTCCAGGGTGGCAATCAGGGATACCAAGAGCTATTGTGGGGTTCTCCTGGATGATACCAACCGCAAGCCGCTGTGTAGATTGCGGTTCAATTCAAAACAGAAGCAAATTGGCGTCTTCGATGAACATAAGAACGAGGAAGTCCACGCTATAGATTCGCTTGACGACCTCTACCAGTATGCGGAGCGGATCAGAGCAATGGTTGGGCACTATGAATAGGTTCCGGAGGACGGAGAGATGACCCTCACCAAGCCCGCCCAGGTGATCAGGTACGAGCGGACGCTCGGCATGACGGTGATGGTCGGCAAGGGCTTCTACTGCCCCAACGACCTGTCCTTCAGCGCTGATGGCCGCATATACGTCCTCAACCGCTCGATTGAAGCCAGGGCCGCCGGCAATGGCATGAGGGTGGCCGTGTGCGACGCAGACGACGGCTACTACGGGTCGTTTGGAAAGTTCGGCGAGGGCCGGGGAGAGTTCATCTGGCCTGCCGCAATAGCGGCGGGGCCGGACGGCCGGGTCTACGTGGCGGACGAACACCTTCAGAAGGTCATGATCTTCAGCTATGCCGGGGAGTTCATCGACGAGTGGGGCAGGGGTGGAAGCCGCCCCGGAGAGCTCGACACACCCTCAGGAATGACGACCGACGCCGATGGGAACCTGTTCATATCCGATACGTACAACCACCGCATCCAGGCGTTCCGACCTGACGGGACCTTCCTGCGTACCTTCGGAACTGAGGGAGGCGGAGACGGCGAGCTGAACATGCCCTGGCGGCTGAGCATCGGCCCGGACTCGAACGTGTACGTCGCCGACTGGGGAAACGACCGTGTGTGCATCTTCACGCAGGAGGGCGACTTCGTCGCCTCGTTAGGGGAGTCCGGTACCGGCGAGGGCCAGGTCACCAAGCCTGCGGACGTCGTTGCCGACCGGAGCGGCAATATCTACGTGTGCGACTGGGGGAACGAGCGGGTGCAGGTGTTCGACAGGGAGGGGAGGTTCCTCCAGCTTACGCTTGGAGAGTCGGGCGTATCACCCTGGGCGCAGAACTTCCTGAACATCAACGTGGAGGAGGGGGAGGCCCGTTCGAGGGCCGACCTGGACAGGACGGATATTCCGCTGCCCGACCCGAACGACAGGAACCTGGTCTCAGCGCACATCGAGAAGTACTTCTGGGCTCCCATGGCGCTCGCCGTAAGCCCGGATAACCGTCTCTTCGTGCTGGAGAGCAACAGGCACCGCATCCAGATATTCGAGATAGTCGGGTAGGGTAGCTGAGCGGACCGCCTGTTGTCCCCCTCAACCCGGCCTTCTCCACTACACCTTTGCGCAACTGGGGCAACCAACGCGTCATTCCGACCGTAGGGAGGAATCTAAGGCGTTGCGCTGTCCGTCATGAGGCTGGTCCAGCTAAAGGACCAGTCCTTGGAACACGAGGGCCTAGATTCCTCACTCCGCTTCGCTACGTTCGGAATGACATGTGCCGAGATTATGCAAAGGTCTCCCTTCGCGGGAACGACGGTTGTGCAAGGTTCCGCCAGGGGAGAAGGGGTAAGAAGCCGCTCCTAGTCCAGCTTCACGGCCTTGATGCGGTTGTTGAAGTGGTCGCTAATCAGCAAGATGTCGTCCCCGAACAGACGGATGCCGTGGGGCTCGTTGAGGCTGGCCTCGGTGGCGGGGCCGGCGTCTCCGGCGTCTCCGGGCGTTTCGCTGCCCGCGACGGTCCGCAGCGTCCCGTCGGCGTCTATGACGCGAATTCGATTATTACGGGTATCGGATATGTAGACCACGCCGTCGCGGCTCACCGTCATGCCTGAGGGCGTGTGGAGCCGCGCCTGAGCGGCGGGCGTACCGTCTGGAGAGAAGCCGGGTTCTCCCGTACCCGCCAGCGTAGTGATGATGCCAGCGGTGTCCACCATGCGCACGACGTGGTGGACCGAGTCTGAGAAGTACAGGTTGCCCTCTCCGTCGAAGCGAATCGCGGTCGGGGTGCCGACCCTGGCGCTGGCCGCCGGCTCACCGTCGCCCGAGTACCCGGCCATGCCCGTACCGACCACGGTCGTGATTATCCCGGAAGCCGCGTCGATCCTCCTGATCCTGCCGATTCCATCGCCTATGTAGATGTCGTCGTTCGGGCTGTGGGCAACGGATATTGCGTCGACGAAACAGGCCAGGACGGCGGGGCCGTTGTCGCCTCGGTCCCACTTGCCCTCTGCACCCGCGACGTTGCGAATGATGCCGTCCTCATCGACTCGTCGTACGTGTCCGTGCCGGTGGTCGGGCAGGACCACCCTGCCGTGCGAATCGACGGACACGTCCTTAGGTTGTCCCATGTACGCTTCCGTGGCGGGGCCGTTGTCGCCTCCGTAGGCCCTCACGCCCGATCCGGCCACGGCCCGGATCGTCCCGTCGGACGGGTCGATGGCACGGACTCGCTGATTGAACACGTCTCCGAAGTAGATGTGCCCGTCTGGCCCGATGTCGATCCCTCCCGGGCAGCAGAGGAAGGCCTGCGTGGCGGGCCCGCCGTCGTGGACGCTGGTGCCTCCGAACACGGTCGTGACGATGCCCGTCTCGCCGTCGTACCTGCGGAGCCTGCCGGAGCAGTCGCCCCAGAACACAGTGCCGTCCGGGTCTGCCCAGATACCAACCTCGCAGGAGTTGCACCTGGTCTCGGAGCCGTGAAGCCCCTCCTCGCCGAAGCCGGGCGAGCCGGTCCCGACCAGCGTCGTGACGATGCCGGTCTTGGCGTCCACCTTGCGGATCCGGTGTCCGTACTTCTCGCCGACGTAAAGGTTGTCGTTTGCGTCGAGGCAGATCGAGTCGGGCATCAGGACGCTGGCCTCGTTGGCCGGGCCGCCGTCGCCGTTGGAGGCCCGCTGGCCGTTGCCCAGCACCGTGGTGATGATGCCGGTCTTCATGTCGATCTTCCGGACGCGGTCGTTGGAGTTGTCGCAGACGTAGAGGTCGCCCTTCGAGTCGAAGGCGAGGTGCTCCGGATGGTAGAAGCCCGCTTCTTTGGCCGGGCCGCCGTCGCCGTGATAGCCGCCTAGGCTCAATCCGGGTCCCGCATAGGGCCTGCTGTCCCCATCCTCCGACGGGTAGTGGCGGGCGTCGTGTCCGGCGAAGATCTCGACGGTGCCGGTATCGGGGTCGATGCGCCGGATGTTGTTGGTCCACTCGGAGGAGATGTAGACGGTCCCATCGTCGGCTACGGCTATGCCGCAGTGGGTGTCCATCTCGGCGTCGACCGCGGGCCCGCCGTCTCCTCCGCGGCCGATCTTTCCACTGCCCGCAAGGCGCGTCACGATGCCGGTCTCGTGGTCTATCCGTCGGTAGGTGTGATTCTCGAGGTCGTTGACGTAGAGGTTGCCCTGCTTGTCCTGCGTCAGGTCGTGCGGGGCGCGGAAGCGGGCCTCGCCTGCCGGGCCGCCGTCGCCTGAATTGCCGGGGACGCCGTCTCCGGCAAAGGTGTGCAGGATTCCGTCCGTGTCGATCCGCCAGACGCGATGACAGAGGTAGTCGCAGACTATGAGGTCGCCGCTGGGACGCCTCACTACACCCACCGGCCAGCCGGCGTCCGCTTCCTTGGCCGGGATGCCGTCACGGTAGCCCACGCCCGCAATGGTGGTTATGTGGCCTCGCGGCAGGCGGGCGAGCGTCTCGGTGGTGGACATAGCTTCGGCCTCCAAGTCTTCGGCTAGAGCCCGGAATCGGCTTCCCACATCGGCGTCATACCGTCCAGCGCGTGCTGGCGGATGTGCACCTGGGGCATCCGGCTGCCCCTGTGGGTGTAGACGACCATGCTGTGAATCCAGTAGCAGGGAGGTCCGTCCGGCTCGGGATTGAACTGACGGTGGTAGACGTACATGGGCTGGTATGCGGCCCCTCTCTCCGGCACCAGCAGCTCCCTGGTCGTCGTGTTGTCCGGGTCGGCTATGACCACGGCACCGGGGCCCTTGACCACGTAGAATCCCTCGACACGGTTGTCGTGCTGGTGGATGTCGGTGCCCCTGCCGGCCTGGAATACCGCAGGGTAGTTGTGGGGGTAGGCTGGGAAATCCTCGTGGCACTCCGTGACCACCGCCACGAGAGGGATGTCCCCGGTAACCCGGATGCGATGTCTCACGAACTGACCGGTGATGATCTCCATGCCCGGCTGCAGCGGGGCCGTGATCGGGCTATCGGCGGGCACGTTTTCGGGCCACGCCTCGTATAGGCCCTGTCCCTCGAGAATGTGGACCGCTTCGCTATCGTGCTTCTTCACTTCCAGGGGTTCCCGGCCTGGCTCGTAGATGCGCTCGACCAACGTGAAGGTGTCGTCTCCCACGGTCTCGTCGCACAGAAGCTTCAGGGACTTCCCGTAGGGTTTGTCCTCGACTACCGCCTCGTCTCGCGACACCACGATGGCGCCCGAATAGGCGGGCTCCTTCTTGGGCAGAGGTGTGTAAGGAACACGACCTTGACCGGGCATTATCGGCTGCACTGCGGGCCTCCTTTTGACGAGGACTCCCCGTCGTTTCGGGTTGAGTCGAGCCCTGGTCGTGCTGCTCGGCTCAGGCTAACAGGGGCGCCGCGCGAACTTCAAGGAGAGGCCGCTCTACGTCTCGGCGGACGAACCGCCGCGCTGCATCTCAGCCTCCTCGAGCAGTCGTTCGAGGAGGAAGTAGGACGCCTCCGAGTCGAAGTCAAGGGAGGCTACCCCGACCGCCCGATACAGGACGCCCGTCGACACCCTGGCATGGGCCGTTCCCCCCAGTGCAGGAACGGATACGCCGAGCGCCCTGGCCATGAATCCGGCGGCCGTCATGCCCTGCCTGGTGAGGAAGCAGCGGACGATTGTACGTCCATCGTAGAGGAGGAGGAGACCCACCTCATCCTGCCTGAGCTCCAGGCTGAGGTGGGCCCGCGGCACGGACAGCAGCTCGTCGGCGTATTCTGAGACCTCGGTGTGTGGGCCTGTCATTGCGTTGAGGTCAGCACGCCTCCGTACGGCCGGCGCGCTTCGAAGTCGGCGATCGCGTCCCCGTGCGCGAGCACGAGATCGATCTCGTCGAGGCCCTTCAGCAGCGCCTGCCGCCGGAACTCGTGGGTGTCGGGATCGCTATGTATCCGGAACGGTATGTTGATACTCTCGTCGTCGGTATCGACCACGATACAGCGCTCAAGGTCGACAGTGAGCGTGGAGCCCGACTGGGATTTCGCCCGGTCCATGATGAGGTCGACCTGCTCCTGGGGGAGGATGATGGGCACGATGCCGTTCTCGAAGCAGTTCTTCTGGAAGATGTCGGCGAAGCTCGGGGCAATGATGGCCCGGATTCCGTAGTCGAGCAGCGCCCACGGAGCGTGCTCTCTGGACGATCCAGACCCGAAGTTGCGGCCCGTTACGAGGACCGAGGCGCCGGCGTAGTCGGGCCTGTTCAGCACGAAGTCGGGGTTGGGCTGGCCGTCGGGCAGGAATCTCCACGCGTAGAAGAGGAACTGGCCGAAGCCGGTCCGCTCGACTCGCTTCAGGAACTGGGCGGGAACGATCGAATCGGTGTCGACGTCGACCCTGTCCAGCGGTGCGACGACGCCTGTCAGTCTGACGAACGGTTCCATATCCTTGCCCTTTCAGCGGTGTGGTCAGGCAGCCGTATAACTCCGCACCTCTACCTGTACACCGTTCTTAGCGGCCCTCTCAGCCGTTTCGAGCAGACGTGCCGTGATTTCGGACTCCACGTATTCCTCCCCGCAGTTGTCGCATACCGAAGCAGGGACGTCTCTTACCACAAGCGTCATAGCGTCGCGGGTTAGAGTCAGCGTTGCGAGACCCGGCGCCGTCTCACCATGTTTGCAGATGGCACATTTCACAGTCTTACTGTCGGAAAGCCTGCCTTCTCCGGGACCTCTCACCACTCGCGGATGTCCACGAAGTGCCCGGTGATCGCCGCCGCCGCCGCCATCGCCGGGCTCACCAGGTGGGTGCGGCCGCCCTTGCCCTGGCGGCCCTCGAAGTTGCGGTTGGAGGTCGACGCGCAGCGCTCCCCCGGCTGCAGGATGTCGGGGTTCATGCCGAGGCACATTGAGCATCCCGCCTCGCGCCAGTCGAACCCAGCGTCCTGGAAGATGCCCGCGATCCCCTCCTCCTCGGCTCTCTTCTTCACCGCGTACGATCCGGGCACTACCATGGCATGCACGCCGTCCTTGACCTTTCGGCCCTGGATAACGCCGGCGGCGGCTCTGAGGTCCTCTATGCGTGCGTTGGTGCACGAGCCGATGAAGACCTTGTCTATGTAGACATCCTCCATCGGGGTGTCGGGCTCCAGGTCCATGTAGGCCAGGGCGCGCGTGGCAGCCTCTCTGTCGTCGGCGCTTTCGAAGGACCCGGGGTCCGGCACTCTGCCTGTCACCGGAGCCACCATTGCGGGGTTGGTGCCCCAGGTCACGTAGGGCTCCAGTCCGCTCGCGTCAATCTCGACAAGGGAGTCGAAGTGTGCGCCGGGGTCGGAAGACAGGCTGCGCCAGTCTTCGACGGCGGCCTCGAAGTCGTCGCCCTGCGGGACGTTGGGCCGGCCTCTCATGTATTCGAAGGTGGTATCGTCGGGAGCGACCATGCCCGCGCGGGCTCCGGCCTCGATGGACATATTGCATACCGTCATGCGGCCTTCCATCGAGAGGGAGCGGATGGCCTCTCCGGTGAACTCGACCGCGTGTGCCGCGGCCCCGCCGATGCCTATCCTGCCGATCACGCCGAGTATAAGGTCCTTGGCGGTCACTCCCGCGGGAAGGGCGCCCTCGACACGGACCTCCATGGTCTTGAACCGGGGCTGCACGATGCACTGAGTCGCCAGCACGAGCTCGACCTGTGTGGTGCCAATACCGATGGCAAACGCGCCGAACGCCCCGTGCGTGGAGGTGTGGCTGTCGCCGCAGACGATGGTCTTGCCCGGCTGCGTGTAGCCCTGCTCGGGGCCGATGATGTGCACTATCCCCTGGTTCGGGCTGTACATGTCGTAGAGCGTGATTCCGAACTCAGAGCAGTTGCGGGACAGGGCGTCCAGCTGCTGCTTGGAGATCGGGTCGGTGACTGGCAGGGTGCGGTCCCCGGTGGGCGTGTTGTGGTCGGCCGTGGCGATGGTCAGATCGGGCCTTCGCACGGCGCGTCCAGCCATGCGCAGACCGTCGAAGGCCTGCGGAGAGGTCACCTCGTGAACTAGGTGAAGGTCCACGTAGAGGACACTGGGCTCCCCCGGCGCCTCGTGTACGACATGTGCGTCCCATATCTTTTCGAGGATGTTCTTCGGAGTCATGTGCAGCTTCCTAACTCAGGTAGTCATTGAGGTAAAGGTAAGGGATTCCTGATGCGTACCTCGCCACCGAGGAGTCGTTGCCTATGAGAGCATCGCATCTGTCTTCGAGAGCAGTCGCCACGATGGTCGCGTCCGGCAGGCTGAGGCGGCTGGATGCCCTCACCGCCGCTGCGCGCCTGGCCACCGTGCGGTCGACGCTTCGGATGACCAGGTTGGGAGAGTTCCTGAAGAACAGCTCAATCGTCTCGAGGGCCCTCCGGTTGCGGTCTCGCATCGGCTTCACTAGAACCTCGGCCTCTACGACCGTCGAGACGTGCCCTACAATCAAGCCGCGGTCCATCAGGCGCAGCACCTGCCCGGTAAGCTCCCGGTACGGTGCAACGTTCTCGAGCGAGTAGATGATGACGTTGGTGTCCAGACCGACTTGGCGAAACGCGCTCATATCGTCCAGCCACCGATTCATCTGTGGAAAGCGCAGCATGCTACCGCAGGCGCCTGTAGCAGGTTTCGGCCTGGTTGTCCTCGACGCGTCCGACGGCGTTCAGCTCCGCCAGCTCGTCCAGCTTCTCGTCTGCGACCCGGACCCCGGAGGTCTCCCGGATCATCTGCAGGCCGCGGGTCTCGGCCGAGGAGGTAGCGTCGTAGACGGCGCGGAGGTCCGGGTCCCGGTCCAGGGCATGGTCGAGACCGTACCGATCCGAGCCGTAGCGGACCTCCGCGATGTACTGGTCTATCTCCTCCTTGGTTGAGCCATAGACCCCGCTCAGACTTCCTATCATGTAGTCCGCCCAGCTTGCCGGCTGGGGCAGCAACACGATCCGGTCGTCGATAAGCTCGGCGATGAGCTTGTCGCCGGCCTTGAGGCCCAGCGATCTGACCATCTCCACAGGCAGCGTGATCTGGTGCTTCGAGGACATAGTAACGGCAGGCATCGGAAGGCTCCCGGCAAAGCTTACCAAGGTAAACGTAAACCACACCAAGCATGTTGTCAAGGCTGGACAAGCGGCTGGGTCCCAGGATAAGACCGTTGCGTGCTATGCCTGTGCAGTGATCGGCGGGGCAGTGCCCTCGGATGCCAGCAGGCGATTCAGGGCGTTCATATACGCCCTGGCGCTGGCGACGATGATGTCTGTGTCCGAGCCGCGCCCGACAAACATGCTGTCGCCCTGTCGGATGCGTATGGTGACATCGCCAAGGGCGTCGACCCCCTCCGTCACGGCGTCCACTCGAAACTCGGTCAGCGTGTTCGGCACGTTCACGATGCGGTTGATAGCCTGGTAGACGGCGTCCACCGGTCCGGTCCCGGTGGCGGCGTCGGTGACCCTCGTGCCATCGGGAGATAAGAGCGTCACGGTGGCCGTCGGCACGTCGTGGTTGCCGCACGAGACCTGGACATGCTCCAGCCCGTAGATTGCCGGCACGTCCGCCCTGCGCCGCTGGATCGACATCAGCGTATCGAGGTCTGCGTCAGAGACCTCACGCTTGCGGTCGGCCAGATCCTTGAACGCCTCGAAGGCGGTGTTCAGCTCGTCCTGGTCCAGATCGTACCCGAGCTCCTCCAGGCGAGAGCGAAGGCCTGCCCGGCCGCTCAGCTTCCCAAGGACCAGCTCGTTGCTCGGCCAGCCGACCGACTGAGGGTCCATGATTTCGAAGGTGGTGCGCTCCTTCAGGACACCGTCCTGGTGGATGCCGGAGGCATGGCGGAACGCGTTGGCTCCGACGATGGCCTTGTTGGGCTGCACCTGGAAGCCCGTGATGTCGCTGACCATGCGGCTGGTCCGGTAGATCTGCCGCGTGTCGATGTTGGTCGACACTCCAAGCGCTTCGCCCCGCGTCGAGATCGTCATTATGACCTCTTCGAGCGATGCGTTGCCTGCCCGCTCGCCAAGGCCGTTGATGCAGCCCTCCACCTGCCGCGCGCCCTCCATGATGGCCGCGATGCTGTTGGGCGCGGCGTTGCCAAGGTCGTTGTGGCAGTGGACGCTGATCACTGCGTTGCCGATATTGGGTACGTTCTCCCTGATGAGCCTGATGCGCTCGGCGAACTCCGACGGCAGCGCGTACCCCACCGTGTCCGGGATGTTCACGGTCGTCGCGCCAGCCGCGATGCAGGCCTCCAGCATCCGGTAGAGGTAGACGAGGTCCGTGCGGGTGGCGTCCATTGGAGAGAACTCCACGTCGTCGCACAGGTTCCTGGCCCTCTCGACGGAGCTGACCGCCTGGTCGAGCACCTCCTCCGGGTTCTTCCGCAGGAGGTCCATGAGGTGACTGTCCGAGCTGGATATGAAGGTATGGATGCGCGGCCGCGCCGCGCCGCGGATGGCCTCCCATGCGGCGTCGATGTCGCCCGGCATGCAGCGTGCGAGCGACGCGATGATGGGCCCGCGCACCTCGGTGGCTATGGTCTTGACGGCCTTGAAGTCCCCCGGGGAGCTGGCGGCGAAGCCGGCCTCGATTACGTCGACTCGAAGTCTCTCAAGCTGCCGCGCGATCTCCAGCTTCTCCTGGGTCGTCAGACCGATGCCGGCCGACTGCTCCCCGTCGCGCAGCGTTGTATCGAAGATTACTACCCTGTCCTGTGGCATCTCACTCTCCTTTCGTGTCTCTTGGCTGTGGATACGCTTTCGGTCAGGGCTTCAGAGGGTAACGCAGTCCGCCTGACCGAGCCCTGCCAGGACCCGGCCGCGTCGGCGGACTACGTGGGTAACCTCCGTGTCTTTCACTTCGTTCTCTCTCTCCTAAATCGTCATCTTCAGAACGACCGTGATCTCAGCATTTGAGAAACCTTTGGCCTCCAGGTATTCACGGGTCAATTCTTCAAAGTCACTTTGAGTCAGCCCCAGAATGTACCGGCGAGCTTCGTCGATGTTCTCTCTAGAGCCATCTTCAGAGTCTGGAGTGAGAGTCATGCCTGCCTCAGGCGTGTCACTCGGTTCAGGCGAGGGGAAAGGGCGGTCAGTTTCCTCCACTATACTTTCACGAAAGACGGCTATCTTCTCTCCCCTCGCATAGACTTCTTCCCATCCATTTCTTGTGCGGGCGCTTGTCACATAATTTGCCCACTGCGACGGGTGCTCAAAGATTCGGTCACCGAATCTGATAGTGCCGTCAGCGTTAAGCTTTCCGGGATAGCTTTCTCCCTTACGAGGCCTGCACTCCAGTTCCTCATTGGGCCTGAGAAAGCCACCGGTGATCAGGTCCTTCAGGCTAATTTCACTGCCAGGCATCGCTCAGCCTAATCCGCATCCTTCAGGAACGACATCATGCCCCGGAGCTCCTTGCCCACCGACTCTATGGGGTGCTCGGCGTTCTCGCGGCGAAGGCGGTTGAATGTCGGTCGTCCCTCGTCGTTCTCGGCTATCCACTCCCTGGCAAAGCTGCCGTCCTGGACCGCCGCAAGGACCTTCTTCATGTTCTCCTTCACGTGCTCGTCCACTACGACCGGGCCGCGAGAGTAGTCGCCGTACTCGGCGGTATCGCTGACCGAGTAGCGCATGTACTCCATGCCGCCCTGGTAGAGCAGGTCGACTATCAGCTTGAGCTCGTGCATGCACTCGAAATAGGCCGACTCCGGCTGATACCCGGCCTCCACCAGCGTCTCGAAGGCCGCCTTGATCAGCGCCGTCACGCCTCCGCACAGCACCGATTGCTCACCGAAGAGGTCGGTCTCGGTCTCCTCCTTGAAGGTCGTGTCCAACACGCCCGCGCGGGTGCATCCTACCCCCCTGGCGTAGGCCAGCCCGACGTCTCGGGCGTTCCCTGTGACGTCCTGCTCGACGGCCAGCAGTCCGGGCACGCCGGAGCCGCGCGTGAAGACCTCGCGCATCCGGTGCCCCGGCGCCTTCGGCGCCACCATGGACACATCGATGCTGTCCGGCGGCTGTATCGTCTTGTAGTGGATGTTGAATCCGTGGGCGAACATCAGAGTCTTGCCCGGGAGCAGGTGGGGGAGGATGGACTCCCTGTAGATCTCAGCCTGGGAGTGGTCGGGGATCAGCACCATGATGACGTCGGAGTCTCGGGAGACATCGGAAACCAGTCCCACCTCGAGGCCTTCGTCTTCGGCCTTGGACCAGCTCTTGCTCCCCTCGTACAGGCCGACGCGGACATCGAGCCCGCTGTCCCGCAGGTTCAGGGCGTGAGCATGGCCCTGGCTCCCGTAGCCGATAATAGCTATCGGCTTGTCCTCGAGGACAGAGAGGTCCGCGTCGTTGTCGTAGTACATTTTAGCCATCTATGTTGCTCCCTCGTTCGGTACTGTGGCGTATGGTTGATGAGCCTTCCGGGTTGGGTGGCAGCCCCGGTGGATAATCTCGGCCGACGGCCCTAGACGCCGCCCTCGAGACGCAGCTTAGACCCGTTGGAGGTCGACGCGCCGCCAGCGGCCATTCCGCGGCTCATCGCGATGGTGCCGGTGCGCATCACCTCCGTCACCCCGAAGCTTCTGAGCAGGTTGGCGAGCGAGTCCACCTTTTCCTCGTCCCCCGTGACTTCTATGATCACCGACGCCGGAGCCACATCCACGATGTTGGCCCTGAAGATGCCGACGATCTGCATGATCTCGCTGCGGGTGTGAACGCTCGCGTTGACCCTTATGAGGGCCAGCTCACGGGAGACCACGTTCTCATTGGAGATGTTAGAGACCTTGATCACGTCTATCAGCTTGTGCAGGTGCTTGGTGACCTGCTCGACGGTTGCCTCATCCCCCTCGACCACGAAGGTCATCCGGGAGAGGCCGGGCAGCTCGCTGTGTCCGACTGCCAGGCTCGCAATGTTGAAGCCCCTGCGCCTGAACATGCTCGACACACGGTTGAGGACGCCCGGCTTGTCCTGGACCAGGGCGGTTATGGTGTGCTTCTCGCGGAGAGCAGTGAGTGTCATCGGCGGACCCCCTCAGGAGCGGGCTCCTCTATCAACTCCTGTATCGTCTGCCCGGCGGGGATCATCGGGTAGACGTTCTCCTCCTCCTCTACGACGAAGTCGATCAGGGCCGGACCGTCGTACTCCATGGCTCTTTCGATTGCCGTCCTGACCTGGGTCTTGTCCGTCACCCTGATCCCCAGCATTCCGAAGGCGTCGGCGAGCTTTACGAAGTCCGGGTTGTTGGTGTAGTTGGTGGCGACGTAAGACCGATCGTAGAAGAACTCCTGCCACTGCCGGACCATGCCGAGGTAGCCGTTGTTCATGATGGCGAACTTGACCGGTATCCTGTTCTCGACCAGAGTCGCGAGCTCGGCCATGGTCATCTGGAACCCGCCGTCGCCCGCGACCGACCAGACCGTCTTGTCCGGCCTGCCCACCTGCGCTCCCATGGCCCCGGGGACCTCGTAGCCCATCGCGCCCGAACCGCCGGACGTGACGAAGCTCCGAGGCTCATTGAACATGTAGTGCTGGGCCGCCCACATCTGGTGCTGGCCGACCCCGGTTACGACGATGGCCTCGCCGTTCGTCGCGTTCGACAGCTCCCGGATGATGAACTGAGGCAGGAGCTTGTCCGTCTCCCTGATGTTCATCGACGGGTGGTCCTTCTTGAGCTCCTCGATGCGCTGGATCCATTCGAGGTGCGTAGCGGGCTCCACGTAGCGGTTCATCTTCTGCAGCACATGCTTCAGGTCGCCGACGATGGGTACGTCCACCTTGACGTTCTTACCGATCTCGGACGGGTCTATGTCGACGTGTATCTTCTTGGAGCCGAGCGCGAACGCGCTGGTCTTGCCCGTGATGCGGTCGTCGAAACGCATGCCGAGGGCTATCAGCAGGTCGGCCTCCTCGATGGCCAGGCTCGCGTACGCCATACCGTGCATCCCAGGCATGCCAACGCAAAGGACGTGGTCGTCGGGGAAGGAGCTTATGCCCAAGAGGGTCGTTATGACCGGGACCTGGGCCTTTTCGGCGAGCTCTCTCAGCTCGTCGTAGGCGCCGGAGAAGATCACGCCGTGCCCGGCGAGGATAACCGGCCGCTTCGCCTCGGCGATCAGCTTCGCGGCCTTCTTTATCTGGGCCACGTGGCCTTCGACCCTCGGCTTGTACCCGGCCAGATCAACCGTGTCCGGGTACTCGAACTCGGTCTCCTCCTGGAATACGTCCTTGGGGATGTCGACGAGAACCGGCCCGGGCCGTCCGGTGCTGGCGATGTGGAAAGCCTCTTTGATTGCGGTCGCTACCTCGGAGGCGTGCATCACGAGGTAGTTGTGCTTCGTTACTGGAAGGGTGATGCCGGTGGTATCGGTCTCCTGGAACGCATCGGAGCCGATCGCCGCCCGCGATACCTGGCCCGTGATTATGACCATGGGCACCGAGTCCATCTGTGCCGTGGCGATGCCGGTTATCAGGTTGGTTGCGCCGGGTCCTGAGGTTGCCCAGGCCACGCCCGGACGTCCCGTGACCCGCGCGTAGCCGTCGGCGGCGTGGGCCGCGCCCTGCTCGTGGCGGACCAGGATGTGCCGCAGCTGAGGGTATTCGGGGAGGGTCTGGTAGAGGGGCAGGATGGCCCCGCCGGGAAGGCCGAACAGAACGTCCACGCCCTCCCGAATCAGGCTCTCGCAGACTATCTGGCCCCCTGTCAATCTCATATTCGCTTGCCTCCTCCGCACGGCGGCCGGGTCGACCGCGCCGCCGGGCAAAAATAAATCCCGTCCTGTGAAGGGACGGGACAACTGGCAACCCGCGGTACCACCCTATTTCCCCGGCCCAGCCGGGGCGCTCTTACGGCTATAACGGTGCCAACCGCCCGACCCTAACGGAGCTTGGTATCAGGATACCAAGCGCGCAGAGATAGCAACGGGGGTCACTATAATCTGCGCCATCACGCTCCTGTTCCTTCAGGTCGGGGGCTCTGGGGCGAGTTCTCGAGGCTCCTGGGGCCGGACTCACACCGTCACCGGCTCTCTCTGCCCGGCAACCTCGGTACTACTCCCCTTCTACGCCTGTATGAACTATCACGGTAGCACGCAGCCGCGGCACGTGTCAATCGCTACGTAGGGGTTCAATCCCCGAACAGCGCCGCGGGGCGCTCCAGGCTCTGCTGGAGGCGGCGCATGAAGCTGGCAGCCACGGCCCCGTCGATCACCTGATGGTCCACCGTCAGGCTTAGGGTCATCATCTCGCGGACGGCGATCTGCCCGTCCCTGACCACCGGCTTCTCGACCGACCGGCCCGCGCCCAGTATCGCCGTCTGCCCGGCGTTCAGTATGGGCGTGAAGCCGTCGACGCTGCCGAGCACGCTGATCGTGAAGGTGCCTCCGGCCGTATCGTCGGGGGCGAGGTTCCCCTCTCGCGCGGCGTCAGCGAGACGCCCGGACTCCAAAGCGATCTCGGATATGCTCATGGAGCCAGCGTCCTTGATGACAGGCACAATGAGGCCGTCGTTCAGCGCCACCGCAAGGCCGATATTGGCCACGTCGAAGTATAGGATGGCGCCGTCGTGGAGGACGGTGTTCATGGCGGGGACGCGCCCGAGAGCCGCCGCGCAGGCCTTGACGAGCACGTGGGCCAATCCGATGGTGGCACTGCCCTCCGAGGCCTCTCGTCTGAGCCGCTGGGCCTCGGTGACATCGATCTCCAGAAGGAAGGAGAGCTGTGCCGTCGACGACAGGCTGGTGCGCATGTGCCCGGCTATGGCCTTGCGCATGCCTGAAACCGGCACGGTCCGAGACGGGGCCGGGAGTCCCCGAGGTATCGCAGGACTCTGATCCGCGTACTTACGGACGTCGTCCTCGACAACCCTGCCGCGGGGCCCTGTGGCGGTGACCTTCGACAGGTCGACGCCGAGCTTGGACGCCAGTCTGCGAGCGCCGGGGGTTGAGGGGATGACGCCGCCCGGTGGGGGAGTGGCCTCCCTCGACCGCCGCGGGACGGAAGGTGGGGGAGTGGCCGCGGGCTCCATCGCGGGGCTTGGAGCGGCCTGGGGTGGCTCCGGCGGGGACTCGCCCTCCGCGAGCAGGTATGCCAGCACGCCGTCGACCGGCACAACCGTTCCCTCGGTCACCACTGGGTGGAACATGCCGCCGCCGGTGGCCTCGAGGTCGTAGTTGAGCTTCTCGGTCTCGATCTCAGCGATGACATCGCCCTCGGCGACGGCGTCGCCGGCCGCCTTGTTCCACTTGTTAACGATACCCTCGACCATGATCTGCCCGAGCTTGGGCATCACGATGGTAACGGCCACGGCCTGACCTCCTGACTGACTGGGCTACTCCAGGACCGCCGTGGCCGCCTCGACCACGCCTTCCCTGGACGGCATGAACAGCGGCTCCAGAGCCGTGCTGTATGGGACCGACGTGTGTGGAGGGGTGACCCTGACGGGCGGAGCGTCCAGGTAGTCGAACGCCTGCTCGGCGACAAGGGCCGAAATGTCGCTCGCGAAGCTGCACCTCGGATAGTCCTCGTCGACGATCACTATGCGCCGCGTCTTCCTCACAGACTCCAGGACCGTCTCCTCGTCCATCGGCGATACGGACAGCAGGTCGACCACCTCGGCAGAGTAGCCTCTAGCTGCCAGGTCGTCGGCGGCCTGGAGGCAGACCTGTGTGGTGTATCCGATTCCCGTGAGGGTAACGTCGGTGCCCTCGCGGGCGATATTGGCCTTCCCGATCGGCACCTCGTACATCTCCTCCGGCACCCCTGGCCCGGCCCTCAGGCCCATCAGCATCTTGTGGTTGAAGAGGAGTACGGGGTCATCGTCCCGCAGGGCGGCGATGTAGAGCCCCTTGGCGGTGTAGGGGTCGGACGGAACTACGCACTTGAGCCCTGGGAAGTGGGCGAACAGCGAGTACAGCGACTCCGAGTGCTGGGCGGCAGAGTTCACGCCGGCCCCGATGTTGGTCATGATTGTAATCGGAACGTTGACCTTCCCGCCGAACATGTAGTGTATCTTGGCCGCGTTGTTCGTGATCTGGTCGGCGCAAACTCCGTAGAAGCCGACGTACATCAGGTCGACCAGGGGTCTCAGACCGGTGGCCGCGGCCCCGACGGCGGCGCCGATGAAGCCCGCCTCGGAGATCGGTGTGTCCCGGACGCGCTCCGGGCCGAACTTCTGTATGAGTCCCTTCGTCAGGCGGAGAGGGCCGCCCCACGCGTCGATGAAGCCCTGGTCGGCCCGTCCTGCCGCGCCCGCGACGTCCTCCCCCATCACGATAATGCTGGGGTCGCTCTCCATGAGCTGGTGGACAGCCTCGTTCGCCGCCTGGATGTAGGACAACTGTCTGGTTGCGGCTTCTGTAACCATGTCGGTCCTCCCTATGGGTAGCTAACGTATACGTCGGTGGTCAGCTCCTCGGGCGATGGGAAGGGACTCTCGTCCGCGAACCTGGCGGCGTCAGCGACTGCCTCTGCGGCCCGGGAGTCGATTGCGTCGAGGTCTTCCTCCGTCGCGGCGCCGGTCTCGATCAGGTAGGCCCGCATCCGGACGATGCAGTCACGGTCCCTGAAGTACAGCTCCTCCTCCGAGGTCCTGTACGACAGCGGGTCGTCGGCGCCGAAGTGGCCCATGTACCTATAGGTCTGGGCCTCGATCAGGGTGGGACCGTCTCCCTTCCTGGCTCGCGCTACGGCTTCCCCGGCGACCTCGAACATATCCAGGGCCGACTGGCCGTCCACCGTCACGCCCGGCATGGAGTACCCCTCGGCGCGGTTGGCGACCGAGGTCCCGGCGACGGCGTACTCGACCGGCGTGGACTCGGCGTAGCGGTTGTTCTCGCAGACGAACAGGATCGGGAGCTTCCAGATCGACGCAAGGTTCATGGACTCGTGTAGGCTGCCCTGGTTGGCGGCGCCGTCCCCGAAGAAGACGACGCTGACGCTGTCCTTGCCCTGCACCTTGGCGGACAGCGCGACGCCCGTGGCGACCGGGATGTTCGAGCCGACGACCCCGTTGGCGCCGAGCATCCCCTTGGTGATGTCGGCGATGTGCATGGTGCCGCCCTTGCCCTTGTTGGTGCCGGTGGCCTTGCCGAGCAGCTCGGCCATCATCTCGTTGAGGGCCACCCCCTTGGCGATGCAGTGGTGGTGGCTGCGGTGGGTGCCCAGCACGTAGTCTTCGTCGCGCAGGTGGGCGCAGACGCCGGTCGGCACCGCTTCCTGCCCTATGGAGGAGTGTAGGCCGCGCAGCCTTCCGGCGTCTGCCTCACGCCGCGCCTGCTCCTCGAACCGGCGGATGGTCGACATCGTCTTGAACATCCACAGGGCCTTTTCGGTGGTCAAGTCGGAGGTGATGGTGGTCACGCCGGGCCTCCTCGCTACTCTGGATGGCGTGGATTATAACAGGAGAGGGGGTTGGCTTGCGTCGTCAGCCCGCGCGCCGGTTAGAACACTTTCGGCTAGCTGGCAATCCGAGACATTCCGGGACTTTTAGCTTTGGGCGGGCCCTGGAGATTGTGCCATGGACGCGACATCAGCGCGACATTGCGCGACATTTAGCGCCATTACTGTGACAAAGCGCGACATGGCAGCGCCCACGGCGCCGGTGGGAGGAGCGCCCGGTGGCATGGGTGGCAAGGCGGGGTTGGTGTGCGGCATGGAGGGAGCGTAGCACAGGCGTGCTGGTACGTCAAGGCGAGGGTGCGGGGTGCCGAACTTTGCGGGGTCTACGCCGTAAAGCGAATGCCTACGTCGTCGAACCGGCTGTTCATCTCAGACCGCAGGCCCTCTATTCTGCGATCCAGTCCGTCAAGCCCCTGTCCACCTGTTCGTATGCGCGCTGACGCACTCCTCCGTGGCCATTGTCTCATCGTCCGTTTGACTATGGGCAGAATGCCACCACCCTTGCGGTGGCGGACACTATCAGCTCGTTGACCCGGTTCATCTCTCCCACTGCTGCTTGCATTGAGGCGACATCGAGGTCGTCTATCCCAGTTGTCATGAGCGATATCGAGTTGTCGAGAGCATCGGCTAATGCCAGCATATCAGCGTGGATCAACTTAACCGTTGGGGGTGCGTCGAGACCTCTGATCTCCGCAGTCGATATCTGTAGTGCAGCCATCGACAGTGCCACATCTAGCTTCCAGTCGTCCGTGAACATCAGTAGTGGGTTATCCCCAACCTCAATGAACGACTCGCCCATTGAGTTCATAGCGTCAGCCAATACGGGTGCAATCGCTGCCGTTGCATCGAAGTACGCTTGCTCCGCTGGGGTGGGACACTCATCTACGATTGGCGCAGGCGTATTGGTGGGGACTGCCACGATGGTCTTCGGTGCGGTCGTTGACCCTCCCGCCTCTTCACTATCGGTGCCTGAACCCGAATCCAATGCAGCCACGATGATAGCGAGCATGATGATGAGCCCAACGACCGAACCGACCCCGATACCAATCCACTGCAGAGCGCTTATTCTGCGAGGACTTTGGCCAAGATCGTGAGTCGGTGCCGGTGCTTCAGTCTGCCGTTGGGGAGGTTCTGCTACTGCCAGACTCGCCTCATCGGCCTCCCGGCTCTCTGGCCGAGGTGAACCGCATCCTGGGCAGAACTTGTAATTTTGGTTTACCTGCGTACCGCAATCGGTACAAAACATATGCGTCACCCCTCCATCGGGGTCTCTATGCCGTACATGACGCGGGTGGCTGCGTAGGCAAGTATCCACGGGAGAAAGCCAACGACCACGCGATCAAGCGACCCCTTTCAACCTCTACTACAGAATCCCCAACGATGAAAGTTGTGGGTCACTGCGCGAGCAGCTCATAGAGCCGCCTGTTCTTCTCGAGGCTGGCATAGAAGTGAGCCATCACTTCGGGGCGGACCCTGCCCCGCGCCTTGTTGTCGAGGTATTCCTGTATGGCGTCTTCCAGCACCGCCTGGAAGTGGCGTCCCTCATCACGGGCGACTTTCCGCATCGCGGCCAATAGGTCCGGCGAAGCCTGGCTGGAGAATTTCTCTCGTGTCGCAACCATCGAGCGTGCCTCCTCTCCGATCTCTCTCTACTATCGAGCCAACGGAGTCGGTGGGTCAAGGAAAGTCTTGATAAATACAGGCGGCCCCTCGGCGTCGCTCACGCCATTGGCGATACGCTTGGCCTTCGGCAGCGTGCGGGGGGGCGTGGTATCGAATTGAAGACCGATGCCCCGCGGGGCTACGAGGAAGGGCGGGAGCCGTTGCTGTCGCCGGGGAGGGCTGGGGCGTCGGTCAGCAGGTCGTCGGCATCGTCCGCCGGTTCGGCAGGGCCGCGGCGGGCGACGCGCTTTACTCCGGTGGTCACGAAGCCCTGAAGGGCGTCCACCTCGCGTCTGATCGCCGCCCTGAAGTGGGAGCTGTACTCGCCCATCTTCCGGAACTTCTTGTATCTGTTCCTCAGCCTGCGCCTCTGCGACTTCGACTGCAGATCGGCCAGCTCCTCGACCAGGACGCGTCTGAGCTGGCGGGCGGCATCGTCCGGGTTGGTGTGCGCTCCCTCAGGCGGCTCCGGGATCAGACGGTCGGCGATGCCAAGCTCGCGGCAGTCCTGGGCCGTGAGCCTGAGGGACTCCGCGGCCTCTTCCGCCTTGCTCGGGTCCTGGAACATCATCTCCGCAGCCTCCTCGGGCGATACGGCGGAGTAGATGGCGTTTTCCATCATGAGCACCCGGTCGGTCACTCCGAGGGCGAGGGCAGCCGCGCTGCCGCCTTCGCCGATCACGACGGCGATGGAGGGCACCTGTATGCCCGCTATCTCGGCCATGGTGGTCGCGATGGCGTTGCCGAGTCCCCGCTCCTCCGCGGCCAGAGTGGTGTCGGGGCCCGGTGTGTCGATGAGGCTGAGCAGCGGGAAATCGAACTTGGCGGCGAGCCGTATGGCCCGCTGTGCCTTTCTGAAGCCCTCGGGGGACATTCGGCCGTCGTTGTCCGGACCGTCGTCACTGCCCCTGTCGTGTCCGAGCACGACCACGGTCTGTCCTCCGAGGTGGCCGAAGCCGCAGATCATGGACGGGTCGTCGCCGTGGGCACGATCGCCGTGCAGCTCGACGAAGCTGGTGAATATCCGCGCTATGTAGTCGATTGTCGAGGGGCGCTGGTGGTGGCGCGCCAATTGGACAGAGCTCCACGCCTCGTTCCCCTGGACCTCGAACTTCTCGGGGCGCCTCTTGTCTCGAGGCGTGAGGCGGTACTGGGGTCCCAGCAGATCGAGATAGGCGGACAGGAGGTTCCTGAGGTCGGTCCGCTGCACGATCGCGTCGATCATGCCGTGCTCGACGTGGGACTCCGTGGTGTGAGAGTCGCTGGGCAGGGGCGAGCTGCTGCCCAGCTTGATGGTGCTCATTGGCGAGAAGCCTACTATCGCGGCGGGCTCTCCCAGGATTATGTCGGCCAGGTTCGCGAAGCTGGCGTAGGCCTGGCCCGTCGCCGGGTTCGCGAGCACCGAGATGAACGGCAGGCCCTTCTCGTTGAGAAGCTTTGCGGCGATGGCGGTCTTGGCCATCTGCATCAGCGAGAGGGCGCCCTCCTGCACCCTGACCCCTCCGCTGGTGACGATAGCAATGGCCGGCAACTCCCTCTTTGCCGCCTGCTCCAGAGCCAGGGCTACCTTCTCTCCCACGACGCAGCCCATGGTACCGCCCATGAAGCCGAAGTCGAGCACGATGAGCATCGCCGGGCTTCCACCGATTGAGCAGGTGCCGGTTACGACGGCCTCGGTGAGACCGGTGCGGCGCTGGTCGCGGAAGATGCGCTGCCTGTACCCGATGCGCGAAGAGAAGGAGAGCGGGTCCAGGGACGTGATGGACCTGTTGATCTCGCGGAAGCTGGAGGGGTCTACCAGGGAGTCTATGCGCTCCCTGGCGGTCATGCTGTAGTGGAAGTGGCAGACGTGACAGACGCGGTAGCGGGCGTAGAGATCGGAACCTGGCAGGCGGGCGTCACAGACGAAGCAGGCCTCACGGGGTGGGGGTTCTTCAACCTCCCCGCTTCCCCGCCGGGTCACCGAACTCAGCCGGTCGACGAGATTTCGAACCACGTGGCGCCGTCTTTCGAGTATTCACGGAGTCTGGCCGTCTGAAGGGTCCTGGCTAATTATAACATCACCGCCCGGCCCTATGATGCCCCGATCCTCGAGCTCGTCCTTGAGGCGAGCCGCGCGCGGGTAGCCTATCCGCAGCCGGCGCTGAAGCAGCGAGGTGGAGAGCTTGCTGTAGCTGCGGCCCAGCTCGATGGCCTTGTCCATGAGGAGGTCTTCCTCTGGTTTGCCCCCGCCCGAGTCCTCGTTCGCCGCCTCGTGGCCCTTCTCCTCCTCCCTGACGACTCGGAGGTGGAGCGGCATTCGCGGGCCGCGGGGCGTCGACTGCCAGAAGGTCACCAGCTTTTCGATCTCACGGTCTGATATGAAGACGTTCTGTATGCGCCTGGGCGTGGAGGCGTCGATGGGGAGGTATAGCATGTCTCCCCGTCCCAGGAGCTTGTCGGCGCCTGCCGTGTCGAGAATGGTGCGCGAGTCGATCTGCGAGGAGACCGCGAAGGCTACCCGGCTGGGGAAGTTTGCCTTGATGAGCCCGGTCACCACGTCCACGGAGGGCCTCTGGGTCGCGATTATCAGGTGGATGCCGGTTGCCCGACCCATCTGCGCGAGCCGGCAGAGGGACTGCTCTACGTCGAATGCGGCCGTCATCATGAGGTCCGCAAGCTCGTCGACAGCCACGACGATGTAGGGCATGCGCTCGGGCACCTTCTGGTTGTATATCTCGATGTTCCTGGCCCCGGCGCTCTCGAACTTCCGGTACCGGTCCATCATCTCCTGGATGAGGCCCTTGAGCAGCCCGACGACCTTGTCTGTCTCGACGACAACCGGGCTCAGGAGGTGTGGGATGCCGTTGTAGGGGGTCAGCTCCACCCGCTTGGGGTCGATGAGCAGGAGCCTCATCTCCTCCGGGCTCTTCTCCATGATGAGACAGGAGATGATGGCGTTGAGGCACACGCTCTTGCCGCTGCCGGTCGATCCGGCGATGAGCAGGTGCGGCATCTTGGCGAGGTCTATCACCTCGGTCTCGCCCCCGCTGCCCTTCCCAAGCGCGACCGGGAGGGCCGCCTTGGACCGGAGTCTCTTGAAGTCGGCGCTCTCCATCACCATGCGCTCGGCCACCATGCTGGGGTTGCGATTGGGCACCTCGATGCCCACCTGGGACGTTCCCATCACCGGCGTCTCGATGCGGATGCTGGGCGTCTTGAGGGCCAGCGCGAGGTCCTTCTCGCGGGAGAGGATGCTGTCGACCTTTACCCTCGTCCTGTTGGTCTCCTCCTGCCTGACTACCTGGTTGCCTTCCTCGTCCTTTTCCTTGACCTGCTTCGTCCTACGCACCCATCCGGGTGTGAGGCCGTACATCGTGACCGTCGGGCCGGGTCTGACCTGTCCAATCGAGACCTCCACGCCGTACTCGGTCAGGGTCCGGACGATGGTCTCGGCGGTCTCCCGGATGTCCTCCTCCGATATCGCGCTCTCGGGTGCATCCTCCAGAAGGTCCATCGGAGGCTTGGCCCAGGCCCTGACATCGAACGCCTCGGCGGGCGCCGGGTCTGTGTCGACCTCCTCGGCGTCGACAGCCGTCTCGGTCTCGACCGGCTGCTGCTCTGCCGCCTCGCTCTCCTCGGCGCTCTGGTCGAGCACAGGCGACTGCCGCGGCTCATTCCAGAACCGGTTGAACTTGGCTGCGGTCACAGCACCAGAGACGCCGTCGACGGGTTCGTCGAGGGCCGCGGGCGGATCCTCTTCAAGGGCCTCCTCTTCCGCCGGAATGACAACCTCCTCCACAAGAGGTCCGCCGTCGGTCTCCGCATCCGCCTCGCCAAGTTCGTCCGTCTCTTCTTCAGGGGGATCATCAATGGCGGACTCGCCGGTCACCACCAGGAACGGCAGCGGCTCGTCGTCGGCGGGGGCATCGGTCTCGGGCATGGCCGTGACGGTGCCGGACGTCGAGTAGGTCTCGACTGGCAGTGTCGAAATGTCACTGCCGAATGCCGTGGCTGCTGTTGATGGGCGTTCGCGCCGCCGCGGCTTTTTTGCCGAAAGACGCTGGGCTATTCCTCCAATGACGACGCCGGCGGCGAGGACGGCGGTAAGAGACACGTCCCGGGCCACTTGAGGCGAGAGTATCACCAGGCCGAGGACGAATATGCCGACCAGCCTGAGGACGCCGGTGAGGGATGTCCGCCCGATGATCGTGTTGCCGGCCCCGCCTCCGAGAGACACGTCTCCCCCGAGGGTGAACCTTCCAAGCAGTCCATAGACCGGTTCGAAGAAGGCCATTGTCCCGACCATCAGGGCGACGAGCGCCGCCGAGGCGATCCAGAAACGCCACCATTTCGGGTGGAGCCACTCCCTCTTCAGCAGGGCAATCGCCGCAAATACCGCAAGCCACGCGCCGACCGGCACTACGCCCAATCCGAGCGCGCTGAGAATCTCGACCCGCACCGAGGTCAGGAGGTCCCTGACCGGTTCGAGGACCAGGTAGGCGGCGACGCCAACGACGGCCAATACGAAGAGGCCCACTGCCAGCTTGAAGTAGAAGGTTGGACGAGTCCCGGAACTCTTGGCGCTCATGCTCCCTGTGCTCATACCGGCTCACCGCCGGGCGCTATGGAGCTATTTATTAACTCTAGCATGCAAATACCTCGCGGGCTGGCGTCTGCCTGGGCTGGCGTCTGCCATTGTTCAAAGCCCGGTCGGGTCTGCTGGGGTCCGCCTGCAAGCGGATGTACGACGCCGGTCCTGGCGGCAGCGGGGTCTGCAACCCCGCCGTGGTAATGTCCCGGGGAGGGCGCTAGCCCTACCTAGACATGCTCCACGACCGCGACGACCGTTGGGCGGCGGCCCGTTTCCTGGAATAGGTAATCGGAGACGGCCTTAGTGACCCTAACCTTGACTTGATTCAACTCTAGGAGAGAAAGAGTATCCTGGTCTAGGCTTGCGGCGACCACTTTGGACGTTTTTTCGAACAAGTTTTGTAAATCGCCGAGACCCTGGAAGCCGGTAGAGGTCAGCACGGGGTCCTTCAAGAGACCTCCGCCCTGTTCACTCAGAGTCACGACGGCCGTAACTATGCCTTCCCGAGCGAGGCGCTTGCGCTCGTCGAGGATACGGCTCTCCCCGACCCAGATGTTGCGGCCATTCACCAGGACGCGGCTGGAGTCTACGCTGCCGACCACCCGGCCTCCCCCTCCGTCGAGCTCGAGCACGTCTCCGTCTTCAAGTACGAACGTGTTGGACGGCGGGACACCCATCGACTGGGCCAGCGCGGCGTGGGTCACCAGGTGGCGGTACTCCCCGTGGACTGGAACGAAGAACTTGGGCTTCACGAGGCTGAGCACCATCTTGAGCTCTTCCCGACTAGCGTGTCCGTGGACGTGCACCATCGCAACCCGGCTGTAGAGGACCGACGCCCCCTGCCTGAACAGGTTGTCTATCGTGCTGGAGACCAGGGACTCGTTCCCGGGAATGGGGGAGGCGGAGATTACAACCGTGTCCCCGGGTACGATCTCTATGTCCTGGTGCTCGCCATTGGCAATGCGTACCAGCGCCGACGTGGGCTCGCCCTGGCTGCCTGTCGCAACGATCACCGTCTCTTCGAGCGGCAGCTGCCGCGCCTCGTTGAGCGTGACCAGCGTTCCCTGGGGTACCTGGAGGTAGCCCATGCTCTTGGCCATGTTTACGTTGTTCATCATGCTGCGGCCGACTACCGCGACCTTTCGGCCGTGTTTTTCGGCGGCGTCGATCACCTGCTGGATGCGGGAGATCAGCGAGGCGAAGGTGGCTATCATCACTCGGCCGGACGCCTGGCCGATGGCGCGGTCCAGCGCCTCGCCGACGATCTGCTCCGACTCCGTGTATCCCTCCACCTCGGCGTAGGTCGAGTCGGAGAGCAGCAGGAGGACGCCTTCCGCGGCCAGCCTGGAAAGCGCCGAGAAGTCCGATGATCTCCCGTCTGCCGGGGTATGGTCTATCTTGAAGTCGCCCATGTGGACGACATGGCCCAGCGGCGTGCCGAGGGCGATCCCCATCGCGTCGGGAATCGAGTGACAGACTCTGAAGAACTCGCACCTGAACGCGCCGACCTTGAAAGGCGAGTACGGCTCGACGACGTTGAGCCGCGCGTCCTTGATGAGCCCGCGCTCGCGCAGCTTCACTGTGATAAGTCCGTGGGTCAGTCGAGACGCGTAGACGGGAACGTCGAACTCGGCGAGCAGGTAGGGGAGCGCGCCGATGTGGTCCTCGTGTCCGTGGGTGATCAGGACGGCGGCGAGCTTCTGGCGGTTCTCCCGGAGGTAAGAGAAGTTGGGGATGGCAAAATCAACGCCCGCCGGCATCCCCTCGTCGGGGAAGAGAATTCCGGCGTCGATGACGACTATCTCGCCGTCGTACTCGACGGCCATCATGTTGCGGCCAATGTCGCCCAGCCCACCGAGGGGGACGACTCTCAAGTTTGTTTCGGGCAATGGTTACTCGAAGAGGCTCAGCTGCTTGGTATCGTCGGGCTTCTCCGCCGGCGCGGCCTTCCGGTTGGAGACGCTCTCTATGAGGGAAGGCAGGCGGCTGAAGTCGTCCATTATCGTCGGCCTGAGGTTTGGATTGTGGAGGGCGGCGGCTGGGTGATAGACGGGGTACAGTGTCATGTTCATCCAGGGCCGGGGCTTGCCCCGCGCGCGGCCGATCGTCTCCCCCGGAAAGAACTTGGCGAAGGAGTAGCGCCCAAGGGTCACGATCACCCGGGGTGCGATAGTCTCCATCTGCTCGTCCAGGAACGGCTTGCACGCCTGGATCTCTCCTGGCAGCGGGTCCCGGTTGTTGGGGGGCCGGCACTTGACCATGTTGGTGATGTACACGTCTGTCCGTGTGAGGCCGATGGAGGCCAACAGCTCCTCCAGGAACTTCCCGGCAGGGCCGACGAACGGCCTCCCGTCGCGGTCCTCGTAGAAGCCGGGGCCCTCACCTATGAACATCAGGTCGGCCGTGGGCGAGCCCTCGCCGGGCACGGCGTTCGTGCGCTTCTCCGCCAGGGAGCACGCGGTGCAGGCGCGGACGCGGCGCTCCAGATCATCTAGGCCTGACATCTTCACCGTATCGGACGCCCGGCCATAGGGCCGGACAGGTTGGTATCTCTCAAAGGGGCTTGCTCGAAGGCATGTCAATCCTAGCAGGTGGCTCGAACGGGGGTCAATCGACTGCCTCTCTCTTCCGTCGTTCGGACAGCTACGGTATCATTGATGCCGTCCCCTCTCCGATTCCATCCCAAGCTGTCAGGAGACTGTCCCCTGCGCTTCCAGGCCCCCAAGGGCACGTTCGACATCCTGCCCGAGGAGCAGCCCTACCGGCGGTTCTTCGAGTCCAGGGCGGAAGAGATCGCCGCCTCGTTCGGCTATGGGCGTATCGATACGCCCATGTTCGAGGACGCTCGGCTGTTCATCAGGGGAGTGGGCGAGGTCACCGACATCATAGAGAGGGAGACTTACACCTTCGAGGACAGGGGGGGCGACCTCATCACATTGCGCCCGGAGGGCACCGCTCCGGTGTGCCGCGCATACCTGGAGCACGGGATGCACAACCTGCCGCAGCCCGTGCGCCTCTACTACCTGATCACCAACTTCCGGTACGAGAGACCCCAGGCGGGCAGGTACCGCCAGCACCACCAGCTGGGCATAGAGGTTTTCGGCGATGAAGACCCGGCGATCGACGCTGAGGTGATCGAGGTCGGCTGGCGCGTCCTGGACGCCGTCGGAATCGGCGACAAGACGCTCGCGCTGAACACCATCGGCGATTCGGAGTGCAGGCCTGGCTACGTCGAGAACCTGCAGACCTACTACCGGCCGCATGCGGATGAGGTCTGCGACGACTGCCGGCGCCGCATGGAGCAGAACCCGCTGCGGCTGCTGGACTGCAAACAGGACTCGTGCCAGTCCGTGATAGACGGGGCGCCCCACAGCACGGAGTTCCTCTGTGCCGCATGCAGTGAGCACTGGGACGCTCTCCTGCAGTACCTCCGGGACCTTGGGCTGCCATATAGGACGGACCACAGGCTTGTTCGGGGATTCGACTACTACACGCGAACGGTGTTCGAGATCGTCCCGCCGGACGAGGGCAGCCAGAGTACGATGGTGGGCGGCGGCCGGTACGACGGGCTGATCGAGGAGCTGGGCGGGGCGCCAACGCCTGGCATCGGCTTCGGCATGGGCATCGAGAGGGCTATCCTGAATGTGAAGAGCCAGGGCGCGGGTCCGCCTGAGGACAGGGCGACAAAGGTCGTGCTGGCCCACGTTGGGGAGGCGGCCAAGCGCCGCGCGGCCGGTCTGGCGTCACGGCTGCGTCTGGCCGGGACTTCGGCCATCCTGGCCCCGGGCCGCAGCCTCCGCAGCCAGATGAGATACGCCTCGTCGCAGATGGCTACACATGCCGTGATTCTCGGAGACGACGAGATCGAACGCGGGATTGTCGTGCTCAGGGACATGGACGGCGGCGAGCAGCGAGAGGTGTCCCCAGACGACCTTGCGGCGGCCCTTCGCGGCTGAGGAGTGCGTCACCAGAGATGCTCGATAAACTCGCCGGAATAGAAGACCGCTACCAGGAGCTCGAGCGGCTGATGGGCTCTCCCGAGGTGGCGTCAGACCATCTCCGCTTCCAGAAGATTGCACAGGAGTACTCCTCGCTCAAGGCCCTGGTGTCTATGGGCCGGGAGTATCGCCGTATCGTCGACGATCTAATAGACGTGCGCGGCATGGCGCGCGACGCCTCCGATCCCGAGATGGTCTCCCTCGCCAGGGAGGAGATGCAGGCGCTCGAGTCGCGCCAAGTCGCGCTCCAGGAAGAGCTGCGCCAGGCGCTGCTTCCCAAGGACCCCAACGACGACAAGAACGTGATCATGGAGGTGCGAGCCGGGACGGGAGGGGATGAGGCTGGGCTCTTTGCCAATGACCTCTTCCGAATGTACTCGCGTTACGCCCAGCAGAGGAGCTGGGAGGTCGAGGTGATCGACGCCAACCAGACCGGCCTCGGGGCCATCAAGGAGATCGTGTACCAGGTGAAGGGCAGGGGAGCCTACAGCAGGCTCAAGCACGAGAGCGGAGTGCACCGGGTGCAGCGGGTGCCGGTCACGGAGTCCAGCGGCCGCCTCCACACCTCAGCAGCGACCGTGGTCGTGCTCCCGGAGGCCAAGGAGGTCGACGTCGAGGTAGACCCGGACGAACTCGACATCGACGTGTTCCATTCGAGCGGACACGGCGGCCAGAACGTCCAGAAGGTCGCAACTGCCATCAGAATCACCCACAGGCCGACCGGCATAGTCGCCATCTGCCAGGACGAACGCTCCCAGGCCAAGAACAAGGACAAGGCAATGTCGGTGCTCAGGGCCCGCATCCTGGCCCGCGAGGTCGAGAGGCGGCAGGCGGAGGAGAGACAGGCGCGCCGATCGCAGGTGGGCACGGGCGACCGCTCGGAGCGGGCCCGGACCTACAACTTCCCTCAGAACCGCATCACAGACCATCGGATAGACCTGACCAGCCACGACCTGGAAGCGGTGCTGGACGGCGGGCTGGACGGTATCATCGACGCGCTGATCGTCAACGAGCAGGCGGAGAAGCTCGCGGAGGTCACTGCGTGAAGGTCGCCGAAGCCCTGGCCTCGACTCGGAGGAGTCTGGCAGCGGCCATCCCCGACGCGTCCATAGAGGCCGAAGTGCTGGTGCGTCACGCTTCTCGCCTGGACCGTGCCGCGCTCTACGCGTCGCTCAGCGAGCCGGTCGCCCCGGCTGTATGGCAGACGGTCGGATCTCTCCTTCAGAGGAGGCTGAGCGGCGAGCCGCTGGCGTACATCACCGAACGGAGGGAGTTCTACGGCCTGGAGCTGCAGGTCACCCCCGACGTTCTGGTGCCCCGGCAGGAGACGGAGACCCTGGTCGAGAAGGTGATCGAGTTCGTGGAGTCACGCGGGCGCGGAGAAGGGGTCACCATCGTGGACGTCGGCACCGGCAGCGGCGCGATAGCCGCGGCCCTTGCCACACAGCTTCAGAACGCCACCGTCATCGGGACGGACCTGAGCGTGCGGGCGCTGAAGGTCGCCGATGCGAACCTGCGCCGTCTCGGACTGCACCATAGGGTCCATCTGGTGCTTTGCGATCTTCTTGACTGCCTGGAGGGCCCTTTCGACGTGATCGTGTCGAACCCGCCGTATATCGCGACCGCGGACATGGATGGGCTGCCGGCAGACGTGCAGCGAGAGCCTGCCCTGTCGCTGGACGGCGGCTTCGACGGACTCCGGGTTACGGAGAGGCTGGTGCGCCAGTCCGCGGACCGGCTGGCCCCGGGCGGGCGTCTCTTCGTCGAGATAGCCCCAGATCAGGCGCGCCTGGTCGCTGAAATGTCGCGCCGCCGGATGCCGCGGTCCATAGTGACCGTCGCCGACGACCTGATGGGAGCGCCCCGCGTCGTCGTTGTCCAGCCTGGGCCGTAGGTTGCAGGACAGGCGGCGAGCCCGCCGACAGAGGCCGGACTTCCAACACGATTATTCGTTAGCTATCATCAACTCACAATAGGTGGCGTGGACCAGATGACGGGGAAACCCACTGTCTGGTCTATGGGGGAAATCCCAGGGGAGGCAGAGCCGCGCAATGCGGTACAATTTTTGAGCAGGAATCCACGTTGAGCCCCCTGGCGAGTTGAGGAATGGTAACGGAACTGGCGGAAATGCACGCGACGGGAGCTAGGGATATGGCCATGCCGCATCCAGAGTTAACCCTCGATCTTATTCTTCCCGTCGAGTTTGATCCCGCTGGACTGACCCAGGAACACAATGCCCTGATCGACGCGGCTTATACCTCGCAAATGGGTAGGGACTATCAGAAGGCCATCACTTATTACACGAAGGCCATTGAATCCGATCCGCAGGTAGCCGGTGTCTATATCAACCGCGCCGCCGCCTATGAGAGCATCGGCGATCTCGAACGGGCACTCCAGGACCTGGACGAAGCGCTGACCCTTGAATCGAAGCCCGAAGCCCGAAGCCCATCACAATCGCGGCAACATTTACTTCATTAAAGGGGACTACGACCGCGCGATCCAGAACTACGACAGGGCATTGGAGTTGGAACCCGGCAACGCGGCAGCTTACAACTATCGCGGCCACGCCTACAAGCACAAGTCAGACTATGCCCGGGCGATCAGAGACTACGGGAAGGCATTGGATATGGACCCCGACGAGGCGAATCCCTATGTCAACCTCGGCTTAGTATTTTATCTCCTAGGCGACCACGACCGCGCGATAGGGTATTTCGACAAAGCACTGGAGCGCGATCCTAGTAACCCCCTGACCTATCTTGAACGCGGCGCCTGCCATGGCAACAAAGGGGATCTGGGCAGGGCTATAATGGACTTCGGAGAGGCTTTGGCACTGGACCCCGGCAATGCCTATGCGTATTACGCGCGGGGCGTGATCTTCCTTTCGCAAGGTGATTCCGACCGGGCCGTCCAAGATATTGACACTGCACTTAGGCTGAACACCAGCCTCGCAGTTGGTTACGCCTCGCGCGGGTCTATTCACCTCGCTAGAGGCAGCTTAGACCTTGCCATCCAGGACTTCGATATGGCGCTGGCCCTGGAGCCGGAGAACGCCGATGTTCATAACGACCGCGGCGTTGCCTACTGGCGAAAGGCCGACTACGAGCGCGCTTTGCAAGACTTCAGCGGGGCGTTGAAGCTGAGGCCGAACAAGGCTGCCTTTACAAACCGCGGCAACCTCCTTATGCAGCGTGGGGAATGGGAGAAGGCCAGAAACGACTTGCTCAGAGCCAGGAGCATGGGCATGGACGTCGTGGCCGCCTTTCGTGACATCTCCAAGAGCGTTACTGACTTCGAGCGGCAACACAGCGTCAAGTTGCCTGATGATATCGCTCGCATGGTCAGCATTGAAGAAGACCCGCGTCCGTATGATGCCGGCGCAGCAGTTTTGGGGATATTCAAGGATATTCACGAATCGTTGCCAGATTCTGAGTGGGATGCCTTGCCGACAGATGGGGCAAAGAACAAGAAACACTATCTGTACGGCTACCCGAAACAGTAGTCGACGATGAGGACGGTCTTTGCCGACTCCGGCTACTGGATAGCCATGTACAATCCCCACGATGGGCTGCACGTAAAGGCGGAGGCTGTCACTGACGGGCTGGGATCTTGCCGAATAGTGACCAGCCAAATGGTCCTCGTGGAGTTCCTCAACGACATGGCTGGACGCGGCCAATCCCTGCGCGAAAGGGGTATGTCAGTCGTGACACGCCTTACGGACACGTCGAGCGTTGAGGTCGTGCCCCAGACACGTGACCAGTTTGACGAAGCGGCCGCGATGTACTCTTCTCGGTCGGATAAGGGATGGAGCCTAACCGACTGTGCTAGCTTCATCCTAATGGAACAAATGAATATCCCAGAGGCTCTCGCCTACGATCGAGATTTCGAGCAAGCTGGGTTCGTTGCACTACTTAGGGGAAGAGCTGGCTGAGTTGCGTAGTCGAGCCCGCTAGGCCTTTGGCCTATCCCTTTGCGTCGTTGAGGGCCTGGACGACGCGGCCCACGAGGTGCGCCGGCACCTCCTCGTAGTGGTCGAACTCCACTGTAAACGAGCCCAGCCCCTGGGTCTGCGAGCGCAGCGTCGTGGCATAGGTCAGCACCTCGGCCTGGGGCACGACGCCCTCTACTATGGTCGTACCGTCCCCCTGCGGCGTCATCCCTTGTATGCGCGCACGCTTGCTGTTCAGGTCCCCGGCGACCTCGCCGGTAAACTCGTCCGGCACGGTCACGGAGATGCGCATTGCGGGCTCGAGCAGCACCGGGCCGGCCGCCTGCAGTCCTTTGCTGAGAGCATGGCCCCCGGCGATCTCGAACGACATCCCCGAAGAGTCCACGGGATGGAAACTCCCATCCACGAGGGTCGCCTTCAGGTCCACGACCGGGAACCCTGCCACGAACCCGCCCGAGAGAGCCTTCTGGACGCCCTTCTCGACAGACGGGATATACTCCCGGGGGACGGACCCGCCGACGACGGCGGAGGCGAACTCGAACTCGGAGCCGCGCGGCAGCGGCTCAAGGGACAGGTACACGTGCCCGTACTGTCCGTGGCCGCCGGTCTGCTTCTTGTGCTTGTACTCGACCGTGGCGGCCGACGCTATCGACTCCTTGTACGGCACCTTCGGCAGGGTCAGGTCGATCTCCACGCCGAACTTCCGCTTGATCTTCTCGGCGGCCACCTCGACGTGCGTGTCGCCGAGTCCGCCTATGAGCACCTCCAGGGTGTTGGGCTCACGGTCGATGCGCAGGCTCGGGTCCTCTTCGGCGATGCGGGCGAGCGACATGGTCATCTTGTCCACGTCGGCCTTGGACCTGGGGTAGACGGCCCGCTGGTAGACGGTCCCCGGGAACTCGATCCCTTCGAGCGACGCGGGCTGCTCACGGATGGACAGCGTATGGCCGGTGAGCACCGACGTCAGCTTGGGGGCGGCGCCGATGTCTCCCGCGACGATCTCCTTCACGGCCTGCTGCGTCTTTCCGGTCACGTGGAAGACCTGGCCCACCCGTTCGGACTCGCCGGATGCCTCGTCCCACAGCTGGGAGTCGCTCTTGAGCGTCCCGCTGTACACTCTGAAGTAGGAGAGCTTGCCCACGAAGGGGTCGGCCGCCGTCTTGAAGACGAGAGCGGCGACGCGTCCGCTGGGGTCGCAAGCGAGGTCCAGTGCCTCGCGGTCGGGTCCTGCAGTGCCGGTGGCTGACGGCGCATCGACCGGAGACGGAAGGTAGCCGAGGATTGCGTCCATCAGCTCCGCTATCCCGGTCTCCGAAGTGGAGGAACCCGCCAGGACGGGAATTACGGTGCCGGCGGCGACTCCCGCGCGGAGCCCGTCCCTCATCTCGTCGGCTGTCAGGGGCTCGCCCTCGAGGTACTTGGTCGCGAGGTCGTCGTCCGCCTCGGCCACTGCCTCGATCAGGCGCTCGCGTGCCTCTTCCACCTCGTCGCTGAGGGAGTCGGGAGCCTCGCTGTCCGGGTCCATCAGGTTGACGACGCCGGAGAAGTCGTCCTGCGAGCCGATTGGGATGCACACCGGCACACACTCTCTTCCGAACCGTTCCGTCAACTGGTCAAGAACCCTGGAAAAGTCGGCGTTCTCCCGGTCCATCTTGCTGACGAAGACCATCCTTGGCAGATCGTGCTGGTCGACCACTCTCCACATCTGTTGAGTGCCGACCTCTACCCCCGAGGGGGCCGATACGACGACCACGGCGGCATCGGCCACGCGGACGGCCGACATCACCTCGCCCCGGAAGTCCGCGTAGCCGGGGGTGTCGAGGACGTTTATCTGGTGGTCTTGCCAGCTGCATCGCAGCAGCGAAAGCTGGACAGAGCTGCCCCTGCGAGCCTCCTCAGGCTCGTAGTCCGAAACGGTCGTGCCGTCCTCTACGGAGCCCAGCCGGGTGGATGCGCCCGCCCCGTGCAGCATGGCCTCCGCCAGCATCGTCTTGCCCGCTCCGGTGTGGGACAGCAGGACTACGTTTCTGAGCCTATCCGTGGTCACGCCGGCCATGTGGCTGCCTCCTCTTTCGGAACCTGTCTCGGAACCTGCGGCCATTGTAGTCAAACCCCCCGACGCCGCGCAATTGGCGTCGACAAGGCGTGTCCTTTGACGCGTTTGAGACAAGAACATAACATGCGCATGATCCAGACTCGTCGCCGGCAGCGCACAATCCCCCGATTGAGGTACTGACACATGATTGAAGCAGCGGACACGGCCTGGGTCCTCATCAGCTCGGCGCTGGTCTTGTTGATGATTCCCGGACTGGCGTTCTTCTACGGTGGCCTCGTTCGGAAGAAGAATGTCGCTGGGACGCTCATGCAGGTCATCGTGACCATGGGCGTGGTCGGTGTCGTCTGGGTGCTCTGGGGCTACAGCCTCGCGTTTGGCCCGTCGATCGGCGGCCTGGTTGGAAACCTCGAATGGTTCGCGCTATCTGGGGTTAGCGCAACTGAGGCAGGGCCGTACTCCGATACGATCCCGCATCAGGCGTTCATGATCTTCCAGGGTATGTTCGCCATGATCACGCCTGCGGTGGTCATAGGTGGATTCGCCGAGCGCATGAAGTTTTCCTCCTTCCTTGTGTTCATCGTCATCTGGGTAACCGTGGTCTATGCCCCTCTCGCTCACTGGGTGTGGGGCACCGACGGCTGGATTGGCTCGTTGGGGGCCCTGGACTATGCCGGGGGCACGGTGGTCCATATCAAGTCCGGCGTGGCCGCGCTCGTTGCGGCCATGGTCATAGGCAAGCGCCTCGGCTACGGCGAGGAGGAGATGATCCCGCATCACGTACCCATGGTGGTCCTCGGCGCAGGGCTCCTGTGGTTTGGCTGGTTCGGGTTCAACGCGGGGAGCGCCTTAGCCCCTGATGGAAGCGCCGTGAACGCTTTCGTCGTCACCAACACGGCCGCTGCGGCCGGCGTCATATCCTGGACAGGTATGTCGTGGCTGTTCGATAGAAAGCCCAGCGTAGTCGGTGCGGCGTCCGGCGCTATCGCCGGCCTTGTTGCGATAACTCCGGCCGCGGGGTTCGTGGGCGCCATGCCTGCGGTCGCCATTGGTCTGGTGGCGGGCATCGCATGCTATTGGGCAGTGGAGCTCCTTGGCAGGCTCCGGATCGACGACTCCCTGGCGGTGTTGGGAGTTCACGGCATCGGCGGTACGTGGGGGGCTATCGCCACAGGGCTCTTTGTGGGCGTAGGCTTCGGGGCACTGGCTGAAGGCGTTACCCGTAGCGAGCAGATACTGTACCAGCTTATAGGCGTGGGTGCGGCATGGGGCTGGTCGTTCATAGCCACAGGTGTAATCCTGCTGGCCATCAAATACACCATGGGCCTCCGACTGCACGACCGTGATGAGGAAGTCGGCCTGGATGTGTCCCAGCATGATGAGGTCGCCTACACATTCGATAACAATTAGGCCGATGTGCGGGCCGGCTGGCGGCTCGCCTCAATAGATGTACACTCTGCGTACCTCGGTCAGGCCGCTGACGCCATTGAGCCTTCCTACGCGTTCGCGTAGCTTTCGCACATAAGAGGAGCGCTCCACGAGCGGCTTGCCGCAGGTGTTCCCGCCCCATATACTTTCCCTCGTGGAGTATGAGGTCGTCATAGGGCTGGAGGTACACTCTCAGCTGCTCACCATGAGCAAGATGTTCTGCTCGTGTGCCGCTTCCTACCAGGAGGCCCCGCCCAACACGCTCGTATGCCCCGTGTGCATGGGCATGCCGGGGGTGCTGCCGGTTATAAACAGGGAGGCGGTCAAGCTGGTCATAGGCACCGGGCTCGCAACGGGCTGCGCCATTGCCGGGGTGACGAAGTTCGACCGCAAGAACTATCCGTACCCCGACCTGATGAAGGGCTACCAGATATCTCAGTACGACCAGCCGATAGCCAGCAACGGCCGCCTTGAAATAGACATCGGCTCTTCCACCAAGACCATAGGAGTCACCCGCGTTCACCTCGAGGAGGACGTCGCCAAGCTGCTGCACCGCACCGAGGAGTATGGAGAGGGCTACAGCCTCCTGGACATCAACAGGGCCGGCGTGCCTCTGATGGAGGTCGTGAGCGAGCCTGACATGCGCAGCGCGGAGGAGGCCAGGAGCTATCTTACGCAGCTCCATTTAATCATTCAGTATATCGGCGCCAGCACGGCGAACATGGAGGAGGGCAGCTTCCGCTGCGACGCAAACATAAGCGTCCGCCCAAAGCACTCGACCGGTCTCGGGCCGAAGGTCGAGGTCAAGAACATGAACAGCTTCCGCTCCGTCTATCGGGCCCTGGAGTTCGAGGCCGAACGCCAGATACTAGCCTCGAGAAATGGCGAGAGGATCGTGCAGGAGACCCGCGGCTGGGTGGAAGACAAGGGGATCACCGTGTCGCAGCGGAGCAAGGAGTACGCTTCCGACTACCGCTACTTCCCGGAGCCCGACCTGCCCCCCGTCGTGATAGAGTCTGCCTGGGTCGAGGAGATAAAGGAGGACCTTCCTGAGCTTCCAAGAGCCCGCAAGCAGAGGTTCGCCCCGCAGTACGGGCTGTCAGACTACGACTCTTCGCTATTGACCGCTTCCCGGGACACTGCCGACTTCTTCGAGTCGGTGGTCGCCGCGGGACGGGGGACCACCGGGGCCGAGGCCGCGGGCGCCAAGGCAGCCGGCAACTGGATGCTCAGCGAGATGACGCGCCTCCTCAACGCCACCGGGAAGTCGCTGGAGGACGTGCCCATCGAGCCGAAGCAACTATCCGACCTCATAGGGATGGTCGGAGACGGCCGCCTGAATTCCAACATGGCGAAGACGGTGTTCGAGGAGATGTTCGAGAGCGGCCGCGCCCCGGCGGAGATTGCGGAATCGGCGGGGCTGGTACAGATCAGCGACGCTGATTCCATAGAGGCCGCGGTGGCGGAGGCCATCGACAACAACCCCAGGCCCGTGTCGGACTACCTGAGCGGCAAGGAATCGGCCCTACGCTTCCTGATGGGACAGGTGATGAAGGCCACCAGGGGCAAGGCCAACCCACAGCTTACGACGTCCATGCTCAGAGAGAAGCTGGAAGCGAAGAAATGAATAGAACGGACGGTCCCTCTCCATTGAACGGAGACCGGGGCCAGTCATCGCGGTCCGATCTCCTCAAGCTGCTCTACCCGGGCCTGGGGATCAAGAGATGGCTGTTCATCGGCGCCATGGGCGTCGCGGTCTGGTCGATCGGCACCGCCTTCCTGCTCAGGAAGCTGTTCTCATTCGCCGACCCGTTCCCGGACTTCCTGCCCTCCTACTTCGAGGGCATCCTGCTGGTTGCCGCCGCCGTGGCGCTCATCGTGGTGGCGGTATACGGCCTGTACCGCTCCATCGGTCCCATGGTCCTGTCGAAACAGGACATGAGCAGCCTTGCCGACACGGTCTACACACGACGGGCGAGGGGGCGGGGGCCGCGCATAGTGGCGATAGGCGGAGGGACCGGTCTGTCCGTCCTGCTGCGCGGGCTGAAGCTTCATACGGACAACCTGACAGCTATCGTAACGGTTAGCGATGACGGGGGCAGCTCGGGTCGTCTGAGGCGCGAGCTCGGCGTGCTCCCCCCGGGCGACTTTCGCAACTGCATAGTCGCCATGTCGGAGAGCGAGCCGCTCCTGGCCGACCTGTTCCAGTACAGGTTCGACCAGGGCGGGGGTCTGCAGGGTCACAGCTTCGGCAACCTGTTCATCGTAGCTATGGCGAATGTCACCCAAAGCTTTGAGGAGGCGATCCAGGAGTCGAGCAAGGTGCTCGCGGTCCACGGGCAGGTGGTACCGGCCACGGTCGCGAATCTCAGGCTCTCGGCGCGGCTCAAGGACGGTACTACCGTGCACGGCGAGTCCAACATCGCGGAGCACGGCGGGGGGATCGACCACCTGTCCATCGAACCGGCCAACGCAGAGGTCTATGGGCCGGCAGCGGAGGCCATTCGCAAGGCGGACATGGTCGTGATCGGTCCCGGGAGCCTCTACACGAGCATCCTCCCGAATCTCAGGGTCCGCGGCATCGTCGAGGCCCTCGAGGAGACTCCGGCCACGAAGGTATACGTGTGCAACATAGCCACCCAGTCAGGCGAGACGGACAGATACGGTGTCGCCGACCATCTCGAAGCACTGCAGAGGCACACCTTCCCGACCGTCGTGGACTACGTAATCGCCAACGACGAGACCCCAGAGCTCGCCGGGGTTTCCGAGAATCCCGTGCTGCCCGACGACCGACCTCTTGCTCACGCCACTCTCGTGCGGGCGGCTCTCGCGGACCGCCAGCATCCGTTGAGACACGACCCGGAGCTACTGGCAAAGGCGGTCAGAGACCTGTACCATAACGGGGCCGTCGGCAAGAGTAGGAACGCTTTGGGACTGAGGGCACGCTAGATTTGGACAATATTTATCTCAACTTCCTACAGATATTCATCTCCATCCTGGTCGTCGCGATCATCCTGCTTCAGGTGCGCGGGCAGGGCGTCGGTCTGTTCGGCGCCGCGGAAAGCTCTTTCCGCACCCGGCGCGGCGTCGAGCTGGTCCTGTTCCGGTTCACGATCTTCCTGGTGGCGCTGTTCATCGGCATCTCGATAATCAGCGTCAGGTTCTTCTAGCGGTCCGCGAGACCTTCTCCGATACCTCTGGCAGGCCAGACACAGACCCAGCGATACCATGGCCTCGACGGCCTCAGAGGGTTCGCGATGCTGCTGGGCATCCTGCTCCACGCGTCGCTGCCCTACTTCTCACGCATCGCCGGTATCGAGTCCTTCTGGCCGGCTGACGACGACCAGTCCGTCCTGCTGTTCCTGGTGTTCGACTTCATCCATACGTGGCGGATGCCGGTCTTCTTCCTGCTGGCGGGGTTCTTCGCCCACCTGGTGTTGGACCGCCGCGCCATGTCGGTTTTCGCCCTCGACAGGCTGAAGAGAATAGGCGTGCCGCTGGTACTGTTCGGCGCGGTGATGGCGGTCATCATCCCGCCGATATGGGTCTACGGATGGTTCGGAGTCATATCCCTCGAGGTATTCCAGGACGCACTGAAGAAGAGACAGGACCTCGACTCCAGCGGCGAGCTCATAGCCCACCTGTGGTTCCTCTACTACCTGCTGCTGATGTACTCGGCGCTGATAGCCTTCCGGCTGCTGGGAAGGCTGTGGAGGGCGCGGGCTGCCTATGCTCCATCTAGCCTCGGCAGACGCACAGGCGACATCCTGTATACGCGCATTCCGCTGCTGCTGACCCTGGGAGCGGTGGTGTTGCTAGTACCGGTTCCATGTGTATTTGGCAAGTATAAGAAATAGGTTAGTCTTATGTATGATCCTATAGGGAGGACATACGAAGACATGGCTGCTCTCAAGTACAAGGTGGAGTTGAACGAGTCGGAACGGACACATCTCAAGCAGATGGCGAGTCGTGGCGAGACTTCGGCCCGTAAGGTCAAGCGAGCGCTGGTGTTGCTGAAGGCGGACGAAGGCATGACCGACCGTGACATCGCCAGCGGCCTATTGATAAGCGCATCCACGGTGGGACGTGTGCGCACGCGGTTTGTGAAGGAGGAACTCGACAGCGCACTCAATGAGCGCCCTCGACCGGGACAGAAGCGCAAGTTGGACGGCAGACAGGAAGCACATCTGATAGCCATCGCGTGCAGCGACGCACCCGAAGGACACGCGGATTGGACGATCCAACTGCTTGCCGACAAGGTGGTGGCGATGGGGTTTGCCGAGAGCATCTCCCTCGAGACGGTGCGCCAGATACTCAAAAAAACGAACTCAAGCCGTGGAAGAAGAAGGAGTGGTGCATCCCGGAGGTGAGCGGGGAGTTCGTGGCTCGAATGGAGGACGTGCTGGACCTGTACCACGCAGACTACGACCCGGACCATCCCGTGGTCTGTTTCGACGAGACATCCAGGCAACTGGTGGCCGATAAGAGACCGGTCATCGGGGCCAAGCCGGGTCGGGTGGAACGATATGACTACGAGTACAAGCGAAACGGCACTCGAAACCTGTTCATGTTCTGTGAGCCGAAAGCTGGCTGGCGGCATGTCGAGGTGACCGAGCGGCGCACTGCTGTGGACTTCGCTCATCAGATGAGGTGGCTGGTTGATGATGCATACCCTCACACAGAGACGATACGGTTGGTGCTGGACAACCTCAACACTCACAAGCTGGGCTCGTTGTACGATGCCTTCAAGCCAGCCGAAGCGCGGCGCATCGCCAAGCGCCTGGAGTTCCACTACACTCCCCTACACGGCAGTTGGCTGAACATGGCTGAGATAGAGTTGAGCGTATTTAGCAACCAGTGTCTCAACCGTCGAATCAGCGACGAGGTGATACTGAAGCGAGAGGTCTCGGCGCTGGAACGTAAGCGCAATGAGGCTGTCGCCGTCATAGACTGGCGCTTCTCCACTCAGGACGCTCGTACTAAACTTCAACACATCTATCCATCATATTCAGATTGAAACGGTACTAGTCCTCAGGGCCGGCAACGAGTCGAGGTCCATCTGGCCGCTGAACGTGCCGGACGTGGTATACGGCGCGTTGTTCTTCTTCTACGGGTACGGGCTCTACGCCCGGCGTGAGCTTATCGACAGGTTCAGGGGAGACGATGCGCTGGTCGTGCTGTGGTCGATTGCCGCGACCGTGTTCTTCGTCCACGTCGTGCTGATCGGCGTGATAGACGAGGCTTCGAAGGCTGGCCAGGACGCCGAGTCGATCGCCTTCCTGCATCTTCTCAACGCCGTGTTCTACGGGGCCTCTGCGGTCGTGTTCAGTGTAGCGTTGATAGGGCTATTCGAGCGGGTCCTGCGGTCGCCGCGTCCGTGGGTTCGCTGGCTTGCGGACTCGTCCTACTGGATATACATCATCCACCTGCCGGTCGTGACATTCCTGACGTTCTATCTCGCCCACCTCGACCGGCAGGGCTGGCTGAAGGACCTGACGGGCTTCAGCTGGAGCGCGGAGATGAAGTTCCTCGCAGCGTGCGTCGCAACCGGGGCACTGGGGGTTGTGACGTACAGGTACCTGGTCAGGTACACGCCTCTTGGGACGCTTCTGAACGGGAAGAGGCTCAGAGCTTCAGACCCGGGACGCTAGCGTCCCGTCCGCCGCCAGTCGGTGCCGCCGGCTTTATCCTCGATGGTCACGCCAAGGTTGGCCAGTCCGTCCCTTATCCTGTCTGCCAGGTCGAACTGGCGCGACGTCCTGAGGTCTGAGCGCAGGTCGAGCCACGACCGGACGACCTGGTCTGCGTCGGTCGCCTCGTCCAGCCTCTGTGTCAGTGTCTCCAGACTTGACCCGTCAGCCAGCGCTTCCAGGTCAGGCCGCAGCTCGTCCAGCAGCCCGTCGAACTCGGAGATGTCGCCCGACTCGGATGCAGCAGGCTCTTCCAGGGTCAGGCCCAGCACGCCGGACAGCTCGCGCAGGAGGGAGCGTGCCTCCGAGACCCGGCCTCCCGCCTCGCTGGTACGGTTTATCTCCCTCAACAGGTCGAAGATGGCCGCCAGCGCCCTGGGCGTGTTGAGGTCTTCGTCCATGGCCTCGAGGAAGCGGTCGCGGTACCGCTCCACATCGATGAGCTCGCTTTCGCCCGCGTCACTGCCATCCTCCTCTACTAGTCCGAATGGATCGTCCCCGTGGGCGGAGTTTCGGAGGCGCCCAGCCGCCCGCTCCTGGGCGAGGACAGCCTCGGCGCTGTAGGTCAAAGGGCTGCGATAGTGGGAGCTCAAGAAGAAGAGCCGCAGCGCGTCGACGGAGTAGATGTTCAACGCCTCGGTCACGGTGACGAAGTTGCCCAGCGACTTGCTCATCGTCTCATCGCCTATGCGGAGCAGGCCGTTGTGGACCCAGAAGCGCGCGAGCGCCGTCTGTTCGTCGTACGACTCGGTCTGCGCGATTTCGTTCTCATGGTGCGGGAAGACGAGGTCCTGCCCCCCGCCGTGTATGTCAACCGGCGTTCCGAGGTGGCTCATTGCCATGGCGCTGCACTCGATGTGCCAGCCCGGCCTTCCCGGCCCCCAGGGGCTGTCCCACGCCGGCTCTCCCGGCTTCTGGGCCTTCCAGAGCGCGAAGTCCATCTCGTCGGTCTTCTTCTCGTCGACCTCCACCCTGGCGCCCGCCCGCATCTCTTCCAGGCTGCGGCGGCTCAGCTTGCCGTAGTCGGGGTCGCTCCTCACACTGAAGTAGACGTCGCCGGCTACCGCGTAAGCACACTCCTTCTCCCTGAGCGTCTCGATGATCTCGCGGATGTGGGGTATCTCTTCGGTGGCGCGAGGATAGGCGTGCGCCCTCAGCACGTTCAGGCCGTCCATCACGTGGAAATAGTTCTCGATGTTGCGCTGGGCAAGCTCGGCAGTCGAGATGCCCTCCTTCGCCGCGCCGTTGATCATCTTGTCGTCGATGTCTGTGAAATTCTCGACGTGTCTCACCTCGTGGCCTCGGTACTGCAGATACCGGCGCAGCACGTCGAAGACGACCCCCCTCAGCGCGTGCCCGACGTGAGACGGCGCGTATGGAGTGATGCCGCAGACGTATATCTTCACGACACCGTCTACAACGGTGAATTCCTCGGTCTCTCTCGATAGCGTGTTATAGAGTCTCATTACTGTCGTTGAATCGTCGCGACGGCTATGGTGGAGATTCCCTCACCCCTGCCGACGAACCCCAGGCCGTCCGTTGTCGTCGCCTTGAGGTTGACCTCGTCCTCTCTCAGGCCGAGAGAGTCCGCGACGGACCGTTTCATGCGGCCCATGTACGGCTTGAGGGCCGGCCGCTCGGCGATTATTGTAGCATCGACGTATGTGGGCCGCCATTTGCGCGCGGCCAGCAGGTCGACGGTGCGGGTCAGCAGGATCGTGCTCGCGATTCCCTTCAGGTCCGGGTCGGACGCGGGGAAGTGGTCGCCGATGTCACCCATCCCCGCCGCGCCCAACAGCGCGTCTATCACCGCGTGGATGAGAACGTCGCCGTCGCTGTGTCCGCCGAGTCCCTTTGCGAATGGGACGTCGATGCCGCCGAGCACGAGAGGGCGGCCGCTGACGAGCGGGTGCGCATCGACCCCTATTCCAGAGCGGACGGTCATTTCCGGACCTCCCTGGCGCGGGACTCCAGCAGCACCTGTGCGGCGGCCAGGTCCTCGGGTGTGCTGACCTTGATGTTCTCGTACGAGCCCATGAACAGCTTCACCGCGCCGCCCGTCCGCTCCACCATCGCCGCGTCGTCCGTGACGTCCTCGGTGACTCTTTGGTGGGCATCCGCCAGGACTCTCCGCCTGAACACCTGAGGCGTCTGGGCTGCCCACAGCTCTTCCCTGGGCGGCGTGTCGACTACCATACAGGCGGGCCCCGCCCTCTTGATGGTATCGGTGACGGGTACCGCGGCGACAGCGGCGCCGGTCTCCACGGCGGCGTCCAGGCCCCGGCCGATGATGTCCGCATCCACCAGGGGGCGGGCTCCGTCGTGCACGACTACCCAATCGACGTCCGACAGGCGGTCCAGGCCTGCCCGCACGGAGTCCTGCCGTCTCGCGCCCCCGGCGCACACGTCCGTGATTTTGTCCCAACCGCCCTCTTCAACGAGGCGGCGGCCCCTGTCCAGAATCCCGCGCGAGAGGACCAGCACGATCTTTCCTATCCGGGGCGAGTCGTTGAATGCCGCGATTGTGTGGGCGACGAGCGGCCGGCCAATCAGCGGCGTGAAAATCTTGTCGATACCGCGCATCCGCCGCGACTCGCCGGCGGCTACGATCATCGCGCCAACGGTCACTCCTGCAGGAGTCATTACCTCGAAAGCTTCCGGCGTGGTGTCGCTCCGGGTACGGAGGTGCAGCGGAGACATAAGGCGTGATGGCGGGAAGGATACGCCTGATCGAGGCGGGAAAGTACCACTTGGGGCAGAACTGGGCTAATATCTAGGCCAGAGTACCACCGGGCTTCTCGCGGTGTCAAAGAAGGGGGTGAACAAGTGCCGGCGCGCCGTATTCTCCTGTTTGCCCTGATAGCCGCAGTCGTCCTCTTCGAGGCGGGGCTTCTTCTTCTCGTGTCCACTCCCCAGGGGAAGGCTTCGATTAAGTCCGCCCTGTTCATCCCGCAGGTGATTCCCGGCGCGCCCTTCAAGCCTTTGGCTGCGATGACCGACGCGCCGACCAGGGAGACCGTAGACCTCTCCCTGCCGGGAGGAGGGGGCAGCGCCGACATCTACCTGCCTGCTGGCTCGGACAGGCACAGCGCCGTGCTCTTCTACCTCGGGGTGGTTCCGCCCGACCGCGACGAGAGCCGTATCGTCGCCCTCGGCGAGGCCCTCGCCCGATCGGGTGTGGTTGTGATGGTCCCCTGGCTTGAGACCCAGACGCAGAATAGGATCATTCCCGAGGACATAGACAGTCTTGTGCGGGCGTTCGAGCACCTCCGCTCGCTGGACCGCGTCGACCCGGAAAGGGTGGGCATGGGAGGCATATGCACCGGAGCGTCCATGGTGACCGTGGCGGCGCAGGACGAGCGCATCCGCGAACACGTGAAGTTCGTGAACTTCTTCGCCGGTTACTACGACATGGAGGACCTGGTGAGGGCCATCGGCAGCCGGAGCCGGTTCGACGGCGACCGGATAGCTCCCTGGGAGCCTGACAGCCTCACGATGCGCCTGATGACCGAGCATCTGATAGACGGCATCTCAGACCCGGACGACAAGGCCGCTCTCACCCGCCTATTCATCGACGAGACTTCGGGTGAGGGAGACGGCCCCGTTAGCCTGGGCCCGGAGGGATTCGCCGTCTACAGCCTGATCCTTGGCGCCCCCTTCGAAGAGGTCGACAGCCTGATGGAAATGCTCTCCCCGCAGACCAAAGAGCTGTTGGCGGCCATATCTCCCGCCACGGGAATCGACCGGCTCGACGCGCGGATGCTCATCATGCACGACCGCGCCGACCGGCTGGTGCCGTCTGAGGAGTCGAGGAGGCTTGCCCAGGCTCTCGGCGAGAGCGAGGATACGTACCACACCGAGTTCTCGCTGTTCCAGAACGCGATCCAGGTCCACAAAGACGAGAGCGTCGAGCTGGGTCCTCTCGACTACGCCAGGGAGGTGTTCAAGCTGCTCCGGCACATGTACGTCGTCATGCGGGAGCTCTGAGACCTCGACCTAACCCAAGGTGATATGATTGAGGGAGGGCTGAGGAGGAAGCGACCCTGCCATTCCGTTCACCAGGCGAAAATCTGAACCCGGTTCCAACTACCAGCGCTGGCAGACCCGGGAGTGCAGGGAAGTCTCCATCGCTGACTGACAACCAAGTCGCATTGACAGACTGGTAAACACGGGGTGTGCAGAGGTGACTTCGTCGCTGATGGTAAACAGGCCGCATTGACAGGCTGGTAGACACGGGGTGTGCAGAGGGGCGGAGCCCCTCGCCGGGAGTCTGAGGGTGTCCCTCAGATAAACCCTCTCCCCCTTCCTGGCCAGGAAGGGGGACTGCAGACCGGTGCGAATCGCACGGAGAGTCAACTGAAATGGGCAAGAACTATTGGATGGTAGTGGAGTCCCTTGACAACCACACCATCACACAGGAGAGGGGTCTCGGCGTAATTGGGTTCGGCCAGCCGTTTCGCCGCCGGGTGCAGCGCATGCAGCGCGGCGACATGATCCTGTTCTACGTCAGCACCACACGCAAGTGGACGGCCACGGCCACGATATCCTCCGAGTACTTTGAGGACTATGCGCCGATCTGGGAGCCGACCTCGCGCGGCGAGCAGTACGCATTCCGCGTAAACCTCCAGCCTGACATCAGGCTGAACGAGGGCCAGTACATCGACGCAATGTTCCTCGCGCCCCGTCTTGACTATCTGAGGAGGTGGACGCCGGAGGACTGGCCGCTGGCCTTCGTGGAGCGCCTGCACCTGATCCCTCAGAAGGACTTTCGGCTGATAGAGGGAGAGATGTACAGGGCGACAGGCCGCCGCCAGCCGCCGCAGAAGCAGCCCAGACGCAGACAGAAGCGCGGTGCACCCTCGGGCGCCAGGGACGGTGCGGGCGCCGCGCAATCCTCATCCCGCCCGGAGAGGCAGGGGGACCAGCCCGCCACCGCGCAGAACAACAGAGGACCCGAGGCACAGTCCGGGGACTCGGAGGAGGGGCGGGAGAGGTCTGCCGGTCGGTCGCGCTTCAGGCGGAAGAGCGGGCAAGCCCGAAGCCTTCATCGTGAAGCTCGTGGGCCCGCTTGACCAGCTCGTCCGGGATGTCCTCGGTCTCGGACGCCGCGGCAAACTCCTCCAGCTGGGCCGGGTTCGTGATGTTGGGCAGCACGGAAGCCACGCAGGACCCTGAGAGCGCGAATTTGATAGCGATCTGGCCGATGGTGGAGGGTAGGGCCTCCACCAGGAACGACAGCCTGTCCACCTTCTTGAGACTCTCGTCCAGCCACTCCTGCTTCCGATGGATCCGGTGGTCGCTGGGGTCGAACTTGGTGTCCTTCGTATAGGTGCCGTCGAGCATCCCTGACGCGTGCGGCACCCTGGTGATCAGGCCCGTACGCTCCTCTTCGGCTATGGGCAGGAAGCGCCTGGCGGGGTCCTGTTCGAGGAGGCTGTAGATGATCTGCAGGGTCGGGACTGCGCGCTCCCGCATCGATGCCTCGCCCTCTTCGAACCAGCCGATGTCGGGCCCGAGCGCCACGCCGTAGTGGCGGATCTTGCCCTCCTCCACCAGCGCCTCCAGCGTCTCGAACAGGTCGTCCCTCTGGATGGCGTCGAGCCGCGGATTGTGTAATTGGTAGAGGTCGATGTAGTCGGTCTTCAGCCGTCTTAGGCTCCGCTCGCATGCGTACCGGACGAATTCGGCGTCCCATTTCTGGGGGCGCTCCTTGTGTCCCTCACGGCGCACGTTGGAATAGAAGTCGTAGCCGAACTTGGTGCCGATGACGATGTCGTTGCGCTGCCGGCGCAGGGCCTTTGCGAGCACCTCCTCGCCGTACCCGTCGCCGTAGGTGTCGGCCGTGTCGAAGAGGTTGACGCCCAAGTCGTACGCCTTGACGAGCAGAGCGAGGCCGTCCGACTCCTCGATCTTGCCCCACCACCCGGTTGCCACCGTCCAGACGCCGAAACCGACCTCCGAGACCTCCAAGTCCGTCGTGCCGAGCTTCCTGAAATTCACGCGTCCTCCCTCAGACGGCCGAAGGCACGCCGTCCAGCGCGAGGCGGACCATGCGGGCCTTCTGTTCGAACTGGTCGTCCGTCAGGACCGGATCGAGGTGACCGAGCGGGACGTCCCGGCCCAGCGGCACCCACGACTTGCAGCCCTCGAACTCCGCGAGGACCGGCATGGCCTGGGGCTGTCGGAGCCTGTACAGCCGCAGGACCGCGATCGTAAGCGGCTGCTTGGGCCGCCAGTGGAGGCGCTTTTCGGCGTAGTCGTCTGACCATATGTGGAAGGGCGACAGCCGTTCGAGCAGGCCGGGGTCGCGCAGCTCGAACTTGTCGGTCACCCTGCACCAGTAGGCCATCTGCACGAGGCCGGGGGCGTCCCCTTCTTCGAGCGTACGGGCCAAGTCTGCCCGGTACTCATCCCTGAGGAGCTCGGGCCGCTGGTGCTCGTAGGTCGGATAGAGCAGGAACTCGTCGTGGACGACGCGGAACTCCTTATCGTCCCGGTGTATACCGCCCTTGCGAAGCGTGAGGACTTGGCCGCCGCGGCCCATGACCCGGACGGCGACCGCCCATTCCTTGAGGGCCATGTCTGACTTGGTGGGAAGCGTCATCTTGGGGGATAGCCTGGAAGCTGCGGGTATCGAACGAACTACAGTTCATTATACGCGAGCGCCTCAGCGCAGGTCGAGCGAGGCGCGGGTGTGCAGAAGGCAAAGCTCCTGTCAGTGTCATCCCTGGCTTGAGACGCAGAATCCCCGATGACGACAGGTGCTTCCTCCGCAGAGGCGTCACCATGCTGACCCTGAGGTCAACCTACGGACCCAGGCGATTTGATGATGTAAGCTATACTTCACGCTCTTCCCGCGCCACTGAATTATCAAGGTATGAGCCTGTGGTTCCTTCGCAAAGTCACTCCAGATGAATAAGCAGGAAGACTTCAAGAATCGGGCTTTGGCCCATCTCCTCACCGAGCGGGGAGTCCCAGCGGACTTCGAGCAGCGGGCCGGGCGTAGGCGAATGGATGTCGTCGCCGATGTAGAGGGCCTGCGCGTTGTCCTGGAAGCGGAGACCGGATTCCATCGCAAGGCGCAGGCAATCAAGGACGCCGACGCTCGCCTGCGTCAGCGGCTTACCACTGTCGTGTTCGCCGTCTGCTACCCGGACGACGTTACCGAAGACAATCTGCCCGAGGCGACGCTGACCTGGACCGTCCGGGTTAAGCCGGGGGCGCCGTCCGGCGAGTGGTCCACGGGCGGCGTGACGCAGCTCGCGCATGCTGTCCAGCAGGCGCCGCGCTCCCTGAGCGGCGCGGACGTGGCGGCGCAGGTGCTCTCGGATGGCTTGGACGAGGTCGTGCAGCGGCTGAAGACGCCCGTACGCCGGGCGTTGGCGCGAGCCCTGGACCTTCCAGCCACCAAGCCCGGAAGCGGAAAGCAGAGCGATGGCTACTTCATAGCCGCCAAGCGCGGGAATGCTGGTGGTGGCTACCGCGATGCTCTTCCATCACCGCGTTCAGGGCTACCTGCCGACTGAGCGTCCCGACGGTTACGACGGGGACTGGCCGCCGGCGAGTGCCACCGGATGCGCCGAGCAAAGCGCGCCGATTGACGCCTTCCGCGAGGCGTGGCGCGGCATCCTCGCCGTGGACTACCGCCCGGTCTTCGAGACCGGGCGCGTGGCGTTGGCGGTGTTGACGGCGGACCCGGACACGAGCTTGGCCGTGCGCAGCCTGGCCGAGGTGATAACGCGGGTCTCGGAGCGGGTGACCGGCCTGCGCCACGATCTGCTGGGGCGCATCTTCCACCGGGTGCTGGACACCGCCCGTTACGATGGCTCCTTCTACACCTCGACCGCCGCCGCGGTGCTGCTGGCGACCCTGGCTCTACGGGAGCAGGACGCCGACTGGTCCGACCCGGACGTCGTTGCCGCGCTCCGCATCTGCGACCCCGCCTGCGGTACTGGAACGCTGCTAATGGCAGCCGCCGAACGCATACGTGACCTGCGCAATGCCGCCGGACGCGGTGACCCCGAAGATGAAGAAGTCCTCGGCCTGCTTCTCGTCGAGGATGTGCTATGGGGCTACGACGTCAACTTGACCGCGACGCACATGGCCGCCAGCACCCTGGGTATGCTCTCTCCGACCACCAGGTTCAGCCGCATGAACGTCCACAGGGCGCTCCTCGGTGTGTTCGACGGCGAGCCCTACCTCGGCTCCTTGGACTTCCTTCACGGTCAGGCCCGGCTGGCGGCCTGGCCTTCTTCCACACAGCAAGTTGAGAGCGACGAGGGAATCGGGGAACCGCCTCCCCCAATGGATCTTGTGATCATGAATCCGCCCTTCACCCGCGACAGTCTGCGCCATGACCAGTTCAGCCGGGCCGACGAACAGGCCATCAAACGGCGAGAGAAGGAAATAATGGAGGGTCAGCCTTACAGGGAAGCGGCCCGGCTTTCTGGCTCTGCAAATGCGTTCATGGTACTTGCGGACAAGACCCTGCGAAAAGATGGCGGCACACTGGCGGTTGTGTTGCCAACTGTCATGGCTACAAATCCCGCTGCGGCCCAGACTCGCAAGTACCTTGCCAGACGATTCCACATCGACACCATCGTAAGCTCCCACGACCCGGCCCGTATCTTCTTTTCGGAGAACACCAGCATTGGCGAGATTCTGATGGTCTGCCGGCGGTGGGGCGGGAGCGATCCAAAACCCCCGACGCGCGTTGTCAACTTGGCCCGGAACCCGGCGACGCCGCTGGAAGCGCTGGACACCGCGGCAAAGATCGAGCAGACAGGTGGAAGGGGCGGTCGGAACCCAAGTGACTTTACCGTTCAGCAGGTGGACTCCGCCCGTATCGAGCGCGGCGACTGGTTCGCCGTCAACTTCCTGTCGCCGTTCCTGGTCGAAGCTTACCGGACCCTCAGCGAGACAGATCCGGCATCTGTTTCAACCGTCCCCTTGAGCGACTTGGCCGACATCGGCCCGGCGGGGCAGCGGATACGAGACGCCTTCACGCACTCGGATATGCCGACCCCGTCGGGCCGGCGGGCGCTTTGGTATCATAAATCGGACATCAGGCGGTCGATGCGAGCGGAGACCGACGTTTACATTGAGCCAAAGCCTTCCCGTCGACACCTCGCCGACAAGTATTGGGAGCAGCGCGGTCAAATGCTGCTGCCGCACCGACTTTGGCTGCCATTGGCGCGGGTCTCCGGGGTTATGCTGGCTGAGCGGGCCGTGGGTTCGATCTGGACGCCCTGCCGCCCCCACGACCCAGACATAGCCAAGGCCCTGTGCCTCTACCTGAACTCCACGCCTGGCCTGTTGGCTCTGCTGGGCGCGCGCGACAACCGCAAGCCGTCGTACCCATCGTTCTCGCTGGACACGCTGCGGTCCCTGCCAGTACCCAACTTCACTTCCCTGGGAGCCGCCGAGCGTGACCTGCTAAGTGGTTGGTTCGACTGGCTGCAGACGGAAACGCTGCAACCCTTCCCCCGGATGCACGAAGACCCGGTGCGACAGCAGATCGACGACGCTGTTGCCAAAGCCTTGGATCTCGATCACGAGTGGGTTGCTACTTTGCGGCGAGAGCTGGCGCGGGAACCGTCGGTGACGGATAGGGGGCATGGGTCCCAGATCCAGAGGTAGCGAACAGAGATGCCGAAGTGCTGTTCGCTACAATTTGACAGGGTAGGTACCCGGTGAGCATCAGAACCCATTGACAAACAGAACTGGTGTGCGCATAATGTCTTTATGACCCAACACCAGCCTGCCGCCGGGCCATCCCTGCCGGGAGCCTGCCCCGACGCGGCTTGCTCCCCCTCCTACCGGCGCCGTGGGCGCCGCCTGTCGCAATATCGTTGCGGGACCACCGTATTTCCGCTGCGTTACTGTGGCAAAGGTGTTGAAAATCCGACGACCGGATCGGAGCCCCCAGCTATGAGATCCCACAAAATACAACAATTTGCATCAATTTCCGCGAAAACCACGGGATCCAGGCGGCGTCAGGCGACGAGACCGACCTCTCCAAACCCGCGACCCTCTCCCCTCTCACGTCAGGTGTTCCATCCCATCACATTTCCGTCCTTTCAAGCACCGATTAAGGCCTCTTCCGCTATCAAAACGTCCCGGCCACAGCCATCCCTCAGCTACGGAATGAGTACGAAAGAGCACGAATGGTACAGATTTTGGGGAAACCCTTATTGAGCGGCCCGACCTGCCTTCGCCGCTCGCACTGTGCGGGCCTCCCCACTCGCTTCATGGTAGAATCCACCCGCCGAATCCGATCCTTGAGGAATATACATGCTTGAGCGTTTCAGAGTCCCGCCGGAGGAGCAGGTCCGCATCGACCATGAGTCCCTGCTAGAGACAGTAACGGCCCTGTTCGAGAGGGTCGGCGTCCCTCACGAGGAAGCCGTCGAGGGCGCCGATACACTGGTAACCAGCGATCTCAGGGGCGTCGAGACGCACGGCGTGTCCAACATGCTCCAGAACTACATCGAGCAGTACACGCGCGGCAGCCTCAATCCGCGGCCGAACGTCCGCACCATACGGGAGTCGCCGGGGACTGCCACCGTCGATGCCGACAACGGGCTGGTCACCATCCTCGGACCGCGGCTGATGCGGATGGCCATGGACAAGGCGCGCCGGGTGGGGGTCGGGGTCGTCACGGTCTTCAACTCCGGCCACTCCGGGGCTATCGGCCACCACGCGATGATCGCGGCCAAAGAGGACATGGTCGGCGTGTCGTACACCGCGGCGGGCGCGCTGGCCGTACCGCCGTTCGGCGCCGAGGTCAGACTGGGCACCAATCCGATTGCCATCGCGGCTCCCGCCAGGAACGAACCCTTCCTGCTGTTCGACGCCGCTACCACCGCTATCGCCGGCAACAAGCTGAGCCTTGCGAGGAGGCTGGGCGCCCCAGACGCTCCAGGCTGGATCGCGGAGCTCGACGGTACCGTGACCACCGAGGAGACCGCGCCCCGCGAGCGCGGCGAGTACATCCATACGCATCTGGGCGGGACACGGGAGCAGGGCTCCCACAAGGGCTTCGGGTTCGCTCTAATGGCTGAGGTCCTGGCGACCATGCTCGCCGGAGAGCTGCCGGACATGGTGACGAACGAGGAGCCACACGGCAACAGACACTGCTTCGCCGCCTACGACATCGCCTCCTTCACCGATGTCGACCTGTTCAAGGACAACATGGACAGGATGCTCCGAATGCTGAGGGATACCAAGACCGCCCCCGGATACGACCGCGTCATCTACCCCGGCGTGTCCGAGTACGAGGAGGAGCGGGAGCGACGGGCCGAAGGCATCCCCCTTCACACCGAGGTGGTCGAGTGGTTCGAGGGCATCTGCGCCGAGCTCTCCGCCCCGAGGCTCAGGAGGGCGGGCCAACGGTGACTTCGGCGTCCGAAGATATTCTGGTAGCCATTGAGGACGGGATCGCCACCGTCACCCTCAACCGGCCGTCCCAGCGCAACGCCGTCAGCTACGAAGGCTGGCTGGAGCTGGGGCGGGTGTTCGCGGAGCTCGACCGCGAGGACTCAGTCAGAGTCGTCGTCATAACGGGTGCGGGCGACCAGGCCTTTTCCGCCGGGGCCGACATCAAGGACTTCGACCGGCACCGCTACAACTCGGCGGCGGGGAAGACCTACGCCGCGGCGTTCGACGGCGCCATGGACGCCCTCGAGGAGGTGTCGAAGCCGACCATCTGCCTCATAAAGGGCTTCTGCGTCGGAGGCGGGTGCGAGCTCTCCACCGCCGCAGACCTGCGTATCAGCGCGGACAACGGCAGGTTCGGGGTGCCCGTCGCAAGGCTCGGAATACTCGTCGGCTACCGCGAGATGCGGCGCCTGGTGAACCTCGTGGGTCCCGGCAACACCTCGTACATCCTCATGAGCGCGCGGCTCATCGGGCCCGACGAGGCGCTGCGCATTGGGCTCGTGAACGCCGTGCTGCCGCTGGCCGAAGTCGACGATTACGTCTACGGGCTCGCCCGGGAGATGGTGCCCCTGGCGCCCCTGTCGCAGAGCCGCCACAAGCGCATTCTACGGTCGGTGCTGCGAAACCCTTCCCTCGAAGGCTTCACTGCGGACGAGGAGGACCTGCCCTTCACGAACTTCGACAGCGAGGACTTCCACGAGGGCCGGAGGGCCTTCATTGAGCGTCGCGCCCCCGAATTCAAGGCCCGTTAGCCGCGGCTAACGGGCCACGAGGTGTCGGAACAGCGGCTTGGCCGCGTCGGGCAGACGATCGTGGGTTTGCGGGCTGATCAACACTACGTCGTCGGGGCGGTTCCCGGTCTCCTCGGCCAGCGCCTCGTACTCGGCCGTGCCGGGTGTGATCGGGTTGATGTTCAGCCACCACGGCGCCCAGCGGACGACCACCGCGACTCTGGTCTCGCCGGAGTCGTTCGCCGCTGTCGAGTGCCACAGGCGGCTGTCGAAGATGAGCACGCTGCCCGCGGACCCGGTCGCCTGCACCTCCGTCGGGTAGGAGTCCATGTCGTCGACCCCCATGTTATCGTCGGAGGGGTTGTTCGACGCGCGGTGGCTGCCCGGGACCAGCAGGGTGCCGCCGCCCTCCAGCGTGAAGGGAGTCAGCATCCAGATCGTGGTCAGGTGCGCCGTCACTTCGGGGTAGGGCGCGGGGAGGTGGCGCGCCTGCATCTGGCCGAACGGCCAGTCCGAGTGCCAGCCGCCGCGCTCCTGGCCGGACTCCGTGACCAGCGCGGTGGTCATCGAGGCGCGGACGTTCGAGCCGAACACGGCCTCGACCACGCCCAGCACCTTGCTGCTGGTAAGGTACGGCGCGAGGGACTGGTCGTAGGCGATCAGGCCGCGCACGGCGTTTCGAGTGGCGCCCGTCCCGTGCTTTCCGGCGGTCTCTACGATGCTCCGCCGCACGTCCTCGACCTCGTCGTCGGGGATCACGCTCTCGACCACCGACCACCCGTCCATGCGCAGCCGCCGCAGAGTCTCTTCGTTCGACATCCGTCCCCTCCAACCGGTCTGGAGTGTATGAGGAACTATACAAGAACGTCGCGGGCGATGCCCAACCCCAAGGCGGGTACTACTGGCCTTGGCCGGACCGAGCGGACATCGGCGAGCAGACGAGGTCCATGAACTGCGTGGTCCTGAGTCCCCGGTCCACGAGATAGCGGATATAGGTCCTGAGGAGCCGCTCGAGCTCTCCGAGCAGCCTGTCAGAAACGTGCACCGACGCGATACTGTCGAAGTCGGGCTGGCGCTGAAGGAGCCGCATGACCTTCATAGTGTTGACGGACAGCGGAACGAGCGCCTCGGAGCCCGCTCGGCATCGGGGGCACACGACCCCTCCCATCGAGCAGCTGAACACGTGGTCGACCGGCTCCAGCTCCGACCTGCACTCGACGCACCCGTACAGCTCGGGGCCGAACCCGGAGTAGCCCAGCAGAAGGGCCTCGAACCGGCGCGTCAGCAGCGTGGGCCGGTCGGTGGTCGAGAGCCTCTCCAGCGTCTCGACGAGCAGGCGATAGACGGGCTCGTTGGAGGAGTGCTCCACGGTGAACCCGTCCGTGAGCTCGGCGATGTAGAGTCCGCGGGTCAGACGTTCGAGGTCCTCCGTGACCTTTCGGAAGGCCTCGATCGTCTGGGCCTCGGCCACGATGTCGAGGCTTCTGCCCGTCGAGATCGACACGGAGACGCGGGTGAGAAGCTCGAGGTGACCCCTGAGCCTGCTCTTCTGCCTGCGCACGCCCTTCGCGACGGCGCGCACTTTGCCCGCGTCGGGCGTGTACAGCGTAAGGATGCGGTCCGCCTCGCCGAGGGTGGTCTGCCTCAGGACGACGGCTTCGGTCCTGTATGTCCTTGGCCTGGACATCTCTTCCTGAGCCTCGGGATGCTTTCGCGCGCCGGGCTAGAAGGGCTGCCGGCCCTCGATGGCCCGGCCGAGCGTTACTTCGTCAGCGTATTCGAGGTCTCCGCCCACCGGCAGGCCGCGCGCGGGCCGGGTTACCCTGACTTCGAAGGGGGCCAGTAGACGGTGAATGTACATCGAAGTCGTCTCCCCTTCCAGGTTGGGGTTGGTGGCCAGTATGACCTCCCGGACTCCGTCCTCGATGCGGCCCATGAGCGGGTGTATCTTCAGCTCGTCGGGGCCGATCCCGTTCATGGGCGAGATGGAGCCGTGGAGGACGTGGTACAGGCCCCTGTAGGAACCGGTCTTCTCCAGCGACACGATGTCCAGCGCTTCCTCGACCACGCAAATCGTGGTCCTGTCACGCTCGGGGTTTGCGCAGATGGCGCAGGGGTCCAGCTCCGTGATGTTGAAGCACTCGGAGCACAGTACGATCCGCTCCTTGACGGAGATAACCGCGTCCGCCAGCTCGCGGGCCTGCTCCTCCGGCATGCGCACGAGGTAGTAGGTGAGGCGCTGCGCCGTCTTTGGGCCTATGCCGGGGAGCTTGTGGAACTGGTCGACGAGCCGGGCCACCGGCCCGACCGCCCCGTGAATGCCGTCGGTGGTCATTTCCGAATGCTCCGGCTACCCGAGCCCCGGGATGTTCAGCCCGCCGGTGATGGCGCCCATCCTGCTCGAGGCCATGTCCTGCGCCTTCTGGAGTCCTTCGTTCGTCGCTGCCATCACCAGGTCCTGGAGGATCTCTACGTCGTCGGGAGACACGGCGTCCGGGTCGATTGTGAGGGACTCGACCCTCAAATTGCCGCTGACCACCGCCCTGACGGCTCCGCCGCCCGCCGTCGCCTCCACCGTCGATTCTTCCAGCTCCTGCTGGATCTTCATCATCTGCTGCTGCAGCTGCTTTGCCTGCCGCAGCATCTTCTTGTTCATCATCCTTCTTCCTCCCTTTCGCCCACGACCTGGGCCCCTTTCGACCTCGCGGTCCTCACCAGCGGGCTGCGGTCGGAGATGCTCCTCTGGGTGCTGTGGTTGTCGGTCGCCGATACCGAGGCCTCGAGCCGGTACGGCTCCCCCAGGACTCTTTTGAGCGTCTCCTCTACCTCTCGGCGTGTGACCGGGTTGCCGAGCTCTTGCTGAAGGCGATCGACATGAGATTCCCAGGAGAATCTCAGCGTGACTACACCGTCGGCTATCTCGCGCTCCTTGCATCCTCGAAGCAGCGCCCCCAGCTTGAAACGGGTCCCGGTGAGCCTCAGCGCCCTCACGATCTCGTTCCACTGGCCGTCGGGGCCACCGCTGCCGGCGGCAGGGCGAGGCTCGGCCTGCCGTGCGGGTGCCGGAGGCGGCGCAGAAACCGCGGCGGGACGACCCTGCCGGGCAGACTCGTACTGCGGTCGGGGTCTGCTCGCTCGCGAGACAGGCTGGGACGACTGCGGCGCGGCCGCTCTCGGCTGAGGCTCCTGAGTCCGTACAGGCGGCGCGGCCGGCGGCTGGGGGCCGGACGACGAATCCAGCAGCGCGAGCTCCAGCGGCAGCGGGGAGTAGCTGTCCCGCCGCATGTCCACGTTCGAGAAGGTCTTTAGCGCGTGCACCAGCCGGTCGAGCTGAGCGGAGTCCGCAAGCTCCTTCATCTGGGCGGTTGCCTCTTCAGGGTACCCCTCTGGTCTTCCTCCGCCCGTCTTGAGGAGAAGGACGCCGCGCAGCACGCCGACGACGCCGCGCTGAAGCTGGGCAAGGTCGCTCCCCTGGCTGGTCACCTGGCCGATCAGCCCAAGACCGCCTCCTATGTTGCCCTTCAGGACGTGCCCTGCTACCTGCAGGGCCACCTCGTCGCCTGTAAGGCCCAACATGTCCCGGACGTGCGCCTCGGTCAGGGGCGAGCCGTAGGAGACGACCACCTGCTCGAGGAGGTTCTCGGCATCGCGGAGGCTGCCGCTGGAGTTGCGGGCGATCAGGGCGAGGGCCTCCGCTGACGCCTCCACGTCCTCTTCGCGGCACAGCTCGGCCAGCTTGGCCTCGATCAGTCCCTGCGGGATGCGGTGGAAGTCGAAGCGCTGGCAGCGCGAGATGACGGTCAGCGGCAGTCTGTGGACCTCGGTCGTCGCCAGTATGAAGATCGCATGCCCGGGGGGCTCTTCCAGGGTCTTAAGCAGAGCGTTGAAGGCGGGCGCGGTCAGCATGTGGACTTCATCGATGATGTAGACCTTGTAGGTCGCCTGGGCCGGTGTGAACCGGACCTTGTCACTGAGGTCTCGGATGTCGTCGATGCCGCGGTTGCTCGCGGCGTCGATCTCGATCAGGTCGAGGGCGTGTCCCTCTCGTATCGAAACGCAGATGTCGCACTTGTTATCGGGCTCGCCGTTCTCAGGCGCGCGGCAGTTGGCGGCCATGGCGAGTATTCTCGCGGTGCTGGTCTTGCCGGTGCCGCGGGGTCCGCAGAAGAGGTAGGCGTGGGCGAGCCGGTTGAGCGAGACGGCCTGTCTGAGGGTCTGGCTGACGGTCTCCTGGCCGACGAGCTGGTCCAGGCGCCTCGGTCGCCACTTTCTGTAGAGGACCTCAGTCAATGTCCGGCACCTCAGCCATCAGGGCCTCCTGCCTGGCCGTCATCTCGGCTTCGTCCTCGGGGTCCTCGTGGTCGTAGCCTAGCAGGTGCAGCAATCCGTGGGCAAGGAGCGTGGCGAGCTCTCTCTTGACCGGGTGGCCAGCCTCGCGAGCCTGCCGTACCGCCTGGGGATATGAGATGACCACCTCGCCGAGATCGGCGGCCTGTCCGGGCGGGGTGACGAAGGCAACCGCGGCATCCACGGGCTGAGGAGGCTCGTCTCCGTAGTACCGGCCTCCGCTGATGTTGGAGAAGGCCAGGACGTCCGTGGTCTCGTCCAGGCCGCGGTGGCTGCGATTCAGGTCCCTGACCGTCTGGTCGTCCGCGATGACCACACCGGCGAGGCCGCTGTCGAAGGTCTCCCCCGCGGCGAGCGAAAGCGCTCGTTCGGCTACCGGCGTGATCCAGTCCTCGGGGACATGGCCGGCATACTCCGGGAATACCTGAACCCGCGCCTGAAAGGGACTGCCGCCTCCGGCCAAAGCTGCGACCCTGGAGAGTGGCTACGGGGAGCAGAAGGAGATTTGGGACCCGTGCTGGTTGGTGTGGATGGTGTAGGAGATGCCCTGGTAGCTCACGGTAGCGACGAACCCCGGTATTTCCTCGCCAGCGTACTCTCGGCCCTCTTCTGGACAGCCAAGACTGCTGTCCGGCCAGATCGTCGGCGTGATGCTTGTGGGCTCTACCATAATGGTATCGACGTTCAGGTCGGCCGCCATGAAGCGGACGGCCGCGACTTCGGCGCACACCGACCCGTCATCGTCGAATTCGGCCGAGCCGTTGGCTTGGAAGGCGAACTCTGAGCCCTGCAGGACTCCCTGGCGGATGTCCTCGAACAGCTTGCCGAGCTCATCCACGGGCAGGACCACTGTGTCGTTCGGCGTAAGTATCTTCCTGTTGACTTCGAGCGCCCTGACGAAAGTGAAGAACTCAGGGTCTTCGTTGAAGGCCCTTGCGAAGATATTGGTGGCCTCGGCCTCGCCGCACCCCCGGACGATGTTGGAGTCTCTCTCCGCGTCGGCCCTGATGATGGTCGCCTGGCGGTCTACGTCAGCCCTCACCTGGGCGTCCACTTCCGCGCCCTCGGCCCGCTCCTTGTCGGCCTTGCGCTTGCGCTCGGCCTGCATCCTGGCGTAGACGCTGTCGGCGATCTCGGCGGGGAAGTCGGCCCTCTTGATCCTGACGTCTACGACTTCGATACCGAAGTCCTTGAGCTTGGGCGAGATGTTGTCCCTCACGCGGCCCATGATGTCTTCGCGCTTCGTCGTAATGATCTCGGCCTGGTTGTCACTGGCTATCTCTCGACGAAGCTCGGAGGAGATGATGTCCACCGCTCTCGACGTGGCCTGCGACACGGACCTGACCGTCTCTCTGAACAGCTTCGGGTCCTCTATGCGGCCGCGGGCGTACACGTCGATGATGAGGCGCTTCTTGTCCTTGGTCAGGAGCGAGTCGGGCCTGGCGTCGAAGTTCAGGAGCCGCTTGTCGAAATAGGTTACCGATTCTATGAACGGGACCTTGGCTTTCAGTCCGGGGGTATGTATCCCGCCTCCCTGTATCTTGCCGAAGCGGGTGACGATAGCGAGCTGGGTCTCGTCGACCGTGAACAGCGCCTGCGGGCCGATGAGTCCGGCCGCTGCCACGAGCAGGACGACGATTATTGCGAGCGTTTTCATCTGTGTCCTTACTCGGGCACGGGCACGATCTGCCCCGAATCACCGGACGGCGAAAGGATGACCCTTGCGGGGTCGCCGATGATCTTCTGAATGCCGGGGAGTATCTCTTCCATGGCTTCTAGGTACAGCCTCTGCCGGGTGACGTCCGGAGCCTTCCTGAACTCATTGAGGATGGCAAGGAAGTACTCCGACTCGCCCGTGGACAGGGCGATTCGCTCCTGCCTGAACGCTTCGGCGTCCTGCAGGAGCCTCGCGGCGTCGCCCCGCGCCCGTGGAAGGATGTCTTCCTTGTAGGCGTCGGCGAGGTTGATGATGCGCGCCTTGTCTTCCTTGGCCCGGACCACGTCATCGAACGCGTCCTTGACCTGTTCCGGGGCGAAGACGTTCGCCAGCTTGACTTCGGTGACGTGGATACCTGTCTCGTAGTCGTCGAGGAGGCGCTGAAGAAGGAGCCTCGTCTCTTCCTGCACTTCCTCTTTCTTGTCCGTTAGCACATCGTCTATGGGACGGCTGCCGACCACCTGCCGGAGAGAGGTCTCGGCCGCGTCCTTGATCGTGACGCCCGCAGGGTCTACCGCCCTGTAGAGGAACCGTTCCAAGTCCTTGATGTTGTACTGGACGGTGAGCTGCACGTCGACGATATTGGGGGCTTCACCGGGGTTGCCTGACTCGTCGGGGTCCCCGGTAATCATGAGGGACTCTTCCAGGTTCGGCGTGTCTCCTCGGACGCCGAGCTCGAGCCGCTTCACCTCGTCCACTCGGACGATATCCCGTCCGCCGACCGGCGAGGGCCACCACCAGTGGAGCCCCTCGTCCCGGGTGTCCGTGAATTGACCAAACAGGCGGACGGCGGCCTGTTCGCCGGGCTGAACGGTGTAGAAGCCGGACCCAAGCCAGACGACGAGGGCGACTAGGAGCAGGCCGAAGACGAGGAATACAAGAACCCCGCCGCCGCCCAGGCGGAAACGATTCAGGAACTCCCTGACCCCCTTGAGGGCCTGGTCGAAATTAACGTCGGGCTCTTCCTGTCGGTACATGTACCTCTTTGCGGGAGCGGCGAAACTACTGTTGTAAATGCTACCACTTTAGGTGCCCCCGCACAACTGCGGGGTCAGCCCAGCCTAGCGACGCGGTTCCGTTCCAGGCATCGGTCGACGAGATTTACGCCGCCCTTGCGGCCCCAGAGGCTCGTTTGATGCCGGTGGGGCCTGGGTTTCCGCTGAAAGTGTGGGAAACTGTTGCATTTTGTGGGATCTCATAGCTGTAGGCTCGGACCCGTGCAACGGATTTCCGACACCTTTGCAACGGAGATGCGGCAGAACTGCGACGGTTCCGCAACGATACTGCGACGGGCGGCGCCCACGGCGCCGGTGTGCATGGGGGAGCGCCCGCGGAGCCGGTTGGAGGAGGGGTGAGTGTCATGGGGGTATTATGCGCACAAGAGTTCTGGTTAGTCAAGACCTAGTACCGGTTCCATGTGTATTTGACAAGTATAAGAAATAGGTTAGTCTTATGTATGATCCTATAGGGAGGACATACGAAGACATGGCTGCTCTCAAGTACAAGGTGGAGTTGAACGAGTCGGAACGGACACATCTCAAGCAGATGGCGAGTCGTGGCGAGACTTCGGCCCGTAAGGTCAAGCGAGCGCTGGTGTTGCTGAAGGCGGACGAAGGCATGACCGACCGTGACATCGCCAGCGGCCTATTGATAAGCGCATCCACGGTGGGACGTGTGCGCACGCGGTTTGTGAAGGAGGAACTCGACAGCGCACTCAATGAGCGCCCTCGACCGGGACAGAAGCGCAAGTTGGACGGCAGACAGGAAGCACATCTGATAGCCATCGCGTGCAGCGACGCACCCGAAGGACACGCGGATTGGACGATCCAACTGCTTGCCGACAAGGTGGTGGCGATGGGGTTTGCCGAGAGCATCTCCCTCGAGACGGTGCGCCAGATACTCAAAAAAACGAACTCAAGCCGTGGAAGAAGAAGGAGTGGTGCATCCCGGAGGTGAGCGGGGAGTTCGTGGCTCGAATGGAGGACGTGCTGGACCTGTACCACGCAGACTACGACCCGGACCATCCCGTGGTCTGTTTCGACGAGACATCCAGGCAACTGGTGGCCGATAAGAGACCGGTCATCGGGGCCAAGCCGGGTCGGGTGGAACGATATGACTACGAGTACAAGCGAAACGGCACTCGAAACCTGTTCATGTTCTGTGAGCCGAAAGCTGGCTGGCGGCATGTCGAGGTGACCGAGCGGCGCACTGCTGTGGACTTCGCTCATCAGATGAGGTGGCTGGTTGATGATGCATACCCTCACACAGAGACGATACGGTTGGTGCTGGACAACCTCAACACTCACAAGCTGGGCTCGTTGTACGATGCCTTCAAGCCAGCCGAAGCGCGGCGCATCGCCAAGCGCCTGGAGTTCCACTACACTCCCCTACACGGCAGTTGGCTGAACATGGCTGAGATAGAGTTGAGCGTATTTAGCAACCAGTGTCTCAACCGTCGAATCAGCGACGAGGTGATACTGAAGCGAGAGGTCTCGGCGCTGGAACGTAAGCGCAATGAGGCTGTCGCCGTCATAGACTGGCGCTTCTCCACTCAGGACGCTCGTACTAAACTTCAACACATCTATCCATCATATTCAGATTGAAACGGTACTAGTCTTACCTCGGTCTGGCCAATTGACGGGAGTCGCCGTTCCGCGAATCCGCACGGTGGGAGCGTTGACGCTTCTGGTGAATGTTGCAACACTCCACTGGCGGGCTACTTATGGGATAGGAATTCATAAGAGATACCAGGTGCATCCAACATTTGCGGGTCAGATGGTGCATGCGGCGATTCGACGACAACGGAGAGTAGCGACGGTCGAGTTGTTGCTTCTGGTCGGAATCGCAGTCTACTTCCTGCCCGCCCTCATCGCAGCGAAGCACAATAGGGTCCCATCGTCATCAGCTGGCCACAGATTGGATAAGAACCGTAAATGAAATCGACCGTTAAGGAGAACCCATGACGAACCGAGCTCTGATAGCTGTTGCGATAGTTGCCGTCGTGTCCGTCGCCGCCTTCGCGTCCTCGCGGGTGGAGGCCCAGTTGCCCGACTGCGTCAGCGGCGGCGCAGTTCCGGCCGGCAATGCCGGTCTTGTCAAAGATTGCGAGACGCTGCTCAACCTCATGGACGACCTTCGAGGGAGTGCATCCCTCAACTGGTCCGAGACCACGTCGATCGGGAGTTGGGCAGGCGTACGTCTCGGGGGATCGCCTCAGCGCGTGACCATCGTCAGGCTGCAGAAGCGTGGCCTGAATGGCATGATTCCCGCTGAAATCGGCAACTTGGACAAGCTGGTGGACCTGTGGCTGTACATCAACGAGCTCAGCGGCCCGCTGCCCGCCGAGCTGGGCAACCTCTCCGACCTCGAAACCCTGATGCTCGCCAACAACAAACTGAGCGGGCAGATACCGGAGGCGTTGAACGACCTGACTCTGAATCGCCTCTGGCTGAAGGGCAACAACTTCACCGGATGCGTGCCGTACAACCTCACCCTGGTACCGGACAACGACCTGAGCCGCGTCAGCCTGCCTGCCTGTGCGCCGCCATCTGACGGGACCCCGGGGCCAACACCACCCCCCGGCACCACGCCAACTCCCGTTCCGACGGCCACGCCGACCCCTCCGACGGAGCCCCCGACTTCGCTCAGCGACATGGTCAAACGGGTCAGGCCAGCCGTCGTCAAGATATCGAACGAATCAGACTAATTCGGCTTCGCAGCGGGCACCGGCTTCATATTCCGCACCGATGCCGAGGACCGCTCCGCAGACATCCTCACCAACTACCACGTCGTCCATGAGCTTATAGACCCGTTGGTCCAGGTCAACGACGCCAAGTGGTATAGACCTGAAATCCTGACGCTCGACCCGCGCCGCGACCTCGCCATGCTCCGCATCTGCTGCGACGACTTCACAACCGTCGACTTCATCGATTCCGACACGCTCTTCGCAGGAGACGAGGTCATAGCCATCGGCTATCCCTTGGATAACTTTATGCCCAGGAGGGTCATAGTTCCCGGCGAAGCAACGATAACCAGGGGCATAATCTCAGCCTTCCGTTACAGCACTTCGAGGGATGCCCAACTCGTACAGACCGACGCCCCCATCAACCCCGGCAACAGCGGAGGCCCACTCTTCGCACCCAACGGTCAGGTGGTCGCCATCAATACATCCCGCCTTGAAGCCTATTTCTTCGAAAGACCCAGGCAGAACATCGGCTTCTCCGTCCTTGAGACCACTGTCCAGGACAAGCTCAGGGTCTGGGACTCAGGCCCCTCGGACGAGTTCGGGCCCCTCAGCGGTAGGCTAGAACACGAGGTGGACACCTATATCGAAGCCTACTCGCCCGTCTTCGAGGCCACGGAGGACGAGTTCACGATCGGCGCAACCTTCTTCAACCCCTACTCTGCCGACGACCACCAATGGGACTACGGATTCAGTTTCGGCAGGACAGATGATCCCAACGACCAGTACCTCTACTTCGTCGTCGATTCAACAGGGCACTGGCGCGTGAGCCTCCGCAAGGCTGACGGCAGCGCGGAGACGCTCCACATCGGCCTCGTTCCCCAGCTCAGTACCGGCGCCGGAGAGCGCAACCACCTGAAGCTCTTCGTGGACGGCAAGTACGGATGGCTATACGTCAACAATTTGAGGGTTCAAGAGCCCATGTACGGCGTCCCCACCGGCTTCCTAGGAGCCTGTCCGAGGATTCGTTCCGGGAGACGAAACCCGCCACGCAATAACCTGCTTACAGCAATCTGGACCTTGTCGTGGAGTAATTAGCATCTTTACACTCCACTAATGACGCATATCGTTTAGAACATTGTTTCTCGGACAGACTCCTAGACCTGGGGCTTGAACACCTCCAGTCCCACGAGGGGCGCGCCGCCGCAATCACGGGACTCTTGATAGGATCCGAGCGCGCCGGTGCCGTTACACGCTTCGAGGACTTCACAGGCCTCACCTACGACCGGCCTGACGAGTAAGATGAGGTACTGGATGTTCGAGTTTCCGCCCCGGAGCACGGCGACGGTGCACAAGGCGAGTTGCCGGTTATGCAACGACGGCCAGGGGCTTGACAAACAGAACAACCGTACGCATAATGAGAGTTACCCCAGACGCCGAGGCTGAAGCCAGTACCCGGCAATGGGGAATGAGACAAAATGAGACGATTTTCCAGAATATCGCGGCCCTGCCCCGAACGAACCGGCCCGGATTAGCTACGAACCAAGTGTCTCATATCGTCTCAGGACTGTCTCTCACCGTCTCGGAAGTGTCTCTCTTATGTCCCGGGAGCGTCTCGCCGGTGGTCACCCTCACTGTACGACCGGGCACATGGGTAACAGTTAGACTGGGGACATAGGTAACACTTTCACGGGTGTCTTGTCGATCCGTCTCTCGTGATCATCCAGGATGCCGATGAGGAGTGGGCCGAACTGTATGGACCAGGTTCGCTCGTCCTGTTGTACGAGGCCTACGGGCTCACCTCTGAGAGACGCACTGACGTATACCAGGTCTCCCTTCCACTTGATCTCGCCTGTCAAGGGCGGAGAGAAATCAGGCCGTGTGGCGGAGCAAAAGTGTACCACTTGAGCGGCGATGTTCAGCGAAAATGTCCGCCTACGACGGGTGTCGTCGGGAGCCCTTAGTCGCAGCGAGGTTGGTGGAGCCTATGCGTCAGGGGAATCGCTGGCTGAGCGCGTGGTGACGGCCTGCCGGCTCTGCTTGAGGCGGTAGCTCTCGCCGTTCATTTCCAGGATGTGAACTCTGTGAGTGAGGCGGTCCAGCAGGGCGCCGGTCAGTCTCTCCGAGCCGAAGACCTCGGTCCACTCATCGAAGGGCAGGTTGGTGGTGACCAGGACCGACCCCCTCTCGTATCTCTGGCTGAAGACCTCGAAGAGGAGCTCCGCGCCGGTCTTGGAAAGTGGTACGAAGCCAAGCTCGTCGACGATAAGCAGCTTGAGTCGGGCCAGCTTCTTCTGGAGGTTGAGCAGTCGCCGCTCGTCCCTGGCCTAGATCAGCTCGTGGACCAGCGAGGCGGCCGTGGTGAAGCCGACCGACAGTCCCCTCTGGCAGGCGGCGAGCCCCAGACCGAGGGCCACATGGGTCTTGCCGGTGCCGCTGTTGCCTATGGCGATGACGTTCTCCCGCCGGTCTACGTACTCGCAGCGTGCCAGCTGCATGGCCAGGTGCTTGTTCACCGACGGCATGGCCAGGAAGTCGAAGGTGTCGAGGCTCTTGGTGGCGGGGAAGCGTGCCGCCTTGATCCTGCGGTCAACCATCCGATGATGGCGGTCTATCAGCTCAAGCTCAGAGAGCCTCAGCAGGTAGCCTGGATGGTCGACGCCCTCGGCGGCGCACTGGCCGGCCACCTTGCAGTACTCCCTCAGGAAGGTGGGCAGCTTCAGCTCCTTGAGGTGATGCTCCAGCAGCACCGTAGACCTCTCGCTCACCGCCCGATCCCCGACATGAGCGCCATGTAGTCGCTGGCTGCTGTCTTCGTCACGGTGACCCTGGGCAGGTAGGGGTACAGCTCCAGGTCGAGTCTCTGGGGACGGCCCTCTATCCTGCACAGCACCAGGTGTTTGATGGCGTCGAAGCTTATGGCGCCGAGCCTGAGGGCATCACGCACGGCCTCGTACACCTCCTCCTTGCGGAAGTTCTCCACCAACCGCAGCACCTGTACGAACTCACGCTTGCCTCGCCTGCCCATCCTCGACTCCAGCAGTCTGCGCAGCATGCCGAACTCCTCCGGCAACTCCCACCCGGCCAAAGGAGCAGCCTGGTCCAGCGCTCCCGTCTTGCGCTCCAGCAGCGGCAGGTAGTGGACAGGGTCGAAGACGAAGTCGTCGCGTTCGTATGAGCGCGGATGCCGGGCTATCACCTCTGCCCCGCAGCTGATCACCACGTCACCCACATAGCCGCGCACCACCACCTCCCTGTGACCGTAGGCCACGGGCACCGAGTAGTCGTTGGTCCGGTACCGCACCAGGGACAGGGAGCTGACACGGCTCACGTGCTTGTCGCTGGCGTCGTATGGCACGGCGGGGAACGCCAGCAGGGCTTCCAGGTCACGCTCCATCCGCTGGCCTATCGTCTCCCTGTGCCCACGCAGCTGTCTCCCCATCCGTTCCAGGCACCTCTCCTCGAGGTAGGCGTTGAGCGCATCGAAGCTCGGGAACGACGGCACAGGCACCAGGAAGTTCCGGCGAGCATATCCCACCAGCCCCTCGACCTTGCCCTTGTCGTTACCTTTGCCGGGACGGCCGAACCGGATGCTCCTATAGATGTCAAGGAGTGCTGTGGGATAGGGCTGAGTTCCGTAGGACGGAGAAGACCTCGCGAGCGACATAGCGTTTGAGGCAGCGGATCACCTCAGCCTTGCTCATTCCCTCGGTGGTGCGACGACGCATGTATGCCTGGGTCCGCTCATCATGACGAAGTCTGACGACAACAATGCGATGGAGTGCCGCGTTGGCCTGGCGGTGGCCGCCTCGGTTGAGCCGATGCCTGGTGGTCTTGCCGGAGGAAGCAGGGATGGGATTGACACCGCACAGGGAGGCGAAGGCAGCCTCGGAGTGGAGGCGGTCCGGGTTACTCCCTGCAGCAATGAGGAGGGTCGCCGCCGTGTCTGGTCCTATGCCGAAGCCATCCACCAGGGCTGGGGCTGCCGTCCGTGTGAGTCTTTGGATCTCGGCCTCCAGGTCCTGTATCTCATTACCGAGTTGACGGTAGCGACGGGCAAGGGAGCGAAGAGCATACTTGGCCGCCGCGGTGGGACCCTCCATACGACCAGGCCGGAAGCTCTTGGACCGGGTGACAAGGGCAGCAGCGGTGAGGCCAGTGAGGTGCTCACGAAGCCGGGCCGGGGCCGTGACAACCAGGGCCTTCATCTGGTTGATTGCCTGGGTGCGAGCCTTGACGGCCGAGTCCTTGGTGCTCTTGAACATACGGATCATTTCGACTTCACCCTCACCTGACTTGGGAGTGGCATCGGCTACTCCGGCAAGCACAGCACGCGCTGCCATCTCCGCATCAGTGGAATCGCTCTTCCCCTTCCGATAGCGGGTTGACCGGTCGGGCCGGTTGACCTCCACTACGGTATGGCCCCTACTGGTCAGGAATCGGGCGACTCCGGCACCGTAGGAACCGGTGCCTTCAATCCCGAAGGCATGAATCTCTCCCAGGCCCCGGGACCACCGTTCGAGCTCCTCATACCCATGGGTGGTCGCCACTGTGTGAAGCTCCCCCAGGCGGACCCCCTGACGGTCAATGGCCACCGCCACATGCTCATCCTGGTGGGTGTCGACTCCGACGACCAGCTCAACACCACGACTACCTTCATGACCGACGACTCCTGTCATTTCTACCTCCCGGAGGATTGCGCGCCGGCCAGGTGAGCGGACAAGACTGCGATGGGGCGTGGGGCCAGGCTCCTATAAGGTCACTGCTCGCCTTGCCAAAGGCACTTCGGGTGCCACCTCGACTCGAGTCGACAGATCAGGCTGAAGGCATGATGCCAGTCTCAGAAAGGGTCAGGCCCGAGCCGAGGTGGCCCAGGATTCATCATCGCAGTCCTCGAACAGGTAGTGCGACACCAGCTCCGAGAACACACGAGTACGCTGGCGCCGGCCGTCTCCCAGGATCCTGGCCACCGCCAGTCTCGTGTTGTCGTACAAGATGCTCCGCGGCACGCCGCCCAGGAACGAGAACGCCGAGACGTGACCGTCGCAGAACGCCTCGGTCGTCTCTGCGGGGTAGGCCTTGACGAAGCACGCGTCGCTGTGGGGAAGGTCCAGCACGAAGTAGTGGACGGTCTGCTCCACTCCTCCGATGACCGCCTTGGCCTGGCCGAAGTCGCACTGGGCATCACCAGGAGGATGGGAGAGCGGAACGTACATCTCGCGTGTCCGGCGCCGTCGCTCGCGCACGTAGTCCTTGACTATCGTGTACCTGCCACCGAACCCGTGCTCCGCTCTCAGACGGTCATATATCCGCTTCGCCGTGTGGCGCTGCTTCCTCGGAAGACGCCGGTCCTCTTCCAGTATCCGGTCGATCACCCCGTGGTACGGGTCCAGCTTAGGGCGACGCGGCGGTGACTGTCGACGGTACCCGGGTGGCACCGAGTACTCCAGCATCTTGCGCACCGTGTCCCGGTGCAGACCGAACACCCGGGCAGCCTCTCGCGTGCTCATCCCTTCCACCATGCAGGCCCGGCGCACTCGAACGTACAGTTCCACTTTGTACATCCTTCACACCTTCCATCGAGTTGCCTCCAACTCTATAGAAGGCGGCGGGTGGTCCAGTTTTGCAGCGCCACTCCCGGACGCTCACCCCCGCCTCGCCGGTCCATTATTACTCCGCCCTTTACAATCTCGCCGTTGCTGCGGACACTGCGTACCGTGACTCCTGCTCCGTACTGTGGTGAGCTGATGCGTGCAGGATAGGACCTGAACGAGGGCGTGTACAGCAGACTCGGAGGCCGCTGTCCCAGGGCCTCGTGCGGCCTCTCGACGTTGTAGCTGTGCCTGAAGCGGATGAGGGCTCGCCGCTGTCGTCTCCGGTTGGCCTTTGGCGGCGTAGCCGTCTCCGCCTTCAGGGTTCTGTGAAGCCGCTCAAGGCGTCCGTTCTGCTCAGGGTGTCCCGGCTCGATCCGCTCCGGCACTATCCCCAGCTTGACCCACCATGCGGACAGCGGCGTGAGGCTACCCAATCCGACGCTGGCGAACGGAGGGCCGTTGTCGGTCCTGACGACCCTGGGAAGGCCGTACTCACGGAAGGCGCGCTCCAGTGAGCGCTTGACCTCAGGGCCGGTGGGCCGGTCCAGACCGTCGCATACCAGCAGGTACCGGGACATCGCGTCCTGGGCCGTCAGGGGATCGATGCGCATCCCATCTCCTGTGCGGAACCAGCCCTTGAGGTCAATGGACCACACGTCGTTGGGGTGCTGGGCGTGGGCAAAGGGTTCGCCCCAGCTTGTTGCCCTACGCCGCCGCTTGCGCCGCCTCACCAGACCCGCACGATCCAGTATGCCGCTCGCCGTGCTGGGGGACGGCCAGGGCACGTCGGGCTCGATGGAATGCAGCCAGGCGACGACCTTCTTCGGGCCCCATGTGGGACGCCTGCGCTTCGCCTCAACGATGCGCTCAACCACTTGTGTGGGTGTGGCGTTGGGGTGGTAATGAGGGGCTCTGCTCAGGTCGAGCAGACCTCCCTCGCCGTAGGCCTCATACCGACCAATCAGCTTGTAACCAGTCTTGCGACTGATACCAAACCTCCGGCACAGCTCGGCAACAGTCTCTTCCCCCGCAGCGTGGCGCTCGATAAACTGCAACCGCTCCGATTCGACGCTCGTCTCTTTCCAGGGCAACACATCCTCCTCCTCTGGGATTGCCATTACAATCCCACGATGTGTTACCCATGTGCCTGGTCTAGGTGTTACCTATCTCCCCGGTCTGTACCCACCTCGTTCCTCTCCCGTCGAGGGAGAGGAGGGGGTTGGCAGGCGTGGGTCACTGTGACGAGGGGCGGCCGGCTTTCAGGCGGGCCAGCTTGTCCAGGAAGTCGTCGTAGCTGGAGACCTGGGACACCTCTCGGATGAAGGTTGCCAGGTCGGTGCTGAGGTTTCGGAAGGTGTGCAGCTGCTCTCCGATCGGGCTCACCGACGTCGGGCTCTCGGCGTATGTGCCGTGGAAGGCGAAGTAGGCCTGGTTGAGCTTCCGTAAGTTGCTGCCGTTCTCGACGAACAGCAGTCTGCGCTCCTCCATGTATGCCTCGGCCTCCTCTATCCGGCCCTCGGCCAGCAGGTCGTCGACGCGCTTCCTCGTCTCGCGCATCTCGACGTCGAACCTGAAGGCAGGCTCGTCCGGTGGGTCCTGTACGGACGGGGGCCTGTCCTCTTCGATAACCCCGCCCAGCTTCTGGAAGGCGATGTCTCCTATCTCGCGGCCCGCGATATCGGCGGCGGTCTCGTTCAGCGTCTGCATGTCGCCATTGTCGAACATGCTCTGTCCCAGGGGCCTGAAGAAGAAGTAGTGGTGCATCCACTCGTGGGCCGACGTGCGCAGGGTCGACCGGAGCGGCCGGTCGTTGATCAGCGAGGCCGGGTATGTGGCGACTCCCCTTATTCCTACCACGAGGGCCGAGAGGTCCTGGTCTTCGAGAAGCTCCGACTCTATCCTCTCCTGCTCCGCCAGGCTAATCCCGGCGTCCAGCAGGACGTCGTGGGTGCGCTGGATGCGGTCTCTGGGCGACGTGACCAGCAGCCTGGGCGGGTCCGTGAGCCGGATGTCGACCGGCGGGAACAGGAGCTCGCTGAGGGTCCCGATCCCGATCTCGGAGACGACGGCGCTGACGGCGGACTCGATGGTCTCCTCCACGTCAGCCCTCAGGGCTTCGCGGGGCGAGGTGACGCCTTCGAGCCTGTCCTCGAGCCGCTCTACCGAGGCGTCCGACCGCTGGCCTTCAGCAGTCGCTCTCGCCAACTCGCCCCGGATCGAAGCGGCTTCCCGGCCAAGCCGGAAGTACTCGTCCACCTGGGCGAGCCGCTCATCGTTGGAGAGGCTGTTCCATGGCAGAGCGCTACTGAGCTTGTGGGTCCACTTGTCGAGGAAATTGGAGATCTCCCAGGCGACGAGGTCGTAGCCGTACGGCGTCGCGGCGCGCTGGGCCGGATCGATGGGGTGGGCGTCGTGGCCGACGGAGGCTATCACGAGGCACGTCAGGGCCAGCGCGCACCATCTGATCGCTCGCCGCAGCCTGGGGACCAATCGACGGGTCACGGGCCGGTCCTTACTGCTGGAGACCTTCGCGCAACTCTCCGGTGGTCCGCCCCGGCGGTCGGCGTCCCCCTCATCCTAACCTTCTCCCGCCAGGGGAGAAGGGATGCTTGCTCCGCGGAGGGCCTTGCAAGGGTGTCGTGAGTCGAGAGGTCGGGAGACCGACTTCGGACGGGCCGTCTACCGGGCCCCGCGGAAGAGGTTCAGGAAGCGCGTCTCGTAGTGTTGGAAGAGGCCCCATCGGTCCAGCTCGCGCTTCAGCATGTCCGGGTCGCCTCCGCGCTCCACTTCGATGAAGAGCCGCTCTATCTGATAGCTGGCGGCCCTGGGCACGCCTCCGAGGTGAGGCTGGGCGTCGAAGAGGCCCTGGCCCTGCATCTCCCGCACGTTCTGCACGGCGGAAGATGAGGTGAACTCGTACATGAACTTGAGCAGGGCTATATCCCAGAGCTCGTCCACTCCGACCAGCACGACGGAGAGGTTCTCCTTGCGCTGGTCGAGGTCCTTGCCGATGCGCCCTGCTATCTCGCCGGGCTCTCCCTTGACGATCTCGACCTTGTGGGCCTCGTTGGTGTACTGGTAGAGGATTCCGGGGCTGCCGGGGCCGTACTCCCGGGCCAGATGGCGGAGGTACTCGTAGGCCTCGGCGCTGAATCCCTGAAGGTTCATGGCGTACGAGGGGGTGACGATGGCGGGACGCGCCGCGACGACCCTGCCGGTGCGAATCACACCCTCGGGCTCGCCGGCGTTCATGTCCTGATATATAGGCTCGGTAACGACATAGTAGGAGATGGTCGTCGAGCCGAAGGTCGCGAGCTGCTGTGTGGGGTTCCTTACTATGAAGGTGCGCTCGGCCGCCCGCATCCATTCCTGTGGGGAGTTGTCCATCAACCCGGTCGCCTCACTTGATGGGAAGCAGGCCGCCAAAAGCGGCGGCCTCAATTCGATGCTAGTGGCAGGGGAGTCGCCTGTCAAGGCGAGTGTCTTGCACGGGACCTGTGTCGATTCAGTGTTGGTGAGGAAAGCGGGAATCGTCCTGTCCTGCTGTCATTCTGAGGAGCGCAGCGACGAAGAATCCAAGACCTCTGCATACACACTGGGCCATGGAGGAAAGGACCGCCCTCAGATTGCAGGCCTCAGTTTCCTCACTCCGCTGGCGCTGCGTTCGGAATGACAATTCGGAGGTCCCAGAGATTCGACCAGTGAAGACCGAACATTTACCTGCGAGCATGCAGGTTGTACTCGTCTAATACGTATGCTAGAGTGGCCGTTGCGAATCGACGGGGTTCCCGTGATGCCCGCCGAGCGGTGGGCTGAAAGCAATCGGAGGTCGAAAGGTGGTCTTCCAGGACAGGTCGTTGACGTGCGCGGAGTGCGGCGATTCTTTCATGTTTGGCGCGGACGACCAGCGCTACCACATGGAGAAGGGTTATACAGACCCCAAGCGGTGCCCCTCTTGCCGCCAGCAGAGGCGGAGCCAGGGGGGCGGCGGCGGCGGTGGCGGAGGCTACGGCGGCGGGGCGAGACAGATGTACCCCGTCGTGTGTGCCGAGTGCGGGAACAATACGGAGGTGCCGTTCCAGCCGACGGGCACGCGTCCCGTGTACTGCAACGACTGCTTCCAGAAGCGCCGGGGACCTCGGTACTAGGACCCGCCGTCACTCCGGCGAAGGCTGGAGTCCCAGTTGTCTCCATAACTGAATCGTCCACCTGAGTGGCACGGTAGCCGGTCGTCGGCTGTGCCCGAGCTCTGACTTCGCAGGCAACTCAATGGAGCGGACCTGGTTCATCGGGGGAGGCGCAATACTCGCCGCGTTGCTGGCGGCGAGCGTTATCGTGGCTCTCGCGCGAGGGGAGTCCGAATTCGACTCAGGGTCCCCAGAGTTCACTGTCCAACAGTACCTGAAGGCGCTTACCGAGAGCGACTTCGAGACCGCTGAGTCCTTTTGGTCTCCGGAGCTCCGGGAAGACTGCTCATTCGAGGACTTCCTGTTGAACGTCAAGGGGCGCCTGAGCCTGCTGTCCGGCGCCAGGATCACCCTCGACGACGTCCAGACGGTTGGCGAGACCGCCGTCGTGTCCGTCAGGACGATCAGGACCACCGGAGGCGGCATCTTCGGCCCGTCCGAGAGAGTGGGCTCGTATGACTATACGGTGCGAAAGTTCGACGGAGACTGGCGGATCGTCGACCACACCTGGCCCGCCGACAGGTGCATCAGGTCACACACCGAGCCCGAACCTCCACCTCCGCCGACCACCTCTCTCCGCTTGGACTGAACTATAGGGCCGGCCGATACCATGCCACGCTTCTTCACCGTAATACGCATTCTCATACCGGTCGCCGTCATAGGCGCCGCGATTCATGGGGCGTTCATCTGGCGCCGCCGGTCCGGAGGCGCCGGGCGCGACCGGGGTATCGGGACGCCGCGCCGCTTCTACTTCTACTCGATCTCGTTCATCGCCCTGATGCTGCTCGTCAGCGGCGTCACGATGGTCCTCATGAGCCTGCTGGACGAGCTGTCCGGGGAGCCGGTCATCCGAGAGGCCACGACGAGACTAGCGCTCGGCCTCGCCCTGACGATCGTCGGACTGCCCTTGTGGGCCTTCCACTGGAGGTTCGCGCAGCGCAGCACGGCGGCACATCCGGCCGAGCGGCGGTCGATTCTCAGGAAGCTCTATCTCTACGTTACCCTCGGCGTCGCCCTGGGTTTCCTGGCCTCCACCGCGTACCGGGTCATCGAGTGGATGCTGGGTGTGGGCGGCTTCCCAACCTTCTCCTGGGCGGCCGTGCTGGTCTGGGCCCCGGTCTGGGCATACCACTGGCGGGTGGCGTCCGCGGAAACCCCGGAGACTACGCTGGAAGCTCTGGGCATCCGCCGTCTCTATCTCTACGTCGCCTCGGCCCTGGGGATAGCCATGCTCGCCGGGGGCGCAGGATTCCTGCTGCACGTCTTCCTGCTGGAAGGGTATTCGGCCGCCTTCGAGGCCAGCGTCGTCGGGTCGGGCAGTGAGGGGCTGTGGCGTGAGACGGCGCGGTCGGCGTTGTCGGTGGCGGTCGTGGGCGGCGCGATCTGGTGGGTTCACTGGACCGTGTTCGCATCCGCAGATAGAGGCTCCGCACTCCGCTGGATATATCTGTTCGTTGCCGCCATCGGCGGCGGCGTCATCACCGCCCTGGTCGGATTCGGGATCGCCCTGGACACGCTGCTCACCTGGATTCTCGGAGCCTCCGGCGAACCCGCGGGGAGCCAATTCAGAGCGGCGCCGGATGGGCTGGCGGCCCTGGCTGTCGGAGTCGCGATGTGGGTGTACTTCAGGCGCCGCATGACCATCGAGTCGGCCGGTCACGAGGCGCCCCACGTCGACAGGACGTACGACCTGCTGATCGCCGCCATCGGGCTGACCGCTCTTGCGATAGCGTCAGTCTCAATCCTGGAGACGTTCTTTCGGCTGCTCTCCGAGACATCCCCTGTCGTGGTTGGCGGCGACGTCGATTGGCGCGTCCGGCTTTCGACCACTCTGACCACCCTGGCAATCGGCGCCCCGGCGTGGTGGACGTACTGGCGCAGAATCCAGTCGGCGGCGTCGGCAAACCCCGAAGTCGAGCGGACGGCGCTGCCGCGCAGGCTGTTCGTCCTGAGCGTGCTCTGCCTGGGACTGCTGGCGCTCGTCGGAGGCGCCACTTCAACGCTCTTCATATTCCTCAGGGACCTCCTGGACGTCGATCTGTCTGCCAACACTCTCCGCGACCTGTCGACCGGCCTGGCCGTGTCTCTGACGGCCCTGTTCATTCTCCCGTACCACTGGGTGATATACAGGCAGGACAGGGAGTTGGAGCCTGACACACAGGAGCAGCCTCTCAACATCACAAAGAGCGTCACGCTGCTGACCGCCGAGGGTGGATTAGACCTCCTGGCACAGGTCGAGGCAGCGCTGGGCTGCCCCGTGAACGCGGCGCACTGGCCAGACCCCGACGCTTTAGTTCCCACGCTGGACGGCGAACAGATAGCCCGGCTGGCCGAGGAGGTGGCGTCCGCGCCGGGGTCCAACGTGATTCTGATCCCGGACGCCTCTGGGCTCAGGGTCGTGTCCCACAACTAGGGTGCGCAGACGTCTGGGTTTCACGTCATTCTGAACGCAGCGAAGCGGAGTGAAGAATCTGAGAGAGATGGGGCGTCTTCAGGCATAGGCTTTAGACTCTTCGTCCCTTTGCTCCTCCGAATCACTATGGGCCTGCGAAGGGCCGCGAGGGGATGACAATGGCTGCTACGGCCCACGGCAGGGGGACAGGGCGGGTTTCAAACCCGCCCCTACGGCACGACCTAGCGACACTGGTTATTTTCACAGCGATGACAGACTGGACAGCCTACCGGGTTGCGCATTGACTGACATCTCGGATGTCAACACTGTCCCGGCTGTGCTGACGTCAGTTGACCGGTTGTGGGGGCCAGCCTATAATCCGGCCCATTCAGGTACGGTCACCACACGCCATGAGCAGCCCTTCCCTAACCTCCAAGCGCCTCGAGTTTGACGACGCCGCTGAGGCGATCGAGCACTACTTCGCCGCAGGCTGGACGGACGGCCTGCCCGTCGTCCCGCCGACAGCCTCCAGGGTCATGGAGTTCCTGGACAGCGCGGGTAGGTCGCCCTCGGAGATCGTCGGCGTGGAGCCTACCAAGGGGCGTGTGATAACCGCCGAGAAGGTGGCGGTCAACGCAGTGATGGCCGGATGCCTCCCGGAGTACCTTCCCGTCGTACTGGCGGCCATTGAGGCGATGACCGAGGACCGGTACGGCCTGCACGGGCCGTCAGTCAGCACCCAGGGCGCGGCTCCGTTGACGGTGGTGAGCGGACCGATAGCCCGCGAGCTCGGGATAAACTCGGGCGTCGGCGTCTTCGGCCCCGGGCACCGAGCCAACGCCACCATCGGCCGCGCCATCAGGCTGGTCGTCTCCAACGTGACAGGAGCGGTGACGGGGGAGCTTGACAAGGCCACGCTGGGGCACGGCGGCAAGTACAGCTGGTGCATTGCGGAGGCGGAGGATGTGAGCCCGTGGGAGCCGCTTCACGTCGAGCGGGGCCTCGATGCCGAGCAGAGCGCGGTCACGGTCTTCGCGGCCCTCGCGCCGGACCAGGCCATGAACCACACCGGGAACGGCCCCGTGCCGATCCTGGAGTCGGTGGCGGACACGATGCTGTCGGCGGGTCCTCCGAACCAGTCGGAGGTCATCGTCGTGTTGGGCCCGGAGCACATCGGTTACATCGGGGCGGCGGGCTGGTCCAAGCGGGAGGTCAAGGAGTTCCTGTACCAGGCCGCGCGGCGGAAGGCGTCGGAGTGGGCGAAGGCCGACGCGCTTCTCGACTCCGCGGACCCGGACGAGGAGGTGGGCGTGGCGAAGGGTCCGGACGCAGTCACCGTGCTGGTCGCGGGCGGCGCCGCGGGTGGGTTCTCCGCGGTCATTCCGCTGTGGGGCGGAGGCGACAAGTCGCAGTCGGTCACCAGGGTGATAAGGCGGTAGGAGGCAGTGCTGGCCCAGGCTCGGGGGCACTTGAGGAAATACGGGTGTGGGTTCCCGCCTTCGTGGGAACGACGGCGAGTAAGGACGACGATAGGTTCCGGCCTGCGCCGGAACGACGGACAGTGAGGGAGGATACGAGATGGCGACGATGACGAGGCTGGAAGTACTCGACCCGACGCAGGAGCCGATTCCTCAGGAGGCGGTGCCGGCGCCGCGTCCGGATACGCTGGACGGCAAGGTGCTCGGGCTTCTCTCCAACGGCAAGCTGAACTCGGACGTGCTGCTCCAGATGGTCCACGACGTACTGGCGGACCGGTACGATTTCGACAGGGTCGTGCCTCTGGACAAGGGCAACGCGTCCAGACCCTGCCCATCGGACATGTTGGACGAGCTCGCGGACCAGTGCGACGTGGTGATAACCGCGTCGGGCGACTGAGGGTCCTGCTCATCGTGCAGTGTGCACGACGGGATCGAGCTGGAGAAGAGGGGCGTGCCGGCCGGAGTGATCTGCACCGAGCCGTTCATCTCGAGCGCCAAGGCGATGTCGAGGCTGGCGGGCATTCCCGACTATCCCTTCGTCGTGGTGCCTCATCCGCTGGGGAGCCTCACGCCTGAGGCCCTGAGGGAGCGTGCCGTCATGGCCGCGCCCGAGGTGCTGCGCATCCTCCTGGCGAGGTAGGCGCCGGGTCCTGTCCGGGGTCGGTCAGTCCCCGGCAGGACGAGACCTTCGAAAAACTTGCCGGACGACGTAGGGTACGGGATTGGAAACGACTCCATCCAACCTGCGTCTCCGCCCCTGGGTTCCCGCCTTCGGAGACCCTTGCATAACTCCGTCATTCCGGCGAAAGCCGGAATCTAGTACCGTTTCAATCTGAATATGATGGATAGATGTGTTGAAGTTTAGTACGAGCGTCCTGAGTGGAGAAGCGCCAGTCTATGACGGCGACAGCCTCATTGCGCTTACGTTCCAGCGCCGAGACCTCTCGCTTCAGTATCACCTCGTCGCTGATTCGACGGTTGAGACACTGGTTGCTAAATACGCTCAACTCTATCTCAGCCATGTTCAGCCAACTGCCGTGTAGGGGAGTGTAGTGGAACTCCAGGCGCTTGGCGATGCGCCGCGCTTCGGCTGGCTTGAAGGCATCGTACAACGAGCCCAGCTTGTGAGTGTTGAGGTTGTCCAGCACCAACCGTATCGTCTCTGTGTGAGGGTATGCATCATCAACCAGCCACCTCATCTGATGAGCGAAGTCCACAGCAGTGCGCCGCTCGGTCACCTCGACATGCCGCCAGCCAGCTTTCGGCTCACAGAACATGAACAGGTTTCGAGTGCCGTTTCGCTTGTACTCGTAGTCATATCGTTCCACCCGACCCGGCTTGGCCCCGATGACCGGTCTCTTATCGGCCACCAGTTGCCTGGATGTCTCGTCGAAACAGACCACGGGATGGTCCGGGTCGTAGTCTGCGTGGTACAGGTCCAGCACGTCCTCCATTCGAGCCACGAACTCCCCGCTCACCTCCGGGATGCACCACTCCTTCTTCTTCCACGGCTTGAGTTCGTTTTTTTGAGTATCTGGCGCACCGTCTCGAGGGAGATGCTCTCGGCAAACCCCATCGCCACCACCTTGTCGGCAAGCAGTTGGATCGTCCAATCCGCGTGTCCTTCGGGTGCGTCGCTGCACGCGATGGCTATCAGATGTGCTTCCTGTCTGCCGTCCAACTTGCGCTTCTGTCCCGGTCGAGGGCGCTCATTGAGTGCGCTGTCGAGTTCCTCCTTCACAAACCGCGTGCGCACACGTCCCACCGTGGATGCGCTTATCAATAGGCCGCTGGCGATGTCACGGTCGGTCATGCCTTCGTCCGCCTTCAGCAACACCAGCGCTCGCTTGACCTTACGGGCCGAAGTCTCGCCACGACTCGCCATCTGCTTGAGATGTGTCCGTTCCGACTCGTTCAACTCCACCTTGTACTTGAGAGCAGCCATGTCTTCGTATGTCCTCCCTATAGGATCATACATAAGACTAACCTATTTCTTATACTTGCCAAATACACATGGAACCGGTACTAGGCCCCGCCTGAACATAGGGGCCAGCTTGCAGATTACTGGCATTTCACCCTCACCCCAACCCTCTCCTGTTGTATAGACTGGGGACATAGGTTACACATGTTCGGAGACATGGGTTACACCATTAGGCATGGTAATTCTGTTCAGGAGGATGCCCATGCCATGGAGGGTGGAAACTGTCATGTCTCAACGCAAAGAGTTCGTCGCTCTGGCGCGGTCCGAGGGAGTGATCATGAGCGAACTGTGTTTGCGCAGTGGGATCAGCCGCAAGACTGGCTACAAGTGGCTGAGACGATACCTTGAAGGCGGAGAGCAGCGTCTGGATGATCTCCCGAAGCGCCCTCATCACTCCCCGAACCGGACGAGCGACGACATGGAGCAGCTCGTCGTAGACCTTCGCCGGGAGCATCCCACTAAGGGAGGACACGTGCTGGCCAGGATACTCAAGGATCGTGGACACAACAGTGTGCCGTCCAAGAGCACGATCACGGCCATCCTCAGACGACATCAACTTATCGAGCCATCTGAGAGTCTCAAGCACAAGCCGTATAAGCGCTTCGAGCACGAGCGGCCCAACCAGCTGTGGCAGATGGACTTCAAGGGGCATATCCCTGTCGTCAGCGGTGGACGTTGCCACCCGCTGACGGTCCTGGACGACCATTCGAGGTTCTCCCTGGGTGTGAGGGCTTGTGCAGACGAGAGGACTCAGACCGTCCATGACCATCTTACGTCCATCTTCAGCCACTACGGCATGCCCAATACGATACTGGTTGACAACGGCTCTCCCTGGGGCAGCGACGTTGACCACCCCTTCACCCCACTGACAGTCTGGCTGGTCCAACTGGGAGTCAGAGTGGTCCACAGTAGGCCATACCACCCCCAGACCCTAGGCAAGCTCGAGCGCTTCCACAGGTCCCTCAAGGCTGAGCTGCTCCAGGGAAGCAGATACACCGACCTGTCCCACTGCCAGAGCAGCTTCGATGGATGGCGAGACTTCTACAACCTCCAGCGTCCTCATCACGCCCTGGACCTCAATACGCCTGCCAGCCGATACACCGTCAGCCCTCGGCCTTTCCCGGAGACGCTTCCGACCGTCGACTACGACACTGACGACCAGGTACGCTCTGTAGATGTCAACGGCCGAATATCCTTCCTGGGCAGATCATTCCCCGTCGGTAAAGCCTTCAGAGGCAAGAGGGTCGCTCTAAGGCCCACACCCACTGACGGCACATGGAAGGTCTTTTTCTCCGTCCAGTCCATCGCTACCATAGATCTCAATCAATAGAATGTGTAACCCATGTCCCCGAACAACTGTTACCCATCTCTCCGGTCTGTACACCTGTCAAGGGAGAGGGGGTTACGCAACGGTCTCCCTTCGCGGGAACGACGGTGCAAGGGTGTCAGGAAGGCTCACGCGGTGGCGCGCCTGTAGGTCCAGGTTGCGGCGGTGAGCATGATGGCCGTGGTCGCGGTCAGGACCCAGAGGCCCGGGAGTATCGACTCCCACTCCCATCCGTCGATGATGATAGTCCGCACGGCCACCAGCACGTAGTCGACCGGGTTCAGGGTGACGGCCACCTTGAACCATCCGGTCAGAAGCTCCTTCGGCATCAAGGCCGTGGTGAGGAAGGCCAGCGGCATGAACATCAGCCAGCTGTTCTGCGTCACCTGGACGCTCTTGGTCCTCAGCGCGATTATCAGGCCGATGCAGGCGGTGGCAATACCGAAGACCGTGGCGGCGACGATGATCGCAACCAGGCCCACCAAGCCGCCCTTGAAGCTTACGCCGAAGGCCAGGGCCAGCGCGACGATGACGAGCACCTGTACCAGGGCCCGGGTGCCCGACACGAGCAGCGTGCCCATGAGTATCGAGAAGCGGTTTACGGGCGCCAGCAGCAGCTTGTCGAAGTAACCGGACAGCATGTCGGTAAGGAGAGCGAAGGCGACGTCGGCGCCGTTGAAGACCACCGACATGACGATAATCATGCCGGTGATGTAGGCGTAGTAGTCGTCCGAGGGGAAGCCTGGGATGCTGGTCATGCCGCTGAGAGGGGCCCCGAAGAACAGGAACATGAACACGGACATGACCAGCGTGGAGATGACGAGGGCCGGCTGTCCCAGCCAGGCCTTGAGGTTCCGCATGTAGATGAAGTAGGTCTCTCTGGCAACGTTCATGGGGGCTACCTCTTCTTCAGGCCCATCATGGGCCGCATCATCTCGCCCACCTCGTCGCCGGTGGCCTCTTCAGCCCGAATCGTGCGGCCGGTGTACTTGAGGAAGACATCGTCGAGGGTCGGTCTGGCGACTGTGAGACTCGCGACCGGGACCTGGTTGTCGTGAAGCAGGCTGACGAGGTCGGGCACGGCCGCGCTGCCGTTCTTGACGGTGATGGCGATGCCGCCGTCCGCTGTATTGACCGCGTCGACGTATCTCTGCTGACGAACGAGCCCCTCAGCCCTTTCGTTCAGGGCGTCGTCGGGACCGTCGCCGGAGCCGTTGAGGACGATCTGTACGACGTCGCCGCCCACTTCGGACTTGAGCGACTCCGGCGAGCCTTCAGCGACGATCTGGCCCTGGTCGATGATGGCTATGTTGCGGCAGAGGCGGTCGGCCTCCTCCATTACCTGGGTGGTGAGCAGGATGGTGGTGCCCTTCGCGTTCAGGTCGTCTAGGTGCTCCCACATCGCCAGGCGGCTCTGGGGGTCGAGGCCGACGGTCGGCTCGTCGAGGAAGAGGATGTCCGGGTCGTGCATGAGAGCGCCCACGAGGTCGATGCGGCGGCGCATGCCGCCGGAGTACGTGCCGACCCGCTGTCCGGCCACGTGCGCCAGTCCGACCAGCTCCAGCAGCTCGTCGGCTCTTTGCCGGGCCTCGCGTCGGGAGAGTCCGTAGAGTACGCCCTGAAGCTGGAGGAAGTCCCTCCCTGTGGCGAGGTCGTCGAGCCCCACCTCCTGCATCGCGAATCCGATGCTCCGGCGGACTGCCTTTGATTCGGCGTCGACGTCGTACCCGGCCACGGTGACCACGCCGGATGTCTTTCTGAGCAGCGTGGCGAGTATCTTCATCGTCGTGGTCTTGCCGGCGCCGTTTGGACCCAGGAATCCGAAGAACTCCTCCCTGGGGACGTCGAAGTCGATGCCCGCGACGGCGCGGGTGCCGTTCGGATAGACCTTCACGAGGTCCCTGACCTCGACCATGTTTCCATCAGGCAATTTGAACCCTCTCTTTCAGAGCGGGAGAAGAGTCTCCGGGGGTGAGCCTGCCGCTAGGTGGGGGTGGGGCCGCCCTGGCAGGTCTCCAGCTTGTCGGTCAACTCGGACTCGGACGGCTCGACCAGCACGCCGCCGTCTTCGAACACCAGCACCGGGATGCTGCTCATGCCGTTGCTGACCTCCTTGACGTATGCGAGTGCTCCGGCGTCTCCGTCCACGTCAACCCATTCGTACGGGAAGCCCTTGTCGTCGAGGACCCGTCTGGCCATCCTGGTGTCGTCGCACCACATGGCGCCGTATACGGTCAGCGGCAAAGTGAGCCTTCCCGATGTTCAGATTTGTCGGACACTATCAAGCGTAGCAAATTCCGTGGGTGGCTTCCATGCGGACGGCGTTTCGACCCAGGGCAATCGCATTTTGACATTGGCTCGCCTCCGGTGAGCGAGCCGGAGACGGCGAGGTGAGGCAGTGCCTGGCGCTGCTCGACGGAAAATTCTCCAGATGTGTCCAATCTGTCGAAGTTTTGGTGATTTTCATAGCTGGGGACGGAGAGCTCGTACGACACTTGCTGGACATTTACTGGACACCCACGGCGCCGGTGGGTGGGCACCCGTATCGAGTACGGGCAGGGCGCGCACGTCGCCGACAGGTACGGGGATGGTCCAACCGCAGAGTACGCGGAGAGCGCAGAGAGAGCGTCGGTGGTTGGCATATGGGAGACTGTAGCACATGTGTGCGGGTTTGTCAAATGTCTGAACTGTGATCGAGGACCGAGAACAGCCTGCATTGGGTCTTGGACATGGCCTTCGATGAGGACCGGAGCAGGGGTCAGGACTGGCAATGCGGACCAGAACTTGGCGGTCGTCAGGCATATGGCGGTGAACATGCTCAAACAGGAAACAACCGCAAAGGTCGGCATCAAGGCCAAGCGGAAGAAGGCCGGATGGGACTATGACTACTTGCTCAAGGTCCTCTCTACTTAAAATGCGATTGCCCTGCGTTTCGACCTGGCATTTGACTCCGTCCCTGGGCGGGGTTACGGTGCCTCCGCGCCCAGGGGACTTGCCTGCGGCCGAGTGACTGTGAACAGAGGAGTTACGATGGCAAGTGAAGAGCTGGCCTATTGTTCGGCGACCGAGCTGCTGGAACTGATCGCGGCGGGACAGGTCTCGCCGGTGGAGCTGACCGAGCTCTACTGCGAGCGCATCGACAGGCTCGACCCGCAGCTGAACTCGTACCTGCTGCTGACCAGGGACTCGGCGATGGAGGCGGCCAGGGAAGCGGAGGCGGCCGTTGTCCGGGGAGACGAACTGGGCCCGCTGCACGGTCTGCCCATCCCGATCAAGGACACCTCGAACACGGCTGGGATCAGGACCACCATGGGGTCGCTGCTGTTCAAGGACAACGTGCCGGAGCGAGACGCCGCGGTGGTGGAACGGGTCAAGGGCGCCGGGGCGATCGTTCTGGGAAAGACGAACGCACCGGAGCAGGGGATGGTCGGCACCTGCGAGAACCGGCTGGGCGAGCCGGGGAGGAACCCGTGGGACACTGACCGCACGCCCGGAGGCTCCAGCGGCGGTGCGGCTGCGGCTGTCGCGGCGTACCTGTGCCCTATAGCGACGGGCAGCGACGGCGGAGGGTCGATACGCATACCGGCCAACTTCTGCGGCGTGTACGGCATCAAGCCGACGCAGGGGCGAGTCTCCGGCTACACCGGCGTGGACGGCCCGCCGATGCCCTACATCTTCTCTCAGAACGGGCCGATCGCAAGGACGGTCCGGGACGCGGCCACGCTGCTTCAGGTCATGGCGGGTCATGACCGAAGGGACCCCGTGTCGCTCCGGGAGAGTCCGCCGGACTTCGTCGGCGCGGTAGACAAGGATATCGACGGCCTCCGCATAGCCTGGAGCCAAGACTACGGCTTCGCCGACGTTCACCCAGACGTCCGGGAGGTCACTTCGAAAGCTGCGATGGCGTTCGAGGAGCTCGGCTGTAGCGTCGAGGAGACGGACCTCGCGATGGATGAACCGTACGATGCGTTCGGCCCCCTTCATGCGGCGGACTCGTACGCTTCTATGGGCCGGTACCTGGAGACCCACGCGGACCTGCTGACCGACTACGGCAGGTTCTTCCTGGAGATAGGATCGCGGGTGACCGCGGCGGACTACGCCAGGAGTCTCGGCCTCATCAACGTGTTGAAGGCGAGGATGGCCGACCTGTTCGAGGAGTACGACCTGCTGCTCTCGCCGACGGCGTGCTTCCCGGCCTTCCCGAACGAGAAGTTTCCGGGGCGAATCAGGGGCGGGTCGAGGTTCCCCGAGCAGTACTGGAACGGGGCTTTCACGCTGCCCATCAACGCCATCGGTCACCCAGCAGCGACGGCCCCGGCGGGCTTTTCGGCGGACGGCCTGCCCATAGGACTGCACATCGTCGGAAGGTGGGGCGACGAGGAGACGGTGCTTGCGGCGTCTGCCGCCTTCGAGCGCGCAAGGCCCTGGATAGGCCGCCGGCCGCCCGTTTCTTGAAGGGGAGGAGTTGACCAAAATGACACAGCGAATCGCTATGCACATCGCCTCAGTCGCCAAGGTGGAACGATGTGCAGAAGGCGAAGTGCAGAGGGCTGTCGATTCGAGGGGTTGCACGGGAGCTGAGCATCCATCGAGACACGGTGAAGAATTGTATGGATGCTAATAGTCCGGCTATTGAGAGGTTAGGGTCGAATCGGAGTGATCTGATACCATCGCACGAAGGATGAGCGATTCCAACTACCAAGTCGCGCGGGACCTCCGAAGTCGGGTCGACTCCGTTCTCGACGCCGCACGTGACGTTTCCCGGGTCGGTGGTCTGACCCACCGGTTCTACCGCTATCCGGCCCGCTTCTCCCCTGTGTTCGCGCGGACAGTGATTGACGCGTTCACGGATCCCGGGGACCTGGTACTCGATCCATTCATGGGCGGTGGTACAACGGTGGTGGAGGCTCGAACGAGGGGGCGACGCGCCTTCGGCTCGGACACGAGCTCGCTCGCCGTGTTCATAGCGCGAGCAAAGACGACCGTCCTGACGGACCGAGAACTTGCCGAGATCGCGAGGTGGATCGGGCAGCAGGCTGAGCGGAGTTGGTCGCCACAGGAACAGCGGCTATCTGGCGAGCCGCGCCCCGCGTACCTGCGGAACTTTGGCAGCCCTCTGACATGGCGTCTGCGCGACTTCCTACAAAGGGCTCTCGACGATCTTGAAGCTCTTGCCAGTGCGCGCTCCCGCCGATTTGCCCGTGCGGTCCTCTTGAGGACAGCGCAGTGGGCAGTGGACACGCGCCGCAGACCTCGAAGCCTTCACGACGTGCGGAAGCGTCTCATCTACGACGTAGAGGAGATGTCCCTTGGCTTACGGGCATTCCGTCGTGCGAGGAGCCACTCAGACAGGGCTGCCGGGATCACTCGGCGACGGCAAGTCTTGCAAAGACGCCGGGCAGAAACACTGGATAAGGGAAGCCTGCTATCGCAGTTGGGACCGCCACGCCTCGTACTGACCTCCCCTCCTTACCCAGGCGTACATGTTCTGTACCACCGCTGGCAGATAGCCGGTGGGAAAGAGACTCCAGCTCCATTTTGGATCGCGGGGGAAAGAGATGGCGCAGGCGCTTCGAGCTACACGCTCGCCGCCCGACACAACCAGGACTCCTATTTTGAGCGCCACGAGGAGGCGTTCACTGCGATCGCACAGAGGTGCGACTCTCGATCCGTGGTTGTGCAGCTCGTCGCGTTCGCCAACCCGACGACCCAGCTCCCTCGGTACATGGCGAGCATGGAGCGATCCGGTTTCCGCGAGTTGGTCCCTAGCCTCGCCCTTGAAGACCGATGGCGCGAGGTGCCAAGCAGAAGGTGGTACTCGGCGCAGCGAGGACAAACGCCAGCTAGCAGGGAGCTTGTCCTGTTTCACGCACTCGACTAGCGCTGAACATACGGACGCGGACGCTCCCAACGAGGGTGCTGATCTCAGGCGCTGGGGAGGTCATCCAAGTCCAGTTCGCCGAGCTCGTTAATCAGTGGGAGGAGTACGTGTAAAGGGCGGAGTAATAATGGACCGGCGAGGCGGGTGTGAGCGTTCGGGAGTGGCGCTGCAAAACTGGACCACCCGCCGCCTTCCATAGAGTTGGAGGCAACTCGATGGAAGGTGTGAAGGATGTACAAAGTGGAACTGTACGTTCGAGTGCGCCGGGCCTGCATGGTGGAAGGGATGAGCACGCGAGAGGCTGCCCGGGTGTTCGGGCTGCACCGGGACACGGTGCGCAAGATGCTGGAGTACTCGGTGCCACCCGGGTACCGTCGACAGTCACCGCCGCGTCGCCCTAAGCTGGACCCGTACCACGGGGTGACAGACCGGATACTGGAAGAGGACCGGCGTCTTCCGAGGAAGCAGCGCCACACTGCGAAGCGGATCTATGACCGTCTGAGAGCGGAGCACGGGTTCGGTGGCAGGTACACGATAGTCAAGGACTACGTGCGCGAGCGACGGCGCCGGACACGCGAGATGTACGTTCCGCTCTCCCATCCTCCTGGTGATGCCCAGTGCGACTTCGGCCAGGCGAAGGCGGTCATCGGAGGAGTGGAGCAGACCATCCACTACTTCGTGCTGGACCTTCCCCACAGCGACGCGTGCTTCGTCAAGGCCTACCCCGCAGAGACGACCGAGGCGTTCTGAGACGGTCACGTCTCGACGTTCTCGTTCCTGGGCGGCGTGCCGCGGAGCATCTTGTACGACAACACGAGACTGGCGGTGGCCAGGATCCTGGGAGACGGCCGGCGCCAGCGTACTCGTGTGTTCTCGGAGCTGGTGTCGCACTACCTGTTCGAGGACTGCGATGATGTGTGTGGGCCATCTCGGTTTGGGTCTGACCCGTAGTGGGACTGGCTGAGATGCCTTCCTCGTGATCTGTCGACGCGAACTGGAGATGGCCCATAAGCCCGAATCCACCGATGCGGAGCGGCCTTGGGGTTGGAACAAGGGGTGAGGGCCGTGGGACGCGACGGTCCGCGCTCGATTCCGATAAATGGGGCCGGTGGCGGCCTTTGGTTGTCGTTGGGGGCGCCGATGGCGGTCCTGGGCAGCGGCGCTGGGGCGGGGTCGGCGGGACAGCATGCAGGGGAAGACAATCGCGGACCGGGCCGGTGCGACTCTGTGGGTCGGTTGGGTAGTCTGGTGGACGTGTCAGGCGCCGTCGGTGCCGTCAGGCAGGCAATGGCAGGGCTCGCAATCGAGCCAGCGCGCGAGTGAACTGGGTTTCCCAAGGCCAGCCCTGTGGCAGATGCAAAGTGAGGCGGCGGGCCGAGCGGGTGAGCCGTCCGGCCAGGGAGAAGAAGCGCCGCCGGAGGGTCTTGGTGGTCACCACCCCCTCGTCCAGACCGATGCGCGCGGTCCAGCGGGCCAGGTTATGGGCCAGCACCTGGACGGCCAGCCATGCGCCGTTGGCGGGGAAGCGGCCCGAGGGGAGATGGTTGAGGCCGACGCCGTGCTTGAGGTCTCGGATAGCATTCTCAATCTCGGCGTGGCGGCGATGGTCGGCCTCCAGTTCCAGGGTTTCCCCGTCCCGGTCGGTGATGAAGCCGTGATAGCTGTAGCTGGCGAAGAGGGCCAGTTGGGAACCGGGCGTGGGCTTCACCCGCCGGACGATGAGCCGCACTGGGGCGGCTTCGGGCTCACCCTGGAAGGGAGTGTAGGTGGTCTCGGCCACGTCGGCGCCGCCGTCCATCCAGTAGGGGACGGGCGTCCAGTCCTCCTCGGGAATCGCCTCAATCAACTCCCTGAGGCGGGCGTGTTGGCGGATGGTGATGGAGAAGCGGACATCCATCTTGCGGCAGACGACGACCAGGGCGTGGGCATAGAAGCCGCTGTCGGCCCGCACCGTGAGTTGTCCTGTAGCCCCAGCATGGCGCACCCGGCCCACGGTCTCCCGCAGGAAGTGGGCGGCGCCCCGAACGGTGTTGGCGCGGCCCTCGCGCAGCCGAGACATCAGCACGTCGCCGGTGCCGGCGGCGATGGCCAGCAGCGGGTGATAGCCCCGCTGGCCAGTGTAACCATGGTGACGCGCCCCCTCCTTGGCCAGTCCGTAGGTCTCGCACATGGTGGAGTCCAAGTCGATGGTCAACGGCCCTTCGCCGGGTCCCGCACCAGCGGCCCAGGCCCGGGACAGCAACTCCCGGCTCACCCGATCCAACTGGCGGACGTGGCCCCACCGGAAGCTGCGCAGGAAAGTTCCCAGGGTGGATGGCGCCTTGACTACGCAGCCGATGGCGCCAGCTGTCCCGCCGGTACGCAACACGTCGGCGTCGTCAATGAAGTCGCCCCCAGCCAGCGCCGAGGCCACCAGGGTCAGCATCTTGTCTCCTGGGTTCGCTCGCCCCGGCGCGTCTCCCAGGTCGACGTGGCTGTCGACGACTTCACGCAGGCCCAGGTGCTGGGCTAGGGTCACCGGGAGGAGCAGCCCAGCATTGGCCACCAGGCGGTGGTCGTCGAAGGCGATACGGATGCGGTCGGGATGGTTGCGTGCTAGCATCTATCGGGTGCTCCTTGTTCTGGGGTCGGCTTTGCTGTTTCAAAACCATTATCCCAGATTCACAGGAGCACCCTCTTGCCGCTTCAGGACACTGACCCGACGCCCTCCTTCGGTGGATTCGGGCTTAAGCTCCAGTTCCATCGGCTCTTTCCCCCCAATGTGCAGTCTTTGGACAGCCCGCAGTATAGCATTCCCGGAACATGTTCCAGCGCGGCGGACATGCGATAATCCACCGCGCCCAGCAGTGAACACAGACCGACGGAGGAGCCGACTAATGATCAGCCGGGAAGAGGTCCGCGAGGCTCTGACAGGCCCCATCGCGTCGCTGAAGACGCCATTCACGCGCGACGGGGAGATCGACTACCCGGGCCTGCGCAGGCTCATAGACGGAAACCTGGACAGCGGAAGCAACTCGTCGCTGCTCACCTACGGCGACAGCCTCTTCACCCTCATGACCGACGACGAGATCGCCGACGTGGCGAGAGCAGTCGTGGAGCACACCGGCAAGCGGGGACTCACCGTAGCCGCCGACGGAGGCTGGTGGACGGGCAAGACGGTGGAGTTCGCGCGCTACTGCCGGGAGGTGGGCGTCGATGTCTTAATGGTGAAGCCGCCGGTGTGGGGGGCGTCCGGCACCGTGGAGACTTCGGTGGAGCACTACGCCGCCGTAGCGGCCGAGATCCCGGTGATGCTCGTGACCAACATCTGGGCCGGCGACACCGCCAAGGGCCTGAAGACGATCGAGGTCCTGCTTGACAAGGTCGATGGGATCGTCGCGGTCAAGGACGACATGCTGGGCGAGTTCGTCCGCAAGATGACGGCGATGGCCAGCGACAAGTGGGCAGTATTCGCGGGCGGGCAGAAGCAGAACCACCTCGACATTATCCACTACGGCGCAGTCGGCTACATGTCGACGTTCGTCTCGTTCTATCCCCCCGTAACGCACAAGTACTGGAACGCCGTAAAGAGTGGGGACTGGAGCGGCGCCGCGAGAGTGATCGAGGAGGACGACTGGCCGTTCTTCTCGTACACCTCCGGGCTGCAGGGCGGCTTCGACGCCGGGATGCACGGCATTCTTGAGCTCTACGGTATCGCCGGCCGCTGGCGGCGTAAGCCCTACTACAGTCTGAACGACGAGGAGATGGACGGGCTAAAGGCGTTCTGCCAGTCCCGCGGCTGGCTCTAGCGACCCTGCGCACCGGCCTGACAGGCTGCGGAAGAACGGTTCTGTGCGTTAGGATACGACCGTGAAGATGGCCTTCGCATAAGTAGGGTATGTACAGGGAGCCCCCGGCGGCTTCTTGGGGGATAGACCCTCCCCCGACTCAACCGGGATCGTTCATCCAGCCACTCAAAACAGGGAGCCTTCTCAGATGGCAACTCGATCTTTCACCGGAAACCCGTCGCAGATCATCATCGAGCAACTGGCGGCGTCAGGAATAAGCCACCTCTTCTACAACTCCGGCTCCCGCGAGGCCCGCTTCTTCGACGCCCTGTATTCGAATCCCAGAGTCGACGGGATTCTCGCCCTGCACGAAGGCTCCGTCACCGCCATGGCGGGCGGTTACACGCAGGTCAGGGGCGAGCCGGCCGTGATGTCCGTCCACCTCGGCGCCGGGCTGGCGCAATGTCTCGGTCAGCTCATTAACGTCTGCGAAGGCGCTCTGCCCGTGGTCATCATCACCTTCCACGGAGACACAGGCAGCTTTGCGGACCGCATCCCGCTCGACCTGCGCCACAACGCAGGTCCAACTTCGATCTCCGCGCCGTTCACCAAGGCGAACTGGACCGTCATCGATCCGGAAGGGTTGCCCTGGGCAGTCGAGCGCGCAATCATGGTGGCCACTACCCCGCCCATGGGGCCGGTGCACCTGGCCGTCTACGACCGCGTGCTTGGCCCGGACGAGGTGAGCGTCGACATCATCGAGGGCGGCAGCCGCGAAGTGCGCGCCGGGTACCCGTCAGACGAGGACGTCGAAGAGCTGGCCCGTTTCCTGCATGAAGCCAAGCGGCCGCTCATCTACATCGGCGACGGCGTCTGGAAGAGCGGCGCGCAAGCAGCCGCAACGGAGTTGGCCGAACGCCTTGGCGCAGCCGTAGCTTCCGTGTGGAACGACCTGAGGGGTGTATCTGCGGCTCACCCGCTCCACTGCGGCTACCTGCGCGGACCGGCGCTTGATATAGAACCCGACCGCATACTCTGTCTTGGCGTCCGACACGGAGGGACCGGGAGCAGGGAGGACTTCGCGCAGTTCGCGTCCGCGGAGAAACTGGCCGCCGTCGGCTCCGATGTCGCCGTTTTCGAGAACATACCCGGTGTCGACCTCGCGGTCTTCGCGGACGAGAAACGCACCGTGGAGCGGCTCAATGAGCTGGTGCGCAGCGAGTACGAACCTGTGGGATACACCGAGCGCCGCGCCCATGCTCGCACGCACGCGGCCTCGCTGAGGGCCGACCGCAGGACACAGCTCCAGTCGCCGACCCAGGTGGACGGCTACGTCCGGCCCCTGGCACTACTGGACGCCATCGACTCGGCCCTGGAAGAAGAGGGCGGAGGGATCGTCACTACCGAGCAGTTCGCCATCCCCCTGGAGTGCGTCAACGCCAAGGAGGGAGGAGGCTCGGTTACCTACGTCCGTCCGGCAGGCGGCTCGGAGGGGTACGGCATGGGGGCGCCGATGGGCGCGAAGCTGGCCGCGCCGGACATGCCCGTCGTGGGGCTCGTGGGAGACGGCTCCGTCTACTACGCAGATTCGGCATTCTGGTCTGCCGCGCACCACCGCATACCCGTCCTGTACGTCATCGCCAACAACGCCTCCTACGGTATCGTCGCCAGCGCATTCGACAGGGCTGGCGGCGCAATGAACCGCGACCGGACATACGCAGGTGTGGCCCTGGACGGCATCGACGTGGTCGGCCTTGCCGAGTCCTTTGGTGTCGAGGCCCTTCGCGTGGATGACGAGTCCACGGTGGACGAGCAGGTGTCCCATGCCCTGAGGACGGTCGGGAGAGAGGCCCGGCCCCTGGTGCTTGACGTCAAGATACCGGCAGGCCTGCCAGCCAATGGACAGGCTGCGGAACAGTTCCAACTCGGCTCGGGCTGACACACCCGCCTAATTGTAACGAGCGAGGGTTGTCCATGAAGACGCGCTGCATCGCCTACATAGCTCTGGCTGGCGACGACAGAATCGCCTCCCTGGTCCTCGACGGCAATACAGGCGGCCTCGAACCTCTCGCAGACCTGGAGATCGGCGGCGGACCCGGCCCGCTTGCCCTCTCACCCGATGGCAGCCGGATGTACGCCGCGCTCCGGGACTCCCGCGAAATGGCAAGCCTTGTCGTTGACAGGTCCACCGGCGCGCTGCAGCACCTGGAGACTATTGGCCTCCACTCCGATCCCTGCCAAATCTCGACCGACCGCACTGGCGGCTTCCTCCTGTCTGCCTACTACGCCGCAGGCGGGGTCGCCGTCCACGCCATCGACGAGCGAGGCGCGGTAGTAGAGCCGCCACTCGTCCGGCGTAAGACCATGCCCAAAGCACACTGCGCCATGACCGACCCTTCCAACCGCTTCGTATTCCTCCCACACGTCGGTGAGTCGAACACAATCTTGCGGTTCGTGTTCGACCAGGAATCCGGCAGTCTGAAGGGCAACGGCCCACCCGCGGTGAGACCTCCGGAGGGAGACGGCCCTCGCCACTACTGCTACCACCCAAACGGGAAGGTTGTTTACTTCGACAACGAACAGGGCTCCAGCGTGACCGCCTATCACTTCGACCAAGCGGGCGGGACGCTAACGCCGTTTCAAACCGTCTCGACACTGCCCCAAGACTGGGACGGCGAGAATACGTGCGCCCAGATTTGGATGACCCCTTCAGGCCGAAACCTGTATGTGTCTAACCGCGGTCATGACAGCATCGCCGTCTTCAGCGTGCATGGTGAGAAAGGGGAGTTGGTCTTCTTGGGTGCGCGGCCGACGCTCAAGACACCCAGGGCGTTTGGCATAGACCCATCCGGCAGGTACATGCTCGTGGCCGGACAGGAGGCCGGAGAGCTGGCCACCTATCGGATCGACCCCGCATCGGGCCGACTGCGACACCTCCACACCATCCACATAGGCACCCGACCCATGTGGGTGATCTTTGCCCAGCTTTCGGGCTAGGAGCCTGTCCGAGGATTCGTTCCGGGAGACGAAACCCGCCACGCAATAACCTGCTTACAGCAATCTGGACCTTGTTGTGGAGTAATTAGCATCTTTACACTCCACTAATGACGCATATCGTTTAGAACATTGTTTCTCGGACAGACTCCTAGGGCCTATCTTCGATCCTCCCTACGCCCTCGCGTCGCGAATATACGATCTGAGGAGAGGCAGGACTTCCGATACTACCCTTCGGCACTCCTCTACGTGAGGGTAACCGGACAGGATGAACTCATCGGTCCCCAGCCGCCAATACTGCAGGAGCTCGCCGGCCACCTGCTCGTAGCTCCCGACGATGGCCGTCCCGCTGTTCACCCTGACAGCACGTTGACAGGCCGCTCTGGGGCCGCCTACAATGCCGGTTAGCTTCCGACGTGTTATTCTGGCTGACCATTTTGAACGCCCCTCACCTATCTGCCTTGGAAGCAATGGCTTATAGGGAGCCGGGCGCCCCGGAGGAGGGTTTCATGAACCTACTAAGGACCGTTGCGTTGCTGATTTCACTTTCCGCTGTGCTTGCCGCTCTGGCCTGCACGCAAGAGGTGATCAAAGAGGTACCCGTGACGGAGGTGGTCACCCAGGAGGTGATCAGAGAGGTACCTGTAGAGAAGATCGTCGAGGTGGAGAGGGAGACCGTCAGGACCATCGAGGTTGAGAAGCCGGTCGAGGTCATCAAAGAGGTTGTGAAGGAGGTGCAGGTACCCGGCGAGACGGTCGTGGTCGAGAAGGAGGTGGTGAGGGAGGTGATGGTGCCCGGCCAGACGGTCGTGGTCGAGAAGGAGGTGGTGAGGGAGGTGCCCAAAGAGGTGGTTGTGGAGAAAGAGGTGGTGAGGGAGGTGGAGAAGGTCGTCTTCCGAGATCCACGGATGGGCGGCACCATCAGGGTAACCGACATCCAGAAGCAGCATCTCGACGCCGCGGCAGCCGGGGGGGCCAACGGATGGCCGAACACCCACATCAAGGAGTCCACGTTCCAGCTCAACGCCCAGTATGATCCGAGGCCCGAGTTGGTCGAGTCCTGGAGGACAAGCGCCGACGGTTTGACGTGGACGTTCAACCTGCGAGACGGCGTGAGTTTCCACAACGGCGATCCGATGACCGCCGAGGACGTTGTCGGCTCGATAAAGAGGGTCGAGGGCCATCCCGGCATGATCGCCACGCTGGTCATGGACCATCAGGGGGGCGACTATGACGCCCACTGGAAAGCCGTTAACCGCCTGACTTACGAGATGACGCTGGAAAAGTTCTCGACGTTCGTGCTGTCGGCGTTCACGCAGCCAACCATCACCGGACAGTTCATCGTCCCCAGGTCGGAGTGGTCACTGCCGGTGACAGAGGTTAACAACAACGCGGTTGGGACCGGTTCGTTCAAGCTCGACCAGTGGATCCCTGGAGACAGGGTCATCGTATCTCGGTACGAGGACTACCAGTCCCCTCCGGGGCCTCCGAGCTGGCAGGCGGGCAGGAAGGTCGCTTTCGCCGACAAGGTTGAGTTCATCGTCGTACCCGACGTTGCGGCGCAGGTGGCGGCCCTCAAGAGCGGGCAGCTGGACATCGTCAGCACCCCGTTCGGCGGCGACACTGCCGACCAGATGAAGGACGACCCCAACATCATCATCCACACGGTCAAGTTCGGGACCGCCAGGATGTCGATCTGGCCCAAGCACTCCGGGGAGATATTCGACGATGTCCGGGCGCGGCAGGCCCTGAGGCTGGCGCTGCCGTCGGAGAGGATTATGACGGCGGCCTACGGATCGTCGTCCTACTGGAGGACCTGCGCCTCGATGTGGACCTGCGACACGTTCTGGGAGAGTGACGTCGACACCGAGGACTACAACGTACAGGACATGGAGCGCGCCAGAGCGCTCATAGAAGAGGCCGGGCTGGTAGGCGCCGAGGTGCTGATGCCCGTACGGTCTCTCCCGCTGGTCTCCGATCCCAGCAGAATCGTCCGCGAGGTCCTCGAAGACCTCGGGATGGTCGTCATATGGGAGGACCTGGCCACCGGCGCGTGGGTCGAGCGGGTCATTAACGAGGGCAAGTGGGACCTGTTCGTCACCACGACCAGCGGCTTCAAAGACCCGTTCATCGGCAATAGCGTCCACTTCAAGAAGATGGGGTGGATACATGACTACGCGGACGAGACGAACGATATGACCGAGAACCTGAACAGGCTCTTCAGCGAGAACCTGTCGCGTGACGAGCAGAAGATGGTCACCGACCAGGTCCAGAGCGTGTTCTTCCGGGACCTCCCGCTGGTGCCTCTCGGAGAGGGCTTCAAGAACCTGGCCGTCCGCACGCACATCAAGGGCTACATCCCCCACGAGATGGTCCCGATGTACAATCTGTGGATAGAGGCCGAATAGAACACTCCCGTTTGGTCGCCCCTGGCACGCAGAGATAGTCCCTTTGGAATCGTAGGGCCCCGACCGGTCGGGGCCCTACGTCGTTGACGCACACCTACCTGACGATAGGACAGCCTTCGGCATGCAGCGGTACATAGCGCGGCGTATTCTCCAGAGCGTCCCCATCATGGCGATAGTGGCCGTGATCTCGTTCATGCTCGTGCACGTCGCTCCGGGCGATGCCGCCTACATGCTGTTCAGTCCCGATGTCAGCAAGGAGCAGATCGAGGAGCTGCGCGTGAGCCTCGGCCTCGACCGCCCCGTCGCGGTGCAGTTCGTAGACTGGCTAGGCAAATTCGTGAGGGGCGACCTCGGGACCGGCTTGCTGAGCAAGCAGTCTGTGCTCGAGCTCATGAAGCCTCGCCTCGAGGCCACCTTGTCCATAACTATCTGGGGGATGATCTTTTCGATCGTGATGGGCATACCCCTCGGCATGGTGGCGGCGTGGAAGGCGCACAGCCTCATAGACAGGGGCGTCATGCTGGCCGCCGTGTTCGGCCTGTCGGTGCCGACCTTTTGGCTGGCCTACATATTCGTGTGGGCGTTTGCCCTCAAGCTGTCCATCTTCCCCGCGATAGGCTACACCCCCATCTCGGAAGGGCTATGGCCATGGCTCAAGACCCTTGTCATGCCCTGTTTCGTCATCTCGCTGCACACCGGAGCGGTGTACGCCAGGATGACCCGGTCGACCATGATCGAGGTGCTTCAGGAGGACTACGTCAGGACGGCCAGAGCCAAGGGTCTTGCGGAGTTCAAGGTGTTCGTGCGCCACGCCTTCAAGAACGCCTCCATACCCATCATCACGCTCCTGGGATTCCTGTTCATCGGTCTCATAACCGGGACCATCTTCGTCGAGATCGTCTTCGCCATTCCCGGGCTCGGACGCCTCCTGGTCGACGCTGTACGGGCGCATGACATTCCCATAGTACAGGCCCTGCTCATGCTGACTGCACTGGTATACGTCTACGTGAACCTGGTGGTGGACATAATCTACGCCTACGTCGACCCCAGGATAAGATACTGATGGCGGTGAGCGAGGGGCGCGCCACCCGGGTTGTCGCCAAGCGGTCTCTGTCGGCGAATGCCGCGTCGCGCTGGCGCGGCATTCGCCGCGCGTTCGCCAAGAACCCCCTCATGCTCTTGGGCTTCGTGATCTTCGTGCTCATCGCATTGAGCGCGGTGGCCGCTCCGCTCATCACGTTCCACGACCCCGTCAGAACGAATATCCCTGAGCGTCTGGAGGCCCCTTCCCTCAGACACTGGTTCGGCACGGACCACCTGGGGGTCGACGTCTATGCGCGCACCATGTACGGAGGCCGGGTATCGCTGTTCGTGGGCGTAACCGTGGCGGTGCTGGTCATCGGAGGAGGGCTCTTCTTTGGCCTCATTTCGGGCTACAACAGGAGGCTCGACGGCCCGATCATGAGAGTGGCAGACGCGATAATGGCCTTCCCCACACTGCTGTTGGCGCTGGCGGTTGCGGCCGCGCTGGGCGGGAGCATACGGAACATCATCCTGGTACTCGCCGTATCGGGTGTGCCCGGAATGGCGAGGCTGGTACGCGGGCAGGTGCTGAGCCTGAGAGAGCAGCAGTTCGTGGAGGGCGCCAAGGCCATCGGCGCAACCATGCCGCGCATCCTGCTCCGGCACGTCGCGCCCAACACGTTCGCGGCGATGATGGTCATGGCGAGCCTGGTCTTCGCGGGCTCTATAGTTGCTGAAGCCGGGCTGGCCTTCCTGGGCGTGGGCGCGCCGACCTTTGCGCCGAGCTGGGGAAACCTCATAGTCCGAGGCCGCGACTTCCTTGGATCTTCGCCCTGGATCAGCTTCTTCCCGGGCGTCTTGCTGACCCTCATGGTGCTGGCCATCAACGTGATCGGCGACGGCCTGCGAGACGCCCTGGATCCGCGACTCCGACGGCGTCTCTAGTATCTGCCGTTGCACCTGTACCCGTGAGGCTTCACAATAGGCGTACGAGAGGCGGAACCGGGAGGTGACTTTCTGGTGCGTTTGATCCGGCTGACCCTACTGTCGGCGGCGCTGATTGTCGCTATCGCCGCGTGCTCCGGCTCGGACGAGGCCGAGGAGGTCGACCCTGAGGCGGTGCCGGCCAAGTCGGTGATCGGCGTCTTCGCACACCCGGAGTTCGGAGACATACTGGTGGACGGCGAGGATATGACCCTATATCTCTTCACGTCGGACGGCCCGGGCACGACATTCTGCGCCGAGGGCTGCCTGTCGACCTGGGCGCCCCTTGCCGCACCCGGCGGCACCGGCCAGGGCGCGCGAGCCGACCTCATCGGCAAGTTCGAGAGGGAGGCGGGCGACCAGGTCACCTACAACGGCCACAAGCTGTACAACTTCGCGGGGGACGGCATTCCCGGAGAGGCCTTCGGGCAGGGGTTCGGAAGGACCTGGTTCGTGGTCTCTCCCGACGGCGAGCAGATCATCGTCGGCGTAGACCCGATGACTACCACCAAGTAGAGGGGACACTTAGCCAGGCATCGGGCACGAGTCTTGCGTGAGAGCTCCCCATGACTTGCGGCGTACAATGCGTCCCTATACTCTTAAAGTAGAGCGCCTGAGACGACCACTCATATCAGCAACCCGCCCATGCGCGAACCCGCCCATGCGCGGGTTGACAAGGGCCAACGTAGCTCAGTGGTAGAGCAGCGGTTTCGTAAACCGCAGGTCGACGGTTCGAATCCGTCCGTTGGCTCCACACATCTCACCACAGGGGAGTCCGTCCGGTGACCGTGATCCCGGTACACACCCCTCAGACATCTGTTCACATCCATGCCGACCGCAGGTTGGCATTCCAGGTCCTCACCGCGTTCGGTGCGGGCACGGGGAACGGGTCTGGCTCCAGAGTGCTGAAGCGAGACGGCGACCGGCTGATGGTCGAGTTCCATACACCCGGCAGGGACCTGCTGGGACGGCGTCGGACCTACCGCACCGTCGAATGGGTCACGCCCAGAGAGCCCGGCGTCATCGAGTTCGAGGGCGTGGAGGGGCCGCTGACCCTGCTGCGCGACCGGTTCGACCTGGCCGAAGAGGGCGGCTGTACCCGCCTTGACTACCGAAGCGAGTTCGGACTGGCGGGCTGGATATTCGGCTGGCTCATCAGCAGGCTCGTCGTGCGCCGCATGCTCCACAGGACGATGGAGGAGCACCTGGAGGAGATGAAGGAGACCATCGAGGCGCGCGCCAGGCGCAGCAGGGTGTTCCCGCAGAGGCCATGCAGCCTCGAGGACTCCGGCCCGTGAGCTCCACCGCAGGGCCCACTCCAGCCGCAGCCGACGTCGCGGCCTGCTGCACCGTCTCCTACAGCCCCCCGGCGGCGAGGTGGCTCCTGGGGGAGTCCTTTCACCCCGGAGGCCTCGAACTGACCGCCCGGCTGGCCGGACTGATGGACATCGGTCCGGCCTCGAGGGTGCTGGACGTGGGTTCCGGCCTGGGCACCAGCACCGTATTCCTGGCAAATACCCTCGGATGCGAGACGGTTGGCGTTACGCTGGAGAGCGACGGCGTGGCAGCCGGTGTCGACATGGCGCGGCGGGAGGGCGTCGGTAAGCTGGCCAGCTTCGTCCAGGGCGACATCCAGGAGGTCGAGCCGGAGGGACGCTCCTTTGACGCCGCCCTGATGGAGTGCGTTCTGTCCATCGTGCCGGACAAGCAGACGGCCCTGCGGCGGGTCCACGCGGCCCTGAAGCCCGGCGGCCTGCTGGGTATCACCGACGTTACGGTCGACGGTCGGCTGCCGTCAGAGCTGGACGGGCTGGCCGCCGTCGTCGCCTGTGTTGGGAGCGCGCTGTCCCTGGACGCGTATGCCAGCCTCGCCGCGGGCGAAGGATTCACGGTCGAGCGGGTCGAGGCGCTTCCCGATACGGCTGTATCCTTTCTCAAGGAGCTTGAGAGGAAGCTGTTGATCGCGCAGGTGGCCGGCGGTCTGGGAGGCCTCGAAGCCCCCCGCGACCTCTTCGACCTGGCGAAGGGGGTCCTCGCGGCGGCGCTGGAGGCGGCGGCCGGGGGAGTGCTCGGCTACGGCCTGCTGATAGCACGCAAGCCCGGTTAGGTCGTTCACGTCACTTCGAACAGATGCCGACTATGCCGACAGCTGGGGAACGGCCCTTGCGAAGGTCGATAGCAAGAGACGAAAATGACATCGCCTTGGATTCCGGCCTCCGCCGGAAGACGGGTATGGGAGGTCATCGCATCTTCGGTGACTAACGCAGAGAAGACGCCGCAGGAGGGTACTCAATGCCGATGACCGACGAGCTGGGATTCGTCGACGCCACAACCCAGGCCGAGATGGTCCGCAACGGAGAGGTGACGGCGGCGGAGCTGGTGGAGGCCGCGATCGAGCGCGTCGAGCGGCTCAATCCCGCCCTCAACGCCGTCATCACCCCAATGTACGACGAGGCGCGCGAGGCGGCTTCGCGGCCCATTCCCGACGGCCCGTTCTCCGGCGTCCCGTTCCTGGTCAAGGACTTCCTCGCCGAGTACGGGGGCGTCCGGTTTACCGAGTCCTCGAACTTCATAGGAGACTTCGTGCCCGACGAGGACGCGGAGCTGGTCAAGCGCTGGAAGCGCGCGGGGCTGATCGCGATTGGAAAGACGAACCTGCCCGAGATGGCAATCGGCGCGACGACCGAGCCTGTCAGGTTCGGGCCCACGCGCAATCCGTGGGACACGACGCGAACGCCGGGAGGATCCAGCGGCGGCGCTGGAGCGGCGGTTGCCTCCGGCATGGTAGCCATGGCCCACGGGAACGACGCCGGGGGCTCGATCCGCATACCGGCGGCGTGCTGCGGCGTGTTCGGCCTCAAGCCGACGCGGGGACGGAACCCGCTGGGACCGCACTTCGGAGACATGCTGAGCGGCCTCGTGGCCGAGCACGCTTTGACCCGCAGCGTGAGGGACTCGGCGTCCCTGCTCGACGCCACCGCCGGGCCCTCTGTCGGCGACCCGTACTGGGCGCCGCCCCAACGGAGGCCCTACGTCGAGGAGGTCTCCGCCGACCCTGGGAAGCTCCGAGTCGCGTTCTCGAAGACCACGCTTCTCGGGAACCCGCTGCATCCAGACTGCCTCGACGCCGTGATGGACTCAGCCGCCCTCTGCGAGTCCCTGGGACACGAGGTGGTCGAGACGACACCGTCAGTGGACTGGGAGACGCTCTGGACGACCTTCACGACCGTCATGGCGACGGGTTTCGGCTGGGCGGTGGCCGACTGGACTCGACGGCTCGGACGGGAGCCGGAAGAAGGCGACCTGGAGCCGTTCGTCGCGGACTTCGCGGAGAGGGGCCGGGCCGTAAGCGGCCCGCAGTACCTCCTGCACATCCAGGAGATACACAGGCTCTCGCGCGGCATCGCCGAGTTCTTCGAGAGCTTCGACGTGTGGCTGACGCCCACTCTCGGCGAGCCGCCGGTGACCCTCGGCACGCTCGTCTACGACGGCGGCGACCCGATCGCGCACAGGAGAAGGACGGCCGGGTTTGCCCCGTTCACGTTCGTCGGCAACGTCACCGGGCAGCCGGGAATGTCGGTGCCGCTTTCGTGGAACGGCGAGGGGCTTCCGGTCGGGAGCCACTTCCTGGGCAGGTTCGGGGACGAGGCCACCCTGTTCAGGCTGGCGGCCCAGCTGGAGCAGTCGCGCCCCTGGGCCGACAGGAGGCCGCCCGTAATCGCATAGTGGACTAGGGCATCCGAAACTACCCCTTGTCAACTAAGGGTAGCGCTTTGAGTTCGTCTCCTGAGATGACCCTCTGCAGGTCTGCCTTCAACTGGCCGAGCAACTCCAGCCGGATAGTCAAGGGCTCAAGCAACTCATCGTCCGTTGCGCCGTCCTGCCAGCGCCTGACCACAAACGAATCGACCACTGTCATCCGCTCGTACGCAGGTGAGGTCATCGCGGTGTGTACACGTCTGGCAACCGAGTAAGCCAGCAGAGCTCCTCCTACGACAACCAGCGCCGGCTGCGCCGCCACAAGCAGCGGAGCAGCACCCAGCGCGACAGCGGCGGAAACGCCCGTACCGATGACCAATCCGGCGACTGCACTCCTCGCAACGTTCTTCGCCGTATCTGTCACTGCGACGGAAATGTCCTTCTTCCCTCTGTAAACGTATACGCTGTTTTCGATTATGCTGATTGCGCTTTCGATAGCGGCAGCATAGAACATGGCTTGTGGAACGATTTCCACCGCCGACCTCGCAAATGACTCGAAACTGGTCGACAGAGTAATGTTGATCTGATCGAACCGTGACATGTCCTCCGCGCCCCTCGCGCGATTGGCAGTGGCATTCTCCCAGCGGATGTTGGAGTCCACTCGGGTAAGCTCTGGGGCGTTACTGACCGACTTGACGTGGCTGGCATCCTTGCCGTCCAGGAATCTTTCGATAGCCTCCGGGCCAAGCATCCTGATGGCGTCAGGCACGCTAGCATTCAAGAAGCTCTCAGCCTCTGCTGGCGTCCGCAAGGCCCCGCGATCTCCGCCCAGGCCGCCTGCCGCCCTAAACTTATCCTGCAGCTGGGCGCTTAAGTCAGTAAAGCTAACATTGGACACAACCTGATCGAGCGCAAGGGCAACGGCTGATATTTCGGAAGTGGCGCTGTTGCGCCTCTTGCCGATGTCAGTCCCCAACTTCTTAAGACTGCGCTGCATACTCCCGCCGAAGTCCGAAGCGTTCACCTGGGACTTCGCATCGGCTAGCGCCTTCGAAGCCTTGGCGATCTTGTTCGGTATCCTGTCCTTGACCATCTTCACACTCTGATCAGGAAGATCCTTCAGCGGTTCCCTGACACCGCAGCTCGGCGATGTTGTCTAGCCTCTGCTCGGCTCTGCCATCTCCTCGCGGGCCTTCCGCGACAGCGCGGCCAGGTGGGCGTCGTTGGCCATACGCTGTTCCAGGTGCACCATGCGGGACGGTCCCGCCGTCCGCACCATCACGTCGCCGTAGGAGCTCTCGATCCAGAACCTCGCATCCTGGGAGATCGCGTCTCGCAGCTTCCCCAGGTCCTCTTGCCGGTAGCGCTCCTCCAGGTTGATCGTGAACATGCGCCTTGCGGTACCACCGCCGAACGAGGCGTGCTTGATATTGTGGTTGAACAGCAGCAGATCGCCGGGCACCGTCTCCAGCACGGCGGCGGGCACGTCGGACCCGCGAATGCCCCACGCATCCTCGTTCCGGTTGTCCGTGGCCCTGGCCAGCACCTCCTGGAGGTTGTCTCCGAACCTGTCACCGTACTTGTGGCTGCCCGGTATGACCCTCAGGCATCCGGTGTCACCGGTAACCGGGTCGAGGTAGAAGGCCATCTTGACGGACAGGTACTTCTTGCCCACGTACCCGTCGGAGTGCCACTTCGTGTCTCCAACGTAGTAGTTGCCATCGCTGCCGCTGTAGTTGAAGTCCGCGCCCAGGAGAGAGGCCGCGATCCCCTCGATGCGGGGGTTGTCCAGCAGGCCGCTGAGGTACTCCGTGCGGTCGATGAACTGGACGAGAGCCGACCGGCGCTCGTGGTCGTGAGCCTGACCGTGATGGCCTCCACCGACGGTGCGCCAGGTCTCCCCGAACGCCTCGCTGATGCGCTCTACTTCATTCGAGAGAAGACCCGGGAACTTCAGGAAGCCGAACGTATCGAAGTAGGCCAGCTGCTGCTCAGTCAGCCTCATGTGCGCACCTCTAGCATATGGACCACCCGCTAGTTTCCGGACGTGCCCTCTCTGAGCGCCTCGACCAGTCCCATAACCTCATCCTCAGTGTTGAAGGCCGAGACGGAGATGCGCATCCCGGTCTTGTCGACGCTCATCGGGGCGGTGAGCCATTGGAACTTCACCATCGTGTTGTGTTTCTCGTAAATCCGGGCGACCAGCGCCTGCAGATCGGCCGGAGTGTACCCGTCGAATGTCAGGGTCGTGATGCCTGCGGAGCGGCCCGGCTCCATGGGGGTGAGAATGTTGACGCCGTCCATGTCTAGAGCCGCTTCCCGGAGCGCCGCGGAGAGCTTCCCCGTGTGGGCCGCGATGGTGTCGGTGCCGATCTCGTCTATGATCTCCACGGCGCGGCCCGTGCCGATCACCATGGCGGTATTGTGGGTGCCCTTCTCGGCCATGCGAGCCGCAGTCGGCGCCTCGATGGGTGAGTCGAGCGGGCTCCACGGCTCACGCTCCGGGACGGGGTTCGGCTTGAAGCTCGGGAGCTGGTCGGACGCGACCCAGAGTATGCCGACGCCCATGGGCCCGAGAAGCCACTTGTGGCCCGACCCGATCATGAAGTCGCATCCGAGCGCGGGCACGTCCACGGGGAACTGGCCGAGAGACTGGGCCACGTCGACAACCACCGGAACGCCTCGCTCGTGGGCCAGCTTGGCGGCCTCGGCTACCGGGAGTATGCGGCCATCCGGGGAGGCCACGTGGCTGATGCAGAGGAGCCGGGTGCTCTCCGAGAGGCTGGACTTGAGGGTCTCCAGGAACTCTGCGTCACCCTGGTCGGCCTCGACCACGGTCATCTTCACGCCCACGTCCTGCTGAAGCGCCGAGCCCAGCGAGACCGTGCTGACGTGCTCCAGCGACGTGACCATGAACTCGTCGCCCTCGCTCCAGCCGATGCTCTGGGAGACCTGCCTCATGGCCTGGGTGGTGTTCGGGGTCATCGCGACTTCCTCAGGCTTTGCACCAATGAACCTCGCGAGTCCATCTCTGGCCGCCTTCTCCCTGGCCCCCTGCGGGGCCGCTACGGACGGCAGTCCGTAGTTGTGGGCCTGGAGGGCCATCTCGTCGGCCACCGACGCGAGGACAGAGTCCGGCGGCGGGCCGTGGCTGCCCGTATTCAGGTAGGCGACTTTTCCTGTTATCGGAAGCTCGTCGCGAAGGGACTCTAGGGTCATCTTCTCGGAGGGCATCGGTCTCAACTCCTTTTCGGTCTGGTCGCGCTAGGGTAGCTACCCGCCAGAAGTCTTGTCAATCAGACCGCCTGCGGGCACCTCGGCCTACGCCCATCGCTCATGCGCACCCACTTTGATTCCAGGCACGGGCTGGCAGCTTCCGGGCGAGTGCTGCGGCGTGGAACACAGGGGGGAGGGTTTGGATAGGCTGCGGAACAGTTTTGGGATGATTTGGAACCGTTTTGGGATGAAATGGAACAGTGGATTCATAGCTGATCGGGGCCATTTCGTTCGTGGCGGGGCCTCGATTTTCGTAGAAACTGTCACACTCCGTTCCATTTGTCCCTTCGCATAGGGTTGCGGGCTTGAGCCTCGACGTCTGCGGTGATGTTGTCTCTCCGCATCATGCGGACTGTTGTTCTGTTTGTCAAGCCCTGAATCGGGAACGGTGTCAACAGGTTCCAGAGAGTGGGTACGTATGAAACGCCCATCGGGCTTGACGAGGAAACGGTCGTATCGATAGACTCGGCCCGGCACTCTTGCCACGGAGCCACCCGATAGTCGACCACTCCCGGCCCGTCAAGATCGTCATCCCCGGCGACGACCCTGTTCAGCTAAAGGGCTCGCCCCACCTCGAACGGCTGAGTCCGTACGGCAAGGTCGTCCTGTACGACACGAGACCCGCCACCAGGGAAGAGCAGCTGGCCAGGGTTGAGGGCGCCGAGGTCATCATAAACACGCGGAGCGCCGTCAAGTGGCCCGGCGACATCCTACGCGAGCTGCCAGAGCTGAGGCTGATCACCACCTGCTCCATCGGCACCGACATGATAGACTTGGCCACGGCGGCCGATCAGGGCGTCGCGGTCTGCAATCAGCCGGGCCGGACGGCCGGGATAGTCGCCGAGCACCTCTTCGGGCTGATGTTCGCCGCGGCCAAGAGGGCCGCCTACCAGACCGCGGAGCTCAAGGCGGGCCGGTGGGGAAGGATGGAGAACGTCTTCCTCCAGAACAAGACCCTGGGAATCATCGGCACCGGAAGCGTGGGCGGCGAGCTGGCCCGGCTGGCCCGTTCCATCGGCATGACGGTGCTGGCATGGACCTTCAATCCGACCCCTGAGCGCGCCGAGCGGCTCGGAGTCTCGTACGTGGAGCTCGACGACCTCCTGGAACGCTCCGACGTGGTCAGCCTTAACGTGCGCCTGTCGGACGACACGAGGCACATGATCGGCCAACGGGAGCTGGCCCTGATGAGACCCGGCGCGCTACTGGTAAACGGCGGTCGGGGAGACCTGGTGGACACGACGGCGATGATCGGCGCGCTGGAGTCCGGCCATCTGGCCGGGGCCGCATTGGACGTGTTCGACACGGAGCCGCTTCCGCCGGACCATCCGATTCTGGCCTGCGACCAGGTTGTCATGACGCCCCACATGGCGGACCAGACCCCGGAGGGGATGGAGCTGCTCAACGAGGGCGCGGTCGACAACGTCATCGCCTTCCTGGAGGGCCGTCCGCAGAACGTGGTTGCAATGTAGGACCTGAAGTGGCACTCTAGGGCTGATCGTGGAACTCCGAGGCACCGGCAAGCAAGAGTAAGGAGGGAGGACAATGGAACAGAACATGGACTACCCGACAAGACTCGAAGTGGACTATCCGGAATCGCCGTCGAGGGTGCTGGCGCTCCTGGGTGTGATCTTCTTCCTCAAGGTGCTACTGCTGATCCCCCACATGATCGTCCTCTACTTCCTGAGCATCGTGAGCCTCGTTGTCATCTGGATAGGATACGTGGCTGTGCTCATAACAGGCAGCTATCCCGCGGGCCTGTACGGGTTCGTGCTCGGCGTCCAGCGTTGGGGCTACAGGACCAGCGGGTGGTTGTACGGTTTCTCAGACAGCTACCCGCCCTTCAGCCTGGGCATGGCAGAGGACTACGGACTCAGGTTCGAGGTCGACTACCCGGAATCGCCGTCGAGGGTGCTGGCGATCCTGGGTGTGCTCCTCTTCTTCCCCAAGCTGATCCTGCTGATCCCCCACCTGATCATCCTCACTGCTCTGGGGCTCGTGACGATGGTTGTCGTCTACGTAGCGTACTGGGCGGTGCTCATCACGGGCGCCTACCCGAGAGGCCTGTTCGACTTCGCGGTCGGGATCATGCGGTGGGAGACCAGGACAGACTCCTGGTTCATAGGCTTCACTGACCGCTACCCGCCCTTCTCTCTGAAATAGGCCGGACCCGCTCAACAAAGTTCGTCCCCGCGTCTGTAGGCGCGGGGACGAACACCTGACTCTTTTCCACCTTGACTGGAGAGGTCGGTCTCCTCGCTGACAGTATGAGGACCGGTCCCGTTCAGCTTCGACCGCGAGCGCCCGCGCTACGTTGTTTCCGCGAGGGATGCCAGGAGCTCGGCTGTCCTGTCCACCTCTTCCTCCAGGGCGAAGTAGGGCGTGGAGATTCTCATCCATTCGCCGGAGCCGGTGACGAGGATCCGGTGCTCGTCCCACAGCCACTTGGCCGGGTCGCGGTCGGCCATCCGCCCGACGCTCAGCGCGACTATGCCCGTGCTCCGCATTGCGTCCATAGGGGTCATCAGCTCCACGCCCGGCAAATCGGCAAGCCCGCGTTTCATCCGGGCCGCGAGGTCTCCGCTGCGCGCCGCGATCTCGTCAATCCCGACCTCCTGGGCCATGTCAACCGCTACGGCGAGACCGCCGTAGACCGTCAGGTCCCTCGTGCCGTACTCGAACTTGTCGGCGTCCGTCTTCGCCTCGAAGTCCAGGTTTTCCAGGTCGAACAGGGTCGCGGTCGCCGCGCCGAGCCAGGTGATCTGAAGCTCGTCAAGACGGTCCTTGTTCACATACAGGAACCCGGTGCCCTGCGGCGCCATCAGCCACTTGTGGCCGCAGCCCGAGTAGTAGTCGCACCCGATCTCCTTCACGTCCACCGGCACCAGGCCCACCGCGTGCGCGCCGTCCAGCACAATGGGGACTCCTCTGCTGTGGACGAACTCGGTCACCTCCGCGGCCGGCAGGAGGAAGCCGCTCCTCGTCGATACGTGGCTGATCGACACGATCCTTGTCCTCGGCCCGATCAGGCTGTCAAGGTCTTCGAGCAGGGAGTCCAGATCGTAGCTGAGGCGCACCTTTCGGACGACAACGCCTCGACGTCGTGCCAGGTTCATCCAGGGCAGGGAACCTCCCGGATGCTCCTCGTCGCTTATGATCACCTCGTCGCCGGGCCGCCAGTCCATGCCGGTGGCGACGATATTGATGCCCTCGGTCACGTGCCTCGTCAACGCTATCTCGGATGGGTCCGCGCCCAACAGCCGGGCCACGCCGCCTTTCGCGTCGTCATATCTCTTCCACAGCTCCGTCTGCACGTCCGGGTTCAGGGTCCCGTCCATCTCGGTAAGCCGGGCAAGGCGAACGACCTCGTCCACAACCGGAGTCGGCTTGGGACCGTAGCTCATGTTCAGGTAGCTCGACCCGGCGAGCGCCGGGATCCTTGCTCTGACGGCCTCTACGTCTATCACCAGGGTTCTCCTTATAGCGAGATAGCGAGCCGCTCTGCGGGCTCGCTGGCATCGGCGATTCTAGTGGCTGAGAAGCACTACGTGCAAGAACCGGGACGATGCGGCGGGTAGACAAGACGTGACCCTATGCCGCTTTCACCGCTTTTTCTCTGATTAAGTCCGAATTCCTGGAGGCGCAACGGGATTCTCGTGCTATAATGGGCGCCGAAACGTTCGGAAGTATCGCTTCAGTGGTTTGGCACTCGGATGTCAGTGTGAAGGAGGAGGAAAATGAAGAACGTAGGTAGGTCTCGCATCCTACTGGCCATGATGGTGGTAGGCGTGGCGGTTGCGCTCTTTGCACTGGCCGCGTGCGATAGGGAGTCGGATCAGACGGTGGTCGAGGATAGATTGCAGGAGGTGAAGGACAGAGGCAAGGTCATCTGCGCCAGCCGGAACGACGTGCCCGGCTACGGCCACCTCGATGCATCGGGCAACAACGTCGGCTTCGACATCGACCTCTGCCGCGCGTTGGCTGCCGCGGTCCTGGGCGACCCCAACGCCATAGAGATTCGCCTGATCACAGCCGCCGAGCGCGGACCGACCATCCAGTCCGGCGAGGTCGACATGCTGGTCAGGACCGTTACCTGGACGAGCTCTCGAGACTCGCAGTGGGGGAACTACGCACAGACGATGTTCTATGACGGCCAGGGCTTCCTGGTCAACAAGAGCCTGGGCGTGTCCAGCGCGCTGGACCTGCAGGGGGCTTCCGTCTGCGTGACGCAGGGCACCACCACGGAGCTGAACCTGCAGGACTTCTCAAACCAGAACAGCCTTAACATGGAGACACTGACCTTCGAAGACACCGACGCTGTGGTAGCGGCCTACCAGAGCGGGCAGTGCGACGCCTTCACCAACGACCGCTCACAGCTGGCCGCGATCAGCAGCGCGTTCGACAACCGGGCCGACAACATCATCCTGCCGGAGACGATCTCCGAAGAGCCCCTGGGCCCTGTGGTCCCTCACGGCGATGACCAGTGGTTCGACATAGTCAAGACCGTCATGGGCATACTCATCTATGCCGAGGCTTACGGCGTGGACTCCAACAACGTGCCCACCGCGGTTACCGGCGACACCAAGGTGGACCGGCTGTTCGGCCTGGAGGGCTCATTCGGCCAGGACAGCCTGGGCATCAGCAAGACCGCGGCGCAGGACGTGATTCGCTCCGTCGGCAACTACGGAGAGATATACGACCGCAACCTCGGCCCGGGCGGCATCGACCTGCCGAGGGAGAACGGCCGGAACGCGCTGTGGGCCGACGCCCCCTGCTCCGGCTGCCCCAAGGGCGGGCAGATCTACGCAGCTCCCCTGAGGTAGCTCAGCGTCGAAATTGACGAGCGTTCAAGGGCGGCCAGCACATGCTGGCCGCCCTTCTTTATCTCCAGCCCGGCGACACATTTAACGATCAGGCCAGTCCAGTGAAGCTGTACCTCGTTGACGGCACCTACGAGCTGTTCCGGTCGTATTTCGGGGCCCCTCCGGCCTCTGCCCCCGACGGACGGCCCATCGGAGCCGTACGGGGCCTGGTCCAGTCGCTACTCGTTTTGCTGAGAGACGAGTCTCTGACGCACGTCGCCTGCGCCTTCGACCACGTCATCGAGTCGTTTCGCAACGATCTGTTCGATGGCTACAAGACCGGCAAGGGCGTTCCGCAGGACCTTCTGTCCCAATTCGACCTCGCTGAAGAGGCCGCCTCGGCACTCGGAATTACAGTCTGGCCCATGATCGAATTCGAGGCCGACGACGCCCTCGCAACGGCGGCATCGCGGTATGGGTCGGACGACGGACTGGAGCAGGTGGTCATCTGCTCCCCGGACAAGGACCTCGCGCAGACCGTCGACGGCTCCCGCGTCGTGTGTCTCGACAGGCGGAGAGACATCGTGCTGGACGAGGATGGCGTTTGGTCCAAGTTCGGCGTCGGGCCGGAGTCGATACCGGACTACCTGGCCTTGGTCGGCGATTCGGCGGACGGTATCCCCGGCATTCCCGGGTGGGGAGCCAAGGCGAGCTCGGCACTCCTTGCCAGGTACTCCCGCCTGGAGGACATACCTTCGGACCCGTCGCTCTGGGACGGGGTATCTGTCAGAGGAGCGGCGCGTCTCGCGGCGAGCCTGTCGCAGCGTCGGGTCGAGGCGGCCCTGTATAAGCGTCTCGCCACCCTGAGACGAGACGTTCCACTAAGAGAAGACCTGGAAGACCTGTGCTGGAAGGGCGTTCCCAGGGGGACGTTCCTCGACTGGTGCGAGCGTCTCGGCCAGGAGAGGCTGATGGACGCTCCTGGCCGATGGTTGGATGAGGACTGACGCGGCCCCTGCTCCGGTCACTCCAGTACCGCATGCCGGGCAAACATCGTCTCGGCCGTCTCTCCCATCTTCTCCATCAGCACGAGGACCACTGCGTCGAGGATGAGGAGCAGGGCCTGCTCGAACAGCGTCCCCATCGGCTGGACCGACCTGGCGCCGGTGTCTTCCGCGATCTTGGGGCTGGCGGCGGCAATGGGCAGGACGATATTCGCGTTCGCGGCGATGGGCGAGTCCGCGTCAATGGTGATCAGGGCCACCGCGGCACCTGTCGACCGCGCCCTCTCTGAATGAACGACGAGGCCTGGGGTCGAGCCCGAGCCCGAGCCTATGACGAGCAGGTCTCTGTCCGTGATCCTGGGAGTCGTGGTCTCGCCGACGACGTGGGCGCTCAGTCCTAGATGCATCAGCCTCATGGCGAATGAGCGCATGGCCAGTCCTGACCTGCCGCTGCCCGCGACGAACACGGCCCGGGCTCCTATGACGGCCTCCGCGAGCTCTTCCCCTGGAGCATCGCCAAGGACGGACAGCGCAGAGCGCAGCTCCTCCAGGATGCCTTCCAGACGTCCCTGAATGCCCATCGCCAGCTCTACCTCAACAGCCGCCTGATACCGAGGGCTGCCCCGCGGCGGTCAGGGTTCTGGGTGATGTACGACCCCACGACTACTATTGCTGGATGGTAGGCCATGACGCGAGGCAGGGAGCCAGGCTCGATGCCGCCGGCCACGGCGAGGGCGGCGCGGTCGAGCAGGGGCGCCACGTCCGCCAGGTTCCTCAGGGGGTCGTGTGCGTCCCCCTGAGCATCGGTCGCCGTATGGACACAGACGAAGTCGGCGCCCATCTCGTCTACCTGACGCACCCGGGCCGGCACGTCCTCGACCGCTATCATGTCCACCATCACCCGGCGGTTTCGCGCCCGTGCCTGGCGAATCGCACCAAGGACCGTGGCGTCATGCGCCGCTCCCAGCACCGTCACGATGTCTGCCCCGGCGTCGAAGGCGATGGAGGCCTCGTACTCGCCCGCGTCCATTATCTTCAGGTCGGCCAGCACCTCCATCTTCGGGAACGCCCTCTTGGTCTCGGAGACAGCCTTCACTCCTTCCCTGATGATCACCGGGGTGCCTATCTCCACGATGTCCACCAGGTCTCCGACCTCTTGGAGAACGTCCATGACGCCCGACAGGTCCACGCGGTCAAGCGCAAGCTGGAGTTTCACGTTCCATCCCCTTGGGCCGCCTGACCTCGACATCCGGCGCGAAAGCCGGACCACTGATCAGGGCGGTGGTCTCGTGCAAAGACACTTCGAAGCTCGGCGGGCAGGTCCACCAGGGCCCCAGAGCCCTCCACGGCTGCCGCGCCCGTCCGGCAGGCGACCCGCAAGACGTCACCCGGCGGCGCCCCCCTGATGACACCCGCCGCCAGGGCCGCGCTGAAGGCGTCGCCCGCGCCGATGGTGTCCGCAACTGCCGCTTTCGGCACTTCCTCGACATGCTCCTCTCCGGAGACGTACAGCGTCGCCGGCATCGGCCCTCTCGTCAGGGCAATCATCTCAAGCCCGAAGTCCTCCATCAACCCTGCCAGGCTCTCCTGCGATGTCATCTCCCGGACGAACTGCCACTCATCTTCGTTCATCTTCACTATGGTGGCCATATCCAACGCCTTCATCACGAGATCGCGCGAGTGCTGGCCCGGACGCAGGTTCAGGTCCAGGAGGATGTGCCTGGGCCCCAGGGAGCCGAGAGTGTGGAGGGTCGCCCGGTTGGCGGCTGTCTTCAGGGCAACCGTGCCGAAGTAGAGCAACTCGGGCCTAAGACCTGCGAGGTCGCCACGGATCCGGATCGCCTCCCACGCTGCGCCGTCGCTAACGGTGAACTGAGGCTCACCGTCCATCAGATTCACGTCCACGGTGCCGGTAGGCCGCATTCCAGACTCCACCCAGGTGGTATCAATGCCCGCGGTGGCCAGCGAGCGCAACGCTCTCTCTCCCAGCGCGTCACGTCCGACGGCGCTCACCAGGGCCACGGAGACACCGAACTGCCGAAGGTAGAAGGCGAAATTGAGCGGCGCTCCTCCCAGGTGGGCCTCTCCTTCGAAGAGGTCGAACACGATCTCTCCGAAGGATACGGTTTCGGGGCTCGTGCCCGGGTCACGAAAACCCTCGGCGACCGCCATGTGTCACAATCCCCGGGCGGCTGGGCCACGCACGGCACCGCCGGGACTGCCGGACACGCGCAGGGGAGCGTGCAATCTGTGACTGCACCGGGCCAGGGGAGGAATCGCCATCGCCCCCGGGGTCATGCCTGCCAGATGCTCTTCATCTGCCAGGCATCGAGGGAGCGCAAGACCGCATCGCTGCCTTGGGCGCGGACCGAAACGCCCACGCTGTCCTCGCGTCCCGGATATACGCGCAGGGCCAGGCACTGCCGGCCGTTGGCGAACACCTCGACCACACTCTTGTCTATGAATACCCGCAGGCGGAGCGGCTCTCCTTCACCCAACTTGAACGGGGCTACCTCCTCCGAGCGGGCCATCACGTCGGGCAGCATCGACGACCGCGAGGTGTTGACGGCAACTGCGTCCATCCTGTCCCCTCTCATCGAATGCCCCGGAGTTGCCATGTGCCCCCGCCGGTAGAACCTGATGGACGTGAGCTCTTCACCGTCGTCGGACCGCAGGACGTTGACCGAGACCTCGCGCGCGTCCTGGGGCTCGATCTCGGCAGCAAGCTCGATAGCGTTGCCGCCGATACCCTCGAGCACGAGTTCCCGGTTCGCGGGCATGGCCGTTTCGCCAACGTGCCTTTGTCCATGGCGCAGCGCCTCCACCGTGTGGACAGGCTCGATGGCCACCGTGCCGTCATCACTCAGTGTCAGCAGCCGTACCAGAGACATGATCCCGTCCCATCCTTTGGTGGGCTTACCAGCGTTGATGTTGTGAATCACGTATATGCCGCCTCGCCCGTCGGGCGTGGCCGACGGGGCGTGGACTCCGCCCGGCTCGATGGACCCGAAGTTCAGCCGACCGTGGGCGAAGGGCTTGAACTTGTGGTGGAGCGCGTCGTAGTCGCCAAGCAGGTACTGCGATCCGCGCTGATGGCTGGCGAAGATGAGGATGTGCTTGTCGCCGATGGGCCAGAAATAGGGGACCGCGGCGTCCTCGCCGGCCGAGGTGTAGATGTCACGGTCGACGAACGGTCCCAGGTATACCCAGCGCGCCAGGTCTTGCGAGAAGAACAGGTGCTGGACCATACGGCAATCGCCGAAGATCGGCCCGTCCCAGTAGCTCCCGGAAAGGGTGTAGTAGCCGTCGTCTTCCTTCCAGATGCACGTGTCGTACACGCGGTAGGGGCGTCCCGCCGGGTCCGGCTCGACCATTGGAATGACGGGGTTGCCCGGGATCTTCTCCCAGTTGAGAAGCAGCGGGTCATCGGAGACGGCGACCATGTTGCCCGCCCTGGTCCCGTGATACATGGCTATGACGCGGTCTTCCTCCACCAGGGTACTTCCGCTGTAGCAGGCACGTTCTATGCCTGGATAGATTGCCAGGGGCAGATCGGTCCAGTGCACCAGGTCGTCGCTGACTGCGTGGCCCCAGTGCTGGCGCGGATCTTCCAGAGGGTAGGCCTGGTAGAACAGGTGGTACCTCCCCTGCCAGTAGCACAGGCCGTTGGGGTCGTTCAGTCTCCCCTCTGGATTGACGTAGTGGTAAATGGGGCGATAGGGGTCCGAAGAGAGCTGACTTCGCGACCTGCCGAATCGCGCCACCAGCTCGTCCGTCTTGAGCTGCTCCAGCTGCTCATCCAGCGTGACCGCGTAGCTGCGCTGCGGCACCTTCGAGGTGAAGTCCATATCTCTGCTCCCCGGGACCGGCTTGACTCTGTGCTCCAGCATTAGCGTCGGAGCCCTGGCCGGCTTTGTGTACCCTACGACCTGACACGCCCGGGAGTAACTATACACCGAACCCTCGAGGCGGCGATGATACTTGGATGGTTTCGTGAATCGTCGCAGATTGGTTGACGACAATTCATGAAAGAAACTACGATAGTGCTCTTAGAGCGTCGTGCGTTGTCTGCATCAAGGCAGATTCGTATGGGAAAGGTCGGATAGAGGGTTTAGCCATAACGGAGGATCAGCTCATGGCCAAATATGAGAATCTGAAGAACCGAATGGACAACGGTGAAGTAATCGTCCTAGACGGGGCCATCGGAACGGAGCTGCAGGCTATGGGGTTGCCCATGCACCCCGCGTCGTGGTGCGGCCCCGGCAACTACACCCACCCGGCAACGGTGCGGCAGATGCACGAGCGCTACATCCGGGCTGGGGCCGACATCATCACCACCAATACCTTCAACACCCTGCGCCCTGCGCTGGAGGCGTCCGGGTACGGCGAGATGGTAAGGGAGATAAACACGCGGGCTGTGGACGCAGCGCTGGAGGCGAGAGACCGGGCCGCTGGCGATAGGCCCGTGTACATCGCCGGCGCCATCTCGTGCCGAACCCCTATTCGCGACGGCAGGACCGGGACGCTTCTGGGCGGCACTGGCTACGGTTATGGAGCCAGCCTCTCGAAGGATGAGCTAAGGGCCTACGCCGACGAGCAGGCGGATATCCTGGCCGAGTCCGGGGTGGACTTCCTCCTGATGGAGAACATGTGGGCCGACAACGAGTCCAGGGCGATTGCCACCGAGGCGGCCAAGGCCACGGGACTGCCGGTGTGGGTGGGATTTACGGCTTCAGTGGCGCCCGACGGACAGACGGTATTGATGAGTCTGGCTGACGACCGTAACTATAGCAGCGGCATGGGGATGCCGATGTGGACCTCGAGCTGGAGGACGGTCGACCACGAGATGACTCTGTCCGAGGGCATCGGGGAGATCGCGCCACTGCGACCCGACGTAATCGGCGTCTTCCACGCAAGGACAAGCGAGACCACAGTGGCGCTTCGGGTGGCTCTCGAACAATGGCCGGGCCCCATTGTCGCCTATCCGGACGCGGGCAGAGAGGACTACCTGGAGACCTGGCAGGACAGTGTGGTGGCCAACAAAGACAGCGCAGAGGAGCTGACGAACGAGGCCGCCAGGTGGGTCGAAATGGGAGCCCAGGTCATAGGCACATGCTGCGGATTCGGCGTCGACTACATCAGGGCCCTTCGCGGCACCCTGCCGACCCGGATCTCATCGCCGAGAAGGGTCGCGTAGGCGCGTTTACGCGGTGCCCGCATATATCCAATCAGATGTGACGTAGGAACAGACCTCCAGCTCGACAGGAGGGACCTCACGATGGAATCCAGACCGCTGGTGGTTGTGGGAGCGGGCTTGTCAGGGACGGCCGCCGCCATAGAAGCGGCCAAGGCCGGGGTGCAGGTCACGCTCATCGACGAGAACCCCATCGGCATGTCCATGATTGGGCTGGACGTGCCTCAGTTCTTCGGCCAACGGATCGTGGGCACGCTGCGCAACAAGGGTGTGATGCTGGGGAGGGTGGCTGCGTCCAACGACGCCTTGGCGGAGGCGGAAGAAGCCGGCGTCGACATCCAGCTTGGAACGTGTGTGTGGGGCGCCTTTCGCAATACCGAGGCCAGCAGGGTGCTAGACGGCCCGCAGCTCGGCTTGGCCGACGACGAGAGGTCGTGGCTGATGAATTACGACCGACTCATCGTGGCAGCCGGCTCCCGGGACCTGGGCATGTCATTTGCCGGGTGGAACATGGCGGGCGCTATGGGGGCCAACGGCGCCTACTCGCTGATGAGTCGATACCAGGCTTTGAGCTCGCAGCGCATGGTGGTCATGGGCTCCGGCAACCTGGGCCTCAACACCGCCATGATGGCGCAGGAAAGAGGCATAGAGGTAGCCGCCGTCGTGGACGTGTCCCCGTCCGTTCGCGGCGACGAGGCCCTCATGACGGTGTTGCGGGGTCAGGGCGTGGAGCTATACACCTCCCACACCGTCAAGGAGGCCGTCGGCAAGGCCGACGATATCGAGTCCGTCGTGCTGGTCGAGATCGACGACGATAACCAGCCGGTTTTCGGCTCTGAAAAGGTTATCCCCGCCGACACCGTGTGCCTCGCCATAGGCCTCGTGCCCAACGTAGAGCTCCTCAGTCTTCTGGACTGCGACCTCATCTTCAAGTCCGGGCTTGGCGGCTACGTGCCGGACCGCGACGACTGGATGCGGACGAGCGTCGATAACGTGTTCGTCGCCGGCGACGTGGCCGGCTTCCACGACGGAATGGTCCTGGACCCCGAGATCGCACGGAACCAGGGCCGTCTGGCCGGGATTGCCGCTGCGGAGTCGCTGGGCGCCATCGACAGCGCGGAGGCACTCGCCAGGAGGTCTGACATCCAGGCAGGAGCCGTCACCGCAGCACCGACTGAGGTACACACGGGCTGGAGGAAATGGCTTCAGTCCCTCGTCAACGCCGGCGGTCTGGGTGTCTTCGCGTGCCAGTGCGAGGAGGTCACACGTGCTGAGCTCATAGGCCTTCAGCCTCCACGGTATCTGGAATGGGGATCGGAGCAGATGAGCCGTCGGAGTCTACATACCCAGGTAAAGGACGGCCCGGTCAACCCAGACCAGGTCAAGCGCCTCACAAGGGCTGGAATGGGCCACTGCCAGGGCCGACGCTGCCGTGAGCAAGTGTCTCTGCTGCTTGCCGAGACGTCCGGCTCCGACATAGCCGAAATACCCCTGACGTCTTACCGGCCGCCTGTCCGACCGCTGCCGCTGAAGGTCATGTGGGCCCACGAAGAGACGGAGCAGGTGCGCAGGGACTGGGCCAAGTGGTTCTTCCCAACCAGTGAGGTGCTGGGCTAGACGGGGCGGCACAGACCGGATCATCGGAGTGGCATCATGCCTGTCGACAGCGCAGACGTAGTCGTCATTGGCGGTGGCGTCTCGGGCCTGAGCTCGGCCTATTTCCTGGCCAGGGCGGGCAAGGACGTTGTTGTAATCGAGAAGGGGACCGTCGGAGGCGAGGCCTCCGGTCGAAGCGGCGGGATGATCAGCGAGCGGGTTGACGAGCTGCCGCTGATACCGCTGGCCGTAGAGTCTCTGAGGCTTTGGGCGACTCTGGACGATGAGCTGGGCTATCCGACCGAGTTCACACATCAGGGCAGGCTCCAGGTCGCCGTGACGGAAGAGGAGATGGGCGATCTCATCTCGGAACGGGACCAGGCGCTGCGCCATGGCATCAGCGCAGACCTGGTTGACCCTTCAGAGATACGGGACATGATCCCCGGTATCTCCGGGAGGACGCTCGGCGGTACCTTCTTCCCCAATGGCGGTCATGCCAACCCCCAGCGGTCGGTCCAGGCATTCGCCTGGGCCTTCCAGGACATGGGGGGCAGGCTTTACCAGAACACGGCCGTCACTGGTATGAAGGTCGTGGACGATAAGGTCTCGTCGGTTGAGACGACCTGCGGCGCCATCGAGGCCGATATGGTAGTCGCCGCCGCCGGGCCCCAGACAGGGCTGATGGCCGACATGGTGGGCGTTCACGTGCCCGTGGCGCCGGCAAGGGTGGAGATGCTGGCGACCGCTCCCCTGGAGCCACTCTTCCAAATCGCCCTTGTGGGGAACGGACTCTACGGCCGCCAGGCCGCCAGGGGCAATCTACTTTTCGGGGGTGGGGCCCACGAGTGGACCGACGTGGGCCTTACCACCCATCCCAGCAAGCCAAACACCCCCCTCATAAGGAACCTCGCGAGGCGGCTCGCCGATCTGATTCCGGGTGTGGCGGACGTACCGGTAATCCGAAGCTGGGCCGGGGTGGTCGAACAGGCCCCCGACTATCTGCCCGTCATCGACATCCTGGACTCGCCGAGCAACTATGTGGTCGTCACCGCGTCGGCCCATGGATTTGGCCTCACACCAGCCACGGGCAGGGTCGTCAGCGATCTGGTGCTCTACGGCAAGTCGAGCGTCGACATCAGCGGGCTTGGGCTGAGCCGACTTGCCTACGTCATGCCGAGCTGGCGGGAGGAGCGCGGTTGGACTCCGGCCGCCGAGCGGCCCTGAGGCCCGGCAAGGCTGCCACACGCAAAATCGTCCCAATGCCCGAAGGATGTGGAGCTAATGGCAATGGACACAGGGGAGGCGGCGCTGCCCAGACCGGTACTGTCTAAAGTAAGGCCTGGTACCCCCGGTGGGACTCGAACCCACGCACCTGGCTCCGGAGGCCAGTGCTCTATCCGCTGAGCTACGGGGGCGCGGTTACGTTCAACCGGCCAGTTCGCAGTGAACCAGGGGACTCGACTATAGCAGTATCCGGCATCCCCAAACAAGGCGCTCAAGGGTATTGACATCCGCAGTTGCGGTCAATATTATTAACCCGCCTGAGCGTTGCCGGGGACAACCCTTTTTGTTGTTATTGCTATAATATGTCACCGGCCCGCTAGGAACGGCCAGCAACGCAGAACCGTAGGAATACATAACGAGGGGGACTCATGAGCACGCGTGTCAGCAGTAAGGGCATTATTGTAGCCCTGCTCTTGTCGGTTTCGATATTTGCACTCATAGCATGCACAGGACCGCAGGGTGAGCCCGGCCTGCCCGGCTTGTCCGGTTCTCCGGGTAATCCGGCTAATCCTGGTCCGCAGGGGGAGCCGGGTGATCCTGGTCTGCCTGGGGAGTCCGGCAATCCGGGTGAGCCCGGGAAACCCGGCCTCCAGGGTCCTCAGGGCCCGCAGGGTGACCGCGGCGCAGACGCCGTGTCTCCCGAAGCCGCGTTGATGATCAGCGCGGGTATGCTCACGGCTGACGAGGGATTCTCGGTATCCGGCTCAGGATTCCAGGCCGATGAGGCCGTCCTGCTGACTGTCGGAGAGAAGATCATCGGCGGCGGCGCAGGCGCACAGGGTCAGGCCAACGCGGGAGGCGCCTTCTACATCGAGTTCGCATCGATGGGAGTCAGCGTAGACGCGGGGCCGAACAGTGTACGTGCCGAGGGCGGCGCAGGCTCTGCGGCAACCATCCCAGTCATGGTGATCGACACCGCACCGGACACGACCTCGCCTTCCTCCAGCCTTGCCTCCACGCCGATCTCCCCCGGTCAGGACACCACGGTCTACGGAGCGGGATTCCTACCTGGTGAATTCGTCAGCGTCGTGATAATCGGCGTGGACAAGAACAGCGTCGTCGGCGGCGGCGAAGCCAACTCTTCGGGCGCCTTCAGTTTCGCCGGGAGAGCGCCCATCAGCGCGGATGGAGTACCGGTCTTCGGCATGGGCGTCTACACGCTCAAGGCTCAGGGCGATATGGGATCAGAGGCCACCGCGCCTCTCCTGATCATCGCAAAGTAGGTCCCGGAGCACCACAAGGTAGAGTCTGAATCCTAAAGAGGGCCCCCGGCCGGACTGGCCGGGGGCCCTCTTCTCTTTGCTCCGACTCGATCCGGTGAGGAGTTGCTACCCCTCTCTGAATATCTCGTCGCCGCGCTGCAGCCGGACCGCGATGTTGAATGTCTGATTGACGGACCTGGGCGTTGGGTAGTGAGCCGCGAGGAACCTGGCCATGCCAACCAGCACATACCGACCCTGGTCAGTCCCTCTGCGGCCCTGGTACTGCTTGACCGCCGCGTCGACTATCTGGAAGTGGTGGAAGGTGGAGTCCTCCCTCAACATCGCGTGAGCCAGCACCATTAGCACTCCGTCCGGGTCCGGAGCGGTCGAGACATAGTCTGAAACCAGCCTGGCCGACTCCTCGACCTGTTGCTGTGAGTTCATCGCGTCCAGTATCTCCAAGCCGAGGTCGCCAGGAGCGGCCGCTCCACTCGGCTGTGGGAGCTGCTGGGCAGGCATGTTCAGGAACCTGTCCAGGTAGACGCTGATCGCGGTGTCCAACACGGCGCGGGTCAACTCGACCGATGGCGCGCGTTTGAGCGCCTGGTGGAGGGCGTTGGCCGCCGTCAGGGTGTTATGGACGGTGTCCCAGTCCCCGAATTCGTTGGATGTGTGGAAGCGGGCCATCCTGAGGAAGGCCGCGTATGCGACCGCTCCACCAAGCTGCTCGCCCGTAGCGCCGGTGCGGGCAGCCTCGCAGAGGGCGTCAAGAGTGGCTGCGGGATCGTCTCCGAGGATCGTGTCGACCAGGGAGTCCTCGTCGCTCCAACCGTCGCGAGCCGCGTCTCCCTCCTCCCACAGGTCTGGGAGAGCCCGTCTCGCCTCCCTGACCATGGATGCCAGGTCGACCGGGTTGCGCCAGGAGTTCAACTCCTCGCTGCGGCGCGCAGAGGCCATGCCTCCGACCAGGCTGGTGAGCACCTGCCCGGCGTGCTCCCACCCAATGTGGTCGAGCAGCTCGAACGCCTTGTTGCAGAAGTCGACGACATGGCCCGCATCGATGTAGACCCTGTCGGTCGCCGCGGAGAACACCATTTCCACGATCTCGCGTTGTGAAAGACCGAGATCAATCGCGGTACGCAGGCAGCGCTCGGCTCCCTCGTCGTCCCGGACCTCGATGAAGTTCCGGAACCAGCCCTTGAAGACCTCAGGCCTGGTCTCGCCGGTGGGCAGCGGATCGACCAGGAACCTTGGCGGCCTGCCTGAGCACTCGGCAGCGACGTGACGGAGGCCCTGGTACAGCGCTAACGGGCGGTCGGCCGAATCGAGATGTCCCAGGATGTTTGCGGCGCATGTCATCATGCTGAGAGCCTGCCCCCATCCTCGGTCCGAGTATGTGGTGCCGAACCGCGCGCCTATAGTGAGGGGGACACGGTAGTCCGCAGGCGAGGAGTTGAGGCCGAGAACGGACTTGGCCACGACGAGTCGGATGTTGTGCTCCATCCCGTCTTCGAGCCGCGCCGACCATCTGCTGACCGGATCAAGCTCGGACGGACTCGGATCGACCCAGACTTCGCCGTCGATGACCGACACCGGGAATGCCCGGACATCGTCGGCAAACGGATCGAACGTACCGCCGCTCGAGAGGTCGAACCTCGCGTGGTGCCAGTGGCACGTCAGGATGCCGTCTCGAACGGTGCCTCGGTTCAACGGGAAGCCCATGTGCGGGCAGCGGTTGTCGACCGCAGCGAACGCGTCCCCATGGCTGAACACGGCGATCGTATGACCCCCGCCCGTGACCAGCGTGCACCCACGTCCCCTGACCGTCTCCACGGTCCCCACCCTCAGCAGACTGCGATCAGACGGCGTCATAGCGTCCTTTCTGGCCGAGTCGTGACACTACCCTCGCGGGCTTCGCCTTGTGACGTGGAGGTTCTTGAGCCGGCGTCCGGCAGTTGAAAGCACTTCGATGCGAAGCCCGTCGTGCTCGACCACGTCTCCCTGGCTCGGTATCTTGCCCAGCCGCTGGTAGACGAAGCCGCCAAGCGTGTCGAACCCCTCGCCTTCGACGGCCACGTTGAACAGATCGTCCAGCTCGGCGACGCTGACCCGGGCGTCCATCACGAAATCGTCGTTGGAGATGCGCTGTATCCCGGACTCGCCCATGTCGAACTCGTCCTCGATCTCACCGACGATCTCCTCCAGGAGGTCCTCGATCGTCACGAGGCCGGAGACTCCGCCGTACTCGTCGACCACGATGGCCATCTGGACGCGCCTGCCCTTGAACTCGCTCAGGAGCTCCTCGAGGGTCTTAGCCTCGGGAATGAACATGGGCGGCCGGATCACGCTCTCGACCGATAGGGGCCCGCCGTCCTCGGAAGCCAGATAGCGGCGCAGCAGGTCTCTCGAGTAGGCAATGCCTACGACGTGGTCCAGGTCCTCCTTGTAGACCGGGACGCGGCTGTGGCCGCCTTCCGTCATGAGCGCCGCAAGGTCCGACACCGACGTGCCAAGCTCGGCCGCGACGATATCCACGCGGGGGATCATGATCTCGCGCGCCACGGTCTTGTCCTGGCGCACCACGCCCCTGATCATCCTTGCTTCCCGTTCATCGATCGGGTCGGTCACCTGCTCGCCGTCCGGCTCCTCATCCTGGAGAGCGGCGGGGACGGCGTCCGTATCGCTGCCGTTGGGGTATGCGCGGCCCAGCTTTGCCACGCCCGCCACAAGCGGACTCAGTGCCCACGCAAGCCATCCAACCGGGCGGGCGAATCCGAGCGCGATGCGCTCGCGGCGGGACCAGGAGATCGCCGAGGCGCCGATATGGATTCCGCCCAGCAGAGCGAGGGTGCAGATGGAGACCAGCGCTACGACGAACCACCGCCCGCCCGCGCCGTAGAAGGCCAGGGCCGCACCGGATACGAGCGCCGAGGATAGCGCGAAGACCTTCAGAATGGAGAGCGCTTTGGACGGCCCCGTTGGCCCTAGGTGGAGGCGCTCCAGGTCCGAGGCGCCCTTGACGCCCTCGGAGACGAGGCGATGTACCTGCTCCCGTCTAACAGACCCGAAGCTGGCCTCGCCTATCGCAGCAGCCGCGTAGGCGATGAGGGAGACCGCCAGGGCTAGGGCCGATAACGGCCCATCACTATCCAATGTATTCTGTCCTGTCCCCGTCGAGGTCTTCCAGGTGCCGCGGCATCAATCCTTACCCTCGTTTCTCCTGGGAATCAGCCTGGCGGGAACGCCCACCGCTCGCGAGTCGGGCGGTACGTCGTCCCTGACGACCGCGCCCGCCCCCGTGTCGGAGCGCTCTCCGACTGTCACCGGGGCGACGAGCATCGTGTCGCACCCGATGAAGGCCCCGTCTCCCACTGTCGTGCGATGCTTCTCCCGACCGTCGTAGTTGACCGTAACAGTCCCGGCGCCGATGTTGACGTCTGCCCCGATGTCTGCGTCTCCGATGAAGCTGAAGTGGCCGGACTTCGCGCCCGCGCCAATCCGACTGTTCTTCACTTCCGCAAAGTTGCCGATCCTGACGCCTCTCTCAAGGCGGCTGCCCGGCCGTATGTGGCTGAACGGTCCGACGCTCACGCCCTCTTCCATCGTGGACTCCTCGACCATCGAGGCGACCACCTCGCACCCGTCCGCAATGGTCGAGTCCGATACTATGGAGTTTGGGCCTATGCGGCAGCCGCGTCCGACCTTCGACCGGCCAGTCACATGTGTGTTGGGGAGAATGACGGTATCCTCTCCAATGAATACGTCGGAATCGATGTATACGGATGACGGGTCGGGCATCGAGACCCCGGCGAGCATCCACCGCTCCCGCAGCCGCCTCTGCATGGCGGCGCTTACTTCGCTCAGATCGACTCGGCTGTTGACGCCGAGGACCTCGTCGGCGTCGCGTGTCGACAGGGTCTCTATACGTTCGCCCTGTCGAGCCGCCGCGGCTATCAGGTCCGTCGCATAGACCTCACCCGAAGACGAAGGGGGAACATTCGGAAGGGTGTCCCACAGCCAGCCGGACCGGAAGCAGCAGGCGCCCGTGTTCACCTCGTTGATCGCGGCCGTTTCCGCATCGACGTCCGCTTCCTCAACGATGCCGGACACACTGCCGTCGGAGGATCTGACGATCCGGCCAAAACCGTTCGGATCGTCTCGTGCCGCCGTGAGGACGGTGGCGCACGCGCCTCGCTCCTCATGAAGCTGCTTCATCTCGTCAATAGTCTCAGGCCGGATGAGAGGCATGTCGCCCAGGAGAACGACCACGTTCTCCACGCCCTGGAGTGCTGATCGGGCCTGGAGGATTGCGTGTCCTGTGCCGCCAGGCTCCTCCTGCTCCGCGTACTTCACCGTGTCGCCAAGCGATTCCCTGACGGCGCGGGTGCCGGGCGAAACGACGACTACGGTGGGGTCCAACCCCGTGGACCTCGCAGCGTCTACCACCAGACCCACCATCTCACGGCCACAGACGCGGTGAAGCACCTTGGGGGTACGGGACTTCATGCGGGTGCTCCTACCGGCGGCAAGCACCACGGCTCCGTATTTCGACATGGGGCTAGGCGTGGGGGAAGCCCATCGGGGAGATGGGCATGCGGATGGGGCGTCTATGGGAGGGATCGTCCACTCTAATCGGATGCTACCAGAGCGGGAACGCCTGCGTCAAGACGTTCCCGCTCTCCGGAGCCGCCGGGCGGCACGCGAGCGAGACCGCCGGCGCCGGCACATATTGGACAGCGGGCCGTGCTCGCCGTATCCTATTGCGCGTCAGACCTCACCGCCGGGTCTGCTGCTAAAGTCCAACCGAGGGAGGCTTAGATGGCCAAGTTCAGAGTGGTGACCCAGAAGCCGGAGGGCGTTACATTCGATCTGGCTGGCGGATCGTACGAGCTCGAAATGGAGGCTCTGGGACAGATCGGAGCCGAGATTGAAGAGGTTCCCGCAAAGTCGGAGGAGGAGTTCAGGGATGCGGCGAGAGGCGCGGACGCGGTAATCGCGCGGGGACGCCAGATTACCGCGAATATCATCGACGGCCTCGAAAACTGCAAGGTGATCTCGCTGGGCAGCGTGGGTGCCGATTCCGTCGACGTCCCCGCCGCCACCAGGGCCGGAATACCCGTCACGAACGTGCCGGACACCTTCATAGAAGAGGTGGCCGATCACACCCTGATGATGATCCTGGGCGCGTTCAGGCGTGTACGCATAATGGACGCGTATGTCCGAGACGGCCGCTGGTCGGAGGGCAGGCCACTGCTCTCGAACTACCCCAGGCTCATGGGACAGACGCTCGGCTTCGTCTCCTTCGGGCACGTCGCCAGGGCGACCGCGGTGAGAGCGAGGGCGTTCGGAGTGCGCATGATCGCCCACGACCCTTACATCGAGGAGCTGTCGATGACCGGGTACGGCGTGGAGCCCGTCGGACTCAATGAGCTGCTCGAGAGGTCGGACATCTTGTCGATGCACGCGCCGTCCACCTCCGAGGCCCACCATATGCTCAGCGAGGAGCACTTCCGCCGGATGAAGCCCACCGCCCTGTTCATCAACAACGGCCGCGGCCCCACCGTAGACGAGCAGGCGCTCATCAAGGCTCTTCAGGAGGGCTGGATAGCAGGCGCCGGCCTGGACGTACTGGAACAGGAGCCCCCGGACCCGGAGAACCCTCTGCTGCACATGGACAACGTGCTACTGACGCCTCACGTCGCGTCCGCCTCGGAGAGGATGGGCCCTGAGACGAGGCGGCGCGTTGGGCAGGAGATCGCTCTGGTCCTGACCGGGCGCTGGCCCAGGACCTGCGTCAACCCATCCGTTCTGGAAAAGACCGAGCTGAGGCGCTGGCAGCCGTACTCGATGGAGAGGGGCCCAGGCTCCGACTCCTGACCGCGGGGGAGGCTCCTTGAAGATAGGCTTCGTATCTCCGTACGACTACGCCGTCAACGGTGGCGTGAACGAGCACATAGCGGGTCTGGCCGGCCAGTTCGCCAGCTGGGGCCACGATGTCCGGATCATCGCGCCGTGCTCCAGCGGAACCATATCGGACGAGGGCTTCATCCCGATGGGCAGGGCCGTGCCCGTTCCCAGCGGTGGCTCCATCGCCAGAATCTCCCTGTCCCTCTGGCTGCGGCCTCGCATCAAGGCCCTTCTGCTCCAGGAGGCTTTCGATGTGATCCACATCCACGAGCCCTTCTCGGGCGCCGTACCGGTAAACGTCCTGAGCGTCGCGTCTTCGGTGCCATCCGTCATAGTCGGCACCTTCCACACCTTCTCGGGAACACGCCTCTACAAGGTCGGGGCCCAAAGGTTCGCCATGCGATACTTCCGCCGCCTGCAGGGGCGTATCGCCGTCTCAAAGCCCGCACGTGACTTCATCAGCCAACACTTCCCTGGCGACTACGAGATCATCCCCAACGGCATCAACGTCAGGAACTTCACCGACGCGACTCCCTTTCCCCACCTGATCGACGGCAAGACGAACATTCTGTTCGTGGGTCGACTGGAGAAGCGGAAAGGCCTGCGCTACCTGCTCGGAGCCTACAGCCGCCTCAAGTGGGACTGGCCGGATACCCGGCTGCTCGTCGTGGGCCGCGGCAAGCCTGACGAAGAGTCATACAGAATAATCGCCGAGAGAAACCTGCAGGACGTGGTCTTCCTGGGCAACGTCACGGACGAGGACAAGGCGAGGTACTACAAGACGGCGGACATCTACTGCTCGCCCGCGACTGGCAGGGAGAGCTTCGGGGTCGTCCTGCTGGAGGCGATGGCGGCGGGGGCTCCCGTGGTCGCGACCAACATCGAGGGATACTCATCGGTCATAACCCATGATCGGGAGGGTCTCCTAGTACCGCCGAAAGACGAGGCCCGACTCGCGGAGGCGCTCGACGCGCTCCTCGCCATGCCCGAACACCGGAGGAGACTGGCCGCCCAGGGACGTGCCTCGGTGGAGCAGTTCGACTGGGAGGTCGTGGCCTCCAGGGTCATGGACTACTACCAGTCGCTGCTGAGCCAGCGAACTCCCGCATCGGCATGAGCCCTGATCGGGGCCCGGACCGGGGTCCGTCGGGACTCAGGATGGCCGCCCGCGGACTGATCGCCACCTACCTGGAGGACCCGGTCACGGGCCTCCTCTCCCGGCTGGGCCTGAGCCCGAACGTCCTGACGCTCGCCGGCCTCGTCGTCGCCGGGGCAGCCGCTTACCTGGCGGCTTCCGGCCTTCTGATCGCCGCGGGGCTGGTGCTGCTGGCCTCGGGCGCCTTCGACCTGCTGGACGGCGCTCTCGCACGCGCCACGGGCCGGGCCACCAGGTTCGGCGCCCTGCTGGACTCGGTCGTCGACCGCGTCTCCGAGGTTGTCGTCCTGCTCGGCATCCTCGTTTTCTACACGGAGACGAACCAGGCGGCAGCAACCGGGACCCTCCTGCCCTTTCTCACCACGGGTACATGGGCCTGGACGCTCGAGCCGGTCCTCGTCTACCTCGCACTCTCCGGATCGGTTATGGTCAGCTACATACGGGCGCGGGCGGAGGCCCTCGGCATCAGCTGCGAGGAGGGGATGATGACGAGGCCGGAGCGCGTGATCGCCCTGTCGGCGGCGCTCGTGGCCGCGCACTGGTGTACCGAGGCGCTCACACTTGTGCTCGCCGTCATCGCCGGCCTGACCGCTCTGACCGCGGCCCAGAGGCTGATCACGGTCCGGCGGAGACTGCGAGACGAGCCTCCCGCCGGTCGCGCTGAACAGTAGCGAGGAGTTCGAGCGCGGCACACGCGGTCGCGAGCTGCGGACTGCCAATCGCACTCGACCCCTGTCATCACAATGAAAACAGATGGTGTCGCCCTACCCTTGCCATGAGACGCTGCACACAGCCTGGGCGGTGTCGAAGCTAGAATCGCAGGTTAGCTTCGTCTACAATCATAAGACCCTCTAGAACTATCCTGCGGCACCGGTCCGCCGTTGAAGTGATTGGGAGGCCACAGGTTTGAAACCTCCGGTCCGTCAGATCCTGATCGTAGTATTTGCCGCGCTGGCGGCGTCCCAGGCTTTCCTGTGGACGGGCGGCAGCGTCGAAGCTGATGGCGCGGGGATCGAAGTCGTGTCATCGAGCGTCACGAGCGAGTTCCCGGAGGGCTTTCGCGTCAAGGCCAGCATCCGGTCCGAGGCTGACGTCAAGGCGGTCACGTTCCGGTTCGTCGTAGGCCAGAGGGACCAGGGGGCCTACGAGTACATGGAGCTTGAGGAGGGCACCCTCGTGGACTCGGAGCTCTTCTGGAGGACGGGGACGAGCGACCGCTACATACCCCCTGGAACGATCATAACGTACAACTTCGAGATAGAGAGCGCCGACGGCGGCCGGCTCGACACCGAGCCGGAGCAGTTCGTATACGAGGACATCCGGTTCGAGTGGGAAGAGGTGTCCGAGCCGCCCGTGTCCGTCGCATACCATGGGCCGGTCAAGACCCGTGCCGAGACCCTCCTTCAGGCCATCCTCGATACGATGGAGACACTGGGGCCGGTGCTGGGCGCCGGGCTCGAAGAGCCTATCAGAGTGACCATGTACAGCAACGTGAAGGAGATGCTCGAGGCGCTTCCTCCTGGCAGTACGACCATCAGGCGGGAGTTGATCACCGAGGGTCAGGCGTTCACCGCCGAGGGCACCCTGCTCGTACTCGGAGGCGGGAGGCTGTCAAGGGGAACGGCGTCGCACGAGGTCACCCACATCCTGACGCACCGCGCGGGCGACAGCATCTACGGAAGGGTCCCCTCCTGGCTGGACGAAGGGCTGGCGGAATACGGCAACGTCGAGCCGGGCTTCTCCTACGACATAGCCCTGGACTTCGCCATAGAGACAGACACCCTGCTCCCGATAACCTCCATGCCCGTCCTGCCAGGGACCCCGGAAGAGGTGATCATCTTCTACGGCCAGGCCAGCAGCCTGGTGAGATACATGGTATTCAGGTGGGGCTCCGACGCGATGAAGGAGTTCCTTGCGCTCCATAAGAGCGGCGTCAACATCGACGTAGCCCTTGCCCGCATCTACGGCGGCGACCGTCTTGCGCTGGAGAACGACTGGCGCGCCGCCATAGGCGCGCCGGAGTACGTCCCCCCCACGAGAGGAAGCCTGGCGCGTCCAACCGCCATCCCGAGGAGGGAGATCGGACTCTTCAGCCTCACCCCGCAGGCACAGGGCGAGACGATCGGGTCTAAGGAGGATGAGCCTACGCCAGAGCCCGCCCAGGCCGAGGCGGAGGCCGCCGAAGAGGACGATAAGGGCGGCGGCGGATCGGCATGCTCAAGACCTCTCGGCGGTGCTCGCGCCTTCGATCTGTCCGCCCTGGCTCTCGCCGTAGGCCTGGTCGGCCTGGGGTTCAGGCGGCGCTCAGCCCGCTAGACTGGACAAAGCAAGACCCTTCGACCTAGTTCCGGTTGACGGCAACGCCGCCCCTGGGCCGAAGACCGTGATGTCCTGGCAGGTCGTACCGCTGCTACTGGGATCCCGCGAACGGGTTCTGTAGGGTCAACTGCCGCACCTGCTGGCCGTGCTGCATGTCTTCGGTGTAGAGTCGCTTGCACCCCGCTTCCAGCGCGGCCGCGACGATGAGAGAGTCATAGAAGCCAAACCCATAACGCGACCGAATGTCCAGGGACGCGTGATATAGGCTTAGACTCTGTTGGACCCTGAGTAGCGGTGTCAGCACAGAGTCGAGGTACCTTCGTACCATACTGTCTGATAGGGGAATCTGGGCCTTGCGAAGCGCCGTGTTGAGGCATTCCTGGACAACCTGAAAGCTGATACACGCAGTACCGCGCTCTATGCCTTCTCGGATCAGCCGCGACGCGATCGTGGCCTTGCGAGTGTCGAGTCCCTCGAGCTGGTACACGAAGATGTTCGTGTCTATGAAGTACTCAACGCTCATTCATTTCTTCCCGCGTCAACTTGCGCCCAACACGCATCTTGCCTTGCAGCTCACCCATGACCGCCGTGGCAATGGCTGCCTGTCGTTCGCGCCCGACATAGTCTGAGAGCCACTGCCGGAACTGCGCGTTCAGCGTCGTCTGATCCGTCGCAGCGCGGCGACGTGCGGCTTCGATCAGTCCCTCGTCAGCGCTCAGCGTTACGTTCTTCATGCCGTAGACCTCGTCACGTGCTACACGAAGACATTGTACACTATTATCGTGTGTAGTGCCTAGATCCCGAGGTAGAGGCAAATTCCTCGCCGATGTACTACAATCAGGGACGCTTAACACCATGGCGTCCATACTCAAAAGTCTGACCTACCAGGGCATTCCGGTCTGGCGGCATGCCCGCATCATCTAGTGGACCGCGCAGATCGTGTCCGGCATCCTGGTGGTGTTCCTCGTCGCCTGGTTCTTCGCCAACATCGGCAGCGCCATACAGGAACGCAACATTCCGTATGGCTTCAGCTTCCTTGATCGCGCCTACCAGACCCCCATCGGGCATCACTTCGTGTCCTACGAGTCATCGGACACATTCCTCTACGCCTTCGTCGTCGCGGCCACCAACACCATTGTCGTCTCCATCTCCGGGGTCATCCTGGCGACGGCGTTGGGCATCGTCATAGGTGTCTCCCGCATGTCGGGCAACTGGATCGTGTCCAAGGTGGCGCTGACCTACATCGAGTTCTTCCGCAACGTGCCCCTGCTGGTGCAGCTCTTCTTCTGGTTCTACATCGTGCTGGCGCTGCCGCCCGTCCGCGAGGGCTACGTGGTCGCCGAGCGCTTCTACATCAACAACGCCGGCATATCGCTGCCCTGGCTGTCCCCGCCGAGTCTCGGCGCGGCGGGCGTATGGCTGGCACTCGTGGCGGCTGCCGTCATCGCGGGGGTGGTCGTACACAGGCTGCTGACCCGGCGGGAAGCCATGACAGGCTCCGCGTCATATCCGCTCGCTCTGGGCTGCGCCACCGTTGTCGCTATCGGCGCAGTCGGATGGCTGGCCATCGGCATCACCGCCGGCAACGCGCCATTCGTAATCTCACAGCCGGAACCACAGGGAGCTTTCGGACGCATCGCGGGTGGGTTCACCTTCCCGGGCGGGCTGATAGCCCTCCTCGCCGGGCTCGTCATATATACCTCCGCCTTCATCGCCGAAATCGTGCGCGCGGGCATCCAGTCCGTCGGCCGGGGACAGACCGAGGCAGCCCGATCGCTCGGCCTCTCCCCCATGAACGCACTGCGCCACGTGACCTTTCCGCAGGCCCTGCGAGTCATCATCCCGCCCATGATCAGCCAGTACCTCAACCTCACCAAGAACAGCAGCCTGGCGGGCGCCATCGGCTACTCTGACCTCACCAACGTGGCCAAGACCATGACCCAAACCGCCCCCGCGGTCTCCATCTTCATCCTCATAATTCTCGCCTACCTCGCGATGAGCCTCACCTACTCGCTTATCGGAAACCTGTACAACCGTCACGTACGGTTCATCGGAAGCTAGCGCATGACTACCGGGACTGACTCCACTCAGCAGCACTCCCTCCCGCCGCCGCTCCTGGACCGGGGAGCCGTCGGCTGGATGCACGCCAACCTCTTCAGTAACTTGCACAGCACCCTGCTGACCGTCCTATCCGGCCTCGCGCTGGTGGCGGCCCTGTGGTTCGGGCTGGGATGGATACTCTTCGACGCCGAATGGACCGTCATCGGTACCCTCGGCGGCCAACTGGTCATCGGCCAATACAACACCGATGCCGCGTGCCCGGACAGGAACTGCTTCTGGAGACCCCAAGCCTCGTTGCTGATGGTCACGATGTTGCTGGGAATGGCATGGGGAGTGGCCGGCGGCGGCATGACTAAGCGAATTGCAATAGTGGTTGCCATAGTCCTGGCCGCGTTCGCGTTGTTGCCCTACAGCCTGGAGCGCATGGGCCTCGACGTTCGCATCCTGCTGCTGGCCAACCTGCCGGCGCTGGCGGCGGGGTGGGCTATCGCAAGATACACGCTGCTTGGCACCCCTCGATGGATCGCCATAGTGGGGGTCGCCGCTTTCGTGCTGACGATCCTGCTGCTCCGGGGAGTGTCCGGGATACCCGGCATGGAGCCGGTCTCGGTCATCTACTGGGGCGGACTGATGCTGAACCTGCTGCTCGCGGTGGCCGGAATCGTGATCAGCCTGCCCATCGGCATCGCGCTCGCGCTGGGGCGCCGGAGCCAGCTGCCGGTGGTGAAGCTGCTCTGCGTAGTCTTCATCGAGGTGTTCCGCGGCGTCCCCCTCATCACTCTGCTTTTCATGTCGCAGGTGCTCGTGCCTCTGGCCTTCCCGGAGGACTTCCCTCAGAACTCGCTGTTCCGCGCCGCCATAATCATCACCCTCTTCAGCTCGGCGTACATGGCCGAGAACGTCCGAGGGGGCCTTCAGGCGCTGCACCCGGGCCAGGAGGAAGCGGCGCGGGCGCTGGGTCTGGCGGGCTGGCAGATCACCACGCTCATCTCGCTGCCGCAGGCAATCCGAAACGTCATACCCGCCATCGTGGGACAGTTCATATCCCTGTTCAAAGACACGAGCTTCGTGTATATCATCGGCATGCTGGACGTAGTCGAGTTCAGCCGAGCGTTCATTCAGGGCAACGCGGAGTTCCTGGCCAACACGCAGGAGCTGTTCCTGGCGTTCGTCTTCTGGATATTCACCTTTACCATGTCATACGTGAGCAGACGGATCGAGGCTAATCTGGGCGTGGGCCAGCGGTAGCCGACGCGGGCACGAATACTACGGAGGAAGTTCCTGTGGCCACCGACAAAGAGGCAGCGTCCGACGACATCATCATATGCCGGGACCTACACAAGTGGTTCGGCGAATTCCATGTGCTCAGAGGCATCACGACAACCGTGCGGCGCGGAGAGAAGGTGGTCATACTCGGTCCGTCGGGCTCGGGCAAATCGACCTTCATCCGCACCATAAACCGGCTCGAAGAGCACCAGAGGGGCGACATCATTGTCGACGGCGTTGAGCTGTCGAACGATGTGCGGAACATCGAGGCCGTCCGGCGGGACGTCGGCATGGTCTTCCAGTCCTTCAACCTGTTCCCTCATCTAACCGTCATGCGGAACATCACCCTGGCGCCGATGAAGGTCAGGAAATGGACCGCGGCACAGGCTGAAGAGGTGGCCAACGGGCTCCTCGAGAGGGTCGGCATCCCGGAGCAGGCCGAGAAGTACCCCGCCGAGCTATCAGGCGGTCAGCAGCAGCGCGTCGCCATCGCGAGGGCGCTTGCCATGCAGCCCAATGTGATGCTCTTCGACGAGCCAACGTCCGCCCTCGATCCCGAGATGATCAGGGAGGTCCTCGATGTGATGCGCGAGCTCGCGATGTCCGGCATGACGATGATGATCGTCTCGCACGAGATCGGGTTCGCCAGGGAGGTGGCGGACCGCGTGATCATGTTCGACGGCGGGCGGATCATCGAACAGGCGCCGCCGGACCAGTTCTTCAACAACCCGCAGCAGGAGAGGACGCAGTCCTTCCTATCAGAGATACTCGCATGAATCGACCGTAGCAGCGGTACGTCGACGGCACGGGAGCGGATGGGTCCCGGTGGGCTTCGCGGACTTCAACTCCGTTGGCCCCGGCCCTTCGGCCGGGGCGGTGGGTTCGACTCCCTCGCGCTCCCGCCAGTGCCGCATGTGAAAGACCCAACGTGCCCTTGATTCGCGGCAGAATTACAGTCCTCACAGTTCGCTCGGCTACAGGCCGCCGGTGCCGCAGATATTCCTGTCTGCAGAGCCTCTCCCTGGTGCTTGTCGGAACGATTAGCCGCCCCCTGCACAATCGCTGACCGACCTGTTCCTGCCGTCGTGGCCTGCACTGACTGACCCTCGACAGCCAGTCACTCGAAGCACTTCCAGCCCTGTTGCGCAGCAGGGTTGACAAGCTCTAGTTTAGCGCTTATACTATCTACAGACGTAACGCTTATTTAATGGCTTGGAGGGATCATGGCTATGGCAAATGACGTGATGGTGGCGGAGGGAACATCACCACAGTTCGGTGACCTCAGCACTCAGGCAATGCGGTTCGTCCAGGGTGGGCGGGACGTGTACGGCTTCGCCCTGACCCTGATGGACCTGAACGGGCTGTTGCCGAGACGAGTGGACGATGACATCGTGAGCGACGCGAATCGTCGACTGAATCAGCCTCACGCCGACGCGATCCGCGGCTATCTGTGGGACCAGCCTGCGTGGGTGTCTGGCGCGATCATGGTCGCCATTGACCCGGAACTAATCGACTTCGAGGCTTTCCCGAACACGGAGGGGCGCTTCGGTGTGATACGCATCCCTCTCGCGGCGATCGGACAGCTCAAGTTGTTCGATGGACAGCACCGACGACGTGCGATCTACGACTTGATCGACGAGCGGCGCGCGCAGATCCGTGACTTGGGCGAGAAGCTCAAAGAAGCCAAGGCCGAGCTCAACGAAGCCAACTCTGAAGGACGGCACAGCGCCGTCATCGAAGAATTGAGTGGAGAACTCGAAGCGACCGAGAGCCATCTCCACCAGCTCCAATCGGAGGCGATCCCCGTACTCATGTTTGGCGAAGTAGACATCCATTCGCTGAGACAGATGTTCTCTGACGCAGCGAAGGCCCGACCGATCGACGCGCTCACCAAGTCACGATTCGATTCTCGTGACCCTTTCAACCAAGCCGCTGAAGTTGCGATGAACAGCTGCGGTCTGCTCAACGGGAACGTGGAGATGGAGCGGAGTACGGTGTCTGGGACGAGTGATAAGCTGATCTCGTACAACCAGCTTGCTACGTTGCTTCGCACGCTTCAGGTCGGTTACTACGGTCGTGTCAGCAAGCAGCGAGCGCTTGAACTGGACGCAAGCGATGAGCTGATCAGCAAGCCGGCGGAGCGCTTCTTCGCGTTCCTGACCAGGGCGCGCGACGAATACGAGCGCCTTGCCAACGGGGAGACGCAGCCGTCGCGGGAGCGCGGCAGTACCCTCGCGTTCAACAACACAATCCTCAGGGTGATCGCCGCAGCGTGGCATGAGTGGGTTGTCAAGCGCGAGAAGAGCGAGGAAGTGCTCGTGGAGCTGCTGAAGGATGCTGACTTCAGTCTCGGCCACGGCGCGATGTGGCAGAAGGCAGGTCTTGTACCCGCAGGCTCCCGGACCCCGATCTCTCGGAGACAGGAAGTCGTCTCGGCGATCAACTATCTGCTCGGAGAGGCCCTCAAGCTTGAGCGCGACAAGCGCAACTGAATGGAGGCTACGTCATGCTCGACACTGACAACCACGAAGTTGTCCGCGAACTCCTGTTCAAGCTAATCGCCGCCGATCGCGAGGAGGAGGTAGTGGATGCTCTCAAGGCAACTGGACTGTGGGACCACGAGGCTTCGTGGAGACTCCTGGGTGATCGAGAGGACAACTACGCGACGATCGGTGCTCAAGCAATCATCCCTGAAGCCGCGCTCGCGGAGAAGATCACGAATGCCATCGACGCAGTTCTGATGAGGCGTTGTCGGGAACAGGGGGTCGACCTGAAAGGCCCCGACGCCCCGACAAGCGTACGTAAGGCGGTCGCGCGCTTCTTTGAGGTGAACCCCGATGCCTCATACTCGGGAGCACTCGAGATATGGGACTCTGCGAAGATCCGCGAAGTCGCACGATCGACTACTTCTATTGCACTCACTGGCGACCAACACAGGCAAGTTAATCGTAAGCGTAACTACCCATCCGTGACGATCTTAGATCGGGGTGAGGGCCAGACACCCGAGATGCAGCCTATAACGCTTCTTTCTCTGGGGAACAGCCTCAAGAGGGACATCGCGTTCACCCATGGTAAGTTCGCCATGGGGGGTACGGCGGCACTCCGATTCTGCGGCGACAGCCACTTCCAGCTCGTACTGAGTCGCCGTGCTCCTGCCATTGCGGCGGAGGACGGTGAGTCGTCCGACTGGGGTTTCACGATTGTCCGCCGAGACTATCAGGCGGGCGACAGCATGACGGCGTACCGCTACCTCGCACCCATCGATGCTGACCAACACCCCGGACATGGAGAGATTCTGCGGTTCCCGGCGATGAGCCTCCCAATCGGCCCTCGCTATGACAATCCATACGAGGTTGAAGTCGAGTCAGGCACACTCATCAAACTCTATCAGTACCAAACCGATGCAGTTACCCAGTTCGGACAGACCGGTGGCCTACGCCAGGAGCTGGATGTTTGGATGCCGCAGCTGCCACTTCCAATCCGTTTACACGAGTGCAGGTGGCAAGGGGAGGCGCGAAGTACAGAGTGGAACCTCACCGGGCTCAATCGCCGGCTGAAGGAGGCAAAGCCTGAGTACGACGCAACCGGCACGCTGACGGTTCGGGGAGAGCCATTCACCTACCGGATATTCTGCCTCGAGGGAGACAACGCCAATCGCTACCGTGGAGATCAAGGCGTTGTCTTTGCCGTTAATGGCCAGTCGCACGGCATGCTGCACAAGCGGCTCTTTGTCACGAGGGCCGTCGACCTTGGACTGCTGGAGAACGCACTTGCCGTCGTTGTTGATTGCACCGAGCTCTCAGTCCCCTCCTTAGAGGATCTCACTCAAAACAGCCGCGACCGACTCTCGGAATCGCAGTTCCGTAAGGAAGTTGAAGAGAAGATCAAGCAACTGCTCGCAGATGATCAGCGGCTTCGCGAGCTGAACCGCCAACGTGCAGACAAGCGGCTTGAGGAGCGGCTTGCCGATGACCGGCCTCTCGAGGAGGTGCTTCAGAAAGTGATGCGGCGCTCTAGCGTACTCAATGCGCTCTTCCTCCGCGGCGCAAGATTGGCGAACCAGGCCACCCTCCGACCTTCCCCTCAGGGCGACGACTTCGAGGGTCGGCCGCACCCAACTGAGTTCCGCTTCCTGAACCTCCCGTCCGGTGAAGTGCTTGAACGGAACTGTCACCTCGGGCAGCGGACACGGATCGATTTCGCCACCAACGTCGAGGACAATTACTTCGACCGTGCAATCCTCCCCGGCTCGCTTGACGTGAGCATTCATCGCGACGGGAATCCAATTGCATCGCCTGAGTACACGTACGCGATGCGCCTGTCCTCAGGCATCGCTCATCTGAGCCTCGATCTCCCTCCGAGCGTCGTAGACGGCGACCAACTCATCGTCGAGGTCTGCGTGAACGACGAGACGTTGATCACTCCGTTTGTGAACAGAACTCACATCGCTGTCCTACCGGAGCAGAAGACGCGGTCCGGTGGTAGTAGTAGTAGACGTCAACGCGGGAGTGGCAACGGTCGCCTGAGCTTGGCACCGTCAGGCATTGAGTTCCCGCAGATCGACGAGATCCGCGAGGAGCGCTGGGGCACGGCCGAGATGGACAAGTGGTCTGCCCTGCGGGTGGTGAACCTCGGCAAAAATGAAACTAGTGATGCCACGAAATACCTGTTTGCTGTCAACATGGACAACGAGTACCTACGGGCTGAACGCAGGTCGACACCCAGGAAGAAGGATCTACTGGACGCTCAGTGGAAGTATGGGCTCGTGCTGTTTGGCCTAGGGCTGCTGCGCGAACCAGAGCGACGCGCGTCTCAAGTCGCCGAGCAGATCGACGAGAGGGAGAGGGTCGCGGCGACATCTGACGCGATCGGTCCCGTACTTGTCAAGGGCGGAGAGAAATCAGGCCGTGTGGCGGAGCAAAAGTGTACCACTTGAGCGGCGATGTTCAGCGAAAATGTCCGCCTACGACGGGTGTCGTCGGGAGCCCTTAGTCGCAGCGAGGTTGGTGGAGCCTATGCGTCAGGGGAATCGCTGGCTGAGCGCGTGGTGACGGCCTGCCGGCTCTGCTTGAGGCGGTAGCTTTCGCCGTTCATTTCCAGGATGTGAACTCTGTGAGTGAGGCGGTCCAGCAGGGCGCCGGTCAGTCTCTCCGAGCCGAAGACCTCGGTCCACTCGTCGAAGGGCAGGTTGGTGGTGACCAGTACCGACCCCCTCTCGTATCTCTGGCTGAAGACCTCGAAGAGGAGCTCAGCGCCGGTCTTGGAAAGTGGTACGAAGCCAAGCTCGTCGACGATAAGCAGCTTGAGTCGGGCCAGCTTCTTCTGGAGGTTGAGCAGTCGCCGCTCGTCCCTGGCCTAGATCAGCTCGTGGACCAGCGAGGCGGCCGTGGTGAAGCCGACCGACAGTCCCCTCTGGCAGGCGGCGAGCCCCAGACCGAGGGCCACATGGGTCTTGCCGGTGCCGCTGTTGCCTATGGCGATGACGTTCTCCCGCCGGTCTACGTACTCGCAGCGTGCCAGCTGCATGGCCAGGTGCTTGTTCACCGACGGCATGGCCAGGAAGTCGAAGGTGTCGAGGCTCTTGGTGGCGGGGAAGCGTGCCGCCTTGATCCTGCGGTCAACCATCCGATGATGGCGGTCTATCAGCTCAAGCTCAGAGAGCCTCAGCAGGTAGCCTGGATGGTCGACGCCCTCGGCGGCGCACTGGCCGGCCACCTTGCAGTACTCCCTCAGGAAGGTGGGCAGCTTCAGCTCCTTGAGGTGATGCTCCAGCAGCACCGTAGACCTCTCGCTCACCGCCCGATCCCCGACATGAGCGCCATGTAGTCGCTGGCTGCTGTCTTCGTCACGGTGACCCTGGGCAGGTAGGGGTACAGCTCCAGGTCGAGTCTCTGGGGACGGCCCTCTATCCTGCACAGCACCAGGTGTTTGATGGCGTCGAAGCTTATGGCGCCGAGCCTGAGGGCATCACGCACGGCCTCGTACACCTCCTCCTTGCGGAAGTTCTCCACCAACCGCAGCACCTGCACGAACTCCCGCTTGCCTCGCCTGCCCATCCTCGACTCCAGCAGTCTGCGCAGCATGCCGAACTCCTCCGGCAAATCCCACCCGGCCAAAGGAGCAGCCTGGTCCAGCGCTCCCGTCTTGCGCTCCAGCAGCGGCAGGTAGTGGACAGGGTCGAAGACGAAGTCGTCGCGTTCGTATGAGCGCGGATGCCGGGCTATCACCTCTGCCCCGCAGCTGATCACCACGTCACCCACATAGCCGCGCACCACCACCTCCCTGTGACCGTAGGCCACGGGCACCGAGTAGTCGTTGGTCCGGTACCGCACCAGGGACAGGGAGCTGACACGGCTCACGTGCTTGTCGCTGGCGTCGTATGGCACGGCGGGGAACGCCAGCAGGGCTTCCAGGTCACGCTCCATCCGCTGGCCTATCGTCTCCCTGTGCCCACGCAGCTGTCTCCCCATCCGTTCCAGGCACCTCTCCTCGAGGTAGGCGTTGAGCGCATCGAAGCTCGGGAACGACGGCACAGGCACCAGGAAGTTCCGGCGAGCATATCCCACCAGCCCCTCGACCTTGCCCTTGTCGTTACCCTTGCCGGGACGGCCGAACCGGATGCTCCTATAGATGTCAAGGAGTGCTGTGGGATAGGGCTGAATTCCGTAGGACGGAGAAGACCTCGCGAGCCACATAGCGTTTGAGGCAACGGATGACCTCGGCCTTGCTCATTCCCTCTTTGGTGCGACGACGCATGTAGGTCTGGGTGCGCGGATCGTATCGAAGTCTGACGACAACAATGCGATGGAGAGCGGCGTTGGCCTGGCGGTGCCCACCTCGGTTGAGCCGATGCCGGTTGGTCTTGCCAGAGGAGGCAGGTATGGGATTGACTTCGCACAGGGAGGCGAAGGCAGCCTCGGAGTGGAGACGGTCCGGGTTACTCCCGGCAGCAATGAGGAGGGTCGCCGCCGTGTCTGGCCCTATGCCGAAGCCATCTACCAGGGCCGGGGCTGCCGTCCGTGTAAGTCGATCGAGCTCGGCCTCCAGGTCGTGGACCTCCTTGCTGAGCTGACGGTAGCGGCGGGCAAGGGAGCGCAGGGTGTATCTGGCCGCTGCCAGGGGACCATCCAGACGACCGGTGCGGAAGCTCTTGCAGCGCGTGACTAGGGCACCGGCAGCGAGACCATCGAGCGTTTCGCGAAGCTCGGCCGGGGCCGTGACAACCAGCGCCTTCATCTGGTTGATGGCCTGGGTGCGAGCCTTGACGGCCGAGTCCTTCGCGCTCTTGAGCATACGGATCATTTCGACTTCACCCTCACCTGACTTGGGAGTGGCATCGGCTACTCCGGCAAGCACGGCACGCGCTGCCATCTCCGCATCAGTGGGATCGCTCTTCCCCTTCCGGTAGCGGGTTGACCGGTCGGGCCGGTTAACCTCCACGACGGTATGTCCCCTACGCGTCAGGTAGCGGGTGACTCCAGCGCCATAGGAACCTGTGCCCTCAATTCCGAAGGCCTGAATCTCTCCCAGGCCCAGTGACCACCGCTCGAGCTCCTCATACCCATTGGTGGTCGCAACCGTGCGAAGCTCTTCCAGACGGACACCCTGACGGTCAATGGCCACAGCCACATGCTTGTCCTGGTGAGTGTCCACTCCTATGACCACCTGAACAGAACGACCGCCTTCTTGATCGACAACTCCCATCATCTCTACGGCCTCCTCTGGGATGGCGCCCTGGCTGGGTGAGCGGACAGGACTGCGATGGGACTTGAGCCAAGCTCCTATGAGGTCACTGCTCCCCAAACCGTTGGCACCTTAGCCCGAATCCACCGAAGGAGGGCGTCGGGTCAGTGTCCTGAAGCGGCAAGAGGGTGCTCCTGTGAATCTGGGATAATGGTTTTGAAACAGCAAAGCCGACCCCAGAACAAGGAGCACCCGATAGATGCTAGCACGCAACCATCCCGACCGCGTCCGTATCGCCTTCGACGACCACCGCCTGGTGGCCAATGCTGGGCTGCTCCTCCCGGTGACCCTAGCCCAGCACCTGGGCCTGCGTGAAGTCGTCGACAGCCACGTCGACCTGGGAGACGCGCCGGGGCGAGCGAACCCAGGAGACAAGATGCTGACCCTGGTGGCCTCGGCGCTGGCTGGGGGCGACTTCATTGACGACGCCGACGTGTTGCGTACCGGCGGGACAGCTGGCGCCATCGGCTGCGTAGTCAAGGCGCCATCCACCCTGGGAACTTTCCTGCGCAGCTTCCGGTGGGGCCACGTCCGCCAGTTGGATCGGGTGAGCCGGGAGTTGCTGTCCCGGGCCTGGGCCGCTGGTGCGGGACCCGGCGAAGGGCCGTTGACCATCGACTTGGACTCCACCATGTGCGAGACCTACGGACTGGCCAAGGAGGGGGCGCGTCACCATGGTTACACTGGCCAGCGGGGCTATCACCCGCTGCTGGCCATCGCCGCCGGCACCGGCGACGTGCTGATGTCTCGGCTGCGCGAGGGCCGCGCCAACACCGTTCGGGGCGCCGCCCACTTCCTGCGGGAGACCGTGGGCCGGGTGCGCCATGCTGGGGCTACAGGACAACTCACGGTGCGGGCCGACAGCGGCTTCTATGCCCACGCCCTGGTCGTCGTCTGCCGCAAGATGGATGTCCGCTTCTCCATCACCATCCGCCAACACGCCCGCCTCAGGGAGTTGATTGAGGCGATTCCCGAGGAGGACTGGACGCCCGTCCCCTACTGGATGGACGGCGGCGCCGACGTGGCCGAGACCACCTACACTCCCTTCCAGGGTGAGCCCGAAGCCGCCCCAGTGCGGCTCATCGTCCGGCGGGTGAAGCCCACGCCCGGTTCCCAACTGGCCCTCTTCGCCAGCTACAGCTATCACGGCTTCATCACCGACCGGGACGGGGAAACCCTGGAACTGGAGGCCGACCATCGCCGCCACGCCGAGATTGAGAATGCTATCCGAGACCTCAAGCACGGCGTCGGCCTCAACCATCTCCCCTCGGGCCGCTTCCCCGCCAACGGCGCATGGCTGGCCGTCCAGGTGCTGGCCCATAACCTGGCCCGCTGGACCGCGCGCATCGGTCTGGACGAGGGGGTGGTGACCACCAAGACCCTCCGGCGGCGCTTCTTCTCCCTGGCCGGACGGCTCACCCGCTCGGCCCGCCGCCTCACTTTGCATCTGCCACAGGGCTGGCCTTGGGAAACCCAGTTCACTCGCGCCCTGGCTCGATTGCGAGCCCTGCCATTGCCTGCCTGACGGCACCGACGGCGCCTGACACGTCCACCAGACTACCCAACCGACCCACAGAGTCGCACCGGCCCGGTCCGCGATTGTCTTCCCCTGCATGCTGTCCCGCCGACCCCGCCCCAGCGCCGCTGCCCAGGACCGCCATCGGCGCCCCCAACGACAACCAAAGGCCGCCACCGGCCCCATTTATCGGAATCGAGCGCGGACCGTCGCGTCCCACGGCCCTCACCCCTTGTTCCAACCCCAAGGCCGCTCCGCATCGGTGGATTCGGGTTAAGGGAAAGGCGGCGATAGTCACCGGCGGAAGCCGCGGCATAGGCAAGGCCGTGGCGAGGGAGCTGGGACTCGAAGGCGTGGACGTTGCCATAGTTGCGCGGGGCAAGGAGGCGCTGGACGAGACAGCGGCCGAGCTTGCCGCCGAGACCGGGCGGCGCATCGTGCCCATCGCAGCTGACACAGGTGACGAAGCCTCCGTTCGCTCGATGGTCAAGTGCGCTGCCGAGTCCCTGGGGCGCGTGGACATCCTGGTGAACAGCGCCGCGCGGCCCAGGGGCCAGGCCGCGGAGCCAAGCCTGTCGGAGTTCACCGACGACCACTTCTGGGCCGACATGAACGTCAAGACGATGGGCTACCTGAGGTGCGCGCGGGAGGTATTCCCGCACATGAAGGAGCGCGGCTGGGGGCGCATCGTAAACATCAGCGGCCTAGGCTCCAGGAACGCTGGCTCTCTGATCGGCGGGATGCGCAACGTTGCCATCGTAGCCATGACCAAGAACCTGGCGGAAGAGCTTGGGCAGTACGGCATAAGCGTTACAGTCGTCCATCCGGGGTATACGCGGACCGAGGCGACCCCGGGAACCATCGCCTGGCTCGCGGAGGTGCAGGGCGTCTCGGAGGAGGAGATCGAGAGGGGGATGAAGGCGGTCAACCCGCTGGGCCGCATCATAGACGCGCGTGAGGTGGCCCACGTCGTCGCATTCCTGGCCTCGCCGAAGTCCGTAGCCGTCAACGGCGACGTGATCGCAGCCGGCGGCGGCGCCGGCAAGTCCATCTACTACTAGAGGGCTGCTTAGGGACTCTTCCAGAACGGTGAGAATGGACAAACTCCAGGTGCGTATACCGATCCGTGGAGTTTCCACAGGCGCCTACGGCGGTCCCACTTCCACCTCTCCCGTGGCAACTTCGGCCAAGGGGTCGTGCATCGCGTTCTACTACAGGAACGGTTTCACAGGGACTGTTGACAAACAGAACGGCTGTCCGCATAATATCTTCGTGACCGACGACTACCCTGCTGTCTCCATCCCTAGAAGTCATGCTGGTACCAACGCAGCCGAAGGTATACCACATCGTCCACGTGGATCGGCTGGCGTCGATTGTGTCGCACGGCTACCTGTGGTCTGACTCTGGAATGGACCAGACGAGAGATACCGGGACTGCTATCGGTATCAGCAGCATCAAACGGCGTCGACTAGCGAATGTACTGAACAGCCACCGCGCTCTTCATGTGGGTGACTGTGTGCCGTTCTACTTCTGCCCGCGATCCGTCATGCTCTACGTTATCTACATGAGCAACCATCCCGAGTTGGAGTATCGAGGTGGTCAAGGGCCGGTCGTCCACCTGGGAGGCGGACTTACGTCGGTCCGTTGCCTGGGCGAACCACAATCGTCGGCGATGGGCCTTCACACCGTCCAACGCCGGGTCCTCCTATTTCGAAGACTATTCGGACCTTTCCCAACTGAACAAGATCAACTGGGCTGCGGTTGAAGCGAGCAAGTGGTCGGGCATTGGGGTTGATCAGTCTGTAAAGGAAGACAAACAAGCGGAGTTTCTAGTCGAGGACTCGTTTCCATGGGAGCTTGTGTCGCGGATTGGCATCATGTAGCAGAGGATATATCCTGAAGTCTAGAACGCGTTGCAAGAAGCAGGTCATCGACCAACGGTAGAGATCAAGCGTGACTGGTACTACTGATCCCATGGAAGGAGGCACGCTCACATGATCGAATACAAGGTCGGCGATATTTTCACCGAGGATGTCGAAGCCTTGGTCAACAGCGTCAACTGCGTGGGTGTCATGGGGCGGGGCATCGCGCTGCAGTTCAAGAACGTCTTTCCCGGAAACTTCAAGGCATATGCGGACGCCTGCAAGCGCGACGAGATTCAACCTGGCCGCATGTTTGTCTTCGACACGGGGCGGAGGATGGGTACCCCTCGCTACATCATCAAATTCCCGACTAAGCGCCACTGGCGTGGGAAGAGTCGGATGGAGGACATTGAGGCCGGACTCCATGCACTTGCGCAGGAAGTCAGCAAGCGTAACATCCGATCAGTCGCTCTTCCCCCGTTGGGTAGTGGTCTCGGCGGGCTTGAATGGTCCAAGGTGCGCTCCAGAATCGAGGCCGTGTTGCAAGAGATCGACGGTCTGAGGGTCGTCGTGTTCGAACTAGGAGGCGTGCCGTCGGATGATCGGGCCAACCGTTCGACGGATACACCACGAATGACTCGTGGCAGAGCAGTGTTGGTCGACCTGATGCACCGCTATCTTGGCGGTCTGCTCGACCCGTTCGTGACGTTGCTGGAAGTGCACAAGCTGATGTACCTGATGCAAGTGGCAGGTGAGCCGTTGAGACTGCACTTCCAGAAGGGACCCTACGGGCCTTACGCAGAGAACCTGCGACATCTACTAAGGGACGTTGAAGGCCATCTCATATATGGATATGCCGATGGCGGAGACGCGCCCGGCAAACGCCTCGAAATCGTCCCTGTGGCTGTGAATGAAGCTCGCGCCTTCCTTGACGATCTCTCCGAAAGTAGAGAACGCTTTGGCAGAGTGTCCGAACTCGTCGAAGGGTTCGAGTCGTCTTTCGGTCTTGAATTGCTGACAACCGTACATTGGGTTGTAGCAGAGCACCCTACCGCTGCCGATGAAGAGGTCATTGACGGCACGTATGCTTGGGGCCTGCACAAGCGTCAGTTCTCCGAGCGCCAGATACGCCTCGCGCTCCGGGTTCTCAGGGAGAAGGGCTGGCTTACGACAAGCGCAGTATGATCAGTGACATCCCACCGAGCGAGACTTCGAGCGGCTCATCGGTGTGATGGGATGGCCATGGGGTTGCCTGACTTACCGCTTCTCCGTCCCCCGGCCCCACATGGGGTGGCGGAACGTTGGGTTAGCCGTACCGTGCCACGAGCGCTGCGCAGGTGCCGGCTCTGCCAATTCGACCTCCGGCTCAGCTCGGGTCCTTTGCGGCCGCTCGGGGCGCACCGAGGACAGCGTGTTCAGATGAAGGGCCAGGTCCTCAAGCGAGGCCAGGTTGTTCACCGGCAGCAGGTCGTCGATGTAAGGCGCCGCGGCCTGCATGCCGCGCGTCGTCGGCTCGTACTCGTCGCTTCCCGCCAGCGGGTTCAGCCAGATTAGTCGGCTGCAGCTCCTTTGCAGGCGGGCCATCTCGCGGCCCAGGAGCTCCGGGTCGCCCCTGTCCCAGCCGTCTGAGACTATCAGCACGACCGACCCCCAGCCGAGCGTCCTCCTCGCCCATTCGAAGCTGAACGTCTTGAGCACCTGGCCGATACGCGTCCCGCCAGACCAGTCCGGGACCGACTTTGCGACCTCGGTGACCGCCCGATCGATGTCCCGCTGGCCCAGGTGCTTCGTGACCCGCGTCAGCCGCGTGGCGAACAGGAAGGCCTCGATGCGGTTCTCCAGCCCTCCGTACAGGCTGTGCGTGAAATGGAGCAGCATCCGCGTGTAACGCTCCATCGAGCCGCTCACGTCGCAGACCAGCACCAGCCTGCGAGGCTTCTCCGTCCGGCGACGGGTCTGCAGCAGTACCAGCTCGCCGCCGAGATGGGCGTTCCGCCGCATGGAGCGGCGCAGGTCGAGGTCCGGACCCTTCCCCGGACGCCTCCGCCGCGTACGCCTCCTGCCCAGGTCCCACGCCAGAGAGGCCATCATAATCCTCGCCTGCGCGGCCTCGTCCGGCGTGTAGTCCGAAAAATCCTTCGTGCGCAGCACCTCACGCGCGCTGTACGTTCGAGTCAGATCGACTCGGTCGAAGCCGTCATCCGGCTCCTCCCCGCCTGAGCCGTTCGACGAGCGGCCCGGTGGAGGCGGGCCCACCTCCGGCTGGCGGTACCTGCGCTGCTCCCCCATCGAGCGAAGGTCCATCGTCGACGTACGGTCCTTGCGCTGCCGCCAGAACACCTCGAACGCCTCGTCGAAAATGGGCAGGTCGTCCCTCCGGTGCACCAGCAGCGTCCGCAGCGCGAACCGGAAGTCGGCCTTGCGCGCGACGCCCACGTCGTCGATCACGCTGATGGCGTCCAGCATCCGCCCCACGTGCACGTCGAGGCCGAGCCGCCTGAGCAGCCGTCCGAACAGAAGAAAATTGTGGAGGATGTGGCCCGCTTCCGCGCTAGCCACGTCTGCCGCCGCGTCGGGTCCCGCGGTTCAGGGCGCGGTTCAGCAGGGCGCGGGTCTGCTCGCCTTTGACCGCCTGGATGTCTTCGTGGTACTTGAGCATGATACCGAGGGTGTCGTCGATTACCGACGCGTCCAGCTCCTGCTGGTTCAGGCTCACCAGCGCCGCTGTCCAGTCCAGCGTCTCCGCAACTCCCGGAACCTTGTATAGCTCGGCGCCCCTTAGCTCTTGGACGAAGGCCGTGACCTGGCCCGCCAGCTTCCTGGACGCTTCCGGCACCTTGCTGGTGACGATCTGCGTCTCCTTCTGGAGGTCCGGGTAGTCTATCCAGTAGTAGAGACACCGGCGCTTCAGCGCGTCGTGGATCTCGCGGGTCCGGTTCGATGTAATCACCACGACGGGCGGCTTCTCGGCCTTGTACGTGCCGATCTCGGGAACGGTGATCTGGAAGTCCGAGAGCACTTCGAGCAGGAACCCCTCGAACTCTTCGTCGGCCCGGTCGAGCTCGTCTATGAGCAGCACCGGCGGGCGCTCGGAGCTGGCCTCCAGAGCCTGCAGCAGGGGCCTCTTGATGAGGAACTCGTCGCTGAAGAGCTCGCGCGTGGTCTGCTCCCGGTCGACATCGCCTGACGCCTCCAGCAGCCTTATCTGGAGAAGCTGCCGCGAGTAGTTCCACTCGTAGACAGCCTGGCTGACGTCGAGGCCTTCGTAGCACTGGAGGCGGATCAGCCTCGTATCCAGCGCCGAGGCCAGCACCTTGGCGACCTCGGTCTTGCCCACACCCGCCTCGCCTTCGAGGAACAGAGGCCGCCCCAGCTTCAGGGCAAGGTAGATCGACATTGCGAGGCCCCTGTCCGCGACGTACAACTCGTCACGAAGCGTGCGCTGCAACTCGTCGACGGACAAGGCTATGGAAGGTCCGGCAGTCTCTGTCAAGGTACAATCCCGTTTCGTACCCACTCGCTGATCCTCCCCCGAATCGGGGGAGGATCAGTCATTTCTCTACGCTGGCGAGTGGGGAGAGGTTTCTAGGAGGGAGTCTACTTCCTCAGCCCGCCCGCTCCCGCGCGCTGCATAGCGCTCGGCGAAGATAGACGGACGCCATGGCCTTGCGGTACTCGGCCGACGCGAAGATGTCCCCCAGGATGTCGTCGCCTAAGTCGTCGCACACCGCCGCCGCCGCCGCGTCCAGGGCTCCGTCGCTCAGGTCCGACCCCACCAGCGCCGACTCTACGGATGACGCCTTCGTCGGAGTCGCCTCCACGCCGCCTATCGCCACGCTCGCCGACGAGCACTTCCCGCCGTCGACGGACACGACCGCGGCCGCGCCGAGAACCGCGTAGCGCGATGCGGGGTGTGAGTACTTGGAGTAGGCTGAGCCCGAGCCGGACGCCTGCGAGGGTACGCACACGTGGGTCAGTATCTCGTTCTCCTCGAGCGCGCTCTCCAGCAGCCCTATGGCGAAGTCCCCCGCGGCTATGGTCCGGTCGCCGCCCGGTCCGGTCACGCAGTACGTGGCGCCCAGCGCCGTCAGCACGGTCGGCAGGTCCGACGCGGGATCCGCGTGGGACACGTTGCCGCCTATGGTGCCGCGGTTCCTTACCGCCGGGTCGCCGACCATGCCGGCGGCCTCCGCCAGCAGCGGCGCCTGCTGCTGCACCAGGTCCGACGAAGCGATCTCCGCGTGGGTCGTCAGCGCGCCGATGCAGACCGCGCCGTCCTTGCCGCTGATCCCCTTCAGGTCCTCGATCCTTCCGATGTCCACCAGCGTCTCGGGGGCCGAGAGCCGCAGCTTCATCAGCGGGATCAGGCTGTGACCGCCCGCCAATATCTTGGCCCCCTCGTTGCCGGAGAGTATCTGCACCGCCTCCGACACCGAGCTCGCGCGATGGTAAGTTGTCTGTGCTGCATACATTGGCCTAGCCTCCGTTCTGCGACTCGTTGATTGCCCGCCAGACCTTCTCCGGCGTCAACGGCATGTCGATGCCGGTCACGCCCAGTGGCCTCAGCGCGTCCATCACCGCGTTGTAGACCGTCGGGGTCGAGGCGATGGTGCCCGCCTCCCCGATACCCTTCACGCCAAGCGGGTGATGCGGCGAGGGCGTCGTATTGGACATCACCTCTATCTCCGGCAGCAGGTCGGCGCGCGGCAGGGCGTAGTCGAGCATCGACCCGGTCAGGAGCTGGCCGTCGTCGTCGTACACCGCTCCCTCCCAGAGAACGGGACCCACTCCCTGCACGACACCGCCGTGCACCTGGCCCTCGACGATCATCGGGTTGATCTGCACTCCGCAGTCGTCCACCGCGTAGTACTGCTGCAGGTCCACGTGGCCCGTCTGCGGGTCCACCTCGACCACCGCGATATGGGCGCCGAATGGGTAGGTGAAGTTGGGCGGGTCGTAGAATGCGCTGGCCTCCAGCCCCGGCTCCATGCCTTCGGGCATGTTCCACGCGACGTTTGCCATCAACGCGATGTCCTGTATCGTCTTGTGCTGGTCGGGCGACCCCCTCACGAAGAACTTGCCGCCCTCGTACTCGATGTCCTCGGTCGCCGCTTCGAGCAGGTGCGCCGCCAGGGCTTTCGACTTGTCCTTGATCTTCCGCGTGGCAATCGCGACGGCGGCACCCGACACGGCCGTCGTGCGGCTCCCGTAGGTGCCCCACCCCATCGGCGTGAGGGCAGTGTCGCCGTGGATCACCTCCACGTCGTCCACGTCCACACCCACCTCCTCGGCGACGATCTGGGCGAACGTCGTCTCCTCGCCCTGGCCGTGCGGCGACGAGCCGATCATCACGTTGACCTTGCCGGTCGGATGGAAGCGGACGATCGCGCTCTCCCACAGGCCGCCCTGGAACCCGACGGCCCCCGCCACCTGCGACGGGCCGAGGCCGCATAGCTCGACATAGGCGCTGACGCCGATGCCCATGTACCGGCCCTCCTTGCGGCCCTCTTCCTGCGCCGCGCGGAGCGACGCGTAGTCCGCGGCGTCGAGGCAGGCGTCCAGAGTCACCTCGTAGTCACCGCTGTCGTACGTGATCCCGGTCGCAACGTCGTGCCCGTCCGCGAACTGCGGTATGAAGTTCTGCCGGCGCAGCTCCGCCGGGTCCGTCCCCAGCTTCGCCGCGAGCAGGTCCACCAGGCGCTCTATCAGCGTAGTCGCCTCCGGACGGCCCGCCCCGCGGTACGCGTCCACGGGCGCTCCGTTGTTGAACACCCCGTAAATTGTGCCGCTTATATTCGGTATGTCGTACGGCCCCGAGTACATCAGGCCGTGCAGGATGGTCGGAACGCCGGGAGCGGCCGTCGAGAGGTAGGCGCCCAACCCCGCGTAGACGGTCGTGCGGATGCCGGTTATCTTCCCGTCGCTCGTCGCCGCCATCTCCACCTCTTCTACGTGGTCGCGGCCCTGAGTCGTGATCTGGTAGTTCTCGCTGCGCGTCTCTGTCCACTTCACCGGGACATCCAGCTTCATCGAGCAGAAGGACGTGATGGCCTCGTCGGCGTAGTAGGGGATCTTGCTGCCGAAGCCGCCGCCCACCTCGGGGGCGATGACCCGGACCCTGTGCTCCGGCACCCCCGTGACCACGGAGGTCAGGAACCGGGCGATGTGCGGGTTCTGTGACGTGTTCCACAGTGTCAGTTCACCCGTGGGGGCGACCCATTGCGCGATCGCCGCGCGCGGCTCCATCGCGTTGGCGATCAGCCGCTGGAGGTTGATCGTGTCGCTCACCGTGACGTCGGCCTCCGAGAAAGCCGCGTCGGTGTCCCCGCCCGCGACCGCCCACGTGAAGGCGATGTTGTTCGGCACGTCGTCGTGAATCTGGGGAGCGCCGTCCTGGGCCGCGGCCTTCGGGTTCATGACGACGCCCAGAGGCTCGTAGTCGACCTCGATGTGCTCGAGGGCGTCCTCCGCCTGGTAGCGGCTCTCAGCCACCACCACCGCCACGGCGTCGCCCACGTAGCGCACCCTGTCCTTCGCTATGGCCGGATGCTCCGGCGTCTTGAGGTCCGAGTTGGGGATCAGCCACGCGCACGGGAGGCCGTCGAGCACCCCGTCCGTGTCCGCTCCCGTGTAGACCGCGATGACCCCCGGTTGTCCCTTGGCCCCGCTGGTATCGATCGACGTGATGTTTGCGTGGGCGTGCGGGCTGCGAAGAATCGCGGCGTGAACCATCCCGGGCAGCTTGATGTCATCGGTGTAAGAGGCGCGGCCCGTGATGAGCCTGGGGTCCTCCCGGCGTCGGATGCCGGAGCCGAATACTCTAGTGGTCATGGCTGCCTAACCTCCCATCTTCCCGGCTGCCGCTTCGACGGACAGCACTATATTCTGGTAGCCGGTGCAACGACAGATGTTGCCCTCCAGCCCATGCCTGATCTCCTCGCGCGTTGGGTTCGGGTTCGTCCTCAGCAGCTCGTCCGCCGCGATGATCATGCCGGGCGTGCAGAACCCGCACTGGAGGCCGTGCTTATTCCAGAACGCCTCCTGCAGCGGGTGAAGGTCCACGCCGTCCGACAACCCCTCGATCGTCGTAATCGACGCGCCGTCGGCCTGTGCGGTCAGCACTGTGCAGGACTTCACGCTCACCCCGTCCATATTCACGGTGCACGAGCCGCACTGGCTCGTGTCGCACCCCACCTTCGTGCCGGTGAGCCCGGCGTCCTCGCGGATGAAGTGCACCAGCAGCTGGCGAGGCTCGACCTCGCCGCTGTGGCACTTCCCGTTGATCGTCACCTCTACGGGCACTTTCACGGTTGACCTCCTCCTTCGGTCGTTTCTTCGACAGAGTTGGATTCCGATCTCCGATGCCGTTCGGGATTCGGTTTCGAGCGAAGGGTATTATCGGGCCGCCAAGTTGTCAATTTGGTGAAATATGCCACAAGCCCACCGCCGTCGTTCCCGCGGAGGCAGACATTCGCAGAACTCCTCTCCCACGGAGCGGCAGAATCCCTCCTCCCCTCGCGGGAGAAGCCTAGCTAGGATGAGGGGGAGTCCGGCTTGGCGCGAATGCCCCGCGCTGGTACATTCTAGTCCGTGTGAGATGTGACCACCCTGCCATTCCTGACTGCAAGGAGGCCTGATCGATGAAAGTGAGCGGATCGTACCGGTGCAATGTGCCTAGAAAGCAGCTCTGGGACGCTCTTATGGACCCCGCCGCCGTGGAGTCCTGCGTCCCCGGCGTCCGAGAGTTCAAGTCCCTCGCCCCCGACGTATTTGAGATTGAGGTGCGCGTCGGCGTTGGCGCAGTCTCCGGCTCCTACAAGGGCAAGCTGGAGATCTCCGACAGACGCGAGCCCGAGTCTTACAGCATGTCCGTCTCGGGCAAGGGCTCCATGACCACCATCAAGGGGCAGGGCACCATGAAGCTGGCGGAGGTCGGAGACACCACTGAGCTCAGCTATGAGGGGGAGGCGCTGGTCACCGGCATGCTGGCCCGCGTCGGCCAGAGGCTCATGGGCAACGTCGCGAAGACCCAGATCGACCGGTTCTTCGATTGCCTGAGCTCCAAGGCCGCCAGTTCCACATAGGAGAGGCGCTCGGAATATGCACGGGGTTGACATGCGGTGTAATCCGAGCTATTGTTTAGCCGACTAAAGGTTAGCTGGCTAAACAATAGCTCGGAGGAAGAGAGTGTCAAAACAGCTCAACGTTCTCGTTATAGGCGCGACTGGACAGCAAGGCGGTTCGGTAGCACGATTGCTCCTCAGCAGAGGCCATAGGGTGCGTGCCTTCACCCGTAGTGCGGAATCTCCTGCCGCTCTGCAGCTCCAGGAGTTGGGTGCCGAATTGGCGGTGGGCGACAACGAGGAACGCGAGTCGGTGGTTCGGGCCGCCCAAGGTATGGATGCCGTGTACGCCATGACCTCGTTCTTCGAATCAGGGATTGAAGCCGAGGTGCGTCAAGGTAAGAAGATTGCCGATGCCATCAGGGCCGCGGGCGCAAGACATCTTGTATTCTCGTCCGTCGCCAGCGCCGACAGGTCGACAGGCATCCCCCACTTCGAAAGCAAGTACCGGATCGAGCAGCACATCGAGTCGCTCGGAATACCGTACACCATCGTCGCGCCGGTATTCTTTTCCGAGAACCTGTTCAGCCCCTGGACGCTGCCGGGGCTGATCCAGGGAACCCTCGCGCTTCCGATGCCGCCCGACCGGCCGCTCCAGCAGGTCTCGGTCGGTGACATCTCCTCCTTTGTCGCTCTGGTGCTCGAGAACCCGTCCCGGTTCCTGGGCCGGCGAATCGATATCGCGTCGGATGAGCTCAGCGGCAGGCGGGCGGCGGAGATAATATCCAGCGCCGCCGGACATGCCATCGACTACGCTCAGATACCGATCGCGAAGGCCTATGCGATGAGCGAGGACGTGGCCCGTATGTACGAGTGGTTCGATAAAGTCGGATACAGCGCCGACATCGCCGCGCTCCGCCGAGACTACCCGGAGACGGACTGGCGCACGTACGAGCAGTGGGTCTCGGTACAGGGCTGGAGCGTCCTCGACACCGAAGGAGTGGAGGCGACTGACGCGGCATGAACGGCGCATTCCAGGAGGAGGAGATGGCTGACCCCAAGCCGCTGCCCGGGACTCTGAGCTACCTGCTGGCCCAGGTCTGCAAGCTCCATCGTCAGCGCGCCGAAGACCTGCTGAGCGAGATCGGTCTGCACGTCGGCCAGGAGATGGTGCTGTGCGCCCTCTGGCAGAAAGAAGGCGTCACTCAGACCGAGCTCGGTGAACGCCTGGCTGTGCGGCCTGCCACCGTGACGAACGCCTTGCGGCGGCTGGAGCGCAAGGGTCTGGTGCGCCGGGTACCCGACGCAGACGACCAGCGGATCTCTAGGGTGTTCCCCACCGACGAGGGTCGAGAACGGCGCTCAGAGGTGGAGGAGCAGTGGAGCGAGCTGGAGCGGGACACGCTGGCTGGCTTCGATGACCGCGCGAGAGACCTGCTCCGCAGCCTGCTCTCGAGAGTCCACGAGAACCTGGCGGGCCGACAAACCAGGCGTGCTTTTTCGACTACGGAGCCAACGCGGCCAGGCATGGAGCCGAATCACACGGGAGGGGAGACTATGGAAAGTTACCCAGGTGACCGCCCCGCGGATATTGCGCCGCGGCCATCGGGGGAAGAGACGGACAGGCATCTGGTCCTCGGCACCGGCGACGGTGTATGGAGGATGAGCGGCGACAACGCGGAGCGTATCGGGCTCGCGGGCAAGATAGTGGTCCACGTCGCGGACCGTAATGGGACGGTCCTTGCGGCGGTCGCACGGGACGGGGTCTACGAGATCTCCGACTCTGGCGAGAGGCGCATCTGGGAGGGCGACGCACGCGCGGCCGCAATCGGCCCCGACGGCAGATTCTACGTGGGTACCGAGCCAGCCATGGTCTTTCGCAGTGACGACGGAGGCCGGACGTGGAGGCGTTCGGACAAGATCGACGAGCTTCCCACACGGGAGAAGTGGTACTTCCCCGGCCCGCCGCATCAGCCGCACGTACGGTCCATCGACTTTCTCCCCGACGCCGAAGCGAGTGTCCTTGTTGGAGTCGAGGTGGGTGGAGTTGTCTATTCCCCAGACTATGGCGACAGCTGGAGTGAGCTGAACAACGGTCTCTATGTAGACGTTCACACAGTTCGCCCAGACCCATCGGAGCCCGGACGTCTGATAGCCGCTACCGGCAAGGGCCTCTACCTCAGTGAGAACAATGGCGACTCGTGGCAACAGATAACCGAGGGCATCGGTCAGGGGTACACGGTCGGGCTGCACGTCAATCCTGAGCGGGTGGGCGAGGTACTGATCGCCACGGGCCAGAGGCCCCCTGGCATTTCCGCCCGCGTCTACCACTCTCTCGACGGCGGACGCAGCTGGAATCAGGTGGTCGACCCTGTCCTGCCCGAACAGTATGCGCGGGTCCCGGTCGTCATATTCGCTCATGGGAACGCGTGGATTGCTACGGATGAGGGACAGGTCTTCCGTGCGGAGGCAGCTCAGACAAACGGCGTCGCCTATCGTGGTCCGGGTATCGGAGGCTGGTCGTTGGTCCAAGACCTGCCGACTTCCATCAAGGCCGCATCGGCGGGCCAGAGCCCAAGCTCGGTTTCCTCCGGATTCTCGGACCGGTTTTGACGAGCCGACATTCCACAGCCTCAACGACGCAGCAAGAATTGGAAGAGGAGCAGCGAAATGAACAGCCACCTGGACCACGGCGGCTCCGGGCCAATCAAGGTCTTGGGCATATCCGGCAGCCTTCGTAGAGCGTCGACGAATACCGGCCTGTTGCGGGCCGGACAGGGGGTCGCGCCTGCCGGAATGGAGATATCCATCTTCAACATAGCGAACCTTCCCTTCTACAGCAGTGACATCGAGGCCATGGGCGACTCCGCCCCGGTCGCGGCGCTCAAGGCAGCCATACGAGATGCCGACGGAGTGATTTTCGCGACGCCGGAGTACAACTGGGGCACCTCCGGGGCGCTTAAGAACGCCGTCGATTGGGCTTCTCGCGACCGCGAACAGGGCTCGCTGATGGGCAAGCCGGCGACAATCATCGGCGCGGGCGGGAGAGCGGGGACCGCGCGGGCCCAGATGCAGCTTCAGGAGTCCCTGGCGGAGACCGGCTCACTGGTAATGGTCAAGCCGGGAGTGCTGGTCCAGGCGTTCGCGCCTCCTCGGTTCGACTCTCAAGGAAACCTGATCGACCGGGAGACCAGGGATATTCTTCGAGCGCATCTGGAGGAGTTCGCAGAGTGGACTCGGCGGCTCGTACGGCCGGGCGAGTTTGTGCGATACGGGTGCGAGATGGATGTAGTCCCCGCCGCCCCACGCATACGTCCGGTATGAGCTGCCCTATCAACAAATGTCACCACCTTCCCCCCACCTCTGCGTCGTCTGCACGCTCTGCGGTTGATCAGGGATCGCCCGGAGTAGTTGACGCGGACAGGCATCGGCAGTAGTCTGCCGTCCACCGGGAACACCGCCCGGTCCCAAGGAGTCTCCCCATGTCCAAGCGGCGCCAGGACAAGCTCGTCGGCTCCCTCCTCTCGCTGCCCACCTTTACCGACGAGGACCACAGCCTGCGGCTCGACCGCCAGAGGATTCACCTCGACTGGATCATCGAGAACGGGTTCATCGAGGGCAACGGCGTCCTCCTGATCGCGGGCGGCCTGGGCGAGGGGACCTTCCTGAGGGACTCGGAGTGGCAAACTCTCGCCGAGTTCACCGTAGAAGTTGCCGACGGTAGGGTGCCCACCGCCGCCGGCGTGACCGAGCTCAGCGCACGGGACGCCGCCGACAAGGCCAGGCTGGCCGCCGACCTGGGCATGGACTTCATTCAGCTGACGCCCCCTCACTACATGGGCCCCACCGACGATGACGTGTTCGGCTTCTTCAAGTACGTCAACGACGCCGCCGATATCGGCATCATCGCCTACAACCTACCGTGGTGCATGCCGAACGCCTTCGAGTTCAGGCAGGACATCTTCGAGAAGTTCGTGGACCTGGAGAACGTGGATGGGCTCAAGTGGGGCTCGTTCTCCCTGTTCCACTGGGCGGGCATGATCCGCCTGTTCAAGGACTGCGATGATGAATACCGGGCCACCTCGGCCCGGGTCTGACCCCTTCGAGGACTGGCACCATGCCTTCAACCGGATCTGTCGACTCGAGTCGAGGTGGCCCGGAAGTGCCTTTGGCACGGCGAGCAGTGACTTTATAGGAGCCTGGCTTTAAGTCCCATCGCAGTCCTGTCCGCTCACCCAGCCAGAGCGCTATCCCAGAGGAGGTGGTAGAGATGACAGGAGTCGTAGATCAAGAAGGCGGTCGTTCTATTCGGGTAGTCGTCGGAGTGGATACTCACCAAGACAAGCATGTGGCAGTGGCCATTGACCGCCAGGGTGTACGGCTGGGGGAGCTTCACGCACCGGCGACTATGCATGGCTATCAGGATCTCGAACGGTGGTCACGGAGTCTGGGAGAGATTCACGCCTTTGGGATTGAGGGTACGGGTTCCTACGGGGCCGGAGTGGCTCGCTACCTGACCCGTAGGGGACATACCGTTGTGGAAGTGAATAGGCCCGACCGGTCAACCCGCTACAGGAAAGGGAAGAGCGACCCCACCGATGCGGAGATGGCAGCTCGATCTTTATTGGCGGGAGTGGCCGAAGCCACACCCAAGTCGGGGGAGGGAGAGGTGGAGATGATTCGCATGCTCAAGAGCGCCAAAGACTCGGCCGTCAAGGCTCGCACCCAGGCCTTCAATCAGATGAAGGCCCTGATTGTCACAGCCCCGGCTGAGCTTCGCGAGACCCTCGTTGGACTCACCGCCGGTGCTCTGATCAACCTGTGCAAGAGCTTCCGGCCTGGTCGTCTGGACGATCCCACGGCGGCGGGCAAGTACACCCTGCGCTCCCTTGCCCGCCGCTACCGTCAACTCAGCAAGGAGATACATGACCTGGAGGGGGAGCTGGAACGACTCACCCGTACCATATCCCCAGCCCTGGTAGACAGCTACGGCATAGGACCCGACACGGCAGCCACTCTACTGGTGGCTGCAGGGAGCAACCCTGAGCGCCTCCACTCCGAGGCTTCTTTCGCCTCCCTGTGCGGCGTCAATCCCATACCTGCTTCCTCAGGCAAGACCAATCGGCATCGGCTCAATCGCGGCGGTCATCGTCAGGCCAACGCTGCTCTCCATCGCATCGTTGTGGTCAGACTTCGGTATGACCCGCGGACCCAGTCCTACATGCGACGCCGCACCAGGGAGGGGATGAGCAAGGCGGAGATCATCCGTTGCCTCAAACGCTACGTAGCTCGCGAAGTCTTCTCTGCCCTACGGACCTCGGCCCAAACAGTTCAAGCCACGACTTGACTTCTATAGGAGCATCAGGTTCAACTTCATCGAGCAGGGCGGCATGCTCAGCATGGGATACCGGTTGGGGATGGTCGGGTTCATCGACACGTTGGGGAACGTGGCGCCCCGGTACTCCCTGAAGCGGTGGGAGCTGATACGGGAGAAGCGCTTCGACGAGCTCGACCGGCTCGACCTCGCCAGGTTCGATGCCGAGCTTAACGCCGCGCGGAAGCCGAAGGTGGCGGTGGAAGGCGCGCAGGTGCAGAAGGGCGCCAACGCGAGCTACCCCGGCATGGGCGAGGGCCCGCCCGCCAGGACCAGGCTGTCCGCGCTGGGAATGGACACAGGGCCGTACTTCCCGCACCAGGAGGACGTGTCCGAGGCCTTCAAACAGGGCGTCATCGACAGCATCGAGGCCAGCGGCTTCATGAAGTGGGTCGACTGGGACCAGTCCATCTTCGACGAGGTGGCTGCCCCGGTCGGCGCGGGATAGCCATGGCTCACGCGTACGATCTCCTCCTCAAGGGCGGCGAGGTCCTCGACCCCGCCAGGGGTCCGCGGGCCGCAGCCGACGTGGCCTTCAAGGACGGAAGGGTCGCCGCGGTTGGGCCGGACCTGGAGGCCGCTGGCGCCTCGAAGGTGCTGGACGTGTCCGGAAAGCTGGTCACCCCCGGACTCATCGACGTACACGGCCACTACTTCCCGCACGTCACGCACATGGGCATCTCCGCCGACTCGGTCTGTCTCCCCAACGGCGTGACCACGACCATGGATGCGGGCAGCTCTGGCTGGGCCCAGTTCGACGCCTTCAAGGAGTTCATCGTCCGTCGGGAGAAGACCCGCCTCTTCGCCCTGATCAACCTGTCCTCTCTGGGGATGCTCCAGCAGTTCCGCGACGGCGGTTACGGCCCGTCATTCTCCATCAGCGGCGGCCCGTCCACCGGCGTCTCGCGGGAGCCCGTCGGTGAGCTCATGGACCTGCGCTACGCCCAGGTCGAGGAGGCCGTCCGGTGCATCCGGGACAACCCCAACGTCACGCTGGGCGTGAAGGTGCGGATCGACCCCGGCGTCACCGGCGTGGAGAACGCCCTCCCGGCCCTGGAGAGGGGCAGAGAGGTGGCGGACGCCACAGGCTCCTTCATGATGGTGCACGTCGCGCGAAGCCCCATCCCGATGGCCGGCATACTCGACCGGATGCGCCCGGGCGACATCGTGACCCACGCCTTCCACGGCGCCGCCAACAACATCCTGGACGCCCGCGGCCGGCTGCGGGCCGAGGTGCTGGAGGCCAGGTCCAAGGGGATACTCATGGATGTCGGCGCCGCCAGCGCCAACGTAGATGTCCAGGTCACGAGGGCCGCCATCGCCCAGGGCTTCCTGCCCGACACCATAAGCAGCGACATCACGAAGCCCCGGCCCGCCCGGCCCGTGATCCTCACCCTGCCCGAGCTCATGTCGATGTTCATGGGCATGTCCCTCGAGCAGGTGGTGACCTCCGTGACCAGCAACGGCGCGGCCGCCATAGGGCTGCGGGACGAGATAGGCACGCTCACCCCCGGAGCGGTAGGCGATGCTGCCGTCCTCGACTTCGAGCCCGGCGAGTTCGACTACCGCGACGCCCAGGGCGGCTCAGTCCAGGTCGATAGCCGCCTCAAGCCCGTCGCCACCGTAAAAGACGGCAAGCTCTGGGAAGCCGCCTCCTCCTCTCCCTAGACGAGACCTTTGCACAACTGTTTGGTGCATTGAATAATAAGGGGCGCTAATCTGGCGATCAGGAGGCAGCGATGCACCGAGAGATAGGAGGGGTGTCGTTTGTAGAGGGATTTCTGCCTGAGGGCATCGGCAGGAATGAGAGTTTGGAGAGAATTGACCAGGCGGTGGACTGGGACAAGTTGTCACGGCTGGTTAACGGCATCCACTCGTCATCGGAGGGCAGAAAGAGCTATCCCCCGCTGATGATGGTGAGGGTGATGCTGCTCCAGCAGTGGTATGGCGCGTCGGACCCGGCAATGGAGGAGGCGCTGTCAGACCGTCTGTCGTTTCGGCGGTTCGTGGGTCTGGGGATTCAGGACGAGTCGCCTGACCACTCGACGATCAGCCGGTTCCGCAGGTCGTTGACGGAGAGAGGGCTTGGGGAAGAGTTGCTGGAGGAGCTCAACCGACAGCTTGACGGGAAGGGCCTGATGGTGAAGTCGGGAACCCTCATGGACGCGACGCTGGTGGAGTCGCAAGGCAGCCGCAAGTCTGGGTCTGGAGAGGGGACGGACAAGGACGCGGCATGGACGCGTAAGGGCTCTCGCAGTCACTACGGCTACAAGATGCACATCGGAGTGGACGAGGGTTCCGGTCTGATACGCAAGGCGGTGTTGACGCCGGCGAATGTCAACGATACGGAAGTGGCGGACGAGTTGATATTAGGGGACGAGTTGGCGGTGTACGCTGACCGGGCCTACGACACGCATAGGAGGAGGCAGAGGCTGAAGTCGATGGGTATACAGGACCAGATAATGAGAAGAGCGAACAAGCATCATCCTGAGGTCGCCGATGTCGAGAAGCTTCGGAACGACCTGATATCGAGAGTGCGAGCGAGGGTGGAGAAGGTGTTCGGTACGCTGAAGCGGTCATACGGCTACAGTCGGGTGCGCTACATAGGTCTTGAGCGAAACGCTACGGAGATGTGCTTCAAGTGCATGGCCTACAACCTGCGGAGGGCTGACCGGATAGTCCTCAATGGAGCGTGAGATGGTGAGGGAGGCGTGCGCCATGAAAGGGCACCCGCCGCTGAAGCGGCTGCCGAGGGTTGTCTTGGGCTGCCTACAGGGGATGATTGGACGCTGAGAACTCCCATCTCAAACCCGCTGATTGTTGACCTCTGCGCCACAGACACCCAATTCTCAACACCGAAAGTTGCGCAAAGGTCTCTAGACGGGAGAGGATTAAGGTGAGGGTAAGGCCCTCCTCTCCCTAGACGAGACCCTTGCGTAACCTACCGGACGAGGCGACATCGGGAATTGTAAACGACACCCATCCTAGCTGAACGCCCACCCCTCTGGATACCGGCCTTCGCCGGTATGACGGTTGTGCAAAGGTCTCTAGACGGGAGAGGATTGAGGTGAGGGTGAAGGTCCTTCTTTCCCTAGACGGAAGAAGACCAAAGCCTGCCCCGTACTCGATACGGAGGTGGGGGTCAAAGTCCTCCTCTCCCTAGCAGCCCGTCCGAGAAACACGGTTGGCGAGTGTTTGTGGGTATGATGGGCCCAGTCCAGTAGCGGGGAGTCGTTGATGAGCAAGACCTACCTTCCCTACGAACCCGAGCAGCAGTTGCTGTTGCCAGCGGCGTTGCAGGAGTGGCTGCCTGACGACCATCTGGCCTACTTCATATCCGACGTGGTGGACCAGTTGGACATGTCGGAGGTCACCGCTCGCTACGAGCGGGAACGGCGTGGCGGGCCGCCGTATCATCCACGGATGATGGTCAAGGTGTTGCTCTACGGCTACTGCGTCGGGGTGGCGTCCTCACGCCGCATCGCCCAGCGTCTCCACGAAGACATCGCCTTCAGGGTGTTGGCGGCGAACAACACACCGGACTTCCGGACCATCTCCGACTTTCGCAAGGATAATGTGGATGCGCTGTCGGGCCTGTTCGTACAGGTACTGGCGTTGTGCCAGCAGGCGGGGCTGGTGAAGCTGGGGCACGTGGCGCTGGACGGCACGAAGGTCAAGGCCAACGCATCGAAGCATAAGGCGATGAGTTACCAACGGATGAAGGAGAAGGCAGCGCAGTTGGCGGCGGAGGTAACGGAGTTGTTGCGGCAGGCCCAGGCAGCGGATGATGAGGAAGACCGGCGGTACGGCAAAGACAAGCGTGGAGATGAGTTGCCGGAGGAGTTGGCCTTTCGAGAGGGTCGGTTGGAGAAGATACGGGAAGCCATGGCGGCGCTGGAAGCCGAGGCGCAGGCGGCTGCCGAACAGGCCGAGGCCGAAGGTGGTAAGCACCTGGGTGTGCCCGACGACAAGGCCCAGCGTAACTTCACCGATACCGAGTCGCGCATCATCCCCGCACCTGGAGGAAAGGACTTCCTGCAAGCGTACAACTGTCAGGCGGTGGTGGACAGCGCTCACCAGGTGATCGTGGCGGCGCGGGCCACAAACCAGACTTCGGATAAGCAACAGGCTGCGGCGATGATGGAGGAGACCATCGACAACGTCGGTGCAGTCCCCAGGGAAGTATCCGCCGATGCTGGCTATTACTCGGCAAAGGCAGTCGACGAGCTTTATGCTCTGGGCGTGGACCCGTTCGTCGCGCCGGAGCAGACCCGCCACGGTCGGGTTGTGCCACCCGCGCCCCGAGGTCGCATACCCAGCCATCTGTCTCCCAGGGACCGGATGCGACGGAAGTTACAGACCAAGCGGGGTCGGCAGCGCTACGCTTTGCGGATGCAAACTGTGGAGCCGGTATTCGGCCAGATCAAGCAGGGCCGGGGATTCCGCCAGTTCCTGCTGCGGGGACTGGAGAAGGTGAACGGCGAATGGTCGCTGATCTGCACAGGCCACAACCTGCTCAAACTGTTCCGCTTTGGGGTCAATCTGCACAGGAAAGCACGGGTTGATGGGTCAGCCCAACGCATCAGGAACTTTTGCCGAGGTAGCGAGCACGACGCTATTCGCAAAGCTATCTGGGGGCCGGCCGGCGCAACCGGCAAAATTAGTTGTCGCGATCCATTGTCGCTGACCCGCAAGCACCGTTAGATAATCCTCGGACGGGCTGCTAGACGGGAGAGGATTGAGGTGAGGGTGAAGGTCCTCCTTTCCCTGGACGGAAGAAGACCAAAGCCTGCCCCGTACTCGATACGGAGGTGGGGGGTCAAAGTCCTCCACTCCCTAGACGGGAGAGGATTGAGGTGAGGGTGAAAGTCTTCCAACCATAACTACTGTTAAAGTAGACAGTGACCCTGAGTTGTGCCGTAGGGGCGGGTTTCCAACCCGCCTTTAGCCTTGTCGGGGAACGCGGCCGCCATTTCATTCCCTCATGCGGCCTTCACAAGGCCACCGTCATACCGGCGAAGGCCGGTATCCAGAGGGGTGGGGGCTCAGGTTGGATGGCGAGTGTCATGCAGGGAGAAGGCGCAGTAGGGGAGCCTGCCATGCCCGGCGGCAAAGTCTGCTTTGGCCATAGATCAACTTTGTAGTGCAAGGACTGGCGAAACGAAATGGGGAATAGCCGCATCACGAGGCATGAAGTCACACGGTCGGGCTCTCAGCCCTCCTTGGAGAGAGAGTACTTTCTCACGACCCAGCCCGGCTGGACATTCGCTACACTGAGGGAGCTGCGAGGCATCGGTGTCGTCGGCCGCGTGGCCTTCCACCACCGCGACTCCTCGCTATTCACTCCGGCGGCAGCAGGGCTCGAATCCGCGCGGCTGCTTACCCCGGCAGGCGTTCACGGCTGCCTGGCCGAATTCGCCCCCTCGGGGCGGTTGGACGCGGCCGGCGAATTGGCGCGGTGGCTCAATAGTGCCCGTCTGAAGGCTTCGATCCTCCAGTGGTTGCCGCTGGCGGAGAAGACAGCCTCGCGCCGGTTCTCCGTCACGACCGAGCTGTATGGGCGCACGTCGATACCCAGGGGCGAGCTCGACAGGGCTGTTACCAGTGCCGCAGCCGCCGCGTTCCCCAGGTGGCGCCTGTCTCAGCGCGAGGGTGTCCGGTTGCTGTGCAAGGCCGACGCTGAGAAGGCCGTGCTTGGCCTGCAGCTATACAGCAACCTGGGCAGCGAGCAGGACGGGCTGCCCGGCACACTCAGGCGCCACCTCGCGTGCGGGCTTCTTACGATCGCCGGCGTGGGCAGCGGCGACACCGTGTTCGATCCCTTCATGGGCACCGGCACGATCCTGGAGATGGCGGCTGACAGGTACGGCGCTGGTCCCGGGATTGGCCTCGAGGTGGACGCCGATGCCTACCGGGTCGCCCGCGCGAGGCTCGCAGGACGCAGTGTCACCCCGTTGAACGCGCCGTTCGAGCGCTTCGACTATGCATCCCTGCCTTCCCTCAGCAGGCTCGTCTCCAACGTGCCCTCCGGTGTCAGGTTCGCCCAGGTACGAACGGCTGCCCTCCAGCGGCTCATCCGGCGCCGGGAGCTGAGCGGCTCACCGGTAGCGCTCCTCCTCTCCCGCGATCAGGCTGACGGAATGGCGGCCAGGAGCGGAATGAGGCGCAAGAACGTCCTGGTGCTGGGCCAGCCCGCCAGCATACTCTACGGCAAGGCCTCCTCCCAACGCGGAGCGGACTGAAGTCCCTCCCACCGTCATACCGGCAAAGGCCGGTATCCAGAAGGGTGGGGGCTTAGCTACGGTGGTGTCGTTAGAAACTCCCGACATCGCCTCGTCCGGTAGGTTACGCAAAGGTCTCTTGACGGGAGAGGATTGAGGTGAGGGTGAAAATCTTCCAGCCGTCACAGCCCTGAAAATAGCCGGTGCCGCTAGGTCGTGCCGTAGGGGCGGGTTTCAAACCCGCCCTTAACCTTGTCGGGGAACGCGGCCGCCGCCTTAATCTCTCATGTGGCCTTCACAAGGCCCCCGTCATACCGGCGAAGGCCGGTATCCAGAGGCGTGGGGATCGGGGCGTGTCTCCCTGGTCCGCCCCCTCCCCTCCCTTGACGGGAGAGGATTGAGGTGAGGGTGAAGGTCTTCCAGGTGCCACAGCCACGCTGTGTTGTGCCGTAGGGGCGGGTTTCAAACCCGCCCTTAACCTTGTCGGGGAACGCGGCCGCCGCCTTCAATCTCTCATGTGGCCTTCACAAGGCCACCGTCATACCGGCGAAGGCCGGTATCCAGAGGCGTGGAGATCGGGGGTGTCTCTCTGGCCCGCCCCCTCCTCTCCCTTGACGAGACCTTTGCACAACCGTCATACCGGCGAAGGCCGGTATCCAGAGGGGTGGGGGTTTAGCTAGGATGGTGTCGTTTACAACTCCCGACATCGCCTCGTCCGGTAGGTTACGCAAGGGTCTCTTGACGGGAGAGGATTGAGGTGAGGGTGAAGCTCTTCCTACCGTCATTCCCGTGAAAACGGGAGTCCACGAGGGCGGGCCTCACCGACCCCAACCCCCACGCCTACAACGCCACCACCGTCTCCGTATCCCCCGCCGCCAGAGCGCTCATGTAGGCGAGGACCAGGTCCCGCGTCCGGTATCGGCCGAACTCCTTCTCGTCTTGCCGTTGCACTATCGGGAACGTGCCCAGCACGTAGTCCGCGTCCTCGCGGGACAGACCGTAGAGGTGGAAGTACAGCGCGTCGAGCCGTGCCCGCAGGTGGCGCCGCTCCTCCTCGTCCCACCTGAACGGCGGACCGTCGTAGCTGAGGTCGCGTGCGAACGGCGCCATGTCGTGGGCCGTGTACGTGAGCCGCAGCACGTGGTCCCGCACAAGGTCGCGGGCGGTCGCGCTGCCGAATTGCCGGTCGTAGTCGTCAGGGGCGATGACGGGTAGCTGTTCGACGATGAACCAGTTGATGTTTGCCCCTTGTATCTTGGAGGAGGCCGCGAAATCAAGGACGAAGTTCGAAAGGTTCGCTACGAGGCAACTCATCGCAAGAGCATCCGCATCCGTTGTCGGGAGCAATAGTTGAGTCGAATTGCCAAAGCCTGCGTGAGGCAGGAGGGCAGCGATGATCGTGCGTTCGTCCGTCGGACGGCCTATGTTGCGGAATCCTAGTGTCCATCCTCTCGCCTGAGGCATAGTCAATTCGACATCCGCTGCCGGAACCCAGTACCGAGTCTGGGGCAGGAAATTGGGGTCCGCGTGCTCATCGTTGCTGACCGGCTTGCTCAGGTAGGGGTTGTGTGTGTTCTCCGGGTTGAAGCGCACCGAGTTGGCGCGGTGATCGAAATGGTGAATCATCCGACCCTGATATAGAGGCAGGTACAGATACTCGTCTCGCTTCCAGCGGTTGCCCTCAACGGGGTAGAAGCCGTCAGCGTCGAGCTGCGCCGCCGTCCTGAAGAGGCGGGAGTCGTTGGTCATGTCGAACATCCGCACGTACCGCACTGGCCACGTGCGCCGCACTCGACCCCCTGACCGGTCCACCAACACCGTATGCCGCTCGTAGATGCCACGGGTGATCTCCGCGTCCCGTCGCGTGCGGAATACGGGCGCAGTGCCCGTGTTCGGGTTCACCAGTGCGAAATCCGAGGGGTCTAGCGAAAAGCATCGGTCTGGGTCGTTGATGGTCCTGGTGTCGTGGAGGAAGAAGGCGCACTCGGTCTCGTCGAATCGCCGCTCCTCCCCGCCAAAGATCAGGGCGCAGAACTTGAACCGCGAGTCCACGTCGGGGAAGAAGTGCGGCAGTCCAGTTCCGAGCCGCCTGTTCTCGAAGTCGAACAGGCCGGACAGGCGGCCTCTGGTGGAGACCGACTTGAAGAACCGCGCCGCCGTCTTGTCGGCGTATATCCCCGACGGCGTGAGCAGCCCGACGAAGCCGTCCGGCTTGATGAGGTCCATCGCCCGCTCGACGAACAGCGAGTAGAGGTTGATGTCGCCGCCCCCCAGCAGCGGGTAGTCGCCGGATGCCCGGACAAGCTGGCCGAGCCTGTCCGCCTGGTCCTTCGCCGCGTCGAACTGGTCAGCGAGTGGGTCCCCACGCTGTCGGAGTCTACGGATACCGGCGCGCCTCTCGGCCGCGGTCGGTGCCAGGGCCAGCTCCGTCGAGCGAGTCGCGAACCACTCCACCTCCTGGAGCTTTATCCTGTCCCACGGCGGATTGCCGATCACGGCGTCGAAGCCGCCCTGCGGTCTTACGTCCTGCCACCCGTGCCACACTCCGGGGAACGCGGCCTCCCAGTGCAGGAACCGTTCCCGGTCCGCAATGGCCCTGGCGTCGCTCCACAGCGCGTCGAAGTCCGCCGCCGAGGCGTCCATGCCGCCGGGGCCGTGTGCCAGGAGCCTGTAGGCGTCCTGTGAGTTCTGTTCGAGGAAGTCGACAAGCGGAGACTCGAACTCGCTGCGCGCCTTCTTGGTCATCCCGGCGGTGAGCCAGCGCAGCCCGCACAGGAAGTCGAGCAGGCCGCGCATCTCCGCCGTCGTCTCCTCCACGCCCCGGAACAGCGCCGCCGACTCCCGCACCTCGGCCACGTCGGCGTCGGACATCTCCTCGATCCGCTGCATCCCGCCGGTCGCGTTCTCCGCAGCCTGTATCGCGCTGCTGGCGAAGAGGCCGCTCAACCGCCGGAGCTCCTCGATGCTGCCTTGTACCCTCATGCCGATCAGCGAGTCGCCGCAGCGCAGGTGGTGGTCGAGGAACGACAGCGGCGCGCCGACGGTGAAGCTGTGCAGCCACAGCGACACCTTCGCCAGCTCCACGGTCAGCGGGTTCTTGTCCACGCCGTAGATGCACCGCTTCAGCACCATCCGCCTGATGATCGCCTGGTCGGTGAGCTGCGACGCGTCCATCACCCAGTCCGACTCCCCGGCCCGCTGTAGGATGTCTCGCCTGATCGCCGCTACGCGTTCCACCAGCGGAGACACGTACTCGCCGTCGAGCCAGTCGGGGACGGCGGGCGTGTACTCGACAAGCTCGGCGATGTAGTCCGACAGGAAGTCGACCGCGGTGACCAGGAAGTGGCCGCTCCCCATTGCCGGGTCCAGCACCTTGAGGTTGAGCACCGCCTCTGCCGGGTCCAGCTTGCGCAGCTCCGCGTACCGTTCGGCCTTCGGCCGGCGGTCGCTCTTAAGCTCCTTCGATTTCTCCTCGAAAGCCGCGAGGCGCTCCTCCGCCAGAGGCTTCAGCGTCCGGTCGACAATCAGGTCGACGAGCTCCTGGGGCGTGAAGAAGCTGCCGCTGTCCTTGCGGGCATAGACGTTGGGACGAATGACGATCTTCCCCGTGTCGTCACGTACCGGCTCGCGTTCGAGCAGGCGCTCGTAGATCGACCCGAGCTGCTGGACCGACATGTCGCGGTAGTTGACGAAGCGCCGTTCGCCGTCCGCTTCGGCGTGGCTCAGGTCGTAGATGAAAGGGGCGACCGTCGCGTCCGGCAGTCGGACACGCTCCAGCAGGGGAGCGGCATCCGCGGCGAACAGGCCGCCGTTGTACGGCGGCAGGCCGATCGACGCGTCGCCCTTGTCGATGAGCCTGCACAGAGTTGTCAGGTGGTCGTGGTAGTTGGAGGCGATGGCGGAGAAGATGTCCCCGCTGGCAGTCCGCTGCGCGATGTCGTCGCGCACCCGCTTGCGCAGGCCGTAGTCGTCATACCGGGAGTCGTTGACGGGGAGAAGCCCCCTGTCCTCGGCGTAGAGCACGAACAACAGTCGATACAGGAAGATCAGCGCGGCCTCGCGTACCCGCGGCAGCTCTTCCCCGGACTCGGTTGCCAGGGCCTCCACGAGCTTCGGGAAGACCCTCTCGAAGACCACGCTCGAAAGGTCCTGCGCGACCTTCTCGTCGTAGCGACGACCCTCCATGAGGGCGTCTTCGAGGAAGGTGGTCGTCGCGCCTTTCTGGAGGATGAACGATTCGCGCCGGAACAGCAGGTAGAAGAGGCGCAGATGGTCTTCTCCGCCGGGCTCCAGCATGCTGCCCAGGTCGGCCTCGAAGTAGCCGGTGGCGCGCGGCCGGGCGCGGTAGTCGTAGAGACGCCACACGCCGCCGCTGGTCAGAATCCCCCACCGTATCCCGCTCTCCGACTCGACCTCCGCCGTCGAAAGGTACCTGAGTATCTGGCCGTGAGGCGTCCTGGACCGGCGCCCGTCCTCACTGTCCCGGGCATCGAGAGCCAGGCCGAGCCGCTTGCTCTCTTCCACCACGATGGCGTCCCGGTACCTCTCCTCGGCGCTGCCTCTCGCGGCTGCCCGCTCCTTCGAATCGGTGTCCGGGAACAACAGAAGGTCCGGGATGTCCTCGTTGCGTGCCGCGCCCTGCTGTGGCAGGTAGTCCGCCCACCCCAGAAGTTCCAGCACCGGGCGGATCAGCTCCTGCTCGGTCACCGCCTCGTTCGGGTCATTTGAGCGGCTCAGAGCGTCGTAACGCTGCCGCACGCCGTCCCCGAACGCGTCGAACGCCGCGGCATCCGAGACGGAAGCCCCCCACTCGTCCGTGGACCTTATGCCCTCGGTAAGGAAGTACTCTGTGAACAGGTGGCCCGGCATATCAGTTCCTGCGCCGCTCCGTTCGGTAATCTGGACAGCGCAACCCTACCAACCTCGTCTTCACCTCGCCACCTCCGCCCCTCCCGCGATGGGAGACCCCTCTCTCGTGGAGCGAGCAAGTCCCTTCTCCCCTGAAAATAGCCGGTGTCGCGAGGTCGTGCCGTAGGGGCGGGTTTCAAACCCGCCCTGTCCCCTTGCTCCTGAAGACTGAACAGCTACGCTCGCCCGTCCCCTGCTTGAAGTGACGCATCTCCAGGTCATGTGTTATACTGGTGACGGTGACAGCACTCTGAGTTCCCCGGTCGCTCCTTGGCTCCCTAGCTCATCCTTCGGTTCCTCGTCAGCTTCCCTCCGGGCCTAAAAAGGGCCCATTGCGGCTTTTGCCATGGTGACCCAGTCTACTTGTCAACTATCTAATGAAAGGAGGTCACCAATTATGTACGAGGACAGGACCCTCTCCTGTGTGGAGTGCAACCAATCGTTCACCTTCAGCGCTGATGACCAGGCGTACCACGCCGAGAAGGGCTACACAAACGAGCCCAAGCGCTGCCCGTCCTGCCGTCAGGCGAAGCGCAGCCAGCGCAACGGCGACGGCTTCGGCGGTGGCGGTGGGTTCGATCGAGCCCCTCGCGAAATGCACCCGGTCGTCTGCGCCGATTGCGGCAAAGACACCACTGTGCCTTTCCGGCCCAGAGGCGACCGACCCGTCTACTGTAGCGACTGCTTCAGACGACAGGGCGCCCCGGCTTCCGGCGGCAGATACTAGGATTCCCGTGTGAATAGGGGAGGCGAATTGCTCGCCTCCCCTATTCATTTCAGACTGCAAGAACAGGAGCACGCTATGGGTTTATGGCCGTTCGGCAAACGAATTCGCGAGCTTTCGGAAGAGCTGCGCCGGGAGTTGCTCAAGACATTCAGCGTTCAATCTGAGGATATCGCGGCGATGCGCTACGTGGCTAAACGTGGCAGGCTCGGCAGCGGGCAGGTCAACCGGGTGTGCATCTTCAATCCGGCCGTCCTTTCCGGTACGGAGCTCGCAGCCGGCACCTACGAGAGCCTGATGGCCCTGAAGAAGGGCCTCCTCTTCACGGGGCACATCATGAAGGGCCCCGAGTCCTCGAACATGAACGTGGTCGTTCTCTACGACCAGCGCGCCGTGTGAGGACATCCCAAGCCCCCTGCCTCCGTCGAAGAGCTCGACACGGGGTGGGGGTCCGTAGGGGCGTCCCTTGTGGGCGCCCTGGGTATGATGATCAACACGGGCAACCACGAGGGATTGCCCTAAAGCATCAGACCAGCCAGGGTTCCCAGTCTCCGCCCCGCCATTTGACAAACCCGCACATCCGTGCTGCCGTCCCTCTATGCCGCACGCCCTTTCCCCGATCGTCCCCATCCCATCAGTCCCACGAATCACGGTTCAGACACCCACCGCCATGTCGCACTTTGTCACAGTAATGTCGCTAAATGTCTCGCCAATGTCGCCAAATGTCTCGTTCATGGCACAATCTGGAATGCCAGCCCAAAGCTAAATGTCCCGGAATGGCACTAAATGCCGCACGCACCGAAGAGTTCTGATTCCCCTGATGTGGCCGCATAGGCGCCTGCTCATGACCCCGGAAGCAGCTCGCTCTACGTGAAAGCCGGGAAGCTTCCCCTCGATCTACTCTCCCGGCTGCTCGCCGGAATACCACAGGACGACCCCCGCGTCGTCGTCGGTCCCCGGGCCGGCGAGGACGCCGCCCTGATCGACTTCGGCGACCGCTACCTCGCCGCCAAGACCGACCCCATCACCTTCGCCACTGACCTCATCGGCTGGTACGTCGTCCAGGTCAACGCCAACGACCTCGCCGTCGTTGGCGCGACTCCAAGATGGCTCATGGCGACCCTCCTCTTCCCCGAGGGCACGCAGCCCAACGAGGTGGAGGAGGCCTTCGACCAGCTTGGCCGCGCATGCGCCGACCTGGGAGTCACCCTGGTGGGCGGCCACACCGAAATCACCTACGGCCTCTCCAGGCCTCTGGCCGTCGGCGCGATGCTCGGAGAGGTTGAGAAGGGCCGCGAGGTTCTCACCTCGGGAGCCCGGCCCGGCGACTCCATCGTTCTCACCAAGGGCATCGCCATCGAGGGCGCAGCGATACTGGCCCGCGAGTCGGCCCCTGACCTCAGGAGCGCCGGCGTGGAGCAGCAGGTCATAGACCGCGCCGCGGACTTCCTCTTCTCACCGGGGATCAGCGTCGCCGTGGACGCGCGCCTGGCCCTCCAGGCCGCCGATGTCCACGCCATGCACGACCCGACGGAGGGCGGCCTGGCAACCGGACTGTTGGAGCTCGCCACGGCGGCCGGAGTCGGGCTCGCCGTCGACCTCGACCGGATACCCGTTCTCGACGAGTGCCGCACAATCTGCCGGGCCCTGGGCCTGGACCCCATCGGGCTGATAGCTTCGGGCGCCCTGCTCGCCGCCGTCTCGCCGGAGGATGTCCCCCGTCTCGTCGAGGCCTTGGCCGCCGAGGGCATCGAGGCTGCCGAAATAGGCCGGGTCACCCCGCCGCAGGACGGCCTCAAGCTCAGGGTCGACGGCGAGGAGCAAGCCCTGCCGGCGTTCGAGCGCGACGAGCTTGCCCGCTGGTTCTCGGAGTAGCCGACATCCCCTCTCCCCGGTCTGTACAACGGGAGAGGGCTAGGGTGAGGGTGAGGCCCCTTCGTAGAGCTCAGTATCGGGGTGGAACGAGAACCAGCCGAACCAGAAGGAGGCGTGGGCCGGGAGCCGATCCAGCGTATCCGTATCGTCGGTCGAGTTGACCAGCGCGTCCTCCGTCACCCTCCACGCGACCCCCGCGTCGTCGTACAAGCGGCTGGGCGTCCCCTCCCCTGCGGCCGAGTCCGGGTCCAGGCTGAAGGTGCCGGACCCACGAGCGTACACCCGCGCCTCGGGGCTCTGGCCGCTGGCCACTACGACCACCGGCTCGCCCCCGACGTCGTCGTTGACGACCCTCTCTCGGTTCAGGATGGGTATGGGATAGGCCTTGTGAGAGCTTCCACGGCTGAACACCAGCACCTCGTCCTTGGTGAGCAGGACGTCGTCACGGTTCCAGACCGGGAACATCGTCCCCGTGTTCTCTCGGTACGCGAAGTAGATCGACTCCGGGCTCCCCTCCGCGGCGTAGAAGTCTGCCGGGTACACGCCCGTGGCGTTCGAAACCACCGTCGTGTCCGGGTGCTCGGACGACCACTCTTCCCAGGTGGTCATCACCACGGGGAAGTAGTCCAGCTTGACGCCGCTGTCGGCTAGCTGGCCGATGACGGGCTCGCCCAGGAAGGAGTTCCAGAGGGTCTGCGTGACCCGGTCGTACATCAGCTTGTTGCTGCGGTACAGCAGGCCCGATGTCCCGAATGTGGTTGCCTCTCCGTTTATCTTTGCGGAATACACGATTCCGGCGCCGCAGAGCGTTCACCACATCACCGAGATCGGTTCGCCTCCCATGATGTCGTTGGCCATCTCGTGCGCGTTGATGATGCGAAGTGGGTACGCCCGCCGCTCCCCGTTGATGGAGACGCCGAAGACCCGGTCGTCGGGGTTCATGTAGTCCGCTTCCGCCACTGTCAGCGTCTTGGGATTTCTCAGGTCCGGGATGCCGTCCGGTATCACGCCTCCCCAGGTGACCTCGACAAGGTCGATTCGCGCGGTCTCCCCGTCGCGAAGGAAGTTCGCGAACCGGGGATGGATCATCGAATACAGCCTCAACTTCCAGCTCGGGTAGTCGTCCGGGACCGGGTAGGCCGAGGCGTTCTGCCCGAGCCACTCCATCCACTGGTTCCAGTCCCCGCCGAACGCCTGCCCGGCCAGCTCTTCGAGCACGGCAATCACGGCGTCGCCGGACACGCCTCCCAGGAAGCGCATCAAGTCGATCATCACCGGCACCAGGGTAATATCCCTGTTCTCCCTGATCGCCGCAAGCGGCTCGTCCACCGAGGACGAGTCGTAGAATGAGTGGCTTCCGAGGTCCGAAATCAGGGAGTGCATCGCCGAGTTCGAGCTGTAGCCGGCCACGGGCGTCTCGGTGGGCGTCGCCGCTGTAGCAGGAGCCTCGGTGGGCTCAGGCGCGGAAGTGGCGGCGGCGGTGGGGCCAACGGTGGGGGTCGTAGGGGCAGAGGTAGGGTCAGAAATCGGAGAGGCCGAGGCCCTGGCCTCCTCAGAGGCTGTGGCGAGAGCGGTCGCCGTCGCGGCCGCGTCCGGCTCGTCGGAGCCGCAGGCCACGACCGCCGCGACGGCAGTCGCCGCCAGCGCAAAGGCCAACCCTCGTGTCCAGCTATGCAAGTTTCGTCCCTCTCCACTCATGGCGCGTGGCTCGTAGACGCGCCTCTGTGCATATAACGCTGGGGCGGCAGGAATCGTTTGGGGCCTGCCTGGACTATTCAGGATGGCCGCGAGAGCAGGGCCTCTCGCACGCGGCGGATTGCCACGTCCAGACTGGCATCGTCGAGGTTCATCGGGTCGATTCCCATCGTGCCGGGACCGCCCAGAGTCCTCACGTACACCGGTGGGTCTCCCCCGGAAAGATCCGCGAGTATCTCGTCCACCGACGGCCCGCGCCAGTCCTCATCGAACCTGATCATGGCGGTCGGAATGAGGTAGTCGATCCTGTCGTGCTCCATGGAGACCCTGACCCCCGGGACCTCCACCAGCGCGTCCACCACCCTGTTGCACATCTCAGCGTATCTGGCGGCCTCGGCCTCTTCGTCCTCGCTGAGGAAGACCTGGATCGCGGTGATCAGCCCCATGATCTCCTCCTTGGAGACCTTCATGCTGCGGGCGACGAAGGTGTTGGGGCTGGCGTTCGCCCTGGCCGCCTCGATCAGGTCGGACCTGCCCAGCAGGATCCCCGCGCCCTGTGGGCCGCGTACCGCCTTGCCGCCGCTGAACACGACCATGTCGGCGCCCTCGTCCATGAAGCGCCTCATGTTGGCCCGCGGCGGGAGATAGTTCGCGGCGTCGACTATCAATGGGACGCCCCTGGAGTGTGCGAAGTCGCGGTACTCGTCGAAGGGCAGCGCATTCTTGGAGGAGTGGGCGGCGAACAGGTAGGCGGCCGCGGCCGTGTTGTCGCTGAAGGCAGCCTCCAGCTGTTCGCGGCTGCAGCCGTCTTCGTCGCCCGCCTCGACGAGTATGCCGCCGCCGACACGATAGCTCTGGATGTACGAGAAGCGCTGGCACCTCTGAATGACGATCTCGTTCCTCATGCCGGTGCTGTCGGGCAGGCGCCGCATCTTGTCCTCGTCGGTCCCCGCGATGCAGCCTGCCGCCTGGAGGACCAGTCCACCCGCCGCTCCGCTGGATACGAAGGCCGCCTCGACACCCACCGTCTCGGCTATGATCTCGCTGGCCCGTCTGTTCAGCTCATGGAGGTGTACGGGTGTCTTGAAGGCCTTGGAGACGGTTGAAATCACTTCGGGGCGGGCCTTCCCACCACCGTATACGCTGATGGGGCCGGCCGCGTTGACGATGGGCCGCACGCCCATTGACCTGTACAGTTCGGCGGCGTCTTGGTTCAATGAGTGCTCCTGGGAAGAATGAATGCGCTGATGCTACGCGATGGGCGGGCGTCCAGGCAATGTGCGACTCGGACCCCTTACCGCTCGCAAGAAAAGGACACAGGGTACGAGGGGCGCTGGCGTCAGGACTCCAGAGCGGAGGGGCCCTATTCGCCCGGCGTTCCGGCTATGATGTGGTTGACATAGACGCTGATGTCGAAGGCAGGGAGGCTCATAAGGCTGAGGGTGCCTCTCGAGCTGAACTCGACGGATATCCTGGCGACGGTCTCGTTGTCGGGTGCCTGTACGACGGTGATGAAGTCGTACTGGCCCAGGACGGCGTACTGCGCGATGATCTTGGCTCCGAAGCTCTCTACCTCTTTGTTCACTTCCTGGATTCGCTGGGGGCGCTCCTTTACGGTCTTGCGTCCCTCGTCAGTGAGCGTGCCCAGCAGTATGTAGGTGGCCATCGTCTCCTCCTGGTGATCGGCTTCCGGCGATACTACTCAGGGGTCTGAGGCGTGTCAACGGACGGGAGTGCGCCATTCTGGATGCCCAGCTCTGCGACGCGGCGGTTGGCGATTGCGAAATGCCCGCGACCTGGGCGCCCTGCTTCTAGTCATCCGAAAGTGCATCGGATAACATGACGCCACACAGACGCGGAGGTAACCCATGGCTGCACCGATTCGAACGCTGCACTACATCAATCAGTTCTTCGCAGGCATTGGAGGTGAAGAGGCGAACGACCTCCCGGTCGAGGTGAGGGAGGGAGCCGTTGGCCCTGGACGAGCGCTCGACCAGATCCTGGGAGATCGAGGATCGGTAGTCACGACCATAGTCGCCGGGGACAATCACTTCGTGGAGGAGGAAGAGCAGTCCGTCGCCGCCGTCAAAGAGACGATGCGAGAGGTGAGTCCGGACCTCGTCGTTGCAGGTCCCGCCTTCGACGCGGGACGGTATGGTCTGGCCTGTGCGCTGGTCTGCAAGGCGGCCGGGGAGCTTGGAATACCGGCGGTTACGGCGATGGTCGAAGACAACGCGGGCGCACTGACCCATGGCCGCGACATCTACGTGATTCCGACGGGCGACAGCCCAGTGGAGACCGTGCCGATTCTGCGAAGAGTGGTCTCCATGGGTCTGAAGATGGTCGGCGGCGAGTCCCTGGGCTCGGCAGACGTCGAAGGCTACCTTCCTCGCGGCATCCGGCGAGGCGTAATTCGTGAGAGGCCCGGTGCGGCGCGGGCGGTGGACATGGTGTTGGCCCGGGTCACCGGCGAGCCGTACACGTCGGAGATACGAGTCCGCGACTATGACGCTGTGGAAGCTCCGCCGCCCGTCGCCAACATCAGGGACACGACCATCGCCCTGCTCACCACCGCGGGCATAGTGCCCAAGGGCAACCCGGACGGCCAGTCGGAGCGCCTGCCGCGAAAGTGGATGTCCTACGACATCGAGAACGTAAACGCCCTGACCACCGACGGGTGGGAGTCGCTTCACAGCGGCTTCAAGGGCGCCATCTACAACACGGTCAATCCCAACTACGCCCTGCCACTGCCGGCGCTGAGGGATATCGAAGCGCAGAACGGCATCCGCGGGCTCCATAATGACTTCTTCTCCGTGGTGGGCGGCGGTTGTCCGGTCTCCCAGGCTAAGAGGATGGGGCGAGAGATCGCGGTGGAGCTCAAGAGCAAGAACGTTCAGGCTGTGATGCTGGAATCGACCTGAGGGAGCTGCAATCGTTGCGGCGCAACGATGACTAAGGAGCTGGAGAGAGAAGGTATCGTGGTGGCGATGGTCAGCGCGCTCCCCTCGATTCCACTGTCGGTCGGGGCGCACCGGGTGGTGCGTGGCGTGCGGGTTGAGCATCTGTGCGGGGACCCGTCGCTCTCCCCTGAGAGAGACAGGCAGCTGATGCTGAGCATTGCACAGAAGGCGCTGGAAGCGATGCAGACGGAGGTTTCCAAGCCTACGCTTTTCGAGCCTGCCGAAGAGGCTGCGAAGGAGCCTGTCCATGCGGTATGAGCTGGGCAGCTTTCCGGTAGAAGACATCGTATTCGGGCTCCAAACTCGATGGCACGACGGCATACTGGAGCTTGACCGGGACGAGCTTCTGGGCCTTGTCCTACAGGAACAACAGATAACGGCTGCCAGGCTGGAGCTGGCGAAGCCCGGCGAGCCGGTGCGCATCATCAACACAGATGACGTGGTCGACACCAAGGTGAAGGTGAGCGGCGGCGGAACTATATATCCGGGCCTCTGCGGGAGGTCCACCGATGCGGTGGGTCAGGGCCGTACCCACCGGACCGCCGGTGTTGCGGTGAGGCACTGTCTGGACGCGTCGCGGTCTCAGCGGACTGACGTGGAGGCGAGATCGCTGTTCCGCACCCGCCCCGTCCTCGGTCACCACTTCCTCGACATGAGAGGCCCGGGCATCGAGACGTCCCTGTTCAACGTCTGCGTAGTAATGGAGGCCCCCCACGGCCTTGCCGTCCCGGAGCAGATGACCGTGACATCCACTGCCGTTCACCGTGTCGCAGACCGTATCGCCGAGACGGTCAGGGACCTCGATCCGCCGGAGCTGGAGGTCTTCGACCTGACTCCCAGGCCCGACCTGCCGGGCATCGTGTACATACCTCACCTGGCCTCGGCCGAGCCTCAGCCAGAGGTCGGAGCCAGGAAGACGTACGGGACGGCGGTGTACGGGCAGGGCAGGCTCTCGGCGCCGTGGTTCCTCGGTCCGGCGGAGATGCTGGACGGCGCCGTAGCGGGCGCGGGGTCGAACTGGGGCGGGGCAAGCTGGGCGATGACCAACAACCCCATTGTGATGGACCTGTGCCGGCGCCACGGCAAAGATGTCAACTTCATCGGCTGCATCGTGCAGCGGACTAACTGGACCAACCAGAAGGAATACAACATGGCCGCACACCGCGCGGCTCGCATGGCAGTCGCGTTGGGCGCGCAGGGAGCGATTATCACTACGGACATACGCGGTCAGCGATGGGTCGGAACGATGCTGACGCTCCAGGAATGCGAGCGGGCTGGCATCAAGACGGTGCTCCTCACGGAGGAGGAGGACAACGAGAACGGGGCTGCCCCACCGCTGCTGTTCACGGCGCCCGAGTTCGAGGCAGCCGTCAGCACCGGCACAGGCGACGCACCGGAGCCTTTCGACGCCGCGTCCAGAATCATCGGCACCATCGACGACGCACCTGAGGAGTGGTTCCAGGAGATGCCGCCGATACACGGCAGGTACGGCGTCGCCTACGTCAAGGACTACTACGGCTTCGGCCGCCAGAGCTACGCCGACTTCTAACCGCTGTCAGGGACTGCAGACACTGGCTGGCAGCTTCCGAGGTAGGGGCTGACCACTGCCGCTCCATCACCCTGTACGAGCTCGGCCGACCAGGCACGGGCCGCCGAGCCCTCCTTAACCATCACCGAGGTCAGAAGCGGCTGCTGGTTCAGATTTCATGCCTTGATTCCCTCGTAACAAGTCATGGGCGAGGGAATTGGAAGTGAGGTTTAATAGGAACGGGTAAAGTGGAGGAGTGAACTCTCAGGAGTAGGTGGTCGATGTTTCAAGCACGGGAACCGCAGGAGAGCCTTTGGCAGTCGGAGTTTCTGATCACGCCGAGGAAGGCGAAGCTGATGCGGAGGAGCTGGGCGGAGGTGTTCCGGAACGAGGCTCTGGTGCTCACAGAGGAGGAGCGGTTCGCTCCGATGTACAGCCCGGACATGGGCAGGCCGAACCGTGCGGTGCAGACGGTGCTGGGAGTGCTGGTGCTCAAGGAGATGTTCGATCTGACGGACATGGAGGCGTTGGAGGAGTTGGAGGTCAATCTGCTGTGGCACCACGCGCTGCGGCTGGAGATGGAGGAGGCGCACCTTGCCCAGAAGACGCTGCACAACTTCCGTGTGCGGTTGATGGAGCACGACGGCGGGCGGTTGGCGTTTAGTGAGACGACGGACCGGATGATAGCGGCCCTGGGACTGCGGACAGGCAAGCAGCGCCTGGACTCGACGCACGTCATGAGCAATATCGCGGTGTTGACGCGGTTGGGTCTGTTCTGCGAGACGGTCCGAGTGTTCCTGTTAGCGGTGAGCCGTGAGCACCCTGGTCTGGGTGAAGGGATTGGGGATGGTCTGGCACAGCGGTACCTCAAGGAGAGCGGTGAAGCATCGAGGTACGAGGACGCACGTTCAGGTGAGGGGCGTCGCCGGCTGTCGGTGTGTGCGCGAGACGTGTACCGGCTGGTGGATAGGTTCCGTGGGACGGCGGTGGCGCAGATGGAGGAGTACAGGCTGTTGGAGAGGCTATTGGGGGAGCAGTGCCACGTGGGCCGGCACAGGGACGGTCGTCCCGGAGCCGATGACGACGATGCGGAAGAGGGGAAGGTGCCGATCGCGCTAAAGGAGCCGAAGGAGGTGCGATCGTACTCGATGCAGACGCCGCACGACCCGGAGGTAACCTACAGCGGACACAAGGGGAAGGGGTACGAGGTACAGGTGGCCGAGACGTGCGAAGAGGGGAACGCAATGCAGGTTATCACCCACGTGGAGGTGACGCCGGTGTGACGGTTGGGGTGATAGACACGTTGAGAGAGCGTGGGATCGGTCCTTCGGAGCTGTGGTGCGACACTACGTATGGTTCCGGACACAACGGATGGGAGGCAGAGCGTAGGGGGACGGAGTTGGTGAGCCCTGTCGGGGGCCGGGCGCCAGGGGAGGCCGATGAGGATGATGGGCTGGTCAGGCTGACGGCTGCTGACTTTGACATCGACGTTACGGCAAGGAGGGCTGCGGTGTGTCCCGCGGGACATGAGGCCGTGTCCGAGTACGAGGATGAAGAGGCTCCCGAGCGAGTGGAGATGCACTTCGCCCGGGAGGTGTGTGAACCCTGCTGGCTGTGCCCACGGTGTCCCGTGAGGTGGCGTCGTCGTCCTGAGCTCGGGGGAGAGTGGTCGCCGAGTGGAGCCTACGTGCTGAGTGCGGACCTCGCCAGGGTGAACATCGGACGTAGGCGGAGGGCCGAGTCGGATGGACAATGGCGTAGACGGTACGGGTTGCGTGCGGGGATAGAGGGTACGAACTCGGAGTTGAAACGGCGCCATGGTCTTGGCCGCCTACGGGTACGTGGAGGAGAGAGGGTCCGGCTCGCAGTCTACCTCAAGGCCCTGGCGTGTAACGTCAAGCGAATGGTCCGGGCACGGTTGGACGAGATGTTGGTCCCACCGGCTGCCCTGGCGACCGCTCCCCCCGCTGCATGAAGCTACAGGAGCCGTTGCGAGCCCGCTGATGCCTACCCGGACGGGGTATGGCGCACCACAACTACCTCATCGGCCACAACACAAGCCCCGACCGGAACAAAACCAATCCCTCACGCCTAACCGCCCTCACGCCGCAGAACCAACCCGAAAGGCCCTTGTTACGAGGGAATCAAGCCCTTGGGCAGTTAACACAACCATTTCCAGAACTTCGTGGCTGGAAATGGAGCCGATTAATTCCTTTGTTTCCTTGTTTGCCACTGGGAGAACGGTTAGTGAATTCTCCGTCATTCGTTGCAACGCATCCTCCACCAACTCGTCCGAGAAGGCATAAGGGGTGTTCTGGCGCAGCACCCTGCTAAGAGGGGTGCGCTCCCACTCGCTGCGCGGGAGGTAGCGAAGCATGCTTATCGACACTATACCCGCCAATTTACCCTGGTCCACGACCACGTAGTCGTGCTGTTCCGGCAACAGCCAGTGTTCGGCGAAGACCTTTACCGTTAGCGACTGTTGCGGATAGCTTCGAGAGCGGTCCAGGATGTCTCGCACCCTGATTCCTTCCAGGGCGAATCGATCCAGCGACGGCGGCACCTGTCCTTGGGGAGTAACGTCTTCGGAATGTTCGAGTCGCCTGATCGCAAAGGTGATGCCCATGGGAGTCAGCAGGATGTAACCGAACATGACCAGCACCAGCAAAGAGAAGACTCCCTTGTCGATGGCGCCGGTATGCAGTAGCAAGAGCAGCAGGGCGATTTCAGCCACACCCTTAGCCATCAGGCCTGTGGCTATGGCGAAGGGCGCGTCGAGGCGGGTGACATATGCGCTGATGAACGCCGCGGCGAACTTGCCGGCCAGAGGCACCAACACCAACGCCAGTATCGTCTCCGGCGGCAGCTTAAGGAACTCCGCGCTCAGATGCAATCCCGCTGACGCGAAGAAGAGAGGAACAAAGAACCCCTGCGCGGTGCCCCTCATGCCAGGCATGATGTCGCGCCGCACCTGGTAGGGCAGCATGGAAAGGGCTGCGCCGAAGAGCAACGCTCCAAGCGAGCCGTGCAGCCCGACGTATTCGGCCCCCACGACCACCAGGAAGAGTCCGCCCAGTAGTAGCCCAAAGGAAAGCTGCGGCACCTGCAGGAAGTGGTGCAGCAGGACTATGACCTTGGGAAGCAGCCTGGTGGAAACGAACCAGGTGACTACGGTAAATCCGACGATTTGACCTATGAGGGTCGACACGCTGAGGATGTCCAAGCTGTGGCCATGTCCCCCCGCGTAGAAGTGCTCGCTTATGGCGAACCCCACCACAAACAGGGCGATCAGCTCAGCGATAATGACTGCGGTAGAGATCTGAACGCCCACAGGCTCCTTGAGACGTCCTTCGTCAATCAGGACCTTGGCGACCACGCCAAGGCTGGACAGCGACAACACGCCGGCCAGCCCCAAGGCTTGGGTAAAGTCGAGGTTCAGCCCCAGGTCGAAGAAGATGTCGGTGGTAACTGCCAGAGACACCAGCAGCGATATCGTTACGGACAGTGTCGAGGCAAGGAAGAGGCGGCCACGAATGGCCGCCAGGAAGCCCCTGATGTCGAGCTCCTCCAGGCCGATGAGGAAGAAGAAGATGAAGATGCCGATGCCCAAGATGATCTCGACCTCTGAACTCGTCTCCACCAGTCCGGTTACAGGGCCGAGGATGACCCCGGTAGTGGCGTAGGCGATGATCGAGTTCAGGCCGAACCGCTTGAACACACCCTCCAGCAGCTTGGCGACGACTATGAGCAGGCCAACCGCAAAGAGCGAATCCTGAATATCCAACCCGGAGTGTCCTCCCCAAGGTCTTGGGCGCAGGCATCATGGTGCGACCGTGCATAGGAGCGCAAGAAGGTGTCGTGGCGGCGGCCTGTCCTCGCCTCGCTAGTCCGCCGTTGTTTAGGGAGGTCAACGAGTCCCGTCGGTAAGAAGGCCTGCAGCCGCTTCCGAAGGCTGAGGATGGTTGCAATACCGCCTGCGAACGGTGGGGCAGTCCTGCCATGGGCGTCCACCGTCTCACACTGACAAACGGTAACCTTAGCGTTGGCTACCGCTTGCCGAAAAGCTATGCCGAAAGGTGTGGGCCGGCTGGGATTCGAACCCAGGACACTCGGATTAAAAGTCCGATGCTCTGACCAGGCTGAGCTACCGGCCCGTGGACCCTATTTCCTGCTGAATCTGCTCGGAGCCGCTTCCTGGAATGTCAGATCAGGCCCGCCGCCTGTAGTATAGACGCTGCGCTCTCCGTCCGAACGCTACTGAGCGCTGAAGCTGCTGAGGACTTGAGCGCCATCCAGAGGCCAGTACCTCAGCCACCCTCTTCCTATGATATTCTCCGCCGGAACCGTGCCCCAGTCCCTCGAGTCCTGGCTCGCGCGCCGGTTGTCGCCCAGGACGTAGTACGACTCCTCCGGCACGACCACCGGCCGCTCCGAGCTGCTGTCGCCGTTGATCACGTACGGCTCGTGAAGCGACTCGCCGTTCACGGAGACCTCCCCATTCCTTATCTCCACCGTGTCGCCCGGGACTCCTACCACCCGTTTCACGAAGTCCCTGGACGTGTCTCCGGGGAACCGGAATACGACGATGTCCCCCCGCCTCGGGGCGCGGAAGGCGTACGCGGGCGCCGACTGGTCTGCTGACACCAACGGCAGGAGGCCGGTCAGAGCCCCGAAGTCCGGCCTGAGGAAGACCAGCTTGTTGACCAGAAGGTGCTGGTCTCCCTGCAGAGTGGGCTCCATGCTCGGACCCTCGACGCGGAAGTTCTGAACGCTGACCTGCAGCACCAAGAAGACCGTAAGCGTCAGGATGATCGTCTCGAACAGCTCTCGGACAAGGGCCCTCAACGGCCATTCCTCCAGCGTGCTAAACTCGCAGGACACAGTCCAAGCTACATTATAGCCGCGCGGGGAGAGGCCGTCATTCAGGCGCGGGCCCGGACCCAAAGCATAGGGAGTGGTCTCTTTCTGTGGACCTGGACGACTCACAGCTCGTAGCCCGGAGCTGCCGGGGCGACATCGCGGCGTTCAACGTGATCGTCGAGCGGTACCAGTCCCAGGTGCTGAACGTCTCGTGGCGCGTTGTCGGCAGCTTAGCCTCGGCCGAGGATGTCACCCAGGAGACGTTCATCTCGGCCTACAGGGCCATCCGCAAGTTCCGCGGGGGCAGTCTCAGGGCCTGGCTGTTCCGCATCGCGTTCAACCTCGGCGTCGATCTGCTGCGCTCCTCCAAGCGCCGGCCGGAGGACTCGCTCGACGAGTCTCTGGAGAACCCCGGGTTCCAGGTGGCGTCGAAGGAAGAGTCTCCCGAGCAGGCGGCCCTGCGCGGCGAGCTGGGAGACTACATTCAACAGGCGATCATGACTCTGCCTCATGACCAGAAGGCCGCGCTCGTCCTGGTCGATATCCGGGGGCTCACCTACGAGGAGGCGGCCGAGGCGATGGATGCCTCGCTCGGCACGGTGAAGTCGCGGCTGAGCAGGGCTCGCAGCAAGGTCCGCGACTACCTCGTCGAGCGTCCGGAACTTTTGCCGGACCGATTTCGTCAGATAGGAGGAGGAGAGACCTCGTGATCGGTTTCCTCAGAGGCTGGAGACACGCCAGGCTGCGGCGTCTCCTTTCCACCTATGTGGACAGGAGTGCCAGCGGCCCCGAGCGGGCCAGGGTGGAGGCGCACCTGTCCGGCTGCGAGGCGTGCCGAATGGAGGCGGATGCTCTCAGGGCCACGATCGACCTTCTCGCCGCGCTACCCGAGGCCGTGCCGTCCCGCTCCTTCGCCCTCGAGCGCGAGCCCGAGCCGGTGAAGTCGGTCAGCCCCCTCGTCTGGACGGCCCGCGTGGCCGCTCCAGCCGCTGCGCTTCTCCTCGTAGCGCTCGTCGTCGGGAACGTTACCGGCATCATCGGCGAGGGAGAGGGGCTGGGCCTTCTGGGGGGGATGGCGGGGGATGAGTCGATCAGGGAGGTGGCGGTGGAGAGGATTGTGACCCGGGAGGTCGTAAAGGAAGTGCCTGTCGAGAGGATAGTCGAGGTGGGGAAAGAGGTGGTCAGGACTGTCGTGGTCGAGGTGCCGGTCGAGGTTATCAAAGAGGTGGTGAAGGAGGTGGAGGTACCCGGCGAGGTTGTGGTGGTGGAGAAGGAGGTCGTCAGGATTGTCGAGGTGATCAAGGAGGTGCCCGTAGAGGTGGTGGTGGAGAAAGAGGTAGTGAAGGAGGTCGAGGTCGTCCAAGAGGCCATGAAGGAGGTTGCCACGGAGGGAGCGAGTGCTCCAGCCGCGGCCGATCCTGCTTCTACGACTGTCCCCGAGCTGACGCCGGCCCCCGAGCCCACGCCTACGCCGGAGCCTACGTCTGCGTCTACGCCGGCCCCCGAGCCCACGGCTACGCCCGAGCCCACGGCTACGCCAGAGCCTACGGCTACGCCAGAGCCTACGGCTACGCCAGAGCCTACGGCTACGCCTGAACCTATGCCAACGCCTGAACCTACGGCTACGCCAGAGCCCACGCCGACTTCGACCCCCACGCCTACTGCCACGCCGACTGCGACCCCCACAGCGACAGCGGTTCCCACGGCTACGGCTGCCCCTGCGGCTCCTGCCGCTGCCTCGGCACCGACTTCTGCGCCGGCCCAGCTCTTGTCGCCAGAGCCGGAGGCTCCGTCAGAAGAGACTCCGAAGGCTGCGGCCGATCGCTACGACGATGCCGAGGGACTGAGGCTCCCGCTGTGGGGGATCGGGGTCGCGGTACTGTTATTGCTTCTGGCGGCCCTTGCGGGTGGGCTATGGGCGGCCCGGCGCGGCTCATGGCGCTGCTGATTCTTGAGACGGACGGGGGCTTGGCATAGCTCACGGAAACCGGAGAACGATAGGAACGTCTAACGATTGAGGAGGATATGAGATGGACAGGTTCAAGTATTTGTCGCTGGGCGCCGTTACCGTGTGGGTACTGGTACTGGTACTGGTGGTCGGGCTGGCCGCGATAGCCGGAGCGGTGGCGACCGCGGTAATAATCGACGAGGTCGATGACGACAGGTTGTACTACAAGGACTACGACGTGAGCGAGGTGAGCAAGGCCGCCGCCGCGTCTGCGGAAGCGGCGGTCACCAAGGCGCTGGCGGTTGCGGCCGCCAAGACGCCGGCGACGGCGCAGGTGAGCCCCACGGCATCTCAGGCGGGGACCTCCGAGAGCGGGATATGGGTAACGGGTGAGGGATCCGTCACGCTGGAGCCGGACCTTGCGGTGCTCGGCCTTGGGGTCGAGGCGAGGGGCGAGACGGTGTCCGAAGCCCTGGCGGACGCCTCGACGGCAATGGAAGCCGTCCTGGGCGCGCTTCGCGGACGGGACATCCAGGACCGGGACGTACAGACGCGGCGTTTCAGCGTGAGGCCTGTGTACGAGTACCAGGAGGTGGTCCAGTCCGGGACGAGGAGGGAGACTCGGGTGCTGGTCGGCTACGTGGTTAGCAACACGGTGACGGTCAAGATCAGGGACCTCGGCTCGGTTGGGGTGGTGATAGACGACGTGGCGACCGCGGGCGGCGACGCAACTCGGATCGACGACGTCAGGTTCACGGTCGATGACCAGTCGGTCTACGCGGAGGAGCTGCGCAGCAAGGCGGTCGCCGACGCGATGACGAAGGCCCGTCACTTCGCGAGCCTGGCCGGCGTGAGCCTCGGGGAGCCGACGTTTATCAGCGAAGGCGCGGCGGGCGCGCCCATCGCAAATGTGTACGCGGAGTCCTTCGCGCTGTCGAGGGCACCTGCCGCGCCCGCGACCTCGATCAGCGGCGGCGAGCTGGAGCTTCGGATGAGCGTGCAGGTGCTGTTCGAGATCCAGTAGGGGGCACAGGGCGGCCTCTCTGGGTTCCGGCCTTCGCCGGAACGACGGATGGGGGGTCATTTGATGGGGCGGACGGACCAGGGGGCCATCTTGGAGAAGAGGGCGTCCGGGTCCGGGTCTGCGCTTTCGCGGAGGCATCTTCCGAGGTAGTTGATGGTGACCGTGATAGTCGGCAGGGGGATGTCGTCGTCCCAGAGTTCGATGACGAGGTCGAGAACCGTGGTATCGGCCCGTTCGCCCTGGAGGACCTGCGGCCACCTGTATGCGAGCTTGTCGATGAACTCGTGGACCATTACGGTGGCTCGCTCCTTGACGAATTTGCGCTCGAGGGCGCGCAGCTCGGCCTTCAAAACGGCCTTTCCTTGCTGAGTTGCACGGCGTCTGAGAGCCGGTTGATGCGCTTCTCGACGTCCATGCCGTGGATGGTCTTCAGAGAGAGGTTGAGTGTGGCCGCGGCGGCACGGAGCCTTACGGCTGGGTCGTCGTCGTCGAGGGCGTCCCGGATGACAATGGTGGCATCGAGCATCATGCCCTTGATCTCGGTCTGGGCCAGCTCCGCGGCCTCATCTCGGAGCCGCTTGAGCTCCGTGCGGAACTCGTCGTCGTCCATCCACCTGTATACGGTGGTGCGGGAGATGTTGGCTCTCCGCGCTCCTTCCGCGAGGGAGTCGGAGGTTATGAGGTGCGGGAGGGCCTTGCGCTGCTTGATGGAGAGTTTTTCTTCAGAATCTGTTCCATTCGTGCTCATTCGTACTCCTTTCGTAGCTGGGGGGCGGGTTTGTGGGTGACGGTTTTGGCAGCGAATTGGCCTTGAATGGTGCATGAAAGGGCGGAAATGGTACGGAGTGGAACAGCGGTCACGGCGCCGGTATGTGAGGCTTTGCGGGCGCGGGGACTGGGTCTGGTGTTGGCTGACAGCACAGATGTACGGTAGCACGGACGTGCGGGTTCGTCAAGGTGGGGTGGTAACTGTTCAGTCTTCGTGGGATCTGAGCGGAGTCCTCTATGTCAGAAGTGCCAAATCAGCTATGGAAGGCTGTTCATATCGGGCGGATCTTCAGAGAGGTCCCCTCAACGCTGAACAGTTACCGGGAGTTGAGCGGGCTCTGGGCTTGCTGAACCAACGTTACTAGGAATGATATACTGACGTCGAATCATTCTGGAGCGGGACTATGACGAAGACCGTCAATGTCAAGCGCATCGTGTGCCTTGCCAACTCACGCAAAATGAGCGGCCGCTGTATCGCTGGCAAGGAGCTTATGGCGGACGGACGCCCCGGCGGGTGGGTTCGGCCCGTAAGCGACCGGGAAAACGAAGAAGTGTCGGAAGATGAACGCCAGTACGAGGACGGGAGCGACCCGCACGTGCTCGATGTCATTGACGTGCCTGTTCTCAACGCGCATCCGAAGAGCTACCAACGGGAAAACTGGCTGCTTGACCCGGATTATTACTGGAAGAAGGTTCACCGCTTCGCGCGGAATCAACTGACGCAACTTCTCGACCCGGTGGGACCACTCTGGATTAACGAACACAGCACCGCCAACGGACGAAATGATAAGGTCCCGTTCTCGTTTACCAATTCCCTTGACAGCTCGTTGCGTTTTATCAAGGTTGACAGGCTGGAACTATCAGTGTCCCAACCCGGCAGAGAATTCGGCAACAACAGGCGAAGAGTGCAGGGGCGTTTCAAGCATGGCGGGACAGATTACTGGCTCCGCGTCACCGATCCCACCTGCGAGCGTCAGTATCTGCAACGACCCAACGGCGGCTACCCGATTGAGGAAAGATATATTACTGTTAGTCTCGGCGAGCCGTACCGAGGATATGGTTACAAGCTCATTGCCGCCATCATCGAGGCTTAATGGAAGGACTTCATCGTGAGCACAACCCAATATCCGGTGTTCACCGTCGGACACTCCAATCACTCGTCGGAGGCATTTCTGGCGCTGCTTGAAGAGTACGGCGTGGACGAAATGGCGGATGTTCGCTCGTCACCGTACAGCCGCTATACCCCCCATTTCAATCAGGATACCCTGAATGGGGCGCTGGACGGAGTCGGAATCGGCTATGTGTTCCTGGGTGGAGAGCTTGGCGGCAGGCCGGCAGACCGCTCGTGCTACGATGCCGACGGGCGCGTTCTGTATGACCGGCTGGCGGATACGGACCTTTTCGACGATGGCATCAGGCGCATAATTCGCAGCGCCGATGAGCGCCGCATCGCCTTGATGTGTACCGAGAAGGAGCCGCTGGAGTGCCATCGCACTCTGCTGGTCGCCCGGACGCTTGCGGAGCGCGGCGTTCCCGTTGCGCATATTCTCGATGACGGCAGGCTAGAAAATCACGCTGTCACTATGGACCGGCTTCTGGACAAATTCAAACTGCCGCACAACGGCGACTTGTTCCGCTCCCGAGATGAGGTGATTGCCGATGTGCTGACCCGTCAGGCGAAGAGAGTGGGATATGTTGGCGAAAAACCGTCCGTCGACGGCGACGATTGGGAGAATGCGCTTTGAAAGTGTACACTATCGGATTCACAAAAAAATCCGCATCTGATTTCTTTGAGTTGCTGCGCGAGTCGGGCGCGAAGCGCCTGGTGGACGTCCGCTTGAACAACGTATCTCAACTGGCAGGCTTTGCCAAGAAAGACGATCTTGAGTACTTCCTGAACAAGATCTGCCGGATGGAATACGTCCACTTACCCGATCTGGCGCCCACCAAAGAGATGCTGGACGCTTACCGAAAGGAGCATCACGACTGGGATACCTACGAGCGTGAGTTCCTCTCTCTTATGGACAAGCGGCGCATCGGGAAAAAGGGGATAAAGAGAATAATCTCCAACGGATGCCTGCTGTGCAGCGAGGACAAGGCCGAGCACTGTCACCGCCGGCTGGTTGCGGAGTACCTCAACCGGCATTGGGGCGATGTTGAAGTCGTCCATCTGGGTCGATAGGAAGGGGCGTAAATGACACAGGCAACGGCGCGCTGGTCCCCGGCTGATCCTGTTGCATCGTCTTCGGGATTCAACCTATCCGAGCTGCTTCCTGGAATCATGATAGTGCAACCTCGCTGGTGAACCCGGTGTCGTTTCAAGGCTCGCCTTAGGGCCTTGTCGATGGGCTCGGGGACTGGATTCCGGCCTTCGCCGGAATGACGGGGGGAACCGCCGCCGGTCGATGTGACTGCCCTATGCGCTTACATCGGTAAGCAGGAGGATGGCTGTGATGCGGCGGGCGGTGTTGGTGAAGTGCTGGACCTCTTCGGGTTTGAGGGGGCGCTTCAGGACGGCGCTTTCGCGGTAGGAGAGCCACTTCTTCAGGACCTGGTAGCCTCCGAGCTTGTAGTTCCAGACGGCGGCTGGGACGTTCCGCCAGTAGGCGCGGTCGTTGAGGTAGATGTCGAACGTGGTGTCGCCGAGTATCGCCGCAGTTCTGCCGGTCGCGGTGTCGACGCGGCTGGCGGAAACAGGCGGGGCGGGCCTGGTTGGCGGGGTGGCCGTCGTGTCGCGGTTGGTTGGGTCGGATGTGGTGTCGCCGAGGGTGGGGGCGGCGCGGCCCAGGGCGGCGCGCTCGGCTGCGGTGTAGGGGCGCTCGACTACGCGGCCCTGGCCGGGCATGACGGCCTCGCCCTGTCCGAAGTGTCCCCAGCCCACGGTCAGGGCGAAGTCTTCGCCGGTCATGTTGCCGCCGTCGGTGGTGGACGGGACGGCGACGGCGGCGATCTCGGGGCGCAGGGCGCTCCCTGCCGGGGCTCCGGGGAGCGGCTCGGTGACGCCGGGGACCGGCGTGTCGGAGTCGAGCAGCGCGGCCAGCTCCCGGCCTCGGGCGGCGGACGCGGCGAGCTCGTCGGCTGCCCCGTCCTCGTCGCCGTCGGGCCAGCCGGGAAGCGGGATGCGCGGCCATTCCATTCGCAGGGCCCCGGAGTTGGCGTCGCGGTAGGCGGGGTCGTGCAGCACGGCGATGACGTGGTGGAACAGGTCCTCCACATTCGCGTCCAGGCTATCGAGGTAGTGCTGGGCAGCGGGCGACAGGTTGGGGCGGCGCTGCGTTCCGTCGGCCATGTCGATCCGGAGTGCGTCGTCGCGGAGGTAGGCAGGAACATAGGAGGTGCTGCCGTCCATCTGGTTGATGTCGCCCATAATCGAGACTACTGGAGGAGGCGACCACTGTCGCCGCTGTTTCTGTGGCGTTGCCAACCACCTGTTTTCCTTGAACACATGCGGTTTATAACTGGCGCGCTTTTCGTCGAGGAGCTTAGTCTCTGCTTCCCAGTAGAGCCAGCGGTTGTCGAACGGCCGATAGGCGTAGCGGACGAAACCGGCTTCGTTCGGGCTACCCCGCGCAAGTAGCAATTCACGTACGCGGCGGGCATCGAACCGAGCCGTGGCCCTCATCACGGCAGGATAACGGCGAGCTATCTGATCGTGAGTCAAGGAGGGGTTGAAGTAGTCGGAAACCTGTCTTATCAGGCAGTTGAGATCGATATCGACCAGGAACGGATCGCGGCTGGTTGCTACCCCTGGGAATGAGGTCGGGAACAGGTCGGTCAGCGACGGGCACTCGGACCAATCATCACTGACTGCTATTTGTGCAAAGGGCAGGCCGAGCGGCAGGCTTGGCCGTAGGCCTTCGTAGAGCGTGCCCGGCTCCGCCTGTGCGGACGCGATCAGCTCCTCTCGCTTCATCTGGCCCCACAGTTGGCGGAAGCCGACCGTCTCTGCTGCACTGTGGTCGGACTTGCGTACCAGCGTGGTGATTGCGGTGCCCACCTGGATGCCGACAGGGTCCTCCGGTGTCGAGAAGATGCTGGGGTCTGGGTCGCCATCGGGCGTGATCTTGCCGGTCCTGTACTTGTCGCCGTTGAGACAGTCGATGCGGATGGCGTCGAAGGCTTCCAGGTAGCGCTCCCTCATGCCGGTGAATGAGAGGCCATCGAGCCAAGAGTAGTTGGAGATGAAGCAGACGACGCCGCGTCCCGTCTTCTCGGCGATGCGGCGCTCGGCCATGCGGAAGAAGCGGACGTAGAGGTCGTTGAGGCCCTGGCCATCGGGCCGCCGCACCCGTTTCGTCGTGCGGTAGGCCGTCGAAAGCCCGCGCTCTTCGTCCACGGCCATGCCCGCGAAGCCGTTGTAGGGCGGGTTGCCAAGTATCACCAGGACGGGCTTCTTCTGCTTCACCTGCTCGGCGCGGTCGCGTTCCTCCTCCAGCTCCGGGAAGGGGAGCGGCTTCTGCACACTCGGCTCCCAGCCGGTGAGGGCGTTGGTGAGGAAGACGCCCGCGCGTTCGTTCCCGTCGTCGGATAGGGGCGCGTCGAGCGACTCCATGGTGAGTCCGACCTGCAGGTGGGCTACGACGAAGGGTGCGGGCATGATCTCGAAGCCGAATACGCGCTCGGTGGCGGCCTGCTTCACGCGGGCGCCGGTGAGCGCGCCGAGGCCGCGGCCCTCGAGGTTGTCGGCGATGCGTCGCAGCACCTCGGATAGGTAAGCGCCGGTGCCGCAGCAGGGGTCGAGGACGTAGACGTTATCGGCGGCCAGCCCTTCGGCGATTCCGAGGTCGTCCTTCAGGGCCCGGTCGACGCGGGCGACCATGTATCTGACGACCTCGGCTGGGGTGTACCAGACGCCGAGCTGCTTGCGGAGGACGGGGTCGAAGGCCTCCAGAAAGGGCTCGTAGAAGTATGGGACGGCCTCGCCCTCGCTGAACCTGTCGAAGAAGGCGACGCGGTCGACTCGGTCAAGGGCTGCGGCGGTCCAGTCCAGCACCTCGACGAGGCCCAGGGGCTGGAGCCGTCCGGGGTCCGAGAGCTGCTGGAAGAGCGCCCGCAGGACGGGGGCGCGGAGGTGCCAGACGGCGGTGCGCCAGTCGAACGATCCGGCGGGCGGCGGGGCCTGGCGGGCCCAGAGCACCCATGCGGAGAAGACGCCGTAGAAGAGGGTCTGCACGAGGGTGGACCGGAAGAATGCGGCGCCGCGCTCGCCCTCGAAGCGGACTCCCAGGGCCTCCTCCAGCGCGGAGCGGACGGCCCGCAGCGACGGCTCGTCGCCCGCCGTCTCTACGCGGGCCAGGCCGTCTCTCGCGTAGGAGGCCAGCAGCCATGCCAGGTCCCTCGGCTCGACGAGGGCGGCAGTGTGGGAGAGGGCTCGGCAGAGGTACTCGCCCAGGGCGGGGCCCACGTCCTTCGCGAAGCTCGCGGGTCTTTCCAGCCGGGCCTCGAAGTCCTGGGCGGACTCGGCCAGCCGGAAGGTCTCCAGCCTTGCGGGCCTGCCCTGGGAGTCCTCTCCGAGCAGCACGAAGTCGCGGGTGTTGGTGACGAGCACGAGGCGGTACCTGCCCCAGTAGCGGCTCACCTGATCGCTGTCCGCGGTCAGCCATGCGTCGTCGCCTACGGGCTTGACCTCGACCACGCCGCGCTCGGGAAGCTGTCCCTCTCGCGGTCTGCCCTTCTGCGTCTGGCGGGCAGTGTAGAGTCCGAGGTCGGGGTGGCCCGCGCCCTGGTCGGCGAGCTCGGTGACGCAGGTCACCTTGGGCCTGAGCGTGGCGCCGACGGTGTTGAGCAGGTTGCTGAGCGGAGGGTAGTAGGAGCGCTCGCCGGTGGCGCCGCCGGATGCTCGGATGGTACGGAGGTCGGAGAGGTATTGCTGGACGGCGGCGGTGAGCCTGGCGGCGGCTGGCGGCATTGTCACAATGTCGCCGAAGGGGATGGGAAATGCAAGGCGTGGGCGCCCACGGCGCCGGTGTGTAGGGGGTGCATCTGGAGGGCGGGGAGGGAGCCCCCTCATCCTAGGAGTCTGTCCGAGAAACAATGTTCTAAACGATATGCGTCATTAGTGGAGTGTAAAGATGCTAATTACTCCACAACAAGGTCCAGATTGCTGTAAGCAGGTTATTGCGTGGCGGGTTTCGTCTCCCGGAACGAATCCTCGGACAGGCTCCTAGCCTTCTCCCGCTGTATAGACCGGGGACATAGGTTACACATGTTCGGAGACATGGGTTACACCATTAGGCATGGTAATTCTGTTCAGGAGGATGCCCATGCCATGGAGGGTGGAAACTGTCATGTCTCAACGCAAAGAGTTCGTCGCTCTGGCGCGGTCCGAGGGAGTGATCATGAGCGAACTGTGTTTGCGCAGTGGGATCAGCCGCAAGACTGGCTACAAGTGGCTGAGACGATACCTTGAAGGCGGAGAGCAGCGTCTGGATGATCTCCCGAAGCGCCCTCATCACTCCCCGAACCGGACGAGCGACGACATGGAGCAGCTCGTCGTAGACCTTCGCCGGGAGCATCCCACTAAGGGAGGACACGTGCTGGCCAGGATACTCAAGGATCGTGGACACAACAGTGTGCCGTCCAAGAGCACGATCACGGCCATCCTCAGACGACATCAACTTATCGAGCCATCTGAGAGTCTCAAGCACAAGCCGTATAAGCGCTTCGAGCACGAGCGGCCCAACCAGCTGTGGCAGATGGACTTCAAGGGGCATATCCCTGTCGTCAGCGGTGGACGTTGCCACCCGCTGACGGTCCTGGACGACCATTCGAGGTTCTCCCTGGGTGTGAGGGCTTGTGCAGACGAGAGGACTCAGACCGTCCATGACCATCTTACGTCCATCTTCAGCCACTACGGCATGCCCAATACGATACTGGTTGACAACGGCTCTCCCTGGGGCAGCGACGTTGACCACCCCTTCACCCCACTGACAGTCTGGCTGGTCCAACTGGGAGTCAGAGTGGTCCACAGTAGGCCATACCACCCCCAGACCCTAGGCAAGCTCGAGCGCTTCCACAGGTCCCTCAAGACTGAGCTGCTCCAGGGAAGCAGATACACCGACCTGTCCCACTGCCAGAGCAGCTTCGATGGATGGCGAGACTTTTACAACCTCCAGCGTCCTCATCACGCCCTGGACCTCAATACGCCTGCCAGCCGATACACCGTCAGCCCTCGGCCTTTCCCGGAGACGCTTCCGACCGTCGACTACGACACTGACGACCAGGTACGCTCTGTAGATGTCAACGGCCGAATATCCTTCCTGGGCAGATCATTCCCCGTCGGTAAAGCCTTCAGAGGCAAGAGGGTCGCTCTAAGGCCCACACCCACTGACGGCACATGGAAGGTCTTTTTCTCCGTCCAGTCCATCGCTACCATAGATCTCAATCAATAGAATGTGTAACCCATGTCCCCGAACAACTGTTACCCATCTCTCCGGTCTGTACAACCGCGAGGGGAGAAGGGACGGGAGCGCCGCCCATCCCCGCCCCTGGGTTCCGGCCTGCGCGGGAACGACGGGTGTGGCCGCCTGCACATATGGGTTCCGGCCGCGTATCGGGCCGGGGCCGGGCGGGTTTCAAACCCGCCCCTACGGTATTGAGGTGGGGCGCGATGGGCTGTCTGTTGCTGTAGTGATGATGGGAGTGGGTCGCTGGCACGGGGCATCTACCCCCTCATCCTAGCCTTCTCCCGCGAGGGGAGAAGGGACAAGGCGTTTGCGTGGGGTTTGGGGTGGTTGCTAGAATTGCGCCACCTTGGAGCCAGTTGGAGGTGGGCTGTTGGTCCTCAGCGACCGCACTATAAAGGAGGAGCTTGCGAAGGGGCGGATCGTGATAGAGCCCATGGGGGAAGACTGCCTTCAACCGGCCAGCGTAGATCTCCGTCTTGATCGCGAGATATTGAGGTTCCCGGATGCCAGCGAGTATTCCTACTTGGATGTTCAGGAAGACAACACGGGGCTCGGTTACACAGAGGAAATACCGGACCTTATGCCCTATATACTGGAGCCGGGGGCCTTCATTTTGGCCAGTACGCTGGAGTACGTGGAGTTACCCAGCGATGTGGTTGCCCGGCTTGAAGGCAAGAGTTCGCTCGGTCGACTAGGTCTGTTGATCCATTCCACCGCTGGATACGTGGACCCGGGGTGGAAGGGCCAGCTAACCCTGGAGATCAGCAATGTGGCGAGCGCTAGGATCGCTCTGCGGTATGGGATGAAGATAAGCCAGATATCATTCCTTCGTTTATCCACTCCTGCGGAGAACCCGTATGGTAGTGCGGCGCTCAAGAGCAAGTATCAAGGGCAGGCGGGACCAACACCAACTCGTGCTCATCTGGATTTCGGCAACGGGAAAGAGACCGAGAAACCCACTCGGGTATACTCAGAAGAGCCTACCGAGCTTAGGGTGTGGCTGGACGGTAGTGAGTACAGGGGAAGCGTTGCGAGACTGGCCGCTGTCCTTCAAGTTCCGGAGAAGACAGTTCAAGACTGGGTCTACGGTAGGAACGAACCTAACAACGAGAATAGGGAGAAACTCTACTTGTTGACCAGGATCCCTCGATACCACAGTTCCCAAAGCGATCACCAGCCCAACCTGTTCTCAGAGGAACATGTCCGTTTGACATGACGTATATGGGGCTTGCGCTCTGTCTGGCTCGGAAGGCGGTCGGGTCGGTGAGTCCGAATCCGCCCGTGGGGGCCGTGCTGGTGCGAGAGGGCGAGGTTGTGGGCGAGGGGTACACTCGGCCTCCGGGGCAGGCTCACGCGGAGATCGTGGCCATATGTCAGGCGGGGCCGCTGGCGCGCGGCGCGACTCTCTACACGACGCTTGAGCCGTGCAACCACCAGGGCCGGACGGGCCCGTGCTCCGAGGCGATCATAGAGGCGGGCGTCGCGGAGGTCCACTCGGCGGTCACGGACCCGAACCCGCGCGTGAAGGGCGGGGGACTGTCGCGGCTCTCCGAGGCGGGGATAGCGGTCTCGACGGGCGAGATGGCCGGGGAGGCGTCGCGGCTGATAGAGGCGTACGCCAAGCTGGTCACCACTGGCACGCCCTTCGTTACGGCGAAGTTCGCCATGAGCCTGGATGGCAAGATAGCGACGCGGACGGGGTCGTCGCAGTGGATCACGGGAGAGGAGGCGCGGGCCTACGCTCACCGGCTGCGGGCGGCGTCGGACGCGGTGATGGTGGGGATCAACACGGTGCTTGCGGACGATCCGCGGCTGACGGCCAGGGACGGGTCGGGCGCGGCCCTCGAAAGGCAGCCTCTGAGGGTGGTCGTCGACAGCCGGGGGCGGATTCCCCCGGAGGCGCGGATGCTGGGGGAGCCGGGGTCGACGCTGATCGTGACCGGTGGGGCATGTCTTGAGACCGGAGCGGGACACCCTCACCCCAACCCTCTCCCGTCAAGGGAGAGGGGGCAGGACACCCTCACCCCGGCCCTCTCCCGTCAAGGGAGAGGGGGCAGGACAGCCTCGCCCCAACCCTACGATGGAGGGCACGGCTGCGCTGAGGGCGGGCACGAGACCCGCCCCTACGATGGAGGGCACGGCGTCGAGACGGCGGCGATGCCGGGCGCGGACGGGCTGGTCGATCTCGAGGCCCTGATGTCGCACCTGGGCGAGCGGGAGGTCGCCAGCGTGGTCGTCGAGGGCGGCGGTGTGCTTCTGGGCGCCCTGTTCGACCACGGGCTGGTCGACAGGGTGTGCGCCTTCATCGCGCCGGTGGTGGTCGGGGGCGCGGAGGCGCCGCCGCCGGTGGCGGGAGAGGGCGTTGAGCTGATCGGCGACGCGTTGCGCCTGAGAGACGTCGAGGTGCTGAGGCTGGGCGAGGACATCGCGGTCGTCGGGTATTGTGGGTAGCGTTCGACCTGAAGGAGATTGAGATGGATTCCCGCGAAGGCCGGAATCACTATGGCCTTGTGAAGGGCCTCATAGAGGGATGAGAATGGCGGTGGCGGCCCACGGCAAGGGGACAGGGCGGGTTTCAAACCCGCCCCTACAGCACGACCTAGCGATGCTGGCTATTTTCATAGTAATGACGAATAGGGCATGTTTACAGGGATAGTCGAAGAGGTGGGACTGGTCGAGGCCGCGGGCGGCGGCGGGCTCTCGGTCGGTGCGTCGCTGGTGCTCGACGACCTTGGATTGGGCGACAGCATTGCCGTCAGCGGCGTGTGCCTCACCGTGACGCGCCTGAGCGACTCCGGGTTCAGCGTGGACGTGGTGCCCGAGACTCTCAGGCGCACGACGCTGGGCTCCCTTGGCGCTGGAGACCCGGTGAACCTGGAGCGGTCGCTCGCCGCGAACGGCCGGTTCGGCGGACACGTCGTGCAGGGCCACGTCGACGGGACGGCGTCGATAGAGTCGGTGGTCCCGGAGGGCGAGGCGTCCCTGGTGCGTTTCGCGGCCCCGCCCGCGCTCATGCGCTACGTGGTGGAGAAGGGTTTCGTCGCTGTGGACGGCATCAGCTTGACGGTTGTAGACTGTGACGCGCGTTCCTTTCGCGTCACGCTGATACCGTACACGCGAGAGAACACCGCGATGAGGGCCCGGAGAGAGGGAGACCGGGTGAACATCGAGGTGGACATCATGGCGAAGTACGTCGAGAAGCTGTCACCCTCACCTCAGTCCTCTCCCGTCGAGGGAGGGGAGGGCCGATGGAGCGGAGACGATGCCACTGTCCTCGATTGAGAGCGCGATAGAAGACATCCGGGCCGGCAAGATGGTCATCATCGTGGACGATGAGGACCGCGAGAACGAGGGCGACCTGGCGATGGCGGCCGAGAAAGTCACGCCGGAGGCCATCAACTTCATGGCCTCGTACGGGCGGGGGCTCATCTGCGTCCCCCTGAAGGCGGAGCGGCTGAAGCAGCTGCAGCTTCCCATGATGGTCCAGGACAACACGGCCCGGCTCGGCACGGCCTTCACGGTGTCGGTGGACGTGCTGAAGGGCGCGACGACTGGCATCTCGGCGTTTGACAGGGCGGCCACGGTCCGGGCGCTGATCGACCCGGAGACGGACCCCGAAGACCTCGGCAGGCCGGGCCACATCTTCCCGCTCCGGCACCAGGACGGCGGAGTGCTGGTCCGCGCCGGACAGACGGAGGCGGTGGTGGACCTGGCGACCCTGGCCGGACTTCAGCCCGCGGGCATCTTATGCGAGATAATGGCTCCGGACGGCAGTATGGCCCGGATGCCGGCGCTCGAGGAGTTCTCGGCCGAGCACGGGATCAAGATAGTAACGGTGGCTGACCTGATCGCGTACCGGCGCACTCACGAGAAGCTGGTGGACCGGGTGGCCGAGGCAAGGATTCCGACGAGGCACGGCGAGTTCGTCGCCATCTCCTACAGCAGCACCGTGGACAAGGCCGAGCACGTGGCCCTGGTGATGGGCGACGTGTCGCCCGACAAGCCGACGCTTGTAAGGGTGCACAGCGAGTGCCTGACCAGCGACGTGTTCGGGAGCATCCGGTGTGACTGCGGCGACCAGGTGGCACTGGCGCTCCGCGCGATCGCCCGAGAGGGCCGTGGCGTGTTCCTGTACATGCGGCAGGAGGGGCGCGGCATCGGCATACACAACAAGCTGAAGGCCTACTCGCTGCAGGACGGCGGCCTGGACACCGTGGACGCAAACGTCCACCTCGGCTTCGCGGCGGACGTGCGCCACTACGGCGTGGGCGCGCAGATACTGCACGACCTCGGCGTCAAGGACATGCTCCTGCTCACGAACGACCCGCGCAAGATCGTCGGGCTGGAGAGCTTCGGGTTGCGGGTGCTGGAGGCCGTGCCGATCATCGCGCCGGTCAACGAGGAGAGCAGGCGCTACATGGAGACGAAGCGGTCGAGGATGGGGCACCTGCTGCCGGGCGAGGCCGTTGAGGGGAGCGCTTGAGCGTACGCCTCGACGGCGAACTCGACGGGAGCGGACTCAGGGTCGGCGTTATCGTGGCCCGGTTCAACGGGTTCGTCACCAGCAAGCTCCTGAAGGGGTGCCTGCAAGCTCTTTCCGAACACGGCGTGCGGGACGAAGACGTGACGGTCGCGACGGTGCCCGGCTCGTTCGAGATTCCGGTGGTGGCCCAGACTATGGCCGATTCCGGCAGGTACGAGGCGATTGTATGCCTCGGAGCCGTGATAAGGGGCGAGACCGACCACTACGAGCACGTGGCCCGGGCCGCCTCGGAGGGGATAGCCCGGGTGTCGCAGTCCAGCGGGGTGCCCATCGGCTTCGGAGTCCTGACGACCGAGACGGTCGAGCAGGCAATGGAGAGGGCGGGGGGCTCCGTCGGCCACGTGGGCCGTGAGTCGGCCGAGGCGGCTATCGAGGTGGCGAACCTGCTCAGACGCCTGGACGACCCGACCGCCTCTTGATAGAGGACCTCGCGGCCCGGCTGCTGGCCGGCGACAGGCGCGCCCTGGCAAGGCTTCTGACCCTGGCTGAGCGGGACCCCGACAGCCTGCCCGAGATCGTCGGCGCCGTGCATTCACACACGGGACGCGCGTATTCTATCGGGTTCACGGGGCCGCCTGGGGCTGGCAAGAGCACCCTGGTCGACGGCTTCGTCCGCGTGCTGCGCGGCGAGGGCAAGAGCGTGGGCGTGCTCGCGGTAGACCCCAGCAGCCCGTTCACCGGCGGGGCCGTTCTCGGCGACCGCATCAGGATGCAGACGCACTACCTCGACGACGGGGTGTTCATCAGGAGCCTGGCGACTCGAGGCGCGCACGGGGGGCTGTCCGCCGTCGCCGGGGCGTCGGTGAGGCTGATGGACGCCTTCGGGTTCGACTACGTGCTGATCGAGACTGTCGGAGTGGGTCAGACGGAGATCGACATCGTGGGGGTCGCCGACACCGTAGTGGTGGTCATGGTTCCCGAGTCCGGAGACACCGTTCAGTCGATCAAGGCGGGCCTTATGGAGATCGGCGACATCTTCGTGGTGAACAAGTCGGACAGGCAGGGGGCGCAGAGGCTGGCGGCGACGATCAGGGCCGCCCTGCACCTCGGGCCGGTCGAGGAGTGGCGGGGCTTCCCGGTGCTGCTGACCAGGGCTGACAAGGGCCAGGGCGTCGAGGAGCTGCACAGCACGGTGCTGGAGCATCGCGGAGCGCTGGTCGAGACGTCGAGGTTCGATGCCAGGCGGCGTGAGAGGCAGGTGCGGGAGTTCTCGGCGCTCGTGACGAACGCGGTAAATGCCGGCGTGGACGGTCTGATGCGCCGCGACGGCCGGCTCGGCGGGATCGCCGGGCGGGTCGAGCGAGGCGAGGTCGATCCGTACACGGCGGCGCGTGAGGCGGCGGCTGTGCTGCCGCTGTGAGGGGCGCCTTCCCATGCTGATGAATGCCAGAATGCGCCGGAATGAAGGGTGCAGGGGCGTCTGGAGAAATGAAGGTGCGGCGGGGTCTTGAAGGCTCTTGACGGGCTTGGTAGAATTTGGATGGTAGGGGTGGGGATTCGTCTAGTGGTAGGACGACAGATTCTGGATCTGTAAGCCGAGGTTCGAATCCTCGATCCCCAGCCAAGGTGGCCGGTCATGCGTGGCGCATTCGTCTAGCGGCCAAGGACACCGCCCTCTCAAGGCGGAGATCACGGGTTCGAATCCCGTATGCGCTACCATCCACTCCACGGGTTCCGGCCTGCGCCGGGGTGACGATCAGGAGCTGGGCGTTCGCTCCAGGCTGGTGATCTTGAACTGCCACCAGGACCCTGACTGCTCCCCCGTCGTGCACTCCATGCGCGGCGCATCCTCTGTCTGGACCACCGTCGCCTCGTAGGCTCCGTCGCCGAAGGCTACGCGCACCTTCGCGGGCTTCCCGTTCGCCCCGGCCTCCAGGACCGTGCCGGACCTCGCACGCCCCGTCCACTCCCAGCCCTCGCGCATGAGGGCCTCCTGCTCGACGTGCTGCTCCTGCGGCGTGTCCAGCCCGATCCAGCCCCGGTGGAACGGCCGAAGCTTCGAGGGCGGCAGGGTGCGGAACAGCAGGGCATCCAGGTCGTCGACGCCCATGCGTATCCAGTTCCGGCCCTCCGGCATGTCTACGAGGTTGGGCGCGAACCGGTGGCCTCCCAGATGGCTCACCCGGAAGACCCGGAGGTCGCTGCCCGGCCGGTGGGCGTAGTCGTTGCGGAGCCGGTCGTAGACGGGGTAGCCGAGGCTCCCGCAACATGGGTCGTGGCTCCCGTGCGTGCATATGAAGATGTCCCTGGTGTGCGAGGTGTCCTCCCGGAACCGCTCGAAGGGTCCTGTGTCGGGACTGTCCGACACCAGCTGCTCGACCAGCTGGGCGGTGCTCTCCGTAGGCACCAAGTACTCCTCCTTATCAAAGGAAGAGAAGGGCCCCTGCGGCCTGGAGTAAAGAATGACTCTCGTGCGGCCCTCCGCCGTGTAGTCGTCGTCCGGGAGGATGCACTGGAGCTTCGCCTCGGTTTCGGTGCCGTCGGCGGCAGTGACGGCCTTCCATACACCCGGGGGGAAGTGTCTCGACCTGAAGACCTGCGACTCCCAGGGCCCCGGGACCTCGACGATCAGACACCGCCTCCAAGTGAAGGCGGAGCCTCCGGCGTCCTCGTCATTGGCTGTGGAGAAGGCGGCGCACAGGGTCTGGTTGGCGGACACGGCAGGACCTCATTTCATTTGGGCTGGCCGCTCAGGCGCGGCGGGCGTCAATGATAGCAGAGCAGGCGGCGGGACGGTCTCGTTGACATATGGGAACGACGGGCCTGGCTTCCTAGCCCTTGGCTACTTCCTTCAGGTAGCTATGGATGCCTGACTCATACCTGGCGATCTCTTCGAAGTGTCGGGTGGCGTCGAACATGACGGTTGTGGTGAGTGTAGCCGCCTTGTTGGAGTGGCGGACCAGGCCCGCCAAGTTGCCCATGCGGCACCCTCGGCCGCGGAGGTACGACTTCACGATGGCGCTGAGCACGCGGAGGGCGAGGCCCGAGGAGGCGTGCTCCATGGTTTCGAGCACTCCCCTCCACTGCGACGATAGCTGTCTGACATCGGACTGGGATACCCTCAGGCCGTCGATGTTGATGTACATGGGCGGAACCTCCGATTCTGCCGGCACCAGTAATGTTATTCAGAAGACGGGTGGGTTTGGAAGCGGAGATTGGTCCGAAATACCGGCCTTTTACCGCCTGGCGTCCGGTTGATTATCGAGGGGACGGACGCCTATCATTGGCTTGTGGACCACATGAGGAGAGAGACGATGACGCCTGCCGAGTACTCGGTGGAGCCCCGGACCGCTATCGTGACCGGCGCGGTGCGTGGGCTTGGACAGGGCATCGCGCGAGTCCTCGCCGAGGCCGGGGCCAAGGTGATGGTTACCGCGCTGCGACGGATTCACGCTCGCCCGAATCACGGAGCCGTGGAGGGTCGATGACGCGGTACGTGTTCGTCACGGGCGGCGTCGTGAGCTCAGTGGGGAAGGGCATAAGCGTCGCGTCGATAGGGCGCATACTCGACAGCCGGGGCGTGTCGGTTTCCGTGTTGAAGCTGGACCCCTACCTTAATGTCGACCCCGGAACGATGTCTCCGTACCAGCACGGTGAGGTCTTCGTAACGGCGGACGGCAGCGAGACCGACCTGGACTTAGGCCACTACGAGCGATTCATAGACAAAGACCTCACCAAGTCATCCAACGTCACGGCGGGTGAGATATACAGCGAGGTCATCTCCAAGGAGAGGAAGGGCGAGTTCCTGGGCCGGACGATCCAGGCCGTGCCCCATGTGACGGACGCGATCAAGGAACGCATGAGGACGCTTGCCGACGAGAGCGGGGCAGACGTGATAGTCGTCGAGGTGGGCGGCACCGTCGGCGACATCGAGGGCCTGCCGTTCCTGGAGGCCATCCGGCAGATGAGGAACGAGGTTGGCAGGGACAACGTCTTCTATATCCACGTCACCCTCCTCCCGTACATATCGTCCACCGGTGAGCTGAAGACCAAGCCGACCCAGCACAGCGTCCGGGAGCTTCGCAGCATCGGCATACAGGCCGACGCCATAATATGCCGCAGCGACCACGAGGTAACGGAGGAGATAAGGGATAAGATCACGGTCCACTGCGACGTTCCGCCGAGTGGCGTCTTCACCCTTCCGACGGTCGAGACGGTCTACGAGGTCCCCCTACTGCTGGAGGAGCAGGGCCTTGGCGACCTGATCGTGGAGAGGCTGCTCATCGAGGCGAAGGGCGGAGACATGGCCTCCTGGAAGAGCATGGTAAAGGCGCTGAAGCAGCCCGGCGAGAGCCTTGAGATCGCCGTGGTGGGGAAATACGTCGACCTTCAGGACTCCTACATATCGGTGAAGGAGGCCCTCCTTCACGCGGGCCTGAATATCGGGCGCGACGTCCGTGTCGAATGGATCGGCTCGGAAGATATAGAGCGCGTGGGGCCCGATGAGCTGCTCGGTTCAGCGAGCGGCATCGTCATACCAGGTGGCTTCGGTCCGCGCGGAGTGGAGGGGATGATCGAGACCGTGCGGTACGCCCGCGAAAACAGACTGCCATACCTCGGCCTGTGTCTCGGAATGCAGGTCATGGTGGTTGAGGCCGCGCGACACCTGCTGGGACTGGAGATGGCCGGGTCGACCGAGTTCGACACGGAGACGCCCGATCCTGTGATCGACCTGATGCCCGACCAGGAGGCGGTGACCCAGATGGGTGGCACCATGCGGCTGGGCGTCTACCCGTGCCAGATGGTGGAGGGCAGCATCTCCGTCGAAGCGTACGGGCGGGAGAAGGTCGACGAGCGCCACAGGCACCGCTTCGAGTTCAACAACGGCTACAGAGAGGCGATGGAGGCGGCCGGACTACGGGCCGCCGGTCTCTCCCCCGACGGCAGGCTCGTCGAGATCATGGAGATGGACGGTCAGCCTTTCATGGTGGGCGTGCAGTTCCATCCGGAGTTCCTTTCGCGGCCCAACCGCCCGCATCCGCTGTTCCGCGAGTTCGTCCGCGCCGCTTCGGTGGTTCTGCGCGAGGGAGGACAACACACCATGCCGCTGGAACCGGTCCTGCGTCATTCCGTCCAAGGTCGGAATCCAGGTACGGGGCATACGTAGAGGACCGCGGAGGCTTCCTGTGTGGGAGTCCACCCGCTGCCTCGCAATGTAGACTGCCCTGACATCATGCGCTGCAGGGATGGACTTGCGCTCACGGACGTGATACTATCCGACAGTTGATCCTCTTACGCATGTCCAACGGATCAGGCGAATGGTGCGGGTCCGTCGGGTTGCGATAGCCCCTCCAGCAAGGTTCGGAGCGCACTTCCGACTGATCGGGCCCCGGTTCTGCAGGCGAACGCGAGTTAAGAGACCCCTCTACCACTACCCACTTCTGCGATATTCGTCACTACGGCTCAGGCCGTGACCTAGAAGCAGGCGGCCCATCCCGTCATTCCGGCGAAGGCCGGAATCCAGAGGCGGGGCGGACGGGCCAAACGCAATCAAGGAAACAAGGCCCGTCACTGTATGGAGTTGCAAATGAACATATCCGAGATACAGATCAAGACCGACGAGGAGCTCCTGGAGATGGCCGTCGAGCTCGGAATCGTCGATAACGGCTCGACGCCCAGGCGCCACGAGCTGATGGGCCGGGTGTTCCGGTCGCTCGTCGACCGCCACGGGAGCCTGTCCGGGAGCGGCATCCTGGCAGTCGTCAATGAAGGGTACGGGTTCCTCAGGCAGGACGGCAACGCGCCCGGCTCAGGCGATGTCTACGTGTCGCAGTCGCAGATACGCCGGTTCGGCCTCAGGTCCGGTGACGAGGTGGTGGGCCAGGTCAGGCCGCCGAAGGAGGGGGAGAGGTACTTCGGCCTCGTCCGCGTCGAGGAGGTCAACCAGGTTGAGCCGGACAAGTCCCGCCGCCGGCCGAACTTCGAGAAGCTGACACCCATCTTCCCGACCGAGCAGATCATCTTGGAGACGACCAAGATGGCGCTGTCGGCGAGGCTCATCGACCTGCTCTCGCCCGTCGGGCGCGGGCAGCGGGGGCTGATCGTCTCGCCGCCCAAGGCGGGCAAGACGACGCTTCTCAAGGACATCGCGAACGGCGTCACAGCGAACGCCCCCGACATACACATGCTCGTCGCCCTGATCGGCGAGAGGCCGGAGGAGGTCACCGACATGAGGCGGTCCGTCAAGGGGGAGGTCTACAGCTCCACCTTCGACGAGCCTGTGGAGGACCACTGCCGGGTCGCGGAGCTGGTCCTGGAGCGTGCCAAACGGATGGTCGAGGCGGGCCGGGATGTGCTCATCCTCCTCGACAGCATAACCAGGCTGACCCGGGCCTATAACCTGGCCGTCCCGACGAGCGGCAGGACGCTGTCGGGCGGCATCGACCCGGTGGCGCTCTACCCGCCCAAGAAGTTCTTCGGTGCCGCGCGCAACACGGAGGAGGGGGGCAGCCTCACGATCCTGGCCGCCTGCCTGGTCGACACGGGCAGCCGGATGGACGAAGTGATCTACGAGGAATTCAAGGGCACGGGCAACATGGAGGTCCACCTGGACCGCAAGCTCTCCGAGCGGCGCATATTCCCGGCCATCGACATAGACCGCAGCGGCACGCGGCGCGAGGAGCTCCTGTTCGAACCCGACGTGCTCAAGAAGGTCTTTCTCCTCAGGCGCATGGTCGGAATGGCCACCTCCGACTCGAGGGACTCCACGGAAGCGACGGAGACGGTCCTGGAGCGGATGCTAAAGACGAAGGACAACCAGGAGTTCCTGGCCACCCTCGGCAAGAAGATATAAGGGAGTACAGCCCCAGTCGTTCCGGCGGAGGCCGGAACCCAGGGCGGGGCAGGGTGATGAGACATGGACAAGTTTTTCATTTACTGGGACAACTCCAACATATTCCATGATGCGCAGCGTCTATCAGAGGAGCGGAGTGAAGGGCCTGGTGCCCGTTACCGCGTGCGCATAGACTTCGACGCCATGCTTCGGCTCGCTCATGCCGACCGGCCGATAGAGCGCGCGGTTGCCGCCGGTTCGGTGCCGCCGGAGATGCGCCAGCTATGGAACCGTATGGAAAGCATCGGTGTGGAGGTCAGGCTATTCGACCGCGGCAGCCCGGAGCGCGGCGAGCAGGATATGCCCGACCGCGTACTACAGTTGCGCATGCTGGAAGATGCCTTGGATTACAACGGGGACCCAGGCGTAGTGGTGCTGCTGACCGGCGACGGGGCGGGCTATCTTGAAGGTGCGGGCTTTCATACGACGCTGGAACGGATGCACAAGCGCGACTGGCGTGTGGAGATACTGTCATGGGCGCACTCGTGCAACCAGCGCATGCGGAGGTGGGCCGAAGGAAACGGCGCATTCGTCGCGCTGGACGACTTCTACGAGGCCGTCACCTATATGGAGCCCAGCAGGCCCGGTTTCGAGCTGGCGTCCGGGCGAGAGTCCGTAGCGCTTGACCTTTCGCGGCGGGCAACGGCCTGACCCCGCTGTCCAGGGCCCTGGGCTCCGACCCTCGCCGGGGTGAGGGTGACTTCCCTCTTGGCCAGACACCCACGACCGAGCCCCGGCGATTGCCCTGAATGCAGTGCCTTTGGCTGGTTGACACCGCACCACTACTCGGATATAGTTCCCGCTGACCGCTCGGCACCGCCCTCCGGGGCAACCCCACGCCGGGCGACGGGAGCACTGGTTAAGGACATGGATACCACTGCGGGCGTCTCTGTGCTCCGCTTGGGTTTTTCAGACAAAAGCCCGTTAGACTGCCTTGACAAAGGTATAGACGTGGTGTACAAATCATGATGATCCAAAACAGAAAGCGAGGATGCTCCCCCAGGCCGGGCGGCCCAGGGAGCGTTTTGTTATGAGTAGAGAACGTTCGGTCAACCATAACGGAATCAACAAGGGGGTAGGCATAGTGAAGCGCGCATTTAGAGTCCTGTCCATGACAGTCGTAGTGGGGCTGCTCGCAGCGGCCTTCGGCGTCGCGGGCGTGTTCGCCCAGGCGGTGGACGTCAAGGAGAACGAGGTCGAGTGGCAAGCCGGCAGCTTCGTCAGCCCAGGCGACGATGGCGCCATGGTGGCGTTCCAAATAAGGGACGACATCGCACCGATCCTCACCGGTAAGGCGGTCTGGCAGTCACTCCAAGTCGATGTCGGCTTGGGCGACGAGCTTGACCTCACCGACGGGAGCATTGGGGGCACACCGTACAGCGCGACTTCGTCGCCATACAGCATAGAGCCCGCCACGTTCGACAAGGACGACAACCCCATAAGGACCGCCAGCGTGCATCCGTCGGGCATAGCCACTCCGTCCGGCACACTGGGCAGGGTGATAACCCTGGTGCCGGGGGCTGCGGGCGCGCGGTACGAGATCCGCTTCACCTATGATGAGGCGGACTCATTTACAGGTGACAAGAGCCGCGCCCGGGTGACGAGCAGCTCGGACCCGCAGGGCGAGGACGTGACGATCACGGAGACCGGGCCCTCAACGCAGTTGTACATGGGCCAGGTCATGATAAGCGGCGACGGCGCCACCAGAGGCAGAGATGACGACGGGGTCTACGTCCAGGACGGCGATACTCTCACGGTGACATACCTGGACAAGGACGGCAGCGCCGTTGACTCGGACGACATAACAGTGGACGCGCAGGCCCCCACCGTGTCCGGCATCAGCCCTGACGGCGGCCTCAGGACCAACAATGAGAGGCAGGGCGTGACTTTCACGGTGACCGACACCGGGTCGGGCATAAGCATCGAAAACCTGACCGACAGCATTACCCTCATGATTAACGGTGAGCCTGCGGACCTGAGAGGGAGCTTCCTGGCCGCGTCCGACGGGTACGAGGTGAGGTTCTCCCAGACCACGAAGTGGACAGAGTCTAAGGGTGCCGACGGCGGCTTCGGGGTCAGGGACGGTGAAGAATTCTTGATTGAGATCATGGCGACAGACGATGCTGGCAACACGAACGAAGTTGCGGCTCGGAAGATGACCGTCGACATCACCGCCCCCAGTGTCACGGATGTTAAGACCGGGTCCACGGCTACGAACATCAGGGTCAGCTTCACAGAGGACCTGGACGAGGACTCGATAGACGCCGACGACTTCTGGATCGACGGGCTGGCCGCGGAAGCCGCCAAGCTGGTCGAGCTTGGAGAAGGCGATGACAAGACGAGGAGTACGGTTGACCTGACGGTCGCCGCCCTTGATTCGGACGCGTCGCCCAATGTGACGATACCCTCTGGCATGATCAATGACGTCGCGGGCAATGGGAACGGGAAGGCCGAGCGCAACGCCAACGACGGGATTGCCCCCGGGCTGAGCAGCGTGGTTGTCGATACGCCGCTCGCGAAGGAGACGGACAAGGTCAAGACGACCCTGTCATCGGGCGAGAAGCTGGCCACGGGCGGCGTGATCGTATCGATCAACGGTCCGTCGGACGATGACACCATCTCCGGGATGAAGGCAGCGAGCTCGACGCAGCCCCTGGAGTACGCGGCCACAGTCACGGTGGCCAAGAGTACCGAGACCGGTAGGTATGGCGTCTCGATCCAGATCACGGACGTGGCACAGAACTCGTCCGACAACCTGACCCAGGTGAAGAACGAAGAAGTCACGGTCGAGGATGGCATGGTCACGGTTGCCAAGACGCCCATCGGCGACAGTAACTTCGACGGAACGGTTGACAGCGGTGACGTGACCGTACCTGACGGCGTGACTGCGGGTGACGTGGACGCCAGCGCGGGTACCATAGAGGTCGATGCGGCTGACGGCGACGAGATAGCGGTCACGTACAAGTACGTCGCGGACGCCACCTTCGAGGTGGACCACGACGCGCCGACGATCGGCTTCACGCCCGCTAGCGAGACTAGCATCGAGAACATGTCGCCGTACATCCGGGTAACCTTCAACGACACCGAGTACCCCGGGGACTCCCATACGGAGACTTGGCTGACGAGTGCTATGTTGACCGGTCCGGACGGCGAAGAGACGGACGTAATGGGCGAGTTCCAGACCGGAGACAACAAGAACTACCTGTGGGCAGCCTCGGACTTGGCGCTCGGCTCGCACTCGCTCGAGATCAAGGGCAAGGACGACAACGGCAACTCGGCCACGGCGACCATGGAGTTCTCGATAACCGCGAGGAGCAAGGTGAAGGTGGCGCTGGTGCCTGGCCTGAACCTGATATCGCTGCCGGGCGTGCCAGCCGATACGGCTGTCGACGCGGTGATTACGAACCCGGACATCGAGTTCGTGTCCACGTACGACCCGACCAGCCCCGAGGGCTTCCAGTCCGCAGTGCGCGGCCCCAACGGCAGCTTCGGCTCCGGCCAGACGCTGAGCATCATAGACGGCAGCAAGGCTTACTGGATTAGCACGACCTCGTACGCTTCGCTGGAGGTTGACGTACCCGGCTTCGGCGGCACGTTCCAGCCCCCGGTGTTCAGACTGGCGGCCGGGTGGAACTTGGTGGCGGTGGTGGCGGTAAACCCGGCGACGACGGCGGTCGACGCGGACGACTACCTGTCCGGGCTTAGCTGGTCGCGTGGATACGGCTACAACAACGAGTCGTTGCCGCCCGCGCTGGAGGGCTTCACGCCCGACAGTGACAAGATGCTGACGGTCGGCACCGGCTACTGGGTGTACCTGACGGAGGCCGGAGACCTGGTCCCGTAGGGTAAATCCGACAGGGAGCTCGATAGGCTCCATAGGCAAGGCCCCCAGGGAAGGCCCCCCTCCCTTACAAAGGGAGGGGGGCCTTCCCTTTTGCCCTTCGGACGTTCCTGTGAAGGAAGAGATTGCCGATCTGCCCATACCGTAGTGGCGGGTTTCAAACCCGCCACTACGCGCTCTTCAGGGGCACGTCGGGAAGCAGTGGAAGCGCCAGAGCGGCGAAAAGGGAGGGCTGGAAGGGCCTGGAGGTTCGCCTCGCCTTTGCTACAATGGTATGTGCGTGGATGGGGAATGAGGCCACGACCTGAGAGCGGGCTTGCGGGCAAGGAGGCGACTAGATGAGGCGTGACATGTGGATTGCGGCTGGGGTGACTGTCTTCGTAACGGTCGCCTTCGCCCTGACGGCTGCGAGGGACCACGCGAGCGCCCAGGGCCTCCCACCGTCGTCGGTGACCTACTCCGGAACGGCAACGGCGGGAGGGGCTCCCGTGCCGGACGGCTACGTCATCACCGCGAGGATCGGCGACTACCTGTCCCAGCCTATCGAGATCCGCGACGGCAACTACGTCGGCCTCCAGGTCGCGGCTCCGACGACGGCCCACGTCGGCAGGGATATCACCTTCCTGATAGGGGACGAGCCTGCGAACGAGAAGGACGCCTACCATCCCACGGGCACGCCGAGTTTCAAGAGCCTCAACCTGACCTTTGGGAGGCTGCCCTCGGTTACGCCTACCCCTGTCGCTACCGCTACGCCTACCGCGGAAGCCGGTGAGACTCCGGTTGCGCCCCCGTCCCCCCCTCCCGGAGGAGGGGTGCCGAACGCGTCCACCTATTCGGGCCGCCTGTCGGCGGCGGGCGCCGAGATTCCGGAGGGCATGGAGCTCGTGGCCCGGATAGGCTCGTATGCCTCGGAGCCCGCTCTCGTCAAGGGCGACTCGTACAGCGGCTTGGTCGTCAACCCGGCTGACGCGACCTTAGTCAACGGTGAGATCGAGTTCTTCCTCAGCGGGATTCGGTCGGCTACGACGGCGACCTTCAGGGGCGGGGAGTTCATCGAGAACTTTACCCTCGTATTCTTCGGGTTCCCGACGCCGACGCCCGCGGCGCCTGCGCCCACGCCCACGCCGACGCCAACGCGAGTGCCCCCAACGCCTGTGCCCCCAACGCCGGTGCCTCCGACACCGGTGCCGCCGACACCCGTGCCTCCGACACCCGTGCCTGCCACACCGGTACCGCCGACGCCTGTGCCGCCGACGCCTGTGGCGGCCACGGCCGTGCCGCCTACGGCCGAGCCGCCCACGCCAGTGCCGCCCACGGCCGAGCCGCCCACGCCAGTGCCGCCCACGGCCGAGCCGCCGACACCCGCGCCGCCGAGGCCTGAGCCGACGGCTGTGCCCCCACCGGCCGAAACGGGCTTCTCGCTCACCGAGGTCGTGGTTGTGGCAGTCGTGGTCGTCCTGCTGCTGGGCGTGCCCGTAGCGCTCGTTCTGTTCATCGTGGGCCGCCGGCAGGGCTGGTGGGAGCAGCTATAGTCAGGAGCGGGAGTATCCCTTCTCCCCTGGCGGGAGAAGGTTAGAGCCTGACCCGGATTTGATCCGGGGATGAGGGGGACTCAGGCGGTCCGCAAGGATTGCCGGAGAGTTACACAAGATCCCGCTCGAAACGGCGGACTCTACCGGACGGCTGCCTCTATCGCGCCCAGGATCGAGTCGATGTCGTCGGGCAGCTCGATTGGCTTGTTGGCGAACCTGGCGGCCATGTCGGGCAGCTCGTCGGCGTGGTAGCCGACCTTGAAGTCGACGAACTTCAAGCCATTCGCGGTCGATATGAGGACGACCCTGTCGTCTTGGCCGATCGTCCGGTTGTCGACGAGCTTGAGCAGCGCGGCGAGCACGACTCCGGTCTGAGGGCAGGTGAACAGGCCGGTCCTGTCGGCCCTGGCGGAGGCGTGGGCCAGCTCCTCCTCTGTCGCCTGCTCGACGATCCCGTCGAACTGCTTAAGGATCCGTATCGCCTTCGGAGCGCTGACGGGATTCCCGATCTGTATGGCGCTCGCCAGGGTCTGCGCGGCGGCCACCGGCTCGAACGTCTCGAAGCCGTTCAGGTAGCTGAGGTAGAGCGGGTTGGCGGCGGCGGCCTGCGCGCACACGAGCCGGGGCAGCTTGTCGATGATGCCGAGGTCGCGCATCAACAAAAAGCCCAGCCCTACGGCGGCGACGTTCCCCAAGTTGCCTCCCGGCACGATCACCCAGTCGGGCACCTCCCAGTTGAACTGCTGCACTATCTCTAAAGAGACGGTCTTCTGGCCCTCGATGCGGAGGGGGTTGACCGAGTTCGCCAGGTAGAACCGCCTGTCCTCGACCAGCTCCTCCACCAGGGCCATGCACCCGTCGAAGTCGGTGTCGAGGGCGAGCGTTATGGCTCCGTTGGCGATGGGCTGGATGAGCTGGGCCGCGGATATCTTGTCCCTGGGCAGCAGCACGACGGACGGGATCCCGGCCGCGGCGCAGTATGCCGACAGGGAGGCGGAGGTGTCCCCGGTGGAGGCGCAGACGACGGCCTCGACACCCCGCCTGTCGTTTATGATCTGATTGACGGCCGAGACGAGGACGGTTATGCCCAGGTCCTTGAATGAGCCGCTGTGGCTGTTGCCGCTCTGCTTGATCCACAGGTCGTCGAGGCCGATGGAGGCTCCAAAGCGCTTGGCCTCGAACAGGTTGGTCCCCCCCTCGTAGATCGACACGACGTTGTCGTTCTGGATGCCGGGGAAGACCATCTCCTTCTTGCCCCATACGCCGCTGCCGTAGGGGTACTCGGTCCTCATGTAGCGCTCGTCGAAGAGGCGCATCCACGCGGCGGCGCTGCGTCTCCTGAGCGCGTCGAGGTCGTGGCCGACTTCGAGCAGGCCGCCGCACTCGGGGCAGCGGTAGACGACGTCGGTCAGCTCCAGCCGCCAGTCACACCCTTCGCTGCATCGGAACCAGGCATCGTATGTCAATGTCCACCTCGCGCCTGCTCTAAGTGTCGCAGTAACGGCCCGGCTATTCAAGCCGAGCCCGTCCGAGGCCCCAAGCCCCCCGCCGTTCCTTGAGACCATGCGGAAACTTGACCAGACAGCACAGGCGTGCTACGCTTCCCTCATGCCAAAACCAGCCCAGCTCCCTTCATGCCAGCGCCGTGGGCGCCTTGCATCATCTCCATCGTTCTCATCACACGAATCACAGTTCAGACACCCACCGGCACCGGGGCCGGGTCTCACTCATGTCACGGTAATGGCTCCAAATGTCTCACCAATGTCCCGCCGATGTCGCGTTCATGGCACAATTGCTAAGCCCGTCCCAAAGCTGAATGTCCCGGAATGGCACTAAACGCCGCGCACGTCTAAATGTTCTAAATATTGGGAGAGGCTACCTCATCCAGGGGCCACCCGGACCACTAAGCTGGACGGCCATGAGGGAATCAGGCCTGCGACGTGGCCTGCAGCCGGTCCCTCACCTCGTTGGGGACGTGCGGCAGGGCTCTAGGTGAGGGCGGGGGACCGCCGCCGGCCGTGCCTCCCCGGGCGGCCTCGGCAATGAGATCGACGCCGCCGAGGAAGTCGGACAGCTCGATGTACTCTGAGCCGACGCCGCTCTCCGGGTCGGCGATGCGCGTCGTGGCGTTGTGGTAGCTGCCCAGCGGGAACGCGATGCCGGTGACGCTGTATCCGGCTGCCGCGAAGGCCGTGGCCTCGCAGACGCCGCCGCTCATCAGCTGGCGCTGGGACCTGAAGCCGCGGCCGCGCTCCTTCAGCCGGTAGGCCGCGGCCCGGAGCAGCTGCTCGGCCCGGTCGTCGAAGGTGGTGCGGGCGTCCCCTGTGCGGACCACCGGCCCGTCTCCCTGGGCCACGCCGGGGATGACCGGGCTGGACTCCACCGAGACGACTACCGTCTCCCTCGGCAGAGTCTCTTCCGAGGCGGCCAGGCGCGCTCCGAACAATCCGACCTCCTCGGCCCTGGTGAAGACGGCGTACAGGTCCGTGTCGGCCTCGTCCTCGACCAGCTGCTCTACAGAGGCAAGTATGGCGGCGCAGCCCGCTAGGTCGTCGAGAGCGCGCATTCGTATTGTGCCGCCGTCCAGCTCGAAGCCAGGCAGGTCGAAGACGACCGGCGTGGACGGCGCGATCCACGCAGGCTGTCGGGGCTGGATTGTCACCAGCCGGTCGCTGGATCCCTCAGGGGTGGGCCCGTCGAACGGGCGGGTCTCGGCCTGGACCGGCTCGCTGCCCTCGGGCAGGACGAGCACCGGGGTGGGCCTGGTCAGGGAGGCGGCCGGAACGCCGCCGAGTGCGCGGGCCACGACGCCGTCGCCCGCAGCCTCGATGGTCTCGAACCCCGGGTGGTCCATATGGGCGACGAAGGCGATGGGCCGTCGGCCCGCGTCGGCTCTCTTCGCGTAGTGCGCGATGATGTTGCCGTAGGCGTCGCGGTGAACGTCGACCGGCAGCCGCTGCAGGGCGGCCTCGATGTAGCGGGCCGGGCCGCCCTCGTGGAACGGAACGGCGGGCAGGGCCCCTAGGCCTCGCAGTATGTCTAGGGCACGCTCACCCATTCGAAGTGCCTCCCTCGCGGGGGCAACCACGAGGCTTGCCCCTACCGTGCATCACACCTATACTTCCAGCGCGTCCAATACCAGGCCCGCTCTGAGCACGGAGGAGCCTCATGGAACTCGGTTACTTCACGATGCCGCTTCATCCCCCGGGATCGAACCTGACGCAGACCCTGGAGGATGACCTCGAACAGATAGTAACGCTGGACGGGCTGGGGTACAAGGAGGCCTGGATCGGCGAGCACTTCACCGCTCAGTGGGAGAACATCCCGGCGCCCGACCTGCTCATCGCCCAGGCCCTGGCGTTGACGAAGAATATCGTGCTGGGTACCGGCGTGACCTGCATGCCGAACCACAACCCCTTCATGATCGCCCACCGGATAGCCCAGCTCGACCACATGGCGAAGGGCAGGTTCAACTGGGGCGTCGGCTCGGGCGGGTTCCCCGGGGACTTCGAGGTTTTCGGATTCGACCCGGCTACCGGAGAGCAGCGCGGCATGATGCGGGACGCAGTCGACCTCGTGCTCCAGATGTGGAAAGACCCGAAGCCTGGACTGTACGAGCACAAGTACTGGAGGTTCACCATCCCTGAGCCGGTCGAGGAGATCGGACTGGGGTTTCATGTAAAGCCGTACCAGCAGCCGCACCCGCCGATCGGTGTTGCCGGAGTCTCCGAGAAGTCGGAGACCCTGGTGCTCGCGGGCCAGCGAGGCTGGATACCGATGAGCATCAACATCGTGCCGACCTGGGTCGTCAAGACTCACTGGGACATGGTCCAGCAGTCGGCGGAGGAGGCGGGCCGCACGCCGGACCGCTCGGAGTGGCGCGTCGCGCGCGAGGTCTACATCTCGGATACCAGCAAACAGGCGCGAAAGGAGGCGCTGGAGGGCGTGATGACCCGCGACTTTCAGAATTACTTCCTGCGCACGCTGCCGAGAATGAGGATGCTGGGCCTGATGAAACAGGACCCAAACATGCCCGACTCGGACGTTACGCCCGAGTACATCGTTGACAATATCTGGGTCGTCGGGAGTGCGGATGAGGTGGCCGAGAAGCTGAGCGACATGAACGAGGCCGTAGGCGGCTTTGGCGTCCTGCTGGCGATGGGCCACGAGTGGGAACCCCGCGAGCGGTGGCTGAACTCCATGGCCGTCCTGGCCGAAGAGGTCATACCCAAGCTTTAAGAGGGTGTTCCGACAGGCTCACCTTCACCCTCACCTCAATCCCGCTGGCGCTGTCCGATTGCCCGCCCCCTGCCCTCGGCGCTAGAATTGTCCAACATGGACTCCTCTTCTGAGACGACCCGGCCGTCTGTCCGCGCCCGCGCCTCTCGTGTCGCCATCCTGGTCATCCTGGCCGCTGCTCTGGGCCTGCGGCTGTACGGGCTCGGATGGGACGAGGGCTATCCGTACACCCCGCACCCCGACGAGCGGTTCATCCTCTCGAAGGCCGCCGAGCTGTCGCTGCCCGGGTTGGGTGATCTTGGAACGCTTCTCGATGCCGATCTGAGTACTTGGAACCCCAGGCGCTTCGCCTACGGGAGCCTGCCTCTCTACCTGCTGAAGGGCGTGCAGACCTCGTACGAGCTCCTTGCCGAGCAGCCGTTGCATGACCTCAGGATCGCCGGCCGCGTCATATCAACGCTCGCGGACTTCGCGACGGTCATGCTCGTCTTCCTCCTGGGCAGCATGGCCTACGGTCGAAGGGTCGGGTTAATCGCAGCCGCGCTCGTCGCCACGGCCGTGATCCACGTACAGCTGAGCCACTTCTTCGCCGTCGATACGCTGCTGACGCTGTTCGTGGTCGGCGGGCTCTACTTCCTGGTCAGGGTCGCAAGGGATGGACGGACCAGGGACTCCGTCGCGGCGGGAGCCCTGATCGGACTGGGTCTCGCCACCAAGGTGAGCATCGCTCCCCTGTTGGGGGCCTTCGCCCTAGCCCACGTCATGTACGCGCTCTCGATGCTCAGCTCGGTCGATGTGCCGTTCGACAGGAGATGGCGGCGTGCCGCGGTCGGCCTGGCGGCTGGAGCAGGGACTGCCTTCGCCGTCCTGGTCGTAGCGCAGCCGTACATGTTCCTCGACTGGGACCGATTCTACGCGGATGTGATCGAGCAGTCGGAGATGGTACGGAGGATCAGGGACTACCCGTACACCCGCCAATACATCGACACGACGCCCTACCTCTACCACGTGCGCCAGCTGGCGACTTGGGGCCTGGGCTGGCCGCTGGGACTGCTAGCGTGGGGCGGGCTCGCGTTCGCCGCGCTGAGGGGCTTGCGCCTCTCGGTCGGCGCGGCATACATCGTGGCGGGCGTGGCACTGCCGGCCGCCCTTCTGGTCTACTCGACGAGCGCGGTCGCGATAGTAGCCGCGTCGGGCATCGCCCTGCTCGCGCTGGCGGCAACGCTGCCGTTCAGGTCCCCCGAGTCGAGGACCGACGTCCTGCTCCTGTCCTGGGTGGTCCCCTACTTCCTGGTAATCGGCTCGTTCGACGTGAAGTTCCTGCGCTATCTGCTACCGATCACACCATTCATGCTGCTGTTCGGCGCCCGGATGCTGGCTGCAGTCTGGGACAGGGCGCTGGCCTACCGCTCGACCCTGAAACCGTACTTGGCGGCGGGCGGGATCGTCCTCCTGGGGGCCTCCATCTTCTACACGCTGGCGTACGTCTCTATCTACTCCGAGAGACACACGGCGGTCAGGGCGTCCGAGTGGATAGATGAGAACGTGCGGGGTCCCAATACAATCCTCAAGGAGCACTGGGAGGAGAGTCTGCCCGAGCTGTACGTATACAACGTGCGGGAGCTCAAGCTATATGATCCAGACAGTCCGCAGAAGACTCTGGAGATGGCGGCCTCTCTGGCCTCGGCTGACTACCTCGTCTTCTACAGTAACCGCCTTTACGGGACGATTCCGCGCCTGCCTGAGCGATACCCGGTCAGCGATCGGTTCTACGACGTTCTCTTCTCAGGCCGTCTGGGCTACAGGCTCGTCCACGTCGAGACGGCCTACCCTGAGCTATTCGGCGTCAGCTTCGTGGACGACACCTTCGAAAGGCCCGGCGTGGTCGAACCGGAGGCGCTAAACGATTTAAGGCAGTCTGCACTCTATCTCCGCCTTGGCGCCGCGGACGAGAGCTTCACGGTCTATGACCATCCGAAGGTGCTGATCCTGCGCAACGTTGGCCACTACGGCACGGGATACATCCAGCAAGAGATCGAGAATGGCGTCGAATACGGATGGCCGTCTACGGAGGTCCTCGAGCAGAACGGCCTGATGCTGTCGGAGGAAGTGGCCAGAGTACAGAGGGGCGGAGGCACCTGGACAGATATCGTCAAGCCGGGGAGCTGGACGAGTCGTGCGCCCGCTGTTGCATGGCTGCTCGTCGTCGAGCTGATGGCGCTGGCCGCGCTGCCGCTCGCCTGGCTCGTCTTCCGACCCCTGCCCGACCGCGGCTTCCTGTTTTCAAAGGGGCTTGGGCTGCTGGCCGTTGGGCTGGTCGTCTGGCTGCTCGCGAGCGTCCACTGGATGGAGTTCTCTCGTCTATCGATCGCCGTGGGGCTGATTGCGGTGGGGTCCATCTCCGCGATCATCGCGGCCACCCGGTGGCGGGAGATGGTCGACTTCGCGCGGGCGCGGTGGAGACTCCTAGTGATAGGTGAGGTGGTCTTCCTCGTCGCCTATTTCGCGTTCGTGATGGTCAGGATGGCCAACCCCGACCTGTGGCATCCGTACCGGGGCGGCGAGAAGCCAATGGACCTGGCCTATCTGAACGCGGTCTTAAAGTCGAGCTACATGCCGCCATACGATCCGTGGTTCGCAGGGGGATTCATCAACTACTACTACTGGGGCCAGTTCCTGGTGGCTATGCTCGTACGGGCCACTGGGATTGAGACGGCTGTGGCGTTCAATCTGGCCGTTCCTGCGTTCTTCGCGCTTACGGCGGCGGGCTCTTTCTCTTTGGTTTACAACCTAGCGGAGTCGACCCGCTTGAGGCTGGCCCCTCCCTCAGTCCCTCTGCCACAGGGGGGGAGCGAGAAGGCCGGTCCCATCCTGCGGGGTCTGCATCTATCTCCGGTGATCGCCGGGACCGGGGGCGTACTGTTTGTCGTTGTGCTTGGGAACCTCGACGGAGCGATCCAGGTCTGGGAGGGAGTGTGGCGGTCCTTCGTCCAGGGCCTGGTGTTCTGGGACCCTGGCGTGGGCGGCTTCGACTTCTGGCGCAGCACCCGGATGATGCCGCCGGACCCGCCGGGCCACGAGATCAACGAGTTCCCGTTCTTCTCGTTCCTGTTCGCCGACCTCCACGCGCACATGATGGTCCTGCCGTTCACGCTGGTCGCCCTTGGCATCGGCACTGCCGTCGTGATAGGAGCCTCGGCGAAGTCCAGGGGCAGAGGGATACTGCCAGGTGTCGAGGAGACAGCGAGGCTGGCAGCTCTGGGGGTGGTGATAGGCTCGCTGCGGCTGATCAACGCATGGGACTTTCCTACGCATCTGATCATCGGAATCTCGGCCGTCTTCCTTGGCGAGTACTTCTCGCATGGCGGCCTGGGGCTGACGGTAATCTTCAGATGGGCGACGAAGTCCGTTCTGGTCGTAGCCGTCGGCTACGCCGCGTTCCTCCCCTACCACATGACGTATGAAGCCTTCTTCAACGGTGTGGAGGGCACCACCAATACCACTGTCTTGTGGCAGTTCCTGGCTATAACCGGGCTGTTCATATTCATCGTGGGGTCCTTCTTCCTGCACGAGGCACGCGACTGGCTGCGGCACCTATTCGAGGCGGTGGGCAGGATGGCCCGACCTGTAAACAGGGGAGAGACGGCGGCACTGCTGCTCCTGGCTACGGGGGCGGTCGTGGTCGTCGTCGCCGGGACGCTCATAGTCGTCGCGGCTTTTGGGAGCACGGTCCCGTTCGTCGTGGTGCTGCTGGCGCTCGTGGCGGCGGTCGGTGTGAGATGGCTGCTGTCCGCCCGGCCGGACGCCCCGCCCCTGGCGTTTGCGGGTCTGATGGTGGGAGTCGCGCTGTCCCTGGCGATTGGGCTCGACTTCTTGCGTGTCGAGGGCGACATCGACCGCATGAACAGCGTCTTCAAGTTCTACCTTCAGATGTGGGTCTTGCTGGCCGCAGCTTCGGCGTACCTGCTGTGGCGGCTGGCCCACGGCAGGCAGGGATGGTGGCGGAGACCCTCCTGGCTTGCGACGGCCTGGGCGGCCGGCCTTGGCGTGCTGCTAGTTGGCTCCGGCGTCTACCCGATACTGGGCACGCAGGACCGCCTCCGGGACCGCTTCGACGACCGCGTGACCCCTCTGACGCTGGACGGCACCGCGTACATCGAAGGAGCGGTCTATAGGGACCCCAGGGGCAGCATCGATCTCAAGGCCGACTTCGAGGGCATTCGGTGGCTTCTGGCGAATGTGGAGGGCTCTCCCGTTATCCTGGAGGGTTCTACGGAGCCTGAGAGGTACAGGTGGGGAGGGCGTGTCTCGATCTACACAGGCCTGCCGACGATAGTGGGCTGGAAGTGGCACCAGGAGCAGCAGCGCTGGGCCTACCAGGCCGACGTGGGGCGGCGGACCAGGGACGTGCACCTCCTGTATGAGACGGCAAACCCGGAAAAGGCGCGCGAGCTGCTGACCAAGTACGGGGTCGAGTACGTATACGTGGGTCCGCTGGAGCGGGCCTACTACGGCGCAGACGGGCTGGCCAAGTTCGAGGATATGGTTGGCGACGACCTTGAGAGGGTCTTCCGGACCGACCTGGTCACTATATATCGGGTCAGGAACGCGACCTGATACCGATTAGGCTTGAGTACGCCGCGAGTCTGCCTTGACACAGTGTTCTCGTGGCAAGACAAGGTGTCGACGTATGACTGATCCGACTAGAATCAGAATGGCGCGGAGGTGTGGCAGTGATCACCAAGTTCGGTACTCTTTACGCCGGTCACGTGGACCTGGACGACCTGGGACTGGCAGGTACTCCGGTCAACGACCGGTGGCTGTCGGACGAGGCTCTCGCCTCCGTCTTCGACAAGGCCACCGACATCGCCCGGGTCTTGGACCGCGCCGGGTTCGACACCATGTGGCTGGCCGAGCACCACTTCCAGCGTGAGGGATACGAGTGCATCCCCAACATCCTGATGCTCGCCGTCCACCTGGCCCACCTGACCGAGCGAATCGAGTTCGGCTGCGGTTTCAACATCACCCCCATGTGGCACCCGCTGAGGCTTGCCGAGGACTTCGCCACCGCCGACATATTGACCGGAGGGCGTGTCATCTTCGGAGTCGGCCGCGGCTACCACACCCGTGAGGTGGAGGTGTTCGGCGCTCCGCTTCTGGACAAAGACGCCAACAGGGACCTGTTCGAGGAGCAGGTAGAGGTCATCACGGAGGCGATCAAGAAGCCGTCGTTCTCGTATCACGGGAAGCACTACGACCTTCCGCCACGGGTGCCTTATCGCGGCTACGAACTGGAGGAGATCACCCTCGTCCCCAGGCCGCTGAGGCGGCCCCTGGAGTGCTGGCAGCCCATCGTCAGCGCCAACCCCAGGGGTCTCGACTTCATGGTCAGACACGGGATGAAGGGGATCATCGGGGGCGGCGCAGCGCCGGGAGGCGCTACCGCCCAAGCGATATCCGCATGGCGGGACGCCTTGATCCGCGGCGGCCGTGAGGCGCAGTTGGGCGAGGACCTCCTTATCACCTTCTCGACCCACGTGGCGGACACGCCGGAAAAGGCGATGGAGGAGGCCAGACCCTACTTCGAGGAGCACATGAAGATGTTCGGGCCACTAGGGTTCGTCCGAGGACTCAGCGACGAGCAGATCGACGCGTTAGCCGACCCAGTGAGAGCCGTTACCGCGTCTCTGCCCACCATCGAAGACGGGGTCGCCGCCGGTTCGTGGCTGGTCGGTCCGCCTGAGCGGATCGTCGAGCAGCTCAAGGAGGTCCAGGAGCGTCTGCCGGGGCTTGAGGCCGTGAATCAGGGTCCTGTGGTGAGCACCCCGAAGAGCGTCATTCTAGAGCAGCTTGAGTGGCTTGGGAGCGAGGTCGTCCCGGCCTTCAGGGGCGAGTCCAGATCTGACGACTAGGACGTGTTCACACCAACAGCCAGTGGGCTACTTGAGCTCGGTGGCGTTCTTGCCTTCGGCGAAGGCGGCCAGTCCGTCTCTCATTCCCTCGGACTGGCCGGGCGACACAATATCCCAGGTGCCTGCCGCAGACTGCGAGGCTAGAGCTTTCCCATCTCCTCGAGCGCGTCCCAGAGGTCCAGCTGTTCGAGAGCGTGGCTGCGGTACAGGCCCAGTGCGTCCGCGCCGTTCGCCCTGGCAACCCGTGCGCCCTCCAGAAGGCTCTCCGCAGTCTGGAAGCTGCCGGGATGGTAGCATGAGAGCTCCGCGATGAAGGGTACGCGCCCGTTGACGGTGTCAGCGACGTGCCTCGCCTGTCGCTCCACCGACTTCGGGTTCGAGTCGGTCCGCCACCAGATGAACAGCTCGTCGAGGATGCCCTGCTCGATCCAGGCGGGCCAGTCCTGGAGCACCTTTATGTAGTCTCCGGCATCGCCGGCGATGAGCGTGGCGGTGAACCGGGCATCCGGGTACTCGTCCTTGACTGCCGTCCTCACCTCGGTCAGGAAGCGAGTAACGTAGTGGGCCCTGAACTGCACCCAGTCAGGATCATCGTTGGGAATGTCGAACGGGCTCTTGCCGTGCTCGTCCCGGAAGGCGTCTGCCACGGCATCCTCGTAACCGTATGTAGCGACGCCGTTCTCGTCCTCGTTGCCAATCACGAACTCGACCTGCACGCCGTCGCCCTGGGTCTCGTCGATGGCCTCCACGAAACGCTTAACCTGTGCGGCCCTGACTTCAGGGAAGGCGAGGCTGAGGCAGCGCCTCTCGCCCGGTTCCAACGTCAGCCTCCTGTCGCGGGTCAGGCTCCAGAACTCCGGGTGCTCCTTGGCGTAGGGCTCCAGGGTCTCTTCGCCAGCGGACGCCGCGCCCCATATGGGTCTATGGCTGTCCAGAATCGCGCGCCCCTCTGGGGAATCGGGTGGGACGCGGAGGTAGGCCGTCGACCAGCCCTGCGTTCTGCCTCTTGAGCCATAGGATGGGAAGGCCGTGTAGTTGACGTACGGGTCCGCTTCGATGCCCTTGCGGTGCGCGGCGGCTACCGTCAGCGGCTTCATGCCCGCCGAGATCATTCTGGTGACGCCCACGTTGGCGCAGCGCTCCACCCATCTGTCGACCTCCCTCCGGGTGGCCGTTTCTCCGGGCTGGGCCGGAATGGTTGGAGGTCCCCATAGAACTAGCTGCTTTGTCATGTCATCTCCCAGGCTCAGGGTATTGGGCGCGGGGATTGTATTGCCGCTCAGCGGCGGGTGTCAAACGGATGCACTCGTCCTGAACCAACATTCGACAGGGGACCCGCCGACATCCCCTTCCTGGTCGGGAAGGGAGGAGAGGATAGATCTGAGGGACACCCTCAGACTCCCGGCGAGGGGCTTCGCCCCTCTGCACACCTCGTCTGAGTTGAAGCTACGCCTGACGGGTGACGGTGTTGCAGGTTAAGACTGCTGCACTTGTGCTGAATTCAGCAGCTAGCAGAGGACCCCAGTGACGTTCCCCTTCCTGGTCAGGAAGGGAGGAAGGGACACCCTGAGGCTCGTGGCGAGGGGCTTCACGCCTCTGCCCACGCTGCCTGAGTTGAAGCTACGCCTCACGGGTTACGGGGCAATTGCATCCAACGTTACCGATCCTACGATCGGGCTCCGACCCGGCCACTGCTGTGCTCGATGGTGGACTGGCCTTGTGGAGGCGGTGTGCCGGCGGAGGCTGGGGTCTCTTCTCTATGCGGTCTCGGGCCGGGCGACGAGGAGGCCGTCTTCGCGGTGGACCCGGATGGCAAACTGGACGCTGTCGATTCGCAGGGCCATTTCTGCGTCCTGCCCGTGAAAGTGGGGTTGGGCCGGGTCGCCGAACTTCTGCGTCTCGCCCCCGGACAGGACGAGCGAGCGTACGGCTTCGCGGTCCGGGCTGCGTCCTTCCAGGAGGTTGCGAATGTAGAGCGCGCACTGCTCGTCCTCGTCGGTGCGGAACGTGCCGCCTCCACCCATCGCCACTATGCTGACGCGGGGCACGCTGCGGGCCAGGAGACACCTTGCGGTGGCCTCGGCGATCACGAGGGAGCCCAGGTATATCTCCTCAGCGCCGCGGGCTTCCGTGACACCGACGGTGCCGGCCATCGTGGAGTGGGCCAGGGTCTTGCCCTCAACGTCGGCTAAGGACAGCTCGTAGGGGGAGTTTCCGAAGTCGAACCCTTCCGGGCGGATGCCGTGCGCCTCGCCCATGCAAAGGTCGGCGAATCCCCGGTCTCTGAGCTCCAGCGCCTCCGGGGGAGTACCTACCAGCACGATTTCGCGGGCGCCTCGCGAGAAGGCCACGGCAGCGGTCGTAAAGGCGCGGAATACGTCGATGATGACGGCAGTGCCGCATGCCTCGCGGGCGCCGGAGATGAGGCTGCCGAGCGTGATGTTCATCTAGGGACGCCAGGGGCCGGGTCGGCGCCATCGTATCTCATGGGCGGGGGACGCTCTTTCGGAACTCTGGCGGGAGTACGAAGCTCACGTCCTCGTCCACGCCCTCGATGGTGATGACATCTTCCGGCTGGAGCCTATCTATGACCTTCTGGACCATCACCTCAGGCGTCGACGCGCCCGAGGTAATACCCACGGTCTCGACGCCTTCCAGCCATGCGGGGTCCAACTCTTCGGGGCCGTTGATCAGGTAGGAGGTTACGCCGTTGGCCTCGGCCACCTCGCGCAGCCTCATGCAGTTCGAGCTGTTCTGTGCGCCGATCACGAGCACGAGGTCGGCCAGCTTGCACAGCTCCTTGACCGCGCCCTGTCGGTTGGTGGTCGCGTAGCACAAGTCGTTGCGAACGGTCAGGTTGGAGAACCGTTCCCGTATCGCCTCGATGGAGCGCTGAGTATCGTCGACGGAGAGTGTGGTCTGAGTGAGCACGGTGACCTTCGAGGACTCGTCCCAGGCGGGGAGGGATATCTCCTCCCGGTCATCCAGAAGGGTCATGCCCGTCTGGCCCATGGTGCCCTTCACCTCCTGGTGGCCGCGATGACCCACGAGGATGATCTTCTGACCCTCCCTGCTGTACTTCTTGGCCTCGTTGTGAACCTTGGTTACGAGAGGGCACGTCGCGTCGATGACGTTCAGGTTCCTGGAGCGGGCCTTCTGGAAGTCCTCCGGAGGCGAGCCATGAGCGGAGAACACGACGCTGGCACCCTCCGGGATGTCCTCGACGTCTTCGACAGTGACCGCTCCCTTCTCTTCCAGGGCGTTCACGACGTGGGGGTTGTGGACGATCTGGTGCTTCACGTAGACGGGCGGCCCGAACCGCTCGAGCGCCAGGTCGACCACGTCGATGGCCCTGTCGACCCCCGCGCAGAATCCGCGCGGCACGCCAAGGTAGACTCTCACGATCCTCTCTTCCGTTCAACCGAATCTCGATAGTAGTTTATCACAAGCTTCCGGGAGGTCCGCGAGGGTGGGAGCGGCGCGTTTCGGCAGGTGTATACTACTCATGGAATACTGACCGGAGGGGTATCGCAGATGAAGTTGGCCGAGAGAATGGGACGCCTGGGCACAGAGACCGCATTCGAGGTCCTCGCGAAGGCCCGGCGATTGGAAGCCCAAGGCATGGACGTCATTCACCTGGAGATCGGGGAGCCCGACTTCGATACGCCGTACAACATCGTGACCGCGGGGGTCGACGCGTTGGGCAACGGCTTCACCCGCTACGGTCCTTCGCCCGGCTCTCCCGACCTCAGGCAGCGGATCGCAGAGGAGATATCCTCCTCCAGGGGGATATCGGTCGCCTCGGACAACGTCGTAGTGACTCCGGGTGGAAAGCCGATTATGTTCTTCGCAATCCTGGCGCTGGTGGACGAGGGAGACGAAGTGCTCTACCCGAACCCGGGATTCCCGATCTACGAGTCGATGGTCGAGTTCGCGGGCGGCGTGCCGGTCCCGATGCGGCTGTACGAGTCAAGGGACTTCAACATCGACGTCGACGAGGTCGCCTCTCAGGTGACTGAGAAGACCAAGCTGATGATAATCAACTCCCCCAACAACCCGTGCGGGAGCATCATCGACAGGGACGGCCTGCGGGCCCTCGCGGACCTGGCGGTCGAGAACGACATCGTCGTGCTCTCGGACGAGATATACAGCCGCTTCCTCTACGAAGGGGAGCACCACAGCGTGGCCGGCTTCCCCGGAATGGGCGACCGCACGATCATCCTGGACGGGTTCTCGAAGACGTATGCGATGACGGGCTGGCGGATCGGCTACGGGGTGATGCCGCAGGAGCTGGTGGAGCCGATCTCGCGCCTGGTCACGAACAGCGTATCCTGCACGGCCAGCTTCACACAGGTCGCCGCGGTCGAAGCGTTGGAGGGACCGCAGGACGAGGCCTACCGGATAGTCGAGGAGTTCAGGAAGAGGCGCGACGTGATCGTCGACGGGCTCAACTCGATTCCCGGCATCACCTGCGCGATGCCCAAGGGGGCGTTCTACACCTTCCCGAACGTGACGGGGACCGGCAAGACCAGCCGCGAGTTTGCCGACGGCCTGCTCCAGGAGGCGGGGGTAGCGTGCCTGGCCGGAGAGTCGTTCGGTGCGTTCGGTCGGGGGTACGTGAGGTTCTCGTTCGCCAACTCGACGGAGAACATCGAGCGGGCCCTGGAGCGCATGAACTTTTACGTGGCAGGCCTGGGCTAGCCGCGTGCTCGCCCCGTCCGCCTTGGATTGGCGTACTTGTGGTAGCATGAGCTAGACAAGAGGATGGACTGCATCGACCTACTGCAGGAAAGCATTGTCGGGTTGGCGCACGCGTGAAAACGCGTCGGCTGGCTGCCCCAGTGCAGCTGGCAGGTTGAAGAGGTATCTGATTGCAGGGCCGCGAGAGCCATCTGGCCGGTATAGTCCGGCGTTTGGTTGGGGCTGGGGAGACGTCTGAAGAGCGGAAGCAGTCAGACGAGGAGCGGCTCGCGCAGAGGTTGGCGTCGTTCCCCGAATACAACCCGAACCCTGTCGTCGAGACCGATCTGGACGGCAACGTGACCTACCTCAACCCCGCCGCCGAGGAGCTTTTCGGGGAGGGGTACGGCAAGGGATCTTTCCATCCGCTGGCACGGGACATTGGGCCCCTTCTGGGCAGGCTGATGCGCGAGGGCGGCGGGACCCTGTCTCGCGAAGTGACGGTGCAGGGCGCCACCTTCGAGCAGAAGATTGTCTACATTCCCGAAGCTCTCGTGATCCGCATCTACTCCCATGAAGTCACGCGCGTCAGGGCGGCACAGGAGACCCTGCGTGCTGCTGGAGAGGAGATGCGGTTGCTGGCCAGGGAGAACGAGCTCCTCGGCGAGATTGGCCGGATAATCGGCTCCAGCCAGGATATCGACGAAGTGTACGCGGGATTCGGTGAACAGCTTCGGACGCTGGTCCACTTCGATAGGCTTGCGATCAGCCTTGTGAACCTGGATGATGACACCTTCACGAACGCGTATGTTCTGGGGGAGGCGATACCTGGACGACGTGAGGGTGAGGTTGCGTCACTGGAGGGGACGATCACCAACGAGGCGGTCGTGTCCAGACGTGCTTGCGTGATACAGGGAGACCCCAAGGTCCTGAAAGGGCGGTACCCCAACTTCATCGGGTACCCATCGGTAGCGCTGGCGCCCATGATCTACCGCGGCGAGCTGTTCGGCGTCCTCAACGCGCGGTCGTCGATGATGAACACCTACTCAGAGAAACACGCTGAGATCATGTCGCGGGTGGCGGCTGAGATCACACCGGCCATCGCCAACTCTCTTCTGTACGCGGACATCGTGCGCACGCAGCGGGAGCTCGCCCGGTCCAACGACGACCTCGAGCAGTTTGCCTATGCCGCTTCTCACGACCTCCAGGAGCCGCTGAGATCCATAACGTCGTACATCGGGCTCATCCGTGACAGATACGCTGACGTGCTGGATGACACTGCCAGGGAGTTCATCGGCTACGCCATAGACGGCGCCGAGCGGATGCACAGCCTCATCAATGACCTGCTGGACTACTCCAGGGTCGATATGGAGGGCAGGTCCTTCGAACCGGTCGACTGCAGCCGCATCGTTGAGTCGGTCCTTGACAGCCTTGATGATCCCATCCAGCAGTCCAGCGCCGTCGTCGAATGCTCCCGCCTCCCCACCATCAACGGTGACGAGCCTCAACTGTCCAGGCTGTTTCAGAACCTCGTTGCCAACGCTCTAAAGTTCCGAGGCGAGGAGGAGCCGCACATCCGGGTGTGGGCCGAGACCCAGGGAGATGACTGGGTGTTTGCGGTCCAGGACAATGGAATAGGGATAGCCCCGAGGCACAGGCAGGAGGTCTTTGGAATGTTCACCCGCCTCCATTCGAGGTCTCGTTTCGGGGGTACCGGCATAGGTCTCGCGCTGTGTAGTAAGATTGTGCAACGTCACGGTGGCCAAATATGGGTCGACTCCGAGGTTGGCAAAGGGTCAACCTTCAGGTTCAACATACCGGTTACTCAATAGAGCAGCTGGTCAGGAGGGAGGTTTGCCAATGGTTAGCGAAATGGCTGATAGACCCATTGAAGTCCTCTTGGTCGAGGACAATCCTGCCGACGCCCGCTTGGCGCAGGACACGATTGAGCAGTCGAGTCATCAGGTCAACATCACTCATGTTGAAGATGGCGAGATTGCGCTCTCTGTTCTGAGACGAGAGGGAGAGTACTCGGATGCCGCCAGGCCCGACCTGATCCTGTTGGACCTGCGGCTTCCCAAGAAGGACGGAATCGAGGTCCTGGCGGACCTGAGCCAGGACGAGAGCCTCGTCTCCATCCCCGTGATGTTATTGACTGCCACGGAGGCGGAGGCCAGCCTGCTCGGGAGCTACTCCATTCCGCCCAGCCGGTATGCCCGCAAGCCGCTGCGGCTGGAGCATTTCAACCGGGTGCTGGGCCAACTGGGGCTGTTCAGTCGCCAGCCTATCCAGGTCCCGGTCCCTCCGCGGGAGTCGGAGAAGGCGGCCCCTGCGGGCCGGCGTCGCTGGTGGTGGCCTTTCGGCTAGAGCATTGCCATCTGGCGCGGCGATCTGGCGTGGCCGTGTGCAATCCATCCCTGTGCCCCGGCAGGCTCCGCAGAGATTAAGGTGAGGATGCCCACGCTGCGGATAGCGTTCGCCCAGATCAACGTCACGGTCGGCGACCTGGCGGGCAACACGGCCAAGATCATCGACTACATGGGCCGGGCCCGGGACATCGGGGCGGACCTGGTCGCCTTTCCTGAGCTCGCGGTAACCGGCTACCCGCCCGAGGACTTGGTCTTCCGGCCCCAGTTCGTCAGCGAGAACCTGGACCGGATGCGACAGATCGCCTCTGCGTCCAAGGGCATCGCAGCCGTATTCGGCTTCGTCGACAGGGACCACGGCCTGCGTAATGCCGCCGCCATCGCCCGTGACGGCAAGCTGGTCGGCGTCTACCACAAGAAGCGGCTCCCGAACTACGGCGTCTTCGACGAACAGCGCTACTTCGAGCCCGGCACAGAGTGTCCCATCTACCGGATCAGTGGCGTGCCGGTGGGGTTCAACGTCTGCGAGGACATCTGGTTCGAGGAGGAAGACGACCCGATCGTCCTCCAGAGTCGCGCAGGGGCGCGGCTGGTCGTCACGATAAACGGCTCTCCATATCACGCCGGCAAGCTGGAGGAGCGTGAGAGGATGGTGGCCGGGCTGGCGTTCCGGCACGGCGTCCACATGGCCTATCTGAACTTGGTCGGGGGTCAGGACGAGTTGGTCTTCGACGGCGCGAGCATGGTCTTCGGCCCCGATGGGCGTCTCATCGCCCGTGGGAGCCAGTTCGAGGAGGAGCTCGTGGCGGCCGATCTGGACCTGGACGGATCGAGCGAGGCTAAGAGACCAGCGCTTCCGGAGAGGACGGTCCATGAGTACGACGAGGCGGGAGAGGTGTACGCGGCCCTCGTGCTGGGCACCCGGGACTACGTGCGCAAGTGCGGCTTCAACAGCGTTCTGGTGGCGCTGTCCGGGGGCATAGACTCGAGCCTGGTCGCCACGGTCGCGGCCGACGCGCTGGGCGCGGATAACGTCACAACGGTGTTCATGCCGTCTCGCTTCTCCTCGGAGCAGAGCCTCATTGACGCGTGGGCGGTGTCGGAGAACCTTGGCATCGAGTTGAAGACCATCCCTATCGAGGAGCCGTTCTCGGCATACCTGAACGTTCTGGCGGAGGACTTCCAGGGGACGGAGTGGGGAGTCGCGGAGGAGAACACGCAGTCTCGGATACGCGGCAACCTGATCATGGCACTATCGAACAAGCTGGGCATGCTGGTGCTGACGACCGGCAACAAGAGCGAGATGGCCACCGGCTACGCCACCATCTACGGCGACATGGCGGGCGGGTTCGCCGTGATCAAGGACGTGCCCAAGACGATGGTCTACCGGCTGGCGGAGCACAGGAACCGGATGGGCCCCGCGGCGGTCATTCCCCGGAGCGTTATCGACAAGGCTCCGACGGCGGAGCTTCGCCCTGACCAGAAGGACGAGGACAGCCTGCCGCCGTACGAAGTGCTTGACCCGATCCTGAAGGCGTACGTCGAGGAGGATATGGGTCTGGACGAGATCACCGCTCTCGGCTTCGACGAGGAGACGGTGAGACATGCGATCGGGCTGGTGGACCGGAGCGAGCACAAGCGCCGGCAGGCGCCGCCCGGCATCAAGATCACGCCTCGGAACTTCGGCCGCGACCGCCGGATGCCCATAGCCGGCGGGTATGATTCTGGAAGCATGGGGGGCTCTCGATGAAGATTGGCGTTACGTTTCCGCAGACGGAGATTGGCTCGGACCCTGCGGCGGTCCTTGACTACGCGCAGGCGGCTGAGGACCTGGGATACAGCCATCTGATCGTGTTCGACCACGTTCTCGGTGCGAACGCGGCAAGCCGGCCGGGCTGGTCGGGGGCGTACCGGCACACCGACTCGTTCTACGAGCCTTTCGCACTCTTCGGCTATCTTGCGGGGGTCACCAGGCGCCTGGAGCTGGTGACGGCTGTCATCATCCTACCTCAGCGACAGACGGCGCTGGTCGCAAAACAGGCGGCAACGGTCGACGTCCTCAGCGGTGGGAGGCTGCGCCTTGGCGTTGGAATCGGCTGGAACGACGTGGAGTACGAGGCGCTGGTCGAGAACTTTCACGACAGGGGCCGCCGTTCCGAGGAGCAGATAGAGGTCATGCGGGCGCTTTGGACGAACGAGCTGGTCACCTACGAGGGCCGCTGGCACCGGATCACCGACGCCGGGATCAATCCGCTCCCCGTGCAGAGACCTATCCCGGTGTGGCTTGGCGGAGGGGCCGATCCGGTGCTGCGCCGGGTGGCCCGGATGGCGGACGGCTGGTTCCCGCAGGTGCGTCCCGACGATGAGGGCCGGGTCCACATCGAGAAGATGCGCGAGTATGCCCGGCAGGAGGGCCGTGACCCCGCCGACATCGGCATCGAGCACTGGGTGTCGATTCGCAGCGGCGGCCCGGACGATTGGGCCGCGCACGCCGCCGCCTGGAGGGATATCGGCGCAACCCACCTGTCGGTCAACACAATGAACGCGGGCCTCGCTTCGCCGCAGGCGCATATCGAGGCTATCGGGCGCTTCATGGAGGCCGTGGGCCGGGATGGGGCCTCGGGTAGCTGAGCGTCGCGGATCCGGGGCCGTCACTCCTCAGCAGCGGACTACGCACCGGCTCCTGGCCTGCCGGGCCCGGGTGTCGCCCGCACACATTTCTAACTCTGGTTGTAAGCTGCCGCGCATTTTGAACTTTTCGGACGATTAGTTTTGAATGGCCTTGAAGTTTGTGCTGGAGTTAGAAATCCGGTGCAGGGCCTGAGTGACAGCCCATGCGGGCGTCTCGTCCCAACGATCGAATGTCAGCGGGCCTTCGTCCCCGATCCGCTGCCCACCGAGATCGAAATGAGCTCCAGCCTGGTTTCACTGCTGGACAGCGCTTCGCGCTCCGTCGGAACCTTGGCTGGCGTCGGCGAGACCGTCCCCAACCCTCGTCTCCTAATACGGCCGTTCGTCCGGCGTGAAGCGGTGCTGTCGTCCCGGATCGAGGGGACGGTCGCATCCCTGCCGGACCTGTTCGCTTACGAAGCGGCGGGGCGGGACCAACCCGGCGGAGACGTGATGGAGGTGATGAACTATGTGAGAGCCCTCGAGCACGGCATCGAGAGGGTTAATACCCTACCGATCTCGTTGAGGCTCGTAAACGAGGTTCACAGGCGGCTTATGCGTCGAGTCAGGGGCCAGGAGGAGCGACCTGGAGAGCTCAGGTCACAGCAGGTCTGGATAGGAGCGCTCGATTCTCCCATACAAGAGGCGAGGTTCATACCGCCTCCGCATGGATACCTGCGCGACCTGTTCTATGACTGGGAGAAGTTCGTCAACGAACCCACGGACATGCCGCCCCTGGTCCGGTGCGCGTTGATGCACTACCAGGTAGAGACCATCCACCCCTACTCGGACGGCAACGGCCGGATAGGGCGGCTCCTCATAACACTCTTCCTGTGCGTGAGTGGAGTGCTCCCTATGCCTTTGTTGTATCTGAGCGCCTACTTCGAACGTGATCGGCAGAGGTACTATGACGAGCTGTTCAGCGTGAGCGAAACCGGAGACTGGGAACGGTGGGTCCGGTACTTCCTGGAAGGGGTCTGCCAGGAAACCAAGGACACGCTGGCGCGGATCCGGCGGATCCGAAAGCTACAGGAGGACCTGAGAGGCCTCCTTCACGGCCGCAACGAGTCTGCCAGCGTGTTTCGCCTTCTGGAGGAGTTGTTCGTCCATCCTATGATCACCGTCTCCGGAGCGTCCGAACTCCTCGGAATATCCGATCCAGGCACACGGCGGGTCCTCAACCGCCTGATCGACGCAGGAATCGTAACTGTCCGTGAAGGCACTTGGCCCAGGCTATACGTGGCGAAACGGTTGTTGGAAGAGGTCGACAGGCCGATCACGCCACCCGGCGAGTGAGCCCGCGTCTCACTGCCCTAGGTGATGCCCCGCCGTTTGACAGGCCGCATGGCACGCACGTACCATTTCTAGTAAGAAACTGACTAGAAGACCTATGATCTCCGCCGACCAGCTTCACCGTACGCCTCTCTTCGACACGCACGTCGCGCTGGGCGCGCGCATGGTCCCGTTCGCCGGGTGGGACATGCCGGTCCAGTACGAAGGGATCCTCGCGGAGGCGCGGGCGGTGCGCTCCAGCGCGGGGCTGTTCGACGTTTCCCACATGGGCCGTGTCGAGGTCAGAGGCCCCGGAGCGGCAGAGTTCCTCAACCGTGTCCTGAGCGTCGACGTGCCCGGCCTGAGACGGTGGCGGGCCCGGTACAACGTCATCTGCGACCGGGACGGCGGCATAATCGACGACTGCATCGTCTACCGCCTCGGCGAAGAGCGGTTCATGGTGGTCCCCAACGCCTCGAACACCGACGCGGTGCTCGACTGGTTCTCGCAATGGGGGTCGGGGCTGAGCTTCGAGATAGAGAACATCACCGCAGGGACGGCGATGGTCGCGCACCAGGGGCCCGAAGCGGCGATGATGCTGAGCGGACTGACGACACACGACCTCGGCAGGATGAGGATCTTCAGGGCGGTGGAGACGCAGGTTGCGGGCGCGGACACACTGCTGGCTCGGACGGGCTATACAGGTGAGGACGGCTTCGAGCTGATCGTTCCCGCCGCGTCGGCGCCTTCGGTCTGGGAGGCTCTGTCGGCCCGCGGGGCCAGGCCCTGCGGGCTGGGCTCCCGTGACGTGCTTCGGCTGGAGGCGGGACTGCTGCTGCACGGTAGCGACATGAGCACTTCGGTGAACCCATACGAGGCCGGGCTCGACCGGTTCGTGGACCCGGACAGGGAAGGCTACGTCCCCGGCGAGGCGCTGCGACAAATCCGCGACGGCGGCCCGGGCCGCAAGCTCGTAGGGTTCAAGCTGACCGGCAGGGGTGTGCCGAGGCACGGCTACGCGATCAAGGACGGCTCTGAGGTCATCGGCGAGGTGAGCAGCGGCACCTTTTCGCCTACTCTTGACATCAGTATAGGCATGGGCTATGTTCCGGGCCGCTACGCGGTGGTCGGCTCGCGCTTCAATATCGACATGCGCGGCCGCGCCGTCGAGGCCGAAGTGGTCGAGCTCCCATTCTACTTGTCCGAGGGCGCATTGCTCATGCCGATCACCACTGTGGAGTCGAAGAAAGAGTGACATGGCATCAGGACCGGCCTCGCTGCTGAAACTCAGCTTGGCGCGGTCGAGGGCGGGTTTCAGACCCGTCCCTACGATCTGAATTGGCGAGGTAGTCAAGAGACGGATTGGTATTACATTCGCGGAGAAGCAGCGTATGAATCCTACCGACCGCAGATACTCCAGCGAGCACGAATGGGTGCGCCTCCTAGGGGATGGTACGGCGGAGGTCGGGATCACGGAGTTTGCCGCCGAGAGCCTGGGCGACGTGGTGTACGTGGAGCTGCCAGCAGTCGGCGCCACGATCGCGCAGTTCGAGAAGATGGGCGAAATCGAGTCGGTAAAGGCTGTGTCCGACCTGTACACGCCGGTCTCCGGCACGGTAGTCGAGGTCAACGAAGAGGCCTCGGACAGTCCTGAGGTCGTCAACGACGGGCCGTTTGGATCTGGGTGGCTGATAAAGGTGTCGATCAAGGAGGAATCCGAGCTCGACAAGCTGATGTCGGCCGACCAATACCAGGCGTTCATCGACTCGCAGTAGTAGAGCTCTGTCGGCATGCCTGGGGCGACACTTCGCGTGTCTAGTCCCTCAACCTACTGGAAGCTGGCGCGGGCTTAAGGGCAGATAGGGGAATGATGACCGTGCAGCGCCTAGCATCAGATAGCCCCCTCATCCTAGCCTTCTCCCACGAGGGGAGAAGGGACAACTATCTCCCTCGGAGGGAGAGGACTAAGGTGAGGGTTGATGGATAGCGCGTCTTTCAAGTCGCCATATACTCCGAACACCGAGGCCGACCGGCGCCGGATGCTCGACGCCATCGGCGTGAAGTCGCCGGCGGAGCTGTTCGAGGACATCCCATTGGAGCACCGGGACCCGGTCCTGGACCTGCCGGCGCCCCTGTCCGAGATGGAGCTTACGGCGTACGCCCGCGGCCTGGCCGCGATGAACGCGGTGCCGGGCGACTACGCATGCTTCCTGGGTGCTGGCTCGTACCGCCATCACATACCGGCGGTCGTGGGCCACATAGCGGGTCGCAGCGAATACATGACCTCGTACACGCCGTACCAGCCGGAGGTGTCGCAGGGGACGCTTCAGACGGAGTACGAGTTCCAGACGCTGTGCTCCCTGCTGACGGGGATGGATGTCGCCAACGCCGGGATGTACGACGGCTCGACCTCCTTTGCCGAGGGCGCGCTGATGGCGGCGAGGGTGACCAGACGCGACCGCGTGGCGGTGCTGGACACGGTCTCCCCCAGGTTCGTCAACGTGCTTCACACTTACAGCCAGTCCCAAGGACTCACCATCGACGTCGTCTCTGGCGACGACCCGGAGATCGACGACAGGACGGCCGCCCTGCTGGTCCAGAACCCCAACTTCTTCGGATACATGGAGGACGGTGACCGGTACTCCGAGCTGGCGCACTCGAAGGGAGCGCTGCTCGTGGCCTATGTCGATCCGATATCGCTGGGGATGTTCCGCCCTCCCGGCGACTACAACGCGGACATCGTGGCGGCGGAGGGCCAGGCGATGGGCGTCCCGCCTACGTTCGGGGGACCGTACGTAGGCATATTCGCCTGCAAAGAGAAAGACATCCGGCAGATGCCGGGGCGTGTGGTCGGAAAGACGGTGGACACCCGCGGCCGGACGGCGTACGTTCTCACTCTCCAGACTAGGGAGCAGCACATACGGCGCGAGCGGGCCACGTCCAACATCTGCACGTCGGTCGCGCTGATCGCCCTGATGTCCACGATCTACATGGCCTCGCACGGGAAGAGGGGCATGACACACATCGCGGAGTCGTGCTACCACAAGTCCCACTATGCCGCATCTCTTGTGGAGGGGATCGACGGCTACTCGCTGCCCATCGAGGGCACCTTCTTCCAGGAGTTCGTCGTCGAATGCCCGCTCCCCCCGGCGGAGGTCAACAGGAAGCTTCTCGAGCGCGGAATCATCGGGGGGCTCGACGTGAGCGACAGGTACCGCAACGGGATGCTCCTCTGCGTTACCGAGATGAACACACGCGTGGAGATCGAAGGGCTTGCTGCCGCGCTCTCCGAGATAGGAGCGTCGGCATGACGGGCCTGATGGAGCAGTTCGACTCCAACCGTCGACGGCTGCTGATGGACCGCAGCTCTCCGGGCAGGATGGGAACGACGCTGGCGCCGCTGGACGTGCCCGAGCAGGAGCTGCCGGACCATTCGGAGCTGAGGTCGGAGCTGGACTTCCCGGAGCTCGCAGAGTCGGAGCTGGTGCGCTACTTCGCGCAGCTGAGCCAGTTCAACTTCTCCATCGACCACAACTTCTACCCGCTCGGCAGCTGTACGATGAAGTACAACCCGAAGCTGAACGACCAGATCGCCTCGCTGCCGGGGTTGACGCAGATCCACCCGTTGCAGCCTGACGAACAGGTGCAGGGCGCGCTCAAGCTGCTGTACGAGCTGCAGGGCTACCTGACGGAGATCACCGGTCTGGCGGGCACGTCTCTGGCCCCGATGGCGGGGGCCGACGCCGAGCTGGCGGGGATGCTGATGATCCGGGCCTACCATCACGAGCGAGGTGAGACCGGCCGCAAGAACGTGCTGATCCCGGACAGCGCTCACGGTACCAACCCAGCGTCCGCCGCTATGGCCGGCTTCGAGGTCGTCGATCTCCCCTCGGATGCCCAGGGGAACACGGACCTGGACGCCCTCAGGGCTTCGGTCGGCGACGACCTGGCCGGGCTGATGATAACGCTTCCCAGCACGTTAGGCCTCTTCGACTCGAACATCCTGGAGGTGGTGCGCATCGTTCACGAGGCCGGCGGGCTGGTCTACGGCGACGGGGCGAACCTGAACGCGCTGCTTGGGAAGGCCAAGTTCGGCTCTCTCGGCTTCGATGTCATCCACTCGAATCTGCACAAGACCTTTACGCAGCCTCACGGAGGCGGCGGGCCTGGGGCCGGGCCCGTCATTGCCGGGCCGACGCTCGTGGACTACCTGCCGGAGCCGGTGATAGGCCGGAGCGTCGAGGCCGACGGATCGGAGAGGTACTCGAAGGACAGGCCCGCCAAGTCGATAGGCCGAATGGGCGTGTTCCACGGCAACTTCGGCGCCCTGGTCCGGGCCTACTCGTACATCGCGACTCTGGGCAAAGAAGGGATCATCCAGGTCAGCGAGGACGCGGTCGTAAACGCGAACTACATCCTGAACGAGCTTCGGGGCTACTTCGACCTGCCCTACGACCGTACCTGCATGCACGAGGTGGTCTTCTCCGCCCGGAGCATGAACAGGGACTACCACGTCAGCGCTCTCGACGTGTCGAAGAGGCTGATCGACTACGGGATACACCCGCCGACCATGTACTTCCCTCTGATCGTCGACCAGGCGCTCATGATCGAGCCCACCGAGACAGAGTCGAAGGAGACGCTCGACTATTTCATCGCGGTGATGAAGGAGATAGCGAGAGAGGCCAGGGAGGAGCCGGAGCTGCTGCATGACGCCCCGCACGATACGCCTAACACCCGTCTGGACGAGGCGCGGGCGGCCCGGCGGCCCGATCTACGATGGAGGCGGACGGAGCCGTGATAGGCCGGCGCCGCCTAGCCTGCCCCCAATACTGAGCTGTAGACCACCAGGAGAGAAGGAGACGTAAGCATGGTAGATGCCGGAGACGCAGCCCCCGACTTCACCCTCCCCGCGCACAGCGGCGAGGCCGTGACCCTGAGCGACTACAGGGGCAAGAAGAACGTTGTCCTGTCGTTCCACATACACTCGTTTACAGGCGGCTGAACGCACCAGGTCTCTTCCTTCAGGATGGCCGATTCGGCCCTGGGGGAGAAGGATACCCAGGTACTGGGTATAAGCGCGAACGCCAAGCCGGCCCAGGCCGCCTTTTCCACGTCGCTCGGTGGCATCCCGTATCCTATTCTGAGCGATTTCCACCCTCACGGTGAGGTTGCACAGGCCTACGGCGTGTTCAACGCCGATATGGGGACTTCCCTGCGGGCCGTGATCGTGATCGACAAGGCGGGCGTCATACGGTTCAAGCGCGTCTATGCCAACGCGGGCGACCTGCAGACCGACGATATCTTGGCAGAGGTCGACAAGCTGTAGGGCTTGCCGGGCTGTCCAGGCCGCCGTTGACGAGCTCAAGGCTTCCCTTGTCCACTAATGATGATGGCTAGAACGAGGGATCCGCGGATTACTATCCGTCTAGTTGAGGAAAGCGACATCGTGGAGTTGGCCGCCGCGCTGGCACCGGACGTGAGCATGGAGCAGATCATCCGCCGCCGGCAGGACTACCGCGAGGGCTATCGCCAGATGCTGGTGGCGGCGCTGGATGGGGAAGTGGTGGGCACGGTCTCCACGACCGGCCACCGCTTCCAGATGCCGGACTCTCTGCGGATGTTCGCCCTCGACGTGGGGCCTGCCTTTCGGCGTCAAGGTGTGGGCACGGCCTTTATCGAGGCCGTTGAAGAGAAGGCGCGTCGGGATGGGCTGGGAAGAGTGAACCTGGAAGTGGCGCTGGACAACGCCGGTGCACTACGCTTATACGAGCGGCTGGGCTATTGTCGTCTGGGCGAGCCGGTCGTCGACCGCTGGGAAAAACTGACCGACGGCGGCAGCTGCAAGCAGGTCGAAGAGTATTCCTGGGTCATGGCCAAAATTTGGGAACTCCTTCTGAGTCCTAGCAGATTGGAACGGCATGGCCGGGCCTCTCCGCGGAGGGCCACCTTTGACTGAGACTCGGAGCCACTTTCGCGAGGGCGACCAGGCGCTGATAACGGACCGCAAAGGGCGCAGGTACCTGATAAAGCTTGACGCCGCCGGGACGTTTCACACGCACCTGGGCAACTTCGCCCACTCTGACCTGCTGGGCCGCGAGGACGGGTCCAGACTCGTCACGTCTCAGGGGCACTGGCTACTGGCGGTAAGGCCGACCATGGCCGACTTCGTCCGGCTGATGCCTCGCATCGCCACGGTCGTGTACCCGAAGGACCTTGGGCCGATCCTCATCTATGGGGACATCTTTCCAGGCGCGAGGGTGCTGGAGGCGGGAACCGGGTCCGGGGCGGTTACAATCGCGTTGTTGCGCGCTGTCGGAGAGGGCGGCCACGTCTACTCCTACGACGTGCGGGAGGACATGATCAGGCGGGCGAGGTCGAACGTCGAGGACATGTTGCCCGGGGCCGCGAACCTGACCCTGAAGCTTGGCGACGTGTACGAGGGGATCGAGCAGGATGGGTTGGACAGGATCGTTTTCGACCTGCCGGAGCCGTGGCACGCAGTCCCCCATGTGTCCGAAGCGCTGGCGCCGGGCGGCATACTGCTGAGCTTCCTGCCGACTATCCTTCAAGTGCACGATCTGGCCGACGCCTTGAGAAAACAGAGAACTTTCGAGATGATAGAGACCATGGAGGTGCTGATGCGGCCGTGGGAGGTCGGAGGACGGAGTGTGCGTCCCTCGCACCGCATGGTCTCTCACACCGGCTTCATCACTACGGCCCGGCGGTGCTCGCCGCGGCCGTCCAGCGGAGATTCGGGAGGTGATGAGGCGTAGGGTAGGACCGAAGAGCCGCCCTTGCCCTCCTGCGGGCGAGCCGCCCGCGCTCCCACTGGGAGCCGCCTCTCCCGCCGTGGACTGGATTCCGGCCTCCGCCGGAAAGACGGATTTGAAAAGGAGGCATGATGGTTACGAGGGAAGACGCCCAGAAGGTCGTAGACGACCACGTCGCAAACGACAGCCTTAAGAAGCATCTGTTGGCGGTGGAGACCTGCATGCGCGCCTTCGCGCGCAAGGAGGGAGAGGACGAGGAAGAGTGGGGCATCGCAGGGCTCGTCCACGACTTCGACTGGGAGGTGTGCCCGACTCCGGATTCGCACCCCAACTTCGGGGCCGACATCCTGCGGGAGCGCGGCTTTCCTGAGGAGATCGTCAGGGCTGTCCTGTCGCACGGCAACCACACGGGCATACCGCGCGAGACCCTGATGGAGAAGGCGCTGTTCGCCTGTGACGAGCTGTCTGGGTTCGTGACCGCGGTTGCGCTCGTCAGGCCGACCAAGAGTCTGTCAGACACCAAGCCCCGGTCGGTCAAGAAGAAGATGAAGGACAAGGCGTTCGCGAAGTCGGTGAGCCGCGAGGACATGCTGATGGGGGCCGAGGAACTGGGGGTGAGCTTCGACGAGCACATCGTCTTCGTTATCGACGCGCTGAAGCCTGTAGCGTCCGAGCTGGGACTGAATCCTTAGAGGCGCTCCGGGTATGCCTACTGGCCGAAGGGCCAGAGGTCTCCCGGCTCCCATTCGGCGTGAGGGTACCGGCCGGCCGCCAGGGGGGTATGGTCGGGGCCCAGCAGGGGGACGTTCGCCGTGTTAACCGCTGACGAGTCCGGGGCGAGTTGCCCGATGTCGTCAACGCCGGTGTTCTTCTCCTGGATAAGCACCTTGAAACCGCCGAGGCCTTCCGGCTTTACCAGCTCGAGCATTCCCATGCGGTTGGCTTGGCGCTCCCGCTCGCTAAGGCTCATGTGTCGGACCCGGTGGAGCATTTCGTCGAAGCCGTTTCTCCTGAGGAAATCCGACTGAGAGACGCGGCCCACGGTCCGCAAGCCCGCCGCCTCGCCCGCCGCCTCCAGGCGTCCGAAGTCGACGTCGGCAGTGATGTCCCGGCTGCCGATCGCCTGGTAGAGCTCCGCTCCCTGCGTGTGACGGTGATAGGTCTGCAGGGTCCCGTTGACGCGGTCGGGCCTCAGGACCTCGGAGCCCGCGTAGCCGTAGTCGATCGTCATGACGAATCCGCGGTCGAGAGCATCGGTGACCTCCGCTGCCCATGGGTATATGGCCGGACAGACCTCGCCGCTAAAGCCGTCGGGGAGGTCCGCGTCGAGGCTGCGGATGTGAGGGTGCAGATCGGATGAGGGCGGGCCTGGGAGGTCGATCAGGGCCTCGTCGGTGTCCAATGCGACGTACAGCTCGTCCAGGCGGCCGTCGACTATGCGGAAACGGTGCACCGGGAACGCGTCGATGAGCTCGTTGGAGAGCACGCATCCCGTGAGTCCACGGAAAGGGAGTCCCTCAGCCTTGACTCTGTGTGCCGCGCTCGGAATCGTGGCTCTCCCAACACGGTCGACGGTCACGTAGACGAGCGCCTCTGCGAAGCTCCCGGACGCTGCCGCCAGAACGTCGGCGGCCAGCAGGCCGTTCCCTGCGCCCGGCTCGACGACGTACATCGGCGAGGTCCGACCCAGGGCCTCCCACATAGAGCGAAGCTGAATGGCTATGAGGGCGCCGAAGGCCGGATGGGCGGTCGGGCTGGTGAAGAAGTCGGGGCCGACGCCGCCTCCCTTCGAGTAGAAGCCGCCGGTCGGGTGGTAGAGGGCCGCCTCCATGAACTCGGCGAATGTGATACGGCCTTCGGCCCGGATACAGGCCTCTATCTGTGCTTCCAGGTCCATCTCATGAAGCTGGATTCCGGTGGAGGCCGGAATCACCGTGGCCCTGTGGAAGCCGCATAGTAGCGGGGTACTCTTGGGACTGTTGCGTGAAAAGCAAGGGGGAGGATGCCCGCGGGCATCCTCCCCCTATGGATCGCTTGATGGTTGTTGGGCAGCTTGAGGTTAGGGTGCCTATCTCTTCGCCTGCGCGCTGGCCTGTCGAGCGCGCTTCCTGTGGGCGCCGTTGCGGTCCCATCCGGACCCCGGCATGGAGTTCTTGAACTCTGAGCTCTCTCCACATACCTTGCATACACCGGTGCTGGTGGGCCCGTTGGGGCTCTCGATTACCCAGTGGTGCTCACAGTCGGAAGTTTGCCTGTCCTGCTCTATCACGTCGGTTCCCTCCGATCCTGTAGTGGGCAACTAGGCCCGCTCATCTATTGGGATGTATGTTGCATCCATCGGGCCGCTGTAGAGCAGCCTCGGGCGGATGATGTAGTTGGCGGAGTATTGCTCCATGATCTGGGATGTCCACCCCGGAATACGTCCGATGGCGAATATGGATATGAACAGGTCGTCCGAGATGCCGAGGAGCGAGTAGACGGCGCCAGACCAGAAGTCGACGTTCGGATGCACGCCCTTCCTGGCGTACGGCTCCATGACCTTCAGGACCTCCTCCAAGACGGAGAACCACTCCGGGCGGCCCTTCCGATCACTCAGGGCTCTCGCGCCGTCCCTGAGGTGAACGGACCGGGGGTCCAGGGCCTTGTATACGGGGTGGCCGAAGCCCATGACCGGCTTGCCCTGGCTGCGAAGCTCCTTGACGTAGTCCCGTACCCGGTCCCTGCTTCCGATCGCCTGGGCCATCTTCATGACCCCTTCCGCCGCACCACCGTGTATCGGGCCCTTGAGAGCGGCAACGCCTGCCGTGATCGCCGCGTGGATGTCGGTACGGGTGGAGGCGGCGACGCGGGAGGTGAACGCCGACGCGTTGATCCCGTGGTCGGCGTGCAGCACCAGGTCACGGTCGATCAGGCTGGTGTCTTCCGACTTCGGGAGTTCGCCGAACAGCATGTAGAGGAAATTGCCGGCGTGACTGAGATTCTCGTCCGGGGCGACTGCGTCCTTACCGTCTCTGATCCGAGCGTGGGCGGCGACAACCGTGGGCACCTGTGCCGTAATCCGCGCCCCCTTCCGAAGGGAGGCGGCGGGAGAGTCGTCGTCCGTCTCGGGGTCGAAAGCCGCGAGCGCCGAAACGGCGGTGCGCAGCACGTCCATTGGGTGGGAGTGACCGATCTGCCGGATGACTTCGATGACCGGTTGGGGTATCTCCCGGCTCGCCCTCAGCGTGGCATCCAGCTCAGAGAGCTGTGCCGCAGTGGGCAGAGCTCCATACAGCATGAGGTAGGTGATCTCTTCGAAGGAGGACTGCGTCGCGAGGTCGTGTATATTGTAGCCGCGGTAGAGGAGCTTGCCGGCCTTGCCGTCGATGAAGCTCGACTCGGTCCGGTCGATATAGATGTCCCGCAGGCCCCTCTTGAGCTCGACGTTGTTGTCGGTCATTTCGGTGCACTCAGACCTAGCGATCTTGAGAGACTACGGGAAGTTACGCCCCAGTCTCGGAGAGCGGTGGTAACGCCTCGGGGCATGGATCATGAGGTCCAAAAGGGTCTGCAAGAGCCTGCGCCGACGCGTGAATCTTAGCACTTCAGCGATGTGAGTGTCAAGAATACGAATTAATGTCCTACGCCATTTTGAAGCTTCCGATGGTGCTGTAGACTGCGCCCTTGGCGGTGAGCCGGCTGGCCACGAGGCTGACGCTGGAGACGGCGGTTCTTCGCGAAATGGCCTCCAGGTTGGCAAGCGCCTCCCACGCCAGTCGCCGGTCTCGCTTGCTCGTACCGTCTCTGATCCGGGCCAGCGTAAGGTGAGGCGACCAGAGACGTCGGTCAGCGGCGAATCCCAGGGAAGTCAGGGACTCTTCGATGTCCGCCCGGAGTCTGAGCAGCGTCTTCGGGCCGCTGACCCCGGCCCACAGCACCCTCGGCGAGTGATCTCCCGGGTAGGCCCCGAAGCCTCCGATGTCCAGCGCGAAGGGCCGGTGTTGCTTGACGACGGACGATATGGCGGACGTTACCGCCGGGACCTCGCTTTGCGGCACGCTGCCCAGGAACTTGAGCGTGAGATGTACGCCCTCGGGTCTCACAGGCCTCAGCCCCCTGACACGCGCCTCGGCCAGGGCAGAAACCAACCGCGCAAGCTCGTTCACGACCTCCGGCGGGAGGTCGGCGGCAACGAAGGCTCTGACAGTCTCGACCATGGGAGAATCCTACCATTGCGCTCTGCTACACTGTGGACGGGGGGAAGAGCGATGAGATGGTTCTCCGCGATTTCCGAGGCGCCTGTCTTGGCCGACGCCATAGGCGACTGTGCCGAGCGGATCCACGAGGACATAGCTCCGGCCTCCGTCAGCCTAGCAGTCACGTTCGTTTCCGCGCATCATGAGGCCGAGTTCGAGCGCGTCCCGGCCCTGGTGGACGAGAAGATGGGGCCGGTCATGGTAATCGGCTGCTCCGCCGGGGGAGTGATAGGATCGGGGAGAGAGGTCGAGAACCGGCCGGGAGTCGCGATGACCGCGGCGGACCTGCGGGGCGTGCAGATCGTCCCCTTTCACATCGACAACGAGTCCGTGCTGCCGGATGGAGACGCGGCCCCCAGCGAGTGGGAGTCGGTCGTCGAGGTCGAGGCACGGAACCGTCCGCTGTTCCTGCTCCTGGCGGACCCTTTCAGCGTACGCGGGGACAGGCTGCTCGCCGGTCTGGACTTTGCCTTCCCCCAGAGTCCGAAGCTCGGAGGGCTGGCCAGTGGGGCAGCCAGGCCCGAAGGCAACGCCCTGTTCCTGGGCCGGGATGTCCACCGGTGGGGCGTCGCGGGTCTCGCGATGTACGGCAACATCGAAGTCGACACCGTAGTCGCCCAGGGATGCCGCCCGATTGGCCGGCCAATGCGCATCACCGGATGCAATGGGAGCATCCTCAATGAGCTGGACGGACGGCCCGCAATGGAAGCGCTTCGGGAGACGTTCGCTGGCCTGGACGAGCGGGACAAGGCGCTTGCGCAGCAATCGCTCTTCATGGGTATCGTGATGGACCCATTCAACGAAGAGCCGCAGATCGGCGATTTCCTGGTCCGGAACCTGGCGGGCTTCGACGCCCGCAGGGGGGCGCTCGCTGTGGCAGAGAAGCTGGAAGAGGGACAGCTCGCGCAGTTCCATCTTCGCGATGCCGAGACATCGGCAAGAGACCTGGATGAATTGCTTACTCGTTACGCCACTGGCAGCAGGGCGGAAGACTACGATTCGGGCGCGCTGCTCTTCTCATGTCTTGGCCGTGGGTCGTACCTTTATGGAAGAGCTGATCACGATACGGACATGTTCCGCGACAGGGTGGGCCAGCTGCCCCTGGGCGGGTTCTTCTGCAACGGGGAGATAGGGCAGGTCGGCGGCTCGACCTACCTGCACAGCTACACCAGCTCCTTCGGAATATTTCACCCCAAGCGGGATGGTTGAGGTCGGCGAGCCAGGCTAGGCTAGGCCGAGCAGCCTTGCCCCATTGCCTCCTTTGACAGCCTTGGCATCCTCGGCCGACAGGCCGGACTCGTCTATCTGGTCCAGCAGCCGGGCGGCGGGCATCAATGGGAAGTCGCTCCCCATGAGTATCTTGCCGGGGCCGACCAGTCCGGCCGCCGCCTCGAACACCCGGGAGTCGTACAGGAACGGCGACGCCGCCGTGTCGAAGTAGACGTTCTCCAGGCCGTCGCGCACCTCGGGCATCAACGCGTAGAACGGCAGGCCGCCGCCCCAGTGGGCGCACACGATCCGCGCGCTGGGAAAGTGCTGGACGAACCGCCAGACCTCCTCAGGCCTCGTCTCTCCCTTTCCGGCGTACATGTGGCCCACCGGCTCGGAGGAGTGAGTCGTGACGATAAGATCGTGCTCCAGGACCGCCTCCATCAGAGGAGCCATGACGGCCCTACTACCGAGGTCGAACGACTGCGTGTCGGGGTGCAGCTCGCCGACTCCGCGCAGTCCGGCGCGTGTGCATCGGTCGACCTCGGTAGCCGCCGGTGCACCCCTGCCGGGGTCCACCGATGCGAAGCCGATCAGCCTGTTCGGGTAGGCTCGTACCGAGTCGATGATGTAGTCGTTGGCCTCCAGGGCCAAGGCAGGATCGGTCCAGCCTATTCCCATCACGACCGAGGCGTCCACGCCGTCGCGGTCCATTGCCTTGATGATGTCCTCTGCGGCGGCCATCCTTGCCCGAGGGTCCGAGTACAGCTCAGCGAAGGTGGAGTCGGTCTTGAGGTAGTGCTCCCTTCGCCGGCGCACGTCGGCAGGGAAGATGTGGGTATGGAAGTCGATAATCATCGGGCGAGGTGGAGTGTCCTTCGACACGTTCGGGACAGTCGGTGCGGGATGGCGTGATTATAGCAGTGGCCGCCCCGTGCGTTGTCGTGCCCCCGTATTGATGCTACATTCTGATGGGTACGCCTATCTTCAGGAACAGACAGGGAACGAGCTTGTTCGACAGGCTGTTTGTATTCTTCCCCAGCCGGGAGATGCTGGGCGATCCAGGCGACTTGGGTCTGGAGTTCGAGGATATCTTTTTCGACGCCTCGGACGGTGTTCGCCTCCATGGATGGTTCATTCCGGGCCGTACCGATACGGTGCTCCTGTGGCTCCACGGAAACGCCGGGAACATCAGCCATCGGGCTTCGAACATCCTCATGCTCCACCGTCTTCTCGGAATTGGGGTCTTCATCTTCGACTACCGCGGGTACGGCCGAAGCGGCGGCACGCCTTCTGAGGAGGGCCTGTACAGGGACGCGGACGCCGCCATCGCGTACCTGAAGGCGCGGCCCGAATTCGACCCGAAGGAGCAGATGGTACTCTTCGGTCGCTCGTTGGGGTGCGCGGTCGCCGTGGAGATGTCGACACGGCATGAGTCGAGGGCGCTGGTACTGGAGGCGCCGTTTACGTCCGTCCGGGCCATGTCGAAGCGCTCCAACCCGCTGCTTACCGCCCTGCTTCCCGTCGGAGTCGTCATCAAGAGCCGGTTCGACTCTCTATCGAAGATCGACCGTGTCAAGGCTCCTCTCATGGTGATACACGGAGACCGGGACGACGTTATTCCCATCGACGTGGGCCGCGAGTTGTGGGAGGCGGCCAGGGAGCCCAAGAGGTTCCTGACCGTTCCGGGCGCCGGACACAGCGACACCTACCTGGTCGGCGCCGACTCGTACTTCGACGCGTTGGCGGGCTTCATCTCGGCTCCGGACATAGGAGGTGTGCGGTGAGGTTTGGATTCGAGGCGCCCATAGGCGGGGACGGCGCGACTCCCGAGGCTCTGGCCAGACTGGTCAGGCACGGCGAGCGAATGGGCTTCGACATCGTCGGCGTCGGCGACCACATAGTGATCCCGCGCCGCGTCGATTCACGATATCCTTACACCGCTGACGGCAAGTACGGCGGTGGCCCCGGCGACTGTCTCGAGCAACTCACCGTTCTCAGCTTCATCGCCGCCCACACGTCGACGATGCGCCTGCTGACGTCCGTCATGGTGTTGCCGTACCGCAGCCCGGTCCACATGGCCAAGGTACTGACGACGATCGACCTGCTGTCAGGGGGACGGCTGATAGCGGGGTGCGGGGTCGGTTGGATGCGTGAGGAGTTTGAGGCGCTGGGCGCGCCCGCCTACGAGCGGCGGGGAGCCGTCGCCGACGAGTACGTCCGCGCCTTCAAAGAGCTCTGGACGAGCGACAACCCGGCGTTCGCCGGCGAGTACGTTGGCTTCTCAGACGTCATATTTGAGCCGAAGCCGGTGCAGAGGCCTCATCCGCCCATATGGATCGGAGGTGAGAGCGGCCTCGCCCTGCGGCGGGCGGCCCGCCTGGGGGATGGGTGGTACCCCATCGGGAGCAATCCGAGACATCCGGTGGGGACTTCCCGGCAGCTCTCGGAGTACGTCTCGCGCCTGCGCGAGTTTGCCACCGAAGCAGGGCGAGACCCAACGGAGATAGAGGTCGCCTGGAGCGTCGCATGGTACGACGATACGGGGGAGGCTTTCCTTGCGAACGGCGAGAGGCGTATCCTGACCGGGGATCCAGCGCGGATCGCAGAGGACGTAGCCAGGCTTGAAGACTTGGGCGTCGGCTGTCTCATGCTGGGCTTCGGAGCGCCGGACCTGGATGCCAGGTTGGAGCGCATGGAGCGATTTGCCACTGTGGTTAGGCCGCTGATGGCCTGAGGGGAGATCGATTTTGAAAGCAGTCTACCTGGAAGAACACGGCGGGCCGGAGGTGCTGAAGTACGGCGACCTTCCCGAGCCAGAGCCCGGACCCAACGAAATCAAGGTGCGCGTCCGCGCCTGCGCGCTGAATCGCCTGGACCTGTTCACGCGGCAGGGGGTCCGGGGGACACGGATGGAGTTCTCAGGGCCGCACGTCCTGGGCGCCGACGTGGCTGGAGACGTGGTCGAGGTCGGCGGCGAGGTCACGCGGGTGCGGGTCGGCGACCGGGTGGTGCTCAATCCGAAGGCGACGTGCCGGCAGTGTGATCAATGCCTCGGCGCCGACGACGAGCTGTGCGTGCGGCCCGAAATGCTGGGCTCGACTCGAAACGGCGGCTACGCCGAGTTTGTCACCGCGCGGGGGACGAGCGCAGTCGTACTCCCGGACGGCCTCGCATACGAGGAGGCGGCATCCATTCCGACGGTATTCCTTCCGTCGTGGACGATCCTCGTGCGACGGGCCCAGCTGCGGCCGTGGGAGACCGTCCTGATCGTTTCTGCGTCCAGCGGCGTCGGCTCTGCGGCGATCCAGGTGGCGAAGCAGGTGGTCGGGGCGAAGGTGATAGCCACTACCAGCTCCGAGGAGAAGGCGGGGCTGGCCCGCGACCTCGGCGCCGATGAGGTGATCGACTACACCAGGGAAGACACGGGTGCCCGGCTCAAGGAGATCACGGGCAGGCGCGGGGTAGACGTGGTGCTCGATCACGTAGGGACGGACGCCTGGGCCTACGCCATGCCGTCCCTCGCCGCGGGAGGTCGGTACGGGATCTGCGGCGTGACCTCGGGCTACAAGTCCGAGCTGCAGATGGGTCTGCTCTTCCTCAAGAACCAGACGGTCTTCGGCGCGTTCATGGGGCGGATGGCCGACCTCCCGCGCATCGTCGAGATGGCGGGCAGGGGAGTGCTGCGCGGTGTCGTCCACCAGACCTTCCCGCTGTCCGAAGCCGGGAAGGCGCACGAGGCGATGGAGGCGCGCGGGTTCTTCGGCAAGCTGGTGCTCTCGGTGCCGTGAGGGAGGCGAGACCAGCCCCTACGCAGTCACGGCGGACGGACGGGCCTCGATGCTGGACCGCACCTCGGGGTTGACTAGTGACATCGGCCAGGTGCCCTTAAGGATGCGCGCCGTCTCCTCGCCGACTCTGATGAGCGACGCCGGAGCGGAGGCGGTCGAAGTCCCGGCCGAGTGCGGCGTCAGGATCACATTGTCCAGCTCGAACAGGGGATTGTCCCGCGCCGGGGGCTCCTGCTCGAATACATCCAGGCCGGCGCCGGCGATGCGGTCTTCCTTGAGGGTCTTGATCAGCGCGGCCTCGTCGACCGTCGGTCCTCTGCAGGTGTTTATGAAGAAGGCCGTGGGCTTCATGGCCTCGAAGAACGACTCGCCGATCAATCCCTTCGTCTCGCCGTTGAGCGGCACCAGTATCGACACGTAGTCCGACCTCGAAGCGAGCTCATCGAGACTGGCGACCATCTCGACCCGGTACTCCTTCGGAATCCAGCTTGGGACGTAGGGGTCGTACGAGATGACGTGGAGGCCGAAAGCCTGGGCCTTACGGGCCGTGGCTCGGCCGATGTTGCCGAGGCCGACTATTCCCAGGGTCTGCCCGTCTATGGGGGGCAGCACCGGCATGACGTCCGTCCTCCATCCGCCCGCTCGCACCTTCTTGTCGAGCTGGACGAGGCTCTTGGCGCAGGCCAGGAGGAACATGATCGTGTGGTTCGAGACCTCCTCGGTGCAGAAGCCCGCGCTGTTCACGACCATTATCCGCTTCTTGGTGGCGGTCTCGTAGTCTATGCGGTCGAACCCGTGGCTGCCTGTGACGATGGCGCGGGCCGTGTCGATTGCCTCGACGACCTCTGTCGGCATGGGGAGCAGCATGTGGATGATGACGTCCGCTCCCTTGACGGCCTCGATGGTCTCTCCGATGCTGGAGCACACATTGACGTCCAGCTCGTAGTCGAGGCCCGCAAGGCCAGCCTCCACGAGAGTCAGGTTGGGATCAGTCGGGGCGATAACGGATATCTTGTGCTTTGCCATGCTGCTCCTCCGTCTCTTAGGGCTCTGCTATGCGCTGGTGAGCACTCTCGGCAGGCTGGTGCCTGCCATGAGGTACTGGTCGATGCCTCTGGCGGCCTCCCGGCCCTCGGCGAGGGCCCAGACCACGAGGGACTGTCCTCTGGCCATGTCTCCGGCTGCGAAGACGCTGGGGACGCTGCTCATCTTGTTCTCGTCGGTGGCGACGTTGCCTCTCCGGTCGAGGTCGACGCCGAGGTCTGCCAGCATGCCGTCGTGCTCCGGGCGCAGGAAGCCCATGGCTAGCAGGACGAGCTCTGTCTCGATCTCAAACTCGCTTCTAGCCACCTCGTTCATGGAGGGACGGCCCGACTGATCGGGCGGGCCCCACTCCAGGCGAACGCCGTGGAGCTTTCTGACCTCGCCGTCGATGCCGGAGAAGTGCTTGGTCAGGATGTTGTAGTCGCGTATGCCGCCCTCCTCGTGGGCTGCCGACGACATGAGAATCTTCGGCCATTCGGGCCAGGGGTTGTCGGCTGTCCGCTCCGTCGGAGGCTCCGGCAGTATCTCCAGCTGGTGCACGACCTCGGCGCCCTGCCTGTGGGCTGTGCCGAGGCAGTCGGCCCCGGTGTCTCCGCCACCTAGAATGAGGACCCGCTTGCCCTCGGCGGTGATGCGCTCCTCCGGCGGGATGTGGTCGCCGGCCATCAGCCTGTTCTGCTGGGTTAGATAGTCCATGGCGAAGTGTATGCCGCCGAGATCGCGGTTCGGGACGTGGAGGTCGCGCGGCACGGTGCTGCCGCCCGTGAGGCATACTGCGTCGAACTCGCTTGTGAGATCGCTGACGGGCATGGTCCGCCCGACGTGGACTCCCGTCTTGAACTCCACGCCCTCCTCCGACATCTGGTCGACGCGCCGCTGGACTACATGCTTTTCGAGCTTGAAGTCGGGTATGCCGAGACTGAGGAGGCCGCCGACTCGCTCCGAGCGCTCGAATACGGTCACGTTATGTCCGGCGCGGTTCAGCTGCTGAGCGGCGGCGAGTCCGGCCGGGCCCGAGCCGACGAGGGCGACCCTCTTGCCTGTCCGCCTCTCAGGGGGCCGGGGCACGATCCAGCCGTTCTCCCAGCCCCGGTCCGAGATCGCTTTCTCGATGTGCTCGATGGTCACGGGGTCCTGGTTGATGGCGAGGACGCAGGCGGCCTCGCACGGCGCGGGACAGATCCTTCCGGTGAACTCCGGGAAATTGTTGGTCGCGTGGAGAGCTTCGAGCGCGTCCTGCCACTGCCCGCGATATACGAGGTCGTTCCAGTCTGGGATGAGGTTGCCGAGCGGGCAGCCCTGGTGACAGAAGGGTACGGCGCAGTTCATGCAGCGGGCGCCCTGTTCGCGGGCCTGCTGCTCCGTCCAGCTTCTGTAGAACTCCCTGTAATTCCCGACGCGTTCCGCGACTGGCACGCGGTCAGGGTTTCTCCGGCCCTTCTCCATGAAGCCCGTTGGCTTACCCATGAGGCACTCCGCCCGCCGGAACGGCCGCGTTGGCCTCGGCCCTCTCTCGGAGCGCCCGCTTGTAGGCGATCGGCATCACCTTGACGAATCTGGGCAGCATCTGGTCCCAGTCGTCGATGACGCGGCGTGCGGTCGCGCTGCCGGTGTAGCGAAGGTGGTCTTGGATCATGCGCCGGAGCGCGGCGCGGTCGCTCTCTTCGACAACCGGCTCCAGATCGACCATGTCGGTGTTGCAGAGGTCGCGGAACCGGCCCTTCTCGTCGAGCACGTAGGCCTCTCCACCGCTCATGCCGGCCGCGAAGTTCCGGCCGGTCGGGCCCAGCACGACCACCCGGCCCCGGGTCATGTACTCGCAGCCATGGTCGCCCACGCCCTCTACGACGGCCTCCGCCCCGCTGTTGCGTACGCAGAAGCGCTCGCCGGCTATTCCGCGAATGAAGGCCTTGCCGGAGGTGGCGCCGTAGAGGACCACGTTGCCCACGATGATGTTCTCTTCGGGTACGAAGGTGGAGCCCCTGGGAGGGGTGATGACGATCTTGCCGCCCGACAGGCCCTTGCAGAAGTAGTCGTTGGAGTCGCCCTCAACGGTCATCGAGATGCCGGGCGCGGCGAAGGCGCCGAAGCTCTGGCCCGCGGAGCCGGTGAAGCTTATGCGGATGGTGTCCTCCGGCAGTCCGGCGGGATACCGCTTAGTCACCTCGTGGCTGAGCATGGTGCCGACAGTGCGGTTGGCGTTGCGAATCGGCAGTTCGATGGAGACGGGGGAGCCGTTCTCCAAGGCGTCCCTGGACAACTCGATGAGGGTGTGGTCGAGGGCCTTGTCGAGGGCGTGGTCCTGCTCCTCGCTGCAATAGGTAGCGACTCCTGAGTGGGCCTCCGGCATGTGAAGCAGCCCGGATAAATCGAGGTTCCGCGCCTTCCAGTGCTCGATGGCCTTGTTGCCGTCCAGCATGTCGACGCGCCCGACCATCTCGTTCGCGGTGCGGAAGCCGAGCCTGGCCATGATGGCCCGCATCTGCTCGGCAACGAAGAAGAAGTAGTTGATGACGTGCTCTGGCTTGCCCGCGAACTGCTTCCGCAGCTCCGGGTCCTGCGTCGCTATGCCCACCGAGCAGGTGTTCAGGTGGCACTTCCTCAGCATGATGCAGCCCATCGAGATGAGCGGAGCCGTGGCGAAGCCGAACTCCTCCGCCCCCAGCAGGCACGCGATAGCCACGTCCCTGCCGGTCTTGAGCTGTCCGTCGGTCTGCACGACGATCCGTCCCCGGAGATCGTTGGCCACGAGGACCTGCTGGGTTTCGGCGACGCCAAGCTCCCAGGGCAGGCCCGCATTCTTAATGGACGACTCCGGCGATGCTCCCGTGCCGCCGCTGTCGCCGCTGATAAGGACGACATCGGCGTGTGCTTTGGACACCCCGGCGGCTATCGTGCCCACGCCTACCTCGGCCACTAGCTTGACGTGTACCCGTGCCGCGGGGTTCGAGTTCTTGAGATCGTAAATGAGCTGGGCTAGGTCCTCGATGGAGTAGATGTCGTGGTGGGGAGGAGGGGAGATGAGCTCCACGCCCGGCGTCGAGTTGCGCACCCACCCGATGTATTCGTCGACCTTTTGGCCTGGAATCTGTCCGCCCTCGCCCGGCTTGGACCCCTGGGCCATCTTTATCTGGAGGTCCTTCGCGTTGGTCAGGTACTGCATGGTTACGCCGAAGCGGCCGGAGGCAACCTGCTTGATCGCGCTGTTCCGCGAGTCGCCGTTGGGGTCCAGCGAGTATCGGTGGTAGTCCTCACCTCCCTCGCCCGTGTTGCTCCTGGCCGATATCCGGTTCGCGGCGATGGCCATGGTCTCGTGCGCCTCACGGCTGATCGATCCCAGGGATACCGCTCCGCTGGAGAACCGCTTGACGATTTCGGAGGCGGGCTCCACCTCGTCCAGCGGGACCGGCGCGCCCGCCTCCTTGAAATCCAGCAGGCCGCGGATGGTGCACAGCTGCCGGCTATGGCTGTCGATGTGGCTCGCGAACTGCTCGAACGTCGCGAAGTCTTCCGACCTGACCGAGTGCTGGAGCTTCGCAATCGTGTACGGGTTCCACATGTGGTACTCGCCGTCGCGCCGCCACTGGTAGGCTCCGCCGGCCCGGAGCTCCCTGTTGCCGTCGACCCTGGGGTCCAGGTACGCGTGTGCGTGTCGCCGCCTCGACTCCTCCTCGACCTCGGCGATGCCTATGCCTTCGACCCTCGACGGCGTCCAGGTGAAGTAGCGGTCCACGAACTCCTGGTTGAGCCCGACCGCCTCGAATATCTGGCCCCCCCTGTAGCTCTCAATGGTCGAGATGCCCATCTTGGACATTATTTTGAGGATTCCCTTGTGCAGGGCTTTCACGTAGTGTTCTTCGGCGTCGTCTCCTCTCACCGGCTCGATGAACGCGTCCTTCCCCTGCATGTCGGCCAGCGTCTCGTAGGCGAGGTACGGGTTTATGGCGGAGGCACCGTAGCCTATGAGGAGGGCGAGCTGGGAAACGTCTCGCGGCTCGCCCGACTCTACGATCAGACCGGCGCTGGTTCTGACGCCTTCACGGATCAGGTGGTGGTGAACGCCCGCAGTCGCGAGGAGGCTTGGGATCGGGGCGTGACGCCGGTCGACGCCCCGGTCAGACAGCACGAGTATGGAGTAGCCGTCCTCGATGGCGGCGGAGGCATCGCCGCACACCCGGTCCATGGCCCGCAGGAGCGAGCCCGCCCCTAGGCCGGGCTCGAAGAGCGTGGAGATGGTCTTGGTGCGAATCCCCCTCGTGTCGAGCCGCTTGATCTGCTCCAGCTGGCGGTTGCTTAGGACGGGGCGTCTTACCCTGAGCTGGCGGCAGTGCTCGGGTGTCTCGTCGAACAGGTTCTGCTCCGCTCCGACCGTCACGTCCAGCGAGGTGACAAGCTCCTCCCGGATCGCGTCCAGAGGGGGATTGCTGACCTGGGCGAACAGCTGCTTGAAGTAGCTGAAGAGGAGCGGGGACTGGTCCGACAGGACCGCGAGTGGTGTGTCGTTCCCCATGGAGCCTACGGGCTCGGAGCCCTCGATGGCCATTGGCTCCATGAGCACGCGAAGGTCTTCGAGCGTGTAGCCGAATGCGGCCTGCCGCTGCGGCAGGGAGTCGAATTCTGGACCGGGCACGCGCGAAGGGTCGGGCAGCCGATCCAAGTCGACCGTGTTCTGCTCCAGCCAGCGGCCATAGGGCTCCCGGGCGGAGAGCCCGGCCTTGATCTCTTCGTCTCCTATCAGGCGGCCCTCGTCCCCATCGAGCAGGAACATGCGACCCGGGTATATGCGCTCCTTGGACAGCACGTTCTCCGGGGGGATGTCGAGGACCCCTGTCTCCGAGGCCATGACGAGCAGATCGTCCGTCGTGACCAGGTACCGGCAGGGGCGGAGGCCGTTCCTGTCGAGCACCGCGCAGACCTTCCTGCCGTCCGTACCGATGACAAGCGCGGGCCCGTCCCACGGTTCCATAAGGGATGAGTGGTAACGGTAGAAGTCCTGCTTGGCCTGGCTCATCGGGACATGGTCGCCCCAGACCTCCGGGATGAGCATCATCATGGCGTGCGGCAGGGAGCGACCGGTGGCCAGGAGAAGCTCTAGGGCGTTGTCCAGAGATGCGGTATCGCTCTGGCCCGGGGTAATGACTGGAAGCAGCTTCTTCACGTCGTCACCCAGTCGCTCCGACGAGAAAATCGACTGGCGGGAGGTCATCCAGTTGACGTTGCCACGCAGCGTGTTGATCTCGCCGTTGTGGATGATGAACCTGTACGGGTGCGCGAGCCGCCACGAGCCGAGTGTGTTGGTGCTGAATCTGGAGTGCACGAGGGCGAACGAGGTCTTGAACGAGCCGTCGGTCAGATCGTGGTAGAAGTCCTCGATCTGCGAGGCCATGATGAGGCCTTTGTACACGATCTTGTTGGACGAGAGGCTCGCGACATAGAAATGGTCGGCTAGGTCGACGCCGTCCTCCGCCTGTACGGCGGCCTCTATGGACTTCCTGATGACGTAGAGCTTCAGCTCGAAAGCGGACTCGTCGGCGATGTCCGCTCTCTTCAGCACGAAGAACTGCCGTATCACCGGCATGACTTCGGCGGAGAGCCGTCCGATTGCGCCGGGAGACACGGGGACGTCGCGCCACCCTAAGAGAGTCTGGCCCTCCCGCGCGACGACCTCCTCCACGATCTCCTCGCAACGGCGGCGCTCCTCGGAGCTCTGTGGAAGGAAGACCATGCCGACGCCGTATCGACCGGAGCCAGGCAGATCGATCCCGGCAGACTCGGCCTGCTGAGCGAAGAATTCGTGGGGCATCTGTAGGAGGATTCCCGCGCCGTCACCAGTCTCGGGGTCCGAGCCGCAAGCGCCCCGATGGCCCAGGTTGACGAGCGCTTCGATGCCCTTCTTGACGATGTCGTGGGACCTGACGCCCTTGATGTTCGCGACGAGGCCGACACCGCAGGCGTCATGCTCGAAGCGCGGGTCGTAAAGCCCGCGCTCCTCGATATTCCGCATGCTTTCGAGACTGAAATGGGTGCTCATGTCGGAAGAGGCCGGTGTCTACAGTACCGGGATATATCTCTCCTTCTCGAATTCGCTGACCTCCGAGTGGGACCGGTCCCACTCGATCTTCTTGTTCTCGATGAAGCTCTGGGCGACTTCTTCACCCAGAGCCCGATGGACGAGCTCGCTGTTCTCCGTCACCTTGATGGCCTCCCAGAGGTTCTCTGGTAGGCGGTCGATCCCCAGAGAGTCGCGCTCGCTCTCGGGCAGGTCGCACACGTTCGACTCGGCCGGTGGCGGCGGCAGGTCGATCTCGTGCTGGCTCGGGGCCACCTCGTGGTGGCTGGACTCGACGGGTATGCCAAGCTCTTCAAGAGTCAGGACGGTCTGGCGCCTGAGATCGGTCGACGAGTCGCTGGAGTCCTGATCGAAGTAGCCTCCCTGGTCGAGGCTCTGCGTATCGGTGGAGTCCTTGAAGTAGAAGTACTCGATCTCCGGCCCAACGTAGTTGGTGTAGCCGAGCGCGGCGGCACGCTCCAGGTTCTGCCTGAGAACGAATCTAGGGTCTCCCTCGAAGGGTTCGTCGTCCGGCGTGACTATGTCGCAGAACATCCTCGCGACCGCGTTGGTGCGGGGACGCCACGGAAGAATGGCGAAGGTGTTCGGGTCCGGAAGGGCGTAGAGGTCGCGCTCGGACGAGCGTGCGAACCCCTCTATGGTCGAGCCGTCGAACCCCATGCCCCTTGTCATGGCGCTCTCCAGCTCCTCGATCGTTATCGCGAAGCCCTTGAGATTCCCGAGAATGTCCGTGAACCAGAGACGGATGAACTTTACGTCGTTCTCCCGGCCTTCGTGAAGGACATAGTCAATAGCTTCGCGGTCTCGCTCCAACATAGGGGTAATCCAAGCGCTGGTGAGGCGGACGCCTGCGGGACTCGGAGAGTGACTAAAACCCTACCGGTTGCCTCGGGCGTGAAAGCGGAATATAGCAGTTTGTGAAAGTTGTGTCAATCTTCTTTTGATGCCCGCCACGGCCGATAATTGCGGACGGAAAAGGGAGGGTGCCCTGTGTGGATCGAGAAGTGCTGGAAGGTGCCCGGGAGATCGGTGAACTTGAGGTCGACGATCGTGATGTCGTTGTCACGGACAAGCCTCTTCACGTCCTCAGGTGTCTTGGGAGTGTCGCTCATCGTTAGGCCTCCTCCCTGAATAATGCAAGATTCGACCGCCCTGGAAGGGCCTGGCCATCATCTAGGGATGCTCTGAACAATCGGCTTCAGGCTGGGCCGAGTTGACCGGAGTGGTTTTGGGGGCGTTGAATTGCCTTATGGCGCCGTGGTGGGGGTTAATCTCGGCCTACAACCGGCCCTGACAGGGCGTTTCGCCGCCGTTAGGCCTGATTTTGGGCGCACTTATACAAGGTTTCACGCCGCCAGGTACTGTTCGGCCCTCATCAAGTTGGCAAACCCCAGCAGCGTCATCAGCCGCTGCGTGTTCTTGGACAGTCCCCTGTAGCGGACCTTGGCGTAGCCGAAGTGCCGCTTGATGTACAGGAACGGATGCTCCACCTTAGCTCTGACCGACGCTTTGCGCTTCTCCGACACCGCCTCAGGACTCTCAGGCTCCAGCTTCCGACGCTGGCCGGGCCTCATCGCGACCTGCCACTCCACATCCAAGCCCCGGTTGCCCGGCCTCTTGTCAACTCCCTGATACCCAGCATCTCCCCACACCTGAGACTCCCCACCGTGCAGCAACCGGGGCAACTCAGTCAGGTCATGCACGTTCGCAGATGTCGTGGTCATGCTGTGCACCACTCCCGTCTGCGAGTCCACACCGATGTGCACCTTCATCCCGAAGTGCCACTCGTTACCCTTCTTCGTCTGGTGCATCTCGGGGTCGCGCTCTTTAGCCCGATTCTTCGTCGATGAGGGCGCCGCTATGATGCTCGCGTCCACTATCGTCCCCTCCTGAAGACGGAGACCCTTGGACTCCAGATAGCGGTTGATCTCCTCGAACAGACCCGAGCCTAACGCATGCTCTTCCAGCAGGTGGCGGAAGTTCAGAATCGTCGTCTCGTCCGGCAGCGGCCCAGGCAGTCTCAGCCCTACGAACCGCCTCACCGATTCGACCTCGTAGAGCATGTCCTCCATCCCAGGGTCGCTCAGGTTGTAGAACAACTGCACGCAGTGTATGCGAAGCATCGCCGACAACTCGTAGGGACGCCGACCTCGGCCAGCATTGGGATAGAACGGTCGGATGCGCTCTTCCAACTCTTCCCACGGGATCAGTCCATCCATGCGCTCAAGGAACTTCTCCCTGCGAGTCTTTCGCTTCTTGCTCTCGTAGTCCAAGTCCGCAAACGTCGGCTGGTTCATTGCCTCGCCTCCCACGTCTTCAGGCCTTGGCCCTATGTTACTATCCCGCAAACCACCGGGACTTATTCAGAGCATCCCTAGACTCTGCCGCTAGTTTGTTACTGACGTAGAGCGGATGTGGTAAATTCTTGTTACAGAGCCCGCTTTGACGGGCGTAAAAAGCGCATGCTGGGTCCCCCTCCGTCTGAGCCGCAGGTGCCTTCAGGAGGGGTAAATGGGACGCAGAGGAGCAAGGTAAGTGCGAGGGACGAGATCAACGAGTATGGCGGGAGTACTCGCACGTCGACTAAAAGAATCGTTAGGCGTCGAGCTAAAGGACGAGAGCCTGTTGCGGCTCGCTCTGGTACACAGCTCCTACCTGAATGAGAACCCCGGTGAGTTCGACGAGTCGAACGAGCGGCTGGAGTTCCTGGGGGACGCGGTTATCGGCTTGGTAGTCGCGGAGGAGCTCTACCGTCGGCGGCCGGATGAGCCGGAAGGCAGGCTCACCGCGATGAGAGCTTTACTCGTTAGGGGACAGACGCTTGCGCGGGTCGCACGGTCTCTCGAGCTCGGACCGCAGATACTCATGGGCAGAGGGGAGGCGGAGAGCGGCGGCAGAGAACGAGACTCGAATCTCGCCAACGCACTCGAAGCGGTTACGGGAGCGATTCTCCAGGACCAGGGCTACGAAGTGGCTCGCGGCTTCCTACTGAAGGCGATGGCTGAGGAGCTGGCATCGTCGTCCATGGCAGGACACGATACCAATCCGAAGTCGGCTCTTCAGGAACTGGTTCAGAGCATGGACGGCTCCCTGCCTGTCTACAGGATCGTGGCTGCCAGCGGCTCGGACCACGCCCGCACCTTCGATGTCGAAGTGCTTGTGTCCGGGAGACCCGTCGGCAGAGGTACGGGCCCTCGAAAGTCGGAGGCGGAGCAGGCGGCGGCGCGGCAGGCCATTCAGGCTCTTGGAGACGCTCAGAGGCTCCCTGTGTTGGAGCCCGACTCGGGGTAGAGGGCTAAGGCTTCGGCAGGTGGCACGGGAGCGTTTCTCCGGGAGTTCATGATTTGGCTACTTCGCCAATTGCGGCGTGCGCGTCGGCGCGGAGGACAGATACGGCCGTTGACATCCCGCGAGAGCCGCCGATAGACTACTCACAGACATTGATGCTCTCGATATCACCCATGCCCACTACCTCGGCTCTCGCCGACTATATCTCCGAAGCGGTTGCCGCTGGTAGAGACCTGAACACCGGGTTCGTCGCCTACCTCGCGGCCCTTGAACACATCTGCTCCGTCTCGCCGGATATCTCGGCGGCTATCGTCGACGAGCTGGTCGACCAGTCGACCAGCCTCAAGATGATTGCGTCGGAGAACTATTCCTCCCTTGCCGTGCAGTTGGCCATGGGGAACCTATTCACCGACAAGTATGCCGAAGGGTACCCCTACCACCGGTTCTACGCTGGATGCGAGAACGTGGATGCTGTTGAGGGGCGTGCCGTTGACCTGGCGAGGCAGTTGTTCGGTGCAGAGCACGCCTACGTCCAGCCGCACTCTGGAGCGGACGCGAACTTGGTGGCCTATTGGGCGATCCTCGCCGCAAGGGTGCACTCACCCTTCATGGACAGCGTGGGGCAGACCGACCCGTACAAGCTGTCGGATGCCGAATGGGCTGAGCTTCGACATGCACTCGGAAGTCAGAGAATGCTCGGAATGGGCTACTACTCGGGCGGCCACCTGTCGCACGGATACCGCCATAACGTATCGGCCACCATGTTCGAGGCACAGTCGTACGATGTGGACAGGGAGACGAAGCTGATTGACTACGATGCGGTTCGTCGGCAGGCCAAGGCGTTCCGGCCGCTGATCCTCTTGGCCGGATACAGCGCCTACCCGCGAAGGATCGACTTCCGCATCTTCCGCGAAATCGCGGACGAGGTCGGGGCCGTCCTCATGGTCGACATGGCTCACTTCGCCGGACTGGTCGCCGGCAAGGTCGAGGGGTTCACCGGTCCCTACGATCCGGTGGCGCATGCCCACGTCGTCACGACGACGACCCACAAGACCTTACGTGGTCCGCGCGGCGGCATGGTCCTCTCGACCGGTGAGTTCGGCGAATACGTGGACAAGGGCTGTCCAATGGTGCTCGGTGGCCCCATGCCACATGTCATGGTGGCCAAGGCCGTTGCCTTTACCGAAGCTGCTGGGGAAGAATTCAAGGCCTACGCCAGCACTATCGTGGAGAACGCTTCGGTTCTGGCAGCGGCGTGCATCAACGAGAGCATGGACATCCTGACGGGCGGTACCGACAACCACCTGATTCTTGCGAACATCGGCACGTACGGCCTAACTGGTCGGCAGGCCGAGTCGGCGGTGCGCGAGGCCAACGTCACCCTCAACCGGAACAGCATTCCCTTTGACCCCAACGGCGCGTGGTACACGTCCGGCCTCCGCTTCGGCACGCCCGCTCTGACCAGTCGGGGCATGGGCGCCAGCGAGATGGCCGAAATAGCGTCAATTATGGCGTCCGTACTCTCGGCGACTACACCCAGCGTCATTAGCAAGGGCAAGCGGGCCGGGCAGCCCAGCAAGGCGCGCCACGTGACCGACGCCCGTGTCATCGCTGCCGCGCGCGGGCGCGTTTCCGATCTCCTGGCCGGTTTTCCTCTCTATCCCGAGCTAGACTTGCAGTATCTAAAAAGGACGTTTGGGTAACGAGGCCGGACGAAGTAGTCCAATCCCATGCCCCGCTGACTCTGAAGGACCGTTGGGACGTAGGCCGGTCTAGTCGGACTCCGCAACGTCGGAGTCCTGTTCTTCGACTTCGATGGTCCGGCCGTCCTCGCGAGCGGCCGCTCTGGCCGACCTCCTGGCCTGGGAGGTCCGGTAGAACTGCCCCTTGTACCGGCTGATCTGTCGGTCCATCACGTTGACGACCGCGTCGATGGCCGCCGAGAGGTTCGCCCCCGACTCCTGAGCCCTGAGCGTCCTGCCGCCGGCCGTGAGAGTCATCTGAGCCACCACCCGGTCTTCCGGAGACCGGGACGATATCCGGGATATCTCGAGCTTGGCGTCTGAGGGCGGCTTGAGGTGGCGTGCCAGCCTGTCCACCTTCTTCCGTATGTAGCGCTCCGCCTCGTCGTTGGGCTGGATGTTCTTGTATGAGGTGCTTAGCTCCAAGTCTTGGCCTCTTGGGGTGTTGGTCTTATGCCTCGCGGGAGTTCGTATCCCCATTTCAATTGTATCGATGCGGGGGAGGTCGTTCAATGTTGGACCAGGTGGTCATTCTAGGAGGACGTGTACCTTCTCCAGGACTTCGCCTACAACCTGCCGTGCGGCGTGGCACCCGAAACGGGCGTGCCTCGCCCGCCAATCCAGGCTTTTTACCTGGTCGGCCAGTATCACTCCCGAAACTGCGCTGGAGGAGGGAAGAGGGACTTCAAAGGGGTACCCCCTGACCCTGGACGTGATGGGGCAGAAGAGCGCCAGGCTGGTTTTCTCGTTGTAGGCCTCTGGACTCAAGACCAGGGCAGGGCGGTGGCCAGCCTGTTCATGGCCGACCTCAGGCGTAAAGCTCAGCCACACGATGTCCCCCCTTGCGGGGACATACTCGCGGTCTACCATTCCTCGCGGCCCTGGGACGGCCCCGTATCATGTTCGGGATGAAGATTGCCCGGTTCGATCTGGGCCAGCATGCTGTTCAGATCATAGGACTTCTTGCGCAGCACGATCTGGTCACCTCGGGGGACGATCTCTATGGACGAGCCTTCCTGAACGCCCCACTGCTCCGCAATGGGCTTGGGGATTCGGATGGCCAGACTGGTGCCCCACCTGGAGATGTGCGACTTCGCGCCCATGCGAGTACCTCCTATACAGATATATTATATATCACAAGGATGTCAACTGTCGGCGCTCCCTTTGAAGGCTAGGTGGGGTCAAGCAAGGTTCTGTTTGTTTTCGGTACCGACGACTCTAAATGGACAAAGTTATTGACCAGTCGTATACTATGTCCACTTCAGGGAGGTATGCCGTTAATGAAAACGATTGGCGCGGCAAAATTCAAGGAGCAGTGCCTGGCTCTGTTGGATCACCTGGACGACGATGGGCTGATCGTCACCAAGCATGGCAAGCCGGTCGCGCGAGTCGTTCCCTATGAGCGCCAGTGGGCCGACATGATCGGCAGTCTGCGGCACAAGGTCAATGTCAGAGGTGACATCTTTGGGACCGGCGTCCGCTGGGACGCAGATGCTTAATCTCGACACACATATCCTCGTCTTCGCGGTAAGTGCCCATCTCCGTCCGCCTGAGCAGGCGATGCTGGCGCAAGGCCGTTGGTCCATTTCGGCCATTGTGCTGTGGGAGCTCGCCAAGCTAGTTGAGCTTGGTCGTGTCGACATGGATCTTGACGACCGTGAAGTTACACGCACCCTGGGCCGCCTGCACGTGTGGCCTATTGACCTCGCGGTCGCGCGCGCTTCGACCCGTCTCGACTTCCAGGGCGATCCGGCAGACCAGCTCATTGCCGCCACTAGCGTCGTGCACGGTGTTCCGTTGCTCACTCGTGATCGGGTCATACGCCGGTCGAAGGTTGTGCCGCTGGCCTTGTAGGAGTTGCTCTCAATAGTCGGCTCGGAGGCTGTTGCAATCCGGCAGATTCCGGGTAAGCTTGTCGGCGGGCGCTTCCAACGGCTCCGGATAGACGAACGGATGGCGAGGAACGCAGGGACAGAACATGGCTGATCCGGTACGACTGGCGCATATCGGCGTGGCCTATCCGCACGGCGACGGGTACATAGAGACTCTCCTCCTCATGCCCGGCATCGAGCTTGTGGCGCTCTACGATCCCGATCCAGCGGCTGCGAGGGCGCTCCTGCCCCCCGAGTTTCAGGGGCTAGGCGTGTACGACGACTTCGACGAGGTACTCCGTAAGGAGCGCCCCGAGGCGGTCCTGATAACCCAGCCCAACGACACCACGGCTCGGTTCATCACGCAGGCTGCGGAGGCGGGCGTCCACGTATTTGCCGAGAAGCCCTGCGCCCGGACAGCCGCGGAGCTCATGCCTGCGATCGAGGCCGTAAGGAAGAGCGGCGTGAGGTTCTCTACCGGGTACACGCGCCGCGTCTCGCCGGCAGGTCTCGCCATCAAGGAGATCATAGAGAGGGGTGTCCTCGGCAGCCTGGTGTCGATCGAGGCGAGCTGGGTGACGACGAGCGTGCAGTCGCGCGGGCCGGACAATCCGATGTTCAGCGCGGAGCGCAACGGTGGAGGCATTCTTCACTGGCTGGGCTGCCACTGGCTCGACTTCATGCGCTGGTCTACATCCGCGGAGGTCTCGGAGGTCTCCGCCATCCTCGACACTCTCAGCGGCGAGCAGATCGATGTGGAGGACACCGCGGCCGTCTCTCTGCGGTTCGACAACGGTATGATCGGAAGCCTGCACTGCACATATGCAATCGACAAGATGCCGCACCAGCTCTTCTTCGGACTGCGCGGCTCCGACGGGTGGCTCAGGTGGGACTACATGGGCGGCGAAATCGAGGTCCGCAGCGCCCGCGCCGACTGGTCCGCCGGTGTGACGCAGGTGCTGCGGTTTGAAACGGACGACGTCGGCGGCTACGAGATGGGAGACGGCGTGGCGGTGCTGCGGCGGTTCGTCGAGTCCATCCGGGAGGACAGGCCGGCGGCCATGTCGCCCATCGACGCGCTCCGGATACTTGAGATCATCGACGCCGCCCACGAGTCCTCGCGGACCGGGCGCCGGGTTGCCGTGGCCAGAGCGGAAGAAATCCCCTCTCCCTCGACGGGTGTACAGACCGGAGAGATGGGTAACAGTTGTTCGGGGACATGGGTTACACATTCTATTGATTGAGATCTATGGTAGCGATGGACTGGACGGAGAAAAAGACCTTCCATGTGCCGTCAGTGGGTGTGGGCCTTAGAGCGACCCTCTTGCCTCTGAAGGCTTTACCGACGGGGAATGATCTGCCCAGGAAGGATATTCGGCCGTTGACATCTACAGAGCGTACCTGGTCGTCAGTGTCGTAGTCGACGGTCGGAAGCGTCTCCGGGAAAGGCCGAGGGCTGACGGTGTATCGGCTGGCAGGCGTATTGAGGTCCAGGGCGTGATGAGGACGCTGGAGGTTGTAAAAGTCTCGCCATCCATCGAAGCTGCTCTGGCAGTGGGACAGGTCGGTGTATCTGCTTCCCTGGAGCAGCTCAGTCTTGAGGGACCTGTGGAAGCGCTCGAGCTTGCCTAGGGTCTGGGGGTGGTATGGCCTACTGTGGACCACTCTGACTCCCAGTTGGACCAGCCAGACTGTCAGTGGGGTGAAGGGGTGGTCAACGTCGCTGCCCCAGGGAGAGCCGTTGTCAACCAGTATCGTATTGGGCATGCCGTAGTGGCTGAAGATGGACGTAAGATGGTCATGGACGGTCTGAGTCCTCTCGTCTGCACAAGCCCTCACACCCAGGGAGAACCTCGAATGGTCGTCCAGGACCGTCAGCGGGTGGCAACGTCCACCGCTGACGACAGGGATATGCCCCTTGAAGTCCATCTGCCACAGCTGGTTGGGCCGCTCGTGCTCGAAGCGCTTATACGGCTTGTGCTTGAGACTCTCAGATGGCTCGATAAGTTGATGTCGTCTGAGGATGGCCGTGATCGTGCTCTTGGACGGCACACTGTTGTGTCCACGATCCTTGAGTATCCTGGCCAGCACGTGTCCTCCCTTAGTGGGATGCTCCCGGCGAAGGTCTACGACGAGCTGCTCCATGTCGTCGCTCGTCCGGTTCGGGGAGTGATGAGGGCGCTTCGGGAGATCATCCAGACGCTGCTCTCCGCCTTCAAGGTATCGTCTCAGCCACTTGTAGCCAGTCTTGCGGCTGATCCCACTGCGCAAACACAGTTCGCTCATGATCACTCCCTCGGACCGCGCCAGAGCGACGAACTCTTTGCGTTGAGACATGACAGTTTCCACCCTCCATGGCATGGGCATCCTCCTGAACAGAATTACCATGCCTAATGGTGTAACCCATGTCTCCGAACATGTGTAACCTATGTCCCCGGTCTATACAACGGGAGAGGGCTAGGGTGAGGGTGTTCTTCGGGCAATCGGCCAGAATCACATGGAAACAGTGCTCGTCTAGCCCGTCGTAGCGGCAGGTCCCTGACCCGCATTCTGACCAAGCTTAACCAGGAGGGGAATCGGAATGGCACAGTATCGCGCCGCCATAGTGGGGCTCGGCGGCATGGGCATCGGCCCCATGCCCACTGCTCCCGCTCACACCGGCATGGGCATCGAGTGGGACCTCGATTCGGTCGCGGCCTCGCTGTCCCACTCGTCGGGCTTCGCCGTGACCCCAGGTGTGGAAGTGGTCGCGGTCTGCGACCTCAAGGAGGAGCTCTTCACCCAGTTTCTCGCCAACTACGGATGGAAGTGGCCTGACGCCAAGTTCTACGCCGGCTTTGACGAGATGCTGGCGAAGGAGAACATCGACCTGCTGGGAGTGGTGACCTCGGATCATCAACATGCCCGGTTCGTCGAGTCCGCCGCCGCCGCTGGAGTGCGCGGCATCCTCTGCGAGAAGCCCATGGCGACGACCATCGCCGAAATGGACAGGATGATAGAGGCGAGCGAGCGTCACGGCGTGGCGATGACGGTCGACTATCTTCGACGCTACCGCCCCCACTGGAACGGCGCCCGGGCCCATCTCGGCGAAGGACGACCCCTCGGCGCGGTCAGACGCATTATCGCCAACTACGGCGGACCCCGGGCGATGTTGTTCCGCAACGGCTCGCACCTGATTGACGCGGCTGTGTGGTACGCCGGAGGCGAGCCGGAGTGGGTGGTCGGCGCGCTCGATGAGGAGCACCAGGAGTACGGCCCCCGCTATGCCGGGGATGGCGGCAGAGACCCCGCCTTCGACCCTGGCGGCAGCGGCCTGGTGCAGTTCGACAACGGAGTTCGGCTGTTCATCAACATCTCGAAGCGCACCACCGCGGAGTTCGAGCTGGACGTATATGCTGAGGAGGGCCGCCTCCGGATCGGCAACCAGGCCGCCCAGGTGTGGCGGCAGGACCCGGACATATTCCCGCTCACCATGGCCGGCAGGACGCTCCCCACGCCGATGGTGCAGCGCACCGATACGCCAGCGGCCGTCGCCGACCTCATCCAGGCCATCGAGACGGGAAGCCAGACCGCCTCTCCCCCCCGTGAGGCCCGCAAGTCGGTGGCGATCATACTCGGCATGCTGCAGTCCCAGGCGTCGGGCAACATCCCCGTCCACTTCCCCATCACCGACCGGTAGCAGGAGGGCGCCGATGATGAACCGCGGCTGCTCCGTGGGCTGCTCGGGAGTCTTCGGGCTGTTTGTCGCCCTGCTGGTCCTGGGTACACCGGCGATCAAGCTCACGTGGGAGTGGATCGTTCCGGAGGTCTTCCCCGGTGCGGTCTCAGAGGACCTCGTCGCCGGAGAGATCACCTGGTTGACGGCCCTGAAGCTGGCGCTCGTGGTTGCTGTACTGGTGGGCGCGGTCGCGGCCGCTTGCGGATCGAGAAAGAACGGCCCGTAGGCCGACGCCTCTGCGACATCCAGTCGCCCAATGGAGGATGCCGATGACCCAGAGCAGGCAGACGATGAGACCGGTACTAAGCGCTGAGGAGGCTTTGGCGCTCCACCGGGACGCGCTGGTAATAGACAGCCAGCAGCCGCCCGCCACCAACGGCTTCCTATTCAACGACAACATGAGGGCCGCGCTGCGGGAGTATCACGCCCGAGGCATGCCTCAGTCCCAGGCCTTCGGTCGCCTCGCGGCGATGGCCGCCAGGGAGATACAGACCTCGGAGGAGGCCCGGCGGCAGTACATCGACTTCTGGGACGCTTCAGGAGTCGATGTGGCCTGCGGAACGTACGCCGGTCCGGGCCCCATCGGGAGTGCCTTCGAAGACGCCGTGACCTCCATAGCCCAGGCCCGGTCCATCGTGGACGCGCTCGATGACCGGATGCTTCTCGTACTCGACGCCGACGACATCGAGAGGGCGCAGCGCGAGGGCAAGCACGGCCTGATCATCGACTTCCAGAACACCACCCCGTTCAGCGACCAGCTGGACCGCATCGAGGTGTTCCACAATATGGGACTCCGCATGTGCCAGCTGACCTACAACATCGGCACGCTGGTCGGAGGCGGCTGCACCGAGGCCGACAAGAGCGGCCTGACCTACTTCGGGCACGCCGTCGTCGAGCGGCTCAACGAGCTGAACATCATCGTGGACGTCAGCCACTGCAGCGAGAAGGTCGGCTGGGACGCGATGGAGGTCTCGACCTCGCCGGTGATCATCTCGCACGCCTGCAGCAGCTCCGTCTGCTACCACGACCGCGGAAAGAGCGACGAGTTCGTCAAGGCCATCGCGGACCAGGGCGGATTCATCGGGGTCGTCACGATACCCGGCTTCCTCCAGGAGACGACGGAGGCCACTCTCGACGATGTCGCGGCCCACGTCGAGCACCTCGTGAACGTGATGGGTATCGAGCACGTCGGGATCGGCACCGACAAGGCGGGCCCCGGCCCGGGCACCGACTCGATGGTCGAGTGGCCGGAGGGCATGGCCGACGACCGGCTCACGGCCCGGCCCGGCGAGTTCAACTTCAGCGGTTTCAGGCTCGAAGAGCACCGCCTGACCGACGACTACCACATCGTCGGATTCAACGACTTCACGGACTGGCCGAACATAACGGTCAAGCTCGCCGAGCGAGGCTTCGACGACGAGGAGATGCGGCGGATACTGGGCCTCAACTACCTGAGGGTCTTCCGCGACGTGGTGGGGTAGAGGGCAGGGGCCCCGCGCGTATCAACCTGCTGCTGCGCCCGGCCGGATCGGAGGCTCCCTGTAGGGCTCGTAGGCCACGTTCAGGTGCGGCGTCTCTATCCGCACGTGCCCCCGGTACCGCGACTCCATTAGCGACCCCAGTGCCCCGGTTACCAGTAGCGTACGCTCCACCGGGTATCGGGGCCGTCCCGTGACGAACATGTCCTCGACGTTCAGGCCGAGGTAGCCGAAGGCGTGGTCCAGCCCGCCTCTCCGATTGAACCCCGTGGCCTCGACGGCTCCGTTCACCCGCGCCGCGTACCCCCACCCGCTCAGATGGCCCGGCAGGATTAGCGACGCGGCTCGGAGGCCGTCTGAATACTCCAGCAGGAACACGGCCGGGTTGGGGCAGTTGTCTTCTCTGCGGCCCGCCTTCTTCGGCTCGGACAGCGCCTCCGCCGCGTCCGCGAGCTCCATCGACCACTCGCCTCTCCTGCCGGCCTCCCACACCTCCTGGCCCTCCAGGCACTGTACCGCCGCGATTCCCGTCTCGCCCCCGCTTCGCCGCTCCACCATGCACTGCAGGGTCTCCAGGCCGTGGAACCCGTACGAGTCTAGGCCGGTCTTGTACGAGTTGATGAACCCTATCTCCAGCGCCTCCTCGATGGGCGTGCCGATCTCGTGCTCCAGCTCCGGGACCCGCCTAGTGACCGGCAGCGACGATCCGGCCATGAAAGGGACTCCGAGCTCCCTCGCACGGTCGTACATCCAGACCGCGTCGCTCCAGTCGTAGGACATGTGCTTGTCGTTGAACACCGGCACAGAGCGGCCAGAGCCTGAGAAGACGCCGCATATCTGCTCGAACATGTGGCGGCGCGGGTAGAGGCGCCGGTCCCGCTCGTTGTAGGGGTAGTCCCCGTGCTCTGCTATGAGGAGCACGCCGTCGACGGCAAGCTCGCCGTCCTCCCAGTCGTCCGCGGTCGGCCAGGGGCCCGCGCTGCCCCGCTTCAGCGTCAGCGCACCCCGGATGCTGGGATAGACCTCGACCCCGTGCTCCCGCGCCGTGTCCATCCCGACGTCGCCTCCGTGAAGCTGGTCCATGTACATGGACACGATGTCTACCCTGGGCTCGATCACGCCCTCCTCGGTGGGGAACCCGGCCAGGAACTTGGTGACGATCAGGTTCGCGTGAGATTCGGGGAAATAGGTCGTGACGATCGCGGCGATCTTCTTCCGCTGGTCCATGGCGCCCTCCAGAGTGGGGTGGGCACCATTATGTATCGCCCGCGCCCGACCGTCTACCGCCTTCCCATCGGGGGTAGCTGTTCAGAGTTGAGGGGACGAATGCCCGCGGAGGGCAGGTATACGGCCTTGCTCAAAGCTAAACTCGGTCGACGGTCGGGGAAGGTCCCACGAAGTCTGAACAGTCTCGCGCCGGCCTTTCACCCAAGGTGATTGGCGGCCAGGTCACTGCGTGAGGCAGGGCCGCGCACTGCTCAATGGAAAGTTTTTCCTCGGATCTGTCCAATTTGTCGGATTTTTGGTGATTTCATAGCTGGGGACGGGAAGCTCGCTGGACACTCGCTGGACACTTACTGGACGCTTACTGGACAGTTGCTGGACACCTACTCGACACCCACGTCGCCGGCAGGTAGGGGGTCGGTCGTTGGCATGGGGGAAGCGTAGTACATATATTCTGGTCTGTCAAGCGTCAGCAGGACAAAGCCGGTATCATTGCCAGCACCCAAAGGAGGTCAACGTGCCCCTCGATCCAATGTCTTCAAGAGTCGCTGCGGCAATAGAGGCCCTGGCGGACAGGCGCCCCGATCTTTGGAGCCTCTCAGGAGTCGGTGTCTCCCGCTTGGAGAACGTCATCCGGGCTCTGCTGGCCGGTGACGCCTATGCCAGGACGGGCCGGCGGCCCAGGGTGTTGCTCGTGTCGGGCCTGTCGGGCCGGGCTGAGGATGTCGACGCCGCGCTCCATCTCCTGCGGGCATGGTCGGGAAGGAGCGAGCCGCCCGCTGCCCTCACCGCCGTGCCATGCCTCTATCCAGACCTCGCTGCCCGGAGAGGCGCGGGAAGCAGTGAGGCCGCCTACCCACCGAAGGGCGGTTACTACTACGACCCCGACGGTCCCGAAGAGCGCTACCTCTGGCGCTGGACCTGCCTCCTCGCGCCCGACCTGGTCATCGAGGTTCGGGCGGGCGACTCCGCGAAGTGGGAGGTCAACGAGGCGGCGGGCGCACTCGCCTCGGCGCTGGACGCCGCGCCCGTCCTGCCGCCGGACGGATTCGTGGGCGCCATCGGACGAGGCGTGCCGGAGGGCATAGGCTCGGTCCCCGGAGTCAGGCTCACGGCAGGGCTTCAAGAGGCACCGGCGGAGCTGGACAGGCTGTGGCCCTTGCTGTCGGGCGCTTTGGTGCCGTCGCGCGCCCGCATCGAGCTGGACCGTCGGAGGGCCCGGTCGCCCATCGAGATTGGCAGGGCGCTGACATCCGCCTACGGCCGCACCATCGAGCCGGTCGTGTACACGCAGGGAGTCGCCATCAGCGGGCGGCTCCGTCTGGCGGCCCTCGAACCCGACTCGCCCTCCCCGGCGGCCGAAATCGCCGCCCTGGTCGAGCCGCTGGCCGATCGTGCATCCGCCTTCCGTGACGGTCAGGAAGTCGGCATCAGCGAGAACTCCGCGGCCTTCGTCTGGGGGGACGAGCTCGCGGAGGCCGTAGGAGACAGCCGGTTCTCGGACATCCTGGTAGAGGCCGCGGGCCGCTACTCCCGCCAGGGGCCCGGCCAGGCCCCGCCTCCGGCCAGATCCAACTTCCCGACCGAGGACCACTTCTTCGTGAGCGCGGTGCTCGGACGCGGCTTCTCGCTCACCGGCGACGCGTCGCGCATCGATATTCTTGCCGACTTCCTGCTCGACGCCGGAGTCCAGCAGGACAACGGGCTGTTCCTGCACAGCCGGACGGGCCCGTTCCACTGGGGGCGCGGCAATGGGTTCGCGGCTCTCGGCCTGGCGGAGACGCTGACCTACATGCCCGCCGACCATCCCAAGAGGGGCCGCATCGAGGAGATGGCGGTCCGGCAGATGGCCGCCCTGCGAGAGCGCCAGGAGACGTCGGGCATGATTCGCCAGGTCGTTGACTTCATCGGCTCCTACCAGGAGCTCACCGCCACCTGCATGGTCGGGTACGGCCTCGCACGCGGCCTGCGACTGGGCTGGCTGGACAGCTCCTTCCGGGAGACTGCCGAGCTGGCGTGGCGCGGCGTCTCCGAGCGCATCGACGACCGGGGCAACATCATCGACGCCTGTACGGGGACCGGGAACGGCCTCACGCTGCGCCACTACCTCGACAGGGAGGCGCTCACGGGGTTCGACGACCGCAGCGGCAGCATGGCCCTCTGGTTCGCCGCCGAGATAGAAAGGCTACGGCGAGAAGAGCCGGTGTTATAATCCCCGCAACTGTTCAGAAGGGGATGCCCATGCTGCTGGACGCCGCTGCTGAGCAGGATCGCGGCCCAGTAGTGCCTGAAGCTGCCGAATCGAAGCGACTCCAGCGTATGGACGCGCAGACCGCCCCGGCCGAAAGAGACGCGCAATCTACGCTGATTTTGCTCCGAGAACCCCGCCCCTTAGAATATCTGCGACTTCGGCAATTTTCTCCTTCTTGATCTCCGTGATCATCTGAAGGACGAAGTCGGCGAGGAATATGGAGTTGAGGCTGCTCTTTTCTGTTGAGTAGGGAACCAACCCGTGTATTGCCGCATGTCGGTTCGGGATTGGGTTTTCCGCGAACTGGCTCCGGTCGCTATCGTCGTCTATGTGCTCGTATAGATGATTTTCGAGAGTTTCATGTTGGATTGTGCCTGAGGTTATGTCCTGGAACGCCGATATCGGGAGCTCGCTTATTTCGTCGACTATTTTCCCTTTGATGTCTAGGTGCCTCCCTACGAGTTGCCCGTACAAGTGTACTCTGACAGCCCTCTCTATTTCGACCATCATCGCCACCGGCACTAGGCGGTACAACCCATATTCGTGGGCTGAGAGCATCTGACTCATGGTCTCCTTTGAATCTTCGTCGATCAAATATCCGCTTGTGGCGAGTTCGATCTCCCTTCGGACTTCAGCCCATCGCTCCTTGTAGTGGGTCATTATTGCTTCGTCTAGGTTGTCTTCGGAAGCATCCTCAAGCACGGTTGTTGGCAAGGTACGGTGAACTACCCACCCAAGTTCTTCGGCCACTCGTGCCTTCGGATTGACGAGCGGGGGTAGAGGCCATAGGAATCCCGTGAAGGGTGACTCGAAGAGGTTCGGGAGACTGAAATTCCTCGCCAGTCGACTCAGTTCATTCACCGAGTCCAGAATCCCTGAATTCGCCAGTCGACTCAGTTCATTCACCGAGTCCAGAATCCCTGAATTCGCCAGTCGACTCAGTCGATTCGCCGAGTCCTGCAGTCGATTCAGTCGATTCACCGAGCTCGACCGCAGGGGCTCAAAGGGCCGACTATCTTCCGCATGGGGTCCTCTCTCCGCTTGACCGTCATGCCGTGCCTCTTGGTCAGCCGAGAAACCGTGCGGGCGTTCTTCGGCCTTGTCCTCGCCAGTTCCAGTAGGTTCGATCTTGCCGTTCGCGTCTGCTTTCAACTCTCTGAAAGTCCTTTTACCCATATGGTCTGACGTCTGGTCTCAGGTCTAAGCCAGGATTCCCCATATTGGGAGTCTTCAGGCTCAAAAGGCAGCCCAAACGAGATGGTAGCATCATAGTCAGGTCCTGCAAGGGCCAGTCAAGTCGAATGTCGCGAGCTCGATTGGGAGCCGGTCCCCCAGCGCAGTAACCCGAGACGAGAGATTAACCTGACCCTGTTGGTCGACCTTGTTCTTCAGTGCTCCAAGGCGCGTCTGAAGCGTTACCTGAAGGTTCTCGCCAAAGAGCTTTTCATAATCGGTGATGAGGCTATCAGCGAGCCTAGAGACATCGGAGAGGGGAGCCCAAGTGTTTGCGCCTTTAGACTGAAATGGGTCCGGCGACCCCAGGCATCAGGCCGCGTTCGCCTTCAGGTGCTCGTCGAACCACTCGACCACCCAGTCGAAATACTCCAGCCTGTAGGTGTGTATCCCCGGCGGGCGGTGGACCCGAAAATGCTCCGGGTGTCCTGATACCTCGTATACCGGCGCCACGACGCTGATCAGCTCGTCCACGCCCTCTCTCGGCATATCGTCGTCCTCGGTCGGCGCGACCATCATGAAGGGCCTCGGCGCGATGCAGGCCGCCACGACTTCGGGGTGGTCGAAGTACCGGAGCATGTGCGGGATGAAGATGGCCGAGCTGTGGCGCTCGACCTGCCCGTGATGGATCATCTGCTCCATCGTGCCCAGAACGCCGCAGACGACAGCGGCGGTATGGACCCAGGGCGCCATCGACATCGCCAGCCACGAGGCCAGGCCGCCCAGGGACATGCCGGTCAGGCCAATCCTTTCGGGGTCTATGCCGTCGGTGGCGGCCAGCACCAGGGAGGCCCTGATCGTCTCGTCGGCCAGGATGCCAAGCTGCGGCCTCGCGTAGGGCGCCAGCAGCTTCGTCTCCTCCTCCCAGTCGTCGCGCGTCTTGCGCCGGACGGCCGTGCCCTTCGGGGAGAAGGTCAGGACCGCGTACCCCCTCTTCGCGAGTTCGCGGCCCCAGCCGAGCAGAGGGCCGTGCCCCTGTACGGGCCGGTACATCCGGGGATCGATCATCTCCTCGGCTGAGCTGCCCGTCCCTGGCATGCCGACGACCCCCGGGAGCGGTCCGGTTCCTGGGGCAACGGGCCTGACCAACACAGCCGAGATCGTCTCTCCCATGTAGTTGGCGTAACGAAGACTGGTGAAGCGGAGCCCGTCGTCTTCGTGTGACTCGCCGGTGCTGAAGTCTACAGAGGTCGGAATTTCGTCGAGGCCCAGAAGCTCCTGGAACCTCTCACGGACCAGGCTTCTCGGCACCTCGACGGGGAAGGACGGGCGGATGCCTCTCGGTATCGTGTCGGTCACGCTGTCCTACCTCGCCTCCAGCACTACTATCCAGTCGTGGAAGATCGGCGCGCGGTTCCACGGCGGTCGCCAGCGACTCTCCGAGTCGGGCTCGACCGGCCCCAAATCGGTCTCGGAGCCATTGACCGGGTTGAACAGGAGGGCGTGGTAGTCGACGTCCGACTCGATCCCCTTCATGTCGATCCGCCAGGTCCTCATGCCGCGGGCTGAGACCTCGCCGGGCACGTAGACGAAGCGCAGCTTGCGCGGTATGCCCGCGGCGTGGGCGCCGTGCGGCTCGTCCGGCGTCGCCGGGTGCTCCACCCAGTCGGGCCGGGGCTGCAGGTCCCACCAGCGGAACCTCTCAAGGAACCGCTTGGACAGGCCCAGCTGGCCCGAGCCGGGGAGGACGTAGGCGTCGTCCCACGCGGTGTCGCCCCAGGACTGCCCGCCCGGCGACCTGCCGTACGGCGCGTCCTTGTGGTTCACCTGCCAGATGCCGTTCGCTCCGTACGAGTGGCCGGCCGCCCCGCCCAGAACGCAGGCCCAGAACATCCACCGCTGGATCTCCTGGCGGTTCGACTCGGCCAGCCCCTCGTAGGTGACCTCGCCATTGATGATCGGCCTGACCGGCTCCGCCGCGTATTCCTCGGCTACGATGCGCAGCGTGTCCGGCAGGCTGACCCTGTCGGCGTGGCCGGTCTGGAGCATGATGAAGTCCAGGTCGGACGTGTCGACCACATCCTCGCGTGAGGAGCCCGGCCCGGACGGGTGGATGGTGACGGGTCGGCGGTACGGGTCGGCTGCCCGCATGTAGGCCGCCATCTCGGTCCAGCCCTCCATCTGCAGCCGCTCCTCGTTCTCCCTGTCCTTCGACAGGTAGAAGGGCATCGAGGCCTCCCCGGCCAGGCACCACACGACCGGATAGGCCCCGTACCGGGCCACCAGGTTGCGCCAGTGCTTCTTCATCCGCTCCACGCCCATCAGGGGTAGGTAGTAGCCCCAGCAGGCCACGATGCACGGGACCAGCCCGCTTCTGACGAGGTGGTGCAATCGCAGATCGGCGTGGTCGAAGTAGGCCGGCTCGACCGCGTTGAACGCCTCGTCCCACGGGTAGCCCGCCTCGTTCACCTGGCGCGGGTCGCGCCACCCCATGTCCGGGTAGAGGCCGGCGACCGTCTGTATCACGGTGAAGCCCTTGCGGACGCGGTCGGATGTCAGCGTCTGGAAGTCCCCCGGCCATCCAAGCCGCTCGCACAGGCCCATCCACCAGGTGTCGGCGAGCCAGAAGAAGGGCGTGCCGTCTGCGTGCTCGAAGTGCCTCCCGCTCTCGCTGACCCTGAGAGGCCCATGGAGCATCAGCGGGTTCCGGCCACTGTACGGCACCACCTCGACCGCTCCCTCCCGGCCGTGGAGGTTGGCGTTCGATGGGTCGGAGCATTCGGAGCGCCACCTGTGAGTGCCCACCTTGGGCGAGGCGTACCGGACGCGCCAGGTGCTCTCCCCCGACCAGAAGGCCGGTACCTGGCGCTCCTCGCCGTCCGGGTCGGTAAACAGTACGTCCAGGTCAACGTCGTTGAAGGGGTCTGAGTAGGCCGGACCTGACGAGAAGTGCCACTCCGTCACGCAGTTCCGCTGGGTTACGATCATGTCTACGGCTCTACATCGAGAAGGACGAGGTGTACCTCGCCGGGTCCGTGGACGCCTTTCACGATGGTGTACTCGATATCCGCCGAGCGGCTTGGGCCCGTGATGATGTTCATGTAGCTGCCCATCTTCCCATTGAGGAAGTCGCTGCGTCTCAGTACGAACAGCTCGTCGAGGCTCGGCAGAACGCAGCCGGCCTCTACGACGGCGACGTGCACCGGCGGGAGCAGGGAGACCGCGCGGCTTACTCCCGGGCGGGGGACTATGACGCAGCTCCCTGTCTCGGCGATGGCGTAGTCCACTCCCGTAATGCCCACGTCCGCGCGCGCCGCCTGTTGCCGGAGCTCTTCACGCTTGGGCTGTCGGTCGCCGCCCTGGGGGGCGGCGGAAACCGTCACCTCGACGCCCGCCGTGGCCAGGGCAGCGTCGATTCCCAGCCGGTCGAGTACGTCGTGGCCGGAGCGGACGACAGAGCGGGCCTCGATGTTGCGCACCACGGAGACGACGTACTCGGTGGCCTCCTCGATTGACCGAGCCATCGACACGACGGCCCCGGCCTTCTCGGCCGATTCCCGCAGCTGGAGCAGCAGGTCGTGCTTGTCCCGCGCGGTCTGTCTCAGAACGTCCTTGGCTCTCTCATCGACGTCGGACGCGGCGGCGGATATCGCGCTCGCCTCGCCGAAGGAGTCCACGTCCGCCCCGGCGCCGCTCCGCAGGGCACTGCGGACTGTGTCCATGAACTGGTCGCGGGAGCTAGCCACCCTTCTTTCTCCATCTGGCCCGGAAGGGCCGGACGAGCGCCGGGAATGTCCGGTGCCTCGTCCAGCCGGACAGGGGCGGCGGAAGCCGCCGGAGCCTGCCCGCCCTGGCTATCGGCACCTGCAGGATGCGGCCCAGCCGGTTGGCGAAGCCCATCATAGTCGGGCTGCTGACCGACAGCCTCCAGGCCTTCATGGCCAGGCGCTCCACCATCGGCGAGTTCTTCTGGTCAGGATAGGTCTCGCCTTCCGAGACCTCCTTGCGCATGTAGAGGAGCATCCTGGGTATGTCGATCTTGACCGGGCACGCCTCGCGGCAGGCTCCACAGAGACTGGACGCGTATGGCAGGTCGCTTCCTTCGGAAAGCCCGCTGAGCATGGGGGAGACGACGGCCCCGATAGGCCCGCTGTAGACCCACCCATAGGCGTGGCCCCCGACCTTCCGGTAGACCGGGCAGGCATTCAGGCATGCGCCGCATCGGAGGCAATACAGGGCCTCTCGAAGCTGCGGGTCCGCCAGCATCTTCGACCTTCCGTTGTCCACGATGACCAGGTGGAACTCCTCCGGGCCGTCCTCCTCGTCCGCGCCGCGCGGCCCGGTGACGGCGGTCACGTAGGAGGAGAGGGTCTGTCCGGTGGCCGAGCGGATCAGCAGCCGCAGCATCGTCCCCAGGTCTTCAATCGACGGGATGACCTTCTCCATGCCGGCTATGGCGACGTGCACCCGGGGCATGGACGTGCACATGCGCCCATTGCCTTCGTTGGTCACCAGCACGACCGTGCCGGTCTCGGCGACCATGAAGTTCGCGCCGGTGATGCCCATGTCGGCGGTCATGAACTTCTCGCGTAGCTGAGCGCGCGCCTCGGCCGCCATATCGGTAATCTCGGTGTAGCGGGGGGCGCCCAGCTTGTCGTGGAACAGGTCCGCAACGTCTTCGCGCGACTTGTGAATGGCCGGGGCTACGATGTGGAAGGGTGTCTCCTCGGCAAGCTGGATGATGTACTCCCCGAGGTCGGTCTCGACCGCTTCTACGCCTATGCCCTGGAGGCGGTGGTTCAGGTCCATCTCTTCGGAGATCATCGACTTGCCCTTGATCACCGTCTTCACGCCCCTTGCACGGGCAAGGTCGAGGACGTACTGGTTGGCGGCCTCGGCGTCGGCGGCGAAGAACACGTTGCCGCCGGCCTTTAAGACGTTGGCCTCGACCTGCTCGAGGTACCGGTCGAGGTTGGCGAGAGTGTGGGCCTTGATAGCGCGGCCCCTGTCGCGCATCTCCTCCCAGTTGTCCGTCGCCTCGGCCGCCGCGATGCGGGCGGCGTGGAAGCCGGGGTAGAGTCCTCCGAGGGCCTGCTGGACACCTGGGCTGTCGAGGGCCTGGGCGGCCTTGGCCTTGAACTCAGCCGTCTCCGGTTTCATCTCGACAGCCGCTCGTCGATGAGCCGCGCCAGGTGGACGGGGCGGACGTCCGCGCCCTGCTTTTCGAGACCGCCGCCGATCTGCATCAGGCAGCTGCTGTCGCAGGCCACGACGGCCTGCGCGCCCGACTCCCGGATGTGGTCGATCTTGTCCTGCAGCATGGCGCCCGATATGTCCGGGAACTTCACGCTGAAGGTGCCGCCGAAGCCGCAGCAGACCTCTGCCTGGTCCATCTCGGCCAGCTCTACACCCGGCAGGCTCCGCATCAGGGCCCTGGGCTGCTCGATGACTCCCAGCTCGCGTCTCAGGTGACAGGCCTCGTGGTACGTCGTCGTCAGCGGCTCGGACTCGGTCGGAGAGGCCAGCGGACCCAGGTCTGAGATTCCCATGACGTCTACGATGAACTCGGAGAGCTCGAATACGCGCGGAGCCAGCTTCTGCGCCTTAGCCCTGGCCCCCGGATCGTTGTGCAGAAGCTCATCATAGAAGACCCTGACCATGGTGACGCAGGAGCCCGATGGGGCGACGACGTATCTGTCGCCCCGGAAGGTCTCGATGAAGCGCTTGGCGAGCGGCCTAGCGTCGCTCCAGTACCCGGCGTTGAAGGCGGGCTGTCCGCAGCAGGTCTGGCCTCGCGGGAAGTCCACGTCCACGCCGAGGCGCTCCAGCACCCGGACGGTGCTCTCGCCCACCTCGGGGTAGAACTGGTCAACTATGCAGGTGACGAAGAGGGACGCCTTCACGTCAAATGGCCCCGGCGGGACTCATCTGGGGAGCGCCTCGGACGCCGGGCCAGGATGGCTTGGTCCGACACTCGTGCTCTCTCGGTGGCCGCAAAGGTGCTAGAACGCGATTCCGCGGACGGCGAATCCGACCAGCCAGCTCATCATGAAGATGGGACCCGCGGCGATGAGGAGACCTTCGGTCGAGTCGTCGGCTGGGCCGTGGCGCCACAGGTAGACGAGGAAGATTATCAGTCCGGCGGCTACCAGCCAGGCGGATATGACGGTTACGCCGAGTGCGAGTCCTATGGCGAACCCTGCTATAGCCCAGGGCAGCGGGGAGTCGATGATTGTTCGGATAGACATCGATCTGCCGTCTAGTTGGTGTTGTAGATTTGGAGTCGGTGCCTGTTGGTCTCTGTGACGAACAGGCGTTGATTTGGGTCGAGCCTGACGGAGACGGGCCCCCAGAAGTAGGCCTCGGTCTGGGAGGACTGGTGGTCCGGTGCGGTGAGGTGGTCGGGGAGGTCCGGGTGGAGGTCCGCGACGTCTCTTGTGACCCACTCGTCGGGGTTGGCGTTGAAGAAGTCCCTGGCCCACCTGGATAGGGTGGCCTCGCCTCTGAGGAGCTGTACGGGAGAGCCGTCGGGGGCGAAGACCTGTACGCGCTCGTTGCCCCAGTCGGCGACGTAGACGAGGCCCAGGTCGTCGATGGCGACGGCCGATGGCCTGCTGAGCTGTCCCTGCTCGCGTCCCGACGTTCCGTATACGGCGAGCGGGGCGCCTTCGGGGGAGAACTTCTGGACGCGGTCGTTCCGCCAGTCGGCGACGAAGACGTCGCCGCGGGAGTCGACGGCGAGGCCCCACGGCATGTCGAGGCTACCGATGTGGGAACCGTGCTCTCCCCAGCCGTCGATGTACTCGCCGTCGGTGGAGAACCTCTGGATGCGGTGGTTGTGCTGGTCGGCGACGTAGACGTTGTCGTCGGCGTCGATGGCGATGCCAGAGGGTCCGTTCATCTGGCCGGGGCGGCTGCCCGGCGCGCCCCACTTGTGGATGAAGTCGCCGTCAGAAGTGAAGATAGATACCCGGTTGTTGTGCTCGTCTGTGATGTAGAGGCGCTCTTGGCTGTCGAAGGCCATTGCGACGGGCTGTGCGAGCTGCCCGTCGGCGTTGCCGAAGCCGTATCCGAACTCGCCGAGGTAGTCCTCGTCGAGGTTGCAGATGCCGACCCTTATGGCGGCCCGCCTGCTGACATCGCACCTGTTGAGGACGAAGATGCGGCCGTCGCGTGCGTGGGCGGTGTCGTAGGGGTTCGCAAAGCCTCGACCGTTAGAGCCGTTGTTGACGATCCCTATGGTCTTCAGGTAGTCCACTCTTCGTAGGCCTATGCGAGCTGGTAGGCGCGGGAGGAGGCTGCGAGCCTGAGCACCTGTGCGACGCGCTGCTCGGCGTCGTCGCCGGGCTGACGGTCGGCGAGGTTGACGTCGCCGTCCTCGGATGCGACCTGGAGGAGGGCGTCTCTCGCGTCGCCCGAGACGTGGAGCGGCCCGAGCATCTCGAGGCATCCGTCGACGAGGTCCTGAGGCGCGAGCACGCCGCCGTCCATGGTGGCGAGCCGGTCGATGATGGCCTGGACGCCTGGGTTGGAGGTGTCGCCGAGCCACCTGGCGACGAAGTTGACGCGGTCTACGAGGGCTCCGGAGTTGATCCACTCGACGCCCTCGTGCCAGCCCTCGACGGTGGGCGGATTGAGGAGGCCCTGGCCCATGAAGAAGGCCTGGTTGGCGATGTCGTTGATTTCGAGGGTGGGCTGTCTGCACATGCCCGCGAGTCTGAGGGCTCCGACGACCAGCTCGACAGGCCCCTTGACACGCGCGAAGCGGGCCTTTCCCGACCTGAAGTACTCGGAGTTGAAGAGGGTCCTGAGGACGGCCCTGATCTCGAAGTCCGAGTCGAAGTAGGCCTTCATCATCTCCCGGATGGTGTCCTCGGCATCGTCGTCGACCTCGTCGGCGGCGAAGAACTGGAAGAGGCGCGTGGAGATGAAGCGAGCGGTGGGCTCCTGCCTGACGATGATGTCGACGATCTGCTCGCCGCTGAAGTTGCCCGTTTCGCCGAGGAATGTCTTGGGACCGTCGTCGTGGTCGTGGTCACGGTACTCGAAGTGCCATGAGATGCGGCCGTACGGCCAGATCGAGTCCTTCATAGCCCGCTGGGCCATGTACTCGGCGTTCTTGAGGGTCCAGCCGGTGAAGGCTCGCGCGCACTCCTTGATGTCCTGCTCGGAGTAAGAGCCGATGCCCATGGAGAAGAGCTCGAGTAGCTCCCTGCCGTAGTTCTCGTTGACGGCCCCGTCGTGGTTGTCCTGGTTGTCGAGCCAGACGATCATGGCGGGGTCTTTGGAGAGCTCGACGAGGATGTCCCGGAAGCTACCCAGGCCGAGGCGCCTGAACATGTCGATCTGGTTGAGGTGAGTCCTGGCCTGGTTGAGCTTGGAGTAGCCTGTGGCGAAGAGTCCGTGCCAGAAGAGGGTGAGCTTCTCCTCGAGTGGGCACTGGGTGGTGGCCATACGGTAGACCCAGTACGCGGCGGCCGAGTCGGGCTGTCGGAGCTCGTGCTGGTCGACGTGGAAGCGCCTGATGATGTCGTCCGGGAGGTTCTGTGCGTCTCCCGGGTGGAGGAGGTCCTCGACGACGTTCTCGTAGCCTCTGTCGACGAGCTGGTCGAGCTCGTGCCGAGGGGCACCGAAGCCCGCTCGCCTCATCAGGTGTGCCATCAGCTGGATGTCTGGGCTGGTCATCGGTCGATGCTCCTGCGGTGCTGTCCTGTCCTCTAGCTCCTGCCGTTTCCGCCGTTGTGGATGAAGCCGTGCTGCTCGAACTGTCCGTTGACGATGGGAGCGGCGTCGAGGTGGAGCCACCTGTCGAGGATGGTCGAGTAGGTGGACCTGAAGTCGTTGTTGAAGTGTAGGTCGCCCTCGAGCTGGTCCTCCTCCTTGATGGACGGGTACTCGCCGTACATTCCGCCGTCGACCTGTCCGCCGATGACGAAGGCGACGCCCCCTGAGCCGTGGTCGGTGCCTGAGCCGTTGTCCCTTATGCGCCTTCCGAACTCGGAGAAGATGAGGATGAGGGTGTCGTCCTCGCGGTCGTGCTCCTTGAGGTCGTCGTAGAAGTCTGCGACGGCTGTGGAGACGTCACCGATGAGGGAGGCGTGGGTGGCGAGCTCTCCTGAGTGAGTGTCGTAGCTTCCCTGCTGGGTGTAGAAGATGCGGGTGCCGAGGTCAGAGAACATGACCTTTGCGGCGTCGTTGAGGCTCTGTGCGATGGGGTTGGCAGCGTACTCTACGTTTGAGGAGTACTTGTCGAGGGCTGTCCTGAGGAGGTCTGCGCCCTTGAGGGCGTCGGTGCCCGTCTGGCCGAGGAAGTCCATGACGGCGTCCCTGCCGCGTTCTCCGCCGTACATCTTGGCGAATGCGTCGAGGGCGTACTTTCTGAGCATCTCGTCCTTGAGGTCAGGGAAGAGGCCGTAGGTCTCGAGGTTTCCGACGGACGCTACGGGGACGCCTCGTACGCCTAGGGCCCTTGGGAGACCCCTGCCGAAGTTGACTGCGGTGAGGACGTTCTCGCCGGTGGGATCGAGGTCCCTGGTGGCCCTTCCGAGCCATCCCTCGGTGGCGATGTCGTTGGGCTCGGCGGTGTGCCAGATGTCCATGGAGCGGAAGTGGGACCTGTTGGGGTTGGGGTAGCCGATGCCGTTGATGACGGCGACCTTGCCCTGGTCGTAGAGGTCCTTGATGGGGGCCATGTTGGGGTTGAAGCCGTGGCCGTCGTCGATGGGCAGAACGCTGTCGCCGTCGATGTTGACCGTGGGCCTGTAGTCGTAGTACTCGCCGGAGTTGAACGGGACGATGGTATTGAGGTAGTCGTTGCCGCCGCTGAGCTGGATGACGACCAGAGTGGGGTCATGTTTTCGGGTAGCCATTGTGCATTCCTCCTGCAAGCTGACGCGCGGGTCGTTCTATAGAACGGGAAAGTAGCCCGATATGTGCCGCCCATTCTACAACGGCGGTCAACCCTCAACAAGGCATCTTGGCCGGATAGCAGGCGGTGTCTTACCGATTGCCCTCGCTGAACGACAGGAGCCTGGCGTAGAGGCCGCCTGCGGCGACTAACTCGTCGTGTGTCCCCTGCTCGGCTATCCGCCCCTGGTCCATGACCACGATCTTGTCGGCAGTACGGACCGTCGAGAGCCGGTGGGCGATAACCAGAGACGTCCGGCCCTTCAGCAACTCCCGAAGACCCCGCTGAATCAGCATCTCGGTGTAGGTGTCCACGTACGCGGTCGCTTCGTCCAGCACCAGTATCCGGGGGTCTGCAGCCAGGGCTCGCGCGAAGCTGACCAGCTGCCGCTGACCCAGGCTCAGGTTCCCGCCACGCTCCTGGAGCTCCGTATCGTAGCCCCCAGGCAGCCTCTCGATGAATTCGTGCGCTCCGACGACCCTCGCCGCACGCTCTACATCCTCGTCTGTCACCTCATCGTGGCTGTATCGGATGTTCTCCCTGATGGTCCCAGTGAAGAGCACCGGCTCCTGCATCACGATGCTGGTCTGGTGTACCAGGGAGTCGCGTTGGACGTGTCGGACATCGTGTCCGTCGACGAGGACCCTTCCGGACGTAGTTTCGTAGAGCCTGAGCAGCAGAGACACGAGCGTGGTCTTGCCCGCGCCTGTAGGACCGACGATCGCGACGGTCTGTCCGGGCTCTACGGTCAGATCTACGTCTTGGAGCACCGGGGCGGCGGGCTGGTATTCGAAGCCTACGCCCTCGAAGTGGACCTGTCCCTTGACGGGCGGCATCTTGGCGGCTCCGGGCGGGTCTGAGATATCTGGCTTGATGTCCAGGAGCTCAAGACGCGCGAGCCCGCGGCCATCGCTCCGTGGAGGCTGCCATACCGGTTCTGGAGGCTGCCGAGCGGCCCGAAGAACCTCTCGACGTAGATCGCGAACGCTATCACGACGCCCGCACCGATGGAGCCGTTCAGCACCAGAAGGCCGCCGAAGGTCACTACGAGCGCCATTCCAAGGGCCTGCACGACTGTGATCGACGGCAGCAGCACGCTCCGGTACCGCATCATGTTCAGCAGGGCGGCTACCTTGTCGTTGGCGACCCCGGTAAACCGCCGCAGGTTATCGCGCTCCCTGTTCAGACTCTGGACGACCCTGATCCCGGATATGGTTTCCTGGAGATGGGCGTTGACATCGGCAAACGCGCGTCTCCACTCTGATACCGGCTCCCGGAACAGGCGCTGCCAGATCGACGTGCCTCCGATGAGGACAGGCACGAAGAGAAGGGTGATAGTCGCCAGCACTGGGCTCATTATGAACATCGCCGCGACGATGCCGGCTATGCTCAGGATGTCGGCCAGGCTCATGACGGCAAGCGAGACGAAGCCCTCCACCTCCCTGGTGTCGTTCTGCACGCGCGACATCACTCGTCCGGCCTCGTTGCGGTCGAAGAAGGACATGGAAAGCCTGTGTATGTGATCGAAGGCGTCGTCCCTGAGGTTCTGTATCATCTGCAGACTTACGAAGGCGTTCAGGCGGCTGTGAAAATAGCTCGTGGCCATCTGAACCGTCGCGATGATCAGATACGCGGCCCCGGCCAGGTCTATGGCGGACACGTCCCGTGCCTGGACGTAGGAGTCCACAACCAGCTTGACCAGCCAGGGCAGTGTGCCGACGGTCGCGGAATATACGCAGATGGAGGCCAGGCCCATAGTCACGAGGCGTCCATGCCCCCTCAGGTACTTCGCCAGCCGCAGGACGACGCTATGGTCGTAGAGCCTCTGATCCCGACGGTCGTCCAGCACGATTGGTCGAGTGCTCATCTCTTACGTCTTCTCCTGAGAAGGCAGCGAGTCCATCAGAGGAGCGTCCATGTCCTGGGGGACCAGCTGGAGGTCGTGGATGCGCCGGTAGAGTCCGCCCGCGCTCAGAAGCTCCGCGTGCGTGCCTCGCTCCGCGACTCGACCCCTGTCCATCACGAGAATGAGATCGGCGTTGCGGACCGTCGACAGGCGGTGAGCGATGACGAAGGTCGTGCGTCCCTTTATCACCTCCGCGAGCGCCTGTTGCAGTTTGTGCTCCGTCTCCACGTCGACGCTGGAGGTGGAGTCGTCGAGTATCAGGATGGCTGGGTCGATCAGGATGGTGCGCGCTATCGCGAGCCGCTGCCGCTGGCCCCCGGACAGCTTCACGCCGCGCTCCCCGACCCACGTTTCGTACTTATCGGGCAGGCCCTTGATGAAGTCGTGAAGCTGTGCCACCCTTGCGGCCTCCCTGATCTCATCTTCGGTCGCTCCCTCGGTCCCGTAGGATAGGTTGTCTGTGAATGAAGCTCCGAAAATGAAGACGTCCTGGAGCACTATGCCGATGTTGCGTCGGAGGTCCGTGAGCCTGAGGTCTCTGACGTCCGCTCCGTCAACTGTCACCCGGCCGGACGTTGCGTCGTAGAACCTTGGGACTAGGTGGACGACGCTGGTCTTGCCCGACCCGGGCGCACCAAGCAGAGCGACCGTCTGCCCCGCCTGGACTTGGAAGTCGACGTTATGGAGTGTTCCCGAGTCGGAGTCGTAGCTGAAAGAGACCCCCTCGAACGCGACCCGGCCCTGGGTTCTGGCGACTCGACGCGCATCCGGGCGCTCCGGCACGGGCGACTCGGCATCCAGTATTTCGAAGAGCCGCCGCCCGGAGGCCCGGGTCGCCGCGAAGACCGCGACGATCGAGCCGGTTGTCTGGACAGGCTGGCGCAGCAGCGCCATGTACAGCAGGAACATGGCCAGCTCCCCCTCGGTGAGCCGACCGAACACCACCTCCCGCGCTCCAAACCAGAGCAGCGCCCCCACGGCCGCGATGAACAGATGGGTCGACAACGTAACGCGAGAGAGCTGTATCTTGTAGGCACTATAGTTAGCACGGGTGACCTCGGCCGATGCCAACCTGAACCCTCTTCGTTCGTGAGAGGCGGCGCCGAACGCCTTAGCCAACCGCATCCCGACGATGCTCTCCTGGAGCACTGCCGTCATCTTTCCGGTCTCGACCTGGGCCCTGGTGAATGCATCGCCGGCCTTGATCGAGAGCGACCCCAGCACCCATGTCGACAGCGGCAGAAACGCCATCGCTATCAAAGCCAGCTGCCAGTTAGTGACCAGCTTGATGACCGCAACCACGCCGAACCATAGTGCTGTCCGAGTTGTCTGGATCAGGCCGCGCTCCAGGAACTCACCCGCCGCGTCGACGTCGGCCGTAGCCCTCGACATAAGGTCCCCGGTCCGGTGCCGGTCGTGAAAGCCGAAGCTGAGGTGCTGGAGCCTGTCGAGCAGTCGGACTTGGAGGTCTCTCGCTACCAGTCCGGTCATCCAGCCGGTCAGGTAAATCTGCACGTATGCAAAAACCCCGCGGAGCAGTCCGGCGCCCAGGATTGCCAGTCCGGCAAGCATGACCTCCATCTGGCTGCCGCTTCCCAGGGCGCGGTCTATCGCGTTTCCTATGAGTGCTGGGACCGCCAGGGCGGAGAGCGTCGAGGCGACGTTCATCGAGTAGGCCCCGCCGAAGAGCCAGGGGTAGTTAAAACCGTATTTCGATACGCGCCAGATCGCGTTCATTCCTTGAAGCTCAGCGCCCGGAAGCCGGCAGCGGCCTGCCCTCCGATACCGCCGTCAACACCTCCTCGGCGTGGGAGGCGATTCGGTCCAGGTCGAACCGTTCGGACAGCTCCCGGCACCTCTTGCTCATCTCATCGATGCTGTCGGAACTGTCCGTCAGCTCGACGATGATTGAGGCGAGCTCTCCCGAGTCGAGCGGGGTGAAGACACGTCCCAAGCCGTGCTCATTGACCAGACCCTCCGCCTCACATCCCTTGGTGACGACCAGTGGGACACCGGACGCTAGTGCCTCGTACACCTTGGACGGCATTGTGCCCGGCAGCTCCGCCGCTAGCGGCACCACGGCGGCGTCGCAGGAGGCCAGTATCGACGCGACCATGGGACGCGGCACTGTGTCCTCGAAACGCAGATTGGTCACGCCCTTGCTGTCCGCAAGCGAAACGAGCGACCGTTTCGACGGTCCGTCGCCAACCATGACGAACTTGATCCCTGGACGCCCAGCGAGCCTGGCTGCAGCCTCGACCACGACCTCCAACCCCTGGAACAGACCGTGCAGTCCGCAGTAGCCCACCAGGAAGTCGTCAGGACCGACTCCCAGCGAGCTGCGGACAGCCTCATTTCTGAGGGAGGGACGGAACAGGTCCAAGTCAACGCCGTTGGAGATGACAGCCGTGTCTATCTGCGGGAACCTCCGACTGATCTGTTCACGGGCTGTGCATGTAGTCGTAGTCACCGCGTCCGACCTTCTGTACCCGGCTTCTTCGAGGCCCCGAAGGAGCCGCCGCGTCCATCTGCCAAGCGGCAGCTGCAGACGCTCGGCGGCGTCTGGCCAGATGTCCGATACATTCATGACGACGCGCGCCCGCGCAATTCGGCCAAGCGCCAGGCCGGATGGGACCAGAAACAGCGGCGGACTGTCGAACAGGAGGACGTCCTGCCTGCCCAGGCCCCTCCAACCGAGCGCCAGGCTCGACAGCATGAACGACAGGTAGCTCAGAAGCCTGGGAAGGGGCTTCGACGACTCGGACGGGTGAATCCACGTCCGAATCACGCGGACGCCGTCCATCTCCTCCTCGGCGCGCAGCCTGCCCCGGTAGCTCTGGAATACACGCCCCGTGGGATAGTTGGGCATCGCCGTGATCACTGTCACGGTGTGCCCCCGGGACGCCAGCCGGGTGGTCAGCTCGTACAGACGTGTTGCCGTCGCGCCCATCTCCGGCGCGAAGTTCTGCGTGAGTACGGCGATCTTCATGACGGCTGCACCCGGTCGAGCGGCCTGATTCGCGGGGCGGTCGGGCGGCTACGACCCGACAGTGTCGCCCCGGCCCCAGACTCCCCTCGTATCGAGGACCCTCTTGCCAGTCAGGTCACGAGGGTCGATATCGAGGAACTCGCTGTGGTCCGTCAATAGTACCACCACGTCGGCCACGTCCAACGCGGACTGCAGCCCGACCAGCTCGCACGCGGCGTCCGCTGCCAGTTCGTCCGGGAGTGCGTCGACGTGCGGGTCCACGACCAGGACCGGCCCGTTGAACACGCGGCGGATGCTTCGGATGACGGCGACGGACGCGCTCTCTCGAAGGTCGGCGGAATCTCTCTTATAGGAGAGACCGAGGCAGGCGACAACCGGGTCGTCCAGGCCGGAGCACATCTGGGTCACCCTGGAGGCCACCCACTCCGGCTTCGAGTCGTTCACCCTCCTCGCCACCTGTATGAGGGGCGTGTGCTCCAGGTCCGAGTGGGCTATGAACCACGGGTCGACCGGGATGCAGTGGCCGCCGACGCCGGGCCCGGGTTGAAGGATGTTCGCCCGCGGGTGCTTGTTGGCCAGGGATATCAGGGCCCAGGGATCGATCCCGAGCGTGTCGCACACGATGGACAGCTCGTTGGCGAAGGCGATGTTCACGTCCCGGAACGCATTCTCAGAAAGCTTGACCATCTCGGCGGTGCGGGAGTTGGTCAGGTGGCACTCACCCTTGACGAATGTCTGATACAGGCTCCTGGCTGCCATGGCGCAGGCCGGCGAGACTCCACCGATAACTCTGTCGTTGCTGACCAGCTCGTCGAGCGCGTTCCCGGGCAACACTCGCTCCGGGCAGTAGGCGACCCGAACGTCGCTGGAGTCGCCGAGAGTATGCGGGAACGACAGATCGGGCCGCATCTTCGCCAGACGGGCGCTCACGGCCTCGGTGGTGCCAACCGGCGAGGTGGACTCGACGATGACGATGTCTTGCGGCCTGAGTAGCGGAGCCAGTCCATCGACCGCGCCGTAGAGGATGCGAAGGTCCGGGCTGTGGTCCGGTCTGACCGGAGTGGGGACAGCGAGAATGAAAGCGTCGGCGGCCTCCGGCCCCAGCTCCGCCCGTAACCTGCCAGAGGAGACGGCGTCTGCGACCATTCGCGCCAGCCCCGGCTCGCTGATCGGAGCCCCCCCTGAGTTGATGACATCGACGCGCTGCGGATCGGTGTCGACGCCGATCACCCCGATGCCGGTTGCAGCGAGCAGTGCGGCTGTCGGCAGGCCCACGTGACCAAGACCCACGACGCACACGCTGCCGATTCCTTCAGCCACGGGTCAAGTCCTCGAGGATCCGTTGGCTCGCGCGGCCGTCCCCGTAGGGATGGTGAACGCGCGCCGCTGCTGCGTAGGCTTCGCCATCGTCGAGCAGGCGGAAGGTCTCGTCAATAATGCGGTCGGCGTCCGTCCCGACCAGCCTGACCGTTCCCGCCGCCATGGCTTCCGGCCTTTCGGTCGTGTCGCGCATGACAAGCACCGGCTTGCCGAGCGACGGCGCCTCCTCCTGTATGCCTCCCGAGTCGGTGAGGATGATGTGGGACTCGGTCATCAGATGGACGAAGGCGAGATAGTCCAGAGGCTCTATGAGGTCGATGTTGGGGTGGCCGCCAAGAAGCCTGAACGCCGGTTCCTGGACGTTCGGGTTCAGATGTACCGGGTAGACGATCTCCACGTCCTCCCTGGACCCGATCCTGGCGAGAGCGCGGCATATCTGCTCGAACCCGGGGCCGAAGCTCTCTCTTCGATGGCCAGTGACCAACAGCAGGCGGCGTTCGGGGTCTCGCCGCGGCAGCATCGCCCCGGCGCGGTCGGACAGCCCTGGCTCGGTCTCCAGGCGCGCGACCACGTGAAGCAGTGTGTCGATCACGGTGTTCCCTGTGACCCTGATGCCCGACTCTGACACCCCCTCGGCGAGCAGGTTCCGCCTCGCCGTCTCCGTCGGCGCGTAGTGGCGGTCGCTGAGCGCGTCGGTCAGCTTCCTGTTCATCTCCTCCGGCCACGGCGCCGACATGTCGCCGGTCCTCAGCCCGGCCTCGACGTGGCCGACCGGCACTCTCGCGTAGAACGCCGCCATGGCTGCAGCCAGGACCGTGGTTGTATCGCCCTGGACCAGCACGCGGTCGGGCCGGGCCTCGGCGAGAACGTCCCGCATGCCCTCGAGGACGCCGCTGGTTATTTCGGTGAGGTGCTGGCCGTGGGACATTATATCCAGGTCGTAGTCCGGTCTCAGATCGAACAGGCTGAGGATTGGATCGAGCATCTCCCGGTGCTGGGCCGTCACGCACAGACTGTGCTCGACGCCGTCCGCGGCCTCCAGGGCTCGGGCCACCATGGCCATCTTCACGGCTTCCGGGCGTGTGCCAACGACGGACAGTATGCGCGTCACTGGCCGAACGTGATGTGCCACGAGGTCTCAACGAGATCGGCGGGACAGGTTGCTGTTACCACAGTGGCGGGCGTCATCTCCAGGTATCCAGTGGAGACCCAGCCTTGGTGTGGCTCGGTCTCTCCCCGTGCTGTGGATATACTACACCCGTCGCCGCTGAACTCGCCGCGTACGGTGAGGTCGCCAGCCTGGACCACGAAACCGGTTTCACTGATCTCGGGAATGAGGTCGGGGGCAAGATGGAGATTGGACTGCCAGTCTGAGTCCGTCAGATTGTTCAACCGGATGCTCCTATAGATGTCAAGGAGTGCTGTGGGATAGGGCTGAATTCCGTAGGACGGAGAAGACCTCGTGAGCCACATAGCGTTTGAGGCAACGGATGACCTCGGCCTTGCTCATTCCCTCTTTGGTGCGACGACGCATGTAGGTCTGGGTGCGCGGATCGTATCGAAGTCTGACGACAACAATGCGATGGAGAGCGGCGTTGGCCTGGCGGTGCCCACCTCGGTTGAGCCGATGCCGGTTGGTCTTGCCAGAGGAGGCAGGTATGGGATTGACTCCGCACAGGGAGGCGAAGGCAGCCTCGGAGTGGAGACGGTCCGGGTTACTCCCGGCAGCAATGAGGAGGGTCGCCGCCGTGTCTGGCCCTATGCCGAAGCCATCTACCAGGGCCGGGGCTGCCGTCCGTGTAAGTCGATCGAGCTCGGCCTCCAGGTCGTGGACCTCCTTGCTGAGCTGACGGTAGCGGCGGGCAAGGGAGCGCAGGGTGTATCTGGCCGCTGCCAGGGGACCATCCAGACGACCGGTGCGGAAGCTCTTGCAGCGCGTGACTAGGGCACCGGCAGCGAGACCATCGAGCGTTTCGCGAAGCTCGGCCGGGGCCGTGACAACCAGCGCCTTCATCTGGTTGATGGCCTGGGTGCGAGCCTTGACGGCCGAGTCCTTCGCGCTCTTGAGCATACGGATCATTTCGACTTCACCCTCACCTGACTTGGGAGTGGCATCGGCTACTCCGGCAAGCACGGCACGCGCTGCCATCTCCGCATCAGTGGGATCGCTCTTCCCCTTCCGGTAGCGGGTTGACCGGTCGGGCCGGTTAACCTCCACTACGGTATGTCCCCTACGCGTCAGGTAGCGGGTGACTCCAGCGCCATAGGAACCTGTGCCCTCAATTCCGAAGGCCTGAATCTCTCCCAGGCCCAGTGACCACCGCTCGAGCTCCTCATACCCATTGGTGGTCGCAACCGTGCGAAGCTCTTCCAGACGGACACCCTGACGGTCAATGGCCACAGCCACATGCTTGTCCTGGTGAGTGTCCACTCCTATGACCACCTGAACAGAACGACCGCCTTCTTGATCGACAACTCCCATCATCTCTACGGCCTCCTCTGGGATGGCGCCCTGGCTGGGTGAGCGGACAGGACTGCGATGGGACTTGAGCCAAGCTCCTATGAGGTCACTGCTCCCCAAACCGTTGGCACCTTATGGGCCATCTCCAGTTCGCGTCGACAGATCACGAGGAAGGCATCTCAGCCAGTCCCACTACGGGTCAGACCCAAACCGAGATGGCCCACACACATCATCGCAGTCTTCGATTCTGAGTGTGGCGCCTGGAACGTAGTAAAACACGCGCTCGTGGAAAAACAGGCCCGGGCGGTCCGCGACGCCTCTGATCACGAAGTGGCCTCCATCCACCGCTATGGAATCGAGGCCCGAATTGGCCGGGTCGATATTTCCGGGAGAGATGCGGTGGTCTACGAGGCTGGGTACGTTGTGCGCCTTGGCGCTGATCACATACGTCCGGGCGTCGTCGTAGTTGTAGCCATATCTCCCACTGTCGACGAACAACTCCTGCCCTCCTTCCATCAGAACGAAGCCGAGATCGTCGCTGTGCTTGTGGCCTGTATACGGCGCCATATTGACGACGAACAGCATGCTGGACTCGTGGTCGTCTGATTCCGGCAGCGAGCGAATGATCGCGTATCCTGACTTGGTCAGGTCCCGAACGGCCCAGCAGCCCGCGCCGTTGGGAAGACAGTCGGGCTCGACCGGCCCGGTTAATTGGGGCCCCGAGCCGTGACTGTCGCCTACGGGGACCCACCGGCCGTCTGGATACGTGAGCCACGGTGATATAGCATCCGCACGTTCAAGGATCCCCGCTATTTCTGGCTGTTGGAACCTCTCTAAGGCGCCAAGCTGGCGGATTTGGAAGGTGACCCAGCCCTGGTACGTAGGGGAGTTCTCGATGTGGACGCCCTCGTCGGAGAACCAGCTCTTGACCAACCTTGCAAAGGCCTCCCTCGCATAGGAGCGAGCCCCATTGCAGGCCTCTCTCCAGCCGGCGACCGAGCACAGGGCGTCGAGCCCTACCACCTGGAACAGGCCGTGATTGAGCCTGCTGAGGAAAGAAGGCCCCGTCAGCTTCTCGGCATGCAGGTCGGCCAGGACCATCAGACGGCGAAGATCGTCATCACTTACCTCTAGCTGATCTGACAGGATGAAGTCGAGCAGGAACGCGAGACGGGACGCGCGTATGCCGGTGGAGTGGTCGTACCACTGGAACGCGCTTCCCCGTCCTTCTTCAACGTGAAACCGGTACCAGTCCAGGGCGATCTGTACAGGAGCGAGCAGCTGAGTCTCGTCGCCGCCCAGCCGGTATTCGTGCAGCCAGTACTCCATGCTGCTCCAAGAGTGGAGACGATGCTGCCAGTTGAGGTCTTCGAAGGGATCGGCTGACCAGTCCATCGGCAGGGAGGCATCCCAGGCGGGAAGGTCCTTGCGCGGCTTGAAGTCCCAAGGGGACTCGGCCTTTCGGCCTAAGTCAAGCTCGGTTACCTTGGGCCCATTCCCCGGTGTGAAGTCCTTGCTGCGCACCGGTTCGGACCTTCCACAACCCAGCGCCATTGGAACGAGTGCGGCAAGCAGCAACGCAGCCATGACGAACGATAGCGGGGAAGGTCCGCGAGACACAGACGCCAAGAGTGCGGCGGCTGCTCTACACTTCACCCTTTCCCTGTGACGCAAGCGGTCCTTCCTCACAAGCCCGGAGTCCGTATCAGCCCCGACGTATCCATGAATGGTCCGGGGTGCACTGGAGCCGTGAGGATTCTCCGTGTCATATCATCGCGCGGCCGAGGTCTAGGCCGGGGGTGTGATCGCGACACTTTTTCAGGAATTCAGCGTCCGGTGTCGGGTCGGAATGACTGGACAAACGTCGTCCCCGCACTCGCACGAGGTTGAAACGGTCCGCCGAGTAGATCCGGCACCCGGCTAGTAGTGCGGCGCGCTGGAAGTTCGTATCTTCCTTCAGTGAAATGGAGTCGAACGAGATATCCTTTACGATGTCGGATCGGATGAACAGCGTACCGCCCGTTATTGTGGAGGACGTAAACGTGTGCTCCGGCGTATTTTCTCTCAAGGCTGTAGTATCGGTGGCTTCGAAGTATGCGAAGAACGACCCCTTCCCGACGACCTCCGCGTCCGAGAACGAGGCCGCGAGAACGCTGTCCGACAGGTACCGCTCGCCGTAGTGGTCGTCGTCATCCATCTTCGCGACGTACCTTCCCGACGCAGCTTCCACGCCCCGGTTCAGGCAGTTCCCCAGGGTCGTGCGACCGTCCACGTGGAGGACCTGCACGTTGGGGATGAGCTCGACATCCCTTCGGATGGCGTCGAGATCGAACTCCGCGTTGTTCAGGATGAGGACCAGCTCCTTGTCCGGGTAAGTCTGCTTCTTGAAGTTCTCGAGGCACCTGGCCACGTTCTCCGGACGCATGGTGGGCATCAGGACGCTCACCGACGGCTGTTGATGGACGAGCGATTCGAAACCGATCCTGCGGAAGACCTCGTCCATGCGGTGCCGGTATGTGTGGTTCTCGTGTACGTGGCGGTAAGCCAGGTGGCCCTCCCGGATGCGCGTCTCCTTATCTCCCAGCAGGTCCCGGAGGTGGCGTTCGGTGTCTTCCCTGCTCCGTGTGACTCTGACGTGCCCTCCGAGCATCCTGCTCATGGCGGCGGATTCCGAGGAGACGACAGGTGTCCCGCACGCCAGGCTTTCGAAGACTCGGCGGGCGAACATCGTTGGAGAGTCGGTTACCGTGTTCACATTCAACATGACGTCATAGCAGCGGTAGGCCGTCAGCATCTCATCGTAGGTGAGAGTTCCCTTGATCGCCTCGTTGTACCGGTCCGGGAAGCGGTAGTCGCCACCGAAATCGAGCCGCGACAGGTTGCGGTCGAAGATGTGCAGGCCGTGCGGGACGGCGGGTTCCAATAGGTATCGGAGTGTTTCGGCGCGCTCGGGGTACCTGCGCGACACCCAGCTCCCGGCAAAGCATACGGGGTAGCTTGGCCAGCCTCTCTCCCGTGATGGGTTGTGGACCCGCGGCTGCGCGGCGAACGGCAGGGCGTACACGCGGTCGTGTCCCAAGGCCTCTCTGTATCGCGGAACGCAGTCTGCATCGGATGTGAAGACGAGGTCGAACTCCCTGGCGGCGCCGAGAAAGTTGTGGAAGTGGGGTGGGTCCTCCTTGTTCCAGAACGCGGTCGGAATCCCCTCGGAACGGCAGTATTGAAGGAGGTCGCGCAGTGGATTGTCCTCCACGTCTTCGTACCGAACAATCCTCTTCCGCCACCCTCCGTTGTTGCCCCTCCAGGCCGACTCGACGAACAGAAACGCCGGGCGCGTCTTCTCCATCTGGGCTCGCCAGTGTTGAGGCGACACCAGCAGGAGGTTCGCCTCATACTGGAAGGCGTACTCGGTGAACGTGTCGAGGATGGCAGCCACCGTTGGGCCGCCGGTCCGAGGCGATGGCAAATACAAAGGCGGGAAGTCGATGAACTGAGAGGGGTCCAGGTAAGGCTCTTCGGGAACGTATGGGCGCAGCGGGCTTGGTTCTTGCGGGAGGGCTGCCCCCGCTGGAGGCGTGGACTTCGAACGGTAAATCCGCAGGAGTTGGAGGGGCAGCTTCCACAGTGTGAGCGGCCGCTTCGCCGCCCTCACAAAAGCCGAACCCACGAGGAAAGACATGCTCGAACGCGCCGCCTGGAGTCGATGCCTTGTCTCCAGCAATTCCCCGGTTGCGACCTCGACTTCCTGCAACCTGGCTTTGACCTGCTTCTCGAGGTTCGACAAAGCAATCCGGTCTAGTTTGACCCGAAACTCGAACCTCTTGATCCTCGCGCTGGCGGAGTTTACTTTGCGTTGGAGCCGTCTCGCCGCGGTTTGGTCCGAATCTGCCCGTTCCCGCAGCCGCTGCTGGAGTCGCTCGATCCGTTCGCCTCGCCGCTCCAGAATCTCGTACAGGTTCGTCTGGGAGGCCACCAGCGCCGCTTCCGTCATGGACAAGATCGACTCAGCACCCAGGGTCTGCCAAGAGGCCTCTCCGTCCTCCGACAAGCTGCCTACGAAACGGATATGGTTGTCCAAGACGCTCAGCCGTTCCAGCCCAACTCTTGGCTTGAGCAGATCGATTAAATCGGTAAGGCAGAAGGTCTGTCGATGGGCTTCGTGGGGATGCAGGCCGAGGGAAGTCGTGACGACGATACGTCCACCCGGCCTGAGATACTCCAGCCCCCTGTCCAGCATGGCGGCAGGACCGTCAAGATGGTTGAGAATTTCCCCCATCACCACGGTGTCGAAGAGCCCGGCCACTTGCCGTGTCCGTATGAAGTCGCCGTGTACGACCTCGGCGCGCTCGCGCACCTCGTCCGGCTCCTTGCCAAGCAGCTCACGGGCGAAGCTGAGAGCGTCGGGGTTGATGTCTATCCCGGTGACCGCGATGCCGCGGCGCGCGAGCAGCACCTCCAGTATCCCTTCGCTGCACCCCACGTCCAGCACGTGAGGCCCACGCGCTTCGGCGGCTATCCAGTCGATCCGGCGGCGGAGCCAGTCGCCGGTCGGCCCCGGATCGATCAGGCCAAGATAGACTTGGGCCACATGGTCCCTACCTGGTGACGGAGGAGCGCTGTCCGTCATATCAGGACACGCTCGAGGTCGAGGCCCTGTGTCCGGTTTCGGCACTTTTTCAGGAATCCGGCGTCCGGGGTCTGGTCTGCATGATTTGATAGCCGTCGCGTCCGCACTCGTACGAAGTTGAACCTATCCGCGGAGTAGATCTTGCAGCCGGCCTGTGCTGCCGCGTGAAGGAAGTTCGTGTCCTCCCTTAGCGAAATGGAGTCGAAAGGGTTCTCCCTTGCTACTTCGGCTCGTATCAACAGAGTGCCGCCCGTTACAAAAGAAGTGAACGTGTGCTCCCGTGTCACTTCCGTCAGGGCAGTGGTATCGGACTCTTCGAAGTACATGAAGAAGGCCCCCTTGCCGACGACCTCCGCGTCCGAGAACGAGGCCGCGAGGACGCTGTCCGAGAGGTACCGCTCCCCATAGTGGTCGTCGTCGTCCATCTTCGCGATGTATTCGCCAGACGCCGCTTCGACGCCGCGGTTTAGGCAGTGTCCCAGAGTCGTGCGTCCGTCCATGTGGAGCACCTGCACGTTGGGAATGAGCTCGACATCCTTCCTTATAGCGTCGAGGTCGAAATCTGCATTGTTCAGAATGAGGATGAGATCCTTGGCCGGGTACGTCTGCTTCTTGAAGTTGTCGAGGCACCGTGCCACGTTCTCAGGGCGCTTGGTAGGCATGAGGACGCTCACCGACGGCTGCTCTGAGGCGGGCGGCTCGAGGCCGGTCCTGCGGAAGACCTCGTCTATGCGTAGCCGGTAGGTGTGGTTTTCATGTACGTGGCGGTAGGCCAGGTGACCCTCCCGGACACGGGCTTCCTCATCTCCCATCAGGTCCAGGAGGTGGCGTTCGGTGTCCTCCCTGCTACGGGATATCCTGACGTGCTCTCCGAGCATCCGGCTTATGGCGACCGACTCTGATGAGATGACGGGCGTCCCGCACGCCAGGCTTTCGAAGACTCGGCGGGCGAACATCGTTGGGGAGTCGCTTACGGTGTTGACGTTCAGGAGCACGTCATAGCACCGGTAGACCGTCAGCATCTCCTCGTAGGTGAGGGTTCCCTTGATCGCCTCCCTATACTGGTCGGGAAAGCGATAGTGCGGCCCCAGGTCCCGTCGCGTGAGGTTGCGGTCGAAGATGTGCAGGCCGAGTGGGACGGCAGGGTCGAGCAGGTGACGGAGCGACTCGGCGCGGTCGGGGTATCTGTATTCCACCCAGCTTCCGGCAAAGCACACCGGATAGCTTGGCCAGCCCTCCTCACTCGACGGATTGTGGATCCGCGGCTGCGCGGCGAATGGTAGGACATATACCCGTTCGTGTCCCAGAGCCTCCCTGTATACCGGAACGCAGTCGGCGTCTGACGTAAAGACGAGGTCGAACTCCCTGGCGGCCCCGATGAAGTTGTCGAAGTGCGCCGGGTCTTCCTTGTTCCAGAACACGGTCGGAATCCCCGCGGAGCGGCAGAACAGGATCAGCTCCCGCAGCGGATTGTCCCCGACGGTCTCATAATCGACGATCAGGTGCCGCCATTCCCGGTTATTGCCGCTGAAGGCCGACTCTACGAGCAGGAGCGCCGGCTGCGCCTTCTCCATCTCGGCTCGCCAGTCGTTCCGCGACACAAGCAGCAGGTCCGCCTCATAGCGCAGCGAGTACTCAGTGAACGTGTCCAGGATGGCCGCCACGGTTGGGCCATTGCCCTTTGCGTCGGGTATCGGCAGGGGAGGGTGGCTGACGAACTCCGAGGGGTCCAGGGCGAGCTCTGGGGGAAGGTCCTTGTACCGGTCGTTCGGGTCGCTCCCGTCGCCGGTTCCCGCCGTCGGCCTCGATCTCGACCGGTACAGCCGGAGGAGTTGGAAGGGAAGCTTCCACAGGGTGTGCGGCTGCTTCGCGGCCTGCACCAGCGCCGAGCCCGCGAGGAACGAGGCGCTCGAACGCGTCGCCTGGAGGCGGTGCCTCAGCACCCGGACCTCCCCCGCACGGCTGTCGAGGCTCTTGCGGAGACGCGCCAGTGCCATCCGGTCCAGCTCGACCTGGCGCTCGAGGCCTTCGATCCTCTCCTGAAGCTGCGACACCCGGTCCCTCACGAGCCCGGCCCCGCCTTCCTCCGTCGAGTGCTGGTGCGTCACGGTCGGCCCGCTCCCCGCCGCCTGCCGTGCTTCCCCAGGTGCTCCGCCAGCACCTCCTCGACGCCGCCCGACATCCGCACCCGGCCCCGCTCCAGCAGTATCGCCCGGTCGCAGAACTCCCTGATCACCTGCTCCGACTGCGAGGCCACGACCAGCGTGTTCGCCGACCCCATGAAGTCCTCCAGCCGCTCCTTCACCTTCGCCTGGAAGCGCATGTCCCCCGCGCCGATGATCTCGTCTATCAGCAGTATCTCCGGCCTGATCGACGTCGCCACCGCAAACGCCAGCCGCGCCCGCATCCCCGTCGAGTAGGTCCGCATCGGCATGTGGACGTACTCCCCGAGCTCCGTGAACTCCACGATCTCAGGGATCATCTGCTTCACCCGCCCGTGCGTCAGCCCCAGCGACACGCCCGACAGCATGATGTTCTCGATGCCCGTCGCCTCCGGCTTCAGGCCCAGCGACTCCGAGAACAGCGTCGACACCCTGCCGCGCGACTCCGCCGTCCCGCGAGTCGGGTAGTATATCCCCGCCATCACCCGCAGCATCGTGCTCTTCCCCGCGCCGTTCAGACCGATCAAGCCGACCCGCTCCCGGCGGGCGATCTCGACGCTCACGTCGTCCAGCGCCGTCACAGTCGCCCGGCCGTCGGAGAAGTTCAGCCGTCCGCCCACTCCCGCCTGCGTCGCCCCGAGGCCGTTCCACGACGGGTGCTTCACCCGCCCGTACGTGGGCAGCTCCATAGTCAGGTCCCGCAACCGGATCGCGAAGTCTTTGTCCATGCTCATATCCACAGGGTCAGCCGCCGCCGCAGGGGGCTGTACGTCACCGCGAACGCCGCCAGGCCCGCCGCGTTGATCGACGCCACCACCGCCCACGACACGAGCGTCGCCGTCTCGCCCGTCAGCGGCGCCCGGACGAGCTCCAGGTAGTGCGTGAAGGGGTTCAGGTGCGCCAGGAAATCGCGGTCCCCCAGCCCGTCCGCGTACCAGAAGACCGGCGTCGCGAAGAACAGGAACCGCATGCCCGCCCGGATCATCTGCGCCAGGTCCCGGTACCGTGCTCCGACGAACCCCAACAGAGGCACCGCCCACAGCGACGCCGCCAGCAGCATCGCCAGCCCCGGCAGTGCCCACAGCATCTGCCAGCCCGACCACTCGCCGCTCCAGGCCAGCACCCCGACCAGGATCGGCAGGTGCACCGCCAGCTTCGTCCAGTGCTCCACCACGTTGCGCAGCACGTAGGTGAACATGGGGTTGTTGATCGACGAGATCGCCCTGGCGTTCGACGTGAAAACTGCCGCGCCAGTCGTCAGCGTGCTCGAGATGTACGACCAGACGATCACCCCCGCCGAGAGGTAGACCAGGTAGTCGTCCTTCGACTCCTCCAGCAGCTGCCCGAACAGCAGGCCCAGGCCTACCACCCACGTCCCGACGACCAGCACCTCCCACAGCGGTCCCAGGTACGTCCGTCTGTACCTCAGCATGAAGTCGTACCAGCCGAGGGTGACCCACAGCGGCGGCCTGGCGAACGACCGTGCGACGTCCTTCAACCCGTCAAAAAGGCCCGACTGGGAAGCTCTGACTCTGACCGGGGGGTTCCCCAACACACACGTTCCTGGGCGCGTTCGAAAGCTCCGCCCATTTTAGCACGAGCGCCCCCTACCTACCGGCGCCGTGGCCGCTCCTACCCCCTCTCCCTTGACGGGAGAGGGCAGGGGTGAGGGTGATACTACTTACCGGCGCCGTGGGCGCCGCCGTGGGCGCGCCGCGACGCCAGCTCCCGCTCCTCCTCCGCCGACTCCACCGTCCCGTCCAGCCGCGCCTCCAGCAGCTCCCGCAGCACCTCGCCGACCCTCGGCCCCTCGGGCACTCCCATCGCGACGATGTCCCCGCCGCTCAGCGACGTCGACACGTGCCGCAGCCGCGACAGGTACAGCCGCAGGTTCGCCGCCGCCCCTTTACCTACCGGCGCCGTGGGCGCCGCCGTGGGCTCTGCCCCCATACCTACCGGCGCCGTGGGCGCCGCCCCCCTACGTACCGGCGCCGTGGGCGCTGCCCCCCTACGTACCGGCGCCGTGGGCGTCTCCCCCATACGTACCGGCGCCGTGGGCGCTGCCGACAGCGCCGCTTCGTGCCTGCCGTGCAGCAGCCGGTATATGCGGCTCGGCGCGAGGTCCGCTTCGAGCTCCGGCAGCAGCTCCCGCACAGCCGCCGTGTCCCGTACGACCCGCGCCCACTCCGCGCCTAGGTTCAGCCGCTCCGCGACCTCCTCAGCCTCCTGTGGCGACAGCCCCAGCGCCAGCCCCGCCAGCATCGCCGGGCCCCGCTCGCCCTCGATGGCCTCCGGGCTCTCCGCCGGCCTCAGCGCCGGGTGTATCGCCCCCAGCAGGCCCAGGCCGTCCGCTATCCGCAGGATGTCCGCCGCCCGCGGCTCCTCGAAGATGCGCTCCAGCTCGTGACGCACCCGGTCGCCCGAGATCGTGTCGATGAACGCCGCGCCCTCGCGCGCCAGCCGCTCCGTCTCCGGCTCCAGCCCGAACCCCAGCCTGCCCGCGTACCGCGCCGCCCGGAACAGCCGCGTCGCGTCGTCGCGAAAGCTGCCGGGGTGCAGCACCCTGACGGCCCGGCGCTCCAGGTCGCCCGCGCCGTCGAACGGGTCCGCCAGGTCGCCCCACGACTCCGCCGACAGCGACACCGCCATCGCGTTGATCGAGAAGTCCCGCCGTGCGAGGTCGTCGGCCAGCGATCCAGGCTCGACCGTCGGGAGCGCCCCCGGCGCGGCGTAGGTCTCCCGGCGGGCCATGACCAGGTCCAGCGACACGCCGCCCACGCGCAGCTTCGCCGTCCCGAACTGCGACCGGTCCGACGCCACGCCTCCCAGCGCCTTCGCCAGCGCCTCGGCCAGTCCGTCCCCTACGTACCGGCGCCGTGGGCGCCCCCTCTCCCCTTGCGGGAGAGGGTTGGGGTGAGGGGTATCTTCGTGCCCCCGCCCCTGGGTTCCCGCCTCCGCGGGAACGACGAAGAAGCTCACGTCCAGGTCCCCAGCGTCCGGCCCCCTCTCCCCTTGCGGGAGAGGGCTGGGGTGAGGGGTATCACACGGGTGCCGTAGGCGCTCCAGCAGCGCGTCGCGGACGGACCCACCGACCAGGTAGAGCGGCACGCCCAGCTCCGACGCGGCGCGGCCGGCCGACCGCAGCAGCTCGACGCGGGACGCCCCGAGGCGTCGTTCAAGGATGGAGGCGATGTTGGTCATGTGCGCCCTCGTCGTTCCGGCGGAGGCCGGAACCCAGGGGGTGGGGCAGGGGCGGCCTGCATCGCATTTGGGGGCGCCGCCGTGGCAGGGCCGTAGGCGCTAGGCTGCGTCGAGGAACAGTTTTACCAGGATACCGACTATTCCGGCGGCTAGTGCGGCCCCGAAGCCGAAGAGAGTGAATATGACGCGGTCGAGCCGCTGCTCGATGCTGCCAAGGCGCTTTTCTATGCTGCCGACCTGGCCTTCAAGCCGCCCGAGGCTCCGGGATATGTCCTCCGTGCCGGCTGTGGCAACCATGCGCTCATCATAGGTTGGCTTCACCGGCCAGTCAAGATGATCGCTCCCCTACGCACCGGCGCCCTGGGCGCTCCTACCCCCTCTCCCTTGACGGGAGAGGGTTGGGGTGAGGGTGACGCTCCTGGCCGTGCCCTCAACGCCCCTCATCCTAGCCTTCTCCCGCGAGGGGAGCCCTTACGTACCGGCGCCGTGGGCGCTCCTACCCCCTCTCCCTTGACGGGAGAGGGCTGGGGTGAGGGTGATCTACCCGCCGGCCTTGTTCAGGTACGTGCGCGCGCCCGCGGCTACCCACGGGTCCCAGTTCGTCAGCAGGAGTCTCGCGCCCTTTTCGATCGTCTCCTCGACCGTCTCGATCGACGCCAGGCTGCCCGCGACCCGGCCCGCCGCGATGATCCGCGCCACCGCGTCGTCGACCACCCGCTGCACCTCCGGGTTGTTCATGCCCCCCGGCAGGCCCATGCTCTGCGACAGGTCCCCCGGCGCGACGAAGAAGCAGTCGATATTGTCCACCGTCAGGATCTCGTCCAGGTTCTCGATGGCCACGACATCCTCTATGAGGACCACCAGGAGCGTCTCGTCATTCGCCCTCGTGAGGTAGTCCTCGACGCCGAAGCTCTGGCGGCCGCCGTAGTTTCCCCGGTGTCCGATCGGCGCGAACTTCCCCGCGTCGACGACCTCCCTGGCCTGCTCCGCCGTGTCGACGTGCGGGACGACGATGCCCTGCGCGCCGACGTCCAGCGTCCTGTATATGACGCCCGGCAGGTTGAGGTTGACCCGCACGACCGACGTCATGCCCCACAGGTCGCACGCCCTGGTGAGGTCCGGCAGGTCCGCGAAGTCGAAGGGCCCGTGCTCCGTCTCGATCCAGGCCCCGTCGAAGCCCATCGTCCCCAGCATCTCGATCATGTCGCCCGTGTTGGTCCCGCCGGACCCGCCGACCAGCGTGGCCACGCCGCCCTCGGCCAGTTTCCGCTTGACCCGATTCACCCTGAGCTCAGCCAAAGTACAGTACCGTCCTTTCCTTATTTCTTTCTCCCTCTCCCTTGACGGGAGAGGGCTGGGGTGAGGGTGATCCCTGCTTGCCTCGCCTCCTCTACGCCCCTCATCCTACCCTTCTCCCGCGGCGGGGAGAAGGGATAAGGCCCCCGGCCCCTGTGTTTGTAGAACGTTTAGCTGTACGAGGCAAACTGTGACATTCGGGGACATTCAGCTTTGGGGGCGGGCCTGCCGATTGTGCCATGAGCGGGACATTTAGCGCCATCGACGGGACATTTGGAGTCATACCGAGACATTCTGCGACACGACGGCTCGCACGGCGCCGGTGGTGGATGTCTGGGCTGTGATTCATACGGGGGATAGTAGCACAGAGGTTCGCACCTGTCAAATGGCTGGGTTGACGGGCCGTGTACACTTGAACAGCAGGCTGCGCGGTCGGCGAATCGGCCAGCCTCTGATAGAATGACCCAGAGAGTGGAGTGGAGATGAACGAAACGGTGGTAGAGGAACGGGTCAGCAGAGTAGAAGGGATAACCGAGCAGATCGACCATCGGCTGGAGCACCTGGACAACCGATTGGGCGAGATGAACCAGTCGATAGAGTCCCTGCGCGGAGAGGTGAACCAGCGATTCGCACAGATGGAGAGCCGGTTCACGCAGATTGACGAGCGGTTCGTAGGGGTGGACCGGTCCATAGACTCTCTACGCGGCGAGATGAACACCCGGTTCACCCAGATCGACGCCCGGTTCACCCAGATCGACGCCCGGCTCAACACCATGACCGCCATAATGGTCGGCTCCACTGGGACGCTGCTGGTCGCGATCATCGGGGCCGTCGTGACCCTGATGGCCACAGGCTAGCCCCCATCCGTCGTTCCCGTGGAGACGGGAACCCACCCCTCGCCCCCTGCGCTCCCCCCTACGCCCCCGCGCCGTGGGCGCTCTCCCTACGTACCGGCGCCGTGGGCGCCCCCCTCTCCCTTTGACGGGAGAGGGCTGGGGTGAGGGTGACGCCCCTGGCCGTGCCCTCAACGCCCCCTCATCCTAGCCTTCTCGCGCGAGGGGAGCCCTTACGTACCGGCGCCGTGGGCGCCCCCCTCTCCCTTGACGGGTGTACAGACCGGAGAGATGGGTAACAGTTGTTCGGGGACATGGGTTACACATTCTATTGATTGAGATCTATGGTAGCGATGGACTGGACGGAGAAAAAGACCTTCCATGTGCCGTCAGTGGGTGTGGGCCTTAGAGCGACCCTCTTGCCTCTGAAGGCTTTACCGACGGGGAATGATCTGCCCAGGAAGGATATTCGGCCGTTGACATCTACAGAGCGTACCTGGTCGTCAGTGTCGTAGTCGACGGTCGGAAGCGTCTCCGGGAAAGGCCGAGGGCTGACGGTGTATCGGCTGGCAGGCGTATTGAGGTCCAGGGCGTGATGAGGACGCTGGAGGTTGTAAAAGTCTCGCCATCCATCGAAGCTGCTCTGGCAGTGGGACAGGTCGGTGTATCTGCTTCCCTGGAGCAGCTCAGTCTTGAGGGACCTGTGGAAGCGCTCGAGCTTGCCTAGGGTCTGGGGGTGGTATGGCCTACTGTGGACCACTCTGACTCCCAGTTGGACCAGCCAGACTGTCAGTGGGGTGAAGGGGTGGTCAACGTCGCTGCCCCAGGGAGAGCCGTTGTCAACCAGTATCGTATTGGGCATGCCGTAGTGGCTGAAGATGGACGTAAGATGGTCATGGACGGTCTGAGTCCTCTCGTCTGCACAAGCCCTCACACCCAGGGAGAACCTCGAATGGTCGTCCAGGACCGTCAGCGGGTGGCAACGTCCACCGCTGACGACAGGGATATGCCCCTTGAAGTCCATCTGCCACAGCTGGTTGGGCCGCTCGTGCTCGAAGCGCTTATACGGCTTGTGCTTGAGACTCTCAGATGGCTCGATAAGTTGATGTCGTCTGAGGATGGCCGTGATCGTGCTCTTGGACGGCACACTGTTGTGTCCACGATCCTTGAGTATCCTGGCCAGCACGTGTCCTCCCTTAGTGGGATGCTCCCGGCGAAGGTCTACGACGAGCTGCTCCATGTCGTCGCTCGTCCGGTTCGGGGAGTGATGAGGGCGCTTCGGGAGATCATCCAGACGCTGCTCTCCGCCTTCAAGGTATCGTCTCAGCCACTTGTAGCCAGTCTTGCGGCTGATCCCACTGCGCAAACACAGTTCGCTCATGATCACTCCCTCGGACCGCGCCAGAGCGACGAACTCTTTGCGTTGAGACATGACAGTTTCCACCCTCCATGGCATGGGCATCCTCCTGAACAGAATTACCATGCCTAATGGTGTAACCCATGTCTCCGAACATGTGTAACCTATGTCCCCGGTCTATACAACGGGAGAGGGTT